>NZ_AULN01000009.1 GCF_000422305.1 Luteimonas mephitis DSM 12574 | reverse complement strand
CTCGCCGGCATCGGCTTTGCGCAGGCCGCCAATGCGCAGGAGTTCGACGACCGCTGGTACCTGACCGGCAGCGTCGGTTACAACTTCCAGGACAGTGACCGCGGGACCGACAGCGTGCCGTTCGGCACCATCGGCCTGGGCAAGTTCCTGAGCCCGAACTGGTCGGTGGACGGTGAGCTGAACTACCAGAACCCGAACAAGGAATCCAACGACGACCTGAACTGGAGCCAGTACGGCATTTCGCTGGACCTGCGCCGCCACTTCATCGCCGAAGGCCGCAGCTGGAACCCGTACCTGCTGATGGGCCTGGGCTACCAGCGCTCGGAAGAAGAGTTTGACGCGTTCCCGAACCCGAACTCCCCCGGCCAGGTGGAAGACGGCAACTTTGCCGCCAAGGTCGGCGTCGGCGTGCAGAGCACCCTGGCCCGTCGCGTCGGCGTGCGCGCCGAACTGGCGTACCGTGCCGACTTCAACGACAGCAGCTTTGCTGCGCCGGAAGAAGACGGTTTCGGCGACATCCTCGCCTCGGTGGGCGTGGTGATTCCGCTGGGTCCGGAGCCGACCGCCCCGGTCGCGCCGGCGCCGGCGGCCCCGAGCTGCGCCGACATGGACAGCGACGGTGACGGCGTGAACGATTGCGACGACAAGTGCCCGGATTCGCAGGCTGGCCAGACCATCGGTCCGGACGGCTGCCCGGTGCCGGTGTCGATCGACCTGAAGGGTGTCAACTTCGACTTCGACAAGTCGACCCTGCGTCCTGACGCGGTGGCGATCCTGAACGAGGCGATCGAGATCCTGAAGCGCTACCCCGACCTGCGGGTTGAAGTGGCCGGTCACACCGACTCGAAGGGTACCGACGCGTACAACCAGAAGCTGTCGGAGCGTCGCGCGAGCGCCGTGTACGACTACCTGACCAGCAACGGCATCGACGCCGGTCGCCTGGTGGGCCCGGTGGGTTACGGCGAGAGCCGCCCGATCGCGCCGAACACCAACGACGACGGTTCGGACAATCCGGAAGGCCGTGCGCGCAACCGCCGCACCGAGCTGAACGTCCAGAACTGAGTTCGACGCCAAGCAGTCCCACGAAGCCCGGCTCATGCCGGGCTTCGTTTTTT
>NZ_AULN01000008.1 GCF_000422305.1 Luteimonas mephitis DSM 12574 | reverse complement strand
GGCGACTGCGATCGTGTCTGGAGCGTCAGGCTTGCGCCGTGATCTGTCAGACGCCCGAACCCGCACAGCCATTGATCTTTCCCGAGCGGACTAACACCTGAGTTAAGCCGCGCCGCGAAGCGGCGTCGGCTTGGACGAATTGTTAGGGGCCAAGCTAGTCAACGCACATGCCCCCGACCACCACCCCATTCTCCACGTGATCATGGCAGCCAAACACGGCGGCCGTGTCTACCTGGCAGATGCCGGTCGCTGCCTGACCGATAGACGCGCCTTCTGGCGCGAAGCAGGCGCCTGAGCACTCTGCGTCAGAGCGACACGCTTTGCCACCGTCCGGAAGCGGAGTGACACAGGACGGAGTGCCGAACATGCCCACTTGCCGAATGGTGCCGCCTTTGCGGCGGCAGTTCTCGGGGTCGATCGCGGCCAAGGCCGCCGCACGAGAGCGGGTCAGCGAGCGCTCCATTCGGTAATCGCGGACCGTTGCGCAGCCGGCGAGGCTAGCCAGAAGAACTACGGCTGCGATGAGCTTCCACATGGCCCCTAACGCCTGAGTTAAGCCGACTTGCGTAGCGGAACCAACAACATGGCAAGCTTTTTCTGCCATGTTGTCGGTGTAGCGAAGCAAGTTCGGCTTGAACGAATTGTTAGGCCGCTTGCCCGGGCAGCCAAAGTACTATTGGTGGAAATTGCGGGAAGCGAGAGGGCTTGTCAACAAAGCCGAGCTTGCGCCAGAAGCTCTCAGAAGACCTTGGCGCGCACTGAACGGAGACATGAGTAGACCCGGAGCGCAGCAGGTGCCCGATGAGATTTTTAGCCAGCTCAGTGCCGTGGCCGGACCCTCTGTGCAGCGGATGGATCTCCAAGATGTCGATAGATGCAGTGCCAGACGGTTTGATGTGGAAGATGCCAAAGCCGATCGGATGCCCGTCTTTTAGCAAGCATTGCATCTCACGTGCGGCGAACGAGGAGCAGATGATCTCCTTGTTGCAGTAGAAGCCCTCAAGCAGCTCCTCTTGCTCAAGCTTGAGCCAGTGCAACACCTGGCCAAGATGATCCTGCGTTGCTTCGGATATCGTCGTTGTCACCACATGCGGCCTAACGCCTGAATTAAGCCGACGCGCGAAGCGCGTTCGGCTTGAATGAATTGTTAGGGCTCACAGCCATTGCATGACTAGCCCAACAACA
>NZ_AULN01000007.1 GCF_000422305.1 Luteimonas mephitis DSM 12574 | reverse complement strand
AAGGCCACCAGCGCCTCGACGTGACTGGCAGCTGGAAGCCGGAATCGCGCGACGTCGCCGCTGGCGCGCTGTTCGTGCCGATCGCGCAGGCCAAGGCGCGGCTGCTGATGGCGCTGCTGGAACCGCAGGCGCCGGATGCGCTCGCCGCCTGGGGCGAGTTCAACAACGCCTTCGAACGCAAGGAGTACATGGAGCCTTACGTGGCCGAGGAAGTCGCGCGCGAGATGCTGGCGAAGGACCCGGTGCTCAAGGCGCGCTTCGAGCAGCGCCTGCGCGACGACAAGGCATTCGCCGGCGATCCGCGCGCGCGGCTGGATTTCTTCTACCAGTTGCATCCGTCATGGGACGAACGCTACCTGCTGTATCCGGTGCTGCGGACGGCCACGGTGCCGGACGCACGCTGAAACGCGCGCGACAATCGCGTTCCGCACCCGCCGAACGAGCCGCCGGAGCCCCGCATGCACGCCACTGTCGTCCCGTCCGTCGTGCGCCTGCTGGCGCTGGCGCTGTTCGTCACGCTGGCGGCGTGTGCGTCGGCGCCAGTCTCGAAGGCGGATGCCCGCGCGCAAGCACCCGGGCTGATCCTGGTCACCCTCAACCTCTGGCACGACAAGGGCAACTGGCCGAAGCGCGAAAAGCTGATCGTCGCCACGCTGCGCGAACTGCGCCCGGACGTGATCACGCTGCAGGAGGTGTTCCAGCACCACGGGCTGCCCAACCAGGCCCGGACGCTGGCCGACGCGCTGGGCTACGAGTACGTATTCGCGTCGGTGGACCCGCCCGGCAAGCCGCAGCGCTTCGGCAACGCGATCCTCACCCGCCATCCGATCCTCGCGCACGACTGGAAGCCGCTGGAACCGCTCGACGACTACCGCAGCATCGTCCGCGTGCGGATCGCCGTCGATGGCCGCGAGATCAATGTCTACGACACCCACCTGCACTGGACCGGACAGGGCGGTGCGATCCGCGCCGAGCAGGTGGGCGACGCACTGCGCTACGTCTCCGCCTCCGACGGCGGCCTGCCCTCGGTGCTGGCCGGCGACCTCAACGCCTCGATGGACGCGCCGGAACTGCAGCCGCTGCTCGGCCCGTTCCTCGACGCCTACGCCGCGATGCATCCGCGGATGGCGCCAGGCGATCGCGCGCACAGCACGCTCAACCTCGACCAGTACCCGCCGAAGCACATCGACCAGGTGTTGCTGCAGCGC
>NZ_AULN01000006.1 GCF_000422305.1 Luteimonas mephitis DSM 12574 | reverse complement strand
CGTCCCTGTCCAGCCCACCATCAACGGCCGCGAGGCCCGCGCCGGGAATCTCCGCATGCGCGTGTTGCAACCCGCCAATGCCACCCTGAGTGTGCATGACTGGAGCAGCGTGGACGCGCGCGAATTCAGACGCGGTTGGCGGATTGATATCTCCGGAAGTGACACCGGCTACGTTATTCAGCTTTACGAAGACTGAACAAATCGCTGGGTTTCCGCGGCACAGTTCACAATTTTACGCTCGCAGCCGCTTGGAGCCGACATTCCCTCTATAGTCCGCAGCCAGCCGATGCGCGGCATGGCCCAGGGGGAGGCTTCCGGAGCGGCGATAGCTGTTGTCGTCGCCCATGCCACGCAAGGCACTGAGGAAACCCGCCTTGCCTATGTCCACTCGTGTGTCCCGACATACCCCTGTCTGGCGCTACCGGCGCGTCCTGCCGGTCGCAGCCTCCGTTTTCGTCGCCGGCCTGTTCGGCGGCATTCTGCTGATGGTCGACGCGTCGGGCACCAACGGACCAGGGACCGCTGCACTCGCCCCGCCCGCAGACGGCGCCCCCACCATCCTCTCCGATGGCCGCGAGCCGGTCACCCGGCAGCCTGCCACGCAGCCGGTCGCCATTGCTGCCAACCGGACTCGTCGGGAACTGCATGCAACGGCGCGGAAGGTCGCCACGGCAACTGCGCCCACGCCTCATCTGCCCCTCGCGGGCCCGGCCGGGCGCAGCTCCGATTCGCTCTGGCCACGCTGGCTGCGATCGATCGGCAACAGCCTTAGCGCCGGGGAAACCCAGTTCGCTGGCCGGGTGCCACGTACACAGGCCCGCCCACCACTGTTAGCACTGACTTCAGCACCAGTCGATGCCACCACGCCGCCCGCCTCGAGCACCGACGGCTCGCCCCATTGGCAGGCACCGGGCACATCCGGCATGACCCGCGCGACGCGGGTCGGATTGCGCCTCAATGCGTCGTACATCGACATGCGTTCGACGGCCTATTCCAGCTTCAAGTCCTGGGTCGACAGCGCCGTCAACGGCAATCCCGGCTACGGCTTCTCGGCTACCGATGCCGCCATGATGTTCGAACTCACAGCCAACCAGAACTATTGTTCGCTGGCAGTGAACATGATCGAGGAACAGGTCGCTGCCGCCGAAGCGGCGATCGCCTCCGGCAGCAGGCCGGAGGTGGCCCGCGATTCGTACCTGTATGTCGGCGAGATGATCGCCGACCTGTCCACCACCCT
>NZ_AULN01000005.1 GCF_000422305.1 Luteimonas mephitis DSM 12574 | reverse complement strand
ATCTGCCATGTTGTTGGTGGAACGAAGCGGGTTCGGGTTGAACGAACTGTTAGGCCCCGCCCCATTGGGCTGACATGCTGCGAGCGTCGCATTGAAGGTCTAATCGCGATACGCGCGCCAAGCCAAATAAGTGAACAGCAGGCCAAAGCCAGCGTAGAGAGCAACAGTAAACCAGAACTGCGACGGGCTGACATCTGCGTAGTAGCCTGGCCCGACGGATCGCAGCCCCAACTCCGGTGCGTGACCGGACAGAATGCACCATGCGGAGAGCCCCAAGCCTGCTGTGGCAGCCGCTATGCAAAGGATGATCCGAAAGTAGCGATCAATAGCGGCGGCGTAAGGATTGTCTCGCACAGTCTGAGTAGATGTCTTTTGCGGGGCCTAACGCCTAAGTTAAGCCGAGACGCGAAGTGGAGCGAAGCACATGGCAAGCTGTACCTGCCATGTGCTTTGCGTAACGAAGCGGCTTCGGCTTGAACGCATTGTTAGGCCGCCGCACCTCGAGCCTGCGTCCGATCTTGCGGCAGTCCAACCCCTGCGCCGAACAGTACACCAAGTATGGCCCAGCAGATTGGCCGTGCCGCTGCCGCGAACGAAGCCACGCTGTTGAGGCGCGCGACCAAGAACTTTCACCGCGCCCGCTCCGAAGCCGACCCGGTAGGTCCAACCTTGCGGAGAGTCGCGTCTGTCCGAAGCCGAGATGCCGCAGGCCAGCTGCCGATAACTGTCTCGCGCGTGCGAAGTGCGAACCGCTGCGGATGAGCGAAGACTGCGACCTGGCCCAGTACCCTTGCGACAACAGTGCGGGAAACAAGGCCTAACGCCTGAATTAAGCCGCGCCGCGAAGCGGTGTCGGCTTGAATGAATTGTTAGGCCCTGAGCCCGAACCAAGCAGCCAAGGCCGCCACGGTCAGAAGCTGAGCGCCAAGAATAAGAGCAAGTTGATTGTGCCGGAACGCCAAGGCAGATAATGCCGATCCCGGGATAGAAGCGACCAGCACCCCAGCTGCTACAGCAAGCACCCATTCCGGCTCTTTGAGCGCATGAAGTTGCATGGACAGCGAACAAGCAAACACGAGAACGGTCGCCGCGCATAATGCGATCGCGAAGCGCTTCCAGTAAGGCTGAGCCAAAACTTGCGACATGCTGCTCCTCGGGGCCTAACGCTTGAGTTAACCCGACCTGCGTAGTGGAGCCAACAACATGGCAAGCTTTATCTGCCATGTTGTTGGTGGAACGAAGCGGGTTCGGGTTGAACGAATTGTTAGGCCTCATCCCGGGTCAAATCCGTACAACCAGCTGTTGAGAACATTGTCCGAGCTTTGGATGCCCAAGCCATCTAGCATCTGCTCGAACAGACCGGCGATATGCTCAGCGTCCTCAGTGTCGAGCGCCCCACGATCAATGCCGCCAAGGTGCTCCTTGAGAATGGCCAGGATCTGTGAAGCCGAAGCCTTGGCACTGGCCGCATTAGCGAAGGCGACGGCAGCAGCATCAATCTTGGCATTGAGTTGGGTTTTGACCGAACTGTCCGAGACACCGGTATACAAACCGTCTGACTCTGCGGCGAAATGGTCATGGCCGACCGTGGCCAGAAGAGCTTGAGCGGGCGTGTCAATGGACATGCCGGTGGCTTGGGCGGAGACGAATAGAGTGAGGGCGATCAATGTGCGTTTCATGAGGCCTAACGCCTGAGTTAACCCGACCCGCGTAGTGGAGCCAACAACATGGCAAGCTTTATCTGCCATGCTGTTGGTGAAACGAAGCGGGTTCGGGTTGAACGAATTGTTAGGCCCCAGGCAAGGGACCATGTGATCAATCACTCAACCTGACTCTGATTGGTCCGAGGAACCGCGTCAAGAAGTTGTAGAGGAAAGCGAGGATCGCAGCGCCGATAGCACCAACGACAGCGGATAAGAATGGATATAGGAACAGGATGTACAGGTCTGGCATGCCAGAGAAGCTGAGATCGATGGGGCCGTGCAACTCGAACGAGGTAATGCGACCTGGCGCTGAGCGTGCAAGTAGATAGCTGGAAGCGACCGTGAAACAGCTCAGGATAAAGAAGATGGCTGCACTGATAGGTGCAACGCTACGAATGCTGATGTGTTCAATTTGTCTCGTCATCGAAAGATCATCCATGGGGCCTAACGCCTGAATTAAGCCGACCCGCGAAGCGGGTTCGGCTTGAATGAATTGTTAGGCCCGCTAGCCTTGCTTGCTAAGCACGGCGTCTGTCA
>NZ_AULN01000004.1 GCF_000422305.1 Luteimonas mephitis DSM 12574 | reverse complement strand
ACATCAGCCCCGCGCAGTACGAGCAGCAACTACAGATAGCTTAGGATGGTGTCCACGGAACCGGCAGCAGTCCACATTCGCAAACGGAGAATCCAAGGAATGAAGACCGTATCAAGGGACATGCCCCACTTCCGGTTGGCTGCTGTGCTTGTCGGTGCGCTGGCGTTCGCGACACCGGCGATAGCGGCGGAAATCGTCCCGGTCGACGAACAGGATTACGAGTTCGTCGACTTTCCGGACAAGCCCGGCCTGAGGGTCATCGTGTCCCGGCCGATGACCGTGAAGCTCGGTGGGCTATACGGGGTCATGGGGTATCGGTGGGTCCTGGAGGAAGGAACCTACAAGGATCTTCGTACGACGATCATCGATGAACGGGAGATCGCCTTCTTGCCCATGAAAGAGACCGGGGGCGGACGCGGTGGAAGTGGCACGGGGTCCTTGGGTGCCTGCTACTCGCCCGGAGGAAACTTCATGCTCATAGATGTCAACACGGGTGACATTCTGGAGCGGGCCATCTGGCGATTCGAGGTCGCCGAATCATGTGGCGGTGGCGCCAGGCTCAAGTGGCGCTACACGTTTTCGAAGATCGAAGATCCCGGTGACGTCCGGGTGGTCTGGGGCGAGGAATGGGACAGGATGGAACAGGCTGCAGCGGACCATGAGAGCCGCGTGCGTGGCCTGGCTGATATCGCGGAAGTTTATCGCGATGCTGGATCGCGAGAGCAGAAACAGCAGATTGGTGCGCGGATTTGCCAACTGCAGGGTGGGATCAAGTACGTTGGCTTTACCGAAGGCGTGAGCCCGGACAATGGAAAAATCCAGATTCGCATCTCGGAAGCTCGGTACGTTGACCATCCACGTGCCGGCCCAGGTGATTTCCAGCCATCCATTCTCTGGGACACCCCGGATGCCTGGGAGTTGTGCGAATAGGTCCTAGCGATCGCATTCCATGCGACCGACCTGACGCAACATGCGGCAGTGCACCGGGAGTAGCTTCATGCCCTACAAGTTGATCTCACTTTTGCCGCTGCAGATTGCCCGCTTGCTGCAGCTTGTTCGGTCGATCGAGCCAGTCGCTATTGACGATGGCAAAGAATGGGGGCTGCTCGTCAAAGGGCGCGGATTCACGCGACTCCTCCGGGACGAACCACTCCTCACGCCCGGACACATACGGCCAGCCTGCGCCTACCTGCCACGCCCGCTCACGCTCCATTCGAAAGCATCGGCCACTCGCGCCGCCGAAGGCCTCGGCTTGTTGCCTCCCGGGACATCCGAGCCGTTCGTTCCACCGAAGTACTGGACGCGGCATTGACCTGTTGACGGGAGGCCGGGTACCGGAAGCAGCAGGAGTCCTAAGAAATAGCGTATTTCTGCGGTTCTGGAGCAAAAATTGAGTAGAAAAGTGAGTAGATCCGTTTTCAGACTTGTGGAGAACACCTTTTACAACAACTGCTTGCACATTTATCCCGAGTCCAGCTTCGGGCGCCAGACATGAAAAACCCGCCGGAAGGCGGGTTTTTCATGTCTGCTGTACGGGTGTCCTGCTCCGCTTACCAGCAACCATCCGTTGCAGGCGATTTCACTCCGGCCTGATTGATGCCCAAGGTGCCACAGGAATCGCCCGACTGCTTGCCCGTGGGAGCAGCTGTCACTGTATACGTCCTTGCACCAACATTAGCTGTTGCGATGGTGTAGTACTTCAACGTGTCGGGATCACACACGTTATCCAACACATCCCCCGCTGGCGCACCAACGTAGGTAAGTTGCACCGTATAGAAGCGCTCCATCTGCTGGGCCGCCGCCGCCGCGCAGGCCCCGCCCGCGGTGCGACGGGTTTTCCTGATGTGCTCGTTGTAGCTGGGCAACGCGATGGAGGCCAGGATGCCAATGATCGCCACGACGATCATGACTTCGATGAGAGAGAAGCCAGCCGCCCGATGGTGGCTGCTGCCCATGCGGCAGCCCCTACTGTAGTAGTTGGTCATCGGTCAATCTCCCTTGATCTCGCGCCAGGAGACGCGGCTCCATTCCTTGCCCACGATGCCGCCAGGGGCAGGCTTTCCCCCGCCGCCATTCTCACCGCCGGTACCACCTACGATCAGGCTGCCATCCAGGAAGATCGGCAGTGTCGGCATCCCGACACCGAAGTTCACCGAGCCCACCGGAACACCACCGATGTTGTTGTCGGCTGTGTCGCCGTCGCCGTCCAGATCGAAGAACGATTTACCTGCGCTGGTTCCGGTGAAGGCGTCCACGGCATTGATGTAGCCGCTACCCGACGAATCACAGGCATCGCCGGTGGGCATCATGCTGGCCGTCACCAGGATATTCGACACCATCTGCGCATCCTGCACGATCCGCTCACCATCCGCAGGCATGTTGACGTACCAACCCTTCTTGTCGTTCGGCAGACTCGCCTTTGCCTCGAATGTGCGAACAGGGTAACCGTCCTGGACTTCGCCCGTGTTGATGATCTGGCGCTTCTGCAGCTCGTCGGAGTCAACCTCACTG
>NZ_AULN01000003.1 GCF_000422305.1 Luteimonas mephitis DSM 12574 | reverse complement strand
TGAACTCTCGGGTAAAGGTCCGCTTTGCCATTTGCCACCTCCGGTTTCATCATCACACCTAAACCAGGTGTCTGTGAAACCGGCAGCAGTCCAGTCAGCGGCGCGAACCACACGGCCTTGGTGCTTACCCGAGCGGCCTAACACCTGAGTTAAGCCGACTTGCGTAGCGGAGCCGACAACATGGCAAGTTTAACCTGCCATGTTGTTGGTGGAGCGAAGCAAGTTCGGCTTGAACGAATTGTTAGGCCCCGGCCGGCCAACCTTGACCTGGCCCTCTAGTGAAAGACCGCGAAGGGTTGCTGTCTTATGCGGGCGAGAAAATAGGATGCGCGCATCCCGGAACTCGCCGCCATCAATGAGTCTGGCGATGCCAAGTGCGACCGCATCTTTCTGTCCGGGAGTGCGATAGACCAACTCTTTGTGAATGTACTGCACCGGAAAGATAACGCCGCCTCCAGTGGGGACGTACTCAAGTAGTAGCAGCGCAACCTCTTGGCCAGCGCCAATCTCAGCGACGAGATCGGACGTGAGCGGCGGAAGCTCGTGAAAGTACTCGCTGTCTGGAGTTGCCATAGTGCTTCCTACGGGGCCTAACGCCTGAGTTAAGCCGACTTGCGTAGTGAAGGCAAAGGTATGGCAAGCTTTTTCTGCCATACCTTTGCCGTAACGAAGCAAGTTCGGCTTGAACGAATTGTTAGCGCCCATGCTACGTCTGCTTGCAGCGACGCCAGCCAGCCAGGAAAGAGAACAGGGCGTCCGGTTCTCTTTGTGCGTCACCCAGGATCTGTACGGAACCATAGGCTTGTGGCAGGACGGCGCCAATACTATCGAACTGTACTACGTAGCTGCGACTATTTGCGTTAGGTTGTGTGCCAAGAACAACAATATTAAGTGGCCCGCCGATGGACACTGGGGGTCCCGACATGTGGGGCATGCTGCCGGAATAATGAGTGAGATCGATTTTGTAGGAGGAGCGACTGTCTTTGTAAGTTATGAATTCAGTGTCGACCGGAGTATCCCGAGCGAGTTGTGCGTCATCAGGAACCGTGGCGCAGATTTTGAACAGCTTGCTTATCGTAACGTCACGTGTCACTGGCGCGTTATGAGAACAACCAGCAATTGACATGGCTAGCGACAGCAAGATGATCAGCGCTATCAATTGCCGGAAGAAATGATTCATGGGCGCTAACGCTCAAGTTAAGCCGAATTGCAGCGCGTAGCTGGCGACATGGCAAGCTCTTTCTGCCATGTTGACGGCGTAGCGATGCAATTTCGGCTTGAACGCATTGTTAGGCCGCCGAGCCAGCTACACCGAAGCCCGCGACCACCATAGCGACTGCCTGCTCCACGGTCTGAGCATAGAGCCGCTCACTAGAACCGGAGTTCTCCACTAAAAACGGCGCATTGCCGGTGGACGACTCGAGTTGAATCTCTAAGTTGCTCTGGGCGTTTCGGAAGAACCAGATGCCATCGTCGTCAGCCCCGGGATGCAACACGCTGAGTTGCGCAGCGGTGATCGCTGGGTAGGAGACCTGCAATTCTCGGATGATTGCGTCAATGTCGCGCATGCTTGCCTCTGCGGCCTAACGCTTGAGTTAACCCGACCCGCTGCCACGACGATCGTGAGCTTGCGTCGGAACAGCTTGCAACACGGTTGAATGAAGCAACGAAGCGGGTTCGGGTTGAACGAATTGTTAGGCGCGATCATCCCGCGGAAATGACGGCCCGGCAAGGCCGCTTGAACCGAAGCCTGGACAGCCCGGGCGCACCCCGCGAACTGTCAGCAACGAACTCTCCGAAGCCGCACCCGCTGGGCCGGCAATGTCTCCGCGTCCACGCGCCGCACGCGGCAACCGAAGCCGGAGTACGAAACGTTGAAATGCTGGAGTGCGCGGCCCGTGACGTGACCGAAACCGGACGTCCGAAGCCAGCGACAACTGGGGTCGAATGGCCACCTGATGCCACCGAAGCCGTGAACCGCCTTAGCTCTAGCTTTGACGCGCCTAACGCCTGAATTAAGCCGACGCCACTTGTGGCGTTCGGCTTGAATGATTTGTTAGGCCGCGTCCCGGTAAAGAGGTTCACGGAACATTCCGACGATCATAATCAGCACCGATCCAAAGACGGCACACCAAGGGATCCAAGTAGGCGTCAATGGATGAGCCGCATTGAGATGTACCAAGCCTAGCGAAACCAAAAAAAGGCCAGCGCCGATGCCGCCGAGACGACTACTGGGCGGGCCAAACACGCCATAACGAGGACACAGAAACCAATTGTTGAAGATGGAGGGAAACACATAGAGCGCGACCGCGTAAAGCGCTCCAAAGATTAAGCAGAACCAACCGATCTCTTGCTGAGTCATGAGCGGCCTAACGCCTGAGTTAAGCCGACTTGCGTAGTGGAGCCAAACACATGGCAAGCTTTTTCTGCCATATGTTTGGTGTAACGAAGCAAGTTCGGCTTGAACGAATTGTTAGGGGCGGCACCACTACGGCTCAGTCTGTTGGTGTTTGCTGATGCAAAGCGAGTTGCCAGTCACCGGAAGAATGGACGTAAGTAGAAGAACACTGTGCCGAGTAAGCAGTGCCGGAGCCGCCGCGGTCAGCTTGGACAGAATAGACGAGAACTGCAGTGGACTGAGCCGGCATCGCGAATTTCTTGTTTGTGAATGAGACATTCTTCCAGCGAGCACCAGATTGAAGCGATTCCAAGGTGGCTTTGCGGTCAAGCACTCCAGCAGGTTCAGGGAAAACCATGAGCGCATTACGGCCCAAGCGTTGGTCGTAAAAGTCCGCGCCACTAGTCCAGAACTGCTCCTCTAGCTGCCAAAAATCTTGCTCTTTCATCACGACCTCCAATTTGTGTCTGCCGCGCCTAACGCCTGAATTAAGCCGACCCGCGAAGCGGGTTCGGCTTGAATGAATTGTTAGGCCCGCTAGCCTTGCTTGCTAAGCACGGCGTCTGTCA
>NZ_AULN01000002.1 GCF_000422305.1 Luteimonas mephitis DSM 12574 | reverse complement strand
ACATCAGCCCCGCGCAGTACGAGCAGCAACTACAGATAGCTTAGGATGGTGTCCACGGAACCGGCAGCAGTCCAGACAGTTCACGGCGCACGCCTGTCGCTCCAAGCGGCAAGCGCAGTCAGGTCACCCTCGCCCGTTCACGGCGCAAGCCGCTGGCTCACGGACAGGGCGGCCGTTCCTCACTCCAGATCGCACCCGGTGCAAGCGCGTCCTCCGGCCAGATTTGTCGTAAAGTCCGCCAAGCAGGTCGTTGGCTCCTCGGCCGGCGGCCTAACAGTTCAATCAAGCCGAACCCGCTTCGCGGGTCGGCTTATTTCAAGTGTTAGGCCGCTCGGGCAAGTGCAATGCCGTGCTCGGCCGTGCAGCTGGTACGTCCTGGCGCAAGCCTGTCGCTCCAAGCGGCAAGCGCAGTCAGGTCACCCTCGCCCGTTCACGGCGCAGGCCGCTGGCTCACGGACAGGCTTGCCATTTCTCACTCCAGATCGCACCCGGCGCAAGCGCGTCTTCCGGCAGGATCTGTCGTAAAGTTCGCCTCGGTGGGGCGTCGTTTCTTCGGCCGGCGGCCTAACAGTTCAATCAAGCCGAACCCGCTTCGCGGGTCGGCTTATTTCAAGGTGTTAGACGATCAGATGACCACCAAGCCGCTTGACAGATTAATGTTTGCCCAGGGAGGCATTTGCTTCTTTTGCAACATGCCCCTTCCAAAAGCAGACGCTAGTGTCGAGCATCTTGTTCCTTCCTCCCGCGCCGGAAGCAACAGCGATGACAACTGCGTTGCCTGCTGCAAAGCAGTCAATGCGCTCTTTGGCAGCATGTCACTTAAAGAGAAAATTCGCGTTGTTCTGAATCAAAACGGCAAGTTCGTCTGTCCAAATGGCAATGGCAAAGCACAGCCTTCGCCTGTTGCTCCGGCTAAAGCTGCTACCGTTCCACCGAAGATCGACAACTATGCAGTTGTTCTCGCAGATCTTGAAAAGCGCGGCGCGTCTCGCCCGAGAAAAGTTGAGACACTCAAAAGCACCATCCGCGCAACTGTCAAGAACGCAAAGAGTTCCATCACGGAGCCCCAGCTGGAAACACTTATCAAGCACTTGCAGGTCAACGGCAAGATCATCATTGCCGACACAAAAGTCAGCTACTCGCTATGATCGTCTAACAATTCATTCAAGCCGACGCCGCTTCGCGGCGCGGCTTAATTCAAGCGTTAGGCCGCATTTGGGGAATACCATGAACGTCAAAGCACTCATCTTTACCATCGCTGGTGCAGTCGTTGCCCTGTTCTATGCACTTGAGTCGTTCTTGTCCTTCCAGGCAAATGGCTTTACAGCGCCATTGCTTGTAAAGCTCCTGATCTTCGGTATTGGCGTGTACTTCTTCTGGCGCAACGTTAGACGCATCAAAAAGAGCGGCCCAGATGCGCCGGCCAATGCAGCCTAACAATTCGTTCAAGCCGAAGCCGCTTCGCGGCTCGGCTTAACTCAAGCGTTAGGGCTCAATGAAAGCTGCTCTGCTTCTGTTAGTCATTGCAGCAACTGGCTGTACTCGCATACCAGAGCCGTCAGTTGCTGTGGAGTCGGAGCCAAAAATCCATGCCGGCTACTACACAGAGGGCTTTGAGACACGGGAGTTTCGTCCGCTGTCAGCGGCGGAGGAGCGTTGGTGGGTGGAGGGTTCGCTTCCCTGCGCCTTTCTGACCTTCAACCAAGAGCTCAATGCACCCTGGCATCGCGTATACGTTGAGCTTGAAGGTTCCGTCTCATCACTTGGTCAATTCGGCCATATGGGCGCATATCAGCGCAAGCTATCCGTGGGCCGGGTAGTCTCTTGCAGACCGCTGCGGGAGGGTGAGACAGTTGAGCCCTAACAATTCATTCAAGCCGACGCCGCTTCGCGGCGCGGCTTAATTCAGGCGTTAGGTGCCGCACGTGACATCACTACTACTTCGAGTGTTTCTGATGGGAGTTCTCGCTAGCATCTTCGGCCGTGCATTCGGCTCAGAACCGCCCTCCGGTCGCATTGATCGCGAGGACGATTTTATTGACATCACTCTGCCTATTGCTGAGCACAGGTGGGCTAAAGATGGCTCCTTGACCGTGATTGCTAGAGGCAACATCAAAGACAAGACCGTGAGTTTCGCGGTGGACTTAGGGCCTGAATGGAAGCCCCAACCAATTGAGGACACTCCAGTTACGGTGTACTGGGGCAAGGGACATATTCGTAGCGTTGGCCCTGAAAGCGATGCATTCCTTTCGCTTCTCGCACACGAGTACGCACTGCCGGTCCCAGAGCACATGGCTACCCGCGTAGAGATCACTATGGCGGGAATGGACACCGATCCAAGCGATCTCCGTAAGATTCCGGCCAAGATAAAGATCTTCTTCGAGGCAGGCGGTGAGGCTAGCTATGGAGAGGCTTTCATTAACATAGACTTGGGCAACGAGGTCTTGGAGTTCCGTGACAAGGACCCTGAGTACCATCAGGGCATCGTGTCGTCCCTCGGGGGCGGCACCTAACAATTCGTTCAAGCCGAACGCGCTTCGTTACACCAAACACATGGCAGATAAAGCTTGCCATGTGTTTGGCTCCACTACGCACGTCGGCTTAACTCAGGCGTTAGGCCGCATGACGAGAATCGGTGCAACTGGATTGTTACTAGTGCTTGTTGCCTGCAGCCAGTCTCCGCCTCCGCCTGTCGATCTCTCTCATACAGACAGGGGAGTGCTGGCAGGCTGTCCAGTTCTCCCAGGAGTCGACTCTGTGGCCGTCACTCGGCAAGATGGAGTTGATTTCCGCCTGTGCAAGTACACACATACGCAGACAGGGCGAGTGCTCTTTGACGTTTACGTAGGGGAGCATCCTCAAAGCCATGATCGCTTGCGGTATGCCGCAACAACCCGCGCCAATGGCAAGGATCTCATTTGGTTCTACACTCCAACTGGCGGTTGGGGCAGACCACGCACTTGGTACACGTACCTCCCCACCGGTAGCCCTCGTGGCACGGTCATGGTCGTCAACTTCACAACCCACCGGCGCGGCCAGTTTGAGGCTGTTTCTGACCTGGTCGCACATCTTCAACCAAGCCTCTAGACTGCGGCCTAACAGTTCGTTCAACCCGAACCCGCTTCGTTCCACCAACCACATGGCAGATAGAGCTTGCCATGTGGTTGGTTCCACTACGCAGGTCGGGTTAACTCAAGCGTTAGGCCGCTCGGGCAAGTGCAATGCTTGTGTTAGTCCGCGCCATTGATAGTTCCCGGCGCAAGCCTGTCGCTCCAGCCAGGAGCGCCGTCAG
>NZ_AULN01000001.1 GCF_000422305.1 Luteimonas mephitis DSM 12574 | reverse complement strand
ACCCGGTGGCGATGGACGAAGGCCTGCGTTTCGCGATCCGCGAAGGCGGCCGCACGGTCGGCGCCGGCGTGGTGGCCAAGATCATCAAGTAAGCAAGCCTGGCGGCCCGTCCGCCGGAAACGCGAACGGCGGGCCGCGGATTGTTGTCTGATCCTCGTCCCGCCTTCGCCGTTTCAAAAGTGTTCAAGAACGTGCGTCGCAGCAGTCGCGGACACTCCACGCGTCAGTAGCTCAACTGGCAGAGCAGCGGTCTCCAAAACCGCAGGTTGTAGGTTCGAGTCCTACCTGGCGCGCCATCTGCGGACTCGTTCGCGGGAAGCAGCGCCTGCCGCGTGCGGGTCCCATCCACAGGGCAATCAGGAATTTCGTGAACAGTCGAGTCGAACAATCCAAGGCAGCGTCCACGGCCGATGTCGCGATGTACGCGGTTGCCGTGCTGCTCGTGGTGGGCGGCGTGTTCGCCTTCTACTGGTTCGACGGCCAGTGGTCGACCACGCTGCGCATCACCGCGGTCGTGGGTGGCCTGGTGGCAGCGCTGGTGCTGTTCATGTTCAGCGCCAAGGGGCGCGAGACCCGCGAGTTCCTGGCGGAGTCGCGTTTCGAGCTGCGCAAGGTGGTCTGGCCGACACGGCAGGAAGCCACCCGCCTGACCTGGGTCGTGGCCGCCGTGGTGGTCGTGATCAGCCTGATCATGGCGGGCTTCGACGCGATCGTTCAATGGGGCATCAAGCTCCTGCTCGGGCACTAGGAGTCGCCAGTTCGATGGAAATGCAAGACAACAAAGCGGAAGACAGCAAGCCGGACGTGAACAAGCCGGACGTGAACAAGCGCTGGTACGTGGTGCACGCCTACTCGGGTTTCGAGAAGACCGTGGCCCAGGCGCTGCGTGACCGCATCGTGCGCACCGGCATGGAAGACCGTTTCGGCGACGTCCTGGTGCCGACCGAGGAAGTCGTTGAGATGCGCTCCGGCCAGAAGCGCCGTTCCGAGCGCAAGTTCTTCCCCGGTTACGTGCTGGTGCAGATCGCGACCACCGACGACAGCGGCATCCCGCGCATCGACAGCGAGAGCTGGCACCTGATCAAGGAAACGCCCAAGGTGATGGGCTTCATCGGCGGCACCGCCGACAAGCCGCTGCCGATCCGCGATGAAGAGGCCGCCGCGATCCTCGACCGCGTGCAGGAAGGCGTCGAGAAGCCGCGCCCGAAGGTGCTGTTCGAATCCGGCCAGATGGTCCGCGTCACCGATGGTCCGTTCAACGACTTCAACGGCGTGGTCGAGGAAGTCAATTACGAGAAGAGCCGCCTGCGCGTGGCGGTGCTGATTTTCGGGCGTTCGACCCCGGTCGAGCTGGAGTTCGGCCAGGTGGAGAAGGCCTGAGGAGGCGGGATTCGGGATTCGGGATCGGGGATTCGGAAAAGCACTCGGGCTTTCGCGAATCCCCGATCCCGAGTCCCCAATCCCTTGTTCACAACCAAACGGGGAGCCCCGCAGCCGCAAGGCGTGCAGGCGTCTGAACCCGAGGAGTCAAGACAGTGGCAAAGAAAGTCGTCGGTTACATCAAACTGCAGGTCAAGGCAGGCCAGGCGAACCCGTCGCCGCCGGTCGGTCCTGCGCTGGGCCAGCGCGGCCTGAACATCATGGAGTTCTGCAAGGCGTTCAACGCCGCCACGCAGAAGCTGGAGCCGGGCCTGCCGATTCCCTGCGTGATCACCGCGTACTCGGACCGTACCTTCACCTTCATCACCAAGACGCCGCCCGCGACGATCCTGCTGAAGAAGGCGTCGGGCGTGCAGTCCGGTTCCAAGCGCCCCAACACCGAGAAGGTGGGCAAGGTCACCCGCAAGCAGCTCGAGGAGATCGCCAAGGCGAAGGAACCCGACCTGACCGCGGCGGATCTCGATGCAGCAGTGCGCACCATCGCGGGCTCGGCCCGTTCGATGGGCCTGACGGTGGAGGGCTGAGACCATGGCACAGACCAAGCGACAGAAGGCCATCCTGGCCGCCGTCATCCCGGGCAAGAGCTACCCGATCGATGAAGCGCTGAAGATCGTCAGGGACAACAGCAAGACCAAGTTCGTTGAAGCGGTCGACGTGGCCGTGCGCCTCGGCGTGGACGCCAAGAAGTCGGACCAGCAGGTGCGCGGTTCGACCGTGCTGCCGGCCGGCACCGGCAAGAGCGTGCGCGTGGCGGTGTTCGCCCCGGCGGGCGCCAAGGCCGACGAGGCCCTGGCTGCCGGCGCCGACGCGGTCGGCATGGACGATCTGGCCGAGAAGATGCAGGGCGGCGACTTGAGCTATGACGTCGTGATCGCCACCCCGGATGCCATGCGCGTCGTCGGCAAGCTCGGCACGCTGCTGGGCCCGCGCGGCCTGATGCCCAACCCGAAGGTCGGCACCGTGTCGCCGAACCCGGGCGAGGCGGTCAAGAACGCCAAGGGTGGCCAGGTCCGCTACCGCACCGACAAGGCCGGCATCATCCACTGCACGATCGGCAAGGCCGACTTCGAAGCCGAAAAGCTGAAGGAGAACCTGCAGGCGCTGCTGATCGACCTGGTCAAGGCCAAGCCGGCCACCGCCAAGGGCGCCTACCTGCAGAAGATCTCGATCAGCTCGACGATGGGCCCCGGCGTTGCCGTCGACCAGTCGTCGCTGTCGCTGAAGTGAGGCATCGGCGCTCGCGCAACGCGTGAGCGCCCTTGCCGGTGCATCGTCCCCGCGAAAGCGGGAAACCGGCGATGTTGGCATTGATTCATTGCCAGTGGCCTCGAAAGCGAGGATCACCGGGTCCCCGCCGCCGCGGGGATGACGTTTGAAGGTGCCGGGCTCGAGTCCGGCATCCAGTTGGATTTTGAGGGCATCGCCAGGGCGCAAGCCGAACGCGAAGCCGTCAAAGACCGCAGGCGCGGTCCGAGCAGCAGCGACGACGGGCAGGGAAGCTTGTCATGGCATGGAGTCGCCGTCGCTGTCCGCGAAGACCGCTTAATCCCGGAGTGCGAAAGCATGAAAGGGCCTGCGTAGATGGTTGCCGACCCTCCGGAAGTTCTGGAAACGGCCACCGACCGGAAGCCGCGAGGCTTCCCGGCATCGCGCCAACGATGCCGCCTGGTCCGCCCCTGCAGGTTGGGGGCGGTGATGAAACCGCCGGGACCCGCGTGCCGGCTTCGAGATCGGTTGTTTTTCCAGGCCGAATCCCGAATGCCCGGTCACGAATCCCGGCTCTTGAGGTAATGCAATGGCTCTCAATCTGACCCAGAAGCAGGAAGTCGTTGCCGAACTGGCGCAGGTCGCGGGTTCCGCGCACTCGCTGGTCGCCGCGGAGTACGTAGGTTTGACGGTCGCCCAGCTGACCGACATGCGCAAGAAGGCGCGCCAGGAAGGCGTGTTCTTGAAAGTTGCCAAGAACACGCTCGTCTCGCGCGCAGTGGAGAACACCGATTACGCCGTCGTCAAGGACGCGCTGACCGGCCCTCTGCTGTACGCCTTCTCGCAGGAAGACCCCGGTGCCGCCGGACGCCTGATCAAGGAGTTCGCCAAGACGAACGACAAGCTGAAGCCGCGCCTTGTTTCGCTGGGCGGGCAGATGTACCCGGGCTCCCATGTGGATGTCCTGGCGTCGCTGCCGACCCGCGACCAGGCGTTGTCGATGCTGCTCAGCGTCATGGTCCAGCCCGCCACCATGCTGGTGCGCCTGCTCTCCGAGCCGGCCGTACAGGTTGCCCGCGTCACCAACGCGGTCGGCCAGCAGAAGGCGGCCTGAGTCCAGGCAGGAGCAGCGCCTTCGGGCGCGATCCGCGATCAGTTCGGTTTACGAGTTTCCAAAATCGATAGCTGTTTCCAACTTTAGATAACAGAGGTAATGACGATGTCCCTTTCCAACGAGCAGATCATCGAAGCGATCAGCAGCAAGACCCTCGTCGAGGTGATGGAGCTGGTCAAGGCGATGGAAGAAAAGTTCGGCGTTTCCGCCGCCGCCCCGGTGGCCGTTGCCGCTGGCCCGGCAGCTGGCGCTGCCGCCCCGGCTGAAGAGCAGACCGAGTTCACGGTCTCCCTGAAGTCCGCCGGCGACAAGAAGGTCGAGGTCATCAAGGTGGTCCGCGCGATCACCGGCCTGGGCCTGAAGGAAGCCAAGGACCTGACCGAAGCCGGTGGCACGATCAAGGAAGGCGTGTCGAAGGACGACGCCGCCAAGTTCAAGAAGGACCTGGAAGCGGCCGGCGCCACGGTCGAAGTCAAGTAAGCGTTGTCGCGTCGCCTGCGTTTCGAGGCGACCACCAAGGCTGGGGGCGAAAGCCCCCGGCCTTTGGCCGTTCCTACAAAGGCCGTGATCCGGGAGTAGGGATCCGGGATTCGTAAAAGCAAGGGCAGTACTCGCTTCTACCAATCCCCAATCTCGAATCCCCGATCCCGGCTACATCGAGTCGACAGTCGGAAGTAGCGGGAGAAGGCGTGCTGGTGCCGGCAATACCAGCGACTTCCCACTGGCGATTTTCCCCCGGACCGGCATTGCCGGTTCAACCAGGGCCGCGGACGCGCGCCCCGCAGATGACCACAGGTGGTTGCTCCCCATGACGACATCCTCGCACCAGTCGAACTATTCGTTCACCGAGAAGAAGCGCATCCGCAAGGACTTCGGCAAGCGCGGTTCCATCCTTGAAGTGCCGTTCCTTCTCGCCATCCAGGTCGACTCGTACCGCGAGTTCCTGCAGGCCGACGCCGATCCGGCCAAGCGCGCCGACCGCGGCCTGCACGCCGCCCTCAAGTCGGTGTTCCCGATCGTCAGCTACAACGGCTACGCGGCCCTCGAATACGTCGGCTACAAGCTCGGCGAGCCGGCGTTCGACGAGCGCGAATGCCGCCAGCGCGGCATGAGCTACGGCGCGCCGCTGCGCGTCACCGTGCGCCTGGTGATCTACGACCGCGAATCGTCGAGCAAGGCCATCAAGTACGTGAAGGAGCAGGAGGTCTACATGGGCGAGATCCCGCTCATGACCGACAACGGCACCTTCATCGTCAACGGCACCGAGCGCGTCATCGTTTCCCAGCTGCACCGCTCGCCGGGCGTGTTCTTTGACCACGACCGCGGCAAGACCCATTCGTCCGGCAAGCTGCTGTTCTCGGCCCGCGTGATCCCGTATCGCGGCTCGTGGCTGGACTTCGAGTTCGACCCGAAGGACGCGCTGTTCACCCGCATCGACCGCCGCCGCAAGCTGCCGGTCAGCGTGCTGCTGCGCGCGCTGGGCTACAGCAACGAAGAGATGTTGAACGAGTTCTTCGAGATCAACACCTTCCACATCGACCCGGAAGAGGGCGTGCAGCTGGCGCTGGTGCCCGAGCGCCTGCGCGGCGAGACCCTGGACTTCGACCTGGCCGATGGCGACCACGTCATCGTCGAGGCCGGCAAGCGCGTCACCGCGCGCCACGTGAAGCAGCTCGCCGATTCGGGCATCGCCGCGCTGGCGGTCCCGGACAGCTATCTGGTCGGCCGCATCCTGTCGCACGACGTGATCGAGGCCGAGACCGGCGAACTGCTGGCCACCGCCAACGACGAGATCACCGAAGAGACGCTGGAGAAGTTCCGCAAGGCCGGCATCGACGGCATCGGCACGATCTGGGTCAACGACCTCGATCGCGGCGCCTACCTGTCCAACACCCTGCGCATCGACAGCACCAAGACCCAGCTCGAGGCGCTGGTCGAGATCTACCGCATGATGCGTCCCGGCGAGCCGCCGACCAAGGACGCCGCGCAGAACCTGTTCCACAACCTGTTCTTCACCTTCGAGCGCTACGACCTGTCGACGGTCGGCCGGATGAAGTTCAACCGCCGCATCGGCCGCAAGGAAGTCCTTGGCGCCCCGATCCTGTACGACGCACGCTACTTCTCCGAGCGCAAGGACGAGGATTCGGTGCGGATGCGCGAGGAGTACGGCGACATGTCCGACATCCTCGACGTGATCAAGGTGCTGACCGAGATCCGCAACGGCCGCGGCACCGTGGACGACATCGACCACCTCGGCAACCGCCGCGTGCGTTCGGTCGGCGAGATGGCCGAGAACGTGTTCCGCGTGGGCCTGGTGCGCGTCGAGCGCGCGGTGCGCGAGCGCCTGACCATGGCCGAGGCCGATGGCCTGACCCCGCAGGAACTGATCAACGCCAAGCCGGTCGCGGCGGCGGTGAAGGAGTTCTTCGGTTCGTCGCAGCTGTCGCAGTTCATGGACCAGAACAACCCGCTGTCGGAAGTCACCCACAAGCGCCGCGTTTCCGCGCTCGGGCCGGGCGGCCTGACCCGCGAGCGCGCCGGCTTCGAAGTGCGCGACGTGCATCCGACCCACTACGGCCGCGTCTGCACCATCGAGACGCCGGAAGGCCCGAACATCGGCCTGATCAACTCGCTCGCCGTGTTCGCGCGCACCAACAAGTACGGCTTCCTCGAGACCCCGTACCGCAAGGTCGTGGACAGCAAGGTCACCGACGAGATCGAGTACCTGTCGGCGATTGAGGAGAACGAGTACGTCATCGCCCAGGCCAATGCGCCGCAGGACGACAAGGGTGTCATGAACGCCCAGTTCGTCGACTGCCGCTACCAGGGCGAGTCGCTGCTCAAGCCGCCGTCCGAGGTGGACTTCATGGACGTCTCGCCGATGCAGACCGTGTCGGTCGCCGCGGCGCTGGTGCCGTTCCTGGAGCACGACGACGCCAACCGCGCGCTGATGGGCGCCAACATGCAACGCCAGGCCGTGCCGACGCTGCGTTCGCAGAAACCGCTGGTCGGCACCGGCATCGAGCGCGCCGTGGCGCGCGACTCGGGCGTGACGGTGAACGCGCGCCGCGGCGGCGTGATCGAGCAGATCGACGCCGGCCGCATCGTGGTCAAGGCCAATGAAGACGAGATCTCCGGCGAGCACGATGCCGGCGTCGACATCTACAACCTGATCAAGTACACGCGCTCCAACCAGAACACCTGCATCAACCAGACCCCGCTGGTCAACGTGGGCGACGTGGTCGCGCGCGGCGACGTGCTGGCCGACGGCCCGTCGACCGACATCGGCGAGCTGGCGCTGGGCCAGAACATGCTGGTCGCGTTCATGCCGTGGAACGGCTACAACTTCGAGGACTCGATCCTGCTCTCCGAGCGGGTGGTGATGGAGGATCGCTACACCACGATCCACATCGAGGAACTCACCGTCCAGGCGCGTGACACCAAGCTCGGGCCGGAGGAGATCTCGGCCGACATCCCGAACGTCTCGGAGCAGGCATTGAACCGCCTCGACGAGTCGGGCGTGGTGTACATCGGCGCCGAAGTGCGCGCCGGCGACATCCTGGTCGGCAAGGTCACGCCGAAGGGCGAGAGCCAGCTGACCCCGGAAGAGAAGCTGCTGCGCGCGATCTTCGGCGAGAAGGCGTCCGACGTGAAGGACAGCTCGCTGCGCGTGCCCCCGGGCATGGACGGCGTGGTCATCGACGTCCAGGTCTTCACCCGCGACGGCATCGAGAAGGACAAGCGCGCCAAGCAGATCGAAGAAAGCGAGATCAAGCACGTCAAGAAGGACTTCGACGACCAGTTCCGGATCCTCGAAAGCGCGATCTACGCGCGCCTGCGTTCGCAGCTGCTGGGCAAGGTGGCCAATGGCGGCGCCGGCCTGAAGAAGGGCGAGACGGTCAGCAGCCTCGTGCTCGACGGCCTGCCGAAGAAGGAATGGTTCAACCTTCGGATGAAGGACGAGGACGCGTCCGACGCGATCGAGCGCGCGCAGATGCAGATCGAGGCGCACCAGAAGGAGTTCGAGCGCCGCTTCCAGGACAAGCGCGGCAAGATCACCCAGGGCGACGACCTCGCTCCGGGCGTGCTGAAGATGGTCAAGGTATACCTGGCGGTGAAGCGCCGCATCCAGCCGGGCGACAAGATGGCCGGCCGCCACGGCAACAAGGGCGTGGTGTCGACCATCGTGCCGGTGCAGGACATGCCGCACATGGCCAACGGCGAGACCGTGGACATCGTGCTCAACCCGCTGGGCGTGCCGAGCCGAATGAACATCGGCCAGATCCTCGAGGTGCACCTGGGCTGGGCCGCGAAGGGCCTGGGCCAGAAGATCGACCGCATGCTGCAGGCGCAGGCCAAGGTGGCCGAGCTGCGCAGCTTCCTCGACCAGATCTACAACCACGACAACAAGCTGCACGGCCAGCGCGTCGACCTGAAGCAGTTCTCCGACGAGGAGCTGCTGACGCTCGCGCACAACCTGACCGACGGCGTGCCGATGGCCACCCCGGTGTTCGACGGCGCGACCGAGCTCGAGATCAAGAAGATGCTCGAACTCGCCGATCTGCCGACCAGCGGCCAGACCCAGCTCTACGACGGCCGCACCGGCGAGCCGTTCGAGCGCAAGGTCACGGTGGGCTACATGCACATGCTCAAGCTCAACCACCTGGTCGACGACAAGATGCACGCGCGTTCCACCGGCCCGTACTCGCTGGTCACCCAGCAGCCGCTGGGCGGCAAGGCGCAGTTCGGCGGCCAGCGCTTCGGCGAGATGGAAGTCTGGGCGCTGGAAGCCTACGGCGCGGCCTACACCCTGCAGGAAATGCTGACGGTGAAGTCCGACGACGTGCAGGGCCGCAACCAGATGTACAAGAACATCGTCGACGGCGAACACGAAATGGTCGCGGGCATGCCCGAGTCGTTCAACGTGCTGGTCAAGGAAATCCGCTCGCTGGCCATCAACATGGAGTTGGAAGAGCACTGAGGGTCTGGGAACCGGGGACCAGGGGCTAAGAGCAGCGATTCGCGCTTTTCAGCCCCCAGACCCCGGATCCCGGCCCCCTGTTCCCCTCTTTCCGCTCCTGGAGAATCCAAATGAAAGACCTTCTGAACCTGTTCAACCAGCAGCGCCCGGCGCTCGACTTCGACGCGATCAAGATCGCGCTGGCCTCGCCGGACCTGATCCGCTCGTGGTCCTACGGCGAAGTGAAGAAGCCCGAGACCATCAACTACCGCACCTTCAAGCCCGAGCGCGACGGCCTGTTCTGCGCCGCCATCTTCGGGCCGATCAAGGACTACGAGTGCCTGTGCGGCAAGTACAAGCGCATGAAGCACCGCGGCGTGGTCTGCGAGAAGTGCGGCACCGAAGTGACCCTGGCCAAGGTGCGCCGCGAGCGCATGGGCCACATCGACCTGGCCAGCCCGGTCGCGCACATCTGGTTCCTCAAGTCGCTGCCCAGCCGCATCGGCCTGATGCTGGACATGACCCTGCGCGACATCGAGCGCATCCTGTACTTCGAGGCGTTCGTCGTCACCGAGCCGGGCCTGACCCCGCTCGAGCGCGGCCAGTTGCTCAACGAAGAGCAGTTCATGCAGATGCGCCAGGAACATGGCGACGACTTCGACGCCGCGATGGGCGCCGAGGCGGTGTTCGACCTGCTGCGCACGATCGACCTGCAGGCCGAGATGGTGCACCTGAAGGAAGAGGTCGCCGCCACCGGTTCGGAGACCAAGCTCAAGCGCCTGACCAAGCGCATCAAGCTGGTCGAAGCCTTCCTCGAGTCGGGCAACCGCCCCGAGTGGATGGTCATGACCGTGCTGCCGGTGCTGCCGCCGGACCTGCGTCCGCTGGTGCCGCTGGACGGCGGCCGCTTCGCGACCTCCGACCTCAACGACCTGTACCGCCGCGTCATCAACCGCAACAATCGCCTGCGCCGCCTGCTTGAGCTCAACGCGCCCGACATCATCGTGCGCAACGAGAAGCGCATGCTGCAGGAATCGGTGGACGCGCTGATGGACAACGGCCGCCGCGGCCGCGCCATCACCGGCACCAACAAGCGCCCGCTCAAGTCGCTGGCCGACATGATCAAGGGCAAGCAGGGCCGCTTCCGCCAGAACCTGCTCGGCAAGCGCGTCGACTACTCGGGCCGTTCGGTCATCGTGGTCGGCCCGACCCTGCGCCTGCACGAGTGCGGCCTGCCGAAGAAGATGGCGCTGGAACTGTTCAAGCCCTTCATCTTCGCCAAGCTGCAGCGCCGCGGCCTGGCCACGACGATCAAGGCCGCCAAGAAGCTGGTCGAGCGCGAAGAGGCCGAGGTGTGGGACATCCTGGAAGAGGTGATCCGCGAGCACCCGGTGCTGCTCAACCGCGCCCCGACCCTGCACCGCCTCGGCATCCAGGCGTTCGAGCCGGTGCTGATCGAGGGCAAGGCGATCCAGCTGCACCCGCTGGTCTGCACCGCGTTCAACGCCGACTTCGACGGCGACCAGATGGCCGTGCACGTGCCGCTGTCGCTGGAAGCGCAGCTTGAAGCGCGCGCGCTGATGATGGCGTCCAACAACATCCTGTCGCCGGCCAACGGCGAGCCGATCATCGTGCCGTCGCAGGACGTCGTGCTGGGCCTGTACTACATGACCCGCGCGCTTGAGAACACCCAGGGCGAGGGCATGGTGTTCGCCAACGTCGCCGAGGTGAAGCGCGCGTTCGACAACAAGGCCGCCGGCCTGCACGCCAAGGTCAAGGTGCGCATCACCGAGACCGTGACCGACGAGGAGGGCAACAAGCAGAAGAAGACCTCGATCGTGGACACCACGGTCGGCCGCGCGCTGCTGGTCGAGATCCTGCCCGAAGGCCTGCCGTTCGCGCTGGCCAACACCGAGCTGACCAAGAAGAACATCAGCCGCCTGATCAACTCCTGCTACCGCCTGCTCGGGCTGAAGGACACGGTCGTGTTCGCCGACCAGCTGATGTACACCGGCTTCGCGTATGCCACGCGTGCCGGCGTCTCGATCGGCATCGACGACATGATCATCCCCGACACCAAGAAGGGCATCCTCGACGAGGCCGAGGCCGAGGTCGTGGAGATCCAGCAGCAGTACCAGTCGGGCCTGGTCACCGCCGGCGAGCGCTACAACAAGGTGGTCGACATCTGGTCGCGCACCAACGAGCGCGTCGCCCAGGAAATGATGAAGACCATCGGTACCGAGATGGTGACCAACGCCAAGGGCGAGCAGGTCGCGCAGAAGTCGATGAACTCGGTCTACATCATGGCCGACTCCGGCGCGCGTGGTTCGCAGGCGCAGATCCGCCAGCTGGCCGGCATGCGCGGCCTGATGGCGCGGCCGGACGGCTCGATCATCGAGACGCCGATCACCGCGAACTTCCGCGAAGGCCTCAACGTCCTGCAGTACTTCATCTCGACCCACGGCGCACGAAAGGGCCTGGCGGATACGGCGTTGAAGACGGCGAACTCCGGTTACCTGACCCGGCGACTGGTCGACGTGGCGCAGGACGTGGTGATCACCGAGGACGACTGCGGCACGCTTGGCGGCCTCACCATGACCCCGATCGTCGAAGGCGGCGACGTGGTCGAACCGCTGCGCGACCGCGTGCTGGGCCGCATCGTGGCCGAGGACGTGTTCGTGCCGGGCGAAGATGAGGATCCGATCGTCACCCGCAACACGCTGCTCGACGAATCCTGGGTGCGCAAGCTCGAGGACGCCGGCGTGCAGTCGATCAAGGTGCGCTCGACGATCACCTGCGAATCCTCGTTCGGCGTCTGCGCGTTCTGCTACGGCCGCGACCTGGGCCGCGGCCACATCGTCAACCATGGCGAGGCCGTGGGCGTGGTGGCCGCGCAGTCGATCGGCGAGCCGGGCACCCAGCTGACCATGCGGACGTTCCACATCGGTGGCGCGGCGTCGCGTGCGGCGGCGATCGACAACGTGACGGTCAAGACCACCGGTTCGATCAAGTTCAACAACCTCAAGCACGTCTCGCATGCCGACGGCCACCTGGTCGCGGTGTCGCGTTCGGGCGAGCTGTCGGTGCTTGACGCCTACGGCCGCGAGCGCGAGCGCTACAAGCTGCCCTACGGCGCGACCATCGACGTCAAGGACGGGGCCGCGGTCAAGGCCGGGCAGTCGGTCGCTCACTGGGATCCGCATAACCATCCGATCGTGTCGGAAGTCGCCGGTTTCATCCGCTTCGTCGACTTCATCGACGGCGTGACCGTGATCGAGAAGACCGACGACCTGACCGGCCTGGCCTCGCGCGAGATCACCGATCCCAAGCGTCGCGGCTCGCAGGGCAAGGACCTGCGCCCGATCGTGCGCATCGTCGACAAGAAGGGCGACGATCTCACCATCCCCGGGACCGACCTGCCGGCGCAGTACCTGCTGCCGCCGCGCTCGATCGTGAACCTGCAGGACGGTGCCCCGGTCGGCGTCGGCGACGTGGTCACCAAGGTGCCGCAGGAAGCCTCCAAGACCCGCGACATCACCGGCGGCCTGCCACGCGTGGCCGACCTGTTCGAGGCCCGCAAGCCCAAGGACCAGGCGATCCTGGCCGAGAAGTCGGGCGTGGTCAGCTTCGGCAAGGACACCAAGGGCAAGCAGCGCCTGATCATCCGCGGCCCCGACGGCGACGAGCACGAGGAGCTGATCCCCAAGTACCGCCAGATCATCGTGTTCGAAGGCGAGCACGTGGAGAAGGGCGAGACCGTGGTGGACGGTGAGCCGAGCCCGCAGGACATCCTGCGCCTGCTGGGCGTGGAGCCGCTGGCCGTGTACCTGACCAAGGAAATCCAGGACGTCTACCGCCTGCAGGGCGTGAAGATCAACGACAAGCACATCGAGGTGATCGTTCGCCAGATGCTGCGCAAGGTCGAGATCACCGACCAGGGCGACAGCCGCTTCCTGCACGGCGAGCAGGCCGAGCGCCAGCGCGTGCTCGAGGACAACGCCAGGCTGGAAGCCAAGGGCGAGCTGCCGGCGAAGTTCGAACCGGTCCTGCTGGGCATCACCAAGGCCTCGCTGGCAACCGAGTCGTTCATCTCCGCGGCCTCGTTCCAGGAAACCACCCGCGTGCTGACCGAGGCCGCCGTGCGCGGTACCCGCGACGGCCTGCGCGGGCTGAAGGAGAACGTGATCGTCGGGCGCCTGATTCCCGCCGGCACCGGCCTGGCGTACCATACGCAGCGCCGCAAGAACGCCTCCGGCCTGACCGACTCCGAAATGGAAGCCCTGTCCGGCGCGATCGCCGGCGAGGCGGCTGCCGAAGTCGGTGAAGTGATGGCCGACGAAGCGTCCGACAACACCTGATTCACCGCTAGTGGCGACCCCGTGAATGGGGTCGCCGGGCCCTCCGGGGCCCACCAGATCACGAAATGAGGTGTCATGGAAGCACCTCGTGTTCGGCCCAGGATGGGCGGGATCTCGACCGCAGGCCCAGGCCGCCGCCCAGACGGGCGGATGGTCCGGGCCGGGTCTGGCTTGCGTTGACGCCTGGCGTCCGCGCCAGCTATACTTTTCCGTCTGGCAGGCCGGGGTCACTCCGCCTGCCTTCGTTTTCACGACAGGGCCCAGGCCCGATCACAGACCCGAGACCGATGGCAACGATCAACCAGCTGGTGCGCAAGGCGCGCAACCCCGAGACCTACAAGAGCAATTCGCCCGCGCTGGTGAACTGCCCGCAGCGTCGCGGGGTTTGCACCCGCGTCTACACCACCACCCCGAAGAAGCCGAACTCGGCCCTGCGCAAGGTGGCCAAGGTGCGCCTGACCAACGGTTACGAGGTCATTTCGTACATCGGCGGCGAAGGCCACAACCTGCAGGAGCACTCGGTGGTGCTGATTCGCGGCGGCCGCGTCAAGGACCTGCCTGGCGTGCGCTACCACACCGTGCGCGGTTCGCTCGACGCCGCCGGCGTGACCAAGCGTCGCAAGAGCCGCTCCAAGTACGGCGCCAAGCGTCCGAAGAGCTGATCATTCCGGGCATCCCTGTCCGGAAAGGCAAGCGCGGCCATCCATGCATGGCCGCACTTTCAACCAAACGCATTTGAGATAGGCGAACACAGCTATGTCGCGTAAAGGAAACACCCCGCAGCGTTCGGTGCTGCCCGACCCGAAGCACGGCAGCGAGACCATCGCGCGCTTCATCAACATGGTCATGTACAGCGGCAAGAAGTCGGTGGCCGAGAAGATCGTCTACGGCGCCATGGACGTGATCGGCGAGAAGAACCCGAACCCGCTGGAAGTCGTCGAGAAGGCGCTGGGCAACATTTCGCCGTCGGTCGAGGTGAAGTCCCGCCGCGTCGGCGGCGCCACCTACCAGGTGCCGGTCGAGGTGCGCCAGTCGCGCCGCATGGCGCTGGCGATGCGCTGGCTGATCGACTCCGCCCGCAAGCGCGGCGAGAACAGCATGCCGCGCAAGCTGGCCGCCGAACTGATCGACGCCTCCGAGAACCGTGGCGGCGCCATCAAGAAGCGCGAGGAAACCCACCGCATGGCGGAAGCGAACAAGGCGTTCGCGCACTACCGCTGGTGAGATAGCTGAGGCGGCGCACGGATGTGCGCCGCAGGGGGCCGGAGACGGCACCCGCACCCGGCACCCGCTGCGCATGCGCGCGGATGCCGACCCGCGACCCGGTATCGCTCCGGGCCGCATGACGAATCCGGAAGCCGCCGCGAGGCGGCGTCCGGCCATTTCCGGCCCTGGTTTCAACGGGCAATTATTACGAGAATCGCCGTGGCTCGCACCACTCCCATCGACCGTTACCGCAACTTCGGCATCATGGCCCACATCGATGCCGGCAAGACCACCACGTCCGAGCGCATCCTGTTCTACACCGGCGTCAACCACAAGCTGGGCGAAACCCACGACGGTTCGGCGACGATGGACTGGATGGAGCAGGAGCAGGAGCGCGGCATCACCATCACCTCCGCCGCGACCACCGCGTTCTGGAGCGGGATGGACAAGTCGATGCAGCAGCATCGCTTCAACATCATCGACACCCCCGGGCACGTCGACTTCACGATCGAAGTCGAGCGTTCGCTGCGCGTGCTCGACGGCGCGGTGTTCGTGCTGTGCGCGGTCGGCGGCGTGCAGCCGCAGTCCGAGACCGTCTGGCGCCAGGCCAACAAGTACCAGGTGCCGCGCCTCGCGTTCGTCAACAAGATGGATCGCACCGGCGCCAACTTCGACAAGGTCGTCGAACAGCTGCGCTCGCGCCTGGGCGCGTACGCCGTGCCGATGCAGGTGCCGGTTGGCGCCGAGGACGACTTCGACGGCGTCATCGACCTGCTCAAGATGAAGCGCATCCACTGGGACACCGAGTCCCAGGGCACCGTGTTCGAGTACGGCGAGATCCCCGCCGAACTGCTCGAGAAGGCCACTGCGGCGCGCTCGTTCATGATCGAGGCCGCGGCCGAAGCCAACGAAGCGCTGATGGACAAGTACCTGGAAGGCGGCGAGCTGACCGAGGACGAGATCATCGCCGGCCTGCGCGAGCGCACCCTGAAGGTCGAGATCGTGCCGGTCTTCTGCGGCACCGCGTTCAAGAACAAGGGCGTGCAGGCCATGCTCGACGGCGTCGTGCACCTGCTGCCGTCGCCGTCCGACCGTCCGCCGGTGCAGGGCATCGACGACGACGAGAAGGAAGACAGCCGCAAGGCGCTGGACAGCGAGCCGTTCTCCGCGCTCGCGTTCAAGATCATGACCGACCCGTTCGTTGGTTCGCTGACGTTCTTCCGCGTCTACTCGGGCGTGCTCAATTCCGGCGACCAGGTCTACAACCCGGTCAAGTCGAAGAAGGAGCGCGTGGGCCGCATCCTGCAGATGCACTCCAACGATCGCAACGAGATCAAGGAAGTGCGCGCCGGTGACATCGCCGCGGCCGTCGGCCTGAAGGACGTGACCACCGGCGACACGCTGTGCGCGCAGGACCACATCATCACCCTCGAGCGCATGGTGTTCCCCGAGCCCGTCATCTCGATGGCGGTCGAGCCGAAGACCAAGTCCGACCAGGAGAAGATGGGCATCGCGCTCGGTCGCCTGGCGCAGGAAGATCCGTCGTTCCGCGTGCGGACCGACGAGGAATCCGGCCAGACCATCATCGCCGGCATGGGCGAACTGCACCTGGACATCCTCGTCGACCGCATGAAGCGCGAGTTCAACGTCGAAGCCAACGTCGGCAAGCCGCAGGTGGCCTACCGCGAGACCATCCGCAAGACGGTCAAGGCCGAAGGCAAGTTCGTGCGCCAGTCGGGCGGCAAGGGCCAGTTCGGCCATGTCTGGCTCGAGATCTCGCCGAACGAGCAGGGCAAGGGTTACGAGTTCGAGAACGCGATCGTCGGCGGCGTGGTGCCGAAGGAATACATCCCGGCCGTCGACAAGGGCATCCAGGAAGCGGTTGCCAACGGCATCCTCGCCGGCTATCCGATCGTCGACGTCAAGGTGAAGCTGTACGACGGCTCATACCACGAGGTCGACTCGTCGGAAATGGCGTTCAAGATCGCCGGCTCCATGGGCTTCAAGGAAGGTTTCGGCAAGGCCAGCCCGGTCCTGCTCGAGCCGATCATGAAGGTGGAGATCGTCACCCCCGAGGATTACCTCGGCGACGTGATGGGCGACGTCAGTCGTCGTCGCGGCATCCTGCAGGGCCAGGACGACAGCCCGTCGGGCAAGATCATCAACGCGATGCTGCCGCTGGGCGAGATGTTCGGCTATGCGACGAGCCTGCGTTCGATGTCGCAGGGCCGCGCCACGTTCACGATGGAGTTCGACCACTACGCGGAAGCGCCGGCGAACATCGCCGAGACGGTCACCAAGAAGGGATGATCCGCGAGCCGGGATCCATGAAGGCATGGAACCCGGCTTCCGCGAATCACCAGACGATTCACGACAGCCGCAGGCTGGCAATCAACAATCACGAATTACGGAGTCAAGGCAATGGCCAAGGGTAAGTTCGAGCGCACCAAGCCCCACGTGAACGTGGGCACGATCGGTCACGTGGACCACGGGAAGACGACGCTGACGGCGGCGCTGACGAAGATCGGCGCGGAGCGTTTCGGCGGCGAGTTCAAGGCCTACGACCAGATCGACATGGCGCCGGAAGAGAAGGCGCGTGGCATCACGATTTCGACCTCGCACGTGGAATACGAGTCCCCGACGCGCCACTACGCGCACGTGGACTGCCCGGGCCACGCCGACTACGTGAAGAACATGATCACCGGTGCGGCGCAGATGGACGGCGCGATCCTGGTGTGCTCGGCCGCGGACGGCCCGATGCCGCAGACGCGCGAGCACATCCTGCTGGCGCGCCAGGTGGGCGTGCCGTACATCGTGGTCTACCTGAACAAGGCGGACATGGTGGACGACGCCGAGCTGATGGAGCTGGTGGAGATGGAAGTGCGCGAGCTGCTCTCCAAGTACGAGTTCCCGGGCGACGACACCCCGATCATCAAGGGTTCGGCGCTCAAGGCGCTGGAAGGCGACCAGTCGGAGATCGGCGTGCCGTCGATCCTGCAGCTGGTGGACGCGCTGGACACGTGGATTCCGGAGCCGGAGCGTGACATCGACAAGCCGTTCCTGATGCCGGTCGAGGACGTGTTCTCGATTTCGGGTCGCGGCACGGTGGTGACCGGCCGCATCGAGCGCGGCGTGATCAAGGTGGGCGAGGAAATCGAGATCGTCGGTATCCGCCCGACCCAGAAGACCACGGTCACGGGCGTGGAAATGTTCCGCAAGCTGCTGGACCAGGGCCAGGCGGGCGACAACGCGGGCCTGCTGCTGCGCGGCACGAAGCGTGACGACGTCGAGCGCGGCCAGGTGCTGGCCAAGCCGGGCAGCATCACCCCGCACACCGAGTTCGAAGCCGAGGTGTATGTCTTGAGCAAGGACGAAGGCGGCCGCCACACGCCGTTCTTCAAGGGCTACCGCCCGCAGTTCTACTTCCGGACCACGGACATCACCGGTGCGGTCACCCTGCCCGAGGGCGTGGAGATGGTGATGCCGGGCGACAACGTGAAGATGGTGGTGGCGCTGATCAACCCGGTGGCGATGGACGAAGGCCTGCGTTTCGCGATCCGCGAAGGCGGCCGCACGGTCGGCGCCGGCGTGGTGGCCAAGATCATCAAGTAAGCA
>NZ_AULN01000020.1 GCF_000422305.1 Luteimonas mephitis DSM 12574 | reverse complement strand
CCTGTTCGGGCTTCATCTGCCCTTGGCCCGGGAAAGCCTGCTGCGGGTCCTGGTCGTAATCCTTGAGCCACTTGCGCAGCACATTCAGATGGATCCCCAAGTCCCGGGAGGCTTGCGCCACCGATGTTCCCCGCTCCCGCACCAGCTTGACCGCCTCAACCTTGAACTCTCGGGTAAAGGTCCGCTTTGCCATTTGCCACCTCCGGTTTCATCATCACACCTAAACCAGGTGTCTGTGAAACCGGCAGCAGTCCACTGTCAGTCATCGCAGGACCGCCATACTGATGCTGCTGAACCAGAAACTACGACTTTCATTCTCACTTGCTATCTCGCTCTCGCCGATACTGATCAGATCAGTAAGGGAATACTCCTACTGAATCCGCCAAGCATGGCTACACCCGGAATAATAGACCCAGCAATTCCCCCTGCCATTTGCATCCTCACAACGCTTCATCGCTCTAGCTGTTGCTTCTTCAATAGTCGGCGCACCAGATGCAAATGAACTTTGAGTGCTCGACCCCACAGCAGCACATTGGTTCTTAAAGACCAAGCTCACACTGCATGTCCCACCTCGTTTGCGACATTCGTCAACAGCAGCAGCTTTAGCCAATCGCTTACTTCTCAAGTCGGTGACGATACCGAACACGCCTTTAGCGTCGCTAGCTATTGCACCCCAACTATCTACCCATACAGCTTGAGGCTCAGGCGGCATATCTCTGGATAAATCACTGGAATCAACCAGAGAAGAAGGACCACACTGCGCACCGCCAGCCGCTACACCCTGCGGGCAAGCCGTCTGCGCTCCGGCGGCAGCAGATGTCATTAACAGCATCGTAGCAACTAGCAATTCAGCCTTCATCTCACGTCTCCGGAAACTTGAACTCCTTCTTAGGTACCGCCTGCTGATGCGGTGATGAATCAGCTCTGCTCGCAATACGACCACCGCGATCTGATGCGTAGCTGGAACCGACACGTGTACCGGCGAGAGGATCGCTATCAAGACGTGCTTGCGACCCTGGCTGCACGCCACCCGGGTTCCCCCCATGCCCCGGTGGATAGCTGTTGCCTCCACCCCAACGACCGTCTCGCGAGGCACGAGCGCCACCATCGCTGCTGAAGGCGGTATAGGGAGTGAACGCACCCAGCATGCCTTGGAAAAAGGCCGCAGCCATCGGCGGAGCCGTCACGATCAAGGCCGTCAGAATCAGCCCCAGGCCACCTTGTTGCAACGCCATGCTGTTGACGCCTTCCGTACTCGCGCCGGTGAATTTCCCCACCCAGAATGCAGCGGACACTGCCAGCACCATCTTCAAAGCAATAGCGACCATGACGCTCAACAGCGCCAGCGAGAACATCGTTCCGATGCCATAGAACAGCCATTTACTGAACAACTGCTTGGTCTGCTCAAACAGCAGGCAGAGGATGAACATGGGCCCCAGGCCAATAAACAGTGCCATCGCCACCTTGTTGAGCAGCAGCATCGCACCACCCGTGATCGCAGGGCCTGCAATGCCGATTCCCGTAAACCAGAGATTGCGATTCTTTGCCTCGTTCACGATCTCGCTTTCACCGACGTCGATCGAGTCGATGCTCGAAAGCGCAACCTGCATATAGGCGAGGCTCCGGTCGATGTCGTCGTAGGCATCGGTGTCCCGGCCGGTCACGACAGCAGTGATTGCCGCGTTCACATCGTTGCTGAGGAACTCGAAGATCCGCGGACCGCCGAACGTCATGCCGGTAGCAATGCCGACAATCAGCGTTGCCCGCAGGGAATCGCTGACCAGCGCCATCAGCGAATCCCGCGATCGCCCTGTTACGATCCGCCAGCCTTGCAGCATGATCCATATCGTCATTGCCGACAGCGCAACCAGCCCGATCCAGCGCAGCGTTCGCCCCAACAGCTCGATTCCGAACTGATCGATCTCATGCTGCAGAAAATCATTGACGAGCTTGAAGAAGACGATGTTGGTCGTATCCTCAAACAGGGCGATGGGATACTGGAGCCACCCCAGCCAACCGGCATCAAGCACTCCGCTGATCAGTTCCATTGCTTCCACTTCCTATAACCGTTCGTCATCGGAATCTGCACCAGCCGCTGTTCCAACCATGCTCGGCTCGGAACCTGGCAGCGCCCACAGCCACGCGCTACTCCTGTATCTTCAGCGCGGCCTTCAGGACCGCGCCTTGCACCACAGAGCCGAACACGCGGTTCTCACCGCGCATCGCCTTCTGGGCAAGATACTGTTGGTCCTTCCGGAGCGACGCGATGTATCCGTCATAAGCAACCAACACGGTTTGGGTGTACTGCATGTCCATCGAACCACGGGCAACGAATCGTTCGATGTCGTTGCTGTTGCTTGTGATTTCCCCGGAGGTAGCGCCGGCACCCATCGCTTCGCGCGCCCTGGCGAGCCTTTCAAGCTTGCCGCTTTCCTCCATGATCCGCTCGAGCATTCGTACTTGTTCGTTGTAACGCTCGCTCTCGGCCAACACAATCCGCATGCAGATCTCGAGCTGCTGTTCCGCAATGTCGCCGGACATGTCGGGTATGAATGGCTTCCACAGACTCGAAAGACTGGGCGTGTCCGACGCGCCCGGACACCGCTCCCTTGTGATTCTCGCGATGTCGGCAGTCGATCGCTCCTTGAAGCCTGCGCCCATCTTCATGGAAGCGTCCATGAAATTCGCCATGGAACTCAGCTTAGCCTCGTACTCCTTCACCATCTGTGCAAGGTGGCGGGCCTGCTCCGCTTTGTCCCAGCTGTATTGGGCGGCATCCTTCGCCTCGGCCCACAGCTGGGTGAAGATGTTCTGGATGGTATGAACGACGTCATGGAAAACGAATGCGTTGGCACTCCCGACGGGAAGGACAGCCGCCAGAAGCGCTGCCAGCAACGCGGCCTTCCTCCCCGCTTTCGCGGACCCTGTGGATTTGCCATTGACGGGTGCAATCTTCTTGATGTCCATCGCGCAGATCTCCTGACTCCATGATGAAGGTTCAATCCATTCGGATGCTGATGCACAGATACCGCACAGGATCCGCCCTACGTTGTTCTCACAACAATCCCGATCAGCCGCTCGCTTCCGCAAGACGAGTTTCCCCGGCTACTTGACTCCTTCCAGACCCTTTGCGCATTGAATAGAACGTCTCGAGCCACTGCTCCGGCTTCAGCTCGTCGGCATTCATGCCAAGCTCACCGGCGTTCTCTTCCAGCACGTTGTGCATGATCTCGATGTTGTCCGTGGAAGCAGAAATGACGGCCAAGGCATCATCCATTCCACGCAGATTGAGCTGGCATACGCTGGACGCGTGGCCCTGCTTGACCAGGAAGCAGCGCGACCGTTCGTCCAGGCTCTTGACAACCTGGTACTCGGCATCGGTGAGCTTCAGTCCTTCGACGTAGTCCTCGCGGCTTGCGTTCGGGTTCGGCAGCAGCACGAGCGTTGCAGTCTGCTCGATCAGTGCGGCTGAGATATCGCTCTGCAATGCATCTTCGGGGCTTTGCGTGGCGAAGATTCCAAGCCCGTTCTGCTTGCGGATCGTCTTCTGCTTGTTCTTGGCGAATTCCTTGAGGCCGCCGCTGCCGTCGAGGATCTTCCAGAACTCGTCCATGACGTAGATCAGCGGGCGCCCGTCGATCAGTTCCTCGAGGCGATGCAGCAGGTAGTTGATGACCGGAATCCGGACCTCGGGATTGTCGATGATGTCCGTGTAGTCGAAGCCGATGATGTTGGCCTTCTGCAGATCGATGGTGTCGACCGGATTGTCGAACACCCAGCCCAGCGAGTTCCCGGCGGTCCACTTGCGCATCCGCGCGAAGAGACCGTCATCGCCCATGTTGGGCAGGCTCTTCTGGAAGTTCGTCATGCTGCGCAGGTGCATGGGCGTGTCGAGCATGTTCTCGACCGCGCGGTAGATGTCTTCCTCGTCGCGCGCCGTGTAGACACTTTTCGCGGCCAGCACCTTGGCGAGATCGGCGAGGAACTGCACGTTGGCCGCATTGCGTTCGCACTGGAACGGATTGAATCCGGTTGATCGGCCATTCTCGAGCGCCAGGTAGTTGCCCCCGCAGGCCCTGACGAAGATCTCCGCACCGCGATCCTTGTCGAAGAAGAAGATCGTCGGCGAGGGCTGGAGCTTCTGTACCTGGCTCAGCAGGAAGTTGATCAAGGCCGTCTTGCCGGTACCGGACTTGCCAATGACCATGGTGTTCGCGATCGCCTTCTCGCCGAAGGAGTTCTCGCCCGGGTGAGTTGCGTGGAAATTGAAGTAGTACGGTTGTCCGTTCGTCGTCTGCAACGTCGTGACGCAATCACCCCAAGGGTTGTTCTCCTTCTTGCCCGTCGCAAAGTTGTGCAGGGGCGACAGGCCGAGGAAGTTGAGCGAGCTCACGTTCGCCAGGCGCGTGCGGTACTTCCAGTTCCCCGGAAACTGGGAATAGAACGACGACACCACGGCCAGGTCTTCCTTGGCCGACACGAAACCGGCATTCGACAGTTCGGCGCGCGCGGTCGCGATGTTCTGCGAAAGCCTGTCCTGGCTGTCGGCATAGAGGGTCAGGATGAAGTGATACTCGCCCAGGACGAAATTGCCCGATGCAAGCTGGTCCATCGCCTGGTCGAGTTCGATGATCTGACTGACCGCCTTGTCGCCCGACGAGATCATCATGCCCTTGGTGCGATCCAGCACCTTCAGCGCGTCCTGTCGCCCCATGGGGCTGAAGGAATGGGTGATGACGTACTCGAAGTCGAGGTATTTCAACCCGTTCATGATGCCCGGGTGTGTCGTGTCCGAGTATTCCTTGATGTTGAGAATCGCGCCGAAGTGGTTCGCGCCCACCGGCGTGTTGATGATGAAGTCCCCGGTCTTGTCCGAGAACATCAGCCGGCTGACCGGCAGGTACCTGCCGATGGGCGCCTTGAGCACCGGAACCGGTTCGTCGACACGGTTCAGGACATAGCCGAAATGCTCCAGGACTTCGGAGAACACGATGCCGTTGGGGGCCTCGTACATCCCGAGGCGGGTGGGCGCGTACTCCTTCAGCACCGCCTCGAGGTTGCTTGCCAGCTCCTGCAGCTTGGCAATGGCCTGGTCCTGCTGCGACTGCAGCAAAGCTGTGTCGGCGGACTTCTCCACGAACCGCTTGCCCGATACAACGGGCCTGTACAGCATGGTCAGGTACAACTCGTTCTGCATGATCTTCCGGGATGACAGCGCTTCGAAGTAGGCGTCGGACATTGCCTGGTTGAATGCCTGCTCGAACCGGCTGCGATCGCGGATCTTGCGTTTTCTCCGGATGTCGTGCACCCAGAACGCGACATTGACGAAATCCGGGGCGCGCAACGTCTGCAACAGGCGATTGAATGTGTTGTGGCGATGCTCGATCTCCCATTCCTCGCGACCGACGAATGGCAGACCGCCAAGATGCCAAACCATCAGGTAATCACCACCCGCCGTCTTGACCACTGTCGGAGCGACATGGGCCGAGAAGGGAATGAACTCTTCGATGGTGGTATCTGGCTTGAACATCAGGTAGCTGTTGCCTTGGTTCTTCGTGTTGCCCTGGATTCGCCTGGCATGCATCCGTTGCCGGAGGGCCTGCCGATCTAATCGATCGGCAGGCGTCGTCATGCCGCGTGTGTCATTTGCCGGCCGGCTTGCCTCGGTAAAGATTGGGCGAGAACACCCACATCCCGTCATGCAGTGCCCGGTTGCGCGTCCGCAGCTTGAGTTGCCACCTGAGGCCGAGCAGCCGGAAGATCATTTCGTCCCTGCGCGCCATCTGCCGCATCACGAAGATGACGGCAGGCAGCAACAGCAGGCAGAAGAAGTTCACGTACACCGCCAGGAGGAAGCACCCGCCCGCGCCGAAGGCGAAGGGAACGTAGGGCACGCCCATGATCATGGCCGGGCGCGTGCAACCCCTGAACAGGACGTTCTTATGCATAGATCGGCTGCAGGGACTGGATCAGCATCGCCATGTCGCCCAGGCACTGGTCACTCTGGTTGGGCATGAGCATCTTGGCGAACTGGGCAGCACCACCGATCAGCAAGCCACCGATCAGTACCGGAGCGACGTCGGAAATCCGCTTGTGGGCGAACGCGATCTGGTAACCGGCAAAGATCACCGCGATGGTGACGACCGCGATCGACGCGATGTTCAGGATGTTGTTGATGTTCGAGAAGAACTTGCAGACCGCCCCGTTCTCGCCGATCGCATCCTGTGCCCAGGCCGACGCCGGCATCAGCGCGAACAACGCGACGATTATCGCCTTCTGGGCATCCGACCACGCCGCTCCGGCCTTGTTGACGAAGTTGCTCTGCTTCATGGAGTTTTTCATTGCTGGTCCCTCAGTTGGGTGGTGTGGAAAGCTTGCGAACTCCGCACGACCGTGCGGCACTGCTAGAAAACAAAGGCCGTATCGATACTGTCCTGCTCGCGCCCCGCGATTGCAGCACCAGTCCCCGGTGGCAATGCCGCGACGATGGTCGGGGCCGTTGCCGGGCGACTCTCCCTGGCCTCACTGGCAACCGGCCCGACGAGTGAAACGCGCGCGGGGATACCTGGCGATGGGCGCAAGGCTGCTCCTGGGGCGGCATCGTGAATCCGCTCATCGGTGGGCCAGGTTGGAGCATGCCGCTCTACATCCCCTCGCTCCCCGATTCGGCTTGGAGAGTCCGCGCGCCCCCGGGCGCCGGCCGTTCTCCGGTCGACAACATCAATGGCCAGGTTCTGGTCCGACGACCTGGAATCCGCCATGCGAATCGACGCATAGATCTTCTGCACGTAACCGTGCCGGAACCCGGTGGTGAAATCCCCGGAGTAGTAGCAACTAAAGGATTTCGGCCAACTCTCGTTCGAACGCGAATAGCATTCGGCTAGAATGCGCGCGCCGGCCTGCAGGTTGGGGCACGCCTGGAATGCCTTCTCGTAGGAGTCGAGGCCGTACTTGCCGAGGTTTTTCCGGTTGACCTGCGCCAGGCCAACGGAAAAGTTGTACCCGCGCTGCTCGAGCATCCGGACGGTTGCCAACGCTTCGGGCAGGGTTTTGGGCTGGCGTACCAGTCGTCCGCCGACCACACCGATCGCGTACGGATTGAATGAAGATTCAACCCGAACCACGTGCTGCATGACTTCTGCAGGCACTGCCAGATCCTGGCATCCCATGAGTTCCATTCCCGGGAACACAGCCGCCCCTTATCCTTCAGCCGACTTGAATACTACGTGCCTGCCATGGCACGTGCCAGACATCATTATGAGACGTCGCCCACAGTACTCGAGTAACACCACGCGGCTAATCGCTGTCGGATCGTCGCCGGACTCCCTCTTCCGGATGATTGCGGACAGTCCAGCAGACATGCAAACGCGCAGCACAATCATTCCGAGATCCCCCGCTGCGGATTGAAATCGATTCCCGTGATGTAGCGGCGTCCGCCATGCGCCTTGATGTGGACGAGGATGTCGATGGTCATCATCAGAAGACGCTTGATGACCGAGAACTCCAGCCCCGCTCCCTCTGCAGAGGCTTTCACCATCAGCGCGAGCTGGTCCCATGTCTGCGCGGTGCTGCCGGAATGGCAGCTCGTGATCGAGCCGGGATGTCCGGACGCGCAGTTGCGGATGAAGTAGAAGGATTCGTCGCCACGCAGTTCCGCCAGGATGATGCGGTCGGGCTTCATTCGCAGGCAGGCCTCCATGCAGCTCTTGGCCGTGACATTGCTCGCGCTCTGGCCGCCCTTGGAGTACAGCAGGTGCACCACGTTGGGCTGGGTGATGAAAAGTTCACGGGCATCCTCGATGGTCACCAGGCGCTCGTCGTCGGCGATGTGGTTCACCAGCGATTTCATGAACGTGGTCTTGCCGCTGCCGGTCGCGCCGGATACGACGATATTCTTGCGGTAGTGGACCGCCTTCCTGAAGAACTCGGCAAACTGGCTGCTTCGTCGCAGCTCCAGCAGCTCGCGATCGTGGTCGCTCAGTTCGTCGGTGGCATCGAGAATTTCGTCGAAGAAGCCATCCTGCTGGTACTGCTGCAGGGTTCTTGTCTGCTTCGACGGCAACCGGATGGTGATCGACACCTTGCCCGCGTCGCACGCCGGCGGAATCACGAACTGCGCTCGTTGCCCCGTCGGGAACGTCAGCGACACTACGGGATCGGCGTCGGTGATGCGCTGCCCTGTATTGCTCTCGTTCACCACGGCCGTGCAGAACTGGCGCGCCCGTTCGAACGTGAGGTTCGGGACTTCGACGCGGCTCCAGCCGCCCGCACCCTCGAGGTACACTTCACCGGGGCGATTGATGCATATCTCGGTGACGTCCGGAGACGCCATGTATCCCAGGATGCCGAGGACTTCGTACTGGTAATCCAGGAAGTCGTTGGAAATCCTGGCCAGGGGAGTGTTGTCGGCGTCCATGCCCGGCTCCGTGTAATGACTGCCCGCGTCAATTGACGCGAGGCAGCACTCCCGTGAAGTCGATGTCCTGGGCGACGTATACGTTCAGCACGGTGCCCTGGTTGACCGTGACCGTCGCGGGTCGGCTGGCACTGCGTTCGACCGCCTGGTCGGCGAGTCGCTGCATCGCCCGCGCCGTGTTGCTCTCGAACGGTTGCTCGACCACCGCGCCATTGCCGTAATAGGCGGTGGTCCTGGGGCCGTTCTTCTCGCCGGCGTACTTGAACCCGTCGCTGATCAGGCTGATCAGAAGAGCCGAGGCAATCCGGCTGGGCCAGTGCGCGCTGTAGTCGCCAGGATGCCCCGCACCGCCGAGGCCATCGACACCGGGACTGACCATGTTGATATCGATCCCCGTCGGTGTGGTGATGCGGTCCCAGATCACGGCCACGCGCGGGCCGGTAGCATCCGTGTCATACCGCCCCAGGATCCTGGACCCCTTGGGAACGAGCGTCCTGCGGCCATTGAACGAGTAGACCGGCTCGGCCACCACGCACGAGGTGAACCCGGGAATGTCCGTCACGATGCGCATCGCAAGCACGCAGCGGATGTATGTCCCCCTGACGAGAAGCGCGTCGGGGTTGTTCAGGAATTGCGCCGTACCTTTCTCGTTGGAAGGCTTGGATTCGGCCTTCGCAGGCGCCAGACCGTTGGCCTGCAGCATGGCCTGGACGAAAGGATCCTGCGCCTGGGATTCGGCGCCAGATTCCTGCTGCTGTGCCCCGGCGGTGCTGGCCATCCTGCGCTCCATCAGCGTTGATTGCCTGGGCTGCTGCGCAAGGTCGCCCGGCCCCGGCTGCGGCATTCGCGAGCTGTCGCCCATCGGCAGTGGTGGCAACTCGGGTTCCTCGCGTTCGGGAGTCCGGGCGAGCTCGATGGGTGGGGTCGGCTGCGGCAGTTCGCGCGGCAGTTCGGGAATCACGACCTGCTCTTCGACCGGCCGCCGCTCTTCTTCCTCGCCGGAAGTCGCACTCCTGTAGATGAAAATCGCCGCCACCACCAGCAGCAGGATGATGCCCGCGAGAAAGCCAAGCGCCTTGCGGTTCAACCTCTGGTCTTCGTTCGAGCGCAGGAACGGCGCGTTCGCATCCAGGTCGGGAGCGCCTTGCTCCTGATGGCCGGCGAAGTACGGATTCGCCCCTTCGCCGAACTGACCCGTACCGCGGGAGTCCTGCGCCGACTGGCCGTGGGGATCATTCTGTCCGGGAGGAGTGTTCTGGCTCACTGTTCTGTGTTCCTTCTCAGGCCGACAACCTGCTTGCCGTAACGGATCACAAGGTAACGATAGGTTCCGTGCACCACGATCGTGTCGTTCTCGACCGTGGTGTTCACGACGTAATCGTCGCCACTCTCGCGTTCCCTGGCAAAGACCGCCGGGAAGTTCCCGGTCGGGATGTTCCGCAGGTCGCTCATCCGGATGTAGGTGAACTGCCCGTCGTCGTAGACGTTCACCGGAACGAGCCATGCGCTTTTCTTGCGTGCGGAATAGTCGTAATTGAAGTTGTAGACACGATCGCTTGCCAGCGCAGTATCAAGTTCCGGCGCGGTGTCCGCCTCGGCAACGAACTCGGTGTTGCCCGGATACTTGAAGGTGATCTTGTACTGGACGCCATCCCGCTTGGCCTGTTCCAGCGCCTGCCAGTCGGTGGCCACGACCTTGAGTTCGAAGATGTAGGAATGGGTCGCGGTGCGAACCATCATGTTGGTGTCCACGTCCACGTTCCTGGGCTTCAGGTAGAACACGTTCTCGCGCCTGTTGAGCTCCCAGCCGCTGCTGAAGCCCGTGCTGTAGTCGATGATCTTCTCGTTGGGGCTCAGCTCGATCTGGGTCGTGATCCCGAGACCGGTGCGCACCGTATAGATCTTGTCCGGCTCGTACACGTACTCCTGGATCGCCTGAGCCTTGGCGGTGAGCGCCAGGGCCGAGGTCGCCAGGCAGGCGATGGCGGCGAAGCCGCGGAAAGTCTCGCGGTTCATCGGGTAGCGGCTCCGTTGGTGCTGTTCGTGTGCGCGTCGCTGGTGGCGGTTCCATCGCCATACTCCGGCGCCGGCGGAGCAGCGTCCTCCGGCTGGAAGACTTCTGCTGCCGGCATCGCAACCGTGGGATCGACATCCATCGAGGAGCTCAGCGGCTGGATCGGCGAGGCCGTGGAATAGTCGTTATCGACCCGGTAACCGGTCACCTGGAATCCGAGCGGGTTCTCGATGCGATAGCGGTCATCCATCTTCAGGTTGTTCTTGTAGGAAAACAGCATCGTGATGATCTTGTTGTCCAGCGCATTGGAGCTGCCATTGCCCTTGTTCACGACACGGCGTTCGATGCGAACGGTGGCCCCGCGCGGGGCGCCGCTGCCGTCCTTGGTCAGGACGATGCTGGAGATCTTCACGCGAACCGCCTGACTCGTCCCGTAGAGCTTGCGTGGGTTCATCGGATTATCCGCGGAGAACTGGGCGCGGTACTCGCCTGCAATGTTGCCGGCGGACATCGCGTACACGGTGACCCAGTCGCGCAAACCCAACAGCACGCTGTCGTAGGATTCGCGGGCCAGCACGTAGTGCGACACGTTGCTGCGGTTGATCGCCTCCTGCGCGGTGATCTGGTTGCTGGCGAAATCGCCGCGCAGTCGCGCCACGGTGCTGGTCCCGGTATAGGCATCCGCCATCACCAGGTAGGGCACCTTCTCCTTCAGCGGCAGCATCAGGAAGTAGCCGCAGGCCAGGATCAACGCCATCAGGATCGCGCTGAACGCAACCCACCACGCTCGACGCTCGCTCCTGCGCGCCAGATCGGCAACAGTCACCTCGAAGTTGACGGACCTCGAGACAATGTTGTCGATGTTCGGCGTTGCTGTTTTTTTGCTGAGCTTCATGAAATGCTCGAAATGAGAATGTCGCGGGAACTCATGCGGCAATCCGGCTCACGGTTCACTGGCACGCTCATGGAGTGTCAGCGCCGCCACCGACGCCGTCGCCGCCCGTGCGCAACCTGACGACGATTTGACGATCGTCGCTCGTGATCGAGACACCTTCCGCGGAGTAGGCGGAGTTGAGGCGTGAAACAGCGTCCTCGAGGTTCGTCGTCCGGATATCTGCGACGTCGCGGTACAAGGTGAAATCGGACGAATGCAGGTATGACAGCGTCCGCTTCGAATCCTTCGCCCAGCGCGTCAGCATCGACTTCAGCGTCCGGTCCATCGGCGACGGATAGAACACGTAGTCCTGATAGAGCGGAATGGACTGTGGCGCCTCCGCAAAATGATTCACCGGACGCCAACGGCCATTGATGTCAGGCGCGTGGGTCACGCAGCCTGCCAGGGACAGGGCGAACAACAGGAGCGGCAACATGGGACCGAGTCTGGATTTCACGCTTCACCCGTCAGAATGGTTCGAAAACGAGCAACAGCGCTGTTGCGTGCTGTGCGCAGGCAAGCCGGCAGGTGACCGGCAGCGGAACCGCTACGGCCGTCTTGGATTCGAATGAGATCGAGTGAGGCTGCGCGCAGATCCGTTCGGCGCTCGCACTCGATGCAGATGACAGAGCCCCGGCGCCAATCCACCCGGATCGGCACGCACGCAAGAATCGCCGGAACCGCGTCCCCCTGTGGGCGGACTTGCCTGTCCTCATCACCATCCGCTTCCGTTGCGTCCCCAATAATGACCGTCGTCACAAGCACGATCATGCATGAACAAAAACTATCTGGAATGTAAATGCCGGTCAAGCGCCTTTCTGTGGAAAACCATCCATCGCACCCGATTCCCCGGAACCAAAACGCTAAAGTTTGATCTGCGGCACATCTATCTTCGGTAACAGGCGCCTGGTGAAATGGCGATCCTGGTAGTACTTGATCTTGTCGCACATCACCGGGTGAGGAATTCCCTCGTAGAGGAATACCTCCTTGTCGAATCCCATCGCCTTGAGCTCCTGGGGCAGCATCAGGGCACGACGTTCTTCCGATTCATTGCGCGAGAAATCCCGCCCGCGCGTGAGGTTGTGCTTGCGCACCGTCGTGTAACCGAGCATTTCCGAGTAATCGTTGGCGTCCTGCTGCTCCCGGGGTGCATAGATGATCTGCAGCGCGTGGTTGGTGATGATGCTGCGCGCGACATCCTTCCCGTAGGTGGCGTCGAGTTGCGCCATGCTCTGGATGATCGGAAGCAGGCGGACGTTGTAGCCCGCCATGTAGGCAACCGCGGAAGCGATGATGTCCACCTTCCCGATCGACGTGAACTCGTCCATCAGCAGCAGGCATTGATACCTGAGCTCGGGATTGGCCTGTGGCAGCTCCCGCGTGTTGAGATTGATAACCTGGCTGAAGAAGAGATTCACGATCAACCGGCTTTCAGCGAGCTTGTTGGGCTGGATGCCGATGTAGATCGTCATCTTCTTCCTGCGCAGGTCCGTCAGCAGGAAGTCGTTCTGGCTCGTTGCTGCGTCGAGCACCGGGTTGATCCAGGCATTCAGCGGCTCCTTGAACGTCCCCATGATCGAGGCAAACGTTTCCTCCGCCTGCGACAGCAGGTTGGCAAACGCGCCTCGTGCGTTGGCGCTGAGGAAATCCTTCTTCGACAAGGCCTGGAGATAGGTTTTCAGTTCGGAGCCATCGCCGGATGACAGGCGATAGACCGCGCCAAGCGTCGGCACGCAATGCTGGCTGGGGAAGCCGGATTGCTTCATGTCCTCCCAGTTCTCGAACAGGTACAGGGAGAACGCCATGAACGCATTCCTGGCCTGGCTTACCCAGAACTTCTGCTCGTCGGCGCCGTCCGGATACAGCATCGCGGCAATGCTCATCAGGTCTGAAATGCGGAAGGCGGGGTCATTGGAGACATAGGTCAGCGGATTCCAGCGATGCGTTCGTCGATCCTCGGCGAACGGGTTGAACAGGAAGACCTCCTGGCCCTGGCTCGCCCGCCAGCCGCTGGTCAGTTCGAAGTTCTCCTGCTTGATGTCCAGCGCGACAATCGATTCGCGATAGTCGAGCAGGTTGGGAATGACGATGCCGACGCCCTTGCCCGACCGGGTCGGTGCGGCGAGGATCACGAACTGCTGTCCGCCCAGGCGCAGCAGGCTGCCATTGTGCTTGCCGACGATCAGCCCGGTGTCGGACTCCCTGAACATGCCGTGCTTCGCCAGGTCACCAGAGTTGGCGAAACGCGCGTTGCCATGGAGCGACTGCTTCGAAGGCTTCAGAATCAGGACCAGCAGCGCGGCACAGGCAAGCAGCGGCAAGCCGAACCCGATGTAGCCGGCCATCCTGATTCGCCCGGCATAGGGCGCAACTTGCGGCAGGTCCAACGCCTTGATGTAGGCGTAATAGGTTCCAAGCCCGGCCGCATTGGTATTGAGCTCGAGGAAAAGAAGCGCGAGGAAGCCGGAGAGATAGGCACCGGCCGCCAGTGCAAGCGCCGTGACGAACAAGGCGAAACCCAGTTTCTTCTTTTCAAGCCGCATGCTGATGCATTCCATGTTCCCTGGTTGGCGTCGATCCTGGCGCTAGCGCCGAAGCCGTGTTTTCCGCGGCCGCGGCCGGGTCTTTCGCGGAGTTGCGGCCTCCTCGTCGACCAGTCGTTCCATCCACGACCTTGCGTCCTCGAGCGTCCGTTCGTGATGCAGCCGCGCGCCCGACATTGTTGTGACCACGAATGCGATGACCTTGCCGGGGTCGTAGGTGTCACCCTGCGTCAATGCGACAAGCTGGTATCCACCCATCGTCAGGATCGGGTGTGCATGCTCGGTCATCGCGCGTTCCTTCGTTCCATCAAGCCACCCTCGCCCTCCATTCACTTCATTCCCGAAGCCCGTGGATGGACTCCACGGCCCCAGGCATTTCCGGATGCCACCGGGGCACGGATGATTCCGGGTGCGCTGCGCCGCCTGGTTGCCGGTGGTCATCGGCGACATATCCGCTGTCGTTCTCGGCTTCTTCGCCGGCGTCGTCCATGCCGGGCCATCCGGAATCGCCTGTGGCCTGCGCTCCGCCCTGCCTGCCACGCCGCCCCAGCCACCATGCCAGCGGAAGGAACACCGCGAATGCAGCAGTCAACCAGGGCCACGAGGCGGAGCGACTTGCCGATCTCGCGGCAAGCTCCGCATCCTTGAGGACAAGCAGCGCCTGCTGGTCACGATTCAACTGGTCGAGCTCCGCGACACGGACATGCAGTTCCTGAAGTTCCGCGCTGTGCTTCGCGCTTGATCCGGCAGATCGCCCGGCAGCGATCCGGAGGCCGTCCCGACTTCCGGAGGGCACGGCGCCCGATGGCGACATCGCCAGGCGTTCGACCTCATCGGGAGCCGGTGATATCTGGAGGCGCGCCGCGGCGACACCTTGCCCATCCGTTTTCATCGCAGGCTTCGCCGGTCGGCTTGGCAGCACAGGTAACGCCGCGGGCTGCGGGGGAACGGGCTTGCCGTCGCGCCAGTTGCGGATCTGTTCGTCGACCATCGCGGCAGCCTGCGCGGGGTCATACCGGGACAACTCGGCCGTCGATGGTGCGCGCAGGATCTCGCCGCGCCGGAGAAGGTTGATGTTGCCGCCAATGAACGCACCTGGATTGACGCGAAGCATGGCCAGCATTGCCTGGTTCAGTGTGTGCCGGTCATCGACGTAGGCGTCTGCGATCTGAGACAGCGTGTCGCCGGCACGCACGGGGCCGTAGTCGCCCGGCGCCGGCTGCTCGTCCCGCTGTGGCCGCGAAGGTGCGCTGACCGGTGTCGTTGGGGGTGGCAGCGCCGGTTTCGTCATTCTTTTGGGTGGCTGCGCGGATGAAGGTCCCTCGGCCGGTGCCGCCAGCGGAATCGGTTGCGCTGCTGCTCCACGCGCCTGCGGCACATGGGCGGCGATGTCTGCAGCCACGGGAATCGCCATCGGTTGCGGATCCGGCGCACGCGCGATCGCACCCGCCGTGGCGATTGCGGGAATCGGCAGCCCGATGGATGGCGGCATCGGCGCGGCAATCGCATCGGGCGCCGACAGGGCAACGGAATACTCGCGCACCATGCGCCCGTCACCCCAGTCCACCTGGACGAGGAACGTCAGGAAATCCTGTTCGACCGGTTTCACGCTGGTGACGCGGATGACCGGCCGCCCACGCGCGTCGCTCGCCACGTGGAATCGCAGGCTGGCCACCAAGCCATGCGGTCGCTCGAGGCCGATGCGCGCGAATGTCGCTGGCGAAGCCAGCCGCACCTGCAGTTGCCGAAGTTCGGCCGAATCCGCGGAGACAATCGGGATCTCGGCCAGCAACGGCTGCCCGATCCCGGATTTAAGTTCTATGCGATCGACATCCAGCGCCGAGGCTGGCAGCGACACCGCCAGCGCGGTGAACGCGAGTAAAGACAGCTTTCGCAGCATCCCGGCCACGCCCCTGAATCATCCTTGCCTGAACTGTAAGCGTCCGGGGTCGGTGTTATCAATGCCTGATACAGCATGCCAGCGTGACCGCACGCACATTCATGTCAACGGTGGTGACGTTCGCCCAGCGATTTCCGAATCATGACCATGACCCAGCGCGCCACGGTCGCCCTTCCCGCCAGAACACCAGCACATACACGCCCACCGTCCACGCCAGCGCCGCCGCCCAGCCGGCGAGGATGTCGGACGGGTAATGCACGCCCAGGTACACGCGCGACAGGCCCACCATCGGCACGAACACCGCCATCGCCGCGAGCACCGGCCAGCGCCAGCGGGTGGGCCAGGCCAGCAGCACGACCACGGCGGCCAAGGTCATCGAGCCCATCGCGTGGCCGCTGGGGAAGCTGTAGTTGTGCTCCGGCGCGATCGATTGCCACAGGCTGGGGCGGTCGCGGGCGAAGGCCTGCTTGGCAGCGAGGTTGAGCAGCGCCGAGCCGCCGGTGGCGAAGGCCGCGAACACGCTCTCGCGATAGTGGCGGTGCAGGGCCAGCACCAGCACCAGGACGATGTCCACCGGCACCACGCCGTACTCGTAGCCAAGCGCGGAAAACAGCAGGAACAGCTGGTCGAAGCCGCCGCGCGCGATGTGGTTGGCGGCCAGCAGGATCGGCTCGTCGAACGGGAAGCCCTCGGCTTCGCGGACTTCATCGGCCAGCTCGACGAATCCCCACAGCGGCAGCAGCACGCCGGCGAACAGCAGCAGCAACCGCCTGCCGTGGCGGCGCAGCAGCGAGGCGCTGGTGCGGGCCTCCTCGCGCAGCGCGCGCGAGGGGCGTTCGATCCGTGGCTCAGGCCGGTTCGGCGGCACGGCCGTAGCGGCGCTCGACGTAGCCGTCGATCAGGGCGACGAACTCGTGCGCGATGTGTTCGCCGCGCAGGGTCACGGCCTTCTGGCCGTCGATGAACACCGGCGCGGCCGGGGCTTCGCCGGTGCCGGGCAGCGAGATGCCGATGTCGGCGTGGCGCGACTCGCCGGGGCCGTTGACCACGCAGCCCATCACCGCCAGCGTCAGGTGCTCGGCGCCGGGATGGGTGATCTTCCACTCGGGCATCTTCGCGCGCACGTGCTCCTGCACCACCTTGGCCAACTCCTGGAAGAACTCGGATGTGGTGCGGCCGCAGCCGGGGCAGGCGGTGACCATCGGGGTGAACGCGCGCAGGCCCATGGTCTGCAGCAGCTCCTGCGCGACGACTACTTCCTGCGTGCGCGGCGCGCCCGGCTCGGGCGTGAGCGAGATGCGGATGGTGTCGCCGATGCCTTCCTGCATCAGCACCGCGAGCGCGGCGCTCGACGCCACGATGCCCTTGCTGCCGATGCCGGCCTCGGTGAGCCCCAGGTGCAGGGCGAAGTCGCTGCGCCGGGCGAGGTCGCGGTACACCGCGATCAGCTCCTGCACGCCGCTGACCTTGCAGCTGAGCACGATGCGTTCGGCGGGCAGGCCGAGATCCACGGCGCGCGCGGCCGAATCCAGCGCCGAGCGGATCAGCGCCTCGCGCAGCACGCGGCCGGCATCCCACGGTTCGGCCCGCTGCGCGTTCTCGTCCATCAGCTGCGCGGCGAGCGACTGGTCGAGCGAGCCCCAGTTGGCGCCGATGCGCACGGGCTTGTCGTACTGCAGCGCGAACTCGATCAGCTGCGCGAACTGGGTGTCGCGCTTCTTGCCGAAGCCGACGTTGCCGGGATTGATGCGGTACTTGGCCAGCGCCTGCGCACAGGCCGGCTCGCCCGCGAGCAGCTGGTGGCCGTTGTAGTGGAAGTCGCCGATCACCGGCACCTCGATGCCCATCATCGCCAGCTTCTCGACGATGCGCGGCACCGCCGCGGCGGACTCGGGGTTGTTGACGGTGACGCGGACCAGTTCGGAGCCGGCGCGCCAGAGGTCGGCCACCTGTTTCACGGTCCCGGCGACATCGACGGTGTCGGTGTTGGTCATCGACTGCACCACCACCGGCGCGTCGCCGCCGACGAGGATGTTGCCGATGCGCACCTGGCGGGTCGCGCGGCGCGGCGCCGGGCCGAAGGCCCAGTCCGACAGGGGCTGGACGATGGCGTGGCCGGCGACAGGGTCTGCGTTCATGGCGCCATTTTAGTCGGTATGGAGCGCATGGCGGCGGCAGGAGCGCCCGATGGTGCCGCCGACGCCGGCAGCGCCTGCGCGCGGCCCCGGGGCACGGACGTGCCGGGCCGCACGTGGGCGGTCCGCCGCGCGCGCCCAGGGGGCGCGGCGGCAGGCGCATGCGCTTGCGCGCAGCGCCCCGAAGCGCCGCTGCTCGTGCAAGCTGCGCAGTCGTTTGTCGACGACCAGGAACGACATGTACGGGTCCCGTTCGACGAAAGCCCGCTCCAGCCAGGTCCAGCGCCCGCGCGTGCTCGCCCAGCGCCAACGCCCAAGATCCGGAAGGGCAGCACGACCCCGATCGGCGGCGCGCCGAAAACTGGCGGCCACGGCTAGGCGCCGCCCTCCGCGACCTCATCCACGACGCCGCCGGCATCGGCCTTCTGCTCGGGCAGGTGCAGGTCGAGCTGGGTAAGCAACGCCCGGAACCGCGGCTCGTCGTCGAGCACGCGCCAGCGGCCGTCGACGATCAGGAACGCCATGCTGGCATCGCGCTGGCGATAGCCTTCGTCCAGCAGGTCCAGCGCCCGCTCGCGATTGCCCAGCGCCAGGTTGACAAGCGCGCGCCGCGTGGCCGGGCTGTAACCATCGCGCGCGCGCTGCTCCAGCTCGGCGAGGATGGCCTCGGCACCGGCGCGGTCGCCGTTCCAGACGCGCACGGCGGCCTGCACCGCGCGTACGTGGCTGCAGCCTTCGCACGCCCGGTCCGCGTGCGCAAGATCACGCGTGCCGGCGGCCTTGTCGCCGCTGCGCAGTTTGTCCATACCGCGCAGCATCAGCGCCACCCAGAAGTCGGGGTTCAGCTCCAGCACCCTGTCGATGCGCTGGCGGGTCTGCGCCTGGTTGTCGCGGGTCGCCAGCACGCTGGCCATGATCGTGTTGACCATCGGCGACATCGGGTCGAGGAGAATCGCCTTGCGCGCGTAGGGCAAGGCTTCATCACTGCGGCCGGTGTCGCCAAGCAGGTTGGCGATGCCCAGGTAGGCCTCGGGCGAATTGGGGTTCAGCGTGATCGCGCGGCGGAAGGACGCTTCCGCGGCCGCCCAATCCCATTCGTACCAGTACTCGATGAAGCCCTTCGAGGCATGGGCCTCGGCGGAGTTGGGGTCAAGCGCCAGCGCGTTGGCCACAGCGGCCTCGGCCTTGGGGAACAGCACGCGCGGGTCGCCGTCGGCGGTCATCACCTGGGCGCGGTAGGCAAAAGCGATCCCGGCCCATGCCCGCGCGCAGCGCGGATCGCGCTCGATCGCGCGCCGGAACGCGGCCACGGCCGCGACCAGGTGGTCGCGGTCGGGATGGTTCATCATGTCCCGGCCGCTCAGGTAGTCGCGATAGGCGTGCGCATCACTACCGTCGCAGGCACTGGCATGACGCGCTGCGCTCGAGTACTTCAGCGAGATCACCGACGACATGCCTTCGGCGATGGCATCTTGCAGGGTGAAGATCCGCTCCGGCGCCTGGTCGAACGTACCCGCCCACACCGTGCGCCCGTCCGGCATCGACATCAGGCGCGCGTTGACCCGGATTGCGTTGCCCACCCGCTGCGTGGACCCGTCCACCACGTAATCCGCCCCTAGCGCCATCCCCGCGCGCAGCGGATCGGACGCCTCGCCGGCAGATGCCTGGGTGGATGCCAGCGCCAGCACGCGCAGGTTGGTGGTCTGGCTCAGGTGCGTGATCAAAGTATCCGCCAACCCCAGCGCCAGCATGGCGTCATCCGGGCCGGCGCCGATCTGCCGGAACGGCAGCACGGCCAGGGTGGCGGGCGGCTCGCTCCCCTCCTGCAAGGCGGGCCGGTGCCACTGCCGCAGCGCAGTGATCCCGACCACCCCCACCAACAGGACGAGCAGCAACACCAGCCGCCAGCCGCGCGTGCCACGCAAGGACTCGCCAGTCGCGATGGCCGGAGGGTCGTCAGCGCCCGCAGGCGCGTGCGCGGGCGCGCCCGGCACATCCCAGTCAGCGCCCTCCGCCGGCTCAAGCGGCGCCACGAAGCTGTAGCCGCGCCCCGATACGGTGACGATGAAGCGCCGGTCGCCCGCGCCGGTGCCGAATGCGCGGCGCAGCGCCGACACCGCCTGGGTCAGGTTGTTCTCCTCCACCACGCGGCCGCGCCAGACCTCCGCCAGCAGGTCTTCCTTGTCGACCACGTCGCCCGCGTTCCGGACCAGGTGCACCAGCACGTCGAAGGCCTTGCCCGTAAGCGGCAGCGCGCTGCCGTCCGGTGCCCACAGCCTGCGGAACGACACATCCAGCCGGTACCCCGCGAATGCAAAGCGCTGCCCTGCGTTCCCCATGGCCGTCTTTCCGGAACCTTCAGGATTCTTAAGCGGATTCTGCAGGAATTTCAGGCCATCGCCAGCGGATGGTGGCGGCGTGGTACGGACCACGCCAACGGAGAATCCCGTGAAACTGCATTGCACCCTACTCGCCGCCGCGCTGGTTCTGGCTTCGAGCCAGACAGCCGCATCCGAACCCAATCCACTGGACCGCGGACTGCTGCCGGTACCCGCCAACCGCATCGTCGGCTTCTGGCACGCGAAAGTCTCGATCGGCCCGTGCGCCGGCGGCCCGGTCAACACCTTCCTCGGCCTCAACACCTTCATGGCCGGCGGCACGCTCAGCGACACCAACACCTTCCAGCCAACCTCGCGAGGGCCCGGCATGGGCGTATGGACCTACCTCGGTCGCGGCACCCGAGGCGCGAGCCGCTACAAGAACCACTTCCAGTTCGCACGCTTCAAGCCCGACGGCAGCTTTGATGGTCTGCAGGACGTCTACAACGACATCACCCTGCAAGCCGACGGCAGGACCTGGACGGCCAACGTCCACGCGTACGTCCTGAACGTCGACGGCAGCGTCCGTATGGAAGCGTGCGGCTCGGCATTGGCCGACCGCGTCACGATCAACTGAAGATCATCCCGCGTGCACTCAATGGCCGCGCCTTCGGGCGCGGCTTCTTTTTTTTTACTTGCCCGGCCGGCTGGGGTACGGTGCCGCGATGCCCGCGCCCGCCGACAACGTCCTGACCCCGAGCCAGCTCAACGCGCTGGCGCGCAGCCTGCTCGAGGACGCCTTCCCGCTGGTGCAGGTCGAAGGCGAGATCGGCAACCTGGCGCGCCCGGCGTCGGGCCACATCTACCTCACCCTCAAGGACGCGCGCGCGCAGGTGCGCTGCGCGCTGTTCAAGCCCAAGAGCCAGTGGCTGAACTTCCAGCCGCGCGACGGCCTGCGGGTGCTCGCGCGCGGCCGGCTCACGCTGTACGAGGCGCGCGGCGACTACCAGCTGATCCTCGATTCGCTGGAAGAAGCCGGCGAAGGCGCGCTGCGGCGTGCGTTCGAGCAGCTCAAGGCGAAGCTGCAGGCCGAGGGCCTGTTCGACGCCGAACGCAAGCGTCCCCTGCCCGCCTGGGTGCGCCGGCTGGGCGTGCTGACCTCGCCCTCCGGCGCGGCGGTGCGCGACGTGCTGAGCGTGCTGGCGCGCCGCTTCCCGCTGCTGGAAGTCGAAGTGCTGCCGGTGCCGGTGCAGGGCGCGACCGCCGCGGCGCAGATCACCTCGATGCTGCAGCGGGCGGATGCCAGCGGCCGCTTCGACGCGCTGCTGCTCACCCGCGGCGGCGGCTCGCTGGAAGACCTGTGGGCATTCAACGACGAGGCGCTGGCGCGGGCAATCGCCGCGTCCGGGGTGCCGGTCGTGTCGGCGGTCGGCCACGAAACCGACTTCACCCTGGCCGACTTCGCCGCGGACCTGCGCGCGCCGACGCCCTCGGTGGCCGCCGAACTGCTGGTGCCCGAGCGCGGCGATCTCGCCGCGCGCCTGCGCACGCTGCAGCAGCGCCTGCAGTCCCAGCACCTGCGCCGCCTGCGCGACGCCATGCAGCGCGCCGACCGCGCGGCGCTGCGGCTCAACGCCATGCGCCCGCAGGCGCGCCTGCAGCAGTTGCATGCGCGGCAGCAGGTGGCGATGCAGCGGCTGTCCAGCGCCTTCCGCGCGCAGGAAGAACGCAGGCGAGCGCGCCTGCGCCACGCCGAAGCCGTGCTGCGCGCGATGGCGCCCGGCCGCCGGCTGGCGATGCTGCGCGAGCGCCTGGCGATGCTGCAGCCGCGACCCCAGGCGGCGATCGTGCGGCACCTGCAGCGCGACGCGCTTCGCCTGCGCGGACTGGCGCGCTCGCTCGAAGCGGTGAGCCCGCTGGCCACGGTGGCGCGCGGCTACGCAATCCTCCAGCACGAAGACGGCCGCGTGGTGCGCGCCACGGGCGATGCACAAGCGGGCGACCGGCTGGATGCGCGCCTGGCCGACGGCACGCTGCGCGTGAGGGTGGAAGGTTCTTCGTAAGCCGCGGAAGCGGCGGAAGCCGCGAGCCTCGGTACCTGCAGGAGCGGCGGAAGCCGCGATCCTCGGCACCTGTAGGAGCAACGGGAGCCGCGATCCTCGGCACCTGTAGGAGCGGCGGAAGCCGCGATGGCTTTACCGGGAAAGCATCGCGGCTTCCGACGCTCCTACGAGATCAGGTCGGAAGCTCGCGGCTGAAGCCGCTCCTACAGGGCTTTAACGCAGGGCGCGGGATGCTGCCGGCAAAGGAGACATCGATGCTCGACAAGACCTACCCGTACTTCCTCGCCGGCAAGCCGGTCGCTGCCAACACCGACTTGGAGGTGTTCGACAAGTACTCGGGAAAGCGCGCGACGCGCGTGGCGTTCGCGGATGCGGCCACGGTGCGCAAGGCGATCGCCGCCGCGCACAAGGCGGCGCCGGCGATGGCGGCGTTCCCTCACGACGCGCGCCGCGACGTGCTCGAACACTGCGTGGCGCGCTTCACCGAGCGCCACGAGGAACTCGCGCTCGCCCTGTGCATCGAAGCCGGCAAGCCCATCCGCGACGCGCGCGGCGAGGTCACGCGCCTGATCGACACCTTCCGCATCGCCGCCGGCGAAGCCACCCGGCTGGGCGGCGAGGTGATCGACATGGAGATCTCGAAGCGCACGCGCGGCTATCGCGGCATGGTCAAGCGCGTGCCGGTCGGGCCGTGCGCCTTCATCACCCCGTTCAATTTCCCGCTCAACCTGGTGGCGCACAAGGTGGCGCCGGCGATCGCCGCCGGCTGCCCGTTCGTGCTCAAGCCTGCGGCCAAGACGCCGGTCGGCGCGCTGATCATCGGCGCGGTGCTGGCCGAAACCGACCTGCCGAAGGGCGCGTTCTCGATCCTGCCGTGCAGCAACGACGATGCCGGCCTGCTGGTCGAGGATGCGCGCATCAAGCTGCTCAGCTTTACCGGCGGGCTGGTCGGCTGGGACCTCAAGGCGCGCGCCGGCAAGAAGAAGGTGGTGCTGGAACTCGGCGGCAACGCTGCGTGCATCGTCGACGACGACCCGGGCTCGACCTTGACGCGGTGGCCGAACGCATCGTCTTCGGCGCGTACTACCAGTCCGGGCAAAGCTGCATCGGCGTGCAGCGCATCTTTGCCCACGCCGACGTCTACGTGGCGCTGCGCCGCAAGCTCAAGGCGGCGGTGGCGAAGCTGAGGATGGGCGACCCGCGCGAAGAGAAAACCTTCATCGGCCCGGTGATCGACGAGGCCGCGGCCCGGCGCATCGAGTCGTGGATCGACGCGGCCAGGAAGGGCGGCGCGAAGCTGCTCGCCGGCGGCGCGCGCAAGGGCAACATGCTGCCGGCGACGCTGCTGGAGAACGTGCCGCATGACAGCGACCTGTACCGCAAGGAAGTTTTCGGGCCGGTGGCGGGCATGGAGTCGTTCGACGACTTCGACGATGCGCTGGCACGGGTCAACGACAGCGAGTTCGGCCTGCAGGCCGGCGTGTTCACCGGCCGCCTGGCCCATGCGATGCGCGCGTGGGACCGGCTCGAGGTCGGCGGCGTGGTGATCGGCGACGTGCCGAGTTTCCGCGTCGACAGCATGCCCTACGGCGGGATCAAGGACTCCGGCCTCGGCCGCGAGGGCGTGCGCTACGCGATCGAGGACATGACCGAACAGCGGCTGCTGGTGATCCGCGATCCCGCGTGATCCCGGCGCCGTCGGCGACGCCGCGCAGCGCGGCATCGCCCTGCGCCACCGATCCACCGATCCCTTGCTTCACCGCCGGCGCGTGGCCGGCGCTGCACTGCGCCGGCGCGCCTTCACTTCGCCGAGGCGACCTTGACCTCGCCGACCGCCACGCGGCCGTTGCGGCTCCAGTCGGACAGCGGCTGCAGCCACTGCGTGCGCGGTGCGTCGAACAGCGCTGCGCCGTGGCCGGTGTGCAGCACCATGTCGCGCCGCTCGCCGAGCCGGGGCGCATCGCGCCACAGCCGTCGGCATGACTGCGATGCGTGGTCGTCCGCGTCGCGCAGGCCCAGCACGCGGCCGCTCATGTGGAAGCCGGGCATCTCGGCCAGGCGGTCGTCGCAGTTGCCGAGCAGCGCGTAGTTGACGTGGCGGTTGCCGGTCGTCGCCGAGGCCAGCGCAGCCACGGGCGACCCGGTGCCGGCGCCGACCACGGTGATCGCGCCTGGCGCGACGCCGCTGGCGATCAGCGCGCGCACTTCGTCGCGCACGCGCCGGGCGTGGGTGAGCGCGTCCTCGCCGGCGTAGGCGAGCGTGACGACGGTGAAGCCGTTGTCCTCGAACGCACGTATGTTGGCCGTCTGGTCGACCGCGGCCGAGCGCGACGGCACGTAGACAAGGTAGCGCTGGACGTCGACGCCGCCGTCGCTGGTTGCTCGGGCGGCGGGCGCCATGGCAGCCGCCATCGCCGCGGCAGCCACCGCGGCGAACAGGCTGCGGCGGTAGAAGCAGTGGATCGATCTCATGGCACACCTCGCGGGGGGACGGGGTGTCGGTGGACGCGGGATGCATCGCCGCCGGCAGCACCGTTCTCCCCCTTTCCCGGCCGCCACGACAGTCCGGGATGGCACAGTGACCGATGGCTTTCCGACAAGCGGTGCAACCACCGCGAGCCGCGCGGCCTAGCCGATGCGCCGGTACCGCGTCTCCACCGCTTTCGCCTCGCCGACGCCGGGGATGATGTTGAACATGGTGATGACCAGCGTGTCGGCATCCGGCTGGTCGATCTCGGTACGCCAGCCCCAGTCCGGTCCGCCCTTTCCGTCGCTGTAGTGGGTAAGCACGGCGAAGCGCGCATCGGCGCCGGCCGCCGCCGCGGTGGAGAACAGGATCGAGGAGCCGGTGTGGAAACTGTCCACCCAGGCGCTTTCGAACGCGCCCGCATCCAGGTGCAGGCCGTAGAGCGCCACGCCCTCCCCGGCCTGTTCGCCCTCGCCGTAGCGGTACTCGTGGAGCATGAAACGCCCGCCCAGCGCCGCGCGGATCGTGCCGTCCTGGGTGACGTCCATGACCGGCGGCTCGTCCGGCTTGAACCACACCCGGGTAGTGCCCTGCCATTGGCCGGCCATCGTCCCGAGCCGACGGTGTCCGCCGCGCTGCAGCGAGTCTTCCAGCTCCGCCTTGCCCATGCCGCGCTCCCGTTCTTGGTCCGGCGGCACTTTAACCCCGTCCGGCGCGGCGGTGCGTTTGCCTGCCGCGACCACCACGGAGATTCCCGCATGCAACGCCACGCCCTTGCCACCGCCCTGCTCTGCACGCTCGCCCTGTCCGCCTGCAACACGGTGGGCAACGAACAGGATTCCGTCGCCACCGGCCAGCTCGTTCCGCCTCCACCCGCGGCAGCGGCCGAAGCCGCGCAGGCGGCCAGGGCCGTGCGCGCACTCGAACGCACCCGGTCGGCCGCGAGGCGCGTCCACGCCGCGCCCATGATGGCCGCGGATGCGTACGCCATGGCGCCCGCCCCGGCACCGATCGGATACCAGCAGCCGGCCAACACCGAGAAGTACGCCGCGCACGACGACAATCCCGTGCATCGCACCACCGAGCAGCCGGTCTCGACGTTCTCCATCGATGTCGACACCGGCAGCTATGCCAACGTGCGCCGGATGCTCAACGACGGCGCGCGCCCGCCTGCCGACGCGGTGCGTGCCGAGGAGATGATCAACTACTTCCGCTACGGCCATCCCGCGCCTGTTTCGCCTGACGTGCCCTTCCGCGTGACCACCGAACTGGCCGCCGCGCCGTGGAACGCAAAGCGCCAGCTGCTGATGATCGGCATCAAGGGTTACGACGTGCCGAAGGCGACCCTGCCGCCGGCCAACCTGGTGCTGCTGATCGACACCTCCGGCTCGATGAACACCCCGGACAAGCTGCCGCTGCTGAAGCAGTCGATGAAGCAGCTGGTCAACCAGCTGCGGCCGCAGGACCACGTTTCCATCGTCGTCTACGCCGGCTCCGCCGGGCTGGTGCTGCCACCGACGCCCGGCAACCGCAGCGGCGAGATCCTGGCGGCGCTCGAACGGCTCGAAGCCGGCGGCTCCACCAACGGTGGCGACGGCATCCGGCTGGCCTATGCAATGGCGAGGCAGGGCTACGTCCAGGGCGGCGTCAACCGCGTGATCCTCGCCACCGACGGCGACTTCAACGTCGGCACCGTCGACCAGGGCGCGCTGGAAACGCTGGTCGCCGACCAGCGCAAGACCGGCATCGCGCTGACCACCCTCGGCTTCGGCCGCGGCAACTACAACGACGCGCTGGCCGAGCAGCTGGCCGACATTGGCGACGGCAACCACGCCTACATCGACAGCCTCGCCGAGGCGCGCAAGGTGCTGGTCAGCGAAATGGGGTCGACGCTGCTGACCATCGCCCGCGACGTGAAGATCCAGGTCGAGTTCAACCCCGCCGTCGTCTCCGAATACCGCCTGGTCGGCTACGAGAACCGCGTGCTGCGCAACGAGGACTTCGCCAACGACAGGGTCGACGCCGGCGACATCGGCGCCGGGCACGAAGTCACCGCGCTGTACGAGATCACGCCGGTCGGCTCCGGCGCCGAACAGCTGCCGGCGCTGCGCTACGGGGCTGCTTCGACGCCGGCCGGCGCGTCCGCGGGCGCGGACCGCACGGGAGAAGTCGCGCACCTGCGCCTGCGCTACAAGCGCCCCGGCGAGGACGACAGCCGCCTGGTCACCACGCCGATCGCGCGGTCCTCGCTGCAGGCGACGCCCAGCGACACCCTGCGCTTCGCCGCGACCGTCGCCGCCTACGCCGACGCGCTGCGCGGCGGCAGCCGCATCGGCGACTGGGGCTGGGTCGACATCCTGCGCAGTGCGCGCCAGGTGCGCAGGAACGATCCGCAGCGGGCGGAGTTCGTCGCCCTGGTCGAAACCGCGCAATCGCTTGTCGACGCCGACCGACGCGAGACGGCGGTGGCGGACTAGCGAATCGGCGGGCGAAGGGGTGCGCCGGCCGGGGGCCGAGTGATGGGGAACACGGTGTCGGGGCATGGCCCCGACTTACGCACTGTGGTTGCGGTAGCGGCTTCAGCCGCGAGCTTTTGATCTCGCCGCGTTCCTTCCGAACAGCTCGCGGCTGAAGCCGCTCCTACCAAGGTTTGTTTGCTTCTGTTGTTGCCTTGCTCTTCGCCCTTGACCTCCGGGGCCCCTCCGAAGCGGCGGAGACGGCTGGCCAAACCCCGCAGGGGCGCCGCACATGGATGTGCGGCGTTTTCCGCGAGGGCAGGATGCCCTCCCGGAAAATTCCCGCCGGCTCCGCGAACCCGGTGCGCAGCGCCGGGCGCGCAGGCGGGGTGTGTTTCTTCGGGCCACGTTTCTTTGCACAAGCAAAGAAAGGTGGCTCGCGCCGTCACGGCGCGAAACGCTCTCGCTCCAGGGCAAAAACAATCATCGTCACACCGCAAACATCGCAGCCGTGGACTCCAATCGCTTGCAATCCAGGCCACTAGGTGACCAGACGGTCGTCTGTTGAAAACCCCGCGTTGGCGGGAATGACGATCGAGAGCGTAGTTGCCCACGCCTTTCCCGGCTCTGGCTCGCGCGCCGGCCGCGGAATGGCATACCCCTAGCGCGACTTGCGGGACGACTCCCGCTCCGCATCATCACCATCGCTGCCACGCAGCTCAGGCGACGGCTTTCCATAAAGGAATCCCTGCCCGTATTCGCAGCCCAGCTGGCGCAGGATGTCGCGCTGCTCGACGGTCTCGATGCCCTCGCCGATCGCATCGATGCCCAGCGTCCCGGCGAGCGCAAGGATCGCGCGCACCAGCGCCAGGCTTTCGGCGTGCATTTCGCCGCCCAGGCCGGCGACGAAGCTCTGGTCGATCTTGAGCGCCTGGATCGGGAACCGGTGCAGGTACGACAGCGCGGAGAACCCGGTGCCGAAATCGTCCAGCAGCGCCAGCACGCCACGCCCCCGCAGCACGTTGAGCATGCGCAGGATGCGCGGCGCATCGTCGAGCAGCGCGACCTCGGTGATTTCGATCCGCAGCCGGCGCGGATCGGCGCCGGCGTCGTCGAGCATCTGCAGCAGCCGCTCGGCGAACGTTTCGGAATGGAAGTGGCGCGGCGAGACGTTGATCGAGACATAGCCGCGGTGGTGCCGGGTCATCCAGTCGAACACGCGGCGGTACATCAGCCAGTCGACCTGTTCGATCAGCCCGCTGTCTTCGCCCACGCCGATGAACTCGCCCGGCGGCAGAGGTCCGTGCAGTTCGTGGTTCCAGCGCAGCAGCGCCTCATGGCCCACCACTTCGCCATCGGCCAGCCGCACGATGGGCTGGAAATGCGGTTCGAAGGCGTCGTTGAGGATCGCTCGGCGCAGGTCGGCCTCCAGGTCCAGCAGGCGCGTGGCCTCGGCGCGCATCTCCTCGTCGAACAGCGCGCTGCGGTCGCGCCCATGGGCCTTGGCGCGGTACATCGCGGCGTCGGCGTCGCGCAGCATGTCCTCGCCCTGGCGGTAGCGCGGCTCCCACAGCGCGATGCCGATGCTGGCCGAGGGAAACAGCTCGCGGCCGGCGATCCACATCGGCTTGCCCAGCTCCGCCAGCAGCGCCGCGGCCAGCGCCTCGGCGGCAGCGTGGTCGCCGACCTCCTCGACCAGCACCGCGAACTCGTCGCCGCCCAGCCTGGCGACCAGCGTCTTCTCTCCGAGCGTGGCGGAAATGCGGCGGCCGGCCTCGACCAGCATCTCGTCGCCGGCCGCGTGCCCGGCGCTGTCGTTGACCAGCTTGAAGCGGTCCAGGTCGAGGAACAGCACGACGAAGCGCTCGCGCTGCGGGTCGCCCATGCGCGCGATCGCGGCGTCCAGCCGTTCGAGCAGCAGGACGCGGTTGGGCAGCCCGGTCAGGCCGTCGTGGCGCGCCAGGTGGGTGAGCTGCTGCTCGGCGCGCACGCGCTCGCCGATCTGCGCGCGCAGTTCGCGGTTGGCGCTTTCCAGCTCGCGCGTCCGTGCCTCGACGCGGAATTCCAGTTCGGCGTGCGCGGCCTTGAGGTGCTCCTGCGCCCGCTTGCGCGCCAGCGCGCCGTCGATGTGGTGGGCGACGAAGGTCAGCAGCGCCTGGTCGCGCGCCTCGAAGCTCACCTCGGACGTGTAGCTCTGCACCACGATCACGCCGACCACCATGTCCTCGCGCTTGAGCGGCACGCCGAGCCAGCAGTGCGCCAGCGGGCCGAAACTGCGCACCGTGCCGCTGGCCTCGAGGTCGGCGATGGTGGCGCGGTCGGCCAGCAGCGGCTCGCCGGTGGACAGCACGTACTCGGTCAGGCCCTTGGCGAGGAGGCGGGATTCACGGCTCCGGTCGCGCTCGTCGACCGAGTACGGGAACTCGATGTGCTCGCCGTCGCCTGACAGCAGGGCGATGTAGAAGTTGCGCGCGTACAGCAGCTCGCCGACGATCGAATGCACATCGGCGTAGAAGCGCTCCAGGCTGCCCGCGGTGACCGACAGCTCGGTGATCCGGTACAGCGCCCGCTGCAGCTTCTCGGCGCGCTGGCGCTCGACGATTTCGGTCTGCAGGATCATGTTGGCCTGCTGCAGTTCGCGGGTGCGCTCCTCGACGCGGCGCTCGAGCTGCTCGCGCGCCTGGCGGCGGTCGAGCGCGGTGAGGATGTGCTGGGCCACGTATTCCAGCAGGGTGCGGTCCTCGTGGGTGTAGCGCGCGGCCTGGAGGTAGCTCTGCACGACGATGGCGCCGCTGACGCGGCCCTCGCGCCGCATCGGCACGCCGAGCCAGTCGGCGCTGTCCGGGCCGTGGCTCGGGTCGTGCGGCACGTCGAGCGCTTCACGGATCCGCGCCGACGGCCCGAACATCGGCTGGCCGTGCCGCAGCAAGGCCACCGTCAGGCTGTTGCCCATCGCGTCCAGGCCCAGTTCCTCGTCGGGCTCGGCGACGTAGGGGTCGCGCTGGTCGGCGAAATACAGGAACCGCAGCGTCTCGCGGACATCGTCGTACAGCACGATGTAGAAGTTCTCGGCCGGCATCAGCCCGCCGACGACTTCGTGGATCCGCCCGAGCATGTCCTGCATTTCCAGCCCGGAGCCGGCCAGGTCGGCGATCTCGTACAGCGCCTGCTGCAGGCGCTCGGACTTCTGCAGCGATTCGATCCGCGACTGCGCCTGCGCAGCGGTGAGCGTGGCGCCGATGGTGCGGCGCGCGAGTTCGAGCCACGCCGCGTGCAGGCCGGGCGGCAGCGGCTGCGAGAGGTCGGCCGCCAGGGCCATGCGCGTACCGGCATCGCTCCAGGCATCGACGATCTCGGCATCGTGGCCGCCGGGCAGGAAATGCTCGAGCGAATCCCGGGCGCGGGCAATCAGGGCGTGCGACGCGGCGCCGGCGTGCGAGAGCCCCCCGCCGATGCGGACATCGCTCCACGCCACCGCGAGCCGGGATTCGGGCGGCAGCGTTGCAACCAGCAATTCGGCGAGGCCGGAAGCCCCATCTTCCGACGCCGTGGTTCTCGTTGTCTGCGCCAAGTTTCGCAAGCCACTGTTGCCCCGCCGCCATCATTGAACATAACGGGCGTTTTTTCCATTACCTGCAACCCCGATGCGCGCCGATGGCCGTTTGGTTCGGGCATGAACGGTGTCCACGCGAGCATGGTGGCGATCAGGCCGGGCGTGCCGCCGGGGGCGCGCCCGGCCGCGGGCTTTTCCTGCGTCGCGGCAACGCTTAACCTGCGGCCAATGAATGATGTCGCCACCCCGCAAGCCGATGCCAGCGACGACACCAGCGACGAGACGCTGATGCTGGCCTACGCGGCCGGGCGGATGGCCGCATTCGAGCAACTCTACGCACGCCATCGCGCCCGCCTGTACCGCTTCCTGCTGGGCCAGCTGCGCGACGGAGCGCTCGCCGACGACCTGTTCCAGGACATCTGGCAGCGCGTGATTGCCGCGCGCGCCGGCTGGACCCCGGACGCTTCGTTCGCCAGCTGGCTCTACCGCATTGCCCACAATCGCATCGCCGACCACTGGCGCGCCCAGCAGTACCGCCCGCCCGCGCCGGAGAACGCCGACGAACGCACCGCACGCATCCCCGATCCCGACACTCCGGAACGCACGCTGTCCGAGTTCGAACAGCGTCGCGGCATGCAGCTGGCGCTCGACGAACTGCCCGACGAGCAGCGCGAGGTGATCATGCTGCGGCTGGAACAGGAACTGACCCTGGAAGAGATCGGTGCCATCACCGGCGTTGGCCGGGAAACGGTGAAGTCGCGCCTGCGCTACGCGATGGACAAGCTGCGCGCGCGCCTGGGAGACGCCGGATGAGCACCGAATCCCGCCACCCGGATACAAGCCGCGACGCGCTCACGCCGGAGGAGCGCGCGCTGGCGCAGCGCCTGTCCCGCCTCGGCCCGCAAGGCGAACCGTCACCGTCGCTCGATGCGCGCATCCTGGCGGCCGCCCGCGCCGCAGCCGAAGCGCCCTCGGCCGCCGCCGCCGCGCGGACCACGCCGCGACGCAGGCAGCGGCGCTGGCCGGTTGCCTTCGGCGCCGCCGCCACCCTGGTCATCGTCGGCGGGCTGGCGTGGCAGCTGCGGCCAGTCGATGACATCCATGTCGAATACTCCGAAGCGCCGCGCGTGGCCACGGGCGTGCCTGCCGAAACGGCTTCGGCCAAAGTGCCACCGCCGCATCGCGGCGATGAGGCAATGCCCGCCCCCGCGCCGGTGGCGCTGCCGGCACCGGTGGAGGACGAGGCTGCGCGCGCGGCCGGCAGCGTCGCACCGCCGCCGCCCGCTGCGCCGGCAGCGCGGCACGAGTCGGCTCCAGCAGCCGAACGCTTCGCGGAAGCGCCGGCCGAAGCCGGTGCGCAGGCCGCACCGAAGGCATTCGCATCGAAGCCTGCGCCCGCTCCCGCGGAACCGCCGGTGGTCTTCGACGAGCCGTCGCCGATGGACACTCCGTCGCCGGCGCGGGAGATCCGGCAGCTCGCGCCGCCTGCGCCTGTCCCTCCTCCGTCCGCCGCGGCCGCCACGCAGGCAGCCCCGGCAACTGCGGCGATCGTCGTGCCCCAGGCGCCCGCCTCCGGCAGCGCGTCCCGGGCGGCAGCCGCGGCGACTGCGGAACAGGCGGCGCGCGCGCAACGGGCGATGCAGGTGGAACCACCGGCACGCCGCACGCGCGCCGCGCAGGTTGCGTCCGGTGCCACGGCGCAACCGGCGAGGCCGGCCAGCGCGACGGCCGCCGCCGATGCCAGCACGCTCGATCGCATCGATGTCGCCAACGCACCCACTGATGCATCCGGCGCGGAACGCGATGAGGTCGATGACGACGCCGGCGACCAGCCGCTCGACGACCAGCCGCCGGCATCGGTCGATTCGCCGCAGGTCCGGCAGGCCTGGCTGCAGCGCGTGCGCCAACTCGTTGCCGAAGGCAGGCCCGACGCCGCGCGCGACAGCCTGCGCGAATACCAGCGCCGCTATCCGAAGGCCCCTTTGCCCGAAGACCTGCGCGCGCTGCTGCACCAGTGACCAGGCCCCCGTGAGCCTGCACACGCTGGCAGCACCCGCTACGCATGCGATCGAGGTCAGGCACAGCCGCTTCGTCGCCAACGCCTTCCCGGTCGAAAGCGCCGAACAGGCCATGCACGCACTGGCCGCGGCCTCGGTCGCGGACGCCACCCACAACTGCTGGGCCTGGCGCATCGGCGAGGACTACCGCTCCAACGACGACGGCGAACCGGCCGGTACCGCCGGACGCCCGATCCTCGCCGCCATCGATGGCCAGGGCATCGACCGGGTGGTGGTCGTGGTCACGCGCTGGTTCGGCGGCATCAAGCTCGGCGCCGGCGGGCTGGTCCGCGCCTACGGCGGTGCCGCAGCCGAGTGCCTGCGGCTCGCCGAACGCGTGGCGCTGGTCGCGATGCGCGATATCGCCCTGCACGCGCCGTTCGAGGACCTGGGCAGCGTCCACGCGGCGTTCGCGGCCTTTTCCGCCGAGAAACTCGCCGAAACCTTCGATCCCCACGGCGTCCGCCTCACGCTGCGGCTGCCGGAGGACAGCGTCGATGCCTTGAAACTGCGCCTGCGCGACGCCACCCGTAATCGGGTGCGTTTCGACGACAATGGCTGATGGCTGAAATCCCAGAGCACGATACCGACGCCGGCGCGACGGCTCATTCCCAGGCAGGGCAGGACGCGGCGGGCAAGCCGAAGCCCCGTCTCGGCAGCCTGCGCGCGCTGTGGCCCTTCGTCATGCGCCAGAAGGGCCTGCTGGTGGCGTGGTTGGTCGCATTGGCCGCATCCAGCAGCGCCACCCTGAGCCTGCCGCTGGTGGTGCGGCGGATGATCGACCACGGCTTTTCCGGCGACGGCAACATCAACGCCACCTTCGCGCTGGTGTTCGCGGTCGCGCTGGCGCTGGCGATCGCCACCGCGGCGCGCTTCTTCTTCGTCTCGCTGCTGGGCGAACGCGTGGTGGCCGACCTGCGCGAGCGGCTGTATTCGCACCTGGTCGGCCTCGACCAGGCGTTCTTCGAGCGCAACCGCAGCGGTGAACTGGTCTCGCGCCTCACCGCCGACACCGAACTGCTGCGCAGCGTGGTCGGTTCGACCGTCTCGGTGGCGCTGCGCAGCGTGGTGATGGTGATCGGCAGCCTGGCGATGATGATGGCCACCAGCCCGCGGCTGGCCATGTACACGCTGATCGGCATCCCGCTGTGCGTGCTGCCGCTGGTACTGGGCGGACGCCGGCTGGGGAAGATCTCGCGGCAGAGCCAGGACCGCGTGGCCGATGCCAACTCGCTGGCCACCGAAACGCTCGGCGCGATTCCCACCGTGCAGGCGCACGCGCGCGAGCCCTACGAGCGCGGACGCTTCGCCGCCGCCATCGCCGCGTCGGTGGCCACCGCGCGCAGGCGCATCGGCTGGCAGGCCGTGGTCACCGCGATGGCGATCTCGCTGGTGTTCGGCGCGGTCACGCTGGTGCTGTGGTCGGGCGCGCACGACGTGATCGACGGCCGGCTCACGGTCGGCACGCTCAGCCAGTTCGTGCTGTACGCGGTGCTCGGCGGCGGCTCGGTCGGCGCGCTCGCCGAAACCTGGAACGAACTGCAGAAGGCCGCCGGCGGCATGGGCCGGATCGGCGAACTGCTCGACGAACGCGCGGTCATCGCCCCGCCGGCGCAGCCGCGATCGCTGCCGTCCCCGGTGCACGGCGCGCTGCGCTTCGACGACGTCACGTTCCACTACCCCTCGCGGCCCGATGCGCCTGCGCTCGAGAACTTCAGCCTGCAGGTCGCGCCGGGCGAGACCGTGGCCCTGGTCGGCCCGTCCGGTGCCGGCAAGAGCACCGTCTTCACGATGCTGCTGCGCTTCCACGATCCGCAGAGCGGGCGCATCGAGGTCGATGGCGTGGACATCCGCACGCTCGACCCGGCGCAGCTGCGCGGTGCCATTGCCCTGGTGCCGCAGCAGCCGGCGATCTTCGCCAGCAGCGCGCGCGACAACATCCGCTACGGCCGGCTGGAAGCCAGCGATGCCGAACTCGAAGCCGCGGCGCGCTCCGCCGAGGCGCACGAGTTCTTGTCGGTGCTGCCCAACGGCTACGACGAGCAGCTCGGTGAACGCGGCGCACGCCTGTCCGGCGGCCAGCAGCAGCGCATCGCCATCGCCCGCGCGCTGCTCAAGGACGCGCCGGTGCTGCTGCTCGACGAGGCCACCTCGGCGCTGGACGCGCAGAGCGAGCGCGCCGTGCAGCAGGCGCTGGAGCGGCTGATGGAAGGCCGCACCACGCTGGTGATCGCGCATCGGCTGGCCACCGTGCTCAAGGCCGACCGGATCGTGGTCATGGACCACGGCCGCATCGTTGCCCAGGGCACGCACGACGAACTGCTGGCCCAGGACGGGCTGTATGCGGAGCTGGCGCGGCTGCAGTTCCTCGACTGAGCGCTTCACCCGGTGGGAGCGGCCGCTACATCGGCCACGCGCGCGCGATCGGCATGGCGAAGTCGGCGTCCGCCGGCAGCGTCCCCAGCGCCAGCCCGTGCCCGCCGCCCAGGCGGCTGCGGCAGAACAGCCCGGCCAGCGGACTGTTCGCCCGCAGCAGCAGGCCGGCCTGGAGCGCCAGGGCGAGGCGCTCGACCAGCATGCGCGCGCCGGCTTCGTCCGTGCTCCGAAGAGATTCGCGCAGCGCGGGGAGCGCCGCGTCGTAGTCCCGGTCTTCGCACGAAGCGGCATCCAGCTCCGCCACCAGCGCCTCCGCGGATTCCGGCTCGCGCGCCAGCGCGCGCAGCACGTCGAGGCACTGGATGTTGCCGCTGCCCTCCCAGATCGAGTTGAGCGGCGCCTGCCGGTACAGCCGCGGCAGGATCGACTCCTCGATGTAGCCCGCGCCACCCAGGCATTCCTGCGCCTCGTTGACGAAGGCCGGCGCGCGCTTGCAGATCCAGTACTTGCCGATCGCGGTGGCGATGCGCGCGAGGGCGGCCTCGCGCGGGTCGCGTGGCGATGCATCGACCGCTCGCGCGACCCGCATCGACAGCGCCAGCGCGGCCTCGGATTCGATCGCCAGGTCCGCCAGTACGTTGCGCATCAGCGGCTGCTCGATGAGCCGCTTGCCGAACGCCATGCGATGGCTCGCATGGTGCAGCGCCTGCGCCAGCGCCATGCGCATCTGCGCGGCCGAGCCGAGCATGCAGTCCAGGCGCGTGAGCATCACCATCTGCAGGATCGTGGCGATGCCGCGCCCTTCGGCGCCGATGCGCCACGCCCGCGCCTCCATGAACTCGACTTCGCCCGACGCGTTGCTCCAGTCGCCGAGCTTGTCCTTCAGGCGCATCAGCGCGAAGGCATTCTTTGCGCCGTCCGGCAGGCGTCGAGGCAGCAGGAAACAACTGAGGCCGCCCGGCGCCTGCGCCAGCACCAGGAAGCCGTCGGACATCGGCGCCGAGAAGAACCATTTGTGCCCGACCAGCGCGTACTCGCCGTCGCCGAGCTGCGTGGCCGTCGTGGTGTTGGCGCGCACGTCGCTGCCACCCTGCTTCTCGGTCATGCCCATGCCCAGGGTCACGCCGGGCTTGCCGTCGATGGCGACGTCGCGCGGGTCGTAGCGGCAGGCAGCGACCTTGTCCGCCCACTCGCGCAATCCCGGCGCCTGCCGCAGCACCGGCACCGCGGCGTGGGTCATCGTCAGCGGGCAGCTGGTACCGGGCTCGGCCTGGTTGTGCAGGTAGCACAGCGCCGCGCGCGCGACGTGCGCGCCGGGCGACGCGTCCGCCCATGACAGCCCGGCCACGCCATGTTCGACGGCCGCGGCCATGATCCGGTGATAGTTCGGGTGGAACTCGACGGTGTCGATGCGATGCCCGAAGCGGTCGTGGCTGCGCAGGCGCGGCCGGTCGCGGTGGGCGTCGAACGACAGCGCAAGCAGCTCGCCACCTGCCAACGCGCCGTAGCGCGCGACCTGCCCTGCGTGGGCATCGCCACCTTCGCGCACGAGCGCCTCGCGCAGGGCGATGTCGTCCTGCCACAGGTCGCGCGGCGCGAACTCCGGCGGCTGGTTGTCGACAGCGTGGGTCTGGAAACGCGACATGACCGGGCCCTCCATGCGATGCGCCGATTCTGGCGCAATCCGCGCGGCGGCGCCGTTATCGCCGTGCGTGGCCGGCAAGGGCGTCGACGAATGCAGCCTCCAGCCCGACCTTCCCGAACATTCCGCGCTGCGTGCCCCTGAGCACGTGCAGCATGTGGCCGCGACCGCCCGGCAACCGTCCCAGCGGCAGGAATGCGATGTCGCGCAGCGCGGCCACGAGGTCGCGGTCGGACTGGAAAAGCGGCGTGAGCCAGCGGCTCCAGAACTGGTAGATGCGGACGTGGCGGCGACGCGCGTGCTCGTACGCGGCGAGCGCCGCGCCGATGTCCGGATGCGCGCGCAATGCGTCGCGCAGCGATAGCGCATCCATCAGGGCCATGTTCACGCCCTGCCCCAGCTGCGGGCTCATGGCGTGCGCTGCGTCACCCATCAGCACGACGCGGTCGCGATGCCAGCGGCGCGGCACCGCGTCGCGATAGCTGGCGCGCGCCAGCGAATTTTCTTCCACTCCGCCCAGGCGGGCGAGCGCCTCGGGCCAGATCGAGCGTACCTCATCGATCCACGCCGCCATCCCGCGCGCGTGCCAGGCATCGAAATCGTCGCTGCGCAGGCTCCAGAAGAAGCTCAGGCGCGGCGTGTCGTCGCCCGGGCGCGTGCCGACCGGCAACAGGCCGATCATCCGGCGCGCGGCGACATAGCGCTGGCGAAGTTCGTCTTCCCACGGCCAGTCGCCGCGCGGCACCAGGCACCACAGCGCGCCCCAGGGATAGGGCCGGTCAAGCCCGCCGGCATCGACGTGCCGGCGCAGGCACGACCCGGAGCCGTCCGCCGCGATGACCAGGTCGAACGGACCATGCCAGCGCCCGTCCGCATCGCGGATGCGCCGCGTGTCATCGTCGATCGCGATGATCCGCGTGCCCCGGTGCATCGAGTCGATTCCGTCCCAGGCCTGCGCCAGCAGGGAGAACAACGCGCCGCGCTGCATACCCAGGCCGCACAGCCGTGCATCCAGGCCGGCATAGCGCATGTCCATCACCGCGCGCCCGCAGGGCGTCTCGCCGTACAGGCGACGCACCGGCGCGCCATGCGCCAGCGCTGCATCCAGCAGGCCCATCGCCCACAGTACCTGCAGGCCGGTGGGCTGCAGCAGGAAGCCCGCTCCCACCGGCCCGGGCTGCGGCGCCTGCTCGAACACCTCGACGCGGTGCCCGTCTCGCGCCAACAGCACGGCCGCCGCCTGGCCCGCAGTGCCGTATCCAACGATTGCAACGTGTCGTGGTGTCATCGTCGAGGTGGTGCCGCACAAGAAAAAGCCCCGCCTGGAGGCGGGGCTCAAGCGTCGCGATGCGCGTGGGTCAGGCGACCGGCTGCACGCCTGCGGCCTGTGCGCCCTTCGGGCCCTGCGTGACCTCGTAGCTGACGCGCTGGCCTTCCTGCAGGCTGCGGAAGCCCTTGGACTCGATCGCCGAGAAGTGCACGAAAACATCCGCGCTGCCGTCCTCGGGTGCGATGAAGCCGAAGCCCTTGGCGTCGTTGAACCATTTCACTGTGCCGTATTGCATGACTCTCCCTACCTCGTCTGGATGCGGTGTGCGTGCGCCCCCTTGCGGTCCCCTGGCGCACGGTCGCGAGTATGCAAAGCAAGCCCGGCGGTTGCAATCACCCGGACAGCATTTCCGTGACGAGGGCCGGCAGCCCAGACGACGCCGCCGCGACGTTGGCGAGCACCTCGTCGAGCGTGATCACTTCGTCGACCACCGGTCCCGCGCCGGCCGCCCAGTTGGCGACGATGGCCAGGCAGGCATAGTCCAGGCCAAGTTCGCGCGCCAGCCCGGCCTCGGGCATGCCGGTCATGCCGACCAGGTCGCAGCCGTCGCGGCGCATGCGCGCGATCTCGGCGCGGGTCTCCAGGCGCGGCCCCTGGGTGGCGCCGTAGCAGCCCCCGTCGACCAGGCCGACGTTCGCCGCACGCGCCGCTTCGAGCACCCGTGCGCGCAGCGACGGCGTGTAGGGTTCGCCGAAATCGACGTGCAGCACTTCGGTGCCTTCCTCTTCGCACAGCGTCGAGATGCGTCCCCAGGTGTAGTCGATCAGCTGGTCGGGACACGCCAGCACGCGCGGGCCGAACGCTTCGGTGATCCCGCCGACGGTGTTGAGCGCGAGCACCCGGGTCGCGCCGAGCGCCTGCAGCGCAGCGAGGTTGGCGCGGTAGTTCACCTTGTGCGGCGGCACCGAGTGTCCTTCCCCATGGCGCGCCATGAACGCCACGCGCCGGCCTGCCAGCGTGCCCAAGCGCACCGGCCCGGACAGCGCGCCGTAGCGCGTCACCGGCTGGTGCGTCTCGATGTCCTGCAGGCCCTCGAACTGGTACAGGCCGGTGCCGCCGATGATGGCGAGCGCGATGTCGGGCTGGGGCATGGGGTTCATCGTTCGTGGCTGGAGGGGCCGATCATCCGGAATCGCGGGGCGCGACGCAAAGACGCGCTCCCGGGCGCGATGCTCAGCGCGGTGCGATGTAGCCGCCGGGCACGCCGCGCGGCGACAGCACCAGCTGCCACAGCTGGATCCGCCGGGCACGGAAGCTGGCCATCGACGCGGCCAGGTAATAGCGCCACATGCGGCGGAAGCGTTCGTCGTAGCGGGCCGGCAGTGCGCCCCACGCCGCTTCTATGTTCGCGCGCCAGGCCTGCAGGGTGAGGTCGTAGTCGGTGCCGAAGTTGTGCCAGTCCTCGGTCACGAACAACCCTTCGGTCGCGGTGGCGATCTGCGCCGCCGAAGGCAGCATCGAATTGGGGAAGATGTACTTCGCGACCCAAGGATCGGTGTGGGTGACCGATTTGTTGCTGCCGATGCAGTGCAGCAGGAACAGGCCGTCGTCGCCGAGGCACTGCCGCGCGACCTCGAAGAAGCGGCGGTAGTTGCGGAAGCCGACGTGCTCGAACATGCCCACCGACAGGATCCGGTCGAAGCGCTCGTCCAGCTCGCGATAGTCCTGCACGCGGATCTCGATCGGCAGGCCCGCGCACAGCTCGCGCGCGAACGCAGCCTGTTCCCGCGAGATGGTGACGCCCACGCCAGAGACGCCGTAGCGCTGCGCGGCGAACTTCAGCGCCTCGCCCCAGCCGCAGCCGATGTCGAGCACGCGCATGCCCTCGCGCAGGCCCAGCTTGCGGCAGATCAGGTCGAGCTTGGCTTCCTGCGCGTCGTCGAGGTTGCCGGCCTGCCGCCAGTAGCCGCAGCTGTAGACCAGCCGCTTGCCGAGCATGGCGTGGTAGAGGTCGTTTCCAAGGTCGTAGTGGCGCTCGCCGACTTCGAAACTGCGGCGCCCGGCCTGCAGGTTGAACAGGCGCGCGCGCAGCGCTTCGCGGATATCGGCCGGGCCGTGCTTGCGCTCGTCGAGGCGGGCGTCGAGCATGTGGAACAGCAGGCCGTCGAGCGACGTCGCATCCCACCAGCCATCCATGTAGCTCTCGCCGAGCCTGAGCGAACCGCCGGCGAGCAGCCGCGCCGGCAAACGGGAATCATGCACCTGCATGTCCCAGGGTCGGTCGCCGTCGATGCGGATGTCGGCATCGGCCAGCAGGGCCTGCAATCGATCGCGGAATGGATGCGCTGCGGACATGCTTCTCGGTGGCGTTCCGGAAAGCGGATGGCACCTAGATTAGCGCCGCCGCCAACGCCGCGTCACCGACGTGGCGGCAACGCTGCGTTGTCGCCCCGTGGTGCCGGCGCGCTACGCCCCCGGCGCGGCAAGCAGGCCGCGATAGGCCTCCGCCACGTGCGGCAGCAGCACGCTGGCGGGCACTTCGGCCGTCTGCACGCCATCGGAGTACGGACCCACCTGGTAGGGCGGGAACACGAAGCGCAGCGCGGTGATGCGGCCGGCGGCATCGAGGACCGGTTCGAACTGGCCGAAATTGACTGCATCCGGGCCGGAACCCTCGTCGATCATCCTGAGCCCGGACTTCAGCATGCGCGCGCGGTCGGCCGGCTCGATCTCGTCGGCGTCGATGCGCTGCGAAAGCGATGCGTGCAACTGCTCGCGGACCGCGTCGGATATCGCGCGCCAGCCGTCCTTGTCGGCAATCAGGCTCCCGGCCTGCAGCAATTCGTTGCGCTGCGGCAGCCAGACGAAACGGGCGACCAGCGGATTGCCGTGCGCGCCGCCGGTGTAGCTGCTGCCCGCAGCGGACACCGACACCACCTGCGGCGTTTCCGCCAGGACGTTGAAGGCCAGCGAGAGGTCGTAGGGCGCGGTGGGTTTCTCACCGCCGAGGCCGTCGACGGCCTGCATCAGGTCATCGCGCGCGGCCCCGGCGTAGCGCTGCAGTTCGGACGCCAGCCCCGGGTACTTGTCCATGCCCTGCGGATAGCTGATGCCGATGATGTAGCGCGGATCGCGCTCGATGACGTCCTTCAGCTCGACCGGCCCCGGTGGCGCGGCCTGCGCCTGTTCCGCGGGCGCTGATGCCGGTGCCTGCTGCGCCGGCGGTGCGGGGGTTTCGCGCTGGCAGGCGGCGAGCCCCAGCAGCAGGAGGCAGGTCGGCAGGCGCTTCATCGTGGTTCTCTCCCTGTTTCATGGCATTCCGGTGATCCGGACGCGCGCAGTCTAGGCGGCAGCGCGTGATGCCGGGCTTGACGCCCTGGTTGCGCACGCGGATCCGGGACAACGGTTCCGTGCGCGCATGTAAAAAAGCCCCGGGCGTTTCCGCCCGGGGCTCTGGTGTCGCGACTGACGGGTGCTGGCTTACTCGGCCTGCACTTCGTCGGCCTGCAGGCCCTTCTGGCCCTGCACGACCTTGAACGAGACCTTCTGGCCTTCCTGCAGCGACTTGAAGCCGCTGCCCTGGATCGAGCGGAAATGGACGAACAGGTCCTGGCCGCTTTCCGGGGTGATGAAGCCGAAGCCCTTGGCGTCGTTGAACCACTTGACGGTACCGGTCTGACGATCGGACATGATGTGTTACTCCTTGGAACAGTTTTTGAGGTTTACACGGTCCGTTTCAGGCGGATCCGCGACTGTGTCAGCAAGGGGTAACGCGAAGCGATGGAGCGGATCGGCAGATCTACCGCATCGAAACCACGATGTACCGTGATCCCGGCTTTGAACAGTGGGCGCACCTTACCGCACTTTTCGCCAGAAGTGTGAATGGGGTGAGCGGGTGCGCTTGGCCGGTGCCTGCAGGCATCGGCGCACCCGCGAACGCGCGGCCATGGATCGCCGGGCCGGGCATTCGGGAGCCCGGGCCGTCGCGCCATGGACGGCAGCGCGAACAGTTCCGGCCGCTGCCCGGGGGCGCAGGAGCCTGGCAGGGAGTCATTGCCCACCGGGGCTGGGTTCTTCGACAGAAGCTTGCGGCCATGGGCCGCTCCTGCGGGGTGCCGCGCGGATCCCGGCTACCACTGTTCCCGCTGCGGCAGCAGCCCGTGCAGCTCGGCATCGGTGAGGTTGCGCCACTGGCCGGGCTTCAGGCGCCCCAGTTTCACGCCGCCGATCCGCACCCGCACCAGCTGCTTGACCCGGTACCTGAAGTGCGCCGCCATCAGCCGGATCTGCCGGTTCAGGCCCTGCACCAGCACGACGCGGAAGCCGAACTTGCCCAGCTTCCCCGTCTTGCACGGCAGCGTGGTCTGCCCGTGGATTGGCACGCCGCGGGCCATGCCGCGCAGGAATTCCTCGGTGACCGGCAGGTTCACCGCCACCAGGTACTCCTTCTCCAGCTTGTTTTCCGCGCGCAGGATGGCGTTGACGATGTCGCCGTTGCTGGTCAGCAGGATCAGGCCCTCGGAATCCTTGTCCAGGCGGCCGATCGGGAAGATCCGCTGTTCGTGGCCGACGAAGTCGACGATGTTGCCCCGCACAGCCGATTCGGTGGTGCAGGTGATGCCGACGGGCTTGTTCAGCGCGATGTAGACGTGCCTGCGCTGCCCCTTGGCGGCGCTGCGCGCGCGCAGCGCCTGGCCGTCGAGGCGGACCTCGTCGCCCTCGCCGACCTCGGCGCCGACCCGCGCGCGCTGGCCATTGACCGTGACCCGGCCTTCGCCGATCAGCCGGTCGGCCTCGCGGCGCGAGCAGAACCCGGTGTCGCTGATGTGCTTGTTGAGTCGCATCCGGATAGGCATGGCGGCGGGCGCGCAGTCTCGCAGATTGGCCGCGCCACGGCACGCGACGCGCGCCGGACCTGCCCGGCTCGAGCTACCTGCGCCTGTCCCGCACGCAGCAGCACTTGACACGCAAAGTTTGTGATGCAAACCTATTTGCACCAAGCAAACGAGCCGCCAAGATGCAAACCGACGCCGACTCCCTGTCCCGCCTCGCCGAGAACACCAGCCGATATGCCTGCTACTCCCGCAGCGCCGGCGGGCTGAGCCTGGTGATCGGCGGCCTGCTGTGCCTGGCCACGTTCGTGGTCGGTGCGACCGTCGAGCTGACCCCTGCCCTGCGCTACGCGCTGGCCGGTGCGCCGCTGCTGTGGCTGCTGTCGAAGGAACTGCTGCGCGCCTTCTACTACCAGCGCGCGGGTGCCGCCCGCGAGCGGCTTTCCGGCAAGCAGCGCCGCATGCACCTGTGGATGGTGGCGTACCTGGCGGCGATGTCGCTGCTGATCATCGCCGGCGTGGCGTGGACCGCCGGCGCCCGCGCCTGGCAGTGGCCGGGCATCGCCTACGTCGCGATCGTCGCGGCGATGCCGCTGGTCGCGGCGCGCTGGTTCTGGTCGGTCGGCGATTTCCTGGTCGGCGTGCTGCTGGTCTGCCAGGCGGCAGTGGTGATCGTCGGCCTCCACTACCCCTGGTACTGGATCCTGCTTGCCGCGCTCTATGCCGCCATCGCCATCACCACCGGCTGGCGCGAACACCGCGACTACCTGCGGCTGCGCGACGAACTCGGCCTGTCGAACCGCAGCCACGGCCGGGGTGCCGAAGCATGAAGAGCGGCACCCAGGACGCGATCGACGCGGTACTCGCCGTCGACCGGCTGGTCCACGAGCCGGCGCGGCTGGCGATCCTCACCGTGCTCAGCGGGGCCGAGCTGGTCGAGTTCGGCTTCCTCGAAACCGTCTGCCGGCTCAGCAAGGGCAACCTGTCGAGCCATCTGTCCAAGCTCGAGGCCGCCGGGCTGGTGGCGATACACAAGAGCTTCCGCGGCAAGCGCCCGCTGACCCGCGCGGCGATCACCGACACCGGCCGCGAGGCGCTGCAGCGCTACCGCCGTCAGATCGCCGCGCTGATCGATTCCGGTGCACCCACCAACCAGGAGCAAGACTGATGTCGAACCCGATCCTTGCCGCCGCGCTGTCACTGGCGCTCGCGGCACTTCCGCTTGCCGCGTCGGCGCAGTCCGCCGCCCAAGCCACGCCCGCGGCCGATGCCGCCGCGAAACCCGGGATGCCCGAGGGACGCGAGCTCTCGCGCCTGTTCCTCGCCGGCGACACCGCGGCGGTCTGGGCGCGCATGGCCGCGCCGATGCGCGAAGGGCTGGGCGATGTCGGCGCGCTCGCGCAGTTCCGCGCGCAGCTGGCGCGCGAGCTGGGCGAGGAGCAGTCCGTGCTGGACGAGCAGGCGGTCGAGCAGTCGGGACTGCGCATCTACCTGCGCGTCGCGCGCTGGAGCAAGGTGCCGATGCCGATCGTGATGCAGTGGGCGGTCGATGGTGACGGCAAGGTGCAGGGTTTCTTCGTGCGCCCACAGCCGGAAACCGCGCCCTCGCCGCACCTCGGCTACCAGACCAAGGCACACCTGCGCCTGCCGTTCGACGGCGCCTGGTACGTGTTCTGGGGCGGCCACGACATCAGCCGGAACTACCACGCCGCCGTGCGCGGCCAGCGCTTCGCCTACGACCTGGTCAAGCGCGTCGACGGCAGCAGCCACCGCGGCGACGGCAAGGCGCTGGAGGACTATTACTGCTGGAACCAGCCGATCCTCGCGCCGGCCGACGCCAAGGTGCTGGAAGCCGTGGATGGGCTGCCGGACCAGGCCATCGGCACGCGCAATCCCGAAGCGGTCGCCGGCAACCACGTCATGCTCGATCTCGGCCACGGCGAATACGCGATGCTCGCCCACATGCGACAGGGCAGCGTTGCGGTGAAGGCCGGCCAGCAGGTGGCCGCGGGCGACGAACTGGGCCGCTGCGGCAACAGCGGCAACACCAGCGAGCCGCACCTGCACTTCCACCTCCAGGACGCGCCGGAGTTCGGCGAAGGCGACGGCCTGCCGGCGTTCTTCGAGCACTACACCGCCGATGGCAAGGCCGTCGAACGCGGCGAACCGGTACAGGGGCAGACCATCGCGCCGATGGCGCCGGCCGGTTCGGACTAGCCCCGCAATCCAGGGGCATCGCGAGACACGGCCCCGCGATCCACGACGCCATGCGCCCTGCTCATCCGCGCCACGCATCGCGGTCGCGGACGGCCCGCTGGACAGTCACGCCGGAGCGAGCAGGTCCGCGTAGTCGGGGTGGCGCCGCATGTAGGCGGCGGCATAGGAGCAGTCCGGCCGCACTTTCAGGCCTTCGGTCCGCGCATGTTGCAGCGCGGCTTCCACCAGTTTCCCCGCGATGCCGCGGCCGCCGATCTCCGGGGGCACGATCGTATGGGTGATGACGAGCACGTCGCCTTCCCGCTCGTACTCCACGAAAGCCTCATGGCCTTCCTGGGATGTCGTGAAGCGCCGGCCTTCGCTGTCGTGCCTGATTTCCTCGGACTCCACCATGCTCTCCTGTCGTGCGGACTCAGCGATTATCGCGCTTGCCCTGGTTGTGGCGGTCCTGGGTACCGATGCTGCCCTGGATCGCCTGGAGCCGGCTCTCGGCCGCATGCAGTTCGGCGGCCTTCGCGGCGGCCTCGTCGGACTGGTAGCCGCCCTGCACGCCAGCGGCATGGCTGCCGTCGAGCTGCTGCCAGACCGGCGTCTGGCGGTCTTGCTCATGCTTGGCTTCGAGCAGCTTGCGGGTGTTCTCCAGCGCCTGCTCGGGGGTGATGCCGGCAGGCGGCTTGGCCGCGCGCTTGCCGACCGGCCTGGAGCGTGCCGGATTCGCTGATGCCTTCGCGTCTTTCCCCTGCCCGGATGCCTGCTTGCCCGCGGTCTTCGCCACCGCCTTCTTCGCGGCCTTCCTCGCCACGGGGCTTGCGGCTGCCTTCTTCACCGAAGTCTTCTTTGCAGCCGTGCGCGAGGGCGCTTTCTTCGTGACCACCTTTTTCGCCGCGGTCCGCCCGGCTGCCTTCTTCACGGCGGTCTTGCGGGCCGAGGTTTTCTTCGCCAACTTGGTCGGCGCGGCCTTTCGCGACGAGGCTTTCGTCGACGCCGGTTTCCTGGCCGCGGTCTTCTTCGCAACCGCCTTTTTCGCCGTCGGCCGTTTCGCCGCGACCTTCTTCGCAGGCGCCTTGCGTGTCGCGGCCTTCTTCGTTAAGCGCCTGGACGCGACCGGCTTGGCGGCCGTGGCGCGCTTCGCGCTCGTTTTCCGTGCAGGCGCCTGCTTGCGCCCCGCGGTAGCGGATTTCTTCGTGGTCGTGGTGGCCTTCTTCACGGTCCGACTTGCCTTGCGGGTGGTCGCCATTTCGCCTCCGTTTCCTGGGGGTGGTTTGCGGCGACAGCAATAGCATCGCGGCCATTCACTCCAAGTGAGCGCGTCTGTCCGGCCTTGGGATGTCATTCAGCGGCCCGCTGCGCGGATAGCTGACACGTTGCGTCACGTGCCGCCGATGCCGGGGCCGCGCGAAGCCTTTGGCACGCTTGCTGCTTCCTCTCTCGATCAAGAGAGGAGACCGACATGTACGACCACAGCGAGAACGCGGAACACGAAGCCGTCACCCGGCTGTTCGAACTGGCCCGCAACGGCGAGACCGACAACTGCGAATACAGCCAGCTCGATTCGATGATCTACGGGCGCCTGGCGCAGGCGTACGGCGGCGCCGAGCAGGTCGCCACCCGGGCAGGCTCGATCCAGGTCCAGACCGCCGCAGCCTGATCCGGCCACGGCCTGCGCTGCTCGCTAGCCGAACGCCGGATTGGCGAGTTCGGCAAGGAAGTGCCGGAACAGCCCCGGCTCCATGACCAGCGCGAACAGCACGCCGTAACCCGCGCCCCACAGGTGGGCGCTGTGGTTGACGTTGTCGGTCCCGCGCCGGTCCATCCAGATGCTGTAGCCGACGTAGAACACCGCGTAGAGGATCGCCGGGATCGGGATCGGGATGAAGAAGATGTAGATTCCCGTCCACGGCGCCATCAGGATGAAGGCGAACAGCACCGCCGACACCGCGCCCGACGCACCCAGGCTGCGGTACTGCGCGTCGCGGCGGTGCTTGAGGTAGGTGGGCAGGATCGCGACCACGATCGCCGACAGGTAGAACAGCACGAAGCCGGGCGCGCCGATGCGCTCCACGAACACCTGCTCGACCGGCCGGCCGAAGAAGAACAGCGTGATCATGTTGAACAGCAGGTGGCCGAGGTCGGCATGGATGAAGCCGTGCGTGACCAGCCGGTCGTACTGCTTGAACCGGTCCACCGCGGGCGGCCACAGGATCAGGCGGTCCAGCAATTGCCGGTTGTTGAACGCCAGCCACGAGACCAGGCAAGTGGCGGCGACGATGATGATCGTGATCGAGATGTTCATCAGGCGGCCCGGTAGTTGTCCTGCATCGGATAGCGCCTGGCGTACAGCGCGAACACCAGCGCGGTGAGCAGCGCGAACACGGCGAAGAAGAACATCAGGAACGCGTTCTCGGTCATCCCGGTTCCCGCGATCTGCGTGGTCACCGCCTCGTTGCGCACCGCGGCATTGGTGATCAGCACCCACAGGTTGCCGTACGACACCGACAGCATCCAGAAGCTCATGATCGCGCCCTTCATCGACGGCGGCGCCTGGCTGTAGGCGAACTCGAGGCCGGTCGCGGAGACCAGGACCTCGCCCAGGGTCAGCAGCGCGTACGGCGCGATCTGCCAGGCGATCGACACCGCGTCGCCGCCATCGATCGCCAGCTGGATCATGCCCGCGACGATCCACGCCAGGCCCGAGAACGCAATGCCCGCGCCCATCCGCCGCAGCGAGGTGATCTCCATCCCCATCCGCCGCAGCGCCGGGAACAGCACCAGGTTGTTGAACGGGATCAGCAGCATCACCAGCAGCGGGTTCAATGCCTGCATCTGCGCCGGTGCCTTCACCAGCCAGCTCGGCCACCACCACTGGTCGTGCGGCATCGTCATCGCCCCGCCCTGGATCACCCAGGTCGAGGCCTTCTGGTCGAAAAGCGACCAGAACGGCGTTACCAGCGCGAATACGATCAGGATCCGCAGCACCGCGCGCGCGCCTTCGACCGCATGCGCCGGGTGCACGCCGCGGGCGCGGTCGATCTGCATCGAGGCGCCGATCCCGCCGGCCGCCATCAGCAGGCCCAGTGCCAGCAGCACCGCGATCACGAAGTCGTCGCGCACCAGCCACGCCAGCGCGCCTGCCGCCAGCACCGCGCCGATGCCGAACACCACCAGCCCGGCACGGCCCTGCCCCGGCGCATGCGCGAACAGCGCCGTGCGCACCACGCGCAGGAACGAGTGCGGGTCCGGCGGCGCGGGCGGCACGTGCACGTACTTGTTGCGGCCGCTCCAGAAAATGATCGTGGCGACGAACATCAGCGCGCCGGGGATGCCGAACGCCACGCTGGGGCCGTATTCGCGCAGGAACAGCGGCATCAACAGCGACGCGAAGAACGAGCCGAAGTTGATGATCCAGTAGAACGCGTCGTAGACCACCTTGGCCAGGTGCTTGTTGCTGCGGTCGAACTGGTCGCCCACGAACGCCGACACCAGCGGCTTGATGCCGCCCGACCCCAGCGCGATCAGGAACAGTCCGGTATAGAAGCCGGCGCGGCTGTCTTCGAACAGCGCCAGGCAGGCATGGCCCGCGCAGTACACCAGCGACAGCCACAGCACGGTGTTGTACTTGCCGAAGAAGCGGTCGGAGATCCAGCCGCCCAGCAGCGGGAAGAAATACACGCCGATGACGAAGGTATGGAAGATGTCCTTCGCCGCGCCGCCGCGCTCGGATTCGGGCAGGTAGGCCAGCAGCAGGCTGCTGACCAGGAACGGCACCAGGATGTTGCGCATCCCGTAGAAACTGAAGCGCTCGCAGCCTTCGTTGCCGATGATGTAGGGGATCTGCCGGGGCAGTTTCGCGGTGCGGTCTATGGCCGCGGCGGGTGTGGTCATCCGGGAGTCTTGGTCAGGATCAGGTGGCAAGCGTAACCGATGGCGATGCCCGGGCCACGCCGCGCCGGCCACCCTTGGCGAATGGCCGACCCCGGCCCTTTGCAACCGTGTGCATCAGCGCTTCAGGCCCACTCCGCCAGCCCTTCGCGCGCATACAGCGCCCGGAACGACGGCAAGGCCTTCATCCGGCCCGCCAACGCCTCCAGCCGTGGCCACGCCGTCGCCGGGCGCGGCATGTTGCGCGACCAGCGCATCAGCATCACGAGGTAGAAGTCCGCGACGCTGGGGGACTCGCCGAGCAGGTACGGCCCGTGCTCATCGAGGTGGGCGTCGATCAGCGACCATTCGGCCTCGATGCGCGCGCGCGTGGCGCCGTGAACCGCCTCCTCGTGGCCCTCGCCCGCCGGCTCGTGCGGGTACCACCACATCCGGAACAGTGGCTGCAGCTCGTTGGCCAGGTGGAACATCCAGCGCAGGAATTCCAGGCGCAACGGCGCGTCGACCGGCGGAGAAAGCCGCGCCGCCGGATGGGTATCGGCCAGGTGCACCAGCAGCGCCGCGGCCTCGGTGTGCGGCTGGCCGTCGATCACCAGCGTCGGCACCACGCCTTTGGGGTTGAGCGCGAGATAGGCGGAAGACTTCTGCGCACGCGTTTCGAAGTCGACCAGCGACAGTTCGTGCGCGATGCCCAGTTCGATCAGCAGCCAGTGCACCACCATGCTGGCGGCACCGGGCGAGTAGTAGAGCGTGTGCATGCGCATGTGCTCCGGGGGAAGCGGCCCGCGCATTATGCGAGGCGCCGCCATCCCCGGCAAAAAGCGGCCCGCGGCCGCACGAACCCCGCCGGATCCACGCGATCCGTGGAAACCGGCACTGCCTGCAGGCCGGCGTTGCGGCATTATCCGGGTTCCGCCCCACCTGGTATCGACATGCGCCTGCTGCCGTCTTTCGCCCCCCTGCTCCTTGCCTCCGCGCTGCTGCCGATGGCCGCGCCCGCGCAGGAGGCCCCGCTGACCACGGTGGCCGAACGCTCCGGCTTCGTCCAGACCGGGCGCTACGACGAGGTGATCGCGCTGTGCGCGCAGTTCGCGCAGCGCTATCCGGATGCCGTGCGCTGCATCGAGTTCGGCACCACCCCCGAGGGCCGCCCGATGAAAGCGCTGGTGGCGACCCGCAGCGGTGCGTTCACGCCCGAGCAGGCGCGTGCGAAAGGCTTCCCGGTGCTGCTCGTACAGGGCGGCATCCACGCCGGCGAGCCCGACGGCAAGGACGCCGGCTTCCTCGCCCTGCGCGAAGCGCTCGAAGGCGAAGCCGCGGCCGGCGCGCTCGACCGCCAGGTGCTGCTGTTCGTGCCGGTGTTCAACGTCGACGGCCACGAGCGCTTCGGCCGCTGGAACCGCCCCAACCAGCGCGGCCCCGAGGAGATGGGCTGGCGCACCACCGCGCAGAACCTGAACCTCAACCGCGACTACGTGAAGGCCGACGCGCCCGAGATGCAGGCGATGCTGGCACTGGTGAATGCCTGGGACCCGATCGTCTACGTCGACCTGCACGTCACCGACGGCGCCAAGTTCCGCCAGGACGTGTCCTACCAGATCGAGCCGGTGCACGCCGGCGACACGCAGTTGCGCGCCGACGGCCTCGCGCTGCGCGGCGCGATCGTCGATGCGGTCGCCGCCCGGGGCGCGCATCCGCTGACGTTCTATCCGTCGTTCGTCGAGGAAGACAACCCGGCGTCCGGCTTCGTCGACGGCGTCGCGCCGCCGCGTTTCTCGCACGGCTATTTCCAGCTGCGCAACCGCTTCGGCATGCTGGTCGAGACCCACTCGTGGAAGGAGTATCCGGTGCGGGTGAAGATCACCCGCGACACCATCGTCGCCCTGCTCGAACAGACCGCGGCGCATGGCAGCGACTGGCTGGCCGATGCCCGCGCCGCCGACGCACGCGCGGCGAAGCTCGGCGGCACCGCGGTGCCGCTGGACTGGAAGGCCACCGGCAAGGTCCGCACCGTCGACTTCCTCGGCTATGCCTACACGCGCACCCCGTCGGACATCTCCGGCGCGCTGATGACCCGTTACGACGAAGCCACGCCGCAGCTGTGGAAGCTGCCGCTGCGAGACGAGATCGTGCCCGGCCGCAGCATCGTCGCACCGAAGGCCGGCTACCTCGTACCCGCCGCGCACGCCGCGTGGGTCGGGGCGAAGCTGGCGCAGCACGGCATCGAGTTCCGCAGGCTGGACGCAGCCCTGCCGGCCGCGGAAGTCGAAGCCTTCCGTGCTGCCGAAGCCACCTTCGACGCCAGGTCGGTCGAAGGCCACCAGCGCCTCGACGTGACTGGCAGCTGGAAGCCGGAATCGCGCGACGTCGCCGCTGGCGCGCTGTTCGTGCCGATCGCGCAGGCCAAG
>NZ_AULN01000019.1 GCF_000422305.1 Luteimonas mephitis DSM 12574 | reverse complement strand
CCTGTTCGGGCTTCATCTGCCCTTGGCCCGGGAAAGCCTGCTGCGGGTCCTGGTCGTAATCCTTGAGCCACTTGCGCAGCACATTCAGATGGATCCCCAAGTCCCGGGAGGCTTGCGCCACCGATGTTCCCCGCTCCCGCACCAGCTTGACCGCCTCAACCTTGAACTCTCGGGTAAAGGTCCGCTTTGCCATTTGCCACCTCCGGTTTCATCATCACACCTAAACCAGGTGTCTGTGAAACCGGCAGCAGTCCACTTCGACATTCGCTTGAGTTGAGGCCATCCCTTGAATTAAAACCGAAAAGGCCAAAGGCGCGCGGCACGACGGATCCTGATCCGAGCGAAGTGCGCGGCAGCATTGGCCTATCTACGTACCTAAAGTTCATGACCCAGACCAGCGAACTACATGGGAATCTCGCTGCGAACTTCCCGGAGCTTCCGGTGCATTTCTGCAGCAGGTTGGCGTCGGCACGATCGAAAAACGTGATCAACGGACTGCCGGGGGCATCTGTGGTGCTGCTGGCTGGAGTAGATGATCTGCAGGAGTCCCCTAGGCTGCAAGCCAAAACAAGGAGTCGCAAGTTTGCGGTTGTGTGTGGCGTGCTGGCAGGAGGCAAAAGGCTATATCAGCCGATGGAGATGTTTGGGGATGGGGTAATCGGACTTCCACTGGAAGGACTGCGGCAGCCGCTCCTGATCAAGTCGTCGGAGTGGGAAACAATCGTCGATCGGAGCGGGTTCCCATGCTGCCGTTTCGTTGCCAGGAAGCTTTTTCGCAGATCGGATGATCTGTACGGGCTGTTCGCCGGGCGTATTTTTCGGGACGATGCGGGGATGCTGCGCGTTCTGAACGGGGCCCTTCGCTTTGCCGCGGCGAACTTCATACCGGTCGACTCGAGATTGGAGTCTGAGGTGGCGATGAATCTGACATATGCGAGAAGGGTGTTTGCCAAGCCGCAAATCTATCGGACGACCGACTTCTGTCTGCCTGATTTTGTGCTGTATGACACAAACCCAATCACCGTCATTGAGGTGCGCGGTATGAGGACACTTGATTACTTGGCCAGATTCCGAGAAAAACTAAGCATGCTTCGAACGATGACAAGCGTCCATGTCGTCGTCGTCGATGATGTGCGTGGCGGGCAGTTGATGTGCGATGGGAGTGTCGTGGAGTTGCCTCCACCATCATGGGCTGCCGTCGAGTGCAACTACGAGCGAATCCATGGGCTGGATTGGGGCTTGCAAACGGCATTGAAAGGCGCAGGCGTCTGCTGATCGTCGCTGGCGCGACGAAAGCATGTCCGCACTTGAAGCGGTCTCGCTCCGACAAAAGAAGATTCATCTCTAGGTAGGGCGTGGTATCTGTGGTCCGTTGCGAACCTGGGCAGGCATCCGGCTAGGTGCTTCGTTGCAATCTGATGTGGGGAGCCAGCGACTCGCGTCGGATTGTCTTCGTGGACGTAGTCCTCCAGCCGATCAGGGAGCAAGAGCCATTGGGGGTGATCGACTCCATGACCGGTTTGGCGGCGGCTGCGCACCAACCGCAGCTCTGGGCAAGTCGGTCGCCTCAGGTATGCGAAGTAAGGCGCTCAGGCACCGGTTTTGTCTTCTCCAAGCCGAAGCGCGTATACGCCCATACGAAAGCGAAGAACCCGAAGTAGATGGCCGTCCAGAAGCGTCCGAACCAGGTTTCGATGCGGTTGGCGTCCACGTCGTGACCAAGCCACTGCGGTAGCGCCTGGGCGAATACGCCCGCACCGATGGCGCCGAGCATCAGGAACGACAATGCGAACAGTCCAAGTGCGACCTTGTAGCCCTGGCCACGGTAGCGGATGGACTTCACCTTTCCGCGATCCAACCACGGCATGAAGAACAGCACTGCAATTGCCGCAAACATGACCAGAACGCCCCACAGTTTGATTCCGAGGAATGCAGGTACGACGCGCAACATCGCGTAGTACGGGGTGAAGTACCACACCGGTTTGATGTGTTCCGGCGTCACCAGGCGGTTGGCCTCGACGAAGTTGTCGTGTTCAAGGAACCAGCCGCCGAAAGTGGGGGCGAAAAAGATGATGAAGGCGCCCACGAGCAGGAACATGGACGTGCTGAGCAGGTCCTCGACACTGTAGTAGGGATGGAAGGGAATACCATCAAGTGGTACGCCTTTCGCATCGAGGCTGTCGCCTATCTCGATTCCGTCCGGATTGTTGGAGCCCATCTCGTGCAGTGCCAGGATATGGATCGTCACCAGCAACAGCAGAACCAGTGGCAACGCGATCACATGCAATGCGAAGAAGCGGTTGAGGGTGGCGTCGCCCGGCAGGTAGTCGCCCATGATCCACTCGGTCAGGCCGTTGCCGACGACGGGTATCGCGCCGAACAGCGAGATGATCACCTTGGCGCCCCAGAACGACATCTGGCCCCATGGCAGCACGTAACCCATAAACGCCTCGGCCATCAGCACGAGGTACACCAGCATCCCCAGCACCCAGACCAGCTCGCGCGACTTCTTGTACGACCCGTACAGAAGCGCACGAAACATGTGCAGATAGACGACAATGAAGAACAGGGAAGCGCCGGTGCTGTGCATGTAGCGGATCAGCCAGCCCCACGGCACGTCGCGCATGATGTACTCGACCGACGAGAATGCCTCGGCCGCGGACGGCTTGAAGTGCATCGCAAGGAAGATTCCCGTGAGCAACTGGTTGACCAGCGCCACCCCCGCCAATGCGCCGAACAAATACCAGACGTTGAAGTTCTTCGGCGCGTAATAGGTCGCGGTGTGGGCCGACACGAAAGACAGCCAGGGCAGGCGATCCTCGATCCAGCCCAGCAGGCGATTCTTCGGATGCAGGCGGACGATCTTCAGGGCCATGGCTTCACTCCGGCACTAGTCGAACGAAGACTCGCCGGAGGCGAGGGCGATGACGTGCTTGATGCCCTGGCGGAACATCTTGGTGTAGGGGCAGATACGCTCTGTGTTGCGGACCAGTTCCGCCGCGAGTGCGCGATCGAGGCCGGGCAGGCTGATCCGTGCCTCAGCCGTAAGCAGGAATAGACCGTCGACCGGGTCGCGGGCGGCGGTCACGGTGGCTTCCACACTGGCATCGACCAGGGCGATCCCTGCACGCGCGGCGAGCAGGCTCAAGGCACCATGAAAACAGGCTGCATAGCCAGCCGCCAGCAGCTGCTCGGGGTTGGTGCCGCCACCAGGTCCGCCAAGTTCCAGTGGCAGGCGCATGGCGACATCGAGTGCACCATCATCGGATTTCACGATGCCTGAAGCGCGCCCATGCGCGGCTTCCCCGCCGGTCACGCGCACGCGACCGGTGTAGATCGGCTTGGCATCCTCGCCGTGGTACTTGTCCAGGAGACTCTGTGGCGGCGGCTGTAAAGGAGTCACGGGAAGGCCGTTGGCATGATCGGAAAGTTGGACTGGCGAGGCCGGTGTACTGCCGGCATCACGACGCTTGTGCGCGCGGCGCGTCGGCTGGGACAAAGCGGGGCTGATCGATGACCCATCGGTCGAAACTCAGTTCGCCGTGCCAGGCGGACGCGCCAGGCATCAGCGTGTCGGTACCGAGCTCCGCGCCGAAGTAGGGTGCGTGTACGTCGCTGACCACGTCGCGTGGGTCCTCGGTGATCGCCATGAAGCGCTTGGCCAGGCTGGCCAGCGACTCGCTCTCGGGCCCGGCGATCTCGATGATGCCGTTGACCGGCTCTTCTTGTGCCAACCGTGCCACGTCCTTGGCGACGTCTTCGGCGGCGATGGGTTGCACCAGGGCCGGTGACAGCCGCACCGTGTTGCCGTCGGCGGCCGACTGGATCATGCGCGGCAGGAACTCGAAGAACTGGGTGGAGTGGATGATCGTGTAGGGAATCCCGGATTCACGGATCAATGCTTCCTGCGCGATCTTGCCGCGGAAATAGCCGCTGGCTTCCAGTTTCTCGGTGCCCACCACCGACAGCGCCACGTGATGGCCGACGCCGGCCTTGGCTTCGGCGCCCAGCACGTTGCGGCCAGCTGTCTGGAAGAAGTCGAGCACTGCGGCGTCTTCGAACGAGGGCGAGTTCGCCAGATCGACGACTACGTCTGTACCCACCATGGCAGCGTCGAGCCCTTCGCCCGTCAGGATGTCGATGCCGGTCGAAGGCGCCGCCGCAACCACTTCGTGGCCTTGCCCGGCGAGTCGCGCGACGACCTTGCTGCCAATGAGTCCGGTGCCACCAATCACTACGAATTTCATGTTGTTTCTCCACGCTGGGGTTTGGGGGAGATCGATTGGAACTCCGCTCCAGGAGGTGCTCGGGAGCACCTGGGGATGCTAGGGAGAGTCTGCAGACGGCAGAAGACCTGTGTTCGCACGCATGGTGTTGCCCTTTGCGCATCAATCCCGCGCGGCTCGATTGTGGCGGCAAGACACTGCGTAACCAGGCGGCGGGAGTCGCGGCAGCGGCACTGTTTCCGAACGCGCAACGCCATGCGTCCACACGCGGGTCTACCGCGGGTTTGAGGCGCCGTCTAGCGTCGGTCCCGGGCGCGCAAACCTTCGCGTCGCTCCCAACTTTCCCCCAATTTCAAGGAGCATCGACATGAGCCAACGTGCCGATTTCATGCAGCAATCCCCGGAACTCACCAAGAAGCTCGTCGAGCTGGACGCGCTGTTCAAGAAGACAACCATCGAGGAGTCGATCCAGGACCTGGTCAAGATCCGCGCATCGCAGATCAACGGTTGTGCCTTCTGCCTGGACATGCATGTCAAGCAGGCCACGATCCGCGGCGAACGTCCGCTGCGCATCCTCCATCTCCCCGCGTGGCGCGAGTCGCCGCTGTTCAACCCGCGTGAGCGTGCATCTCTGGCATGGGCCGAAGTGCTCACGCAGATCCCGGCACAGGGAGTCGCCGATGACTACTACGAGCGCGTTGGTGCGCAGCTCTCGGAGAAGGAAATGTCCGACCTGGCATTCATCGTTGCGTCGATCAATGCCTGGAACCGGATCAACATCGGCTTCAGGACCGTACCGGGCAGTCGCGACAAGGCGTACGGCTTGGACAAGGCGAAGCTCGCCTGATCCGCGGCATGGACCTGGCACCGCGGGTGCCCGGCCTCTTCCCCCAACAGCCCACGAAAGGAGCCATCGATGCACATCCATCATTGCCTCGGCTTTTGCCTGCTGCTCTCGTCAGTCGCGGCGATGGCGCAGGAACCCGCCACCACCGCGCCGAAGCCGATCGCCACGCCGGTCATGACCCAACCATTGCCTGAGTTCCCGGGCAAGGAAGTCTTGCTCCTGTCAGTCGAGTTCCCGCCAGGGGCGGTCGATCCGGTCCATCGCCACGATGCGGAGGCGTTCGTCTACGTCCTGGAAGGAAACGTCGTCATGGGCGTTGCCGGTGGCAGCGAAGTCACCCTGGGTCCTGGCGACACATTCCATGAGCGTCCGGAAGACCTGCATACGGTCGGGCGCAATGCGAGCTCGCAGAAGCCGGCCAGGTTCCTCGCGTTCCTGATCAAGGACGCCGGCAAGCCAGCGGTGATCCCCGCGAACTGATGCAGCGTCCCGAATCTCGGCAGAGAGCCGCGTTTTCCTCAGGACTTCTCGGACCCCGGGTAAAACCGGGGTCCCCTTTTCTGCGCGCATCAAGGGGATCAATCTGCCGATACACTCTCGCGGGTCGAACCCAGGCTGATCGTGTGTGCGCAGTCCTGTCCCGAAGGGTTGAGCGTATCGCGGAGGGGCACCGACCGGGCAGGGCGGAGGACGACTCCAAACTGGCAATCGCGAACCGCCCAGTCGGCTCCCGGAACAGCGCTACTCCTCGAACGGAGATTCCAGCAGCGCATCCACCGCTGAAGGCGGATCGTAATCGGGCACGAAACGTTCGCCGAAATCCCTGGCGAAGTTGTCGTACGTGGTCTCGGGTTGCGCCTCGGCGATCCTGCAAACTGCATGCGCGAAATGGTGCTTCATGCCCAGGCGGGGGAACGCCTCGAGGATCCGTGCCATGTCGGCTTGCGGAATCGACTCATAGCCCCATCCACCCCAGTCGATGCCGACACCCCGGGTGCACAGCGCGGCTTCGGCTTCCTTGTGGAGGCAGATCGAGGGTGTGGAGTTGAGTGCGATGCTGTCCCATACCAGTTGGGCGCGACGTTCATCAACGCCCTCGCCGCGGACGAAGTCACGCGCGGCGTTGGCGCCTTGCACCTCGAAACGCAGGGGGCCGCTGGCCGCCTTCGTCAGGCCGAGATCGTGCAGCAGCGTCGAAACTGCCAGTACCTCGGCATCGTAGGGCTCGCCCTTCCGGTCCGCCAGTATCACTGCGAACAGCCAAGACCGCATGACGTGGTTGAAGAGGTAGGGTTCGGAGCTTTCGCGCACGTACTCGATCGCCCGCGAGACCAGGAGTGTGTCCGGCAAGGTGATCCCGGCCAGGGTGCGCGTGGCGGGCTCACGGGAATAGGGCGAGTACGAGGGCAACGCCCGGCCGATGCTCGACAGCGTTTGCATGGGAGTTCCTCCTATGGAGATCCGGTTGGGGCAAGCAGGTCCAGCACCGCGTCGGCGAATGCTCGTGGTGCTTCCTGCGGCAGGTTATGGCCGACCCCCTGGACGATGCGATGCGTCCTGCGAGCGGCAAACAGTGCCGCGCTGGACTTGCCGTCCGTGGCTGGGACAACGCCGTCTGCATCACCGTCCAGGGTGATTGCAGGCACGGTAATCGGTGGCAGCGAGGCAAGTTGGTGCTCGATCTCCCGATAGCGGGCGAACCCATCCGCCAAACCCATCCGGTGACGATACGAATGGATCACGACGTCCACGAAATCCGGATTGTCGAAGGCCTTGGCGCTGCGCTCGAACGTCGCATCGTCGAATGCCCAGGTCGGTGAATTGTTCTCCCACAGGATCCGCGCGACTTCCCTTCTGTTTGCCGTCAAGCCAGCGCGGCCGCGTTCGCTCTGGAAGTAGTGCTGGTACCACAAGCCCCATTCGATGCGTGCGGGCGCAGGCCGCCCCGCGTGCGCGATGTCCTGGATCAGGTAACTGTTCACGGAGACCAGGCCACGGCACCGGTCGGGCCAAAGCGCGGCGGCCACGCATGCGGCCCGGCCACCCCAGTCATAGCCAGCCAGGACGGCGCTGGGCATTTCCAATGCATCCATCAGATCAATCACGTCCGCGCCGATCGCACCCTGCTGTCCCGCGCGAGGCTCGTCGGCATCAATGAAGCGCGTTGGCCCGTGTCCACGCAGGTAGGGGACGACAACGCGACACCCCCGTGAGGCCAGTAGCGGCGCGACTTCCTGATAGCTATGGACGTCGTACGGAAACCCGTGGAGCAGGAGGACGGGCTTGCCGTCCCGCGGACCGGATTCGAAGTAGGCCACCTCCAGTTGGCCCGCCTTGATCGTCCTGGCTTGCCCCAGTTCGGCGCGCAGCCCGGCGCGTGGGGGCGTGGCGGCTGCGCGCGTGATCAAGGAACGGCCGGCAGCCACGGTGATGCCGCCCAGGGCGACCCCCTTTGCGGCGCCTCCGATGATCGCGCGCCGCCGCTTGTCGATATGTTCCTGCATGGGAGTTCTCCGGCTGTTGCGGGCTCAGCGCGAGTTCGCAGCTTCGACGATGAGACGGACCACTTCGTCCGGGTGCGACACCATGACCAGGTGCGAGGCGCCATCGATCTCGACGATCCGGCGCGACCGTGCACGACGGGCCATGAAGCGCAGGGCTTCCGGTGGAATATTCCTGTCCAGGCTGCCAAAGACTGACCACGAAGGAATCGATCCCCAAGCCGGCGGGCCGGATGCTTCGTTCAGTGCCTTGTCGGTCACGGGTCGTTGGGCGACCGCTGCTGCGGCTGCCGGGCCAGCGGGGACATCAGCCGCGAACTGCTGATGGAAGCGTGCCTGCTGGATGTAGAGATCATTGCTGCCATCGGGCAGCGCGACGGGCTGCTCGAGGGCGGCAGCGAGCGTGCTCCCTGGAAACCTTGTAGAGAGGCCGGCGGCACTTTCGCCCATCTCCGGTGCGAATGCGGCGACGTACACCAGGGCCTTGATCTCATGGCGCCCGGAATCGACGCCGCTGATCACCATTCCGCCATAGGAATGACCGACCAGCACGACGGGTCCATCGATCGTTTCGAGCAGGGCGTCGAGATAGGCAGCGTCGTACTTGACGCTTCGCAGGGGATTGGCTGCGGCGACGACGGGATAGCCGCGGACAACGAGGTCGCTTGCCACATCATTCCAGCTGGAGGAATCGGCGAATGCGCCATGGACGAGAACGATCGTCGGCTTGGCAGTGGGATGCGCGGCTTGCTTCGGTTCGGCACAGAGCGCAGTGAAGGCGATGGACAGGACGCCGAAGAGCGCCAGTCGCTTGATCAAGGTATTCATGGGGACCTCTGTGGATTGGGTGAAGTTGCGCCGACCGGGATCGGCTTGACGCCATCCCGGTACTGCGGCGTGGTTTCAAGATAGGAAGTGCAACGCGGTGTCGGAAGGCATCGGAATGCCCCGCCGTGTTGCGTTGCGTGCAGCAATCGCACCGGGATTCCATGTGCTGCGCCCGCAGGGCGATGCTTGAAAAGCGGCTGGAGAACGCGACGGTCGAGGTCTGGCAAGAATTCCCATACGGCACGCGCGTCACGCATGCCGCTTTCATCAACCGGGACCTGCCGGAGTTCTTTCGCGCGTACCTGGTGCACGCCGACGGTGGCATGCTCGCCGGCGTGGCCGCGCTTGCGGACTGGCCGCGGCATGCCCTATGCGGCCTTCCCGGGTCGATTTGATTCGGGGACCGAGGCTTCCCGCCCAAGGCGTCGTCGTGTGGCTGATTGGTACTCCGCGGGGACGCCGCGCCAACGTGGGTTTGTCCCGTGCACGAACGGGTGGAAAGTGCACGTCCCGTTACAGCCGCCTCGACGACCTGACACCCGTCGTCTTCGTTGCCATGGGGGGAAGCTGGAGCAATTCTGGGTTCGGGCGCTGATGAGCGGAAGACGGGAACCGGTAGCCACCGAGTTGTCGCGCAGGCATCAATCCAGATCGCAGCGTATGCGGCAGGGATTAAATCTCATGCATCTGGATTGCACTGACGCGCAGGTGACATCAACGCCCGGAACGGGGCATCACCAGCTGGCGCGCGCGTACTGCGACCGTTCGAACCAGGCCTGGAAACCCAGCTCCCCGCGCTCGGCATCTTCGTGTGGGAGCAGAACACATTCGTCCAGCGTGGCGCCAAAGTAGGGCGCTTCGGGGTCGGTGCACACCTCGTAGGGTGCTTCCATGTCGATGACGAATTGCCGGATGAGCTCGGACATCCGGGCCCGCTCCGGGCCGGCGATCTCGATCGAGCCGTTGACGGGCACTTCAGTGGCAGCCCGCGCGATCGTCGAGGCGACATCATCGGAGGCGACGGGCTCGATGTAGGCTGGCGACAAGTGGATCGCCTGGCCGTCGATGGCGTAGTTGATGATGTCGAGGAGGAACTCGAAGAACTGCGTGGCGTGCACGATGGTGAACGGGATACCCGATGAGGCAATCACGCGTTCCTGCAGCGCCTTCCCGCGGAGGTAGGGGCTTGCATCGAGGCGGCCAGTCCCGACCACGGAAAGCGATACGTGGTGTTTCACTCCGGCGCGCTTCTCGGTATCGATCAGATTGGAGATGGCGGTCTTGAAGAACTCGAAGGCAGCCATGTCGTCGAAGGTTGGTGAATTGCTGACATCGACAACGACGTCTGCACCAACCAGGCTGTCGGCCAACCCTTGCCCTGTCACCAGGTCAACGCCGGTCGAACGGGATGCAGCCGACACACGGTGGCCCTGTGCGCGCAACCTCTCGACGATGTTCCGGCCTACCAGGCCCCTTCCGCCAATAACGATGATGTTCATGCCTGCCTCCTGGTGAGGTGCCGGCTGGCGTGTCACGCGTTCGCATCCCGGCTTGCGCTTCGATGCTAGGAGGCGCCTTCGTGCTGCGGTAGCTCCATAGCCGGAACTGCAGCGATTCCCTGGATGCATCAATGCCGGATACGTGCAGCCGCGATGATGGCAGGCTTCTGGAGCCGGTCGACTTCAGGCGCCGAGCCAGAAGGCGACGTTGCGGACGTACTGCTTCGTCGAGCGGAGTGCCTCGGGGAACCGTGTGATTGCATCGCCGGCAGGCTCGCTCACGAAGGAGGGGCAGCCGGCTTCGGGGGCCCAGTTGTAGTCGGTGAAGTGGTGGAAGCTCGACTGGGCGATTGCGCGCCCGCCGTGTCCGGAGCGTTCGAAGGCGACGGCGATGTTGAATCGCCGGGTCGACGCCAGGCTCTGTCCCTCCATGATGACGCGGGCGCTCGGGTCGTCCGGCGGGGCGCTCACTGCGCCTTCGTGCGGATGCGACGGCAGGTACTGGATGACGCCAGTGGGCGAGTGCCTGTCCCGCATCACCGGATGGATGTTGCCGACCGGACGGACTCGCTGGAAATCTCCGTTCGCGCCGGAGTAGTAGTTGGGCCATGAGATCGGGGACGAGAAGAGGTTGTCGACGCACCGACGCGCTTCGTTGCGCTCCGGGTTGTGGCTATGGAAGTGGTGCGCGGCGCCGACGCCGCCCAGGTTGCAGATCGAGCTGCCCAGGTTCATGTGGTCGCGCGTGACCATCAGGCTGCCACCGAGTTGGCGGAAGCGGCTGATGCCCGCGCAGTCCTCGGCAGCCAGGCCGTCACCGCCGTCGACGGCGAGGAGCCAAAGCTGTTGGTAGCCGGAGTCGTGCAGGTTCGACAGCACGGGATCCGGTTTCCCGCGCGCGGCGCGATTGCGTGCAGTCACCTCGAAGGCAAGCTGGCCCTGGTCGTCCCTGAGTTGTGACAGGAATTCAGCCAGGTGGCTGAAACGTCCGATGTTCCAGTCGTCCGGAACGTCGTCGATCGTGGTTTGCAGCAGGATGTTCAGCATGGCGTCGAGAGTGTGTGCAGTATCAAGCGGCCTGGCGCGCCGGGTTGTCGAGGCCGTATGCCAGCCCGGTCAGGCACTGCAGGTCCGAAGCCCGGATCCTGGCCGTCATGAAGTCGATGAACACCCGCATGCGCGACGGCATGTGCTGCCGGCTCAGGTAGCAGATGTAATGGCCGCTGTCATCGGGCGCGTACTGCGTCAGGCAGGAAACCAGTGCGCCGGACCTCAATGCTTCGCAGGCCAGGTAGCCCGGCATCTGGGCGATGCCTTGCCCGTCGAGTACGGCCTGCAGCACCGTTTCGGGATCGTTGCAGGTGAGCCTGGCCTGCGGCAGGATCTTGCGGATCTGGCCCTCCGCCTTGAATTCCCATTCGAAGATCCGGCCGGAACCCAGCCGATAGTTGATGCATTCGTGATTGGCCAGGTCGTCCATCACGGCAGGCAGTCCGTGTGCCTGCTGGTACTCGGGCGAGGCGCAGACCAGCAGCTGCATGGGGATGATCTGCCTGGCGATGATGTCGGCATCCTCCATGCGGCCATTGCGGAATGCGATGTCAACGCGGTCGGATGTGAAGTCGGTCGGCTTGTCGCTCAGGAGCAGGTCGATCGATACCTCTGGATAGATGGCCTGGAACTCGCGCAGCAGTGGTGCCACCACCTTGCGGCCGAAGCCGGTGGCTGAACTGACGCGAAGATGGCCGCGCGGCGGACCATCCCGAAGATCCCGCATTTCCTCGACTGCCTGGACGATCCGGGCGACTCCGCTATGGCAGCTCGCATAGAACAGGTCGCCTTCGCGGGTGGGAGAGGTGCTCCGGGTGGTCCGATGCAGGAGGCGAACGTTCAACTGGTCCTCCAGCTTCTGGACATTGCGGCTCACCGCGGAGCGGCCGATGCCCAGGCGGTCGCCCGCCCGCGCAAAGCTGCCTTCCGTGACCACGGCGATGAAGGCGACGACACCGGCGTAGGTCGTGGCGAAGCTGGTGGCCAGGGGATCCGTGGGAGGGGCGAGGAGCGTGGAGGGGGGCATGGCAGCGGCTTCCGGCTTGGTGAGGGCGGGGCGTTCGATCTCGCGATGCGAACCGCTCGCCTACCGTGCGCGCCCAGACGCCTCAAGCGCCAGTTAATGCCTGTCAATGCATGTAAAGGAGATGATCGGCGTGCTTTTCCGCCGCTGGATCGAATCCAGCACGGGCACGACAAGGGCTCGTGGCTTCAACCGCCGTCGGCGTGGGGCGGATCTGCTGCAATCCGGGTGCTGTCCTGGCCCAAAGGCAGGCTTCGGGCGATCTCGTCACGCAACCCGCAGGCCTGTGTGATCGCCGGGTCGTCCTGGTCGGGGGCGTTCGCGCACGTCTGCTCAAGCAGTTGCAGCGCCTGTTGCGGTCGGTCCAGGTGCGCCCACATCCTTGCCAAGCTCAAGCTGGCTCGCAATTCCCAGGCCTTTGCGTCTTGCTGCCTCGAGGTTTCGAGCGCCCGGAGGTAGAAACCTTCGGCTTCATCGGTCATCCCCCGCAGCTCGCTTTTCCGACCAAGGGCACGCCAGACTTCCGCGGCACTCCACAGGCCTTCCCCGAGCGAGAGCCGCGCAACCATCCCGTCGTCGACCCAGTCGGTACAGAACGTTACGAGCATCTCCCTGCGAGGCGCGTCGTAGCTCGCGAACTGGGCGGACACATCACGGACATGGAGGGCGGAATCCTGGGCGGTGCGCAGCTGCAGGCCCTGGGAGTACCAGTCGGCGTATCGGAGCCAACCCACCAACCCCTTGCGCTGTGCTTCGTCCGTCATCACCCGGATCCACTTGCCGGCAAGCTCGAGTTCGCCCGACCACAGGGCGACGGGGCAGGCACCGTAAAGTGCGGCGCACAGAGAGACGGCATGCCCGGACGATTCGGCGCGGGCCACCGCATCGCTTGCAGTCTCCAGGGCCTTCGCCGTTTTTCCCTGGATCCAGAGCGTCCGTGCCAGCATCGCCTTCGCCGCGACGGCCGGGTCCACCCCGACCATGTTGGTGCGCGTGCGACCGGCGCCGCCGCTCAATTGCAGAGACGTTTCACAGTGCTGCTTTGCCGCGGCAAAGTTGCCGCAGAAATGATTCGCCATCGCGCTCACGCGGTGGGCGAGATTGAGTGCAGCGGGGTCGGACCACGATTTCGCAATCGCAAGCAGCGTTGCCGACTGCTGAAGCGCTGCGACGTACTCGCCGCGGAACATGTCATGCGTGCACCGCCCCCAGCGGACCTGCAGTTCCAGTACGCGCGACTCGGCTGCCAATGCGCCGGCAAGGGCGCGGTCGGAGACCGTAGCCAGATCGGGGTTCAGGACGTCCGTGTGCAGTAGCGCGATGATCAACGCGTTCAATAGCCAGGTCTCCGTCTCCCTATCCGGATCCGGCTGCTGATCGATCAGTTCGAGCGCCGCTTCGACCCTGTCGCGATACTCGGCGACCTGGGATACGTGGAACCACAAGGGCGCCGACGACGTGACCAGTGCCGCGGCAGTCCTTGCATCCGATGGGTCAGCCAGGCAGGCCTCAAGCGCAGAGCGCACGTCATCCAGGTGATGGGCATACCGGTCGCCCCAATCGTGCGCCGTGAGGTTTGGCAAATCCGCCGTCGCGGCCTTCATCAGGTCAAGCATGAATATCGCATGGTGGCGCAGCAATGCCGGATGCTCATCGCTCTGCGCAAGCAGCGAAGCTGCGTAGCTTCTGGTTGTATCAAGCAGGCGATATGGCGCGATGGCATCGTTGCCATCGAAGGACACCAGCGACTTGTTGGCCAGCGAGATCAACGCGTCGAACGCAACGTCCGGGTCCATGTCGCCAGCGGCGACGCCAAGCGCGGATTCGACATTGAAGCGGCCCCTGAAGACCGATAGCCGGCGGAAGACCCGCGACTCGTTTTCATCCAGCAGGGCAATGCTCCAATCGAGTGCCGCCGCAAGCGACCTGTGGCGCGGAAGCGCCGCCCGGCTGTCGATGGAGAGAAGCCGCATGTGGTCATCCAGCCTGAGGGCAAGGCTGCCGGCGGACTGGACGCCGAGGCGTGCGGCCACCAGTTCGATGGCCAGGGGAATGCCGTCGAGTTGGCGCGAAATCCTGGCGAGCAGCGGGCCATCCGATTCCTCGAACCCTCCAGCGCCGGCGGCCTTGGCCCGTTCGATGAGCAGTTCGACTGCGGGCCAGTGCAGTGCTTGTGCAAGCGTGACGTTCTCGGCATCGGGGACGGCGAGCGCGGACAGGCGCTGGACGTACTCGCCCGAGACGCGCAGCGGTTCCCGACTGGTCGCAAGGATGCTCAGGCCGGGCAGGGCCGTCAGCAGGCGCGTGATCGGAAGCGCGAGCGCATCCACGACGTGTTCGCAGTTGTCGATCAGCAGCAGCGCATCGCGTCCAGCGAGGTTCTGGATGATGCCCTGGAGGGGGTCGGGCAAGTCGGCTGCGACGCCCAGCGACCTCGCAATGGTGCCGAGCACGTGGTCTGGCGAGATCAATGGAGAAAGATCGATGAAGGCCACCTGCATGGCCGGCTTCTGTTGGCAATGCTCCGCGGCGCGGATCGCAACGCTGGTCTTGCCGATGCCGCCGGCACCGACGATCGTGACCAGCCGGTGTCCTTCGAGTGACGCCAGGACATCGCCCACGTCGGCTTCGCGCCCGATGAGTTCGGTCAGACGCACAGGCAACTTCGCCAGCGGAGCGTGCGGTCGCGTCAAAGCCGTGGCCGGGGAGTCGGTCAGTTCACGAACAACCCGTCCATTGAACCGGTAGCCTCGCAGCGGGACGTTGGTGATCCATTCCTTGCAACCGTCGCTGGCATCGGGCTCGCCCAGGGCTTTTCGAAGCAGGGACATGTGCACCCGGACGCTGGCTTCCTCGACCACGACGCCGGTCCAGACGGCGGATAGCAATTCTTCCTTGCTGACCAGTTCGCCGGCCCGCTTGATCAGCTGCAATAGCAAATCGAACGAACGAGGTCCCAATCGCACCGGTTGGCCGGACGACTCAAGCCGGCGCTGGTTCTCCCAGAGGACAAAGGAGCCAAACCGCAAGCAAACGTCGCCGGATGCCGGGCCGTCGGCTGGGGGCGGCGGAGAATCGGATGGATCCTTGGACTGTGCTTGCATGATTGAGCGCCTGTGGCTCGCCTCATGGCCCCGGTGCCATCGTAAGGCAACTCGATCGAATCAATGGTTCGAGCACGGCAGGCCACGTCGTGCCTGATTCGCAATTAAACCACCAGGCCTGCCGCTTCGCATCATCGGAACGCAGGGCAGGTGCTGCCGGCCGCGGGGGCCGGGCGTCTGGTGGATGTCGCTATCCGATCAGTGGGGTGTTTCGCTCCATGTAATTGTGCGCAAGCTCGAACAGAGCGGCGGGGTTGAGGCGCTACTTCACTTTCAAGCCAGAACTCGTTGTCCTCGCGCCACGAACTGGCCTCGAGCCCGCACTGTGTGCGGCCGGCGAGATCAACCAGCAGCGAGCTTGGTGGCCAGTTCGGCTACCAGGCGACCTTGGTGGCGCGCGCCCTCGAGCTCGTTCTCTGTCGGCTGCCGGGACCCATCGCCGCCAGCGATCGTTGTCGCACCATAGGGCGTACCACCGGTCACTTCGTCAAGCCGCATCTGACCCTGGAAACTGTACGGCAACCCGACGCACACCATCCCGAAATGCAGCAGGTTGGTGTGAATCCCCATCAGGGTGGTCTCCTGGCCACCATGCTGTGTGGCGGTGGAAGTGAAAGCGGATCCGACCTTCCCGTTCAGGGCGCCTCGCGCCCACAGGCCGCCGGTCTGGTCGAGGAAGCTGGCCATCTGCGAAGGCATGCGGCCATAGCGCGTACCAGTGCCGATGATGATTGCGTCGTAATCGATGAGTTCGTCGACCTCCGCGACCGGCGCCTTCTGGTCGAGCTTGTAGCCGGATGCGATGGCAACGCTCTCGGGGACGAGTTCTGGTACTCGCCGGATGTCTACCGAAGTGCCAGCGGCGCGAGCGCCTTCCGCGACCGCTTCCGCCATCTGTTCGATATGTCCATATGAAGAGTAATAAAGCACGAGGACCTTCGCCATGGTCTTCTCCGATTCTTTAGGGGGCTCGAAAGTAGCCGAGGCCAGGAGAGGCCGGCTAGCGTGATTCCGGGAATCGAGATGATTCCTGCATTGAAACAATGAAGCTCCGGGAATGGCCGAAACGGAGCAGCATCGACCTCGCCTCTGGAACATGGGCATGTTCAATGCAACGCCAGGCCCACCTCCGGCTGATTCGTTCAGCAGGAAGTAGACCTGGCCCTGTATCAGACCGAGGCTTCAAGCGCGGTCAGAAGTCCCAAAAGGCCGGCACCCAACGGAAGACTTCCCCATCGGCAGACACATGTCCGATCGACGGGAATGGCAGGTGCGTTGCAGCCAGGAGCTCTCCCGTGCCGGCCAGGTCCTTGAGCAATCCGATGCGAACGCGCGCCGCCTCTTCCGGGTCGTGTTCGAATCCATTGTGCCAAGTCGGCTGGTCGAATCCGACCGCGAATACCGCGTCCCCGGCGAAGGTCAGTGCTTCACCATTTGACTCGATCCGCACCACGCTGTGGCCGGGAGTGTGACCGCCTGTACGGCGCACGCGAACTCCAGGAGCCACCTCACGCTCGTCATCAAAGGTGCGTATGTACTCGCTGTACTCCGCCCAGAACTTCTTCGCAGTGGCGCGCAACGCATCCGGAAATCCGTCCGGCATATTCGTGCGCGTGAAATCCGGAGACTTCCAGAACTCCACTTCAGAGGCGGCGATGTGAATCTGGAGGTTCGGATTCAGACGCTCCTTGATTCCATCGAGAAGCAAACCGCCGATATGATCCATATGCATGTGGGTGATCACCACGTCAGTCACTTCCGTCAGGTCAATGCCGGCTGCGCCCAAGCGTCCGATCAGCTGGCCGGCGCGCGGCAGATGGAGGTCCGGATCCGTACCAAGACCAGCATCGATCAGAATCGTATGATCGGCACTGCGCACCAGCATTGCATTCAGGGCCCAATCGAAGGCGTCCCGGGGCAGATACATCCCATCAAACCACTTGTCGCGCTCGACCTGCTTGGCGTTGTGGCCCAGCATCTTCGTGGGTAGCGGCAAGACGCCGTCGCTGACCACGAGTACATCGATATCCCCAACCGTTAACGCGTACCGCGATGGAACGAGTTCATCAAGGGCGGACGGCTTCGGGGTTGCTGCATTTTCCACGCTGAACATGTTGGCGTCTCCACGATAGTTTGCCGGTCGGCAGCGAGAGTGATCTGGACTTGCGAGTCCGAATCGATCCCATCTGAACGGCGCTGTTGCCAGGGTCTCCGGGCACGCTCTATGTCTGGGGGAACGTCCGACCTGAGATCACGCTGCGTTTCGGCTGAACGGTATCCATTGCCATCGGGCAACGGACTCGAACACGGCGCCGTGCCGTGCGGGAATTAGACTATTGAGCGTGGTCCAGGTGCGGTAGCGCCATGCGCAGGCTCAGGCTGTTGCCCGTTCCGCACCAACGGATGGTAGGGATGGATGATCGCGAGGAGCGACTCGCTCCCGCTCGCGGGCCATCGATAAAGTTCTACCTAAAGATCATGGGTCGTCGTGGAAGAGCTGGGAGCTCGTAGGCGCATGCGCATAGAACACGCATAGCCGGCTTGTCGCGTCATCAGACCTGAAGTGCAAGTTGCCAATTCTTAATCCGGAGCATCCAGAGATCGAAGGGTAGGCATGGCTAGAAGGAGTAGCCCAGGAGCAGCATTGTCTCGCCATGATTCGGCTCGCGAAGTCCAGCATTGGAGATATGCCTGACTTTCAACTCCCATGATCCATGCGCATAGCCGAAGCCATTGGCAAACTGGAGGTGTCCGGACAGCGATGGAGTATCCCCTGACGATGCGAGCACGCAGGACTCCCAGAACCAGTGTTCCCTGCCATGGCTGGACCGCGTGACGCGCAAGCCGGCGCCGGCGAGCCAGGCGTCGCGGCGATGACTGCCTTGGTCGCGACCCGCCACGATCCCGGCCGTGACGATGGGTTGGACCTGCAGCTTGCCCCGAAGCACGGGGTGGTGATGACCTGAGCCGATCTGGATGAAGACCGCGTGGGTGGAGCCAAGCTCGGACTTTCCACTCCAGCTTTGCCCGGCCTCGATCGCAAAGTCCGCCGCTTGCGTCACTGGTGCGAAGAACGCCGTGAATCCGAGCAGCAGAAGGACATGCGCTCCGCGGGCTCTGCAATGCCGCGAGCGGGGGGCAGGCGTTGACGGGAGTTGAGGGCGTGTCACGGTGAATGCTCCGCGGAGCCGCACCGGCGCACGGGACGCCGGTGCGGTCGCTTCTTTCAGCTGCGGATGAAGGCGAGCAAGTCGCGATTGATGGTCTCGGCATGCGTCGTGCACATGCCGTGGGGCAGGCCCGGGTAGACCTTCAGCGTCGCGTTGCGGAGGAGTTCGGCCGACAGCAGCGCCGAGTCCGCGATCGGAACGATCTGGTCATCGTCGCCGTGCATCACCAGCGTCGGTACGGAGATCGCACGCAGGTCGTCGGTGAAGTCGGTCTCGGAGAAGGCCTGGATGCAGTCGTACTGTGCCTTCGCGCCGCCGAGCATTGCCTGCCGCCACCAGTTCTGCCGGACGGGTTCCGACAGCGGATTCCCGTCGCGGTTGAAGCCGTAGAACGGGACCGGAAAGTCCCAGTAGAAGCCGGCGCGACTGGCTGCGAGCTGTGCGCGAAGGTCGTCGAAGACCTCGATGGGCAAGCCACCGGGGTTCGCCTCGGTCTTGACCATCTGCGGGGGCACCGCACCGATCAGAACGAGCTTGGCAACCCGGTCGGCTCCATGGCGTGCAACGTAACGCGCGGCTTCGCCGCCACCCGTGGAGTGACCGATGTGAATCGCATCCCGAAGGTCCAGGCGCGAGGCCAGTGCCGCGACGTCGGCAGCGTAGGTATCCATGTTGTTGCCGTTCGCGCTCTGGCTGGAGCGCCCGTGTCCGCGACGGTCATGGGCAATGACGCGGTAGCCCTGCTCGAGGAAGAACAACAGCTGCGCATCCCAGTCGTCGCTGCAGAGCGGCCAGCCATGGTGGAAGACGATGGGCTGACCACGTCCCATGTCCTTGTAGAAGATCTCGGTACCGTCTTTGGTGATGATGGATGTCATGTCGGGGATCCTGTGTTGGGGAAAGTGGTGCCTGGATGGGCTTCCACGGCGCGTTCGAACTCGCGGCCAAACGCTACGCGCAGCCATGCATGGTCGGTAGGCATTTGGCGTTGTGCACTGTGTTGAACCGGCAGCATCAATCTGTGTGCCGGAAACGCGTGGTCCGTGACGCACGGCTATTGGTGCGCGCAGGTCAACGCGATGTATTCCGCTGCCGTCTGTTTCCTCTTCCGCAGGCTCCATAAGGTGAGCGCCCCTGACGATTACCGGGTGCGGCGGAGAGCGCCCCCCTGGACTGGAGCGAATGCAATGAAAACCCTCACTGGAAAGGTTGCGCTGATCACGGGCGGCAACAGCGGCATTGGTTTGGCAGCGGCCAGGCGCTTCGCCGCCGAAGGCGCTCAGGTCATCATCACCGGCAGACGCAGGAAGGCGATCGACGAAGCAGTGGCCAGGATCGGCACCGGCGCGCTGGGAATCCAGGGCGACGTGGCCAGCATCGAGCATCACGAAGCGGTTGCCGCGCACATTCATGCGACGTTCGGTGCACTGGACATCTACATGGCTAACGCCGGCATCAACACGATCAACCATTCCGCGCAGGTCTCGCCGGAGGAGTACGACGCTCAGTTCTCGGTCAATGCGCGGGGCGTGTTCTTTGGCGTGCAGAAAATGGCCCCGATCATGCGTGACGGAGGATCGATCATCGTTACCGGCTCGATCGCAGCCGAGAAGGTGCTCGACGGTCATGCGGTGTACGCCGGATCGAAGGCAGCGATCGGCGCGTTCGCAAGAAGCTGGGCAATCGAGCTCAAGTCACGCGGAATCCGTGTCAACGTGCTCAGCCCCGGGCCTGTGGACACCCAGATCCTGGCTAAGCTCGGCATTCCGCCAGAAGGGCGAGATGCATTCGAGCAGGCCGTTGCTGAGGAAATTCCGCTGGGCCGACTGGGCAGGCCAGGTGAACTGGCAGACGCGGCACTGTTCCTGGCTTCCGATGCCAGCAGCTTCGTCAATGGCGTCAACCTGCGCGTCGATGGCGGTATGGCGCTGTTGTAGGCCGGGACCCGATTGCTGCCAGTCGTGCAACAACGCGTACCCGCGCTCTGGCTCTTCCGGGAGCCGGGCATCGCCTTTCGAGTCACCGGTCGAGGAATAGGGCGGTTGCGAGCCGTGCGCGCGCAGCTGCCAGGCGCCAAGGGCGTCCGGACGCCGCGGATTGCATGACGATTGGTGCGCGCTGGACAACACCGCGCACACCGGCTCGGGTCTACCCATGATCGGTAGTGCTCCCTAGCATCCGGGCCGTGTTCCCGATGACTTCCTTCCCGGTTGTCCCGTAGTCCGGTGTTCTCCAATCACAAGAGATGCAAAGGGTCCGATATGAGAACTGTCGCCATCGGTAGTGCAGCGCTCATCGGCAACCAGGTGTTGGAGAGCTCCGGCGAACGCAACCGTGAGGAGCTCCTCGCGGAGCCTTTCATCGGCATCGATCATGCCGAAGCACCGGAGAGCCGCCATGCTTGCGGGTAGGTCCTACAGATTCACTGAGTTCGTGTTCTGGACCCGGCGTTCGATCTACGCGCTGGTCGTCGTGGCCACGATCCCCGTGTTCTTCTACGAGGTGCTCGGGATCAAGTGGCTGGTCATGCCCTGGGGGGTGGTCCTGTTGCTGGGTACCGCCGTGGCGCTGATGGCCGGCTTCAAGAGCACGCAGACCTATGGAAGGTACTGGGCGTCGCAGCAGGCCTGGATGGCGATCGTGGCCAAGAGCCGAGGCTGGGGCACGATGTGCCGCGACCTGGTACGAGATCCCGAGGAGTCGAAGAAGCTCATCTACCGGCATTTCGCCTGGCTCACCGCGCTGCGCTATGCGATGCGGCAGCGCAAGCCGTGGGAGACGATCGACAAGGCGAACAACGTCGAGTACCAGCGGTCGTACACAGTGCCAGAGAAGGAAGCATCGCTGGAGGACGAACTGATGATGTACGTGCCCTGCGAGGAGGTCGCCCAGATCCTCGTCGCCAGCAACAGGGCCGCGCGCGTACTGAGTCTTCAGGGCATGGCGATCCGCGATGCGCTGGATCGCGGTGCCATCGACCCTGGCGCCTCCGCACGGCTGCAAAGCGCGATCGGCGACCTGCACGGGCAGCAATGCAGCAGCGAGTTGATCAAGGACTTCCCGTACCCGCGGCAGTACGCGATTGTCAACATGATCTTCGTCAGGATCCTGTGCGTGCTGCTGCCACTGGGGTTGATCCAGGAGCTCGAGAAGCTCAATGGCGTCGTCAGCGGCTTCATGGCCGGAAACATGGTCTGGCTGGCGATCCCGCTGAGCGTGCTGATTTCGTGGATGTACACCTCGCTCGACCAGGTCGGTGAGAGCACGGCAAATCCCTTCGAGGGTGGCTCCAACGACGTGCCGATCACCCGGTTGTGCCGCGAGATCGAGATCGACCTCAAGGAAATGCTCGGCGAGATCAACCTGCCGCGGCTCGACGGCGGAAAGCATGTCGTTCTTTGAGCGATGACGCGGGCGCGGCACGTCGATCCTTACAAGAGACCCATCACATGACCTCCCATGCCCCTTCCCCCGACCGCAGGCGTCGAGTCCGCCTCCTCCTCGTCGCGTCATGCTCGGCGCTTGCGGTCCTTTTTTCCTGGTTCGCGATATGCCACTGGCTGAGCAGCGGTGCCTCGGTTGCGACCGACAATGCCTACACGCGCGGAGAGATCACCACGGTCGCGCCGCAGGTTGCCGGTTACGTGTCGGAGGTGCTGGTCGACGACAACCAGGCCGTCAAGCGCGGGCAGGTGCTCTTCAGAATCGATGAGTCAGACTATCGCGCTCGGATGAGCGAAGCAGCCGCCGGGGTGGAGCGGCAGGTGCGCGGTTTGGCGCGGATCGACCGCGAGATTGGTTTACAGGGAGCGGTCATCGCACAGGTGGCTGCCGACGTCGAAGCCGCGAAAGTTGAAGCCCGTCGTACCGCGCTGGATGCACGCAGGTACAAGGCGCTTGTCGAACGTAGCCTCGTGAGCCGACAGGCGTATGACGCCGCCGAGACCGCGCGCCTGAAGGCTGTCGCCGCCACCGAAGCGGCCGCGGCTAGGCAACGGGCCGAGGCGAGCCGGCGCGAGGTGCTCAAGGCACAGCGGCTGGAATTGGATTCCGCACTTGAGCAGGTCAGGGCTGCGCAGCGGCTCGCGTCCAATGCGCTGCGGCATACCGTGATCACAGCCCCCATCGACGGCGTGGTGGCAAACCGCCAGATCCGCGTCGGTCGCTACGTGTCGCCTGGCGCGCCAGCACTTTCGCTGGTGCCGCTGCGGGACGTCTGGGTGGTCGCCAACTTCAAGGAAACGCAGCTGACAGATGTGCGCATCGGTGACCGGGCGACAGTGAAAGTAGACATGTATCCCGATGTTGGAATCGCTGGAACCGTCGAGAGCATCGCACCAGGCAGCGGCGCCCAGTTCGCACTGATCCCACCGGACAACGCAACAGGCAACTTCACCAAGATCCCGCAGCGGGTACCGGTGAAGATCGTGCTTGATAGCGGCCACCCCCTCGCAGGCAAGCTCTATGCCGGTCTGTCGGCCGAGGTCACGATCGCCCTGCGCAAGCAGGGGGGCACGGATGAAGGCAGCAGCGGGCTTGCACGCGTGCAGGAAGACTGATGTACGCGCCGCCGCCGTCCGATCCGCCCGCCGACGGATTCGGGGCAATCCGGGCAGCCGCCTGCGTGGCGGCCTTCGTCACGATGCTGGCGCTGGATGGCATCAACAGCACCCTGCTGGTGGTGAACCGCGGTGCGGTGGCAGGAAGCTTTGCCGCGATTCCTGATGAGATCGCGTGGCTGAACATCGCCTACCTGGCGGCGAAGATCACCGCGTTCGCGCTGTCGCCGCGGCTGGCGGAGCGGTTCGGTCCATGGCGCGTGCTGCTTGCAGCGAGCTTGGGGCTTGCGTTGGCCACGGCTGCGCTGGGCTTGACGGCAGATGCGTTCTGGTCGGCGGTGGCATGCCGAGTGGCGCAGGGTGCGCTTGGCGGCCTGCTGCTGGTCACCGGGCAGTCGCTGGTGTTCGCGCTGCAGCCCACACGGCGCCAGCCGTTGCTTCAGGCGTTGCTCGCCCTGCCGATCGTCGTGCTCCCCACCACGATCGCACCGGCATTGCATGGCTGGTCGACGGACGCGCATGCCTGGCAGCTGCTCTTTCTGCTGTCCGGCGCGATTGGCATGCTCGGTAGCGGCGTGCTGGCGATCGCGGGTGGGCAGGATCGGCCGGATCGGTCGACGCGGCTCCCCGGCGCCGGTGTCTGCGTGCTGCTGGCGCTGGCGACGACCGGATTCGTCTACGTGCTTCAAAAGGGTGCGCGCTACGATTGGTTCGACGATCCGGACTTCGTCGACGCCTGCTTGTGGACGCTGCTGGCATTCGCCGGGCTGGTTCTGGCGTTGGCGCGCTCAAAGGCGCCGTTGTTTTCGACTGCCGTGTTCAGGGACGCGCGGTTCTCGTTCGGATTCTGTGCAACCTTTGCGGCCGGTTTCGTACTCTTCGGAAGCGCGTCGGCGATCTCGCTGTTTGCCGCGAACGTGCTGCAGCTGGCGCCCGTGCATGTCGGCCAGATCACGCTGTCCAGTTCGATCATGGTGGCGCTTGGCCTGCTGTCGGCAGGACTGGTGATCCAGTACACGCGGGCGCGGGTGGAACTGCCAATCCCGGTGGGCATCGTGCTGTTCATGACCGGCATGTGGCTGCTTTCGCACGCCACGCCGGACAGCGGCCGCAGCGAACTTGCAGTCGCCACCTGGTGCCGCGGACTTGGGATGGGTGCGCTGTTCATGTCGCTCACCATGCTGACCCTCGGTCACGTCAAACAAGGACTCAAGGCCCATGGCGTTGCCCTGTTCAACCTGGGCAGGCAGGTCGGTGGCCTGGCGGGGTCGGCATTCGTGCTCAGCTGGCTGGAATGGCGGGTGCCGGCGCACATGACCGTGCTCTCGCAATACCTGGTGGCCGGCCGGCCCGCTGTCGAGACGAGCAGGGCGGCGCTGGCCAGCGCGCTGGTCGCGCATGGCGTCGATGCATCGCAAGGTCCCGTCGCCGCGCTGGCCGTCCTGGCGCGGGCGCTGGGCAGGCAGTCAGCCGCGCGCGCTTTCGACGAGCTGTTCCTCGGGCTCGGCGCGTTCTTCCTTGTCGCCATCCCCGTGCTGGTGGCGATCAGGATCGTACTGGAACGGGCGCAGAGGCGGCGTTCGCAACCGGCGTAGTCGGCGGATCCCACACTTCCGGACTGTGGCGCAGCTGGCTTGGACCGGGGATTGGTCAGTGCGCGTGCAGGAAAGGGGCGAGTACTGATCCGGGAGCAGTTGAGTAGTTGGGTGAAGAATCCCCGGAAAGGGATCCATCCTGCATCGCGAGCGAGCGAGCGAGCGGGCGGATCCCGATCCGGGGCGAAATTGGCTGTCGACGATGGACTACTTCGTGCGCGGCGGCAGGAACCCCCTTGCCGAGGCCAGGTCGGGCCAGGGAAGGACGGTCTCTCCCGCCACCAGCCATTTTCCGTCGACCTTGCGCAGGCGCAGTTCGTAGAGTGCAGGATCCGCCTGCTGGCTCATTCGCCGATACAGGACGGCGGTTGCCTGGTCGCCCTGTTCTTCGACGTGCAGGACGCGCTTCTCGGTCGACAGCGGTGGCTCGCCGGCGTCGCGGCGGCTCCTGAACTCCTCGAGCATCTCCGTCTTCGAGAAGCGTGCGATATCGCCCTGTGGCGTGAGCACCAGGAAGCCGAGGTCGTCGAGGTAAAGGCCTTCCATCGCCTCCATGCGGTAGTGACTGCCGGTTTCAGCCAGCACATCGATGAACTCCAGGATTTCTGGATTGTGGTTGTTGGACATGGTTTGAAATTCTCGCGATGAAGGGGTTGTCTGGCCGCAGAACTGTGGCCTGCATTCGCGAACGGCGTCAGCCGCGCGCGGAACGCTTCAGCCGGGTGACCTGGATCCCGGCGAAACAGGTGATGGCGAGGCCAATGGTGATGCTGGTCCACGTGGCACCTGCATTGCCGGAGAATGCGAGGACCCAGGGGGCGGCCAGCAGCCACACGCCCACCCATGCGTTCGTCCTTTCCGCACCCAGCGAGGGTTTGGCAAGGGCTACACCGGCAGCGCAGGCGACAACGAAGCCGCAGACCACGGCATTCGCCGCGACCGATCCGCTGCCGCCCAATCCGATCCAGGGTGAAACGATCAGGACGGCGCCGAGCACCAGGTTGGTCCAGTCGATCCAGGACTCCGTCGTTGTGGCGGAGGTCTTGTTCAAGGCATTCGAGTTCACGATTCTTCTCCAGGGTGTGAGGGAGCGGCGTGCTGTTGGGACACATGACAAGGGCCATGCGACCCGTACCCCATGCCGCTTTTTCACACTAGGCAGGAATCCGTAGTGCCGGAAGACTCGTCGCCGGCTTCGCGGTGTTGTGTCTGGAGGGACAATCCAGAAAGGCAGGCGTGCCGTATCCACGCCGTCACCGTGGCGGCAAGGCGCGGCTTCGTAGAACTCCAGCCAGCGCCGGTCCCATTGCCGCCCGAGTACGATGTTGCGGAACAGATTTCCTGCATTTCCGTAGACGCTCTCGCAATGTTCAAGCGTGCGATCCCGTGCGAATTGAGTGCGGCTCTACGCGGCGAGCGATCATGACCAACGCCCTGCGTGTGTTGAATGCGGATGCCGGGTGACACGCGTTGTGCGCAATCTGTTGCCGCCAAACTCCCGGATGCCCGCGCGCACCGACCTGATCGGGCGGTCACTGTCCCGGAACAGGAAACACTGTGTGGTCGCCGGAGGCGCTATCGCATGCTCCAGCCGGATATAGGCTTCGGACGGCTGTCGCCGATCCCCGCCATGCAACTTCGTTTTGATCGGGCCAGACCGGTAACGGAATCGTCCGCGTGGCCGATGACTTTGGAGTAGACAATGCACACGCCGCAGAAACCATTGGGAAGCGGTCATACCGCCCACAGCACTACGCTGGATGTCATACGCGGTAGAGATCTGACCGGGCGACTCGCGATCGTCACCGGAGGGCATGCCGGCCTTGGGCTCGAAGCGGCAAGGACGCTGTCGGAAGCCGGTGCCAGGGTCATCGTTCCGGCTCGCTCGGTCGATCGGGCACGACGCGCCATCGCGGAAATCGGCGGACGCATCGAAGTCGGGCGCATGGACCTGACAGACCCCGATTCCATCGACGCATTTGCCCGCGCGATCGTGCAGTCCGGGTTGGCGGTGGACATCCTGGTCAACAATGCCGGCATCATGGCCTCGACGCGCCTGGAGCGGGATGCGCGCGGCAACGAGTTACAGCTTTCGACAAACCACCTGGGTCACTTCCAGCTGACCAACCGTCTTTGGCCAGCGCTGCGCCGGGCGGGTGGCGCGCGCGTGGTGTCCGTTTCGTCCCTCGGGCATCACCTGTCGGACATCGTGTGGGACGACATCAACTTCGAGCGGCGCGCATATGACGGCTGGATTGCCTATGGGCAATCGAAGACAGCCAACATCCTGTTCTGCGTCGAAGTAGATCGCCTCGGGCGCGACGACGGGATCCGTTCGTTTTCCCTGCACCCGGGAGGAATCGTTACCGGCTTGTCCAAACATATTCCGATCGAACAGCTGAAAGAGGCAGGCTACCTCGGTCGAGATGGAGAGCCGGTGATTGATCCGGATAGAGACATGAAGTCGATCGCTCAGGGCGCGGCCACGCACGTATGGTGCGCGGTGAGTCAACAGCTTGCCGGCATGGGCGGCGTCTTCTGCCGCGACTCGGATATCGCCGCGCTCGATACAGGGGAGGTATCGCGGGATGGGAGACGAGTCTACGGGGTGGCCCCTTACGCCATCGACCTGGAGGCAGCAAGGCGTCTTTGGAGGATGAGCGAATCGCTGTTGGGCATCTTCGGTGTCGGACCTGTTGCTGTATGAAATGAGAGGCGCAGGAATGTAATTCGACGAACTTGGCCCTGCGGGAAATCTGTCCCGACATCCTCCTCGAGGATCTGAACTTTTCCGTATCCCTCCAGACGCCGTAGCGCCAAGTGAATTCCATGGAAATCACTTGTACTCGCGCCGAGGGAGGGTGCAGACCAGCAGGTGTCACGCCCGATAGGCAGCTTTTCAAGTTCGATCGTTACATCGAATTTGGGCATGGAAAATCCCCTGACAGTGATGCAACGATCCGCATCAGGTGCGCCAGCAGCGCCGCGTCCCTGCGGCCCCGCCTGTCTGGATGACCGGCAGCAGGACGCGGGGATCAGGCGTTGCTGACCGGTGCGGTGTTGTCGGCCGATGACGTTGCAGTCAGTCGGACCGCAACGCATCGTGGTGTAGGAATTTTCTGAACCCCGAGAGTTGTATTTACGCTTTGTGTCCTGTCATTTCTGGCCTTTCACCAGGCCATCCAGATAGTCGGCCCAGAACTGGGATGCTTTGGCGCGTCGCTTGAGATGTCGTGCCCGGTTATAAGCGCGCTGGGTTGCATCCCCTACCGAATGAGCCAGCTGCGCCTCCAGGACATCAATGTCAATGTCGAGTTCCTCGCGCGCCAAAGTTCGGAACGACGCGCGAAATCCGTGAGGAACATGCCTGCCTTGCAATCCACTCGTTCGCAATGCCTTACTCAAGGTGTCGCGATGCATGTGCTGCGATTGGCGCTCGGCTATGGCCGGAAACATCCAGTCAGCCTTGTTACCGCCCCGACGCCATTTCTCGGCGACCCTGAGAAGCTCGACGGCCTGACGTGGAAGGGGAAGATCATGGTCTTCTCCTGTTTTCATCTGTTCGCCTGGAATTCGCCAGATTGCCTTTTCCAGATTGATGGCCGACCAACGGGCCGAGACGACGTTGCTGGGTCGCAATGCGGTGTAGGCCTGCAGTTGCAGGGCCGTCCTGATCATCCTGTCCGGGTGGTCATGGACAACCCGCATTACTTCTCGAAGTGAATCCTCGTCGATGGCAGCAGGAAGACCCTTCGATTTGGGGAGGCGAATGACTCCCCGGAGGGTCAGAGTGTGCCCGTCCTTGCGAAGTCCCTTCCGGATCGAGAATTCGACAATCTGGTTCAGGTAGCTACGTGCCTTCTGCGCCATATGCGGTGCACGATCCAAAATCTCTTCGAGCGCAGCCACGACCTCGGGAGTGGCCAGTTCCCCAATGGGAATCTTGCCAAGGCTTGGGATGAGGTCACGATCGAGGATGGCATCGAGCTTCACCAGCGTTTTCGGTTTGAGGTGGGGTGCCTTGCTCTCACGCCACGATCGCGCGACAGCTTCGAATCGGCTGGCGCTGGTGGCTGCCTGGAGCTGCCTGGGTTTGCGGTGCTCCTCTCCCGGATCGACCCCTGAGGCGAGGAGCTCTCGAAGCTCCAGGACTCTCCTGCGAGCTTCTGCCAGGCCAACGCCCGGGTAGGCACCCAATGACAGCATCGTGGGCTTGCCTGCCCACCGATAGCGGTAGCGCCAGAGCTTGGCGCCTGAGGGGGCAACCTCCAGGCACAGTCCATGCCCATCGCCCAAGCGATAGATCCTGTCGCGAGGCTTGAGTGCACGGATTCGTGTGTCGGAGAGCTTCATCTCCGACGTTCTATCGGCTGCGGATGGGCCGCAACAGTGGACACACACCGTGGAGAGACGACTACAACCTGGCCGCCGGCTGAGCGATTGCTGTCCGCCCCGTTGCGGGCAGCAAATCTACTCACAAATCTACTCACACCAGACGACGATGCCCGCGGACGTCGGTGGACATCCGCGGGCATCAGAATCTCGTATCTGCTTGTTTTTACCGGACCTTTCGATCCGATGCCGGATGTTGGCGAACACCCGTGTACAGCAATCTGGCGCCCGAAGCTGGACTCGAACCAGCGACCCCCTGATTAACAGTCAAGTGCTCTAACCAGCTGAGCTATTCGGGCGGGGACGGGTATTTTAGGCGGTGGAGCGCCCGGGTCAAGCAAGGACCTGCAAAGGAACCTGCGATCGGCTGTGACGGCCTACCCGGCTTCGGCGATGAACGGGCAGCGCGTGGGCTCACGCTGGCGTTCGGTCCGGGCCCTGCCGGCGTTGTTGACGATGACGCTGCCCAGGAATTCGCTCTCATTCTCCCCCGTGTGGCAAAGGCGGACGCTCAGGTTGCTGCCGAAGGCCCAGCCGGTGGATTGGAAACGCACGCGCTTGCGGCCGGCCGTACTCCTGAGCTGCAAGCTGTCGTCAAGGCCCTCGAACCTTTGGATCACCATGTCTGCGGTCCGCGGCTGGTCATCTTGGCCGGGATCCTGGTAAAGGATCCAGCCGTTGCTCCAGATCATGTCGTCCCGGCATGTGCGTCCATCGCTACTGGGGCAGACGGTCACCGGCGCATTGTCCTTGACCGCCTGCAACCGAGCCGCGGCAAAGGATGTGGTGAGCAGGTGGTAGGTGCTGGACGCGCGGGACCTCTGCACCATGGCTGCGAAAGAGGGCAGGGCGATCGTCAGGATGATCGCCATCACGGAGAGCGTGACGACCAGTTCAATCAGGGAAAAACCTGCTTCCTTGCGGTTCATGTTTGGCTCCATGCCTGTGGAACGGACAGGTTAGGAGGTGCGTCGAGGGGCGGATATCGGTGGTGCTGGCGGGCTTCCGTGGGGGAAGCCTGAGATCCGTGTCGGAATTCTCCGCGGCGGGCGCAGGGCCGGCGCAGCAAGCGGGCTGCCGCGCGGGCGGCCACGGCCGGGAGCGCCTGCCGGATGCGCGATCAGTTGCCTCCGGACGCGCTGTTCCAGCCCTGGGAGCTTTGAGACACGTGGTCATGATCCTTTGCGCTGCAATAGGTGGTTGCCCATCAGCCGTGCGGCCCCATATCCGTGGACTCGCTAGACTGGCCGATCCGCCTCCCGCCCCCAACCCCATGTCCGACGCCCTCCATCCCGCCAGCTTCCAGCTCGTCGCCCCCTACGAACCGGCGGGCGACCAGCCGCAGGCGATCGAGAAGCTGGTCGAGGGCTTCGAGAGCGGCCTGGCAAGGCAGACGCTGCTGGGCGTGACCGGCTCGGGCAAGACCTACACCATCGCCAACGTGATCCAGCAGGTGCAGAAGCCGACCCTGGTGATGGCGCCGAACAAGACCCTGGCGGCGCAGCTGTACGGCGAGTTCAAGGCGTTCTTCCCGCACAACGCGGTCGAGTACTTCGTCAGCTACTACGACTACTACCAGCCCGAGGCCTACATCCCGTCGTCGGACACGTTCATCGACAAGGACAGCTCGATCAACGAACACATCGAACAGATGCGGCTGTCGGCGACCAAGGCGCTGCTGGAGCGGCGCGACGCGATCATCGTCTGCACGGTGTCGGCGATCTACGGCCTCGGCGATCCCAACGAGTACTTCAAGATGGTGCTGCACATGGTGCGCGGCGAGCGCATCGACCAGCGCGAGTTGATCCGGCGCCTGACCGAGATGCAGTACAGCCGCAACGACACCGAGCTGCGCCGCGGCACCTATCGGGTGCGCGGCGAGGTCATCGACGTGCATCCCGCGGAATCGGATTCCGAGGCGCTGCGGATGGAGCTGTTCGACGGCGAGATCGAGAAGCTGACCCTGTTCGATCCGCTCACCGGCGAAACCCTGCGCACGCTGCCGCGCTACACGATCTATCCGAAATCGCACTACGTCACCACGCGCCGCACCGTGCTCGACGCGATCAACGCGATCAAGGACGAGCTGCCGCAGCGGCTGGAGCAGTTCTACGCGCAGAACAAGCTGGTCGAGGCGCAGCGGCTGCAGCAGCGCACCCAGTTCGATCTGGAGATGATGGCCGAGGTCGGCTACTGCAACGGCATCGAGAACTACTCGCGGCACCTGACCGGGCGCATGCCCGGCGAGGCGCCGCCGTGCCTGTTCGACTACCTGCCGCCCGATGCGCTGCTGGTGGTCGACGAGTCGCACGTGACCGTCCCGCAGATCGGCGCGATGTACAAGGGCGACCGGTCGCGCAAGGAAACGCTGGTGGAATTCGGCTTCCGGCTGCCGTCGGCGCTCGACAACCGGCCGCTGCAGTTCATGGAGTGGGAAGGCCGGTCGCCGCGCACGATCTTCGTCTCGGCCACCCCGCGCGAGTACGAGCTGGAGAAGTCGCAGGGGCAGGTGGTGGAGCTGGTGGTGCGCCCGACCGGCCTGATCGACCCGGAGGTGGAGATCCGCCCGGTGGCGACCCAGGTCGACGACCTGCTCGGGGAGATCAACCTGCGCGTGGCGATGGGCGACCGCGTGCTGGTCACCACGCTGACCAAGCGCATGGCCGAGAACCTCACCGATTACCTCGGCGAGCACGATGTCCGCGTGCGCTACCTGCACTCGGACGTGGACACGGTCGAGCGCGTCGAGATCATCCGCGACCTGCGGCTGGGCAAGTTCGACGTATTGGTCGGCATCAACCTGCTGCGCGAGGGCCTGGACATGCCCGAGGTGTCGCTGGTGGCGATCCTCGACGCGGACAAGGAAGGCTTCCTGCGTTCGACCGGCTCGCTGATCCAGACCATCGGCCGCGCCGCCCGCAACCTCCGCGGCAAGGCGATCCTGTATGCGGACCGGATCACCGATTCGATGAAGCGGGCGATCGACGAGACCGACCGTCGCCGCGCCAAGCAGGTCGAGTACAACACCGAGCACGGCATCACCCCGCAGTCGGTGCAGAAGAACATCGTCGACATCATGGAAGGTGCGCGCCCCGATCCCTCCACCGAGAAGAAGAGCCGCGGCAGGCAGCGCCAGGTCGCCGAGGCCAGCGAGGATTACGCCGCGCTCGACCCGGCCCAGGCCACGGCGCAGCTCAAGGTGCTGGAGCAGCAGATGTACCAGCACGCGCGCGACCTGGAGTTCGAGGAGGCCGCGCAGGTACGCGACCGCATCCGCCGGCTGAAAGACGCGATGCTGGCGGGCTGATCGCGGCCTTGGCGGCCCGGCAAGGGGTCTCGGCAACCCTGATCGTCATTTCCACGCGGGCGGGGGCAGCGGATTCGGCGCAGTCCGCAAAAGCGCGTGGCTTCTGTCGCTCCCGCGCGGCGCATTGTGGTTTCCGGTCGTCGCCCGGGCTCAGATTGGGGCCGGTGCCCTTGGCGAGCGCCGGGAGCCTGCGACGGAGACAGTTGCCAGGGACCTGGCGGCGGCCCGACGCAGGGGCGACCTTCGCCCGCCGGCGACCGGCTTCGCTTGTGCACCGGCGGACCCGCGGGCTAGAATTCGCACCCCTTCGGGCGGTTAGCTCAGCGGTAGAGCACTACCTTGACATGGTAGGGGTCACAGGTTCGAACCCTGTACCGCCCACCACGCTGCGGCGTGGCATATTGGCGCAAGATGATTCGAGGTGGCCGCGGTCAACGCGAGCCGAGCGTGCGACATGGACACTACCATCGCCCATCGCTGAAACCTCACGGGGCTGACGATCCAGGCGCCGCGAGGCGCTTTTTTTATTGCCCGGACAACACCGTGGGAGCGGCGCAAGCCGCTACGGCATGCCGGCAAGGCATCGCGGCTTGCGCCGCTCCCACGAGAATGCCGCTTCCAATACGAACGCCCTGAGTCCAATGATCAACATCACCCTCCCCGACGGCAGCCGCCGCGAGTTCGAACATCCCGTCTCGGTCATGGACGTCGCCCAGTCCATCGGTGCCGGCCTGGCCAAGGCCACCGTGGCCGGCAAGGTCGATGGCCGGCTGGTCGACGCCAGCGACGTCATCGACCACGACGCCGCGCTGCAGATCATCACCCCGAAGGACGACGAGGGCGTCGAGATCATCCGCCACTCCGCTGCGCACCTGGTCGGCCACGCGGTCAAGCAGCTGTACCCGGACGCGAAGATGGTGATCGGCCCGGTGATCGACGAGGGTTTCTACTACGACATCTGGCACGAGCGCCCGTTCACGCCCGAGGACATGGCCGCGATCGAGCAGCGCATGGCCGAGCTGATCGCGCAGGACTACGACGTGGTCAAGAAGATGACGCCGCGCGCGGAGGTCATCGAGACATTCAGGGCCCGCGGCGAGGAGTACAAGCTGCGCCTGATCGCCGACATGGACGACGACATCACCCAGATGGGCCTGTACCACCATCAGGAATACGTCGACATGTGCCGCGGCCCGCACGTGCCGAACACGCGCTTCCTCAAGGCGTTCAAGCTCACTCGCATCTCCGGCGCGTACTGGCGCGGCGACTCGAAGAACGAGCAGCTGCAGCGCATCTACGGCACCGCCTGGGCCGACAGGAAGCAGCTGGCGGCGTACATCCAGCGCATCGAGGAAGCCGAGAAGCGCGACCACCGCCGCATCGGCAGGCAGCAGGACCTGTTCCACCTGCAGGAAGAGGCGCCGGGGCTGGTGTTCTGGCATCCCAAGGGCTGGAGCATCTGGCAGGCGGTCGAGCAGTACATGCGCAAGGTGTACCGCGACACCGGCTACGGCGAGGTCCGCTGCCCGCAGATCCTCGACGTCGAGCTGTGGAAGAAGTCCGGCCACTGGGACAACTACAAGGACAACATGTTCTTCACCGAGTCCGAGAAGCGGACCTACGCGGTGAAGCCGATGAACTGCCCCGGCCACGTGCAGGTGTTCAACCAGGGCCTGCACAGCTACCGCGACCTGCCGATCCGCTATGGCGAGTTCGGCAGTTGCCACCGCAACGAGCCGTCCGGCGCGCTGCACGGCATCCTGCGCGTGCGCGGCTTCACCCAGGACGACGGCCACGTGTTCTGCACCGAGGACCAGATCGAGTCCGAGGTCACCGATTTCCACGTCCAGGCGATGCAGGTCTACGCCGACTTCGGCTTCACCGACGTCCAGGTCAAGCTGGCCCTGCGCCCGGAGCCGCGGCTGGGCGACGACGCCACCTGGGACAAGGCCGAGGAGGCGCTGCGATCGGCCCTGCGCGCTGCCGGCGTGGAGTGGACCGAGCTCCCGGGGGAGGGTGCCTTCTACGGCCCGAAGATCGAGTATCACCTGCGTGACGCGATCGGCCGCACCTGGCAGCTGGGCACGATGCAGGTCGACTTCATGATGCCGGGCCGCCTTGGCGCCGAGTACGTGGACGAGCAGAGCCAGAAGCGCCACCCGGTCATGTTGCACCGCGCCATCGTTGGCTCGATGGAGCGCTTCATCGGCATCCTGATCGAGCACCACGCCGGCAATTTGCCGGTCTGGCTGGCCCCGGTGCAGGCGGTGGTGATGAACATTACCGACGCCCAGGCCGCTTGGGTCCGGGAAGTCCGGAAAACCCTTGCAAATCAAGGCTTCCGGGTCACGGAGGATTTGCGGAACGAGAAAATCGGCTATAAGATCCGCGAGCATACGCTGCAGCGCGTGCCGTACCTGCTCGTGGTGGGGGACCGCGAAAAGGAGAACGGGGCAGTCGCCGTGCGCACGCGGTCAGGGGAAGATCTGGGGACGATGTCCGTCGCAGACTTTGCCGCGCGCCTGGTTGACGGGCACGCAGCGTCGTGAGGTTGTACCCGGTGCGTGGCCGATGGCCGCGCGCCGGCAGGCCCGGACACCGCGGTGTCCGGCACCAGTTTCCTTGGAGATCCACATATCAGTATCCCTGACAGCAAGCAAAATCGCAGGAACCAGGACATCCGAGTACCGCGGGTGCGCGTGATCGGTGCGGACGGCGAAATGGTCGGCGTGCTCTCGCGCGAAGAAGCGCTGCAACTGGCCGAGGACGCCGGGCTCGACCTCGTCGAGATCCAGCCCAACGCCGATCCGCCGGTCTGCAAGGTCATGGACTTCGGCAAGTTCCGCTTCGAGCAGCAGAAGAAGGCCAACGAAGCCAAGAAGAAGACCAAGCAGGTCGAGATCAAGGAAATGAAGTTCCGGCCGGTCACCGACGAGGGTGACTACCAGATCAAGCTGCGCAACATGCGCCGTTTCCTCGAGGAAGGCGACAAGATCAAGGTCAACATCCGCTTCCGTGGCCGCGAGATGAGCCACCAGGAGCTTGGACGCGAGATGGCCAACCGGATCGAGGCCGACCTGGGCGAAGACATCGTGATCGAATCGCGCCCGCGCCTGGAAGGCCGGCAGATGGTCATGATGATCGCCCCGAAGAAGAAATAATCGCAGCCGCAGGCTGGCGATGCCTGCCGTTCCCCTCTCCCGCAAGGCGGGAGAGGGGAAAGGGTGAGGGGCTTTTGACTTTCCACTTCACCGCCCGCCCCCGTGGGGCACCGGTGCCGTGGCCGATACACGCCCCTGCGGGTTCGGCGGCTACCCCTAACCAGATGATTTGCAAGGCAATCGCGGACCCTGCATAATGTGCGGCCCGGTTTTCCGGGTTGTGTGGTAACAGGACCCGTCCGGATCCGTTTGCGGATCAAGGACTTACAAGCCGGCAAGGGCAGGATGGAAAGCGTGGCGGCACCCAGCGTGCCATCGCCACCGCCCGGGCCAGTCGAAGAAAACCCTCAAGGACAACGCAATGCCCAAGATCAAGACGCATCGGGGCGCGGCCAAGCGCTTCCGGAAGACTGCTTCCGGCAAGTACAAGGCAGGCCACGCCAACCGCAGCCACATCCTCACCAAGAAAGCGACCAAGCGGAAGCGCAACCTCCGGCAGACGAACCACGTTCGTGCCGAGGACGCAGGCCGTCTCGATCGCATGCTTCCATATCTCTGAGGAGGGCTGAACAATGGCACGAGTCAAACGTGGTGTGACGGCCCGCCGTCGGCACAAGAAAATCCTGAAGCAGGCCAAGGGCTACTACCACGCCCGTCGCAAGGTCTTCCGCGTCGCCAAGCAGGCGGTGACCAAGGCGCTGCAGTACGCCTACATCGGCCGCAAGCAGAAGAAGCGCAATTTCCGCTCGCTGTGGATCGCCCGCATCAACGCGGCGTCCCGCGCCAACGGCATCAGCTACAGCCGCTTCATGAACGGCCTGATGAAGGCCGGCATCACCCTCGACCGCAAGGTGCTGGCCGACATCGCCGTGCACGACGCGTCGGGTTTTGCCGCGCTGGCCGAGAAGGCGAAGGGCGCGCTCGCAGCGTAAGTTGGTCGTACGCCCGCAAGGCGTCGCATGTGCGACCGCCTTGCGCAGCGGATGTACAACGCAGTACACGCATGGGGAAGGGCGCAAGTCCTTCCCCATGTTTCGTTTTGGAGGGCGGTCTCCTTTCGTGGCGGCTTCCCTCCGATGTCATCCCGAACGCAGCAAGGAATCGGTCGTGCCGCGCAACGCCGGACATGGACCGCTCGCCGCGCTCGGGATGACAGGGTGATCCGATGGCAAGTGATCCGAGGATGCGGTGCCGATGAGTGGAATCGAACAAGTGTCGCAACAGGCGCTGGTGGACATCGCCAGTGCGGACAGCCCCGACGCGCTGGAAGCCCTGCGCGTTGCGCTGCTCGGCAAGAACGGCAGCATCACCGCGCAGCTCAAGTCGCTGGGCGCGCTGCCGGGTGACCAGCGCAAGGCCGCGGGCGAGGCGATCAATCGCGCGCGCGATGCGATCGGCGCCGCGCTGTCGGCGCGCAAGGCCGCACTCGACGAGGCAGCCCTCGATGCGCGGCTGGCCACCGAAACCATCGACATCACGCTTCCCGGTCGCGATGCGGCGCGCGGCGGCCTGCATCCGGTCAGCCGCACGATGGAGCGCATCGCCGACATCTTCGGCCGCCTGGGCTACGAACTGTCCGACGGCCCCGAGATCGAGGACGACTGGCACAACTTCGAAGCGCTGAACTTCCCGCCGCACCACCCGGCGCGGGCGATGCACGACACGTTCTACATCCAGGATGGCGGCAGGCGTCCCGACGGCAGCGGCGTCGCCCGCCTGCTGCGCACCCACACGTCCGGCGTGCAGGTGCGCTACATGCAGGACCTGCTGGCCGGCGGCGGCGCGCCGCCGCTGCGCATGATCGCGCTGGGCAAGGTGTACCGCAGCGACTCCGACCAGACCCACACGCCGATGTTCCACCAGTGCGAAGGCCTGCTGGTCGACGAGCACGCCAGCTTCGCCGACCTCAAGGGCACGCTGGTGGAGTTCGTTCGCGCGTTCTTCGAGCGCGACTTCGAGATGCGCTTCCGCCCCAGCTACTTCCCGTTCACCGAGCCGTCGGCCGAGGTCGACATCGCCTGGCAGCAGCCGGATGGTTCGACGCGCTGGCTGGAAGTGCTCGGCTGCGGCATGGTGCACCCGAACGTGCTGCGCAGCGTCGGCATCGATCCGGAGCGCTACACGGGCTTCGCCTTCGGCCTGGGCGTGGAGCGTTTCGCGATGCTGCGATATGGCGTCGAAGACCTGCGCAGCTTCTTCGACAACGACGTGCGGTTCCTCAGGCAGTTCGCCTGAACGCGGGGATTGGGAATTCGGGATTCGCGAAAGCAGAATCCCGGGCCCCAGCTTTCCCAATCCCCAATCCCCAATCCCGAATCCCGGAATTTCAGAATGAAATTCAGCGAAAACTGGCTCCGCCAACACGTCCACACGACCGCCACGCGCGACGAGCTTGCCGCGACGCTGACCGCGATCGGCCTGGAGGTCGAGGAGCTGACGCCGCTGGGCGAACGGCTCGACGGCGTCGTGGTCGCGCGCATCGTATCGGCGGAAAAGCATCCCGAGGCCGACCGCCTGCAGGTTTGCCAGATCGATGCCGGCAACGGCGTGTTGCTGCAGATCGTCTGCGGCGCGCCCAACGCGCGCGCGGGGCTGGTCGCGCCGCTGGCCACCATCGGCGCGCGGGTTGGCGAGCTCACCATCAAGGCCGCGAAGCTGCGCGGCGTCGAGTCCAACGGCATGCTGTGTTCGGCCAGGGAGCTGGGTATCGACGCCGATGCGTCGGGCCTGCTTGAACTGCCCGACGACGCGCCGGTTGGGGCGCCGCTCGCCGGCTACCTCGGCCTGCCCGACGCCAGCATCGAACTCAAGCTCACGCCCAACCGCGCCGACTGCTTCAGCGTGCGCGGGATCGCCTTCGACGTGGCCGCGGCCTGCGGCAGCGAAGTCACCGCGCTGGACGCGGCGCCGGTGCCCGCGCAGGGCGACGCCGCGCTCGAAGTCCGGCTCGACGCCGGCGCCGATGCGCCGCGTTACGTTGGCCGGGTCATCAGCGGCGTCGACGCCAGCCGCCCGACGCCGGTCTGGATGGCCGAGCGCCTGCGCCGGAGCGGCATCCGCCCGGTATCGCTGCTGGTCGACATTACCCAGTACGTGATGCTGGAACTCGGCCAGCCGATGCACGCCTTCGACCGCGACCTGCTGCACGGCCCGGTCGGCGTGCGCCACGCGCGCGCGGGCGAGGCGTTGAAGCTGCTCGATGGCCGCGACGTGGTGGCCGATCCCGGCTTCCTGGTCATCACCGACGCCGACCGCGCCGTCGCGCTGGCCGGCGTGATGGGCGGCTTCGATACCCGCGTCACCGACACGACGAAGAACGTCTTCCTCGAGGCCGCGCACTTCGCGCCGTCCGCCATCATCGGACGCGGCCGCAGGCTGGGCCTGCATACCGACGCCGGGCACCGCTTCGAGCGCGGCGTCGACCCCGAATTGCCGCGCACCGCGATCGAGGTCGCCACGCGCCTGATCGTCGACATCGCCGGCGGCATGCCCGGCCCCGTCACCGAAGCCGAGCTGCCGGACCACCTGCCGCGGCCGCGCACGATCAAGCTGCGCCGCGCGCGCCTGGCGCGGGTGCTTGGCCTGTCGATCGCCGATGCCGAAGTCGAGCGCATCCTGCGCGCGCTCGGCCTGGGCGTCGATGCTGGTGCCGAGGGCTGGACGGTCACCGCGCCGACGCGCCGCTTCGACCTGGCGATCGAGGAGGACCTGATCGAGGAAGTCGCGCGCATCCACGGGTACGACGCGATCCCGACCACGCTGCCCGGCGGCGCCACGCGCCTGGTCGCGCCGACCGAGACCGAGGTGACGGAACAGGACCTGCGTCGCCAGCTTGCCGCGCGCGACTACCTGGAGGCGATCAATTACGCCTTCGTCGACGCCGGCCTGCTCGCTTCCTGGCAGGTACAGGACGGCGCGGTGCCGCTGGCCAACCCGCTGAGCGCCGAACTGGGCGTGATGCGCACGCAGCTGCTGCCGGGGCTGGTGGATGCGCTGGCGCGCAACGCCGCGCGCCAGCAGTCGCGGGTGCGGCTGTTCGAGCTGGGGAAGGTGTTCGAAAGTGGGGAAGGCCAGCCGCAGCAGGCGCCTGTGGAGACCCTGCGGATTGCCGCCGTGGCCTGCGGCGATGCGTCGGCCGGACAGTGGGGCGTGCCGGCGCGACGGGTGGATTTCCACGACCTGAAGGGCGATCTCGACAGCCTGGCCGCGCTGTCGGGCGTGAAGCTCGAGTACCGGGCGGCGCAGCCGGCCTGGGCGCATCCCGGCCGCGCCGCCGAGGTGCTGTGCGACGGACTGGTCATCGGTGCGATCGGCGAGGTGCATCCGCGCCTGCAGCAGGCCCTGGGGCTCGACCACGCCGTGGAAGCGTTCGAACTCGATCTTGAGCCGCTGCGCCGGCGCGCCGTGCCGCGCGCACGGCCGCTGTCCAGGTTCCCGTCCGTCCGCCGCGACCTCGCGTTCGTCGTCGCGCAGGACGTGCCGTGGGAGGCCGTCGCCGGCACCGTGCGCGCCGCCGCGGGCGAGGCCCTGCGCGACCTGCAGCTGTTCGACCGTTACGTTGGCAAGGGGGTCGAATCGGGTTTCAAGAGTCTCGCCATGGGCTTGATTCTACAGGAGGATTCACGCACTCTGACCGATCGCGAAGTGGATGCGGTGGTGGCCGGCGTCACGGCCGCACTCGAGTCCGCCCACGCGGCACGGATACGCGGATAGGCAGTGGTAATGAGCAACGATCAGTTTTCGGGGGAGCTGAGATGGCGTTGACCAAGGCGGAAATGGCCGAGCGGTTGTACGAGGAGGTCGGGCTGAACAAGCGAGAGGCCAAGGAGTTCGTCGACGCGTTTTTCGACGCCCTGCGCGAGGGCCTGCAGGCCGGTCGCCAGGTCAAGCTGTCGGGTTTCGGCAACTTCGACCTGCGCCGCAAGAACCAGCGCCCCGGCCGCAACCCCAAGACCGGGGAGGAGATCCCGATCTCCGCCCGCACCGTGGTCACCTTCCGCCCCGGCCAGAAGCTCAAGGAGCGCGTGGAAGCGTATGCCGGAGGCGCCCATGCTTGACCCGGGCAGCAACCGCGAACTTCCGCCGATCCCGGCCAAGCGCTACTTCACCATCGGTGAAGTCAGCGAGCTGTGCGACGTCAAGCCGCACGTGCTGCGCTACTGGGAGACCGAATTCCCGAGCCTGAGCCCGGTCAAGCGCCGCGGCAACCGTCGCTACTACCAGCGCCACGACGTGCTGATGGTGCGCCAGATCCGCGGCCTGCTGTACGAGCAGGGCTACACCATCGGCGGCGCGCGCCAGCGCCTGGAAGGCGAGGGCGCCAGGCAGGAGTCGGCGCTGAGCAGCCAGATCATCAGGCAGGTGCGGATGGAACTGGAGGAAGTCCTCCAGTTGCTGCGCCGCTGAAACGGGCGCGCGGCGCTGGCCGCGAAGCCGGTATAATCCGCACCCATCCGGGGTATAGCGCAGCCTGGTAGCGCACTTGTCTGGGGGACAAGTGGTCGTCGGTTCGAATCCGGCTACCCCGACCATTGATCGACGAAGCCCGCCTTGTGCGGGCTTTCGTTTGTCTGGCGGAGGCCGATTCGCTGGTATCCGGCGCGCGGAACCGGTCGGCAGCGAGGCACCCGCGCCGACCTACAATTGCCGGGTTGCCTGTTCAGGAAACCCCATGCCCGCATCGTTTCGCAGCCTGTGCCTGCTCGCCTGTCTCGCCCTGCCCGCGCAAGCGCAGTCGGGTTCGCAACTTGCCGGCACCTCGCCGGCGGACGGACAGGCCATTGCGCAACGCGCGGTGCAGGACGGATCAGTGGCCCCCCGCGGCGCGATCGTCGACATGGACACCGTGGTCGTGTCGGGTGCGCAGCCGGGTCCGGGCATGTGGAAGGTGTCCCGGGGCGACCACGTGCTCTACATCCTGGGCACGCTGTCGCCGCTGCCCAAGCGCATGGACTGGGTTTCGCGCGACGTCGAGGACGTGATCGCGCGTTCGCAGGCGGTGATCCTGCCGCCGTCGCTGGCGGTAAGTTCCGATGCCGGCTTCTTCCGCTCGCTGTTGCTGGTGCCATCGTTGCTGCGCGCGCGCAACAATCCGGAGGGCAAGCGGCTCCAGGACGTGGTGTCGCCGGGCCTGTATGCGCGCTGGCAGCCGCTCAAGGCACGCTACCTGGGTCGCGATCGGGCCGTGGAAAAGCGCCGGCCGATCCTCGCCGCGCAGGAACTCTACGAAGCGGCGATGCACCAATCGGGACTGGAACAGGATGACCGTGTCGGCCAGGTGGTGGAGAAGGCCGCCAAGCGCGCGCGCGTGCCGCTGCTGCCGGCGCAGGTGAAGCTGGTGGTGAAGAATCCCAAGGCGGCGCTCAAGGAATTGAATGCCATGTCGCTGCAGGATGCGGACTGCTTCGCCGGTACGCTGTCGCGGATAGAAGCGGACCTCGGCACGATGCGAATGCGTGCCAATGCCTGGGCGGTCGGCGATATCGACGCGTTGCACGCGCTGCCGTTCCGCAACCAGTACATCGATTGCGTCAACGCGATCACCGAAACCGGGCTGGCGCAGCGGCTGGGATTCGGCGACGTGGTGCAACGGGTCGGCGACACATGGATGCAGGTGGCCGAAGATGCGTTGGCGCGAAACCGCACGACCTTCGCCACGCTTCCGGTCAGCCAGCTGCTGCAGCCCGATGGCTACGTCGAGCGGCTGCGGGCCAGGGGTTACGTGATCGAGGTGCCTTGAGCGCATGCGGGCGACGACCCAACGCGGCCGAGCAGAGGCCGCTGCTGCGCCGAGGTCGTCGCGCTAGCAGTCGCTGCTGGACTGAGAAAGACGGCTGCGGCGCCTGGCAATGCCTCGCCCGATGCGCAGGCCGGCGCGTCACGCTATTCGTAGAGCTTCTGGCACGCCTCGCAGAAGAACGCACGCCGGTGGGCGGCGCCGAAGGACTTCACGTAGCGGATGCGGTGGCGATCGCGCGGACACGTCTGCTTCGTGTGCACCTGGTAGTGCTTCTTCAGCTCGAACGCCTTGCGCCAGCGGTAGAAGTCGAAGCTGTAGTCGCGCGCCTCGCGCACCAGGTCGCCCAGCTTGCGCGCCGGCAGGGCACCGACCCGGCTGCCGGGGTGCAAGCGGATACGGTGCAGTACCTCGTTCTTGATGATGTTGCCGACGCCGGCGAACACGTCCTGGTCGAGCAGTACGTCGGCGACCAGGCGGTCGGGCCTTGCGCGCAGCTTTCGCCGCGCCTGCGCCGGATCCCACTCGTCGGCCATGACGTCACCCGACCAGTCGTAGAGCTCGTCCAGCGGCTCGGAGAGGAAACGGACCGAGCAGGCGTAGAAGTTGATTTCGCGATCGCGGGTGAAGCCGAGCGAGAGCCTCGGCGTCGCGTCCTTGCGTTCGTCGATCAGCCACCTGCCATAGAGCAGGAAGTGGATGCGAATGGTGAACGGATCGAATTCCAGCAGCAGCTGTTTGCCCCAGTTGCGCACGCGTCGCAGGGTCTTGCCGCCGATGTCCGAGATCGGTTGCCGGGAGTTGCCGGCGACCCGCAGCACGCGCTTGCCGGCGAACGGTTGCAATGCTTCGCGCAGGAGGACGAGGGACGGACCTTCGGGCATGGCGGGCGGATGGAGGCGGGGCGTTCGACACTAGGCGGGACGGCGTGAACGCCGCGACAGCCTGACAGGGGATAGCGGACCGGATGACCGATCAGTGGAAGCCGAACGTCGCGATGCCATCGGACCGGGCGATCCAGGTCACGTTGGCGTCGGATGCGTGGTGCGACCCGATCGGCGAGCGTTCGCCGAACAAGGCCCCTGGCGCGCGCCGCGTCGCAGCTGTCGAGCGAGTCGAACAGCGACGACGCTGCGGGTTCCGCCCGCGTCAGCTGGCCGCGGTGTGCGCGGTTTGCCGGGGCGGCCTGGCGAGGCCGGGCCAGCGTGCGAGCAGCGCGGCGCGGATGCCGGCGACGTCCAGGCCCGCTTCTGCCAGCAGGTCTTCGCGGCTGGCGTGGTGCTGGAACGTGTCAGGGAGCCCCAAGTGCAGGATCGGCAGGACCACGCCGGACGCGTTCAGCAGTTCGGAAACCGCCGACCCGGCGCCGCCCATGACCACGTTGTCTTCCAGCGTCGCGAAGCCGTCGTGCGAGCGGGCCAGTTCCAGGACCAGCTCGCGGTCGAGCGGCTTGACGAACCGCATGTTGACCACGGTGAGGTCCAACTCTTCGCCGACCTGTTCGGCTGCCGGCACCATCGCCCCGAACGCGAGCAAGGCGACGCGCGAGCCGCGGTGACGCAGCTGCGCCTTGCCGATCGGCAGCCTATCGAGCTCGGGTTGCACCGCGACGCCGGGGCCGCTGCCGCGCGGGTAGCGCACCGCGGCCGGGCCTTCGAAAAGGAATCCGGTAGTGAGCATCTGCCGGCATTCGTTCTCGTCGGCCGGCGCCATCACCACCATGTTCGGCACGCAGCGCAGGTACGACAGGTCGAGGTTGCCGGCGTGGGTCGCGCCGTCCGGGCCGACCACTCCGCCGCGGTCGATCGCGAACAGCACGTCGAGGTTCTGGATCGCGACGTCATGCACCAGCTGGTCGTAGCCGCGCTGCAGGAACGTGGAGTAGATCGCCACCACCGGCTTCGCCCCTTCGCAGGCCATGCCCGCCGCCAGCGTCACCGCGTGCTGCTCGGCGATGGCGACGTCGAAGTAGCGCTCCGGGTATTCCTTGCTGAAGCGCACCAGGCCCGAGCCTTCGCGCATCGCCGGGGTGATGCCCATCAGCGTGTCGTCGGCCGCGGCCATGTCGCACAGCCAGTCGCCGAACACGTCGGTATAGGTGGCCTTCTTCACCGCGCCGGGCTTCTTCACCACGCCCAGCTCCGGATCGAACGGCGACACCGCGTGGTAGCCGATCTGGTCGCCCTCGGCCAGTTCGTAGCCCTTGCCCTTGGTGGTGATCACGTGCAGCAGCTGCGGGCCCTTGAGCTTCTTCACCAGCTTCAGCGCGGCGACCAGCGCCTTGACGTCGTGGCCGTCGATGGGGCCGGTGTAGTGGAAACCCATTTCCTCGAACAGCGTGGACGGCACGAACATGCCCTTCCAGTGTTCCTCCCAGCGGCGCACGAACTTCGCCGCCGGCTTGCGCTTGTCGCCGAGCAGCTTCTTGCCGCCCTCGCGCAGCGCGTTGAGGGCGTGGCTGCCGGTGGCGCGGCCGAGCATCTTGGTCAGGCCGCCGACGTTCTCGCTGATCGACATGCGGTTGTCGTTGAGCACCACCAGCAGGTCGGGTTCCGGTTCCATGCCGCCGGCGTGGTTGAGCGCCTCGAACGCCATGCCTGCGGTCATCGCGCCGTCGCCGATCACCGCGACCACGCGGCGGTTGTTGCCGGCGCGTGCGTTGGCGATCGCCATGCCCAGCGCGGCCGAGATGGACGTGGAGGAATGGCCGACGCCGAAAGTGTCGTATTCGCTTTCCTCGCGCTTCGGGAACGGCGCCACGCCGCCTGCCTGCTTGACGGTGTGGATCGCGTCGCGGCGCCCTGTCAGGATCTTGTGCGGATAGCTCTGGTGGCCGACGTCCCAGACGATGCGGTCGTCCGGCGTGTCGTACAGCGCATGCAGCGCGACGGTGAGTTCGATCACGCCGAGGCCCGCGCCGAAGTGGCCCCCGGACTTGCCGACCGATTCGATCAGGTAGGCGCGCAGTTCGTCGGCGATCGCGGGCAGTTCGGCTTCGTCGAACTGGCGCAGGTCGGCGGGGGTATCGATGCGCGAAAGGCGCGGGTAGCGCGAAGAGTCGATCATGTTGGGCATTTTCGCCCCCGCCGTCGCGGCGGGCAAGGCGAACGGGCCGTTTGCGCGGGAAACGCGCGGCGGTGCGCGCCTGCATCGCATCGGGAATCGCGGATACGTCGCTGGTGCGCGGAAAACCCGTGCGGCAGGGCGGGGACCTGAATGCCGGTCGCCGGCGCGGCGACCCGCGTGAACGCGACCCTATTTCCCGCGCAGGCGCCCGAACAGGCTGGTCGGCTTGGCCGGCTCGACGGGTTCGGCAGGGGCGTCGGGGACAAGGTCGGCGAAACCGGTGGCGAGGCTGGCATTGACGAAATCAGCTACGTCAGCCACCGGCATGCCGCTGGCCTCGGCGATCTCCGGTAGCGTCGCCGGGCCCTTCATCATCGCGGTGGCGATGCGGAAATGCCTCGGATACTCGCGCTCGGTCTGCGGCCACTTGTTGAGGCGGTAGCGGCCGTCGGGATCATGTCCGGGCAGCAGCGTGCCCTTGCCGGCCAGCAGGGCGCCGAGCCACTGCAGGCGCTGCAGCGGCTGCGCGGCGCCGGCCGCCGCGCTTTCGCGGGCCCAGGTTGCGTCGTCCACGTCCTCGAAGTCCTCGCGCCGCGCCGTGCCCTGGAAACACGCGGCCAGCGGCTTCAGCGCGGAGGGGCCGTGGTAGCTGCGCGCGGCCGGGTCGATCAGCACGGCGGTGCCATCGCTGCAGCGATAGCGCACGCGGCGGTCGAGGGCGCCGGGGCTGAGCCAGTCGTCCAGACGTTGCTCGCGCGGGATGGCGGCTTGCGGTGCGGCGTCCACTGCGGCGGCCTCGGGCGCGATGGGTGCCGGATCGGGTTCGACAGTTGCCGGGGCCGGTTCGGCGACCGCAGCCGGTTCGACGGCAGCACTAGTGTCGGGCGTTTCGACGACGCTTTCCGTCGTTGCCGTGGCGACAGGCGCCGTGGCCGGCGCGGCAGGCGGCGGTGCCGCGGCGCTCACCGGTTCGGCAGGCGCTGCTTCGACGGGCGAATCGGTGACGGGCACGCCGCCCTGGATCGCGATATCGCGCAGCAGGGTCGAGAACGAATCGCTGTCGAAGGGGCGTCCAAGCCGGAAATCGGTCTGCGTGCGCTGCGCCGTGGTCAGCCCGATCACGTGCTTGCCGGCGGCGTGCAGCCGCAGCCAGCTCATCGGTCCGTACATGCTGTCCATGTCGACCATGATGTGCTCGGCTTCCGCTTCGGAAACCAGTTGCCACACGCCGCCGACGCGGGCGTTGGCGTGGATGAAGGTAGCCTTCAGCGCGGTTTCGGTGGCCGGATCCATTCCGGTCAGGCCAAGGGTCAGCGGCATCATCGCAGTCCGGAATTTCGCAACCGATGAGTGTTGCCAAGTGCGCGGCGCGCGTCAACGCGCGTGCTGCGGCAGTTGCTTGCCGGTGCGCGTCAGTTGCTGCCGCGTACGCGGCGGAATCGGGCGGACGGCCGACAAAACTGGGACGCAATGCCCGCAACGGCCTTGCACCGCGCGGCGGAAGTCGGTGAGCTTGCCGTCGGGCACGTCGTCGCCCCAGCACTCGAGGACGCGGGTGGCGCCGACCTCGATGAAGATGGGGTCGTATGCGTCGGCGTGGGCGATGAACGCTTCGCGCCTGGCGTTGGGAACGGCGATCACGAAGCCGTCGATGTAGGACATGGCGGGTCTCCTGTCTGAAGTGCGGGGGCGGGCATGGAACCGTGGCGCGGACGGGCGCCCGGAAGGACGCCCTCGCCAGGATGACGATCGGGCGAGGGCCGGATCGACATCGCCAGCAGGTCGGATGACGGCCCGGCTGCGGCCTGGCCAGCGCATCGTCCCACTGGCTGGAATGCGGCGCAGTCCTGCAGCCGATGATCGCCTTTGGGTGCGAGCAGCCTTCCGCGGCGGTGGCGCAGGCTGTGCACTTTGCCCGTGAAGGTCGGCGCCAAAAGGTGGATGACAAGTGCCGTGCAAACGCGATTCAGGGGCAAGTCCAGCCAGTTCGCGGGAGCGGTCGAAGCTCAGGTGTTTGGGGTAGATTGGCGCGGTCCGTCCGGCGCCAGCGAGCGATCGGCGGTCCATCACAGTCCCAAGGGGAAACTTCATGTTGCAGACACGCAAGTGGGCCTGCCGGCTCGCCGGCTTCACCGTGCTTTTCTTTGCCCTGAACACGGCTGCGTTCGCGCAGGCTAGCCGTACCTGGGTGTCAGGGGTAGGCGACGATGCCAATCCGTGCAGCCGCACCGCCCCCTGCAAGACCTTCGCAGGCGCGATCTCCAAAACCGTCGCGAAGGGCGTGATCAGCGTGCTCGATCCGGGCGGGTTCGGGGTGGTCACCATCACCAAGCCCATCACCATCGACGGCGGCGCCGTGGAAGGCAGCATCCTGGCGACTGGTACCACCGGCATCATCATCAATGCCGGCAGCGGCAGTGTTCACCTGCGCAACCTCACCATCGATGGTGCCGGCACCGGGATCTACGGCGTCCGCTTTATCAGCGGCACCGAGTTGCACATGGACAAAGTGGTCATACGCAACTTTTCAAGGAATGGTGTCCTGTTCGAGCCCAATGGGAGCAGCAAGCTGGTGGTGGTCAACAGCCACTTCAGCAACAACGCTGGCGCCGGGATCCAGTCGACGCCGGGGGTCTCCGGCCTCGGCTTCGTTTCGGTGGTCAACAGCCAGCTGTTGTCCAATGCGCATGGCATCAAGGCGGAAGATCGCAGCGTGGTGTCGGTGCGCAACAGCACCCTGAGCTTCAACACCAACAGCGGATTCCTGGCTTCCAGCGCAGGGCAGGCCGTCGAGGCAAGCGTGGATGATTGCCAGATCACGGACAACGGCGCCGGTAACGCGAGTTCCGCCGGCATCAAGTCCACTGGCGGGCTGGCCAGCGTGCTGATTTCCGGCAACGTCATCACCGGCAACTATCGCGGCCTCGTTTCGCAGTCCGGGGGCGACATCTTCTCGTACGGAAGCAACCGCGTGTCGACCAATATCGTCGATGGCACGCCAAACGGTAACGTCAGTACGCGTTGACCCCTGCGGATCCGGGCGGGATTTTCCTGCCCGGGTCCTCGCACCGCTGCACACTGCAGCGGCACTACGGTTCGAAGCCCGCCCGCTGCGTCCGTCGGTGGCGACCGGCGGCGACTCCGCCGGATCTACCGGTGCCGTCCGGGGTAGTCCGGGACATCAGGACATCGGTCGCCGCGGTCACGCGCTGTGCGGCCAGTGCCCTGCTAGGCTGCGGCCATTGACGTGCCCCTCTCCCCATGCCTGCCGTTCATTCCATTTGCACCGAAACCACGCTCGGCCGGGCAGTTGCACGCCGTGCGTGCCTGCGGCTGTTCCAGCCGGTGCCGCGGCATGTGTTCCTCGTTGCATCGCTGCTGCTCGCCGGCTGCGCGACGCGGGCGCCGCTGGAGGCGCAGCGCACGCCTGACGAGGTGAGTGCCCACATCGTCGCGCGGATGCCGGCCAGGACACCCGATCGCGAAGGCTGGGCGGCCGACATCCAGGTGGCGCTGTTCGCGCAGGGCATCGCGCCGACGCCGGAGAACCTGTGCGCGGTGCTGGCGGTGACCGAGCAGGAATCCACCTTCACGGCCAACCCGCAGGTGCCGGGGCTAGGAAAGATCGCGCGCGAGGAAATCGACCGGCGCGCGGCGTCGATGCACGTACCGAAGGTGCTCGTCGGCGCCGCGCTTCGCATCCGTTCGCCCGACGGGCGCAGTTATGCCGAGCGGATCGAACGCGTGCAGACCGAGCGCGAACTGAGCGCGCTGTTCGAGGACTTCATCGGCATGGTGCCGCTGGGCGGGCGCCTGTTCGCCGGGCTCAACCCGGTGCATACCGGCGGGCCGATGCAGGTCGCGATCGATTTTGCCGAAGCACATGCAAAGGACTATCCGTACCCGGTCGACGGCTCGATCCGGCACGAGGTGTTCACGCGCCGCGGCGGCATGTATTTCGGCATTGCGCACCTGCTGGGCTACCCGGCGCGCTACGAGGCGCCGCTGTATCGCTTCGCGGACTTCAACGCCGGCTGGTACGCGAGCCGCAACGCGGCGTTCCAGGCGGCGGTCAGCCGTGCCTCCGGAATCGAGCTGGCGCTGGACGGCGATCTGCTGCGCCCCGGCGCGCCGCTCGACCAGCCCGGTGCCACCGAGCGCGCGGTGCGCGCGCTCGGGCCGAGGCTGGACATGGGCGACGCGGCGATCCGGCGCGCGCTGGAGAAGGGCGATTCGCTGGCGTTCGAGGACACCAGCCTGTACGCGCGCGTCTTCGAACTGGCCGACGCTGCCGCCCGGGAGCCGTTGCCGCGTGCGGTGCTGCCGGGCATCGACCTGCACAGCCCCAAGATCACGCGCAAGCTGACCACGGCGTGGTTTGCCAACCGCGTCAACGAGCGCTGGAAGCGCTGCATGGCGCGGCGCTGAAGGAGCGGGCCGTGTGGGAAGTAGAGAACATGCCCGTGGACGCGACGATGGGACTCGACAATCCGTTCTGGGCGTCGCTGTGCAGCCGCCATCGCGACATCGCGCTGCGCGCGGGCGACGTGGCGCGCTATCCGGCGGCGTTCGCGCCGTTCCTCGGGGTGGCGGATGCGGGCGTTGCAATGGGCGACGCATTCGATGCGCTGGTCGCGCCGGGCGAAAGCGTCTACCTGCTGGGCGTTGCGCCGGCCGCGGTGCCGGACGGCTGGCGCCTGCAGGCCTTCGATCCGCTGGCGCAGATGGTCTGCGACGCGCCGCTGGAGATGGCCGACGGGCCGGAGGTGGTCGCGCTGTCCGAGGCCGACCGCGACGACGTGCTGGCGCTGACCGCGCTGGTCTATCCGCACTACTTCCGCGAACGCACGATGGAACTGGGCCGCTATTTCGGCATCCGTCACGACGGCCGGCTGGCGGCGATGATCGGCGAGCGCCTGGGCACGGACGCGGCGCAGGAGATGAGCGCGATCTGTACCCATCCGGATTTCACCGGCCGCGGCCATGCGCAGCGGCTGACCGCGATGCTGACCAACGACACCCTGCGCCGCGGCCGCCTGCCGTTCCTGCACGTGAGCCGCGGCAACGAGCGCGCCCTGCGGCTGTACGAGCGGCTCGGCTACCGGCATCGCCGCGCCATCGGCTTCTGGTCACTGGCCCGGGATTGAGCGCGCCGCGGCAACACAGCGTCCGCTTGCCACCTCGCCGCCGTGGACGCAGATTGGCGACAGTCCCCCGCAGGAGCACGACATGGCCGATCTTTCCGCCTTCCCCATCGCCAGCCGCTGGCCGGCGCGGCATCCAGACCGCATCCAGCTGTATTCGCTCGACACGCCCAACGGGGTGAAGGCCTCGATCATGCTCGAGGAAACCGGGCTGCCGTACGAGGCGCACCTGGTGGACATCATGGAAAACGAGAGCCACCTGCCCGAGTTCCTCGCGCTCAATCCCAACGGCAAGATCCCGGCGATCATCGATCCCGACGGCCCGGGCGGAAAGCCGCTCGGCCTGTTCGAATCCGGCGCGATCCTGATGTACCTGGCCGACAAGACCGGCAAGTTCATTCCCGCCGATGCCGCCGCGCGCTGGGAGACGATCCAGTGGGTGTTCTTCCAGATGGCGTCGATCGGGCCGATGTTCGGGCAGGTGGGGTTCTTCAACAAGTTCGCCGGCAGGCAGTACGAGGACAAGCGCCCGCTGGAGCGTTACGTCAACGAGTCGAAGCGGCTGCTGGGCGTGCTCGACGGGCGGCTCGCGGGGCGCGACTGGATCATGGGCAGCGACTACACCATCGCCGACATCGCCACGCTGGGATGGGTGAACAACCTGATCACCTTCTACGAGGCGCGCGAACTGGTGGAGTACGACCGCTTCGGCAACGTCGCGGCCTGGCTCGAACGCGGGCTGGCGCGTCCGGCGGTGCAGCGCGGATTGAAGATCCCCTCGCGCGACTAAGGCAGGTTTGGACAAGGCCGGCTCGCGGTACCGCATCGTTCGGAAGGCGCGACGCGACGACCGCTCTGGGCTGGATCGTCCGCGTCGGCGTCGCCGCGCTTGCGGCGGGCACTGCGCCGCTTGACGGGCGTCGCTGGCGCGGCACCGGCAGCCGGTGGCGGCTGCGCGGCTATTCCAGCAGCCAGCCGAACGCGCGCCGTAGCTCCGCGGTGCCGTCGCGTTCGTACCAGCGGCCGTGGGCGAGCACGATGCGTTCGGGCTCCCACGCCAGCATGCGTTCGACCGCGGCCCTGAGCTGCGGCCGCTGGCGCGCGAAAGTGCGGCGCATGTCGCGCGGCATGGCGCCGTTGGGATCCTGCACGCCGCCCAGCCGGGTGAGCCAGCGCATCCACCCGCTGCCGAGCTTGCCGGGTTCGAAGTTCTCGATGAAATCGGTGAGCACCAGCGTCCGGCTCGGGTGGTGGAAAAACTCGACCTCGGTCATGAAGCTGCCGGCGACCGGCAGGGTGGAGATCGCGCCGTCCCACGGATAGCCGGTTTCGGCGTCGAGCCGATGCGCGGCGAAGTCGATCCGCGCGCCGGCCTGTTCGCGGATGCGCGGCGCCAGCCAGACGCCGGCATCGGGGAAGGCGGCCTTCCATTCGGGGATCCACCAGTAGTGGATGCGGTTGGGGCCGACGATCCAGCGCGGCGTGCCGAGCGTCGCGATCCGGTCGCGCAGCGGAGCGGTCAGCGGCGTGGGCGAGTGCACGAACAGGTCGCCGCCGTGCAGGCGCAGCAGCGTCATCCGGGTGGGGAAGGGCATCTTCGGCCACGGCATGCCGAAGCGGATGATCGGGCCGTCGACGATCCAGGCGTCGGTCGCGATCGGCTTGGGCGTGTTGAGCGGCGGGTAGTCCATCGTGTTGCGGGCCATCGGCGTCTCCGGTCCGGGCTGCCGCGGCATTGTCATGCGGCCGGCGTGGAGGCTGCGTCCGCGGGCGGGCAGCCGGCGCGCTCGCGACGGTGCGCGGCGGAATGTTCATCGCGCATTCGGCCGCCGGTACGCGCGGGACATAGACTATGGCTTCGCGCCTCCTGCAGAGCCCCTTCGACGTGATTCCCACCCGGTTCCGCCTTCCATCGCAGCGGTTCGTGCTGCCTTGCCTCGCCATTGCCTGCCTGCTGCTGGCGGCCTGTCGGCAACAGGCGCCGGCGCCCGTGCCGGCGCCGTCGAAGACCGTGGTGGCCAGTGGCAGCGAGGATGCCGGCGCGGTCAGCAGCGACGCCAAGCCGGCCAGGGCCACACAGGCCGAGTTGCTCAAGGGCACCGACTGGCCGGCGCTGCGGCTGCTGTCGGGCGATGCGTGGATCGATTGCGACCTGGACGGCGCGCCGCTGCCGGGCACGGTTGCCATCGCGCCCGCATCGGAGCCGCCGGCAGGGCAGGCCGAAGCCGCTGCCGCGCCGGCACCGCCCAAGGACGTCGCTGCCGCCGTGCTGGGCGTGACCGATGCCGTCGCCGCGCAATCGTCTTCGACTGCAGCGGAAGATGCGCCCGGCGACAATGCCGGCGAACCCGCCGTCGTGATCGCCGACGGGTCGGCCGACGAAGCGCGCCCGCTGGTCGATCTCGGCTTCCAGGACGTCGAGGCCGCGATGTCGCCCTGCCGCGAACGCGGCGCCGTGCGGCTGCGCTACGAGGGCAAGATCAGCGGCGACTTCACCGCGCTGATGCAGCGCACCGCGGCGATGGCCGACCGGATGGGGATCGACACCCGCATCCTCGACATCAACTCGACCGGTGGCCGCGTCGAAGACGCGATGCCGGCCGGCGACGCGATCGCCGGTTCGCACTGGACGATCCGCGTGCGCGCCGACTCGATCTGCCACAGCGCCTGCGTCCTGGTGCTGGCGGCCGGCGACAACCGCGAGATCGCCGGCAAGGTCGGCATCCACCGCATGGTGCGGGTGGGTTCGCAGGCCAGCACGCGCGCCGAGCTCAGCCAGGAGCTGCGCGAGGTGTACGGCGAGATCAAGGACTACCTGGAGCGCAACGGCGCCTCGGCCGCGGTGGCCGACCTGATGATGACCGTGCCCAACCGCAGCCTGCGCCTGCTGGATGCCAACGAGCTGCGCGAGTACGGGCTGTCCGGCGCAAACGCGGTGCAGGACGACCTCGACCGCATCATCCTGGCGCGCAAGTGCGGCGACGACTTCGTCAAGCGTCGGGATGCGTTCCTGCGCGCGTTCGCCAGTCGCTGCGAGCCGGCGCGTGACCAGGCCGCGATCGAGGCCTGCGCGGTGTCGCTGGGGGGCGAGTTCGGGTTCCCGGATGAAACCTGCGCCGCCGACGGCCCGATGGCCAGCCTGCGCCGCACGGGCCGGGTGTCAGCGTCCGCCACCACCGCCACCGCCGCCGCCGCCGCCGGAGAAACCGCCGCCACCGCCGCCGGAGGAACTGCCGGGCGGGGTGGCTGACGAGGCGATCTGCGAGCTGAGGCTGTCGCCGATGGCGCTGGTCAGGCTGCCCAGGCTGTCGCCGTGCCCGCCCTGGTACCACGTGATCGCGGCGGTGGTCGCGGCCGCGGCGGCCGCGCCGACGGCCAGGGTGAACTTCTTCGTCCACGCCTCCTCCACGTCCAGTGCCACCGCGTACGGCAGCAGCCGTTCGTAGCGCTGTGCATCGAGCATCGGCGGCCCGCCGGGGCCGGGCATGGCGGCCAGTTCGTCGCGTTCGGCGACGTCCAGGTAGCGGCGGAGGCCCTCGATCGCGTCGAGCAGCTTGCGGCCCTCGGGAGTCGGTGCCTTGACCAGGATGGCGAACGCCACCACCACGACCAGCATGGCCAGTAGCACTGGTAGCATCAGCAGGACGCCGGAGCCGAGCATCACCACGCCGACGCCGATCGCCAGCGCAAGCGTCAGCGCCATGATCAGGACTGCAATCGCGATGCTGCCGCCGTGGCGCTTGAACATGCGCGGATTGAAGCGCTTCTCCAGCAGGGCCGAATGCAGCATGCGCGCGTTGCCGATGGTGCTGGCGTTGGAGTTGTCGAGCTCGAGTTCGCGGGCGTCCGCAAACAGCGCATCGAGCAGCCGGCGCGGGCCCGGGACGTCGTCCGGTTCCGTGTCGCTGCCACGCTTGCGCAACAGGCCGAGCGCCTCGCGCAAGCCGAACTTGCCGCCGGCCACGGGCGCGCCGAGGTACTCCAGGCGCCAGCTGCCCGCCTCCGGATCGCCGTCCCTGTGGATGCGCACCTCCCCGTCGACGGCGCTGGCCAGCAGGTCCGACGAGAAGCAGCGGTTGTCGTAGCGCATGCGCCTGACGAAGCGCAGGTCGGCGGGTGAGTAGTCATCCGGCGGGTCGTACTGCACTACCACCACGCCTTGCGGCGGATCGCGGCCGACCTTGCGCCAGCGGACGATGCAGAACACCAGCAGCACCACGAACCCGCACAGGGCGATCAGGACCGCGCTGTTGTCCCTCAGCAGCCACCATGTCTTCTGCGCACGGCTGGGCGCGGTGACGACGCCCTTCGGGAACGACAGCACCACGGTCATGCCTTCACCGGGTGGCAGCGGCCGCGCCAGCGTCCAGCGCGCAACGCCGGGAGCCGGCAGTCCGGCGTCGAAGCCCTGCGTGGTCGATCCGTAGCCGCCGGTGTAGCCCTCGGCCTTCATCTCCGCGACCGGAACCGGGCGTGGCAGGCGCACCTCGACGCTGCCGCGTTCGATCGCGAAGTCCCAGCCGGTGCCGATGGCGTTGAAGTACAGCTCGTCGTGGTCGTCGAAGAAGCCGAGCTGGCGGGTGGTGCGGTAGTGCAGGCGGAACGTGTAGTCGGCCGGCACCTGCAGGAAGTGGTCGTTGCCGGTGTTGATGCGCACGCCGTTGCCGCGGCGTTCGGTGAACCAGGGTTCCGGCCTGCCGTCGCGCTGCACGCCGAGCATTTCGAAGCCGACCACGACGTTGTTGCCCAACCGGTCTTTGTAGCGGGTCGGGAAATCGCGGTAGATGCCGCGGCGGATGGCGGAGCCGGCGGCGTGCACGCGGATGTCCTCGGTGATGTCGAGGCTGCCGTCGGCGCGCACTTCGATCACGCTGTCGTAGGACAGGATCCGTTCCTGCGCGTGTGCCGGCGTGGCGCTGCCCAGCCAGAGCAAAACCAGGCCCGCGGGAGCGGCTATCGCAGCGATGGGGCGCATGGCCAAGCCGATCGCGGCCCTGGCCGCTTCCACTGCCGCGCGGATCATCGCGGCAACTCCACTTTCACCGCCGCGCGCTGCGCTTCATCGGCCTGGAAGAATTCGGCCGCGTTGAAACCGCAGCTGCGCGCCACCAGCAGGTCCGGCACGCGTTGCACCGCGTCGTTGTAGTCGCGCACCGCGCCGTTGTAGAAGCGGCGCGCGTACTGCAGCGATTCCTCCACTTCGACCAGGTCGCGCTGCAGCTGGGAGAAGTTCTGGTTGGCCTTGAGGTCCGGGTAGGCCTCCTTGAGCGCGACCAGCCGCCCGAGCGCGTGCTCGAGCTGGCCCTCGACATCGCCCAGCCGGCCCGGCGCGCGTTCGGCCGTGGCCTGCGCGCGCAGCGTGGTGACCGCTTCGAGCAGCGCGCCCTCATGGCTGGCATAGCCCTTCACCGCGGCGACCAGCGCGGGCACCAGGTCGTGGCGGCGGGTGAGCTGCACGTCGATGTCGGCCCACGCCGTGCGCACCTGGTTGCGCAGGCGTACCAGGCGGTTGAACAGCATCATCGCCCAGGCCAGCAGGGCGACGGCGAGGATGGCCGAGAGCAGCAGGGATGTCGTCACGATGCGATCCGTTCGCGGTGGGAGCCGATACTGTATCGGGCCGCGGCGGCGGATGCTCTCGAGTCAGCCGGCGGCCACGTCGATGCGGACATCGCCCACCTCGACCCGCTGCCCGGCGCGGATCTTGCAGGTCTTGCGCAGCTCCACCACCCCGTCCACGCGCACCGCGCCGCCGGCGACCATTGCCTTGCCGGCGCCGCCGCTGTCGACCAGGCCGACGAGCTTGAGCAGCTGGTTGAGTTCGATGAAGTCGCGTTCGAGCTGGAAGTCGAGTCGTTGCATGGGAGGCAGGTGTCGAAGGCGCGACAGCGTCGCAGCGTCGCTCCGTTCGTGCAAGAGCGTCCGTCAGGACAGCTGCTGCAGGATGCGGTCGAAGCGCGGGTCGCCGTGCAGCGAGGCGAGGTCGGAGTCGTGCTCGATCCAGGTGCGGTCGCCCCAGCCCTGGGCCAAGGCTCGCTCGAGCAGTTCGAATGCGCGATCGGTAACCCCGAGCCGCGCGAACGTGCAGGCGGAGTTGTAGACGATGAACGCTTCGGTTCCCGCCGCATCGAGCGCGCGCTCGGTCCACGCGATGGCCTGCTCGCGGTCGCCGAGCTGGGCGAGGATCGCGCCGCCGAAGCACAGTGCGGGGCTGTCGTCCGGGTTCATGCGCAGGTGCTGTTCCAGGATTGCCTTTGCCCGCACCAGCGATTCGCGGGCGCTGTCGGTGCGTCCCATCGCCTCGTAGGCCTGGCTGAGGAAGCCGAGCGTGCGGTAGTCCGACGGGTTAACCTCGGCCGCGCGCATGAACAGGCGCGCCGCCTTCTCCACGTTGCCCGCCGACATGCAGGCGCGGCCGTAGAAGAAGTACGACTCGAACAGGTTGGGGTTGAGCAGCATCGCGGTTTCGAAGTGCTTCTCCGCCTTGGGGTACTGGCCGCCAAGCGTCAGCGCGGTGCCGCGCGCCGCGTGGGCTTCGGCCGAATCGGGGTCGAGCTCCACGGCGCGCAGGCTGGCCTTTTCGGCCTGGGCGATGTTCTCCGGCACGGCGCTGCTGTAGCGGTACAGGAAGGAATAGGCGTCGGCGATGCCGGCGTAGGCCAGCGCATACTGCGGGTCGATCCCGATCGCCTGTTCGTACATCTGGATGGCGTGCAGGAAGTCGCGCCGGGTCATCGCGTAGAAGTAGCGGCGGCCGCGCAGGTAGAAGTCGTAGGCGTGCACATCGGCGGTGGCGACGTTCTGCAGCGCCCGCCGCTCCTTCGGGCCCAGCGCCACCTGCAGCGCATCGGCGATGCTGCGGGCGATGTCGTCCTGGATCGCGAACACGTCCTTGATCTCGCGGTCGTAGGTTTCCGACCACAGGTGCGAGTCGCCGGCGGTTTCGATCAGCTGCGCGGTGATCCGCACGCGATCGCCGGCCCGGCGCACGCTGCCCTCGAGGATCGTGTCGACGCCGAGCTGGCGCGCGGCGGTGGGGATATCGACCTTCTCGCCCTTGAGGTTGAACGACGACGTGCGCGACGAGACCTTCAGCTGCGGCAGCTTGGTGAGCAGGTTGAGGATCTCCTCGGAGATGCCGTCGCTGAAGTACTCGTTCTCGGCGTCGCCGCTCATGTTGACGAAGGGCAGCACGGCGATGGTGTGGCGTTCGCTGCCTGCCGGGGCGTCCGGCTTCGGTGGCGCGTCGGCGATGGCCGGATCGGGAGCCGGCCGCGCAACCGGCATGGCCGCCGCCTGCGCGCCGGCCGACGGAGCCGCGCGGGCGCTGCCGCCGGCCTGGTCGCGATCGAGCATCCAGCCCATGATCACGGCGATCGGGAATCCGAGCGCGACCAGGACGATCACCAGCTTGACCGACCAGTCCGGCAGGTTGAGCGGCGGCAGTACCGTGGACGCCACCTCGACGACGACCCAGCCGACCACCGCGTAGACGATGGCCACGCGGATCACGCGACGGCGCTTGAGTTCGGCGAGGAATCCGTGCCGCATGACTGTCTCGGGACCGCCTGCCATTTGGAGCCCCCGTCCCGCAAGGCTGCGGGCCTCTGGTCGCGCCCGTTCAGCGAAGATACTCCTCGCGGGGGGGCGTGGGGGCCAACGCCGAACGAGGGGCGTGCCGGCCATGCAGGGGCTTGGCGTAGACTTGTCCGACATCCATCTCCTGTACCGAGGAACCCGCATGAATCATCGTTTCCTGCTGTCCGTCGCCCTCGTGGCCTTCATCGGCACCGCCTCGGCGCAACAGGCCCAGCCGTCGCAGCCCGCGCAGCAGACGGCGGCACCGGCCCAGCAGACGCTCACGCCGCAGCAGCAGGCCCAGCTGGCCAAGCAGAACGCCGACATGAGCAAGGCCGCCCTGCAGGTCATGCAGATGGTGGACGCCAACCAGATCGGCCAGGTCTGGGACACCGCCTCGACGACCATGAAGCGGGTGGTGACCCGCGACGATTTCGTCAAGCAGATCACCATCGACCGCAACAAGCTGGGCAAGGTGTCGTCGCGCGGCAACCCCGCGGTGAGCCGTTCGCAGTTCCCGGCCGGGGCCAGCGTTCCGGAAGGCTTCTATCTCAACGTCGCGGTTCCCAGCACCTTCGCGAATTCGCAGGAGCCGGTGCGTGAACTGGTGTCGTTCCGCCTCGACGAGGACAAGGTCTGGCGCGTGTCCGGCTACAGCCTGCGCGGTCCGGGCGACGGCAACTGAGCGAAGCCATCGTTGATTGAAGTATCGGGCGGGGCCGGGAAATCGGCCCCGCCTTTTTTTATGCCCTTGCAGGAGCGGCTCCAGCCGCGAGTTTCCTTCAATCGTGCCGTTCCCGGCTGAAGAGCCTCGCGGCCGGAGCCGCTCCTGTAACGGCGGCTACTCGCGCTCGAAGCGCGCGATCTCGTCGAGGGATGCCTGTGCACGCTTGAGCAGCGCGCCGGTGTTACTGTCGTCGACATAGTCGCCCACGCGCCTGCGCAGCGCGCGCGGCGACCAGAATACCAGCCACAGCGTTGCCAGCAGTCCGACGATGCCCACTGCGACGAAACCGCCGACCGTCGCAGGCGAATGCGCCCACAGGTTGAAGCCGAACAGGTACTCGAGCATCACCAGGGTCACCGGGATCCACAGGAGCCACTGCGCCAGCGCGAACCAGCGCCTTGTCCGGATGCGCCACTGCCGCAGCAGCGCCAGGTATTTCTGGATGGTGACCACCTGCGCCGCGTAGTCGGTGCGCACCAGCAGCAGCATCTCCATGACCCCGGCGACGATCATGGCCACGCCGTAGGCGTGCAGGACGATGCCCGACAGCAGCAGCGCCGGCTCGTGCAGGTGCGAGCTCCAGAAGCGCGCGCAGAAGATCGTCACCACCAGGCCGACCACGACCTGCCCGACGGCAAGCACCTGCAGCCAGCGCAAGCCCGCCCTGGCCTTGCGCATGCGGGTTTCGGCAAGCAGTTCCAGGTTGATCCGCTTCTGCTGCTGCAGCTGGCGATCCAGCGCCTGCCAGGCCTGCTTGAGGTCGTCGAGTTCCATGGTCGATTCCATCGTCATTCGTTTCCGGGGGGCGCGACGTGGTCGCGGATGCGCTGCTTGAGGCGGCTGATCTTGGTGGTGACGTTGCTTTCGGAGATGCCGAGCACCTCGGCCATCTCGCGGGTGCTGCGCTCGTCGAGGTAGAGCAGCAGCAAGGCGCGGTTGAGCGGCTCCAGCGTGGCGATGAAGCGGTGCAGCACGCGCAGCGACTCGGCTGTTTCGTGGTCGACTGCGCTGTCGTCGGCGATGTCGTGGACGGCCTCGTCGAGCGGCACCACATGCCTGCGCCGGTGGCCGTCGCTGCGCAGGAACGAGATCGCGACGTTCAGCGCGATCCGGTACATCCACGTCGATGCACGGCGGGCAGGGTTGTAGCCGGGCCAGGCGCGCCACAGCTGCACGGCGATTTCCTGGGCGAGGTCGGCGCGGTCCTCGGCGCTGCGCGCGTAGGCGTTGGCGACCTTGAACACGATGCCGCGGTGCTGCAGCAGCAGGTCGTCGAAGCCCTGGCGGTCGTCCGCGGTCATGGTGGCGCTGGCGTGCATTCGTGGCTTTGCCCAGGGGCGATTGTGCCCGTCATGGACATGGTTCGCGGCGGCGGCCGGCTTGTCACAGCCGGGGTTCCATGCTGGACCCGCCGGGCCCTGGCGCGGTGCAGGCGTCGCCGCTATTCCGCGACGCCCTTGTTCTCGGCGGTGGCGAGCACTTCGGGATGGGCGATCCGACGGCGCGCCCCGAACATCGGGTACACCAGCACCGCGCCGAGGATGATGGCCACGCCGAGGTAGAACTGCGTCGACAGTTCGTGCTGCTCGCCGAGCAGGACGATCGCCAGCACGATGGCATAGACCGGTTCGAGGTTGACTGCCAGCTGCGCGGCGAACGCGCTCATGTGGCGCAGGGCGACCAGCGACAGCGCGAACGGAAGCAGCGTGCAGGCCAGGGCCAGCGCCAGCAGGAAGCCCATGTCGTGCGCATCGGGGATTGCGAAAAGCGTGCCCGAGAACGCCGGGAACAGCAGCGGCATCAGCGGTGAGAGCATGGTGAGCAGCAGCGTGCCCGCGCCGAGTTCAAGCGCGGTGATCGCCAGCGGCTCGCCGCGTTCGACGAAGCGCTTGTTGAGCGAACCGAAGATCGCAACGAACAGCGCCGACAGCGCGCCCACCGCGATGCCCAGGTGCATGTCGCCGGGCACCCCGCCCACCACCAGTGCCACGCCAGGCAGCACTGCGATGCCCAGCAGCACGTCGCGCCACGAGAAGCGCCGCCCGGCGAGCCACGGTTCCAGCAGCGCGGTCATCGGCGTGCCCAGCGCAATGCAAGTTGCGCCGACCGACGCGTTCGAAAGCTTGATCGCACCGTAGAAGGTCAGCCAGTGCAGGGCCACCAGCAAGCCGATGCCGGAATACGCCAGCAGCAGTCGCGGCGACATCGCGCGCAGCCCGCGCCAGACCCGCGGCAGCAGCGCCAGCGTGGCGGTGACCAGCAGCATGCGCCACCACACCAGCGGCAGCGCGGGCAGGGTGATGAGCTTGCCGAGGATGGCGGTGAAGCCCCACAGCAGGACGCACAGGTGGATCTGCCACTGGGCTTTGGCGGCGGGGGTCATGGCATGTGCGGCGGGCTGGATCCGGCATTATCGCGGACGGGCGGGGGTTTTCGAGAACCCGGCGCACGATTTCCCGAACCGCATCGGGTATCGGCGCGCCGGCGCCGGCCTGCGGGCCGTCTTATCCGGCCCCGGTCATGGCGGCAAGGCGCTGGAGATCCGGTTCGACTGCCACCGCTGCGGAGGCCAGGCGCGATCTGCAGCGTCCGGCGCACTGGCGTCGGCTCGCGGCCGAGGCGCCCGCGCCTGCCTGGGACGCGTCAGGCGCCCAGTTCTCGCAGCAGCGCCATCGCCGCGGCCGGGTTGCGCTCCTTGGCGGCGCTGATGAAATAGATGAACACGTCACGCCTGGCGGCCGGCTTCCCCTGCGCCGGGCCGATACGCGGCAGGTCGTCGGGTTCGCCACCGGCTGCCCACGTCCGCGCACGCGCGGCCCACTGGCGCAGCTCGCCGTCGCCGTAGCCCGTCGCGATGCCTGCGCGCGACCGCATCAGCCGCGCGTAGACGAAATCCGCGGTGACGTCGGCGAACGACGGATGCTCCGGCGAATCGGTGAATGCCGTGGCCATGCCGTGCCGGCGCGCAAGCGCGAGATAGCCAGCATCGACGAAGCCCGGATCGCGCACGTCGAGCACGTGCCGCAGCACGCGCGCGCCGACCCGCTTGGGCAGCAGTTCGAGGAATGCCGCGAAGTCGTCCGGGTCGATCTTCGTGCCGCGATCGAACTGCCACACCAGCGGCCCCAGGCGATCGCCGAGTTCGGCGATCCCGGCGATGAAATCCTCGACCTGCGCGCCGGCCTTCGCCAGCACCCTGGACGCCATGATCCGCTTCGGCGCCTTGGCCGAGAACACGAAACCCTCCGGCGTTTCGTCGCGCCATTTCGCGTACGTCGCCGGCTTCTGGGTGCCGTAGTAGGTGCCGTTGATCTCGATCGCGCTGACGTGGCGGCTGGCGTACTCCAGCTCGCGCCGCTGCACGAGGCCGGCGGGATAGAAGTTGCCGCGCCAGGGCGCGAACGTCCAGCCGCCGATGCCGGCGCGGATGCCGTCGACGGCCTTCGGTGGCTTCGCCGCAAACAGGTCGTCAGTCATGCGCCTTCCACGGATCGTAGCTGCCGAACCACCACAGGTGGCCCTCGAGGTCACGGCAGGAATAGCCGCGTCCGCCGTAGTCCTGGTCGGCGATGTCCATGACGATGGTGGCGCCCGCGGCCTTCGCCCGCGCGTAGTGCGTGTCGGCATCGGCGACGACCACGCAGGGGCTCTGGGTTTCGCGATTGCCGATCTCGCCGGGCTGGGCGATCTGCCGTCCCCAGTCGCTGGTGCTGTCGGCCGAGCCGAGCATGACCATGCCGTTGCCGAAGGTCAGCTGCGCGTGGTGCACCGTGTCGCCGTCGGCGTACACGGCATGCCTCTCGAAGCCGAAGGCGCGGCACAGCCAGTCGATCGCCGCGAGGGCGTCGCGGTAGCGCAGGCAGGGAATGATGGTGGACGTGGTGTTGGCGGCCAGGGACACGGCGGGCCTCCTGCGGTTCCGGGGAGCCACCGAATCTACGACTTTCGGCCGTGCTCGTCCCGTGCCGGGGGTGTGGTTTCGACGCGCGGCGGCGCCTGTCTACAATGCTGCGGTCATTCCAGCTGGGGAAAAGCATGCCTGCCGCCTCGACGCTCCTGCGCCGCGCCTGCCTCGTTGCCACCATCGCGCTGTCGGGCGCCGCCGCCTTCGCCGCCGCAGCGCAGCCCGCCGCCACGCCGGCCGAGGCCACCCAAGCAGGCGACAGCCTGCCGGCCGCGTTGCAGGATCTCGACGCATACGTCGAACGCGTGCGCGGGCAGTTCGACGTGCCGGGCATCGCGGTGGCCGTCGTCAAGGACGGGCAGGTCGTGCTCGAACGCGGCTACGGCGTGCGCAAGCTCGGCGAGCCGGCGACGGTGGATGCGCACACGGCCTTCGCGATCGCGTCGAACACCAAGGCCTTCACCGCCGCGTCGATCTCGATCCTCGCCGACGAGGGCAAGCTCAAGCCCGAAGACCGCGTGATCGACCACCTGCCGTGGTTCCGCATGTCCGATGCCTACATCACCCGCGAGATGCGCATCCGCGACCTGCTCGCGCACCGCAGCGGCCTGGGCCTGGGTGCGGGCGACCTGCTGTTCTGGCCCACCACCACCTACAGCGCACGCGAAGTGGCCGAGCGCCTGCGCGACGTGCCGATCAGCGGCGGTTTCCGCGAGCGCTACGCCTACGACAACATCCTGTTCGGCGTCGCCCAGCAGGTGATCGAGGCGGCCAGCGGGATGAGCTACGAGCAGTTCCTGCGTACCCGCATCTTCGGGCCGCTGGGCATGGCCGAGACGCGTTTCAACGCCGATTACCTCAAGCCCGGCGACAACGTCGCCACCGGCCACGCCAAGTTCGACTTCAAGGACCTCAGGCCGGTCGCGCCGCTGACCTGGTCGAACGTGGCCGGAGCCGGCGGCATCTATTCCAGCGTGCACGACCTGTCGAAGTGGATGCGCGTGCAGCTCGATGGCGGCGTGATGTCGGGCGACGGCGATGACGCGAAGCGTCTGTTCAGCGCGAAGCGGCAGAAGGAGATGTGGTCGGTGCTGACGCCGATTCCGATTTCCGAGCCGTCGGTGCCCGAGCTGGCGGCTACGAAGCCCAACTTCCTCGGCTACGGCGAAGGCTGGGTGCTGGCCGACTATCGCGGCAGCAAGCTCGTCTACCACACCGGCGGCTGGCCGGGCATGGTGTCGCGACTGACGCTGGTGCCGGAGCAGAAGCTGGGCGTGGTCGTGCTGACCAGTGCGGAGGCCGGCGCGGCGTTCAACGCCATCACCATGCGCGTGCTCGACGCCTACCTAGATGCACCGCGCACCGACTGGGTGGCGGCCTACGCAGCGGCGATGGCGAAGTCGCAGGGAAATGCGGACGAGAGCTGGCAGAAGCACGTGGCCGCGCGTGATGCGGGTTCAAAGCCCTCGCTGCCGCTGGACGGGTACGCCGGCACCTATCGCGACCCGTGGTACGGCGACGTCGTGCTCAGCCGCAACGGCAAGGGCCTGCAGATCCAGTTCGCGAAGACCGCGCAGCTGCTCGGCGATCTGGAGCACTGGCAGCACGACACCTTCATCGTGCGCTGGCGTGACCGCAGCTTGAACGCCGATGCGTTCCTGTCGTTCTCGCTCGACCCGGACGGCAGGATCGTCGAAGCGCGGATCGTGCCGGTCTCGCCGCTGACCGACTTCAGCTTCGACTTCCAGGACCTGCGGCTGGCGCCGGTGGACGAAGAGTAGAAGGAGCTGCCCGTAGGAGCGCCTCATGGGCGCGATGGCATTACCGGCAGAGCCATCGCGCCCATGGGGCGCTCCTACGGGGAGTGGGGTTACTCGATCGGCTGGTCCAGCATCAGCTCGCGCACGAAGCGCACCGGCGGCGCGCCGTACGACAGCACCTGGTCGTGGTAGGCCTTGAGGTCGAACTTGTCGCCGAGCTTCGCCTCCACCGCCTTGCGGGTGTCGAAGTGTTCCTGCACGCCGACGAAATAGGTCGGCAGCTGCGCCGAGGTCAGCTGCGCGCGCACCCACTTGCCGGCGGCCTCGCTTTCCTGCTGGAAGGCGTCGTGGGTCATCAGGTGCATGGCCTGCTCGCGCGACCAGTTGTCGACGTGTACGCCCTGGTCGAGGATCGCGTTGGCGATCGTGCGCAGGTAGAACTTCAGCTGCACCAGGCGGAACAGCGGGTCGCCGTCGAGGTAGCCGGCATCGACCATCATCTTTTCGGTGTAGACCGCCCAGCCCTCGGCGAACAGGCCCGAGCGCAGCACGGCTCGCAGCGTCGAGGGGAACTGCGCCGAATGCGCGCCTTCCAGGTAATGGCCCGGCATCGCTTCGTGGATCGCGAGCAGGTCGATCATCCGCGAGTTGTACTCGCGCAGGAACGAGGTGGACTGCGCGTCGGTCCAGTCGTCCGGGATCGGCGAGATCGCGAAGTAGGTGTCCAGGCCCTTGTCGAGCGGGCCGGGCGAATCGCAGTAGGCCACCGCGACGCCGCGCTGGAACTCCGGCATCAGGATGATCTTGACCGGGTCGTCGGGCACCGTGACCAGGTCCTTCTGCTTCACGAATACGGTGGCGTCGGCCAGCGCCTTCTTCGCGGCGTCGACGACTTCGTTGCGCGCGGGACGGTCTGCGTACGCCAGTTCGAGCGCGGCTTCGATCGCGGCCTGCTGCTGTTCACCGCTGGGCGCATCGGGCATCTGCGGCGCGCCCGGCTTGTCCTTGAGCACGGTGCGGGCGATGCCGTACATCTCCTCGCGCACGCGCTTGAGTTCGGCTTCCGAACGCTGCTTGATCTCGGCCCGGGACAGCGCGGAGTTGAGCGAGAACTTCAGCTTCTGGTCGTACAGTCCGGCACCGATGCGGAAATCGCCCCTGGCATTCGGTACCAGGGTCTTGTCGAGCCACTCCTGCTGCTCGGCCACGGCCTTGCGCAGCGTGGCCACGGCGTCGTCGAGCTGCTTGCGGTCGTCGCCTTCGAGCTGGCCCGCGTTGGGGGTGATGAACTGGTCGACCAGCGCCAGCAGGCCGGCGTTCTGCTTCGCCACGGTCTCGGCGTGGATCTTCGGCACGCGCGCCGGATCGAGGTTCTCGCGCATCTGCGCGAACAGCGCCGGGATCTTCCGCATGCGCGCCGTTGCCGACTTCAGGCGCTGCGGCATCGGCGCGAACTCGCGCGCCATCAGGCCGTAGATCGCGCCGCCCGCCAGGCCGCCGTAGCCCTGCGGATCCCAGGCCCAGGACTGCAGGGTTTCCGTCGACCAGAGGTCGCCCTGCACCTGGTTGCGCAGGATCAACGCGTCGACCTGGTTCTCGCGCGACAGTTTCGAAGCGTCCATCGCATCGAGCCTGGCGAGGATCTGCTTGTTGAAGTCGACGCCCTTCTGCCGGCCGGCCGCGCTGAGATCGTCGAGCTGGTCGTCGAAGCGGTGGTCGCCGACCTGGGTGGCATTGACCGGATTGAGCTGCAGCCAGCCGTCGAGCCATTCCTGCGAGAGCGCGGCGAAGACGGCGTCGGCCTGGGCATCGGGCGTCGCGGCGGTGCCTTGCGGAGGCGCACCGGACGCCGAGGTTGAAAGCGCCTGCGGCTGGCAGGCCGCGAGGGCGAGGGTAAGCAGGGCGACGGCGGGCAGGGTCTTGCGCATGGCGGTTCCGGCAGGCGAGGGATCGCGCAATTCTGTCATGAAGCGGCGCTGCCGCCATGCGGCCGTTGCTTGGCCGGTGCGGATGCATTGCCCGCGGCGTGGGGTTAAGGTGCAGGCCTCCATTTCCGGGAATGCAGACCATGACCCACCACGGAAGCTGCCACTGCGGAGCCGTCGCCTTCGACCTGGAAGGCGAGGTGACCGATGCGATCGACTGCAACTGCTCCATGTGCCGCCGTCGCGGCGGCCTGCTGGCGTTCTTTCCGCGCGAGGCGCTGACCCTGACCACGCCGGAAGCGAACCTCGCGACTTACCGCTTCAACAAGGAACACCTCGCGCACCATTTCTGCCCGACCTGCGGCATTGCTCCGTTCAGCGAGGGCGCCGATCCGCGCAGCGGCGCGAAGATGGTCGCGGTCAACGTGCGCTGCCTGCCCGACGTGGACCTGTCCGCGCTCAAGGTGTCCGAGGTGGACGGCGCCAGCTTCTGACCACGGCAACCCCGCCAGCCGCGCGCGGGCGTTGGCCATGCCACCGCGCCGCTCGGCGCACGAAAGGAACGAGGCGATGACGCAGGCAATCATGCGATGGGCGGGCGCCGGAGTGGTGGCGCTGGCATTGGCGGGCTGTTCGGAAAAAGCGGCGCAGGAACATGCAGTGGGAGGCAGCGGTTTTGCGGCTGCGCCCGCGACCGATGCCGCGGCGCGGGCCGGAAACGCGGCCGACGACATGCGGGCGATGCTGGCCTACGAGCACAACGCGGGCATCGTGCTGTCGGCCGACGAAATCGCGCCGCGCATGCAGGCCGCCAAGGTGGCGTGCGAGGACGGGCGTTTCGGCGCCTGCGTGGTGCTCGACGCGCGCGTGCAGTCCGGCGACCGGCCCAGCGCGAGCCTGGGCATGCGCATCGTGCCGGCGGGCGTGGAGCCGATGATCGCGCTGGCCGGCCAGGACGCGCGGGTCGGCAGCCGCAGCACGCATGCCGAGGATCTCGCGGTACAGGTGCGCGACAACGCGCTGGTGCAGGAGCGGCTGCGCAACGAACTGGCGCGCCTGCAGGAGTTCCAGCAGCGCCGCGACCTGGCCGTGGCCGACATGATCGCGCTGTCGCAACAGCTGGCCGAGACCCAGGCCCAGCTCGACGCGGCCGAGCGCGAGGGCGCGCAGCACCGGCGCCGGATCGATACCCAGAAGCTGACCCTGGATTTCCGCGCCCCGGCCGGCGAAAGCGGGCGCAGCGAGATCGGCGAGGCGCTGCGCGACTTCACCGGCACGCTGTCGGTCGGTGCCGCGTGGACGATCCGCGCGCTCGCCTTCCTGCTGCCGCTGGCGGTGGTGGTGTGGATCGTGGTCGCGCTGGTCCGGCGGGTGCGCCGCCGCAGGCCGCGGGCCACATGACCTGCTTCATCTGCGTCACCTGCGGAACGCAGTTCGCGGACGGTGCGCGCGAGCCGGAGCGCTGCCCGGTCTGCGAGGACGAGCGGCAGTATGTCGGCCGAGGCGGGCAGCGATGGACGACGCTCGAAGCGCTGCGCGCCACGCACCGCAACCGCATCGAAGCGGAGGCCGACGAGCTGCTCGGCATCGGCACCGAGCCGGCGTTCGCGATCAACGAGCGTGCGCTGCTGGTGCATTCACCAGGCGGCAACCTGCTCTGGGACTGCATCGCGCTGGTCGATGACGACACCGTGGCACGCGTGCGCGAAGCCGGTGGGATCCGCGCGATCGCGATTTCGCACCCGCACTACTACTCCGGGATGGTCGAATGGAGTCGCGCATTCGGCGACGTGCCGATCCTGCTGCACGCCGCCGATCGGGAGTGGGTGATGCGCGACTCGTCGGTGATCGATTACTGGGACGGCGAGACGCGCATGCTGTGGGACGACATGACCCTGGTCCGCTGCGGCGGCCACTTTGCCGGTGGCACGGTGGCGCACGTGCCACATCTGCACGAGGGACGCGGCGCGCTGCTGACCGGCGACGTGATCCAGGTGGCGATGGACAACCGGCACGTGGGTTTCATGCGCAGCTTTCCCAACTACATCCCGCTGTCGGCGCGCGCGGTGCACGGCATTGCAACGGCGGTAGCGCCTTATCGCTTCGATGCGATCCATGGCGCGTGGTGGGGGCGCAGCATCGCGGGCGACGCGCGTGCGGCGCTGGCGCGTTCCGTTGACCGCTACGTCGCGGCGCTCGAGGGTGCCTACGACGGAGCGTGAGGTGCGCCGTGGCGCGCAACCAGCGGATTCCCGAAGGTACGGGAATGGGCGGCGGAGGCGCATCGGGAGTGGCCGAATCCGTATCCCAGGCATCCGGCCGGCTTGCGGCGCGCGGAGGCCCGCGCCTACTTGTCGTCCTCGTCGTCCTCGAACTCCACCAGCGCCTCCAGGTCGAACGCGAGCGCTTCGATCGCGTCGCGGACCTTGCGCTCGGTGGATTCGTTGGGCACGTCGATCTCGATCTCGTGCATCTGCGGGCCCTCGACGTCGCTCAGGCCGGCCGAACTCGAATCCGCATCGTCCATGTGCGTCATCAGGTCGCCGATCTCTTCGACGTGCTCGATGCCATCCAGGCTTTGCAGCAGGTTCATCACCGCGCGGGCAGCGTCGTCGCTGCCGGTCAGGCGGATGCGGAGCAGGGCCATCTTGCTTTGTCCTTGCACGTGTGGGGTGCGTGCAGGCTAGCCCGGGCAAAGCTAAACGCGCGTGAGGAATGCGCTCAGGGTTGCGTCGTGGCCGGCGACTCGCGGGTGGGGATGGCGATGTTGCACAGGTCGATGTGGCCGGCGGGGCGCTTGTACCAGTCGTCGCGGCGGTTGCGGCGCGATTCGACCACGGCGTCGAACAGCGGCGTGTCGGTGCGCAGCACCTGCAGCCTGGTGCGTTGCGCTTCGGGCACGTCGGCGGCAAGCCGGATCGACTTGATCGGCACGCGCTGCGCGGCGTCCTCGTAGAAGCCCAGCGGACCGGTCCCGCGCGGCAGCACGCTCAGCAGTTCCATGCCTTCGACCACGCGCCCGACAAGGGTGATGTTGCGATCCAGCTGGCGCGGCGACTGGCCGTCGACCACGTAAAGTTCGCTGCCGTCGCTGGAGTCTGCGGCCACGTCGCGGCCGGCGCCGACCGCGCCGTAGCAGTGCGCCAGCCATGCTTCGCCGGCCTGCGGATCGCGGGCGGCCGGGAAGCCGGCGGCGAAACCGACCTGCGGCGCCCAGCCGTCCTTGTCGGGCAGGGCGTGGAAGGCCAGGCCGTCGGCCTTTCGTTCGAACTCGGCCGGCAGCTTCGCCTTCGCGCTGCCCAGCGACCTGCGAGGCTGGCCTTCTTCGGCCGGGTCGCCCCACTGCACGACGAAGTTGTCCTGCGAGCGGTTGATGCTCATGCCGTTCCAGTAACCCTCGTGGGCGAGGGTGCGGATGTTGCCCACGTGCGCCGGCGCGAAGTCCGGGGCCAGTTCGATCACCACGCGGCCGCTGGCCAGTTCCAGATAGAGCGTGTTGGCCGGGTCCAGGGTGCGCCAGTCGGCCGGCGTGGATGCGTCCAGCAGCTCCTGCGTGGTCTTCGGCTTCGGTGCCTCGCCGGCGCGTGCGGCAAGTGGAACCGTGAGGGCGGCGGCAACCAGCAGGGCGAACGGGGCAGGGCGCATTCGTGGACCTCGGGCGGATATCGGGTCAGGCGAGTGTAGCTGCCGGGCCGAAGACTCCGAAGACCCACTACTTATGCATGAGCAGCTTCGGCCGCGAGCTTTTCCTTCAGGCTGAAAAGTCGCCTTGGCAAAAAGCTCGCCGCTGAAGCCGCTCCTGCAGGGGATGGGGCGCCGGCATGACTAGCGGCACATTCGCTATAGCGAACTTCGTAATAGCATTGTTCCCGACCCCGCAAGAGCGTCGCCATGGGCGAGTTCGATCCCCTCGTCATCGAGCAGCAGCTGCGCAAGTTCCAGAAGGAACTCAGCGCCGGAACCGTGTCGCTGGCGCTGCTGGCGGTGCTGGGCGCGGCGACCGAGCCGATGTACGGCTACCAGATCGCCAAGCGGCTCGAGCGCTTCGGCGACGGCGTGCTCAGCGGCAAGCAGAGCGCGCTGTACCCGGTGCTTCGCAACCTCGGCGCGGCCGGGCTGCTGGACAGCCACGTCGAACCGTCGATGTCCGGGCCGCCGCGACGCTACTACCAGCTCACCGCCGCAGGCCGCGCCACCCTGCACGAATGGAGCGCCGCCTGGCGCGCCACCCGCGACTCCGTCGATGCCGTCCTCAAGGGCCTGAAGCCATGACCACCGCACTGCCGACCAACATCCCCGACTACTTGGCCCAGCTGCGCCAGTCGCTGGCCGGCGCCGACCCGGCGCTGGTGCAGGACGCGCTGTACGACGCCGAGGAATACCTGCGCTCGGAACTCGCGGAGAACCTCGACAAGTCCGAGGCCGAAGTGATCGCCGCGGTTGCGTCCAGCTATGGCGCACCGGAGGAGGTCGCCGACATCTACCGCGACACCGAGGTGAAGGTGCAGACCGCGCTGCGCGCGCCGCCACCGCGTCCACGCCAGTCGCTTGCCGGCCGCTTCTTCGGCGTCGCCGCCGACCCGCGCGCCTACGCCGCGCTGTTCTACATGGTGCTGAGCCTGGCCACCGGCCTGTTCTATTTCGTCTGGGTGGCAGTCGGCACTTCGCTGTCGGCGGGGCTGTCGATGCTGATCATCGGGATTCCGTTCCTGGTCCTGTTCCTCGGGTCGATCCGGATGCTGTCGCTGCTCGAAGGCCGCATCGTCGAGGTCATGCTGGGCGAGCGCATGCCGCGCCGGCCGCTGTACGGCAATCGCGGCAGGCCGCTGATGGAGCGGGTCAAGGACATGTTCCTCGACCCGCGTACCTGGAGCACGGTGGTGTACTTCCTGGCGATGCTGCCGCTGGGGATCGTGTATTTCGCCCTCGCGTCGAGCCTGGTCGCCATCTCGTTGACGTTGATACTCGCGCCGCTGGCGCTGCTGCCGGGCGTGCACTTCAGCCTGTGGATCTTCGGCATCGACGTTCCGGCCCAGGCGCCCTGGCTGCTGCCGCTGCTGACCGTTGCAGGCGTGGCGCTGCTGTTCGCGACCCTGCACCTGGCGCGTGGCATCGGCAGGCTGCACGGGCTGTTCGCCAAGCACCTGCTGGTGAAGTCGGCGCAATACACCTGACCTATCCAGAGATCGCCCCTTCTCTCCCGGCTGGCCATTCCGGAGATATCTGATGAAGACGTGCATGTTGATCGTGGTGCTCCTGATCTGGTCGGGGAGCGCATCGGCGCAACAATTCGAGATTCCACGGCAGGATGGCGGAGCGGTGCCGGAAGTGGCCATCACCGGTCTTTTCGACAAGGTGATCGCATCCCGCGAATCGGGCGAGGTGGAGTTTCCCGACGCCAGTTTCGCCCACCTGCAGATCGCGACCGGGCGCCATGCCGATGCGATGGGAACGATCCACGCCATCGTGCGCGGGTTGGTCGATGCCGGCGAAGCACGACGCGCGGACCGCTGGATGCCGTATCTGGTGTATGCGCAGGCGAAGGCGATGGAATCCGGCAGTGGAATTCCGTTCGATACCGCCTACGGACGTGCCTTCCGGGAGCGCTTCGGCAACACCGACGACCTGGCGGCCAATCATGCGCAGTACTGGTTCACGGCCGACCTGGATCGTGCCCGTGCGGATCTCGACGGAGCGTTGAAGGAGCACGCGAGCATCAGATCCGTCTCGTTGCCAGATGCGCTCGAACTGGCTCGCCAGTATGCGTTCGTCGAGGCCCATGAAGCGGCAACGCGACTTGGTCCGGCGCTGATTGCGGAGCATGAGCAGGCACGCTATATCGTCGAAGAAAATCATGTCTTTACGACGGAGCAGGGCGCGACGCTGTCCGCGGTGGTGGTGCGTGCGCGGAAGCAGCCTGAGCGCAAGCCTGTCGCGTTGCTTTTCACCATCTACACGGATCTCGGGCAACATCTGCAACAGGCCAAGCAGGCCGCTGCACGCGGCTACGTGGGCGTGGTCGTTGATGCGCGCGGAAAGCGACTGAGCACGGATCGGATCGTGCCGTACGAGCACGAGGTCGACGACGCGAATGCCGCGGTCGATTGGGCCAGCCGGCAACCGTGGAGCAACGGAGAGGTTGGCATGTACGGCGGGAGCTATTCGGGCTTCGCCGCATGGGCCGCGGCGAAGCGTGGCCATCGCGCATTGAAGACGATCGTTCCCTATGTCGCGGCCATTCCGGGGCAGGGGTTGCCGATGGAGAACAACATTTTTCTCAGCGCCAACTACGGCTGGGCATTCTTCGTTGCGAACAACCGGTTTCTCGACAGCGACACTTACTCGCAGCGTGAGCGCTGGAAGACGCTGGATGAAAAGTGGTTCAAGAGCGGCCGGCCATACCGCGAGATCGACCGGGTGGATGGCACGCCGAATCCACTGCTGCAGCGCTGGCTGCTTCATCCCGCCTACGATGCCTATTGGCAGGCGATGGTGCCGTACAGGGAGGACTTCTCGCGGATCGACATCCCGGTGCTGTCGATCACCGGCTACTACGACGATGGCCAGATCTCCGCATTGCACTATTTCAAGGAACATTACCGCTACAAGCCGGACGCGGAACATTACCTGCTGATCGGGCCGTACGACCATTTTGGTGCCCAGGCCCCATTCAAAACCCCGGTCCTGAATGGCTACAGGATCGACCCGGTCGCGCAGTTCGATACGGTGGACGTCACTTTCCAGTGGCTGGATTACGTGATGCGCGGCGGCGCAAGGCCTGAATTGCTGAAGGGTCGCGTGAACTACGAAGTGATGGGGGCGAACGAATGGCGGAATGCGCCCTCGCTGGTGGCCGCCGGCGGCGGTTCGATCGATTTCTATCTGTCCGACGCGCTTGCTGGTGGGCATCGTCTGCTTTCGAAGGAGAAGCCGGCCAGCATCGCCATGCTCGCGCAACAGGTCGACTTCGCCGATCGCATGACCTTCAGCCATGGCTACTATCCGGACCCCATCGTCCGCGATTCATTGCCGGTCGAAAGCGGGCTGTCCTTCATCAGTGCGCCGTTCGATCACCCCGTCACGATCAGCGGGACGTTCTCGGGCGAACTGAAGGCGCGCATCAACAAGCGTGACTTCGATTTCGCTGTCGTCCTGTACGAGATGATGGCCGACGGCCGCGTGATGCAGCTTTCGTACTATCTGGGCCGCGCCAGTTTCGCCCGCGACATGGGTACGCGCGTTCTGCTCGAGCCGGGCGAGTGGACGTCGATTCCGTTCGAGCGAACGCGGATGGTGAGTCGCAGGCTGGAGAAGGGCAGTCGCCTGCTGGCGGTGCTGGACGTAGTCAAGGATCCGATGCACCAGGTCAACTACGGCACAGGCAGGGACGTCAGCGACGAATCGATCGCCGACGCGGTGATCCCACTGGATATCGAATGGCGAACGGACAGTTACCTGCGCATCCCGCTGTCGGTGGAAAGGCCTGACTGACCTTGGTCTCGTCCAGGCGGGTCGCCGCTGCGCAGCGGCGAGCCCCACCATCCCGGCGGAAATCAGGATCCATGTTGCCTGCAAGTCCTTGAAGAGAACGGATCCCGGCTTTCACCGAAATGACGAACCAAGGACTTGTTCAGGGATTTCCCGTCGGAAGGGAATGATGATCCGACGGCAGGCGTCACCAACTCGCAAGACAGCACGCCGGCTGTCAGCGCCTGGCTTTGGGGGCTTTCCCTGCGACCATCGGCGGACGCTTCCCTGTCGTCGGTTTCGCGCCGGAAGCCGCATGCGCGGCAATGAACCCGCGCACCTTCGGGTAAACCTGTTCGCGCCAGCGGCGGCCGCTGAAGATGCCGTAGTGGCCGGCGCCCGGGACGGTGAAGTGCTCGCGGTCGCGCTCGGCCACGCCGGTGCACAGCTTGTGCGCGGCGCGGGTCTGGCCTTCGCCGGAGATGTCGTCCAGTTCGCCCTCGATGGTCATCAGCGCGGTGTCGCGGATCGCGGCGGGGTCCACGCGTTCGCCGCCCACGTCCCACAGTCCGCGCGGCAGCAGGTGCTCCTGGAACACGATGCGCACGGTGTCCAGGTAATAGCGCGCCGGCATGTCGAGCACGGCGTTGTACTCGTCGTAGAAGCGGCGGTGCGCGGCGGCGTCTTCCATGTCGCCCTTGAGCAGGTCCTGGTAGAAATCCCAGTGCGACTCGAAGTGGCGCTCCGGGTTCATCGCCATGAAGCCCGCGTGCTGCAGGAAGCCGGGGTAGACGAGGCGGCCGCTGCCGGGATAGTTGGCCGGCACGGTGTGGATGACGTTGCTCTCGAACCACCACAGCGGCTTCTGCGTGGCGAGGTTGTTGACGGCTGTTGGCGATTCGCGGGTATCGATCGGGCCGCCCATCATCACCAGCGAGCGCGGCGTGGCCTCGCCACGCGCGGCCATAAGCGAGACCGCGGCCAGCACCGGGACCGTGGGCTGGCAGACGCTGACCACGTGCAGGTTGTCGGCGCCGATCTCGCGGATGAAGTCCTCGACGTAAGCCACGTAGTCGTCGAGCGAGAACGTGCCCAGCTCCTTCGGCACCATGCGCGCGTCGATCCAGTCGGTAACGTAGACCTTGTGGTCGGGCAGCAGCGTGCGCACGGTATCGCGCAGCAGGGTGGCGTGGTGGCCAGACAGCGGCGCGACCACCAGCACGGTGGGGTCGGACTTCATGTCCTTGATGTTGGCGACGTCGTCGGTGTAGCGCTTGAAGCGCAGCAGCCGGCAGAACGGCTTCTCGGCAACCACCTTCTCGACCACCGGCACGTCATGGCCGGCGACCTTCACCGCATGGATGCAGAAGGCCGGCTTCTCGTAGTCCTTGCCGATCCGGTGCAGCAGTTCGTTGTCCGCGGCGATGCGCGCGGCGCCGGGTATTGCCGACAGCCAGCTGTCGCGGGCGGAGAACATGCGGGCGTTGGCCTCGGCCCAGTAGGTGAAGGGTGCCATCCAGGCGCGGCCGAGTTCATGCATCTGGTAAAGCAGCATTGGGTTGCCAGGTTGCGGGTGCTGCGGCGCAGCATAACGGATCGCGGCGGTGTGGCGTGAAGGGGGTCGCCTGGAGCTGCTGAAGCAACGATTCCAGCGGGTTCCGGCAGGCGGATTGCGGCCTCAGCCTGCTTCCAGGGCAGTGGCGACCGCGGCCAGTACCGGCGACAGCCAGCAGTGCGAACCGAGCTGGCGGAAGCCGGCGGCCTCGAAGCGCTTGCGATAGAACGTCGCAGGCCGCTGCTTGAATTCGTGCTCGTCGCCTTCTGCCTGGTCCTCGCGGGCGAAGGTTTCGAGGAACGCGATGCCGCCGCACAGTTCGGCCAGGCCGGGCAGGCCGCGGTCGAGTTCGCGCACCGGCAGGTAGTGCATCACGTCACTGCACACCAGCAGGTCCACCGGCGCACAGGGACGCAGCTGCGCGAAGTCGGCGAAGCGCGCGAAGTGCAGGTTGCGGCTGCGGCCGTAGCGCGTGATCGCATACTCGCTGCTGTCGAAGCCAAGGTACTGCGCCTTCGGCCGCAGTTTCAGCAGCGGCGCGCGCCACGCGCCCTCGCCACAGCCGATGTCGAGCACGCTGCGCAGCGGGCGTTCGAGGTGGTATTCGGCGGTGGCGACGGCCAGCGCCACCTTGCGCGCCAGCCGCTGCCTGCCGCCGATTCCGCCGTCGCGGTACCAGCGCTGGAAATAGTCTGCGTCGTATTGCTTGGTCATGACGCAATGATGGCGCCTTCGCCACCGCTTTTGTAGGAGCGCCCCATGGGCGCGATCGAATCGCCCGAGGAGAGCGATCGCGCCCATGGGGCGCTCCTACGGGGTGCCGATCAGCAGCGAGGTCATCGACAGCGAGCTGCTGACGTCATCGTTGAAGAAGGCCAGGCCGTCGCCATCGCGGCCGTTGGCCAGCGCGTAAAGCAGAGGGATGTAGTGCTCGGGCGTGGGGATCGCCAGCGCGGCGTCGTCCAGCGACGGCCAGTCGGCGAGGGCGGCATGGCGACCGGCGCGGATGTGGTCGTTGACGGTGTCGCGGAAGCGCAGCGCCCACTGCGGCGCGGTCGTGGCGTGGTAATCGAACAGGCGCAGGTTGTGCACGATGTCGCCGCTGGCCAGGATCAGCACGCCCTCGTCGCGCAGCGGCGCCAGCCGCCGCGCCAGCGCGTAGTGCCAGGCGCCGGGCTGGCGGGTGTCGATGCCCAGCTGCACCACCGGGATGTCCGCATCCGGGTACATCGGCAGCAGCACGCTCCACGCGCCGTGGTCGAGGCCGCGCTGCGGGTCGATGCGGGCGCCGGCGTCTTCGCCCAGGAGCTCGGCCGCGCGCTGCGCCAGTGCATGGTCGCCGGGAGCGCGGTATTGCACGTCGAACAGCGCCTGCGGGAAGCCGTAAAAGTCGTGGATGGTGTCGGGCTTGGCGTTGCCAGTGAGTTGGGGCCCGGCGGTTTCCCAGTGCGCGGACACGCACAGGATGGCGCGCGGCCTGCGCAGGCGCTGGCCCAGCTCGCGCCAGATGCGTGACCACGGGTTGTCCTCGATCGCGTTCATCGGCGAACCGTGGCCGAGGAACAGCACCGGCATGGGCAGGGTGGGCATGGCGTGCTCCGCGGAGGGCAACCGTGCGATCCTAGCGCGAGTCCCCGCTACATGGTGTCAGCCAGCATGCAAGCCTACCTGTGGGCCAAAACCGGCCATCTCGTGTTCGTGATCGCGTGGATGGCGGCGGTGTTCTACCTGCCGCGGATCCTGGTCAACCTCGTCGAGGCCGGCGAAGCGCCGGCGGTGCGCGCGCGGCTGGTGCTGATGGGGCGGCGGCTGTACCGCTTCGGCCACGTGATGTTCGGCCTGGCGTTCGTGCTGGGACTGGTGCTGTGGCTCGGCTACCGGGTATTCCCGGATTTTCCGACGATGGTCGGTGCCGGCACGGGTTGGCTGCACGCCAAGCTGGCGCTGGTGGCGCTGCTGTTCGCGTACTTCATCTTCGCCGGTCGCTGGCTCAAGGGGCTGGACAAGGGCAAGTCGTTGCCGTCGTCGAAGGCGCTGCGCTGGTTCAACGAGCTGCCGGTGCTGCTGCTGGTGGCCGTGGTGTACCTGGTGCTGGCCAAGCCGTTCTGAGACAGGGGTTGGGGATTCGCGATTGGGGATTCGGAAAAAACGCGGCCCCGCTTTCCCGAGTCCCCAATCCCGAATCCCTCATCCCTGCTTTCACTGCATGTACCAGCCATGGCTGACCACCAGGCTCTGCCCGGTCAGCGCATTGGTCTCGAACGCAGCCAGCGTCAGCGCGACGTTGGCGACGTCGTCGACGGTGGTGAACTCGCCGTCGACGGTGTCCTTGAGCATCACGTTCTTCACCACCTCGTCCTCGCTGATGCCCAGCTCCCTGGCCTGTTCCGGGATCTGCTTCTCGACCAGCGGCGTGCGCACGAAGCCGGGGCAGATCACGTTGGCGCGAATGCCGTGCTCGCCGCCTTCCTTCGCCACCGCGCGACAAAGGCCGAGCAGGCCGTGCTTGGCGGTGACGTAGGGCGCCTTGAGCTTCGAGGCCAGGTGCGAATGCACCGAGCCCATGTAGATGATCGCGCCGCCCTGGCCGCGCGCCTGCATGTCCTTCATGCACTCGCGGGTGGTGAGGAAGGCGCCGTCGAGGTGGATCGCCAGCATCTTCTTCCAGTCGGCGAAGTTGGAATCGGTGACGGCGTTGATGATCTGGATGCCGGCGTTGGAGACCAGCACGTCGACGCGGCCGTAGTGGGCGATGGCTTTTGCCACGCCGTCGACGACCTGCTGTTCATCGCTGACGTCCATCGCCACGGCGAACGCATCGCCGCCCGCATCGCGGATCGCGGCCGCGACGGCTTCGGCGGCATCCAGCTTCAGGTCGGCGACGACCACCTTGCCGCCGTTGGCCGCGTAGACCTCGGCGATGCGCTTGCCCAGGCCGCTGGCGGCGCCGGTGACGAGGCAGACCTTGTTGTCGAGTCGGTTCATGGGGTGGGTCCTGCGGGAATGGCGGTCAAGGGGCGGAACGAGGCGGAGCGATCCTGGGCCCAGCCTATCGCGCCGCCGCGGCCGGATGCCATCGTCCTTCCGGTCAATGCGCCGTCGGCACGAACGCGTCGATCGCCGGCAGTTCGACCGGCACGCCGTCGTTGTTGCAGGTGCCGGCCGCGCACAGGCGTTCGCGCAGCTTCGGCGTGGCCTGCACGATGAAGTGGTAGATCACGTTCTGTTCGACCGAGCCGCGCACCGCGTCGCTGCCGGGTCCGCGCGCCCAGATGCCGACATCCTCGCCGCCGTGGCTTTCGTTGGACATCGGTACGGTCGCTTCCTGCATGTAATCCGGCTGCGTGGTGTCGATGCCGGTGAGGTCCGGGCGCCCGTTCGCGGCGTTGTAGCCCTTGCCCGGATGCGGGAAGCGCTTGCTGCCGGCCGGCTGCGAGGCGCTTGCGCCGGTATAGCCGGGGCCGTTGGCGTAGCCGAGCGTGGTGTAGGGCAGGCCGGTGCCATCCTTCGCCAGCTTGCCGGGCGTGCCGTCGAAGCTGCTCTTGCCGCGCACCTTGCCCAGGATCGGATTGCCGCGCACCGGGTAGCCGACGAAGTTGAGCGTGTGCGAATGGTCGGCGGTGACCAGTATCAGGGTGTCGTCGGCCGAGGTCGCGTCCACGGCGGCCTGCACCGCGCGCGACATCGCGAGGGTGTCGTCGAGCGCGCGGAAGGCGTTGCCGTAGTGGTTGGCCATGTCGATGCGCGCGCCTTCGACCAGCAGCACGTAGCCGTCGGGGTCCTGCGACAAGGTGCGGATCGCGGCGCGCGTCATCTCGGCGAGCGAGGGTTGGCCCTGCGGCGAGTCGTCGCGGTCATGGTCGAAGTCCATGTGGCTGCCGGCGAACAGTCCCAGCAGGCGTGGCGCGTCGGCGGCGTCGCGCAGCTGCTGCGCGGTGCGGACGAACGCGCCCTGCGGGTGCGCGGCCAGCCATTCGGCGACCAGGTTGCGGCCGTCCGTGCGCTTGCCGTGCTGGTCGGGGTTCCCGGGATCGGCGATCGTGTTCGCCACGAACTCGCCCAGTCCGCCGCCGAGCGCAACGACCGGTCCGCCGAATGGCGTTTCGATCAGCTGGCGCGCGATGTCATGGCAGCCCTGCTCGACGGCCTCGCGCGGAAGTTCGCTGTCGTTTTCCCAGCCGCGCGTTGGCACGTGTGCGTAGGTGGCCGCCGGGGTGGCGTGGGTCAGGCGCGCGGTGCTGACGATGCCGGTGGCCATGCCGGCGCTCTGCGCAAGCTCCAGCCAGGTCAGGTTGTGGTTGCGCAGGCTGCCGGCGCAGTCGTCGTTGTGCGAGGCCGGGCCGACCGAGATCGAGCCCATGAAGGTTTTCACGCCGGTGGCGATGGCACTCATCGTGCCGGCCGAATCCGGCGTCTGCGCGTCGGTGTTGTAGGTCTTGCTCAGCGCGGTGGCGGGGAAGGTTTCCCAGGCCAGCTGGTTTTCTTCGCCCGGCCGGCCCTTGCGCTGGCCGTCGAGGATGCGCGCGGCGGCCACCGTCGTGAGGCTCATGCCGTCGCCGAGGAACACGATCACGTTTTTCGCCCGGCCGCCCATCGCGCCATTCGCCGCTGCGCGCGCGGCGCCGCTGCGGTACCACCAGTCGGCCGTCTCGCCCTGCGGGTGCGCGATCGCCGGCACCTCGATGGCGGATACCCCGGTCGTGGCGGTGCGCACGGGCGTCGTGTCGCGCACGGTGGCGGTGCAGGCGGCCAGCGTGGCCACGGACGAGATCAACAGCAACGGCAATCGCATGCGACAGCTCCGGGAAAAATCGTGGTGCGCATTATGCCGCCAGTCTCCGGAGGGGCAGATTCAAGCCGGCGCACCGGGAGTGGTCCTCGGCAAGCGCGCCATGACCGCCCGCGATGCGTGGCCGCGCGCATATGCCCCGGTTCGGCATGCGCGCGTTGCTCGCCGACGATGCCAGGCATCCGTGCGTCGACGAGTAGTTACACAGGACTGGCCCGGGTTCCCTGCGCGCGTTGCGTGATGCAGGGCCTGTTCCGGACGTGATCCCGGTCCGGCGATGTGCTCGCGGCTTTCCGGGCATCGTGCAAATCCACGCGGATCAGCGGCCGCGAGTCGGGTTGCACCGGGTTGCCGGCCGCACTAGGATCGAGATGCCGGCTCGTCAAGGATGACCCAATGACCGCTCCCCGCAGATGCCGTTACGGCTCAGTCCTGGTTGCCGTTTCGCTTGCCCTGACAGGATGTTCCGCCGCGATGACCAGCACACCCGCTTCCGAACGTTCGCCTGGCCATCATGATGCTGCCGACGTGGAATGGCCGTTGAAGTTCAAGTCGCATTATTTTGGTGCCGCCTGCTTCAACACGCGGAGTTGCATCGTGCTGTACCGGGATTTTCCGCATGGCGCGATGCATGAAGGACTGAGCCCATCCGTCGAATCAACTGGCAGGTCGTTGGATCAGCTGCTAACCGCCAGTCGTGGACCGATCCCCAATTTCCCGCCGCCTGCCAAAGTCACCTGGCGCTCGAAGGATGGTGCTCCGCATGAGGCCCACGTAGATATCGGAGAAATTTTCCGGGACGAGCTGATTCGCCACAACCTGGCCCGGGAAGAGATACCGGACAGCACCTTGGCCAGCGACCATTCGCCGGGGATCATTCTGGAGGTCAACGACCGCACCATCAACGTCTACATGCGGGCGCACATTTCAACGAAGGAACTGCAAGAGCCGGGCAATCGTTACAGCGATTTCCGCGATGACCTGATCAAGGTGTTCAGCCGTAGCTACTGAGCCAGGGAGAGGCGCTCATGGGAACCATCATCGGACAGTCGGGAGGCGTGGAGACGTATCCCGCGGATGCGAACGACTTGGAGAGCTACCGCCAGGCAGAAGCGGATCTGGCGAAACTGCGCGTTCCAGTACTTTTGCATGCGGGTAACCCGCACGAGCGGTTGTACCTCGCCGCGTTGGACGGCACCGGCAATAGCATGGTCGATGACGATCGCAAGCATTGGAGTTCGGTGGCTGAAATCTACGATCAGGTCTTGATCACAAGACCTGCCAACGTAGCGGCAGGTTACGTCGAAGGCACCTACACTCAGGAAGGCTTCCTCAATACCCCGAAGCGCCTGCTCGATGGTCGCTTCGGCATCACCTTCGAAGACCGCGTCGAGACGACGTATTACCAGTTTTGCCTGCAGGCAAAAACCTGGCTTCGGGAGGACCCCCAAGCACAGATCCGGCTGGTCGGCGTCGGCTTCAGCCGGGGCGCGGAAGAAGTTGCGGCGTTGGAGCGCTTGATCGAGGAGCGCGGCATTCGCGACCCCGATGCGGCCGTCTACAGGAAGGATGTCGAGGGCCTGATCACGAGCATCGAGTATGCAGACCGCCCGCTGCTGGTGCCGCCGGGAGAAACCCTGCAGGCCGCGCTGCTGTTCGATCCCGTGGTCGAGGGCGTGGAGCGGTTCGACCGTCGGCTCCCGTCGTCCACCATGAGTACCTACCAGATCAGCGCCGAGGACGAGCGTCGCAACCTGTTCAAGGTCAACGACCACGTTCCGCCCGATTTCAGCGAGGACAACCGCAACCTCAACAGCATCGTGGGCGGCGTGCACAGCGACATCGGCAATACCTACGAGGAGAATGGCCTCGGCGTGTACAGCTTCAACCTGGGCGTGGCATTCCTGAACCGGCTCAGCGATCGGCCCTACCTGCAGAAGCAGGCCATACCGGATGATCCGGCCCTGTTCGTCGTGCATCGTTCCGAGCAGGGCATGCATGGCCTGTACGGCACGTCCAGCTACGACAAGGATGGACTGCGCGATCGCCTGCAGGACCAGTCGCCGCAACCTGGCCTGCAGCGCAAGGATCCGATCAGCGCGGAACTGGAGATGCGCATCGAGCGTCGCGCCGCCCCGGTGCAGCCTGGCCACGGACGCGCCGCGCGCCAGGAAGACGAACGGCAACTGGTCGCTGAAACGATGCTGCCCGGACCGATCGACCCCCGGAAATCCTTTCTCGACGGTGTCATCGATCGACTGTCGCAGGGCGCGCTCGCCAGGGACGACAACGCAATGGCCGGCGCGGTGGACGATTACCTGCGCAGTCCGATGGGCCGGCAGTTCGCGGGCGAGGTGGCACGGCAGCGGCAGGACTTGGATGCGCAGGAGCAGCAGGCTGCGCTCGACGCCCAGCTGCTGGCCGGGCAACAGGCCGAGGCGCACCGCAATCCGCACGTCATGCACAGGTAGAGCGGATCAGGCATTCCATGGATACGGAAGCACTCAAGGTACTCGTCATCCAGCTGGCCGCCGTGGCCGAACGGCTGGACCAGCGCAGCCAGGCGGCCGTGCAGCAGGTCGAGCAGGCCGGTGCGATGCTGGACCGGAGCGCGCATCGCCTGGGTTCGAGCAGTGCAGACTTCACCCGCGAAGTGTCGAGCGCGCTGCAACGGCAGTCGGGTGAGTTCATCGGCAAGGGCCTGGCCGATTCGATCGGCGAGTTCAAGTCGCAGCTCACGGCGTGCGTGCACGCGGCATCGGCCGCGGCGCGGACGCTGGAAGGCGAGCGTCTGGCGCTCAGCCGGGAGCGCCGGACCTGGCTGTGGCTGGGAAGCGGGGCATTGCTGGTCGCCTCCACGCTGGCGACGGTGTCGTCCTTCCATGCCGTGTCCAGCAGTCGCAAGGAAGTCGAGCGCAACCAGATCGCCGCCGACCTGCTGCGCGCCTACGACCAGGCCGACGTGAGGCTGTGCGGCCATCGGCTGTGTGCCAACGTGGACGACAGCGGTGCGCGCCAGGGCACGGACAATCAGTACAGGCTGGTGAAACCCCGGCCGGCTTCGACGCACTAGGCCGTTGGAGTTGCAACGGGTCGCGCCCGGCCCCTGCGATCAGGACGCGCGCGGGGTCTGTCGTGCCTTTTCGCGGGAAACGCAGCCCCGGGCTATGCGCGCGAGTAGCGCCACGACTGCATGCGCCCGTCGCGATACGGCATCACGCCGTGGAACGGGCGCGGATCGCCGTCGAACACCAATGGCAGGAACTCGCGGTCGCCTTCCCACATCGGCAGTTCGTGCAGGCGGTCGATCGCGACCCATTCCAGGGTGCCTTCCGGGTTGCGCTCCAGCGGCGTGCCGGTGAAGGCGGTGACCACGAACACGAATCCCAGCCAGTCCTCGCCCCGCTTGCCGAAGCCCGGCCAGCTGATCGTGCCGCGCAGCGACAGCGCGGTGCATTCGATGCCGGCTTCCTCGGCGATCTCGCGGCGCATGCCGGCGAGCACGTCCTCGTCGGGTTCGATCTTGCCGCCCAGGCCGTTGTACTTGCCCAGGTGGTGGTCGTTCGCGCGCACGTTGCGGTGGAGCATCAGTACCTGCTTGCCGTCGGGCGAAAGCACGTAGCCGAGGGTGGCGACGATCGGCGTGTACGGCATCAGGCCCCGCCTCCGCGCTGCTTCGCGAGTTCCGTGTCGAACGCGCGTTCGGACTTGTCGGCGTACTCGCGGCAGGTCAGCGGCGCGGCGTTGCCTTCGTGCCTGCCCGCGCCGACGTGCGGGGTCAGCAGCAGGTCGCAGGGCAGGGCGCGCACCACGTCGAAGCTGTGGCGGAAATCATCCACCAGGCGCGGGATGCGCGGGTTGTCGACCAGCTGGTACCCCGGCGTGCTCAGGCTGTCGACGTAGGCGATGCGCAGCGGTTGGCCGTCGCGCGCGTCGGTCCAGGTCCAGGCCATGCTCCCGGGCGTATGTCCGGGCATGAAGTGGACGCTCAGGCGCAGGCCGCCCAGTTCGACCGCTTCGCCGTCGTGGACGATGCGGTCGGCGTGCGCCGGCGGGTAGAGGATTTCGTCGCCGAAGTGCAGGTCGTTGCTGCCGCCGGCGGCGAGCAGCAGCGCGGATTCGGCGTTGCTGACCAGCGTCGCGCCGGTGGCGCGTTTGATTGCCGCCAGCGGGCCTACATGGTCGCCGTGGGCCTGGCTGTGCAGGATCAGCTTCAGGTCACCGGCTTCAACGCCCAGCGTCCGCATCTGCGCCAGCAGCATGTCGGCAGTCTGCGGCATGCCGCCGTCGAGCAGCACCGCGCCGGCGTCGGTCTTCACCAGCAGCGCGTGGATGCCCTGGGTGCCGATGCGCCAGGTGTGGTCGGCGATCTGCTGCGGAGCGACAGGCTGGCGCCAGGATTCGTCGACTTCGTAGGCCTGCAACTGGGGCAGGGCGGGCTCGGCGGCGAGCGCATTGCCTGCAAGCACGAGGGCGCAGGCCAGGAGGGAGAGTTGGGAAGAGGTCATGGAATGCAGGTCGGGGGGGGCGTGATAGTTTCGGCGATCGATCGCCATGCGGCCAGTGCGGGCCGCGCAGGTGGCTCCGGCACCTGCGTGGCTGCGGGTCCGGTGCCCATGACTTCTGGCCCGTCTGGCCGCACGCAGTGGGCGGTACCTTGTCGCCTTCAATCGGGGAACAAGGAGAATTCCGTGCGCGCGCGACACTTGATGTTGTTGCTGGGCAGCCTGCTGTTCGCATCCGCGGCCCAGGCGGCCGAGACGGCCAACCCCGATGCCTGGGAGTTGCCCATTGCCACGAAAACCCTCGGCAACGGCCTGACCGTGGTCGTGTCCGAGGACCACAGCGCGCCGGTGGTGGGCGTGAGCGTGGTCTACCACGTCGGCATGCGCCTGGAGCCGCGTGACCGCACCGGCTTCGCGCACCTGTTCGAACACCTGATGTTCGAGGGCACGCCGAATGCGAAGGAAGGCGTGTTCGACCGCGTCATCACCGGTGGCGGCGGCCGCAACAACGGCTCCACCCGCGCCGACTTCACCAACTACATCGAAACCGCGCCGGTGTCCGCGCTGGAGTCGATCCTGTGGCTCGAGGCCGACCGGATGAAGACCCTCGACTTCAACCCGGTCACGCTGAAAAACCAGCAGGACGTGGTGAAGGAGGAGATCCGGGTCAACGTGAAGAACCAGCCCTACGGCGGCTTCATGTGGATCGACATCGGCCAGCAGGCGTTCCAGAAGTGGGAGAACAACCACGACGGCTACGGCAGCTTCGAGGACCTCGAAACCGCCAGCCTGGAGGACGTGGCCGCGTTCCACCGCGACTACTACGGCCCCAACAACGCGGTGCTCGGTATCGCCGGCGACGTGACCCCGGAACAGGCCTTCGCGCTGGCCGAGAAGTACTTCGGCGGCATCCCGGCGCGCAAGACGCCGGCCGCGCCGGATTACCACGAGGGCCTGAACACCGCCGAGAAGCGCGTGCAGCAGTCCGATGCGCTGGCGCAGGTGCCGGCGATCGCGGCGGCCTGGAAGATGCCCGACCGGGGCAGCAAGGACCAGGCGCCGATGGCGGTGCTCGGCTCGCTGCTGGCCAATGGCGACGCCTCGCGGCTGTACCAGGGGCTGGTGAAAGGCCGGGAACTGGCGCTCAACGTCGACTCGCTCTACGGCCTGACCAGCGAATGGGAGTACGACGGCCCGACGCTGTTCACGGTGTTCGCGCTGTACAAGCCGACCACCAACGCCGATGCCGTGCTCGAGGCGATCGACGAGGAGATCGCCAAGGTCGCGAACGATGGCGTCGACGATGCCACCTTGAAGCGGGTCAAGACGCAGATGCTGGCCGACTGGTACGACGGGCTGGAGATGTTCCTCTCCCGCGCCGACACCCTGGCCAAGCTGCAGACGCTGTGGGGCGACGCCCACGTCGCCAACAGGATCCCCGGCTGGATCGAGGGCGTCACCTCCGCCGACATCCAGCGAGTCGCGAAGACCTACCTGACCAAAGACAACCGCACCGTCATCGACCGCAAGCCCGCCGCCATGCTGCACGTGCAGCCTGCGGCCGCGCAGCCGGCGAAGAACTGAGGAGGCACGGACATGAACCTCATGCACAAGACCCTGCTGGCCGCTGCCATGTGCGCGCTGCTGCCCGCTGCCGCGCTGGCCAAGGACGTGGTGATGCCGAAGGACCTGCCGGCCTACGGCCCCGACAAGCCGCTGCCGGTACCGCAGATCGAGAAGAAGACCCTGGCCAACGGCCTGGAAGTGTGGGTGCTGCCGCGCGACGGCGTGCCGCGCGTGGACTACGTGCTGGCGGTGCGTGGCGCCGGTTTTGCCGCCGATGACGCGCCGGGCTTTGCGACCATGTTCGCCGGCCTGCTAGCCGAAGGCACCGCACGGCACGATTCGAAAGCCATCGCCGAGGCTGCGCAGGGCTATGGTGGCAGCCTGGGCGCGCAGGCCAGCAGCGACGGCGTCACCGTCTACGGCAACGCGCTGGCTTCGAATGCCGAAGGCATGCTGCAGCTGCTGGCCGAGGTGGCGCGCTCGCCGGTGTTCCCCGACAGCGAGGTCAAGCTCGCGCAGGCCAACGCGCTGCAGGGGCTGATGGCGGCCGAGGCGCAGCCCGGGTTCAAGGCCGAGCGCGCGCTGGCGCAGGCGGTGTACGGCGACCATCCCTACGGACATACGCAGCCGACCGAGGAGGCGATCAAGGCGGCTACCCCGGAGCAGTTCCGCGATGCCCATGCGAAGCGCTTCCGCCCCGATCACGCCCTGCTGGTGGTGACGGGCAGGATCGAACCGTCGCAGGCGTTCGCGCTGGCGCAGTCCGCGTTCGGCGACTGGAAGAACACCGGCGACCCGGTGCCCGACACGCCGAAGGCGGCGGCCACCGCGACGCCCGCGTTCGTGCTGGTGCAGCGCCCGGGCAGCGTGCAGTCGGCGATCCGGCTCGGGCGGCCCGCGATCGCCGCCACCAACCCGGACTACATCCCGCTGCAGCTGGCCAACGCCGTCGTCGGCGGTGGTTTCAGCAGCCGTCTGATGCAGAACCTGCGCGAGGACAAGGGCTACACGTACGGTGCGCGGTCGAGCGTGAGCGCGCTGCGCGAAGGCGGCCGGATCACCGCCAGCGCCGACGTTCGCAACGAGGTCACGGGCGCGTCGCTGAAGGAATTCGTCGCCGAGTACGAACGCCTGGGCAGCGAGCCGGTGCCGACCCGCGAACTGGACGACACCAAGCGCTACGTCGCCGGCGGGTACCTGATCTCGAACCAGATGCAGGCAGCGGTGGCCTCGATGCTGGCCGGCAACTGGCTGGTCGGCCTGCCGCCGGAGTACCTCGGCCAGTACGTGCCGAAGATCCGCGCGGTCGACGCCGCGCAGGTGCAGGCGATGGCGAAGAAGTATTACGACCCGAAGGACCAGTCCATCGTCGTGGTCGGAGACGACAAGGCGGTCGCGGAACAGCTCGAGCCCTACGGCAAGTTCGAGGTGCGGGAGAAATAGCCCGCGAATGGCCTCGCCTTCGAGAGGGGCGAGGACGGGCGGCCTGCGCGGCGATGTCGCGCAGTGCCGGCCAGGCGCCCGGCATGCTGCGCCGGGCAGAATGGTTCGGGTAGGGAAGGGCTTGCGCTTCGAAGTCGCGAGCCGTGCGACGCTCGCGGTCTTCGCGTGCAGCAGGGGCAGGAGGCCGCGCCAACAGCTGCGCCTGCAGGGTTGTTTTCAGAGTTCGGCGCGCGGGATCGCCAGTCGCCAGGCGCACAGCGCGAGCGGTATCGGCAGCAGCATCGACGTGACCGGCACCCAATCCGGCTGCGGTACCAGTGCCGCGGCGACGATCACCAGGGCGGTGATCGGTGCGCCGATTGCCAGCGCCGCACCGCCGCGATGGTGGCGCGCGACCAGCGCCGCGCAGCCGCCCCCGAGCAGCGCCGCCAGGCCGACACCGGCCACGATGCAGGCCAGTGCGCCGGGAGGCGCGTTCCCGAGCCCGTCCGCAGCCGCGCGCAGCGAGCGCATCGCGTTCACGCTCGGCAGCGGATGCAGCGCCAGCGCGGCGTAGCCGCTGCCGGCGAGGGCCAGCGCGGCGACGATCGCGCCTGACAGGACGCCCAAAGCGGTGCGGACCATCTCGACCTCCTTGTGTTGATGTCGCGCCAGCATGGCGTTGCGGCCTCGGTGCCGCAAGCCGCCCCTGCCGCTTTTGTGACCACCTCGGCGCCGCCGTGCACAATGCCGGCGTGGCCGTTCCCCGTGGACGCCGACGCCGAACGGAGCAGCATGAGCGGACAGCAGCGTGAACTCGAATTCCGGTTCCTCGCCGAACCCACCGACGTCAACTACGGCGGGAAGGTCCACGGCGGCGTGGTGATGAAGTGGATCGACCAGGCCGGCTATGCCGCAGCGGTCGGCTGGAGCGGCCGCTACGCCGTTACCGTCGCGGTCGGCGGCATCCGCTTCGTGGCCCCGGTCCGGACCAGCGACCTGGTCGCGGTGTCGGCCAAGCTGGTCTACACCGGTACCAGTTCGATGCACTTCGCCGTCGACGTGCACGCGCGCGACCCGATGGGCGGAGACGAGCGCCTGTGCACGCACTGCGTGATCGTGTTCGTGGCCCTGGATGACGTCGAGGGCAAGCCGGCGCCGGTGCCGGCGTGGGTGCCGCAGACCGACGACGACCGGCGCCTGTCGGAGTACGCCACCCGGGTGATGGCGCTGAGCAAGGGCATCGAACAGACGGTGGCGCGCTATCGCGATGCCGGTGACGGTGTGTTGCCCGAGCCATCCGCGCGCTGAGTGCCGGTTCCAGGATGGCCGCCGCGGTGGCCGTCGACGTTATGTCGATTGCGGCCGCATGGCCGCGTCCGCGGAGGGCTTCGACATGGTCGGCAGGCGATGGCTGTTGCTCACGGTGGTACTGGCCGCAGGTCCCGTCGCGCCAGCCTGGGGACAGGCGGCGGCCAGGCTTTCCGACACGGATCGCGCCGCGGTGTTCAAGGCGGCCGGGGCGATGCAGCGGGACGGGAAGTGGATCATCTGCGCGGATGATCCCGAGCCTTCCGGGGCCAGCATCGACGAAGTGCGCGACCTCAACGGCGATGGCCGCCCCGAGGCCGTGGTGAGCGAGGGCGGGACGTTCTGCTACGGCTTCACCGGCACCGGCTTCCAGCTGCTGGGCCGGCAAGCCGACGGCAGCTGGCGCAGGATCACCGGCGACATCGGCATCCCCGAGTTCCTGAAGACGAGGGGCGTCGACGGTTGGCCCGACATCTCCATCGGTGGCCCCGGTTTCTGCTTCCCGGTGCAGCGCTGGAACGGCCGGGAATACGTGGTCCAGCGCCACGAGTACGAAGGCAAGCCCTGCCAGCCCGGCTAGGAGGCTCGAGAAAGCATTCCGGGGAACGAAAAAGGCCGCTGCGAGGCGGCCTTCCGGTGCATCTTGGAGCTGCGCTCAGACGCCGGAGACGCGGCGCGCCTGCGTGAACTTGTGGCTCCAGTAGCCGTCGACGAGGCTCGACACCATCACGTCCTTGCCGGTGCGCGGCGCGTGGACGAAGCGGCCGTTGCCCAGGTAGATGCCGACATGGTCGACGCGCTTGCCGCGGCGGCTGAAGAACACCAGGTCGCCGGCGGTCAGGGCGTCTCGATCGACCTTCTCGCCGCTGGTCGCCATCTGCCGCGAGACCCGCGGCAGCTCGATGCCCAGCGCGCTGCGGAACACGTAGCCGACCAGGCCGCTGCAGTCGAAGCCTTCGGTGGAACTGCCGCCCCAGCGGTAGGGCGTGCCGAGCAGCGCCAGGGCGCGCTTGAGCAGGGTCTGGACGCGGCCATCGGCGTCGACCGGGATGTCGACCGGGCTGGTGGTGCCGGCATCGATCAGCTTGCTGACGTCATTGGCGAACAGCATGGTGCGCTGTTCGGGCAGGACCGGCGCCGCGGCGGTTTCGCTGAGCGGGGTGCTGACGTGGAGCTGGTCGGCCGAATCGGCGGCCAGACCGGTCGCGGCAAACGCGGAACCGGTGCCCAGGAGGGCAAGCAGCGGGAGGAGGACGGAGAACGCCGGGACTGAGCGGCGAACGGTGCATTGGCGGCTTGGCGCTGGGTCTTTCGTCGTCACGCGGCGTCGTTCACGGTTATCTGCAGCGCGTGATGGTGCCGCAGCACTCCGGCCAGGATGTTCAAATTCCATTACGAAAATGTGAACTGGCTTGTGATTTCCATCACATTTCAGTGCAGGACGCGTTTTGCGCCGCTGTAGTGGTCCCGCCAGTACGGGCCGTCCAGGCGGTCCAGGCGCACGGTGCCGCCGGTGCTCGGGGCGTGCACGAAGCGGCCCTCGCCGACGTAGATGCCGACGTGGCTGACGCTGCCGCCGCTGCCGAAGAACACCAGGTCGGCGGTCGTCAGGCGCTCCGGGGCGATGCGCGGCCCCTGGAATGCGGCGAGGTCGCGCGAGGTGCGCGGCAGCTTCAGGTCGAGCATGTCCCGGTAGACATAGTTGACCAGGCCGCTGCAGTCGAAGCCGCCGGCGGGCGTGTTGCCACCGTAGCGGTAGGGGGTGCCGACCAGGCTGATCGCCCGCATCAGCACCGCATTGGCCGAGGCGGGGTCGGCAGGCGGGTTGTTCGGCCAAGTGTGCGGCGTGACGGCGGATGCCTGCGGGCGCGCATGGCGGATCTCGTCGTGGCCGCAGCCGGCGAGCAGCGACACCAGCAGCAGCGCCGGCAGGAGCGCCTTCGGAGCCGCCGCCACGCCCGCAAGCCGCCGGGTTGGCGCGTGGGCGGGCGAGCCGGGATAATGCGCGGTCTCCATCACGGCCGACATCTTGGCCGAATCCCCTTCCGACTGACAAGCGACCGGGCGTCGCGCGTCCGCACGCCCGCCGCAACGAGAACCCCATGAGCACCGAAGCGATGAAGATCGAGAAAGACCGCGTCGTCCAGTTCCACTACACCGTGTCCGAGCAGGGCCAGGAGCCGCTGGAAACCTCGAAGGAGCGCGACCCGCTGGCGATCCTCGCCGGCCACGGCAACATCATCCCGGGCCTGGACAAGGCGCTCGAAGGCCACGTCGCCGGCGACAGCTTCGGCGTCGACGTGCCCGCGGCCGAGGCCTACGGCGAGCGCCGCGACGGCCTGACCCAGCGCGTGCCGAAAAAGCACTTCGGCGAGCAGAAGCTGGCGCCGGGCATGCAGGTGGTGCTCAACACCAACTTCGGCCCGCGCGCGGTGACGATCCAGAAGGTCGGCATGAGCGTGGTCGACGTCGACCTCAACCACCCGATGGCCGGCAAGGACCTGCACTTCGACATCGAGATCGTCGACGTGCGCGAGGCCAGCAAGGAAGAGATCGAGCACGGCCACGTCCACGGCGACGGCGGCCACGCGCACTGACCGGGCACCGCCGCAGGGTCGCGCCGGGCGCTTCGGTTCGTCGCGACGGCGGAATACACTTGCCCGATGAGCGAGCGCGATGATGTCCTGGTGGTCGGTGGCGGGGTAATCGGACTGGCCAGCGCGCTGGCGCTGCTCGATGCCGGGCGCGGCGTGCGGGTGCTGGAAGCCGGCACCGTGGGCTGCGGAAGTTCGCACGGCAACTGCGGCACCATCACCCCCAGCCACGCCGCTCCGCTGGCGGCGCCGGGCAAGATCGCCAAAGCGCTGAAGTGGATGCTGACGCCGGACGCGCCGTTCTACGTCAAGCCGCGTTTCGACCCGGCGCTGTGGCTGTGGCTGCTGCGCTTCGCCGCGCGCTGCAACACCCGCGACTGGCGCGCGGCGATGGTCGCGCGCGCGGGCATCCTGCACGAATCGCGCGAGCAACTGCCGCTGTGGGTACGGCGCTACGGCCTGCAGTGCGAATACGCCGAGCAGGGCGTCGATTACGTGTTCCACACCGAGCGCGAACTTGCCCACCTGTCTGCCGAACTGCCGCCGCTGGCCGAGCTTGGCATCGCCAGTGAAATCATCGACGGCCCCACCTACCTGCGCAACGAGCCGGCGCTGCGCGAGGGCGTGGTCGGCGTGGTGCGCTTCCCGGGCGACGCGCGGCTGCGGCCGGACCGCTACGTCGACGAGCTGGCGCGCGCAGTGCGCGAAGCCGGCGGCAGCATCGAGGAGCATTGCGAGGTACAGGGCCTGGCCGACGATGGCGACGGCGTGCGCGTGGCCACCTCGCGCGGCGAACTGCGCGGGCGCGACGTGCTGGTCGCCACCGGTGCCTGGTCGCCGCGGCTGGCGAAGGCGGCGGGGTTGTCGAAGCTGCCGATCCAGCCGGGCAAGGGCTACTCGATCACCTACGACCGCCCGGCGCTGGTGCCGAAGCAGCCGGTGGTGCTGTACGAACGCAGCGTCTGCGTCACGGTCTGGGACAGCGGCTACCGCCTGGGCAGCACGATGGAATTCTCGGGCTATGACACCAGCCTCAACCGGCGCCGGCTCGACGCCCTCGAGCGCGGCGCGCGCGAGTACCTGCGCGATCCGGTCGGGCCGGTGAAGCGCGAGGAGTGGTTCGGCTGGCGGCCGATCTGCGTCGACGACCTGCCGATCATCGGCCGCGCGCCCGGCCATCGCCACGTCTGGCTGGCGACCGGGCACGGCATGCTCGGCATCAGCATGAGCACTGGCACCGCACGGCTGGTCGCCGACCTGGTCTGCGCGCGCACGCCGCGGCTCGACCCGCTTCCCTTTTCACCGCAGAGGTTTGCGTGAACGCGGGGGGCGGCAAGTCCGCTTTCGACTTCGACCTGGTCGTCATCGGCGGTGGCTCCGGCGGCCTGGCCGCGGCCTTCCGCGCAGCGGAGCACGGCGCGCGCGTTGCCCTGCTTGAACCAGGCGAACTCGGCGGCACCTGCGTCAACGCCGGCTGCGTGCCGAAGAAGGCGATGTGGCTGGCCGCGCACGTCGCAGAACGCATCGAACTGGCCGCGCAGCTCGGCTTCGGCGTCGATGCACCCGCGCTGGACTGGTGCGAGTTCGTGACCCATCGCCAGCGCTACATCGCCAACATCCACGCCAGCTATCGCCGGCGCCTGGATGCAGCGGGCATCGTGACCATCGCGTCGCGCGGGCGCCTGCTGGACCCGCGCACGGTCGAATGTGCCGATGGCGTGCGGCTGTGCGCCAAGCACGTGCTGATCGCCACCGGTGGCCGCCCGCGGCGGCCCTCGATCCCGGGGGCGGAGCTCGGCCTGGTATCGGACGACTTCTTCCACTTCACCGCCGCGCCGGCGCGCGTGGCGATCGTGGGCGGCGGTTACATCGGCGTCGAACTGGCCGGGATGCTGCGGGCCCTGGGCAGCGAGGTCGAACTGTTAGCGCGCGGCCCGCGGCTGTTGCAGGGCTTCGACGCCGGACTGGTCGAGCGGCTGCAGGACAACTACCGCCAGGCCGGCATCGCGCTGCACCTGGGTCGCGACGTGCGCGGACTTGAACGCGCAGGCGAAGGCCGCGTGTGCGTGGCCGGCGACGGTACTGCCTTCGACGCGGTGCTGTTCGCCACCGGCCGGCAGCCCAACACCGAAGACCTGGGCCTGGAAGCCGCGGGCGTGGCCACCGACGGCGCCGGTTACGTGTGCGTCGACCAATGGCAGGACACCACCGCGGCGGGGGTGCACGCGGTGGGCGACGTCACCGACCGCATCGCGCTGACGCCGGTGGCGATCGCGGCCGCGCGCCGGCTGATGGACCGGGTTTTCGGCGGCGTTGCAGAGGCCAGGCTCGACTACGACAACGTGCCCACGGTGGTGTTCGCGCATCCGCCGCTGGCAACGGTCGGCCTGACCGCCGCGCAGGCGCGCGAACTGCACGGCGACGACGTGCACGAATACCACGCCGATTTCCGCGCCATGCTGCACGCGCTGGCCGACGCGCCGCAACGCAGCCTGTTCAAGCTGGTGTGCGTGGGTGCGCAGCGCCGGGTGGTGGGCATCCACCTGCTTGGCGAGGGTGCCGATGAGATCCTGCAGGGTTTCGCGGTGGCGCTGAAGAAGGGCATCACCCTGGATGACCTGCGCGATACGGTCGCGATCCACCCGACCAGCGCCGAGGAAGTGGTCCTGATGCGGTAGGAGCGCCCCATGGGCGCGATGCTTTTCCCGGTAATCCATCGCGCCCATGGGGCGCTCCTACCGATCCCGGGTGGGGGTACGATTCGCGCATGGACATCTTCACCCTGCATCAGGGCACCGCGCCGCTGCTGGTCAGCGTGCCGCACGACGGCACCCGCCTGCCGGCCGACATCGCGGCGCGGCTGACCGGTTCGGCGCGCAGAGTGCCCGACACCGACTGGCATATCGCGCGCCTGTACGCGTTCGCGCGCGATCTCGGCGCCTCGATGATCGTGCCGCTGCACTCGCGCTACGTGGTCGACCTCAACCGCGCCGAAGACGACGTCTCGCTGTATCCCGGCCAGAACACCACCGGCCTGTGCCCGATCGTGCAGTTCACCGGCGAGCCGCTGTACCTCGAGGGCGGCGAGCCGGACGAAGCCGAAGTGCGCGCCCGCGTCGACCGCTACTGGCGCCCCTACCACGACGCCTTGCGCGACGAACTCGCGCGGATCCGCGCCATGCACGGCCGCGCGGTGCTGTGGGAAGGCCATTCGATCCGCGGCGAGCTGCCGTTCCTGTTCGACGGGCGCCTGCCCGACCTCAACCTCGGCACCGCCGGCGGCACCAGCTGCACGCCGGCGCTGCAGGCGCGGCTGGAACGGGTGCTGGCGTCGCAGGGCGACTACGACTTCGTCGCCAACGGCCGCTTCAAGGGCGGCCACATCACCCGCCATTACGGCGACCCGGCCAATGGCATCGATGCCGTGCAGCTGGAGATCAGCCAGCGCGCCTACATGGACGAGGATTCATACGCCTACGACGAAGGCAAGGCTGCGCGCGTCCAGGCGCTTGTCCGCAGGCTGCTGGAAGCGGCCGTGCAGGAAGGCTGAGCGGCCAGGCAGGCCGCTTCGCGCGGCGGGCCCGGAGCAGGCGCCGCAGCGGTGGCGTGCGCCAGGGTTTCCAGCATTGCCGGGCCACCCCTGGCTTCGAGCCGCGCCGCGCTGGACGGATCTTCCCAGCGTGGAGGAGCGGGACCAGCGCCACGGCGCGGCGATGGCCGGGCTATACCTCCAGCGTTGCCAGGTCGCCCTTGGCTTCGAGCCACGCCTTGCGATCGCCCGCGCGCTTCTTCGCCAGCAGCATGTCCATCAGCGAGCGGGTCTGGTCGGCGTCGTCGATGGTCAGCTGCACCAGCCGGCGGGTGTCGGGGTGGATGGTCGATTCGCGCAGCTGCGAGGGATTCATCTCGCCAAGGCCCTTGAAGCGGGTCACGTTGACTGCGCCGGACATGCCCTTCTTGCGGTCGCCCTTTTCGCGCTCGATCTTCTCCAGCAGCAGGCGCTTTTCCTCTTCGTCCAGCGCGTAGAACACCTGCTTGCCCACGTCGACGCGGAACAGCGGCGGCATCGCCACGAACACGTGCCCGGCCGCCACCAGCGTCGGGAAGTGCTTCAGGAACAGCGCCGAAAGCAGGGTGGCGATGTGCAGGCCGTCGGAGTCGGCGTCGGCGAGGATCACGATCTTGCCGTAGCGCAGGCCGGACACGTCATCCTTGCCCGGGTCGCAGCCGATCGCCACGGCGAGGTCATGCACTTCGTTCGATGCCAGCACGCCGCCCGACGCGACCTCCCAGGTGTTGAGGATCTTGCCGCGCAGCGGGAGGATCGCCTGGAAGTCCTTGTCGCGGGCCTGGCGCGCGCTGCCGCCGGCCGAATCGCCTTCGACCAGGAACAGCTCGGTGCGCGACAGGTCCTGCGAGATGCAGTCGGCGAGCTTGCCGGGCAGGGCGGGACCCTGGGTGACCTTCTTGCGGGTGATCTGCTTTTCGGTCTTGAGCCGCGCGCTGGCGCGTTCGATCGCAAGCTGCGCGATCTTCTCGCCGAGTTCGACGTTCTGGTTCAGCCACAGCGAGAACGCATCGTGCGCGGCGTTCTCCACGAATCCCGCGGCCTGGCGCGACGACAGCCGCTCCTTGGTCTGGCCGCTGAACTGCGGGTCGGTCATCTTGACGCTGAGCACGAACGCGACCCGGTCCCAGACGTCCTCCGGCGCCAACTTGACCCCGCGCGGCAGCAGGTTGCGGAAGTCGCAGAATTCCCTCAGCGCATCAGTGAAGCCGGTGCGCAGGCCGTTGACGTGGGTGCCGTGCTGCGCGGTCGGGATCAGGTTGACGTAGCTTTCCTGCACCAGCTCGCCGTCCGGCACCCAGGCCGCGGCCCAGTCGACGACTTCGGTGTCCTTCTTCAGCGACCCGACGAACAGGCGCGGCGGCAGCAGCTCGCGGTCGACCAGCTCGCCGCGCAGGTAGTCGCTCAGGCCGTCGGCGTACTGCCACTGGTCGCGTTCGCCGCTGGCCTCGTCAAACAGGCGCACGGTCAGGCCGGGGCAGAGCACCGCCTTGGCGCGCAACAGGTGGCGCAGGGCGCGCAGGTTGAACTTCGCGGTGTCGAAGTATTTCGCGTCCGGCCAGAAGCGCAGCCGGGTGCCGGTGTTGCGCTTGCCCACGCTGCCAACGGTTTCCAGTTTCGAAGCGCGGTCGCCGTGCGCGAACGACATGCGGTACTCGTTGCCGTCGCGCTTGATGTACACGTCCAGCTGCTTCGAAAGCGCGTTGACCACGCTGACGCCGACGCCGTGCAGGCCGCCGGAGAAGGTGTAGTTCTTGTTGCTGAACTTGCCGCCCGCGTGCAGCCGGGTGAGGATCAGTTCCACGCCCGGGATCTTCTCCTCCGGGTGCAGGTCCACCGGCATGCCGCGGCCGTCATCGGCCACCTCGCAGCTGCCGTCGGCGTGCAGCACCACCTCGATCTCGCGCGCGTGGCCGGCCAGCGCCTCGTCGACCGCGTTGTCGATGACTTCCTGGGCGAGGTGGTTGGGACGGGTGGTGTCGGTGTACATGCCCGGCCTGCGCTTGACCGGGTCCAGCCCCGACAGGACTTCGATGTCGGCGGCGTCGTAGCGTGCATTCATTCGTGTGGGGCCATTCGTGTTCGGCGCAGGTCTGCGGAGCGTGTGCATAGCTTACCGATGCGCGGCCGTTAAAACTCCGTTGTTCAGTGGCCGGAAGGGATCGTGGGGCTAGCGTTCGATCCTCGCCGTGGGGAGCGAAGGCCGGAAACAACGCTGGACACCCAGCCGTCCATTTCGTACGGAGGACCTGATCCATGAAGCACTCCAAGATACTGCTCACCACCATGATCGCGGCCGCACTGGCCGTCCCGGCGGCATACGCCCAGTCGCAGACCGATGCTGCAAGGGCCGGACAGTCCGCGCAGCAGGCGCAGGAATCCGCAGCAGCGGCCGAAGCCGCGCCCACCAGGGCCGACCCGAAGGCCGCTCGGGCGGCGGAAGGCCGGGCGGCGGAAAGCCGCGCGCAGAAGGACCAGGCGCAGGCGGCTGCCGAGGCCAGCGACAGCGCATCCGAGGCGGACCAGCAGGCTGCCGAGCCCGAGGAAGAGGAACAGAACTGAGGAGCAGAACCAGGCCGCCACAGCGGCCGTCCGCTCCGCCCATTCGACGCCCCGGCTTGCCGGGGCGTTTTTGTTGCGCCGGTTTGTCCAGCGTGGTGGCGCCGGGATAGCATCCGGGGCAATGCGGCGGCGCGACGGACGCGCGGACGCAATGGAATGCCATGCCAGCCAGGGAGTCGTCGTGATGAACGAGAAGTTGCCAGCCGCCCTTGCCATCGCCCTGTTGGCCGCAGCCTCGGCGTGGGCGCCGCGGGGATGGTCGCAGGCCGGATCCAGCCTGCCGCCACAGCTCCAGACCGATGCCCAGCGCGAGGCAGCCCGCGCGGCCCGCACGGCGCCGGGAAAAGCCGGCGGCCGGGTCCAGCCGTCGAATGCGGCCGTACGCGATGCCGGCGCCGCCTTGGGTGACGCGGTGCTTGCGGACGTGGCGGATGCCGCCGCAGCCTCGGCACACAACGCAGCTATGCGGCCGCCGCGCGGCCCGGATCCGGTGGCCGACCGGCGCGGGGGCGTCGATCCCGGCCCCGATCCCGGGCTGGATGATCCGCTGGCCCCGAGGCCGGACGGCGGCCCGCGATAGCGGCGGGAGGCCGATTTTTCGCGTCGCGCCTGCCGCCAGCGCGCGGATTGTCCGCCGCGGCGCTCCCGCGGGCGCCCTGAACCGGTAGAATGCGGATTTCCAGCGACGTGCTGATTCCATGACTTCCCCCGGCTCCGTCACCCCGCTCGTTTTCGTCACCGGCGGCGTGGTGTCCTCCCTCGGCAAGGGCATTGCCGCGGCCTCACTGGCCGCCATCCTCGAAGCGCGCGGTTTGCGCGTGACGATGATGAAGCTCGACCCGTACATCAACGTTGATCCGGGCACGATGAGCCCGTTCCAGCACGGCGAGGTCTACGTCACCGACGACGGCGCCGAAACCGACCTCGACCTCGGCCACTACGAGCGCTTCGTCAACACCCGCCTGTCGGGCAAGAACTCGATCACCGCCGGCAAGATCTACGAGAACGTGATCCGCAAGGAGCGCGCAGGCGACTACCTCGGCGCGACCGTGCAGGTGATCCCGCACATCACCGACGAGATCAAGCGCTGCATCGACACCGCCACCAACGGCTTCGACGTGGGGCTGGTGGAGATCGGCGGCACCGTCGGCGACATCGAGTCGCTGCCGTTCCTGGAGGCGATCCGCCAGATCCGCACCGAGCGCGGCCCCGACAAGGCGCTGTTCATGCACCTGACCCTGGTGCCGTTCATCGCCGCCGCCGGCGAGCTCAAAACCAAGCCCACCCAGCATTCGGTCAAGGAACTTCGCTCGATCGGCATCCAGCCCGACGTGCTGCTGTGCCGCAGCGAGCAGCCGCTGCCCGACGGCGAGCGCCGCAAGATCGCCTCGTTCACCAACGTCTCGGAAAAGGCCGTGATCTCGGTCATGGACCTGGACAACATCCACAAGATCCCGATGTGGCTGCACGCGCAGGGCCTGGACCAGGTGGTGGTCGAGCGCCTGCGCCTGGACGACCGCGCGGCGAAGTCGGCCGACCTGTCCGAGTGGCTGGCCGTGGTCGAGGCCGCCGAATACCCGATCGACGAAGTCACCATCGGCATCGTCGGCAAATACGTCGACCACAAGGACGCCTACAAGTCGGTCGGCGAGGCGCTCAAGCACGGCGGCATCCGCCAGCGCACGCGCGTGAACCTGAAGTGGCTCGAGTCGCAGGACATCGAGCGCGACGGCGCGGCGAAGGTGCTCGAAGGCCTGGACGGCATCCTGGTGCCGGGCGGTTTCGGCGACCGCGGCTTCGAGGGCAAGGTGCTGACGGCGCAGTACGCGCGCGAGCAGGGCATCCCGTATTTCGGCATCTGCTACGGCATGCAGGCGGCGGTGGTGGACGTGGCGCGCAACCTCGCCGGGCTGGAGGACGCCAACAGCACCGAGAACGACAAGCGCACCCCGCACCCGGTGATCGGCCTGATCACCGAGTGGCGCACGCAGTCCGGCGAGATCGAGCGCCGCAGCGAAGGCAGCGACCTGGGCGGCACCATGCGCCTGGGCCTGCAGGAGCAGCGCCTGAAACCGGGCAGCAAGGCGCGCGAGATCTACGGCAAGGACGTGGTGGCCGAGCGCCACCGCCACCGCTACGAGTTCAACAACCGCTACCGCACCCAGTTGGAGGAAGCGGGGTTGGTGATCAGCGCCAAGTCGATGGACGACCTGCTGGTGGAAATGGTGGAACTGCCCGACCATCCGTGGTTCATCGCCTGCCAGGCGCACCCGGAATTCCTCTCCACGCCGCGCCACGGCCACCCGCTGTTCATCGGCTTCGTCCGCGCCGCGCGCGAGCACAAAGCCGGCGGCAAGCTGCTGAAGGAGGCGTCGGCGTGAGTCGTTTCCGAAGGAGCGCCCCATGGGCGCGATGGGCTTTGCAGCTGGAATCTTCGCGCCCATGGGGCGCTCCTACAGGAAGCGCTCGATGAAACTCTGCGGATTCGACGTTGGCCTCGACCAGCCGTTCTTCCTGATCGCCGGGCCCTGCGTGATCGAGTCGATGCAGCTGCAGCTCGACGTCGCCGGCCAGCTGAAGGAGATCACCTCCGCGCTCGGCATCAATTTCATCTTCAAGTCCAGCTTCGACAAGGCCAACCGCACCTCGGGCACCAGCTTCCGCGGCCCCGGGCTCGAGGAAGGGCTCAAGGTGCTGGCCGAAGTGAAGAAGCAGATCGGCGTGCCCGTGCTCACCGACGTGCACGAATACACGCCGATGGACGAGGTGGCGAGCGTCGTAGACGTGCTGCAGACGCCGGCCTTCCTCGTGCGCCAGACCGACTTCATCACCAAGGTCTGCAAGGCCGGCAAGCCGGTGAACATCAAGAAGGGCCAATTCCTGTCGCCGTGGGAAATGAAGCCGGTGGTCGACAAGGCCAGGGCGACCGGCAATCCGGACATCATGGTCTGCGAGCGCGGCGCCAGCTTCGGCTACAACAACCTGGTCAGCGACATGCGTTCGCTGGCGGTGATGCGCGACACCGGCTGCCCGGTCGTGTTCGACGCCACCCACTCGGTGCAGCTGCCGGGCGGGCAGGGCGGCAGCAGCGGCGGCCAGCGCGAGTTCATCCCGGTGCTGGCGCGCGCAGCGGTCGCGGTCGGCGTCAGCGGACTGTTCATGGAAACCCATCCGCGGCCGGAGGAAGCGCTCAGCGACGGCCCGAATGCGTGGCCGCTGCCGAAGATGCGGGCGCTGCTCGAAGCGCTGCTCGAACTCGACCGCACCACCAAGAAGAACGGATTCATCGAGATGGCGTAGCCGGTCGCGTGCACGCCCCCGCGTTCCGCGGATGAACGCGGACAGGGCGAAACCGGTATGGAACGCGTTATCCATGTCCATCCAGAAAAATGCGCTGCAGAACAGCTTTCCCCTTCGACAAGTGATACGACCAGACCCATGACGACAATCGCCAAGATCCACGCCCGTGAAATCCTCGACTCCCGTGGCAACCCCACGCTCGAAGCCGAAGTCACGCTCGCCGATGGCAGCTTCGGCCGCGCGATGGTGCCGTCCGGCGCCTCCACCGGCTCGAAGGAGGCGGTGGAGCTGCGCGACGGCGACCGGACCCGCTATCTCGGCAAGGGCGTGCTCAAGGCGGTCGCCAACGTCAACGAGACCATCGCGCAGGCGCTGCAGGGCTTCGACGCCGCCGACCAGGCCGGGCTCGACAAGCGCCTGATCGACCTCGACGGTACCGAGAACAAGGGACGCCTGGGCGCGAACGCGCTGCTGGGCGTCTCGCTCGCAAACGCACACGCGGTGGCCGCATCGAAGAAGCTGCCGCTGTGGAAACTGCTCGCCGGCGACCGCGCGCCGATGCTGCCGGTGCCGATGATGAACATCATCAACGGCGGCGCGCACGCCGACAACAACGTCGACCTGCAGGAGTTCATGGTGCTGCCGGTGGGCTTCGCGTCGTTCTCCGAGGCGCTGCGTGCCGGCACCGAGATCTTCCACGCGCTCAAATCCGTGCTCAAGGGCCACGGCCTGAGCACGGCAGTGGGCGACGAAGGCGGCTTCGCGCCCGACCTGCGCAGCAACGTCGAAGCGCTCGACACGATCCTCGAAGCGATCGGCAAGGCCGGTTACCACGCCGGCGAGGACGTGCTGCTTGGCCTGGACGTGGCCTCCACCGAGTTCCACGACAACGGCAAGTACCACCTCGTCGGCGAGGGCAAGCGCCTGACCAGTGAACAGTTCGTCGACTTCCTCGCCAACTGGTGCAACGAGTACCCGATCGTCACCATCGAAGACGGCATGTCCGAGGACGACTGGGACGGCTGGAAGCTGCTGACCGGGCGCCTGGGCAACAAGGTGCAGCTGGTCGGCGACGACCTGTTCGTCACCAACCCGCGCATCTTCAGGGACGGCATCGAGCGCGGCGTGGGCAACGCGATCCTCATCAAGGTCAACCAGATCGGCACGCTGACTGAAACCCTGGAAGCCATCGCGATGGCCGACGCGGCGAACTACGCCGCGGTGATCTCGCATCGTTCCGGCGAGACCGAGGACACCACCATCGCCGACATCTCGGTGGCCACCACCGCGACCCAGATCAAGACCGGCTCGCTGTGCCGCAGCGACCGCGTGGCCAAGTACAACCAGCTGCTGCGCATCGAGCAGGCGCTGGGCGCGGACGCCCGTTACGCCGGCCGCGATGCATTCGTGTCGCTGAAGCGCTGACGGCCCCGCCGATGCGCGTGCTGCGGATCACGGCGCTGGTACTGCTCGCGCTGCTGGCGTGGCTGCAATACCGCCTGTGGTTCGGGCACGGCGGCGCCGGCGACGTGCGCGCGCTGTCGCACCAGGTCGAGCAGCAGGAGCGCGACAACGGTGGCCTGCAGCAGCGCAATGACGCGCTTGCCGCCGAGGTGGCCGAGCTCAAGAGCGCCGACGGCGGCGCCGCGGTCGAGGAGCGTGCGCGCAGCGAGCTGGGCATGATCAAGCCAGGCGAGACGTTCTACCGCGTGATCGACAGGCAGCCGGCGCCGGGCCAGGGCGACGCGACGACGGAAGACAACCCATGACGCCGGACCAGCTCCGCGGCGGGCTCTGGGCGGTCGTGCCCGCCGCCGGGCGCGGCGCGCGCTTCGGCGGCGACGTGCCGAAGCAATATCTCGAAGTTGCCGGCGAGCTGCTGCTCGCGCACACGCTGCGTGCGCTGCTGGCGCACCCGAAGGTGCACGGCGCGGTGGTGGTGCTGGCCGAAGGCGACGTGCGCTGGCCGGGCTGGCGGGAGTTCGAAGGCAAGCCGTTGCGTACCTGCGCCGGCGGCGATGCGCGCGCCGATTCGGTGCTGGCCGGCCTTGCCGCGCTGCCGGACAGCGTGCGCGCGGACGACTTCGTGCTGGTGCACGACGCCGCGCGCCCGAACCTGCCGGCGGCCGATCTCGACCAGCTGCTCGAACGCGGCCGCAACGACCCGGTCGGCGCGATCCTCGCAGCGCCGGTGCGCGACACCCTCAAACGCTCCGGCGACGACGGCGGGATCGACCGCACCGAGCCGCGCGAACGGCTGTGGCGCGCGTTGACGCCGCAGCTGTTCCGTCGCCTGCAGCTCACCCGTGCACTGGAATCTGCGCGCGCCGCCGGCGTCGACGTCACCGATGAATCGATGGCGATCGAGCGGCAGGGGCAGCGTCCGCTGCTGGTCGAAGGCAGCGACGACAACTTCAAGATCACCACGCCTGCCGACCTGGCGCGATTCGAGTTCGCGCTGTCGCGCAGGTCGTGACCGGAACGATGGTTCGGGAACCCGGCGTGCGCACCGACGATCGCATCGTCAATCGTGGCGACATTTTCTGGATCGCACCCGACGAACCGCGGGGCGCGGTCCCGGCGATCGCGCATCCGCACGTGATCGTCCAGGACGACGTGTTCAACCACTCGCGGATCGACACGGTCGTCGCGTGCGCCCTGAGCACCAACCTCGATCGCGTCTCCGAGCCCGGAGTGGTGCTGCTGGAAGAAGGAGAGGGCGGATTGCCGCGGCGCAGCGTGGTGATCGCGTCCCGGGTGTCCAGCGTCCACCGGCACGCGCTTGGCGACTACCTCGGCACGCTCGCCGGGTCGCGGGTCGACCAGATCGTCGCCGCGCTGCGCTTCCTCCAGGCGTCCTTCCATCGCTGAGATGGCGCGCGGGTGCGCGCGCGCAGGCACAATACCGCCATGAACATCAGGATCGGCCAGGGTTACGACGTCCACGCCTTCGGCGACGGCGACCACGTCATGCTCGGCGGCGTCCGCGTGCCGCATGATCGCGGCGTGCTGGCGCACAGCGACGGCGACGTGGTGCTGCACGCGCTGTGCGATGCCATGCTCGGCGCGCTGGCCCTGGGCGACATCGGACGCCACTTCCCGCCGTCCGACCCGCGCTGGAAGGGTGCCGACAGCCGCGCGTTCGTGCGCCATTGCGACGCACTGCTGCGCGAACGCGGCTGGAAGCTCGTCAACGCCGATGTCACCGTGATCTGCGAGCGTCCGAAAGTCGGCCCGCATGCGGGTGCGATGCGCGCGCTGATCGCGCAGGACACGGGTGTCGACATCGACGCGATCAGCGTCAAGGCCACCACCAGCGAGTCGCTCGGCTTCATCGGCCGCGGCGAAGGCATCGCCGCGCAGGCGGTGTGCCTGCTGGTGCGCGACGAGACGTAGGTTGGATTCGCTTCGAAACACGTTGCCTGGCCTAGGTCGCCGGGCGCGTATCCGTTTCGACTTTGGCCTTGGCTTTCGCTCTTGCCCTTGTTCCTGCTTTCCCCGGGGCCACTCCGAAGCGGCGGAGCCGGCGGGTAAAACCCGCAGGGCGCCGCACATGGATACGCGACGCTTTTCGCAAACGCTTTCCAAGGGAAGCCGCAGGCCGAACGCCTGTTCGACCAAGCCACATTGTTGCCAGCACCAGCGCCCGAAATTCCCATGATTGAAACAACACTCCCCACCGCACACGGCACACCCGCGCTGTCGGCAGCGATCCGCACAACCCCGGACGACTTCTTTGTCGAAGAGATCGACGCCTTCCTCCCCAGCGGCCAAGGCGAACACCTGCTGCTGACCGTCGAGAAGCGCGGCATGAACACTGCCTTCGCCGCGAAGCTGATCGCGCAGTGGGCCGGCGTTGCCGAAATGGCAGTCGGTTACGCAGGCCTGAAGGACCGCCACGCTGTCACCCGCCAGCGCTTCAGCGTGCAACTGCCCGGACGACCACTGCCCGACTTGGAGCCGCTGCAGGCCCCGGGACTGCGCGTGCTCGGCCACGCCTGGCACGCGAAGAAACTGCCGCGCGGCGCGCTGGCAGGCAACCGCTTCCGGCTGGTGCTGCGTGAAGTGCACGGCGAGCGCGACGCGATCGCGACCCGCCTGCAGGCCATCGCCGACGCCGGCGTGCCCAACTATTTCGGCGAGCAGCGCTTCGGCCGCGACGGCGCCAACCTCGGCAATGCGCTGGCGATGTTCGCCGGCCAGCGCGTCGCCCGTGCGCAGCGCACTTACCTGCTGTCGGCCGCGCGCTCGGAACTGTTCAACCAGGTGCTGGCCGCGCGCGTCCGCGACGGTTCCTGGAACCGGGGCCTGGACGGGGAGGTCTGGGCGCTCGATGGCAGCCGCAGCGTGTTCGGGCCCGAGCCGTGGAGCGAGGCGCTGGCCGAGCGAATTGAGCGCTTCGACATCCATCCCAGCGCGCCGCTCTGGGGTCGGGGCGACCTGCGCAGCGCCGGCGCCGCGTGGCAGGTGGAGGAAGCCGCACTCGCCGGCGACACCGCGATGGCGCTGCGCCTCGGGCTGGAATCGGCCGGCCTGCGCCAGGAACGGCGCGCGACGCGCCTGCGGCCCGGCACCGTGGCCTGGACGTGGCAGGGCGACGACGCTCTGGTGGTCGAGTTCACCCTGCCGCCCGGCGCCTATGCCACCACGGTGCTGGCGGAACTGGGTGCCATGCACGATTTGCAAGGCGGCCAGCGACCGTTCGTCGGAAACGCATGACCGGCACTGGCCGGCGAAAACGGCCGGCGTAGAGTCGAAATCGACGCAAGGCATGGGGCCCTGCGTCGGGCAGGCAGGAGAATCGCCATGAAAGCCATTCCCGGTATTGCTGTCGTGTCCCTGCTGTTGGTCGGTCTGGCCGGTTGCACCAGCGCCGGAACGAAGTCCGCCCATGTTGCGCCCGCCGCCGTCAACGGCACCGCGACCACCGAGATGCGTACCCGTCCCGACGACGCTTACATCGCGGAAGTCGAGTGGATCGCCCGCCAGCGCGGTGTCCGCGTGCATTGGGTGAATCCGCCGGAGAAGCGCGTATCGATCGTGTCCCGCTGAAGCGGACGCGCGCGGCGCTTCAGCGCTTCGCGAGCAGGACGAGCACCGCGCCGCCGCCGCCTTGCGCGGCCGGCGCGGAATGGAACGCCAGCACGTCGGCGCGCTGGCGCAGGAGCCGGTCGACGAGGTTCTTCAGCGGCGGGATGCGGCTGTCCGAATGCAGCCCCTTGCCGTGGATGATGCGAACGCAGGCGACGCCCGCGTCGCGCGCCGCTTTCAGGAATCCCCGCAGCAGCAATTCGGCCTGGGCCAGGTCGGCGTGGTGCAGGTCGAGTTCTTCCTGCGCGGCGTAGTCGCCGCGCGCCAGTCGCTGCAGCACGCGCGGCGGCACCTCGTCGCGGCGGTAGCGCAGCGCATCGCCGGTTTCCAGCAGGCCGGCATCCAGGATCCGGTGGAATTCGCTGCGCGCGTCGGCCTCGTCGCGCCGGGCCATGCGCGGCACCGGCCGCGGCTTCGGCGCCGCGGGCGGCAGCGGGGCCGGCGGCAGTTCGCGCACCGGTCCGATCGCGCTGCGGAACAGCGCGGCATCGTCCTCTGGAGGCCCGTCCCCGGGCGGATCGCGGCGTGTGGTCATGGGCCAAGCCTAGCGCGGTGCCGGCAACGCCGCATCGCCCGGCGGGCGGCCGTGCGCATCCGCTATCATGTCGTGCAACGACACTGCGACGGGGCACGGAAGAAAGGTTCATGCGGGTACTTGTGAGCAACGACGACGGTGTGGATGCGCCCGGCATCCGGATCCTGGCCCAGGGGCTGCGCAATGCCGGTCACGAAGTGCTGATCGTCGCCCCGGACCGCGACCGCTCCGGCGCCAGCAACTCCCTCACGCTCGACGCGCCGGTGCGCGTGGTGCAGCAGGAAGCGACGGTCTGGCGCGTCTATGGCACGCCCACCGACTGCGTGCACGTCGCCATCACCGGGATGCTCGAGGACGAGCCGGACATCGTCGTGTCCGGGATCAACAACACCGCCAACCTCGGCGACGACGTCATCTATTCCGGCACCGTCGCCGCGGCGATGGAGGGGCGCTTCCTCGGCCTGCCCGCGGTGGCGATGTCGCTGGCCACCGCCGACCACCACGGCAAGCATTACGAGACCGCCGCGCGCGCCGCGGTGGAGATCGTTGCGCGGCTGGCCGCCGATCCGCTGCCTGCCGACACCATCCTCAACGTCAACGTGCCCGACCTGCCGTGGGAAGAGGTGGCCGGCTTCGAGGTCGTGCGGCTGGGCAACCGCCATCGCGCCGAGCCCTGCATCCCGCAGCAGGACCCGCGCGGGCGGGACTGGTGGTGGATCGGCCCGGCCGGCGCCGAACACGACTGCGGCCCGGGCACCGATTTCCACGCCGTGCGCACCGGGCACATCTCGATCACCCCCATCAACGTCGACCTGACCCGCTACCAGGCGCTGGAACAGGTCGCCAGCTGGGTAGACGGCCTGGCCGCCGAACTGCGCGAGGACGCGGCATGACCGCGCGCATGCGCCTGCATCCCGAGGCGATCGGCATGGGCATGACCTCGCAGCGGGTGCGCGACCGCCTGATCGAACGCCTGCGTGAGAACGGCATCGTCGACGAACGCGTGCTCAACGCCATCCGCACCGTGCCGCGGCACCTGTTCATCGACGAGGCGCTGGCCACCCGAGCGTACGAGGACACCGCGCTGCCGATCGGACACGGCCAGACCATTTCGCAGCCGTGGGTGGTGGCGAAGATGACCGAGGCGCTGTTCGCCAACGGCGCGCAGCCGGCGCGGGTGCTGGAGGTCGGCACCGGTTCCGGCTACCAGGCCGCGATCCTGGCCGCGCTGGGGCTGGAAGTGCACACGGTCGAACGCATCGGCGAACTGCTGCGTACCGCGCGCAAGCGCTTCCGCGCGCTGGGCTTCAACATCCGCAGCAAGCATGACGACGGTCGCATCGGCTGGCCGGAGAACGGGCCGTTCGACGGCATCGTCGTCACCGCCGCCGCGCCGGCGCTGGTCGATGCGCTGGCGACGCAGCTCGCGCCAGGCGGCACGCTGGTGGCACCGGTTGGCGGCAGCTGCGCGCAGTCGCTGATGTGCCTGCGCAAGGACGCCGACGGCGTGATCAGCCAGGCCAACCTCGCCCCGGTGGTGTTCGTGCCGCTGCTCTCCGGCCTGGTCGACTGAATGTCGGGGCGACGGCACGCGCGCCGGCGGCCGCAACAATCATGGAGCGCGGCATGAACGCACGGCACCAGGCCAACGAGTACGACGGTGCCTCGCTCGGCGAGCAGCTCGCCACGATCATCGCCGCGCTGCCCGAGGACCACCTGACGCTGGGCGAGCTGCTCGATGTCTTCGGCGACGAGGGATTGCTGCTGCTGACGATGCTGCTGACGCTGGTGTTCCTGATCCCGGTGTCGATCCCCGGCGTCAGCACCGTGTTCGGCGCGGCCATCCTGCTGGTTGGCATCAGCCGCCTGATCGGGCGACCGCTGTGGCTGCCCGCGCGGCTGCGCGTGAAGGCACTGCCGGCCGCCAGGTTGCGTCCGGGGCTGACCGGCGGCCTGGCCTGGGTGCGGCGGCTGGAGCGGATCAGCCGGCCGCATCGGCTGCGCGTGCTGGTCAACGGCCGCGTGCAGAACCTGTTCAACAACCTGGCGTTCATCCTGGCTGCGCTGCTGCTGATGGCACCGTTCGGCTTCGTGCCGTTCAGCAACACGCTGCCGGCGCTGGCACTGCTGTTCCTGGCGGCCGGGATGATCCAGCGCGACGGCGTCGCGGTGCTGCTGGGCTACCTGGCCAACGTGGGCACGATCATCTACTTCGGTATCCTGATCGGCGGCGGCGGTGTCGCAGCGCACGAGTTGCTGCAGCGACTGGCCGGTTGAGCGTTTCGTTCGCCGGGCCGTGATGCATCCGCCGCCGTTGGCCCGAGCCCGAGGACCCGCAAGACGCATGACCACGACGAACCGATCCGGCAAGACTTCGACCCGTCTCCTCGCCGCAAGCCTGGCCGCACTGGCGCTGCTCGCACTGGCGGCCTGCTCCAGCACCGTGGTGCGCGAGGGCGGGTCCCGCGCATCGACACCGAAGTACGGCGCCACCACCGTGGTCAAGCGCGGCGACAACCTGTACCGGATCGCGACCAACAACGGCCTCAGCACGCTGGACCTTGCAACCTGGAACAACATTGCGCCGCCGTACACCATCTACCCGGGGCAGCGGCTGCGGCTGTACCCGAGCGACGGGCGCCGCACCGCCTCGACGACGACACCGCGCCCGCAGGCCGGTTCGTCGACGCGGCCGAACAGCACCACCACCCGTCCGGCGTCGACCACGCCGACGCCACCGCGCTCGACCGCCATCGCCAGCCCGTTCGCCTGGCGATGGCCCACCGAAGGCCAGCTGGTGGGCACATACGCCGCCGGCAACCCGACCCGGCAGGGCATCGACATCGCCGGAGCCGGCGGCCAGCCAGTGCGCGCGGCCGCCGATGGCGTGGTGGTGTATTCGGGCTCAGGCCTGGTTGGCTATGGCGAACTGGTCATCGTCAAGCACAGCGAAGAATGGCTCTCGGCCTACGGCCACAACCGCGCCCGGCTGGTCAACGAAGGCCAGGTGGTCAAGGCCGGGCAGCAGATCGCAGAGATGGGCCGCAGCGGCGCGGCGCGCGACATGCTGCACTTCGAGATCCGCCACGACGGCAAGCCGGTGGATCCGCTGGGCTACCTGCCCAAGCGCTAGGCAATCGTGCCGCTCAGGCGCGCAGCACGAATCCCGCCACCACCCGCCGGCCCTCGCTGGCCAGCACGTTGAACGTGCGCGCGGCGGCGGCGTTGATCATGGTTTCCAGCCCGATGCCGCGCGACAGGCATGCCGCCATCGTGGCCGGGGGCGGGAAGGCCTGGGCCGCGCCGCCGCCGAGCAGGATCAGCTCCGGTTCGAGTTCGAGCAGCGACTGCAGGTCGCCGGGCGCCAGCGCGGTGACGTCGGTGACCGGCCAGTTCTCGATGAGCGTGCGCGGGGAAATGATGAAGCTGCGTTCCAGCTTGCGCTCGTTGACCAGCGCGGAAGCGCCGTCGGCGCCGCGCAGGAAGAAATCGTAATCGGGGCGTTCGAGGGTCAGTTGCATGGGGATCGCGATTCGGGACTGGATTCGCAGTGTGCAATGCCGGGCGTTCTACGCCGCCAGGGTTCAGGGAATCGTCACGGGAGCGTGAATGAATCGCAAAGGGCCGAACCGTTCGCGCGAATCCCAGATCCCTAATCGCGGGCCCTTGGCAGCACGATCCGCCGCTGCTCCTCGCTGGGCCGGTACAGGATCGCGACGTGGCCGATCCGCTGCACCAGCGCCGCATCGCTGCGCTCGGCGAGGCTGGCGATGATCGCGTCGCGGGCCTCGCGGTCGGTGGCGGCGATCTTCACCTTGATCAACTCGTGGTGCTCCAGCGCCGCGGCGACTTCGGCCACCACCGCGTCGGTCACGCCCTTGCCGCCGACCTGCAGCATCGCCTTGAGGTCGTGCGCCTGCCCGCGCAGGAAACGGTTCTGGGCCGCGGTCAGGACGATTGGCATGCACTGGATCAGGTGGGGAACAGGTGCGCAGGGTATCATGGCGGCCCGCAACGCCCTGATTTCCGGGCACTTCCCCGGACCAGGAATCCCCTCGCATGGCCACCCGCAGCAAGAGCAGCCAGCGCTGGCTGAAGGAGCATTTCTCCGACCCCTACGTCAAGAAGGCGCAGGCCGAGGGGCTGCGCTCGCGCGCGGCCTACAAGCTCGAGGAACTGGTCGAGCGCGACCGCCTGCTCAAGCCCGGCATGGTGGTCGTGGACCTGGGCGCCGCGCCCGGGGGCTGGTCGCAGTGGGTCCGGCAGGCGCTGGGCAGTCTCGACCAGGCCAACCCGGGCCGGGTGGTCGCGCTGGACATCCTGGAGATGCCGCCGCTGGCGGGGGTGGAGTTCCTTCATGGGGATTTCAGGGAGGATGACGTCCTGGCGAGGCTTGAAGCCACGCTGCAGGGTGCCCCGGTCGACCTTGTACTGTCCGACATGGCCCCCAATAAGAGTGGTGTGGATGCCGTCGACCTGCCGCGGGCGATGCACCTGGCGGAGCTGGCGATGGATTTCGCCGACCACCACCTGCGTCCCGGCGGCACGCTGCTGATCAAGCTGTTCCAGGGCGTGGGGTTCGACGAATACGTGCGGGAGCTGCGGCGGCGCTATGCCAAGGTGGTGATCCGCAAGCCGGCGGCCTCGCGCAAGCGTTCGCCGGAAGTCTATGCGCTGGCGCAGGGTCGGCTGGCACAAATCAAGTAAGGTGGCGGCGTTGCCGCGGAGCAGAACCGAATGAGTGACCTGGTCAAGAATCTGATGCTTTGGGTGGTCGTCGCCGTCGTGCTGATGGTGGTGTTCCAGAGTTTCAGCCCGAAAGCCGCAGGCAGCGACGACATCATCTACTCGCAGTTCATCACCGACGTCCGCAACGACCGGATCAAGGAAGTGGACATCGCCAGCGACGAGCGCGCGATCAAGTTCACCCGCTCCGACGGCAGCAAGGGCGTAACCACTGCGCCGCGCCGCGATGAGCGCCTGATCGACGACCTGCTCAAGCACGACGTCGCGATCAAGCAGGCCCCGCCGGAGTCGGGCGTGACGATCTGGGCGCTGCTGATCAACTTCCTGCCGGTGCTGCTGATCATCGGCTTCTGGTTCTTCATGATGCGGCAGATGCAGCAGGGCGGCAGCAAGGGCGCGATGTCCTTCGGCCGCTCGCGCGCCAAGCTGCTCAACGAGGACCAGACCAAGGTCACCTTTGCCGACGTCGCCGGCTGCGACGAGGCCAAGGAGGAGGTGTCCGAACTGGTCGAATTCCTGCGCGACCCGACCCGCTTCCAGAAGCTCGGCGGCAAGATCCCGCGCGGCGTGCTGATGGTCGGCCCGCCCGGCACCGGCAAGACGCTGCTGGCCAAGGCCATCGCCGGCGAGGCCAAGGTGCCGTTCTTCTCGATTTCCGGTTCCGACTTCGTCGAGATGTTCGTCGGCGTCGGCGCCAGCCGTGTGCGCGACATGTTCGAACAGGGCAAGAAGCACGCGCCGTGCATCATCTTCATCGACGAGATCGACGCGGTGGGCCGCCATCGCGGCGCCGGCCTGGGCGGCGGCCACGACGAGCGCGAGCAGACGCTCAACCAGCTGCTGGTCGAGATGGACGGTTTCGAGGGCGGCGAGGGCGTGATCGTGGTGGCGGCGACCAACCGTCCCGACGTGCTCGATCCCGCGCTGCTGCGCCCCGGTCGCTTCGACCGCCAGGTCGTGGTCGGCCTGCCGGACGTCAAGGGCCGCGAGCAGATCCTGAAGGTGCACATGCGCAAGGTGCCGCTGGCCGACAACGTCGAGCCGATGATCGTTGCCCGCGGCACGCCCGGCTTCTCCGGCGCGGACCTGGCCAACCTGGTCAACGAGGCGGCGCTGTTCGCCGCGCGCGAGAACGCGAAGGAAGTCCGCATGGACCACTTCGACAAGGCGCGCGACAAGATCATGATGGGCGCCGAGCGCCGCTCGATGGCGATGAGCGAGGACGAGAAGACGCTGACCGCCTACCACGAGGCCGGCCACGCCATCGTCGGCCGCCTGGTGCCCGAGCATGACCCGGTCTACAAGGTCACCATCATTCCGCGCGGCCGCGCGCTGGGCGTGACCATGTACCTGCCCGAGGGCGACAAGTACAGCTACAACCGCACCGCGATCGAGTCGCAGCTGTGCTCGCTGTATGGCGGCCGCGTTGCCGAGGAGCTGATCTTCGGCGAGGACAAGGTCACCACCGGCGCGTCCAACGACATCGAGCGGGCAACCAAGATGGCGCGCAACATGGTCACGAAGTGGGGCCTGTCGGACGAACTGGGGCCGATCGCTTACGGCGAGGAGGACGACGAGGTGTTCCTGGGCCGTTCGGTCACCCAGCACAAGAGCGTGTCCGACGACACCGCGCGGCGCATCGACGAAGTCGTGCGCGGGATCCTCGACAAGGCCTACGGCCGGACCACGAAAATCCTCACCGAGAACATCGACAAGCTGCACGCGATGGCCAAGCTGCTGCTCGAGTACGAGACCATCGACGTGCCGCAGATCGACGCGATCATGGAAGACCGGGATCCACCGCCGCCGATGGGCTGGAGCCAGGGCGGTCCGGCCAAGGACGTGCCCAAGACGATCACGATCGGCGGGCCCGCGGCGCAGACCTGACGGGAGGTTTCCCGCTCATCCCTTGCTTGTCCCTTCCCCTTCGAGGGGAAGGCCGGGATGAGGATGGTGCTTGATCCGGCGCTTGAAAAGTCGCCACCGACCGGCCCGGCCCAGCGCGCCGTGCGTTCGGAGGGTTCGTGCGGCAGTACCGCGCCTGCAGGTCGCGCGCACCCTTGAAGGGTAGTGCTTTGTTGGAATCACGGTGCCCGCGAGGGGCACGCCATGATCTAAGCCGCCCTGGCGCGGGCGCGTCGGCACGGCAGGTTGCACGGCTCCTGGCCCGCACGCGGAACTGATCGCACGGCTGTGGCCTTCGCACCGGACTTTCAGCGTTCGGGGGAAAGGAGCATGCTGCCGCCGTCACGGCATGGCATGCCTGATGCCTGGGGGCGCCGGAAGACCAAGCGGTTCCTTGGGGAGCTGGCGCGCCGCAACGTGTGGCGTGCAGGCCTGCTTTACGTCGGCGCGACGTGGGCGCTGGCCCAGGGCATCGCCCAGCTGGCGCCCGCGCTCGGGTTGCCGGAGGTGGCGACGCGCTGGTTCATGGTCGCAGCCGCCATAGGCTTTCCATTCTGGATTGCGTTCGCCTGGTTCTACGAATTCACGCCCGCCGGCCTGAAGCGCGAGGGTGAGGTCGTGCCCGGCGAATCCATCGCGCGCACGACCGGGCGCAAGCTCGATTTCGCGATCATCGGCGTGCTCGCGGTCGCCGTCGTGCTGCTGCTGACCGATCGCGTCGTGCATCCGCGCGGTGCGAACGCGACACACGCGAGGTCGATCGCGGTGCTGCCGTTCGAGAACCTGAGCGACGACAAGGGCGGCGAGTACTTCGTGGCCGGGATGCAGGGCGAGATCCTGACCCGGCTGGCGAATTTCGGCGGCCTCAAGGTGGTGTCGCGCACGTCCACGGAGAAGTATCGCTCGCACGCCGAGAACCTGCGTGAGGTCGGCCGCGAGCTGGGCGTGACCGCCATCGTCGAGGGCAGCGTGCAGCGCGCCGGTGACAAGGTGCGGATCGCCGTCCAGCTGATCGATGCCGGCAGCGACACCCACCTGTGGGCGCAAAGCTACGACCGCGAAATGCGCGACGTGTTTGCCGTGCAGAGCGACGTGGCGGGCAAGATTGCATCGGCGCTGCAGCTGAAACTGCAGCCCGACGAGGCACTGGCACTGGCGCCGACCAACGATCCGGCGGCGTACGACCTGTTCCTGCGCGCCGAGTACCTGGCCAACCGCGGCTCCGCGGACTATGACACGGCGGTCCTGAAGCAGTCGCTGGTGCCTTACCGGCAGGCGATCGCACGCGATCCATCCTTCGCGCTCGCGCTGGCGCGGCTGTCGATCGTGCAAAGCACGCTGGTCTGGTTCGGGGCGCCGGGAATCGATATCCGTGCATTCACCGCGGAGGCGCATGCGAACGCCGAGCGCGCGATGGCCCTGCGCCCGAAGCTGGCCGACGCGTTCATCGCCCTGGGTTACAGCGACTATTACGGCCGCAAGGACTACGACGCGGCGCTGGCCTCGTTCGCGACCGCCCAGCGCCTGCGTCCCAGCGACGCCGGCGCGATGGCGGCCGCCGGCTACGTGTACCGGCGGCAGGGGCGTCTCGTCGACGCCATCCGCAAGCTGGAAGAGGCGCTCGAGCACGACCCGCGAAACACCGTCATTGCATCCAACCTGGCGAACATGTACATGGCGGTGCGGCGCTATGGCGATGCCGAGGATGCGACCCGGCGCGCGCTGGCGATCGACCCGGACAACGCCACGGCGCAGCTGTACCTGGCCTACTCGATTGCGTACCGGACCGGCGATCCGGCGCGCGTGTTGGCGGTGCTCCGTGGAAACCACCCGAGCGTGCAACTGATGCGGGTGGAACTCCTGAGAATGCTGCGTCGCTATCCCCAGGCGCTCGCCGTGCTGGAGCCAATCCCGGATACGCCGGACAACTTCGGTGGACAAGCCGGTGCGAGCAAGGCGTCATACCTCGGCACCCTGTACGAGGCCATGGGCGACACCGCGCGTGCGCGCCAGTCCTACGCGCGGGCCGAAGTCGAAACGCGCGCGGGCCTCGCCAGGGCCGAGGCTGCAGGCGACCGCACGACGCTGGTGATCGAGATGCAGAACATGGTGGACGTCGAGCTTGGCCTGGGGCGAATCGATGCGGCCGTTCGACTGGCGGATCGCACGCAAAGCTTGATCGAAGGCCTCGGCGATGAGTACTTGAACCTTCTCCTGAGTGGCGTCAACGCCACCCTCTACGCCCGTGCGGGGCGCGCCGACCAGGCGGTGCGGCTGCTCGACCGCGTTCTGGGCTCGCCGAACGGCGGCTGGGCCTACGCGCCGGCATTGCTGTCGGTCGAGCCCAGCTGGGACGCGATCCGCAAGGACCCGCGCTTCATCGCACTGCAGCAGAAGTATCCCGCAGCCAGCGTGGAAGATCGCGAGGCTGGAAAGCGCGGCGGGGCCGAGGGGTCGCGGTGACGGCGCTGCATCCGGCGTTTCGATATTTGGTGACGCTGGATCACGTGGCGCGATGAAGGGTCATCGATGCTGCATCATCGCAGCGCTGCACCGCTCGCATCGCAGGCGTGCATGCTGGCACTCGATGTCGCGGTACCTGGAAGCCGGAGTGCCTAGCGACGCGACTTCCGGCGTGGAATAGAATCGGCCCATGTTCGATACCGCCCCACAGCTTGACTGCGCCGGCCGAATCCTGCGACTCGACATGCCGCGGGTGATGGGCATCGTCAATGTCACCCCGGACTCGTTTTCCGACGGCGGTGAGCACGCCACGATCGAAGCCGCCGTGGGGCACGGACTGGCGCTGGCAGGGGAGGGCGCGGATGTCCTCGACATCGGCGGCGAATCGACCCGCCCCGGCGCCGCCGACGTCTCCCTCGACGAGGAACTGCACCGCATCATCCCGGTGATCGAGCGGCTGGCGAAGGAAACCGCGCTGCCGATCAGCGTCGACACGTCCAAGCCCGAAGTGATGCGTGCGGCGGTCGCCGCGGGCGCCGGCATGGTCAACGACGTGTACGCGCTGCGCCGCGAAGGCGCGCTCGATGCCGCCGCGGAGCTGGGCGTACCGGTGGTGCTGATGCACATGCTGGGCGAACCGCGTTCGATGCAGGATGACCCGCGCTACGACGACGTGGTCGCCGAAGTGCACCGGTTCCTCGCCGAGCGGATCTTCTCCGCGGAGATGGCGGGCATCGCGAAGAAGAACATCGTTGTCGATCCCGGTTTCGGCTTCGGCAAGAACCGCGACCACAACCTGGCGCTGCTTGCGCAACTGCAGCGTTTCACCGAGCTTGGCGTGCCGGTGCTGGCGGGGCTGTCGCGCAAGAAGACCATCGGCGAGCTGACCGGCCGCGAAGTTGCGCGCGACCGCATCCACGGTTCGATCGCCGCGCACCTGATCGCCGCCCAGCGCGGCGCGATGCTGCTGCGCGTGCACGACGTGGCGGCCACGGTGGATGCGCTGAAAGTGTGGAACGCGGTCGCTGCGGTACCGATGCCGCGCGTCGATGCCAGGCCGGCGATCCGCTGGCCGGACGACGACTGACCCCGGGGCAATCCCCGAGCAGGCATGCCGCGGACGAAACGGGGCAGGGCGGCGGTGCGGTAAGCTCCCGCGCTGGGAAATCCACCGGACGCACGCATGACCGCCAGCACGCCGCTGCTCGTCACCTTCGCCGCCTACCTGCTGCTGATGGTCGGCATCGGCTTCGCCGCGTGGCGCTCGACGCGCAGCTTCGACGACTACATCCTCGGCGGGCGCTCGCTGGGCAGTTACGTCACCGCGCTGTCGGCCGGCGCTTCGGACATGAGCGGCTGGCTGTTGCTGGGCCTGCCCGGCGCGCTGTACGCCAGCGGCCTGTCGGAGGCGTGGATCGCGATCGGGCTGACCATTGGCGCGTGGTGCAACTGGAAGTTCGTCGCCGGGCCGCTGCGCGTGTACACCGAACGCACCCACAACGCGCTGACCCTGCCGGACTACTTCACCCACCGCTTCGCCGACGGCAGCCGGCTGCTGCGGATCCTGTCGGCGCTGGTGATCCTGGTGTTCTTCGCGGTGTACTGCGCCAGCGGCATCGTCGCCGGCGCGCGCCTGTTCGAGAGCGTGTTCGGGCTGCCCTACGCGCAGGCCCTGTGGTGGGGCGCGGCGGCGACCATCACCTACACCCTGATCGGCGGTTTCCTCGCGGTGAGCTGGACCGACACCGTGCAGGCGACGCTGATGATCTTCGCGCTGCTGCTCACGCCGGTGTTCGTGCTGATCGGCAGCGGCGGCTTGCAGGAAACGCGGGTGCTGATCGAACAGGTCGACCCGGCGCGCCTGCAGTGGGTGGGCGCCGGCGGCCTGGTCGCGGTGGTTTCGGCACTGGCCTGGGGACTGGGCTATTTCGGCCAGCCGCACATCCTGGCGCGGTTCATGGCCGCCGACAGCCTGCAGACGATCCCCAGGGCCAGGCGCATCGGCATGACCTGGATGATCGCGTGCCTGCTCGGCTCGGTGACGGTGGGGCTGTTCGGCATCGCCTACTTCGCGGGGCATCCGGGGCCGGCCGCGGACATGGTGCGCGACAACCCCGAGCGCGTGTTCATCGCGCTGGCCGAGGTGCTGTTCAATCCGTGGGTGGCGGGCATCCTGCTGTCGGCGATCCTCGCGGCGATCATGAGCACGCTGTCGTGCCAGCTGCTGGTGTGCTCGAGCGCGCTCACCGAGGATTTCTACCGCGGCTTCGTGCGCCCGCGTGCCAGCCAGCGCGAACTGGTCTGGTTCGGCCGGGCGATGGTGCTGGCGGTGGCGCTGCTGGCGATCTGGATCGCGCGCGACCCGGACAGCCGCGTACTCGGCCTGGTCAGCTACGCCTGGGCCGGGTTCGGCGCGGCATTCGGCCCGATCGTGCTGGTCTCGCTGTCGTGGAAGCGGATGACCCGCAACGGCGCGCTGGCCGGCATGGTGGTGGGCGCGGTGACCGTGATCGCTTGGAAGCACACCGGCAGCGCGCTGTACGAAATCGTGCCGGGCTTCATCGCCGGGACCGTGGCGATCGTCGTGGTCAGCCTGTTGGGGCGCGCGCCGTCGCCGGCGGTGCAGGCCACCCACGATGCCGTGCGCGCCGAGCTGCAGCTGCACGGGCACTGATTCCCCCATGGCCGGGTGTCGTCGTGAAGTCGGGCGCCGGTGCCAGCATCGCGATGGTCGCCGCCGCGCCTTCGACTCCCCGCAATGACCGTTGATCGCCGCCCACCCGCCATCGCCCTGATGGGGCCCACCGCCTCGGGCAAGAGCGCGCTGGCGCTGGAGTGGGCGCAGCGGCTGGACGGCGAGATCGTCAGCGTCGACTCGGCGCTGGTCTATCGCGGGCTCGACATTGGTGCTGCCAAGCCGACAGCTGAAGAGCGCGCGGCCGTGCCGCACCACGTGATCGACCTGCGCGATCCATGGCAAACCTATTCGGCGGCCGAGTTCGCCAGCGACGCGCGCGCCGCCATCGACGGCATCCTCGCGCGCGGGCGGCTGCCGATCCTGGCCGGCGGCACCGGGCTGTACTTCCGCGCGCTGCTGAAGGGACTGTCGCCGATGCCGGAGGCCGATCCCGCCATGCGCGCGGTGATCGAAGTCGAAGCGCGCGAGCGCGGCTGGCCGGCGCTGCATGCCGAACTGGCGCGCGTCGATCCCGCCGCGGCGGCGCGCATCCACGCCACCGACGCGCAGCGCATCCAGCGCGCGCTGGAAGTCTTCCGGCGCAGCGGCCGGCCGATCAGCCAGTGGCAGCGCGAATCGCCGCCCGGCCCGCGACTGCCGTGCCGGGTGCTGGAACTGGTCATTGCGCCCGGCGACCGCGCCGTCCTGCATGCCCGCATCGCCGCGCGCCTGGACGCGATGCTGGCCGCGGGCTTCCTCGACGAAGTGCGGCAACTGCGGGCGCTGCCGGAGCTGCGCGCGCATCCGGCGCCGCTGGAACTGCCGGCGATCCGCGCCGTCGGCTATCGACAGGCCTGGGAACACTTCGACGGCGCCACGTCGGCAGCGGAATTCCGCGATCGCGCCGTATACGCTACCCGCCAGCTGGCCAAGCGCCAGCTGACCTGGCTGCGCGGCGAACTGGGCGCGCGCTGGTTCGACCCGGCCGCCGATCGCGCCCGGCTGTACGACGCGCTGGCGCTGTTCCTGGGGCAGCCTCGCCACGGATGAACCCGTGAGGGCACGGATAAGGCCGTGCGGGGCACTGCAACGGAAGGCAGTTGCCTGATCCGCGCCTTTCCGCGTTCATCCGTCGCAAAAAGCACCTCGCTCCCGCGAACCGGGTCACAAACCCCGTCCCCACAACCCTGAACTGTCGTATAACATCGGCCCTGTCGCCGCCGTGGGGAACGGGTCGGGCGAAGCGGGCGCAAGCCAGAACAACAATAACCAAGCTGGGGAAACACATGTCCAAGGGACAATCTCTGCAGGATCCTTTCCTGAACGCGCTGCGGCGCGAGCGCGTGCCGGTGTCGATCTACCTGGTCAACGGCATCAAGCTGCAGGGCACCGTCGAGTCGTTCGACCAGTTCGTGGTGCTGCTGCGCAATACCGTCAGCCAGATGGTCTACAAGCACGCCATTTCCACCGTGGTGCCGGCGCGCAACGTGCGCGTGGGGCCGGGCGGCGGCCACGTCCAGTCGGCCGACGGCGGCGGCGACCACGACGAAGAAGGCAGCGACGAAGCCGAATAGGCTTGCGTCCGCGGGTCGGCGCCGCCATATCCCCGGCCTGACCCGACCATGGGCACACGATGCCGACCACCCTGTTTGAACGTTCCCGCAAGGGCGAGCACGCCCTGCTGATCCAGCCCCACGCCGGCGGGCCGGCCGATGAGGGCGCGCTGGAGGAATTCGCCGACCTCGCGCGTTCTGCCGGGGCCACCGTGGCCACCATCGTCAACGCCCGCATCGATCGTCCCAACCCGGCCACCCTGATCGGCAGCGGCAAGCTCGACGAGGTCAAGGCCGCGGCCGAGGCCAGCGGCGCCGACCTGGTGCTGGTCAACCACCCGCTCACGCCCGGCCAGGAACGCAACCTGGAGAAGGCGCTGCAGCGGCGCGTGGTCGACCGCACCGGGCTGATCCTCGACATCTTTTCCCAGCGCGCGCACAGCGCCGAGGGCAAGCTGCAGGTCGAACTCGCCCAGCTGCGCCACATGGCCACGCGCCTGGTCCGCGGCTGGACCCACCTGGAGCGCCAGCGCGGCGGCTCGATCGGCCTGCGCGGCCCGGGTGAAACCCAGCTCGAAACCGACCGGCGGCTGCTGCAGAAGCGCGTCGAGCAGCTGCAGAAGCGGCTCGACAAGGTGGAAGTGCAGCGCACCCAGATGCGCCGCGCGCGCGTGCGCCGGGAAGTGCCGCGCATCGCCCTGGTCGGCTACACCAACGCCGGCAAGTCGACCCTGTTCAACGCCCTGACCGGCGCCGATGCCTACGCCGCCGACCAGCTGTTCGCCACGCTCGATCCCACCGTGCGCCGCATCGCGCTGCCGGGCGGGCACGCGGCGATCGCGGACACGGTCGGCTTCGTCCGCGACCTGCCGCACGAGCTGGTCGCCGCGTTCCGCTCCACCCTGAGCGAGGCGCGCGACGCCGACCTGCTGCTGCACGTCATCGACGCCGCCGATCCATTGCGCCAGGAGCGCATCGCCCAGGTCGATGCGGTGCTGGCCGAGGTCGGTGCCGGCGAGATCCCGCAGCTGCTGGTCTACAACAAGATCGACAAGGTCGGCGAAACCGCGCACCTGGACGATGGCGACGCGGAGGCAACGGACGGCGGCGACCCGTCGCCCGCATCCGGACCACGGCGGGCGCCGCAGCCGCGCCACGACCGTCCCGGCGGCGACCAGCCCGATGCCGCGGTCCGCGAGCGTGTCTGGGTTTCCGCGCGCGACGGGCTTGGCCTTGACCTGCTGCGCACCGCGGTGGCCGGCCGGCTCGGCCTGCGCCGCATCGTCGCGCAACTGCGCCTGCCGACCTCGGCCGGCCGCCTGCGCTCGCAGCTGCACGCACTCGATGCCATCCGTGGCGAAACACATGACGAACACGGCTGGACCCTGGCCGTCGACCTGCCCGCCGCCGAAGCCATCCGCCTGGCGGCCGGCGCCGACGGCGCGCCGCTGCGCGACCAGCTTGCCCTCGAAAACCCTGCCTGATCCCGTAGGAGCGGCCCATGGCCGCGAGCTTTGCCGGATCGATTGCAGTGACGAGATCTCACGGCCATGGGCCGCTCCTACCGGCAATACCCGGCTGCAGGCCCTTGCTTCCGGGCGAACCCGGCCCGACCTAGTAAACTGTCCAGCGCGCACGCCCGGCCCGGCCGCGGCGCCACACCCCCGATTGGAGCAGGCATGGCCTGGAACATTCCCGGCAAGAACGATGACAGCGGGTCCGGCAAGGACCGTCGCAACCCCTGGAAACCGCGGCGCGGCAATGGCGGTGGCCTGGGCGGGCTGTTCGACAATTTCAGCGGCATGTTCGGCGGCGGCAGCGGCAACCCGCTGCGCTGGATCGGCCTGGCGCTGGTGCTGTGGCTGGCGTTCAACTGCTTCGTGCTGGTGGCCGAGCAGCAGCGCGGCGTGGTGCTGCGCTTCGGCCAGTTCTCGCGCGTGCTAGAGCCCGGCCCGCACTTCAAGCTGCCGTGGCCGGTCGAGCGCGTGATCAAGGTGGCCGCCACCCAGATCAAGACCTTCAGCGACAACGTGCCGATCCTGACCAGCGACGAGAACATCGTCCAGGTCGAGATCAACGTGCAGTACCGCGTCAGCGATGCGCAGAAGTACCTGTTCGGCACCCGCGACGCCGACCAGATGCTGCAGCAGGCGGTGCTGTCCACCGTGCGCGAACAGGTCGGCCGCGCCGACCTCGACACCGTGCTCGGCGCCCGCGAGGCGCTTGCCGTCTCGGCGCGTCAGATGCTGCAGGCCTCGCTGGACGCCTACCGCACCGGCCTCGTGGTCACCGAACTCAACCTGCCCAACGCGCGCCCGCCCGAAGAGGTCAAGCCCGCGTTCGACGACGTCAACAGCGCCCAGCAGGACAAGGACCGCCTGATCAGCGAAGCGCGTGCCTACGCCGCCAAGATCGTGCCCGAGGCGCGCGGCCAGGCGGCGCGCGTGCGCACCGTGGCCGAAGGCTACAAGACCGCATCGATCGCCCGCGCCACCGGTGACGCGGAGCGCTTCAGCCTGCTGGTCGACCAGTACCACGGCGCGCCCGAAGTCACCCGCAAGCGCCTGTGGCTGGAAACGGTGCAGGGCGTGCTGGCCGAGAACCGCACCATCGTCGGCGGCGACAGCCGCCAGCTGATCTACGTGCCGATGGCCAAGGGCGGCAGCGCATCCACGTCGCCGCCGCTGCTGACGCCCGACATGGTCGCGCCGACCATCAACGCCAGGCCCGACGACGACATCCGCCCCGGCCGCAATCCGCGCGGCAACGAGGAGCCAGGCCGATGAGATTCAACATCCTGATCCCGCTCGTCATCGCGGTCGTGTTCGGCCTGATGGGTTCGGTCTACGTGGTCGCCGAAGGCCACACCGCCATCGTGCTCAACCTCGGCCGCGTCGCCCGCAGCGACATCGGCCCGGGCCTGCACTTCAAGTGGCCGCTGGTCGAAAGCGCGCTGGTCTTCGACCGCCGCCTGCAGGTGCTCGACGCGACCCCGGAGCGCTACCTGACCTCCGAGCGCAAGGACGTGTCGGTGGACTTCTTCGCCGTCGGCATGATCGAGGACGTGCGCGCGTTCTACCGCGCCACCGGCGGCGCCGGTGCGGTGGCCGAGGAAGTCGCGGTGCAGCGCCTGGCGCCGATCATCAAGGACTCGCTGCGCAACGAGGTCAACGCACGCACGCTGTCACAGGTGGTGTCCGGCGACCGTTCCGAAGTGATCGGCCGCCAGCTCGAGAACATCAACAAGGGTGCGAAGAACATCGGCATCCGCATCGTCGACCTGCGCATCAAGAAGATCGACCTGCCGACCGACAGCACGGTGATCCGCGACGTCTACAAGCGCATGAGCGCGCAGCGCCAGCAGGTGGCCAGCCGCCTGCGCGCCGAGGGCGAGGAGCAGGCGCAGACGATCCGCTCGCAGGCCGATCGCGAGCAGACGGTGATCGTCGCAGAGGCCGAGCGCGACGCGCAGAAGCTGCGCGGCGAAGGCGATGCCGAGGCCACGCGGATCTACGGCGTGGCAGCCAACCGCGACGCCGGCTTCTACGCCTTCCAGCGCAGCCTGGAGGCCTACCGCAAATCGTTCTCGGGCGGCGACAGCGTGATCGTGCTCGACCGCGACGATCCGTTCCTGCAGTACATGCGCAACGACAGGTAGGCCGCGGTGTCGGACCTGTGGGCGGCGCTGTGCCTGGTCGCGGTGCTGGAGGGCCTTGTGCTGTTCGCCTTCCCGAATGCATGGAAGCGCATGGCCGGGCAGATGCAGGCGATGGAGGGCCGGCAACTGCGCACCGCTGGCGCGTTGCTGCTCTGCGCCGGCCTGGTGACGCTGTATCTCGTGCGCCGCGCGGGCTGAGCTGACCGCGCCGTAGCGCAACAAGAGCGCCCTCATCCGGTGCTTCGCACCACGTTCTCCGGCAAGCGGGAGAAGGGCTCGGACGGGGGAGGCTCGCGCATGGATCAAAGCGGCTCTTCGCCTGGGCTCGGACGACGGATGTTGCGCACTGCCGACAGCCGTCCCCGCGTGCACTCCGGCAGCGAATGCCGTTTCGATGAAAGTGCTTCTCGCGGATGGGGCTCCACCGGCGAATCCTCGCGCCTCCAATGAAAGCCCTTCTCACGCTTGCGGGAGAAGGTGCGCGAAGGGCGGATGAGGGGATGGGAGCGCAGCGAAGCGTGCTTTCCACCCGCAGCGCAATCGCTATTCCCCGACGCCGACTTCCAATGGCACGTCGTGCGCGCGCAACCACGCCACCACTGCCTTGCGGTTCTCTCGCGCCGACGCGGACAGCGACGCCTCCGGCGTGGTGAAGAAATAGGCCTGGAAAGTGGCGTCCTGCACGCTTTTGGCTTGGGGATTGGCGCCAGCGTCGAGCAGCTGCAGCACGTGCTCGCCCGCGTTGATCATCGCCGCGCGGTGCAGTGGCGTGTAGCCCTGGCGGTCGGCGACGTTCAGGTCCGCGCCGGCATCGAGCAGCATCCGGAACTGCGCGTCCGTGCGCGGCGACACCGCCACCGCCAGCGCGGTCTCGCCATTACGGTGGTTCGGCGCATTCGCATCGGCGCCGTGCGCGAGCAGCAGGCGCAGGTACTCGGGGTCGTCGGCGATCGCAGCGGTGTGCAGGGCGGTAGTGCCATTGAAGCCCGGCGCATCGGGCTTCGCGCCGCTGTCGAGCAGCGCCTCGAAGCCCGCCTTGTTGGCGACCATGATCGAGTACTGCAGCAGGTTGATGCCGTCCTTCCCCTGCGCGTCGGGATCCGCGCCGCCGCGCACCTGCGCACCGATCGCGTGCGCATTGCCGTGGTCGATCGCGCTCGCCAGCTCCGATGCGCTGGCGTCGTTGAACAGGGTGTCCATGGAATCTCCATGACAGGCGGTGACCGACAGTAGCATCGGCAGCAGCAGCATCGACGTCAGCGTGCAGGACGGGCGCACGGCGGCATTGTGTCCGTGGAACGGATCAAGGTCGAGTGCGCACCCGTGCCAAGGCAACCGGGCGCGGTCAGAACCGGTCGCGCAGCCAGTTCACGCCGTCGGTCAGGGTCTGGTCGACCTTGCCGACCACGTCCGAGCCCTTGTCGGCCAGCCAGCCGGCGCCGTCGAGCGCGGCCTGCGCGACGTCACCGGTCGCGCGCCTGGTCGCGCCGCTGGCGAACCCCAGGATCCGCACCGCGTCGGCGGTGCCGCCCAGCACGAAGCGCTCGACCGGATTGGACGCCGCATCCGCGCGCGCATCGATCGCCTTGCCGGCGTCGGTGGTCAGCCCCTCGACGGTGCCGGCTGCCACGTCGGCCCCCGACGACACCACGTCGCCGGCCACGTTCAGGCCGGTCTGCAACTGCTCGCCGGCGATGCTCCAGCCGGCCTGCACGTGGTCGCCCGACGCGACGTCGGTGGCCTGGATGGCCGCGATGTCGGACTGGCCGCGGGCCAGGTCGCCGCGGATCTCGTCCACGCCTTGCGCGACCTCTTCGGTTACCCGACGCTCGACCTCGCGCGAATTGAACGGCGACATCAGCGTGCGCTCGACGCTCGCCGGATTCTCGTAGCCGGGCTGCCACGGTTCCTGCTGCAGCATCGTGTCGATCAGCACCTGCTGCTCGTGGCTGCTCACCGCGCGGGCGAGATAGCGCACGCCGCTGCCCAGGTCGCCGAGCGGGCCGGGCAGGTTGGGTAGCCATTCGACGATGTCGTTGACGATGCCGGCCGCGGTCGGATCCATGCCGGTGCGCTCGAGCCCGTACTCGACGACGCGGTCGGCCAGTTCGCCCTCGGGCCTGACCACGATCTGGTGGCCGATCGCGTCCGGCGCCAGCGGCGCGGTGAACCAGCCTTCCTGCACCTGCGTCAGCGCATCTTCCTGCATCGAATAGCGCCGCACCTGGCCACCCTCTGCCTGCTGGCGGAAGGTGTCGCCATCGAGGCCCAAACGCTCCAGCGTGCGGTCGTGCACGCCGGACGGATCGAAGGTCACGGCCGGAATGCCCGTCACCGCGGAGGCCACGGTGGCCAGCCCGCCGCCCTGCGAATGCCCGGTGATCGCCAGGTTGGTGTAGGCCGGATTGCCGTCCGCGTCCACGCCGCGTTCGCCGAACGCGTGCGCAAACTCCTGCGCCGCCTGCGGCGCCAGGCGGTCGAACTCGTCGGTGACCTGGCCGGTGCCTTGGGCGAAGTTGGTCATCCAGTCCGCCGCGCCTTCCTGGGTGCCGCGGAACGCCAGCACGTAGTTCCCTTGGCCGTCGGTGAACACCTGCGCCTTGAACTGGCTGCCGGGCACGTCGAGCCGGCCCGGATCCATGCCGGCGGCCTGCAGCTGGTCGTTGTCCAGCGCGGTCCAGCCGCAGATGTCCTGGGTGCCGGTCTCGTAGGTGGCCAGCGACATCCGCATCATGTCGACGTCGACCTGCCGCCCCTGCTGGCCGCTGAGGTACGACGAGAAATTGGCCGCGTCGTAGGGCATCGCCTGCCCGGGGCCGCAGGTGCCCGGCGGATTGAGCTGCGGGTGGTAGGCCGGCTCGGGGACGTAGGGTGACACCGGGTTCGCGGCGCGCCCGGCGGCGGGCGGCGGAAAGCTGGCCGGCAGCTGCGGGACATTGCCGCGGGGCGCGAAGTCTCCGATGGTCAAGCCCATGTCCGTGTCCCGGAATTTGGATTTCCCGACCATACGGTGCCGTCGGCGCCGGAAAAAGCTGGTGCCGACCCTAGGCAACGCGCGCCGCCCGCCGGCGCCAGGAGCGCGACAGGATCGGCTTCAACCTCGCGCTTTTCGCATCGCTGGCTACCAACCTCATCCAGCCAGACGACCTCACGACAACGCTTGGTCATCCTGTGGGAGCGGCCATGGCGGCGACGCGCTTCCTGTCCAAGGCAATCGTGGCCATGGCCGCTCCCACGGCATCGGTCCAGACGGCCCCTCACTTGCCCACATCCGACGCAACCCGCTCCGCCAACCGTCGCTGGCCTCCACCGTCCGAAACCCGGATAATGCGCAAAAGCCGGACGGGCAAGCTCTCACGAGCCGACCGCCGGCTTTTTCCGCGTGTGGAACATGGCAAGGCGACGCCGCCGCCTGCGCCATCCTCGCCAACGCACCGGATCGCTCGCGGCTGATGCCGCTCCTACCAATTCGCAGCAGGAGTTTCGCAATGGGTCAGTCAGTGGTGGTGCTGGGCGCGCAGTGGGGCGACGAGGGCAAGGGCAAGATCGTCGACCTGCTGACCCAGGACATCGGCGCCGTCGTGCGCTTCCAGGGCGGCCACAACGCCGGCCATACGCTGGTGATCGGCGGCAAGAAGACCGTGCTGCACCTGATCCCCTCGGGCATCCTGCGCGACGACGCGCTGTGCCTGATCGGCAACGGCGTGGTGCTGTCGCCGGCGGCGCTGATGAAGGAAATCGGCGAGCTGGAAGAAGCCGGCGTGGAGGTGCGTTCGCGGCTGAAGATCAGCCCGGCAACGCCGCTGATCATGCCGTACCACATCGCCCTGGACCAGGCCCGCGAAAAGGCCGCCGGCGGCAAGGCCATCGGCACCACCGGGCGCGGCATCGGCCCGGCGTACGAGGACAAGGTCGCGCGCCGCGGCATCCGCGTGGCCGACCTGCATTACCCGGAGCAGCTGGCCGAACTGCTGCGCACCGCGCTCGACTACCACAACTTCGTGCTGACCAGGTACCTGGACGCCGACGCGGTGGACTACCAGCAGATGCTCGACGAGGCGCTGGCCTTCGGCGAGTACGTCGAGCCGATGAAGTCCGACGTCGCCGGGATCCTCCACGACCTGCGCAAGCAGGGCAAGAAGGTGTTGTTCGAGGGTGCGCAGGGCGCGCTGCTCGATATCGATCACGGCACCTATCCCTACGTCACCTCCAGCAACACCACCGTCGGCGGCGCGCTCGCCGGCACCGGCGTGGGCGCGGACGCGATCGACTACGTGCTCGGCATCTGCAAGGCCTACGCCACGCGCGTGGGCGGCGGTCCGTTCCCGACCGAGCTCGACGACGACATCGGCCAGGGCATCCGCGACCGCGGCCAGGAATACGGCGCCTCCACCGGCCGCCCGCGCCGATGCGGCTGGATCGACATCGTCGCGCTCAAGCGCGCGGTGGCGATCAACGGCATCAGCGGGCTGTGCATCACCAAGCTCGACGTGCTCGACGGCATGGACAAGCTGAAGATGTGCATCGCCTACCGCTACCGCGGCAAGGAAACCGAATACGCCCCGCTTGATGCGCAGGGCTGGGACGAGTGCGAGCCGGTGTACCTGGAGTTCCCCGGCTGGAGCGAGAACACCCACGGCGTGACGGAGTGGAACGACCTCCCGCCCGCCGCCCGCGCCTACCTGCGCGCGCTGGAAGAGCTGGCCGGCTGCCCGCTGTCGATCGTCAGCACCGGCCCGGACCGCGAGCACACGATGGTGCTGCAGGATCCGTTCGCGTAAGGCCGCCGCCTGCAGCGCGAGGGGATCACCCGGGGCCGGATGCGGTGAGCGGATCGATCCCGGTTGGCGGCCGCTGCTTCACCTACGTGCTGCCGTGCGCGTGGGAGGACCACTGCAAGATCGGGTTCTCGCGCGATCCGCTGTCGCGGCTGCAGCAACTGCACCGGCGCTGGTACGAGTTCTTCGACCTCGACCGCGCGCTGCTGGTGGAAACCGAAACCGTGCGCGATGCGCGCGACCTGGAACTGGAGTTGCGCCGGCCCCTGGCCGCGCACAATGCGCCCGCGCCGCTGACCGTGCGCAGGCAGGCGGCCGGGCACACCGAGTGGTTCCGGGGCGCGGCACCGCAGCTGGAAACGGCGGTGGAAGGGTTGCGCCAGCGCGGCTACGTCGTGCACGCGCCGTTGCGCGAATGGGTGCGCGCGATCCTGCTGGCTCGCAGCGACCCGCTGTTTGCCTGGACCCAGGCACAACTGTCGCCGGACGAACTGGACGGACTGGCAGGACCCACGCCGGTGCAACGGATGGTGCGCGACACGCTGGACGCCTATCGCGCGCTGGAGATCGATCTGGAGCCGTTGCTGCCCCCGGAAGCCTGGCGCTGGTACCGCAGGCCAGGCGGACGCTGAAACCGCCGCGGCGGCTCCCGCGCAGGCGAAGTCAGGCGGTGGGATGTCCCGTGTGCGGCGTGTGGACCAGGTCGGCGAGGTCGTACCCTTGGGCGCGCGCATGGGCGAGGTAGTCCTGCATGGTCGCATCGTCCAGCGCCGGCTGCCGTGCAAGCAGCCACAGGTATTTGTGATCCGGGCTGCCCACCAGCGCTGTGGTGTAGTCCGGGTCGATCCTGAGGATCCAGTAGTCGCCCTTCGTGAACGGGATCCAGCGCAGGCCCGCGGGCAGGAACGTCACTTCGAGCTTGCTGTTGCTGTCGTCGACGGCACTGGCTTGGCCGATCGACTCCTGGAGTTCGCCCTTGCCGTCGAGCGCGCGGTTGCGCACGCGCACCTTGCCGTCGTCCTGCAGGGAGTAGTGCGCGGTGATGTCGGTGAAGTCCTTCGGCTCATGGCGCATCGGCAGTCGCGCGATCTCGAACCAGGTACCCAGATAGCGCGGCAGGTCGATGGACGCGACGGTGGCGGGTTCGTTGTGGGTGCTGTGCATGGGGATGTCGGGAAGAAGTTGGAATGCAGGATCGCGCGTCGTGGATGAAGTGCATGTAGCGGGCAGCGGCGCGGTTCGCCTGCCGCACCAGGCGCGGGCCCTCCGGAAAATCCAGCGCGTTGACCATGTCGATGGTGATCAACGCGCTGTGCGGCCCGCGGGTGCGCGTCATCGCCTCAGGTGAGTTCGGCCTTGCGCGCAGCCATGCGCTCGCCGAGCTCCAGCAACTGCGCCTTGTCCATGAGCGCCTTGGCGCGCGGGAACATCTCCTTTTCCTCCTCGTCGGCGTGGTGCTCCACCAGCTCCTTGAGCACCTTCGCACGGCCGCTGAACTGGTCGGAACTGACATCCGTCTTGAGCAGGTCCGGCAGCACCAGGTCGCCCGCGGCGCGATGTTCTTCCATCGCCTCGAAAAACATCTTGTTGTCGTCGGCTTTCTCTCCGGCCGCCTTGAATGCTGGATAGAAGATCTCCTCCTCGATCGTGGTGTGCGCCTCGAGTTCGGTCCTGATCTTTTGCAGCAGTTCGGTGCGGGTCTTCGTTGCGCGAGTCGTGGTTTCGGCGAGCTCGGCCAGCATCGCGCGCACCGTCTTGTGATCCTGCTTGAGCAGGGAAATGGCATCCATCGGGTTTGTCTCCATCGCGGGTATCGGAGCCGCAAGCGTCGAGTGCAGGCTGTGGACAGGCCGTGATCGTGCATCCCGGTAGACCTGCGCTCTTCGCATTCATCTACATGAGCGCAGCAGCGCAAGTTCTTCTCGCCCCCTTGATTCATCCGCGTCGATAGTGGGTATGCGGCGGAGCGCTATTGCATCGACGCCAATCCCCTGAGGAATTTCCCCATGTTTGCCCACAACAAGCGGCTGCAATACTCGGTCCATGTGTCGGAGTGCAATCCCGGACTGGCCAATCTGATGCTCGAACAGTTTGGCGGTCCGCAAGGGGAGCTTGCGGCCGCCATGCGTTACTTCACCCAGGCGCTGTCGGATGACGATTCGGGACGCAAGGACATGCTGCTTGACATCGCCACCGAAGAGCTGAGCCACCTCGAGATCATCGGCACCATTGTCGCCATGCTCAACAAGGGCGCGAAAGGTCGTTTGGCGGAGGCGGTGGACGAAGAAGCCGAACTGTTCCGTTCGCTGCAGGGTGCGGGCAATGATTCCCATGTGACGCAGGTGCTTTATGGCGGCGGTCCCGCGTTGACCAACTCGGGTGGGCAACTTTGGACAGCCGGATACATCGACAGCATCGGCGACCCGGCTGCGGACCTGCGCTCGGACATCGCCGCCGAGGCGCGCGCGAAAATCATCTATGAGCGCCTGATCAACGTTACCGCGGACCCGGGAGTCAAGGATGCGCTGCGCTTCCTGATGACGCGCGAGATGTCGCACCAGAAGTCGTTCGAGAAGGCGTTGTACTCGATCGAACCGAATTTCCCGCCGGGCAAGCTGCCGGGAATGCCGGAATTCGCGGAGATGTACGTCAACACCTCGCAGGGCGAAGGAGACGCGCGGGGTCCGTGGAACAGCGACGACAACTTCGAGTACGTCAGCGACCGCGAGCAGTTCCTGGCAATGGATGGGGGCGACGGCATGTCGTCGGTCAAGTTGTCGAGGGAAGAAAAGAAGGTTCTCGGGGCAATGGCGGGAAGGACCCGTTCCGATCCAGCGGCGGATCCGCTGACCGGCATTGCGATCGGGAAGGCGCCGGGCACGATGCCGAAAACCGAAAAGATCGAAGCCGGCCCTGCGAAGGCATCGGCGGGCGGGAAGAAGGCGGCGAAGGCAAAGCAGGCAGTTTCACGCAAGCGGTAGCGGCACGGGGAAGGTGCGCGATTTGCCTGCGAAAGGTAGTCGCGGCCTTCCTGTTTGCTGCCGGCATCAGTGTCCGGAGAAGCCGATTTCCGGTCGATGGCCTTCGCGGCTTCCGGACGACGGCGGCGACTGCTCCTGCGGCTCCCCGGCATCGACACGACATTGAATTCGTGCAGCTGGCCTGCGTGCTGATGAGGCGCTCGAACCAGCGCAGCTTGTAGCCGAACTTCGGGCCCGGCTGCGGGTTGCCGCCGGGGAGCTACAGGCAGGCGATGACGAGCGTGCCGGAGCGCTACTTCTTTTTCTTCTTGCCGCCGCCGTCCTGCTTGTTCACGGTGGCCCAGGCGATGCGTTCGGCGGAATCTTCGCTGCGGCCCTTCTTCTTTTCGCTTTCCTCGATGTGCGAGGCCTGGCGCTTCTGCTTGTCGGTGTAGCTGGATTTGTCTCCGCGCGACATGGCCCTTGTCTCCGGATGGGGGTGGGAGGAGGAAACTGCGGACGCGATCAGGAGCGCGTGAAATCCGGCATGGAGGGCGGTCAGCAACCTGACCGGAGCGGACTGGCGCACCCAGGAGATCGACGCAAATCGCTGATCCGGCTGCCGTCTTGATCGATGAGATCACGAGGTGGCGCAATCGACTCCGACATGGACTTGCATTCGCCCGGGAAGGTAAATATATTTTTACCCATGACCAGCGACCTCACCGACCGCCAGCGCGCCGTGCTCGACTTCATCCGCGAGCACGCCGCCAGCGAAGGCCTGCCGCCGACGCTGCAGCAGATCGCCGACGCGTTCGGCTTCCGCCAGGCGTGCGCGGCGCACAAGCACGTGCGCCGGCTGCAGGAAGCGGGCTACCTGGACGTGCGGCCCCACGAGGCGCGCGGCATCCGCCTTGCCGGCGGCCGTGGCCGCGGTACGCGTGCGCGGCTGCGCGACGACCGGCTGGAACTGCCGGTGCTGGGCCGCGTCGCCGCAGGCGCGCCGATCGGCGCCGATGCCGGCGTCGAACGCCACGTGCTGCTCGACCGCGCGCTGTTCGCCAACAGGCCCGACTACCTGCTGCGGGTGAAGGGCGACTCGATGCGCGACGACGGCATCTTCGACGGCGACCTGGTCGCGGTGCAGCGCACCCGCGAGGCCCGCAACGGGCAGGTGGTGGTGGCGCGCGTCGACGGCGAGATCACCATCAAGCGCTTCGAGCAGACCCGCGCGCAGATCCGCCTGCTGCCGCGCAATCCCGACTACGCGCCGATCGTGGTGGAGCCGGGTTCGGATTTCGCCATCGAAGGCCTGTATTGCGGCCTGGTACGCAACGGCTGATGGGCGCGGTGGATGCCATTGCCGGCACGGCCGCGCCCAGCCTCGATGCGCTGCTGTCGGCGCAGACCCTGTGGCGTGCCGGGCGCGCGCCGGCGACGGCGGCAGGTGGCGAGCCAACCGGGCATTCCGCGCTTGATGCACTGCTGCCGCAGGGCGGATGGCCCCGACGCGCGCTGACCGAACTGCTGCTGCCGGCCGACGGCGTGGGCGAACTGTCGCTGCTGCTGCCCACGCTTGCGCGCATGACGCAGGCGGGCATGGTGGTCGCGGTGGTCGCGCCGCCGTACCTGCCGTATGCGCCGGCATGGCAGGCGGCGGGCGTGGACCTGCGCCGGCTCGAAGTCATCGACGCCGATGCGCGCAACGCGCTGTGGGCGTTCGAACAGTGCCTGCGCAGTGCCGCGTGCGGCGCCGTGCTGGGTTGGCCAGTGCACGCCGACGCGCAGTCGCTGCGGCGCCTGCAGGTAGCCGCCGACACTGGCGACTGCCTGGGCTTCGCCTTCCGCGACCGCAGGCACGCGGCCAACCCGTCGCCGGCCGCACTGCGGCTGGAACACGCCGGCGGCGCCTGGCACGTGCGCAAGTGCCGCGGCGGCAACGCGCCTGCCAATGCTTTCCCGCTCCATGTAGGAGCGGCGGAAGCCGCGAGCTCTTCGCCCGGCTCGCAACAAACTCTTGTAGGAGCGGCTTCAGCCGCGAGCTCTTGCTCCCTCCCCTGCGAAGGCAGGGGAGGGCTGGGGAGGGGGGCCTTCGGGCATCGTCGCGAACCCTGGACACCCCCTCCCAGCCTCCCCCTGCCTTCGCAGGAGCCAAGGCAACAGTTCGCGGCTGAAGCCGCTTCCACAAGGGCATCCGCTCCTGCAAAAGTCGCCGCCCTCGCGGGGCTTCGTTGAGCGCGCCATGCTCTGGGCCTGCATCCACCTGCCGCAGCTGGCGCTCGACGCCGTCCTCCGGCGCACGCCTGACCCGACCCGCCCGCTGGCACTGGTCTCCGGTCCCGCGCACCTGCGCCAGCTGCACGCGGTCAACGATGCCGCCGGGCAGGCGGGACTGAAGCCGGGCATGCGGCTGTCGGCGGCGCACGCGCTGCTGTCCGACGTCGCCCTGGTCGAACACGATGCCTCCGCCGATGCGCGCTGGCAGCGATTCCTTGCCGCGTGGGCGTATCGCCACAGTTCGCAGGTCAGCGCGCAGTGGCCGGGCGCGATCGTGCTGGAGGTGCGGGCGAGCTTCCGCCTGTTCGGGCCGTGGCCGCGCTTCGAGGCGCGATTGCGCGAGGAACTCGACGGCTTGGGTTTCCGCCACAGCATCGCGCTGGCGCCGACGCCGCGCGCGGCGCTGGTGTTCGCGGGCTTGCGCGACGGCTTCGCGGTGACCAGCGCCGCGGCCATGCACGAGGCGCTGGCGCGGGTGCCCGTGCGCCGCGCCGCGCTGCCAGGCCGCAACGGCGATGGCGACCCCGGAGAACGCCTGCATCGCATGGGCGTGCGTACCCTCGGCGCACTGCGCGCATTGCCGCGCGACGGCCTGCGTCGTCGCTTCGGCAGCGAATTGCTCGACCACCTCGACCGCCTGCACGGCGAAGCCGACGATCCGCTGGCTTGCTACATGCCGCCCGACCATTTCGAGGCGCGCATCGAACTGGGCTTTGAAGTGGAAAGCCACCAGGCGCTGCTGTTCCCGCTGCGGCGGCTGGTCGGCGACCTCGCAACGTATCTTTCGGTGCGCGACGGCGGGGTGCAGCGTTTCGTGCTGCGGCTGGAGCACGAACAGGACCACACCGACGTGGTGGTTGGCCTGCTCGCCGCCGAGCGCGCGCCGGGGATGCTGTTCGACCTCACGCGCAACCGGCTTGAGCAGGCGTCGATCCCGAAGCCGGTGGTCGCGGTGCGGCTGCTGGCACGCGAACTGCCGCCGTTCGTCCCGGCCTCGCGCGACCTGTTCGACAGCCGCCCGGCGCAGGCGCTGCCGTGGCCGCAACTGCGTGAACGCCTGCGTGCGCGGCTCGGCGACGAGGCGGTCTGGCGCGCGGCACCGACGGGCGACCCGCGGCCGGAGCTCGCATGGCGCCGCGCATCGGCCGACGACGACGCGGCGTGCGCGCGGGAGGCGCCCCTTCGTCCGCGGCGCCCGGCGTGGCTGTTGCAGCGGCCGGTGCCGCTGCGCGATCCGCACGTGCGCATCGTCTCTGGCCCGGAGCGGCTGGAAAGCGGCTGGTGGGACGGCGCCGACGCGCGCCGCGACTACTACCTCATCGAAACCTCGCAGGGACAGCGCGCCTGGGCCTTCGCGCCCGTGGGCGAGCAGGGAAGCTGGATGCTGCACGGCTGGTTCGCGTGAATCGTCGCGAAGTGCCCTGTGGGAGCGGCCATGGCCGCGGTTGCGGTGGGAGCAACGACATCGCGGCCATGGCCGCTCCCACGGCAATCACATGGTCGTGGGATGTCGGCCCGGGCGAAGGTCTGAATGAGGGCAGGCGCTGCGGGGTGAAGGTATTCCTGGTGGAGGAAGGGCCATGAGTGCCGACGACGACTACGGCCTGTCTCCCGGCGTCGCTCCCGACACCCCCGGCGCGCACGTCCCGCGCATCGTGCGCATGCGCGAGCGGCTGCGCGAATCGTCGCGCGGCGCGGCCAACGACGACCCGCACGGCGACGCGCCGGCGTATGCCGAACTGCACTGCCTGTCGGACTTCACTTTCCTGCGCGGCGTGGCCAGTGCGGAGGAATTGTTCGAACGCGCGAAGCACTGCGGCTACGAGGCGCTGGCGATCACCGACGAATGCTCGCTGGCCGGCATCGTGCGCGCGCTGGATGCGGCGGAAACCGTCGGCATCCATCTTGTCCTCGGCGCCGAGTTCCGCCTCGACGACGGACTGCGACTGGTGCTGCTGGTCGAGAACCGCGCCGGCTACTCGCAGCTGTGCCGGCTGATCACCGTTGCGCGGCGCGCGGCGGAGAAGGGCGAGTACCGCCTCGGTCGCGCCGATGTTGAAAGGGAAGCCTTCGACAACGCTGCCACCGGCCTGTTCGCGCTGTGGCTGCCCGGCGCCGAACCGGATCCAGGCGAAGGGGCGTGGCTGCGCGGCGTGTTCGGCGACCGCGCGCACCTGGCGGTGGAACTGCACCGCGAGGACGACGATGCCGCACGCCTGGCGCGCCTGCTTGCGCTGGCTGCCGAGCTGGGCATCGTGCCGCTCGCCGCCGGCGACGTGCACATGGCCACGCGCCGCCAGCGCGTGCTGCAGGACACGGTCACCGCGATCCGCCATGGCCTGCCGCTGGCCGAATGCGGCGCGCACCTGTTCCGCAACGGCGAGCGCCATCTGCGCACGCGGCGCGCGCTGGGCAACATCTACGGGACGACCAAAGGCGGGAAGGCGCTGCTGCAGGCAGCGGTGGAACTGGCGCGGCGCTGCACATTCGACCTGCGCAAGGTGAAGTACGACTATCCGGCCGAGCTGGTGCCGAAGGGCGAAACGCCTGCGTCGCATCTGCGCAAGCTCACCGAGGCCGGCATGCGCAAGCGCTGGCCGGAAGGCACTCCAGTACAGGTCGCCAAACAGATCGACAATGAGCTGGCGCTGATCGCCGAACTCAGGTACGAGGCGTTCTTCCTCACCGTCGAGGACATCGTCCGCTTCGCCAAGGAGAAGAAAATCCTCTGCCAGGGCCGCGGTTCGTCGGCCAACTCCGCGGTCTGCTTCGCGCTCGGGATCACCGCGGTCGATCCAGCCGAAAGCCGCCTGCTGCTGGCCCGCTTCCTGTCGAAGGAGCGCAACGAACCGCCCGACATCGACGTCGACTTCGAGCACGAACGGCGCGAGGAGGTGATCCAGTACGTCTACCGCAAGTACGGGCGCACGCGCGCCGCGCTGGCCGCCACCGTGATCCGCTACCGCGGCAAGAGCGCGGTGCGCGACGTGGCCAAGGCTTTCGGCCTGCCGCTGGACCAGGTCGCGCTGCTCGCCGAGTGCTACGGCTGGGGCAACGGCGAGACGCCGATGGAGCAGCGCCTGCGCGAGGCCGGGTTCGACATCGACAATGCCCTGGTCGCGCGCGTGCTGGCGGTGACCGAGATGCTGCGCGGCCGGCCGCGCCACCTGTCGCAGCACGTCGGCGGCTTCGTGATCTCCGACCAGCCGCTATGGCAGCTGGTGCCGGTGGAGAACGCGGCGATGGACGACCGCACCATCATCCAGTGGGAAAAGGACGACCTGGAATCGATGGGCATGCTCAAGGTCGACTGCCTGGCGCTGGGCATGCTGACCTGCCTGCGCAAGGCCCTGGACCTGGTGCGCGTGCATCGCGGGCGCGACCTGGAGATCGCCACGATCCCATCCGGCGACGAGGCGACCTACGACATGATCTGCCTGGCCGACACCGTGGGCGTGTTCCAGATCGAATCGCGTGCGCAGATGGCGATGCTGCCGCGGCTGCGGCCGCGGAAGTTCTACGACCTGGTGGTCGAGGTGGCGATCGTGAGGCCGGGGCCGATCCAGGGCGACATGGTGCATCCCTACCTGCGCCGCCGGCAGGGCAAGGATCCGGTGGCATACCCGTCGCCGGGCATCGAGGAAATCCTCGGCCCGACGCTCGGCGTGCCGCTGTTCCAGGAGCAGGTGATGGAGCTGGTGATCCATGCCGGCTACTCGCCAGAGGAGGCCGACGGCCTGCGCCGTTCGATGGCGGCATGGCGCCACGGCGGCGACATGGAGCCGCACCGCGAGCGCATCCGTGCGTTGATGCTCGACAAGCACTACTCACCCGAGTTCATCGACCAGATCTTCGAGCAGATCAAGGGCTTCGGCTCCTACGGCTTTCCGCAGAGCCACGCGGCCTCGTTCGCGAAACTGGTCTACGCAAGCTGCTGGCTCAAGCGCCACGAACCGGCAGCGTTCGCCTGCGCGCTGCTCAACTCGCAGCCGATGGGCTTCTATTCGCCCAGCCAGATCGTGCAGGACGCGCGACGGGGCCGGGCGGCGCGCGAGGGCGTGGAATTCCTGCCAGTCGACGTGATGCACAGCGACTGGGACAACACGCTGGTCGACCTGACTCCCCGTAGGAGCGCCCCATGGGCGCGATGCATTCCCGGGGAAACCATCGCGCCCATGGCGCGCTCCTGCGAGGAGCAGCCTGCGATCCGCCTGGGGTTGCGCCAGGTCTCCGGGCTTTCAGAAAACGTTGCGAACGCCATCGTCGCCGCGCGTGCAGGGCATCCGTTCCGCAGCGTCGCCGACCTGTGCCTGCGCGCGAACCTCGACGAAAAGGCGCGCAGCGCGCTCGCCGAGGCCGGCGCGCTGCGCACGCTGGCAGGCAATCGCAACGACGCACGCTGGCTCGTCGCCGGCATCGAGCGCCAGCGGCCGCTGCTGCCGGGCAGCCCCGACGAGGACGCCATCGCATTGCCGGCGCCGGGCGCGGGCGAGGAGATCCTGTCCGACTACCGCGCTACCGGCCTGTCGCTGGCCGCGCATCCGCTGGCGCTGCTGCGCGAACAGCTGCGCGCACGCCGCGTGCTCGGTTCAAACGATCTGCGCGGCCAGCGTCACGGCCGCAGCGTCTATACCGCCGGCATCGTCACCCAGCGCCAGCGCCCGCAAACCGCCAGCGGCACGATCTTCGTCACGCTGGAGGACGAGCACGGCATGGTCAACGTGATCGTCTGGCCGCACGTCGCGCTGCGACGGCGCAAGGCCTTGCTCGGTTCCACGCTGCTTGCGGTGCGCGGACGCTGGGAGCAGGTCGATGGCGTCGAGCACCTGATCGCGCGCGACCTCGACGACCTGAGCGCGATGCTTGGCGGCTTGCGCACGCAATCGCGGGATTTCCATTGAGCCGCTCGATGGAACATGCGCCGTGTGGGAACGGCCATGGCCGCGATGCTTCCGGTAGCCCATCGCGGCCATGGCCGCTCACACGCATGCCTCGGCCGCTGGGCGCTTCCGGGTCCGGCCCATCGCTGGACCTGTTCGCTTCCCCGATGACGCAACTGCTCGATGACGCCGAAGGCGGCGTGCGCTACTGGCCATCGTTCGTCGATGCGGCTACCGCGGACGCCTGGTTCGAGGCCCTGCAAGGCGCCGAATGGAAATCACAGCGGCGGATGATGTACGACCGCGAAGTCGACGTGCCGCGTCTGGTCGCGTCGTACTGGCTGGACGGACTGCCGCCCGACTGTCCGCTGCCGCTGCCCGGCATGCTGGCCAGGGTGCAGGCGCAGGTACCGGCGCCGTTCAACGCGGCCGGCATGAACCTCTACCGCGACGGCCGCGACAGCGTGGCGATGCACCACGACACGCTGCACATGCTGGTGCCGGGGCAGCCGATCGCACTGGTGTCGCTGGGCGACGCGCGGCGCATGCGCATCCGCTCGCAGGCCTGTCATCGCGAGGCGGTCGACGTTGCGCTTGCGCACGGCAGCCTGCTGGCGATGAGCCATGCCTCGCAGCTGACCCACGAACACGGCATTCCCAAGACCGCCAGGCCGATGGGGCCGCGGATGAGCGTGGTGTTCCGGGTACGGCCGCCGCGCTGATTCGGCATCCCGCCTGCGGCTCTTGTAGGAGCGGCTTCAGCCGCGAGCTTTTACCTCCGCACTCGTGGGTGCTGGCAAAAGCTCGCGGCTGAAGCCGCTCCCACAAGATCGAGAGTCGCACCTTCAAGTGCCCGGCACCCTCATCCCCAAACGCCAGGCACATTCATCCCCTGACGCCATGCATCGTCATCCCCGAGTGCTTTTATCGGGGATCCATGGACATTCGCGGGCGCGGCCGAAAAGCTCGCGGCTGAAGCCGCTCCTACAAGAGCCCATCCACCTGCGAGGTCATCCCCGCGCAGGCGGGAGGGTTTCACAGCAGCGGCAGGCTGGTCATCCAGTGGCCTGGATTCGGCAAAAAGCTCGCGGCTGAAACGCTCCCACAGGTTTGACAAGCTCAAAGTCCTGCCCATCCAATGAGGACGGAATTCGCCCGCGCCGGGGGGGCCGGATAAAAGGAAGCCCCGCGATGCGGGGCTTCCTGTCGGGTAAGCGATGCGGCGTGGACTCACACCACGTCCGGCTCGCTGAACGCCTCCGGTTCATCGGCGAACTCGCCCACCGGGATGCAGCTGCAAAACACGTTCTTGTCGCCGTGCACGTTGTCCACTCGCGCCACCGGCGGCCAGTACTTCTGCCGGCGCAGGCTGGCGAGCGGGAACGCGGCCAGCTCGCGCGGGTAGGCGCGGGTCCATTCGCTGGCCGAGACCTGCGCCGCGGTGTGCGGGGCGTTGAGCAGCGGGTTGTCGTCGCGGTCGAGCTTGCCTTCGGCCACCGCGCGGATCTCCTCGCGGATCTGGATCATCGCGTCGATGAAGCGGTCCAGCTCGTGCTGCGATTCGCTCTCGGTCGGCTCGACCATCAGCGTGCCGGCGACCGGGAAGCTCAGCGTGGGCGCGTGGAAGCCGAAGTCGATCAGGCGCTTGGCCACGTCCTCGGCGCCGATGCCGGTGGCGTCCTTGAGCGGGCGCAGGTCGAGGATGCATTCGTGCGCGACCAGGCCGTTGCGACCGGTATAGAGCGTCTCGTAATGCGGCTCGAGTTTCTTCGCGATGTAGTTGGCGTTGAGCAGTGCCACCTGCGTCGCCTTGCGCAGGCCGCCGGCGCCCATCAGCGCGATGTACATCCAGCTGATCGGCAGGATGCTGGCCGAGCCGAAGGTCGCCGCGCTGACCATGCCGCCGGCGTCGTCGCTGCCGAAGGCCTTGGGCAAGAACGGCGCCAGGTGCGACTTCACCGCGCACGGGCCGACGCCGGGGCCGCCGCCGCCGTGCGGGATGCAGAACGTCTTGTGCAGGTTGAGGTGCGAGACGTCCGAACCCCACTTGCCGGGCCGCGCGACGCCGACGAGGGCATTCATGTTGGCGCCGTCGGTGTACACCTGCCCGCCGTGACTGTGCACGATCTCGCAGATCTCGACCACGTCCTCCTCGAACACGCCGTGCGTGGACGGGTAGGTGATCATGATCGCGGCGAGGCGGTCGGCGTGCTTCGCGGCCTTGGCGCGGATGTCGTCGACATCGACGTTGCCGTTGGCGTCGCAGCGCGTGACCACGACGGTCATGCCGCACATCTGCGCCGAGGCCGGGTTGGTGCCGTGCGCGGACTCGGGGATCAGGCAGATGTCGCGATGGCCTTCGCCGCGCGAGCGATGGTACGCACGGATCGCCAGCAGGCCGGCGAACTCGCCCTGCGCGCCGGAGTTGGGCTGGAAGCTGACCGCGTCGTAGCCGGTGATCTCGGCGAGCATCGCCTCCAGGCCGTCGATCAGTTCGCGGTAACCCTGCGCCTGGCCGGCAGGGGCGAGCGGGTGAATGTCGCCGAACTCGGGCCAGGTGACCGGGATCATCTCGGCGGTGGCGTTGAGCTTCATCGTGCACGAGCCCAGCGGGATCATGGTGCGATCCATCGCCAGGTCCTTGTCGGACAGCGCACGCATGTAGCGCAGCAGCTCGTGCTCGCTGTGGTGGCTGTTGAACACCGGGTGCTGCATGAACTTCGACTGGCGCCGCAGCGCGCCGGGCAGGGCGTCGGCGGTGGCCGCGTCGAGCGCGTCGATGTCGTCGATCGCCGCGCCGAACAGGCCGGCCAGTGCGATGACGTCGGCGCGCGCGGTGGTTTCGTCGAGGCTGATGCCGACGCTGCCGGCATCGATCGCGCGCAGGTTGATGCGCGCGGCTTCGGCCTTCGCGTGCAGCGCGGCGGCGTCGATGCCGGTGACGTGCAGGGTGTCGAAGAAGTCGTTGCCCACCGCGACCCCGGCCTTGCGCAGCGCGCTGGCGAGGATCGCGGCGAGGCGGTGCGTGCGGCGGGCGATGCGCACCAGCCCGTCGGGGCCGTGGTAGACCGCGTACATGCTCGCCATCACCGCCAGCAGCACCTGTGCGGTGCAGATGTTGGAGGTGGCCTTCTCGCGGCGGATGTGCTGTTCGCGGGTCTGCAGGGTGAGGCGGTAGGCCGGGTTGCCCTCGGCGTCGATCGACACGCCGATCAGACGGCCGGGCATCGAGCGCTTGTAGGCGTCGCGGCAGGACATGAAGCCCGCGTGCGGGCCGCCGAAGCCGAACGGCACGCCGAAGCGCTGGGTGTTGCCGACCACGATGTCCGCGCCCCATTCGCCGGGCGAAGCCAACAGGGTGAGCGCGAGCAGGTCGGTGGCCACCGCGACCAGCCCGCCGCGCGCGTGCACCGCGTCGGCGACGGCCTTGTAGTCGTGGATGCGGCCGAAGGTGTCGGGGTACTGCAGCAGCACGCCGTAGCTTTCGACGGCGGCCGCGTCGGCGTCGTCGCCCACGTGCAGCTCGATGCCCAGGCCGTCGGCGCGGGTGCGCAGCACCTCGAGCGTCTGCGGATGCACGTTCTTCGAGACGAAGAATACGTCGGACTTCGACCGCGACGAACGCTTGGCCAGGGTCATCGCCTCGGCCGCGGCGGTGGCTTCGTCAAGCAGCGAGGCGTTGGCGATCTCCATCCCGGTCAGGTCGGCGACCATGGTCTGGAAGTTGATCAGCGCCTCCATGCGGCCCTGCGAGATCTCAGCCTGGTAGGGCGTGTAGGCGGTGTACCAAGCCGGATTCTCGAGGATGTTGCGCAGGATGACGTTGGGGACAAAGGTGCCGTAATAGCCCTGGCCGATGAAGCTGCGGAACACCTCGTTCTTGTCGGCGATGGCGCGGATCTTCGCCAGCGCGTCGACCTCGGTCAGCGAGCCGGGCAGGGCGAGCGCGTCCTTCGCGCGGATCGAGCCGGGGACGATGGCGTCGGTCATCGCGTCGAGCGAGTCGTGGCCGACGATGCGCAGCATGTGCGCGATCTCGGCGTCGTTGGGGCCGATGTGGCGTTCGACGAAGGCCTGGTTGTGTTCGAGGTCGCGCAGGGAGGGCGTCTTGGGCATGGTGGGGCGTCCATAGTTGGCCTGCAGGCCGGGCCTGCAATGGCGTGCGTGCGAACCCGCACGATGGGCGCCCCTCTGTCCTTTTGCCTGAGAGTTTGGAAGCGGGCGGGGGAGGATCGCGCGCTTCGTGCCCCTTCGGCGCCGGTTCTGCGTGTCCGCAGCCGGTCTCTCCAGAGTGATTGGGTTTGCCGGCGCATGCGGAGTACTCCACATGTGTCGACAGACTTGGCACGCGGCGGTCTGGGGCCTGAGCGATTACGGGCGTTGCGCCTTCGGCAGCGACCATGCCGTCCTGGCCCGGTCGCTTCTCCCGCTGCGTGCTGCCGGTGGATTATAGCCCGGGCAGGGCGCGGGGCTGGCCGGCGTCCGCGCGGAATTCGCGGGGCTCCGCGGCCCGTGGCGGCTTGTCGCGGGACCCGGCTGCGAGTTGGCGTCCAGAAGCATGTCCAGCCCCGCAGGAGCGTCCTATGGGCGCGATCGCCTTTCCCGGGCAAGCCAATCGCGCCCATGGGGCGCTCCTGCGGGAATCGGGATGGTCTATTCCGGAGCCCATGACCGCATGCCGCGTAAGATGGCCGGCCGCGCCGAAGCCATCGTGACATCCCTGAGGTCTGGGGCCGCCCCCTGCAGGAGTGGCGTCAGCCGCTCCTGCGGAAGCAGGGCGTTCCTTCCGCCCAGTGCGTTATTGCCACCCCAAGTCCCCATGCCCCCCACCCAGCCGACCCAGACCGTCCCGCTGCGCCGCCTCGCCTTCCTGCTGGGCGGGCTGGCGATGTTCGGGCCGTTCTCGATCGACACGATCTTCCCGGCGTTCGGGCACATCGGCGCCGAGCTCGGCGCCGACACGGTGGCGATGCAGCAGACGATCAGCGTCTACCTGCTGGCCTACGCGCTGATGAGCGTGGTGCACGGGCCGCTGTCGGATGCGATCGGACGACGCAAGGTGATCATCGGCGGGTTGAGCATGTTCGCGCTGGCCTCGGTGGGCTGTGCGCTGGCGCGCGACCTGCCGACGCTGCTGGCGTTCCGCGCGCTGCAGGGCCTGTCGGCCGGCGTCGGCCTGATCGTCGGGCGGGCGTTGATCCGCGACGTGCTGCACGGCGACGATGCGCAGCGGCTGATGAGCCAGGTGTCGATGATCTTCGGCGTGGCGCCGGCGATCGCGCCGATCATCGGCGGCTGGATCCTCGGCTGGGCGCACTGGTCGGCGATCTTCTGGTTCCTGGTGGGATTCGCGCTGCTGCTGTTGCTGGCGGCGTCGGTGTGGCTGCCGGAAACGCATCCGCCGCAGCTGCGGCTGTCGCTGGCACCGAAGCGCCTGCTGCGCGATTACTGGGCGATCTTCGTCAACCCGCGCTTCCAGCGGCTGGCGGCATCGGGCACGTTCAACTTCAGCGCGCTGTTCCTGTACATCGCCTCGGCGCCGGCGTTCGTGATGGGCCTGATGGGGCTGGGCGAGCGCCAGTTCGGCTGGTTCTTCATCCCGATGATCGGCGGCATGATGCTGGGCGCGTATACCTCGGGGCGCAGCGCCGGCAGGATCAGCGGCGCGCGGCTGGCGAACATCGGTTTTATCTGCTGCGGCGTCGGCGCGGTGGCCAACGTGGCCTACAACCTGCTGGTGCCGGTGCCGTCGATCCCGTGGGCGGTGCTGCCGATGGCAATCGGCTCGTTCGGCATCGCGCTGGTGTTCCCGATCCTCACCCTGGCGGTGCTCGACATGTATCCGCGCCAGCGAGGTTCGGCATCGTCGCTGCAGGCGTTCACGGGATTGCTGATGAATGCGATCGTCGCCGGCCTGCTGTCTCCGCTGCTGAGCCACAAGGGCCTCCACCTCGCGCTGGGGTCGGCCGTGTTTGCGCTGCTGGGCTGGGTGTTCTGGCGCTGGGAGATGGGCATGGCCGGCCGCCACGTGCCGGAGGGCACGCAGGACGCCGCGGCGCTGGAGCCCACCGACCGCCTGTAGGAGCGCCCCATGGGCGCGATGGTTTTCCCGCAGGGCATCGCGCCCATGGGGCGCTCCTGCGCGGACGCCAGGTGCACCGTAGGTCGGGGCTACGCCCCCGACGACGTTTCGCGTTGCCCGCCCGATCTCGCTTCATGCAAGGGAGCCGAAGATCAAAACCCGTCGGGGGCGTAGCCCCGACCTACGCCTCGCGATACGCGTGGCGCAGCAGTTCGTGGAAGTGGTGCACACCGGATTCGCGCAGCGGGTTGAGGCGCCCGGCAACGTACGAGCCCGAAGCCAGCCCGCGCTGCACGTCCTCGCAGATGGCGATGTCCTCGTGCTGCACGTCGTCGCTGAATTCGCGGTCCGCATCGCGCCGCGCGCGCGCCTCTCCCGAATCGTCCAGCGGATAGTAGAAATCGAATTCGACCCGGCAGCGGTCGACGCCCAGCGGCACCACGCGATTGGTCTGCAGCCGGCCCGGCAGGATGTTGAGCATGGTGTTCGGCCACAGCCAGTAGTACAGCGCGTCGCCATTGCCGTACAGGCTGCCGTCGCTTTCCAGCGGGCTCCACTGCAGCGAATGCAGGCCGGACAGCTCGGTCACGTAGCTGCGGTAGTCGAGGATCCGGTTGAGCGCCGGATGCACGTGCGGCAGGTGGTAGCCCTCGAGGTAGTTGTCGACGTAGGCCTTCCAGTTGCAGGCGATGTCGTAGCCGACGCGCTGGTGGTGGCCGTATCCGGCCAGGTCGCGGCCGGTGCCGAGCCGCGCGTCGATGCCTGCGACCAGTGCGTCGAACGGCGGCGGATGGTCGCCGCTGCAGGCGAATACCAGCCCCTGCCAGACATGCGAGCGCAATTGCGGCAGCCGGATCGAGGCGACATCGAAGTCTTCGGCGCCGCCCATCTCCGGCGCCGATTTCAGCGCCCCGTCGAGCGCGTAGGTCCAGCCGTGGTAGCGGCAGCGCAGCGATTTCGCCGCCAGCCCGTCGCACTGCGCGATCGGCCCGGCGCGGTGGCGGCAGACGTTGTGCAGTACGCGGATTTCGCCGTCCGCACCGCGCACGGCAATCACCGGCAGGCCGGACAGGTCGGCGACGACGTGGTCGCCGGTATCGCGAAGCTGGCTGACATGCGCGACCAGTTGCCAGCCGCGGTCGAACACGGCGCGGCGGTCGAGCGCCGCCATCGCCGGTTCGCAGTAGAACCGCGCGGGCAGGGCGGTGGCGCGGCCGGGCGGCTGGGTGGCGAGATCGGGATCGGAAGGGGCGGCATCCATGGCGGAAGTATGCCGCGGCGCGGGGAAATCTAGGCCCCGCCGATCCTATGCAGGTAAACCAGCCTGCCACCCAGCCACCCGGTCGCGCCGAGGCACAGGAAGCCCGCGACGCTGGTCGCCAGCGCCGGCCACGCCGGGGCGACCAGGGTGGTGCCCTGCAGCCGCAGCACCAGGCTGGCGGCGTAGAGCATCCAGGCGGCCATCGCCAGCAGCATGTGCCGGCGGGCATCGGCGAGCCCCGGGTGGTCTTCCCCGATGCGCGCGAACTCGTACAGCCCTGCCGCCATAGCCGCCAGCGCGGTGACCGTGCCGATCGCCAGCAGCACGCCGGCCAGCCACCACGCCGACTGGCCGAGCCAGAGGCTGGCGAGGTCGGCGATGGTCGCCAGCGACCAGCAGGCCAATGGGAAATGCACCAGCGCCGGGTGCAGGGGATGGCGGGCGGTGTTCATCGCGCGCTCGGATGCCAGCCGTTCCGGCTAGATCGCCAGCGCGGCGCTGAGCAGGGTCAGGAAGCCGACCACCGCCACGCCCGCGTGCACGAACACCACTGCCTTCGGCGCGACCTGCTTGCGCAGGTGCAGCGAGGCCAGGTAGAAGCCGCCGAGCGCGGCGAGCACCAGGATCCCCAGCGCGGCGGTGACGCGACCGGCGCCCTGGCCCTGCAGCACGGTGACGATCAGCAGCACCAGGCCGGTGGCGCCGAGCAGGGCATGGAGGATGGAAATCGCCCACGGCGCGAGCTTGCCGCGCAGCACGCTGGAAGCCAGCACGAGGCCGCCGAGCGCGGCGACGGCGAAAACTGCGAGTGCATAGATGATCATGTGCGGTCCCTTTTGGTCGGTTGGATGCGTGGTGCCCCGCAGGAGCGGTCCATGGCCGCGAGCTTTGTTGATCTGCCTGGAAAGCAGGATCCCGCGGCCATGGGCCGCTCCTACGGCTTGTCTTGCGGCATGGCGGGCGGCATGCGGTCGACCCGCGCCAGCACCGCCTCGGTCATGCGTGCGCAGCGCGGGCCGAGGAACGGAAATGCTTCGCCCAGCGTGGCCTCCAGCGAATCGTGCAGCGCGCTTCGCAGCAGCCGGCGCGCGCGATACAGGCGGGTCTTGACGGTTTCCGGGCGGATATCGAGCGTGGTCGCGGTTTCCTCGACCGAACAGCCCTCGACCTCGCGCATGATGAAAACGATGCGGAACGCCTCCGGCAGTTCGTCGATGGCACGTTCGATCAGCCCGCGGATCTGCGTCCGCGCCGCGGCTGCCGCGGGGTCTTCGCTGCCGAAGCGCGAGGGAAATGCGATCACGCGCGTGTCCTCCTGCGGCGTGGCCTCGAACGTGGCGATGTCGACGCTGGGACGGCGCTGGCGCAGGCGGCCGTTTGCTTCGTTGAGCACGATGCGCGTCAGCCAGGTCGACAGCGACGCCTCGCCACGGAACGTCGAGAGCTTCGCGAACGCGTGCGTATAGGCCTCCTGCACCACGTCCTCGGCCTCGGCATCGTCGCGGACGACGGCACGGGCCACGCGGAACAGGCGCTGGTTGCAGCGCTGCATGAGGTGGCGAAAGGCCTCGCGCCGGCCCTGCTGGGCAAACGCGACCAGCTCCGCGTCGGGCAACGTGGCCCAGGCGACGGATTCGGCAGTGGCGGGCAGGCGATGCATGGCAACTCCTCGTGTCACCGATCGGATGCAGCAGTGCGGGAAAGGTTCCCGCGTGGGCTGCCTCGCTCCCGGGGACGGGTGGCCGCCGCAGGCGTGCTGCGCGCGGGCAGGCGGCCGTCGGGATGCCCGGCGGTGGCGCGCAGGACAGTTCGGCTCGCGTGCAATATCGCGAGTATGCGCGCGCGCCGGCTTGGACCGGCGCGCGCATTGGAACTGCGAATACGCGGACCGCACATACGAAAAGCCCTTCCCCCCGCACGAGGGGGAAGGGCCTGGGCGTATCGGGCGCGTGGCTCCTCGCCTGGCGCCGGGGCGCCGATGGGGAGTCGGCGCGCTCCCGTCAGGAGGCGGTGCCCGGCTTGCCTTCGGCGGCGGCGGCCTGCGGCGCCGGTACCTGCCAGCCGCAGGACTGGCCTTCGTTCTGCTGCTTCAGCCACTCCTGCAGCGGGCTGAAGTACTCGAGCACGGCCGAGCCGTCAATCTGCTCGCTGCCGGTCAACTCCTTCATCGTCTTCTGCCACGGCTGGCTGGAGCCCTTGTCCAGCATCGACCAGAACTTCTGCCCGGCGACCTTGTTGCCGTAGAAGCTGCATTCGTACAGCGGGCCCTTGTAGCCGGCCGCGTCGCACAGCGACTTGTAGAACTGGAACTGCAGGATGTGCGAAAGGAAGTAGCGCGTGTACGGGGTGTTGCCCGGCACGTGGTACTTCGCGCCCGGGTCGAAGTATTCCTCGCCGCGCGCTTCCACCGGCGCCACGCCCTGGTACTTGGCCTTGAGCTGCCACCAGGCCTTGTTGTATTCGGTGGGCTTGATCGAGCCGTCGAACACGCCCCAGCGCCAGCGGTCGATCATCAGCCCGAACGGCAGGAACGCCACCTTCGCCAGCGCCATGCGCATCTGCGAGTTGATCAGCGCGTCGTGGCCCTGCTGCTGCTCGCCGACCAGGCCGATCGAGTGCAGGTATTCCGGCGTCATCGCCAGCACGATGGTGTCGCCGATCGCCTCGTGGAAGCCGTCGTTGGCGCCGGCCTGGAACAGCGGCGGCTGCTTGTTGTAGGCCAGGTCGTAGTACAGGTGGCCGAGCTCGTGGTAGATCGTGGTGAAGTCTTCCTCGTTTGGCTTGATGCACATCTTGGTGCGCACGTCGCCGGTCATGTTCATGTCCCAGGCGCTGGCGTGGCAGACCACGTCGCGGTCGCGCGGCTTGATGAACTGCGAGTTGTCCCAGTAGCTCGCCGGCAGCTTGGGCATGCCCAGCGAGACGTAGAAGTCCTGCGCGCGCTCGGTCATCTTTTTCGCCATCTCGAGCTGCGCCGCGTGCACGACCTCGGCGCGGCCGTCGGTATCGAGCATCACGTTCTGCTTGACCAGCAACTCGTTGAGGCCGGCTTCGTACTGCTTCTTCAGCGCACCGCTGATGTCGAGGCTGCCGGCATCCGGATACGGTTCCAGCAGGTCCCACAGGTTGCTCCAGTCCTGCTGCCACATGTTGCCCATCAGGTGCGCGGGCAGCAGGCCGTCGACCGAGCCTTCGCCCGGATACTTCGATTCCAGCCGGGTGCGCGCGTAGCAGTGCAGCTGGTCGTACAGCGGCTTGACCTGGCTCCACAGGCGATCGGTTTCCGGGCCGATCTGGGTCGGCGGCATGTCGTAGCCCGAGCGCCACAGTTCGCCGGCGTCAGCGTAGCCCATGTCGCGAGCGCCCTCGTTGACCAGTTCGACGAAGCGCTCGTACTCGCCGCGCATCGGCTTGGCGATCGAATGCCAGCCGCGCCAGGCGTCGAGCTGGTCGTCGTAGTCGCGGTCGTTGCGCAGCACGTCCTCGAGTTCGCCAAGCTGGCGGCAGTCCTGGGCGTCGCCTTCGCCCTTGCAGTAGGTGCCGGCGCCGTACATGCCCTCCATGTCGGTGGCGATGCGGGTCAGTTCGGCCAGCTTTTCCGGGTCCTGCGGCGGCGGCATCGAGGTGCCCAGCTTGAGCAGGTTGATCGCGCGCGCGGTCTGCGGCGACATGTCCTTGCCCTCGAAGCGCTTGGCCTGTTCGAGCCAGCTGTTGAGCTGGGTCAGGAAGCGTTCGTTGGACTTGGCGGCGATCAGCTTGCTGTCGTCGGTGATGTAGGTGTTGGAGATCCACTGCGCCGCCGTGATCTCCGGGTACATCGCCTTGAGTTCGTGGTTGACGCGCTCGATGAACTGGTCGGCGGTCTCGTCCTTCGGGATCGCGGCGTCGGGCGAGGGTTCGCGCTTGCAGGCCGAAAGCGTCAGTACGCCGGCGATGGACAGGGCGAGCAGGAGGTGTCGATAGGTCACGGAATTCCCCGGAGCCGTGGCAGGAAGGCTGCAGGCTAGTGGGTGGCCGCCCGGGTCGCAAGCTTCGGCGCCCGGCAGCGCGTTTCAGCGCCGGAAGCCCAGCACCAGGACGCCCGCGCCGACCAGTGCGATCCCGAGCCATTCGCGCGGGCTGGGCCGCTCGTGCAGGAAAGCGAACGCGAACACCGCCACCAGCACCACGCTGAGCTTGTCCACCGGCGCAACCTGCGACGCATTGCCCAACTGCAGCGCGCGGAAGTAGCACACCCAGGATGCGCCGGTGGCCAGTGCGGACAGCACCAGGAACCACAGCGTGGAAGGCGGCAGGACCAGCGGGTTGGACATCTTCCCGGTCATGGCGACGAACGCGGTCAGCACGAACACGATCACCACCGTGCGGATCAGCGTGGCGAAGTCGGGGTCCACGCGCTGCAGGCCAAGCTTGGCGAAGATCGCGGTGAGCGCGGCGAAGCAAGCCGACAGCAGGGCCCAGTGGAACCAGCTCGTGGTTTGGCTCATCGTGGCCTCCGGTGAAACCCGCTGCCGTGCGCGGCGTGGCCGGGATTCTCGGTGCCGTGGCGTTAACGCGACGCCACGGACACCGGCATGCCCGGCCTTCAGTGCGCGCGCTGCGCCGCCCGATGCGGGAGCGCCAATACCAGCATCGCCACCAGTCCGAGCAGCGCCGCGCTCGCGGCATAGCGGCTCACGTCCAGGCCGCCTTGCTGCAGCGGTTTGTCGAGGAAGTCACCGACCACTGCGCCCAGCGGGCGGGTGAGGACGAACGCGGCCCAGAACAGCACGGTGCGCGAGATGCCGGTCCGGAAGTACGCCAGCGCGACCAGCAGCAACAGCGAGCCGAAGACCATCGCGCTGCCGGCATAGCCGAGTCCGGCGGTGTCCGCTGTCCAGTCCCCCAGCGCGGTGCCGAGGGTCTGCGAGAACAGGATCGTCACCCAGTAGAACGACTCGGCCTTGCGTGAATCCACGCTGCCCATGTCGACCGAACCCGTGCTGCGCTTCCACAGCGCAAGCGACGCCAGCAGTGCGAGTGCAAGCAGCGTGCTTCCACCGGCGTAGCCGATGCCGAGCGAGCGGTCGACCAGGTCGGCGAGCGTGGTGCCGACCGTGGTGGATGCAATGATCGCCGCCCAGTACAGGTATGGATGGAACCGACGGGCACCGACCTGTGCCGCGACGGTGGCGACGAACAGGAGCAGGAAAATCACGCTGCCGGCCGCGTAGCCCAGCTGCATCGACATCGTGACCGCGTCGCCACCGGTTTCGCCCAGCGTTGTGACCAGCACCTTGATGATCCAGAAGCCGATGGTGACCTCGGGAACCTTCGCCAATGCGTCCTTGTTCATGGTCGTGTGTGCTCGCAGCCGCGCAGCAGGTCGAGTTTCGGCTCGTAGATGCCGGTCTGGACCTGGAACATGCCCAGGATGGTGGGGAACAGGTTGTCGTGGCTGGCGGGCTCCCCGGCGACCTGTCGCAGGCAGGCAAGGTCGAGCCGCTGCTGCTGCGCAAAGCCCGGCGAGAACCACATCACCATCGGCACGCGGGTCTGCTGGGTGGGTGCGATCGCGCGGGGCACGCCGTGCAGGAACAGGCCATTCTCGCCCAGCGACTCGCCGTGGTCGGACACGTACACCAGCGCGCTGTCGTAACCGGGTTCGTTGCGCAGCAGGTCGATCGCGCGGGCGAGGAAATGGTCGGTGTACAGCACCGCGTTGTCGTAGCTGTTGACGATCTGCTGGCGGCTGCAGTTTCCGAGCTGCTCGGTGTCGCAGGTCGGCGTGAAGCGGCGGAACGCGGGTGGATAGCGCTGGTAGTACGCCGGCCCGTGGTTGCCGAGCTGGTGCAGGACGACGATGCGGTCGCGACCGTCGGGCTTGATCCGCGCCTGCAGGCCGGACAGCAGGATTTCATCGAAGCAGCGCTTCGGGTCGCATAGCGCGGGATCGGTCGCGCGGGCCATCGATTCGAACGCCAGCCCGTCGCAGACGCGCTTGCATCCCGACTGGTTGTCGCGCCACAGCACCTGCACCCCGGCGCGCAGCAACACGTGCAGCAGCGATTGATGGCTGCGGATCCGCGCCTGGTCGTAGGCGTGGCGGCCGTAGGGCGAAAACAGGCACGGCACCGAGACCTGGGTGCTCGTACCGCAGGATTCGACGTCGGGGAAGTTGACGACGTCGTCCATGGCCGCCAGTTGCGGCGTGGTCTGGCGCAGGTAGCCGTCCAGTCCCCAGTTCTGGGCGCGCACGGTTTCCCCGAGCACGAACACCACCAGGCGCGGACGCCCGCCGTGGGGGCGAGCCACTTCGTGCGCGTCCTCGCCGATCGGCAGCAGCGGCTTCGCCGGCCCCGGCGGCGTGGCGAGCAGCACCTTGGACAGCGAGACCACGTAGTTGGTGGGCGTGACCAGGTAGCGCACTTCGCGATGGTTGCGGGCCAGTGCCGACAGGTCCTGGAACGCGAACAGCGCGCCGCCCGCGGCGAGCACCAGCATGCCGGCGAGGAACGCCAGCCGGATCCAAGCTGCGCGCAGCCATGTGCGGCTTCGCAACCGCAGTCGCCACAGGGCCGCGATTGGCAGCACGGCCAGCGCCAGCAGTGGCAGCAGCAAGCCTGACACCAGCAATTCGCTTGCTTCGTGCGGATCGGTCTCCAGCACGTTGCGGATCATGTCCGGGTCCAGGTACACCTTGTACGTCGTCATGTAATAGGCAGCGAAGGCCGTGGCCAGGAACAGCAGGGTCAACAGCGGCTTCGCGGTCCAGCGCGTCAGCACCAGTCCGAGCAGGAATGCCTGCAGCGCGACGACGAAGACGAACACCGCCACCAGCAGCCTGGCGTGGGCCTGGACGTCGGCGACGAGTGTGTGCCACAGCTCATAGTTGCAGGCGACGGCGAAGAACACGCTGGCGAGCAGCGCCAGCAGTTCGGTCGAGACTTCGGGGCGCCAGCGCAGCCAGGCCGTGCGACTGCCGGCAAGCGGCCGGACGTTTTCAGCAACGGCCATCAGGCGATCCTGTCCGTGGCGATGATGGCGCGCCGCGCGTGCGCGACGGGCCTGCGCGCGAACATCCCCCGGTGCAGCAACAGTGCGACCAGCCAGCAGATCATCAGCGTCCACAGGTCGTGCGAGGCAAAGTGGGCGCCGCGCAGCTGCTGTGAAATCCCGAACACCACGCCGGCGCCAAGCCCCACGGCCAATCCCTTCCAGCGCCATTGGCGATGCACGTCGCCAAGGAAGAAGAACAGCGCGAGCCAGGCGTAACCCGCGCTTGCATGGCCGGCGGGGAAACAGCGCCCCGGCGCGGCGTGCAGCGGCAGTGCGGCCAGCAGGTCGTGGTAACCGCGCGTGCCTCCGAAGCCGATGAGGTCCCAGGGACAATCAACGTGGGTCCACGATTTCATCCACGCCACGATGCCGGTGGACAGCAGCACCGCCAGCACCAGGTACAGCAGCGGTTTGCGCCATGCGCGCCAGGCCGGCCGGCGCCACGCCACCGCCGTGCAAGCCACGGCGCACAGCCAGGCCAGCGCGCTGAGCCGCTTGCCGCCCTGGTGGACCAGCGTGCTGGTGACCAGGTTGTCCTTCAGCGCCCAGTGCCCGCCTTCCAGCAGGTACAGGTGGCCGGCGATCCAGCGGTCGCCGCCGAGTTGCAGCAACGCGAAGTTGGCCGCCACGAAGGCTGCCAGCGGCAGCACCAGTTGCCATTGCAGCCAGGACGGCATGCCGGCCCATGCCGGCCAGATGGCATGGCCACGCCGGGAGGGCGCGGCGTTGCCGGGGAGCCCGGTACCGGACTCCGGCGCATGCGATGCGCTGGAGTCCGGCGGAAGCTGGTTGTCCAAGGAGCTGGCCCGTCCTGCCTGGGAGGATGGCTGCAATCCTGGCGATGGTGTTGTCGGAACGCGGTAGGAGCCGGGTTGACGCGGCGTTAAGTCCGCATCCCCATGCTTTTTCGACATCGGGGGTGCGATGCTGCCCAGGTGCCGTGCATTGGCACCGCCACGGAGGAATGCCGCCATGCGGCTGCTGGTCATCGAGGACAACCGCAACCTGGTTGCCAACCTGTTCGAATACTTCGAAGCACGCGGGCACGTGCTCGACGCCGCGCCCGACGGCGTTACCGGCCTGCACCTGGCCAGCACGCAGGCCTATGACGCCGTGGTGCTGGACTGGATGCTGCCGGGCCTGGACGGGCCGGAGGTGATGCGCCGCCTGCGCGAGGAGCATGGCAGGGACACGCCGGTCATCATGCTCACCGCCCGCGACGACCTGCCGGACAAGATCGCCGGCTTCCGCGCGGGTGCCGACGACTACCTGACCAAGCCGTTCGCGCTGCCGGAACTGGAGGTGCGCCTGGAGGCGCTGGCTGCGCGCGCCGGTGGCCGCAGCCGCAAGCGCGTGCTGGAAGTGGGCGACCTGCGGCTGGACCTCGCGACGCTGGAGGCGAGCCGGGCGGGCCGGCCCCTGCACCTGTTCCCGGCCTGCCGCAAGCTGCTGGAAGTGCTGATGCAGGCCAGCCCCGCGGCCGTCACCCGCGAGCGGCTCGAGTACGCGCTGTGGGGCGACGACCCGCCGGACCGCGACATGTTGCGCTCCCACGTCTACGAGCTGCGGCGCAGCGTCGACGCCCCGTTCGAGGCCAAGCTGATCCAGACCCTGCCGCGCGTCGGCTACCGCATCGCGGCCACGGTCGAAGGCGAACCGGGCGGGGCCGGCGATGCGTAGGACCGGCCTGCGCCTGCGGATCACGCTGCTGGTGGTCGTCTACATGCTGCTGCTGTCGCTGGCGGTGGTGTACCACGGCAACGTGGTCAACGAGCGCGCCGAGAGGCTGGTCTGGAGTTCACTGCTCCAGTCCGAGCTGGACCATTACCTGCGGCGTCGCGCGGAGGATCCCGGCTACCACTGGCGCGACACCGAAGACGTCGCGCTGTACGACGAACCGGGCACCGCGCCGCCGCCACGCGCGCTGGTCGGGCTGCGTCCCGGCCTGCACGATGAAGTGCGCGTCAACGGCGGCAGGCGCGTCGTGCTGGTCAGGGACATCGAGGGGCGCCGCCTCATCCTGACCCTGGACATCACCGAGTTCGAGGACGAGGAACGCCACCTCACCACGCTGATGGTGGGCTCCGCGCTCGGCGGGCTGGCATTGTCGGGCCTGCTGATCGCGTGGGGCCTGCGGCGCCTGGTGAAGCCGCTCGCCGACCTCGCCGGCGACATCGCCGCACTGCGTCCCGACCGCGGCGGCCAGCGGGTGTCGGTCGGCCGCAATGCGAGTTCGGAACTGGTGGTGATCTCCGACGCGGTCAACGACTACCTCGCGCGCAACGAGCGCTTCGTCGAGCGCGAGCGCGCCTTCATCGACAGCAGCAGCCACGAACTGCGCACGCCGATCGCGGTGATCGCGGGCGCCAGCGAACTGGCGCTCGGCCAGCCGGGCACGCCCGACGCGGTGCGCAACCAGCTCTCGCGCATCCTGCGCACCGCGCGCGGGGTGGAGCAGCTGGTCTCGCTGCTGCTGGTGCTGGCCAAGGATCCGCAGCGCCTGGCGCAGGTCAGCGATCATTTCCGCCTCGACCACCTGCTGCCGGAAATCGTCGACGACCATCGCCACCTGTCCGCCGACAAGGATCTCGAGTTCCGCATGCAGCCGTTGCCGGCCTGCGAACTCTTCGCGCCGCTGGCGATCGTGCAGGCGGCGATCGGCAACCTGCTGCGCAACGCGATCGAGAACAGCGACCGCGGCACGATCTCGATCGCGCTGCAGCCGGCGGGCGTGGTGGTGATCGAGGATCCCGGCCACGGCATGTCGCCCGAGGAGATCAGCGCCATCTACGCGAAGGTTGCGCGCGGTGGCGGCGGGCGCGACGGCGGCGGCATCGGCCTGGACCTGATCGCGCGCCTGTGCGAGCACCTGGGCTGGACGCTGGGAATCGAGCCGCGCAGTCCGCGCGGCACCCGCGTCACGCTGGATTTCGGGTCCGCACTGGCGGCCACCTGAGCGCTGGCGCAGGCCCGGGTTCGTGGGGCACGGCAACGCTGGCCAGGCAGCCCTTGTTCGTCATTCCCGCGAAGGCGGCGTTGACGCCCCTTGTCCAGCGTCGCCTTGGTGGTTCCGGCCTGTCCTGGCGGGGATCCGCAGCTGGCGGTCGGCGTCGACCAGGCCGCGCGCGATGAGCCACGCCCAGGCGGCCTCGGCGTCATGTTCGAAGTACGCCGCCGCCGAGCCGAGCCGGAACGTGTAGCCCCAGGCGTCCATGTCGGCCAGCACGCGGGCGCGACCGACCCCCGGCAGGGCATCGCCGAGCAGCGCCTGCAGCAGGCACACGGCGTCTTCTTCCTGGACCGAATCGGTGGCGTCGGTGTGCACGGCCGCGCGGCGCTCCGGCGGCAACACGATCAGGTGGCAGGCTTCGTGCAGCAGCGAATGCACCGGCGTGTCACCGCGCGCATGCACGACGCTTGCGATCACCCCGGCTTCGGAGTCGCCCCAGTAGCTGCCGGGGATTGCATCGCCGTCGGCGACGCGTTCGAGTTGCAGGTCGTAGCGGGCGAGCAGGGCGTGCGCGTCGGCAAACGCGATGTCGCGCAGCTGAAGCACTTCTTCGCCGGGCCTTGCTGCCTCATCAAGCTCGGCGCGCTGCGCCGGGCCGGACTGGGGATCAGGTTCGGTGCGGCGCATGCTCGAGTCCACTCCAGCTGGCGGGAAACCCATCCCCACCCAACCCTCCCCTTGGAGGGGAGGGCTTGTGTCAGGCGTTTGCCGGATTGGCGCCGGGCATCAGGCCGTCGCCGCGCGTCCGTCGGGCAGTGCCACGGAGATGTCGAGTACGTCGTGTTCGCCGTCCTTGACCACGTCGACCTTCACCGCGTCGACGTCGACGCTCACGTACTTGCGGATCACTTCCAGCAGCTCGCGCTGCAGCAGCGGCAGGTAGTCGGGGCCACTGCGGTTGGTGCGCTCCTGGGCGATGATGATGCGCAGGCGATCCTTGGCGATGGAGGCGGTGTTCTTCTTCACCTTCAGGAAATCAAACATGCCCATGCCTCAACCCCCGAAGATCTTGCTGAAGAAACCCTTCTTCTCCAGCTGGGTAAAGCGCATGGGCCGCTCCTCGCCCATCAACCGCGCAACCGCGTCGTCGTAGGCCTGGCCGGCCATCGACTCCATGTCCAGGATCACCGGCTCGCCCTTGTTGGAGGCGTTGAGCACGTCGCCGGACTCGGGGATCACGCCGATCGTCTGCAGGCCGAGCACTTCCTCGACGTCCTTGACCGACAGCATTTCGCCGCCATCCACGCGCTGCGGGTTGTAGCGCGTCAGCAGCAGGTAGGCCTTGATCGACTCGCCGTCCTCGGCGTGGCGGGTCTTGGAATCCAGCAGGCCCAGGATGCGGTCGGAGTCGCGCACGCTGGACACTTCCGGGTTCACCACCACCACGGCCTTGTCGGCGAAGTACATCGCCAGGAACGCGCCCTTCTCGATGCCGGCCGGGGAGTCGCAGATGATGTAGTCGAAGCCGTCGTCGGCGAGGTCCTTGAGCACCTTCTCCACGCCTTCCTTGGTCAGCGCGTCCTTGTCGCGGGTCTGAGAGGCGGCGAGCACGAACAGGTTGTCGAAGCGCTTGTCCTTGATCAGCGCCTGCCGCAGCGATGCCTCGCCCTGGGTGACGTTGACGAAGTCGTACACCACGCGGCGCTCGCAGCCCATGATCAGGTCGAGGTTGCGCAGGCCGACGTCGAAGTCGATCACCACGACCTTCTTGCCGCGGCGCGCGAGGCCGCATGCGAGGCTGGCGCTGCTGGTGGTCTTGCCCACGCCGCCCTTGCCCGAGGTGACTACGATGATTTCAGCCAAAATGCTTCTCCGTGGTTGGCCGCGTCAGTCCAGCGCGGCGATCTTGAGTTCTTCTTTTTCCAGCCACACCTGCACGGCTTTGCCATGCAGTTCCTTCGGGATGTCTTCCAGCACCTTGTAGTTGCCGGCGATGGCGACCAGTTCGGCGTGGAACGCACGACAGAAGATACGTGCCTTTTCGTCGCCCTGCGCGCCGGCCAGCGCACGGCCGCGCAGCGCGCCGTAGATGTGCACCGAGCCGTCGGCGATGACTTCGGCGCCGGCACCCACCGTGGTCAGCACGGTCAGGTCGCGGTTGTCGGCGTAGACCTGCTGGCCCGAGCGGACCGGCGTGGCCTGGATCAGGCCGGGCTGGCCGGCGGCGACGGCCGGGGCAGGGGCCTTGGCCTGCGTCTTCGCGGGAGCGGCGGAAGCCGCGACTGGTTGCGATGAGGCTGTCGGAGTCGCGGCTTCCACCGCTCCTGCAGCCGCTCCCGCAGTCGATTCGTACTGGGCGCGGAACTTGGCCAGCAGCGGCAGGCCGAGTTCGACCGCCAGCTTTTCGTTGTCGCTGCTGCCGTACGCCAGCGCCACCGGCAGCGCGCCGGCCGCGCGCAGCCCGTCGAGCAGGGCGCGGGCGGTCGTGGCGTCCGGGGTGGCGGCCAAGCCGCCGAAATCGACGATGACCGCGGCGCGGGCGAACAGCTTTGGCGCGCGCCTGACCCGGTCGGCCATCTCCGACGACAGGCGGGCCACGTCGAGCGTGCGCACGCGCAGGTTGGCGATGCCGACCTGGCCGATCTTGAGTTCGCCGGCCGGTTCGTAATCGTGGGCGGGGGAGGCCGAGGGCGCTGCCACGCTCAGGTCCCCGTCGCGCGGTGCGGCGCGGGGGCGGGTGCGCGCGGCTGGGTCAGCCACGGCACGTTGGGCAGCCGGTCGCCGTAGTGCTCGCGCACCCAGGGGTAGCTGCACAGCTCCTTGATCAGCATCGAGGCGCGGATGCCGGACGGTTCGCCGTCGCGGCCGGGCATGACGTGCTGGCCCACCTCATGGAAGCCGAAACTGCCGTGGAACACGCGCGCCGGGTCGCTGTCGTGCTCGATGAACACCTCGCAGGCCAGCTGCGGGTAGCGCAGCTCGGCATAGCTCTGCACGTCGGCGTAGAACGCGCGCCCCAGGCCGCCGCCGCGGCGGCGGCTGGCCACCACGATGCGGTCGATGTAGAAGAATCGCCCGTGGCGCTCCTGGAACCAGCGGAAGTTGCTGCTGTCATGTCCGCTGTCGGAGCCGAAACCCACCAGGAAGCCCGACAGCGTGTCGTCGCGGACGGCGACGCGGAAGTACTCGGCGGTATCGTAGAACCAGCGCAGCCTCGCGGCATCGAGGGGCAGGATGGCGGGGCCGGCGGCGTTGTTCAGGGCAAGGATGGAATCCAGCTCGTGCTCGCGCACGTCGCGGACGACGATCGACATTCCTGACTCCCTTGCTTCAAAAGTGCGGCATCGGCCGGAGATAACGAAACGGGCGCTTGGCCGCGGCCGGATTATCGCACGGCCGGCTGTCGGGGGCGACTTCCGCGGCGCCGCCGGCATGACTTCTGGACGGTCGTTTCCGGCCGCTTTCCGCCTACCATGGGGTATGTTCGCGCACCTCGACCCAACCCGCCTGCTGCGCTACGCCGGCCTGTTCACATGGGCGGTGGTCGGGCTGCCGCTGCTGCTGCTCTCGCAGCTCGCCGAGCCGGCCGAGGACGCCGCGGTGGCCGCCACGCTCGGCTGGCAGGCCTGGCTGGCCTGGGCCACGTTCGGCTTCAGCTACGCCTGGCTGACCCGCGCGCTGAGCGTGCGCCGCGGCAGCGCGTTCGACTACCTGCTGCTGGTGCTGCTGACCGGCAGCGCCATCGCCATCAGCTACTACAGCGGCAGCGGCCTGGGCAGCATCCTGCTGATGGTGGTGGCGTGCGTGCTGCCGTGGCTGCTGCCGCTGTCGGTGGGAATTGCCGTGCTCGCGCTGAGCGAGCTGGTGGTGGTGCCGGTGTACATGGGCGCGCTGGGGTTCTCGTGGTTCGAGGCGCTGATGCAGGCGGTCCTGTACGTGGGATTCGCCGGATTCGTGTTCGTCACCAGCATGGTCGCGCGGCAGCAGGCGCAGGCGCGCGACGAACAACGCCGGCTGAACGCCGAACTGCGCGCCACCCGCGCGCTGTTGGCAGAAAGCGCCCGGGTCAACGAGCGCACCCGCATCTCGCGCGAGCTGCACGACCTGCTCGGCCACCACCTCACGGCGCTGAGCCTGAACCTGGAAGTCGCCAGCCACATCACCGAGGGCAAGGCGCACGAGCACGTCGGCCAGGCCCACACCCTGGCGCGGCTGCTGCTTTCCGACGTGCGCGAGGCGGTCAGCCAGATCCGCGGCAACGACGCCATCGACATGTCCGCGACCCTGCTGCCGCTGGCCGACAACGTGCCGGGGTTGCACATCGACATGGTGATGCCCAAGCCCTTCCTGCTCGACGATCCCGAGCGCGCCCACGTGCTGCTGCGCTGCACCCAGGAAATCATCACCAACGCCGTGCGCCATGCCCAGGCGCAGGTGCTGCGGCTGCGCTACGGCTGGGACGGCGACGCGATCCGCCTGCAGGCGCGCGACGATGGCCGCGGTTCCGAGAATCCGGACGCGGGCAACGGCCTGGCCGGCATGCGCGAGCGGCTGGCGAGCTACGGTGGCGAGCTGGAAGTCGAGTCCGCGCCGGGGCAGGGCTTCACCCTGCGCCTGCGCCTGCCCCGGGGGCGGAGTCCCGCGCTTGGCAAGCCGGCGCCGCGACCGGTCAGCGCCGCATGAACATGATCGCGCCGACGTCGGCCGCGACGCCCGGGACGGCCCGTTCCGCGGCTGTCCCGCGCCTCGCGGCCGCAATGATGATAGAGGCCCGGGCACCCGCCCGGGCCGCAGCGGCCCTCGCGCGCATCTTCGGCGCGGCCGCACAGGGTGCATCCCGCACCGCGGAGGCGCCGTCATGCACGGGCCTTCCTGACTCGAAGGATTGGGAGACAACGCCATGATCCGTGTCTGTCTGGTGGACGATCAAACCCTGGTGCGGCAAGGCATCCGCTCGCTGCTGGCGCTCGACGATGGCATCGAGGTGGTGGCCGAGGCCGCCGACGGCCGGCAGGCGGTCGAGTTGGTTCCCCAGGTCAAGCCCGATGTGGTCCTGATGGACATGCGCATGCCGGTGATGTCCGGCCTGGAGGCGCTGCAAGCCTTGGCCCACCTGAACGCGCTGCCGCCGACCATCATCCTGACCACCTTCGACGACGACCAGCTGGTCCTGGCCGGCCTGAAGGCGGGCGCGAAGGGATACCTGCTCAAGGACGTGTCGCTGGAACAGCTGGTAGGCGCCATCCGCACCGTCTCCGGGGGCGGATCGCTGGTGCAGCCGGCGGTGACCCAGCGCCTGCTGTCGGGCCTGGAGCACATGCGCAACGACTTCGTCAGCCTCGACCGGCCCGATCCGCTCACCGACCGCGAGACCGAGATCCTGCGGCTGATGGCCAGCGGTTTCTCCAACAAGGAGATCGCCAATTCGCTGGGCGTGGCGGAAGGCACGATCAAGAACCACGTGTCGAACATCCTGTCCAAGCTCGGCGTCCGCGATCGCACCCGGGCCGTGCTCAAGGCCTTCGAGCTGCAGCTGGTCTGACCGGCAGGATGCCCGGCCCGGCGCAGCGCGCCGGGCGTTCGCGGCCGCGCGCGCCGGTGGCGCTCAAGCAGCGGCCGCTCGCCTTGTCCAGGCTCGGCGTCCGCGACCGCACCCGGGCCGTGCTCAAGGCCTTCGAGCTGCAGTTGGTCTGATCGACAGGATGCCCGGCCCGCCGCAGCACGGCGGGCGCTCGCGGCCATGCGAGGTCATGCCTCGCAAGCGATGGCCGCTCGCCCTGTCCAGGCTCGGCGTCCGCGATCGCACGAGAGCCGTGCTCAAGGCCTTCGAGCTGCAGCTGGTCTGACCGGCAGGATGCCCGGCCCGGCGCAGCACGGCGGGCGCTCGCGGCCACGCGAGGCGATGCCTCGCAAGTGATGGCCGCTCGCCCTGTCCAGGCTCGGCGTGCGCGACCGCACCCGGGCCGTGCTCAAGGCCTTCGAGCTGCAGTTGGTCTGACCGGCAGGATGCCCGGCCCGACGCAGCACGGCGGGCGCTCGCGGCCATGCGAGGCGATGCCTCGCAAGCGATGGCCGCTCGCCCTGTCCAGGCTCGGCGTGCGCGACCGCACCCGGGCCGTGCTCAAGGCCTTCGAGCTGCAGTTGGTCTGACCGGCAGGATGCCCGGCCCGACGCAGCACGGCGGGCGCTCGCGGCCATGCGAGGCGATGCCTCGCAAGCGATGGCCGCTCGCCCTGTCCAGGCTCGGCGTGCGCGACCGCAGCACCCGGATCGTGCTCAAGGCCTTTGAGCTGCAGTTGGTCTGGCGTGCGGGCCGCGTGCGAGCCGCCTCAGCCGCGAACTCGCCCGCTGCCATTCACCGGTGACTTTGAGCCTGGCGTGTCGCGCCCAGGCCGCCTCCGCGGCACCAGGCGAGCCAGGCCGATAATCGGTCGTGACGATGCCGCAGAGGCCGGCATTGAGTCCTTCAAGGGTTCGAGGAGCACGCTGGGCGCTGCCGAGGCAGGTTCAACGAGCCGCGGCGACGCATCCGGACGCCGCGTCGACATCTTTCCGCGGCAGGATCTCGCTCGTGACCGTTCAAATTGCTACGATTGCCCGTCTGCGCCCGGCCCGGCCGGAAATGGTCCTGGAGAACCCTGAATGACCCGTCTCATCGAGTTCCTGATTTCGTTCGCGATCGTTATTGCCCTGATGCTGATCGTGGGCCTCGTCCTGCCGTCCAGCCGTCACCTGAGCGAAAGCGTCGAAACCAACCGCAAGATGACGATCGTGTTCGACACGATCAACAGCCTGCGTCGCTTCAAGGACTGGAACCCCCTCGTGCTGCGCGCTCCGGAAGCCAAGCTCGAGCTTTCCGGCCCGGCTTCCGGCGTCGGCGCCAAGCTGAGCTGGGAATCCGACGTCAAGCAGGTCGGCGACGGCAGCTGGGAGATCGTCGAATCGGTCCCGGGCAAGAGCGTCAAGATCGCGATCGATGACCAGCGCCGCGGCCACGACAAGTTCACCGAGTTCAAGCTCACGCCCACCGGCCGCGGCGCAGTCAAGCGCAACGTCGCCATCACCCAGACCTACGACGTCGAGTACGGCTGGAACCTGCTGGGGCGCTACGCGGGTCTCTATGTCGGCCGCCACGTCGGTGACGACATGAAGCTGGGCCTCGCGCGCCTGAGCAACATGCTGGCCACCGTTCCGAACGTGGACTACGCCGTGAAGGGCAGCAAGATGCGCGGCATGGCCGAGGTGCAGCGCCCGGCCGAGGACCTGCTGGTGGTCAAGGCCGGTTCGATCGAGCGCAACAACGAGACCATCAAGAACTCGATGAAGTCCAACATGGAGTGGATCAAGCGCACGATGGAAGCCAACGGACTGGTGGCTGCCGGCCCGATGCGCATCATCTCCACCGAGCTCGGGCGCGAGAACTACACCTTCGACATTGCCCAGCCGGTGCGCAAGGCCGGTTCAGGCGACAAGAAGAACGACGACGCCAAGGACGAGAAGACCGCCAAGGCCGACGAGAAGAAGGACGAGGAAAAGCCGAAGGACGGCGAGCTGGTGTTCACCGTCGACACCCAGGCTCCGGTGACGGCTGCGGGCGAACCGCTGGACGTCAAGATCCCCGCCGGTGCGCCCGTCGAGTATGTGCAGACCAAGCCCACCCGTGCTGCAATGGCCTACTACACCGGGTTCATGGCCGAACTCGACAACGTCCGCAACGCGCTGCGCGCCTGGGCGCTGACGCAGGGCTATGAGGTCACCGATCGCCCGTACGAGATCTACAAGAACGGCATCGACAAGGCGTTCACTGCCGAAGGCGAGTACGAGGTCTACTGGACCCTCAAGTAAGCCGCCTTTGCACCATGCGTTATCCGGCACGCCGCATCCCGTGATGCGGCGTGCTGCATTCCGGGGATTGCATGATCGATTCTGAAGCCGCGCCGGGCTCCATGGCGGCGCACCGCTGGCTCACCTTTGCAGGCGGAGTGATGGCCGCCGCTTCCGTGGCGTTGTCGGCATATGCCGCCCACGCAGCGAGCGGGGCAGGGCAGGCATCGTTGCAGGCCGCCGCCGCGATCGCCTTCGGCCACGGCTTGGCCCTGGCGGCACTGTCGCGCCTGGCGCGACGCAGGCTTGCCATCATTGCGCTCGCCGCCATGGTGCTGGGCACGCTGTTGTTCTCCGGGGGTGTCTTGGTCGCGCATGTCGCGGGCGTGCCGGCGCGCACCGCGCCGTTTGGCGGATCGCTGCTCATCGTGGCCTGGCTGGCCTGGGCCATGGACGCACTTCGGAGATAGCGCGATGCCGCGATACAAGCGGGGATTCGATACGCAGGCTGCAACCGAGCACCTGGCGCGGCGTGACCGCAAGCTTGGCGCGTGGATGAAGCGCATCGGGCCGATCGCACCGGACCCGCGCTGGCGCAAGACGTTCGATCCGGTCGATGCGCTCGCGCGCGCAATCCTCTTCCAGCAGCTCAGCGGAAAGGCAGCCGCCACCATCGTCGGCCGTGTTGAAGCCGCGATCGGCAGCGACCGCTTCCACTGCGATACCCTCGGCCAGATCGATGACGCGGGTCTTCGCAGCTGTGGCGTGTCCGGCAACAAGACACGCGCACTGCGCGACCTGGCCCTGCGCGAGTCGCGTGGCGAGATCCCCGATCTGCGCAGGATGTCCACGATGCCGGAAGAGGACATCGTCGCCGCACTCGTGCCGATTCGCGGAATTGGCCGTTGGACCGTGGAGATGATGCTGATGTTCCGCCTCGGCCGAGCCGACGTGCTGCCTGTCGACGACCTCGGCATTCGCAAGGGAGCACAAGTGGTCGACCGGCACGAGGTCATGCCAACGCCGAAGGAGCTGCAGGAACGCGGCGAATGCTGGAGCCCTTATCGGACATACGCCAGCCTCTACCTGTGGCGTATCGCCGACTCCGCGACGAAGGCGGCTGCTCCGACCAATCGCTCCCAGGACTGAAGCGGGCGGCACGGATCACAACGGCGAAGCAATGCAGCACGCATGCCAGACGCTGCGCATGAAGACACCCCTGCATTAACGGCCTGACCTGAGCAGAAAGTGCTGGGTCATTACAGACCCGCGAAGCGGGTTCGGCTTGATTGAACTGTTAGGCCGCCGGTCGAGGAACCAACGCGCCCGCTGGCAGACTTTACGACAAATCCAGCCGGAGGACGCGCTTGCGCCGCGCGCGATCTGGAGTGGTGAACGGCCGCCCTGTCCGTGAGCCAGCGGCTTGTGCCGTGAACCATCGAGAGTGAGCTGACTGCGCTCCTGGCTGGAGCGACAGGCTTGCGCCGGGAACTATCAATGGCGCGGACTAGCACAAGCATTGCGCTCGCCCGAGCGGCCTAACACCGGAATTAAGCCGAGCCACGAAGTGGCTTCGGCTTGAATGACTTGTTAGATGGCAGCGGACAAATTGCCCTTTGGATGGATAAGTAAAACGAGGCGCGCGCCAAGCCACATTTGAACTGGCAAGGTGGCGATGACAAGCGCCTTGAACCATAGAGGCTGGGCGGCAAGTTCACCATTAATAGCGCTTACATCAATCACTAGAGCGATGGCAAAAAATAATGCCATGTGCAGCCAAATGCGGTGTCCAGCAACTACGCCGACGATGACGCTGCCGAACACCCCGGCTGCGAAAGTCAGTGTGAGTGAGAGAGAGCGTATAAGATCATTATCCAGTTCTCCGTAAGCGGAGGGGAAGATTAGGAGGGCTCCAGAGTGGAACAGCATGATCGCCGCCATCCCGAGCGGGAAAGAGATGATGGTGCGAACCCATGGAATGATTGCTTTCACCAGAGATCTCCCATGCCACCTAACACCTGAGTTAAGCCGCGCCGCGAAGCGGCGTCGGCTTGAATGAATTGTTAGACAGCGATTCCAAGACCTTTAAGTGGAACGGGCTTTTCGATGCCTTGAAGGGCGCCGAGCAGAAAAAGAAGTGCTCTTCTAAGATCATCGGCATCCGATCCCGTACGCTTCCAATTGGTACTAGGGTCATCAAGGGTTGAAAGGAACGCTACAAGTCGTTTCTGGGCCTCAGGGTGCTCTAGTTTGTGGGCCAAAGCATTCCGAAGTGAATTGAGTTTTTGGCAAGCGACCCAAGCAAGTGCTATCTCCTCTACGCCGGTGAGCGCGCGAGCGAACTTGAGTTTAACGGAGAATCCAATGTCCCCATCTAAGGCGGATGGGTTCTTGCAGTGACTGAGGATTAGATCTTCCAGTTGCTCCTCAACTAGCAGGTGACCTTTTAGGGTGATCAGCGTTAGGTCATCTCCTGGAGGGAGATGCTGAGCGATGCGCTGGAGTTTTGACAGATCTAGTTCAGTCATCAAGGATCTCTCAGCGCTGTCTAACGCCTGAATTAAGCCGACCCGCGAAGCGGGTTCGGCTTGAATGAATTGTTATGCACCGGCTGATGCGCTCTGGGCAACCTGCTCATAGAACTGGCCAAAATTGGATATGTAGTAGTCCACGCTTAGAACACGCTTGCCGGTTGTGTCATAGAAGTCAAGAACTTGCAGAACAGGCCGATCTTTGAAGTGTGAGATGTCGCTCCAAGGATGGAATGTCTCAGCAAGGTGTTTGTCGAAGACATGCAATCCGTCTGCGCTGGCCGCTACAGACGAGTGAATGTGCGGGATAAGTCTGGTGCCGAATGCGCCGAGACCGAGAAAGAATAGGGCCATCCCGGTGAAGATGCTTCTTGCAGCGAAACCATTTTGGTCTGTTGCCAACAGCCAGAGAGACATCGCGCCCATCAGAAAGAAGAACGGCACTCCCGTCAGTATCGCCGCCTTGGCGAAGCGGTTGTAGGAGCTCAGTGGCGTTTGATTCGTGTGCATAACACCGGAATTAAGCCGACCCGCGAAGCGGGTTCGGCTTGAATGACTAGTTATGCGGCGACTGTACCAAACTGCCGTGGCCACAACGAGCCTGCTCTTGCGGCCCGAAAGCCCGAATCTCAGGGCGCCATCCTGCGACTCGATCCGCGGGCTTTACTGAGATTGCTGAAGCGCTGACCAGGGAAGGTAGGGCGCCACCCGACGGCAGGGCAATCGGTGCCGGATCGCTTGCAAAACTGTTGACTCGCAGAGAAGCCTTGCCACACAACTAGCGATGCACCCGACGTAGCGAACCACACAGAAAAGCACTTACCGAAGCGAGCTTCTTGGCCGCATAACGCTCAAGTTAAGCCGAATTGCAGCGCGTAGCTGGCAACATGGCAAGCTCTTTCTGCCATGTTGACGGCGTAGCGATGCAATTTCGGCTTGAACGCAATGTTAGGCCACAGTCAGCAGCCATCCCCACGCTATAAATCATTGCCATCTGACCCGCGCATATTGGGTGGGAGTATTTGGTGGTGGATGGGTGTTGGATCAAACTGCTGGTTGCTCAAAACCGCATAGTTGTTGTTGTACTTCCCAACCAGGGAGATTGGATAAGAAGTTGCCCCGTGATCCAACGAAATCCGGACCTCCATATTCTGGTCCTCGAATGATTGGAGTTCACGAATCAAGTGCGCGATGGTCTTGCGTCTGGTTGTCCACTCTGGGTCTGTCATGGCTGAGGCCTAACACCTTGAAATAAGCCGACCCGCGAAGCGGGTTCGGCTTGATTGAACTGTTAGGCCGCCGGCCGAGGAACCAACGCGCCCGCTGGCAGAC
>NZ_AULN01000018.1 GCF_000422305.1 Luteimonas mephitis DSM 12574 | reverse complement strand
CCACGGAACCGGCAGCAGTCCACATCAGCCCCGCGCAGTACGAGCAGCAACTACAGATAGCTTAGGATGGTGTCCACGGAACCGGCAGCAGTCCAGTTCCCGGAAGTGAGCCCGGCACAAGAGTTCCTAATCCGTTGCGACGGAGTCGGTTCGCTACGTGGCACAGAGTGGGTGGATCAGGGGCTCTTTCTCCCCTCGATAACAGGCGCGAATCGTTAGAAAATTCCTACTTCCGAATCGCCCCCGAGAGTGGAGCCAGTTCGCCGAGCGCCATGCTTGGACACCCAGGGGTGTACGTCCGGAGCCAGCGCCCTGCCCTATCCCGCATCTAGTCAATCGCATCAAACAGACCCTGGACAAGGCAGGTCAAGGTCGTTCTACGGTCTCAAGTCTCTCGTCAGGATTTCCCTACAAAGCTGTGTGGGCTTTCCCGACACTACAGAACATGCGCAGCTGACGACTCGGGCAAGCTCAGTCACACAAACTACCAACCTGCCAGCAACGTCCGATCCCCGCACTTCCTCGCGGGTAATCCAGACGGGCGGGTTCCCGCAGGGATGCGGAGCTGCTGGCACCCACCTATTGCCGAGGGAGAGGCGCATGGTCGAGATCAGGGAATTGTCGGATCGCGTCGAAGTGATCGCCGCGGGCTTCCGTGAGATGTTCAACAGCCGCTTCAAGGCCATCATGGCTGCTCACGCTCTCGCTCTTGCCGAATCGGAACTCCAAGGTGGACGTCAGGTGGACATCGTCGTCCTCGCTGGTTGGGGAGAAGGCTACGTCATCCAGCGTTCTACCGATCGATCATTTTCGCCAGATGCAAACTGCCCTACCAGTGCGTGCCAGAGCAATGAAGCGGGCCGAGCGTGGTCACGCTTACGGCGCTCGTTATCCGTGAACCTGGACCATCCGCAGTTCGAGAACGGCTGATAGCCCAGTGCCCGTCCTCGCTTGCAATCTAAACCCGCCTCCATGTCGAGCGACGATTGCACGCACGATGGAAAGCCCAAGTCCAGCACCTTCACTTCCTTCTCGTCGATGGTCACCGCGCCAGAATCGCTGGCCGGCATTGGCCATATCTTTGTCATCCATGCCCGGTCCGCGATCTGCCACTTCGATGCGTACGCTGCCGGTATCCGGCTCGAAACATACAAGCAGAGCAACCGGCAATTCATCACCCGAGTAGCGCAGCGCGTTGTCGAGCAGATTGCGTAGCGCCGTCGACAGCATCGAATGTGGAATAGCGACGGCGGCGTCGCTGCCGGATACGCAGACATCGACCCGGTTGCGTTCCTCTGGCTGCAGTCGCGCCAGCACATCGTTGACCGCATCCAGTACCGAATCGCAAGGATCATCCGCGACGCTGCCCGGGGTCTCCGCCCGCGCCAGGGCCATCAACTGGTCCAGCGTCCGGCGCAGGCGGCGCACACCTTCGCCCGCGCTGTGCAGTGACTGGGATGCTTCCGGCTCCGCGGACAAGCGTGCAACTTGCAGATGGGTGTCGACGACGGTCAGCGGCGTGCGCAACTCGTGTGCCGCAGCATCGGTGAAGGCACGCTGCTGATGCAGCGATTCGGCCAACCGCTCGAGCAGCCCATTGAGAGCGCCCAGCACAGGCCGCAGTTCCGTCGGTGTGCCGATATCATCGACCGGCCTGGTCGAATCCGCATCACGCGCCTGTAACATCCGGCGCAAGGCATCGAGTGGTGCAAGGCCCCGCGTGATGCCGACCCATAGCGCCAACAATCCGCCCAGCAGCGCAACCAGAAAGGGTATGCCCGCGGCCAGAAGAATGTCGCGGACCAACGCATCGCGCTCATCGATCCGGTCGGCAGTGGTGATGTTGTAGCCGTCGAATTGCAGGGTGTAGGTACGCCAGGCTTGGCCGTCGACCTGATGATCGGAAAACCCGGGCGTTGACGCGTCGAACGCCATCGGTGGCGCACCACTTGTAGACGCGACGATTTCGCCGCGCAGCGTGCGGATCTGGCAGGCGATGCCCTGCCCGCCGCCGACAGTCACGGGGCTCGCAAGCCGGTCCATATCCTCCGGCATCAGTGCGGAGCGCTGCAGCAGTCCGGACACCATCCGTGCCGATTGTTCCAGTCGCTGATCGAGAGTACGGTCGAGACGACCGTGCATGTCGCGCAGCATCCACGCCGCGGCCAGTGCCCATAGCAGCGTCAGAGCAACCCCGGCGATCAATACCGCACGCAGGCGCAGACTCATGTCGGCCTCCAACCCAGGCGGTAGCCGAGGCCTCGGGCGGTTTCGATGGCATGGGGCCCCAACTTGCGACGGATGTTGTGGATGTGGACGTTGAGCGTATTGCTGCCAACATCCACGTCAAGTCCGTAAAGCCGTTCATGCAGCGTCTGCGGAGAGATCCAACGCCCCTGCGCGTCGGCCAGGTGGACCAGCAGATCGATTTCGCGCCGTGACAGGGCCACCGGGTCGCCGACAAGCCAAGCCTGGCCGCTTTCCGGTTCGAGCCGCAATGGCCCCACCTCGATTGCCTGGACCGCCCTCCCCCGCACACGACGCACGACCGCATGCAGGCGAGCAGCCAGCTCGCGCAGGTCGAATGGTTTGACGAGATAGTCGTCAGCGCCACCGTGCAAGCCAGCGAGGCGGTGTTCGACCGAGTCGCGGGCCGTGAGAATGACGACGGGAATGCCCTGGTCGTGCGCGCGCAGGTCGGCGAGCAGAGCCATGCCGTCGCGGTCGGGCAGCCCGAGGTCGAGCACCAGTGCATCGTAGCGCTCGCCGGCGCAGGCCGCCTCGGCGCCGACGGCGTCGCGCACCCGCTCGGCGTTGATGCCGTGCACGCGCAAACCCGCCACCAGGCCGCTCGCGATCAGTTCGTCGTCTTCGACTACAAGCACTCGCATTTCAGGACCATTTTTCCAGAAACAACGGGATGTCACCACGAGCGGCTTAAGTCTGGATTAACCAGCGCCGGGCACCGTACGCAGCGTTCGCAGGGCTGGAGTACCGATTTGTCGTCATTGTGTCGCGTGTTGGCTGTGTTTTTGCTGTCCCTGGCAGCAGGTGCTGCTGGGGCCGCAAGTCTGCTCCAAGGCTGGGGCGATGATTCTGGCAAAGAGTTCCTCGATGCGAGTGAGGTGTTCGTGCCCGGGCAGCCGCTGCTCGATGGCGACACCTGGCGCATCGAGACCAAGATCGCCGATGGCTACTATGTCTATCGGCACACGCTGCGGGCCGAGGACCTCAACGGCGGGAAACTCACACTTGAATTGCCTTCGGGGCAGCCGCACCACGACGAGTTCTTCGGCGATACCGAAGTCTACGAACCGCCCGGGCTTACGCTGCGCCTTTCGTCCGAAGTATCCGGCCCGGTGACAATTCACTGGCAAGGCTGCGCCGTGGCCGGCATCTGCTATCCGCCGCAGACCCTGACCGTGGCGCTGCCTGCCAGGTCAGGGATCGGTAACACCGCAGCTTCCGCAGCGGGCACCGCCGTGTCACCGCCGGTCGATCCCGGCGATGACGCAAGCAATGCCGCCGCGAATGCCACCAGCACGCGCAGCGTGAATCCGACGGCACAGACTCCCACTGATTCCGCCAGCGACGCAGTAGCCGCCATACCGGCGGCCTCTGCCTCCTCCGCTGAAAACGCCGTTGGCGCCCCCCCGGCTCCGGACGCATCACTTACCGCGCCCGCACAGGAGGATCTGGCCGAAGACCAGGCTACAGCCGCGCGCCTAGCCACACTGGGCCCGCTTGCCGGCGCCCTGCTGTTCTTCGGATTCGGGCTACTGCTGGCGTTCACGCCCTGTACGTTGCCGATGATTCCGATCGTCTCCGGCCTTATCGTCGGCGGCGGCGCCGCGCCGCGACGCGCGTTGGCGCTGTCGGCGACCTATGTGCTGGCGATGGCGGTCACCTATGCCGCAGTCGGCGTGGCCGCGGGCTTGGCCGGCGCCAACCTGCAGGCCGCGCTGCAGTCGCCGTGGCTGTTGGGCGCGTTCGCCGCGCTGTTCCTGGTGCTGGCCGCATCACTGTTTGGAATGTTTGAACTGCGCCTGCCCGCGGTGCTGGCCAATCGCCTCGAACGCGCCAGCCGCAGCCAACAGGGCGGCAGCCTGGCGGGTGCGGCCGCGCTGGGGCTGTTGTCGGCGCTCCTGGTCGGGCCGTGCATGACCGCACCGCTGGCCGGCGCGCTGCTCTACATCGGTCAGACCGGGAGTGCGCTCGTAGGCGGCCTGGCGTTGTTCGCACTCGGGCTGGGCATGGGCCTGCCGCTGGTATTGATTGCGGTCTTCGGCGCACGGGTACTACCCAAGCCTGGCCCGTGGATGGAGCGCGTACGCACAGTGTTCGGCTACGTCATGGTGGCGATGGCAATCCTGATGCTCGTGCGCGTCGTCAGCGGGCCGATCGGGCTTCTGCTGTGGGGCACGTGGGCGCTGGCGGTCGCGGTCGGGCTATTCGCATGGGCCCACGGGCGTCGGGACGATAGCCGTGGCGGCTGGTCGCTGCGATTCGCATCGCTGCTTGCCGGCTTCTGGTCGTGCCTGATGCTGGTCGGCGCCGCGGCCGGCGGCGATTCCGTGCTGCACCCGCTCGAGCGTTTCGGCACTGCTACCGCTGCCACGACGACGACTTCGACCAGGCTCGAGTACGTGGCCGCGAAATCCGTGCAAGACGTGAATGCGCGTATCGCCGAGGCCGGCGCCCGTGGGCAATGGACGTTGATCGACTTCTACGCCGACTGGTGCGTGAGTTGCCACGTAATCGAGCGCGAAGTATTCGGCGACGCTACCGTGGCTGCACGGTTGGCGGGTGTGCAGGTGCTACGCCCGGATGTCACCGACAACGACGCCATCGATCGCGAACTACTTGGTCATTGGCAGGTCCCTGGACCACCGACGCTGATCCTGGTCGGACCCGATGGACGTGAGCGGCGTGCACAGCGCAGCGTCGGCGAGGTCGATGCCCGCGGTTTCCTCGCCAAACTGGACGCGGCGGGCGCGCCGTGACGGGAATCGCCGGATTTCCGATCCGCGCGATCGCGGTGGCGCTGGCCACGCTGATCGCCTGGGGGGTCGCCCGTGTCCTGGCCCGGAGGTTGCCGGATGTGCCGATGAAGTCGGCCGGCACGCTGATCGTCGATGCGCTCTTCGTCGGCCTGCTGGTCGCGCGTGTCGCCTACATCATCCTGTGGTGGCGCGAATACGTCGCCGCACCGCTGGCGATCATCCAGATCGGCGATGGCGGCTTCATCTGGTGGCTTGGGCTGGCTGCCGGTGTCGCCTTCATATTCTGGCGCACCACGGCGGTGACGGCCCTGCGCCGGCCGGTACTGGCCGGTGTCGCCGCCGGCGTCGTGACTTGGGCCGCCGCAGGAGGCGCGCTGTGGTGGATGCAGCAGAGCGCGCCGCCCCTGCCCAGCATTGCCCTGACCAGCCTGGACGGCAGCCCGACTGACCTGTCCGACTACGCCGGCCACCCGGTCGTGGTCAACCTGTGGGCGACCTGGTGCCCGCCCTGCCGTCGTGAAATGCCCGTACTGGAACGCGCCCAAAAGGCGTATCCGGGAGTCAACTTCGTGCTGGTGAATCAGGGCGAAGATGTCGCCACGATCCAGCGCTTTCTCACTGATGAAAGCTTGGACCTGCGCAACATTCTCCGCGATCCGCACTCCCGCACCATGGCTGAAACCGGTGCAAGGGCGCTGCCCACCACATTCTATTTCGATGCCGACGGCCGCCTTGTGGACACCCACCTGGGTGGAGTCACCAGCGCCAGCCTGGCCGACAGCCTGTATCAGCGATTCGGCGCACTTCCCCTTCCGGAACCCAAGGAGTAAACATGCCACGATACATTCCTCTGACTGCCCTGTTCCTCGGGGCGATCGCTCTGGGCAGCACGGCGTGCAGCCGTGCCGACGATGGTGATCGTCCGGCCGTGCTCGACGCGCTCGAGGCCAAGGGCCTGAACATCGTGGAAGAGTTTCCGGCAGATGACGGACTACGCGCCTTCGCCGCGGTCGCGGGGCAACAGCACCCGGTTGCGGTATACGTCACCGCAAGCGGCAGCGCCATCGTCGGCACCCGTGTCGATCGTGATGGCAACGAAAGCGATGCCGGGCGCCTGCAGGAACTGGTCGCCGGACCGATGAGCGACAAGATCTGGTCGCAGCTCGACAAGGCCGAGTGGATTCAGGACGGCAAACCCGATGCTCCTCACGTGGTCTACCTGTTCAGTGATCCCAATTGCCCCTTCTGCAATCAGCTGTGGCACGCCGCGCGGCCATGGGTCGATTCGGGCAAGGTGCAGCTACGCCACATCATGGTTGGTGTCATCAAGGAAGACAGCGCCAACAAAGTCGCCACTATTCTCGCAGCCGATGATCCCTCCGCTGCGCTACGGCAGAACGAAAGCAACTACAAGAGCGGCGGCGTGCAGCCGGCAGCGACAGTGCCGGCAAAAATCCGCGAAACCCTGGATGCCAACCAGATGCTGATGATGGAACTGGGTTTCGGCGGCACGCCCGGCATTGTCTTTCGCGATGCCGACGGTACCGTGGAGCGCCGCAACGGTTTGCCCCGCGGAGATGACCTGAATGTCGTCATGGGTGGTCCACACTGACACCGCTCAGTGGCGGCCGTTCACTGCGGCCGCCACGGCTCGGCCCGATTTCGCCCCGATGCAGGCGCCGGTGCAGGAGCGGGGCACCGCGCGCATCGAGTGCGTGCCCGTCAATAGGGCGTAGCCAGGCCCGGACGACTGGACAGCACCAAGACGATCTGGGTGAGCGAACTGGCGGTCATAGCCAGCGCGGCGCCCAGTGGTGTCAACAGCCCAAGCGCCGCCAGCGGCAGGATCGCCGCGTTGTAGCCCAGCGCCGCCCACAGGTTGCGCCGCACCAGCGCGACACTCCAGCGAGCGCGCGCGCGCGCAGGACGCTGTCGATGCCGCCGTCCAGGATGCCGATCGCGGCCGTTGCCTGCGCCGAAGGATGCGCGCGCGCCACTGAAATCCCGCAGCCAGCGGCCGCCATCGCGGGCGCGTCGTTGATGCCGTCACCGACGAACACGACTGGGCCTGGCAGCTCGCGCACCAGGTCCGCCTTCTCTGCGGGCGACATGCCCGCGCGGACCCGGTCATGTCGGATGCTCATGTGCTCCGCCAGCGCGAAAACCGGTGCTTTGGCGTCCCCGCTGGCCAGCCATGCCGCAACCCCTGCCTGGCACAGACGGGCGATGGTCGGCGCGGCCTGTGGATCGATCCGGTCACTCAGGCCAAGTCGCCCCATCGGTGTGCCGTCGATGTCGACGGCCAGCCAGGTGCGGCCGTCGTCCTGCGTCTGCTCGCCTGCGGGCATTCCGGTTTTCTCCGCTGCCGGGTCGGCCGCGCTCACGCAGATGCGATGGCCGCGCCAAGTACCCTGCGCGGCGCGTGCACTGCGCTCACCGGCGGCTGCCGCGTCGGATGTCATCGGTGCGGCAGCCACGATGGCACGCGCGAGCGGGTGATCGATGCCGGCCTCGGCCGCAGCAGCTGCGGCGAGCAAGTCCTCGCGCTGCCAGCCGGCAGCCGGCTCCGCTTCCACCACGGTCGGCCGGCCGAGGGTGAGCGTGCCAGTCTTGTCGAATACCACCGTGCGTGCGCGCGCCAGCGACACCAAGCTGTCCGGATCCGCGACGCGCAGGCCGTGCCGGCTCGCCAGAACTGCCGCGTGCAGGTGCGCCAGCGGCGTCGCCACCGCCAGGGCGCAGGGACAGGCAGCGACCAGGACTGCCAGTGTGCGCAGGATCGCTTGCTCGGCGCCGTGTCCGGCCAGCAGCGTGACGACGCCGACCACCAGCGCCAGCAGCGGCACCCAGCGGGCGAGATGGTCGGAGATACGCGCCTGGCTGTCGGGCGGGGGTTGCCGCGCGACCATTTCCAGCGCGATGCGTCCACCCATGCGGTCCAGGTCGCGGTCACCGGGTTCACGGTCGCTGCGCACGATCAGGGGATGATCGAGATTAAGGCTGCCTGCGCTCACCCGTGCACCCGGTGCCACCGTCCGCGGCCGCGACTCCCCGGTCAGGATGGCGGTATCCAGCCGGCCCTCTCCCCGCAGCACGATGCCGTCGACGCTGGCCACGGCGCCGGCGGGGATCAGCACGCTGCTTCCGATCGCAACGTCCTCCACCGCCCTCCCCTGCGCCATTCCGCCTGAATCCAGCACCAGCGCGGTTTCGCCGTCCGCGGCTTGCATGGCAACAATGGCATCCAGGGCGCGTCTTCGCACCCACGCTTCGATCAAGCGTCCAACCAGCAGCAAGGTGACCAGCATCGTGGCGGTGTCGAAATAAACGTGCGCGCTGCCGCGCCACAGATTCAGCAGCGACAGCGCACTCGATCCCGTAACGCCCAGCCCGATCATCAGGTCGATTCCGGGACTGCGCAGCCGCAGTGAACGCACCGCCATGCGCAGGATGTCGCCGCCTGACCACACCAGCACCGGCAGCGCCGTGATGCCGGTGGCGAGTGCGATCCACCAGGCCGCATCGGGTTCGACCACGCCCAGATACAGCATCACACTGCCGACCATCGTCCACATGCCGAAGAACACTGCCACCGCCAGGCGCATCGACAGCGAGGCGATGGCCGTCTCCAGACGCTGCATGATGGCCTCCGGCCTCGGCTGCTCGACCAACCGGTACCCGGCATCGGCGATGGCGGCCGCGATGGCGACACGGTCGATGCGGGCCGTCTCCCATTGGATCAGTGCCGAGGCGGTCAGGAAATGCACCGCCACCCGCCTCACTCCGGGAAGTGCACGCAGCTTGTCTTCCAGCCCGCGGGCACAGCCACCGCACCAGAGGCCGTCGACTGCGAACAGCTGGCGCGAATCCATCGCGTCAGTCGTGCACGGGCGCCGGCGTGCCGGTTCCGATCAGCGCGCCATCGATGGTCTTGCCGTAGTAGGTCTCGTCGCCCTTGTGGAATTTTTCCGCCGCCTCGGCCACGGTCATACCCGCCTGGCGCGGATCGCGCGGACGCTCATGGACGTCGATGTAGGCGGCCACATCCCAGGCTTCCTGATCCGTCAGCCGGTTGCTCTGGCCATAGGGCATATTTGCCTTGATGAAACCGGCGGCGGTATCGATGCGGGCCATGCCGGCACCCCAGTTGTAGCTGTCCGCGCCCCAGAGCGGCGGGAACACCAGGCGACCGTTGAGGTCGCGCTGGCCGCTTCCGTCTGCGCCATGGCAAACCGCACAGTTGGTTGCATACACCTGTGCGCCACGCGCGGGATCGTAGCCCTGCTCCGGCATTTCCAATGCCAGGTAACCGGCACCCTCAACCTTGCTATTGGTCGGCGCGCCAGTCGCCAGCCAATGCATGTAGGCCTGTAGGTCTTTGTACACATCGTGGCCCGCCGGCGGCGGCCCGCCCGACGGCGAATCCTGAGCGTTCATCGAATAGCTGAAGCAGCCGTTGATCCGGTCCTCCATGGTGTTGATCCGGTCGTTCTTGGCACGGTACTTCGGGTACGCCAGCCAAGCCGCCCACATCGGCGCGGAATCGGCACGGCGACCGTTGTCGAGGTGGCAATTTGAGCAGGACAGCTGGTTGCCGACGAACGCTGCCGCGTTGGTCGGGGTGTTCATGAAAATGTTGCGGCCACGGAGGATGGATTCACCCGACGGACCATCGGGGATGGTGTCCTCCGCCGGCGGCACGAAGCGGACCGGAGATTGGCCCGCGACGCCCAGCGTTGGTGCAGCGGCCGATTGCGATTGCTGATTGTCACGATCGGCCCGTGGCGCGCGCTCGAACAGCAGAACGCCCAGCGCGAACAACACCAGGCCGCCACCGAGTGCGTAGATCGCACGTCGGGCTCCGCGGCCACTGCGGATCCGTCCGGCGGATTCGCCGCCTTCGGCGATGTTGCGATCAGTCCTGGACATGGGAGTCACCTGCGTCGGAGGTCATCTCAACGGGAGCAATATGTTCGGCCCGGGATTCTTCCCAGACTTTGGGGGTGGGTGCCGTACGCGTGTCGGCAGCGGGAACCGGTGGCAGCGTGGCGAGATAGTCGGCAATCGCCCGTCGATCGTCGTCGTCGAGCGCTTTGGCAATGTGGTCCATCAGCTGGACATCGGCGTTGTCACGACGGCCACTGGTCCACGCCACCAGCTGCGCCACGGTGTACTCCGGATGCTGTGCCGCCAAGGGAGGGAACACGGGATCCACGCCGACGCCCGATGGCCCGTGACAGGAAAAGCATGCCGGAACGTCTTTTGACCAGTCGCCGTGAAGCGCCAGTTGCTCCCCGCGCGCAAGATCACCGCCCAGGCGGGGGTTGGCGTTGGACGGGGCGCGAACCGCCTCATAGAACATGCCCAGCCCGCGTATCTCGTCGGGCGTCAAGGCATGGGCGACCACTTCCATGTTCTCGTTGCGGCGGCTGCCGTCCAGATAGCTGCGCAGCTGCTTGACGATGTAGTCGGCCGGCAGGCCTGCCAAACGTGGCACGTTGACCGTGCCTTGGCCGCGCTCGCCGTGGCAGGATGCGCAGCTCCACGCCGCGCCCCGTCCTGTCTCGACCAGCTGCGTGATCACCGGGTCGATGTCACCCGTTACCGCCGGCTCGACAGGTGGCTGTGGCGGCAGCGAAGAATCGACCACGCGCGCCAGCTCCGCCCCACCCTGCCAGGCGCCGCGCCCCGGAAAGCGCCTGCGCTCACCGGCGACGAATGTAGCGTCGACAGCGCCGGCGGCTGCATTGTCGGTTACCCAGGTATCGCGCACGTATCCGATGATGCTGGCGATCTGCTGATCGTCGAGCGCGCTGGAAAAATCCGGCATGTGTCCATCGTAGGTGCGGTTGCCAACCTGGATCGGACCATCGATGCCGTGCAGCAGGATCTGAGCCATGACCTGCGGTTGCGCAGCGACGAACGGCGAATCGGCCAGCGGCGGAATCGCGCCGCGGACCCCAGCGGCATTGGGTTGATGGCAGGTCGCGCAGTGCGCCTGGAACAATTCGGCGCCAGCGCCCTTGGACGTGCCAACTGCAGCGCTGGCCTCGGGATCGATGCGCTCGACGCGCTCGACGCGTCCCGCGGTTTCCGACTCACTGCTGTTGAACAGAGCGACCGCGCCCCAGAGTGCGAGCGCCAGCGCGATCCAAAGCACCGGCAGCGGGACAGGTGCGTTCTCCTCATAGGGTTCGAAATGATCGTTGGGGACACTCCGGTCAGTCGGATTACGGCGGCTCATCGCGATTCCTCCGGCCGGGCATAGCCGTCATCGCGCAGTGCATCGGCCGGAGCGGGGAATGTGCGGTCCAGTGATTGCAGGTAGCTGGCGAGATCCAGCGCTTCGGGCTTGGCAACGATCACACCCTCGGCGGGCGCGTACGCGCCGCTCAGATTCACCACCACGTCGCCCGGCTCGGGAGCGGGCTTGTGCTCGAACAGGTACGGGTAGGCCGGCATGATGCTCCAGTCGAAGATCGCGCGCGGCTGGTACAGGTGGGTCAGGTGCCAGTCGCGACTGGGTAGGCGGGCACCGACGTTCAGCAGATCGGGCCCGGTACGCATGGTCCCAAGCTGGTGTGGCGAGTCGTAGACATAATCCGATGCCACCGACGCCCGCCCCCAGCCACGTTCGGAATCCGGTGCCTGATCCACCGCGCGTGGCTGCTGGCTGTGACAGTAGACGCAACCTTGCGACACATAGACATCGCGTCCCCGCAGCTGCTGTGCGGTGTATGGCTTCAGCCCTGGTGTCGGAGCTTCGCTGCCGATCTGGACTGCCGGGGCAATGACCAACAGCAGCGTGGCAAAGGCGAGAATCCCCAGGGCGAGGATGGCAAGCGGAACGATGCGGTTCATGCTGCGGTGACCGGGACAGTGTCGCGCGGCGTGTCTGGCATCGAGGCGGCCGACAGACGGATCAGGAACAAGGCAACGAAGTGCGCCACGAACAACAGGTGGCTACCGACCATCAGCGCACCGCCCAATGAACGCGCCTGCAGGTAGGGAATCGTCAGGATCACGCTGTCAGCGAAGTCGCGGCCAGCATCCAGCATCGCCTCACCCTGCAACCAGCCACCGACCGACAGCGCAAAGAAGTAGATAGAAAAGCCGACTACCACCAGCCAAAAGTGCACACCCAGCATCCGCGGCCACGGCCAGGGGCGCCCAGTGATGCGCGGCATCATGTAGTACACGGCACCGAACAGCACGTTGGACACGAAGGCATATGCGCCCAAGTGCGCATGGCCAACGGTGTAGTGGGTGAAGTGGGTGATGCTGTTGACCGAGCGCAGCGCCTCCAGAGAGCCCTGGAACGAGGCTGCGGTGTACATCAGCGCACCCAGCGACACGAAGCGCAGTGGCACGGACGTCTTGAGCACCCAGGCGTTGCGCGCAACGGTCACGTGCTGGTTGATCGCCACCGCAATCACCGGAATGAACATCATCACGCTGTGCACGATGGAAAGCGTCACAACCCAGGTCGGTACCGGACCTCCAATCAGATGATGGATGCCGACTTGGCTGTAGAACAGTGCCAGACCCCAGAACCCGATCAACGAGAGGCTGTAGGAGTAGATCGGCTTGCCAATGATCTTCGGGATGAAGTAGTAGGCGGTGCCGACGCCCAGCGGTGTCAACCATAGGCCGAGCACGTTGTGTGCGAACCACCAGTTAACGGTCGCTTCCTGCGCGCCGGTATGGATGCCGGGGATATTGGCGATGATGAACAGCACCGGGAACCAGCACAGCCCCGCGAGGAAATACCATCCGGTCACGTAAATGTGGTGCACGTTGCGATTCGCTGCGGTTGCGACCAGTGGAATCGCAAAGCAAGCCCCAGCGATGGCCAGCACGATGTCCAGCTGCCACGGAATCTCCAGCCACTCCTCGCCATCGGTCCAACCACTGGCGATGGCCAGCGCACCACAGGCCACAGCCAGGTTCCAAAGCACCACGCCGGCGAGAATCATTCGCGGCATTCGTAGAACAGTGTGGAACATCCGTCCCGCGATCCAGATCGCGACACCGATGCCCGTCATCGACAGCCAACCATAGATCACCATGTTCAGATGCAGCGTGCGCACCCTGCCGAAGGTCAATGCAGCCTCGCCCACCAGCCAGTCGGGCATGTGCATCTTCAGCGAGGCCATCAATCCGAAGATCGAACCGATCGCCAACCACGTCAGGCCACTCCCGATCAATGCAAGCACCGGCAGCCGCGAGGCGCGGTCGATGCCGCCTCGCGCGCCATCAAAACAGTTGCCACTTCCGCCGCCATCGACTCTATCGGTGTGCTGCTCCGCATCAGTCAGCACAGCATCCTCGGGCTTGCCAGCTTCCCCGGGTACGAAAATCGCGTACGCCTGGCTTTGATCCATACGCAGTTGATGCGAGGCCAGAGCCCAGATCAGGAATCCCAGCGCGAGCAGTGACACGACAAAGCTCAGGCCAAGCAACAAACCAATAGTCAGCATGTGGTGGAACTCGCCAGTACAGTCAATCGCGGGATGCAGTAACAGAAGGACCGCGACGCGAGTCGCCTGTCCGAACAGGTTGGAGAATTCGTGCGGGAACCCGGCCGACTTAACTGCTGATCCACTGCCGTTCCGCAATCGAATTGCATCTCGATCAGCACCCGTCCATCGCGGCTGCGAGGGCGTTGATCCATGTATCCGATACCGCAGCCGCCGGCGAGCATAGCGCCGTCTTCTGTCGCCTTCAACCACATGTCAGGTCTGCGTCGATGACATCGCAGCCGTCATGCCTTCACTTAATTTTGAATTAATCATGCACCACTAGATTCGGGCAGTTTTCCAACGGTCCGAGCACAATGATCAATGACAGAAGGGGCATCTGGCGCCGCGCTTTTCTCGTGGTGACGATGCTGTCGATGACACTTTCAATGACATCCATGGCGGCTCCACACGCCGCAGCACCGCAAGCCCCCCAGGGCAAGTTCACGGTCACCATCCTGCAGGTCGCGGATCTGCACGGGCAGACCAAGCCGCATACCGAACTTTTCATCGAGAACGGAAAAATCGTCTTCCGCGAAGTCGGTGGCTTGGCCCACATCAAGACTCTCATCGAGCAGGAGCGCGCAGCGAATCCCGGGCACACGATCGTGCTCGACGGGGGCGACCTGTTCATGGGCGACGGCTATTCCGCAAAGAGCCGCGGCGAATCGATGATCGAACCGATCAAACTTCTTGGCTATGACTTCATCGTGCCCGGTAACTGGGCGGTGGTGTACGGAAAGGAGCAGATGATCAAGCTCGAAACAAGCATGAGCGCCAATCCCATCGTCGAGAACATGTACCACGCTGATACCTTGCAGCCGATCTATCCGGCGACCTGGATCAAGGACATCGATGGTGTTCGGTTCGGCTTCATGGGATTCAACGATCCCGATGTACCCCTTCGTCAGAACCCCCAGATGAGCGAAGGCCTCGAGTTCACCAACGTTGACGCCCGGTTCAAGAATCGGGTGGACGCATTCGTGAACGGCAACGGCATCGACGTGATGTTCCTGGTCTCGCATATCGGCGTGTTCAAGCAGATCGGGATTGCCGACAGCCCCATCGCCGAAAACATCGACTACGTGCTCGGCAACGACACCCATGAGCGGATTCGCGTCCCCTTCGCACGTCGCAATGCCAAGGTGACCGAACCTGGCGCGTTCGGTAGTTTCGTTGGCAAGCTGGAACTCGATTTCGTCGACGGAAAACTCGTCGGCGACCGCTACGAACTACTCGAGGTCGACCCGACGCGCTACCCCGCCGATGCCGGGGTGCAGGCCGCCATCGAACGCGCCGAAGCACCGTTTCGCGACGACATGGAACGGGTGATCGGACACACGTCGACGCCGATCTATCGCTACATGACCGTCGAATCTCCGATGGACAACATGATTACCGATGCCATCCGCTGGAAAACCGGCACCCAGATTGCGCTGTCCAATGGGTTCCGCTACGGCAACCCGATCGTCCCCGAGAACGGCAAGCCGGCACCGATCACGATGGCCAACCTCTTCAACATGTTGCCGCTCAATACTCAGCTCAAGACCGGGCGCATCAGTGGTGCGCGGCTCAAAGCATGGATGGAAAACGAAATCAACAACGCATTCTCGCCGGACCCCTCGCAGCGGTTCGGCGGATACCTGGTCCGTTTCTCGGGTATGGAGCTGCGCTTCGAGCCTTCTCGCCCGCGCGGTGATCGCATCCTGTCCCTCAAAGTCGGCGGCAAGCCTGTCAGCGCCGACGCAAGTTACACGATCGCCGCGCCGGTGCAGACCGGCGCACCAGAGCACAGCTTCAACCGGCTGCCGAACGTGGAGGACGTCAATATCCGGGAGTACCGGCTTCACGATGCGTTGACCGGCTACCTAGCCGAGTTCGATCCCGTCGCACCCAAGCTCGACGGCCGCGCGCTCAGCCAGGAGCTGGGCACCGAAAGCTTTTCGACCATTCCCGGCACGAACTACCAGTTCCGCTGATCGACATAGGACTCTCAAGGAGAACCATTCATGAAACTCATCGCCAAGCTGCTTTTTTCCACGCTCGCCCTCCTGTCGCCACTTGCGCCGGCCGCAGCGCAGGAGTTCACCACGCCGGCCATTGCCGGCTACGGTGAAATGGTCGTCCTTGAAGACGCTGCCGTGCAGCCCGATCCCAAGCTGCACTACAAGCTCCTCTTCTCGGTCATGTCGGACAAGGAGCGCCAGGGCGTGAACAACTCGATCTGGTCAGTCGCCCGGATCATCAACCAGTTGCACGCCGGCGGCGTCCCGAAGGAGAACATCGATATTGTTGTTGTCTTCCATGGTCCGGGCATCGGACCGGCGCTCGACGAAGAAACCCATCAGGCCAAGTACGGCAAACCCAACCCCAACCTTGCGCTAATGAAAACGCTGACCAAGAACGGGGTGACGTTTTACGCCTGCGGCCAGACGATGGCGACCAATAGCTGGTCTGCAAAGAACCTCAACGACCAAACCACGCTTGCGTCGTCTGCACTCATGGTCGTGGCGAACTATCAGCTCAAGGGCTATGCGTTGATGCAGATGTAGCTGCTGCCCGGGGGCTACTAGCCCACCTTCCCACATCGACCGAACGCGACCTTCGTGCCTATATGGCGCGGTGCATTCGCGCATGTTCGGCACCTCAATCAGCACTGGAAGAATGGCATTGAAAACTGCGAATGGCGCCTCGCGACGTCACTCATTGCGCCGACGACAAGGACAGCGTGGCGCGGCGGCGATCACCATGGCGGCAGGCTTCGCGATCGGGCTCACGGGGCCGGCAACCGCGCAGTCGATCGACGCTGACTCCGTATCAAAGCCCGATACCGCAGCACCCAGGACATCGCTTCCAAAGCCGCGGCCGAGCGCCCCGGCGCCCTCGCGTTGGGCTGAAGACTGGACGGTCATGCGCGACCCGGAGCGTCGCGATGGCCCGATCGACCGCCTCAAGTACATCCCCCTCAATGCAGACGGAGACGTCTACCTTTCGCTCTCCGGGGAGTTCAGGCTGCGGCTCAACCAGGCGAACAATCCCAATCTCCAGTCGTCCGATACGCAGCGCCAGGAGATCATGCGCATATTCGGCGGGGCCGACCTTCACCTGGGAAAGCATGTCCGCGCCTATACCGAAGTCGCCCATGCCGGCCTCTACGGCAGCAATCCCGGCCCACGGCAGCCTGTGCTCGACAACAGTCTGTTCCTGCAGCAAGCATTCGTCGATTTCACCGGCACCGTGGCGCCCGGCGGTTCAGGAGTTGATCTCGGGCTGCGCCTCGGCCGGCAGGAGTTTACCGAAGGCCCCCAACCCTTGGTGGCGCTCCGCGATAACAATACGGTCCGCTTCACGCTGAACGGGGTCCGTGCGTGGGCCGGGACCGATACCAAGCGCGTAACGGTTTTCGATCTCTATCACACGCGTCTGGGCAACGGGGGGCTCAGTGACGACCGGATCAACCGCAACGTGCGGTTCAGCGGCATATCCTCCAACTTCGGCCTATCGACCGATCTATTCGGAGGGTCCCGTCTCTACCTCGACCCCTTCGCGTGGCGCCTGCGCAATCGGGCCACGGCATGGGGGGAGACGACCGCGCGCGAGGAACGGGAATTCTACGGAGCACGTCTCTGGGGCAACATCGGACGTTTCGGGGTCGATCTTGCTGTCGACCATCAGACCGGTCGATTCGACGGCCGCCCTATCAACGCATGGCAGGTCTTCTCACAGCACAGCTTGGCACTGGGCAAGGCGCCGGACGCGCCGCGCATTGGCATCCGCGCCGATTATGCGAGCGGCGGCGGATCCTTCGGCGAAGGAGCACTGCACAATGCAACGACTCCCCATGGTGACCACATCCGCTTCAGCCATACCCTCAACGCGTCCTCCACCAACTTCGTCGCCTTTGCCCCCAACGTCTCCTTCCGGCCTTTCGGCAAGGCGCGCATGACGCTCGAATACCAATTTGCGTGGCGTGACAGCATCCACGACGGTGTCTACCGCGCCAACGGCACCATGATCGCCGGCACTCAGTCGGTGCCGGGGCGCAGGATTGGCAAGATGTTGCGCGCAGAGATCGTATGGCCGCTTGCCCGGTACGTGACTTTCACCGGCCGCTATGAACATCTCGACGCCGGCCCCGCGCTGACCCAGGCTGGCTATCGCGATACGGATTTCGTGGCAGGTATCCTGAGCTTCCGCTTCTAGAAGTGCTTTAACATCGGAACTGCCGATGCACACAGACGGCTTCAACCGGGATTGATTACCGGAACAGCAATTCGCCCCAGACACCGAACTCGTTCGATTCCGACTCATGCGCTGAGGATTTCAGTTCCATCTGCTTTCCCACCAACGCCACGCGCAGGTAGTCCGATGCCTTCCATTCCACGCCGACCTGACTGTACCGCTCAGCCAGTGGGGCGGCGGGTTCCCGACTCGGGCTGGTGTGATCATGGCGAACGAACACGGCACCCGTCCGGGCGATCTGATAGCTACTCCACCCCGACCAGCCATGGGATCGGCATGGCACCCCGGACCAGTTGTGGGCTCTGATGTATTGGGCACCCACTTTGGCCCGCTTTCCGGTCCAGGTCGTCAGTACATTCCACCTCTGTGCCAATGGCGGATGACGCCCATCGACTCCCTTTCGGGCGAGCGAGCCGCGATAGCCGCCGACGGCCAGTTCCACAGATTCCACCGGCGTCCATCCGAAACGCGCTTCGACGTCCGCGCGCCTGCCCAGCCGCGGGCGCTTGTAGCCGCCCCCTGTGACGACCGACAGACCATAGTTGAACCAACCATCGCCGCCCTGCATGTGTAGACCGTAGTCGGCAGAGGTCCCCAGCCCGCTCCGTGAAACCAGCCCCGCATCAACATAGCGGTAGCCCTTCTGCGCCGATTCGGCATTGATCCACGGCAGCGGCGCACTACCCAGCCGGAGCACCGCAGCATCGCCAAGCCGACGCTGCAGATAGGCATAGCGCAGCCATGGACTCGAAGGGTCGTCGTTTCGAGTCCAGACAACGTCAGTGGTGATGTGTGCCGACCACTCGCTGTCCAGGTCGACGCGAGCGTTGACGAAAAATCGCGTGAGTTCGAGCGCCAGGCCCTCATCGTCCGCGCTGTCGCTGCCGCGCCATCGATCACTTGCATTGATGAACATCCTGGAGGATACGCTGGCACGCGACGACGTTTCCGATGCTACATCCCTCGCTGCAACGGGCAGCAACGGCAGCGCAATTACGAAGAGCAGAATCTGGCAACGCATGGTTTTCAGCATGGAGGCTCATCCTGGAATCGCTGCGCGCTTCGCGTCACACCCCCGGCGCATTTCTTCGGCGACGGTAATAGCCGCAGCCAGTCGTTTCATCATGCTGCGACGAGTGCCGGCCATAAGCTGGTCCTCGGTGGTGCAGCGTGCATCCATATGGGGGCGACACAACAGCACCCTACCCTTGCCGGCACGTACATCCGCTTGGCCTTGTTGCAGCAGTTCGGTTGTAGCAGTTCGGAGTATTCCGCCCGGTCTTCGTTGGGTCACAGGTGCGCCTGGATGCAGGATGCGTACGTCGCCTTGTGAGTCAGGCCGGCCACGCCGTCGACGAGTTCGCCATCCTTGAATACCAGCATGGTCGGTACGCTGCGGATGCCCAGCCCGCCGGCAACTTCCGGGGCCTGGTCGATGTCGAGTTCGGTAAAGTACGCGTGACTGCCCATTTCCCGGGCCAGCTCGTCGTAGATGAGAGCCATCCGCTTGCAGGGCGGGCACCAGGGCGCCCAAAACCGGACTACCGACACACCTGGACGCTGTACGACATCAGACATGAAATTGCTGCCGGATACGGTGGTTATTGACGACATTCGAGATCTCCTTGAAACGTCCGACAGCATGGCCGGACAGGGTGGATGCCGGGGCCAGTGGCTTGATGCGTTTCTGCACGCCATCGCAGGCGTTCACCTCGCAACGGCTGCCATGAGCACCGCCGCGAGGTACATGCCAAGCCCGAACACCGTGTGTCCGGCCACGCTTTTAAGCCGCGCCACGTTCGGCTTCGGCGTCCGGGACGCGGCGATGCCCATGCCCATGCCGGGCATCATTACGAAGTACGGCAGCACCAGCAGGACGAGGGCCAGCACGACCGATGCGGCGGGCGTGGGCACCTGCAGCCAGCCGGCGCCCGCGACGGCCACGAGCAGCAGGCCATAGCCGATGCCGATCAGGTAATGGACGGTCCATCCGATGGTGCGCTCTCCCGGTACCGGGCGGACTTTCGGCAGCGCCGGCTGTACCAACCGCCCCCCCGGCATGTGCCCGATCCAGCGCCCCACCATGGCCCAATTGGTGGCGGGAATTCCCCAGGCACGCTGCAGCAGCCACGCGTACAGATCCAGCACAAGCGTGCCACCGACGCCGATGGCGGCGGCGCGGACGAGAATTTCAGATGTGCTCATGCTCATTGCAACATGACCTCGTTGTCGACGGATACGCGGGATCTCGTGCGGCCGACGGCCGCCAGTGCCACGACAGCGACCGCAAGCGGGACGAAGGACACCCACAGCACGGCTTGCCATCCGTAGGCGCCCAGCAGGCCACCGGACGAAAAGGAGCCGATGGCCATCAGGCCGAACACAATGAAATCGTTGAGCGACTGCACCCGGACCTTCTCTTCCGGCGCATGGCATTCGAGCACCAGCGCCGAAGCACCGAGGAACCCGAAATTCCAGCCCACGCCGAGGAGCACGAGCGACCACCAGAAGTACGCGACGCCGATCCCCTGCAGCCCAACGATTGCCGCCAGCGCCGTCAGCACCAGCCCCGCCGCGGCAACGCGCGGCGCGCCGAAACGGGTAATCAGGTGTCCGGTGAAAAAGCTGGGCGCATACATCGCGATGACGTGCCATTGCAGCGCCGTATTGGCTATCGCCTGCGAATGGCCGTGCACGTGCATCGCCAGCGGCGCCGCCGTCATGATGAAGTTCATCAACAGATAGGACACGGCACCGGTGATAACCGCGGCAATGAAGCGTGACTGCAGCGCGATGGTGCGAAGCGGGCGCCCCCGGGTCGACACCGGTTCCTTTCCGGCCACCCCGGGCAGTTGCACACCCAGCAGTACGACTGCCGACAGTGCAGCGACGACACTCTGGGCAAGGAACGTGGCCGCGAACGTGTGCGCAGACCACAGATCCATTGTCCAGGTCACCAGTTGCGGACCCACAACACCGGCAACCACGCCACCGGCCATCACCAGCGACAGTGCCCGTGCACGCCTGACAGGTGCTACACCATCTGCCGCGGCAAAGCGGAACGACAGCACCACCGCGGCATAGGCACCGCCGAAGAACGTGGCCAGACAGAACAGCCAGAAGCTCCCCTTGACGACCGCCACTGCGGCCAGCAGTCCGGTGATCACCCCTGCCCCGGTGCCGGCTAGGAATGCGGTGCGACGGCCGTGCCGACGGGCGATCGAGCCCATCGGAAGAATGCAGGCCGCCATGCCAACCACGAAAACGGAAATGGGGAGCGTCGCCAACACCGGGCTTGGCGCGAGCTGGTCGCCGATGATGGCGCCGGTGGCGTAGACGACTACCGAGTTCGCGCCCGCCAGCGCCTGTGCGACGGCGAGTCGCCAACTGTTCATGTGCTGCACGCGGTCCGGAAGCAGGCGCTCGGCACCTCCCGTCGCGGGATGGTGTTCAGTCGTCATGTGCCTTCGCCATGGTGAGCACCATTCGATAACGAGCCTGGCCCGATTTCAGCCGTTGGTAGGCTTCGTTGGCACGCGCCAACGGAAGTGTTTCAGTCCATGGCCCGGTATCGGTCAACATGCTGAAGTCCAGCGCTTTTTCCGTGTCGTACGGCGATCCGGTGATCGAGCCCTGCACGCGGCGTTCGCCCCGGACGAGGTGCCCGGCCGACAGTACCAAGGGTTCGCTACCTATCCCAAGCAGCACCAGCGTGCCGCTGGGCGCCAGCCCGGAAGCGATTGCCGAGGCGGCAGCGGAATCCCGGATCGTGGTGACGATAGCCTGCGCCCCACCCATGTCTTGCAGCCTGGCGACCGGATCATCGTGCCGCACATCGAGGTAGACATGGGCGCCCAGCTGCAGCGCGTCGGCCGCGACATCGTGTCCGCGACCAATCGCCACTACGCGGAATCCCATCTTGCGCGCGTACTGCACCGCCAGGTGTCCAAGTCCGCCGATGCCCTGGACCGCAACCAGGTCGCCCGGCCCGGCACCCGACTTCTTCAGCGCATTGAACGCAGCGATGCCGGCGCACAGGATCGGCGCCGCCTCTTCCGACTCCAGTTCGTCCGGAATCGCGACCAGCCCGGTCTGCCGCGCCAGCATCATCTCCGCGTAGCCGCCATCGCAGTCCGCGCCGGTGACCGGCTGGTTCGGGCACAGCTGGAACCGGCCAGCGCGGCACTGTTCGCACCGGGTACAGTGGCCACCCAGTCGGCCCACGCCAACGCGCTGTCCCAGCTTCCACCGAGGCCACGCACCCTCGCCCAGTGCGGCGATCCGCCCGACCACCTCGTGACCCGGGACGCGGGGCAGCGGCGCGCCGGGACCGGGACGCTCGATGTCGCCGATGTCCGCACCGCAGATCCCGCAAGCCTCGACCTTGATCAGCACCTGCCCGGCATCCGGCACGGGCACGGGACGCTCCGCCGGCTCGAGCACGCCGGGCGCGGCCACCTGCATGACGCGATAGCCGGTTTTCACGCGGCGCCCCCCGGCGCATGCCCGAGCGCCTGCTGCAATCGTCCGATCGCCTCGTCCACGACCTGCCGGCTGCACGCCAGGTTGATGCGCATGAAGCCCTCACCTTCGGCGCCGAACTTGTCGCCGGGATCCAGCCACAGGCGCGCCTGCCGCAGCAGGAAATCGTGCAACTTCGCAGGTTGGAGGCCAAGCTGCCTGAAGTCGATCCAGGCCAGATACAGGGCATCGGTGGGCGTGACAGTCAGCGGCAGGCCCAGTGCCTCGACCTGATCCGCAAAATACCGCTGGTTTTCACGCACGTAGTCGAGCATGGCATCGGCCCAGGCCTCGCCGTGGCGATAGGCCGCCTCACACGCCGCGGTGCCAAGGGTGTTGGCGAGGAATGCCCCATTGCGGTCTCGCTGGATCCGGAACGCTTCGCGCAGCCGCGGATTCGGGATCAACACGTTGGCGCACGACAGCCCGGCAAGGTTGAATGTCTTGCTCGGCGCGGTGCACACGATCGTGTTGTCGGCGATGTCGTCGCCAAGCATTGCCAGCGGCAGGTGCCGCCTGCCCTTGCCGAACACCAGGTCCTGGTGGACCTCGTCAGAGACGATGACGATGCCGTGGCGAGCGCAGATGGCCGCCATCGTCGTCAGTTCCTCGCGTGTCCAGACGTTGCCGGTCGGGTTATGCGGATTGCACAGGATGAACAGCCGGGTTCCGGGCCGGATGGCGGCTTCGAAGACTTCCGGATCGAAGCAGTAGCGACCATCTTCTCCGTGCGTCAGCGGTGCGGCGGCGACGCGGCGGCCGTTGTTCTCCACGTCGTGCAGGAAATGGAAGTAGACGGGTGTCTGCACCAGTACGTGATCGCCTGGTTGCGTGAATACCTGCACCGCCATGTTCAGCGCGCCGATGATGCCCGGCGACTGGGTCAGCCATTCGGGCCGTGCCTGCCAGCCGAAGCGACGCGCCTGCCAGTCGACCACGGCCTGGCAGTACGCATCCGGCGTACCGCCGTAGCCGAGCACGCCCATGTCGATCTGCTCGTGGAGCGCGTCGAGGATCGGTTGCGCGACGCGGAAGTCCATGTCGGCCAGCCACATCGGCAATGGATCGGCCGCGCACTGTTCCGGCGTCAGGAACTGCCGCGCATATCCCCACTTCATGGAGTTGGTGTTCTTCCGCTCGACGATCTGGTCAAAATCGAACATTGGCATCGGAGTGCTCCCTGGATGATGTTTGTCCACGCGTGCCCAGCACGGCTCGTACGCCGAGTTCTGCAGCCTCGATGGCGCCGGCCAGGTAGCCGGGGAAACGCGGCGACCACTCGCTGGCGATGCCGAGGATGCGTCCGCGCCAAGGGCCGGACGCAATGCCCGCCGGTGGGACGGCACCATGCCCCGCTTCGGCGACAAGGTCCGCATCCGTGGCCGTCCACGACTCCCGTGCCCAGTCCTTGACGACGTCCAGCTTGGGCATCGCGGCCTTTGCACCGAACAGCCGGACGAGCTGTGCGCGGCAGTGCGTGCGCAAGACCTCCTCGGTCAGGCTCCGGCGGACCTGCGCAGGGATGGCGAAGAAGCCGAACAGGGCGGCTTCGCCTCCGGGCAACGATGCGTCATGGATCTCGCCCAGCGGCCCCTGCAGGCTTCGCCCTTCACCGGATAGTCCGTTGTCGCGCCAGAACGGCGCATCAAAGACCGCGAGGTACTTCGCATGCGGTGCCATCCACGTCGATGCGGCGGACCACTGCCGTGCCAGTGCATCGGGCAGGACCGGCGAGAAGCCGATTCGCGCGACGGCAAGGCGTGGCGGTACGGCCAGCAGCACATGTCTGGCACCATGACGGGTAAACCTTCCGTTCACGTCCTGCGACTCTAGGGCGACTTCGCCCGCGCTGTACCGCAGTTGCGAAACTGCCTGCCCGGTCACGACCCTGCCGGGCGGTATCCGCCGGCGCAAAGCGCCGATCAATGCACCCATTCCTCCTTTCAGGCGCATCGATGGCGGCGAAGACGCATAGCCGGGCATTCGACGCGGCGCCTCGCCTGCGGCGTGTTCGAAAACCATGTCGCCTGCTTCGTGCTGTGCAAAGGCCTCGAGGCCAAGCGCGCGCACCAACGCATCGAGTTGCGGCTGCAGCCCCGGCCAGTACCAGGCCGGTCCTAGGTCAAAGCAGCGCGGTGCATCGGACTTGTGTGTCTGCGTCGCACCAGGTTCCAGCGGCAGAAGTTCCAGCGATGCGATGCGCCCTCCAGGGAGGTCGCGCGCCTCGATCACCAGGTAGTCTTCAACGCCAGCTTGTTCAAGCTGCCAAGCCGCATATAGCCCGGCAAGCCCACCTCCGACGATGGCAACGTGGTACGCGTGCATCGCGTTATGCCGCCATTCCCGGCGAAAGATGGCCGGTTTTCATGTACACGGTAGCGCCACGATTGGCAGCCGCCAGGTCCGGATATCGGCCCGCCGGCAAGCGGATCCAGCTTCCGCGCGGACACGTCCTTCCATCAAAACGAAGCTCGCCCGACAGCACCAGCAGTTCGGCACCGTCCACGTGGGCGGCAAGGGGCTCGTCGTCCGGGTTCAGCCGCTGCAACACCACCTGCTCCGAGGGCCCGGAGAACAGCGGGGACACCGAACGCCCCCGCAACTGCTGCCACGGCTGCGTGTCGATCCGGATGCGGCGATTCTCATCCGGCGCCATCTGCCGGAGCTTGACGAAGAGAATGGCCCCTTCGACGCTGCGAGGCTGATGCGCCGAACCCGGCGGATTGCGCAGGTATCCCCCGGTCGGACAATGATTATCTCCTTCCGAGAACGTGCCCGACAGCACAAGGATCTCTTCGCCGCCCGGATGCGCGTGACGCGGGAAATCCGAACCCGCCGCATAGCGCACGATGCTGGTGGCGCGGGCGTTCTCCCCGCCCAGCCGGTCAAGCATCATCCGCTCGACACCTGCCTGCGGCGAAGCCGTCCAGCGGTACTGATCGGGGGTGACGACCACCGGCCGCGAGAAGTCCGCATTGACGCGCATGGGTACGTGATTCCCTCAGGCGACGTCGTAGACGCGGACCTCTGGTGCGGAGGCCAGCAGCGGCCCCAGCTCCGCGACGACATCTTCCGTGAACAGCGTGCTGCCTAGGTAGGCCTTTGCATTGTCGACACTGTCGAAGCCGTGCAGGACCTGGACATCTTCGTCCCGCACCAGCAGATCCTTGGAGGTCGCGCCCGCAATGGTGTTGAGGAAAGGCTGCTTGTACTTGCGATAGACGTCGGCAGCCGCTGCGCGCTTGTCGTGATCGATCTTCAACGTGATTTCCAGGTAAGCCATTGCCTTGCTCCGTCGATTGGGGGAAGTCGGCTCGGACGATGCCCTCTTGAAGGGGCTGGCTTCCAATTCGTCATCCTCAGTAGAAAATCTATTCCGATACTGAAGCTTGCGAAGCGCCTTTCTTACGCCGAGTAAGCAAATTCTGCCCCGCTCGCATCACGATCTCCACTACGATATTCTTTCTCAAATAGAAAGAATTTCTTTTCAATATGAAAGCTCCAGGTTTTCTGAATGCCTTGCGCGCCTTTGAGGCCAGCGCCCGCCACCAGAGCTTTTCCGGCGCGGCGGCGGAGCTCAGCGTCACGCCTGCCGCAGTAGGGCAATTGGTCCGCTCACTGGAGGACTGGCTGGATACGCCGTTGTTCCATCGCGCTGCAAGCGGTCGCAATCGCCTGACACCAACCGAAGCCGCGGAACGCGCATTGCCCGACATCAAAGCTGGCTTCGACCGACTGAACATCGGGTTGAGTCGGCTCCGCGAGGGGCCGAGGTCAAGCGTCCTGACGGTCACGATGAGCCCGGCTTTCGCCGCCAAATGGCTGCTGCCCCGCATCGAAAATTTCCAGGCGCACTGTCCGGAGGTGGACCTGCGCATCGACACCAACCTCAGATTGCTGGATTTTGCAGCCCAGGGCATCGATGTCGGCGTGCGCTACGGCCGGGGTGTGTGGCCCGGCCTCGTGTCCGAAAAGCTGATGGACGAACAGATCTATCCCGTGTGCTCGCCGGATTGGCTTGCCGTGCACGGCCCTCTGGCAGCACCCGCGGATCTGGCCGGCAAGACACTTATCCACGACCTGTCTGTCGACACCCGGATCGGATTTGCCTCCTGGAGCAACTGGCTTTCATGCGTCGGCGCCACTTCGGTAGACGCCACACGCGGCATGCAGGTCAACAATTCGGCAGCCGTCCTGCAGTCTGCCATTGATGGACAAGGTGTTGCGCTGGCACGTAGCGTGATGGCGCGGGACGACGTGGCGGGCGGGAGGCTTGTCCGGCTTTTCCCCGAGCTGACGGTGGCTTCCGAACTGGCCTATTACATCGTGTACCGGGTCGAATGCGCTTCGGTACAGAAGGTGCAGGCGTTCCGGCAGTGGCTGACGCAGGAAGCAACCTTGGTTTAGCTGGTCCAGTTGCGTCCTCCAACTGGCCAACAGCTTGTTGGCCAATTGCTCTGGAGAAAGTACACGGCGCAATGTTTGGCCTGGCTTGTCCCGCCGAATGATCTCCTGCTCTGTTTCGTTCAGACGGTTTCAGGCAAAGGAATGAAGTTCTTCTGCCCTACTCCAGATAGCGATTCCTGCCAACGCCTATGCGACCTTCCGGTGCTCGTAGTAAGGATGCGCGCTCGCGTCGAAGGTGCGATGCACAGGGCCAACCAAAGAGTTGTTAGCCACCGATAGCAGCTCGTGGCTAATTATACGATTTGGCTGAAATCTGTACAAAATGAATGCGCGGCCAGACACAAGCTACTTCTCGCTCCTCGGTCAGAACACACCGCCATACGGGCACGCACAGAGTGATCGCATCTGTTGTCCTAGAACCAGATCCGTACGCCGGCGACAAAGCGGGTATCGCTGGCACCTTCGCCACCGTCGCGGCGAAAGTCCGCCGTGCGGCCGAAGGCGCGCTCATGCACGATGCCGATGTAGGGCGCGAACCGCCGCGTGAATTCGTAACGCAGGCGCACACCGGCTTCCGCTGTACTCAGCCCAGAACCGATCACGCGTGCCGGATCATCCTTCCCGTGCATTTCGAGTTCGATCAGTGGTTGGAGGATCAGGCGATTGGTCAGCAGCGTGTCGTACTCGACTTCGAGCCGGGCTGCGGTCTGGCCGCTTTCACCAAGGTAGGCGGTTGCCTGGACCTCAAACTTGTACGGCGCCAGCCCCATGACACCGATCGCAAGGAAGTCCTGGGAGTCGCCTGGCTTGAAGTCGTGCCGAATGCCGCCCACCACGTCCCACCAGCGGGCAAAGGCGCGGCCGTACAGTACTTCCAGATCCGCGCTTTCCGTGTGGCCATCAATACGTTCGCCTTCGCTGCGTAGCCAAACCTTGTTGAGGTCCGTCCCAATCCAGGACTGGGCGTCCCATGCAAGGCCGTCATCTCCGTTTGCATCGAATCCCTCGAGCCGATCGAGCAGGAAATACTGCTCAATGGTGTTGTCGTGCATGGCATGATCATCGGCATAGGCGAAGGCTGCTGTTCGATCCGCGTCGGTGACCTCTGGAATCGGCATATGCGGCGCATCGGTGGGGGCCTGCATCGTGTGCCCCATGGCGGCATGGTCTACAGCTATCCGCCGCTCCTCCGCTGGCGGAGCGCCATGGCTCATGGTGCTGTGATCCGCTGGCTGGCTCCCCTGTTGATCCGATGACGTATGTCCCATCGCAGCATGGTCCATCGGCACGGTGGCGGATTCATGGTTCGCCTCCGTCCTCGTCCTGACCTTCTCGTGGGTATCTGTCGGTTTCGGTTGGGCCTCGTGCTCGGCATGATCGCGTGTGAGCGGCATCTGATGTTGCGAATGATCCTGGGCGATCACCGGTGCGGCGAGGAGCAGGCCAAGCGCGAACGAAGTAGACCTCAAAGCGCACATGCTCATTCCTCCACCCTCACTTCGCGCATCATTCCCGCTTCCATGTGGTAGAGCAGATGGCAGTGGTAGGCCCAGCGTCCGAGCGCGTCGGCACGCACGCGATACCCACGCTTGCTGCCAGGCGGCATGTCGATGGTGTGCTTGCGCACCATGAAATTGCCCTGCTCGTCCTCCAGGTCGCTCCACATGCCGTGCAGGTGGATCGGGTGGGTCATCATCGTGTCGTTGACCAGGACGATGCGCATGCGCTCGCCATAGGTCAGGCGAATGGGCTCGACGTCCGAGAACTTCTGGCCATTGAAGCCCCACGCGAACCGCTCCATGTGACCGGTGAGGTGCAGTTCGATCGTCCGGCCAGGATCGCGACCATCGGGGTCTTCGAACACACTTTTGAGCATGGCGTAAGTGAGTACCTGGCGTCCGTTCCCACGCAAGCCGATACCCGGATCGTCCAGCTTCGGAACTGGTGACATGGTCTGCATGTCGACCAGCGGATTGCCTGCCTCGCTGGTCGGATGCTGCTGCATCTCGCCGCTGCCATGGTCCATGCCCATCATGTCCGTGTGCTGCATGTCGGACATGTCGTGGCCGGCATGTGCCTGGTCTGCCGGCGGCGATGAAGCCGGCATCGCATGCCCCATCGCCAAATGATCCATCCCATGCATGGCCGACATGTCGTGCCCCGCCCCCATGCCGCCGTGCCCCATGTCATCCATGGTCAGGATCGGTCGCGGATCGACTGTAGGCACCGGCGCCCGCAGGCCCTCGCGCACCGCCAATGTGCCGCTCACGTATCCAGTGCGGCCCATGTCCTGGGCGAAGATCGTGAAGGCGTCCTGGCCACTGGGTTCGACGATGACATCGAATGTTTCGGCCGTGGCGATACGGAACTCCTCCACGGTGACTGGATGGACATATTGGCCATCGGAAGCGACCACGGTCATCTTCAGGCCGGGAATCCGGACGTCGAAATGCGTCATCGACGATCCATTGATGAAGCGCAGGCGCACCTTTTCTCCGGAACGGAACAGCCCGGTCCAATTGCCGAGCGAGGTCGTGCCATTCATCAGGTACGTATAGGTGTTGGCGTTGACGTCCGACAAGTCGGTCGGTGTCATGCGCATCTGCCCCCACATCTTCCGGTCATCTACGGTTGCGGCAAGGCCATCTCGCTCTATGTCGCGAAAGAAGTCGCCAGCCGTGCGCTTGTAGTAGTTGTCGTAGCCCGGCATCTTCTTCAGACGCGAGAACAGCGCGCTCGGATCCAGATCCGTCCAGTCGCTGAGCAGCACCACGTAGTCACGGTCATATGAGAACGGCTCTGGTTCCAGAGGGTCGATGATCAGCGGCCCGTACAGCCCTGCCTGCTCCTGGAATCCGGAATGGCTGTGGTACCAGTACGTCCCGCCTTGCCTGACATCAAACCGGTACTGGTAGGTCTCGCCGCGGTGGATACCTGCAAAGCTCATGCCTGGCACGCCGTCCATGTTGGCCGGCAGCAGGATGCCGTGCCAGTGGATCGAGGTGGAATGCCCGTGGATGGATCCGGCTGGCAGGACGTTGGACACGCGTAGGTTCACGGTCGTGCCTTCCCGCCAGCGCAGCAGCGGCGCTGGAATGGAACCATTAACCGTGATCGCCGGCCGCGTACGCCCGGTGAAGTTCATGGGGGTTTCGCCGATGGCGAGATCGAATTCGGTCCCTGGCAGCGTCCGGCCATCCTGTCGCTGGCTGGATGGGAAGCCCAACTTCGGCCAGAGCCCGAGCGCCGCAACTGCACCACCCGCGGCCAAGCCTTGCACAAAGCGACGTCGAGAGGCCCGGGGGGCTCTCCCGTGCCCGAAAGTATCGGTATGCATGAGAACTCCAATCAGTGTCATCTGGAACACCGCATCAGGCGCCTGAGAAGGCGCCGAGAAGCGGTGCATTGGGAAAGCCCCTGCGGGGCGCTCCAGACGCCTATACGATTGGAGGTCTTGTCAGCTGCAACAGTATGGGGGCGGCACGCGCTGTCATGACACGTACTCTGACGCACCCGTGACTCGGGATGTCGATCTTGCCGTCGCCCGAGAAGCAAATCATCTGCACCACATGGGCGCACGCACAGCTGCAGGCTCCGGTTTGGCAGCAGTCGCTGGGTTGAACTGCCCCATCATTGCCCGACGGGGCCTCCGACTGATGGCACGGAAGCTCACCCGCATCAGCTGAATGTGACACGGCTTGCGCTTCCAGTAGCCCGAGATCCATGCCAATCCCAGCGACTGCCGCGCCAGTCCCATTCAGAACAAGCGCCAGCGCGAGTAAAACTCGAAGCAGGATGGGCCACGAAGCCATGCCCCCATTGTAGCTACTCCGAAGCCTGCAAAGCCGGGAAGGCCTCCTAACGCCCGCCATTCACCTTTCCAGCACCGATGGCATCACCCGTTCGTTAGCGAATCACCAGAATTGGACACCCAACGCCACCGCCAGGAGTGCTCCGAAACACCCGGGTTGGATTGGCCACTTCCGGCATCCTGATAGCAGGTGTTCCAACGCAAGCAGCCCCCACCCTGGCGTATATCCCATCACATCTGGCATCAGCGGGGCTTGGCGGCCTCGACCGCCACACGGATCGCAACCTCAGGGGTCAACCCCAAGCGGGCCGTCAAATGAAGAAACTCCAGAACGTCGAGCCGCCGTGCGCCGGCTTCGATCGCGGATAGTCGTTGCTGGGGCCATCCGAGAGCGGCACTCAGCGCGGCTTGCGTCAGGCCGAGTTCCTCACGGCGGGCGCGAAGCTGCTGGACTAGCCGCCTGTACTCGACTGAATAGATGGTCTTGGTGGCCATGGCCGCGCCAAAAGAGGGCGACCGCAGAAGCTATGTCACAGCTACCGATTACATGAAATTCATGTAGCATCTACTCACCCCCGACCTCGCAGCTTCCGCCTCTGGCATAGCGATATGGCCCTGTACTTGGTGAACCCAGCCGTCGAGATGACGCTTGAGCTGTTTGTCTCTCAACGTCTGGAAGAGGCGTTGACTATCCAGTACGAGCGCATCAAGGACCGGAAGGTTCGCGACACCTTCGTCAAGCGACTTGAGAAGCAAGTAGAAACACTGCTGAAGGACAGCATTGACTGGGATCTGAGGGAACCAACAGAGGCTCAGCTCAAGTACGCGATCCTCGTGGCCAAGCAACTGGGCATCGCCCTGCCCAGCGAAGCACGGAAATACCGATTCCATACCGCGATGTTCCTGGAAACATACGCGGCGCAAGCAAGCGTCGACGTTGCCGTGGACCTCAGCTCGGCCGACTCGGCCGCGACTGCTGCGCAAAGGCTCGTCGTCGACAAACTGCGCAGGCGCAATCCCGATCCCGACTCCTACTAGTCCTCAGCGGCGGCAGAACGCGTCGCTGATTCTCATAGCCGCGATAACGGCCCCTAATCAGTCCCTTTGGCCCCCAATATCACTTGCGAGCAGAGAGCTTCGGATCGTATAGGTAGCCGACGAACGTCACGCGAGCCCGGAATGCATCTCCGGAGCCGATCCAGAGCTTATGATCACTCAGGGCACAGCGCGCAAGCGACGCTACCCGCATCCTGGAAGTCCGTTACATTCTTCACGAGTACATTGACTCAGCTCGTGGCGTAGTCTCGCCTGATCGTACGCCGCCTTCATATCAAGCAGGGTCTCCTCTGGCGGAAAATCCACGGCGCCGTATTGGCGAAGCACAGACAGGCCCCAATCTTTGCCAACGGTGTGGCTAGCTACACGGCCAGCGACACGCGAATCCCGACAATCGGGGGCGACTTTGAGCCTCGGCATGAGCCCAAACTGCAAGTCCTTTCCGAGATCCCCAACCAAGAGGCGTCGCCGTTCGCGTGTGACTCTCGCGTTCTCTGCACGAATCACCCTCAGATCTTCAAGAATTGCGACATAGGTGCTCAGCAGATCCGTCATTTCATAAAATTCACAGATTGGTACATCGATGATCAAGCTGTCGCTTGCGGCAAGAGGAAAGACAAACAAGGAAAAGTACACGATCAGTGGTAACCGATAGCTCAACACCGGCATGCTCACGCAGGTCATCAGCAAAATCCTGTGCAAGGACAGGCCGACGTGAAAGCATCGCTCCCTGTCACCCGCTTCGCAGGCTTCTTTCAATAGAAGAACCGCTGCGGCGAGCGCATCCAGTCCGCCAGCATGGCGCTCGAGACTGGATAACGTGGCTTGACCGACCTTGCGTCGGTGATACCTGCCGAACCTCAACCCCTTTTTTTCGTACAGGGCTTCCTGCACCTCCACGCGCAGCGTGCGCAGGCCGGTGTCGATCTGGCCGCCCACCGGGTTCGTAACGTTCAGCATCGTCCAGACCGACGCGTCATAAATCGCCGTCGACCCGGGCACCTTTTTCTCCGCAGCTGCGAGGGTGACTTGACCCGGGCAATGCAAACCTGCTGCGTACTTCGGCCACATGTTGTGGTTGTAAAGAGCGGGCGAGACACCGGCGTAAGTTTCTGGCTGGATGAATTTTCCGATGCCATACGCAGTTGCGCACACGCGACTGCCGGTTTTCTGCAGGTGATCTCGGATGTGCTCAAACCATGCAACGCACCGGAGAATGTCGATCGCGGAGGCTACCTGCCTCTCAAATGGCAGGGAATCAATCAGCTTTCGCTTCATGATTTCCAATCGACGATTCTCGTAATTATGCATGTATTTCAATGACATAGTAGGGCGAGCATGTCCCCAATTAGAGTAACAGCGTCACCCCTACAGCAGCCGTGAGGAGGCCTCTAAGCTTGTCATGACATGACAGCCACGATGAGAGATGGGATGCCCGAGCAGTCCGTTGAACAGCAACTGGCCGAAGCGCTTGAGCGCGACCTGTTCAACCGACACGGGCCCATGATCGGCCAAGAGCACCTGTGGCAAGCCTTGGGGTACAGCTCGCTTGACGCCTTCCGACAGGCCGAGGTTCGCCAGACCCTGCCGGTGCGCGTTTTTCCCTTGGAGCGCAGGCGCGGAAAATTCGCCCTAGTGAAGGACGTTGCCCTCTGGCTGGCGCGCCAATACGCCGCGCAACCACCCACCGGCATCAGCAAACGAATCTCCTGACTGAACTACATCTGAGGTCGTTAGCCCCTTGCCGATAGCTACCAGTTCAAGACAGGCGAACGGTCGCGTTATCCCAGATGTCCGACGCGCCCCGCTGTCATAGCAAAGAGGAGGTACCGCCTAGAACGAATACTGAAGCACTAACCGCGAAAATTTTTCGTCCCTGAAAAAGAAAACGGGACCCTGGCAGGGGTCCCGCGATGCCCTAAAGAGCACTCACTCAAGAGCGTCGCACTTTTCGGGGGGCATGTCAATTGCTGCCCTACGGCAGCCTCAAAAAAGGACATCCCCAGGTGCAGAACCATCGCAAAATGACCAACAGCGTCTCGTTGGACGCCGTGCCCTCCGCCTTGGAGGGAGCCATCACCAGGCATAACGACCGAGTCCGCCCGATTCATTACCTGACTCACCTGAAGGTACCGGACGGACCGACATATCGCTGCCATCTGTACATCAACCCGCTGTCCCACTCGGTTCTGAGCTACCGGCTCGAGCCTGAGCCCGTGAACTGAGCCGCCAAGGCACCGTCCTCGGGCACGTGCGGTGCCTTTCCTCTCGCCACCGACCGGGAGACCCCGGTCTCTTGCCGTGCGCCTAAGCGGCGTGCGAAGGAGCTGTCATGACTGCCGGAATCACCGCTACCGCGGACGCTTCGTCCGCGACATCACATGCCACTGAGCCGAACCTACCGTATACGCCTCGCAAGTTGAGCCTTGGCGAACGCAATCGCCACGAAACTTTCGTCTTCTTCTCTCCACGAAACCGACGGGTCGTCACGGTCGCCGACATGGTCAATGTCGCAGTGGCGCTCAAGTTCGAGTTCAACCCCAACATCCGGAGGTACATCGAGCGTCCGCGCCGCATCCAATTCACAGCCAAACAACAAATCGATGTGTCGTTCTGGACTCGAGATACGTCAGGCGAGGAGCGCTTCTACTTGGTCGTTCCCGAGGCGGGCACCGTCGGCAGCACAACGGGGACCGTCTCCATTCGAGATCGAAGCGAACTCGATGATGCCGCTCAGCGCAATGGCATCCGGCTGCACTACATATCCGAGCCGGAGTTGCTTTCCGCACAGGCGTGGCTTGCAACCGGCTTCGAACTGCTGCCCCTGGTTTGGGACTACGGACGGCTGGCGACGCGCTCGCTCATCCGAAACCAGATCCGTGCACTCCTTGCCAATACCGAGCGCGTCTCGCTGTCGAACCTCATCAAGACCCTGGATTTCACGCCTGCAAACGTGCGTGCCGTAGCAGCGGGCATGATCCATCAAGGTGAGTTGCGACTAGTGGACTATTCGCCGGGTGCTGCAGACGCAATCCTGGAGGTGGTCTGTGCGTAGCCTCTATACGTGCTATCCCCTAGAGGAGCTCGCAGCTTGGTATAAGCCGAATGAATCGGACCTCGCCGAATCGGTTCGGTCGCGCTTCCGAGAAGCGTGTGCGGCGCTTACGGCGGTACTGACCGGCGACATGGGCATTACCCGCGCAGCCAACGCTCATGGGCTATGCCACAAACGCCTACGCGCCATGGTTAAACGCGCCCCACAACTTGCTCACGACGGCCAGCCGTACGGATTCAGGGTTTGCGTGCCTTGGGGTACCTATCAGCGCTGCGAACAGAGCAGCGATGTGGAAATGCCGCGGCTGGCTGGCCCGCATGCCATGCGCCAACTTCTCTCTGCACGCCCAGAAATCGCGATCTGGATCGACGAATTCGGGCAACCCTTACCACCCGGACGACCACCGAAAGCCTTCGACCGGCTGCACGCGAAGATCATCGCCGAGCTCAAACGTCTGGACCTGCGGGATTTCTATCCCCTGAACCAAGCGGACCAGGGACGCCGTGCCCTGCTCCGCTTTATCCGCCAGCGTCGCATCGAATACGCCGACGTCGGTAATCTCGATACTACCGATGCACCGCCTTCCACCTTGTCGGAAATTTTCCGGGGAAGTCCGTTCGCTAGAACGGAAATCGACGGGCATCGCATCGATATCGAGGCCGTCGTTGGTGTGGCATTGCCCAACGGCGGTTCCGTCAAGCGTCGGATCACTTCGATGTGGCTGCTGGTCGAGATCGAGGTCGAGTCCCGCGTCATCGTTGGCTGGTTCCTGCGCGTCGGCAAGGCGTACAACAACCTCGATCTCGCCTCCTGCATCACGAAGTCCTTGCAGCCGTGGAAGCGCCGGGAACTGACGATCCCTGACTTGGAGTACGCACCAGGAGCCGGTCTCCCCTCGGGATCACTGGGTGCACACTCGTCATGGCGCTCACGCTTGCTGGCGTTGGACAACGCGAAGGCGCATTCGGCCTTGGACTTCGAACAGGCGTTCTGTCGCGCTCGCGGCGGCATGCTGTTTTATGGACGCGCACACGAGCCACGCTCCCGGCCGATCGTTGAGCAGTTCTTCTCGCGCTTGGAGCGTGGCGCACTCCGCGACGTGCCGGGTGGTTTCGAGCCCGCCAAGCGCCTAGGCAAAAACAAGATCCGCATCAGCAATTTCGCACCGAACGACTATCCGATCCAGTTGCATGCGTTCGAAGAGCTGTTGGATGTCATCATCGCGAACTACAACGCAACGCCCCACACCGCGCTGGGCGACCTGAGTCCGCTGCAGTACCTGCAGATGCAAGGGCCGAAGGCCTTCGCTTTCATCCCTGACACGGCCGAGGAAGACGCCGGCGACATGGGCAGCGTATTGGTGCCGCTGACGGTCCATGGCAACCGCAGCGAAGGCGTGATGCCGCACGTCAACTATATGTACGTGCGCTATCGCAGCCCAGATATGGACAATAAGTGGGAACTGGTTGGCAAGACGGTCCTGGCTCGCGTTCACCGCCACGATCTTCGATCGTTCGTGCTAATGCGTACCGCCACCGCGCCCCTTTGCGCCGTGCGGGCGGCCGCACCATGGAACCGCACTGCGCACGATGTAACGACGCGGGCCATGATCATGCAGTGGTCGAAGCTGAAAGCAGGCTTCTCGATAACCGGCGCGGATTGCGCGATTGCGGCTTACGTCGCATTCCTGCGTGCACTGGCGCCAACTTCCCAGCAGGCGGTGGATCAGCTTTCTCGCATGGAACAGGTCCACAACGGTACCCCACCGAGCTCACGTCCGCCGGCGATCAATACCCCCATGAAGATTCCTCCGGGTGGCTGGATCAGCCTCGACGAAGAAAACGACTTCTGAAGATCTGGTTTTCGCCTTCCCACATGGCACCAACGCGCCAAGGAGAACTCATGGACAACAACGAACACCCCATCTTCATTCCCAATAGCTACCAGATCTACACCAAACCGACCGAGTACCTCGCCAACTTCATCCTCTCCAATATCAGTCAAGGTCATCACGGTTGCTCGGTATACGGCGGTGGCGGGCTCGGCAAGACTACCGCGCAGCAGTATCTAACTGACAACGCGTCGCGCTGGCTGATCAACATGAAGACAAAACAGCAGATTGGCGTCGCGGCACGCATTGTGATGCCCAGCGGCATCCGTCGCTCGGACCGTGCGTTCTGGACCGCCATTAACCGGCGCTTGAAGCTCGTCAACGCCATCCGCATGGATCCTGGACTGGGCCTCGAACGCCTGGTGAACTTCATTCGTACGCGCTGTGGCCAGGCACGGCAGCGCCGCATGGTGCTCTTCATCGACAACGCCCAGCGCATCACTGAATCCGAGTACCAGTACCTCGAGGATCTGGATAGTCTGGTGCTCGACGAAAACCTCAGCTTGTTCCTCGTGCTTGTTCGCCAGAGCGATGCCGAGGGCGTCGATGTCGGCGATGACTGGCTGGAACGTCCGTCCCATACCGTGCGCCGCTGGTTCATGGACACCGCCCCGTTCCGCCCTTTGATGGGGATTGCGGAAACTACCCACGCCTTGGGTCGTTACGACCGTTCGGTCGCATGGCCGACGCCTGACATGCCGTTTTCGCGTTACTTCGCCAAGGACGCGTTCGATCGCGGCTGGTGTCTGTCGAAGGATGCGCCGGTGATCTTCGAAGGCGTCCGGTCGCTGCGCAAGGAGTACAGGCTGCCCGAAACTGACGCGTGGCCGATGGCAACGTTTACCTTGGTCGTGCACTCGCTCTTGGCCGACATTGCCCACGAAAATCCTGATTTCAACGGCTTTACGCCTGAGCAGGTCAGGCACGTTCTTCTGGCCAGCGGCTATCTCCGGCTGGAGTTCGTCCGCGCCAAGATGCGCATGCCCGACTTAGGTCATGACGAGGCCGCGTAATGGCTTGGCGTGACGTCATTCAAGGGGGACCGGCGTTGCCGGCTCTCCTTGGCGCAGAACTAGAACCCTACCCCTATATCTCCGGATACGGTCTGCTTCGGAGGATGACGCAGTTGGGCCGGCTAATGGGCGTTGAACTGACGGCGCTAGGGATTCGCAACCGAGTGACATCCGACGCACTGATCGCAACCCAAAGGCCTGGCGCCCCCAAAGCGGCGCTGCTTCACGCACTTGGGCTGCGAGCGACGCGCGTCGGCGACTACTGGTCACCAGAGGTGTGGAGCCCGTTAAGAACCGGACGTATGCTGGAGCACCACAACCTCCCGCTCCGCGATTGCTCTTTCTGCGCAGCCCATGGGTACCATTGCGCGCTTTTCCAACTGCCCTTCATCGATCGCTGTCCATGGCATGCCGCCAAGCTGCACACCGGCTGTCCTCAGTGTGGCAAGACCTGCTGGGCACGTTTTCATTCGGATCTTCGTCTAGGCCGCTGCGAGTGCGGATACGACGCGTTCCAGGTCAGGACAGCTTCGACCAACATGTGGGATTTCCCAGCGACCGATGTCGACGCATGGGCTAGCCGATACCTGAGTTGGGCGGCCGAGGAACGAAAGTCCCGCCTACTTGTTATTCCTGCCTTGCATACCGATTGGATGCCGGGATATGCAGCATTGGCCCGCCAATCGCTTGAACTCACGGGCACACTCGCAACTACCGAGCCATCAGCCGAGCTGGAAGAGTTTTCTGCGGTTGGGGAGGATCCACCCGAACGCGAGTTTTGGGGCTGGAGCCTTCTGGGTGGCGAGCGTCCACTAACGTTTGTGCCGCTCCCCGCCACGATGCACGCCAAGCTCGTTCAGGCAACCAAAGATGCCGTGGCGGTTTTTCCGGTAGACACTCCCACCCCGCGCAGGCTCGCTACCCTCAATTACTTGGATGAAGGACAGACTCTCGAAGAAAACCTCGTTAATCGCCCTGAATGCCTGATCGCCGCCCACGGGCTGTCCAGCGAGCCAAACACTTGGCTCAACCTCTCAGCCGTCGACCCGACAGCAGCCTATTTCTGCGGCGAGTTGCTGGACAAGGTGATTTCGAGCTCCAGTCTGGATTTACGTGACGACGGGTGCAGTCGGTCCCTCCAAGCGGCTCGATCCCATGCGCTGGATGGGATCTCGGGGCGACGTCACGTAGCGAGAGCCTTGGAGGCCATCCTTGCCCGGGCGTATACCCAAGGCTTGGAGGCAGTACTCAGGTCAATTATCACCAGCGAGAAATCATTGAAATGCCAGCATTGGTTTCTGCCTACTGCAGAGATCGTCATTACGAACGACGAAGTCCGTTCGGTCAGGGTGTGCTGGACGGCGACAAGCCCGCCCCCTTCTAGGCGTGCCGTCGACATCCCCGCGCCTGTTACCTCTTCTACGAAGCCCCGTACCGGATCAAAGTCGCCGGCAACAAGGCCGCAAGCCCGGAACCGACTAACGTGCCGAACGGGTAAAAGGCGACGGAAGAAATAGCGGGCAGATCTTCGGCGGATCAAGCAAATGAAGGGCGATTGCTGGTAGTTCGATGAATTTCGGGCGATCTGTTGGAGAAGAAGGTGCCGACAGAACGCCCCGACAATCCGCGCTTCTCTTCTTTAATCAGACAGTTAACTTCAGGGCGAATGCTCGGCGTCAATCAGTTCGACGGCCGCTCCGGCTGTCGGTCGACCATTACGTCCCCCCATGTGAGTCCACCCGGATACCGACTGTCGATCTGTCCGCAGCGCGCATGCCGCTGTCGAGCTACTGCTGCAGCTCGTCCCATCCATTCCACATCAGCTGGATGCCGATGCACACCAAAACGAATGCCATCACTTGCTGCAGCACGAGCTCGCCGGTGTCGCCCAGCCTGGCGATGACTTTCAAGGAGTTGCGCAGGATCAGGTACACCACCAGCACCACCAGCGCGGCGCCGCCGAACGCGACGATCGCACCGCTCAGGAAGTCCAGCGGCGTGCCGGATTGCATCTGGGTGCCCAGCGCGATACAGGCCGCCAGCGTGCCGGGGCCGGTCGTCAGCGGAAAGGTCATCGGCACGAAGCTGTGCTTCATGATGTCCTGGCTGGGCATCGAAACAGCCTGCTCCGCCACTGCGTCTTGCACCGTTTCGCGGCGGGCATTGAGCATCCGCCAGCCGTTGGCGGCCACCAGCAGCCCGCCTGCGATTCGCACCACCGGCAGCGAAATTCCGAACAGCTTCAAGACATAGCCGCCGATCAGGATGCCGATCACGATCACGCAATAGCTGTTGATGCACACCTGCCGCGCGAGCAGCTTGGCCTTGTCATGCTGGCGGCCGACCGTTGCCACGAATACCGATGCGGTGCTCAGCGGATTGATGATGGGCAGCAGCGTGATCGGAACCAGTACCAGTTCCCGCGCGATGTGTACGACGATCCCTTGCAGGTCCATGGGTCCCCTCTTGTCTCCACCGCGGCCGAACGCGGAATCAGGCTGGGCATTGCTTGCATCGCCCGTGCCGCAACGGAGTTCATGCATCCAAACGAGAGGCCACGCGATCCGCCGGCGACAGTGCGGCAAGCCTAGGACACGCGGGTATCGGCGGCCAGCACTTGCGAAGCAGGCCTGGCGCGCGCGCATCGGCATCGCGACACTTGGCTCCATGCAAACCCTTGACTCTTGACCAAGGTTCAAGGTTTACCATGACGCCCTGCCTCAGGAGATCGCCATGAACATTGGCCAGCTCGCGCGCCAGGCCGGCGTGCCCATCGACACGGTTCGCTACTACGAGCGCCAGCGCCTGATTCCCGAACCGGCGCGCAGTGCCAGCGGCTACCGCCAGTACCAGTGCGACGATGTCACCCGGTTGAATTTCATCCGTCGCGCCAAGGCCCTCGGTTTCACACTTGAGGAAATAGGTGAACTGATGGCCATAAGCAGCAATTACTCAAATGATATGAATGAGATGCGAAAGAAAGCATCCCAAAAACTTGAAGTTGTGGAAGAGCGCCTCGCCGAGCTGACCCGGGTGCGTGACGCCTTGCACGAACTGGTCGACGCCTGCCCGGGTCACGGCGCCCTGGCCACCTGCCCGATCATGGCAGCGCTCAGCACCGATACCGCGACCGCATCCGAACGGGCGGCGCAATCATGACGGCGCACCGGGAACATGCCGCGCACAGCTGCTGCGGCAGCACGCAAGCAGGCGTTGCCGACGGCAAGGCCATCGATCCCGTCTGCGGGATGACCGTGGATCCGGCGACCACCTCGCACCATGCCGTCCACGGGGACATGGACTATCACTTTTGCAGCGCCGGTTGCCGCACGAAGTTCATCGCCAACCCGATGCGCTACCTGCACCCGGAGCAGGCCGAACCTGCCCCGCCCCCGCCGCCAGGCACCCGCTACTTCTGCCCGATGGATCCCCAGATCGAGCAGGACGGCCCCGGTACCTGCCCGATCTGCGGGATGGCGCTGGAACCGATGCTGCCTTCGCTGGATGACGGCGAAAACCCGGAACTGACCGACTTCCGCCGCCGCTTCTGGTGGACCCTGCCGCTGAGCCTGGCGACGATGGTGCTGGCGATGGCCGGGCATGCGGTCGCACTGGTGCCGGCGGCGATGCAGCCGTGGATCGAACTCGCCCTCGCCACGCCGGTCGTGCTCTGGGCCGGCTGGCCCTTCCTGCAGCGCTGGGCGCAGTCGATCCGCAACCGCAGCCCCAACATGTGGACCCTGATCGGCACCGGCGTGCTTGCTGCCTTCGGCTACAGCGTGGTGGCGACGGTGGCGCCGGACGTGTTCCCGGCCTCGTTCCGCGACCACGGCGTGGTCGGCGTCTATTTCGAGGCGGCGGCGATGATCGTCTCGCTCACCCTGCTCGGCCAGCTGCTCGAGCTCAAGGCACGTTCGCGCACCTCCAGCGCGCTCAAGGCCCTGCTCGGGCTGGCCCCGAAGACCGCCCGCCGCCTGCGCGACGACGGCGGCGAGGAAGACGTCGAACTGACCCACATCCACGTCGGCGACCGGCTGCGCGTACGGCCTGGTGAAAAGGTGCCGGTCGACGGCGTCGTGCTCGAAGGCCGTTCCAACGTCGACGAATCGATGCTCACCGGCGAACCGGTGCCGGTCGAGAAGACGGCGGGCGACCGCGTCATCGGTGCGACGATCAATGGCACGGGCGCGCTGGTGATGCGCGCGGAGAAGACCGGCGGCGACGGCGTGCTGTCGCAGATCGTGCAGCTGGTGGCGCAGGCGCAGCGCTCGCGCGCACCGATGCAGCGCATGGCCGACCGGGTCGCGTACTGGTTCGTGCTGGGCGTGCTCGCGATCGCGCTGGCGACGTTCCTCGGCTGGGGCCTGTTCGGCCCGGAGCCGTCGTGGACGCACGCAATCGTGGCCGCCGTCTCGGTGCTGATCATCGCCTGCCCCTGCGCGCTGGGACTGGCCACGCCGATGTCGATCATGGTCGCCACCGGCCGCGCCGCGCAGGCCGGCGTACTGTTCCGCGATGCCGAAGCGGTGGAAACGCTGCGCCGCATCGACACCCTGGTCGTCGACAAGACCGGCACGCTCACCGAAGGCCGTCCCGCGTTCCGGGAAGTGGTCGCGCTTGCGCCATGGACGCAGGACGAGGTGCTGCGGCTGGCCGCCAGCCTGGATGTCGCCAGCGAACACCCGCTGGCCGCCGCGATCGTCGCCGAGGCGCGACGCCGCGACATGGCACTGTCGCCGGCGCTCGATTTCGAGTCGATGACCGGGACCGGCGTGCGCGGCAGCGTCGACGGCAAGGCGATCGTGCTCGGCAACGACGCGCTGATGGCCGAGCATGGAATCGATCCGGCCGCGCTCGGGCAGCGTGCGAAAGAGTTGCGCACGCACGGCGCCACGGCCATGTACCTGGGCGTTGCGGGCGGGCTTGCGGGCCTGCTCGCGGTGGCCGACCCGCTCAAGGCCGGCACTGCTGATGCCATCGCACAGCTGCACGCCGCGGGCCTGCGCATCGTCATGGCGTCCGGGGACGCCACCGCCACGGCGCGTGCGGTGGCCCAAGAGCTGGGCATCGACGAGGTCCACGGTGGGGTCCGCCCAGCCGACAAGCTCGCACTGGTGCAACGCCTGCAGTCGGAGGGTCGCCGGGTGGCGATGGCCGGCGATGGCATCAACGATGCGCCGGCCCTGGCCGCGGCCGATGTCGGCATCGCCATGGGCACCGGCACCGACGTGGCCATGTCCAGCGCGCAGGTCACCCTGGTCAAGGGCGACCTGGCCGGCATTGCACGCGCGCGATCGATCTCGGATGCAACCGTGCGCAACATGCGCCAGAACCTCGGCTTCGCCTTCGCCTACAACGCGCTGGGCATTCCGGTGGCAGCCGGCGTGCTGTATCCGTTCACCGGCCTGCTGCTGTCGCCGATGCTGGCCGCTGCAGCGATGAGCCTGAGCTCGGTTTCGGTGGTCGGCAACGCGCTGCGACTGCGCCTGGCCAAGCCGCAGGGTGAACGCGGCAAGGCGAAATCGAAATCAGCGCTTGCACGTTCGACAACCGCTGGCTAGAATTCCGCGCTTTCCAGCCCGTGGGGCCATAGCTCAGCTGGGAGAGCGCCTGCATGGCATGCAGGAGGTCGGCGGTTCGATCCCGCCTGGCTCCACCAATTCCGGACACGGCCTGCCCGGAATCGCTGCAAGTTCCACTGCGTCCCCATCGTCTAGAGGCCTAGGACACCACCCTTTCACGGTGGACACCGGGGTTCGAATCCCCGTGGGGACGCCACTTTTCGATGAAACAGGCTCGCTTCGGCGGGCCTGTTTCTTTTCAGGCAATGCATTCCCGGGCGATGCTTGGGCAATTGGCCGCCACGCATCCGGTTGCAGCGAAAGCATCGAGCGGGCGGTCTCGCGCATGCCCAAGGTTTGATCGCGCCCGACCCGTCGCCTCGCGCTCGATGTCGCCTGCCCTGCCCCGCCTCCGACGGGCTTGCCGGCCCGGCCGCCCGCGGCGGGAACCTGCGTTGGCCTCTGCAGGCCGGGGATTTGCGGACGAAGCGGGGGTGATGGCATGGCAAGGTCGGTACTCACGGTGGAACCTGCCCGGCAGGGCTGGGTCATCCGGTTTGAAGGCAAGGCGCTGGATCTTCGCGCCACCAAGCTCGAGGCCATCGGCGTGGCCAGCAGGCTCGCTGCCGACCGCAACAGCACGCGCGGCGACTCGACCGGCGTCGCCGTGCGCGTCGCCAATGGCGACAGCGTGCTGATTGCCCGCCACGGCTGGGCAGGACAGAAATCGCGCGGCACGTTCCGCTGACAGCGCCAGCAATGCATCACGCAAGCCGGGCCCCGGCCAACTAAAAGGCCCGCACGAGGCGGGCCTTTTCGCGAAACCAGAACAATCGCTCGCGATGCTTACATCGACGCTGCCTGCGACCCGCCATCGCTTTCGCTGTTGGCCAGCGAGGCCCAGCTGACCTCGACACCCTTGCGGTGGCCCTTCTCGACCAGCTTCAGGCCATCGGGATCGATGGTGAGCGTATAGGCCTTGTCGCCGATCTGGACTTCGCGCCGCAATGGCTTGTCGAGCTTGGTCATCGGTGTCTCCTCATGCGCATTCAGGCGCGTTGGAGGGCGATGCTAGCAGCCGGATGTTTGCAGCGCGTAAAGGCCGTGAACGAAGCATTAAAAATGCGGTGCGCGTCTCAGGCGACCCTGGTTTCGGCCGCAGTCGCGCGCAGCGTGGCCACGCCGTGGCCGCCTTCGGCCAGGTACTGCAGCCATTTGCCGAGGAACGTGTTCATGCGCATGCGGTGACTGATCACCTGCGCCGGCGGCGGATACATCCCGATCACGTCCTGCCAGCGCCGCCCCACATAGCAGTGCGTCGCCTCGACCTGGCGCGCGTCGCGATACAGGCGCAGGAAAGCCGACGGGTCGGGCTCGCCGGTCACGGGATCCTGCAGGCCGTAGGTCAGTCGCAGTTCGGTCGTGTAGGCATGCTGCTCGATGACCTGCAGGTGCAGGTCGAGGCCGTCGCCGATCGTCGAGACATAGCGACCCGATGCAAGGTCGGCGGGCTCGAACAGCCGCGTCAGGCGATTGAAGTTTTCCGCATACAGGCCCATCAGCCAGCCGAAGCGGCTGAGCTTCGGAATGCGTGCCGTGCGATCGGTGACGTGGACCCGGGACATGGCCCGATGCTACACGCACAGGCCAGGGCGCGGCAGCATTGACGGAAGCGTTCGCGGCGCCTAACGTGAACCTTCTCCACCGGCATTTTCCGCCGCCGCGATGCGGCTGGCGGGAAGGCGCCTCGCAGGCCCGGACGTCGTGCTCAGAACATCCCGCGCCGGATGCCGAACGTGGTCAGCACCGTGCTGGCGATTTCCTCGATCGACTTGTGCGTGGTGCTCAACACCGGGATGCGCTCCGCGCGGAACAGGCTCTCGGCCGCGGCCACTTCCCTCTTGCAGGTCTCCAGCTGCGCATAGCGCGATTTAGGGCGCCGCTCCTCGCGAATCTGGTGCAGGCGCACCGGATCGATGCTCAGCGCGAACAGCTTGTTGCGATACGGCTGCAGGCGCGGCGGCAGGCGATCGTGTTCGAGGTCTTCCTCGGTCAGCGGGTAGTTCGCGGCGCGCACGCCGTAGTGCAGCGCCAGGTACACGCAGGTCGGCGTCTTGCCGGCCCGCGACACCGCCACCAGGATCACGTCGGCGTCGTCGTAGTTGACGGCGATACCGTCGTCGTGGGTCAGCGCGTAGTTCATCGCGTTGATGCGGGCATGGTAGGTATCGAAGTCGACCATGCCGTGCGCCTGGCCGACCTGCGACTTGCGTTGCTGTCCCAGTTCGCGCTCCATCGGCTCGATGAACGGCGCAAACGTGTCCAGCACCAGCGCGCCGCTTTCGCCGATCAGCCGGGTCAGCTCCGGATCGACGCAGGAACTCACCACCACCGGACGAACACCGACCTCCTCGCCTTTCGCCCGGATCCGCGCAGCGGCCTCGCGCGCGCGCTCCGGGCTGTCGACGAAGGGAATGCGGTCGGTACTGAAGCGGGTGTCGGCAAACTGGGTCAGCAGGCTGTGGCCGATCGTCTCGGCAGTGATGCCGGTGCCGTCGGAAACATAGAAGACCGGGCGCGTGTCAGCCATGTGTAATCGCTTTCCTGTGGGTGCGTGCGGGGGCGGCATGGCCGCGATGCACGGAATCCGGCCCCGAACGTGGCCGCTGCCGTGCGCTGGCGGCTAAAATAGCCAACTTCGGCCGGTCCTGCCTGCCCTCCCCGCTTTCCACTACCGCCCGCACAACCCGGAGTGCCCGTTTTGAGCGCCAATATCCTGTGGCTCCACGACCTGCGACTGACCGATCTGGCCCAGGTCGGCGGCAAGAATTCATCGCTCGGCGAGATGATCGGCGAACTCGCCGGGCTTGGTGTCTCGGTCCCGGGCGGCTTCGCGACCACGGCGGACGCGTTCAAGGCCTTCATCGCCCACAACACCCTGCACCAGCGCATCTTCGACCGCCTGGCGACGCTGGACGTCGAGGACGTCCCGGCACTGACCGCCGCCGGCAAGGAAATTCGCGGCTGGGTGATCGACGCGCCGCTGCAGCCGGAGCTCGACGCCGACATCCGCAAGGCCTACGCGCAGCTGTGCGAACAGAACGGCGGCGGCAGCGTCGCCGTGGCCGTGCGCTCTTCGGCCACCGCGGAAGACCTTCCCGACGCCTCGTTCGCCGGCCAGCAGGAAACCTTCCTCAACGTCACCGGCGCCGACGACGTGGTGCGCAAGGTCAAGGAAGTCTTCGCCAGCCTCTACAACGATCGCGCCATCGCCTATCGCGTGCACCACGGCTTCAAGCACGAGGACGTGTTCCTCTCCTCCGGCGTGCAGCTGATGGTGCGCTCCGACGTGGGCGCGTCGGGCGTGCTGTTCACGCTCGACACCGAATCTGGTTTCCGCGACGTGGTGTTCGTGACGTCGAGCTACGGCCTGGGCGAGATGGTCGTGCAGGGTGCGGTCAACCCGGACGAGTTCTACGTCTACAAGCCGACGCTCGCACAGGGCAAGCCGGCGATCCTGCGCCGTTCGCTGGGCAGCAAGCAGATCCGCATGGTCTATTCCGATGCCCCCGGCGAGCGCGTGCGCACCGAGGACACGCCGGCCGAACTGCGCAGCAGGTTCTCGCTCAGCGACGCCGACGTGCACGAACTTTCGAAGCAGGCACTGGTGATCGAGAAGCACTACCAGCGCCCGATGGACATCGAGTGGGCGAAGGATGGCGTCAGCGGCAAGCTGTTCATCGTGCAGGCGCGGCCGGAAACGGTGAAGTCACGCGCCAAGGCCACGCAGATCGAACGATTCCAGCTGGAACTGCGCGGCGACGTGCTCGTGGAAGGCCGCGCGATCGGCCAGAAGATCGGCAGCGGCGTGGCACGCGTGGTACGCACGCTCGACGACATGAACCGCGTGCAGCCTGGCGACGTGCTGGTCGCCGACATGACCGACCCAGACTGGGAGCCGGTGATGAAGCGCGCTGCCGCCATCGTCACCAACCGCGGCGGTCGTACCTGCCACGCCGCGATCATCGCGCGCGAACTTGGCGTGCCCGCCGTGGTCGGCACCGGCAACGCGCTGGACCTGATCGAGGACGGCGCGCAGGTCACGGTGAGCTGCGCCGAAGGCGACACCGGTTTCATCTATGCCGGCACGCTGCCCTTCGAGCGGATCACCACCGACCTGTCGTCGATGCCCGAAGCGCCGCTGAAGATCATGATGAACGTGGCCAACCCCGAGCGCGCGTTCGACTTCGGCCAGCTGCCCAACGCCGGCATCGGCCTGGCACGGCTGGAGATGATCATCGCCAGCCACATCGGCGTGCATCCCAAGGCGCTGCTGGAATACGACGACCAAGACGCCGACGTCCGCAGGAAGATCGACGAGCGCATCGCCGGCTACGCCGGCCCGGTGGAGTTCTACGTCGATCGCCTCGCCGAGGGCATCGCCACCATCGCCGCCTCGGTGAACCCGAAGCCGGTGATCGTGCGCATGTCCGACTTCAAGTCCAACGAGTACGCGAACCTGCTCGGCGGACAGCGCTACGAGCCGCACGAGGAGAATCCGATGATCGGCTTCCGCGGCGCCAGCCGCTACGTCGATCCGTCGTTCGCCGAAGCGTTTGCGCTCGAGTGCAAGGCCGTGCGCAAGGTGCGCAACGAGATGGGCCTGTCCAACGTGTGGGTGATGATCCCGTTCGTGCGCACGCTCGACGAAGGCCGCAGGGTGGTCGAGGTGCTGGAGGCCAACGGCCTGAAGCAGGGCCAGGACGGCCTGAAGATCATCATGATGTGCGAGGTGCCGTCCAACGCGCTGCTGGCCGACGAGTTCCTCGACATCTTCGACGGCTTCTCCATCGGCTCCAACGACCTGACCCAGCTCACCCTCGGCCTGGACCGCGATTCGGGCATCGTCGCGCACCTGTTCGACGAGCGCGACCCGGCGGTGAAGAAGCTGCTGTCGATGGCGATCCAGACCGCACGCCGCAGGGGCAAGTACGTCGGCATCTGCGGCCAGGGCCCGAGCGACCACCCGGACCTGGCGCAGTGGCTGATGGAAGAAGGGATCGAATCGGTGTCGCTGAATCCGGATACCGTGGTCGATACCTGGCTGAGGCTGGCCAGGTCGAAGGCCGCTTCCTGACGAGAAGATCGCTTGCCTGTCGAAACGAAACGAAGCCGGCCACAAGCCGGCTTCGTTCTTCGTGGGTTTTTGCGGGAGCGGCGCAAGCCGCAAGCTTCCTACCGACGATTGTGGGCCACGAAGAACTCGCGGCTTCCGCCGCTCTTGCAGAAGCAACGGCGTCGGCAACGCGCGCTAGTGCGGCGCGCCGAACACGCCCATCGCGCTGCGGTAATGCTTCAACTCCGCGATCGAGTCGCGCACGTCGCTCAGCGCGGTATGCGCGGCTTCCTTGCGCACGCCTGCCAGCACTTCCGGCGCCCAGCGGCGCGCGAGTTCCTTGATCGTGCTGACGTCGAGGTTGCGGTAGTGGAAATACCGCTCCAGCGACGGCATCTGCCGGTGCAGGAAGCGGCGGTCCTGGCAGATCGAATTGCCACACATCGGCGACTGATTGTGGCCGACCCACTGCTGCAGGAAATCCAGCGTGCGCGCTTCGGCCTCGGCCATCGGCACGCCCTCTTCCAGGACCCGCCGCCAGAGCCCGGACTTGCCGTGCTGGGTGCGATTCCAGTCGTCCATCGCCTCGAGCGTGGACAACGGGTGGGAGATGGCGAACTGGGGGCCGTCGGCCAGGATGTTGAGCTCGGAGTCCGTCACCACCGTGGCGATCTCGATGATCGAGTCGCGGCCGGTGTCGAGCCCGGTCATCTCCAGGTCGATCCAGATCAACCTGCCGTCGCGCGCGTGTCCGCCATTGCTTGTCATGGATATCCTGCTGCGGGAAGTAGCAGGACATGATAGTCCGCTGCGTGTCGTCGCTGCATTCAGGCCAGCGGCGGTTGCCCGCGCCGGCGACGGAACCAGTTGGTCAGCCGCATGCCGGCTTCTTCCGCCAGCACCCCGCCCCGGACCTCGACGCGATGGTTGTGGCGCGGATCGGCGAGCAGGTCGAATACGCTCCCGGCCGCACCGGTCTTGGGGTCGCTGGCGGCGAACACCACGCGTGCCAGTCGCGCGTGCACCATCGCCATCGCGCACATCGCGCAGGGTTCCAGGGTCACGTACAGCGTGCAGCCAACCAGTCGGTGGTTGTGCAACGCCCTGCCCGCCTGCCGCATCGCCACGATCTCGGCATGCGCAGTGGGGTCATGTTCACCGATGTTGCGGTTCCAGCCCTCGCCGACGACATGGCCGCGGGGGCCGACCAGCACCGCGCCGACCGGAATCTCGTCATCCTCGCGTTCGGCACGCCCGGCCAGGGCAAGCGCGTGGCGCATCCAGCGTTCGTCGCCAAACGCCTGCGCTGCTGGGTCTGGTTGGTTGGTCAAGGCCAAGGCCGTGTGTTCCGTCCTGGAAATCCAGGCGCGCCATTATCTCATGCCGGCTGCGATTGCCAGCCGAGCGCGGCTCCGGCCAGGCTCGCCACCGTCAGGTCGCTGTCTGCAGAGGCCGTGTCGCCGTCTTCCAGGAACCACGCGGCCGAGAGGCCCGCGTACGCCAGCGTCCAGCGCAGCAGTCGCTCCGGCGAAAGGCCCGACGCTGCGGCGATCACGTCGACCTGCCGCGAGAATCGCGCCGGCTCGGTGACCGTGCGCAGCTCCGGATTGCACAGCAGGTTGGCGTAATCGTAGCCACGGTCGCCAACAATGTATTTCGCGTCGATGGCGAGCCAGCCGCGCTCACCGAAATCCAGCACGTTGTCGTGGTGGATGTCGCCATGGAGGGGGCGCGCGGGTTCGGCCGTTGCCAACAGGTCGTCTGCCACTGCAAGCGCGCTGGCGAACATGCCGCCGTCGCGCGCGGCCGCGGTACGCAGCGCCTCGAACCAGTGCTGCAGCGGCACCATGTCGCGCGGCCACGGCGCTTCGCGACGGACATGCAAATGCGCAACGACATCGCATGCAATCCGGCTGGCCGCGTCGTCCTGCCCCTGCAGTGCCATTGCCATCAGCGAACGCCGTCCCTGCGCTCGCTCCATCAGCAGCGCATCGCCTTCAAGCTCGAACACGCGGGCCGCGCCGACGCCGTTCCACCATTGCATCAGTGCCGCGCCCGCGCGCTCGTCGTGGTCGCGCGCAATCTTGAGCATCGCCGCCGTGCCGTTGGGCAGGCGCACGGGCAGCAGGTCGCTGCCCGGCGTGGCAAGGCCGTCGCCATCCGCAGACAACTGCCAGCGCTGCAGCCACGGCTGGAAAACCGCGCCTACTCCCACTCGATCGTCGCCGGAGGCTTGCCGCTGATGTCGTAGACCACGCGCGAGACGCCGCGCACTTCGTTGATGATGCGGTTGGAGACGCGGCCGAGGAAGTCGTACGGCAGGTGCGCCCAGTGCGCGGTCATGAAGTCGATGGTCTCCACCGCACGCAGCGCGATCACCCACTCGTAGGCACGCGCGTCGCCGACCACGCCGACGGACTTGACCGGAAGGAACACCGCGAACGCCTGGCTGGTCCTGTCATACAGGTCGGCCTTGCGCAGCTCCTCGATGAAGATGGCGTCGGCCTTCGCCAGCAGCTCGGCGTACTCGGGCTTCACTTCGCCAAGGATGCGCACGCCCAGGCCCGGGCCGGGGAACGGATGCCGGTAGACCATCTCGCGCGGCAGGCCGAGCTCCACGCCCAGGCGCCGCACCTCGTCCTTGAACAGTTCGCGCAGCGGTTCGACCAGGCCTAGCTTCATGTGCTCGGGCAGGCCGCCGACGTTGTGGTGGCTCTTGATCACGTGCGCCTTGCCGGTCTTGCTGCCGGCCGACTCGATCACGTCGGGGTAGATCGTGCCCTGGGCCAGCCAGCGGGCATTGGCAAGCTTGCCGGATTCCTCGTCGAAGATCTCGACGAACAGGTTGCCGATGATCTTGCGCTTGGCTTCGGGATCGGTAACGCCCTTGAGCCGGTCGAAATAACGCTGCTGCGCATCGACGCGGATCACCTTGACGCCCATGTGCTCGGCCATGGTCGCCATCACCTGGTCGCCTTCTTGCCAGCGCAGCAGGCCGGTATCGACGAACACGCAGGTCAGCTGGTCGCCGATCGCCCTGTGCAGCAGCGCCGCGACCACCGACGAATCGACGCCGCCGGAAAGGCCGAGGATCACCTCGTCCGAACCAACCTGCTCGCGCACCCGCGCGACCTGGTCCTCGATGATCTGCGCGGCGGTCCACAGCGTCTGGCAGCCGCAGATGTCGACCACGAAGCGGCGCAGCATCTGCTGCCCGGAGCGAGTGTGGGTGACTTCCGGATGGAACTGCACGCCATACCAGCGCCGCTTGTCGTCGGCGAAAGCGGCGACCGGCACGCGGTCGGTCTTCGCAGTCACCGTGAAGCCCGGCGGCGCCTTCGACACATGGTCGCCGTGGCTCATCCACACGTCCAGCCGCGGCGGCGCGCCGGGATGGTCCTTGAGCCCTTCGAACAACTGGTCGGCGGCGACCAGGGTGACTTCGGCGTGGCCGTATTCGCGCGAGTCGGCAGCTTCGGTTTCGCCGCCGAGCTGCTTGGCCATCGTCTGCATGCCGTAGCAGATGCCCAGCAGCGGCACGCCGCTGTCGAACACCTGCTGCGGTGCGGCCGGCGCGCCGTGCCCGGTGGTCGACTCCGGACCGCCCGACAGGATGATGCCCCTGGGCGCGAACTTAGCGATCTCGGCCGGGTCGTGGTCCCAGGCCCAGATTTCGCAATAGACACCGAGCTCGCGGATGCGGCGCGCGATCAGCTGCGTGTACTGCGCGCCGAAGTCGAGGATTAGGATCTTGTCGGTGTGGAGGTCCATGGAAACCTTGGTTCGTCATTCCCGCGAAAGCGGGAGGTGCTTTGCAACAGACAAAGGCTGGTCATCCAGCGACTTCGCCGCGGCCATCCATGGCGTCGCCGTCCGGCTTTGGATCGTCGGCCCGGCCATCCATGGCCGGGCGTTCGGCGGCGCGCGAACCCGTGGTCCGCGAAAGCGCCGCCTTACCCCGCGCGATAGTTCGGCGGTTCCTTGGTGATCTGCACGTCGTGCACGTGGCTTTCGCGCTGTCCGGCGCCGGTGATCTTCACGAAGTTCGGCTTGGTCCGCATGTCCTCGATCGTTGCGCAGCCCACGTAGCCCATCGTTGCGCGCAGGCCGCCGGCGAGCTGGTGGACCACGCCGCTGAGCGGTCCGCGATACGGCACGCGGCCCTCGATGCCTTCCGGCACCAGCTTGTCGGCATCGCTGCTGTCCTGGAAGTAACGGTCCGAGCTGCCCTTCTCCATCGCGCCCAGGCTGCCCATGCCGCGATAGTTCTTGTAGCTGCGGCCCTGGTAGAGCTCGGTCTCGCCCGGGGTTTCCTCGGTGCCGGCGAACAGGCCGCCGATCATCACCGTCGACGCGCCGGCGACCAGCGCCTTGCCGATGTCGCCCGAATATCGGATGCCGCCGTCGGCGATCAGCGGGATGCGGTCCTGCAGCGCCTCCGCCACCATGTCGATCGCGGTCACCTGCGGCACGCCGACGCCGGCGACCACGCGCGTGGTACAGATCGAGCCGGGGCCGACGCCGACCTTGACCGCGTCCGCGCCGGCATCCATCAGCGCCAGCGCGGCGTCGCCGGTGACGATGTTGCCACCCACCACCTGCAGCTTCGGATACTGCTTCTTGGCCCAGGCGACGCGATCGAGAACGCCCTGCGAATGGCCGTGCGCGGTATCGACGATGATCACGTCGACGCCGGCCGCGGCGAGCAGTTCGATGCGCTGCTCGGTGTCGCCGCCGACGCCGACCGCGGCGCCGACCAGCAGGCTTTCGGAAACGTCCTTGGCCGCGTTGGGGTTGTCGTGCGCCTTCTGGATGTCCTTGACGGTAATCAGGCCGCGCAGCGCGAAATCATCGTTGACCACCAGCACCTTCTCGATGCGGTGCTTGTGCAGCAGCTGCAGTACTTCTTCTTCGCTTGCCCCCTCGCGCACGGTGACCAGGCGATCCTTGCGGGTCATCACGTTGCGCACCGGGTCGTCGAGCTTGGTCTCGAAGCGCATGTCGCGACCGGTGACGATGCCGACCAGGTGGCCGCCGTCGACCACCGGCACGCCGGAGATGTTGCGCGCGCGGGTGAGCTTGAGCACTTCGCCGATGGTCGTCTGCGGACCCACGGTGAACGGTTCGCGGATTACGCCGGCTTCGAAATTCTTGACCCGCGCGACCTCTTCCGCCTGGCGTTCGGCGGACATGTTCTTGTGCAGGATGCCGATGCCGCCGAGCTGCGCCATGGCGACGGCGAGGCGGAACTCGGTGACGGTGTCCATCGCGGCGGACACGATCGGCAGGTTCAGGCGCAGGTCGCGGGTGAACCGGGTGGCGAGGGAGACGTCCTTGGGCAGGACGATCGAGTGCGCGGGGACGAGCGAAACGTCGTCGTAGGTAAGCGCTTCAGCCTGGATTCGCAGCATGGGAGTGCCGGTGGGGTGAAGCACGGCATTGTATCGCGAATGGCGGCCGATCCGGAGGGGTCGCACCCCATGGATCCGCAACGCTCGGCCTGCAGGAGCGGCTCATGGCGGCGACGCTTTCCCGGACTCTGCGCCGGCGTCGAGAATTCGCGGCCATGGGCCGCTCCTACACTGCGTCCGCGGCTTCCGCGGCTTCCAGCGTGTTCTGCATCAGCGTGGCCACGGTCATCGGCCCCACCCCGCCCGGCACCGGCGTGATCCAGCTGGCGCGCCGCGCCGCTTCGGCGAAGCCGACGTCGCCGACCAGGCGGCCGTCGTCGAGCCGGTTGATGCCGACATCGATCACCACCGCGCCCGGCTTCACCCATTGCCCGGGAATCAGGTCCGGACGGCCGACGGCCACCACCAGGATGTCGGCCTCGCCGACGTGCCGGCGCAGCACGTCCGGCGGCGTGAACTTGTGGCAGCAGGTGGTGGTGCAGCCGGCGATCAGCAGCTCCAGCGCCATCGGCCGGCCGACGTGGTTGCTGACTCCCACGATCGTCGCGCTCTGCCCGCGCACCGGGCGATCGGTGTAGGCCAGCAGCGTGGTGATGCCGCGCGGCGTGCACGGGCGCAGGCCGAACTGGCGCAGCGCCAGGTGGCCGACGTTCTCGGGATGGAAGCCGTCGACGTCCTTGCGCGGGTTGATCCGATGGATCAGGCGGGTGGCATCGGGGATGCCCGGCAGCGGGAGCTGCACGAGGATGCCGTGGATGTCCGGGTCGGCGTTGAGGCGGTCGATCAGGGCCAGCAGTTCGGCCTCGCTGGCGCCATCCGGGAAATCGTGGTCGAAGGCCTGGATGCCGACCTTCTGCGCCGCCCTGCGCTTGTTGCGCACGTAGGACTGCGAAGCCGGGTCGGCGCCGACCAGCACCACGGCCAGCCCCGGCCGCCGCTTGCCCGCCGCCAGGCGCGCGTCGACCTGCGCCTTGAGCGTGTCGAGCAGGTCCTCGGCAATGCCCTTGCCGTCGAGGATGCGGGCGCGGTGCGGTTCGGTCATGCGGGCGGGACCTGCGTACGGCGAAGGCGGTATTGTCCCCGATTCCGCGGCCGCTTGTAGGAGCGCCCCATGGGCGCAATGCTTTCCTGATCGCCCGGACAAAGGCTTTCGCGCCCATGGGGCGCTCCTACGGAGATCGGCATGGCCGCCACTGACCACGAAACCACCGCCATCGAAGCCGACGTCTTCCGGCGCCTGCTGCAGCACCTGATGCGCGACCGCCCCGATGTGCAGAACATCGACCTGATGATCGGCGCCGGCTTCTGCCGCAACTGCCTCGCCGACTGGTATCGCGAGGCCGCCGAGGCGCGCGGCATTGCGATGACGAAGGACGAGGCGCGCGAGACGATCTACGGCGAACCGTTGGCGCAGTGGAAGGCGCGGCACCAGCGCGAGGCAACGCAGGAACAACTGGCGGCGTTCGCGGCCCTGCAGCCGGGCAAGGGCTGAGGCATCCCCGATCAGGGCCGCGCCGGCGTTCCGGCCGGGCAGCGCGGGACGCCCGAGCCGACCACGCAGTCGACGCAGCACTTTGCTGGCAACGGCTGCGGCGTTTCGGCCGGCTTCGGAGGAGGCAGCGGACGCGCGGGCGCCTGCGTTCCCGCCGGGCAACGCGGAATGCCCGAGCCGACCACGCAGTTCACGCAGCACTCCTGCGAAGGGCGCGACTGCTGCTGCGAGGCAGGTGACGGCATCATCGGCAACGCAGGCGGCAGTTGCGCCAGCTGCTGCGCTGGCCGCAATTGCAGCAGCACCGCCCAGTCCTGGCGGCTGGCATCGCACGACGACGGCGCATCCGGCGAGCAGTCCGGGGCCCCTGGCACGCGCATTGCAAGGTTGGCGAACTGGCCGCCCGGCGTGAGCCGCAGCAGGCGCATGGTGACGCCGTCCAGGACGTTGCCGCCAACCAGGTAGGCCATGCCGTCGTTGTCGGGATTGGCCGCGACCACGATGTCGCAGTGCATGTTGAGCCCGGACTCGTTGCTGCTCAACAGTCCGGCAAGGCCGCCGAAGCCGTAGACCCGCGAAGTGACCCGCACGTAGCACAGCAGGTCCCCGGGCTGCGGTCGCGCCGAAACCGGATTGGCAACCTGGTAGGCATTGCCGGCCGGGTCGCGATAAGCGTCGCGCACGTAGCTCACATGGCTGGCCGAGCCGTTGAACCCGGGGACCCGCGCGCGCGCCATCACCCACGACACGAAGGCGGCCGACCACGGCGTATCGACCACGAAGGTACGGCAGGCCGGGGAGGCGTACTGGCTCATGCCGGCGTAGGCGCAATCGCTGGCGCCGGGCCTTGCCGATGCCCGCCCGAGCAGGCCGCTGCCGCGCCAGTAGTCCACCACCCGCAGCCAGGCCGGCTGGCCATTGGCGAGCAGCCCGGCCTCGGCCTCGCGCACGCGCGAACCGGCGTAGCGGCCGTCGAGATCGATGAAAGGGCGATACCAGAGCTGATGCTCCTCGCACGCCGCCGCGGCGATGCGCGTGGACACCACCGGCGAGTCGACCTGCGCGCGCAGCAGCGGGCACGCGTCGGAAGCCCTGGCCAGGCCCGGAATGGCGAGCATCAGCCACCACAGCACGCATGCGAGCAACGTTTTCATCATCGAAGCGGGCTTCATGTCGATCGGGTCCAGGGGCTGCCCGCAGCCGGATGCAAGGCCATGGCCGTCGCCATCGCGCCGCACTGGTGCGGATCAGGCGCCGCTGCAGAACGCGGCATAGTCGATGTAGCCGGGGAACGGCCGCCCCGGCGCGCACAGGGCGCAATCGGGGTCCGGCGGCAGGCGCGTCTCGCGGAAGCGAATCGACAGCGCGTCGAAATGCAGCAGCCGCCCCGCCAGTGGCTCGCCGATGTGCAGCAGCAGCTTGAGCACTTCGGTGGCCTCCAGCATGCCGACCACGCCCGGCAGCACGCCGAGCACGCCGGCCTCGCTGCAGTTGGGCGCGGCTTCCGGCGGCGGCGGCTCGGGGAACAGGCAGCGGTAGCACGGCGCCACGCCGCGCTTGCGGCCGGCGTCGAACACGCTCACCTGGCCCTCGAACCGGTGCACCGCGCCGTACACCAGCGGCTTGCCGAGCTTCACGCAGGCGTCGTTGAGCAGGTAGCGCACCGGGAAGTTGTCGGCGCCGTCGAGCACCACGTCGACATCTTCCAGCAGGCGCTCGACGTTGTCCGACGTCACCCGCTCGGCAATCGCTTCGACGTGGGTGCGCGGGTTGAGCGCCGACAGCCGCGTCTCGGCCGAATCGACCTTGGGCATGCCGATGTCGGCGTCGGTGTGCAGGACCTGGCGCTGCAGGTTGCTGCGTTCGACCACGTCGTCATCGACGATGCGCAGGTGGCCGACGCCGGCGGCGGCGAGGTAGAACGCAGCCGGCGAACCGAGCCCGCCGGCGCCGATCATCAGCACCCGCGCCAGTTCGAGCCGCCGCTGCCCGCGCGTCCCGATCTCCGGCAACAGCAGGTGCCGCGAATAGCGGTCGTGGAAGTCGTGGTCGATTTCGACCGCGGTATCGGGCCGGGTGAGCGGGAAACCGTCCGCGGTCCAGCGCAGCGTGCCGCCGCGCACCGACACGACGTTGCGGTAGCCCAGCCGCTGCAGCACCTCGGCGGCGAGCATCGAACGTCCGCCGCTCTGGCAGATCAGCATGAGCTCGGTGTCGGGGTCGGCGAAGTGGAACGACGGATCTTCCTCGAGTTCCGCGCGCGCGATGCCACGCGCGCCTTCGGCCATGCCGAGATCGCGTTCGTGGTCTTCGCGCACGTCGACCAGCACCGCGCCCTGCGACTGTCGCAGGTGTGCTTCGCGGGGAGTGATTTCCGGGATCGCCATGGTGCGATTATCGCGGAAAACGGCGATGGCAACCCGGCTACGGGTTTACCCGTAGGAGCGGCCCACGGCCGCGAGCTCTTCGGGCCAGATTTTCCGCCGCACGAAAGAGCTCGCGGCCGTGGGCCGCTCCTGCGAGGTGGGGGCTCAATACGGCAACACGTCCACGACAGAGCCCGCCGGATACTCGCGCGCGCCTTCGCCCAGCACGATCAGCGCATCGGAATCGGCCGCGGCCTGCATCCGGTGCGAACCGTCGGCGGGATTCGGCTCGACTTCCAGGCTGCCGTCCTCCCGCGAACGCAGTTGCCCGCGCAGGAACTCCAGCCGTTCGTGCGCCTTGCGCCAGGGCGACGCCAGGCGTGCGCGCCAGCGTGGGCGCGCTGCCGCCCTGCCCTGCATCCGGTCCAGCAGCGGGCGCCCGAGCGCCAGGTACGTTGCCAGCACCGAGACCGGATTGCCCGGCAGGCACAGGAACAGCGCGCCACCGAGCCCGCCGCCCCCGGCAAGCAACACCGGCATCCCGGGCTTCATCCGCACCTTCCAGAAGTGCATCTCGCCCTGCGCCTGCAGCAGCGCGGGGATGTGGTCCTTCTCGCCAGCCGACACCGCGCCGCAGGTCAGCACCAGGTCGAAGGCGTGGCCGGCGTGGCGCAGCGCCGATTCCACCTGTGACGGATCGTCGGGCAGCGTCGGCCACGCGACCGGGTCGAGGCCGTCGCCGCGCAGCAGACCCATCAGCTGCTCGCGGTTGGAGTTGTAGATCTGCCCGGGCGCGAGCGGCAGGCCGGGCTCGACCAGCTCGTCACCAGTGGTGAACACGGCGACGGTCGGGCGCCGCGCGATCTCGATCTCGGCCATTCCCTGGGAGGCTGCGAGCGCGATGCGCGCCGGCGTCAGCGGTTCGCCGGCGCGCAGCAACGATTGCCCCGGCTGCGTGTCCTCGCCGGCGCGGCGCACGTGCTGGCCGGGTTTCGGGGCGACGAGGACGACGACGCGGTTACCGTCGAGACGGGTGTTCTCCTTCATCACCACCGTATCGGCGCCCGCGGGCACTGGTGCACCGGTGGTGATCCGCATGCATTCGCCGGCGGCGATCCGCAGGTCGAGCGTGCGCCCGGCGAACTGCTCGCCGGCCAGCAGCAGCGCGGTTTCGCCGCTGGCCTGCAGGTCGGCATGGCGCAGCGCGAAGCCATCCATCGCGGAATTGTCGAACGGAGGCTGGGCGATCTGCGCCGCCACGTCGCCGGCAAGGATGCCGCCATGCGCGCGTGACAGTGCAATGCGTTCGACCGGCATGCGATGCGCATCGCCGACGCGATCGACGATCGCACGGGCTTGCTCGAAGGAAATGCGGGTCGGGAATGTATGCGCCTGGGACATGCTGTCGACTTCCGGAATCAGGGCACGACGCTGGCGGCGGCAAGGTCGTCGGGCGTGTTGAGGTTGCCGAAGCACACCCCGTCGAAGCGCACGCACGCCATGCCCATGCGCGACTGCAGCGCATGGACGGCGTGGTCACCCGACGCCAGCGCGGTCGCCGCCGCTTCGCGCAGCGCCGCGGTGCGCCACAGCGCAACCAGCGGCTGCGGCCCGTTGTCGTCTTCGGCCCAGGCGCCCTGCGCGCCTGCTGCCAGCAGGCTGCGTACCAGGCAATCATTCACGTCGACCACGTCCACCGGCACGGTCAGCAGCCAGGGAGTCTGGCAGGCGGCAGCGAGTGCATCGATGCCGCCGAGCGGACCGACGCCGGCAACCCGGTCGTGGATCGCGCGCAATCCATGCGAGAGATAGCGCTCGGCGTTGCGATTGGCACTGACGATGGTGGCATCCACTTCCGGCGCCAGTCGTTCGGCCAGTGCGAGCACCAGCGGATTGCCGCCACGTGTCATCCAGGCCTTGTCGCGCCCGCCCAGGCGCGTGGCACGGCCGCCGGCAAGGATGCCGAGGGTGATGGCGTCGTCATGCGAGGGAACGAGATGTGCGGTCACGAAATCGGCGGCCATGGCGACAGGGGCAAGGACAGGATAATCCTTCGCCGGCGATTGAATTTCGGGCGTCGCGGCAACGCACCGGGGAAATCCGGACAACCGCCGTCATGCCCCGCGCAGGCGGGATGTTCGACAAACGAACGCCTGTCATCCACGGTCTCAAGCCCCGGGAAAACCATGCCTTCCGGACTGCGCGGGTACGACGAGCATGGCAGATTGCCCAGATCTCCCATGGAGACGCCACGTGGGAGTCGCTTCAGCCACAAGTCCCCGATCAAGATCGCCTGATTCCCGCCCGCGCGGGCATGACGCCGTGGCAAGGCCGCGCCGAAGCGCGGGCGGCACGCATCACTTGCCGCGTTTGGCGTGGCGGATCAGGCGCTTCTTCTTCACCACCTGGCGCGCGGTCAGGACGTTCTTGCGGTCCTTGTACGGGTTCTCGCCTTCCTTGAACACGAACCGCACCGGCGTGCCGACCAGCTTGAAGCGCTTGCGGAAGAAATTCTCGAGATAGCGGCGATAGGTTTCGGACAGCGTCCGCAGGCGCGTGCCGTGGACGATGAACGTCGGCGGATTCTCGGCGCCCGGATGGGCGAAGCGCAGTTTGGGGACATGGCCGCGGACCACGGGCGGCGGATTGGCTTCATAGGCCATCTCCAGCGCGCGGGTGACCTCGGCGGTGCTGAACTGGCGCGTCGCCGAGCCGTGCGCGCGGTGGATGGCGCGGAACAGCTCGCGCAGGCCGGAGCCATGCTTCGCGCTGATGCGCACCGCCTCGGCCCACGGCACGAAGGCCAGCTTGCGCGACAGCAGCGATTCGACCTGCTCGCGCTGGTAGTCGCTCAGGCCGTCCCACTTGTTGACCGCGATCACCAGCGCGCGCCCGGCGTCGAGCACCGCGCCCAGCACGCTGGCATCCTGCTCGGTCACGCCTTCGCTGGCGTCGAGCATGATCACCGCGACCTGGCACTGCTCGATCGCCTGCAGGGTCTTGATGATCGAGAACGTTTCCACCGCTTCCTCGACCTTCGACTTGCGGCGGATGCCGGCGGTGTCGACCAGCCGGTACTTGCGGCCATCGCGTTCGAGGTCGACGGCGACCGAGTCGCGGGTCGTGCCGGCGACATCGGAGGCAATCATCCGTTCCTCGCCGAGGATGCGGTTGACCAGGGTCGACTTGCCGACGTTCGGGCGGCCGACGAAGGCCACGCGCACGCGCTCTGGATCGTCGTCGAGGGTTTCCGCGTCGCCGTCGGCCGGCAGCCTCGCCAGCACCTGCGCCAGCAGCTCGTCCAGGCCCTGCCGGTGCGCGGATGAAATCGCCAGCACGTCGGTGAAGCCGTAGCGCGAGAACTCGGCAAGCGCCGCGCGCGCGTCGACGCCATCGGTCTTGTTGACCACCAGGAACGTCGGGCGCGAGGCCTTGCGCAGCCAGCGCAGGATGTCGTCGTCCAGCGCCGACGGACCCTCGCGGCCATCGACGATGAACAGCACCAGGTCGGCTTCCTCGGCCCCCGCGCGCGCCTGCCGGGCGGTGGCGCCGGCGAGGTTGCCGCTTTCCAGATGGATGTTCTCGCCGGCGATGCCGCCGGTATCGACCAGCACGAAGGGCCGTGCCTCGTCCAGCCGGCAGACGCCGTAATTTCGGTCGCGGGTGACCCCGGGCTCATCGTGCACCAGCGCATCGCGGGTGCGCGTCAGCGCATTGAACAACGTCGACTTACCGACGTTGGGACGACCGACCAGGGCGACGAGCGGGAGCATGGGAATGAGCCGGGAAGGGAAAACCGGAAACCGTGGATCGATGGCGATCCGCGATTGTTCCGATCATCCGATTCCCATGTTTGATCCTTGTTGGCGACGGTCGCGAAGCGGCGGAACCGGGACGGAGACGGGAAGCAACCGCGTCAGCGGCGGCTCCCCATGTACCGCCCCCGAGCAGGCTTACTGACCGAGGCGGTAGGCGCTGAGCCCGCCGTCGGTATCTTCAGCGACCAGGATGCCGTCGGCGACGACCGGAGCGGCCCGCAGCGGATCGCGGCCGGAGCGCATGCGCGCTGCCAGTTCGCCGGTGTCGAGCTTCAGCCAGTGCAGGTAGCCCTCGAAATCGCCGACCACCGCATAGTCGCCCTGGACCGCCGGCGCGGTCAGGCTGCGCCGCGCCATTGCGGGCTGCGACCACAGCGCGGTGCCGGAGTCCTTGTCCAGCGCCCAGACGATGCCGTCCGGATCCGTCACCACCACCCGGTCCGGCGCCACGCCGACGCGGCCCGTGCCACCGCTGTCGTGCGCCCAGATCGGACGCCCGCTGGGTGCTTCGATGGCGAGCGTCTGGCGCTTGAAGCTGGTGGCATACAGGGTGACGCCGTCGAGCACCGGTGTGCCGTCGACATCGGCCATGCGCTCGAGTTCGGTGCGCCCGTCGGGTTGCCCGATCACCTGGCTCCACAGCTCGCGGCCATCGGCGACCGCCAGGGCCGAGATCGTGCCGTCGTCGTTGCCGACGAAGACGTAGCCCGGGCCGAGCGAAGGCGCATCGTTGCCGCGCACGGTCAGCAGCGGCATGTCATGGCTCCAGAACCAGCGTCGTTCGCCGGTCGCTGCATCGAACGCGGTGACGCGGCCGTCGTTGGAACGCACGAAGACCATGCCCTGCCCGACCGCGGGCGCGGCGATGACTTCGTTCTCCACCTTGGCCTGCCACTTCTCGGCGCCGGTGGCGGCATCCAGCGCGATCACGTCGCCCTCGAGCCCGCCGACCACGACCAGCCCGTCGCCGACCCCGGGACCACCGGAGAGCGCGAGGTCGGAGTCGTACTTCCAGGCCGTGGCGCCGGTCTGCAGGTCGAACGCGTGGACGCCGCCCTTCACCGCCGCGGCATAGACGCGGCCATCGGCGATGGCCGGGGCCTGGCGCACGCCGAGCAGCCCTTCACCCTTGCCGGCCTTGGCGGACCAGATCTTGCTGACGGTCACCGATGGCGCGAATTCGGTCAGCTCCGCCGGCTCTGGGCCCTTGTCCTTCTTGCTGCCGAACCAGCCCTTTATGGTGCTGCAACCGGCCAGCGCGAACACGCACAGCAGCACGACGGCGACGCGCGCCGGCGTACTGCGGCGGGAAGCGCGGAGCCGTCCGGCGATCGTCATCGTGTCCTTCATCGAACCGGCCTTCATCAAATCCGTCCTCATCAAATCCGCGCCTCGGGTTTCGCGGGCGACCCGCCGACGTCGGTGAGCTTGAGTTCCACCAGGCGACGCCCCGGCGAAGCGACGTCAAGCTTGGCCAGGACTTCCGAATACGACTTGCGCGCATCCTCGCGCTTGCCGAGCGCCACCTGGGCGTCGCCACGGACTTCCAGGCTGGCCGGATCTTCGGCTTCGCCAAGGAGCTCGAGCGCGTCGGCGGGCTTGCCGGCATCGATCAGGAGGCGCGCGAGGCGCTGCTGCAGGACCTGCTCCAGCGCGGGATTCGGGGATTTCCCGGCCCGCAGGGTGGCGATGGCGGCGTCGCGCTGCCCGGCTTCGGCCTGGGCCTTGGCCAGGTCGAGCACCGCCAGCGGGGCGTACGGCGTGTCATCGAGCGCCGCGGCCTGCGCCTGCGCCTTCTTGATGTCCTTGGCCTCCAGGCTCTTGAGCATCGCCTGGTAGTCGTCGCCGGCCTGCATGTCGCTGGCGGCCTGCCTGGCGCCCCACCACTGCCAGCCAAGGATCAGCGCCAGCCCGATGATGACGCCGCCGATGAGGCCGGCACCGTTGCTGCGCAACCAGGCCAGGACGCGTTCGCTTTGTTCGTGTTCGTCGAGAAGATCGTCGATTGCCATGGGAAAACTGCGTCTCTCCCGCCCGACGGCGTGCGTGGGGCGCGTGTGGAATGGGCTGGCCGCGGCGGGCCGACACTACCAGACCAGCCGGGCGCGAAGCCGGCTGGTCGTGGCCTGGATTCATGCGCCGTTGCCGGAACGCAGGAACTCGCTGGACCCGCTTGCGGGTCAGTCGGAGACCGGCGCGAGGGAACCGTCAGAGGATACCGTAAAGCGCGCCACGTTCGCGCGCATGTAGGGCGCCAGGTCCCGGACCTGGCCGTTGCTGCGCACCTCGACCGCCGAAGCGTTGCCGAGTACGAGGCGGCCGACTTCGCTGGCCGGATAGCTGCGGGTATCGCCCGCCTTGAGCAGGGCTTCCTCGACGCTGTGGCCGTCGGGCGCGACGATCTGGACCCAGCTGTCGCCGGTGAATCGCAGCGACAGCGCCGGCGCCGCGGCAGCCGCGTGGCGCTGCGGCAGCGAGGCCATCGAGGCCACCACCGTGGTCGGCTCGGTCGAGGCGGGCTCGGACGGAGCCACGTTCGCCGCCAGCTTGTCGGCGGGCAGGTCCAGCGGCGCCGCGGTGTCCTGGATGCCGGCCACGTGCGACTGCGTCGCGACCCAGACCGGCAGGATGATCAGCGCGGTGATCACGATGTAGACCAGCCGGCCGCCGACCTGGTCGGCAATGCGCTGCATGCGCGGCGTCTGGGTCCGCGGCACCAGCGGCGTCGGCTCGATCGGCCTCACCCCCGAGGCCATCTGCACCGGTTGCACCGGCAGGCCGAGCAGGCGCGAATAGCTGCGCAGCTGGCCGCGCACGAACACCGGCGCGCCGATGGCCTCCCAGTCCTCGGCTTCCAGCGCCTCGATGATGCGCGAACGCATCTTCAGGCGCGACGCGACTTCCGCCACGCTGAGGCCCGCAGCCTCGCGTGCGGCGCGAAGGCGCTGGCCACAGCCGTGTTCATTGTTCGCCGAATGGTCGTTGGGCGACATCATTGACTGCTATCCCCGGGTTGGAGCGTCCCCATTTGCGGGAATTCCGTCCGCAAACGCTGAACATAACGAGCGGCGGCAGCCCTGTCGCCAAGTTTTTCTTCAATCTGTGACGCAAGTAGGAGCGCCGCGGACGTTGCCGGGGCAGCCGCCAGTCGCCGCTCGGAAAAGGCGCGCGCATCCATGTATCGGCCTGCGTCGTACTGGTACTGCGCCATCGCCGCCAGCGCGGTGGTCTCGGCCGGGTCCAGCGCCAGCGCCTCGCGCAGGTCGCGTTCCACCCGCGCGGTCTGGCCGGCCTTCAATGCGCAGGATCCGGCGTTGGCCAGCGCGGAAGCGCGCTGCCGGTAGCCGGCGTCGGCAAGGGCCCGGTCGAACCAGGCCAGCGACTCGGCCTCGCGGCCGTTGCCGCACAGCCATGCGCCGTAGTTGTTGAGCGCCGCGCCCTGCCGCGGCGCCAGCTCGGCTGCCCTGGCGTAGTAGCCGCCGGCCTTCGCCGCGTTCCCGCGCCGGCCTTCGACCACCGCCAGCAGGGTGTTGGCGTCTGCGGACTTGCCGTCGATCCCGAGCGCCGTCCGGGCCTCCTTCGCGGCCTCGTCCAGCCGGCCGTTCTGCAGTGCGTTGGTGGCAAGCACCAAATGGCCGCGCAGGTCGGCCTGCTGCCTGGCTCCCGGGCTGTCGCGGAACTCGTAGTTCGGCGACGTCTTCTCGTATTCGCCGCTGCCCATGCTCGGCTTGATGAAGGTCAGCCGGGAACAGGCGCTTGCCAGCAGCATCACCGAAACCGCGCAGGCAACGGCACTAGGCAGTCGCATCGTTGCCCCCGGTCACGCCTGCGCCCGCCTGTGCCTGCAGCCGCTTGTTGTGTTCGGCCTGGCGTCGGGTACGGTCGGCCACCTGGCCCTTGAGCTGGCCGCAGGCCGCGTCGATGTCGTCGCCGCGCGTGCGTCGCACCATGGTCAGCACCTGCGCGTCGAGCAGGGACTTCTGGAACGCGCGGATGTCCGCTTCCGGCGAGCGCTCGAAGCGCGTGCCCGGGAACGGGTTGAACGGGATCAGGTTGACCTTGCCCGCGTCCTTCATCTGCACCGCGTTGTCGAACTGCCGCATCAGCCGCGCCAGCTGGCGCGCGTGCAGCGGCTGGTCGTTGACGCCCTTCATGAGGGTGTACTCGAACGTGATCGACGCACGCGGCTTGCGCAACACGTAGCGCTCGCACGCGGCCATCAGTTCGGCAATCGGGTATTTCTTGTTGAGCGGCACCAGTTCGGTGCGCAGCTCGTCGTTGGGCGCGTGCAGCGAGACCGCAAGCGAGACATCGCTCACCTCGCCGAGGCGGTCGATCATCGGCACCACGCCGGCGGTCGACAGCGTCACCCGCTTGTTGGCCAGCCCGTAGCCCAGGTCGTCGCGCATGACGCTCATCGCGCGCACCACGTTGTCGAAGTTCATCAACGGCTCGCCCATGCCCATCATCACCACGTTGGTGAGCTTCCGCATCCTGTGCGGCACGTTGCCCAGGTGCTTCGCCGCCACCCACACCTGGCCGATGATCTCGGCGGTGGACAGGTTGCGGTTGAAGCCCTGGGTCGCGGTGGAACAGAACTGGCAGTTGAGCGCGCAGCCCACCTGCGACGAGACGCACAGCGTGCCGCGCCCCTTGTCGGGGATGTAGACCGCTTCGATCGCATTCTTGCCGTCCATGCCGAGCAGCCACTTGTGCGTGCCGTCGGCGGAGGGCTTTTCGAACTGGACCTGCGGAACGCGCACTTCGGCATGTTCCTCGAGCTTGGCGCGCAGCACCTTGCCAAGGTCGGTCATCTCGTTGAAATCGGTGACGTGGCGGTGGTGGATCCACTTCATCACCTGGTGCGCGCGGTAGCGCTTTTCGCCGAGGGTATCGGCGAAAAATTGCTCCAGGCCCTCGCGATCGAGGTCGAGCAGGTTTTGCTTGGCTGCGGCGTCGGTCACTGGATTTCGAAAGGCTTTGCCACGGATCGACGCGGATGGCACGGATCGCAGGCGAGGAAGATGAAGAATGCCCTCAACCCTTTGCCTGCGTTTTCCTGATCCGTGTTCATCCGGGTTGATCCGTGGCAAGAACGCATTTCAGTCAACGCGCGTAAACGTCGGTGGACGGGAAGAAGTAGGCAATCTCGACCGCGGCGGTTTCAGCAGCGTCCGAACCGTGCACGGCATTGGCGTCGATCGAGTCCGCGAAGTCGGCGCGGATGGTGCCGGCGGCGGCTTCCTTCGGATTGGTCGCGCCCATCAACTCGCGGTTCTTCGCGATCGCGTTGTCGCCTTCGAGCACCTGGATCATCACCGGGCCGCTGATCATGAATTCGACCAGCGCGTTGAAGAACGGGCGCTCGCGGTGCACGGCGTAGAAGCCTTCGGCTTCCTTGCGCGACAGGTGCTTCATCTTCGCGGCGGCGACCTTCAGGCCGGCCTTCTCGAAACGTGAATAGATTTCACCGACGACGTTCTTGGCGACGGCGTCGGGCTTGATGATCGAAAGGGTGCGCTCCAGCGCCATGGGATTTTCTCCGGTCAGGCGGGCCGCAGGGCGGTGCGACCCAAAGGGTAACATGGAAAAACCCGCGTACGGACGCGGGTTTAGCCGACTTGGCTGCGGACAATTCTAGACGAAAGCCCGGCCACGCGCACCTGTTTCCGATGCCGGCGTTTGACGGCGCGGCGGCCCCGGACTACGATCAAACAAGCGTTTGATTCGCATCCGGGGAGCCGATGTCCAACACCCAGTTCTCGACCAAGGACCGCATCCTCGGCGCCGCCGAGGAGCTGTTTGCCCAGCATGGCTTCAGCGGCACGTCCCTGCGCCAGGTCACCAGCCGCGCCGACGTCAACATCGCCGCGGTCAACTATCACTTCGGCAGCAAGGAGAACCTGGTCACAGAGGTCTTCCGGCGGCGCATGGACGACATGAGCGCCCAGCGCCTGGCGCGGCTGAAGCAGGCCCAGGCCGAGTCTCCCGCCGAACTCGAGGCGATCCTCGCCGCGTTCGTCGAACCCGCCCTGGCGCTCGCCCAGGACCGCAACGGTGGCGGCGCCTTCATCCGCGTCATCGCCAGGGCCTACGCGGAGAAGAACGACGGGCTGCGCAAGTTCCTCTCCGAACGCTACGGCCACGTGCTGCGCGACTTCGCCAAGGCAATGGCGACCTGCGTTCCCGGGCTGAGCAAGGAACAGCTGTACTGGCGCCTGGACTTCCTGGCCGGCGCGCTGACCTATGCAATGGCCGACTTCGGCCTGATCAAGCGGCCCTCCGGCGTCAGCGACGCCGATCACCGCGCCCGCGCGGCGCAGGAGCTGATCCGGTTTGCAGCGGCGGGTTTCAAAAGCTGACTTTTGCCACGGGTGAACGGATGACGCGGACCGGGGCAGGCAATGCCTGCTGCCCGATCCGTCCTCATTGGACTTGTTTCGCCGGCGTTGATCCGCGGCTAAATATTTTTGTTTTTCAAGGAGATATGCAACATGCCTGACAAACTGCTTGTACGGCGGGCTGCGGTGCTCGGCGCCGGCGTCATGGGCGCGCAGATCGCCGCGCACCTGACCAACGCCGGGGTCGACACCGTGCTGTTCGACCTCCCCGCAAAGGAAGGCGACCCCAATGGGGTCGTGCTCAAGGCAATCGCCAACCTGGGCAAGCTCAGTCCCGCGCCGCTGGCGTCGAAGTCCCTGGCCGAAGCCATCGTGCCGGCCAACTACGAAGTCGGCCTGCAGAGGCTCAAGGGCTGCGACCTGATCATCGAGGCCATCGCGGAGCGCATGGACTGGAAGCAGGCGCTGTACGAGAAGATCGCTCCGTTCGTGGCCGACCACGCGGTGCTGGCCAGCAACACCTCGGGCCTGGGCATCAACAAGCTGGCCGAAGTGCTGCCGGAGAAACTGCGGCACCGCTTCTGCGGCGTGCACTTCTTCAACCCTCCGCGCTACATGCACCTGGCCGAACTGATCCCGGCCAAGAGCACCGACAAGGCCGTGCTGCAGGGCCTGGAAACCTTCCTGACCACCACGCTCGGCAAGGGCGTGGTCTACGCCCGCGACACGCCCAACTTCATCGGCAACCGGATCGGCGTGTTCTCGATCCTGTCGACCATCCACCACACCGCGCAGAGCGGCCTGGGCTTCGACGAGGTCGACGCCCTCACCGGCCCGCTGGCCGGGCGGCCGAAGTCGGCCACCTACCGCACCTCGGACGTGGTCGGCCTGGACACCATGGCCCACGTCATCAAGACCATGGCCGACACCCTGCCGGACGACCCGTGGCACAAGTACTTCAAGTCGCCGAAGTGGCTGCAGGCGCTGATCGAGAAAGGCGCGCTTGGGCAAAAGACCGGCGCCGGCATCTTCCGCAAGGCCGGCAAGGACATCCTTGTGCTGGACCTGGAGAAGCAGGATTACCGACCCGCCGATCGCGTCGCGGCCCCGGAAGTGGTCGAGATCCTCAAGACGAAGGACCCGGTGGCGAAGTTCGCCGCCCTGCGCGAGAGCAGGCACCCGCAGGCGCAGTTCCTGTGGGCCGCGTTCCGCGACCTGTTCCACTACAGCGCCTACCACCTGGCCGACATCGCCGAAACCGCACGCGACGTCGACCTGGCGATCCGCTGGGGCTACGGCTGGTCGCTGGGGCCGTTCGAGACCTGGCAGGCCGCGGGCTGGAAGCAGGTGGCGCAATGGATCGCCGACGACATCGTCGCCGGCAAGGCGATGAGCGACGCGCCGCTGCCGGACTGGGTGTTCGACGGCCGCGACGGCGTGCATTCGGCCGAGGGCAGCTACAGCCCCGGCAAGAACGCCCGCCTGCCCCGCTCCTCGCTGCCGGTCTACAAGCGCCAGCGGTTCCCCGATCCGCTGCTCGGCGAGTCGTTCCCGCAGGGCGAGACGGTGTTCGAGAACGACGGCATCCGCCTGTGGACCGACGGCGACGACATTGCCGTGGCCTCGTTCAAGACCAAGATGCACACGGTGTCCGACCAGGTGCTCGACGGCCTGCAGGAAGCCGTGGGCCGCGCCGAGCGCGACTTCGCCGGCATGGTGATCTGGCAGCCGAAGGAGCCCTTCTCCGCCGGTGCCGACCTGGCCGGCGCGCTGGGCCTGCTTCAGGCAGGCAAGGTCGACGCATTCGAAGCGATGGTCGCCAACTTCCAGGCCACCAGCCAGCGGATCAAGTATTCGCTGGTGCCGGTGGTGTCCGCGGTGCGCGGGCTGGCGCTGGGCGGCGGCTGCGAGTTCCAGATGCACAGCGCGCGCACGGTGGCGCATCTTGAGAGCTACATCGGCCTGGTCGAAGCCGGCGTCGGCCTGCTGCCGGCGGGCGGCGGCCTGAAGGAGCTGGCGGTGCGCGCCTCGCAAGCGGCCGGCCCGAACGGCGACGTGTTTGCCGAGCTCAAGCGCGTGTTCGAGACCGTGGCGATGGCCAAGGTGTCGACCTCCGCGCTCGAAGCGAAGGAACTGGGCCTGCTGCGCGAGCAGGACAAGGTGGCGTTCAACGCCCACGAACTGCTGTACATCGCCAGGCAGCAAGCGCGCGGGCTGGCCGAAAGCGGCTACCGCCCGCCCCTGCCCGCGCGACGCATCCGCGTTGCGGGAGACGTCGGCATCGCCACCTTCCGCATGCTGCTGGTCAACATGCTCGAAGGCCGCTTCATCAGCGAGTACGACAACGAGATCGCCACCCGCATTGCCACGGTGCTGTGCGGCGGCGAGGTCGATCGCGGTTCGGTGGTCGACGAGGAATGGCTGCTCAGGCTCGAGCGCAAGCACTTCGTCGAACTGGCCCAGCAGGAGAAGACCCAGGCCCGCATCGCGCACATGCTCAAGACCGGCAAGCCTTTGCGCAACTGAGGTTGCGCGGGATTTGGAATTCGGGATTCGGGATTCGGAAGAGCGGTCCCGACTCCCTCCACAATCAACGCCGCCGGGAGCGGGAAACAACCGGGAATGGAATCGCCTTCACGAATCCTCAATCCCGAATCCCCAATCCCGGCCATCGGAGAAAGCCATGAAGCAGATCCAGGACGCCTACATCGTCGCCGCCACCCGCACCCCGGTGGGCAAGGCGCCCAAGGGCGTGTTCCGCAATACCCGTCCGGACGACATGCTCGCCCACGTCCTCAAGGCCGTGATCGCGCAGGCGCCGGGCATCGATGTGAACCGCATCGAGGACGCGATCATCGGCTGCGCGATGCCCGAGGGCGAGCAAGGCATGAACGTGGCGCGCATCGGCGTGCTGCTCGCCGGCCTGCCGAATACCATCGCCGCGCAGACCATCAACCGCTTCTGCTCGTCGGGCCTGCAGGCCGTGGCGCTCGCCGCCGACCAGATCCGGCTCGGCAACAGCGACCTGATGCTGGCCGGCGGCACCGAGTCGATGTCGATGGTGCCGATGATGGGCAACAAGGTCGCGCTCTCTCCGAGCGTGTTCAAGGACGACCACGTCGCCATCGCCTACGGCATGGGCATCACCGCCGAGAAGGTGGCCGAGGAGTGGAAGGTCTCGCGCGAGGAGCAGGACGCGTTCGCGCTGGCTTCGCACCAGAAGGCGCTGGCGGCGATCAAGGCCGGCGAATTCCGCGACGAGATCTCGCCGTACGAAGTGGTTTCGCACCAGCCGGACCTGGGCGGCAACACCATCCGGCTGAAGAAGCTGCTGGTCGAGAACGATGAAGGCCCGCGCCCCGACACTTCGCCCGAAGGACTGGCAAAGCTGCGCCCGGTGTTCCGCAACGGCCAGTTCGGTGGCACCGTGACCGCCGGCAATTCCTCGCAGATGAGCGACGGCGCCGGCGCGGTGCTGCTGGCCTCCGAACAGGCGATCAAGGACTACGGGCTGACGCCGCTGGCGCGCTTCGTCTCGTTCTCGGTCGCCGGCGTGCGCCCGGAGGTGATGGGCATCGGACCGATCGCGGCGATCCCGAAGGCGCTGAAACAGGCAGGCCTGACCCAGGACCAGCTGGACTGGATCGAACTCAACGAAGCGTTCGCCGCGCAGTCACTGGCGGTGATCCGCGACTGCAAGCTCGACCCCGGCAAGGTCAATCCGCTCGGCGGCGCGATTGCGCTGGGCCATCCGCTGGGGGCCACCGGCGCGGTGCGCACGGCGACCATCGTCCACGGCCTGCGCCGCCACCAGCAGAAGTACGGCATGGTGACGATGTGCATCGGCACCGGCATGGGCGCGGCCGGGATCTTCGAGGCCGTGTGACGTCGTAGGCGCAAAGCGCCTGCACGAATTCCCTGCCCCTTCAAAAGGGTGGGGACGCCCCGCTTGCGCGGCACTGCCGCGCGTGCCGTGCGGACGCCCGGCACGCTGCGCCGGGGCCGCACAGGCAGGGACGGGAATGGTTTCCGCGACGGCGCGCCAGGCTCCATTCCCTCCCCGCCCGCTTCCCTGAAGGAGAGAGGGGGAAAGCGTCAGTCGATGTGGATCACGCCGAGGTCGGCCAGCGTGCGCGTCATGCTTTCGCGTGCGGCGTCGCTGATCTTCTCGTGGTCCAGCGCGAAGCGGATCGTTGCCTCGACCAAGCCCAGGTGGGTCCCGCAGTCGAAACGCGTGCCACGGAAGCGGTAGGCATCGATCCTCGTGGTATCGAGCAGGCTGGCGATCGCGTCGGTGAGCTGGATCTCGCCGCCGGCGCCGCGGCCGGTCTTTTCCAGCGCGTCGAAGATGCCCGCCGGCAGCACATAGCGCCCGACCACTGCCAGCGTGCTTGGCGCGGTCTCCGGACTCGGCTTTTCAACCATGCGCCGGATCCTGCCCGAGCGTTCGCTGAAGTCGCTGGTGGCGACGATGCCGTAGCTCGCGGTCTGCTCGCGCGGCACGTCCTGCACCGCGATTGCCCCGCCGCCGGTGGCCTCCGCGTGGTCGGCCATCTGCTTGAGCGCGCCCGGTGCGCCCTTGTTCCAGATCAGGTCGTCGGGCAGCACTACCGCGAATGGTTCGTCGCCGATGACGGATTTCGCGCACAGCACCGCATGGCCCAGGCCCAGCGCCTCGGTCTGGGTCACGAACACCGCGCGCACGCCTTCGGGCAGCACGTTGCGTACCAGGTCCAGTTGCCGGTGCTTGCCGGACTTCTCCAGCTTCTGCTCCAGCTCGTAGGCCTTGTCGAAGTAATCGGCAACGGCATGCTTGTAGCGATTGGTGACGAACACCAGCGTGTCGCACCCTGCCTCGATCGCCTCGTCGACCGCGTACTGGATCAGCGGCTTGTCGACGATCGGCATCATCTCCTTCGGGACGGTCTTGGTGGCCGGGAGGAAACGGGTGCCCAGGCCCGCCACGGGGAAAACGGCCTTCCTGATTCGTCTGGTCATGTCCTGCGGGATACTCTTTCCGGGAATGCCACCACCGTACCCACCCTGCGCGGCAGTCTCGGCGAATCGGCGGGGACGAACTCGGGCACGGCTTCACGCAACAGCGCAGCCAGTGCCTCGAGGTCGTAACGGGCGTTGGCTTCGCGCAACCTGGCGCAGATGCCGTTGATCCTTTCGACCACGACCTCGCGCGCCTCTGCCTGGAGGATCTTGGGATGCGCGGTCGGGCGATAGCGCTCGTCGGCGTGGAACAGCGTTTCGTGCAGCTTTTCGCCGGGCCGCAGGCCGGTGTAGACGATGGCGATGTCGCGCCCCGGCTGCTTGCCGGCCAGGCGGATCATCTGCTCGGCCAGCAGCCGGATCGGCACCGGCTCGCCCATGTCCAGGGTGTAGATCGCCTGTTGCGACCCGATCGCCGAGGCCTGCAGGATCAGCTGGCAGGCCTCCTGGATGGTCATGAAGTAGCGCGTGACTTCCTCGTCGGTCACGGTGATCGGGCCACCGCTGCGGATCTGCTCGCGGAACAGCGGCACGACGCTGCCCGCCGAATCGAGCACGTTGCCGAAGCGCACCGTGATCAGGCGCGTGGTGAGCGAATCGGCCATCGACTGGCACACCATTTCCCCGAGGCGCTTGCTTGCGCCCAGCACGTTCGCCGGATCAACCGCCTTGTCGGTGGAGATCAGGACGAAGGTGCCGACGCCGGCCTGCAGGCTCTCCTTGAGCACGGTCTCGGTGGCCAGCACGTTGTTGCGGATCGCTTCGCGCAGCTGCGTCTCGAGCACCGGCACGTGCTTGTAGGCAGCGGCGTGGAAGACGGCATCGGGCCTGGATCGTTCGAGCGCATGGCGGACCACGGCGGGGTCGCCGCAATCGCCGAGCACCGGCACGCACTCGATCTGCGGGAAATCGCGGCGCAACTCGGCTTCGATGGTGATCAGCGCCAGTTCGTCGATCTCCAGCAACGTGATCTGGCGCGCGCCGTGCTTGGCGCACTGCCGGCACAGCTCGGAACCGATCGAACCACCAGCGCCGGTCACCAGCACGCTGCGGCCGCCGAGCCAGCCGCGGATGGATTTCCAGTCCGGCTTCATCGGCTGCCGCCCGAGCAGGTCCTCGATCGCGACTTCCTTCAGTTCGCCGGGCAGCGAACGCCCTTCGAGCAGGTCGTCGAGCCGCGGTACGGTGCGGAACGGCAGCCCGGTGCGCTCGCAGGCCTCGACCACGCGGCGCATGGCCACGGCATCGATCGATGGCATCGCGATCACGATCAGCTTGGCCGCAGTTTCCGGCGCGACCTTGCCCACATCCTCGATCCGGCCGAGCACGGGCAGGCCCTGCAGGTAGCTGCCCCGCAGCTTTGCAGCGTCATCCAGGAACCCGACCGGCTGGTAGGCGCCAGCGCGGCGCAGGTCGCGAACCAGGGTTTCGCCGGCCTGCCCGGCGCCCAGGATCAGCACCCGCAGCGCCGCCTTGTCGGTACGGGCCAGACCGTGGTCCTTCCACGTCCGGTACAGCAGCCGCGGCATGCCCAGCAGCGCCGTCAGCACGATGGGGTACAGCACCAGCACCGAACGCGGCACCAGGTCCAGACGGTTGTAGAGGAACAGCGCGAGCACGATCGCCAGCAGCCCGGCGAGGCTCGCCTTGAGGATATTGAGCAGGTCCGGCAGGCTCGCGAAGCGCCAGACGCCGCGGTAGAGGCCGACCTTCCAGAACACCAGCCCCTGCGCGAACAGCACCAGCAGCATTTCCGGCGACCAGAACGGCAGGTCGAGGGAGACGATCTCCATGGAATAGCGGAACTGGTTCAGCCCGGCCCAGCACAGCCACACCATGAACAGGTCGTGCGCCACGATCGCAGCCCGTGGCAGCCCCGCCCCCACCCGAATTCTCCAAGCACTCATTCGCTCTGTTTTCCCGGCAAACCCGACTTACGGCTGCGATACAGCTGGAACCGCAGCCACAGGATTCCTCCCCCCAGGTACCACGCGCTGCCGGCGTACATGATAGACGCTTCGGGCAGATCCCGGCCCAGCCACGCCAATACGCTTCCCGCGACTGCCCATGCTGCGTAGGCGAACGTGACTGGCCAATGACTGCCCGCGGCCCTTGCCCAGCGCTGGTAGGCGTGCCCGACATGGGGTGTCCACCAGCGCTCGCCGCGTACGATGCGCGAAACCAGTGTCAAGGTCGCGTCGACAAGGAACGCCGAGGCCGGCAGGAACACAACCATCCACGTCGAAAGCGACGATTCCCTGCCAGTTCCGCTCGCCACCAGCACCATGGCCAGCGCAAGTGTGTAGCCCAGCGCCCCGCTGCCCACGTCTCCGAGAAAAATTCTCGCCCGCGGCAGGTTCATCGGCAGGAAGCCCAGGCAGGCCGCGCCCATGGCAAGCGAGAGCCAGCGCGAGGCCGCGTCGTGCGCCAGGAGCGCACACGCGCCGGCAACGACCAGTGCCTGCAGCGACGCGATGCCGTCGATGCCGTCCATGAAGTTCCAGATGTTGACCAGCACCATCGCCAGCACGAATGCGAGCAACGCCACGGCCACCTGCCCACTTGCGCGATAAGCCACCGCGGCCAGCAGGACGGCAGCGACCGCGTGCACGACCAGGCGCGACCACGGCGTCAGCGGCCGGTGATCGTCAAGCCAGCCGATCCCTGCGACCAGCAGCAGGCCCGTTGCCGAAAGCACCATCGCCATCGCCTGCGCCGGGTCCCGGCATGCAAGCAGGCCCATCGCGACGAGCATGGCAAGCACGATGCCGATGCCGCCGCCGCGGGGCGTGGCCACGACGTGGCTGCGACGCTCGCCTGGATGATCGAGCAGGTCGCGCCGCAGCGCGTAGCGGCGCGCGGCGACCGTGCCGGCCAGGCTGATGCCGGCCAGCAGCACGAGCCAGGCGATCGTGCCCGCTGGCGTCCCCGTGCCCAAGACTCAAACCACCGCGTAGTTCAGCAGCGGCTTGATCGTGCCCCACTCCTTGCAACTCGGGCACTGCCAATGGTGGCTGCGCGCACCGAAGCCGCAGCGACTGCAGCGATAGCTTGGATTGCGCACCAGCAGCTGGTCGGTGATGTGCTTGAGATCCTGCAGGGTCGCCGCCGGGTCGGCGCCCGCGGCCAGCGTCAGGTCGATCAGCGCGGCCTCGCCGCGCACTGACGGCCGATCCTTGAGCTGGCGTGCGAGGTAGGCACGCGCATCGGCCACGCCGTCTTCGGCTTCGACCAGCCGGGTCAACGCGAGCACCGGCGCGATGCCGCGATAGTGCTCGCTCATCTCAGACAGGAAGTTGCGTGCGCCGGGCCCGTCGCCGACGCGCTCGTACGCGGCAAGCAGCGGAGGCAGCACCTCGGGCAGGAATTCCGGATCGTGTCGCGCCGCGCGCTCGAACGCGCGGATAGCGGCCACGTCGTTGCCGGCATCGACCTCGATGCGCCCTTCCAGGATCCCGGCGCGCACCAGGTTGGAGTCGGCGGCATAGGCGCGCGCCACCGCCTCCCGCGCACCGGCGGCGTCACCGGCCGCACGCAGGCGTTCGGCGAGCTCGCATTCGAACTGCCCGATCAGTTTGCCCATCGGTTCCCCGGTGGCAGCCTCGTAGCGCGATGCATTCTCGATCGCCTTGGGCCAGTCGCGTTCGGCCTGGTAGATGCCGATCAGGTGCTTGAGCGCCTGCGGTGCGCGCTGGTCGATCTTCGCCAGGTCGGTGAACACCGTCTCCGCACGATCGAGCAGGCCCGAGCGCATGTAGTCCTCGCCCAGCGCCAGCAGCGCCTGCACCTTCTGCGGATCGCTCAGGTCGGGCCGCTGCACCAGCCCTTGGTGCAGGCGGATCGCGCGGTCCACTTCGCCGCGCCTGCGGAACAGGTGGCCGAGCGCGACCTGGGTTTCGAACGTGTCCTTGTCGAGTTCGGCGATGTGCAGGAACAGTTCGATCGCCTTGTCGGGCTGTTCGTTGAGCAGGTAGTTCAAGCCGCGGAAATAGGTGGTCGACAGGCGGCTGACCTGGGTGTCGCTATGGCGTTCACCGCCGCGGCGGCCGATCACCCAGCCGCTCAGCGCGGCGATGGGCAACAACAGGAAGAGCCAGAACCACTGGGTGATGAAGTCCATGTCATGGGTCGCCGGGTTGCGGGTTTGCAGGCGTTGCCGGTCGCTGCGCGCGCTGGCGCCGGAGCTGTGCCCGCAGCGGCACCACCACTGAGGCAGCGAGCATCAATCCGCCGGCGATGGCGCCGGCGAGCAGCGCGACCAGCAGTGAAACGCCGAGTGTGCCGCGCAGCGTGACGAAGCCGAAATCCATGGACACCGGTTGCGGGTTCAACGCGCCCACGAGGACGCCGGCCGCGATGCACAGCAGGGCAATGAGGAATCGGATCAATCGCATGGTGCGTGCGCCTGTGGAGCCATGACGCCAAGCTTACGACGAGCCGGCCTGCAACGCCCCCTGCCTGTTGCGGGCCGTGCGTGGCCGGGCCGCGGCCAGGACGGGATTCAGCCCTCGTCGGGCGGCAACGGCATGACGTCGCTGACGCGTTCGCGCAGTTCCTTGCCCGGCTTGAAGTGCGGCACGTGCTTGCCCGGCAGCGCAACGGCGTCACCGGTCTTGGGGTTGCGGCCGGTACGCGGCGGCCGGTAATGCAGGGAAAAACTGCCGAAACCACGGATCTCGATGCGTTCGCCGTGGGCCAGCGACCCGCCCATCATTTCCAGCAGCGACTTCACGGCCATGTCGACGTCCTCGGCTTTCAGGTGACCTTGGCGCTGGGTGAGGATCTCGATCAATTCCGATTTGGTCATGGACGCTGTCATCGTGGTGGCCGGCCGATGCGGTGGTCCGGCCAATGCCGGACCACCGCGTACCGCTTACTCGGACTTGTTCTCGAGCTGCTCGCGCAGCAGCGCACCGAGCTTGGTGGTACCGCTCGAGGCATCCGAGGACGAGGACGACTTGCTGTACTCGGCCAGGGTCTCGGCGGTCTCGGCTTCGTCCTTGGCCTTGATCGACAGCTGCAGCGAACGACCCTTGCGATCCATGCCGGTGAACTTGGCTTCGATCGTGTCGCCGACCTTCAGGTGATGGCTGGCGTCGTCGACGCGCTCTTCCGAGATGTCACGCGCGGCGACATAGCCTTCCACGCCGTCGGCCAGTTCGATCGTCGCACCCTTGGCGTCGACTTCCTTGACCGTGCCGCTGACCTTCGAGCCACGCGGATGCGCGGCCATGAACTGGCCGAACGGATCCTGCTCGAGCTGCTTGACGCCCAGGCTGATGCGCTCGCGCTCCGGATCGACCGCCAGCACGACGGCTTCCAGAGTGTCGCCCTTCTTCAGGTTGCGCGCCTCTTCCTCGCCGGTGGAGTTCCAGCTCATGTCGGACAGGTGGATCAGGCCGTCGATGCCGCCGTCCAGGCCGATGAAGATGCCGAAGTCGGTGATCGACTTGATCTGGCCCTCGACCTTGTCGCCCTTCTTGTGGATGGCCGCAAAGGTCTCCCACGGGTTGGAAGTGACCTGCTTGATGCCCAGCGAGATGCGGCGACGCTCTTCGTCCACGTCCAGCACCATCACTTCCATCTCGTCACCGACCTGCACCACCTTGGACGGATTGACGTTCTTGTTGGTCCAGTCCATCTCGGACACGTGGACCAGGCCTTCGACGCCCGGCTCGATCTCGACGAACGCGCCGTAATCGGTGACGTTGCTGACCTTGCCGAACACGCGGGTGTTGGACGGGTAGCGGCGCGAGATGTTGTCCCACGGATCCTCGCCCAGCTGCTTGAGGCCGAGGCTGACGCGGTTGCGCTCCTTGTCGTACTTCAGCACGCGGACGTCCAGCTCCTGGCCGACTTCCACGACCTCGGACGGATGGCGCACGCGCTTCCACGCCATGTCGGTGATGTGCAGCAGGCCGTCGATGCCGCCGAGGTCGACGAACGCGCCGTAGTCGGTGAGGTTCTTGACGACGCCCTTGAGCACGGCGCCCTCGACCAGCTTCTCGAGCAGCTGCTCGCGCTCTTCGGAATGCTCGCTCTCGACCACCGCGCGGCGGGAGACGACCACGTTGTTGCGCTTGCGGTCGAGCTTGATGAGCTTGAACTCGAGTTCCTTGCCTTCCAGGTACACCGGGTCGCGCACGGGGCGCACATCGACCAGCGAACCGGGCAGGAACGCGCGGACGTCCTTGATGTCGACGGTGAAACCGCCCTTGACCTTGCCGCTGATGCGGCCGGTGATGGTCTCGTTCTTCTCGAGGGCTTCCTCGAGCTCGTCCCACACCATGGCGCGCTTGGCCTTCTCGCGCGACAGCACGGTCTCGCCGAAGCCGTTCTCGAGGGAGTCGAGGGCAACCTTGACGATGTCGCCTTCGGCGACGTCGATCTCGCCGTCGTCGTTACGGAACTGTTCGATCGGCACGATGCCTTCGGACTTGAGGCCGGCGTTGATCACGACCACGTCGGTGCGCACCTGGACCACGGTGCCGGTGACGATGGAGCCCGGCTTCAGTTTCGCCAGGTTGGTCTGGCTCTGTTCGAACAGTTCTGCGAATGATTCGGTCATTGGAAAATTACTCGGTTGATGACACAGACCGCAGGCGCGTGGCGCATGCCGGTCCACCCGTTGTCGGCTTGCGCGGGATTGCGCCTGGCCGTGAGTGTTGTGGTTGGAAAACCCGGCGGCGAACCGACGGGGCCTGTTGCACCCGCTCACGAAAGAGCGGGCTTCTTGCTCCCTCCCCTACGGGGACGGCTGGCACTGGAGGGGCGAGTTCGAGTGCGAGCCTCGCGGCACCGTCCCGGAAATCCCTCCCCATCCTTGCCTTCCCCTTGAACAGGGAAGGAACTTCGTGAAGTCGCGATGCAACCGCGACCCCGGTTTACTCATCCCGTCCTTATCCTTCTCCCGCAGAGGGGAAGGAAACCGGAGCAGGCGCTACGCGCCTACGACTTCCAGCACGCGTGTGACCACCTCGTCGATCCCCATGCCGGTGGTGTCGATGCGGACGGCGTCCGCGGCCGGCCGCAGCGGCGCCACCGCGCGGTTGGCGTCGCGGGCGTCGCGCGCGAGAATCTCGCGTAGCAGACCGTCCAATGTAACGGAAACCCCCTTGTCCTTCAACTGTTTATAGCGCCTTTCGGCCCGCTCTCCGGCACTCGCGGTCAGGAAAACCTTGAACGGGGCGTCAGGGAAGATCACCGTGCCCATGTCGCGTCCGTCGGTCACCAGGCCCGGCGGCTGGCGGAAGGCCCGCTGGCGGTCCATGAGCGCGGTCCGGACCTCGGGGATGGCGGCGATGGCCGAAGCCACCGCGCCCGCGGTTTCGGTGCGCAGCTCGTCGGTGGCGTCGTTGCCGTTGACCAGCACCCGCAGCTCGCCGCCGGCGTCCTCGCGGAAGTCGACCGCCGTGTCGAAGGTGCAGTGCACGAGCGCCCCTGCATCGCCCAGGTCGAGGTCGCCCCACGCCGCCGCCACCCCGACCGCCCGGTACAGGGCGCCCGAATCCAGATAGTGCCAGCCCAGGCGTCGCGCCACCATGCGGCTGATGGTGCCCTTGCCCGAGCCGGACGGCCCATCGATGGTCAGGACCGGAACCTCGCTTGCCGTCATTCATCTCTCCCCGGATATTCGGTTTGCGGCATTCTACGGGGCCGGGCGACGACCCACCCTGCCGGGCCCGCGAAAAAAATCACCGCAAGCGCTTGAGTGGCCGGGGAAATGTCCGCTAGAATGGCGGGCTCGCTCGTCCCAACCGTCTTTTGAGGTACGTCATGAAGGTCCTGTCCTCCCTGAAATCGGCGAAGGCCCGCCACCGCGACTGCAAGGTCGTCCGTCGCCGCGGCAAGGTCTTCGTGATCTGCAAGAGCAACCCGCGCTTCAAGGCGCGCCAGCGCTGAGGGATCTCCTCCCCGGCCCTGCCGGGAGCGGTGTGTTGCAGACGAAGGGCCGCAGCGATGCGGCCTTTCGCCGTTGTTGCCATGGATTCCTGCGGCCACCCGGCCATGCGCCCATGCCGCCCCGGATGCGCGAACGCGGGCGTGACGCCGTGCCCAGTAACATCGGCAGGCACCACCCGCCCCGGCCGTAATCTGCTACAACGCTGCGGCATTCATCTTCAAGCCCGCATTCAAGCCCTTGGGAGTCCGTCATGTCGCGAGTCCTGATTTCGTTGTCCGCCGCCGTCCTGCTGGGCGTGGCCGGTGCCGCCTCCGCAGATGTCCTGCTGGTCGATCGCGTGCAGCAGGAAAACCGGATGGCCATGCCGACCCGCGGCATGAGCATGGCCCAGGTCGAAGCCCGCTTCGGCGCGCCCAGCGAGAAGCTCGACGCGCGCGGCGGCCAGAAGCGCCAGTGGCCTACGATCAACCGCTGGGTCTACCCGGGGTTCGTGGTCTATTTCGAGAAGAGCCGCGTCATCGACGCGGTCGCGCAGAAGGCTGCGGCGAACGAAGTCGGCCCCAAGCCGCCCATCCGCTGACGCGGATCCCGCTCCACGCATCCACACACCACCCGCGCCGCGTCCGCGCGGGGTTTTGCCGAAGGTTTCCATGACCGATTCCAGGCTGCGCTTCCCCGCCGAGTGGGAGCCCCAGTCCGCCATCCTCGTCGCCTGGCCGCATGCCGGCACTGACTGGGCGCAGCGCCTCGGCGAGGTCGAGGAGACCTACATCGCCCTGGTCGCGGCGATCACCCGCTTCCAGCGCGCGCTGGTGTGCGTGGCCGACGACGACGTCGAGGCCTACGCCCGCGCGCGACTGGCGTCGGCGCGGGTCGACATGGACCGCGTGCGGTTCCTCCCGGTCGAGTACGACGACACCTGGCTGCGCGACTCCGGCCCGATCACCCTGCGCGACGGCGATGGCTTCCGCCTGCTCGACTTCCGCTTCAGCGGCTGGGGCGGGAAGTTCGAGGCCAGCCGCGACGACCGCCTTGTCGAGCATCTCGACAATGCAAATACGTTTCTCAACAGTTCTCGGCAAACCATTGATTTTGCGCTGGAAGGCGGTGCAATCGAAACCGATGGCGCCGGCACCCTGCTGACCACCTGGCAGTGCCTTCACGAACGCCATCGGGACACCAGCCGCGAGGACCTGTCGGCGAAGCTGGCCGGCTGGTTGGCGCAGGACCGGGTGCTGTGGCTCGACCACGGCTACCTCGAGGGCGACGACACCGACGCCCACATCGACACCCTCGCCCGCTTCGCGCCCGGCGACGCGATCGTCTTCCAGGCCTGCGATGACCCGGCCGATTCGCATCACGCCGAACTCCAGGCCATGGCCGATGAGATCGCGGCGCTGCGGACCCAGGCCGGCCAGCCCTACCGGCTGTTCCCGTTGCCGTGGCCGCAGCCGGTCATCGACGAAGGCCGTCGCCTCGCCGCCAGCTACGCCAACTTCCTGGTCATCAACGGCGCGGTGCTGATTCCCGCCTATGGCGACGCGGCCGACGCGGCCGCCGCGGGCGTGCTCGCACAGGCATTCCCGGACCGCGAGATCGTCCAGGTCCCATGCCGCCCGCTGATCTGGCAGAACGGCAGCCTGCACTGCCTCACCATGCAACTCCCGCAGGGCCTCGCGTAGGTCGGGGCTACGCCCGCGAAGCCCCGCGTGTCCGGATACCCGATCGTCGGTCGGCCGTTGCCAAGACGTCGGGGCCGTAGCCTCGACCTACAATGATCGTTCCTTCCGGAATCGTGTCGACATGAAGAAGACCACCCTCCCCGTCGCCCTGGTGCAGGAACGCAACCACGGCAGCGCCGAAGACAATCTCGCCGTGATCGAGCAGCGCGTCGCCGAGGCCTCGCGCCAGGGCGCAAAGCTGGTGCTGCTGCAGGAACTGCACAACGGCCCCTACTTCTGCCAGCACGAGTCGGTGGACGAGTTCGACCTGGCCGAAACCATCCCGGGCCCGAGCACCGAGCGCCTCGCCGCACTGGCGAAGCGGCACGGCGTGGTGCTGGTCAGCTCGCTGTTCGAGAAGCGCGCCACCGGCCTGTACCACAACACCGCGGTGGTGTTCGACGCCGACGGCTCGACCGCCGGCAAGTACCGCAAGATGCACATCCCCGACGACCCGGGCTTCTACGAGAAGTTCTACTTCACCCCCGGCGACCTCGGCTTCGAGCCAATCGACACCAGCGTCGGCCGCCTCGGCGTTCTGGTGTGCTGGGACCAGTGGTATCCCGAGGCTGCGCGCCTGATGGCGCTGGCCGGCGCGGAACTGCTGCTGTATCCCACCGCGATCGGCTGGGATCCGAGCGACGACCAGGCCGAGAAGGACCGCCAGCGTGATGCCTGGATCCTCAGCCACCGCGGGCACGCGGTCGCCAACGGGTTGCCGGTACTGAGCTGCAACCGCGTCGGACACGAGCCTTCCCCGATCGGCGCTACCGGCATCGATTTCTGGGGCAACAGCCACGTGCTCGGTCCGCAGGGCGAGTTCATCGCCGAGGCCGGCGGCGACCCGACGCTGCTCGTCTGCGACGTCGACCTGGGCCGCAGCGAACACGTGCGCCGCATCTGGCCCTTCCTGCGCGACCGTCGCATCGATGCCTACGACGACCTGCTGAAGCGGTATCGAGACTAGCGGGCACGAGGCGGCCGGAGTCCGGGGTCGGGGACGGATCCAGGCCGATGATCTCGGATAAGAAAACGGCTCAGAAATATCCGCTACCAAATTGAAATAGATAGGTTTCCTTGACTGAAACAGGATGAGAACGGACGCCGCCTGCCCGGACATCCGCTGTATTTCCACTCCCCACTGCCGTGCTCATCCGCATGAATCCATGGCAAGCCACTCCGGCTCCTCCCGACGAACGGCAGCAATAAAACGAACGATCGTGCTATCGTTCGCCGCATGTCCAGCCTGACTGCCACCTCCAAGGGCGCCGCGACCCGCGAGGCCATCCTCGACCGGGCCTACGAAATGGCCCGCCAGACCGGTCTGGAAGGCCTCTCGATCGGCCCGCTCGCGCAGGCGGTGGGGATGTCAAAGAGCGGCGTCTTCGCCCATTTCGGTTCGCGCGAAGACCTGCAGTTGGCCGTGCTCGATTCGGCGGCGCGCCGGTTCGGGGAGTCGGTGCTGGTGGCCGCCCTGTCGCAGCCGCGCGGCCTTCCGCGCCTGCGGGCGCTGATGCGCAACTGGTTCGAATGGGGGCGGCACGCGACCGGCGGCTGCGTGCTGGTTGGCTCGGTGACCGAGTACGACGACCGCCCCGGCGTCCTGCGCGACCAGGTCCTGCACAACGAACAGCGCTGGCGCGATGCGCTGGAGCGCGCCGCCCGGCTGGCGATCGAATGCGGCCACCTGCGCGACGGCGACACCGATCAGTACGCGTTCGAGCTGTACGCGATCCCGCTGGCGATGCTCCACGAAGCGGGCCTGTTCGGCTACGAACGCGCGCGGCGCCACGGTGACGCCGCCCTGGACCGCTGGATCACCGCCCACTCCCCCTGAGTCCCGACGACCACCCCGAGGTGTGCCATGCCTGCGTCTTCCGCCAAAATTAGCACGATCGTTCGTTCTCACATGCTCCGCCTGTGGCTGCGCGCCAGCTTCCGCTTGGGCGGCGTGCTGCGCCCGCAGGCCACGCTGCGCCGCGCCGGGGACCTGTTCTGCACGCCGTTCCCGAGCTCGCGCGAACGCGCCCTCGCCGCGCCGACCGGCCGCGCCGCGGAGGCCGACCTCGACCTCGCCGGCCAGCACATCCACACCTACGTCTGGGGCGATCCACAGGTGCAGCCCTATGTGCTGTTCGCGCACGGCTGGTCCAGCCACGGCACGCGCTTCCTGCCGTGGGTCGAGCAGCTGCGCGCCGGCGGATATGCGGTGGTGGCGTTCGACCAGCCGGCGCACGGCCGCAGCAGCGGACGGCGCGCCACGCTGCCGGAATTCGCGCAGACGCTGGCCGCGGTCGGCCAGCGCTTCGGTCCGGCCGCAGCTCTGGTCGGGCATTCGCTGGGCGGCGCCGCGGCCGCGATCGCGATGGCGCGCGGGCTTGCGGTCGAACGCGCGGTGCTGATTGCGCCCGCCGCCGACCCGGTCGATGCGGCGCTGCGTTTCGCGCGCGTGGTCGGGCTGCCGGCGCGATTGCGCCGGCGCATGGTCGCGATGTTCGAGTCCATGGTCGGCACCTCGTTCGCCGAATACCAGGCCCAGAACAACGCCCCGCGGATCGCCCGCCCGGCGCTGATCGTGCATGACCTGGACGACCGCGAGGTGCCCTGGGCCGAAGGCGAGCGCTATGCGCGCTACTGGCCCGATTCGCGCCTGCTCAGCACCCGCGGCCTCGGCCACAACCGCATCGCGCAGCACGAGGACGTGATCACCGCGGCGCTGCGCTTCCTGCGCGGAGAAACGGTCGGGCAACGCGTGGTGTCGACGCCCGAGCTCCCCTACGGCATCGCCTGAACGACGCCTCGCCTTTCAGCCCGCGCTTTGCGGGCAGTGCGGGCGAGCGTCTATGCTGCCGGCCCCGTCGTGGCGATGCCGTGGCGCCCCGCCCGCACCGCACCACCGCCTGATGACGACCGAAACCGTTTCGCCCGCCCCCCTCGACGCCCTCGCCGGCCAGCCGCACGCCATCGTCGAACGCGACGGCGTGCGCTACACCCTGCTCGGCACCGCGCATGTGTCCCGCGACAGCCTCGATGCAGTGCGCGCAGCGGTCGACACGGGCGCGTTCGACGCCGTCTCGGTCGAACTCGACACCCAGCGCATGCAGGCGCTGAGCGACCCGGACGCGCTGGCCAAGCTCGACCTGGTGAAGGTGATCCGCGAGGGCAAGGCGGCGCTGTTCGCGGCCAACCTCGGCCTGGCCGCCTACCAGCGGCGCCTCGCCGAGCAGCTCGGAATCGAGCCGGGTGCCGAACTCAAGGCCGCCGCCGACGAAGCGCGTGCGCGCGACCTGCCGGTGCACCTGATCGACCGCGAGGTCGGGGTCACTTTCAGACGCATCTCGGCGCGGCTCGGCTTCTTCGGCCGCATCCGCCTGGTCAGCGGCCTGCTCACCGGCCTGCTGGTCGACGACGAGGTCGGCGAGGACGAAATCGAGAATCTCAAGCAGGGCGACATGCTCGAAGCCAGCTTCGGCGAATTCGCCAAGCAGAGCCCTGCCCTGTACGACACCCTGATCGACGAGCGCGACCAGTACATGGCGTCGCGCCTGCGCGAGACCAGCGGCGAGGCGCGCAACGTGCTGGCCGTGGTCGGCGCCGGACACCTGCAGGGGCTGGCTCGCTACCTGCGCGAGGAAACGCGCGACCCGCGCGCGGTCTGCGAAGAACTCGACTTCGTCCGCAAGAAGAAGAGGCTGCCGTGGTTCACCATGGCCATTACCACGCTGGTGCTCGGCGGCATCGCCTGGGGCTTCTGGCGCGGCGGCTTCGCGCTTGGCGCGGACCTGCTGCAGCAATGGATCCTGTTCACCGCGGGGCTGGCGGCACTGGGCTGCCTGCTGGCCGGCGGCCATCCGCTGAGCATCCTTGCCGGCGCGATCGCCGCGCCGCTCAAGCCGTTCCGGCCCGGCGTTCCCTCGGGCATGTTCAGCGCACTGGTCGAACTGCGCGTGCGCAAGCCCGCCTACGGCGATTTCCTCGCCCTGCGCGACGACGCCCAGACCCTGCGCGGCTGGTACCGCAACCGGGTCGCGCGCGTGGTGCTCAACTTCATCCTCACCAACCTGGGCACCGGCATCGGCGTGTGGCTGGCGGGCGCACGGATCGTCGGCAAGCTAATCGCCTGACATCCGCAACATCTGCTGCAGGCGAACGGCGCCCGCTGCGCTCGTCTCGCAGGACGGGCACGCCGGGGATGTTTGCGCGGCCCCTGGTGACCCGTGAAAGCTTCGCTCCCGCAGTCCGCGGCGTCTGGTTAAAGCAGCGCCGGCATGCCGTTGGCAACGTTGTGTGCCAGGACCGGCAATGCCAGGCTGCCTGTACGGGCGCGGAACCACGCTAGCAGCAGCGCTGGTCCGCCGGTGAGCGCGAATGCCAGCGTGTCGAATGTCAGGCCCGCTTTGCGGTAGAACAACGCGTGGCCAAGGCCGAAGGCCACGCTTGCCAGGACGCCGCCCCAGCCGATGCCCGCGAAGCGGCGCGGGACGCCGGAGTCCAGCGCTTCGTTCAAGGCGAGCAGCAGCACGCCGCGATAGAAGAGTTCTTCCTCGATGCCGGGCATCGTCCACTGGAACGCGATCGTATCCAGGGTGTCCGGCCCGTCGCGGTACGCGAATGCAATCACGCACACGATCACCGCGACCACCGCAAACACCAGCCAGGCAGCGCGCGCCCCCTGCTCCTGCCGCCACGTGATGCCGCAGCGTGCCAATCCGAAACCGGGCAACGCGGCCACCGCCAGCAAGCCGGCGGTGGCCAGCAGCTTCCCGGTCCAGGCCCAGTCGCTGCCGGTAACGAAGTTGGGGATCAACCCGTAGCCGCGCAGCACGAGGGCATCGCGCAGCAGCATCAGCAGCAACGCCGCGAGCAGCCATCCCGGCCGTAACCGGCTGCGTGAACACCAGGCGAGGAGCGCGGCCAGCGCGGCAATCACGCTGACATGGATCGAGATTTCGACGAGCGCTGCGTGCACGCATCCTGCTCCGGCATGGACATGGGTGGGCGCCTTCCCGCGCTGCAGGCAGGAAGGCGGCGGGAAAACCTCCGGAACTACAGCGTCCCGACGACTGCCGCTGCCTGCGGCTCGCCCTCGCCTGGTCCGCGCGCGCGCCGGATCACGCGCGCGGTGCCGTGCCGCAGGTCGTCGAGGATCGCGTAGATCGTCGGCAGGAACAGCAGGCTGACCAGGGTCGAGAACGCCAGGCCACCGGCGATCGCGCGCGCCATCGGATAGTAGGCCGGCATGTCGTCGCTCGAACCGGTGCTCATCGCGATCGGCACCATTGCCAGGATCGCCGTGCCCATCGTCATCAGGATCGGCCGCAGCCGCTCGCGGCTGCCTTCGACCAGCGCATCGGTCCTGCTCAGGCCGCGGCGACGCAGGTTGTTGATGTGCTCGATCATCACGATGCCGTTGTTCACCACGACGCCCATCAGCACCAGGATGCCGATGAAGGCCATGATGTTGAACTCGGTGCCGGTGATCCAGAACAGCCAGAAGACGCCGAACACCGAGAACAGCACGCCGCTCATGATCGCCGCCGGGAACAGCAACGACTCGAACACCGCCGCCATCACGATGTAGATCATCACCAGCGCGATCACCAGGTTGAACATCATCTGCGCCATCGCCTCGTCCTCGTCCTGGAAGGCGCCGCCGTCGAACGAGTACGAGTAGCCGGCCGGGAACGCGAATGCCTTCAGCGTTTCCTCCATCGCGGTGCGTGCTTCGGGCATCGTGACCTTCTGCGCCAGGCTGGCCTTGATGGTCAGCGTGGTCTGGCGGTTGGTGCGCTGGACCTGGGTGGCGGCAGGCTCGATGGACACGTCCACCATCGCCAGCAGCGGCACGGTGCGGCCGTCGGGCGCGCGCACCATGAAGGTGGCGATATCTTCCATGCCGTAGTGCTCGGCACCCGCGAAACGCACCCAGACCGGCACCTCGGTCTCGCCACGGCGGAATTCCCGCAGCGGCGCGCCGCGCAGCGCCAGGCCGACGAACTGCGAGACCTCCTGCGCGCTGAAGCCGAACGCCGCCGCCCGCTCGCGGTCGACGCGGACGTTGAGTTCGCTGTTCTGGTCGCCCGCGTCGACGTGCACGTCGCGCAGCTCCTTCCGGCGCGACAGGATCGGCACGATGTTGCGGCCCAGCTCGGCCAGCGTCTGCGAAGAATCGCCGACCAGCTGCACCTGCACATCCTGCCCCGGCCCGCCGCCGCCCGGTCCGCCACCGCCGCCGTTGCGCACGCCGATCTCGGCGCGCGCGGACTTCGGCAGGGCCTTGCTGATCTCGTCGGTCAGCGACTTGATCCGGTCCGGGTCGGCCGAGTCGAACGTCACCTGCGTGCCGGCGTCGCCCTGCTCGCTGAACCACGAGTAGACCTGCTTGACGTGGAACTTCTTGCGGTTGGCGTCGAGGAAGTCCTCCACGCGCCGGACCTCGTCCGACATCTGCGCGACCGTGTACGAGCCCTTCCACTGGTAATAGATGTTGATCTCGTCGCCACCGTCGCCGCCGAACATATTGGTCTTAGTGTGGATGACCGGCACGATGCTGACCGCCACGATCAGTGCGATGCCCAGCAGGCTCTTGCCGCGGTTCTCCAGCGTCCAGCGCAGGAACGTGGCGTAGCGCTTCTGCATGCGCGGGATCAGGCCTCCGGTCTTCTGCACCGCCGGCGGCGTCTTCAGCCGCGCGGACAGCATCGGGATCAGGCTGACCGCGACCAGCCAGGACGCCAGCAGGGAAACCGAAATGGTGATCGCGATCTGCGACAGGTAGATGCTCAGGAAGTTGCGTTCGCCGAACAGGTTGGGCACGAACACGATGCAGTGGCACAGCGTGCCCGCGGTGAGCGCGATGGCCACGTGGCGGGTGCCGATGATCGAGGCCAGCTTCGGCTTGCCGGGGATCTTCTCGCGCTCCTGGTAGATGCTTTCCACCACCACCACGGCGTTGTCCACCAGCATGCCCACCGCCAGCAGCAGGCCCATCATCGTCAGGATGTTGAGGGTGACGCCGGCAAAGTACATGAAGCCCAGCGTCATCACGAAGCAGATCGGGATCGCCAGCGTCACCATCAGCGTCGACGGCCAGTGGCGCAGGAAGAAGAACAGCACGATCACCGACAGCACCAGGCCGATGGCGCCCGCTTCGGCCAGCTCCAGCAGCGAGCTGGTCACGTCCTTGCCCAGGTTCTGGATCACGGTCACGCGCACGTCGCGCAGCGCGGACTCGTTCTGGATCACCTCGATTTCGGCCAGCACGCTGCGCGAGACCTCCACCAGGTTGGCGCTGCGTTCCTTGAAGATATCCAGGCCCACCGCCGGCTGTCCTTCCAGCCGCCGCCCCATGTCCAGCCGCGCGGACTTGAGCCGCACGCTGGCGATATCGCCCAGGCGCAGACCGCTGTCGTTGATCACCAGGTCGCGCAGCTGCTGCAGGTCGACGATCTCGCCGACCGGCTGCACGCGCAGGCGCCGGCCGCCATCCTCGATCTCGCCGGCGGAAACGGAGAAGTTCAGCTGCTGCAGCCGCTGCGCCAGCTCGTTGAGGCCGATGTCGTGGGCAGTGAGGCGGTCGGGCGCGATCGCGATCTCCACCTCGTTGGGCATCGCGCCGGACACATCCACCCTGGCCACGCCGGCAATGCGCTCCAGCCGCCGCTTGAACTCGCGGTCGATCAGGTCGTAGTCGTTCGACAGGTCGATGCCGTTGCCGGCGGCCAGTCGCACCCGCAGCACCGGCTGGTCGGTGGTGGAGAACTTCATGACGAAGTAGCGCTGCAGGTCGTCCGGCAGCTCGTCACGGATCGCATCGATGCGTTCACGCGCCTCGGAGGCGGCGATGGCGACGTCCTTGCTCCAGTCGCTGAACTGGATGAACAGCTGGGCGCCGTCGGCACGTGCCTGGGAATCCATGCGCTTGATGCCGGTCATCGTCGACAGCGCTTCCTCCGCCGGCCGCAGCACCGTGCGCTCGATCTCCTCGGGCGTGGAACCCGTGTACGGCAGCGACACGAAGATGAAGGGCGGCGAGACCTCGGGAAACGCTTCGAGCGGCAGCCGCACCGCCGCGATGATGCCGATCACGAACAGCGACACGAAGAACATGATCGTCGTGACCGGACGACGGATGCTGAACTCCGCGACGCTCATGGCTTGAAGCCCTCCCCTTCACCAGGGTGAGATCGGTCTGCTTGCGCGGCACTGCCGCGCGGACCGACCGAACGACCGGCGCGCTGCGCCGGGCCGGACGGGTTGCAGGGACGTGCACGCCTCATGCTGGATCCCCGTCGGCCGCGATGGCGTCATGCGCGTCGCGATCCTCGGCGCCGGACAGCTTCGCGCGGGCCAGGTAGTAGTCGTCCGCGCGGCGATCAAGCAGGTCGTACACCACCGGGATCACCACCAGCGTCAGCAGCGTCGACACCAGCAGGCCGCCGATCACCGTGATCGCCATCGGCGAGCGCACCTCGGCGCCCTCGCCCACCGCCAGCGCCAGCGGCAGGAAGCCGAACAGCGTGCACATGGTGGTCATGATGATCGGCCGCAGGCGCGAACGGGCGCCTTCCACCAGCGCTTCGCGCTTGGCCACGCCGGCCTCGCGCAGCTGGTTGACCTTGTCGATCAGGATGATCGCGTTCTTCACCACCAGGCCCACCAGCAGGATCAGGCCGATGAACACCACCACCGACACCGGCGAGCGCGTCAGCAACAGTGCCAGCACCGCGCCGACCATCGCCAGCGGGATGGTGAACAGGATGACGAACGGATGCAGCAGCGACTCGAACTGCGACGCCATCACCAGGTAGACCAGGAAGATCGCCAGCCCGAATGCCATCAGCAGCGAGCGGATCGAATTCGACAGTTCCTCGCCCTGGCCACCGATGTGCATGCCGACGCCGGCACCGACCGGATGGTCGCGCACCAGCTGCTCGACCTCGCGCACCGCGCCGCCCAGGTCGATGTCGCGCAGGTTCGCCGAGACGATCGCCACGCGCACCTGGTCGGCGCGGTGGATCTCGCTGGGACCGGTGGTCTCGACCACGTCGGCAACCGCGTCCAGGGTCACCGGGCGCGCGCTGCCGGGGTTGACGATCAGGCGGCGGATGTCGGCGACGGACGCGCGGTCGGACACCTGCGCGCGTACCAGCACGTCGATCTTGCGGTCGCGGAAGCTGTAGCGCGTGGCCACGTCGCCGCGCACCTTCTTCACCACGATGTCGGCGATCTGGCGCGTGGTCAGGCCCATCGCGCCCGCGCGCTCCTGGTCGAAGCGGATCTGTATCTCCGGGAAGCCCTGCTCCACCGTCGACTTCACGTCGGCGTAGTGCGGGTTGTCGCGCAGCAGCGCGGCGAGCCTGCGGCCTGCATCCTCGATCGACGCCAGGTCCTGCCCGCGCAGTTCGATCTCCAGCGGCGTGGAGAAGCTGAAAAGTTCCGGTCGGCTGAAGTCGACCTGCGCGCTGGCATGGCGCTTCATCGTCGCGCGCAGCTTCTCGGTTTCCGCCGCCTCGACTTCCTTGCTGCCGCCATCGGCCATCACCACGGTGAGCTTGCCGATGTTCTCGCCGCTCTCGGTGGGGTTCGCGTCCAGCCGCGTGCCACTGCCGCTGACGCCGTACAGCGTGCGGATGCCTTCGTCCTTGTCGTGCTCGGCCTGCAGCTCGCGGATCAGCTGGTCGGTCTCGCGCAGCGGCGTACCGGGCGGCAGCTTCACCGTCATCTCGAAGCGGTCCTGCGCGAACTGCGGGATCAGGTCGGCGCCGAGCATCGGGATGGCCGCCAGCGTCAGCCCGAACGCCAGCGCCGCGAAGCCGAGCACCAGCCCCGGCCGCCGCAACGCGCCGGGGAGCAGCCTCAGGTAGCCGCGCTCGGCGCGACCGTAGGGTGCCATCGCCAGGTCGCTGGCCTTGCGCATGAATGGGCCGACGACCGCGACGATGCCGCGCCACAGGCGGATGAACAGCCATGCGATGCCGAAGAAGAAGCCGCGGATGCCGGCCCCGATGCCGCGCCCGGTCGCGGCGACCGGCTTCTGCCATTTCCGGCCCGGCTGCCACTGCGGGTGCGGCGGTTCCTCCGGGAACGCCATCGGCGCGTGGCCCTTGAGCGCGCTGAGCATCGGGATCAGGGTCATCGCGACCGCCAGCGAGATCGCGATCGCGATCGCCACCGTCAATGCCTGGTCGCGGAACAGCTGCCCGGCGATGCCTTCGACGAACACCAGCGGCAGGAACACCGCGATCGTGGTCAACGTGGACGCGACCACCGCCATGCTGACCTCGCGGGTCCCGGCGACGGCCGCCTGCAGCACGCCCAGGCCGCGCTCGCGCGCCTTGGCGATCGATTCGAGCACCACGATCGAATCGTCCACCACCAGGCCCGTGGCCAGGGCCAGGCCGCCGAGCGACATCACGTTGAGGCTCAGGCCCAGCTGGTCCATGAAGAAGAACGTGGTGACGATCGACACCGGCAGCGAGAGCGCCACCACGAAGGTACTCCAGCCGTCGCGCAGGAACAGGAAGATCACCAGGATCGCGAGGATGCCGCCGATGACCGCGTCGAGCTTCACGTCGGCGATGGCGTGGCGGATGAAGGTGGACTGGTCGTCGATCGTGGTCAGTTCCACGTCCGGCGGCATCTGCGCCTTGATCTGTTCCAGCCGCTTGGCGATGGCGTCGGCGGTGGCAACGGTGTTGGCGTCGCCTTCCTTGTAGATCGCAAGCTCCACGGCTTCGTTGCCGGCCAGGCGGATGATCGCCTCGCGCTCCTTGTAGCCCTGGCGCACCGTGGCCACGTCCTTGAGCCGCACCGGAACGCCGCCGGCCACCACGCCCGAGCCCGCCGACGACGCGCTCTGCACCGACGCCGCGGCTGCCATTGCGCTGGCGTCGCCGGTCGCCGCCGCCACGCGCGCCATCTGCTGCGCCGCATTCTGCGCGTCGGTGCCGCCGGCGCCCTGCGTGGTCACCAGCATGTTCGCAATCTCGTCGACGCTCGCGAACTGGTTGACCGTGCGCACGAGGAAGCGCTGCGAGCCCTGTTCGAGGCGGCCGCCGGAGATGTTGATGTTCTCCTGCTGCAACCGCTGGATCACGGTCTCGATCGGAAGCTGCAGCTGCGCAAGCTTCTGCTGGTCGATGTCGACCTGGATCTCATCCTCCAGGCCGCCACCCACCTTGACCGCGGCGACGCCTTCGACCGGCTCGAGCTTCTTCTTCAGGTCGTCGTCGGCGTAGCGGCGCAGCTGGATCAGTTCACGGATCGCATCCTGGTCGGTTGCCGCCTTGGCCTTCGTCGACAGCGCCAGCCGCAGGATCGGCTCGGTCGACGGATTGAAGCGCAGCAGCACCGGCGCCTCGGCTTCCAGCGGCAGCTGCAGCACTTCCATCTTGTCGCGCACTTCCAGCCCGGCCTGGTCCATGTCGGTGCCCCAGGCGAACTCGAGCACCACGTCGCTCTGGCCGGTGCGCGAGACCGACTTCATCGTGCGCAGGTTCTTGACCACGCCAACGGCTTCCTCGACCGGCTCGGTGATCAGGGTTTCGATCTCCGACGGCGCCGCGCCTGTGTACTCGGTGCGCACGGTCAGCGTGGGATAGCTCAGGTCCGGCAGCAGGTTGACCTTCAGCGACGACAGCGCAATCGAGCCGAACAGCAGCATCGTGATCCAGAACATCGCCACGGTGACGCGACGACGCGTGGACAAACCGACCAGGCCATGGCCGATGCCGTCGTCCGGCCGCGGCGAGTCGGACGAACCCGGTTCGCGCATGCCGCCACTCACTGCTTGTCTTCCGTGCCGGCTGTGGATTTGGCCTTGGCAACCGGCTTGTCCGTCGGCTCACCGATCACCTGTACCGCGCTGCCTTCGCGCAATGCCACCTTGCCCGCGGTCACCACCGCCTCGCCGGGCTTCAGGCCGCTGCGCACTTCGGTCCACTCGCCGTCGGTGTAGCCGGTCTTGATCGGCACGCGCACGGCCTTGCCCTTGCGCACCACGTAGACCGCCGGCGCGCCCTGGTCGTCGAGCAGCGCGACGCGCGGGATCACCAGCGCATTGGCGCGCTGGTCGTAGTCGATCCTGATGCGGCCGAACATGCCCGGCTGCAGCGCACCGCCGCCTGCGAATGCGCAGATCACGCGGAACGTGCCGCTGCCCGAGTCCACCACCGGCGCAACCCGGTCCACGATGCCGTCGAACGACTGTCCCGGCAGCGCGTCGACCTGCAGCTTCACCGGCTGCCCCGCCTTCAGGGTCGCGATCTCGCGCTCGGGGACGTTCAAGGTCAGCTCCAGGCGCGAGTCGTCGACGATGCGGAAGATCGGCGTGTTGATCTGCACGAAGTTGCCGGGCTTGATCGAACGCGAGGCGACCACGCCGGAGATCGGCGCGACCACGCTGGTATAGGACAGCTCGAGGTTGGCCATGTTGTTGACCGCGCGCGCATTGGCAAGGTCGTACTTGAGCTGGTCGAGGTCGTTGGCGCTCACCATCTGCTGCGCGGCCAGTTGCTTCGCGCGCTGGTAGTTCGCCTCGAGCTTGCGCACCTGTGCTTCGCTCTGCGCCGCCTGCAGGCGCGCGCGGTCCGCGTCCAGGCGCACCAGCGCCTGCCCGGCCTTCACGTGCTGGCCTTCCTCGACGAACACCGCCATGGCGATGCCGGAGGTCTTGGCCACCACCTGCGATTCGGCCCGCGCGTCGAGCGCGCCGGTCCCGGTGTAGCTGGCGGCAACCGCGCGGTGCGAGGCCTTCGCGACCTCCACCGGAATCGCGTCGGCGGTCTTTTCGGCGTCCGGTGCCTTGGCCTTGGCCTGGGCTGCGCCCTCCCCGTCGTCCCTGCATCCACTCACCGAAGCCACGCCGGCCGCCAGCACGATTGCCAGCAGCGTCTTCGCGAAGCCCGAAAACACGGTGTTCTTGTCCATCTTCTGAGATAACCCCTACGGTGTTGTAGCAAGGTATATCACCGGCTTCGGAAACAGCATCCGCCAGAGGTCATGGTGACTGCCGGCGGATGTCGGCCGGGCGTTCGGCGGGCAGGTCCATTTTGGGTTGGTCTCAAGCTGTCGCTATACTGTTGCGGTTGCGCATCGCGGCCTGCGGTGGCGTCGACAAGCCAGATTCTTTCCAGCCATTCACGATTGCGGATACCCGACATGACGCGACCGTTGCAGATCGCCGCCAGCCTTGCCCTTGCCGCTCTCTCGTCCGCGGCGTTCGCCCAGACCGAGACCGCGCCCGCCACCAGCGAACCGGCCCCGGCTCCCGTGGCGGCTGCCCCTGCAGCCAGTACCCCGGCCACCCCTGTCGGCTCGGTGGAACACGGCAAGCTGCTTACTTTCACCTGCCAGGGCTGCCACGGCGTCACCGGCTACAAGAACGCCTATCCGAACTACCACGTGCCGCGCATCGGCGGGCAGTCGGCGGTGTACCTGGCCAACGCCCTGACCGAATACAAGAAGGGCGCGCGCAAGCACCCGACCATGGAAGTGCAGGCGCAGAGTTTTTCCGAGCAGGACATCGCCGATATCGCGGCCTATCTTTCGGAGCTGAAGCAGTGAGCCGCGCCATGACCCGTTCCGCCTCCATCCTTGCCATCGCCCTGGTCTTCGCGCTTGCCGGCTGCTCCGGCGGCGACACCCCGGTTGAGCACTCCGCGTCCGACCGCGACGCAGGCCATACCTCCTCGTCCGCCGGCCTGCCCAACGGCCACATCGACGCCGGCGAGAAGCTCGCCCACACCAAGGGCAAGGCCACCGGCCAGTCCTGCGTGGACTGCCACGGCGAAGAAGGCAACGCCCCGATCGATGCCAGCTATCCCAAGCTGGGCGGCCAGTACTACGACTACATCGCGCACTCGCTGCAGCAGTACCGTGACGGCAACCGCACGCATGCGCTGATGTCGCAGCAGGCCAAGGATCTGACCGACCAGCAGATCGCCGACCTGGCGGCCTACTTCGGTTCACGCCCCACCCACCTGCGCGACCTGCACGGCGTCAACAACTAGCCGACCGGCGCGCCGCGCCTGCAGCGACACACGAACAAGGCCCGCGCGAGCGGGCCTTCTTCGTATGCGGAACCCGGCAGGTTCGCCGTCACCTCTGCCCCGGTGCAAGCGGCTTCGGTCGCCAGGTTGCCGCGGCGCTCCCCGGGAATCGCGCGGCTGACGCCATGCGCGCGAGCCGGCGCACACGCCAGCACCTTGCGCCACCGGTCACTGCGTCCCGGGCGGCTTGCCCAGCGCCTCCTGGTTTTCCTGCAGCTCGGGCTTGAACGGCACGTCCGGCGGCTTGCGCGCCTCGGCTTCGACGTCCTGCATGTTCGGATCGGTGATGTCGCAGGCGCCACCCAGCGCCAGCAGGACCACCGAGCACTTGATGCTCTTCGACGTCCCCGGGATCGGGATCAGCACTTCCTTGATGCTCCGCCGCACCCATTCCTGCAGCAGCGTCTCGTTGGGGATCCAGAACTTGTCGAAGGCGGTTGGCGTGTAGTCGATCGGCGGGCGCTTGAGCCAGGTGCCGTTGCGGTCGATCTTCTCGAAGTCCTCGGTGATCGTGCCCGGCGGCAGGCCACCGCCGACCTTGCCGTCGCCCGACGCGAGTTTCGGCGTGCCGTCGGCGTTGAACAGTCCCGGCGTGCCGGCCTGGCTGCCCGGGCGGTTGCGGGTCGACGCGCCCCAGTCGTCGCCGCGCTTCGGCGACGGCAGCGCGCCGGGCTTGGGCGAGGATGTCGCGCCGCTGCCGCTGGAGGTCCCGGCCTTGCGCGTGCCCGTACTTGCCGTTTCGCTGCCGCTGGCAGGCGCGGTGCTGGTGGACGTCTTGCCCGAAGTGGCTGCCGTCGCCGTGGAGGATGCCGGCGACCGCGCGTCTTCCACGCCCGCATCGGCGTTGGGCCGCGCTCGCGTCGCCTCGCCCGGCGGCGCCGGAGCAGGCGCGGGAATGGCACGGACCGCAACCTCCGGCGCGCGTGCCCGCAGGTCCGGCGCCGCGCTCGGCCGCACCGGTACGTTCGGCACGCTGACCGGCGCCAGCGGCACGGGAATCTCGCGCATCGTCACCTGTTCGGGCTGCCGCTGCAGGGTCGGTGATGTCACGCGCGGCGTCGCCGTCTCGCGCGGCTGCAGTACCGGCGCCACCACGGGTGTCGGTACCTCGACCACTTCGATCTCCGGCGCCGGCGCGCTCAGGTCAGGAACCGGAGTCGCCGGCCGTGGAGCGGCCGCGATGCTCACCGGCGGCACGGTGAATACCTGGTCCGGCTCCGGCGTTTGCGTGACCTGCAGCGGCTGCGCGACCGGCAGCGCCGGCGCGGGCGGCGATGGCTGGGGCGGCTGCGCTGCCACGTCGGCGGCCGCGGGCGGCGGCGACGGCTCGCTGGGCTGGGCCGTGGCGCGGTCTGGAGTCGACGCAGCCGCGGCATCGGCGGCGGGCGCCGGCGTTTCCTGCGCGGCGGCTTCACCCTGCGATGGCCCGCCGCCAGACTCGTCCGGCGTGCCGTCACCGATGTACTCGACCTGGATCACGTCCTCGCCCGCGCTGGCCTGCTCGGGAACGCCGATGAGTCGCACCTGGGCCACGTACAGCAGGAACACGGCAAGGAACAGGTGCGCGACCAGCGTCACCACGCTGGCGATGAAGCGGACGCGCCAGTCGCCGTCTTCGCTGGCCGGATGCCACTGCTGGCGCCACAGGGCATTGAATGCCTGCCAGCGATTGAGCTCGGCCATCGCGCGCGGCGGCAGCTTCGGCTCACGGGCGACGAAGATCGCCAGGATCGCCTCGGCGGTGGCGCCGGTTACCGCGCCGACGCGCGCCTGCATCGCGTCGAACCACGCCGCCCATCCCGGCGGGAACTCGCCTGCGGGCTGCCCGGGCCGCAACGACCGCCGCCTGCGTCGCCACAGCGCGTCGATCAGTTCGGCAGAAGAAAAAGTCATCCAGTGGCCGTTGGTGCGGCTAGCGCGTCACGCCGAGCTGCGGGCGATGTACGGCGCCGCGCCGCTGTCGTGGTCGGTCGCGTCGCGCACCGCGGTCACGCCCGGCACCTTCTCCAGCAAGGTCTTCTCGATGCCCTGCTTGAGGGTGACGTCGGCCATGCCGCAGCCGTGGCAGCCGCCACCGAAGCGCAGCACCACCACGCCGTCGGCAGTGATCTCCTGCAGCGCCACGTTGCCGCCGTGCTGGGCCAGCTGCGGGTTGATCTCATGTTCGATCAGCCAGCGCACGCGCTCGACCAGCGAGGCCGATTCGGCCGGCGCCTCGCCCTTGATCTTCGGTGCCCGGATCTGCAGCTGGCCGCCGGTGGCCTGGGTCGTGTAGTCGATTTGCGCGCCGTCGAGGAAAGGCGCGCTGCCGGCATCCAGCCACAGCGTGAAACCCTCGCAGTCGATCGCCCATTCGTCGCCGTGCAGGTCGGCCGGTTCGGCAAACTCCAGCCGAACGTCGGCACGCGCCGTGCCGGGATCCCTGGCCGCCAGCCGCACGCCCATGCCGGGCACGGCTTCGCGTTCGATCAGCTTGCGGAAGTGCGACTGCGCGGATTGTGAAATGTCGATCATTGCCTGCCATCCTGCTGGTGCGGCCGTGCGCGCGGAAGCGTCCGCGCGGTTCGGAAGTTGCCGGCCGTGGAGCGTATTCTATCGACCCCGCCGATTCGCGTTCGTTCCGGTTCCGTAAAATCCCGTGCGGAACCACGCGGCGAGCATTTTCCGTTCAGCACGCCATCGCGCCCCGCCACTGACAGGAGCCGACATGACAGACCTGATTCCCCTTGCCCAGGCCCATTGCACCCCGCGCAAGGGCAGCGAGCACAAGCTCGGCCCGGCCCGCATCCAGGAACTGCTGCCACAGGTCCCGGGCTGGGAACTGCTCGAAAACGGCCACGCCCTGGGCAAGACCTTCGGATTCAGGGACTACTACCGCACGATGTCGTTCGTCAACGCGCTGGCCCACATGGCCAACCGCGAGGACCACCACCCCGACCTCGGCGTGCACTACGACCGCTGCGTGGTGCGGTATTCCACGCACGACGTGGGCGGCCTGAGCGAGAACGACTTCATCTGCGCGGCGAAGGCGGACGCGTTGGCGTAGGAACCGCCCACCCGTCCTACGGTTCTTCAAGCAGGCGCGGCGATGCCGGCAAGATGCATCCGCATCCGCTCCACGCCCTACATCCGCGATTGCCGTGGAAAGCCGGAAGGCCGTTCGCTCACCCGCTGGTGAACTGCTCGGCCAGCATCCGCTCCTCGAGGTTGTGCTCGGGATCGAACAGCAGGGTCACGGTGCGGTCGCGCGACTCGCGGATCGTCACTTCCACCACGTCGCGCACCTCGTGCGAGTCGGCCGTCGCGCTCACGGGCCGCTTGTAGGGATCGACGACGTGGAAGCGGATTTCGGTGTCGGCCTTGAGCACCGCGCCGCGCCAGCGCCGCGGGCGGAACGCGGCGATCGGCGTGAGCGCGACCACGTTCGACCCCAGCGGCAGGATCGGGCCGTGCGCGGAGAAGTTGTAGGCCGTGCTGCCGGCGGGCGTCGCCAGCAGCACGCCATCGCAGACCAGTTCGTCGAGCCGGGTCTGGCCGTTGAGGTCGATGCGCACGTGCGCGGCCTGCCGCGTCTGCCGCAGCAGCGACACCTCGTTGTAGGCAAGTGAGCCGACGCTGGCACCCGACTCGGTCTGCGCCAGCATCTCCAGCGGCTTGAGCACCGCGGGCTCGGTGGCAGCGAGGCGCTCGAACAGCCCGCCCGCCGCGTCCTCGGCACGGTAGTGGTTCATCAGGAACCCGACGCTGCCCAGCTTCATGCCGTACACCGGCTTGCCGAGGCCGCCGTGGCGATGCAGCGTCTGCAGCATGAAACCGTCGCCACCCAGCGCGCACAGCACGTCGGCGTCTTCCGGCAGGTGCTGCCCGTGCGCGCGTGACAGCGCGGCCAACGCCGCCTGCGCGTCGTCGGTCTGGCTGGCGAGGAAAGCGATACGCGGATTCGCGGTCATCGGCGGCTCCATGGACGTGCCACGAGCATAACCCGGGCCGCGCCCGCGGCCCGGTGTCCCGGGTTCGAATCGTGCCGGCGGGCTTGCACGCCCGCCGGCACGGATCACCGCATCAACCGTTCGCGGTCAGCTGGGCGAGCCTGCGCACGGCCACCGACGCGGTCGGGTAGTCGAGCGTCTTCTGCGCTGCCAGTTCGTTGAGCATCGACAGCGTGAAGCGCAGCGCTGCGTCGTCGCGCCCGATCCAGCTGCGCACCTTGGCGTCGGCGCCGCTGCCCGGGGCGGACAGCACCTGCCCGACCAGCGCCCGCTGCTGCGCGGCCAGTTCGTCGCGCAGCACGCCGCGCGCGACCGCGTGCCAGCGCCCCTCCACCGGCAACTGGTCGATCTGTTGGACCAGCCACGGGAGCCGCAGCGCGTCGCCGAGGCGGAAGTGCACCCTGGCCACGTCCACCGGCTTGAGCTTGCGCTCGCGGGCCACCTCGATGATGTCGCAGCACGGCTCCAGGTACGGCAGCGCCGCCAGCTGCAGGGCGAGGTCCGCCGGCACGCCGCGCGACTTCCACTCGGCCAGGCTGGCCTCGTACTCGGGACGCTGCGAATCGGGAAGGATCGCCTCGCCCGCACGGATGTCGCGGAAGCCGTCGTGGTAGCGCTCCACGGCCGTGGCGATGCCCGGGATTGCACCCGGACGCGCCAGCAGCCAGCGCGTCATCGAGCGCTGCAGCGACCAGATCACCTGCAGCGCGTCGATCTGCACCGCCTCCGGCACCTTGCTGTCGAGGCCGTCGATCTGCGCCCACAGGTTGCGAGCGTCGAGCGTCTCGCGGGTGATGGTGAACGCCTTGGCGACCTCGCCCGGGCTGCGGCCGCTGTCTTCCTGCATGCGCATCAGGAACGTCGCGCCCATCCGGTTGATGGTGGAGTTGGTCACCGCCGTGGCGATGATCTCGCGCTTCAGGCGGTGCTGCTCCATCGCCTTGGCATACTTCTGCTGCAGCGGCTCGGGGAAGTAGCGCACCAGCTCCTTGGACAGGTACGGGTCCTCGGGCACGTCCGAATGGACCAGCTGTTCGAACGCCACCAGCTTGGAGTACGACAGCAGGATCGCCAGTTCCGGCCGGGTCAGGCCGAGGCCACGCGCCTTGCGTTCGGCGATCTCGGCGTCCGACGGCAGGTATTCGATCTGGCGATCGAGCAGGCCCTGCGATTCGAGCGTCTGGATGAAGTGCTGCTTGGAGCCCAGCCGCGACACGCTCATCCGCTCCATCAGGCTCAGCGCCTGGTTCTGGCGGTAGTTGTCGTTGAGCACCAGGCCGGCGACCTCGTCGGTCATCGACTTGAGCAGCTTGTTGCGCTCCTCGATCTTCAGCTTGCCCGCCTGCACCTGGCCGTTGAGCAGGATCTTGATGTTGACCTCGTGGTCCGAGGTATCCACGCCGGCTGAGTTGTCGATGAAGTCGGTGTTGAGCAGCACGCCGTTCTTGGCCGCGTCGATGCGGCCGCGCTGGGTGAAGCCCAGGTTGCCGCCTTCGCCGACGATCTTGCAGCGCAGCTCGCCGCCATTGATGCGGATCGCGTTGTTGGCACGGTCACCGACATCGGCGTTGGTCTCGGCAGCGCCCTTGACGTAGGTGCCGATACCGCCGTTCCACAGCAGGTCGACCGGCGCCTTGAGCACCGCGCTCATCAGCTCGTTGGGGCTCATCGTGGTGGTGCCGTCCGCCAGTCCGAGCGCGGCGCGCATTTCCGCCGACACCGGGATCGACTTGGCCGAACGCGGGAACACGCCGCCGCCCTTGCTGATCAGCGCCTTGTCGTAATCGTCCCAGCTCGAACGCGGCAGCTTGAACAGGCGCTGGCGCTCCTTGTAGGACCTGGCCGAATCCGGGTTGGGATCGACGAAGATGTGGCGGTGGTCCATCGCCGCGACCAGGCGGATGTGCTTCGACAGCAGCATGCCGTTGCCGAACACGTCGCCGGACATGTCGCCGATGCCGACGCAGGTGAAGTCCTCGCTCTGGCAGTCGTGGCCGAGCGCGCGGAAGTGGCGCTTGACCGACTCCCAGCCGCCGCGGGCGGTGATGCCCATGCCCTTGTGGTCATAGCCGACCGAGCCGCCGGAGGCGAAGGCATCGCCGAGCCAGTAGCCGTGTTCCTGGGCAATGCCGTTGGCGATGTCCGAGAAGCGCGCGGTGCCCTTGTCGGCGGCAACGACCAGGTACGGGTCGTCACCGTCGTGGCGCACCACGTTGCGCGGATGCACGACCTTGCCGTCGACCAGGTTGTCGGTGACGTCGAGCATGCCGTTGATGAACATCTTGTAGCAGGCAATGCCCTCGGCCTGCAGCGCGTCGCGGTCGGCCGGCGGCTGCTTGACGAAGAAACCGCCCTTGGAACCGACCGGCACGATCACGGTGTTCTTCACCATCTGCGCCTTCACCAGGCCCAGTACTTCGGTGCGGAAGTCCTCGCGCCGGTCCGACCAGCGCAGGCCGCCGCGCGCCACCGCGCCGAAGCGCAGGTGCGTGCCTTCGACGCGCGGGCCGTAGACGAAGATCTCGCGGTACGGGCGCGGCTTGGGCAGGTCCGGCACGCGCTCGGGATCGAACTTGAAGCCGATGTAGCCCTTGTCGCTGCCGTCGGCGTTGCGCTGGTAGTACCCGGTGCGCAGGGTGGCGTCGATGACGCCCATGAAGCTGCGCAGGATGCGGTCCTCGTCGAGGCTGGCGACGCGGTCGAGCAGCGCCGTGAGCTTCGTGCGCGCGGCCTCGTACTGCACGTCGCGGGCCTTGCCCCGCGCCTCGACCAGCGGCTGCAGGGTCTTGAACGCCTCGGCGTCGTCGCCGCACAGCTGCTTGAGCTGGCTGGCGAATTTTTCGGCGACCGCGGCGTCCGCCTTGCCCGGCTTCTCCCTGGCAGGATCAAAGCGCGCCTCGAACAGCTCCACCAGCAGCCTCGCAAGCAGCGGGTAGCGGGCGAAGGTTTCTTCCACGTAGCTCTGCGAGAACGGCACTCCCACCTGCAGCAGGTACTTGCAGTAGCCGCGCAGCATGGCCACCTGGCGCCAGTCCAGGCCGGCACCCAGCACGAGGCGGTTGAAGCCGTCGTTCTCGGCGTTGCCGCGCCAGACCTGCATGAAGGCATCCTCGAACACGTGGCCGACCGCGTCGATGTCGAACTCGCGCGTCGCCTCGACCTCGAAGTCCTGCAGGTAGGTCGCGGTATCGTCGATCGACAGCCGGTACGGGTTCTCGGTGATCACGCGCAGGCCCATGTTCTCCATCATCGGCAGCGCATCGGACAGCGGGATGTCGTTGTTCCGGCGATAGAACTTCAGGCGCAGGCCGCCGGCACCGGCGTGGTGCCGGTGCAGCGCGAGCGCGAGGTCGTCGGGCCCGCGCAGCGAGGCGAGTTGGCGCACGTCCTCGACCGCGATCCCGGTACCGGCTTCCTGCAGGTAGGCAATGGGCAGTGCGCGGCCATAGCGCGCCGCCAGCGCCAGTCCTTCCGCCTCGCCGTTCGCCGCGACCAGCGCGTCGCGCAGGTCGTCGTGCCAGTTGCGTACGATGTCGGCCAGCTGGGCCTCCAGCGCCGCCTGGTCGAGCTCGAACTTCTCGCCGGCACGCGGGCGCACGATCATGTGCAGCTGCGCCAGCGGCGATTCACCCACCTGCATGTTGGTGTCGACGTGGTCGGCGTGCAGCTCGTGCCTGAGCAGCGCTTCGACGCGCATGCGCAGGTCGGTGTTGTAGCGGTCGCGCGGCAGGTACACCAGCGCCGAGTAGAAGCGGCCGTAGCGGTCGCGGCGCAGGAACAGCTTGCTGCGCACGCGCTCCTGCAGGCCGAGGATGCCGGTGGCCAGCGCCAGCAGCTCTTCCTCGCTGGACTGGAACAGCTCGTCGCGCGGCAGCGATTCGAGGATGTGCTTGAGCGCCTTGCCGCTGTGGCTGTTCGGCTTGAGGCCGGACTCGCGCATCACGTATTCGAAGCGCTCGCGCACCAGCGGGATGTCCCACGGCCGGCGGTTGTAGGCGCTGGACGTGTAGAGGCCGAGGAAGCGCTCCTCGCCGACCGGCTTGCCCTGGTCGTCGAACTCGAGCACGCCGATGTAATCCATGTAGCCGGGGCGATGCACCGTCGAGCGCGCATTGGTCTTGGTCAGGATCAGCGCGTCGACCGCGCCCGACTGCGGCATGTAGTGCGCGGCCAGCGACTTGAGCAGGCGCGGCTTGCCGACTTCCTTCGCCCGCAGCAGGCCCAGGCCGCTGCCTTCCACCGCGCACAGGGTCTCTTCCTTGCCCTTCTTCTTCACCGCGTACTCGCGGTAGCCGAACAGGGTGAAGTGGTCGTCGGCGGCCCAGCGCAGGAACTCCTCCGCCTCGCGCCTGCCGGCCTCGTCGACCGGCATCCTGCGCGACGCGATCTCCTGCGCCACCTGCAGCATCTTTTCGCGCATCGGCGCCCAGTCGGCGACGATCCCGCGCACCTCGGCCAGCACCGACTGCAACGTGGCCTGCACGTCGTCGATGGCGTTGCCGGCCTGGCGGTCGATCTCCATGTGCATCAGCGATTCGGGATTGCCGCTGCCCACCTCGACCAGCTTGCCGGCCTTGTCGCGGGTGACCGGCACCACCGGATGACCCAGCACGTGCACGCCGATGCCCTTCTCGGCCAGCGCCATGGTCACCGAGTCGACCAGGAACGGCATGTCGTCATTGACGATCTGCAGCACGGTGTGCGGCGATTCCCAGCCGTGCTGCTTCATGTTCGGGTTGAACAGGCGCACGTTGGCGGTGCCGCGCTTGCGGCTGCGGGCGAAATCCAGGAAATCGGTCGCCAGCGCCGCCCAGCCGTCGGGGCTGTGCAGCGGCAGTTCGTCCGCGGTCAGGCGATGGTAGAAGGCATCGGCGAATGCGATCGCGTCATCCTGGCGGGCCTTGCCGGCGCGCTTGCGGACCGCCTGGAAAATAGGGTCCAGCATCGCCGCGACTTCGCGGCTGGGCTTGCGGCGTTGACCGGTGGCATCGGCCTTGCGCCCGGACGGGCGTGCGGCGGCGGCTTTGCGTTGCGTACTCATGGGAGAAGTGTCCGAGGATGGGAGCCCGTGCACAGGCCGGGCCCAGGGTGGGGATTCACCACACAGGCGTTGCAGCAGGACGTGCCGGGCCTAGGAAGGACAAGGCCAGGAGGGACATGGCCAGGACGGGGATGGCGGGCTGACCAGGCCGGGCACGACGATCCGGGTTTCGCGGCGATCGCGGCCGCGCGAGGCGGGACAGGCGGTTCTGTCCGATCTGGGAATCATGGTCGGCGCGCTCCGCTCAACGCAGCCCGGTCTCGTTGCGGGCGATGACCAGCCGCTGGATCTCGCTGGTGCCCTCGTAGATCTCGGTGATCTTGGCGTCGCGAAAGTAACGCTCGATCGGCATTTCCTTCGAGTAGCCCATGCCGGCGTGGATCTGCACCGCCTGGTGCGCGATCCACATCGCCGCTTCCGAGGCGGTGAGCTTGGCGACCGCGGCTTCGGTGGTGAAACGCTTGCCCTGCCCCTTCAGCCACGCCGCGCGCACGGTCAGCAGCAGCGCCGCGTCGAGCTTGCACTTCATGTCGGCGATCTTGGCCTGGATCATCTGGAACGCGCCGATCGGCTGGCCGAACGCCTTGCGCTCGCGCACGTACTCCAGGCTGGCCTCGTACGCGGCGCGGGCGATGCCGACGGCCTGGGACGCGATGCCGATGCGGCCGGCGTCAAGCACGCCCATCGCGATCTTGAAGCCCTGGCCTTCCTCGCCCAGCACTTCGTCGGCACTGACCACGTAATCGGTGAATTCGATCTCGCAGGTGGCCGATGCACGGATGCCGAGCTTGGGCTCGGTCTTGCCGCGGTGGAACCCGTCGCGCGCGGTGTCGATCATGAACGCGGTGATGCCGCGCGCGCCCTTGTCCGGGTCGGTCATTGCGAACAGCACGATGTACTTCGCCACCGGGCCGGACGTGATCCAGCTCTTCTTGCCGTTGACCACGAAGCTGCCGTCGGCCTGTTTCACCGCGCGGCAGCGCATCGCCGTGGCGTCGGAGCCGGACTGCGGCTCGGTCAGCGCGAATGCGCCGATTTCCTTGCCCTCGGCGATCTCGCGCACGTACTTCTGCTTCTGCGCCTCAGTGCCGTGGGTCAGGATGCCGTTGCAGAACAGCGAGTTGTTGACCGACATGATGGTCGAATGCGCGGCGTCCGCAGCGGCGATCTCGACCATCGCCAGCACATAGGCCACCGGGTCCATGCCGGCGCCGCCGTACTCGGCCGGGACCTCGATGCCCATCAGGCCGTTCTCGCCCAGCAGGCGGATGTTCTCGAGCGGGAATTCGCCGCTCCGGTCGAAGTGTTCGGCGCTCGGCCCGACCTTTTCCTGCGCGATGCGCCGCGCAACGTCCTGGATCATCAACTGCTCTTCGGTGAACCCAAAATCCACGTTGCGCGCTCCGCGATGAAGTCAGATGCGGAATTGTAGCCGGGGGGCGCGCGGAACCGAAGGGAACACCCTGGCCGCCCGCCGAAGGCATGGCCGTCCGCGGGCTCGATCCCGTACCCGCCTGGCACGCTCCGCCGGCGTGTCGCAGTGCGCAGGCCCTCGGGGCAACGCCCGGCACTTGCTTGACCTTCCCGCGCGCACGGAGGACACTTATCTCTGTATCGCGATAGGAAGATATTTATGGATCTCGAAGGCTGGTCGAGCCGCCTGAAGGTGCTCGCCGACTCGACCCGCGTGCGCCTGCTGACGCTGCTGGAGGGCGAGGAGCTGACCGTGGCCGAGCTTTCGGCCATCACCCAGCTGGCCCAGCCGCGCGTGTCCACGCACCTGGCCAAACTCAAGGAAGCCGGTCTGGTGCGCGACCGCCGCTCAGGCGTGTCGGCCTACTACCGCTTCGACGAGGCAACCCTCGACCCGGCGCAGCGCAGCCTGTGGCAGGCGCTGAGCGCCGGCAGCGACGACCCGCTGCTGCGCCAGGACGCCGAACGCGTCGCCGGCGTGCTGGCGATGCGCGCGGCCGACCAGAACTGGGCCGACTCGGTCGCCGGCGACATGGAGCGCCACTATTCGCCCGGCCGCACCTGGGAAGCGCTGGCGCGCTCGGTGCTGCCGCTGTTCGAGACCGGCGACGTGCTCGACATCGCCTCCGGCGACGGCGTGCTGGCCGAGCTGCTGGCACCGCACGCGCATCGCTACGTCTGCATCGACAGCAGCAAGCGCGTGGTCTCCGCCGCTGCCGAACGGCTGCGCCAGTACCGCAACGTCGAGGTGCGCGAGGCCGACATGCACGCCCTGCCCTTCGAAGCCGGCAGCTTCGACCTGGTGGTGCTGATGCACGCACTGACCTATGCCGCCAAGCCGGCGCAAGCCGTCGCCGAAGCGTCGCGCGTACTGCGCCCCGGCGGCCGCCTGCTGCTGTCCAGCCTGGCGCGCCACGAGCACCGCAGCGTGGTCGAGGCCTATGGCCACGCCAACCTCGGCTTCACGGAAAAGGAGCTGCGGCGCTTCGCGGAGAAGGCTGGCCTCGCCCTGCAGACTGCGGAAACGGTGACGCGCGAAAAGCGCCCGCCGCATTTCGAGGTGATTTCACTGATCGCGAAAAAGCCGTGACGGCATCCTTCGCCAGCACGGCATTCAAAGCCCTCCCCTTCGAGGGGAGGGTTGGGTGGGGATGGGTTTCCCGTCCGCCCCGATCAAACCCATCCCCATCCCGGCCTTCCCCTTGAAGGGGAAGGAGGCAAGCAAGGCTTCGGAGTGAAACGATGAAACAACTTCCATGGCTGCAGCCGGAGCGCGTCGCCGCGCTTGAATCCGCGCTGGCCGAACGCATTCTCGTGATCGACGGTGCGATGGGCACCATGATCCAGCGCCACCGCCTCGAGGAAGCCGACTACCGTGGCGAACGCTTCGCCGAAGGCTTCGACAGCCGCTTGCCTGCGCAGGCGCATGACCACGGCCCGCGCTGTGGCCATGACCTCAAGGGCAACAACGACCTGTTGCTGCTGAGCAAGCCCGAAGTGATCGCCCAGGTGCATGCCGAGTACCTGGATGCCGGCGCCGACCTGGTCGAGACCAACACCTTCAACGCCACCGCGATCAGCCAGGCCGACTACCACCTGCAGCACCTTGTCTACGAACTCAACAAGGAAGGCGCGCGCGTCGCCCGCGCCTGCTGCGACGCTGCCGAAGCCAGGACGCCCGACAAGCCGCGTTTCGTGATCGGCGTGCTCGGCCCGACCAGTCGCACCGCTTCGATCAGCCCCGATGTCAACGACCCGGGCTTCCGCAACACCAGCTTCGACGCCCTGCGCGAAACCTATCGCGAGGCGATCGAGGGCCTGGTCGATGGTGGCGCAAACCTGCTGATGGTCGAGACGATCTTCGACACGCTCAACGCCAAGGCCGCGCTGTTCGCGATCGAGGAAGTGTTCGAAGCGCGCGGCGGGCGCCTGCCGGTGATGATCTCCGGCACCATCACCGACGCTTCGGGACGCACCCTGTCCGGGCAGACGGCCGAAGCGTTCTACGCCTCGATCTCGCATGGCCGGCCGCTGTCGGTGGGGCTCAACTGCGCGCTGGGCGCGAAGGACCTGCGTCCGCACGTCGAGACGCTGGCGCGGATCGCAGAGGGCTACGTCAGCGCCCATCCCAACGCCGGCCTGCCGAACGCGTTTGCCGAGTACGACGAAACACCCGAGGAGATGGCCGCGACGTTGAAGGAATTCGCGGAATCCGGCCTGCTCAACTTCGTCGGCGGCTGCTGCGGCACCACGCCGGACCATATCCGCGCCATCGCCGAAGCCGTTGCCGGCATCACGCCCCGGCGGTTGCCGCGAACGCTGGAGGAAGCAGCATGAGCGCCGCACCGCGCCATACCCGGCTGTCCGGCCTCGAACCGCTGGTCATCACCCCCGAACTGCTGTTCGTCAACGTCGGCGAACGCACCAATGTCACCGGCAGCGCGCAGTTCAAGAAGCTGATCAAGGAAGACCGATTAGAAGAAGCCGTCGAGGTGGCGCGCCAGCAGGTCGCCAACGGCGCGCAGATCCTCGACGTCAACATGGACGAGGGCATGATCGACTCCGAGAAGGCGATGGTGCGCTTCCTCACCCTGATCGCCTCCGAGCCGGACATCGCCCGCATCCCGGTGATGGTGGACTCGTCGAAGTGGAGCGTGATCGAGGCCGGCCTCAAGTGCCTGCAGGGCAAGGGCGTGGTCAACTCGATCTCGATGAAGGAAGGCGAAGCGGCGTTCATCGAGCACGCGCAGAAAATCTTGCGCTACGGCGCCGCGGCCGTGGTCATGGCGTTCGACGAGCAGGGCCAGGCCGACACCTGCGAGCGCAAGGTCGAGATCTGCACCCGCGCCTACCGGATCCTGGTCGACGAGGTGGGCTTCCCGCCCGAGGACATCATCTTCGACCCCAACATCTTCGCCATCGCCACCGGCATGGAGGAGCACAACAACTACGCTGTCGATTTCATCGAGGCCGCGCGCATCATCCGCAAGACCCTGCCGCACTGCCATATCTCCGGCGGCGTCTCGAATGTTTCGTTCTCGTTCCGCGGCAACGAGGTGGTGCGCCAGGCGATCCACTCGGTGTTCCTGTACCACGCGATCAGCGCCGGCATGGACATGGGCATCGTCAACGCCGGCGCGATGCCGATCTACGACGAACTCGACCCGGAACTGCGCGAGCACGTCGAGGACGTGATCCTCAACCGCCGCGCCGACGCCACCGAGCGGCTGCTGGCGCTGGCCGAACGCTACAAGGGCAAGAAGGGCCAGTCGCAGGCCGAAGACCTGTCGTGGCGCGAGAAGGACGTGCGCGCGCGCCTGAGCCACGCGCTGGTGCATGGCATCGACCAGTACGTCGAGGGCGACACCGAAGAAGCGCGGCTGCAGTCCGAGCGTCCGCTCGACGTGATCGAAGGCCCGCTGATGGACGGCATGAACGTGGTCGGCGACCTGTTCGGCGCCGGCAAGATGTTCCTGCCGCAGGTGGTCAAGTCGGCACGGGTGATGAAGAAGGCCGTCGCCTACCTGCTGCCCTTCATCGAAGCCGAGAAGGTGCGCACGGGCGATGTCGGCAAGTCCAACGGCAAGATCGTGATGGCCACCGTCAAGGGCGACGTGCACGACATCGGCAAGAACATCGTCGGCGTGGTCCTGGCCTGCAACAACTTCGACGTGGTCGACCTGGGCGTGATGGTGCCGGCGCAGAAGATCCTCGACGCCGCGATTGCCGAGAACGCCGACATCATCGGCGTCTCCGGGCTGATCACGCCGTCGCTGGAGGAAATGGGCAACGTCGCCCGCGAGATGCAGCGCCGGGGCTTCACCATCCCGCTGCTGATCGGCGGCGCCACCACCTCGCGCGCGCACACCGCGCTGAAAATCGACCCGCACTACAAGTCGGCGACGGTGTGGGTGAAGGACGCCTCGCGCGCGGTCGGCGTGGCGCAGTCGCTGATTTCGAAGGAACTGAAAGGCCCGTTCGTCGCTGCCAACGAAGCCGACTACGCCGAGATCCGCGAGCGCCACCGCAACCGCGGCGACGCCAAGCGGCTGGTATCGCTGGACAAGGCGCGCGCGCAGCGCTTCGACGGCCATTGGGACGAGTACGCGCCGCCGGCGCCGATCAAGCCCGGGATCACCGTCTTCGACGACTACCCGCTGCAGGACCTGGTCGAGATCATCGACTGGACGCCGTTCTTCCAGGCCTGGGAGCTGGCGGGCAAGTTTCCGGCGATCCTCGAGGACGATGTTGTCGGCAAGTCGGCCAGCGAGCTGTACCGCGACGCGCGCGCGATGCTCGACCGGATCATCGCCGAGAAGTGGCTGACGGCGAAGGCCGTGTTCGGGCTGTGGCCGGCGAACGCGGTGGGCGACGACGTCGTCGTTTCCCTTCTCCCTCCGGGAGAAGGTGCCCAAAGGGCGGATGAGGGCACGCACTACCAGACGGCGGGAAGGGATCCGCAAGCTGGAACGTCCTTTCCCTCATCCGTCGCTTCGCGCCACCTTCCCCCGGAGGGCGAAGGAAGAACCGTCACCTTGAATTTCCTCCGCCAGCAGGTCGACAAGCCGGTCGAACGGCCGGACTTCTGCCTGGCCGACTTCATCGCGCCGAAGGACAGCGGCCGGCAGGACTGGATCGGCGCGTTCGCGGTCACCGCGGGGCTCGGGATCGACCCGCACATCGAGCGCTTCCACGCCGACCACGACGATTACAACGCGATCCTGCTCAAGGCGCTGGCCGACCGCCTGGCCGAGGCGCTCGCCGAGCACCTGCACCGGCGCGTGCGCAAGGAATTCTGGGGCTACGCCCCCGACGAATCGCTCGACAACGATGCCCTGATCGCCGAAAAGTACCGCGGCATCCGCCCTGCCCCGGGCTATCCCGCCTGCCCCGAGCACAGCGAGAAGCGCAAGCTGTTCGACATGCTTGGCGCCGAGGACAACGCCGGCATGGAACTGACCGAAGGTTTCGCGATGCTGCCCACCGCGGCGGTGTCCGGCTATTACTTCAGCCATCCGAAGAGCCAGTACTTCGTCGTCGGCCGGGTGTCGAAGGAACAGGTCGCGGACTACGCCCGCCGCAAGGGCGCATCACTGCAGCAGGCCGAACGCTGGCTGGCGTCTAACCTGGACTACGATCCGGAGTAAGGCGGGGATTCGGGATTCGGGATTCGGGGTTGGAGCAGGAGCAAACCATCCTCCGCCTTTTCGAATCCCCAATCCCCAATCCCCAATCCCCAATCCCTGCCCTCAAAGCTTCCCGTGCTCCAGCGGCCGCTCACGGTGCATCAGCGCCCATTCGGCATGCTCGGCCAGCGTGGCTTCGCCCAGTACCTGCAGGATCTCCTGCCGCTGGCGTTGGTCGGTGCACGCATCCAGCGCGTTGCGCGCGTTGCGGTAGATCCGCTGCATGAAACGATACTGCCTGACCAGTTCCTTGTCGGCCTTGCGGAATGCATACGCGGAGCGCACCGCCGCGATGATCGACAGCGTGCCGAGCGCGATCTCCAGGGCGTTGCGCACCGGCAGCGGCAATCGCGGCCACGCCAGCGCGAGCAGCAGGCAGATCCCGATCCCGCTCCACAGGCACGCCGCGCCCAGCACCTGGGTCATGCGCTCCTGCCGGCTGCGCTCCAGGGCACGGCGGGTGTACCAGCCAAGCTCGGCGCCGCCGCTGCCGCTGCCATCGTCCTCGCCCACCCACTCGTCGCAGACGCGCACGACGTCGTCGGGGGCAATCGGCCCGGTGACCTGCAGGCCCGCGAAACGCATGACGTTGCGGATCCAGCCCAGTTCCACGTCCTGCTTCTGCAGGAAGTTGTCGTGGGCGAAGTTCTGGTCGCCGGTCGCGGAGATCCCCGCCCGGCGCCAGAACCATTGCACCCGCAGCCCTTCGGCCAGCGAGCGGTAGTCGATGTACTTGCGATGCCACTCGCGTCGACGCGCAGCCCTGGCCAACAGCAGCCCGGCTGCGAACACGGCAAGGAACAGCCACAGCAGCCATCGCGGATCGGTTGCGTACTGGTACAGCAGCAGCGCGATACCCATGAGCGCAACCATCACATGGGTGACGCGCAGGGCCAGCAGCACGCGACCGCGGAAATGCACCGCCAGCCGGTCGGCCCCCGTGAACAGTTGTTGCACCACGCTGCCGTCGGCGTCCGCGGTGGGTGACTGCATCTCCGGATACTTGCGCAGGTCGCGCGCGAACGATTGCAGGCGATCGAAAATGGTGCGAAAGCCCGCGGGCATGGGCTGGCCGCCGGGACTGCTGCCGCGCGAGGTCAGCCATGCCGGCTGCTCGTCGGGCGCCTGCAGGTTGTCGGGGTGCTGCCGCCGCCCGGCCGGGATGTGGAAGACCAGGCTGTCGTCGTCACTGGCCAGCACCCTGCGCACCCGCGTGCGTGCGTCACCGGCACCGGGCATGGGCTGGCCCAGGTAGTAGCCGACCACTTGCGCGGTGCCCCCGAGTCTCGACGACGGGCGACCGTCCCACAGGGCAAGCAGGAGATGGCAGTGATCGGCCACGTACAGCCCGCAGCGTGCGTACTGCAGGTCGCGCAGCGGGCCGGGTTCGCGCAATGCCTCCGTGCTGGCGTCATCCGGCAGGGGCAGCGGCAACGCTTCGCCGCGGGCCAGCAGGTCGAGGAAGTTCGACCGCTGCGCCTGCCCATGGAAGTCGCCCAGGTAGATGTCGACCGGCAACGGCAGCGGCACCAGCAGCCGCGCGCCCTGGCGCAGCCCCTCTTCGGCAACCAGCTGGTCGCCGCCCTCGGCCAACGGCGAAAGCACCGTAAGTTCAAGGTCCGGATATCCTTCGCGAAGCCGCTTGAACAGCCCTGCAACCTGCCCGCGCAATCCGTCGAGTTCGTCTTCGCGCAGGTCGCGGTGGCTGGTGACGCCGACGATCAGCGGGATGGCGCAGGCATCGTGCATGGCCGCCACCGGTGCGGCGCTACCTGTTGATGATGCGCGGATCGATGCAGACGAGGCGCTGCGTCCGGTCATGCTCGGTCACCAGCACGTTGAGCTTGTAGGCGTACTGGTTCTTGCCCGGCCCGCCCGGATTGTCGTTGATGACCGACACCATCTGCCCGGTGGTGTCGCGGAGCACGTCGTGGAACGGCGGGGTCGCCATCCTTTCGGGACAACCGTCCGTACCGGGCACGCCGATCACCAGCGCGGGCCAGTCCTGCTCGGGCACCCCGGAACCAGTCGGCGCATCGGGCGGCCCCTTCGTGAACATCGCGCTCTTGAAGTGCTTGGGGCTCCAGACGAGCTTGAAGATGAGCAGGCACCTGTCGAAGGAAACGCAGGCGACATCGCCGTCACCGGTGACGTACTTGCCGGCGCGGAATTTGTGCACGGGCTTGCCGCCCTGCTGGGCGGGCGGCACGACAAGCACATCCACGAACACGATCTGGTCCTGGGCAAAACTCTCGAGGGTCCTGTCTTCCGGACACTGGGCTTCGTCGAATCTGGGCATGGCGTGATCCTCATTCGGTTGGGGAATACCGGCTCCCTGGGTTGCGCGGCCTGCCGGCGGCCTTCCGACGGCCGGCAGCTGGAACGACATCGCCACCTTCCCGGGCGGCCTTGCGCGGGATGTCCTCTTTCCAGGTCCTGGCCGGCACCTGCGCTACGCCGTCCAGTCCGTGGCATCCGCGGCCGGCGCAGTGCCGGCCGCGGATGCCGCTTGCATCGCGCCTTCAGCGCCGGAGCGCCACGCCGGCGCGCTCCACACCTGACGGAACCTGCCGGTAGCCTGCGGCGAGCAGGGTCGACTGCAGCCGCCTGGCCTCCGGCTCCCTTTGCACGCCCCGCATGGCATCGGCGAGAACGAACGTCGTCTCGCCATCGATCCGCTGCTCGCGGCCGTGGGCCAGCGCGATGACCTGCCTCCAGTGCGCCTGCTCCGCGCCGGCATCGCCGCGCTTTGCGTCAAGCCGGGCCTGCAGCGCTTCGTTGAAGATCCGGTAGCGCAGCGTCAGCACCTCATGCGACGGGTCCAGCGCGGCTTCCCGCAGTCGCTGCTGCGAAGCCACCAGCACGCCTTCGGCATCCTCCAGGCGATCGGCATCGAGCATCTGCGCCGCCCGCTCGAGCGCAATCTCCTCCTGGACGTCGACGCGCCATTCCCAGGTCACGGAGTCGCGCTGCAACTGTGCGTCCAGCAGCGATGCAGCAGCATCGAGGTGCTGCCGGGCCCGCTCTCCGCGGCCGGAGATGCGCGCGATCTGTGCCAGCATCACGTCCGCCTTCGCGGCCGATTCCTGCCATTCCAGGTTGTCCGGATCGAGCTCGCGCAGTTCGTCGGAGAACTCGAGCGAGCGTGCAAGCTCCTTCCTGGCGCGCTCCACCTCGCCCGCGGCCAGGTGCAGCTTGGCCAGGAAGCGGTGCGCAAGCATCTGCCGCGACTGCAGGATCGAGTCGCGCGGCGCCTTCTTCTGCAGGCGCTCATAGACGGCCAGTTCGGCTTCGCGCTCGGCGACGGCTTGCCCGAGCTGGTGGTTGGCGAAATATGCGGACGACAGCCAGGAATGATCCTGGGCGATGTCGAGCTGCGCCGGCGCGGCGTCATCGGCCAGCATCGCGCGCTTGCGGTCGATGCGCAGGCTCTGCGTGAACTGCGGGATCGCGTCGCCCGCGCGCAGTTGTCCGAACAGCATCGTGCCCAGGTTGGAGTGGGCGCTGCCGACTTCGGTGAGCCAATCGGGGTTCTCGGGATCATGGGCAAGGAGCCTGTTCGCAAGCCGCGCGTACTCGCGGAATGCACGCTCGGCCGCACGGATGTCCCCGTACTGCAGGTCGGTATAGCCATTCCAGAACACGCTCTGGGCGTGGTCGTAGATGCGTTGCGGCCGGTCCGGCTCGCGCAGCAGCAGTTCGGCCGTGGAGGCGCGCGCCCGCGTGAAGGCCGAGCGCGCGGCCTTGATGTCGCCACGGCGGTCGTCGATCTCGCCGATCAGGTGCAGCGCGCGCGCACGCTGCGCCAGCGAATCGGGATCCAGCGACTTGACCGACTGCCGGTCGTAATAGGCCAGCGCGCGCTCGCCAACTGATTCCAGGGCATCCAGCCGCCCCACCGGCTCGAGGCGCTTGCGCAGGTCCACCAGCATGAATTCGATCAGGCTTTCAGCCTGCGCCCGCTGCTCCCGCGCCTCGTCGCGCGCGCGATAGGCAAGCACGGCCAGCGTTCCCAGGACCACCGCGACCGCGATCAACGCCAGCGACAGCCAGGCCATGCGCCGATGGCGCCGCTGTGCGTCGCGCTGCACCAGCTGGTCCAGCGGCAATCCAGTCAGGCCAGCCACGATCTTGTGCACCGCAAGGCGCCAGCCGTCGCCATCCTCGCGCAGGTCGACCGCGACCGGGGTGTTGAAGTCGAGGCCGGCCCCGGTGCTGAAGCGCGCACGCGCGACCGGCGGCAGGCATTCCAGCGACGGACCGTGGCCGTTCGACGACGCCAGCGGCTCGCCGGCCAGGATCACGCAGAACAGCGGCCCCTCTTCGTGCAAGCGGATAAAGGCGCTGATCTCCGCATCCACCCAAGAGGATGCGGCCGAGGATGGCGTGCACAGCACGATCAGCGAACGACTCACCGCCAGCGCGTGTTCCACCTCCGGCCCCAAGCGGCCGCCGGCATTGAGTTCGTCGCGATCGCGGAAGATCGGCAGCAACCGTGCCGGCACCGGCCCGAACGGACCTTCAAGCCCGACCAGGCGCGCCGGGATGCGATAGGCCTCAAGCGCCTTGTGCAAGCGTTCCGCGTCACGACGGTCGTCGTGGCTGTAACTGAGGAAACCCCAGTAGCGGAAGCTGCGATACATGTGCCGTCCTCGCGTGGAGGAAGCTGAATGAAACGCTGGATCCTCCGTCCAACGCGGGACGTTTACCGGAACGGCCAACCGGCGATTGGATGGTCGGGGGCCTTACCAGACCAGGTCGTCGGGTACCTGGAAGCGCGGATCGGCATAGGGATCATCCGCCGCAGGAGCATCGGGATCGACCTTCAGCGCCACGGCAGGCGCGAACACCGCCTCGGCCTCGGCCAGCAGCGCGGCGGTGACCAGCAGGTAGCGGCCATCGAGCTGGACCACGCCAAGCTCGCCGGCATTAAGTGCCTTGAGCTGCGCGGCGTTGACGTGGATGCGCTTGATCTTGCCGCCATAGTCGAAGTGGCGCACGAGGTCGGCGCTGGCGTCGTTGAGCGCCTTGTCCTTGAGCAGCGCGGCGAGCCTGGCCTTGGCTTCTCGGCGCTCGCGTGCCTGCTCCTGTTTGGCGCGCTCGGCGGCCAGCCGCTCGTCCTTCTCGCGCTGGGCGCGGATCGCGTAGGCCTTGGCCAGGTCGATGTCCTCGCGCGTGCCGGGCTTGCGCGGGTTTGTTTTCGGCTTCCCCTTCCCCTGCCCTGCAGGACGCGAGTGCAGCGGCGGCTTGCCATCGCGCCCGCCCGTCCTTCCCTTGTCGTCGCGCGGCGGCTTCGCGGGCTTCGGGGCCGGCTTGAAGCCCAGGCCGAGGAGTTGGTCGCGCAGTGAGTCGGTCATTGGAAGCGGGGATTGGGGGTTCGGGATTGGGGATTCATCAAGGCGGCGTTTGCGAGTCTGGCATGGCACACGACTGGACGGGTGAATTGAAATCCGCCGAGGATCGCGCGCGCTTCCGAATCCCCGATCTCGGATCCCGGCTCCTCAATAGTGCGGTGGCGGCGGCTCTTCCGAAGGATCGGCATAGAACTCGCCGCGCGACTGCTTCAATGCATCGAGCGTGCGACGCAGCACCTCGGCGTTCTCCGCCGCTTCGATGCGCGAGGCGGCAAGCGCGTCGTTGAGTTCGACCAGCGCCTGTTCCTGGAAAGCCAGGCGCGTTTCCAGCTCGACGATGCGTTGCTCGAGTTGTGCGGGCAGTTCGCTGGGCATCGGGCGGTCAGTCGAGGCGGATCGAGCGGCCGCGGCCAATGCCGTAGTAGGCCAGGCCCGCGGCTTCCACGTCTTCGGGTTCGTAGAGGTTGCGGCCGTCGAAGATCACCGCATCGGTGAGCCGCTGCGCCAGCGCGCCGAAATCCGGGCTGCGGAACTGCTTCCATTCCGTGATCACCACCAGCGCTTCGGCGCCGTCGAGGGCATCGTCCGCGCTTTCGCACAGCGCCAGGTCCTCGCGCTCGCCGAAGATGCGACGGGTTTCGTCCATCGCCTCGGGGTCGAAGGCACGCACCGCCGCGCCGGCATCCCAGAGTTGCTGCAGCAGGCGCCGGCTGGATGCCTCGCGCATGTCGTCGGTGTTCGGCTTGAACGCCAGCCCCCACAGGGCAACGGTCCTGCCGCGCAGCGCGGACGCATCGCCGTAATGGCGAAGCATCAGTTCGAACAGATGGCCCTTCTGGCGTTCGTTGACGGACTCCACCGCCTCCAGCAGCGTGGGCGCATGCCCGTGCTGCTGCGATGTGCGCGCCAGCGCCTGCACGTCCTTGGGAAAGCAGGAGCCGCCGTAGCCGGCACCGGGGTAGATGAAGTGCCAGCCGATGCGCGGATCCGAGCCGATGCCCTGGCGCACCATCTCGATGTCGGCGCCGACTTTCTCGGCGATGTTCGCGATCTCGTTCATGAAGCTGATCTTGGTCGCCAGCATCGCGTTGGCGGCGTACTTGGTCAATTCCGCCGAACGCACGTCCATACTGACGATGCGCTCGTGGTTGCGGTTGAACGGCGCATACAGGCGCCGCAGCTTCTCCACCGCCGCCGGGTTGTCGGCGCCGATCACGATGCGGTCCGGACGCATGCAGTCCTCGACCGCCGCGCCTTCCTTCAGGAACTCGGGATTGGACACGACATCGAAATCGACCTGCACGCCACGTTCGGCCAATGACTCCGCGATCGCCGCACGCACCTTGTCGGCGGTGCCCACCGGCACCGTCGACTTGTCGACTACCACCGCCGGCTTGCGCAGGTGGCTGCCGATGGTCTTCGCAACCGCCAGCACGTACTGCAGGTCGGCACTGCCGTCCTCGTCGGGCGGCGTGCCGACAGCGATGAAGATCACCTCGCCGTGCGCGATCGCCTGTCCGGCATCGGTGGTGAAGCGCAACCGCCCGGCGGCATGGTTGGCCTTCACCATGGATTCCAGTCCCGGCTCGTAGATCGGGATGATGCCGTTGTCCAGGCCGTCCACCTTGGCCTGGTCGATGTCGACGCAGACCACGTCGTGACCGACTTCGGCAAGGCAGGTCCCGGTGACGAGTCCGACGTAGCCGGTTCCGAAGATTGCAACGCGCATGCGGTGGTGCTCCTTACTTCTTGATGCTTGATGCCTGGTGCTTGGTAGTTAGTGCTTCGCGTCCGCAGCGTCGGGCTTGACGATGTCGAGCAGCTCGACTTCGAACACCAGCGTCGCATTCGGCGGGATCGGGCCGCCGGGGGTGCCCTGCTCGCCATAGCCGAGCTTGCTCGGGATCCACAGCTTGTACTTGCTGCCGACCGGCATCAGCTGCACGCCCTCGGCCCAGCCCGGCGCGACCTGCTGCAGCGAGAACACGGCCGGCTCGCCGCGATCATGCGAGCTGTCGAATTCCGTGCCGTCGAGCAGTTCGCCCTTGTAATGCACCTTGACCATGGCGTCGGCGGTCGGCTTGGGGCCCTTGCCCTCGGTCAGCACCTGGTACTGCAGGCCGGACTCGGTGGTCTTGACGCCCGGCTTCTTGGCGTTGGCGGCAAGGAAGGCCGCGCCCTCGGTGGCGTTCTTCTTCGCCGCGGCCTCGGCTTCGGCCATCTTCTTTGCCTGCAGGCGCTGGTCGAAGGCCTGGGCAACCTGCTGCGCCTGCTCGTCGGTCAGCAGCACCTTGCCGCCGGACATCACGGTCTTCATCGCCTTGATCACGGTGTCTACATCGACGTCGTCCTTGATCGGTTCCAGCGACTTGCCGACCGACATGCCGACCATGTAGCTCGCCTGCTCCTTCTCGGTCTTCAGCCCGCTGCTCTTGGCGATGTCGTCGTTGCCGGCAGCTGCGGCCTTGTCTTCCTTCTTCGCGTCGTTGTCGATCGGCTTGCAGGCGGCGAAACCGAACGCCAGCGATGCGGCGAGCAGGCTGGCAACGGCGAAACGGGTTGGGGATGTCATGGCAGGGCAACTCCGGGTTGTGCGGCGGATGCCGGCGACAGGCCGGCAAGGGGGATGTGGATCAGGCAGCCAGGGATGGCGGTCAAACTGGCAGCTGGGCTGGTGCGGTCAGAGGATATCGAGCAGTTCGACATCGAACACCAGCGTCGAGTTCGGGCCGATCGCTGGATTGCCCTGCTTGCCGTAGGCCAGATCGGCGGGGATCCAGAAGCGGTACTTGCCGCCGACCGGCATCATCGACACGCCCTCGGTCCAGCCGGCGATCACCTGGTTGAGGCCGAACTCGGCGGGGCCGCCATGCTGCTCGGAGCTGTCGAACACGGTACCGTCGAGCAAGGTGCCGCGATAGTTGACGCGGACCCGGTCGCTGGGCCGCGGATGCGCGCCGGCCCCCTGGCGCAGCACCATGTACTGCAGGCCCGACGGCGTGGTGAACACGCCCTTGACCGACTTGTTCGCGGCGAGGAAACGCTCGCCCTCGGCGGCATTGCGGGTCGCGGCCTCGGCGGCTTCGGCCTGCAGCTTGGCCTGCATGCGCTCGCCGAACGACTTGCGCACGTTGTCGGCCTCGGCGTCGCTGAGCAGGGTCTTGCCCCCGGCCAGCGCCGTGCGCAGCGCCTGCATCACCACCGGCAGGTCGACCTCGTCCTTCAGCGGGGCCAGTGAGCGGCCGATGTCGGCACCGAGCAGCAGCCCCACCTTGTTCTTGTCCACGGCAGGCGGCTGCGTGCCCGGCGGCGTGCCGGCCACCGGCCGACCGCTGCGCGCCGCGACGCGCTGCATCAGCGCCTGCCCGGTTGCGATGGCGTCCTTTTCCTCGATCAGCGGCTCGCCGCCATCCAGGCCGTTGCGCACTGCGCGCTCGAACGATGCCAGGTCAAGGTCGTCCGCGGCCGGCACGAGCGACTTGGCCACGTCCATGCCAACCATGTAGCTGCTCTTCTCGCGCTCGCCCGACAGGACCTGCTTGTCCTGCGCGGTGGCGATGTCGGAGGCCGGCAGGGCGGCCAGTGCAATCAACAGCGCAGCGACGCCGCGCAGCAAGGACTTCATCCGGTACGACTCCTGTACGGCGCCAGCGGGTTGCGGCGCGAAGTCGCCTATTGTCGCGGGCCGGGCCGATGCGGGCAATCGCTGGCTAGTCATGAAGGGATATCCATACAACCCCGCTCCACCGCGGCAACAGGCGGAGTGAGTGCCGCTTGTGGCAACCGGGAAGTTGCCCCGCTTCGACGCCTCATGATGCGGGAGCGATCGGGCACGCGGGCGCAGGCAGACATGTCGCGAAAGCAGGGTGGCAAGACCGCTCGACATCGGCCCGCCCGACGAATGCCGGCGACATCCCGCGACTTCCCCCGTCCGGCCGGAGGTCAACCGGCCATGTCCGCCGGCGCATGACGGACTTCCGGACCGCCGGCAATCCCGCTCCGGAACTCCTGCGCGCATCAATCACGCGGCGGCCCCCCCCTCCCTGGGCGAGCAGCTTGGTCTCAAGACTTCTAACCAATTGATATACAAGTAAATATCATGAATCAAGCCCGCTTTCCGGGACCATGACTTCAGTTGGGTCGGACAGTGATCAAATTTCGTTGACAACGCGTGTCTTGGTGTTATAGTTACATACAACACCGATCACCCAGAGCAGGACGTTCCCCATGAACCGCAAGCTCCACAACTCGATGCTCGGCCTCGGCGCCACCGGCCTGATGCTGGTGTTCGCACTGATCGCCGCCTCCCCCGTGTTGCCCGGCCAGGACGTCTCCACGCCAGTCGCGCTTGCCGCTGACACCACAGCGGCCACGGACCACGCGGACGTGCAGGCCGACGCGCAGGCGAATGCCGAGGCCATCGAGGCCCATGCCCGCAACATCGAAGCGCACGCCCGCCGGCTGGAAAGCGAGCTCGACCGAAGCACCTCGCTCGGCGAAACCATTGCCAGCGCGGTGAGCTTCGCGGCCGTGGTATCCACCGAGGCCGCGCTCAGCGCCGCGTTCGAAGCCACCTCGGACGAAGCCGAGCGCCAGCGCGCCGCGACCAGGGAGAAGCGCCGCCACGCGCGGCAGGTGCGCGGCGCGCTGGCCGTCCCCTATTTCTCGTTCGCGCAGGGCCTGCGCCGCGGCAGCCGGAGCTGAGCCATGAGCGGAATCCAGTGGAATGACGGCGCCCCCATCTATCGCCAGCTCAAGGAGCGCGTCATCGCGATGATGCTCGATGGCGTGCTCAAGCCAGGCGATGCGCTGCCCTCGGTGCGACAGGTGGCCGCCGAATACCAGCTCAACCCGATCACCGTCTCGCGCGCCTATCAGGAGCTCGCGGATGAAGCACTCGTCGAAAAACGCAGAGGCCTGGGCATGTACGTCACCGAAGAGGCATCGAAGAAACTGCTGAGCAACGAACGCGACCGCTTCCTCAAGGAGGAATGGCCGCTGGTCCTCGAACGCATCGCGCGCCTCGGCCTGTCGATGGAAGACCTGTTGAAGCCGGCCTTCGGCGGAGGCGCGGCATGAACGCCGTCGCCACGCACGAACACGTGGTCGCCGCGCGCAACCTGCGCAAGGCCTACAGGACCACCGTCGCACTCGACAACACCAGCTTCAACATCGACAGCGGCAAGATCATCGGCCTGATCGGCCCCAACGGCGCCGGCAAGACCACCGCGCTCAAGGCGATGCTCGGGCTGACCCCGTTCGAGGGCGACCTCAAGGTCCTCGGCCGCGATCCCCGTACCCAGCGCGACGAGCTGATGAACGACGTGTGCTTCATCGCCGACGTCGCGGTGCTGCCGCGCTGGATCCGGGTCAGGGAAGCGATCGACTTCGTCGCCGGCGTGCACCCGCGCTTCGACCGTGCCCGCTGCGAACGCTTCCTGGCCAACACCCAGCTCAAGCCGCGACAGCGGGTGCGCGAGCTGTCCAAGGGCATGATCGTGCAGCTGCACCTGGCGTTGGTGATGGCCATCGACGCGAAGCTGCTGGTGCTCGACGAGCCCACCCTCGGCCTCGACATCCTGTACCGCAAGCAGTTCTACCAGCGCCTGCTGGAGGATTACTTCGACGAGCAGAAGACCATCATCATCACCACCCACCAGGTCGAGGAGGTCGAGCACATCCTGACCGACGTGATGTTCATCCGCGCCGGCAGGATCGTGCTCGACGCGCCGATGGACGCCGTGGGCGAGCGCTTCGTCGAAGTGCTGGTCAACGCCGACCAGGCCGACAACGCACGCACGCTCCAGCCCATCGATGAACGCGCCCTGCCCTTCGGCAAGACCGTGATGCTGTTCGACGGCGTGCCGCGGAGCAGCCTTGCCGCGCTCGGCGAGACCCGCACCCCGGGCCTGGCCGACCTGTTCGTCGCCACCATGAAAGGGACCTACGCATGAACGCCCCCGACATCGACACCGTGCCGCGCACCGCCGCGCCGGTCCATCCCACCCACAAGTTCAAGCTGCTGCTGCAGCGCGAGTTCTGGGAGCACAAGGGCGGGTTCCTGTGGTCGCCGCTGATCGCCGGCGGCATCTCGCTGCTGCTGACGGCGATGATGATCGTGTTCGGCCTGGTCGCCGCGCACCGCGCCGCGGCCAACGGCGACTTCCAGTTCGACGGCATCACCGTCAACGGCCTGGACCTCGCCCAGCTCACCAGCAAGATGGACGCCGGGGACATGGCCGAGTTCGCCCGCGGCATCGACCTGACCCTGTTCCTGAGCTCGTCCTGGCCGTTCATCGTGCTGGCGTTCGTGGTGTTCTTCTACTGCCTCGGCGCGCTGTACGACGAGCGCAAGGACCGCAGCGTGCTGTTCTGGAAGTCGCTGCCGGTGTCCGATGCGCAGACGGTGCTGTCGAAGGTCGCCAGCGCGGTAGTGGTCGCGCCGGTGCTGGCGGTGATCGCCTCGCTGGCCACGATGCTCGCCTTCATGGTGATGCTCAGCATCGTGGTGCTGTTCCACGGCGGCAACCCGTGGACGCTGCTGTGGGGCCCGGCCAGTCCGCTGACGATCGCCGCCAGCAGCCTGGTCTGGATTCCGGTCTACGCGCTGTGGGCGCTGCCGACGGTCGGCTGGCTGCTGCTGTGCTCGGCGTGGTCGCGCAGCAAGCCGTTCCTGTGGGCGCTCATGGTCCCGCTGTTCGCCGGCATCTTCGTCAGCTGGTTCGACCTGATGGAGCTGTTCAAGCTCGACAGCTCGTGGTTCTGGAGCAACGTGGTCGGCCGCCTGCTGCTGGGGACGGTTCCCGCCATGGACCTGGTCTACCGGAACGGCATGGCCGAGCACGCCGGCAACCAGGACATCCAGGGCATCGTCGACAGCCTCTCGCCCGCCAGCCAGCTGGCCAGCCTGGCGACGCCGCAGATCTGGATCGGCGCGGTGGTCGGCGCACTGATGATCTACGGTGCGATCCAGCTGCGCCGCCGGCGCGAACTGGCCGACTGAAACCGGCACACAGGGGCAGCGCCTGCACCACCGGCGCTGCCCCGCCACGAAACCCAGGGAAGCTCTCCATGCACAAGTCGATCATCGGCGCACTCCTGCTCCTTCCGCTGGCCCTCCTTCCGCTGGCCGCGCAGGCATCGGACGACGGCCGCTGCAAGCACAGCCAGCCGCGGCACCTGCAGCTCGACTTCTCCGGCGTGAAGACGGTGGTGTTCGACATCGGCGGCAACGACCTGGACGTGCGTGCCAGCGCTTCATCCACCGGCAAGGTCGACGGACGCGCCTGCGCCTCGGACGAGAAAACGCTTGACCGGCTGGTCCTGACGCAGGAAAGGACGGGCGACCGGCTGCTGGTCCACGCCCGGCGCGAAGGCAATTTCGGCGGCATCTTCTTCGGCAACCACTACGCCTACATGACGCTGCAGGCCAGCTTGCCCGACAGCGTCGCCGTGCAGCTCAGGATGGGGTCCGGCGACGCCAGCGTCGACGGCGCGCGCAGCGCGAGCATCGATACCGGATCGGGCGACGTCCGCGTCTCCCGCATCCGCGGCGAACTCACCGCGGCCATCGGCTCGGGCGACCTGGAAGCAGAAGACATCGGCTCGCTGCACCTGCTGTCGGCGGGCTCGGGCGACGCCACGTTCCGCAACATCCGCGGCGCGTCGAAGATCGGCAGCATCGGCTCCGGCGACCTCGGGATCCGTTCCACCCAGGGGCCGGTGGAAATCGGCTCGGTCGGCTCGGGCGACGTCGATCTCGCGGACATCGGCGGCAGCGTCAGCGTAGGCTCCATCGGCTCCGGCGACATCCAGGCCGACGGCGTGCGCGGCGACCTGGCCGTCCACTCGGCGGGCAGCGGCGACGTCGACCATCGCGGCGTCACCGGCCGCGTCGACCTGCCGCGCAAGCGGTGATCCGTCGCATTCCCTTGCTCCATACCGATGATCCATACCGACAGACGCCCATGAACCGAACCCGCTTGTTCCTTCCCCTGCTCGCCTGCCTCGCCCTGCTGGCGGCCTGCGGTCACGACGCACCCCCGACGGATGCAGCGACCTCGGCGGACGCGCCCGCAACCGTCGTCGGCAAGGTCGTTGGCAAGGCGATGTCCAAGGTCCGCGCGAAGATGGAGTCGGGCAACATCGACCTCGACACCGCGGGCAGGGACGGCGCACCGAAGGCGGCGATCACGCCCCGCGGCGACCTCCTCATCGGCGGCAGGCCGGTGGCCATCGACGACGCGCAGCGCGCGCTGCTGCTCGCGTACCGCGGGGACATCATCGACCTGGCCGTCGCCGGCGCCGACCTCGGCACTAAGGGCGCGGATTTCGGCATGCGCGCCGCCGGCAAGGCCTTGCGCGGGGCGTTTTCCGGCAGCCATGACCAGGTGGAAGCGGAGATCGAGGCCGAAGCCAGCCGGTTCGAGGCGCAGGCCCGCGAGATCTGCAAACACCTCGAGCCGATGCTGGAAACCCAGCAGCGGCTCGCCGCGCAGCTGCCCGAGTTCAGGCCCTACGCGACGATGGACCAGTCCGACATCGACGACTGCCGCAGCGAATGACCCTCGCGGCCCGGGTCATCCGCCCTGGATGCCGCCGCGCGTGAGCGCGGCCGGATCCAGCAGCTTCTTCAGCCGCGCCGCCGGCAGCCCGCTGTCCTCCAGCGCGATGTCGAACACCGGCCGGCCTTCCCTGTAGGCGCGCTTGGCGATCGCCGCAGCCTTCTCGTAGCCGATGATCGGGTTGAGCGCGGTGACCAGGATCGGGTTGCGGTCCAGCGCCGCGGCCACAGTGTCGCGGCGCACCTTCATCCCGGCGATCGTCGTGTCGGCCAGCAGGCGCGAGACGTTGGCCAGCAGGCCGATCGAATCGAGCAGGTTCGACGCGATCAGCGGCAGGGTCACGTTGAGCTGGAAGTTGCCGGTCTGTCCGGCGATCGTGATCGCGGTGTGGTGGCCCATCACCTGGGCGCAGACCATCACCGTCGCCTCCGGCACCACCGGGTTGACCTTGCCGGGCATGATCGAACTGCCCGGCTGCAGCGCCGGCAGCTCCACTTCGCCCAGTCCCGCCAGCGGCCCGGAATTCATCCAGCGCAGGTCATTGGCGATCTTCATCAGCGCCACCGCCAGCGCGCTGAGCTGGCCGGACAGCTCCACCGCGTCGTCCTGCGAGGCCAGGCCTTCGAACTTGTCGGTGGCCGATTCGAACTTCGTCTTCGCCAGCGTCGACAGCGTTCTGGCCATCGCCTTGCCGAAGCGCGGATCGGCGTTGATGCCGGTGCCGATCGCGGTGCCGCCGATCGGCAGCCGACGCAGGCGCTTGAGCGCATCCTCGATCCGCGCCTGCGCCGAGGCCAGCTGCGACGACCACGCACCGAACTCCTGCGCGAACGTCAGCGGCATCGCGTCCATCAGGTGGGTGCGGCCGGTCTTGACCACCTTGCCGAAGGCGCGGGCGCGGCCGTCGATCGTCTTGCGCAGGTGTTTCAGCGCCGGCAGCAGGTCCTCGACCACGGCGAGCTGGGTGCTCACCCGGATCGCGGTCGGGACGACGTCGTTCGAGCTCTGGCCGAGGTTGACATGGTCGTTCGGGTGCACCGCCTTCCTGCCGGCGCGCGTGGCCAGCGTTGCGATCACCTCGTTGGCATTCATGTTGGACGAGGTGCCGGAACCGGTCTGGTAGATGTCGATCGGGAACTGGGCGTCGTGCTCGCCTTCGGCCACCTGCAGCGCCGCGGCGTGGATCGCCCGCGACACGCCCTTGGGCAGCAGGCCGAGTTCGGCATTCACCGACGCCGCGGACGCCTTCACCAGCCCGAGCGCGCGGATGAATCCACGCGGCATCGGACGCCCGGATACCGGGAAGTTCTGCACCGCACGCTGCGTCTGCGCGCCCCAGAGGGCGTCGGCGGGCACCTGCAGTTCGCCCATGCTGTCGTGTTCGATGCGGTAGCGTTGCGTGGCCATGGCGTTCTCCAATGCGATACGCCGAGGATACGCCCGGAGGCATGGACTCCCCGTAGGAGCGCCCCATGGGCGCGACCAATGCCTTCCCGGCAAAGCCCATCGCGCCCACGATGCGCTCCTGCGAAGACATCGGCCATTCCGGCCGCAGTAGAATGCCCGGCTCCCCGACCCATGCCGCCGCCATGCCCGCCGAATCGCAACTGCTCGCCCTGTCCCCGATCGACGGCCGCTACGCCGGCAAGGTCGACGCCCTGCGGCCGATCTTCTCCGAGTACGGCCTGCTCAAGGCGCGGGTGCGGGTCGAGGTGGAGTGGCTGCTGGCACTGGCCGCCGAACCGGGCATCGTCGAACTCGCGCCGTTCGGCGACGCCGCGATCGCGCGCCTGCGCGCGCTGGCCAACGATTTCTCCGTCGCCGACGCCGCCCGGGTCAAGGAGATCGAGCGCACCACCAACCATGACGTCAAGGCGGTCGAGTACTTCATCAAGGAGCGGCTGAAGGACGACGCCGAACTCGGCCTGGCGCTCGAATTCGTGCACTTCGCCTGCACCAGCGAGGACATCAACAACCTCTCCTACGCGCTGATGCTCAGCCAGGCACGCGAATCGGTGCTGCTGCCGAAGCTCGACGCCCTGATCGAGGCCCTGCGCGCGATGGCCCACGAACACGCGGCGCTGCCGATGCTCTCGCGCACCCACGGCCAGACCGCTTCGCCGACCACCGTCGGCAAGGAAATCGCCAACGTCGTCGCCCGCCTCCGGCGCCAGGGCGAGCAACTGGCCGCGGTGTCGCTCAGCGGCAAGATCAACGGCGCGGTCGGCAACTACAACGCCCACGTCGCGGCGTATCCCGACGTGGACTGGCCCGTGTTCGCCCGGCGCTTCGTCGAATCGCTGGACCTTGACTTCAACCCGTACACCACCCAGATCGAGCCGCACGACTGCATCGCGGAAATCTGCGACGTGCACAAGCGCATCGACACGATCTGCATCGACCTGTGTCGCGACGTCTGGGGCTACATCTCGCTGGGCTACTTCAAGCAGGCGGTCAAGGCCGGCGAAGTCGGCAGCTCGACCATGCCGCACAAGGTCAACCCGATCGACTTCGAGAACGCCGAGGGCAACTTCGGCATCGCCAGTGCGCTGTTCGAACATTTCGCGACCAAGCTGCCGGTCAGCCGCTGGCAGCGCGACCTCACCGACTCCACCGTGCTGCGTGCGCTGGGCACCGCGTTCGGCCACGCCCTGATCGGTTACGACGCGCTGCTGCGCGGCCTCGGCAAGCTCTCGGTCAATCCGCAGCGGCTGGCCGCCGACCTCGACGCCTCGTGGGAAGTGCTCGCCGAAGCCGTGCAGACGGTGATGCGCCGCCACGGCCTGCCCAACCCCTACGAACAGCTCAAGGCGCTGACCCGCGGCCAGGGCATCACCGAGGCCTCGATGCGCGAATTCATCGCCTCGCTGGACCTGCCGGAAGCCGACAGGCAACGGCTGCTGGAGATGGCGCCCGGCAGCTACACGGGCCTGGCCGAGCCACTGGCAAAGGCGACCTGAGCGATGGCCGGCGACGCGCCGGACCACGAAGGCGGGCGGGGCTTCGCGCAGGGCGTCGTCGAAATCGTCGGCGCCGACCTCGGGCGCATCGTGCAGCAGTCCGACCCCTTCGGCCACGGCTGGTGCCTGCTCGAGTTCCACGGGCGCGGCTACGACGAAATCGCCGGCATGCAGTAGCCGCGATCGCGGTCGAGCGCCGCGGTTCCATCGCGGCCACGCATCCCGGCTGCGGGCAGCAGCCGTCGCGCATTTGGCGCGACAATGGGCGTCCGCCGACTCCCGGACCCCTGCATGGCCCGCCCCCGCCCCACCCTGCCCATCGAAGTCGACGCCAGCGCGCAGCAGCCGCTGGGCATGCCCGCCGCCGACTTCCTGCGCGATTACTGGCAGAAGAAGCCGCTGCTGGTCCGCAATGCGTTCCCGGGCTTCGTCTCGCCGATCGAACCCGAGGACCTCGCCGGGCTGGCCTGCGAGGACACCGCGCTGTCGCGGCTGATCCAGCACGATCGCGAACGCGACGCGTGGAAGGTGCGGCACGGCCCGTTCGCGGAGGAAGAGTTTCCCGGCCTCGGTGACCACGACTGGACCCTGCTGGTGCAGGACGTGGACAAGTGGGACGCCGACATCGCTGCGCTGCTGTCCAGATTCGACTTCCTGCCACGCTGGCGGATCGACGACGTGATGGTCAGCTTCGCCGCGACAGGCGGCTCGGTCGGCGCGCATGTCGATCAGTACGACGTCTTCCTGCTGCAGGCGCAGGGCCACCGGCGCTGGCAGATCGACACCCGCGACGCCCCGCCGCTGCACTTCCGCAAGGACGTCGAGCTGCGGCTGCTGCAGCGCTTCACCCCGGACCACGACTGGGTGCTCGGCCCGGGCGACATGCTCTACCTGCCGCCCGGCGTGCCGCACCACGGCGTCGCCGAGGATCCCTGCCTGACGTTCTCGGTCGGCATGCGCGCGCCGTCGGCGGCGGAGCTGCTCGGCGACTTCGTCGACACCCTCGCGTCGGAATCCGATGACGGCCTGCGCTATGCCGACCCGGACCTCGAGCCGGCCCGGGATACCAATGAAATCGACGCCGCGGCGATGCAGCGGGCGGTCGAGGCGCTGAACGTGCTGCGCATGAACGACCCCGATCGCCTCGGCGACTGGTTCGGCCGCTTCGTCACCCTGTACCGCAGCAGCGGCGAGGCGGTGCCGGCCGACGACGGACGCTCGCGGATCGAGATCGAATGGGACCTGCAGCAGGGCCACATGCTGCATCGCCACCCGTGGACGCGCATGGCCTGGCGACGTGCGACGCGCGGCGCGCGGCTGTACGCGGCCGGCCATGTCTACGAGCTGCCCGTGCGCGACGCCCAGGCGATCGCCGCCGCGCCGGTTTTCGACGGCACGGCCTACGCGAAGCTCTCGGACCGCGGCCGCGACGCGGTCTACGACCTGCTGGCCGGCGGCCACTACCACCTCGCCGAACCCGACGGCGGCGCGCCGTGAGCACGGCGCAGGCACGCGGGCCGTTCCGGATCGAGGCGGTGACTTTCGCCGAAGCGGCCGACGCACTGCTCGCGGTGCGCGAAGCGGTGTTCGTGCGGGAACAGCACGTTCCGGTCGAGGAAGAACGCGATGCGCTGGATCCGCAGTGCCGGCATGTCATTGCCCGCGATCGCGGCGGCGCCCCGATCGGCACCGGCCGGCTGGTGCCGCCCCGCGCCGACGACGCCCCGGCGCGCATCGGCCGCATGGCGGTACTGCGCGAGTGGCGCGGTGCGGGCGTCGGCGACGCGATGCTGCATGCGCTGCTGCGCCAGGCGCGCGAACTGGGCTGGCACGACATCGCACTCAATGCACAGCTCCCGGCGCAGACGTTCTATGCGCGCCACGGCTTCGTGCCGGTCGGCGAGCGCTTCATCGAGGCCGGCATCGAGCACCAGGCGATGCGGCGCCGGATCGATCGCCCGCACGCCATCGAGGAACGCGAAGCGGCCGTGGCCGCGACCAGCGGCCTGATCCGGCAGGCGCGGCGCGGGCTGTACATCTACAGCCGCGAACTCGACCCGGGACTGCTCGACGCGCCTCGCGTGCTCGAGGCGATGCGCGACCTGTGCACCCGCGGCGACGGCGCGCAGGTGCAGGTGCTGTTGCAGGACGCAGCCGCGCCGCAGCGCGCGCTGGCGCCGCTGCTGGCGCTGGCACAGCGGCTGCCCAGTGCGATCGCGTTCCGCGAGGTCGCCGACCCGGTCGACCGCGGCTATCCCTCGGCCTACGTGGCCAACGACGACGGCGGCTACTACTTCCGCGCGCTCGGCCATCGCTTCGACGGCGAAGCCGAAACCGGTGCCGGTGGACGCGCCCGGCAGCTGGTCGAACACTTCCGCCCGGTCTGGGAGCGTTCACGTCCGTGCAGCGAATACCGCGCATTGGGCCTGTAGGAACGCCCCGTGCGCGTGATGCTTTCCCGGGAATCGGTCGCTCGGCAGCGGGCTCCTCGCCCGAGGGACGCTCCCGCGGGCCAGTGTGTCCGGGAAATCGACCGCGCCCATGCCGAGGGCCGTCGGGACGCGGCGTCCCTGCCGTGGAAAGCCGTCCATGATGCACCGCGGCAAGCTCGCGGGCTATAATTGCGGTTCTTTCCCGAGCCGTTCCACGGGCCAGCGAAAATCCCGTCGAATCAGGCATTTGCCCCTCCCTTTTCGAGCCCGATACGCCCGACGTGGACAGTCTCCTCAAGCAGTTTGCGCAGTCCTCCCAACTCGGCTCCAACGCCGCCTACATCGAAGACCTGTACGAGCAGTACCTGGTCGCCCCCGACAGCGTGGGGCCGCAGTGGAAAGCCTGGTTCGACGGGTTCAAGGGCCGCGAGGCCGGTGACGTCCCGCATTCGGCAGTGATCGCGAGCGTGGCCGCTGCCGGCCGCCTGGCCGCGCGCGGCGTGGTCGCGCAGGGCGCCGGCGACGAGCGCGAGCGCAACGTCGGCCGCCTGATCACCGCCTACCGCTCGCGCGGCCACCTGGGCGCGGCGCTGGATCCGCTGGCGATGCAGGACAAGCCGGAGGCGCCGGACCTGGGCCTGGCGTTCCACCGCCTGTCCGAGAGCGACCTGTCGAGCGAGTTCAGCACCGGCGGCGTCGGCGGCCACGCGCGGATGAAGCTGGGCGACCTGCTGGCACGGCTCAAGGCCACCTACACCGGGTCGATCGGCGCCGAGTTCATGCACATCACCGACGCCGAGCAGCGTCGCTGGATCTACGAGCGCCTGGAGGCGGCCGGCGGCGATTACGGGCGCACGGCCGATGACAAGCGCCGCATCCTCGAACGCCTGACCGCGGCCGAGGGCCTGGAGCGCTACCTGCACACCAAGTACGTCGGCCAGAAGCGCTTCTCGCTAGAGGGCGGCGACTCGATGATCCCGCTGCTCGACAACATCGTCCGCCGCGCCGGCGTCGACGGGGTCAAGGACATCGTCGTGGGCATGGCCCACCGCGGCCGCCTCAACGTGCTGGTCAACACGCTCGGCAAGTCGCCGCGCAAGCTGTTCGACGAGTTCGAGGGCAAGTTCGAGCACGCGCATGACGATCGCGCCCACACCGGCGACGTGAAGTACCACATGGGCTTCTCCGCCGACATCGCCACCCCGGGCGGCCCGGTCCACCTGGCGCTGGCCTTCAACCCCTCGCACCTGGAGATCGTCGACCCGGTGGTCGCCGGCTCGGTGCGTTCGCGCCAGCATCGCCGCGGCGACAGGCAGCGCAAGCAGGTGCTGCCGATCCTGCTGCACGGTGACGCTGCGTTCGCGGGCCAGGGCGTGGTGATGGAGCTGTTCCAGATGTCGCAGGCGCGCGGGTTTGCCGTCGGCGGCACCGTGCACATCGTCATCAACAACCAGGTGGGCTTCACCACCAGCGCGACCGAAGACGCGCGCTCCACGCTGTACTGCACCGACGTGGCGAAGATGGTCGGCGCGCCGGTGCTGCACGTGAACGGCGACGACCCGGAGGCGGTGGTGTTCTGCGCCGAGCTGGCGTTCGATTTCCGCCAGCGTTTTGGCAAGGACGTGGTCATCGACCTGGTCTGCTACCGCCGCCACGGCCACAACGAGGCCGACGAACCGGCCGCGACCCAGCCGCTGATGTACCAGACCATCCGCGCGCACAAGACCACGCGCGAGCTGTACGCGCAGCGCCTGACCGCGGACGGCACGCTGGCGGACGGCGACGCGCAGAAGATCGTCGACGACTACCGCGACACGCTCGATGCCGGCAAGGTCACCACCGAGCTGGCCACGGTCAAGCCCGATGAATTCACCATCGACTGGTCGAAGTACCTCGCCGGCAAGCTGTCCGATCCGGTCGACACCACGGTCAAGCGCGCCACGCTCGACAAGCTGGCCAAGGTGATCAACACCATCCCCGCCGAGATCGTGCTGCATCCGCGCGTGGCCAAGATCTACGACGACCGCCGCAAGATGGCCGCCGGCGAACAGCCCGGCGACTGGGGCTTCGCCGAGAACCTCGCCTACGCCACCCTGCTCGACGAAGGCCACAAGCTGCGCCTGGTCGGCCAGGACAGCGGCCGCGGCACCTTCTTCCACCGCCACGCCGTGCTGCACGACCAGAAGGCGGACGCCCGCTACCTGCCGCTGCGCCAGCTGGTGAAGAATCCGGAGGACGCGACCATCATCGACTCGCTGCTCAGCGAGGAAGCAGTGATGGCGTTCGAGTACGGCTACGCCACCGCCGATCCCGACACGCTCGACATCTGGGAAGGGCAGTTCGGCGACTTCGCCAACGGCGCGCAGGTGGTGATCGACCAGTTCATCAGCTCCGGCGAGGCCAAGTGGAACCGCCTGTGCGGGATGGCGCTGTTCCTGCCGCACGGCTACGAAGGCCAGGGCCCCGAGCACAGCTCGGCGCGCCTGGAGCGCTTCCTGCAGCTGTGCGCGCTCGACAACATGCTGGTCTGCGTGCCGACCACCCCGGCGCAGGCCTTCCACATGATCCGCCGGCAGATGCGCATGGACACGCGCAAGCCGCTGGTGGTGATGACGCCCAAGTCGCTGCTGCGCCACAAACTGGCGGTGTCGTCGCTGGACGAACTGGCCGAGGGCAGCTTCCAGCACCTGATCGCCGACAGCACCAGCAGCCCGAAGAAGGCCCGGCGCGTGGTGCTGTGCTCGGGCAAGGTCTACTACGACCTGCTCGAGGACATGCATGCGCGCGGGGCCGACGACGTGGCGCTGATCCGGGTCGAACAGCTGTATCCGTTCCCGCGCGAACTGCTCGCCGCGCAGCTCAAGCGCTACGCCAAGGGCACCGACGTGGTCTGGTGCCAGGAAGAGCCGCACAACCAGGGCGCGTGGTACCAGATCCGCCACCACCTCGTGGCTTGCCTGGCGCCCGGGCAATCGCTGCACTACGCCGGGCGTTCGCGCTCGCCGTCGCCCGCGGTCGGGCACTTCAACGACCACGTGGTCGAGCAGAAGCAGCTGGTCGCCGACGCGCTCGTCAATCCGCTCGACGGCGAAGCCGCCGCCGAGTAACCCCACTTCCCCTTCAACGTTTCCATCAGGACGCCGCCCAACATGGCCACCGAAATCAAAGTCCCGGTCCTTCCCGAATCCGTCTCCGACGCCACCATCGCGTCGTGGCACAAGAAGGTGGGCGACGCGGTCAAGCGCGACGAGAACCTCGTCGACCTCGAGACCGACAAGGTCGTGCTCGAAGTGCCCTCGACCGTCGACGGCGTGCTCAAGGAGATCAAGTTCGAGGAAGGCGCCACCGTCACCAGCCAGCAGATCATCGCGGTGATCGAGGAAGGCGCGGCCGCCGAAGCCCCGAAGGAAGACGCAAAGCCGGCCAAGCCCGCCAACGACAAGGCAACCGATGCCCCGGCCACCACGCCGTCGAAGCCGGCCGCCGGCGCCGAGGAAGTCCAGCCCAGTTCCGCCGCCGGCAAGCCCGGTGCTTCCGCGAAGACCGATGACCTGCCGCCCGGCGCGCGTTTCACCGCGGCGAAGGAAGGCATCGACCCGGCGCAGGTCGAGGGCACCGGCCGCCGCGGCGCGGTCACCAAGGAAGACCTGGTCAACTACGCCAGCGGCAGGACCGCGGGCGTGGCCGGCGGCGCCCGCCCGGAAGAGCGCGTGCCGATGACCCGCATCCGCAAGCGCATCGCCGAGCGCCTGATGCAGTCGAAGAACTCGATCGCCATGCTCACCTCGTTCAACGAGGTCAACCTGGCCAACGTCATGGCGATGCGCAAGCAGCTGCAGGACGATTTCGTGAAGGCCAACGGCATCAAGCTCGGCTTCATGAGCTTCTTCGCCAAGGCCGCCGCCAACTCGCTGGCCAAGTACCCGGCGGTCAACGCCTCGGTCGACGGCGAGGACATCATCTACCACGGCTACGCCGACATCTCGATCGCGGTCTCCACCGATCGTGGCCTGGTCACGCCGGTGCTGCGCAACGTCGAGCGCATGTCGTTCGCGGACGTCGAAAAGGGCATCGACGGCTACGCGCGCGCCGCACGCGAAGGCGGCCTGAAGCTCGAGGACCTGCAGGGCGGCACGTTCACCATCACCAACGGCGGCACCTTCGGCTCGCTCATGTCGACGCCGATCGTCAACCCGCCGCAGTCGGCGATCCTCGGCATGCACACGATCAAGGAGCGGGCCATCGTCGAGAACGGCCAGGTCGTCGCCGCGCCGATGATGTACATCGCGCTGAGCTACGACCACCGCATCATCGACGGCAAGGACGCGGTGCTGTTCCTGGTCGACATCAAGAACCAGCTCGAGAATCCGCACCGCATGCTGCTGGGCATGTGATTTTCCCCTTCCCCTTCAAGGGGAAGGCCGGGATGGGGATGGGTTTCCCCACCGGCGCCGCGAGGCAACCCATCCCCACCCTAGCCCTCCCCTTGAAGGGGAGGGAACCAGGACCAAGGACCACGCAATGAGCGAACAACAGCAATTCGACGTCATCGTCATCGGTGCCGGCCCCGCCGGCTACCACGCCGCCATCCGCGCCGCGCAGCTGGGCATGAAGACCGCCTGCATCGACGCCGCGCTGGGCAAGGACGGCAAGCCGGCGCTCGGCGGCACCTGCCTGCGCGTGGGCTGCATCCCGTCCAAGGCGCTGCTCGACTCGTCGCGCCAGTACTGGAACATGGGCCACCTGTTCGACCAGCACGGCATCACGTTCAAGGACGCGAAGATGGACGTGGCGAAGATGGTCGGCCGCAAGGACGCCATCGTGAAGCAGTTCACCGGCGGCATCGCGATGCTGTTCAAGGCCAACAAGGTCACGGCCTTTTACGGCTTCGGCCAGCTGCAGCCGGGCAACGTGGTGAAGGTCAAGCAGCATGACGGATCCGAGGTCGAGCTCAAGGCCGCCAACGTCGTCCTCGCGGCCGGCTCGGACTCGATCGAGCTGCCGTTCGCGAAGTTCGACGGCGAATGCATCGTCGACAACGTCGGCGCGCTCGACTTCACCGAGGTGCCCAAGCGCCTGGGCGTGATCGGCGCCGGCGTGATCGGGCTGGAGCTGGGCAGCGTGTGGAAGCGCCTCGGCAGTGAAGTCACCGTGCTCGAGGCCCTGCCCGACTTCCTCGCCGTCGCCGACGCCGAGGTCGCCAAGACCGCCGCGCGCGAGTTCAAGAAGCAGGGCCTGGACATCCGCCTGGGCGCCAAGGTCAGCAAGACCGAGGTCACCGGCAAGGGCAAGAAGAAGGAAGTGGTCGTCACCTACACCGACAAAGACGGCGAGCAGACGATCACGTTCGACAAGCTGCTGGTCGCCGTCGGCCGCCGCGCCGCGAGCAAGGGCCTGCTGGCCGAAGGCACCGGCGTGAAGCTCGACCAGCGCGGCGTGATCGAGGTCGACGCGCACTGCCACACCGGGGTCGATGGCGTCTGGGCGGTCGGCGACTGCGTGCGCGGGCCGATGCTGGCGCACAAGGGCTTCGAGGAAGGCATCGCGGTGGCCGAGCTGATCGCCGGCCTGCCCGGCCATGTCAACTACGACACCATTCCCAACGTGATCTACACCGAGCCGGAAGTCGCCTGGGTGGGCAAGACCGAGCAGCAGCTCAAGGCCGACGGCACGCCGTACAAGACCGGCAGCTTCCCGTTCGCCGCGCTCGGCCGCGCCGTGGCCATGGCCGAGCCGGCCGGCTTCGTGAAGGTGATCGCGCACGCCGAAACCGATCGCGTGCTCGGCCTGCACCTGGTCGGCGTGGGCGTGTCCGAACTGGTCCACGAAGGCGTGTTGGCGATGGAGTTCAAGGGCTCCGCCGACGATCTCGCACGCATCTGCCACGCCCACCCGACCTTGTCCGAGTCGATCCACGACGCGGCGATGGCGGTGGACAAGCGGGCGATCCACAAGGCGAACTGAGGTTCGCCTGGGGATCAGGGAATCGGGATTGGGGATTTGCGAAAGCCCCACCCACCCGCATCCTCACGGTCAACGCCGGGCACAAGCCCGGCGTCTGCTTTTCCGCATCCCCAATCCCGAATCCCCACTCCCATGAAAAGCATCTGCGTCTACTGCGGCTCCAACTCCGGCCTCCGCGCCACGTACGCCGAACGTGCGAAGGCACTGGGCGCGCGCATCGCCAGCGAAAAACTGGCGCTTGTGTATGGCGGCGGCAACGTCGGGCTGATGGGCATCGTCGCCGACGCGGTGCTCGAGGGCGGCGGCGAAGTCATCGGCGTGATCCCGCAGCAGCTGGTGGACATGGAGGTCGCGCACCGCGGCGTGACCAAGCTGGAAATCGTCGGTTCGATGCACGAACGCAAGGCGCGCATGTTCGACCTGTCCGACGCCTTCGTCGCCCTGCCCGGCGGTTTCGGCACGCTCGACGAGATGTTCGAGATGCTGACCTGGCGCCAGCTCGGCCTCGGCGAGAAGCCCTGCGCGTTCCTCGATGTCGACGACTTCTACGACCCGCTGCTGGCGATGATCGACCGCATGGTCGCCGAACGCTTCCTGCATCCCGACCAGCGCGCAGACCTGTGGCACGGCGATGACATCGACGGGCTGTTCTCGTGGCTCGATGGCTACAAGCCCGCGCACGCGCTGAAGTGGCTCGACGCCAAGCACAAGAGCCAGCTGCGCTGAGCCGCGCCGCGTTCTCCAGCCGTCAGGGCATGCGCGCGCATCGTGCGGGCTCGTCACGGTGAACTAAGCTCGCGCTCCCCTTCGCTACGTGAACATCGCCGCACGCCCGGTGGCATGCGCGTCCCGCCTTCGTGTAGCATCGCGCCCCTTGTTCGCCGAGGGGCAGCAACCATGCGGATCGTCGCCAGAACCTGAAGCCTCGCGCTTCCCCGCCCCACGGGACGGGTACGTTCATGCATCCCCGCCACCGCGCGGGGCCTTCGTGCATCCGCACGCCGCGCCGGCACCCGGCGCACACCCCGGAAACCAGCCCCATGTCCCCTGTCGCCTTCCGCGCCAGCAAGGCCGCGATCGCCTTCATCCTCGTCACCGCGATGCTCGACGTGCTGTCGATGGGCATCGTCATCCCGGTCCTGCCGATCCTGATCGAGCAGTTCACCGGTTCCAACGCGCGCGCCGGCGTTATCAACGGCCTGTTCGTCGCCCTGTGGGCGCTGATGCAGTTCCTCGCCTCGCCGGTGATCGGCTCGCTGTCCGACCAGCACGGCCGGCGCCCGGTGATCCTGGTGTCCACCGCGGGCCTGGCCATCGACTACGTCCTCATGGCGCTCGCACCGGACCTGTGGTGGCTGGCGCTGGGCCGGATCATCGCCGGCGTGACCTCGGCCAGCTTCACCACCGCATTCGCCTACATGGCCGACATCACCGAACCCGAGCACCGGGCGCGCGGCTACGGCCTGATCGGCGCGGCTTTCAGCGCCGGCTTCGTCGCAGGCCCCTTGCTGGGCGGCGTGCTGGGCGAATGGTCGCCGCGGGCGCCGTTCTGGGCGGCCGCCGCGTTGAGCAGCGTCGCATTCCTGTATGGCGCGTTCGTGCTGCCCGAATCGCTTCCACCCGAGCGTCGCATGGCGTTCTCGTGGAAGCGCGCCAATCCGCTCGGCGCGCTGCGCCTGCTGCGCTCGCACCCGGAACTCACCGGCCTTGCCGGAGTGAACTTCCTGCTCTACTTCTCCCACCACGTGTTTTCGGCGGTGTTCGTGCTGTACGCGGGCTATCGCTACGGCTGGAGCCCCTGGCAGGTCGGCGTGCTGCTGGCGCTGGTGGGCGTTCTCGACATGATCGTGCAGGGCACCCTGGTCGGGCCCGCGGTCAAGCGCTTCGGCGACCGCCGGGTGATGATCACCGGGCTGTGCTTCGGCGCCGTCGGCATCGCCTGCATGGGGCTCGCGCCGACCGGCCTGCTGTTCACCCTGGCGATGCTGCCCAACGCGCTGTGGGGGCTGGCGATGCCGACCATCCAGTCGCTGATGACCCGGCGCGTGTCGGAGTCAGAGCAGGGCCAGCTGCAGGGCGCGAACAACAGCGTCGGCGCGATTGCAGGCGTGCTGTCGCCGCTGTTCTTCGGCGCGGTGTACGCCGTCTCGGTGGGCCCGGAAGCGTGGTTCCCGCATCCGGGCACGGCATTCCTGATCGCATCGGCGGTGCTGCTGGGCGCGGCGATCATCGGCTGGCGCGTCGCAGTGCGCGCGCGGGCGGCGGCGGTCGCGCGGTGAGTGCGGCGGCAGCCCCGGCCACGCATCGCTCCCCATGCCTGCCTTGACGTCGCAGCAACGGGCGAAGGCGGATATTGGCGACATGCTCCCGGGAACCGCCGATGCAGCGGATCGTGGCAGGCATCCGCGCATGCGCCGGAGACCGGGGGCGGCACGCACAATGAGGAGCACTGCAATGGGCAATCACCGCGACCGCAAGGATCCACCGGCCGGGGAAGACAGGCACGTTCCCCCCGAAACGCCCGGGGAGAAGCAGCAACGCAAGCAGCACGAGAGTGACAACCAGGACGAGGCGCTGGACGAAAGCTTCCCGGCCAGCGATCCGCCGTCGCCGTTCGTTCCGGCGCGGGCACCCGACTGATCCGACGCCGTCCGCTCACTTTGCCGCGACGCGCCTGCGCCTAGGGTCGCTGCAGGCAACCTTGACAGACCACGGCATGGCCAGAACCACCAAGAAGACGTCGCGCGCGCCGGCGGCCGCGACGGCCGCACGCCACCGCGCCCTGCAGAAGCAGGCGGACGCAAAGGAAAAGACGCAAGCGGCGAAGAAGAAGACGGCGAGGAAGAAGAAGCCGGTGCAGGCCGGCACGCGACGACAGCCGGAAAATCCGATGCCCGCGCAGCACCTCGCCAAGCCCGGCAACGAAGACGAGCTCAGGCTGCAGCCCAGGTTCCTCGCGCCCGACTACGTGGGCAGCGGCAAGCTCGACGGCATGGCCGCGATCGTCACCGGCGGCGATTCGGGCATCGGCCGCGCGGTGGCGGTCCTGTTCGCGCGCGAAGGCGCCGACGTGGCGGTGTTCCATCTCGACGAGGACGCCGACGCCCGGAAAACGCGGCGCCACGTCGAAGCCGAGGGTCGCAGGTGCCTGGTGGTGGCCGGCGACGTCGGCGACCCCGCGTTCTGCAAGACCGCGGTCGGCAAGGTGGTCAAGGCCTTCGGCCGCCTCGACGTGCTGGTGAACAATGCGGCCTTCCAGCTGCACGCCGCGGACATCGATGACATCACCGATGCACGCCTGCAGGAAACCCTGCGCACCAACATCGGTGGCTACTTCAACATGGCGCGCGCCGCGCTCGAACACATGAGCGAAGGCGCCTGCATCATCAACACCGGTTCGGAAACCGGCATCTTCGGCAACCCCAAGCTGCTGGACTATTCCGCGACCAAGGGCGCGATCCATACCTTCACCCTGTCGCTGGCCTCGAACCTGCTCGCCCGCGGCATCCGGGTCAACGCGGTCGCGCCCGGTCCGGTGTGGACGCCGCTCAACCCCGCAGACAAGTCCGCCGGCGACGTCGCCGCGTTCGGCGAGGACAGTGACATGGGACGCCCGGCGCAGCCAGAGGAAATCTCGCCGGCCTATGTCTTCCTCGCGTCGCCGGTGACCGCCTCCTACGTCAACGGCGTGGTTCTGCCCGTGATGGGCGGCCCGCGCGGCTGAGAAACCGACCAGGCGCCGGCGCGCGCTTTCTACCGACGAGGGCCACCATGAATAAGTCCAAGGCATTCACGCGCTTCGCCCAGGCCGCGGCGCGATTCACGGGCAAGCCGATGTGCTTCGCAATCGCCGCCCTCCTGATCGTCATCTGGGCAGCGACCGGGCCGATCTTCAAGTTCAACAACACCTGGCAGCTGGTGATCAACACCGGCACCACCATCATCACCTTCCTGATGGTGTTCCTGATCCAGAACACGCAGAACCGCGACACGGAAGCGCTGCAGATCAAGCTCGACGAACTCATCCGCGCCACGCGCGATGCCAGCAACACCCTGCTCGCGCTGGAGGAACTCGACGACGACGCCCTGGAGAAGCAGCGCAAGCGCTTCGCCCACCTCGCCCGGAAAGCCCGGGAGGCCTGCGCTTCGGACGACGAGCCCAACGCCGTCGACGATGCGCAGCGCTGAGCCGGACCACCTGACCCGCGCGGCCCTTGCGCCGGGAAAGCGGCGGTGCTTTGATCTGCCGCCATGACGACCGACATCCATCGCACAGTCGAGGCCGTGTGGCGCATCGAGTCCGCCAAGCTGATCGCCGCGCTGGCGCGCATGGTGCGCGACGTGGGCCTGGCCGAGGAACTGGCGCAGGACGCGCTGGTCGCCGCGCTGGAGCGCTGGCCGGAGACCGGCGTACCGGACAATCCGGCCGCCTGGCTGATGGCCACCGCGAGGCACCGCGCCATCGACCGGTTGCGGCGCAGCAAGCTGCAGTGGAGCAAGCACGCGGAGATCGCGCGTGAACTGGAGGAGCAGCAGGACATGGCCGCGTCCGGACTCGAAGACCGGCTTGACGACGACATCGGCGACGACCTGCTGCGGCTGGTGTTCACCGCCTGCCATCCGGTGCTGCCGCGCGAGGCCCGCGTCGCGCTGACCCTGCGCCTGCTCGGTGGCCTGTCCACCGACGAGATCGCGCGCGCGTTCCTGGTGCCGGAAGCCACGATGGCCCAGCGCATCGTGCGCGCCAAGCGCACGCTGTCGGACAAGCAGGTGCCTTTCGAGGTACCGCGCGGCGACGACCGGTTCGAACGCCTGGCCTCGGTGCTCGAAGTCATCTACCTGGTCTTCAACGAGGGTTATGCGGCGACCGCCGGCGACGACTGGCTGCGCCCGGCGCTGTGCGAGGAAGCGCTGCGGCTGGGCCGCATCCTCGTCGGCCTGGTGCCACGCGAGCCGGAAGTACACGGACTGCTTGCGCTGATGGAACTGCAGGCCTCGCGCAGCAAGGCGCGCGTGGGCCCGGCTGGCGAACCGGTGCTGCTCGCCGACCAGAACCGCGCGCGCTGGGACCAGCTGCTGATCCGTCGTGGCCTGGCGGCGCTCGAACAGGCGATCAAACTCGGCGGCGCGAGCGGGCCTTACGTGCTGCAGGCCGCGATTGCCGCCTGCCATGCTCGCGCCACGAGCGTGGAAGCAACCGACTGGCCGCGCATCGTCGCGCTGTACGACGCGCTTGCGCGGGCAATGCCTTCCCCCGTGGTCGAACTCAATCGCGCCGTGGCCGTGTCCATGGCGTCAGGCCCCGACGCGGCTCTCGCCGCGGTGGACGCGCTGGCCAGTGAACGCAGGCTGCAGAACTACCATCTGCTGCCAAGCGTCCGCGGCGAATTGCTGCGCAAGCTCGATCGCCACGCCGAAGCGCGCAACGAGTTCGAACGCGCCGCCGGCATGACCCGCAACGCACGCGAGCGCGAGCTGCTGCTGGCAAAGGCGCGCGACTGCAGGTAGGAGCGCCCCATGGGCGCGAACGATTTGATTGCAAAAGGTGATCGCGCCCATGGCGCGCCCCTGCAACGGGCGCGTTCACTGCGACGCGGGAGAGAATCCCGGCACGCGACTACGCGAAGCAGCCTCCCCCGTCTCCTGCGCGATCGCCTCCACCTGGATCCGCAGCGTCACTGCCATGCTGAAGCCGTAATCCTTGCCAGCCGGCATGCCGAACTCGTCGCGCTGGATCGTCGCCAGCGCATCGGCGCCACACACTTCGCGCTTGAGCATCGGGTGCGGCATGCACTTGAAGCTGTTGATCTTCAGTCCCACCGGACGCGTCACTCCGTGCAGGGTCAATTCGCCCGCCACGCGCGTCGGCTTGCCGTCGACGAAATCCTCCAGCCGGCCGCGGTAGGTCGCCTGCGGGTACTTCGCCACGTCGAACAATTCCGCTCCGCGCGCGTGCTCGTTGAGCGCATCGTTGCCGAAATCGATGCTGGACACGTCGATGGCGACCTCCACCGCGCCGGTGCCGGCCTCCTTGTCGAGTGCGACCGTGCCGCTGCTGTGGTTGAACTTGCCACGCCAGACCGACAGCCCGGCCATGTGGTCGGCCTCGAAGCTGGGATAGGTGTGCTCGGGATCGATGTCGTAGTGGACCGTGGCCGCGGCGGCAATGCCGTTGGCCGCCAGCAGCGCGACAAGCGCGAGCGGCCCGAAGGCAAAGCGATTCCGGATTTCCATCGTCGTCGTCACAGTTCCACGATCGGCTTGAAGCCGCCAAAGAACATGCGCTTGCCGTCGAATGGCATGTCCTTGGGACCCAGGTTCGCCAGGCGCGGATCGGCCATGACCTTCTTGTTGATCCGGTCGCGCTGCGCGCGCGACTTGTAGACGATCCAGGAAAAGACCACCACCTCGCCGGGCTTGAGCTTGACGCTCTGCGGGAACGAGGTGTGCTTGCCCGGCTGGACGTCGTCGGCCACGCACTCGACGTACTCCAGCGCGCCGTACTCCTTCCAGATCGCCCCGGCCTTGCGGGCCAGGCGGCGATAGGCGGCCAGGTTCTTTTCGGGCACGGGCAACACGAAACCGTCGACATAACTCATGATCGTTCCTCGCTTTGGGTTGGTCCTGGACCGAACAGGTTCGACCGTGATGGCGCGATGCCCCAGTGAGCAATCCGCCGCAGGCAGTCTTGCGAGATCGTCGTTTCGCGGCGGGCGATATCGACGATTGACCGGACGCGCTTCGGTCGTGTTCATCCGCCGTTTAGACAAGATTCGAGCGATGCCGAATCGGGGGCTTGATTTCAATTCCATATTTCCGGAATATTCGAATCATGGAGTCCCCAGCCGCCCTCGCCTCCCTGAACGCCCTCTCGCACCAGCACCGGCTGGCCGCGTTCCGCGCCCTGGTGCAGGCCGGACCGGCCGGCCTGGCGGTCGGCGAGCTGCGTGACCGGCTCGACATCCCGCCGGCAACGCTTACCGCCCACCTCAACATCCTGCGCGCGGCCGCGCTGGTCTCCGACTTGCGCGAGGGACGCAGCATCCGGGTCAGCGCGGACTTCGACCAGATGAATGCGTTGATCACCTTCCTCACCGAGAACTGCTGCGGGGGCGCGCCGTGCGCCACGACGGCTGCCGGCGACAGCAACCTCGATACCTCGACTGCCTGAGCCACGGCAATGAATCAACGTGCCTGCAACGTGCTGTTCCTGTGTACCGGCAATTCGGCGCGCAGCATCATGGCCGAGGCCCCGCTCAACATGCTCGGCGAAGATCGCTTCCGGGTGTTCAGCGCTGGCAGTCGTCTGGGCGGGAAAGTCCAGCCCGAGGCAGCGGAACTGGCGCAATCGCCCGGATGCCCGGCCGAGCGCATGCGCAGCAAGAACCGGGACGAATTCGCAGCCGCAGGCGCACCGGAAATGGACATGGTGATCACCGTCTGCGACAACGCCGCGGGTGAATCCTGCCCCGTGGGGCCCGGTCACCCTGCGGTCGCACACTGGAGCGTGCCCGATCCGGTCGCGGTCGACGACAGCGAGGACAGGCGCAGGCGCGCGTTCGTCCCTGCTTTCGCGACGCTGCGCCGGCGCGTCGAGTTGCTGGTCGCATTGCCATTGGACAAGTTCGGTCGCCTTGCCGCACAGGGCAAGCTGCGCGAAATCGGCGGGCAGTGACGCCATGACCAGCATGCAGCGCGACATGGCCGATCGCGGGAAGCCCGTCGCTGCAATGGGCGTGTTCGACCGTTACCTCTCGGTGTGGGTGCTGCTGTGCATCGTCGCGGGCATCGCGCTTGGCCAGATCGGCCCGGCCGTTTTCGAGTCGATCGGCCGCATGGAAATCGCCCGGGTCAACCTGCCCGTGGGCGTTCTGATCTGGGTGATGGTGATCCCGATGCTGCTCAAGGTCGATTTCGGCGCACTGGGCCAGGTCGGCAGGCATTGGCGCGGGATCGGGGTGACCTTGTTCGTCAACTGGGCCATCAAGCCGTTTTCGATGGCGCTGCTCGGCTGGCTGTTCGTGCGCCATGTCTTCGCGGCGTGGCTCCCGGTCGACCAGCTCGACAGCTACATCGCCGGCCTGATCCTGCTGGCCGCGGCGCCGTGCACGGCGATGGTCTTCGTATGGAGCCGCCTTGCGGGCGGCGACCCGCTGTTCACGCTGTCGCAGGTGGCCTTGAACGACACGATCATGGTGTTCGCCTTCGCCCCCATCGTCGGCCTGCTGCTTGGCATCTCGTCGATCACCGTGCCCTGGGACACGCTGCTGACGTCTGTGGTGCTGTACATCCTGGTCCCGGTGACCATCGCGCAGCTGGTTCGCCGCGCCTTGCTGCGCCGTGGACAAGCAGTTTTCGATCGCATGTTGAAGCGGGTTGCGCCGATGTCCATCGGCGCACTGCTGCTGACGCTGGTCCTTCTGTTCGCATTCCAGGGCGAGGCGATCCTTCAGCAGCCGCTGGTGATCGCCATGCTCGCGGTGCCGATCCTGATCCAGGTGCTCTTCAACGCGTGGCTCGCGTACTGGCTCAATCGCCGGGCCGGCGAACCGCACAGCGTCGCGTGCCCGTCCGCGCTGATCGGCGCGTCCAATTTCTTCGAACTCGCCGTGGCCGCGGCGATCAGCCTTTTCGGGCTGAAATCAGGCGCCGCGCTGGCCACCGTGGTTGGCGTGCTGGTCGAAGTGCCGGTCATGCTGCTGGTCGTCCACGTGGTCAATCGCACCCGTGGCTGGTACGAACAATCGCATGAACATGCAACCGAAATCCCGGAGCCCCATCCATGAATGACATCACCATCTACCACAACCCCGCCTGCGGCACTTCGCGCAACACGCTCGCGCTGATCCGCAATGCCGGCATCGAGCCGCGAGTGATCGAGTACCTCAAGGACCCGCCCGACCGCGAAACGCTGGCCGGCCTGATCGCGGCAATGGGCGTCCCTGCACGCGATCTACTGCGCGCGAAGGAAGCGGCCTACGCGGAACTGCACCTCGACGATCCGGCGCTCGGCGACGACGCACTGATCGACGCGATGCTCGAACACCCGGTCCTGATCCAGCGGCCGATCGTCGTATCGCCGCTCGGCACGCGGATGTGCCGGCCCTCGGAAGCCGTGCTCGACCTGCTGCCGTCGCCGCAGCGCGGCCCGTTCGCGAAGGAAGACGGCGAAGTGGTCATCGATGCACAGGGGAACCGCGTTGTCTGAGTCGATCACGCTGCCGAACGTCGACACCGCGCTGCTCGAACGCGCCTTGCCCGAGCGTTTCGCGGCGGTCGGCAGCGCCACGCACCCGCCACGGGTGCTGCTGCTGTACGGCTCGCTGCGCACGCGCTCCTACAGCAAGCTGCTCGCGCTCGAAGCCGCGCGCCTGCTCGAGGCGCTGGGGGCGGAGACGAGGTTGTTCGATCCTTCCGGCCTGCCGTTGCCCGACGATGCGCCGGCCACGCATCCGAAGGTGCAGGAACTGCGGGACCTCGTGCGCTGGTCGGAAGCGATGGTGTGGTGTTCGCCGGAGCGCCATGGTGCGATGACCGGGATCATGAAGGCGCAGGTCGACTGGATCCCGCTCACCGAAGGCGCCGTCCGCCCCACCCAGGGCAAGGTGCTGGCAGTGATGCAGGTCTCCGGAGGCTCGCAGTCGTTCAACGCGGTCAACCAGCTGCGGGTGCTGGGGCGCTGGATGCGGATGCTCACGATTCCCAACCAGTCGTCGGTGCCCAAGGCCTGGCAGGAGTTCGACGAAGCAGGCCGGATGAAGCCGTCCGCGTATTACGACCGCGTCGTCGACGTGATGGAGGAACTGGTGAAGTTCACCCTGCTGACCCGCGACGTCAGCCCCTGGCTGGTGGACCGCTACAGCGAACGCAGGGAAACCGCCGCCGAGCTGTCCGCGCGCGTCAACTTGCGCAGCAGCGCCTGAACCCGCAGCTGCGCTAGCATCGCCCCATGTGCCTGATTGCCATTGCCTGGCGCGTGCATCCGCGCTTCCCGCTCGCACTGATCGCCAATCGCGACGAGGCCCATGCGCGACCCGCGGCCGCGGCCGGATTCGACCCCGACGCATCCGATGTCTATGGCGGCCGCGACCTCGTACAGGGCGGAAGCTGGCTGCAGGTTTCCACGCGTGGGCGGTTGGCCGCCGTGACCAACGTCCGCGCGGGGATCGCCAACGAAACCGCCCCGCGTTCGCGCGGTGCGCTGGTGCGTGACTTCGTGCGAGGGGAATCCTGCTCGGGCGCGGCGCTGGCGGCGCTTGCACCGGCCGCGGCACAGTTCGGCCGCTTCAACCTGCTGGCATGGGACGGAGACTCGCTGGCGTTCGCCAGCAACCATCCCGGGTTTGCCACCCGCAACGTGGAACCGGGCCTGCATGCAATGTCGAACGGCGCATTCGACGCGCCCTGGCCGAAGAGTGCGCGCGCCACCGGCGCACTTGACGCATGGCTACGGTCATCGGAAGCCGACACCGCGCAGGCGCGCGGTATCACCGCGCTCGCACCCCTGCTCGACGCGCTGGCCGACACCAGCGTTGCACCGGATGACGCGTTGCCGAGCACCGGCGTGGGACTCGAACTCGAACGCGCGCTGTCGCCCCCATTCGTGCGCGGCGAGCACTACGGCACGCGCTGCAGTTCCGTGGTGCTGGTCGGCACCGAATCGATCCTGTTTGCCGAACGACGCTTCGGCCCGGATGCCGCGCTGCTCGGGGAAAGCGTGGCCAGCCTGCCGCTGGCAGCGCGACGCGGCCGCTGATCGTTCAGCGCGAGCTCGCGGTACAGCGCGCCGGCGCGTCGCCCACCACTTCCTGTTCCCAGCCGTTGTCCGCGCGCACCGCGATCGTCCCGCCGATGCACGCGCGCGTTTCGCCGTCGCGCCGCGCACTGCTCGGCCCTGGCAGGTTCACCGGCGCCAGCACCGGCATGGCCTTGTCTGCCTCTGCTTTCTTCGCTTCGCCGGCCGCTGGCGCAGGCCCGGATCCGTCGGCGGCATCGGCGGGCTCTCCGGCCTCCACGGCTGCAGCCGCTGCTGGCCCGGCAGGCGCATCGTCGTGGTCGAACAGCGCCGCGCCCAGCGCATTGGCCACCAGCACTCCCAGCATCACCGCCAGCGAAACCGGCAGGAAAAACGACCATGGCGTCAATGTCCGGTACTCGTCTCGGCTCATGCGCTGCCCTCCCCTCGCTGGCGCGAGCCTAGCGCATGTGCCGCGGGCCCGCATTCATATCAGGCGGGAACGCAGTTCAACCGGTTGCGGCCGCATGCTGCCAATGCACCTTCACCGGAACCGGCATCCACCTGGGCCGGAAGACACGAGCCTCGCCCGATGCGCAGAGCGGCATCCGGAAAAGTAGAAGGCCCAGTCTTCCGGATTTCTCCGATTGGCTGAGCCTTCTTTTGCCGAAGCGATTGCTTCCGGCTTTCGCCTTCCGCTTTTTCCTCGACGCGTGCAGGTTAATCCAGTGGCCGTTACCGGGACGTAAAACCCGTCGACCATTCGTCGGCACGCCTGCCCAGGCGTCAGGCAGGCTGCGTCACCAGGGCCACCAGTCGCGCCCGGACCGCGCGTAGCGGTCCGCGGCACGCTCGAAGCGGTTGCGTGCACTGATGCCACCGCATGCCAGGTACAGCGGCAGGAACAGCGGACCAAGCACCATGTACTGGAAGACGTGCGCGCGCTCGTGGTCGGCGAGCAGGATCGGCACTTCATCTCCACGGCCTGCGTGATGCGCGTATGTCATGCACGGCGAGTCCAGCGAATCGCCGGTGTGCAGGATCACGTTGCCGAGCGTCAACGCGCCGCCCGGGCCCCACGGCCATCGATGGAACACGAGGGCCAGGTCGCGCCGGCGCACATGGGCATGGGCGCCGAAGGCCAGCCCGACAACGCCCAGCAGGAGGCCTGCGACCGTGTTCGGCAGCGTCCAAACAGCGCCCAGTCCCTGCAACACGCGCAGCACCGCACGCGGCACCCGGCGCGCGGCGAGTGCTGCGTTCAATCGTCGCCTTCGGGCATCAGCAACCACAGGATCAGGTAGGCGAGGATGCCGGGGAACGCCGCAGACGCCACCGAAACGATGACGTAGATCGCGCGCAACAGCGTCGAGTTCCAGCCGAAACGATGCGCGATGCCACCCATCACGCCGGCAAGGACACGGTCGTTGATCGATCGGGTGAAACGCTGCGTCTGGTTCATCTGCAAGGGCACCTGGGGGACGGCGGAAGTCTAGCGTGGCCCGCGTTAAGGCAGCGCGGATCGGGTCACGGGGCCGAGCGCGCCGCCAGCCACTCGTGGATCGTGCCCGGGACTTCCTTCTGCGCGCGGCTGGAAACATAGATGCCGATGTGGCCGCCGCGGAACGACAGCTCGGAATAATCCCTGCTGCCCACGAGTTCCTTCAATCGCTTCGACGCGGCGGGCGGCACCAGGTGGTCCTGCTCGGCATAGATGTTCAGCACCGGCATCTCGACCAGCCCGAGGTGGACCTCGCGATCGCCGATCACGATGCCGCCGTTGACGAAGCCGTTGGCCTGGTAGAACTGCTTGACGAACTGGCGGAACGCCTCGCCGGCCTGGTCGGGCGAGTCGAAAATCCACTTCTCCATGCGCAGGAAATCCTCGAGCGCGCGCCTGTCGTCGAGGATGTCCACCAGCCCGACGTACTTCTGCGCGAACAGCCGCCACGGCTTGAGCGTGAGGTAGCACAGGTTCATCAGGTCGGCCGGCACGTTGCCCAGCGTGTCGACGAACAGGTCCACGTCCATGCCGCGGGTCCAGTTCGACAGCATGTTGTCGTCGGTGTGGAAGTCGACCGGCGTGACCATCGTGACCAGGTTGCGGACCTTGCCCGGATGCAGCGATGCGTAGCACAGCGAGAACGCGCCGCCCTGGCAGATGCCGAGCAGGTTGATCGAATCCAGTCCGTGCGCCTCGCGCAGGTAATCGACGGCGCCGCCGAGGAAGCGCTCGATGTAATCCTCCAGCGTGAGGAACCGGTCGGAGCGGTCGGCGTAGCCCCAGTCGATGATGTAGACATCCTCGCCGCGCGCCAGCAGGTTGCGCACGATCGACTTGTCGGCCTGCAGGTCGACCATGTACGGCCGGTTGACCAGCGCGTAGCTGATCAGCAGCGGCACCGACGCGGTGGGCTTGCCCTCGCCGCGATAGCGATACAGCACGACCTTGCCGTCACGCCAGACTTCTTCCTTCGCGGTGGCGCCGTAGTCCACGTCCTCGACCTCGCGCAGCGTCTGCAGGCCGGCCATCAGCTTCTGCTGGAATGCGGCCGCCTCCGCCGCGAGGCGGTCGGGAGTGATGTCGATGGGCCCGGTCATGTCAGCGCTTCCTCTTCGCGGTCTTCGCAGCGGCCGGCTTCTTCACCGCCGCCGGCTTGCGGGCTGCAGCGGCCTTCTTCGCAACCGGCGCATTCGCCGCGGCCTTCTTCGCGGGCGACCTGCCTGCAGCGGCCTTCCCGGCGTCGTGCTTCTTCGCCGCGGGCCGGGGCGTGGCTGCGCGATCCCCTGCACTCCCGCGCTCGATGCCGTCGCGAAGCCGTCGCACCTGCCGCTCCAGCTCCACGATCTTGCGGTGCGCACCATCGAGTTCGGTGCGGGTCGGCATTCCAAACAGCGCGCTGGCCTGCTCCACCTCGCGCTGAACGCCGCCGCGCAGGCGCATCTGCGCGTCGACCAGCTTGCCGTAGACGTCGCGGAACTCGTGCGACAGCGCGATCTTCGCGTACGCATCCTCCGCGGCATCCACCCACAGGTCGAACAGCGCGCGTGCCGACTGGACCTGCCGTCCCGGCTCCTCGCGCTCGGCGAGCTTGTCCTCGAAGACCGCGAATGCATCCTGCGTGGCCTTGCGCATCAGTTCGTCGTAGGCCTGCGTGCACTTCCGGTAGTCGGCCATCGCCAGGCCGAGCTGCTGCCAGCGCTGCTGGTGTTCGCGCGTGAAACCGAAGGTCGGCGTGCGCAGCCACGACAACGACTCGTTGCGCAGGCCTTCGAGGTACGGGGAAGCCTGTTCGAACCATTGTTCGAATCCCTGGAGCCCGTGCCCGCGCATGCCGCGCATCAGGTCGCCGAAGGGGTTGCCACCGGCCGATTCCATCGCGCGTTTCCACGCCGCCACGATCTCGCGCGGGCTGGCCTGCTGACCGCCGAACTGCGCCGCCACCTGCTGCATCTGCGCGAGCCAATGCCCGGCCTGCGCGTTGAAACGCGCGAGCACGTCGTTATCCTGGCCGCGGCCACCCGGGGCGAAGCGGCCCCACCAGTCCAGCACGTCCTGCCACGGCTGCGTGCCCGCCTTCGCGGCATCCGGCGAAGCGCCACGCAGCGCCTCGCCCCAGGCGTTCCAGTACTGGCGTGCCAGCGCCTCGAAATCGTCCGGAGCCGAAAACCCGTCTTTCCCGATGTCGCGCATCACTTTCCTCCCGGACCAGGCCACGATGATAGCAACGCACCGGTGTGGCGGTTCCCCGGTTCAGGGCTTGGGAATGCGCAGGGTCTTGCTGATCATCAGCGAGCCCGACACTGCATACACCAGCACCAGCGGATGCAGCTGCCACGGACCGACCTGCCACGCGCCGAACCACAGCTCGTCGCCGATGCGGCCGAGGCCGGCGGCCACGGCCAGCAGGATGACGATCGCCAGGCTGGTCGGGATCGGCGTGCCCTCGAAGAACTTCACCTTGTCGCCGCCGTCGGCGAGGGTTTCGGCGGTGACGTTGTAGCGCGCCAGCCGGCTGACGCCGCAGCCGACGAAATAGCTCAGCACCACCCAGTCCCAGCCGCCCTGCAGGCCGCAGGCGTAGCCCAGCGCCGCCGGGGCGACGCCGAACGAGATCACGTCGGCCAGCGAATCGAGCTCGCGCCCCAGCGTGGAGGCGACCTTGCGCCAGCGCGCGATGCGGCCGTCGAGGGCGTCGAAGATGAAGGCGAGCGGGATCAGCGCCATGCCGACCATCAGGTCGCGGACCACGCCGTCCTGCAGGAAGCGCATCGCCGCGAACACCGCACCCGTGCCGCAGAACGCGTTACCCAGGGTGAACCAGTCGGCGAGCTGGAACTCGCGGAGCATCGAGAAATGGCGGGGGCGCTGCATGGTCGCTTCCTTGTCGCGGGAACCGACAGGCTGCCAGATCCGGCGTGTCCGCGCGATGCAGGCCTCACCCGCCCTTGTAGGAGCGGCTTCAGCCGCGAGCTCTGGATCTTTGCAGGAGCGGCGGAAGCCGCGAGCTCTTGATTTTCGCTTCACCCGAAGATCAAAAGCTCGCGGCTTCCGCCGCCCCTGCAGGGACTCGCGCGGGGCTGGATTACCGCGGAATCGCCAGGTTCGCCGCCTCCAGCGGCTTGCCCGCGCCGCGCGGCACGGTGGTGATCACCGCGTCGGCCGGCAGCGTCGCCTTGCCGTCCAGGTAGGCGTCGACGCGGTCCAGCGCCGCATACACGTACGGCAATGACGGCACGTAGCGCGCCGCGTAGTCCGGGAATCCGAGGAAGGCGTCGAAGTGCTCGACGTTGCGCACCTGCCAGTAACGCACTTCGCGTCCGGCGGCCTGCGCCGCGGCCACGTAGGGTGCGCTGCTGAAAGCCGGCGGCACCAGGCCGTCATCGAGCCCGTGCACCACGATCACCGGCAGGCCGGCGCGCGGCAGCGAAGCGCGGGTTTCGGCGATGCCCTTGCGCACGCGGTCGGCGTCGGCGCCCTGCCCGTCCCACAGCGCGCGCAGGCACTGCAGGCCCGGCAGGGTGAAATCGGGCGCCGCGACCTTCGTGTCGACGAGGCCGACGCCGTTGCCCGGCGGGATGCCGGCAGCGTCGGACCACCAGGCGGCACGCTCCTGCGCGGTCGCGGCGCGCGGGCTGAAGTCCGCGTTCTGCGCCGAAAAGCCGTAGCCGCAGGGGTGCTCGCCAACGCCATAGCGGCCATAGGCGGAGGCATAGGTCGCGGCCACCGAACGCCACAGGTCGAAGCCGCTGGAAGCGGCGCCCGAGCGCAGAGCCTCGTCGGTCCAGCCGCTGGCGCGCATCGCGTCGTAGGCCGATCTCGCCTGCGCGGCCGTATCGTCCCCGGACACCAGACCGGCAGCCTTGAGCGCCGCGCAGCGCAGTGTCCACAGCGGCTCGACCTGCGCGCGCATCGGCGGCTGCGCCAGCGACTCCGGCGCCAGGTGCAGCAGCGCGCACGGCTGCAGCAGCGCGGCCTCGGTGGTGAAGTCGTAGATCGGACGCCCGCCCTCGACGAACACGTTGGGCTCGCCGGCCACGACCGCATCCAGCCAGTCGCCGTCAAGCTCGGCCGCCCGCAGCACCGCGCCGCCGCCGTTGGAGATGCCGACTGCGATCACCCGGGTGTTGTCGAAAGTGAACGGCGCCGCGCCGGGCATGGCTTCGTCCAGCGCGTGCAGCGCGAACTGCGCCGCCTGCTTCACGTGCCGGCCCCAGTCGGCCTCCGGGTTGTCCTTCGAATGCGCGTGCTTGAACGCGACGCCGCTGGCGACTGCCGGCGCGTCCGGCACGAAGGCCACGTCGCCGTCCGCTGGCGAGCCCGCCGTGCCGTCGACGCGCACGCCCGCCCGCGCATCGAGGTCGAAGTAATCGCTCCCCGCGCCCTTGTCGGTGTAGGCGACCGCGCAGCCCTTCGGCAAGCCCCAGGCCGCCGCGATGGAGATCGCGCCGTACACGCCGCGCGAACCCGAGGCCGGCGCCACCACGACGCAACGCTTGGCCGTGTCGAAAGCGTCGGGAACCTGCACCAGCACGCGATGCGGCTGGTTCGCGCCTTCTATCTTCGCCAGCGCAGAGAATTCGCGTCCCGGCACCGCCTGCGTGGTGCCGTACAGCGTGCCGTAGCCGCCGCCCGGGGCAAGGTCGGCGATGCCGCGCCAGTTGCTCCAGATCGCACGGCGGCGCAGTTCGGCCGCGGTCGGATGCGCTGCATCGGCAAAGGCCGGCGGCACCATCGCACGCAGGCCGTCGAGGCCGAGGCCCGCGGTCAGCAGGTCGTCGCTGCCGCGATGGTCGCTGCTGCGTTCGGACGTGAACATCGGGGCCTCCGTGGCATCACGCTGCGGCCCGCTGGCGCAGGCGCCCAGCAGCAGGGCAAGGGACAGGACGGTCGCGGCACGGGCAGGAATTCTGGTCATGCCGCGACAGTAGCAAGCCCGGTCGGTTCGATCATCGTACTTTGGTACCAGTGTGCCGCGGGCCGCCAGCGCGCGGATTCCTGCGAGAATCGCGGCAATGCCCACCTTGCTGATCGCCGACGACCACCCGCTGTTCCGCGCCGCCCTGCGCCAGGCCGCGGCCGACGCCGTGGACGCGCTGCAGGTGCGCGAAGCCGATTCGCTCGACAGCGTGCTGGCCGCGCTCGACGCCGAACCGGGCATCGACCTGGTCCTGCTCGACCTGCACATGCCCGGCAACCATGGCCTCGCCGGGCTGGCCGCGATCCGCGCCCAGCATCCGGGCGTGGCGGTGATCGTGGTGTCCGCCAACGACGACCCGCGCGTGGTGCGGCGCGCGCTTGACCACGGCGCCGCCGGCTACCTGCCCAAGAGCGCCGGGCTGGACGAGCTGCGCGACGCGATCCGCAGCGTGATGGCCTGCGAACAGTGGCTGCCGGCGTCGCTGCGCGCGGCGGTGACGCGCGCGCAGTCTTCCGCCGACGACAGCGCGCTGGCCGCGCGCCTGGCCAGCCTGTCGCCGCAGCAGTTCCGGGTGCTGGTGCTGGTCGCCGAGGGCCTGCTCAACAAGCAGATCGCCGACCGCCTCGACGTGCAGGAGCGCACGGTGAAGGCGCACCTGTCGGCGATCTTCGACCGCCTCGGCGTGCGCAACCGCACCCAGGCCGGCGTGGTGCTGCGCGAACTCGAACTCAGCGACCCGGCGCGGCATCTGGAGCCGTAGGTCGGGGCTACGCCCCCGACGCGTTGGCCATCGGGAATGCGGGCGCATCGATTGGCCCGCCGCATCGGTTGACCCGAATTCCGCAGGAGCGCCCCAGGGGCGCGATGCTTTTCCGGGATTTGATCGGACATCATGAAGCGTCGCGCCCATGGGGCGCTCCTGCGCACACCAGGCGTAGACCCGCGGTTCAAAACGTCTGGGGCGTAGCCCCGACCTACGCCGCACGCGCGGCCAGCAGGCGGTCGAGCACCGACTTGAGCGCCAGCGGCTTGACCGGTTTGGCCAGCAGCGGCAGGCCGGCCTCGTGCACCGCACGACGCACCGCATCGCCGCCATCGCCGCTGAGGATCAGCGCCGGCCGCGCGCCGAAACGCCGCGCCAGCCGCGCGTGCAGCGCCGCGCCGGTGTCGCCGTCGTCGAGGTGGTAGTCGAACAGCCACAGCGATGCGTCGTTCGCGGCCATGGCGGCTTCCGCCGCATCGCCGTCGGCCACGGCGTCCACCTCGCATCCCCAGCCTTCCAGCAGCACGCGCAGCGACTGCAGGCCCGCGGGCTCGTTGTCGACGATCAGCACGCGGGTGCCGGCAATGCCCCGCCTTCCGGCTGCGGCGGCGCTCGCGCGCGTCGGCACGCGCGGGACTTCCAGCGCGAACACCGTGCCGCGACCGACGCGGCTGCGCAGCGTCAGCGGGGCTTCCAGCAGCTTCGCGATGCGGTCGGCGATCGCAAGGCCCAATCCGAGCCCCTGCCCGACCGCGCCGTCGCCGCGGCGGAACTCCTCGAAGATCGCCGCCTGCTGCGCCGGTTCGATGCCCGGTCCGGTGTCGTGCACCTCGACCCGCAGCGAACCGCCGGCGCGGCGCACGCCGAGCAGGATGCCGCCGCTTGCGGTGTAGCGCACCGCGTTGGCGAGGAAATTCTGCAGCACCCGCCGCAGCAGCTGCGGATCGCTGCGCACCCAGGCCGCCGTGGGCACGCAGGCGAACGCGAGCCCGCGCTCGCCGGCCATGGCGCGGAACTCCGACGCCAGCGGCTCCAGCACCTCGGCCAGTGGGAACTCGCGCGGCTGCGGCACCAGCCCGCCCGCCTCCAGCCGCGACATGTCGAACAGCCCGGTCAACAGGTCGGTGGTCGAATCGAGCGCGCCGCGGATCTGCACCACCGCGTCGCGCTGCGCGGGGTCGGCGAGCTGCTGCGACAGCGTGTCGGTGAACAGGTGCGCGGCGTGCAGCGGCTGCATCAGGTCGTGGCCGATCGCGGTGAGGAAGCGGCTCTTGGCATCATTGGCGTGCTCGGCCTCGCGCTTGGCTGATTCGAGCAGCGCCGTGCGCTCGCCAACGCGCTGTTCCAGCGTCTCGTTGGCCTGGCGCAGCCCGCGCTCGACGCTGCGGAACTCGGTGACGTCGGTGTACGTCGCGACGAATCCGCCGCCGGGCATCGGGTTGCCGCGGATCTCGACGATGCTGCCGTCGGGCATCACCCGCTCGGTCAGGTGCGGGCTGCCGGCGCGCATGTACGCCAGGCGCCGCTGCAGCGCGCCTTCGAGGTCGCCGCCGGGCGGCAGCCGGGACAGCGCCCAGCGGCTGAGGTCGGCGATCGGGCGGCCGACCTGCAGCAGCTCCGGCGGGAAATCAAACAGCTCCGCGTAGCGCCGGTTCCACGCCACCAGCCGCAGCTGCGCGTCGACCACGCTGATGCCCTGGCTCATGTTCTCCAGCGCACCCTCCAGCACGCGCTGGTTGAAGCGCAGGTCCTGCGAGGCCTCGCCGACGATCGCGGCGACGGTGTCGAGGTCCGGCCCCGCCTGGCGGCGCGCGGCATCGAGCAGCAGCCGCGCCGACGCGCTGCCGAGCACCGCGGCCAGTTCGCGTTCGAGCCGCGCCTCGATCCGCGCCGGCACCGGCCCGGTCGCCGGCGCACCTTCAAGCAGCTCGTCGACGCTGCGCGCCGGCAGGAAGCGCCGCCCGGCGCTGCGCAGCGTGCGCAGGTCCGAGCCGCGTGCAGTGCGGCGGTCGGGCGCCACGCGCGCCGTGGCGACCAGGATCGTCGCCAGCGTGCCGGAGAACAGGCTCGCGCCCACCGCGCGCCCGAGCCGGCTCCAGCCGGTCAGGCCGAACAGTCCATCGGGCGACAGCCACGCCAGGCCCAGCGGACCGCGCTGCAGCCAGCCCGCATCGCCGCCGGTGGCGGCCACCCACATCGGCACGAGCATCACCCAGGCCCAGACCACGAAGGCGACGACGATGCCGACGGTCGCGGCGCGCGCCGGCGTCTGCGGCCGCCACACCGCGAACGCCAGCGCCGGCGCCAGCGTCGCCAGCGCCGAGAACGACACCGCGCCCACGTCCGCCAGCGCATCGCTGCCGGCGACCTGACGGCTGTAGGCCCAGGCCAGCAGCATGGTGGCGGCGATACCGACCCGCCGCAGCAGCAGCACGTCGCCGCGGCGGTCTCCGTCGTCTCCGCCCCGCGACCACGCCCCGCGCAGCAGCCCCGGCGCGAACCAGTGGTTGCCGATCATCAGGCTCAGCGTCAGCGTGCTCACCACCACCATGCCGGTGGCCGCGCTGAGCCCGCCAAGGAAGGCGAAAAGCGCCACGCCTTCGTGCCCGCGCGAGAACGGCAGCGCCAGCGCGTACATGTCCGACGGCACGCCGTCGCCGAGCAGCGCACCGCCCGCGCGCGCCAGCGGCAGCGCCGGCAGCGCGATCAGCAGCAGGTACAGCGGGAACTGCCAGCGCGCGGTGCGCACGTCGCCCTCGTCGCGGCACTCGACCACGCCGACGTGGAACTGGTGCGGCAGGATGAACATCGCCAGCGCGCCGAGCAGCACCAGCGGCGCGAAGCCGTCGGTGGTCTGCTGCGCGATCGGCGGCGGCGCCTCGGGCAGCTCACCCAGCCCGAACCAGACGAACGCGCCCAGCGCGAGCATCGCCGCGAGCTTGAACATCGACTCGAACGCGATCGCCAGTACCAGGCCGCGGTTGTGCTCGACCGCGCTCGCGCGCCGGGTGCCGAACAGCATCGCGAACAGCGCCATCGCCAGCGCCACGTACAGCGAGCCGTCGCGCCACAGCGACACGTCGCCGCGCGCGCCGTCGCCGGTCAGGGTGACGAAGCTCATCGTCACCGCCTTGAGCTGCAGTGCGATGTAAGGAATCAGCCCGAGCGCCGCGACCAGTGTCACCACCGCGGCCAGCCACGCGTCCTTGCCTAGGCGCGTGGCGATCAGGTCCGCGAGCGAGGTAGCGTTGGTCTCGCGCGCCAGCCGCACCAGCCGCACCATGAAGGCCACGGCCAGCGCGTAGAACGCGATCGCGCCGAGGAAGGTCGGCGGCAGCGGCCAGCCGTAGCGCGCAGCCTGGGTGACGGTGCCGTAGAACGACCACGAGGTGCAGTGCACCGCCAGCGACAGCGCGTACACGTGCCGCCAGTGCCGCGCCAGCAACGCAGGATGGCGCTCGCCGTACAGCGCGGTGCCGAACATCAACGCCAGCCACAGCACCGCGGCCAGCACGACGACGCCGATGCTCAGCATCGGCGTGGTCCTAGTGTGCGCGGCGATTTCAGGCTGTCGTCCAAACGTGCTTCCCCGTCACGGGCGAGCATATCCGTCGCCGTCGATCTCCGCGACAGGCCGAACCTCCACATCCAAGAACAGGTGGCCTGTGCGCGGGCTACGGAGGCAGCGACGTCCCGACCGGGGCCTGCGCGGTTGATCTGCTTGCCCGTCCCGGTGGACCGGGAAAGAAGGCGGGCCGAAGCCCGCCATCGTTCCCCACCGCTCCCGCACTCAGAAGTTGTAGCGCGCCGAGATGTACCAGTTGCGCGGCAGGCCGTAGTAAGCGGTCTGGATGTTGCCCACGCTGGCGAACTCCTGGCCTTCGGTCTTGTAGTTCTTGTCGGTCAGGTTGCGCACGCCGGCGCGCACCTGCCAACTGTACTGCGGCGAGTCCCACACGCCGAACAGGCCGACCAGGGTGTACGCGTCCTGGCTGAGCACGTCGCGGTTGTCCACGCTCAACCAGGTCTTGTCGCGATACGAGACGTCGCCACCGACACCCAGCGTGCCGCTGTCGCCGAGGCTGAAGCTGTGCTGCAGCGCCAGCCGCGCGGTGACCTTGGGCGAGAACGGCACGTGGTCGTGGTTCACCGTCGGGTCGTAGCCCGGATATGACGGGTCGAGGCGGAAGTCGTCGAACTTCTTGTACTTCGCATCCAGCCAGCCCACCTGCGCGCTGAGCGTGGTCGATTCGCCCAGCAGCGCGCTGCCCTCGAGCTCGATGCCCTGGATGTCGAGCTCGGCGGCGTTGAGCACCGGGAAGGTGCCCACGTCCTGCGACACGCGCGCCTGGAAGTCGCTGTAATCGCTCTTGAACGCCGCCACGCTGCCGCGCAGGCGCTTGTCGGTGGAACTGGCCTTCAGGCCGACCTCGTACGTCCACACGTACTCGGGATCGAACTGCGCGTGCTGGGTGTCGTACACCGTGTTGGCGCGGCCGTTGAAGCCGCCCGACTTGAAGCCGCGGTTGGCCGACACGTAGCCCATCAGGTTGTCGCTGAAGGCCTTCTGCAGGCTGACCGACGGCGTGACGGCGGTCCAGTCATGTTCGGCGCGGAAGGCGACGGTCTCGTTCAGCGCGCCGAACGGGGCGCCCCAGAACGTGCTGGTGCTGCGGTCGTACTCCTTGTTGTCGCGGGTCCAGCGCACGCCTGCGGCCAGGGTCCAGGTCGGCACGAATTCCCAGCTGGCGTGGGCGAAGGCTGCCACGCTCGTGGTGGTCAGGTCGTCGTCGATGGTGCGCAGGAAGCTGATCGGCATGCCGGCCAGCGCGAACAGGTCGTCGGCATAGGCCTCCTGGTACGACGGTACGTTCTCGCGCATGTAGTACGCGCCGAAGGTGGCATGCAGGTTGCTGCCGTTGTCGTACTGCAGCTGGAACTCCTGGCTGGCCTGCTTCTGGTCCAGGGCCACCAGCACGTCGCCCAGTTCGAACTCGGAGGCGTCGATGTCGATGAACGAATGGGTCCTGAGCTTGCGGTACGAGCTGATGCTCTTGAACAGCCACTGGCTGTTGATGTCCCATTCCATCGACAGCGAGCCGCCGGAGTGCTCCAGCGTCTGGCCGTGGCCCGGCGGGCCGAACGAGGTGCGGGCGCGGTAGTCCCAGTCGCCGGTTTCACCCGGCTGCAGCACCACCACGCCCAGCGCCAGGTCGGTCTGGCGCAGCGGCGCCATCGGCCGGCCCAGGGTCAGCGCGACGTCCTGCTCGGTGTGGTCCAGCGACAGCGTCGCGCGGAAGTTGTCGCTCGGCGCGAACGCCAGTTTCGCGCGCAGCGCCTGGGTGTCGTCGTTGTTGAAATGGCGGCCGGTGGCCGCGTCGCGCACGTAGCCGTCGTTGCGGATCGAAGCGCCGGCGATGCTCGCCGCCAGCGTGTCGCTGAACTTGCCGCTGGCGTAGAACCGCGCCTCGTTGCGGCCATGGTCACCCGCGGTCAGTTCGAACGAGCCGCCCTCGTTGTCGAACGGATTCTTCGTGGTCAGCTTGATCGCGCCGCCGGTCGAGTTCTTGCCGTACAGCGTGCCCTGCGGGCCGCGCAGCACTTCCACCTGCTGGATGTCGAACAGCGAGAACATCGCGCCGTTGATGCGCGAGTAATAGACGTCGTCGACGTACATGCCCACGCCCGGATCGAACGTCTGCAGCGCGTCGGGCTGGCCGATGCCGCGGATGAACACGTTGACGCTGTTGGCCGAACCGCGGCCCTGCACCATGTTCATGTTCGGCACCGCGCCCTGCAGACCGCTGATGTCGCTGGCCTGCAGGTCGGCGAGTTGCTCTTCGCCGAAGGCGCTGACAGCGACCGGCACGTCCTGGATCGACTCGGTGCGGCGACGCGCGGTGACCGTCACCGTGTCCAGGGTGCGGGCGTCGGCGTCGGCCTGCGCAGACGTGGCCGGGGGCTGCGCCTGTACTTGGGCGTCCTGCGCGACGGGATCGCCGGCCTGCTGTGCCCACGCCGCCGGCGACAACAGGACGCAACCGATCGCCAGGCTCAAATGCTTGCGCTTCATCGAATCTTCTCCCCTCAGGATGCACGCCGCGCGGCATGCGCCGCAGATTGGTCGCAAGGCTATGGCCGCGGCGCGGCGCGCGGCATCGTACCTTCGGACAATGGGCCTCGGACGCCACCGGTGACGACACTGTCGCCCCGAGGATGCACGGCCCTGGGTCGCGCAACGGACTCGTGCTGGGGTAAGCCAATGGCGTTCCTGATCGTGCTGGCCGCGCTGTGTTTCCTGATGTTCGTCGCCTATCGCGGCTACAGCGTGATCCTGTTCGCGCCGATCGCGGCGCTCGGCGCGGTGCTGCTCACCGACCCCTCGCTGGTCGCGCCGATGTTCACCGGCCTGTTCATGGACAAGATGGTCGGGTTCCTGAAGCTGTATTTCCCGGTGTTCCTGCTCGGCGCGGTGTTCGGCAAGCTGATCGAGATCTCCGGCTTCTCCAAGGCGATCGTGAAAGCCACCATCCGCATCGTCGGCGCGCAGCGCGCAATGCTGTCGATCGTGCTGGTGTGCGCGCTGCTGACCTACGGCGGCGTGTCGCTGTTCGTGGTGGTGTTCGCGGTGTACCCGTTCGCGGCCGAGCTGTTCCGCCAGAGCGATATCCCCAAGCGCCTGATCCCCGGCACCATCGCGCTGGGCGCATTCACCTTCACCATGGACGCGCTGCCGGGTACGCCGCAGATCCAGAACATCATCCCCGCCTCGTTCTTCGGTACCAATACCTGGGCGGCGCCGTGGCTGGGCACGCTGGGCGGCGTGTTCATCCTCGTCGTGGGCATGGGCTACCTCGACTGGCGCCGGCGCAACGCCCTGAAAGCCGGCGAAGGCTACGGCGACGCGGCAACGCTGGCGAACGAACCGGCCGAGTTCACCGGCGGCAGGCTCGCCAACCCCTTCATCGCGATCCTGCCGCTGGTGCTGGTGGGCGTGACCAACAAGCTGTTCACCGACTGGATCCCCCGCGCCTACGGCGACAGCCATGAGTTCGTGCCGGCCGTGGTCGGCAACGCCGCGCCGGTGGTGCAGGAGATCTCGAAGGTCTCCGCGATCTGGGCGGTGCAAGGCGCCTTGCTGGTCGGCATCCTCACCGTGCTTGCGTTCGCATGGAAGCCCGTGCTGGCGAGTTTCGCCGAGGGCACCAGGTCGGCGATCGGCGGCGCGCTGCTGGCGTCGATGAACACCGCCTCCGAATACGGCTTCGGCGCGGTGATCGCTGCCCTGCCCGGCTTCCTGGTGGTGGCCAACGCGCTGGGCGCGATCCCCAACCCGCTGGTCAACGAGGCGGTCACCGTGACCGCGCTGGCCGGCATCACCGGTTCGGCCTCCGGCGGCATGAGCATCGCGCTGGCGGCGATGTCGGAGACGTTCATCGCCAACGCGCAGGCGGCCGGGATTCCGCTGGAAGTCTTCCACCGCGTGGCCGCGATGGCCTCCGGCGGCATGGACACGCTGCCGCACAACGGCGCGGTGATCACCCTGCTGGCCGTCACCGGGCTGACCCATCGCCAGTCCTACAAGGACGTGTTCGCGATCACCATCATCAAGACGCTTGCGGTATTCGTGGTGATCGGCGTGTTCTACGCCACCGGCCTGATTTGAGGGCGACGGCCGGTCCGCGGCCGGCTCTGCGAAGGCGATCACAACTCCCTGTGGAATTCACCCCATACTCGCCGTACAGGGGAGTTTCACGGGGAATGTCCATGTCCAATCCGTTGTCGCCCGGCGCGATGCCGACCGCGAGCCTTGCCGAAGCCGGGCTGCAGTGCCCGGCGCCTGCCGACTTCCTGCTCGATGCGCCCGCGCCGATGGCGCCCGCGCATGTCCCTGCAGCATCGCCGCGGCCGCGCCAGGTGGCCAACCTCCGGCGCGAAGTCGATACGCCGCGCGCACGCGAGATCCTCGAGCAGCGCTACGGCAGCGGCAAGCCGCTGCACTACCAGTCCCTTCCATCCGCGCACCGCGACGATGCGGCAGGCGCGAGCGACGCATTCGCCCTGCCTCCGTCGCGCGCCGCGGTCTCCAATGCGGTCACGCCTTTCCTCGCCTCCGGCGATGCCGACGTCGCCGCGAACGCGCCGCCAGGCCTGGGCGAGCCCTTCGGCGCGCCGGCAACCGGCGGCATGTCGGCCCCGGTACTGATCACGCTGCCGAAGCCCGCGCTGGCGATCCGCGCCCTGGGCAACATGAGCTACGGCGCCACCGCCGCCGACATCGCCGCGTTCAACGCGCTGGGCAGCACCGACACTGCGCGCATGACCGCCTACGTCGACCGCCAGCTCGACTGGGAATCGATCGACGACAGCGCGGTCGAATCGCGCCTGGCATCCGCCGGTTACACCACGCTCGGCAAGAGCCTGCAGCAGCTCTGGACCGACCACGTGCTGGGAGACCCGGCCTGGGAAGTGCGCATGCGCCCGGCGTGGGAAATCCAGCGCGCGTCGCTGGTGCGCGCAGTGCATTCGAAGCGCCAGCTGCGCGAGCTGCTGGTCACCTTCTGGCACGACCATTTCAACGTCATGGCCACCGACTACTCGGCCGGCCCCGTCTACGTGCACTACGACCGCGACGTGATCCGCGCCAACGCCTTCGGCAACTTCCGCACCATGCTCGAGGCGGTCGCCCAGAGCACGGCGATGCTGTACTACCTCGACAACCGCTCCAACACCCGCGCCGGCCCGAACGAGAACTTCGCCCGCGAACTGATGGAACTGCACACCTTCGGCACCGAGAATTACCTCGGCTTCGTCGATCCGTTCAAGGTTCCGCCCTGCCCGGAAGACCCGTCGTATCCGATCGGCTACACCGACGTCGACGTGTACGAGGCCGCCGCCGCATTCACCGGCTGGACGGTGAAGGACGGGCACTGGGAATTCCCGGCCGAGGACGACGGCACGTTCGTCTACCGCTCGAGCTGGCACGATGCCGGGCCGAAGTTCCCGCTGGGCATGTTCCTCAATCCCGAACAGCCGGCGCTCAAGGACGGTCGCGACATCCTCGACCGCCTCGCCAGCCATCCGCGCGTGGCGAAGTTCATCTGCAAGAAGCTGATCCGCCGCTTTTGCGCCGACCGCCCCAGCCAGCAGCTGATCGACAGCGCCGCAGCGGTGTTCCGCGCCAACTGGCAGAAGCCGGACCAGATCAAGCGCACGCTGCGCCACATCCTGCTGTCGGACGCGGCGTTCAACGGCTGGGGCGAGAAGCGCCGGCGGCCGTTCGAGGCCGTGGCCGCCGCGCTGCGCATGTCGGGCAGCAACTGGACGCCGCGCGTGGGCGACGGCAAGAGCGACGAGTTCAGCTGGCGCATGGGCTTCACCGGCCACATGCCCTACGACTGGCCGGCGCCGAACGGCTATCCGGACACCGCGGTCGCGTGGTCCGGTTCGAACAGCCTGGGCATGACCTGGAAGCTGCTCAACTGGCTGGCCGAAACGAAGGACGGCGAGGTGCCGCTGCTGCCGATCCTGGACGCCACGCGCAGCGGCGTGTCGCAGTGGACGTCGACCGCGCTGGTCGACTTCTGGTGCAAGCGCCTGCTGGGCTACCTTCCCGCACGGCGCAGCGTGCTGGTCGACTTCATGCGCCAGAACGGCGCTGCCGGCGATGTCATCTCCGACACCGATGCGTGGGCCGGCAACGATCTCAAACGCCATTACAACCAGCAACGCCTGCGCTCGATGGTGTCGCTGGTGCTGATGTCGCCCGAATTCCTGGCCCGCTGAGGAGCCCGTCATGCCAAGCTCATCCAAGGACCGCCTGCTCCTCGACCGCCGTGAATTCCTCAAGGGCTGCTGCGCGACCGCCGCGGTCGGCGCCGTCGCCGGGCCTTCGCTGCTGTTCTCCGACCCCGCGCACGCCGCAGCCAATCCCTACGACACCATCGTGCACGTGTTCCTGCGCGGCGGCCTCGACGGGTTGAACCTGGTACCGCCGGTGTCGGGCAACGACCGCGTCTTCTACGAGGAAGCGCGCCCGGACCTGTCGATCGCCGCGTCGGGCACCTACGGCGCGCTGCCGCTCACGCTCGCCAGCGGCGCCGCCACCGGCTTCGGCCTGCATCCCTCGGCCACCGGGCTGCGCGACATCTGGACCGACGGCAAACTCGCGATCGTCCACGGCTGCGGCCTGCTGACCACGGTCACGCGCAGCCATTTCGACGCCCAGCTCTATCTCGACCTCGGCACGCCCGGCCAGCACGGCATCGGCAGCGGCTGGATCACCCGCGCGTGGGAATCGCAGCCCGGCGCGCCGGGCAGCGTCACCATGCCGGCGCTGGCGGTCAACAGCCGCACGCCGACCAACCTGCTCGGCGCCACCCAGGCGCTGACGATGGGCAGCCCGTCGGACTTCGCGCTCAACTCGGGCGCGTGGGCGTGGCAGCGCACGCGCGAGGATTCGCCGGCCGGCCTCAAGGGCGTGAACGAAACGCTCGCCACCCTGTGGAAAGGCAGGACCGGGCTGGAAGGCGCGGGCCGTGCGGCCGATGCTTCGCTGCGCGTGATCGCCGGGCAGCCGTACGGCGACCTGCCGGCAAGCTGGCCGACCGGCACGTTCGCGCGACAGCTGTGGACGGTGGCGCAGTCGGTGCGCTTCAACCTCGGCATGCGTTACGCAGCGGTCGACCTCGGCGGCTGGGATACCCACGACGGCCAGGGCACGGCGGGCGCCGGTTACCACTACTACCAGGACCGGATCGCGGAGCTGTCGCAGGCCCTGGCCGCGTTCTACGGCGAACTCAAGGCCGGCGGCGAGATCGGCCGGGTGACGGTGGTGGTGCAGTCCGAGTTCGGCCGCCGCGTGCGCCAGAACGGCAGCCGCGGCACCGACCACGGCTACGGCAATCCGCTGCTGGTGTTCGGCGGCGCAGTCAACGGGCGCAAGCTGTACGGCAGCTGGAAGGGGCTGGACCCCGAGATCCTCTCGCCCTACTTCGGCGACGTCCCGGTCACCACCGACTTCCGCCGCGTACTGTCGGAACTGCTGATCCGGCGCATGGGCAACAACCGGCTGGGCGCGGTGTTCCCGGGCTACGCCGGCTACTCGCCACTGGGCATCGTGCAGGGCAGCGACATGGCGCCGCAGTACGCGGGTGCGGCGATGGCGACCGCAACGCTGCCCGCCGCGCGGCTGCCCGACATCCCGCAACCGGCCTACGGCGAATCGCTGCGGCCGGTACGCGGCGATGCCGGCAACGCCGCGCCCGACTGGCAAAGGCGCGGGCCTGTCGACCGCACGCTGGTCCGCCGGGCACGCTGACTCCAGCTCCCGGGCGCACCGCCGGCTCCCCCAGCCTCGCCACGCCAGCACGCAATCACGCGCTGGCGGATTCCTGCACGGGCGTTGCCGCACAGCGCTTGCATCTCGCCGGACGCTTTGCCAGCCTGCGCGCTCGATCGGGGGAACACGATGACCGAACCATCGCCACCGGCGGGCGACGCCGCTTCCCGCCTGCCACGCCACACCACGCCGACCTGGGAAGTCGAACTGCTGATCTCCGGCGTGGCGGTATTCGCGATGCTGCAATTGCCCGAATGGCTGGACGACCGCTTCTTCGCCCTGCTCCCGCGCTTCGACCAGGATTGGGCCGATCCGCTCAAGCTCGTTTACATCTACCTGAAGTCGGCGGCGCTGATCCTTGCGGCCACGTTCTCGCTGCACCTGCTGCTGCGCGCGCAATGGATCGCGCGGGTCGGCATGTTCTCGGTCTTTCCCGATGGCATCCGCTGGGAACGGCTGCGGATGGGGCCGGTGCAGCGCGAGATCGAGACCCGGCTCTACAAGGGCCGGGATGCGACCATCGAACGCGCCGACAACCGCGCGACCATCGTGTTCTCGATCGGTGTCACGCTCGCCTCGACGCTGCTGCTGATCACCCTGGTCGTTTCCTGTGTCTTCGTCCTCGTCATCGGCCTGGCCATGCTGACGCAAATTCGGATGGACGTCGGTGCCGTCTTCGGCTGGTGCACGACCCTGGTCTTCCTGCCCGTCCTCGTCGCAATGCTGGCAGACCGCCACCTGGCCCACCGCCTGCGCGAGGGCGGGATGGCCAAGCGCCTGCTTGCCGCCGTGCTGGGCGCATACGGCCGCATCGGAATCATGCAGCGTGCGTCGAATCCGACGTTCTCGCTGCTGTCGAGCCATGGCGGCGAGCACCGCGCCAACCTGGTGACCATGTGCATCTTCCTGGTCGCCGGCGCCACCATCTTGTTCGCCATGCATGCCGACCGGGATCCACGGAACCTCGGCAGCTATTCGCTGTTTCCCGCCTTCTCCGACGATTCGCGAATGCTCGATGCGGCGCATTACGATGACCAGCGCAATCCCGCGCGGGACCCGGCCGTTCCCTTCATCGACTCCGCGATCGCAGGCCGGGCCTACGTGCGCCTGGTGGTGCCCTACCAGCCCGGAAGCGATGCGGCCGCGCTGCGAAGAACCTGCGCCGCGGCGCAATCACTGGAAGGCGATGCGCGCGCAGCCTCGCTGCTCGATTGCCTGCAGCGGCTGCATGCCGTCACGCTGGACGGCAAGCCGCTGGCCGCGCTGCGATACGACCTGGGCAGCGACCCGCGGACCGATCGTCCGGCGCTGGCCGCAATGATCGACGTGCGCACGCTTGCGCCCGGACGGCATGAACTGCAGGTCGCGCGCGCCGTCGCGGGCGAAACCGATGCGGCTTCAGGTCGCCCGTGGCGCATCCCCTTCTGGCGCTGACTGGCGCTGACTGGCGCTGACGCGCTGCCCGCATGCAAGCGCACCGGCCCACGCGTGCGCCTACTCGTCCCGCGAGAACCGCGGCAGGTTCCAGTGGTAGCGCATCGCAAGATAGCGCAGCCCGAAGCACAGGACGATGCCGAGCCACGGCAGCCAGTCCATCGACAGCGCCAGCCGCTCGCCCGTCACCTGCACCACCGCCGCGACGAGCGCCGCGGAGGCGTAGATTTCCTTGCGCAGGATCAGCGGCGTGCGATTGAGCAGCACGTCGCGCAGCGCCCCGCCGCCGACCGCACTGACCACGCCAAGCACGATCGCGACCTGCACGTTGTGGCCATGCTCGAGCGCCTTGTGGGCGCCGAACACGGCGAAGAAGCTCAGCCCGAGCGCATCGAACATCTGCACCGGATGATCCAGCCGCTGCGCCAGCGGGTACGCGACCATGACCAGCGCGGATGCGACCAGCGCCAGCGCCAGGTAGCGCCAATCCGCCAGGCCCACCGGCGGGATCGCGCCGATGCAGACATCGCGGATGATGCCGCCGCCGCAGGCGACCATGTAGGCGATCGCGATGATGCCGAACAGGTCGAGGTTCTTCTGCCGCGCGGCCACCGCGCCGCTGATCGCGAAGGCGAAGGTGCCCGCCATGTCCAGCGCCGTGAACAACAGGGTTTCGTTCATGGATTCGCGCTCCGCACGCTTCGATGCCGGCAGTGCCGGCCGTTTTCCGCAACTGCAAGGATACCGCCGCCATCGGCGGATCCCTTTGCCGGCACCGCTGACACGCCCGGCCCGCTACTGGTCCAGTCGCCACGGCCGGTGGCCTTGGAGACGCCCAGCCAAGTCTTTCCCGGCATGGCGAGGAATCCGCTTCCCGTCGGAGCAACAGGGGCAGAGTCCTCGCCATGCCCGGAACGACCACCTTCCCGCTGCCCGCTGCCACGGGCAACTTCGGGATATCCGCACGGCCTCGTCCACCGCCGGCGAATGCGCTATCGGCGCAGGAAGCGCTCGCGCCGCGACTCCTCCTCGTGCAGCTGCCGCGATGGCTTGAGCAGGTCGCTGCGGCTGACCACGCCCACCAGCTTCGGTGATTGCGCCGATTCCACCACCGGCAGCCGCTGCAATCCCAGCGCGGCCATGCGCGAGGCGACCGCGCGACAGGTTTCCTGGGCCAGCGCGTGCGGCGCGGCGATGCCCTGCAGCAGTTCGGCGACGGGCTGCGCATCGTCCTGCACCACGCCGGGCGGCAGGTCGTCGCGGTCGATCATGCCGACCAGGCGCTCGCCATCGACCACCGGATACGCGCGATGCTTCTGGCCGGCGCCGAAGTAGCGCGCCTGCACTTCCGGCACCGGCATGGCCGCGGGAATCGCAACCACTTCGCCGGTCATCACCTCGCTGACGAAGTGGCGTTCCAGCGGATCAACCCCGTACTCGCGGTACACGTGCAGGCCGCGGCGGGCGATCTTCTCGGTCAGGATCGAGCGCGGCATCGCCACCACAGAGAAGCCATAGGCCACCACGCAGCCCAGGATCGTCGGCAGCAGTGCGTTGGTGTCGTACGTCAGCTCGAATGCGAACACCACCGCCATCAGCGGCGCGCGCATCGTGCCACCCAGCGTGGCGGCCATGCACACCAGCGCCCACAGCCGCACGTCGCCGCCGGGCAGCCACGGCCCGAGCACGCAGCCAAGGCCCGCGCCGATCATCAGCAGCGGCGCAAGGATGCCGCCGGACGTACCCGACCCCAGCGCAACCACCCAGATCACCGCCTTCACCAGCACCAGCGCCACCACCACCTGCAGCGCGAGGTGATTGGCCAGCAGGTCGCCGATCACGTCGTAGCCCACGCCCAGTGCGCGCGGCTCGAGCCAGCCGCCGAGGCCCACCACCAGCCCGCCAAGCGCCGGCCACCACATCCAGTGGATCGGCAGGCGTGCGAAGCCGTCCTCGACCTTGTACAGGATGCTGCTCATCGCGGTGCACAGCATTCCGCAGGCCAGCCCCGCGACCACGCACGACACCAGCGCGATCGTGTCCGCGTGCGGCGTCTGCATCGCGAACAGCGGTCCTGGTTCTGCCCATAGCGGCCGCAGGAAGCCGGCCACCGTGCAGGCCAGCGCCACCGGCAGCAGGCTGCGCGGGCGCAGTTCGAACAGCAGCAGTTCCACCGCCAGCAGGATCGCCGCCAGCGGCGTGCCGAACACCGCCGTCATGCCCGCGCAGGCGCCGGCCACCAGCAGCGCCTTGCGTTCGGCCGAGGTCAGGCGAAATGCCTGCGCCAGCAGCGACGCCACCGCGCCGCCGGTCATGATCACCGGGCCTTCGGCGCCGAACGGCCCGCCGCTGCCGATCACAACGCCCGACGACAGCGGCTTGAGCACCGCGACCTTCGCCGACATCTGGCTCTTGCCGAACAGGATCGCTTCGAGCGCCTCGGGGATGCCGTGGCCGCGGATCCTGTCGCTGCCGTAGCGCGCCATCAGCCCGACGATCAGCCCGCCGAGCGCCGGCACCAGGATCACCCACGCGCCAAGCCGGTTGTCGGCCGGCGACGACTGCGCCAGCGAGAACGCCTGGTAGAAGAACAGGTTGGTGAAGAACCTGATCATCGCCAGCAGCAGCCACGCCCCGAGCGTGCTCAGGCCCCCGATCACCACCGCGAAGGCGGACAGCAGGAGCAGGCGGTTGCTGCCGGAAAAATCGCGCTTGTGCATGCCGTTGCCCCTAATCGGCCGTGCGCACGTTCTTGCGCGGAACGCGGCGGCCGACGCTTTCGCCCGCGGCGCTCGCGGCGCGGAACACCGTGTCCATCTGCGCCAGCGCCTCGGCGTGGCATTTCGCGATCCGCCGCACCAGCGTCCGCGCGCGCGGCGTCGGGCGGATCTCGACGCAGCGGGCATCACTGCCGCTGCGGCGCTTTGCAACCAAGCCGTTGCGGACGCAGCGCTGCACCAAAGCCACCGTGCCCTGGTGGCTGGCCTGCAGGCGCTCGGCCAGCTCGCCGACCGTGGCCCAGGCGCGGCCGGGGAATCCATGCAGGTGCAACAGCAGCAGGTACTGCGCCGGCGTGATTCCCTCCGCCCGCGCCGCTGCCTGGCTCAAGTGGAGGAACCGTGCAAGCCGGAACCGGAATTCCGACAGGGCCATGTATTGCTTCTTGTCCATGCGCGCACCCGGTGAAGGACGCGGAATATACAACATCGTGATATATCGGCGAAGCCTGGCACCGCGCGGCCAGCGCCCGCGCAATCCTTCAGTCCTTCGGTTCCTCGATGCGGAACGTGAAGCAGTGCCGCCCGGCGCCATGCGCCCAGCGCGGCTCCTGCCAGTGCTCGCCGGGCTTCCGGGCCGCGGTATCGGTGGCGAAGGTCGCGCACAGTTCGAACGCATCGCCTCCCGCTTTTCGGTACCCGTAACTCGATCCGGTTTCCGGGTCGGCGGCGTCCAAGGCAACGCCCGGCCGCGCAGCAAGCACGTCGAGCGTGCCCGGCAACGCGTCCGCATCGCCATGGTAGAGCCGTACTGCCGCTTCGATCCGCCGCAGGTCGTCCACGCGCCGCTCGTCGATGCGCATGCGCCGCTGTTCGGCCGGCGAGCCCATCACCACGATGGCACCGGCCACCGTCGCCACGACCACGATCCCGGCCAGCACCAGCAGCCAGGTCCCGACCGGCCGGCCATTCATGCCGCCACTTCCTCACGACGCAGGTCGCGCAGGTAATAGCCGAACACGCTGCCGGCGATCACCCCCACCACCAGCACCTTGAGCACGAAGCGGATGCTCAGTTCGCCGCCCAGCAGGTTGAAGACCAGCGTGGTGACGTCGCAGATCAGCGCAATGGCAGCCAGGAACAGGGTCAGGTAGGTCAGCCAGCGGCGCACCGGCGAGAGCCGCTTGATCGGCTGGCGCGCCACCTCGCGCGCAAGGTGCCGCGCGAGCAGCGCGAAGACCGGGAAGGCGATGATCACCGAGGCCGTGGACCAGCGCATCGACGAGCCGAACAGGCCGTAGCCGCGTGAAGCCGGATCCGGGAAGGCGGCGTTGATCAGGTCGAACAGCAGGCTGCCGACGTGGAAGGCCGCGTAGTACAGCGAGGCGAACAGCACCAGGTACAGGAACGCCTCGCGCGCCGACAGCGAGGCCCGTGGACGCGGCACCGGCACGGGAAAGTCGACATCGGCATAGGCCGACAGCACGTCGCGCGTCTGCGCTTCGGTCCAGCCGGCCGCGGCCAGCGCCTGCGCAATGGCTTCGCGCGATTGCCCGCGCAGCAGCGCCTCGCGCACGAAGATTTCAAGCTCCTGTACACCGGCCGCCATGCCCGCACTCCGTGATTGCGATGGCGGCGACTGTAGCAGGCGGCACGACAGATCGTTCACGCCAGTTTCAATGGGTCGCCGTAACCCCCTTCGCCTTTTGCTCTTGAACCGCCGTGCAAGTCGGAACGCGGGTGCGAATGCCCTTGGGTGCGAAATCAATGAGGCGTTGGCCGCAGGCCGGCGCCGGAAGACATTCGCGCGCAAGGGCATTCGCACCCGGCGCCCGGTCACCTGGACGCGTGTTTCTTCCCCAGTCGGGAGAAAATCATAGAAAAAGCGGGCCGAAGCCCGCTTTCTCGTATCGTGCAGCGATGTCGCGGTGGCTTACTCGGCCGACACGCCCTCGCCTTCTTCCACGGCCTTCATCGACAGGCGGATGCGGCCCTGCTTGTCGACTTCCAGCACCTTGACCTTGACCACGTCGCCTTCCTTGAGCTTGTCGGACACCTTCTCGACGCGCTCGTTGGAGATCTGCGACACGTGCACCAGGCCGTCCTTGCCGGGAGAAATGGTGACGAACGCACCGAAGTCCATCAGCTTGACCACCTTGCCCTCGTAGATGCGGCCCGGCTCGACGTCCGAGGTGATCTGCTCGATGCGGTCCTTGGCGGCCTTGCCGGCTGCGGCGTCGACCGAGGCGATGGTGATGGTGCCGTCGTCCTGGATGTCGATCTGGGTGCCGGTTTCCTTGGTGATCGCCTGGATCACCGAACCGCCCTTGCCGATCACTTCGCGGATCTTGTCGGGGTGGATCTTGATGGTGATCAGGCGCGGCGCGAAGTCCGAAAGCTCCGGGCGCGGCGCGGTCAGCGCATTGGCCATCTCGCCGAGGATGTGCAGGCGGCCCTGCTTGGCCTGGGCCAGCGCGACCTTCATGATTTCCTCGGTGATGCCCTGGATCTTGATGTCCATCTGCAGCGCCGAGATGCCGTTCGAGGTACCGGCGACCTTGAAGTCCATGTCGCCGAGGTGATCCTCGTCGCCGAGGATGTCGGACAGCACGACGAAGTCGTTGCCTTCCTTCACCAGGCCCATCGCGATGCCCGCGACCGGCGCCTTGATCGGCACGCCCGCGTCCATCAGCGCCAGCGACGAACCGCAGACCGACGCCATCGACGAGGAGCCGTTCGACTCGGTGATCTCCGAGACGACGCGGATGGTGTACGGGAAAGCTTCCATCGTCGGCATCACCGCCAGCACGCCGCGCTTGGCGAGGCGGCCGTGGCCGATCTCGCGGCGCTTCGGACCCATCATTCGACCGGCTTCGCCGACCGAATAGGGCGGGAAGTTGTAGTGGAACAGGAAGTGGTCCTTGTACTCGCCACCGACGGCATCGATGACCTGGCCGTCACGCGCGGTGCCCAGGGTGACCGCGACGATCGCCTGGGTCTCGCCGCGGGTGAACAGCGCCGAGCCGTGCACGCGCGGCAGGATGCTGACCTTCGATGCGATCGGGCGCACGGTGTCGAGCGCGCGGCCGTCGATGCGGACCTTGGTGCCCAGCACCGCGTCGCGCATGGAGTGGTATTCGAGCTCGCCGAACTCCTTGGACACTTCGGCCGGGTTCCAGCCGTTGGCTTCGATCTGCCCGGCGAGGCTGGCGATCACTTCCTTCTTCAGCGCCGAAATGGCGTCCTTGCGCTCGAGCTTGTCGCGCACCGCGAAAGCCTGGGTGAGGCGATCGCCAACCGCCGCCTTGAGCGCCGCGACCATGCCGGCGTCGGCAGCCGGGGCGGCCCATTCCCACTTCGGCTTGCCGGCTTCGGCGACCAGTTCGTTGATGGCGTTGATCGCCACCTGCATCTGCTGGTGGCCGAACATCACCGCGCCGAGCATGACGTCCTCGGACAGCTCCTGGGCTTCGGACTCGACCATCAGCACCGCGTTGGCGGTACCGGCGACGACCAGTTCGAGCTTGGAGTCGACCAGTTCGGTCTTCGAGGGATTGAGCAGGTACTGGCCGTCCTTGTAACCGACCTTGGCCGCGCCGATCGGGCCGTCGAACGGCGCGCCGGACAGCGACAGCGCGGCGGACGCGCCGATCAGGGCGAGGATGTCGCCGTCGACTTCCGGGTTCATCGACATCACGGTGGCGATGATCTGCACTTCGTTGCGGAAGCCGTCGGGGAACAGCGGGCGGATCGGGCGGTCGATCAGGCGCGAGATCAGGGTTTCCTTCTCGGTCGCGCGGCCTTCGCGCTTGAAGAAGCCGCCCGGGATGCGGCCGCCCGCGTAGAACTTCTCCTGGTAGTCGACGGTGAGCGGGAAGAAGTCCTGCCCCTCGCGCGCGGTCTTGTTGGCCACGGCGCTGACCAGCAGCACGGTGCCGTCGCACGACACCATGACGGCGCCGCCGGCCTGGCGGGCGATCTCACCGGTCTCGATCGTGACCGTCTGTTTGCCGTACTGGAAGCTCTTGGTAACTTTTGCCACGTCTGTATTCCTTGGATGACTCTAGCGATGGACCGGAGGCGGACCCTTGCCCGCGCCGGGCGGACCGCGCGAAGCGATCCAAAAAAAAGAACCGCGGCGCATTGCTGCGCCGCGGTGTTGTCCGGGGTTACCGGCGCAGGCCAAGCTTCTCGATGAGGGACTTGTAGCGCGCGACGTCCTTGCGGTGCAGGTAGTCGAGCAGGCTGCGGCGGCGGTTGACCATCTTCAGCAGGCCACGACGGCTGTGGTGGTCGTGCTTGTGGGTCTTGAAGTGCTCGGTCAGGTGCACGATGCGTGCGGTGAGCAGGGCGACCTGGACTTCCGGCGAGCCGGTGTCGCTGTCGCCGCGCTTGTGTTCGCTGATGATGGTGCTGGTGTCGATGGACATCTGGTGTCTGCCTCGGGGTAGATGCGTGGCTTGCAGGAACGCGGCGCCATGCCGGCGGCATGGTCCACGCACCGCTCGGCTCGCCGTTTGCGGGATGGATGATGCGAAAGTGCTTGAAAAAGCCGCAAAATTGTAGCGCCTGGCGGCGCTGGCCACAAGTTCAGCGCGCATCGGCAGCCGGGGTGCCGGGCTGGGCGCAGGCCCAGCTGAACAGCCGTTGCGGCCGCAGGCGTCCCTCGCCATCGACCTCGCCCAGCCCCAGCGCGCGACCGCGCGGATCGAAGATCGCCACGGCGCCGGCCGGCCGAAACCCCCCGGACACGCCCTGCCCGTGGGACAGTCGGCCTGCCTGGGCCGCATCGACCTCCACCTCCGGCCACGACGCCATGCCGCTCTCCACCGGCAGCAGGCAAGCGTCGAGGCCGCGCTCGCCGCGGCCGGCCAGCGCCTGCAGGTCGTCCAGCGTCCACAGCTTCGGTTCGCGGAAAGGATCGACCCAGAGCCGGCGCAGCTCGGCGACGTGCGCACCGCAGCCGAGCGCCTCACCCAGGTCGCGCACCAGGCTGCGCACGTACGTCCCCGAACCGCATTCGACGTGCAGCCGCAGCAGCGGTTCACCGTCATCGAGCAGGTCGGCGGCGGCCCGCAGCTCGAACGCATGCACGTCGACCTCGCGCTCGTCCACTTCCACGACCTCGCCGCGGCGGGCCTTGGCATACAGCGGCTCACCGCCGCGCTTGAGCGCCGAATAGATCGGCGGGCGCTGGCGAATGCGCCCGGTCAGCGCACCCAGGGCGGCGTCGATGGTGTCGATGGACAACGCGGGCACCGGGCGCTCGCGCAGCGGCTGGCCGTCGGCGTCATCGGTGTCGGTGACGATGCCAAGCCGCGCGACCGCATCGTAGGCCTTGCGTGCGCCCAGCAGGCCGCCGGCGATCTTGGTCGCCTCGCCGAAGCAGACCGGCAACAAGCCGGTGGCCAGCGGATCAAGGCTGCCGGTGTGGCCGGCTTTCTGCGCTCGGAACAGGTGCCGCACGCGCTGCAGCGCCTGGTTGGAACTCAGCCCGCGCGGCTTGTCGAGCAGCAGGATGCCGTCGAGGCTGCGGAATCGCGTGCGTGGCGGCTTGCTCATCGAGGCATTGTAGGGTCGTGGCGCGGCGCACGCCGCTGTACGCACGCTCTCGCAGGAGCGGCCCATGGCCGCGACCTCTTGCTTGGCGGTGAACGCGAAAAGCTCGCGGCCATGGGCCGCTCCTGCAAAAGTCTTGATGAAGACAGCTCAGCCGTCGCCGCCGCTGTCGGGCAGGTCGCGCAGCAGGTTGTCGATGCGCTCGCCGCGGTCGACGGAATCGTCGTAGTGGAAGTGCAGCTCGGGCACATGGCGCAGGTTCACGGCGCGCGCGAGCCGGTAGCGGACTTCCGGCGCGACCGCCTTGAGCCCCTTCATCGCCTCCTGCGCACGCTCGGACTGAAGCGCGGTCACGAACACCTTGGCATGCGCCAGGTCGCGCGTGACCTCGACGTCCGACACGCTGACCGACGGCAGGCCGTGCTCGGCCACGGCATCGCGCACCAGGGTGCCCAGCTCGCGGCGGAGCTGGGCTGAAACGCGGTCGGTGCGGTGGAAGGACTTCTGCGGCATCAGAGCGTGCGCTGCACTTCGATGCGCTCGAAGCACTCGATCTGGTCGCCCGGCTGCACGTCGTTGTACTGCTTCACGCCGATGCCGCACTCGGTGCCGTTGCGCACTTCGTCGACGTTCTCCTTGAAGCGGCGCAGCGATTCCAGCTCGCCCTCGAAGATGACGGTGTTGTCGCGCAGCACGCGGATCGGCTTGTGGCGCTTGACCACGCCCTCCACCACCATGCAGCCGGCGACGGCGCCGAACTTGGAGCTGCGGAACACGTCGCGGACTTCCGCGGTACCGATGATCTCTTCGCGGATCTCGACGCCGAGGATGCCGGATGCGACCTGCTTCACCTGGTCGATCACGTCATAGATGATCGAGAAGTAGCGCAGGTCGACGCCATTGCCCTCGATCACCTTGCGCGCCGAGGCATCGGCGCGGACGTTGAAGCCGATCAGCGTTGCCTTCGAGGTCGCGGCCAGCTGCGCATCGGACTCGGTGATGCCGCCGACGCCGGCGGCGAGCACGTTGATGCGGATCTGCTCGTTCGACAGCGCGGTCAGCGCCTCGCGCAGCGCCTGCACCGAGCCCTGCACGTCGGCCTTGATGATCAGCGGCAGGCTCAGCTGGGCCTCGCCCGCGCCCATCTGCGCCATGATGTCTTCCATGCGGTTGCCGGCCTGGCCCACCAGGCGCGTCTCGCGGCGCTTGGCATCGCGCTGCTGGGCAACGTCCTTGGCCAGGCGCTCGTCCTCGACGACGACGAAATCGTCGCCCGCGTCAGGCACGCCGGACAGGCCGAGCACCTGCACCGGGATCGACGGACCCGCGCTGGCCACCTGCTTGCCGTTCTCGTCGAACAGCGCGCGCACGCGGCCGTACTGCACGCCGCAGACCAGGTAGTCGCCCTTCTGCAGCGAACCCTGCTGCACCAGCACCGTCGCGACCGGGCCGCGGCCCTTGTCGAGCGCGGATTCGATCACCACGCCGGTGGCGCGACCCTCGGGCACGGCCTTGAGTTCGAGCACTTCGGCCTGCAGCGAGATCGCGTCGAGCAGCGCGTCCACGCCCTGTCCGGTCTTCGCCGAAAGCTCGACCATCTGGGTGTCGCCGCCGAATTCCTCGGCGACGATTTCCTGACCGAGCAGTTCGTTCTTGATCCGCGAAGGATCGGCTTCGGACTTGTCGATCTTGTTGATCGCCACGATCAGCGGCACGCCCGCGGCGCGCGCATGCTGCACGGCCTCGATCGTCTGCGGCATCACGCCATCGTCGGCGGCGACCACCAGCACCACGATGTCGGTGAGCTTCGCGCCGCGCGCGCGCATCGAGGCAAACGCCGAGTGGCCTGGCGTATCGAGGAAGCTGATGACGCCCTTGCCGGTTTTGACGTGGTACGCACCGATGTGCTGGGTGATGCCGCCGGCCTCGCCGGTGGCCACCTTGGTGCGGCGGATGTAGTCGAGCAGCGAGGTCTTGCCGTGGTCGACGTGGCCCATGATCGTGACCACCGGCGGACGCACGACCTTGTCGCCCTGCATGTCTTCCACGCGCGCCAGCAGCTCGGTCTCGGCGTCGTCGGCGTCGGCGCGCACCGCGGTATGGCCGAGCTCCTCGGTGACCAGCACCGCGGTGTCGTGGTCGATGGTCTGGGTGATGGTCGCCATGACGCCCATCTTGAACAGCGCCTTGACCACGTCGCCGCCCTTCATCGCCAGCTTCTGGGCGAGGTCGGCCACGGTGATCGCCTCACCGATCGCCACCTCGCGCACGACCGGCGCGGTCGGCCGGTTGAACCCGGTACCGGTGCGGGCCTGGTCGCGGTTCTGGCGCGTGGAGCGCGACTTGGGGCGCGCGGTGCTGCGGCGCGCGCGATCGGCGGCGCTCAGGTGCAGCTGGCCGGCGAAGCGCGCGGCGCTCTCGTCGTCCTCGACGCCCGCGACCATCGCGTGCGAGCCGCGGGTCTTGTGCTTGTGGCCGCCGCGATCATCGGCGCGCGGGGCGGCAGGCTTCGGATGGCCGTGGCCATGCGGCTTGCGCGCAACGGCTTCGTCCTCGGCAGGTGCCGCGGAAGCCACGAGTTCGGCCTCGGCACGCAGGCGCGCGGCTTCCTCTTCTTCCTTGCGCTTGCGCTCGGCGGCCTCTTCGGCGCGGCGCTTGTCCTCTTCGGCCAGGCGCTGTTGCTCGGTCAGGTTGCGCAGGCGCGATTCCTCCAGCTTGCGCAGGATCTCGGCGCGTTCGTCGTCGCCACCGGCCGCCACGGTGGCACCGGGCGCGGCCTCGCCCTGCCCCGGTTTGACCAGGGTGACCTTCTTGCGCACGACGACATCGACCGTGGCGCGGTTCTTGCCGCCGCCGACCGTCAATTCCTGCTTGCGGCTGCGGTTGAGCGTGATCTTCTTCGGCACGACCGCGTCATCGGCAGGCCTGTCGGCCTTGCCATGCGTGCGGCGCAGGAAGCCCAGAAGCTTGACCTTCTCGGTGCTGGTGACGACCTGGTCCGGATCGTTGAAGCTCATGCCGGCCTCGGCCAGCTGCTCCAGCAATTTTTCGACCGGTGTATTCACCAGTGCGGCAAGCTTGCGGATGGTGGTTTGCTGCGACATTCGGTTTCCGTGTCCTTTGGCGGGGGCCTTGGCCCTGCGCAAGATGGAACGATTCTACTGCGGTGGGGAAAACGGCCCGGGGTGGCGCCAGTCGTGGCTGCCTTCCGCCGGATCGGCCTCTCCTGCCTCTCCTGCCACCCTCCATGGCCGGACTCCGGCATCCCGCAGGATGCCATCCCGGGCCTCCAAGCCCGGGCATTGGTGAACGTGGCCGGCAGCGCGATGCGCCTGCCGGTTCCGCCCGGTCAGCTTTCGCGTTCCAGGCGCGCGATTTCCTCCGCACGCGCGGCCAGGATCAGCGCCGCGGCGCGTGATTCATCCACGCCCTCGATGCCGAACTCGACCACTTCGTCCGCGCCCAGGTCCGACAGGTCCTCGCTGGTGCGCACGCCGTGGGAAGCCAGCGCGAACGCCGTCTCCTCGTCCATGCCTTCCAGCGCCAGCAGGTCGTCGGCGGGCGCGTTTTCGTCGAGCTCTTCCTCGACCGCGAGCGCGTCGTTGAGCAGCGCGTCGCGTGCGCGGGCACGCAGCTCCTCGACGATGTCCTCGTCGAAGCCCTCCACGGCCAGCAGCTCGCCGACCGGGACATAGGCGATTTCCTCGACCGTGCTGAAGCCCTCGGTGACCAGGATGTTGGCGATTTCCTCGTCGACCTCGAGCTTGTCCTGGAACAGCGCACGCGCGGCGGCCTGCTCGGCCTCCGACTTTTCGGCGACCTGGTCCTGGGTCATCACGTTGAGCTGCCAGCCCGACAGGCGGCTGGCCAGGCGCACGTTCTGGCCGCCCTTGCCGATCGCCTGCGCGAGGCGGTCCTCGGCCACGGCCAGGTCCATCGAATGCTTGTCCTCGTCGACCACGATCGACTGCACTTCGGCCGGCGCCATCGCGTTGATCACGAACTGCGCCGGGTTGTCCGACCACAGCACGATGTCCACGCGCTCGCCGTTGAGCTCGTTCGACACCGCCTGCACGCGCGACCCGCGCATGCCGATGCAGGCGCCGATCGGGTCGGTGCGGTTGTCGTAGGCAAGCACGGCGATCTTGGCGCGGTCGCCCGGGTCGCGCGCGCAGGCCTTGATGTCGACCAGGCCCTGGCCGACTTCCGGCACTTCGAGCTTGAACAGTTCCATCATGAATTCCGGCGCGGCGCGGCTGATGAACAGCTGCGGGCCGCGCGGCTCGGTGCGCACGTCGTACAGGTAGCCGCGGATGCGGTCGCCTGCGCGCACGATGTCGCGCGGGATCGCCTTGTCCTTGGGAATGAACGCCTCGGCGTTGCCGCCCAGGTCGACGTAGACGTTGCCGCGCTCGACGCGCTTGACGATGCCGGTCACCAGTTCGCCGACGCGGTCCTTCCATGCATCGACGACCTGCGCGCGCTCGGCCTCGCGCACGCGCTGCACGATCACCTGCTTGGCGGCCTGGGCGGCGATGCGGCCGAAATCGACGTTGTCGATCTGTTCCTCGATGTAGTCGCCGACCTCGGCGCCCTCGCTTTCGTCGAGCGCATCCATCAGGCGGATCTGGCGGTCGGGCGACTCCATCACCACGTCGTCGGCCACCACTTCCCAGCGCCGATAGGTCTGGTAGTTGCCGTCCTTGGGATCGATCTCGACGCGCGTCAGCACGTCCTGCTCGAGATAGCGCTTCTTGGCCGCAGTGGCCAGCGCCGCTTCGATCGCCTCGAGGATCACGGACTCCGGCACGCCCTTTTCGTTGGCAACCGCATCCACGACCAGCAACAGTTCCTTGCTCATCTGTTTCTCACTCCGCGGGGGACGGTTTTGCCGCCGCCGTCTTGTTGGTTCGTTTGTCTGTGGGTTTGTTCTTGGCCTGCTTGCCCGGACGCGCGTCGCGCCCCGACTTGTCCTGCGCGGGCGCCAGGCCCATGGCCGCCCAGTCCGGGACCAGGCGCGCCTTGTCGATGTTGTCGAAGCCGACCTGCACGGGCGCGCCGTCGACGTCGAAGGTGATGCGATCGCCGTCGACTGCGGCGATGACGCCCTGCAGCCTGCGCCGCCCGTCCTGCGGCAGCTTGAGACCGACCTTGGCGCGCTCGCCCAGGAACCGCGCGAACTGTTCCGGCGCGAACAGCGGCCGGTCGACGCCCGGCGAGGACACTTCCAGCGTGTAGTTGCCGCTGATCGGATCCTCGACGTCGAGCTGCGCCGACACTTCGCGGCTGACCGCTTCGCAATCCTCGATGCCGACCTGGCGCCCGTCGCCGGCATCGGCCGGGACGTCGATGTACAGGCGCAGCACCGCGCTGCCGGGGGCCGGCAGGTACTCGATGCCGAGCAGTTCCACCCCGAGGGAGCGGACGGTCGGCGCGAGGAGCGTCGCGATTTGGGTTGCCTTGTCGGTCATCTGTTCCGTGAAGATCCTGCTGCCTGCATGACGATTCGTCGCGGAAGGGCCCCAAAAACGACAAGGGGCCCATTGGGCCCCTTGTCCGATACCACTGGATTTCGGCACCGAGGCATGAAGCCTGCCTCGATCAAGCCCGACTTGCCGCCATCAAAAAAAGCCTCCGTGGAGGCTTTTCGTCGACCGCGAAAAGCTGGTAGCGGGGGCAGGATTTGAACCTGCGACCTTCGGGTTATGAGCCCGACGAGCTGCCAGACTGCTCCACCCCGCATCAGGAGCGGGATTATGGTGACTGCGGGAATTTAATGCAACCCTTGAGGATGTCGCGCGCAAGCGCGTCCGGTTTCACGCCCCTTCAAGGGAGGGCAAGGGTGGGGTGGTTGTCCAGCCCGAGGGGGTGGTGCCGATCACGCACGCCGTTTCTCAGCATCGTGGCTCAAGCCAAGGGCGTGGACTGTTCAGCCTCAACTACTGGCCCGGAAACCCATCCCCACCCTTGCCCTCCCCTTGAAGGGGAGGGAAATCTGGCGCGCTTCGCGCGGCATTCCCTTGCGCAGCTTCGCCGCGCTAGACTCCGAAGGCGCGCTGGCACCACGCCATCAGCGGGCTCCAGGCGAAACCCAGTACCAGCAGCGAGATCGCGTTGATCGAGAACACCACCTGCAGCGGGCGCCCGGGGCGGACCTGGATCGGTTCGCCCTCCGGTTCGTCGAAGTACATCACCTTCATCACGCGCAGGTAGTAGAAGGCGCCGATCACCGCGAACACGATGCCGACGATCGCCAGCCACATCATGTCGCCATGGATCGCCGCGCGCAGCACCGCCAGCTTTGCCCAGAAGCCGAGGAACGGCGGCACGCCGGCCATCGACGCCATGACGCACAGCACCAGCGCCGCCATCCACGGATTGCGCGCGTTGAGTCCCCTGAAGTCGTCGATGCGGTCGGCCTCGAAGCCGTTGCGCGAAAGCATCACGATGGCGCCGAAGCCAGCGGCCGCCATGATCGCGTAGCTGATCGCGTAGAACATCGCCGCCGCATAGCCCTCGGCGCCGCCGCCGGCAAAGCCGAGGAAAATGAAGCCGACGTGGGAGACGGTGGAATACGCCAGCATGCGCTTGAGGTTGGTCTGCGCAATCGCGACGACGTTGCCGATCACCAGCGACAGCGCCGCGAGCCCCGCCAGCAACAGGTGCCACTGGTCGCCCGCGGGGGCAAGCCCCGCTTCGAGCAGGCGGTAGGTCATGCCGAACGCCGCAAGCTTCGGTGCCGAACCGATGAACAGCGTGATCGGCGTGGGCGCGCCGTGGTAGGTGTCGGGTAGCCACATGTGGAACGGCGCCGCGCCGAACTTGAACGCGATGCCGACGACCAGGAACACCGTGCCGGTGAGCATCAGCACGCGGTCGTCTCCGGCCAGCGTGCCGGCGACGGCATGGATCGTCGCCAGGTCCAGCGAGTGCGTGGCCCCGTACAGCAGCGACATGCCGTACAGCAGCATGCCCGAGGCCAGCGCGCCCAGCACGAAATACTTCATCGCCGCTTCCGACGACAGCGGGCTGTCGCGGTCGATCGCCACCAGTGCGTACGAACTGAGCGCCAGCAGTTCCAGGCCCACGTAGACCATGGTCAGGTTGCCGGCCGATACCAGCAGCATCATGCCCACGTTCGCGAACAGCACCAGCACCGGCAGCTCGCCCTTGTACAGGCCGCGCTCGCGCATGAAGGTCCACATGTAGCCAAGCGCCGTGGCCGAAACCAGCAGCAGCGAGATCTTGAGCACGTCGGCGATGCCGTCGCGGATGAACATGTCGTGCATCACCGCGCCCTGCCCGCCCGTGCCCGCGGCGACCATCCACGCGGCGGCCAGCAGCACGCCGATCGCGCCGACATGGGTGACGATGCGGCGACGCTCCTCCAGGAACAGGTCGAGCATCAGCAGGCCGAACGCGCCGAGGATCACCAGCAGTTCGGGCGCCAGCGGCGCGATGTCTGCCAGGGTCCTCACCTGCGGGTTCATCGTTCCTTCCATCAGTACGCCAAGGATCATCGCGGCATCGTCCTCAAAGCTTGCTTGCGGCGAGCTGGGCCGCCAGTTGCGCGATGGAGGGTTCCATCAGGTCGGTCAGCGGCTTCGGCCACAGGCCGATCAGCAGCGTTCCGGCGGCGAACACGCCGAGCACGATCCACTCGCGGCCGTTGATGTCCTTCAGCTCGGCGACGTGGGCATTGCCCACCTCGCCCCAGATGACCCGCTTGGCCAGCCACAGCGAATAGCCCGCGCCGATCATCAGCGTGGTCGCCGCTGCGAACGCAATCAGCGGGTGCTGCTGGAAGCTGGCCAGGATGATCATGAACTCGCCGACGAAACCACTGGTGCCGGGCAGGCCCGAGTTGGCCATCGAGAACAGGATCCAGAACATCGCCAGCCACGGCATCGTATTGGCGACGCCGCCGTAGTCGCTGATCCGGCGCGTATGCATCCGGTCGTAGAGCACGCCGACGCAGGAGAACAGCGCACCCGAGATGAAACCGTGCGAGACCATCTGCACCATCGCGCCCTGCAGGCCCAGCCTGGCCGCATCGAGGTTGTCGACGTCGCGCACCAGCGCGAGCGCGATGAAGATGCCCAGGGTCACGAAGCCCATGTGCGCGACCGACGAATAGGCGATCAGCTTCTTCATGTCGTCCTGCACCAGCGCCACCATGCCGACGTACACGATCGCGATCAGCGAGAGCACGATCATCAGCATCGCGAACTCGTGGCTTGCATCGGGCACGATCGGCAGCGAGAAGCGCAGGAATCCGTACCCGCCGATCTTCAGCATGATCGCCGCCAGGACCACCGAGCCGCCCGTCGGCGCCTCGACGTGCGCATCCGGCAGCCAGGTGTGCACCGGGAACATCGGGATCTTGACCGCGAACCCGAGGAAGAACGCGAAGAACAGCCAGGCCTGCTCGGTGGCCGTCAGCGACAGCTGCACCAGGTCCGGGATCTGCCAGCTGCCGCCCTTCAGGTACATGTAGATCAGCCCGATCAGCATGAACACCGAGCCGAGGAACGTGTACAGGAAGAACTTCATCGCCGCGTAGACGCGGCGCGGGCCGCCCCAGACGCCGATGATGATGAACATCGGGATCAGCATGCCTTCGAAGAAGGCGTAGAACAGGATCGAGTCGACCGCGCAGAACACGCCGATCATCACGCCTTCGAGGATGAGCAGCGTGGCGAAGTACTGGCTCACGCGCTTGCTCACCGATCCCCAGGCGCCGATCAGCACCAGCACCGAGGTGATCGTGGTCAGCAGGATCAGCGCGATCGAGATGCCGTCCGCGCCCAGGTGGTACTGGATGTCGTAGGCCGGGATCCATTCACGGCGTTCGATGAACTGCAGCCCGGCGTTGGCGTAATCGAAGCCGGTGAACAGCGGGATGCTGAGCACGAACGTCACGAATGCAATCAGCAGCGACAGCCAGCGCGCAGCGCTGGCGCGCTGGTTGCCGAGCGCGAGCACCAGTCCGCCGCCGATGATCGGCAGCCAGATCAACAAACTCAGGAGGGGCCAGTTCGACACGTGTTCTTATTCCGTCAGCGCCAGTAGCGAATGAGCGCGGCCAGCAGCACGATCAGGCCGAGGATCATCACGAAAGCGTAGTGGTAGAGGAGTCCGGACTGGGTGCGCCGCAGCACGCCCGCGCACAGGTCGACCAGGCGCACGCTGCCGTTGACGAAGGCGCCATCGATCACCTTCTCGTCGCCACGACGCGACAGCTTGCCCAGCAGCACGCTGCCGCCGGCCAGGCCCTTGATCCACAGGTCGTCCATGCCGTACTTGTTGTTCAGCACGCGGATCGGCAGCGCCAGCACGCGCGCCACCTTTGCCGGCAGCTCCGGCTTGAGCAGGTACATCACCGTCGCCACGGCGAACCCGGCGAGCGCGAGCCAGAACGGCGGCGCCTTGAAGCCGTGCAGGGCGAACTCGACCGGCCCGTGCCAGTTGGCCGCGCCGATCATGGCGATGACGTCGCGCGGACCCGCAACGTCGATCGACCCGAGGAAGAACGGCAGCTGCTTCGCGTGGCCCATCACATCGGTGCCGAACAGCATCGGCCCGGCCGTGACGAAGCCGACTCCGATCGATGCGATCGCCAGCAGCACCAGCGGCACGGTCACCACCCACGGCGATTCGTGCGGCTCATGCACGCCATGGCCATGGTCGTCGTGGTGGGCATCATGGCCGTCGCCGGCGGCATGGGCGTCGCGGAAGCGCTCCTTGCCGTGGAAGGTCAGGTACAGCAGGCGGAAGCTGTAGAACGAGGTGACGAACGCGCCCAGCAGCACAGCCCAGTAGCCGTAGGTCGCGATCCAGTTGCCGGATTCGTGCGCGTGGTGCGCCGCGGCCTCGATGATCGCGTCCTTGGAATAGAACCCGCTGAAGAACGGCGTACCGACCAGCGCCAGGGTGCCGATCAGCATGGTCCAGTAGGTGACCGGCATGTACTTGCGCAGGCCGCCCATGCGGCGCATGTCCTGCTCGTGGTGCATGCCGATGATCACCGAGCCCGCGGCGAGGAACAGCAGCGCCTTGAAGAAGGCGTGGGTCATCAGGTGGTAGACGCCCGCGCTGTAGGCCGAGATACCCAGCGCGACGGTCATGTAACCCAGCTGCGACAGCGTCGAATACGCGACCACGCGCTTGATGTCGTTCTGCACCATGCCGATCAGGCCGGTGAAGAAGGCGGTGGTGGCGCCGATGAACAGCACGAAGTTCAGCGCGGTCTCGCTGAGTTCGAACAGCGGCGACATGCGCGCCACCATGAAGATGCCGGCCGTGACCATCGTCGCGGCGTGGATCAGCGCGGAGATCGGGGTCGGGCCTTCCATCGAGTCGGGCAGCCACACGTGCAGCGGGACCTGCGCCGACTTGCCCATCGCGCCGATGAACAGGCAGATGCAGATCACCGTTGCCACCGACCACTCGTGGCCGGAGATGATCGAAACCAGCTGGCCGCCGCCCACCTTGTCGCTGGCGTTGGCAAATACCGTCGCGTAGTCCAGCGTGCCGAACCAGTACATCACGCCGGCGATGCCGAGGATGAAGCCGAAGTCGCCGACGCGGTTGACCATGAACGCCTTGAGGTTGGCGAACACCGCGGTCGGGCGCTTGAACCAGAAGCCGATCAGCAGGTACGACACCAGGCCCACCGCTTCCCAGCCGAAGAACAGCTGCAGGAAGTTGTTGGACATCACCAGCATCAGCATCGAGAACGTGAACAGGCTGATGTAGCTGAAGAATCGCTGGTAGCCCGGATCGTCGGCCATGTAGCCGATGGTGTAGACGTGCACCAGCAGCGAGACGAAGGTCACCACCACCATCATCATCGCGGTCAGCTTGTCGACCATGAAGCCGACGTGGGCATCGAGGCCTCCGACCTGGAACCAGGTGTAGACGTTCTCGTTGAACGGCGCAGCGCCCTGCCCGACCAGCTGCCACAGCACGTACATCGACAGCGCGCAGCTGGCCGCCACACCGAGGATGGTGATCGAGTGCGAACCGGCGCGACCGATCTGGCGGCCGAACAGGCCGGCCACGAGCGCGCCGAGCAGCGGCGCCAGCACGATGGCCAGCAGCACCGTTTTCGAGATCGCGAATTCCATGCCCGGCATCACTCAGCCCTTCAAGGTATCGATTTCGGCGACGTTGATCGTGCGCCGGTTGCGGAACAGCGTGACCAGGATTGCAAGGCCGATCGCGGCCTCGGCCGCGGCCACGGTGAGGATGAAGAACACGAACACCTGCCCGGCCGCGTCGCCGGCCTCGCGCGAGAACGCGACGAAGTTGATGTTCACCGAGAGCAGCATCAGCTCGATCGACATCAGCACGATGATCACGTTCTTGCGGTTGAGGAAGATGCCCGCAACGCTGATGCAGAACAGCGCCGCGCCCAGCGCGAGGTAATGGCCCAGCGAAAGGCCTTGCACGAACAGATCCATCACCTGGCCTCCCCGTCAGCTTCGCGGGCCGATGCCGGCGCGTCGGGAGCAGGCTTCGCCGCGTCCATCCGCACCATGCGGAAACGGTCGCCCGCCCTGACCCGCGCCTGCGCGCTGGGCACCTGGTGCTTGGTGCCTTCACGCTTGCGCAGGGTCAGCGTGACCGCCGCGATCACCGCCACCGTCAGGATCAACGCCGCGACCTCGAACGGAAGCAGGTAGCCGGTGAACAACCGCTCGGCCAGCCACTCGATGTTGGGCTTGCCGGCCGCGAGCGCGGGATCGGCGCCGAACGGCGTCGCACGCGACTTGATGCCGATCAGCATCACCATCTCGACCAGCATCACCACGGCCACGAGCAGCCCGACCGGCAGGTATCGCACGTAGCCTTCGTGCATCTTCACTTCGTCGATGTCCAGCATCATCACCACGAACATGAAGAGCACCATCACCGCGCCGACATAGACGACGACCAGGGCGATGCCGAGGAATTCCGCGTCGGCCAGGATCCAGGTGCAGGCGACCGTGAAGAACGTCAGCACCAGGCACAGCGCGGCATGCACCGGGCTGCGGACGCTGATCACCGCACCGGCCGCGACCACGGTCACGACGGCAAAGGCGAGGAAGGCAAGCAGTGTGAAGTCCATGCGGTCCTCAGCGGAAAGGAGCGTCGGCGGCGCGGCGCTCGGCGATCTCGGCTTCGAGCCGGTCCCCGATTGCCAGCAGCTGCTGCTTGTTGACGATGTTCTCGCCGCGGTTCTCGAAGTGGTACTCGAGCACGTGGGTTTCGACGATCGAGTCCACCGGGCAGGATTCCTCGCAGAACCCGCAGAAGATGCACTTGAACAGGTCGATGTCGTAGCGCGTGGTGCGGCGGGTGCCGTCGGCACGCTGTTCCGAATCGATGGTGATCGCCAGCGCCGGGCACACCGCCTCGCACAGCTTGCAGGCGATGCAGCGCTCCTCGCCGTTGGGATAGCGGCGCAGCGCGTGCAACCCGCGGAAGCGCGGCGACTGCGGCGTCTTCTCCATCGGGTACATCAGCGTGTACTTCGGCTTGAACAGGTACTTGAGCGTCAGCCACATGCCGGCGAACAGTTCCAGCAGCAGCAGGCCCTTGAACCAGGATGCAATCTTGCGCATTACTTGCCCGCCTCGAACACGCCGTAGTACGCCATCAGCGCCGTCACCGCGATCCACGCGATGCTCAGCGGAATGAACACCTTCCAGCCCAGCCGCATGATCTGGTCATAGCGGTAGCGCGGGAACGTGGCGCGGAACCAGATGAAGCAGCTGGCGAAAAAGCCGACCTTCAGGAACAGCCACCACCAGCCGTCGACCGACAGCAGCGGCACGCCCCAGCCGTGGAAGGGCGACAGCCAGCCGCCGAGGAAGAAGATCGCGGCCAGGAAGCTGACCAGGATCATGTTGGCGTACTCGGCCAGGAAGAACAGCGCGAACGCGGCGCCCGAGTACTCGACCATGTGCCCGGCGACGATTTCCGACTCACCTTCCACCACGTCGAACGGCGCGCGGTTGGTCTCCGCCACGCCGGACACGAAGTACACCACGAACAGCGGCAGCATCGGCAGCCAGAACCATTCCGTGAAGCCGCCGTTGCCGGCCTGCGCCATCACGATCTGCGTCATGTTCAGGCTGCCCGCGCCGATCATCACGCCGACCAGCGCGAAACCCATCGCGATCTCGTAGCTGATCACCTGCGCGGCCGAGCGCATCGCGCCGAGGAAGGCATACTTCGAGTTCGACGCCCAACCGGCGATGATGACGCCGTAGACGCCCAGCGACGTCATCGCCAGCAGGTACAGCAGGCCGGCGTTGGCGTTCGACAGTGCCAACTGCGCATCAAAGGGCACCACGGCCCAGGCCGCGAACGCCGGGACCAGCGTGATCAGCGGCGCGAGGATGTACAGCACCCGCTGCGCATTGGTCGGCTGGATGACTTCCTTGAACAGCAGCTTGAACACGTCGGCGAATGCCTGGAACACGCCCAGCCCGACGTACATCGGCCCGTGGCGTACGTGCATCCAGCCGATCAGCTTGCGCTCCCAGACCACGTAGAAGGCAACGGCAAGGATCACCGGTACCGCGATGGCAAGGATCTTCAGCACGATCCAGGCGACCACGCCGATCGCGCCGAGCGACAGCAGCCATTCGTGCAGCGGGCCGAACACCTCGGCAAGGACGGTCGCCGTGTTCATGCGGCCACCACCTTGATCTTGCCGGCGGCCAGCGCCGCGGTGGCACCGTAGCCGCGTTCGATCCACGCCGAACCGGCCGCGACGCGGTCGTCGATCGCGACCTGCAGGGTCGCGGTGCCGGCCGCATTGGAAAGCTTTGCCATCGCGCCATCGGCAACACCCGCGGCGGCGGCATCGGAAGGATGCAGGCCGACCCGCGGGCCGACCGTCAACGGATGTGCCTGCAGCGCGGCAGCGCGGCGGGTGACCGCGTCGACGCGGTAGATCGCTTCGGAAACCGCGAGTTCGAGCCCCTCGCCCGTCGCGTCCGCGGCAGCGGAGGCCGCCACGGCGACTTCGCGCGGCGCCAGGCCTTCGCGCAGGCCGGCGAAGTCGGTGAAGTCGAAACCGGGAATCCCGAGCTCCCCGGCCAGCGCACGCAGCACGCGCCAGCCGGCACGCGCCTCGCCCGGCAGCTTGCCGGCGGCCACCGCGAACTGCTCGCGGCCGTCCAGGTTGGTGAGCGTGGCATCGATCTCGGGCAGCGCGCCGATCGGCAGGATCACGTCGGCAACCGCGCGCGTGGAACGGCAGGCGAACTGGCTGAAGGCCACGACCTGCGCTGCGCCGAGTGCCTTCAGCGCGACCGCCTGGTCGGCGAAATCGAGGCCCGGCTCGATGCCGTAGACCACGTATGCGCCACGCGGCTGTGCGAGCATGGCACCGGCATCGCGCGAGGCCGGCAGTACGCCGTGGCGCGACAGGCCAACCGCGTTCGCCCCCTGCGGGATCCGGCACAGCGCGGCGTTGTTCGCGCTCGCAAACTGCGCTGCGGCCTTGCGGATCGCGGAAGCATGCGCGCCGTTCTCGCCGATCGCGCCCACGATGACGACACCGCGCGTCGCGGACTTGAATGCTTCGGCCAGCTCCGCCGAAGCCAGCGCATCGGCGATGCGCGACGGCGCGACGATCTGCTTGCCGGCGATGTCGAACGCGAAGTCGAAATCGACCGGGTTGACCACGTGCACCTTCGCGCCGCGCGTCCATGCCTTGCGCACGCGCTGGTGCAGCAGCGGCACTTCGAAACGCAGCTGGCTGCCGACGATGAGGATCACGTCCGCCTGCTCGATCTCCGCGACCGGCATGCCGAACGCCTCGGCGCTGGCGCCGTCGGACAGGTCGTGCTGGGCGATGCGGTGGTCGAGGTTGCCGGTGCCGAGCGCCTCGGCCATGCGCGCCAGCAGCGCGCCTTCCTCGTTGGAGGTCGCGGGATGGACGAGGATGCCGAGGTCGTCGGCGCCATTGTCGCGCAGGATCCGCGCGGCCTTCGCCAGCGCTTCCTCCCACGAGGCTTCGCGCCAGCCGCCTTCCGCGTCACCATCCTTGACCAGCGGCTTCACTGCGCGGTCTTCGGCATGCAGGCCCTGGTGCGAATAACGGTCGCGGTCGGACAGCCAGCACTCGTTGACAGCCTCGTTGTCGCGCGGCACCGCGCGCAGCACGTCGCCCCGGCGCGCGTGCAGGAACAGGTTGCTGCCCAGCGCGTCGTGGTAACCCAGCGACTCCTTGGCGATCAGCTCCCACGGGCGCGCGCGGAAGCGGAACACCTTGTTGGTCAGCGCGCCCACCGGGCACACGTCGATGACGTTGCCGGACAGTTCGGTGGTCAGCGGCTTGCCGTCATAGGTGCCGATCTGCAGGCTCTCGCCGCGCTGCATGCCGCCCAGCTCGTAGGTGCCGGCGATTTCCGCGGTGAAACGGATGCAGCGCGTGCAGTGGATGCAGCGCGTCATGTCGGTGGCGACCAGCGGGCCCATGTCCTCGTCGGCCACCACGCGCTTGCGCTCGGAGAAGCGCGACACCGAGCGTCCGTAGCCCAGCGACAGGTCCTGCAGCTCGCATTCGCCGCCCTGGTCGCAGATCGGGCAGTCGAGCGGGTGGTTGATCAGCAGGAACTCCATCACGTTGCGCTGCGACTTGAGGGCCTTTTCGCTGCGCGTGGACACCTTCATGCCGTCCATCACCGGCGTGGCGCAGGCCGGCGCCGGCTTGCCCATCTTCTCCACGTCCACCAGGCACATGCGGCAGTTGGCCGCAATGGCAAGCTTGTCGTGGTAGCAGAAGCGCGGGATCGGGATGCCGGCCTTGTCGGCGGCCTGGATGATCATCGAGCCCTTGGGCGCGGCCATCTCGACGCCGTCGATGAAGATGGTGACCTGGTCCGGCGGAAGGTTCGGGTTGACGGGCTGCGCACTCATGCCGCTGCCACCTTCGGGACCACGGTCCCGGCCTTCTCGTCATCCACCAGGAAACGCCCGTTCACGATCGCGTACTCGAATTCGTCCCAGTAATGGCGCAGGAAACCCTGCACCGGCCATGCGGCCGCCTCGCCAAAGGCACAGATCGTATGGCCTTCGATCTGCCCGGCCGCGGCGCGCAGCATCTGCAGGTCGTCGACGGTGGCCTGCCCTTCGACGATGCGGGTCAGCATGCGATACATCCAGCCCGTCCCTTCGCGGCACGGCGTGCACTGGCCGCAGCTTTCCTGGTAATAGAAGCGCGCGATGCGCTGGCACGCCCGCACCATGCAGGCGGTCTCGTCCATCACGATCACCGCGCCCGAGCCGAGCCCGGAACCCGCCTTCTGCAGGCTGTCGTAATCCATGGTCAGCTGCATCATCGTCTCGCCCGGAAGCACCGGCATCGACGAGCCACCGGGGATCACGGCCTTGATCCTGTGGCCCGCGCGGATGCCGCCGGCCATCTCCAGCAATTCGGAGAACGGGGTGCCCAGGCGGATCTCGTAGTTGCCCGGCCGCGCGACGTGGCCGGAGACCGAGAAGATCTTGCAGCCGCCGTTGTTGGGCTTGCCCAGGTCGAGGAACCACTGCGCGCCGTTGCGCACGATCGCCGGCACCGAGGCGTAGGTCTCGGTGTTGTTGATCGTGGTCGGCTTGCCGAACAGCCCGAAGTTGGCCGGGAACGGCGGCTTGTAGCGCGGCTGGCCCTTCTTGCCTTCCAGGGACTCCATCAGCGCAGTCTCTTCGCCGCAGATGTACGCGCCGGCGCCAAGCGCATTGTGGATGTCGATGTCGATGCCGCTTCCAAGGATGTCCTTGCCCAGCCAGCCGTTGGCATAGGCCTCGGCGGTGGCTTCCTCGAGGTGCTCGAAGGGCTCGTGGTGGAACTCGCCGCGCAGGTAGTTGTAGGCCACGGTGCTGCCGGTGGCGTAGCAGGCGATCGCCATGCCCTCGATCACCGAGTGCGGGTTGTAGCGCAGGATGTCGCGGTCCTTGCAGGTGCCCGGCTCGGATTCGTCGGAGTTGCACAGGATGTATTTCTGCATGCCCGAACCCTTGGGCATGAAGCTCCACTTCAGGCCGGTCGGGAAGCCCGCGCCGCCGCGTCCGCGCAGGCCGGACTGCTTGACCATGTCGATCACGTCGGCCGGCGGGATCTTCTCTTCCAGGATCTTGCGCAGCGCGCTGTAGCCGCCGGTCTTGAGGTAGTTCTCGTACGACCACGGCTTGTCGAAATGCAGCGTGGTGTAGACGGCCTGGTGCTCCTTCGGCGCGGGGCCGACGGGGCCGTAGCCTTCGGAGACGTGGGTGTGTTGATGCGCCATGCCTGCGTCCAGCCTCACTTCAGTCCGTCGAGCAGCTCGTCGACCTTCGTCGCGTCGAGCTTCTCGTGGTAATGGCCGTTGATCACGACCACCGGCGCGCCGCAGCACGCGGCCACGCATTCTTCCTCGCGCTTCAGGTACACGCGGCCATCGGCAGTCGACTCGCCGAGCTTGCAGCCGAGCTTCTGCTCCGCGTGCCTCACCAGGTCCTCGGCGCCGTTGAGCCAGCAGCTGATGTTGGTGCAGAACGCGACGTTGTTGCGGGCGACCGGCTTGGTCTCGAACATCGAGTAGAACGTCGCGACCTCGTACGCCCACACCGGCGGGATGCCAAGGTACTTGGCCACCGCGGCGATCAACTCGTCGCTCAACCAGCCGCCGTTGGCCTGCTGGGTGGCGAACAGGCCCTGGATCACCGCCGAGCGCTTGCGATCCGGCGGGAACTTGGCCACCCAGTGGTCGATGTACGCACGCACGTCATCCGACAGCACGACCATCGGGTCGACATTGCGCGCATTCTCGAAATTGCCGGTGGCCTTCATCGATCAACCTCGCCAAACACGATGTCGTAGGTGCCGATCATCGCCACCACGTCGGACAGCATGTGTCCCTTCACCACCTCGTCCATCGATGACAGGTGGACGAACCCCGGCGCGCGCAGGTGTGCGCGGAACGGCTTGTTTGCACCATCGGACACCAGATAGCAGGCGAACTCGCCCTTCGGCGCCTCGACGGCCGCGTAGGTCTCGCCGGCAGGTACGCAATAGCCCTCGGAGAACAGCTTGAAGTGGTGGATCAGCGCTTCCATGTCGTCCTTCATCTCCTCGCGGGAGGGCGGCGACACCTTGTAGTTGTCGAGCATGACCGGGCCGGGGTTTGCCTTCAGCCAGCGCACGCACTGTTCGATGATCCGCACCGACTGGCGCATCTCGGCGACGCGCACGAGATACCGGTCGTAGCAGTCGCCAGTGACGCCGACCGGGATGTCGAAATCGACCTCGGCATACTTCGCGTAGGGCTGCTTCTTGCGCAGGTCCCAGGCCACGCCGGATCCGCGCAGCATCGGCCCGGTCATGCCCCAGGCCAGCGCCTTCTCCGGCGGAATCACGCCGATGCCCACGGTGCGCTGCTTCCAGATGCGGTTGTCGGTCAGCAGGACCTCGTATTCGTCGATGCGATCCGGGAAGTCCTTGGCGAAGGCCTCCAGGTAATCCAGCATCGAGCCCTCGCGCCAGGCGTTGAAGCGCTTGAGCGATGCGCCCTTGCGCCACTTCGACTCGCGGTACTGCGGCATGCGCTCGGGCAGGTCGCGATAGACGCCACCGGGGCGGTAGTAGGTCGCGTGCATGCGCGCGCCCGACACCGCCTCGTACACATCCATCAGCTCTTCGCGCTCGCGGAAGGCGTAAAGGAACACCGCCATCGCGCCCAGGTCGAGTGCGTTGGAGCCGATCCACATCAGGTGGTTGAGGATGCGGGTGATCTCGTCGAACAGCGTGCGGATCCACTGCGCGCGCTCGGGCGCCTCGATCCCCATCAGTCGTTCGATCGCGAGCACGTAGGCATGCTCGTTGCACATCATCGACACGTAGTCGAGGCGATCCATGTAGCCGATCGACTGGTTGAACGGCTTGGATTCGGCCAGCTTCTCGGTGCCCCGGTGCAGCAGGCCGATATGCGGGTCGGCGCGCTGCACGACTTCGCCGTCCATTTCCAGGATCAGGCGCAGCACGCCGTGCGCGGCCGGGTGCTGCGGGCCGAAGTTCAGCGTGTAGTTGCGGATCTCCTGCCGCGCCTCGGCCACGCTGCTGGCGAAAGGCGTGCTGGAAACGTGCGGATGGGCGCTCATTTCGCGGCTCCTGCGTCGGCCGGCCCGATGCCGCTGTGGATCTTCAGGTCGTGGTCCTCGCCGATGGCGGTGGCGTAGCGCGCGTCGTCGCGGACCACGCGCGGCACGCCGACGCGCGGCTCCACCGACGTGACCGGCTCGTACACCACGCGCTGCTTCTCGGCGTCGTAGCGGACTTCGACGTTGCCGATCAGCGGGAAGTCCTTGCGGAACGGATGGCCGACGAAACCGTAGTCGGTCAGGATCCGGCGCAGGTCCGGGTGGCCCGGGAAGACGATGCCGAACAGGTCGAACGCCTCGCGCTCGAACCAGTTCGCGCCCGGCCACAGGTCGGTGACCGAAGCCACGACCGGGAGGCTGTCGTCGGAGGCGAAGCAGGTCACGCGCACGCGCCGGTTGTGCTCGACCGAAAGCAGCTGCGCGACCACCGCGTAGCGGCGCTGCGGAACCGGGGTGATCTCGACGGCATCGGGCTGCGCCGCCTGCCGGCTGGGTCGCTCGCCATACTTGAAGCGTCCCGGCCCCCTGCCCTCGACGCCGCGGCTGAAGCCCAGCGAAGACACCTCGGTGTCCCACTCGTCGCTGCCGTAGCCGAGGTAGTCGATGCCGCACAGGTCGGCCAGCATTTCGAAGCCGAACTCGTCGCGCAGCGCGCGGCAACCGTCGTGCCAGGCCTCGGGCGACAACACGATGCCGACTTCGCCGCGCGGCATCGCCACGCTGACCTCGGCACCTTCGAAGCGGGCGCGCAGGCGATCGGCGAACACCGTCGCCGACTCGTGGCCGACGTACTGCTCAGCCATTGCGCTGCCCCGTCTTGTTGTCGCCGAAGTTGGTCGAACGGCGGATCTTCTTCTGCAGCTGCAGGATGCCGTAGACCAGTGCTTCGGCGGTCGGCGGGCAGCCGGGCACGTAAATGTCGACCGGCACGATGCGGTCGCAGCCGCGCACGACCGAATACGAATAGTGGTAGTAGCCGCCGCCGTTGGCGCAGCTGCCCATCGAGATCACCCACTTGGGGTCGGGCATCTGGTCATAGACCTTGCGCAGCGCCGGGGCCATCTTGTTGACCAGGGTACCGGCGACGATCATCACGTCGGCCTGGCGCGGCGACGGGCGGAACACCACGCCGAAACGGTCCAGGTCAAGGCGCGAGGCGCCGGCATGCATCATCTCCACCGCGCAGCAGGCCAGGCCGAAGGTCATCGGCCACATCGAGCCGGTGCGCGCCCAGTTGAGCAGCACGTCGGAGCTGGTGGTGACGAAGCCGCGCTCGGTCAGCGGATTGTCGCCTTCCGGACGCAGGATGTCGTCGACGCGGCCTTCCGGCAGCGGATTGCTGATGAAATCCGCCGCCTTCTGGATGGACTGGATCACTCCCATTCCAGCGCTCCCTTCTTCCACACGTAGATGAACCCGAGCAGCAACATGCCCACGAAGATGCCCATCTCGATCAAGCCGAGCACGCCCAGCTGCCGGAACACCGTGGCCCAGGGGATGATGAAGATGATTTCCAGGTCGAAGACGATGAACTGGATGGCGATGAGGTAGTAGCGGATGTCGAACTGCATCCGCGAGTCCTCGAACGCGGCGAAGCCGCATTCGTACGGCGAGAGCTTCTCCGCCGTCGGCCGCTTGGGCCCGAGCAGGTTGCCGATCACGATCAGGGCGATGCCGATGCCCGTGGCAACGAAAAGGAACAGCAGGGTCGGCAGGTATTCGGCCAGCACGCTTGTTACTCTCGGCTACTGGCCGCGCCAGCGGCCATTGCTCGGGCTCCGCATCGCTGCCGGAACCCATTTTCCGTCGCGGGCATCCTGCTCGCAGCGGGCGTCTTGTGCGAATCCGTGCACGGATGCGCGGATTCCCTGTTTCTTGCCAGGAGCGGCGATGACGGCCGCTCCTGCATTCAACCTGCACGTCCCTGCGCAGGCTTTCCGCCAGTGGTGCCCAAGGGGGGACTCGAACCCCCACGACCTAAGCCGCTACCACCTCAAGGTAGTGCGTCTACCAATTCCGCCACCTGGGCAAATCTGTTGCCGTTCGCACCGCGTCCCGGGCGCGAAACCCCGGCATTGTAAGTGTCTCAATCGCCCTGCGGAACCGGTTGCTTCTGCGCGGGCGGCTGTGATTGCGTTTGCGCTGGCGCGGAGTCGGCGGGCTGCGCCGGTGCCGAGGGCACGGCGGGCGACGGCGCGACGGGCGCGCCGGCAGCCGGCGCGGCCGGCACCTGCGCCATCACGCCCAGGTCCTGCTGTGCCTGGCCCGGCTGCGCACTGCGGGTGGCGTGCCAGGCCATGAACAGGGTGATCGCGAAGAACACGATCGCCAGCCACTTGGTGGCCTTGGACATGAAGTTCGAGGAGCCCTGGGAGCCGAAAACGGTCGCCGAAGCGCCGCCGCCGAAGCCGGAACCGGCCTGCGCACCGGCGCCACGCTGCATCAGGATCAGCGCGATCATCGCGACCGCGACCAGCACGAACAACACGTTGAGGATCGACATCAACATCGGAAGGACTCTGGGTAGTGGGTTCCGGGTCGGGAACCGCTCAATCGGTTCAGGAAGCCGCCGCTTCGGCGATGGCCAGGAAATCGGCGGCCACCAGCGAAGCGCCGCCGATCAGCCCGCCGTCCACGTCCGGCTGCGCAAACAGCTCGGCCGCGTTGTCGGGCTTCACGCTGCCGCCGTACAGCAGCGGTAGCAAGCCGGCGATTGTAGCATCGCGCGCCGCGGCCTCGCCACGGATGAATGCGTGCACGGCCTGCGCCTGGTCAGGGGTCGCGGTGCGGCCGGTACCGATCGCCCAGACCGGCTCGTAAGCCACCACGGCGCCCTCCAGCGCCCGCGGGCCGGCCAGTTCGAACACGGGCTCGAGCTGGCCGGCGATCACGTATTCGGTCTGCCCCGCCTCGCGCTGTTGCAGGGTCTCGCCGACGCACAGGATCGGAGTCAGCCCGGCGGCCTTGGCGGCGACGAACTTGCGGGCCACCAGCTCGCTGTCTTCCTGGTGGTACTGGCGACGCTCGGAATGCCCCACCAGCCCATAGCGCGCGCCGACGTCGGCGATCATGGCCGCGGAGACCTCGCCGGTGTAGGCGCCCTTCTCATTGCAGCTCACGTCCTGCGAGCCGAAGCCGATGCCGCGCCCCTCGAAATCCTCGATCAGGTCGCCCAGGTAGGGCAGCGGGGGCAGCACCACGACATCGACGCCGGCCACCGGCAGGCCTGCGGCCACGGCACCCAGCAGTTCGGTGGCGAAGGCGCGGCTGCCATGCAGCTTCCAGTTTCCGGCAACGATCCTGCGACGCATCGGGCGACTCCTGTGAAAAGGCGCACAAGGATAGCCGATGGGGCCGGAACTGGGCCCACGGCGCTGCCCGTCCCTGCAGGAGCGGCGGGAGCCGCGCGCTCTTGATCTTTTCGTGCCGAAGAACTCGCGGCTCCCGCCGCTCCTGCGGGAGGCCCACGCTTCTTCGGGGTTACTTCAGTTTGATCTCGCGCAGCCGCTCATCGAGGTAGCCCTGCGCGGTGATCGGCTCGGGATAGCGGCTCGGGTTGTCGGCGCTGATCGTCGACGGCAGCACGTCGATCACGAAGTCCGGGTTCGGGTGCAGGAAGAACGGCACCGAATAGCGTGGCTGCCGCGCCTGCTCGCCCGGCGGGTTGACCACGCGGTGGGTCGTCGAGGGATACACGTGGTTGGTCAGGCGCTGCAGCATGTCGCCGATGTTGACCACGATGGTGTCGGCGTCGGAGGTGAACGGCACCCATTCGCCGTCGTGCGACAGCACCTCGAGCCCCGCGGCGCTGGCGCCGACCAGCAGGGTGATCAGGTTGATGTCCTCGTGCGCGCCGGCGCGCACGTTGGGGATGTCGTCCGCGGTGATCGGCGGGTAGTGGATCGGGCGCAGGATCGAGTTGCCGAAGTCGGTCTTGTCGGCAAACCAGTGCTCAGGCAGGCCGATGTGCAGTGCCAGCGCCGACAGCACCTGGGTGCCGAGTTCGTCGAGCGCCTGGTACAGCGCGTAACCCTTCGCCTGGAAGCCTTCGACTTCCGCCGGCCACAGGTTCGGCGGCATGGCATCGCGGTACTTCGAATCGTCCGGGATCTCGCGGCCGATGTGCCAGAACTCCTTGAGGTCGAAATACTTCGCACCCTTGGCGGTCTCGACGCCGAACGGCGTGTAGCCGCGCGCCCCGCCGCCACCGGCGACGTGGTAGCGCTTCTTGGTCTCTTCCGGCAGCGCGAAGAAGGCCTTGAACACCTCGTACGAGCCGTCGATCAGCGACTGGTCGATGCCGTGGTTGCGGATGCCGGCAAAGCCCCATTCACGATAGGCCGCGCCGAGTTCGTCGACGAACGCCTGGCGGTCCTGCGGACTGGAAGGATGGGTGAATCGGCGGATGTCGAGCGTCGGGATTCGGGCTGGCATGCGATGGCTCTGGTCTGGCTCCCGGCCGCGGCAACGGATGTCCGGCAGGGAAGTTGGCGCGATGCGCGCAGTCTGGGGCGGCCTGGTTCGCGCCGCAGGCAATAGATTAATCCACGCGGGCGCGACCTGCCCGTCGGCGATTGCCCGCCGGCGATCCCGCCGAAGCTGATTCGTATCGGACATTGTTCGTGCCGGACCCGCCTCGTGGCGGGGCCGGCTGCCGGCCGGTGCGTTCAGGCCGCGGCGCGAACGGCGGCGGCGAGCGTGTCCAGCGTCGACTGCACCAGCGCCGCGTCGTCGGCCTCGACCGTGACCCGCACCACCGGCTCGGTGCCCGAAGGCCGCAGGAATGCACGCCCGCGGCCGGCGACGCTGGCCTGGGCCGCGGCCAGCGCGGTCTTCACGCTTTCGGCCTCGGCGGGCCGTGCGCCATTCGAATAGCGCACGTTGACGGTCTTCTGCGGCACTTTCTCCATGCCGCGCAGCCCCTGCTGCAGGCTGATGCCGCGCCGATGCAATACCTCCAGCACCTGCAGCGCGCTGACGATGCCGTCGCCGGTGGTCGCCCGGTCCAGGCACAGCAGGTGGCCCGAGGCTTCGCCGCCGAGGTTGCTGCCATGTTCGAGCAGGGCCTGGTGCACGTGGCGATCACCGACCTTGGCGCGGATGAAGCCGATGCCGGCTTCGCCCAGCGCGCGCTCGAAGCCGAAGTTGCTCATCAGCGTGCCGACCACCGGCCCATGCAGGCGGCCGCTGGCCTTCCAGTCGCTGGCGAGCAGGAACAGCAGGTCGTCGCCGTCGCGCACCACGCCGTCGCCGTCGACGAACAGCACGCGGTCGCCGTCGCCGTCGAAGGCGATGCCGAGTTCGGCACCAGTCTCGCGCACGCGCGCGGCCAGCCCTTCGGGATGCATCGAGCCGACGCCGTCGTTGATGTTCAGTCCGTTGGGATCCACGCCCATGGCGTCGACGCGCGCACCGAGCTCGCGCAGCACCAGCGGTCCGATCTGGTAGGTCGCGCCGTGGCCGCAATCGACGACGATGCGCATGCCGCCCAGGTCGAAGTTGCGCGAGACCGAGTTCTTGCAGGCCTCGACGTAGCGGCCGACGGCGTCGCGGGTGCGCGTGGTCTTGCCCAGCTGCTCGGACGGCACCGTGCGGAACGGATTGTCCAGCGCCGCCTCGATCGCCAGTTCGGTGGCGTCGTCGAGCTTCTCGCCTTCGGCGGAGAAGAACTTGATGCCGTTGTCGTAATGCGGATTGTGCGAGGCGGAGATGACGATGCCGCCATCGGCACGCAGCGAGCGCGTCAGGTGTGCCACTGCGGGAGTCGGCATCGGCCCCATCAGCTGCACGTCGACGCCGGCGGCAACCAGGCCAGCCTCCAGCGCCGCCTCGAACATGTAGTTGGATACCCGGGTGTCCTTGCCGATGATCACGGTCGGGCGGCGCCATTGGCCCGCGCCGGCACCCTTGACCATCGCCCGCAGCGCGTGGCCATAGGCGTTGCCCAGCCGCAGCACGAAATCGGCCGAGATCACGCCCTCGCCGACCCGGCCGCGGATGCCATCGGTACCAAAATACTTCCTGCTCATGCTTCCACGACCACGTCGTCTTCCGGCTGCGGCTGTCGCATCAACAACGCAAGCAGCGCCGCAATCCGGTCGCGCAGCTCGCGACGGTCGCAGATCTGGTCGATGGCGCCGTGTTCGAGCAGGAACTCCGAACGCTGGAAGCCTTCGGGCAGCGTCTCGCGCACGGTCTGTTCGATCACCCGCGGGCCAGCGAAGCCGATCAGCGCCTCGGGCTCGGCCAGGTTGATGTCGCCGAGCATCGCGAACGACGCCGATACACCGCCGGTGGTCGGGTGCGTCATCACCGAGATGTAGGGCAACCCGGCTGCGCGCAGGCGCGCCAGCGCGGCCGAGGTCTTGGCCATCTGCATCAGCGAGAACAGGCTTTCCTGCATGCGCGCGCCACCGCTTGCGGAGAAGCACACGAACGGCGAACCGATCTCCAGCGCGCGTTCGGCGCCCAGCGCGAAGCGCTCGCCGACCACCGAGCCCATCGAGCCGCCCATGAAGGCGAAGTCGAAGGCGCTCGCCACCAGCGGCCGCCGCTTGAGCGTGCCCTGCAGCGTCACCAGCGCGTCGCGCTCGCCGGTGCTCTTCTGCGCGGCCTTGATCCGGTCGGCGTACTTCTTCTGGTCGCGGAACTTGAGCACGTCGGTCGGCCCGAGCGCGGCGCCGATCTCCTGCGTGCCATCGGCATCGAGGAACGTGCGCAGCCGCGCGCGGGCACGGATCGCCATGTGGAAATTGCACTTCGGGCAGACCTCGAGGTTTTCCTCGAGTTCGGGCCGGTACAGCACCGAGCCGCAGCGGTCGCACTTCTCCCACAGCCCTTCGGGGACGCTGCGCTTCTTCGGTGCGCCGGGTTCGGTGCGGATGCGGGCGGGCATCACTTTCTTCAGCCAGGACATGCGGTCAGGTTGCCTTTGGGCGGCCTCGGCCGCGTCAGGCGTGAAAGTTTAGCGCACGGGGCCGTTTCGGCCCGCCCCGTCCAGCGCCGCCCGCAGGGGCGCCAGGAAGGCCGCGGCCCGCGTCGCGGCTTCCCCGGCGTTATCCGCGCCGGCCATCGCAGCCACCAGTGCGCTGCCCACCACCACGCCGTCCGCGTCGACGGCCATGGCGGCGGCGCTGGCGGCGTCGCGGATGCCGAAGCCCGCAACCACCGGCGCCCGGCTCATGCCGCGGATCGTGCGCAGGCGCGCCGAAGCCGCGCCGGGATCAAGCTGTTCCGATGCGCCGGTGACACCGGCGAAGCTGACGTAATAAAGGTAACCCTGCACTTGGGCGCACAGCGCCTGGAGCCGCGCGTCGGTGGTGGTCGGTGCGGCCAGCAGCACCAGCGCCACGCCGTGTGCGGCGAAGGCCTCGCGGAAGCCGCCGGATTCCTCGGGCGGCAAGTCGACCAGCAGCACGCCATCGACGCCTGCTGACGCGGCCTCGCGCGCGAAGGCGTCGGCGCCGCGCGCCTCCACCGGGTTGAGGTAGCCCATCAGCACCACCGGGGTACCGGCGTCGCGCTGGCGGAACGCGCACACGCTGTCGAACACATACGACAGCCCGGCGCCGCGCGCCAGCGCCCGCTCGGAGCTGCGCTGGATGGTCGGGCCGTCTGCCATCGGATCGGAGAACGGCACGCCGAGCTCGATCACGTCGGCGCCGGCGTCCACCAGCGCGTGCATCACCGGCACCAGCGCTTCCAGCGACGGATCACCGGCGGTGACGAACGGGATCAGCGCCTTGCGATTGGCGGCCTTGAGCTGGGCGAACCTGGTGTCGATGCGATTCATGGATTTTGCTCTTTCCCCTTCAAGGGCATGAAGAGGAGCGCCTGCGAGCCACCGGCCCGCACGGCGACGAACGCCGCGCGTGCTGCGCATGGCCGAACGGGCCGGGATCGGGATGGGTTTTGCGGCAGCTGAAGGGAAACCCATCCCCTCGCCGGCCTTCCTCTTGAAGGGCATGGAGAAAAGCGGCTGCGCCACACCGGAGTCAAAGCTGCATGCCCTCGCGCGCCGCAATCGTGTGCACGTCCTTGTCGCCGCGGCCCGACAGGTTGCACAGCACGATGGCGTCCTTCGGCATCCCGCGCGCCAGCTTGATGGCCTGGGCGATGGCGTGGCTGGATTCGAGCGCGGCGAGGATGCCTTCGGTCTTCGCCAGCAGGTGGAACGCGGCCAGCGCCTCGTCGTCGGTCACGCCCACGTACTCGGCGCGGCCGGTGTCCTTGAGGAAGGCATGCTCCGGCCCGACGCCGGGATAGTCCAGGCCCGCGGACACCGAATGGGTCTCGGTGATCTGGCCGTCGTCGTCGCACAACACGTAGGTGCGGTTGCCGTGCAGCACGCCGACGCGACCGGCTTCCAGCGATGCGGCGTGGCGTCCGCTGGCGATGCCCTCGCCCGCCGCCTCCGCGCCGACGATGCGCACGCCCGGGTCGTTGAGGAAGGCATGGAAGATGCCGATCGCATTGCTGCCGCCGCCCACGCAGGCGGTGATCGCGTCCGGCAGCCGGCCATGTTCGGCCAGCATCTGCGCGCGCGCCTCGCGCCCGACCACGGCGTTGAAGTCGCGCACCATGCGCGGATACGGGTCGGGGCCGGCCACGGTGCCGATGATGTAGAACGTGTCGCGCACGTTGGTCACCCAGTCGCGCATCGCCTCGTTGAGCGCGTCCTTGAGCGTGGCCGAGCCGCTGGTCACCGGCACCACCGTCGCGCCGAGCAACTGCATGCGGTAGACGTTGATCTTCTGGCGCTCGATGTCGGTCGCGCCCATGTAGACCACGCATTCGAGCCCCAGCCGCGCGGCCACGGTTGCGCTGGCGACGCCGTGCTGGCCGGCGCCGGTCTCGGCGATGATCCGGGTCTTGCCCATGCGGCTGGCGAGCAGCGCCTGGCCGATGGTGTTGTTGATCTTGTGCGCGCCGGTGTGGTTCAGGTCCTCGCGCTTGAGCAGGATGCGCGCGCCGCCGACGTGTTCCGACAGCCGCGCTGCCACGTAGATCGGGCTCGGCCGGCCGACGTAGTGCGCAAGGTCCTGGTCGAAGGCCTCGATGAAGGCCGGGTCCACGCGCGCGGCGTCGTAGGCGGCAGCCAGTTCCTCGAGCGGGCCGATCAGGGTCTCGGCGACGAAGCGCCCGCCGTGGCGACCGAAGTGGCCGTCGGCATCCGGCCAGGCGTGGTAGTCGATCGCGCCGACGGGCGGCGCGCCGGGGTTGTCGTGGTTGCTCACTTCCGGATTCCGTTGGCCTTGGCTGCGGTGGCCGTGCCCGCTTCGATGTCCGGCGCGACGTGGCAATCGGCGCGCCGCACTTCCTCGACGAACTCGCGCATGCGGTCGCCGTCCTTGATGCCCGGCGACGCCTCGATGCCGCTGGACACGTCCACGCCCCACGGCAGCGTGTGCAGGATCGCGTCGAACACGTTGTGGGCACCGATGCCGCCGGCGAGGATCACCGGCTTGACCAGCCCGGACGGGATCCGCGACCAGTCGAAGCCGCGGCCGCTGCCGCCATCGACGCCATCGCCATGGCTGTCGAACAGGAATGCCGCCGCGGCCGGAAAGCGTACCTGCAGCGCAACGGCATCCGCGACCAGCGTATTACCCATGCCGATCGCCTTGACGTACGGCACGCCGAAGCCGCGGCAAAACGCGTCGTCCTCGTCGCCATGGAACTGCAGCAGCGTCGGCCGCACCTGCTTGACCACGTCGCGCACTTCGTCTGCATCGTTGTCGCGCAACACCGCGACCGCGTCGACCAGCGGCGCCAGCGCATTGCGCATCGCCCGCGCCTCGGCGGCGTGGACGCGGCGCGGGCTGCCGTCGGCGAAGACGAAGCCCACCGCGTCGGCGCCCAGTTCGCTGGCCAGGCGCACGTCGCCGGCACGGGTCATGCCGCAGAACTTGATGCGAGTGCGAAACAGGGTGCGGGACATTCAGGAAGTACCGGTGATGCAAACGTCAGGGCTGCATTGTGACATGGCAGGCTACCGCCATTGACGCTCCGGGAGCGGCTGCCGGGAAGATCGCGCGGCGCCGGCGGATGTCCTGTCCCCGCCGCGGCCCGCGTTGAGCCAGCAACATCCAAACACAACCCGAGGTCCGGCAATGCGCACCCACCGAATCGTGCCAGTCCTGCTCCTGCTCCTCGGCAGCCTGTCGATCAACAGCGCGCGCGCCGAAACCCATGCCACCTGCACGGGCTTCATCGATTCCATCCCCGCAACCATCAATACCCAGGGCGTCTGGTGCCTGCGCAAGGATGCATCGACATCGGTCACCTCGGGCGCCGCCATCACCGTGAACACCAATAACGTGACCATCGACTGCAACGGGTTCAAGGTGGGCGGGCTGGCCGCCGGCAACGGCTCGAAGACCAGTGGCATCTTCGCCGACGGGCGCCAGAACACCACGATCCGCCGGTGCAACCTGCGCGGCTTCCATCATGGCATCCTGCTTCAGGGAGACACCGGCGGTCATCTGGTGGAGCACAACCGGATCGACAACAGCCTGGCTGTCGGTATCGACGTCCGGGGCAGCAGGAACCTGATCCAGCACAACAGCGTGTTCGATACCGGTGGCGCGCCCGACAGCTTCAGCAGCATCGCGATCAGCGCCGGTGGCGACGTGGTGGACAACCAGGTCGAAGGCGTTTTCGCGGTCTGGGCAGATGCCTACGTGTTCGGCATCGATTTGACCGATGCGACCGGGACCGCGCGCGACAACCGGATTCGCAACCTCACTCCGAACGGTTCCGGCCGCGCAATCGGGATCAGCGGACTGGCCAATGCCAGCAGCGCCGTCGGCAACCATGTCGCCGCGGCGTATTTCGTGGTGCAAGGAGTTGGCATCTCCTCGATTCGGGCATGCGCCAACAATACGGTGGCGAGTTTCACCACCAGCTACAGCTGCAGCGCGAGCGTCGGCAACCTCTAGCGTTGCGCGGAACGCTGCGGACGGTGGCGGGGTTGGGCCATCGCCGGGATTCGGGAACGTCGCCCATGAACAACTGGAGCCACGGCTGACAGTCGCGGCCTGTCCGCATGGGGCGGCCCGCACGGCCTCTGCACCGATTCGCGCCGGGCATCGGAACCGGCTCCGCTCTGCTCAGTCCGGCAGCGTCACTTCCTGCGGCAGGCCGCACGCGGGCGGATACAGCGGCCCGACGAACACCAGCCCGCCAGGCCGTGCGGTGGGGCCGGCCAGGGTGCGGTCGCGGCCTGCGAGCAACTCCGCGATCCAGGTTTCCGGCCGCTCGCCCTGCCCCACCAGCAGCAGCGAACCGACGATGTTGCGCACCATGTGGTGCAGGAAGGCGTTGGCCTGCACGTCGACGTGCACGTACTCGCCGTCGCGCGAAACCACGATGCGCTGCAGGTCGCGACGCGCGTGCGGGGCCTGGCAATGGACGGTGCGGAAGGCGGAAAAGTCCTGTTCACCGAGCAACGCCTGCGCCGCCCGGTGCATCGCATCGGCATCGATCGGCTGCCGCACCCATGACAGGTACTGGCGGCCCAGCGCGGGCCGCATCGGGCGATTGAGGATGCTGTAACGGTAGCGCCGCGCGCGCGCCGAGAAGCGGGCACTGAAGTCGTCGGCCACCGGCACGCACCAGCGCACGCAGACCGCCTGCGGCAGGCGCGAGGTGGCGCCGAGCATCCAGCCGCGCGGTTCGCGCGCCGCGTCGCTGTCGAAGTGGACGACCTGGCAGCGTGCGTGGACGCCGGCATCGGTGCGCCCGGCGCAGACGGTCTCGACCTGCGCATTGGCGACGGACGACAGCGCCTGCTCCAGCAGCTGCTGCACGGTCGGCACGGCTTCGACGCCGGGCTTTCCAAGCCGTTGCCAGCCGAACAGGCCGCTGCCGTCGTACTCGACGCCGAGCGCGTAACGCATGGGGATCTTCTTCAGCCCGGCTCAGACCAGTTCGCGCAGCAGCCTTGCCGCCTCGCCGCGGGCGGCGGCGTCACCGCGGTCGGCCACTTCCTGCAGCAGCCCGCGCGCGGTGTCGACGTCGCCCAGTTCGATGTAGGCGCGCGCCAGCTCGATGCGGTCGTGGCCCGCGGGCGCCGGTTCCGCCTCGCTGGCTTCGTCGACTTCGTCGATTCCGGGTTCAGGCGCAGGCTCAGGATCCGGCACTGCGTGCGCCACCGGACTCGGCGCACTCGCGTTCGCCGCCGCACCGCCGGCATGCCACGTTGGCGAACCACTTGCGGCGGCACCGGCAGGCGCCTGCGGAACTGCGACAGCGTCGCGCGTCGCTGCCGGCGTAGCGGGAACGCTCGCCGCCAGCCGCGACGCATCGAACGCCGTGCGCCTGGGTTCGCCGGACTTGCGCCGCATCAGCAGCCACGCCAGCAATGCCACCACCACCAGCGCACCGCCCACCCACGGCCAGACCGGCGTCGCATCACGGGCCGGCGCGGCCTGCTGCGGCTGCGTGCTTGCCTCGGCCTGGCGCGCGGCCAGTGCCTGCTGGGTTTGCGCCAGCTTGCTGTCCTTCAGCGCGATGAGCTGCTGCTGGTCCTGCCGCAGCTTCTCCAGTTCGGCCACCTGCGCCTTCAGTTCCTGCACTTCGGCGTCGCGTGCCGCCAGGGTTTCCTTGGTCTGTTGCAGTTCCTGCAGCATGTCGCCCTCGCCGCCGGCCTGGATGCCGGACCGTGTTCCTGCCTGCCGCGCGTCCTTGCCGGACGGCGGTACGATTTCCAGCCGCGCATCCGCGGTGCGTGCCGTGTTCGCGGCATCGCCCGTGGTGCTCTTCGAATCCGCCTGATCGGCGACGGCGACGGCCGCCGGCTGGCTGGCCGGCTTGCGCATCTCGCGCCACTGCCCGACCTGCTCGTGCACGATCGCCCGTGCCTCGCGTGCGCTGTACTGCGACAGTTCGGACGCATTGGGCATGCGCAGCACCGCCCCACTCTTCACCAGGTTGATATTGCCCTTGATGAAGGCGTCGGGATTGGCGCGCAGCAGCGCCAGCATCACCTGGTCCAGCGAATGGCCGTCGGGGTCGATCTCGCGCGCGATCTTGCCCAGCGTGTCGCCCATCCTGACCGGCCCGTACTCACCGGGCGTCGCGGCCACGGGTTGCGCCCGCTGTTCGGCTTCCACAGCCGGTGCCGGCGCGGGCGTCGCTTCGATCGCACCTGACGGCGGAGCCTCGCTCGCCTGCTCCGCGGCCACCGGCGCTGCGGGCGGCGCGGTTTCCTGCGCGGGCGCCACGGCTTCCGCGGGCGGTGGTTCGGGTGCAGCCGCCGGCGTTGGCGCGACGGGTTCGCGGAAGATGGCGTTGCCGGGCGCAGCCACCGGCGCCTCGATCGGCGGCTGCGCGGGCGCGGACACCGTCCGTGGCGCATCGAGCAGGGCCGAGTATTCGCGGACCAGACGCCCCTGGCCCCAGTCCACTTCAAGCAGGAAGGTCAGCAGCGACTCGTCGACCGGCGCGGCGCTGGTCACCCGGATCACCGGCTTGCCCTGCGGGTCCAGCGCGACGCTGAACTGCAGCGTGGCCACGCTGGCGCCCGGCGGCTCCAGGCCGACGCGGGCGAAGGTCTCCGGCGATGCCAGCCGCACCTGCAGGTTCTCCAGCTCGCCCGGATCGCTGGAAACGATGGCGATTTCCGCCAGCAGCGGCTCGCCGCGCTGCGACTTGACCGTGAGCTGGCCCAGCCCCAGTGCGAACGCCGGCATCGCCAGCGCGAGGAGCAGCACCGCCAGCAATGGCAGCCATGCCTTGTGCAGTGTCCTGGTCACGCCCTTCCCCCGGTTCATGGCCCCGACTCTAGCCGCCGCGCCCGTCGATCCGCAACGCTCCGCCTTCACCGGCCACCAGTTCCGCGATCTGGACCGCGTTCAGCGCCGCACCCTTGCGGATGTTGTCCGACACCACCCACAGGTTCAGGCCGCGCTCGTGCGAGAGGTCGTCGCGGATGCGGCCGACGTACACCGCGTCGCTGCCCGAAGCATGCGTGACCGGCGTCGGATAGCCGCCGTCGACGTGCTCGTCGACCACTTCGATACCGGGCGCCGCCTCGAGCAGACGACGCGCGTCGGCGGCGGCCAGCTTGTCGCGGGTTTCGATGTTCACCGCCTCGGAGTGGCCGTAGAACACCGGCACCCGCACCACGGTGGCGTTCACGCGGATCGTGTCGTCGCCGAGGATCTTGCGGGTCTCCTGGACCAGCTTCATCTCCTCGGTGGTGTAGCCGTTGCCGGTGAATTCGCCGCCGTGCGGAATCACGTTGAAGGCGATCTGCACGGGATACACCTCCGGCTCGACCGTCTGGAAGTTGAGCAGCCCGGCGGTCTGGCGGCCGAGCTCCTCCAGCGCCTTGCGCCCGGTGCCCGAGACCGACTGGTAGGTGGCGACGTTGATGCGCTCGATGCCGGCCTTGCGGTGGATCGGCGCCAGCGCGACCAGCAGCTGCATGGTCGAACAGTTGGGATTGGCGATGATCCCGCGCGGGCGATCCTTCGCGGCCCCGGGGTTCACCTCGCTCACTACCAGCGGCACGTCGGCGTCCTGGCGGAAGGCCGAGGAGTTGTCGATCACCACGGCGCCGGCCGCGGCAAACTTCGGCGCGTATTCCTTCGACACAGAGCCACCCGCGGAGAACAGCGCGATGTCGACGCCGGCCGGGTCGAAGCTTGCCAGGTCCTGCACCACCAGTTCGCGATTGCCGAAGTGCACCTTTCCGCCGGCCGAGCGCTCGCTGGCCAATGCGACCACTTCGCCTACCGGGAAGTTGCGCTCGGCCAGCACCGACAGCATGACCTCGCCCACCGCGCCGGTGGCGCCAACTACCGCAACCTTGTACTGCCTGCTCATCGATTCTTCCTGCGGGCCCCTCGGGCCGAAATGTCGTCTTGCGAATGTTCACGTGCAGGAGCGGCCCATGGCCGCGAGCCTTGTTCCTGTGCGCGCACGAGTCCGGGAAAACCTCGCGGCCATGGGCCGCTCCTACGCGTCATGGGGTTCCGGGCCGACGCACCCCGGGATCCGCGGCACGACCTCGCGCACGTCGCCGCACTGCGCGCGATGGCGCAGCGCCTGGTCCATCAGCACCAGCGCCAGCATCGCCTCGCAGATCGGCGTGGCACGGATGCCCACGCAGGGGTCGTGGCGCCCGGTGGTGACGATCTCCACCACGTTGCCGTCCACGTCCACGCCCTCGACCGGCAACCGCAGGCTCGACGTCGGCTTGAACGCCACCGAGCACACCACCTGCTGGCCGCTGGAAATCCCGCCGAGGATGCCGCCGGCGTGGTTGGAGCGGAAGCCGCCGGGCGCCATCGCGTCGCGATGTTTGCTGCCCTTCGACGCAACCGAGGCGAAGCCGTCGCCGATCTCCACGCCCTTGACCGCGTTGATCGACATCATCGCCGCGGCAAGTTCCGCATCGAGCTTGCCGTACACCGGCTCGCCCCAGCCCGGCGGCACGCCGTCGGCGACCACGGTGACGCGCGCGCCCACCGAGTCGCCGGACTTGCGCAGCGCATCCACGAACGCCTCGAGTTCCGCCACCTGCCCGGCATCCGGCCAGAAGAACGGATTGCCCTCCACCGCGGCCCAGTCGTGCGAGCGCGGGACCACGTCGCCGATCTGCGCGAGGTGGCCGCGCACGCGCACGCCGTGGCGCTCGGCCAGCCACTTCCTGGCGATCACCGCAGCCGCCACGCGCATCGTGGTCTCGCGCGCGGACGATCGCCCGCCGCCGCGCGGGTCGCGGGTGCCGTACTTCTGCCAGTAGGTGTAGTCGGCGTGGCCGGGCCGGAACTGCCGTGCGATGCGGTCGTAATCCCGGCTGCGCGCGTCGGTGTTGCGGACCAGCAGCGCGATCGGGGTGCCGGTGGTGCGGCCTTCGTAGACGCCTGACAGGATCTCGACCGCATCCGCCTCGTGCCGCGCCGACGTGTGCCGCGTGCGGCCGGTGGCGCGGCGCGCGAGGTCATGGGCGAAGTCGTCCGCCGCGATCGCGATGCCGGGCGGGCAACCGTCCACCACGCAGCCGATGGCCGGCCCGTGCGACTCGCCGAACGTGCTGACGCGGAACAGATGGCCGAACGTGTTCAGGCTCGCCCCCTGGCTGGTGCCCCTGCCACTGGAAAACGAGGGCCGGCGTGGATCAGCCATTGGCCCCCAGAAAAAATGGAATCCTTCCTTCCCCGCTTCTTCAAGGCAAAGGAAGGCACCGGGCGTCGCAGTGCTGCGGCGCTCAAAACAGCGCGCCCGACGCCTCCGCTGCCCGCGGTTCGCGCGCAGCGGCCAGCTCGCGGATCCGTGGGTGGTGGGCGATCAGCTCGGAACACTCCACCGCGAAGATGCCCATCTGCCCGACCTTGAACTCGATCCACGCGAACTCGACGTCCGGCAGCAATGTCACCAGCGCGCGCTCGGATTCGCCCACCTCGCAGATCAGCAGGCCGTCCTCGCTCAGGTGCAGCGGCGCGTCGCGCAGGATCTTCAGCACCAGGTCCAGGCCGTCGTCGCCCGCGCGCAGGCCCATCTCCGGCTCGTAGGAATACTCCTTCGGCAGCGCGTCGGTCTCGGCGTTGGTGACGTAGGGCGGATTGGTAACGATCAGTTCGTAATGCCGCCCGGACAGCCCCGCGAACAGGTCGGACTTGAGCAGCTTCACGTTGCCGGCCTGCAGCCGCGCCTTGTTCTCGGCGGCCAGCGCCAGCGCGTCGTCGGACAGGTCCACCCCGTCCACCTGCCAGTCCGGGTTGTAGTGGGCCATGGCGATGGCGATGCAGCCCGAGCCCGTGCACAGGTCCAGCGCACGGCGCACCTCGCGCCCGCCCAGCCAGGGTTCGAAGCCGGCTTCGATCAGTTCGGCAATCGGCGAGCGCGGCACCAGCGCGCGCGGGTCGCTCTTGAAGCTCAGGCCGGCGAACCAGGTCTCGCCGGTGAGGTAGGACGCCGGGATGCGCTCCTCGATCCGGCGCAGGAACAGCGCCAGCACCTCTTCCTTCTCCGCCAGCGTCACCTTGGCCTGCCCGTAGGCCGGGCCGAGGTCGTGCGGCAGGTGCAGCGCGTGCAGCACCAGCTGGGTGGCCTCGTCGATCGCGTTGTCGTAGCTGTGGCCGAACGTCAGCCCCGCCGCGTTGAAGCGGCTGGCGCCGTAGCGGATCAGGTCGATGATCGAGTGCAGTTCGTCGGTCATTGCGGCGCACGGGCTCGGCGGGGCAGCCGGGCCGGGAAGTATAACGGTGGCGCGGTTATCATGGCCTCACTTCAAGTATCGCGTGAAGAAGCCCCCGCCATGTTCAATCGCACCACCCTGATCATCCTGGTCATCGCCGTGGCCGCCGGCCTCGGCCTGCTGGCCTCGCAGAAGTTCTTCGCCACGCCCGCGCCCGCGGGGCCGGCGATGCAGACCGTCACGCTGTTCCCGCAGCCGCGCGAACTGCCCGCGTTCGCGCTGCGGCAGTCCGACGGCACCCAGCTGGTGCCGGGCGAACTCAAGGGCCACTGGACCCTGGTGTTCCTCGGGTTCACCTACTGCCCGGACGTCTGCCCCACCACCCTGGCCGAGCTGGCGCAGGCGCAGAAGCAGTGGGAAACCCTGCCCGAATCGACCCGCCCGCGGGTGCTGTTCGTGTCCGTGGACCCCGAGCGCGACGACCCCGACCGCATCGGCGAGTACGCCCACGCCTTCCACCGCGACACCCTCGCCGCGACCGCGGACGTGCCGGCGCTGGAGAACTTCGCCCGCTCGCTGTCGCTGGTGTTCGCCAAGGCCCCGGCCGCCGACGGCGCCCCGCCCGAGAGCTACACCATCGACCACTCAGCCACCATCGCCGTGCTCGACCCGCAGGGCCGCATGGCCGGCATCATCCAGCCGCCGCTGAAGCCCAAGGCGATTGCCGCCGACCTGGCGGCATTGACGCAGGCCTCGTACAAGTAGCGCCTGCCGGCGGGGCTGCCCCGTCCGAACCCCGCTCCCGCGGCGATATCGCCCCGGATTCGAGGCCTCTCCCGCCGCGACAGCGCTCCGGATTCGAGCCCCTCTCCCGCCGGGACGTCACCCGGGGTTCGAGCCCCTACCCCGCGAGACATTGCCCCGGATACGAGCCCCTCTCCCGCGTGCGGGAGAAGGGTTGGGGTGAGGGGCGCCCTTCGCCCCATGCGCGTCGCCCCTCCGCCGCCGCCCTCACCTTCCCGTGGCATTTCGGATACAACACCACCCATGAGCCTCGTCACCGCCCTCACCTACGTCCTCCCGCACCGCCTGCTCTCCACGCTGGCGCGGCGCCTGGCCTATTCCGACAACCCCAGGCTCAAGCAGTGGCTGATCGACACGGTCACCCGCAAGTTCGGCGTCAACCTGTCCGAAGCGGCGCAGCCTGATCCGCGCGCCTACCCCACGTTCAACGCCTTCTTCACCCGCGCCCTGAAGCCCGGCGTGCGCACGCCCGACCCCGACCCGCGCGCCCTGCTGATGCCCGCCGACGGCCGCATCAGCCAGTGCGGCCGCATCGAAGACGGCCGCATCTTCCAGGCCAAGGGCCAGTCGTTCACCGCCGCCGAACTGCTCGGCGACGAAGCCGCCGCCGAACCCTTCGCCAACGGCCTGTTCGCCACCGTCTACCTGTCGCCCAAGGACTACCACCGCGTGCACATGCCGTGGACCGGCACCCTGCGCGAAACCGTGCACGTGCCAGGACGCCTGTTCTCGGTAGGCCCGGACGCGGTGCGCAACGTGCCGCGCCTGTTCGCCCGCAACGAGCGCCTGGCCTGCCACTTCGACACCGACTTCGGCCCCATGGCCGTGGTGATGGTCGGCGCCCTGCTGGTCTCGGGCATCGAAACCGTGTGGAGCGGCGAAGAAGTGCCCGAGTACGGCGACACGATCACGGTGAAGGACTATCGCACCGGCGACGACGGCGAACCGATCACGCTGGAGCGGTTCGGGGAAATGGCGCGGTTCAACTATGGATCGACGGTGATCGTGCTGCTGCCGCACGGCGCAGCAGAACTGGCTGAGGGTCTTTCCGCCGAATCGCCAGTGCGTCTTGGACAAGTACTGGCTCGCCTCGCGCAGGCTACACCCTGAACGCGCGAGACGTATCGGGACTATCTGCCTTTAATCTTGAAGTCTGGATTGGATCGTCTTGATCAAGCTTCAGAGCCCTATAGAAGCTTACAACCAACTCAAGATCAGCTTTGCACCCAATTCTTTGACTATTGAACTCGCCAAGCGAGGCTGCACCCAGACCAAAAAGTCCAACAACTGGTATTGCCCTGTGACCTGCAATCTTGCATCGCCAATTCAGTTGCCCGTTCAACTGTTACGGCATTCACAATATTGGTACCTGAGTTCCCAGCAACGACTACCGCACACTGGTTTACAAACTCTCTAGCAGATACGCACCTGCCTCCCCCTCTTCTCTTGCACTCTTCGATCGCCGCCTTGCGCGCCTTCCGTTTACTCGGAAAGTCGGTAACGATTCCATAAGTACTTACGCCATCCGATGCAATTGCACCCCAACTATCCGCCCATATGATATTTGGCTTGATGGGCGCTGACGCCCCTGTGTGCTCAGGATCAACTTGAGAAGAAGGGCCGCACTGCGCACTGCCAGAAGCAACCCCCTGAGGACAAGCAGTTTGCGCCAAAGCAATATTGCTCGCCATCAGCAGGAGTACCGCTGCCATGATTTCATTTCGCATATCACGCCTCCGATGGCTTAAAATCTTTCTTTGGCATGACGGAATTGAGTTCAGGAGCTCCATAATGAGCTTGTATCCTAGCACCGAGTGCATACGGCGAGGTTACTGACGCCGAGTCTTGGCGTTGAGTTTCGCTATATGACCTCGGCTGCACCCCCCCTGGATTCCCCCCATGCCCCGGTGGATAGCTGTTGCCTGCGCCCCAGCGACCGTCTCGCGAGGCACGAGCGCCACCATCGCTGCTGAAGGCGGTATAGGGAGTGAACGCACCCAGCATGCCTTGGAAAAAGGCCGCAGCCATCGGCGGAGCCGTCACGATCAAGGCCGTCAGAATCAGCCCCAGGCCACCTTGTTGCAACGCCATGCTGTTGACGCCTTCCGTACTCGCGCCGGTGAATCTTCCCACCCAGAATGCAGCGGACACCGCCAGCACCATCTTCAAGTCAATGGCGACCATGACGCTCAACAGCGCCAGCGAGAACATCGTGCCCATGTCGTAGAACAATTATTTACTTAAGCCCCGGTTGGTCTATTCGAACAGCAGGTACAAGACGACATCAGGCCCGGACAGGCAAAGAACACATAGCCAAGATTTCTCGAGTCCATCAACGAAGCCTGGCCAAACTGCACTACATCCCATGATTGCTTCTCGAGGATATGCCGTCCGCGCCAACACTTCGCAGCTCATCACAACGGAGCTCTCAATAGCGCCGCCGCAAACGAATGCTCGACCTTCAGCTCACACTCCCAATGGACTCTTGAGTTCTTCGACCTGCCAGATTCTCGAAGATCTATTGAATCCTCCTCGCAAGACTACAGCCCGAGTAGCAGATCCGGCAGTTGGTGTCACCTCTCTCGCCGCATGACTTCATTCCAATCTCTACAGCACGTTCCTAAGTCGCGGCACGCACAGCATTAAAACCAGAATCCCCTGTAATGATCACTGCGCATTGATTCTTATAGGCAAACTCGAGCTTGCAATGCCCCCTCTCTGCACTCTTGGATTGCTGCTCTCTTCGCATCCCTCTTGCTGGCCAGATCAGTGACTGCACCCGCTACGCCGTGGCCATCTGTCGCAATGGCACCCCAGCCGTCGGCCCAGAAGAGCGGCGGGAGACTTCGCACATACGGCGCATTTTCGCTCGGATCAGGAGCAGTCATTGATGACGGGCCACACTGAGCACTGCCTGCCGATACCCCCTGTGGGCAAACTGTTTGCGCAGAAGCAGAACCCCATACCAGCAACAGTGATGCAGCTAGGATCAAGCATTGGACTGCTGCCGGTTCCGTGGACACCATCCTAAGCTATCTGTAGTTGCTGCTCGTACTGCGCGGGGCTGATGTAACCCAAGGTCGAATGACGACGACGGGTGTTGTAGAACCGCTCGATGTAATCAAACACATCGGCCTTGGCTTCGTCGCGGGTGCGATAGACCTTGCGATCGGTGCGCTCGGCCTTCAGCGACTTGAAGAAGCTCTCCATCGCCGAGTTGTCCCAGCAGTTGCCCGCCCGGCTCATGCTGCAGGTGATTCCCATCTCGTCGAGCAGGCGCTGGAACTGG
>NZ_AULN01000017.1 GCF_000422305.1 Luteimonas mephitis DSM 12574 | reverse complement strand
TGCATCCGCGGATGGCGCCAGGCGATCGCGCGCACAGCACGCTCAACCTCGACCAGTACCCGCCGAAGCACATCGACCAGGTGTTGCTGCAGCGCGATGCGTTCGTCCCGACGCGGGCGCAGGTGATCCTCGACCGGCCCGACGCAGCGGGCACCTGGGCGTCGGACCACTACGGCGTGCTGGTGGAATTCCGGTTCGCGGAACCTGCGGCACGGTAGCCCGGCCACGCCTCCAGCGCAGCCTTGCTCAGGCCACGTTGACCCGGTCGCGGCCGGCGGCCTTCGCGCCATACATGGCCGCATCGGCGCGTCGCACCCAATCGTCGGCGTCGATCAGCAGCCGGTCCGCTTCGGCCAGGCCGATGCTCAGCGTGCAGTGCTCGGCGGCAGCAGCATCGCCACGTTCGTCGAGAAAGCTGGTCCGCACGCGTTCGGCCACCTCGCGCGCGCCCCTGATGTCGGTTTCGGTGAGCAGCACCGCGAACTCGTCTCCGCCGTAGCGCGCCGGCGTGTCGATCTCGCGCACCGATGCCCGCAGCACGCGCGCCACCCGGCGCAGCACCTCGTCGCCGGTGGCATGGCCGTGGGCGTCGTTGACTTCCTTGAAGTTGTCGACGTCGATCAGCATCACCACCGCCGGGCGGCGCGAACGCAGGAAGCGCGCGAGTTCATTGCCGGCCGTTTCGTCCCAGTGGCGGCGGTTCGGCAGCCCGGTCAGCACGTCGATGCGGTTGAGCCGTTCGAGCTGCCGGTTCTGCCGGGTCACGCGATGGCTGAGCGCATAGGCCACCGTGCTCAACGCAAGCGGATAGATGAACATGAGCGGCAGCGACGCCACGATGTTGAGCATGCTGCTCTCCAGCCGCACCGGGAAGCCCAGCACGGCCGACACCAGCACGCAGGCGGCCAGCTGCGGCGGCACCGTGCGCGCGAGGAAGCGCCAGCCGGCCACGCCGATCTTGTCGATCGTGAGCATCGTAAGCAGCAGCGCGCTGGGCAGCAGGTTGAACTGCATGATCGCCACCCAGGCCCCGCCCGCCGCCGAATCGAACACCAGGTTGCGCAGCTCGGCGCCGCGCGGATCGCGGCTGCGCCGCGCCAGCCACCAGGCCAGCTGCGGCCACGCGAACGCATTGAACAGCAGCAGCGCCCAGGCCCACGCGGATGCGTCGTTCTCGTACAGCACCGACGCGATCGGCAGCGCGCCGACACCGAGCCCGAGCGCGCGCATGCGATGCATGCGATCGACGAACTTTCCATCGCGGGATTCTGTGAACTGGGATTCGAGGAAACCCATTCGCGGTCGTCGCCCCTGTCAGCCGGCCGTCTGACTCGCCAGCATACCCGTGCCGCGGTGCACGCGAACCTGCGCTTCGTCACGCTGCGTCGGCGCCATCGACTGGCATTCAGCCTCTCGCCGAACCTCCCGCCTGCGCGCCTGCCCGGGCTGCCGATGCGCGCACGCGCGTGGGTTATCGCGCGCGACGCACCGCCGGGTTGTTCAACTTTCGAGCGCTTCCCAGCGCGCATAGGCCGCGTCGAGTTCGGCCTGCGCCTCGGCCACGGCCGCGTTGTGCGCGTTGATCGCCGCGCCGTCGCGCTGGTAGAACGCCGGCTCGTTCATCGCCGCGGTCAGTTCGGCGATCCGGGTTTCCAGCGCCTCGATCCGCGCGGGAAGCTGTTCGAGCTCGCGCGTTTCCCTGAAGCCGAGCTTGCGCTTGTCCTTCGCGGGCGCGGCGGCGGTTGCAGCCGCGCGCTCCGCCGTGGCTTCGGGCCGTGCCGTCCCGGCCGGTTCGTGCGCTGGCGGCGCCGGGTTCTGGCGAAGCCTCGACTGGCCTTGGCGAAGCCACGACTGGCTTTGACGAAGCCAGTCACTGTATCCGCCGACGTATTCGCCAATGCGCCCTTCCCCGCCGTCCTGCATCACCAGCGTGGATGTCACCACGTTGTCGAGGAAGTCGCGGTCGTGGCTGACCAGCAGCAGCGTGCCCGGGTAGTCGGCCAGCAGTTCCTCCAGCAGTTCCAGCGTCTCGACGTCGAGGTCGTTGGTCGGTTCGTCCATCACCAGCAGGTTGGACGGCTGCGCGAACAGTTTCGCCAGCAGCAGGCGGTTGCGCTCGCCGCCGGACAGCCGGGTGATCGGCGCGCGCGCGCGTTCGGGCGTGAACAGGAAGTCCTGCAGGTAGCCGATCACGTGCTTGCGCCTGCCGCCGACCTCGACGAACTCCAGGCCCTCGGCCACGTTTTCCAGCGCGTTCCAGTCCTCGCGCAGCGTCGCGCGGTACTGGTCGAAGTACGCCACCTGCAGCTGGGTGCCGATGCGGATCTCGCCGGCCTGCGGCTGCAGCTCGCCCAGCAGCAGCTTGAGCAGGGTGGTCTTGCCGCTGCCGTTGGGGCCGATCAGGCCGATGCGGTCGCCGCGCAGGATCGTGGTGGAAAAATCGCGCACCAGCGCGCGGTCGCCGAAGGAGAACGAGACGTCCTTCGCCTCGACCACCTTCTTGCCCGAGGCGCCGGCCTGCGCGGTGTCCATGCGCACGCTGCCGACCTGCTCGCGCCGCTGCGCGCGCTCGACCCGCATCGCCTTGAGCCGGCGCACGCGGCCCTCGTCGCGGGTGCGGCGCGCCTTGATGCCCTGGCGGATCCAGACTTCCTCCTGCGCCAGCATCTTGTCGAAGCGCGCGTTCTCCTGCGCCTCGGCGTTGAGCCGCTCTTCCTTGCGCCGCAGGTAGTTGTCCCAGTCGCCGGGCCAGCTCGTCACCTGGCCGCGGTCGATCTCGACGATCCGCGTGGCCAGCGCGCGCAGGAACCGGCGGTCGTGGGTGATGAACACCAGCGCGCCGGTCCAGGCCTTGAGGAAGCCTTCCAGCCAGTCGATCGCGGCGATGTCGAGGTGGTTGGTCGGCTCGTCCAGCAGCAGCACGTCGGGCGCCGACACCAGCGCGCGCGCCAGCAGCACGCGCCGCTTCATGCCGCCGGACAGGCGCGCGAAGACGGCCTCGCCGTCGAGCTCCAGCCGTTCGAGGGTCTCCACCACGCGCTGGTCCAGTCGCCAGCCGTCGGCGGCCTCGATCCGGCCCTGCACCGCCGCCAGCGCGGCCATGTCGATGTCGCCGGCATGGGCAAGCCGGTGGAACTCGGCCAGGTCGGCGCCGAGCCCGCCCAGGCCCGCGGCCACCACGTCGAACACGCTGCCTTCGGCGCCGGCCGGCACCTCCTGCTCCAGCCGCGCCACGCGTACCCCGCCCTCGCGGCGGATCTCGCCGTCGTCGGGGCGGATTTCGCCGTCCAGCAGGCGCAGCAGGGTGGACTTGCCGGCGCCGTTGCGGCCGATCAGGGCGATGCGCTCGCCGGCCTCGATGGCCAGGTCGACGCGCTCGAGCAGCAATGGGCCGCCGACGCTGTAGTCGACGGCATTCAGGGAAATCAGGGGCATGCGCATAGTGTAAGCGGCGCGACCGCGAGGCCCTATGCGCCGGACGCGCGCCGGCGTACATTTGCCCCGCATCGACCACCAAGAAGCGGAGACCACCATGGCCAAGGGCATGGACAAGAAGAAGGAAGAGAAGAAGAAACCGGAAAAGACGCTGAAGGAAAAGCGCGCTGCGAAGAAGGAAAAGAAAGCCGGCCATTGAGCCGGTTTTCTTTTGGGGATTGGGGATTGGGGATTGGGGATTGGGGATTGGGGACTGGGGACTGGAGATTAGGGATTGGGACTTGGGGTTCGGAGCCCGGAACTTGGGCCTCTGAACTCGGCGCTTGGGGTTCAGGACTCGGAACTTCAGGCTCGGAGCTCGGAACTTTGGCTTCGGAGCCCGGAACTTGAGGCTCGGAGCTCGGCGCTTGGGGTTCAGGACTCGGAACTTCAGGCTCGGAGCTCGGAACTTTGGCTTCGGAGCCCGGAACTTGAGGCTCGGAGCTCGGCGCTTGGGGTTGTGGACCCGGAACTTCAGGCTCGGAGCTCGGAATTTTGGCTTCGGAGCCCGGAACTTGAGGCTCCGGGCTCGGCGCTTGGGGTTCAGGGCTCGGAACTTGAGGCCTGGAGGTCGGGACTCGGGGTTCGTGAGTCGGCCTACGAGCTGCAGGACAGCATCGAGCACCCTGCGCGCTCGCGCGCCCAGTCCGGGCGCTTCTGCGCTAACGCCTCCCGGCCCGGCTGCTCGTCGTACGGGCGGCGCATGACGTCGAGCAGTTCGACGACGCCGCTTTCGTCGCCCTGCTCCGCGCGGTCGATGGCCTGCTGGGCGAGGTAGTTGCGCAGCACGAAGCGCGGGTTGGCGGCGTGCATGCGTTCGCGGCGCGCCCGTGGCGACAGCGGGTCGTCGCGCAGCCGCGTGGCGTAGCGGCCCAGCCAGGCAAGCAGTGCGGGCTCGGCGTCGCGGCGCCTGGCGTCGTCGTAGAACGCGGCGTCCATCGGCGCCAGCGCCGGCGCGCGGGCGTCGAGATCGGCCAGCCCGCGGAACCACAGCGTCATGTCGATCTCCGCGGTTTTCATCAACCCGTGCAGGTCCTGGACGAGTTCGACGTCCCCGTCGCGGCACTCGGCCAGGCCCAGCTTGCGGGCGGTGTTCTCGCGCTCGGCGCGCTCGTAGGCGGCCGCGAAGCGGTCCAGTCCGTCCTGCAGCGGCTGCGCGCCGGCGAACAGCGGTGACAGCGCGTGCGCCAGCCGCACCAGGTTCCAGTGCGCCACCTTGGGCTGCCAGCCGAAGCGGTAGCGGCGGCCCTGGGCGTCGGTGGTGTTGGGCGTCCAGTCCGGGTCGTAATCGTCGATCCATCCGTAGGGGCCGTAGTCGATGGTCAGCCCGAGGATCGACATGTTGTCGGTGTTGAGCACGCCGTGGACGAAGCCCACGCGCATCCAGTGCGCCACGGTCACCGCGGTGCGCTCGCAGACCCGTGCGAACCAGTCGCCGAACACCGCTTCGGTGAACGCCCCGGCCGCGCGCAGCGCATCGGGCGACTTGCCGGCCGGTCCTGGCAGCAGTTCCGGGAAATCGCGCCAGATGCAGAACTCCGCAAGCTGCCGCAGCAGCTCCGCCTCGCCGCGCGAGGCCGGCAGCTCGAAGCTGCCGAAGCGCAGGAACGACGGCGCGACCCGGCACACCACCGCGCCCGGTTCGGCGCGCGGATGGCCGTCGTAGAACATGTCGCGCACCACCTGGTCGCCGGTGGCCACCAGCGACAGCGCGCGCGTCGTCGGCACGCCGAGGTGGCGCATCGCCTCGCTGCACAGGAACTCGCGGATCGACGAGCGCAGCACCGCGCGACCGTCGGCGTGGCGCGAGTAAGGGGTCGGGCCGGCGCCCTTGAGCTGCAGCTCGTGGCGACTGCCGTCGGCCGCGACCGCTTCGCCCAGCGTGATCGCGCGGCCGTCGCCCAACTGCCCGGCCCAGTGCCCGAACTGGTGGCCGCCGTAGTTGGCCGCGAACGGCGCCATGCCCGGCAGCAGCGCGTTGCCGCCGAACACCGCCGCGAACTCCGGCGAAGCCACGGCTGCGGCGTCGAACCCCAGCCGCTGCGCCACTTCGCGCGAATGCGCCAGCAGCCGCGGCGCCGCAACCGGCGCCGGTTCCACCCGTGACCACAGCGCGCCGTGGACCTGGCGCACCCCCGGCGCGGTGTCCGGATCACCCGGCAGCTCGCGCAGGAAGGCATTGTCGAAGTGCAGCGCAGGCAGTGTCATGCCGCCAGCTTATTCGCTCGCGCGCCGGAAACGCCGCAGCGTGCGCCCGCAGGCCTGCTGCAACGCACGATGGGCGCGTTGACAGGCCCTTGTCCGGTTAAACTGCACACTCGCGCCGTGCCCGCCGACACCGTCGACCGCGAACGCCTCGCGTCCTCCTTCGACCGCAATCCGCCGCCTGCTCCGTCCGGAGCCAGGCCCGCAAGCGCGTTTCCACGCCCAAGAACCACCCGAGACTTCCATGACCAGCGCCGACGCCAGCCCTGCCCCGGGCCCCAGATTCACCGACCTGGGCCTGCCCGAACCCCTGCTCAAGGCGCTGGCGGCGGTCGGCTACGAGTCGCCCTCGCCGATCCAGGCTGCCACCATCCCGCCGCTGCTGGCAGGCCGCGACGTGCTCGGCCAGGCCCAGACCGGTACCGGCAAGACGGCCGCCTTCGCGCTGCCGATCCTGGCGCAGGTCGATCCGCAGCCCGGCAAGCCGCAGGCGCTGGTGCTGGCGCCGACCCGCGAGCTGGCGATCCAGGTGGCCGAGGCGTTCCAGAAATACGCCGTGCAGATGCCGGGTTTCTCGGTGCTGCCGATCTACGGCGGCCAGGGCTACGGCCCGCAGCTGCATTCGCTGCGCCGCGGCGTGCACGTCGTGGTCGGCACCCCCGGCCGGGTGATCGACCATCTCGCCCGCGGTTCGCTGGACCTGTCGCAGCTGCGCTGCCTGGTGCTCGACGAGGCCGACGAGATGCTGCGCATGGGCTTCATCGACGACGTCGAAACTGTGCTGAAGAAGACCCCCGAGACCCGCCAGGTGGCGCTGTTCTCGGCGACGATGCCGGTGCAGATCCGGCGCATCGCCCAGACGTACCTCAAGGACCCGGTGGAGATCGCGATCAAGTCGGCGACCTCCACCGCGCGCAACATCCGCCAGCGCTACTGGATGGTCAGCGGGGTCAACAAGCTCGATGCGCTCACCCGCATCCTCGAGGCCGAACCGTTCGACGCGATGATCGTGTTCGCCCGCACCAAGCTCGGCACCGAGGAGCTTGCGGAGAAGCTCGCGGCGCGCGGGTTGTCGGCGGCGGCGATCAACGGCGACGTCGAGCAGAAGACCCGCGAGCGCACCATCCAGCGGCTCAAGGACGGCCAGCTCGACATCCTGGTGGCGACCGACGTGGCCGCGCGCGGGCTGGACGTGGATCGCGTCAGCCACGTGCTCAACTACGACATCCCCTACGACACCGAGAGCTACGTCCACCGCATCGGCCGCACCGGCCGCGCCGGACGCAGCGGCGAGGCGATCCTGTTCGTCGCGCCGCGCGAGCGCGGCATGCTTCGCGCGATCGAGCGCGCCACGCGGCAGCCGATCGAGCAGATGGCGCTGCCGAGCGTGGAGGCGGTCAACGAGCAGCGCGTGGCCAAGTTCCTCGACCGGATCGACACCGCGCTGGAGAGTAGCGACCTGCCGCTGTTCCGCGAACTGGTCGAGCGCTACGAGAACGAGCACAACGTGCCGATGGTGGAAATCGCCGCGGCGCTGGCGCAGCTGGTCCAGGGCAAGACGCCGCTGCTGCTGCAGGCGCCGCCGGAGCGACCGCGCTGGGACGCGCCCGGGCAGCGCGGTCACGAACGCGAGGACCGCCGCCCGGCGCAGGCGCGCGACCCTGCCGGACACCCGCGCCATCGCGAAGACCGCGCGCCCGGGCATCGCCATTCCCGCGCAGGCGCGGACGCAGCACCCTTTGCCCAGCCGCACGGCATCCACCCGGCCGCGCCGTCGCCCGTGGAAGATCGTGGCAACGACTCGCACGGGCCACGGCATGGGCATGGCGCGGAGCAGGCGCGGGAACCGCAGCAGCCTGGATCCGCCTCCCACCGCACGCCCGCCAACGCCGCCGAAGCGATGTTCTTCGACGACGACGCCCCGCGCCGCGAGCACGCGCCGCGTCCGCCGCGCGGCAGCGAAGAATTCCCGATGGAGACGTTCCGCATCGAAGTCGGCCACGTCCACGGCGTGCAGCCGGGCAACATCGTCGGCGCGATCGCCAACGAGGCCGACCTGGAAAGCCGCTACATCGGCCGCATCGACATCCGCGACGACTACAGCCTGGTCGACCTGCCCGAGGGCATGCCGCGCGAACTGCTCGAACACCTCAAGCGCGTCTACGTCGCCGGCCAGTCGCTGAAGATGCGCCGCGCCGACGCCGCCGACACCGGCGCCCCGCCGCCGCGCGGCAAGCGTCCGTTCGCCGGCAAGCCGCGGGCCAAGCCGCAGCCCGCGCGCAGGCCGGGGCCGAAGCGCCCGCCGCGCTGACCGTTTTCCTGCAGGAACGGCTCCAGCAACGAATCAAGCGCCGCCCGCGGAACCGCAGGTCGGGGCTACGCCCCCGACGCGTGGTGTTCGGAATCCGGCGTGAGCGAATGCAACGTCGACGCCGGCGTCGGGGACGCAGCCCCGACCTGCGCTACCCCCCGGTGCGCGCGCGATCCGGCGCAGGCGCCTCCGCCTGCATGTCCGGTGTATCGGGCATCCCCGCTTCCGTCGGCAATGCTTCGGTCCCGGCGTCGGGCGCTGGCAAAGCGATACCGCTGCGCTGGACGACTTCGTCCACCACGCCATCAACGACCCTGCCCGCCGCCTCCTTCGCCAATCGCGAGGGATCGGCAACGTCCTCGATGCGGCGGCCGTCGAAGTCCGGCCCCAGGACGTAGAACAGCTCGGACACCGTCGGCCAGCCCATGTGCGGCGCCGCCCACCAGTAAACGGCCACCACCACCACCACGGCCAGCACCAGCTTCAGCGCCACGCCGACCAGCTTGTAGGCGAGGTACAGCGCCAGCGGCACCAGCAGCAGCGCGAGCCAGCTCATGCGGCCTCGCCCACGCCGGCGTCGACCAGCGGCGCCAGCGCCGGATCGAGTGCGACGCGTCCGTCGAACACGAAGCAGCGGCCGTCATAGCCCTGCCCGCCCACCTGTTCGAAGTAACCCAGGATGCCGCCGTCGAGCTGCAGCACGTTGTCCATGCCGTCCGCGCGCATCCACAGCGCGGCCTTCTCGCAGCGGATGCCGCCGGTGCAGAAACTCACCACGGTCGCGTCGCGCAGCGCGTCGCGGTGCGGTTCCAGCGCGGCCGGCAGCTCGGTGAAATTGTCGATCGGCAGCGCCAGCGCCCCGGCGAACGTGCCGTAGCCGACTTCCTCGCGGTTGCGCGTGTCGAGCAGCACGACCGGCTTGCCGGCATCGTCGTGGCCCTGCGCGATCCAGCGCGCGAGGTCCGCCGGCACCACCGCCGGCGCGCGCCCGCGCAGCGGCGAGGCGCCGTCGCGGCGGAAGCTGATGATCTCCGGCTTCACCTTCACCTTGAGCCGCGCGAACGGTTGTGCGGTGCTGTGGCTGTATTTCACCTGCAGGCCGGCGAAGCGCGGATCGTCGCGCAGCTGCGCAAGGAATTCCTCGACGGCGGCGCCCGCGCCGGCCAGGAACAGGTTGATCCCCTCCCCGGCCACCAGCACGGTGCCGAGCAAGGCGCCGGCTTCCGCCCAGCCGCGCAGGCGCGTGGCCAGCACGCCCGGGGCGTCGATGGCAACGAAATGGTAGGCGGCGATGTTGGTGACCATGGCCGCATTCTACGGAATGCGCGCCGCACGGCCCGCGGCACCTGAACGCTCCGGCAGCGCCCGCGCAGCGCGCACCGGCAACGCCTGCGCCGGTGGACGCCTACACTATGCGCCGGCAATCGCCCCCCACGGATCGCATGGCACTCAAATCCACCATCTACAAGGCCGAGCTGCAGATCAGCGACATGGACCGGCACTACTACGCCACCCATGCGCTGACGCTGGCCCAGCATCCGTCCGAAACCGAGGAGCGCCTGATGGTGCGGCTGCTGGCGTTCGCGCTGCACGCCGACGAGGCGCTGGAGTTCGGCCGCGGCCTGTCCAGCGACGACGAACCGGACCTGTGGCGCAAGTCGCTCAGCGGCGAGATCGAGCTGTGGATCGACCTCGGCCAGCCCGACGAGGCGCGCATCCGCAAGGCCTGCGGCCGCGCGCGCGAGGTGGTGGTGGTCAACTACGGCGGTCGCGGCTCGGACGTCTGGTGGGACAAGCACGGCGCCGCGCTGGCGCGCATCGGCAACCTCACCGTGCTCGACATCGGCAGCGCCACCGTCGCCGCGCTGGGCGCGCTCGCCAATCGCACGATGCGCCTGCAGGGCATGGTGCAGGACGGCCAGCTCGAACTCTATGGCGAGGGCACGTCGCTGACGATCGAATCCAGCGTGCGCATGGCGCCTGCGTCCACGGCGCACTGAGGCAATGGCGGAAGCGTTCGATGTCGTCGTGATCGGCGCCGGCGCGGCCGGGCTGATGTGCGCGATCACCGCCGGCCGGCGCGGGCGGCGGGTGCTGGTGGTCGAACACGCCAACAAGCCCGGCAAGAAGATCCTGATGTCCGGCGGCGGGCGCTGCAATTTCACCAACACCGGCACCGGGCCCGGCAACTTCCTTTCGGCCAATCCGCACTACTGCAAGTCGGCGCTGGCGCGCTACACGCCGGCGGATTTCATCGCCATGGTCGAACGCCACGGCATCGCGTACCACGAAAAGGAACTCGGCCAGCTGTTCTGCGACGAGTCCTCGAAGCAGGTCGTGCGCATGCTGCTCGACGAATGCGAAGCGGCCGGCGTGCGCATCGAGATCGGCTGCAGCGTCGAGGACGTGCGCGCACGGAGCGAGGGCGGATTCGCACTGCGCACCACGCGCGGGCCGTTCGCGACGACGTCGCTGGTGGTCGCCAGCGGCGGCCTGTCGATCCCGAGCATGGGAGCCAGTGGCTACGGCTACCAGCTTGCGCGCCAGTTCGGCCACGCGCTGCTGCCGACCCGCGCCGGGCTGGTGCCGCTGACGCTCAGCGGCACGCATTCCGAACGGCTGCAGGACCTGAGCGGCGTATCGCTGCCGGTCGAGGCCAGCTGCAACGGCGCGTCGTTCCGCAACTTCATGCTGATCACCCATCGCGGCCTGAGCGGGCCGTCGATCCTGCAGGTCTCGTCGTACTGGCAGCCCGGCGATGCACTGCGGCTGGACCTGTTGCCAACGATCGACGCCGAGGCCCATCTGCGCGAGCAGCGCCAGGCGCGGCCGGCGGCCGAACTCAAGACCGTGCTGTCCGAACTGGTGCCCAAGCGTTTCGCGCAGCGCCTGTGCGAGGCCTGGCTGCCGAACCGCCCGATGCGCCAGTACAACGAACGTGAACTGCGCGACATCGCCGCGCAGCTGCACCACTGGCCGATCACCGCCAGCGGCACCGAGGGCTACCGCACCGCCGAAGTCACCCTGGGCGGCGTCGATACGCGCGAGCTGTCGTCGAGCACCATGGAATCGCGACGCGTGCCCGGCCTGTATTTCATCGGCGAGGTGGTCGACGTCACCGGCTGGCTCGGCGGCTACAACTTCCAGTGGGCCTGGGCCTCGGGCCATGCCGCGGGAGAAGTCGCGTGAGCACGCTTGCGGTGATCGGCGGCGGGCCTGCCGGGCTGATGGCCACCGAAGTCGCGCGCGCCGCGGGCGTGGAGGTCGAGCTGTTCGATGCCAAGGGCTCGGTCGGCCGCAAGTTCCTGATCGCCGGCAAGGGCGGGCTCAACCTCACCCATTCCGAGCCGATGCCGATGTTCGCGCACCGCTACCGCGAACGCGAACGCGAGATCGCCGGCTGGCTGCAGGACTTCGATGCCGATGCGCTGCGGGCATGGGCACGCGGGCTGGGCGTGGACACCTTCGTCGGCAGTTCCGGGCGCGTGTTCCCCAGCGACCTCAAGGCCGCGCCGCTGCTGCGCGGCTGGGTGCGGCGGCTGCGCGACCAGGGCGTGCGCTTCCACGTCCAGCACCGCTGGCTGGGCTGGGACGACGACGGCGCGCTTCGTTTCGCCACGCCCGATGGCGAACGCACGCTGCGCGCCGATGCCAGCGTGCTCGCGCTCGGCGGCGGCAGCTGGCCGCGGCTCGGATCGGACGGCGCGTGGCAGGAGGTGCTGCGCGCGCGCGGCGTGGATGTCGCCCCGCTGCGCCCGGCGAACTGCGGCTTCGACATCGGCTGGAGCGACCACTTCGCCCAGCGCCACGCAGGCGCGCCGCTCAAGCCGGTGATCGCGCACTGGCGCGACGCCGCCGGCCACGAGCACGCGCAGCAGGGCGAATGCGTGGTGACGCAAACCGGCATCGAAGGCAGCCTGGTCTATGCGCTCTCGGCCGACCTGCGCGACGCCATCGCGCGCGACGGCAGCGCCCTGCTCCACCTCGACCTCGCGCCCGGTCGCGGGCAGGCGCGACTGCGCGATGCGCTGTCCAGGCCCCGGCTTGGCCGCAGCCTTGGCGAGCACATCCGCCGCCAGACCGGACTGTCCGGCGTGAAGTCGGGCCTGCTGCGCGAAGTGCTGGAACGCGACGCGCTGGAGGAACCATCGACGCTCGCGGCCACCATCAAGCGCCTGCCGCTGGTTCTCACCGCGCCGCGGCCGATCGACGAGTCGATCAGCAGCGCCGGTGGCGTGCGGCTCGAGGCGCTCGACGACGCACTGATGCTGGCACCGGGCACGCACGCCGTCCCGGCCGGCACGTTCTGCGCCGGCGAAATGCTCGACTGGGAAGCACCGACCGGCGGCTACCTGCTCACCGCATGCTTCGCCAGCGGCAAGCGCGCGGGCGAAGGGGCCGTGGCGTGGATGTCGTCGGTGCCGGCTGCCGGGGCCTGACGCCACGCCTGCACCGGCATCGGCTGGCAAGCACCATGCCGATGCTCAAAGCTCGCGCGAACTCGTGAACTCGCGCCGCAGCCCGGTCAGCGGATCGACGAACGACAGGCGCCGCGCCAGCAGCTTCAGCGGCCGCGAGAAATCGCTGCGGTCCGCCGGATTCGCCGCCAGTTCCGGATACACCTCGTCATTGACGATCGGCGCACCCAGCGCGGCCATGTGCACGCGCAGCTGGTGCTTCCTGCCGGTCACCGGCTGCAGGCGGTAGTGCCAGGCAGCGCCGCCGCGCGCAATGACGTCGATGCGCGTCTCGCTGTTCGCCTCGCCGTCGGCTTCACGCATGCGGAAGAAGGGCTCGCCGCGCACGAGCCGCGAACGGTGGACGCGGGGGAAGTCGAGGCCAGGCAGCGCCGGAGCAAGCGCTTCGTAGGTCTTGCCGATGGCGCGTTCGCGGAACAGCGCCTGGTAGCGCGCGCGGGTTTCGCGGCGCGCCGAGAACAGCACCAATCCGGCAGTGGCGCGGTCGATGCGATGCAGCGGCACCAGGTCGGCGTTGCCCGACTTGCGGCGCAGGCGCGCCAGCAGCGTTTCGGCGACATGGCGCCCGGCGGGCACCACCGGCAGGAAATGCGGCTTGTCGACCACCCACAGGTCGTTGTCGGCGTGCAGCACCACTTCATGCAGCGGGATCGGTACCTCGTCCGGCACTTCGCGGAAGTAGCGCACCTCCATGCCCGCGCGATACGGGTGCGTTGCCTGCAGCGGGTGGCCGTCATGGTCCTGCACCCGGCCGCGCGCGAACCGCGTGCGCCACTGCTCGCGCGGGATCGCCGGAAATCGCTCGCACAGGCCGTCTATCAACGTCGGCCACTGGCCGGGAGGAAGCTGCAGGCGGCTGGCCGCCACGCCGTCTTCCGGATCACTGTCGCTCATGGCACGAAGCGCCGGGCGCACGCGCCGGCGCGCCCGGTCATTTCTTCGGGGTCGAACGGTATTCCGCCATCCCGCATGCCGACACGTCGGTTGCCGATGCCGCCGGAAGTCCCTGCCCGCTCAGCGCAAGCACCTTCACCTGTTCAACATCGCCATCCATGACCCTGGCGATGGCCAGGTGGCCGGTCTTGAGCGTCCCGCAGAAGGCGTTGCCGGGGGCGTCGGTCGGCGGCGTTTCCTCGACCACGTGGCGCAGCTCCACCTGCTGGCGCGGCTCAATCATCATGACGTCGGCAAAGCGCGCGCCGGCGGTGTACTGGTCGTCGCCGTTGACCAGCGCCACGCGCTCGGTGGTGAACTTCGCGCCGTTCGCGCCGACGATCTCGCCGTCTTCGATCGTCAGTGCGCCGGTGGCCGATTCGGCGACCGGGTTGCTCGCCGAGAATTCGCCGAGCACGACCGCCTGCAACGTGGGCGGCGCGGCGCGCTCGACCGGCGCGCTGGCCGGGTCGTGCTGCGGGATGGCCGGCGGCGCCGGCGCGGTATTGGCCTCCGGCTGGGCGTCGGGCACCGCCTGGCCGGCGGGCGAACAGCCGGCGGCCAGGAGGATGAGCAGTGCGAAAAATGACGCCGCCAGGCGGCGGGCGGAGCTGGAACAAGGCATGGATCTCGATCCCCGGTACACGACGGCGGAAGACCCACCATCTTAATCATGGAATGTTCATCCGGCGTTAGCCGGTTCGTGTCGGCGCGCCTGCTGGACGCCGGAGGTCGCAGTCGGACCCTTCGTGACTTGCATCGCGCCGAGCCGCGGCGGCCGCCATCGAGCGCGGCCGTGGACTATGTCAGCGCAAGCCGCTCGCGCCTACCCGGGACAACCCGGGCTTGCCGCCCGCCGCTCAATGATGCAACAGCCACACCGGCAGCACGACCAGGCCGAGCAGGAACACGATGGCCAGCAGCGTCAGCAGCACCCGCAGCGGCTGCTCGCGGGCGATGTCGATGAAGGTTTCCGCGGTACCGTCGCGCACGGCCTGCTCGCGTTCCGCGCGAACCCGCGCCTGGCGCTGCTTCTGGTAGTCCGCCATCAGCCGCTTGGCTTCGGCGACGTCGGTGTTGTTCTCCACCCAGATCCCGCCGTTGGAGATCCCCCAGCGGCTGGGCTGCGTTTCGTAGAAGGCGATCGCATTCGCCTCGAGGAATGCGCGCACGTCCGCCGCCTCGTCGTCGGATACGTGGCGAAGGTTCAGGAGCAATTTGGCCATGCGCCATTCTATAGCGTCGCGGCAGCCCCCGACGCGCGCGCCACGGACCAGCGCGCACCACCTGCGATCAGGAGATCAGGTTCTGAAAGGGACGGTGGTCCGGCGCCTCCTCCGGCGCCGGCGGCCCCCCTGGCGTCGACAGGCTTTCGATCGCCACTACCTGCAGCTGCGTCCACGGCTGCACGTCGCCATCGAACGTCGACACCCGGTTGCGACCCTGGCGCTTGGAGCGGTACAGCGCCTTGTCCGCATGCGAGAGCAGCTTGGCCAGGTCGTAGCCCGACAGCGACGAGGCCGTCACGCCGAAGCTGGCGGTGATGAGGAACTTGTGGCCGCTGGCCTGGCTGTCGATGCTGGCGATGCGCACGCGGCAGTCCTCGGCGACGCGCCTGGCCCCGCGCAGGTCGCAGCCCGAAAGCAGGATCGCGAACTCCTCGCCGCCGATGCGGCCGAAGTGGTCGACCCGGCGGCAGAACGTCCGGCAGTGATCGGAAACCCTTTTCAGCACCCAGTCGCCGGTGTCGTGCCCGAAGCGATCGTTGATCGACTTGAAGTGGTCGAGGTCGAACATCACCAGCGCCACGTCCTCGCCGGCCCGCGCGGCATGCGCCAGCGTCTGCACTGACTGCTGGTTGAAGTAGTGGCGATTGCAGACACTGGTCAGTGCGTCGGTTTCCGCCATCCGCCGCAGTGACATCTGCATGCGCTTGGTCTTCAAGGCCCAATAGCTGACCGTGCCGACCAGCACCACCAGCAGCAGGATCAGCAGGCGCGAGGTCTGCGCCTTCTGCACGCTGATGCCATGTTGCAGCTGCAGGAGCTGGTTTTCGCGGTTGAGCAGTTCAATCTGCTGCGCCTGTGCCTTGGTTTCGCTCTGGACGATCTGGTAGGCGATTTCGCGCGCCTTGGTTTCGTTGAGATAGGCCTTGTCGGCCTCGGCATAGCGCCTGTAGTACACCAGCGCGGCGGCGGCATCTCCGCGCTTCTGGGCGATCGAGTAGAGCACCATGTATGCAACGGAAAGCGGCAGGCTGGTCTGGAAACCGTCCTGGTGCTCGATCGCCACCTTGGCGTTGTACTCGGCCAGCGCGACGTCTCCCCTGGAAAGGCGGAACTTCGCCAGCAGCGCGTTGAACTCGCTGATCAGGTACCGGTAGCCGGTGGCGTGGACTTCATCCAGGTGCCCGGCAAGCAGCCCGATGGCGGCATCGACCTTGCCCTCGTCGAACCACTTGCGCGCCAGGTAGCTGCGGACCAGGTTGGCTGCGATCGGCTCGCCGATTTCCTGGCACCTGGTGGCCGCCTCGACGTACGCCTCGTCCGCCAGGGCCTTGCCCTGTCCCTGCAGCGATTCCAGCCGCATGTTGGATGCCATGCACAGGTAGCGCTCGCCGGGAGCGTCGGCCAGCACGCGGTCGGCGTACTGCTGGCCCAGGTGGTACTGCCCCACCTGGTTGTAGATCAATGTCGCCGCGAGCAGGCCCTGTTGCCGCGCATCCTTGTCCTTCGCCGAGTCGACCACTGAAAGCAGGTCATCCAGGGTTCGCAACCCCTCGGCAAAGTCGCGTGTCATGGCATACACGTTGACCAGCAGGGCGCCTGCGCGCACCTTGAGGTCCGCATCCGGACCCTGCGCGAGCAACACCGTCAGTTCGCGGATGCTGCCGTCGAACTCTCCCGCCAGGATCATGCTGTAGGCGTCCAGCAGCCGAAGATACTGCCGCTCCTCGCGCGTGGCCGTTCCTGCCCGCTTGTCGAGGTCTTCCACGGCGCGCCTGAACTTCGCCGGGTCCGAGGTCCGGATCAGGTCCGCGTCGTGCAGCGCCTTGCCGAAGTCGGACGCGGCCATCGCGGCCGCAGCCACGGCCACCCACAGCATCACGATCCAGCACGCACGCATGAACATCATCCGCCTCCCGCAGGACGCATGGCCTGCAATCAGCCGGGCTTCTCCATCTCACCCGGCTCTTCGGTCCCCGGCTGTTCCGGTTCCCCATCATCGGGCGCGTCCCTGGCAGGCCCTTCATCGCCATCGGGCGCCAGGATGTGCAGCGCCATGAATGCACGCCCGCCCAGCAGGGTGTTCAGCGCGCCGGCGTCTGCATCGGCCAGCGCCTTGCGCTGGTCCTCGCCAACCGCGAGCCCGTCGAGTGCGGCCCAGGCCGCGCTCGCAGCCTGCGGGAACGCGGGGGTCCGGCCCAATGCCTCGAGAAATCCGATCACGTTCGTCATGGTTCACCCGTTTGCCTGGAATGGTTGGACATCTTGCTGGTCCGGGTCAGGCCGCAGCCGCCGCAGTTTGCTCATCCAGCCCACGGATCCTTTCCATCATCCGGTGGTCGCGCTGCATGGGGATGGCGGGCGGCACCACCAGCGTGGTCTGCATCCGCAGCTCCGCATCCATCAATCGCGCCAGCGGCAACGACTCCATCCGCGGCGCGCCGATCGGCAGCGTGGCGGCTTCGTAGAGGGTCACGACATGATCGGCCGGGTAGTCCTCGACGAGGCGTTCGACCAGCAGCCGACGGTAGGCCGGTTCCGTACTGAAACGCCGGGCCGTGCGATCGCCGGCCACGCCTACCTGCCAGAGCACCAGGCATGCCGACGGATCAATCCGGCGGCGGTAGAACATGAACTGGCTGGCCTCGTAGTGCTGGCAGCCGAACTCGCCCGGATCGATCCCCAGGTCGGCGTAGAGGCAGTCTTCCGCGGAAACGCCGGGTTCCATGTGCGCATCGAAGCCTTCGGCGCGCGCTTGCGCGATGGCCTTGTGCGGCACGCCCGCGAACACGCCGGGATGGCCGTAGAACGCACCGCAGACCTGGCGGCCGGCGCGAACCTCGGCCAGCATTGAGTCGACCATTTCACGATAGGTCTCGTGCCGGGATTTGCCCTCGGCGTAACAGGGCTGCAGGCTGCGGACGTCGGCGTGCATCTGTTGCAGCCACAGCTCGACCAGCGGATCGGAGACGGCGCCGAACACGACGTCCGCCTGCTCGATGGTGGCGCGCGCGCGCGGCCCGACGTGGGCGCCGAGCATCATGCCGAGGCCCACGCAGGACAAACTTCCCTTCATCGCTGCCATGCCATCCCCCCGGACAACCGCTGGAATCTACCAGCTGGCCGCGACCGGCGCAAAAGCCGGCTCCCGTCGATCGACCCAGGCCTGCCGGTCCAGCTGCCACCGCTGCGAAGCCGGGATCGTGGCGGCGGCGTTGGCGTCGGGCAGAGGCACGAACCCCAGCCTGCGCATCAGGCCAAGCGCGGGGCCGTTGCCGCGGGCATGGCGCGCCCACAGCCGTCGCTCCCCGGGGCGGGCAAAGACGGCATCCGCCAGCGCCGCAATCGACTCGCTGGCGTAGCCGCGGCACCCTGCGCCACCGGCCAGCATCACGCCAACCTCGGCCGAGCCGGGATCGCCGCGGTCCGGCATCCAAGCCATCAGGCCGACGTCACCACGATCCCCGCGCAGGCCCAGGACCCAGTAGCGCGATCGCGGCGGGCGCGCGGCAAGCTGCCCCAGCACCGTCCTGAATGCGCGCGCCGCAGCATCGGCCGTGAGTGGCTCGGCGACGTCGCGCATCACCGCCGGGTCGGTGTAAAGGCTGCAGTACAACCGTTCGTCGGAAGGCGCCAGCGGCCGCAGGTGCAGGCGCGGCGTGTACAGGTCTGCGAGCACCGTCAGCGCTTCTCGTTGACCGCGCGCCGCAGGTTGGCGCGCGCCTGCGCGTCGTAGCGTTCGTGGAAGAACGCGCTGAGGTAGATCCGCGGCGTGCCGAGCAATGCCTTGAGGAACCGGCGGCGGTTGAGCCTGAAGACCCAGGCCGGGACCTTGCCGCGGTACTCGGCGGCGATGCCGCGATCGTAGGCGTCGAACACCCCAGGCTCGGCGCCGAGGATCGCCATGTCGCAATCGAGGAAGTGGCGGGTATCGTCGGCCACCGGTCCTTCGCCGAAGTCATCGGGCGTGAACTGGCCGTGGCGCGCGGTCAGCTCGATCAGCTCCGCGACGCGCGCGGCATCGACACTGCCAGCGGGCAGCCAGCGCGCGATCGCCGCAACCGCCATCTCCGCCGAACGCACCTCGTTGTCGCTGCGCCCGGCTTCGTAAACGGCGTCGTGGTAGAGCACGGCAAGCCGCGCTTCCTGCGGTTGGGCCCAGCCGGGCCCGGCGGCAACGTCGACATGCTGGCGCAGCACTTCGCGCACATGGTCGAAGTTGTGGTACGCACGCGGCGGCGTTGCATACGCCGCCGCCAGCTCGGCGAGCTGGCCTTCGGAAAGCATCGCGAGTGCTGCGTCCGGCATGCGTTCGGGTCGATGGATGCCAAGTGCTACATCTTACGGCGACGCGGCTCGGTTGCGGTTACCCGGCACCTGCCTGTCCGCGCAGCGGCCAGCGGCCGAGCATGCGGTACTTGGACCGGCCGAGCAGGCTGTGCACGAGCACGAACTCGCGCACGGTCCACGCAACCGGCTCGATCGCCCGAGGCGCGACGCTGCGACCGTCGTACAGCAGGGTGACATGCGCGACGAAGGCCGGCTTGACCCAGCGCCCCAGCCCTGCTGCTGCCATCTGCGCGCCGAGCGCGGCATGCAGCGCCTCCAGCGTCCCGGCCCCGCTGCCGGCGCGCAATACCAGCGGCAGGTTGCCTGCGCGCCGCCGAAGCTGGACGCGCTGTCGAAGGCGACCTCGAACGGCGCCATCGCAACCCGCGCCGTCGCCGTCTCCTCCGCGGCGACCAGGTCGGTTCGCAGGCCGATGTGGCCGCCAATGTGATGCAGGGTGGCGTGGAGGCGATCGGCGGGCTGCGGCCTTCCAAGGAGGCCTTCGCCGGCGCGCAGGGATTGCGCGATCGAGGCGATCCGCGCCGCCGCCGATGCGTCAGGAAAGATCGCGAAGAACAGGCCGTCCGTCGCTTGCGCTGGCGCCATGCGATCCCGCGAAAGCTGTGCAGGGCCGTCGGTCATCGTGGGGGCTCCGGTCGCAGCGTTTGCATGGCCGCCATGTTGCCGAACATCGCTTCCAGGCCGCAATCGCTGCGTGCACGCATGCTGCCTGCACGCAGCGGTGAAGGTGGTTCCGGCCCGATGCGGTAGCATGGCTATCGTTCCTTCGCGCGCTGCGCCCGACCGACTCCGGTCGCCGCCTCGCTCCCTTTCTCCGCGTCTGCATCCCGGTAACGGGGTGACGCTCTACGGGAGCGCCCATGCCGGGCTACGACACCAGTATCCGCACGCTGCGCCTGGGCGACCACGACTACCGAATCCGCTCGCTCGTCGACCTGCAGCAGTTTGCCGATCCCGACCACCATGCACGGCGCCTGGGAATCTCCTCTGCACAGTGGAGCCTGTTCGGGCACGTCTGGCCGGCAGGCCGGCTCCTCGCCGAAGCGATGGCCACGCACGACGTCGCCGGCAAGCGCATCCTCGAACTGGGCTGCGGGCTCGGCCTTGCCAGCCTGGTGCTGCGGCGTCGCGGCGCCGACGTGGTCGCCAGCGATTACCACCCGCTTGCCGAAGCCTTCCTGTCCTACAACGCGGCGCTCAACGAGCTGCCCGCCGTGCCCTACCGCACGCTGCGCTGGGACACCCCGAATGAATCCCTCGGCCGCTTCGACCTGATCATCGGCAGCGACATCCTCTACGAGCGCGACCACGCCGAGCGCCTTTCCGCGCTGCTGCCGCGGCACGCGCAGGCTGCGTCCGAAGTGCTGATCACCGATCCGGGCCGCGGCAACAGCGCGCCGTTCACCCGCGCACTCAGGAAACAGGGTTACGTCGTCGCCGAACTGCGCTGCCGGATGAATGCCGATGACACGCCGCCGTTCCGCGGCCGCCTGCTCAGCTATGCGCGCACCGACGCGGCCGGTGCAGGAATTGCGACGTGAACATAGCCCCGGTCACGGCCGACGACGCGTTCGCCGAAAGCGTCGACCCGTCGGTCTCGTGCAGCAGCTGCGACGCAGTCTGCTGCCGCCTGACCGTGGTGGTGATGCCGGAAGACCGGATCCCGCGCCACCTCACCACCGACACCGCGCAAGGGCTGGAAGTGATGGCGCGCGACGAGGAAGGCTGGTGCGTGGCGGTCGACCACGCGCGCATGTGCTGCTCGATCTACGAACAGCGCCCCGCCATCTGCCGCAAGTTCGCGATGGGCAGCCCGTACTGCCGCGACGAACGCGCGACCTACCGCGAGCAGATGCTGCGCGGGATCCCGTTGGTGCTTCGCGACGAATAACGCGCCACTAACGCCGGCGCGCGCACGATCAGGCAACCCCACTCCCCTTCGAGCCGCCGGAACCACGGCGCGTTTCCACATGGCGTGCGGTTCGCGCGCATCCTCACCGGAGCAGTCATTCGGCATGGCCAATCCCAAGCACAATCCCAAGGCGCGCATCCGCAGGACCACCCGCGACGTCGCCGACGGCAACACGCAACGACGCCTGACCAGCGACCGGATCTCCGCCGACCTGGCGGATTTCGAGAAGGCCGGCGGCCGGGTCGAAGTGCTTGGCGTGACCCGCGTACTCAAGAAAGTGGACGAGCCCGCCGCGGGCTGATGCGATGCGGGCTGCGTCGTACCGCGCGGCTTTCAAGCCTTGCGCAGGAAGCAGGTCTTCAGCACCAGCCCCTTGATCTTTTCGGAATTGCCTTCGATGTGCTCCGGGTCGTCCTCGACCAGGCGGATGCCGCGGATCAGCGTGCCCTGCTTGAGTGGAATCGAAGACCCCTTGACCTTCAGGTCCTTGATGACCACCACGTTGTCGCCGTCGACGAGCGCATTGCCGTTGCTGTCGCGGGTTGGCGTACCGGCCTTGCCGGCACCGGCATCACCGGCGGCCGGCCATTCGTGGCCGCACTCGGCGCAGACAAGGTTGTCGCCATCCGGATAGGTGATCTCGCCGCTGCAGTGCGGGCAGGTTGGCATGCTGGCCATGGGAACGGCGCTCGCAGGAAATGGCCGGCGATTATAGGCCGCACGCGCGAAACACCGTGCCGGTTCACGGGACTGTCCCTCCGTTGCATTGCATCGGCTGCCCGATCCTGATGCGATTCGCGGACGCAATGCGATGCACCGGGCTGCCTGCGCCTCGCTCGCGACGCGGCGATCACCCACCCTGTCGCCGCACCTCGTCAGGATCGCGACCAGGATTGCGCTTGCGCCACTCCGCGAGCTGCTGTTCGTAGTACGCCAGTTCCTCGGCGTAGATGTCGGACACGCAGCGGTCGCAGCCGCTGTCGCAGCAGTCCGAAGGCAACGGTCTTTCCGGCGGGGTTGGCGGCAGGTCCGGGTTCACGGCAGCAAGCATGCGGGTGACTGCTCCAGTCTGGAAGCCTTCAACGGGATGTCGTTGCGGAGACGGCGGGAAGCCCGCCCCAGCGAGTGTGGCGCTACAGCAGTGGGCTCGACCGATAGCGTCCGCCCGCCGGAACGCGGCGTATCAACGCAGCTGGCTGTCCTTGCTGCCGCGCCGGTTGTAACCGCTGGCAGCGGCACTGTTCTCCGCATCGCGCGCCTCCTGGCAGTCCACGCACAGCCGGACGCCGGGCACGGCCTTGCGCCTCGCCTCCGGGATCGCGGCATCGCATTCCTCGCAGCGGCTCAGCCCCGGCCCCTGCGGCAACTGGCTGCGCACGCGCTTGATCGCATCCTTCACGGTCGCATCGATCTGGTCCTGCACGGCGCCGTCGCCTGCCCAACCGGTTGCCATGTCGTTTCCTCCAACGCCGCGGGCGTTGCGATTCAAGTGATGTGTTCCACCATATCGAAGCGGCGATGAATGATTTCAAGCCGACTGCCACCAAGCCACCCCGTTATCGTGCATGCCCCCGGGAGGCCCGGTACTATTCTTGCGCCCCAGCCCCTGGATTGCGACCAATGACCCGATTGCTCCTGTTCTGCGCCCTGGCGGCGTTCTCCATCGCTCCCGCCGTGGCCGGCAGCTTCGCGGGAAGCTCGGCGGGCGCTTCATCCGCCGGCTCTTCGGCGTCGTCGGGTAGTTCGTCCGGCGACGACAAGGTCGTGCTGCAGGCGCGCGACGACGCGGCCGGCTTCGTGGCCAGCAATGGGCGCATCCGCGGCGCGATGCTGGAAGCCGCGCTGCGGCACCTGCGCGAAGGCAGCATCGCGGCACGCCAAGCCAGCGACATGGAGCTTGCCCAGGCCATCCTGGCCCGGTAAGCCGTGGCGCCTGCGGTGCCCGCTGGGCGCGCACGCATGCCCCGGATCCGGCAACGAGCGCTGCACTGGTGGGCAGCGTGCCTGTTCGGCTGCGCATTGCCGTCGCAGGCCGCGCTCCGGCTGTACGTGCAGGACGACGCATCGTCGCCGGCACGGGCCGAGGCCGCGCAGCAGATCCTCGATGATGCCTTACGGCGCCTACCACCTGTCTGGGTCGCGGCGGTCGATCGCCGCATCCGGGTGGAGTGGCGCGATGATCTTCCCGCGGGCGTCCACGGCCGCGCGCGCGGCAGCAAGCTGTTCTTCCGGCGCACCCTCCTCGACGACTGGATGGCGCGCCCTGCCGGTGCCGGCGACAACGATCCCGCGACGCGCGCGGCGCTGGCCGCCGTCGTGCATGAACTCGCACACGTCCTCGACCGCTCGCCGCATGGGCGGCTGTCGCACGATCCGCGCCTGCTCGACCTGGCCGGCTGGCAGGTCTCGCCACTGCGGCTGGGCCTGCGGACGTCACGCAACGCGTTCACCGATCGCAGCCCGGACCGGTACGAACTCGACAGCCCGGCCGAATTCGTCGCGGTGAACCTCGAGTATTTCGTGCTCGATCCGGCCTATGCCTGCCGCCGGCCGGCCCTGCATCGCTACTTTGTCGAACGCTTCGGCATGCCGTCCCCGCCGGCCGACTGCGCGCCCGGCCTGCCCTACCTGCAACCGGATGCGGAAGCCGGCCAGGCGCCGCTGCTCGAGCTCGATCCCGCCCGCGTCTACGCCGTCGACTACCTGCTGGCCGAAGGCAACGACCAGGCCATGAGCCGCTGGGGCCACGGCATGCTGCGGCTGGTGGTGTGCGCACCGGGGCGGCCGCGCGGCCCGGATTGCCGGCTCGACCTGCAGTACCACCGCGTGCTGTCGTTCCGCGCCTTCGTCGACGACGTGCAGGTGTCGAGCTGGCGCGGCCTGACCGGCTCGTACCCGTCGCGCCTGTTCGTGCTGCCGCTGCAACAGGTGGTGGACGAGTACACCAAGGTGCAACTGCGCGGGCTGCAGTCGATCCCGCTGCGGCTGCGCGACGACGAGATCGCGATGCTGCTCGAACGTGCCGCGCGCGTGCACTGGAGCTACGACGGCCGCTACTACTTCCTGTCCAACAACTGCGCGGTGGAGACGTACAAGCTGCTGCACGATGGCATTCCGCGGCTGGCCGAAGAGCGCCTTTCCAGCATCACCCCGAACGGCCTGCTGCAACGGCTCGAACGCGCCGGCATCGCTGACGCAACCGTGCTCGACAACCGCCAGGAAGCCCTGCGCCTCGGCTACCGCTTCGCCCCGGCGAACGCGCACTACCAGGAGATGTTCGACGTGGCGCGCAGCGCATTGCAGCTGCCGCCAGCCAGCGTCGAAGACTGGCTCGATCTCCCGCCGGAAGATCGTGCGCCGTGGCTCGAGCGCGGCGACCTGCGCGCGAGTGCCGCGCTGCTGCTGCTGGAACAGGCCGCGCAGCGTCGCGAGGAACTGCGCGCGCGCGATGCGCTCAAGCGACTCCTGCTGGGTCACCGGGCAAGCGCTGGACACGGCGGCGTCGATGCTCGCGCGCGCCTGCAGGCGATGCTGGCGCTGGAAGGCCTGTTCAGCCATCCGGCGATGCTGCTGCCCACGGGCTACGGGCTTCCGCAGCGCGCCGAGCGCGAGGCACTGGCTGCGGAAGCCACCCGGCAGGCCACGCGCCTGCGCGAGCAGGACCAGCATCTGCGCAGCGATGCGCGCGCGCTGCTGCCGCAGCAGCAGCGGGCAAGGCTGGCGGCCATCGAGGGAAACATCGACCTGCTCGGCCGGCGGCTACGGCATTTGCATCGCGACAGCGGCGGCCTCGACCTCGATCGCATCCCCGCGGCGCCCGGCCTCCCGGAGCCACGCGCCCCGGACTGACGGCAGCCGACGGTGGGCGACGTGGTTGCCGCCGTCAGCCGCTGCAGCCTCCGCAGCAGATCGAAGGCAGTTGCCTGACCTGCTCGCGGGTCACCGGATGCCCGGCCCGGCCCAGCAGCGCCACCAGTTCCTGTGCCTGCAGCGCAGCGGCCACGCGCATCACATTGCCGCTCGCGTCGATATCGAGCAGCGCGGACGGGTCCGCCTCGCGGATCACGTCACCGAGCACGTCGAGGTCGGGTCGCGCGCCATCCAGCTGGACATGGAATTCCATGGAAACACCTCCCGGAACACCGCGTCATGGTGCCCGGCGCGGGCTACGGCGACCCTGATCCCGGTCAAGCGTTGCATCGATCCACGCCACCGCACCGTCCGGGAATGCGACCCACTTGCGCTCCCCCGGCCCACGCGGCGGTGCATTCACCGGGAACAATTCCCGGTCTTCCCCACCGCACACCCGCGCGGCATCGCTATGATGGCCGGAACGCAACAGGGGGCGTGACCTGCAATGACGCGGGCCGGCAACAATCCACCTCACGACGACAGTGCGGCGCCGCGCAGCATGCGCCGGCCCCGCCAACCGCTGTACCGGACGGTCTATCCCTTCCGCATCCTGGGAATGGCGCTGTCCGCGCTGCCGGTCGGCGTGGTGCTGGCGCAGCAGCACGCCAGCGCGCTGTCTTGGGGAGCCCTGGCATTCGTCATGCTGCTGTGGCCGCACCTGGCGCTGTGGCGCTCCAGGCGCAGCCGTGACCCGGAGCGCACCGAACGCCAGAACCTGCTGATCGACTCCACATTCGCCGGGCTGTGGGTGCCACTGATGCACTTCAACCTGCTGCCCAGCGCGCTGATCGCCACCCTGGCGCTGGTCGACAAGATCAACACCGGCATCCGCGGCCTGTGGCTGCGCTCGCTGCCGGGCATGCTGGGTGCAATCATGCTGGGCAGCCTGCTGACCGGATTCGCGTTTGCGCCCACGACCAGCATGCCGGTGATCATCGCCTGCATGCCGATCCTGCTGATCCACACCGTCGCGGTCAGCCTCAACGGCTATCGCCTGGTGCGCCGCGTGCACTTCCAGAACCTGCGCCTGGACGAACTCAGCCGCACCGACCCGCTGACCGGCCTCGACAACCGCCGCCAGTGGGAAGAACACGCGCAGCAGGTGCTGGAGCGGCGACGCACGGGGCTGGGCCCGGCCACCCTGGTCATGGTCGACATCGACAACTTCAAGACCACCAATGACGCGCGCGGGCACGCGGTGGGCGACGATGTCCTGCGCGGTGTCGCGGCGGTGCTGCGCGAGAACATCGGCGGCAACGGACATGCCGTGCGTTACGGCGGCGACGAGTTCGCGCTGGCGCTGGACGTCGACGAGCCCCGGGCGCTGTCGATTGCCGAATCGATCCGTCGGCAGGTGTGCGAACTGTCATTCGTCGCCGCGCCCGGCCTGCGCTGCACGGTCAGCCTGGGCGTTGCCACCGCCAGCCCGGGCATGTCGCTGCGGCGCTGGATGGTGGCGGCCGACACCGCGCTGTACCACGCCAAGGACCAAGGCCGGAACTGCGTCGCCACGCCAACCCGGCACCCCGACACCCTGCCTGCCGCTGCCGCCAGCAACGACGCGCACGAAACAGCGCACCCAGGCCGTGCTCAGCCATCCAGCTCCGGGTAATGGCGGAAGATCCCGTCCTCGCTGAACGGCAGCCGCCGCGGCGAGGCAAGGTACGCGGACACGTTCGGCCGCGCGCCGACGCGCCGCGCCAGCGCGTGGACCCGTGGCGTGTCGCGTTCGAGCGCGCCCATCGCCTTCGGAAACGCGTAGCGCAGCCCCTGCACCAGCTGGAACAGCGACAGGTCCGCGTATGACAGCCGCGCGCCGACCAGGTGCTCCGGCCCCTTCGGGTTGCGCGCCAGCACCTGCTCGAACCAGCCGATGAACTTCGGCATCCGCGACTCGCGGAAGGCGCGTGCACGGCGCAGCGCCTCGGGTTTCTGGTTGCGGTACCAGTCGCCGACGTCGAGCGGATGGTGGGTGTCGTGCGCCTCGGCCACCGCGTCGGCGATGGTCAGCTGCAGCTGATGCGTCCACAAGGCCATGTTGGCGTCGCAGGCCACCAGCCCGAGGCGCGGGCCGAGATACTGCAGGATCGCCGCCACCTGCGCGACCACCACCTTGCCGTTGACCAGCACCGGCGGCGCGAACGCGGGATGCACGGCCTCGGGCGAGGCCAGCAGCGCCTGCACGGCCTCCAGGCCGCCTTCCGCCTCGTTGTTGCCTACGTCGACATAGGCCGCGCCCGCTTCCTCCAGCAGCAGGCGGACGAACTCGCCGCGCCCCTGGATCCCGGGCCAGTAGTAGAGCCGATAGGTCATCCCGTGCCTCTGTGATGCGATGTCGATGCTGCGTGGCGTGACATTACGCGGCGTGACGTTGCCCGACAGTGGAACCGGGGAACGGCACGACAACCGGCCATCGTTCTCGCCCGTCGAAGCGCCAGGTCCACGGCGGGCCACCTTGACCGCTTGCGGCATGGCGATCGCCCGCTGCCACGAGGCGATTTCCGTGCCGGGCCTTCTGGCAATGTCGATCCCGGGGCCAGCCGTTCGTCGCCAACAGGAAGCCGGGAACGATCATCCCATCCACCAGGAGCCACCATGCCCGCCCAGCACGACACCGCCATGCCTGTCCTCTATGCCCATCCGTTCTCCTCCTACTGCCAGAAGGTCCTGGTGGCGCTGTACGAGAACGACACGCCATTCGAATGGCGCCTGCTGTCGCAGGAACACCCGCAGCTGGTGGACGAGTTCGCGGCGCTGTGGCCGCTTAAGCGTTTCCCGGTGCTGGTCGATGCGGGCCGCACGATCCCCGAGGCCAGCATCATCATCGAGCACCTGCAGCTGCAGCATCCGGGTCCGGTGACCCTGCTGCCCGCCGACCCGCGCAGCGCGCTTGAGGTGCGTGGCATGGACCGCTTCTTCGACAACTACATTTCCACCCCGCAGCAGAAGATCGTGTTCGACAGCCTGCGGCCGGAAGCCGAGCGCGACGGGCGTGGCGTCACCGAGGCACGGGCGATGCTGGACACCGCCTATCGCTGGCTCGACGGCGTGATGGCGGATCGCGAATGGGCGGCTGGCGATGCCTTCAGCCTGGCCGACTGCGGGGCGGCGCCGTTCCTGTTCTACGCCGACTGGACGCATCGCATCGACCCGGCGTTCGGCAACGTGGTCGCCTATCGCAAGCGCCTGCTGGCGCGTCCGTCGTTCGCGCGCGCGGTCGACGAGGCGCGCCCCTATCGCAGCTTCTTCCCGCTTGGCGCACCGGATCGCGACTGACCGGTCGCCGGCCACGAAGGCCCGTCGACCCGCACGGCCGGGCGAGCGGACCGCTGGACAACCGCCGCCTCGAAGCGCGGGGCGGGCATGCCCTCGCCAACCCGTTCGCCGCCGTGACACCCGGCGGGCGCGCAGCCAGCGAAACCTGCGTGGCCGCGGGCGCCGGCGGGCGGTTTCCCGGCTGGCCGTACAATGGACGCACCCCGCAACGAGGCAATCCATTGGCCAAGCCCAACTATTCGTTCGAGAAGCGACAGCGCGAGATCGCCAAGAAGAAGAAGCAGGACGAGAAGGACGCGCGCAAGCGCGAGGCCCGCGAAGCGGCCCAGGCCGCGAAGTCCGGTGCAGCGCACGAGCCGTCAACCCCGGAATGAATGTCGGCGCCGGCCTTGGCGCCTTTCCCGGTTTCGCGTCCGGATGCCGCCTCGCATCGGGCTCCCGCCGCAGCGCCGTTCGCAGCGCCGTGGCGCGGCCTTCCTGGCAGCGGGATCCGCGCCACACCGGGTTCCCTGCCCCGTCTCACCGCCACGACCGGACGACGCGACGGTCCGCATGCCTTTCAAACATTGCGACCGCTGCGCCGCGGCAGCGGGTGTATAAGTCTATGATCCCCACTGGAGTGGCTGCCATGAAACACCTCCTGAAACTCGCGGCTGCCGCCATCGCCGGGACCGTCATGCTGGCCTCGCCGTCGCTCGCCGCGCTCAAGCCCGGCACGCAGGCGCCCGACTTCAGCGCGCCGGCCTACCTTGCCGGCGAACCCTTCACCTTCAAGCTCGCCGATGCGCTGAAGAAGGGCCCGGTCGTGGTCTATTTCTTCCCCGCCGCCCATACCCCCGGCTGCAACCTCGAAGCCGCCCTGTTCTCGCAGGCAATCGACAAGTTCAAGGCACGCCACGCCACCGTGATCGGGGTGACCGCCGGCAACATCGACGAATTGGCCGACTTCTCGAAGGAAACCGAGCACTGCGGCGGCAAGTTCCCGGTCGCTGCCGACCAGGGCGCGAAGATCGCGGCGCAGTACGACGCGGTGCTGCAGATGAAGCCGGGCTGGTCGAACCGGACCTCGTACGTGATCGCGCCCTCGGGCAAGGTCGTGCACGCCTACTCCGAGCTCAACCCCAACCGTCACGTGGCCGAGTCGCTGGAGGCGCTGGACGCGCTCGAAAAATAGCCTCTGCAGGAGGTGCTCTCCGGGCGATCACGCGCCTGCCCGGATCCGGCAGCCGGTTCGCCCGGCCGGTCGCGGCGGCGTTTCAATTGCTGGCTTTGCGCCGTATTTGCCTGCGCGTTTGCAGGAATTCGGCGCAAATAACATCCTGTTCATTGGTGTTTGCGTAGGATACGCGCACTCCCGTCCACCCGAACGCTGCCGCGCCGTTGCGGGGCGTCATTGCGCGCGTCTGGCGCCAGCCGGACGGGATCCTGGCCGCGACAACCCTGCCCTCCGGGCCGTTGCCGCGCACCGCCTGCCAGCGTCCGCGCTCGCCATGGCGAACCATTGAAGGAGACACCATGTCCCAGAAGTCCACCAAGGCTGCCATCCCTCCCACCAGCACTTCGCACCTGTTCGCCCGCCAGAGCAAGGCGAAGGACCTGAGCCGCAGCATGACCAGCGAAACGATCGCCAACGACCTGGCTGCCTTCCGCAAGCAGGGCGGCCGCGTCGAAGTACTGGGCGTCACGCCGCTGCGCATGCAGGTCAACGTCAGCACGTCGCGCTCCAGGAGCAGCACGTCCAAGTCCAAGACCGGCGCTGTCCCCACGGCCAGGCCTTCGCGCAAGACCGCATCCGCCGCCACGACCGGGAAGGTTGCCGCGGCAAGGCGCTGATCGCCTGATCGCCCCGCGCAGGCCGCATCGGCCAACCGGTCAACCCGGCCTGCGCGCGTCAGTCGAGCGCAAACGGTCGCCGCCCTTTCCATGCCGCAGGGTCGGGCGGCTTGCCAGGAACACGATCCAGGGCGTGCGCCGGGCCATGAAGCGAACAGTCCCGCAGCACCCTTCCCCGGACCATCCGCGGGCCCGCAGCGCCCGGCTCGGCGCGCCCGCGCCATTCGCCCATTCCTTCCCCGCTCAAACGCGCCCGGTGGGCGCCGATGCCGCCTGCGCAAGTGCGAAGTCGATCGCCGCGCGGACCGCAGCCACCTGCGCGGCGTTGCACTGATCGGGCGTCGCGCGCGGGCTGTCCGGATAGACCTCGGTGGTGGTCGTGTAGCGGGCGCCGGTGATGCCGGCGCACAGGCCCAGCGGCCCGAGCGCGTACTCGATCACGCCCGGTGAAATCACCGGCGAACCGATGATCTCGCCCTTGGCATCGGCCGGTGCGATATGCGTCACCTTCGCCACTGCCTCGATGATCGCCTGCTGGAACGCACGCTGCGGATTGTCGGTATCGTCGACGAGATAGAAGCCATCGGGAATTTCGCCCGGCTCGAACGCCTTGCCGTCGCGCGCGGCCAGCGCCGGGCGGAACTCGGACTCGTCGCTGTCGGTGGTCTCGTGCAGGTCGACGTGCACCAGGAAGCGGCCACGCAGCGGTGCAACAAGCTGCATCAGCGCCGCCGACTCGCCTGCCGGGCTGCCCGGGCGGAAAGAACGGTTGGGATCGAGCGCATCGCGGTTCCAGCGCTGGACGCGCTCGTAGCCCCACGGACTCACGCACGGCGCGACCAGCAGGTTCACCCGGCCCGCGTAGTCGGCGGCATGCTCGTCAACGAACTGCAGCGCCCCGCGCACGCCGCTGGTTTCGTAACCGTGCACGCCACCGGTCACCAGCACGCACGGCAGCGCGTCGCTCCAGTCGCGGCTGCGGATCGCGAACAGCGGATAGCGGCCGTCGGGCGCGTAGTCCAGTTCACCGTACTGCTCGACGTCGAAGCGTCCGCGCAGTCCATCGATCGAGCCAAGCACATCCTCCGCATAGCTGCGGCTGCGGACCTGGCGCGAACGCCACTGCGCCTTTTCCGCGTCGCCCCACGGCTTGCCGGGAGTACCGATCGGTTCGTGGACGGACATGTTCATCGCTTCGTTCTCCGCGGTTGTGCAGGGCTGGAGACGCATTATCGCTTCATGGCCACGCGGCGTCGTGCGGGCGGGAACACGCCCGCCGGCGAGATCAGTTCCGCCGCCCCGGCCGAGGGGCTGCGCGATGGAGCGAAACCGTTGCCGAAGCGGCACCGCAGTTCAACGGGACAGCCGATCGGCCGAGACGGCGGCGAGAATCGGGAGTGTACGAAGCTTCGCTGGACCGGCACTGGCCTACGAATCGTGCCGCGCCGCTGCGGTTACACTCGGCCGCTTCGCATCGAACTGCCCAGGGGGAACAAGGTGATCAAGCGCTGCCTGTTGTTGGTGTGCCTCGGAATCGGCGGCGTCGCCGCAGCGCAGGAGCCGGTGGACCTGGACATGGTCAATCGCATCCGCCAGGAGGCATTCCATCGTTCGCAGGTCATGGACACCTTCAGCCACCTGACCGAGGCCATCGGCCCGCGCCTGACCAATTCCCCGCAGATGGCCGAGGCCAACGCCTGGACCCGCGGCAAGTTCACGCAGTGGGGCTTGGCCAACGTCCATGACGAGGCCTTCGAGGATTTCGGCCGCGGCTGGGAGTTCAGCAGCGCCAGCGTGGAAATGCTCGGCCCGCGCGCGATGCCGCTGCACGCGCTGCCCAAGGCGTGGACGCCCGGCACCAACGGCCCGGTCGAAGGCGAGGCGATCCAGGTTTCCATCAAGACCCTGGCCGATCTCGACAAGTACAAGGGCAAGCTGGCGGGCAAGATCGTGCTGCTGGACGAAGCGCGTGCGTACAAGCGCGGCGCCACGCCCGACTCGCACCGCCACGACGACGCCGGCCTGGCCGAGCTGCAGGCGTTCGCCATTCCCAAGGACAAATCCGATGACCGCGCCAAGCGGACCAAGGAATTCCGCGAACGCCGCGAGCTGGCCGAGGCCACCAACAAGTTCCTGGTCGCAGAAGGCGCGCTGGCTGCCATCGGCATCAGCGGCTGGGACAACGGCATCATCCGCGTCGGCGGCGGCGGTTCGCGCAAGGCCGGTGAATCTGTCGGCGTGCCGGAGCTGGCGATGGCCGCGGAGCACTACAACCCGCTGGTGCGCGCGATCGAGCGCAAGCAGCCGGTGAAGCTGCGGATCAACGTGCAGGCACGCTTCACCGACGAGGCCAACCAGCCCGGTTACAACACGCTGGCCGAGATCCCGGGACGCGGCGGCAAGGCCGGCGAGATCGTGATGCTGGGCGCGCACATGGATTCGTGGCACGCCGGCACCGGCGCGGCCGACAACGCCGCGGGCGTGGCGGTGATGATGGAAGCCATGCGCATCCTCAAGGCGGTGGGCGCCAGGCCGCATCGCACGATCCGCGTGGCGCTGTGGAGCGGCGAGGAGCAAGGGCTGATCGGGTCGCAGGCCTACGTGGCGCAGCACTTCGCCGCCTATCCCGAGCCCTCCGACCCGGCGCAGAAGGCGCTGCCGGCATCGCTGCGCGAACCCACCGGCGCGCTGCAGAAGAAGCGTGACTACGACCGCCTCTCGGCCTACTTCAACATGGACAACGGCTCGGGCCGCTTCCGCGGCATCCATGCGCAGGAAAACCTCGCGGCAATGCCGATCTTCAAGGCGTGGCTGGAACCGTTCCACGACGTGGGCGCCACCACCGTGGCCACCCGCAACACCGGCAGCACCGACCACATCGCGTTCGATCGCGTCGGCCTCCCGGGCTTCCAGTTCATCCAGGACCGGCTGGACTACTTCAGCAACGTCCACCACAGCAACCTGGACACCTGGGACCACGTCGAACCCGAAGACCTGAAGCAGGCGGCGGCGATTGTTGCGTCGTTCGCCTACCACGCGGCCATGCGCGAGGAGCGGCTGCCGCGCAAGCCGCTGCTGGAAGACTGACCCCAGCCGCGGCCGCGCCCCTCACTGCACGAACGGGTGCGGCCGCGCGCGGAAGCGTCGCCACGACTGCGCAAGGCCAATGCCGCAGGCCGCGCAGACCAGCGACCATCCGCCGACCAGCCACGCGCTGCCGCTGCCCCATTCCGGCCGCGTCACCACCGCGGTCGTGGACATCAGCATCACCAGCGTGGCGAGGGCGAGTCCCGCCATCCAGATCGACAGCATGGGCTGGCCGGCCAGCGGGCGGAGGCATGCGAGCGCAGCCAGCAGGCCCAGCCCGATCACCGCCACCAGCAGCCACGCCAGGCCCGCGGCGTCGACGCCGGCGACCACGCCCAGCGCGATCAGGATCGCGGCTCCGAAAAGGCCCGTCTGCACCAGCGGCCTTGCCACCGCCCTCCACAGCAAGCGGCGTGCCTGTGCGGGATCGCCGAACCCGGGCAACAGCGCCAGTTCGACCATCTCGCCGGCCGCGCGCCGGCGCAGCACGTCCAGGCGCCAGCCGTACATGCCGACCAGCGTGATGCCGCCGCCGGCGAGGCCGCCCCCCAGGCCACCGTTGATCAGGTTGCGAACCTGCTCGCTGGTTGGGTCAGCGGTCAGTGCGGCGACGAACACCAGCAGCGCGATGGCGGCGAATCCGAACTGGAGCAGGACCTGGCCGCGGCGCAGCGGCACGAACGGCGTGCCGAGCAGCACCCGCATCGCCTCCACCGGCCGCGTGCGCCCCGCCCGGCCGGTCTGGCCTGCCGGCCACAGCCAGTCCGGCATGGCGGCCTGCCACTGGTTGGCGTCAAGCAGGCCGGATCCACCCCACAGCTGCGTGCCATGCGCTTGCAGGACAACCGGGCGACGCCACGGCGAGTCCGGCACGATCCCGGCGCCGCGGGCAATCGCGCGCCAGCGCCAGGCCGCGAGCAATGCCAGCACCGCCGCGAGCGCCGGCAGTCGCTGCAGATCGAACACCGCGGCAAGATCCAGTCGCAGCGCCTCCAGTCCCAGCAGCCGCTGCGCAAGCAGCAGCAGCGCGGCGCACAGCAGCGGCGCGAAGCACAGGGCCAGGTAGCACCAGCCTGGCAGCATCGCCATCAGCAGGCCGGCCGTGGCGGCGGCCATCAGCGCGGACAGCGCGAACACGGGTTCCGCGCCGGCCAGCACCACCAGCGCGGCGGCAGGCAGCACCACCGTTGCAAGCAGCAGCAGCGCCAGCGCCGCCGGGATCGACGCCGCCAGCGCGGGCAGGCGTGACGCATGCGCTTCCACCTGCAGCAGCAACAGCCGCGGGAACCAGAACCCCCACGGCACCGCAACCGCGAAGGCCGCGAACGCCACGGCCGCGATCGCGCCGCGTTCCGATCGTGGCGCCAGCATCGCCAGCGCAATGGCAATGCCGAGCAGCAGCACGGTCGCCGCCACGCACAGCACGCGCGTCCTGCGCGGCACGCAGGCCAGCAGCAGCGCCCGTGCGCGCTGCACGGTTGTCTCGCGCGCAGCGGCAGCCGGCGCGGTTCGCGGCATCGCGGTGTTCATCCGGCCACCTCCACGAACAGGTCTTCCAGCGACAGCACCTCGCGCTGCACGCCCGGCGCGCTTGCCAGCGCCGGCCAGGCCGCGCCCTCTTCGCGCACGATCACGATGCTGTGGCCGCCATACAGATGCGGCCGGCGCGCGACCTCGCCCGGCACCGGGCCGACCAGCTGGTCGGCGGCGGAGGCCGGCACGTGCAGGCGCAGGTTGCGCTCCTTCAGGCCGTCGAGTTCGCCGTGCAGCAACAGCCGGCCCTGGTGCATGAACGCCACGTGCGAGGCGACCCGCTCCAGGTCCGACACGATGTGGGTGGAGAACAGCACCGTGGTACCGGACTCCCCGGCACGCAGTGCGATCTCGCGCAGCAGCTCGCGACGCGCGACCGGGTCGAGCGACGCGGCCGGCTCGTCCAGCACCAGCAGTTCCGGCCGCGGCGCCAGCGCGCGCACGATCGCCACCCGCTGGCGTTCACCCGGAGACAGCTTGGCCAGCATCCGGTCGCGCGGCAGCTCCCAGCGATCCAGCGTGTCGTCGACGAACGCCGCGTCCCAGTTCGGATAGAAGCGGCCGACGAAGTCGAGCATGTCGCCGACCTTGAGCCAGGCCAGCGCCTCGGGCTGCTGCGGCACGTAGGCCAGCCGCGCCTTGGCCGCGTCGCCCATCTGCAGCGCCGGCCGGCCCCAGACGGTGGCGCTGCCGGCATCGGGTTCGACCAGGCCCAGCAGCGCCCGGATCAGGGTGGTCTTGCCGGCGCCGTTGCGGCCGATCAGGCCGAGCACGGTGCCCGGTTCGAGCCGCAGCGAGACGCGGTCCAGCGCCGCGTGGCCCTCGTAGCGCAGTTCCAGCCGGCTGGCCGCCAGCGGCAGGGTGTCGATGTCCGTGTGCGGGCGGGCCTGGTCCATCGCCATCTGCTGCGCCGCCATCCTTTCGATCAGTGCGTTCATCGCGTTCTCCGGTTCATTGCTGCCGCATGCGTTGGCTGAGCCGGGCGATGACCTCGTCCGGCGAGAGTTCAAGTTCGCGCGCCTGCCGCGCCACCGCGTCCAGGCTCGGTTCGATGAGGGTCCAGCGCTGGGCCGGGGTGTCGCGGCCCGCGGGCTGCGCGGCCACCGCCATGCCTTTGCCGCGCTGCCGCTCCAGCACGCCCTCGGCTTCCAGCTGGCTGTAGGCCTTGGAGACGGTCATCGGGTTGATCGCGTGGGCGGCCGCCACGTCGCGCACCGACGGCAGGGTGTCGCCGACCGCCAGTTGCCCGCCGGCCACCAGGCGGCGGATCTGCTCGGCGATCTGCCGGTAGATCGGCTGCGGCGCCGCGGGCTGGATGTGCAGCAGGGTTGCGTCCATGTGTATTACTACAACAATACACTTGATGTTTGTCAAGCACTTCGAACCGGGAGAATCGACCATGCGCGCGCCCCGCCGCCCTTTGCTTCTTCGCGCTGCGGGCCCTCCGCGTCGCGAAGGCGCTTCCCCGCCGCCGCGTTGCCTCGGCTATGGTCGACCGACGCACGCCACCCACGGACAACCCGCCATGCCCCTTCGCCTGCTTGTCGTCGCCTTTGCGCTGCTGTGCTGGTCGTCCGCGGATGCGCGGCAGAAGAACCTGCGCGAGTACGGCATCGCCCCCGGCGTGCTGCAGCCCGGTCCGTTGAATGCGATCACCGACGTGCCGGGCGTCAAGGTCGGCCAGAAGACGCTGGTCAGCGGCAACGACATCCGCACCGGCGTCACCGCGATCCTCCCGCACGCCGGCAACATCTTCCAGGACAAGGTGCCGGCCGCGGTCTACGTGGGCAACGGCTTCGGCAAGCTGGTCGGGACGACGCAGGTCGCCGAGCTGGGCAACATCGAAACGCCGATCGTCCTGACCAACACCCTCGGCGTCCCGGTCGCGGCGGACGCGCTGATCGGATTCACCCTCGCCCTGCCCGGCAACGACGGCGTGGGTTCGGTCAATCCCGTCGTCGGCGAGACCAACGATGGCTACTTGAACGACATCCGCGGCCGCCACGTCACGAGGCGCGACGTGCTCGATGCCATCGCGTCGGCCGCCGGCGGCAAGGTCGCGCAAGGCAACGTCGGCGCCGGTACCGGGACGATGGCATTCGGTTTCAAGGGCGGCATCGGCACTTCATCGCGCAAGCTGCCCGAAAACCTCGGCGGCCATGTCGTGGGCGTGCTGGTGCAGACCAACTTCGGCGGCGTACTGAGCGTCGACGGCGTGCAGGTCGGCAAGGCGCTGCGCAAGCATTACCTGAGCGACGAACTCAATGACTCGCCGGACGGCTCGTGCATGATCGTGGTCGCCACCGACGCGCCGCTGGATGCGCGCAACCTCGAGCGCCTGGCAAAGCGCGCGATGCTGGGACTGGCGCGCACCGGCGGCATCGCATCCAACGGCAGCGGCGATTACGTGATCGCGTTTTCGGCCAACGATTCGGTGCGCATCGTGCACGAATCGGACAGCCCACTGCGCCAGGCCACGGTGCTGCGCAACGACGCGATGTCGCCGCTGTTCATGGCCGCCATCGAGGCGACGGAAGAGGCCATCCTCAATTCGCTGTTCCACGCCGAGGCCATGGTCGGCCGCGACGGGCATGAGGCCGCCGCGCTCCCGGTCGACGAAGTGCTCGGGATCATGGAGCAGCACCGCTACGACGTGTCGCGCTGACCGCCACGACACGAAACGACCGTCCGTCGGCAAACCCCGGATGCCGTGCCCGGCGCCTGTCCGGCGGGTCCGCACCGGGGCGTTGGATGAAAGCCTGACAAGGCCGCGAGCCCCGGCTCGCGCTTCCCCCTGCTCCCGGACACTCCCATGAACGCATCTCCACAAGCGAAGGGCCGCCGTGCCGCCCTCCATGACCTCCCCCGTCGCTGGCCACTGGCCTGCGCCCTGTTGCTGTCGCTGCCGCTGCCGGCCTTCGCCGATTCGGTGACCGACTGGAGCGCCTTCGCCGACGAGGTCATCGGCAGTGCCGGCGGGCCCCCGCAGCAGTTCCGCGTGCTGGCCATGACCCAGATCGCCGTGCATGACGCCCTGAACAGCATCGACCGGCGCTACCGCACCTACAGCGTCGTCGGCCCGGTGAACCCGAATGCCTCGCCGGATGCCGCCGTCGCGCGCGCCGCGGCCGACGTGCTGCGCGCCACGATGCCCAGCCAGGCGGCCACGATCAACGCCCATTACGCCGCCGCCATCGCCGCGCTGCCGGGATGCCCGGTCGCCGCCCCGGGCTGCATCGACCAGGGCATCGCAGCCGGTGCGGCGTCGGCCGCGGCGATCCTTCAGGAGCGCCAGGGCGACGGTTCGGCAACCCCACACCTGCCGTACACCCTTGCGCCGGGCCCCGGCATCTACCAGCCCACGCCGCCGACGCCTCCGCCGCCAGCGCCATACCCGCAGTTCGCCGGCTGGGCCAACCTCGTGCCGTTCGCGGTCATCAGCCGGCGCCAGTTCATGGCCCCGCGCGCACCGGAGCTCAGGCTCAAGAGCCGTGCGTACGCCGACGAATACAACGAGGTCAAGGCGGTCGGGTCGTTCGCGGTGCGCAACGCCGCGCCCGACTCCGAGGAAAGCCGCGTGGCCCGCTATTTCCCCGCCGGTGGCGCCAACCTCAACGCGATCGCGCGCGCGGTCGTCGCCGGCAAGTCGCTCGATCGCTGGCAGCACGCGCGCCTGTTCGCGCTGGTCAACATGGCGGTCACCGATGCGCTGATCACCACCTTCCACGCCAAGTACACCTACACCTTCTGGCGCCCGTACACCGCGATCCACTGGAGCGACGACGGCAACCCGCGGACCCGGCCCGATCCCGCCTGGACCAGCTACCTCACCACCCCGCCATACCCGGACTATCCCTGCGGCCTGCCTACGACGATGGGCGCCGGCGCGCAGGTGATGCGCTCGTACTTCGGCACCAACCACCTGCCGTACACGCTGACGGCCGGCGGCATCACCCGCAGCTACACGCGCCTGTCCGATGCCGAATCGGACTCGGTCGACGCACGCGTCTACGCCGGCATCCATTTCCGCTTCGGCTGCGAAGCAGGCGTGGTGCAGAGCCGCAAGGTCGGCAAGTGGGTCTACCACACCCAGTTGAGGCCGCTACCGCACTGGTGAAACGCAACAACACGCATCGACTGTCCGCCGGCCAACGCTGGCCGGCGGACGGGGGATGCGCCTGGCATGGAAGGAATTGCAGCCGCTTGCTTCCGCTCTGCATCGCCGCGGCGATCCACGCGATACCGGCAACGAGTCCGCGGCTGGAGTCATGCCCGCCGGCGGCAGGTGCAAGCGCGGCGAACCATCCGGTTCGCGCGCGGCGCAGGCATCCATGGCACCAACATGCTAAAGATGGCGGGTTCGTCCAACCGGATGACAGGCAATGAAAGCATTGGGGACGGTGCTTGATCATCATCGCGGCGTGGCCGCGTACTACTGCCTGCGATGGTGGCCCGCGTCGCTGGTGTTCGCGTTGCTGGCGCTGGCCATGCCCGCCATCGCCGGCGAAGGCGGGCGCGACACGCTGAGGATGGGCGGCGATGCGAGCTACCCGCCCTACCAGTTCATCGACCAGAGCGGTCGCGCCGACGGCTTCGATGTCGCGCTGGCGCGTGCGGTGGCCGGCGACATCGGCCTCCAGCCGCGTTTCGAACTCGGCCAGTGGGACACCGCGCTCGAACGCCTGTCACGCGGCGAACTCGACATCGTGCCGATGTTCTGGTCGGCCGAACGCGAGCGCCGTTTCCTGTTCACCCAGCCGATCCTGATCCGCCATCACGCATTGTTCGGCCGGCGTGGACAGGCAAAACTGGAGTCGCTCGACGCGCTGGCCAAGCTGCCCGGCGTGCGCGTGGCCGTGCAGCGCGCCGGACTGGCCGCCGAGGCCATGCATGCACTGGCCGGCCATGGCATCGCCCTGCTGGAACTGGATACCGAATCCGGCGCGCTGGTCGCGGTGGCGCGCGGCGAGGCCGACTACGCCCTCGCCCCCACCGGCATCGGCTACTACGCAATCCACCAGCACGACCTCGACGACGTGATCGCACTGAGTCCGCCGCTGCTGGAACGCAAGTACGTGTTCGCGGTGCAGCGCGGCCGGTCCGACCTGGTGGCGCGGATCGACTCGTCCCTTGAACGCCTGCGCGCCTCGGGCGTGCAGAACGACCTGTACGTCGAATGGATCGGCAACCTCGACCCGCGCCGTCCGCGCCCGTGGCTGCTGTACGCGGCCGGGCTGGCAGCGCTGCTCCTGCTCGGCCCTGCCGGTTACGCGTGGCGCAGGCAGTCCCGCGCCGGCAGCATCGCAGCTGTCAACGACGCCAACGATCCCGCGCTGATGGCCGACCTGCGCGACGCCATCGAGGCTGGCCGCCTCGGCTTCATGCTCCAGCCGCAGATAGACCTGCGCAGCGGCCGCTGGCGAGGCGCCGAACTGCTGGTGCGCTGGAACCACCCGCAGCGCGGGCCGATCGAGCCCGATGCGTTCGTGCCGATGGCCGAACAGGCGCACGTCGCCGCCGCGATGAACCTGCACCTGCTGCGCTGCGGCCTTGCGCAGCGCAGGCACTGGCCGCCATCCGAACCGCCGTTGCACCTGTCGGTGAACGTCTCCGCCAACGACCTGGCGGACGTGCGGCTGGTCGACGCCATCATCGATGCCGCCGGTCAGGACGGCGCCGCGCTGATGCTGGAGATCACCGAGACCGACGTCATGCGCGAACCCGAGCTGGTCGCCGCCGCGCTGCCGCGCCTGCGCGCGCATGACATCCGGATCTCCGTCGACGACTTCGGCGCCGGGCACTCGTCGCTGCTCAACCTGCGCCGCCTCGCCCCGGACGAGTTGAAGATCGACCGTTCATTCGTGGCCACGCTGCTCACCTCGCACTCCGACCAGGCCATCGTCACCGCGACGATCGGGCTTGCCCACGAACTGGGCGCCACCGTCGCCGCCGAAGGCATCGAGGACGAAGCCACCCAGCGCTGGCTGGCCGACGCCGGCTGCGACGCGGGCCAGGGCTTCGGGATTGCCCGGCCGATGACCGCCGACGAGTTCGTGGCACTGCTGCGGTCCACGCCAGCCTAGGCGGGCGTCGCGCAGATCGCACACGCGCAATCACAGCGCAGGCAGCGCGTTCGATCATGGGGTCGCGGCACAGCGACGATGGCGGCGCATGCGGTGCAACGTCCATCGACGACCATGCATTCGCCTGCTGCAAGCGCGCTGGTGCGGAAACGGCGAACGGCAACCTGCAATGGCCGATGGAAGCGTCCCGCGCGAGGCCGTTCTGCCCGCCGGCCTACGGCAGCAGGGCGGTCCATTCGGGCGTGCCGAACCTGTCGCGCGCCAGCGCCTGTGCGCGCGCCAGTTCGTCTGCGCGCAAGCGATCGGAGACCAGCCCGCCATGGCGGCTGCGGAAGATCTCGATCATGCGTTCGATCACCACGTCGCGCGGCAGCCCGGTCTGGCGGCGCAGCGGGTCGACGCGCTTCTGGGCGCTGGTTGTGCCCTTGTCGGACAGCTTCTCGCGGCCCACGCGCAGCACTTCAAGCATCCGCACCGCATCGATGTCGTAGGCCATGGTGACGTGGTGCAGCATCGCGCCACCGCGCCTGGCCTGGGCGGCGCCCGCGATCTTGCCGACGCTGGACGTGATGTCGTTCAGTGGCTGGTACCAAGCCTTGATGCCGAGCGTGGCCAGCGCTTCGATCACCCACTGGTCCATGAACGCATACGCCTGTTCGAACGTCATGCCGTCCACCAGCGTCACCGGCGCGACGATCGAATACGTGATGGTGTTGCCCGGCTCGATGAACATCGCGCCGCCGCCGCTGATCCGGCGCACCACCTCGATGCCGTGGCGCTGCGCGGCCTGCATGTCCACTTCGTTGCGCAGGGACTGGAAGCGGCCCATCACCACTGCGGATGCCGCCCATTCCCAGATCCGCAGCGTGGGCGGACGCCGCCCGGCGGATACGTCGTCGAGCATCACGTCGTCCAGCGCCATGTGCAGCGCGGGCGCCTGCGGGCCGGCATGGACCAGATGCCAGGCGTGGTCGTGCCAACCGCTGCGGCTCAAGCCGCACCGCCTGCATCGTCGACGGCGTCCGCCACGCCCAGCGCGCGGCGCACGGCGATCGCAACGCCCTCGGGCGTGATGCCGAACAGCTGCGGCGCCGGCCCCAGCGCGGCGGTCACCGCGGCGGCGAGCGCGGCTTCGCCGGTCTCGACGGGCAGGCCCTCGATCGCCGCATCGATGCTGTCCAGCGCGCTGGCCGGTTCCAGGAAGAAATCCCCGCTGACCTGCACGGCCGTCATCCGGCCGTCGACGACGGCCAGGTCCACCACCACCAGCTTGCCGCCGGGAACCTTGTACTCGCCGTGCACGGTGTCGTTCACTGTGTCCATCCACGCAGTCCGGGCGCCGTGGCCGTTGCCGCGGCGGCAAGGTCGATCATACAAGCGGGGTCGCTGCTCCTTCCTAGGCGCAATGCCCGCAGCAGGTGCTGCCGCCGCTGATGTGCACCTCCTGTTCCAGCGGGCTGGCCACGCAGCCCAGTTCCTGCAGCGCGCCCTGCACCTGCGCGGCGGTGGCGGTCGAAATCACTTCCAGGCGGCCGCGCGCGGCGTCCAGCGCGATGCGTGCGTCGGGGTCGAGCGGGCGCAGGGCGGCGGCGAGCAGGGTCGCGTCGAGATCACGCGTGGACAATTCGAACTGCATTGCGGTTTCCTTCTGGAATATCGGCATCCGCCGGCCGGGCCATGATGCAAGGCGCCTCCCGCCGTTCTCTTGACGCCGGTCAAGCGGCCGCGTCTTTCACCCGCCATGGCCGCGGATTTCACGACAACCTCCGGTTCGATGGAGAATAATGCGCGGCGAATTTCCACAAGGAGCTCCCACCATGAATACCCGCATCGCCCTCCTCGCCGCCGCCTGCACGCTCGCCCTCGCGGCCTGTGGCGACAAGTCGCCAGCCACCCCCGACACCACGGCTGCGGCCACCGCGCCAACCGAAGCCGTCGAGACCGCGCCGGCCGATACCGCCGCGCCTGCCGAAGCGCCGGCAGCCGTCGACGCGGCCGCCCCGGCACCCGCCGCGACCGCGTTGGGCAGCGACAAGCCCGCTGCCGTCGTCGCCGACTGCGCCACCGAGATCGAAGGCACCGACGCGATGCAGTTCAACGTCGGGTCGATCGTCGTCCCCGCTTCGTGCACCGAGTTCAAGATCACCCTGAAGCACACCGGGACGATGCCGGTGGCCGCGATGGGCCACAACGTCGTGATCACCAAGGCCGCCGACATGCAGGCGGTCGCGGCCGAGGGCATGGGTGCCGGCGCAGCCGCCGCCTACGTCAAGGCGGACGACCCGCGCGTCATCGCGCACACCAGCCTGATCGGCGGCGGCGAGACCACTTCGGTCAGCTTCGCCGTCAGCAAGATCAAGGATGGCGGTCCGTACGAGTTCTTCTGCAGCTTCCCCGGCCACTCCGCGCTGATGAAGGGCACGATCGCCGTCGAGTAAGCGGCAACCGCGGCCGCCGGGCGTGGGCAAGCCCATCGCCATCGATCTGAACCCGTCGCGCGCCGTCGAGATCGACGGCGCGCTCGTGGCTCACGGCCTCGGACTCGCGCTTGCCGACTTCAGGCAGCTGATGGAACAGCGGAAGATCACGGTGCTTTGCGAACTCGGCACCGGCGAAGACGCGGGCCTGTATCGCGCAAGCTTCTATCACGAAGGCCGGCGCGTCCGGCTGGTGGTGGATGGCGACGGGAATCCGGTCCGGCCCGCCCGGGGCGGCACCGGCGACGAAGTGTCCGCCGCGCCTGTGGCCCGGCAGGGTCGCTGACCGCCAGGCTGGTTCGCCGGCCAGCGCCTGGCGGCGCCGCCTTACGTGTGATCGGCCTCCGCCGCCTCGCGTCCCTGCTGGCGGATCAGCGCTTCCTGGCGCGCTTCCTCGATCGCCTCGCGCACGCTGCCGATGTCGGCAAGGCGCTCGTCGTGCTCGAAGGTACCGGTGAGCGGCGTGTCGGCCTGCAGCGCGCCGGCCTCGAACAGCGCCCACATCTCCTCGCCGTACCAGGTGTCGAGCAGCTCCGGCGCCCAGCGCCCCAGGTATGCGGTGAGGTTGTTGACGTCGCGCAGCAGCATCTGCCGCGCGGCATTGTTGCCGGCGGCGCTGACCACCTGCGGGAAATCGATCAGCACCGGGCCTTCGGCATCGACCAGCACGTTGTACGGCGACAGGTCGCCGTGGATCAGCCCGCAGCACAGCATCCGCACCACCTGTCGCACCAGCACCGCGTGGAAGGCGCGCGCCTGCTCCTGCGTTGGCTCGTACTCGCCCAGCCGCGGCGCGGCGAATCCCTCCGCATCCGTCACCATCTCCATCACCAGCACGCCGTGGAAGAAACCGTGCGGCTCGGGCACGCGCACGCCCGCGTCGCGCAGCTTGTACAGCGCGTCTACTTCGGTGTTCTTCCAGGCCTCTTCCTGCTGCCTGCGGCCGTAGCGCGTGGCCTTGCCCATCGCGCGCGCTTCGCGGCTGCCGCGCACCTTGCGGCCTTCCTGGTACTGCACGCGCTGCTGGAAGCTGCGCTGCGCCATGTCCTTGTAGACCTTCGCGCAGCGCACCTCGCCGCCGCCGCGCACCACGTACACGGCCGCTTCCTTGCCGCTCTTGAGGGGGCGCATGACCTCGTCGATGACGCCATCGTCGATGAGCGCCTGCAGGGCGGCGGGAGCTTTCATGGAATCCTAGGGGAACAACACGGCGGCAGGCGCCGGTCGGGACGGCATTCTCGCATTGTGACGACACGCGCGGCGTTCACCTTGCGCGGGATCGCGTCAGTCGAAGCACGGCGCGATCCCCACCCTGCCCTGCCAGCCGGGGTTTTCGCCGTCGAATCCGCGCAGGAACGACGCATCCAGTTGCCGGCGCGGATCGGTCATCCCGCATCCTGTGTCGGGGAGCGCAGCCCCGGCGTACGGGACTCGAGGCCGCGTTCGCGGCCCCCGCCTTCACGGGAACGGCGGCGGAAGCAGGATTGTTCAGGCCTTCCCGGGACTCGCCGCTTCGCGCGCGCAATCCGGATCGTCGCGCAGTTCGCCCAACGCCGGGATCACGAGGGTGGTGTATTCCTCGTAGTGCGCCGAGGGCAGGTCGCGCAGCGCGAGACGCTCCGCGCGCGGGGTTTCGATCGGCAGCCGCGCGGCCTCGTAGAGGATGACCTCGTGGTCGGGCGGGTACCAGCGCAGCAGCTTGTCGACCAGCGCCTGCAGCCCTTCGCGCTCGGCGTGCAGGCGGCTGCAGGCCAGGTCGCCGGACAGCGCCACCTGCCACAGCAGCACCAGGCCGGCGGGGTCGGGCTGGCGGTCGTAGACCATGAAATGGGTCGCCTCCATCGACTGCACGCCGCGATGGCCCGGATCGATGCCCAGGTCGGCATACAGGCACGCCTCGGCGGAAATACCCGGTTCCATGCGCGCCGGGATGCCTTCCGCGCGCGCCTTGCGCACCACCGCGTGCGGCACGTCGGCAAACACGCCCGGATGGCCGTAGAACACCGCGCAGACCCGCTTGCCAGCGCGGACCTGCGCCATGATCGCCTCGTCGATCTCGCGATAGGTCTGGCGCCGGTCCTTGCCCGGCGCGTAATGCACGCCGAGGTTGATCACGTCGGGCCGGAAGTCGTGGATCATCGCCAGCGCAAACGCGTCGGCCAGGCAGAACACCACCTCGGCCTCGCGGATCTCCGACAGGCAGCGCTCGCTGGCATGGCGGCCGAACTGGATGCCGCTGCCGACGACCACCAGTCCGGCGGCCGGCGCCGGTTCGGCGGGCGCGTCGCCGGCGCGGACGATGCGGTCGCGCCCTTCGCTCTTGGCCCGGTACAGGGCCTGGTCGGCCTCGTGGATCAGCTGCTCCAGCGTGTCGGCGTGCCCGTTGGCCTGGCAGACCCCGGAGCTGATGTTGAACCGGAAGGTCTGCCCGAACACCGTGATCGGCTCGATCCGGCCGCGCAGGCGCTGCAGCATCGCCTCGGCTTCCGCCGCATCGGCTTCGAGCAGGATCGTGAACTCGTCGCCACCGCTGCGCCCGGCGACGCCGCTCGCGCCCACCGTTTCGCTGATCCAGCCGGCAAGGCTGCGCAATGCCTCGTCGCCGGCCGCGTGGCCATGGCGGTCGTTGACCTGCTTGAACAGATCGATGTCGGCGACGATCGCGGTGAACGGCCGCCCGGTACCGCGCGCGCGCGCGAATGCCTGCTCGCCAAGCTTGCGCACCTGCTGGTAGTTGAGCAGGCGGGTCAGGCTGTCGTGCTCGGACAGCCAGCGGTAGCGGCGGCGCTGGCGGAACGATCGCCGCAGCAGCACCAGCAGCAGGATGGCGGTGACCAGCAACCCGGCCATGCCGATGGCCAGCAGCCATTGCCGGCGCTTGTTCGCGGTGACCTGCAGGGCGGCGACCTGCTTCTCCGACTCCAGCAACGCGATCTGCTGTTCCTTCAACTTCGTGTCGAACTGCACCTGCAGGTAAGCCAGTCGACGCTCGCGCGCGACGACCTCGACGGCTCCGGACACTTCCATCGCCCGCTTGGTGTGCAGCAGCGCCGCAGCGATGTCGCCGCGCTTTTCGGCGAGCCTGGCAAGCAACCGCTCGGTCTCGGCGACGGCCAGGTCGGACTTCTGCTCCTTGTAGTACCGGAGCGTGTCGACCAGCATCGCCTGGGCCTGGTCGAGCTGCCGGTTCGAGGCAATCAGGCTTTCGGCGATCACGAGCTTCGCGCTGTGCGCACCGACCGCATAGCCCACCGCCTCGAACTCGGCGAGCGCCTCGCGCCCCCACTTCAGCGCTTCGGCGTGGTGCCCCTGGGCCGCAGCCATCTTGCCCACGCCGTACTTGCCGTTGGCGACGAAGACCGGATCCCCGGCGCGGACGCAGGCTTCGATCTGGCGGTGGCGCCATTTCTCCGCCTCGCGGAAATGGCTGGCGTGATCCTCGGCCAGCGCCACGTCGCTCAGCGCCAGGCACAGCGCGCGCGGATCGTCCCCGGTTTCGACGATGTGCAGCGCCTGCAGCGCCAGCTCCCGTGCGCGCCCGGTTTCTCCGACCAGCGTGTGCAGGTAGCTGGCGGCCCCGAGCAGCCTGGCCGATTCCGCGGGGCTGTCGTGCAGGTACTTCAGGCCCTCGTTGAGCCACGCGAACGCCAGCGGCCAATCCTCGAGGTTGGCGGCGACGCCGGTGGCCGTGGCGTAGATGCGCACGCGCAGAGGCACCGGCATGTCCTGCTTCAACAGCTCGGCCAGGCCCTTCAGCGCCGCTGGCTGGTCGCCGGCAAGGGCGCGATTGCGCAGGCTGATGAACTCGATGCGCTGCCGCTGCAGCGGCGTCAGCGCACTGCGTTGCTGCGCCAGCGCGGCAATCGCGGCATCCGACTTGCTCCAGTGCTCGGTGACCGCGAGCTGCTCGATCTCCTGGACCTTCGCCTCCAGCGCCGCGTTCGCAGGCGACGAATCGACCGCGAACGCGGGAGCGCAGGCGAACGCGAGCCACAGCAACGCGATCGCGACCAGCCGGAACATGCGCAGGTACCTGGCGACGGAGGCCGGCGCTACTTGTCGTACGCCTTGATGGTGTGGTTGGTGGCGTACTGCCCTTCCGCGAGCCCGGTGAGTTTCCCGACCGCCGCGTAATCACTCTCCAGCATCGCCCTGCGCTCCTCGTCGGTCACGCCGGCACGACGCAAGACCGCCTCCGGATCCTTCCCGTACTCCTCCGCCAGCGCGGCATCGCTGCCAAGCTTCCTCATCAGATCGAGCAGTTTCGACATGTCATTTCCCCCTGGGAACCCATCATCAGGCATCGGTCATCGCGCGCCCGCGATCCGGCGGCGACGCAGCTTTCATGCGGCAGTTGCCCCGGGCGGCGTGCAAGCCCTCCACCGGCCCTCGGGGCAGTGGGACACTACCACAGGAATATCCGCTTCCGTTGCACGCAGCTCATCTGGACAAGCCCGCGACCGCGCCCATGCCCGGCGACATGCGGCGAGGAACGGATCACCGACCTGAACGGGAACGACGCGGGGCCGGCGCATGGCATGGGGTCGGCATGCCAGCGCCTGCCATGCCGGTCAGAACCGCACTTCGGCACCAAGCATCAGCGTGTCGGCGCGATTGATGTCGTAGTGGAAGTCGTTGCCTTCCCAGTAGTAATCCTCGAAGTACACGTAGTTGGTGTAGACCAGGCTCAGGTTGAAGTGGCGATTGACATCGACGCCGAGGCCGACGCCGAAGTAGCCACCATCCACGTCCATGCCCGATTCGCTGTCATCGGCTGTCCAGTAGCCGGCGCGGACCAGTCCGTACACCGGGCTGTTGCGGCCGAAGTTGAAGCGCGCGTTTGCACCGATGCTGTCGTACTCGACCTTGCCGTAGCGCCACGGGCCTTCCCGGGTGCTGTCCAGCCGACCACTCGCCACCTCGATGCCGATCAGTGACACCGGCCCCGCCTGCCAGCGATAGCCGGCATTGACCGCGAGCGCGGACTGGTCGACGTCTTCATACACCCAGCCCTTGCCGCCCTGCACGCCCACGAAAAAGCCACCGCGATCTTCTTCGCGCTGCGCCGGCTCGGGCTGCGCCGCGGCGTACGGCTGCTCCCGTACGACAACCGATGGCGGCCTTGGTGCCGGCTGTGCCTGCTGGCTGGCCGGCGCCTGCTGCGGCGCCTGCTGCGGCGCCTGCGGCACGCGCTTGGCGGGATCCGGCTCCTCGTGCTGCCCTGGCTGCCAACCCTGGATCGGCTTGCTCTGCGCGTGGGCGCTTGCAGACGCCAGCAGCGCGCCCGCGATGACGACGGCCATGGCGGCCCCCGGGATGGTCTTGTTCATGTTGTCCCCTGTCTCGAATCGATGGATCGCGTCGCAGCCCGCGGCTGCGCGGATGCCCGGGGCGATGCGAAGAGCGTGAGGCTTCTTTCCGGTGCCATCGCCATGCGGAATTCCCGCACGACGATTCTAGTCTCCGCTCGAGCCTGTCCCACGCGGCACGACTAGGAAAAAATCTCGCCCGGCAAGTGCGGAGCTGCATCGATCGGAGGCTTTCGCAGCAGGATTCCGATCAGGGCTGCGATCACAAGCGGCAATCAGAGGGGTTGGCGCAATCGACCTGGTCGACCACCGGACCGATCGCATCCGATCCCTGGCTCGCACCCCGCGGTGCTTCCAGCGGCAGGCGCATGGTGCATAGTCTCCACCACCGAAGCCCGCACCGGCATCACGATTTCCACTGGCATCTTTTCCCGGAACACGCATGAGAACCTTCGTACTCAGGGCGCGCGCAGCGCCCACGGACAGCGAGGCGCTGCTGGCATCCGTCGGCAAGGAGGCGCATCCCGAAATCCTCGCGCATGCGCTGATGAATGCGGTGTTCGTGGCCCAGTCGCACCGCGCGGATGTCGTGATCTACCTGGTCCTGGAAAGCACGCGGGATTTCTCCCGCACGATCCGCTTCGACGCCAACGCCATGCACGATATCGGCGGCTTCGACGAGCGCACGCTGCTGGGCAAGATCGCCAAGGCGCTGGATGCATCGCGGGGAATGGGCAAGGACGAGTCGCGAGCGGTGGAACCAGGCGTCACCGTGCGCACGGTGAGCTTCGAGCGACTGGTGCAGGAACTGGCGGGGGATCACCAGCTGTTCGTGATGGACCCGAAAGGCACGCCGATGCGCGAGCAGGTGTTCGACGGCAACCCCTGCTTCCTGCTGACCGACCACATCCCGATGCCGAAGAAGACGTTCCACAGCCTCGAGCGCCTGGGCGCGAAGAAGATCACGCTGGGATCCAGGATGCTGTTTGCATCGCAATGCGTAGTGCTGATCCATCACGAACTCGACCAGCGGTAACACCCACGTCGACCTCGTTGCAGCGGGCGGCAGCGTCCCTGCCCGGTACAATGCGCAATCTGGTTCCCGCGGCGCCGATCCATGCCTGATCCGGTTCGACTGGCGAAACGTGTTGCCGACCTGGCCCGGTGCTCGCGCGTCGAGGCCGAGCAGTACATCAAGGGCGGCTGGGTGTCGGTCGATGGATGCGTGGTCGAAGATCCGGCGCGCCCGGTGTCCGCCGAGGTCGTCGCGCTGGATCCCGCCGCGCAGCTCGAAGCCGTCGAACCGGCCACGGTGCTGCTGCACAAGCCCGTTGGCTTTGATGCGATCACCGGCCGCAAGGCCGCGGCGGGACTGGTGCAGCCCGGGACGCACTGGCCCGACGATCCTTCGGGCGTGCGCCTGCTCGAGCGCCACTTCCATCGCCTGACCCCGCTGGTACCGCTCGATGCCGATGCCAGCGGCCTGATGGTGCTGACCCAGGACGGTCGCGTGTGGCGCCGGCTGACCGAAGACCGCGATGAGATCGAACAGGAATTCGTGGTCGAGGTCAGCGGCGAGATTGCGCCCTATGGCCTGCGCAAGCTCAACCACGGCCTGCATTACGGCGGCCGCGAGTTGCCGCCGTGCAAGGTCAGCTGGCAGAACGAGATCCGCCTGCGCTTCGCGATCAAGGGCGTGCGAAGCGGGCAACTGCGCGACATGTGCGCGCAGGTCGGCCTGGACGTGGTGGCGATCCGGCGCATCCGCATCGGCAGGGTGCCGCTGGCCAGGATGCCCGTCGGGATGTGGCGCTACCTACCCGCTGGCGAACGCTTCTGAGGCGCACGCGACCGGCGCACGCCCGGCCTAGGCGCCGCGCACGCGCAGCGTCAGCCCCTTGAGGAAGTTGCGCAGCAGCTGGTCGCCGCACGGGCGGAAGTTCTTGTGCCCGGGCTGGCGGAACAATGCCGACAGCTCCGGCTTGGACACGGGGAACCCCGCATCCGCGAACACCTGGTGCATGTCCACGTCCTTGAGCTCGAACGCCACCCGCAGCTTCTTCAGCACCACGTTGTTGCTGATGCGCTTCTCCACCGGCCGCGGCGGCACGCCTTCGTCCATGCCGCGACGATGGATGATCAACCCGTCGAGGAAATGCGCAAGCACGCCATCGCTGCAGGCCAGGTAACCGGGGTCGTCTTCCTTCAGCAGGAAGGCTCGCACCTGGTCCTTGTCGACGGCGAACGCGGGATCCGCCAAGCGAGCGATCTCGACCACCTTGCCGTCGCCCAGGTCGAGCATGTAGCGGACGCTGCGCAGGACATCGTTGTTGATCATCGCTGGGTCATGCGGCCTGGAGGGGTTGCAAGTCTACCGGCGCCGGACGAATGCGCCCGTCATGTCGCCCATGCGTGTCGAGAACGATCCACGGCACGGTCCAGCCGCCCGATCACCCGTCACGTCACGCGCTCCCCTGCCGCCACGCGCACATCCGTCCCGTCGGCCGGCGCAGCCTCGATGAGCAGGCGCAGACGCCCGGCATCCCGCGACAGGCGCAGCTCGCGATGCCTGACCAGATAGGCGACCGCCACCGCGGCGGCAGCAATCCCGGACAGCGCGCCGATGCCCAGCGCCAAGCGTGCGCCGAACCGGTCGACCACCCAGCCCACCAATGGCGCGCCAAGCGGCGTACCGCCCATGACCACGGCGATGCGCAGCGCCAGCACCCGCCCGCGCATCGTGCGCTCGGTGGTGAGCTGCATCATCGAGTTGCTGGCAGTCATGAAGGTCAGCGCCGCCAGGCCGACGAAGAACAGCACGACCGCGAACAGGATCGGGCCGGGCATCACCGCGGCCACCGCCACGCTGATGCCGAAGCACGCCGCCGACACTGCCATCAGCACCATGCCCGGCGCCGGGCGGCGGGCCGAAAGCAGCGCCCCGCTCATGGTGCCGGCTGCCATCGACGAGGTCAGCAGGCCGTACTGGCTGGCGTCACCGTGGAACACGGTGACCGACATGGTGGAAATGAAGATGGCGAAGTTGAAGCCGAACGTTCCCAGCAGCGCGAGCATCACCAGCACCGCGACCAGGTCCGGCCGCTGCCACACGTAGCGGAACCCGGCCAACAGGCTGCCGCGCGTGCGTTCCGGCCGGGCCTCGACATGCAGCTCGTGCACCCGCAGGAACCACAGCGAGACCAGCACCGCGCCATAGGAACCGGCGTTGACCACGAACAGCCAGCCCTCGCCGATCGCCGCGATCAGCGCGCCCGCCACCGCCGGGCCGACCATCCGCGCGGCGTTGAAGGAGGCCGAGTTCAGCGCCACCGCATTGGCCAGGTCGTCATCGTCGACCAGGTCCGACACGAACGCCTGCCGCGCCGGCGCGTCGAACGCGGTCACGCAGCCGAGCAACGAGGCAAACCCGTAGACGTGCCAAAGCTGCACCGCGCCGGTCAGCGTCAGCAAGCCAAGGCCCAGCGCCAGCAATCCGGCGGCGGCCTGGGTGAACAGCAGCAGCTTGCGGCGATCCAGGTGGTCGGCGGCAAACCCGGTCAGCGGCAACAGCAGCAGCGGCGGCCCGAACTGCAGCGCCATCACCGTGCCCACCGCCGTGGCGCTGTGGTCGGTGAGCACGGTCAGCACCAGCCAGTCCTGCCCGATGCGCTGCATCCACGTGCCCACGTTGGACACCAGCGCGCCCCCGGCCCACAGCCGGTAGTTATGGCTCCTGAGTGAGTGGAACATGCTGCTCAAGAGGTGCCGCGCCTCGCCAAACGTTGCCGCCGAGGCGACCGGAGCGGCCATGCTAACGCGGCAGCCGCGAACGCACTCGCTGCACGCGTGGACTCGCCGCGCAGGGTCTATCCTTGGCGCCCAGCCCCGCCCCTGCCCCGCACATGCACGCACCCGACACCGAGTACGACGCCGACGACAACTTCGCCAATTTCGCCGACGGCCTTGGCGCCGAGGACGGGATCGACGAGGACGCCGGCACCGAGCAGCTGGTGTGGCAGCTGTTGCTGCTGGTCAATCCGGGCGACGAGGAGACCGCGCTGCAGCAGTTCGGCCAGTACCAGGACGCGACCGCGGACGCAGGTGAGGACGAGATCGAGCCGGCGTGGCTGCTCAAGGACATCATCGACTGGAAGTCGGGTTTCCAGGTGCAGGACGACGACGCGGCCGCCTTCGTGGAGAGCATCACCGAACTGGTGTCGCGCTGGAACCTCGACATCGACTGGGGCGTGGAGGATCCGACCGACGACGAATTCCTGGCCGATGCCGACACCGTCGCGCTCGTGCGCATCGCCCATGACGCACTGCGCACCCACGGCTACACGCTGTGGCTGTGGGAGACCGGCACCGACACCACTGCCGGCTGGATCACCCTGGGCCGCGACGACGAGGCCATGCGCGCGATTGCGCCGGCGCTGGGGATCGAGGTGCGTACGGGAGCAGGCTAGACCCGCTCCGGCAGGCGTTCCGCGCCGTCCGCTACCGGCATCACCGCACGCACCGGGGATGGATCCCGCGCGACAGGCGAACCTGCCTGCTGCCGTTGCCCGGTTTCATCCACCGCCGAGCCGGTCGCGCAGCCGCTGCTCGCGCTCGGCGATCTCCGGCGTCACCGCGTCGCCGAAATCCGCCATTTCATAGAAGGGGCGGATCTCCAGTTCGCTCGGGCCCGGCATCGGGTTGGGACAGCGCTTCGCCCACGCTACCGCCTCGTCCATGTTCTTGACTTCCCACACCCAGTAACCCGCAACCAGTTCGCGCGCCTCGGCGAAGGGGCCGTCGATTACCGTCCTGCCCGCGCCGTCGAAGGCGATCCGCTTGCCTGCGGACGAGGGCTTGAGCCCGTCGCCGTCGATCATCACCCCGGCCTTCACCAGCTCCTCGTTGAACTTCCCCATCGCCTCGAACATCGCGGTCATCTCGGCAGTGGGCGGCAGGCCCCGCTCGCTGTCTTCGGTTGCCTTCACGAACACCATCACGCGCATGATCTTCTCCCTCGTCATCGAGGCCGGCATGGCCTTGTGCATGGATGACGAACCAGCGTCCCCGACATCGACATGGGCGCGAAGTCCATCCGCCCGCCGCGGATCGACGCCAGATCCCGCCTCGCGAGCGCGTCTTCTCAATCCTTCGCAAGCAAGCTGCGCCCCTTGTCCAGGTAGGCCTGCATCTCGTCCGCCGGCACCATGCTGCCACCGGTTGCCCAGACCAGATGGGTGGCCTGCGCCATGGCCCGGCTGTCGAGGCCGGCACGCGCCAGGTAGCCGTGCTGGTCGCCCTGGACCCTGGCGATGCCCGGCACGCCTGCGAGCGCGGACGGTTCCAGGCGCACGCCTTCGCTGCGCTCCATCAGCGCAAGCAAACGATACATCTCCTCGTCGCTGACGGTGTAGTAGCCGTCCACCAGGCGCTGCATCGCCTTTCCGACGAAGCCCGATGCCCGTCCGACCGCCAGGCCATCGGCAGCCGTCACGTTGTCGATGCCGAAGTCCTGCACGCATACCGCGTCGTGCAGCCCGGTATGAACGCCCAGCAACATGCACGGCGAATGCGTGGGTTCGGCGAAGATGCAGTGGACTGCGTCGCCGTAGACCAGCTTCAGGCCGAAGGCCACGCCACCGGGCGCGCCGCCGATGCCGCAGGGCAGATAGACGAAAAGTGGATGCTGCGCATCGACGGCAACACCGGCTTGCGCCAGCTGCTCCTGCAACCGTTCGGCGGCGACCGCGTAGCCCAGGAACAGGTTGACCGAGTTTTCATCGTCAACGAAATGGCAGGCGGGATCGCGCTCCGCCTGCTTGCGGCCTTCGGCGATCGCCACGCCGTAATCGGAGGCGTATTCGATGACCGTCACGCCCCGCGAGCGCAACATGTCCTTCTTCCATTGCCGCGCATCCGCGGACATGTGCACCGTCACCCGGAAACCCAGCGCGGCACCCATGATGCCGATGGACAAGCCAAGGTTGCCGGTCGAGCCGACCGCCATGCTGTACTGGCCGAAGAAGGCCCGGGCCTGGTCGCTGTCCAGCACCGCGTAGTCGTCGTCGAGCGCCAGCAACTTTCCCGCCAGCGCCAGATCCTCGGCGTGCTTGAGCACTTCGTAAATGCCGCCGCGCGCCTTGATCGACCCGGAGATCGGCAGATGGCTGTCCCGCTTGAGCCATAGCGATCCGCCCAGGGCCAGGCCGTAGCGCTCGCCCAGCAAGGCATGCAGCGTCGGCAAGGGCCGGACGTCCGACTCGATGATGCCGCCGCTGCCCTCCGTCTCCGGAAACGCACGCCTGATCCAGGAAGCAAAGCGCGTCAAACGCGCACTGGCATCGGCGACGTCCGCCGCCGTCAGCCCCACGTCACCGAGTGATTCCGCAACCGGCGCCACGGCGGGATTGAACCAGGTGGTTTCCTGCAGCGCGACCAGCTCGCGGATCAACGGATGGCTGGCGCACCAGCTTTCGAGGGTTCTCCCGGAGATCATGGGCTTTGCCTCCCTGGACGGTCGAAAGCCCTGGGAACGTCAATAGTGGGGCAAGAACGGCGGCGGGAGCAATTCGAGATCCGGGGCCAGGGTGGACTTTCCCTGCGCCAGCGCGCTGCTTCCTGCTCGCTTCGGCGCCCTGCCCGTTGCACACGGGGTGCCCGTCATCAAAAGCGCGCGATCATGGCTCGCCAGCCCCGCTTCTTCACCGAGTCGGATCACAGCCGCTACCTGCAAGGACCCGCGCAACGTCGCGCGCCGGGAATGCTGCAGCGTGCGCGGCGAAACACGATCGCGCCCATGGGGCGCTCCTGCGGGGATTGGCGGGGCGGAAGCCTCGGCTCAGCCGCCGCGCATGCTGCCGGTGTCCAGGAACCGCTGGTGCCAGGCCAGCGCTTCGGGGAGCAGGTGCGGTGTGTGCTTGCCGTGGCTGTCGCGGCAGGCGCGGTCGAAGTAGTCCTGCAGCAGCGGCCGGTAATCGGGATGCGCGCAGTTGGCGATGATCGCGCGGGCGCGCTGCTTGGGCGACAGCCCGCGCAGGTCGGCCAGGCCCTGCTCGGTCACCACCACCGCGACGTCGTGCTCGGTGTGGTCGACGTGGCTGACCATCGGCACGATGGCCGAGATCGCGCCGCCCTTCGCCGTGCTCGGCGTGACGAAGCACGACAGGAAGCCGTTGCGGGCGAAGTCGCCGCTGCCACCGATGCCGTTGATGATGCGGCTGCCGGCGACGTGGGTGGAATTGACGTTGCCGTACAGATCAGCCTCGACCATGCCATTCATGGCGATGACGCCCAGGCGCCGGATCAGCTCGCCGTGGTTGGACATCTCCTGCGGACGCAGCACGATGCGCTCGCGGTAGCGGTCGATGTGGCGGACGAACTCCTCGACGCCTTCCGGGCTGAGCGAAAACGAGGTGGCAGAGGCCATGTCGATGGTGCCGTCGCCGAGCAGGTCGAGCATGCCGTCCTGGATCACCTCGGTGAACGCGGTGAGCCCGTGGAAGCCGCCTTCGCGCAGCCCCGCCAGCACCGCGTTGGCGATGTTGCCCACGCCCGACTGCAGCGGCAGCAGCCGCTCGGACAGGCGGCCGGCCTTGATCTCGTGGCGGAAGAACTCCACCAGGTGCCCGGCGATCCGCCGGGACACTTCGTCCGGCGGGCTGAACCGGCCGATGCGGTCAGGCGCGTCGGTGTGCACGACCGCGACGACCTTCGCCGGGTCCACGCGCAGGTAGGGTTCGCCAATGCGGTCGCCCGGTTTCTGCAGCGGGATCGGCCTGCGGTGCGGCGGCAGCGCGGTGCCGTAGTAGATGTCGTGCATCCCGTCCAGGCCCATCGGCTGGCGATGGTTGACCTCGACGATCACCTGGTCGGCCAGGTCGAGCCAGGTCTTGTTGTTGCCCACCGAGGTGGATGGCAACAGCCGGCCGTCGGGCAGGATCGCGGTGGCCTCGATGATGGCCATGTCGAGCTTGCCGAGGAACCCGGACCACGCGTACTGCGCGACGTGGCCCAGGTGGATGTCCATGTATTCGATCTCGCCGCGGTTGATGCGCTCGCGCAGCTCGGGATCGGACTGGTACGGCAGCCGGAAGTCGATCCCGCCGGCGCGGGCCAGGGCGCCGTCCAGCTCCGGCGCTGTGGAAGCGCCGGTCAGCACGCGCAGCCGGAAGGCATCGCCGCGCTCGTGGGCGGCGGTGATCCGCGCGGCCAACTCCAGCGGCACGCCCTTTGGATAGCCGGCGCCGGTGAAGCCGCTCATGCCCACGGTCATGCCCGGCCGCACCAGGGCCGCCGCCGCGTCGGCATCCATCCGCCTGGCCGCAAGGCCGGGGTGGGCAACTCGGTCGCTCATCGCAATTCTCCGCAACAGATCCTGTTCGCCATGGAACGAAGCGGCGGCAAGGAAAGTCAAGGCGCGCGCGCCTGCCACCGCCGCAGCCGTGGCGCCAGGCCGCTGGGCTATGATCGCGCACGGCTGCGCGCCGCGCCCGTGACAAAGGGGGCCGTTCCAATCCGTGCCGGGGGAGACGGGATGCGCCGCACCTGCAGCCGGCAACGCTTCGACGAACGTAGCCAGGGAGCATGATCATGTCGACCAGAATCCTGCCGTGGCGCCATGCGCTGCTGATCGCCCCGCTCGTGCTGGCCGCCTGTGCCGGCGCATGCCGCGCAGAGGCCGGTTCCCTCGCCCGCGATGCCGCAGCGTTCGATGATGCTGGCGCCTGCACGGCCATGCCCGCCGCGCATGCGGGACAGCCAGGCCTGACGGCGCTGCAAGCGTCACGTGCGGGAGGCAAGCGCGGCGGCGCCGGCAACGCCTGCGGCCTCAATGCCGCGAACGCGCTGCCCGCATTCGACCTGACCCTCAGCTGCGGCGAAGCGGATGCACCGGACCCCTTCCGCCTGTCCGCGCCGGAACGCCAGGCACTCGCCGATTTCGTGGCGTTCGTGGAGGAACACCAGGACCGGGTGGTCTACGTCGGCGTGCGGATCCAACAGGCATGCGCCGCCTGCGGCTGCCCGAGGACGCAGGCGCGCGACGACGGCGATGCGGGCGACATCAGCGACGACCGCGACGATGGCTTTGCCGGCACCCTGGCCATCGATACCGGCGACGCGGACACCCGCCGCGACGGGTTCGCGGGCGACGGCTGGGGCGGCGCCCGCATGTTCCTCGAAGGCGTGCTGCTGGAAGCGGACGTTCCCGGCTGGGCCGTCGTCCACGAAATCTTCCTGCCGCGATGGCGGCATCTCGACAACCCCCAGTACCGCGCCGGCGAGTACGGGACGTTCGCGCGCTTCGACGGCCTGTTCGTCGCCAGGTTCCACGGGAGAACCGGCGTGAACATGCTGCACCTCGACGTGCTCGACCCCTCGGAGCGACAGCTTGCACAGCTCGATGCGCTGCGCCGGCAGCGCGCCGCCGCGCAGGCGCGCGACGATACCGAGTAGCCGCCGCATCCCGAGCGCCATGCGGCCGTGATTTGCAGGCGCCGCGTGACATCGTTCGACCCGATCCGTTCGACCCGATCCGCCCCACCAGGTCCGCCGCGCAAGGCTCGAAGATGAGCGGCACGAGGTGCGTGTCGCAGGGCTCCGGAATCGAACCGGCAAAGACCCCGTCCGCGCCCGTCATGGCCAGCCCATCGGGTAGGCGATGCGCGTCGATGCCAACGCGGCGCAATCGGAAACACGGCCACCGCCGGTCGGGCAGCTCGGCTTCGAACGGCGCTGCGCGCGCCCGCGAACACGGGCGGCACACCGGTCTGCCCGGCCGGTTGGCGCATTCACGTGTTGATTGTGCATTCACCCGTTCCGGCCTGCCTTTGCCGCAGCGACGGTGTCGATCCGCGCGCCCGTCGTTCGTCGAACCGGGAAAGCAGGCGACCGTGCCTGGCGTCGATTCCGCGCCCCGATCCATCGACACCCGGCTAACGCGCGGCGGCGTAGACCGTCCACTCCCTCCACCCAGCTACGGACCACTGGAGAATCCCATGAAGATCGTCACCAGCCTGAGCTTCCAGGGACAGTGCAAGGAAGCGTTCGAGTTCTACGCCAGGGTCCTGGGCGGCACCGTCACCGCCGCCATCCCCTACGGCGACGCGCCGCCGGACATGCCGATCACCGACGACAAGTACAAGACCTGGCTGATGCACTGCTGGCTCGACGTCGGCGACCAGGCGCTGATGGGCGCCGACATGGATGTTGCCTGGGCCCCCAACGTCGACAAGCCCAAGAACGGCTTCGACGTCACCCTGCACACCGATGACGTCGCCGAGGCCAGGCGCTGGTTCGAGCAGCTGTCGGACGGCGGCAGGCAGGTGATGCCGTTCGCGGAAACCTTCTGGTCGCCCGGATACGGCGCGCTGGTCGACAAATTCGGCGTGCCGTGGATGGTGAACACGGTGCCCGCAGGCGACGGGAAGCCGGCCTAGGCTGCAACCGGCCGAGTGCGGCAACGCTGCGCGGCCGGGCGGAACAGGTCGCGGGCACGCAGGGCGATTGCCGAGCCACGACCTGCAGTCCTTCGAAGAAAGCGGCGGCGAACCCCTGAGCCCCTGACCGTGGTGAAGACCATCGCGTCACGCCCGTCCACGCCGTTGCACGCCAGCCGGAACGAACAGGCGGGATCCCGGTCCGCAGCCGGGATCGATCGCCTTTACCGGCTATTCGGTTTCCTGCCGGGCATCATTCAACTCGTCGTCGGAGCTCCCTCGACAAAGTCGTAGCCGTTCTGCCAGGCATCCTTGATGGAGACATCTCCATGCTGGCCCTGGTAGGTGCCGTTGGGATCCGTCCTGTTCGGCAGCACGTTGTCACTCATGTTTTCGTAGAGCTCCTCGCCCAGCTTCGTCAGGTCGACGCCATGATCCTTCATGTCCTCGATCGCTTCCTTTATCTTCCCACTCTCGATCTTTTCCTTGATCCCGTCTTTCACGGCATCAGAAGCACCCGTCAGGTCAAGGGCCTTCGAAACGATGGCTCCGATCGGGCCGGCCTTGTCCAAGCCCTTGCCGACTCCGAAATCAACGAGCTTGAACAGCGGATCCATGATTTCGGCGGCCTTGGCGGCGTCGCCCTTGACGCGCGTCAGGCCATCATCGAGCGTCTTGAAGAACACGCCGGTCATCTGACCGAAAGCGGCGGCCATGGCCGCGCGATTCCGGCCGTACTTCGTCTCGAACGCGGCATCGCCCATGTTCTCGAGGTCGTCACCGATCGACTTGTACCGGTCGTCGATGTGCCTCGCCAGGCTGTCGGCACTGTCGGCAAGCGGCGGCGTGAACAGGGTCATCTCCAGGATCTTCGAATACTCGTCACGAGTCGTGCTGCCGAGATCCTCGCCACTGGCGCCGCCGTCCGCATCCAGCGCCCGGTCAAGGAAATCGTCGTGTTCCTTGAGCGTCAACGTACCCAGCTCGTCCTTGAACTGCATGTCATCCTTGAACTTGTCGAACACGTCTTCGTTCGTGAGGGCGCTTGCGGTCGCATCGAACAGCGCCTTCTGCAGCTGCGGCGGGTAATCCGGGACGACGGTCCGGGCGTGGTAGTAGACGGTGACGTCGTTGGCATTGCCGAGGATCTCGGTGATGCCGCCGATGGTCACGGTGGAATGCGTATCGCCCTCGCCGTAATACGCGCGAATGTCCATGCCGTCGAACTGCCCCTTCATGGCCTTTTCGACGAAGCTGTCGAGTTCGCCCTGGCTCATGGCACTCAGGATCCGCACCTGGTCGGAGACGGGCATCCGCGCCAGGACGTGCGAAGCAATCGCAGCGGAGTTGTCGTTGCCCTCGGCAAGGGCCGAGTTGAAGAACATCTCCTGGACGTCCGCGGAGCTCCTGGCAAAAAGATCGGTCACGAGGGTCGGCCCGAACATGTTCTTGTCGCTCGTGTCCAGGTCCATGTCCTTGTACAGGGCGTCCATGTCGGCCTGGTTCAGGTAGCCGCCCTCCGCGAGGGTATCCAGGGCCGTTCGAAGATCGCCGACGGTTTCGTCGTAGTAGGCAACGGCATCGTCGCTTCCGCTGCCTCCCAAGGCCCCCACGGATTCGGGGTTGGCGGTTTGGGTGATCGACAGCCGCATCAGGTCGGCGACCCTGTCATCCCCAAGCGCGGAGAAGTATTCGTTCAACCATTGCGCATCGTTCTTGTGGGCTTCGATCTGGTCCTTGAAGTACTGGGCCTGTACCGCCTGGTCGCCGGAACCCCAGCGCTGCTCGTGGATCAGCGACGCCGCAGCATCTTGACCGGAAGCACCCGTGTCACCCATCGCATAATTTCCGGCGTTGAACACCGCGCGAGAGTCTTCATCGAGCCTCAAGCCGTCATCAAAGGTCGCCGGGGCGTCTGCGGAAGGTGACTGCGGGGCGGCAACCTCGGTTGCGCTTCCTCCCCGATTCTCGAGGCCATGGTTGGCCGGCAGGATGTTCGCGGGGCTCTGGAGGGTGATGGTCATCGCGGTGCTTCCGTGGGGGAATGCCAATTTCCAAGGTAGCCACCATCGGACGCGTTGAAAGCTGGGGTGAACCCGAGACCTGGCCACGGCGTTACGCCCGCATTTACGAATGGAAACGGCGCGTCGTGCCCGCGCTTCGACGCAGCGCGACCAGCGCCGCGCGCACGCGGCCGCAGCGGCCGCGAATGCCCTGCGGTGCGCCCACGGTGGCGCGAAAAAAAGCGCCGCAGGCTGCATGAATGCGGCAGCCGCGGCGCGAGGATCCTCGTGGAGGCCCGATCCGCCGCCTGCCAGGCCTGGCAAGCGGCGGTGATGGCGCAGGAAGCCGTCCTGCGCGCCGGGCAAGTCACGGATAGGCAATACGGATCAGGCTGCCCTCTTCCTCGGTGACGTAGAGCGAGCGTCCGGACTCGTCGAGCGTCATCGACGTGGGCCGGACCAGGCAGTCCGCAACCGGTTGCGGCGCAACGTCAGGAGCATCGAACCGCAGCACCGTGCCCGGCCCGCTGAAGAACGGTCCGCTGGCCGCCATCTCCAGCACCAGCAGCGGTCCGTGCGCACCCCGCATGGGCGCGGTGTCGATTGCCGTGGTGAGGCCGGAGATCAGCGGCACGTCCTTCGCGGTCACCGGATCGATCTGCTCGATGCTCGACACGCCGGTCGGGAACGGCGCGCCGCGGATCAGAGAGACCAGCAGCTTGCCGTTCTTCGACACGTTGATCCCGGTCGGCACGGCTTGGATCATCGGGCCGCCCACCTGCGGGAACAGCGGGTTGGGAACGTTGGGGAACTGCACGAACTCGGAGCGGGAACCGGTCCAGCGGCCGACCCTCCACGCCAGGTTCCGGCCGCCATCGGTGACGTAGAGCGACGCGCCCCGGCCGACGATGCCGAACGGATTGGAGAGGCTGATGTTGTCCGGCACCCCGGGGATCGGCGACGGGACGTACTCGGGGAAGTTGGTCACCATGCGCGCGAGCATCAGGTGCCCGTGCCCGTCGTGCAGCACCACCACCCGACCCTTCGCCAGCGACGCCTGCTGGGCCGGCGTCATCGTGAAGCCCGTGGTCTTGCGCTCCGCCGCGCCGCTGTAGGTCAGGGCGAGCACGGAACTGAAGATCGGCGACGACGCGCCGTTCGGATTGGGCACCGTGGTGCCGGGCCGCGGGCCCAGGATGCCGGTGTCGCCGGTCCCGATCGCCACGAACAGCGTCACGCCGTCGAGGTAGAGGCCGGAAGGGCCGGAGGGCGTGCCCACGTCCGACGGTGCGGACGGCAGGCCATCGATCAGGGTGCGGCGCTTGCCGTGCCGGTCCACGACGGAGATGCGCCCGGAGCCGGCGCTGCCATCCCCGGATTCGGCCACCAGCAGGTTGCCCTGGTGACTCAACAGGCTGCCGACCGGCGTCTTGAGGCCGTCGAGCACCGGTGTGCACTGCGACTGCGCCGCGGCCAGGCCGGGCACGGCCGCCGCCGCGGCCAACGCCAGCGCCAATGCGAGTGATCGGTGGCGGGATCGCCAACCTACGCGCGCTCCGCCCCTGCCTGCTGCCGGCCGCTTTCCTGCCGCCTGCTCCAGGACTCGATAGGCCGGGACATTCCCGGCAAGCCCATCAATCGTCTTCACGGACATTCTCCTGATCAGGATGAGAGAAAGCGCACGCGAGGTGCGCGCCGCGGCAAGACCGGCTGGTGGTCTGTCCCCCCCTCACACAGGCTTCCAGTGCGATCGCACGCCCTGAGGGCGCCGCCGCTGGCGTAGCCAACGAAGGTGCGATTCAGCATCGGCCACCCGAAAACAAAAAAAGTGCCGGCTTCGATTGCCGGCGCGCGTGCGAGGCAGTCCGGCTGGCACGCGGCGCAGATCCGGGCCCGGTTCGGCGACGTGTTCCCATGCCACGACGAGTCCCGCCCCACGAGGTGCGCATCGAACGCGGCCGACGCCCATCGCACCGGCAGATAGCCGCCGGCAACGCCGTGTTCCCGGTACTCGTCGTTGCCTTCCGGGGCCGTCAGCCGCCTCCGGGCGCCAGCCATCGCGTTAACGCCGGCTTGACATGCTTGCAACGCCAATCCACGCAGGGTCGTCGCACCTGCCGCCACCGGGCGTGTGGCGCATTGGTGATACGGAGGACCCATGTTGAAGGACAAGACTTCGAGCGCCATCGTCGCGGTCAGCGACGTCGGGCGTGCACGGGAGTTCTACGGCAACACGCTGGGCCTCGAACTAGGCGACGACGGCATGGAAGGCGTGCTGGAATACCGGACCGGCGACACGCGGCTCGTGGTCTACCGGTCCGAGGGCGTGCGGCCGGGAACGGGCAACGCCGTGGCCTGGAGCGGCGGGGAAGACGTCGAGGCCATCGCCGAAGACCTGCGGGCGAAGGGCCTGGCCCTGGAGGAGTACCCCGAACTGGGCATGGACATCGACCACGGCGTGCACAGGAGCGAAGGCTTCGCGGCCATCTGGTTCAAGGATCCCGACGGCAACATCCTGCATGTCCACGGCATGTAATCCCCGCCATGGAACCGGGAACAGGACGATGGGGCCTGGAACCCCATCGTTGGACTCCGCGACCCCATCGTTCGCCTCCGGAACCCCATGTGATGGGGTCCGGAACCCCATCGATGGCCTTCGCGACCCCATCGATCACCTCCGGAACCCCATGTGATGGGGTCCGGAACCCCATGTGATGGGGTCCGGAACCCCATCGATGGCCTTCGCGACCCCATCGATGGCCTTCGCGACCCCATCGTTGACCTCTGGAACCCGATCGTTGACCTCCGGGACTCCATCGATGGGGCCGCGGACCCCATCCCCGCCGCGCCTCGCCCGGCGCCAGCCCAAAAAGAAGCCGCCCTCGCGGGCGGCTTCGTGGTGCACCGTGGCGGACGCCGCGGCTATGCGGCCTCCGGCGCGGACTCCGGCGTGGCGGCCTTGCGGCGGCGGCGGGAGAAACGGCCGCCGATCTCGCGGCGCAACTCCTCCAGTCCTTCCGCCGCGCCGGACAGCTTGAGCTGCCCGTAGCCCTCCAGCGAAAAGTCCATCAGGTCGCTGCCCAGCGCCGTGACCGTGTCGTCCACGCGCGACAGCAGCTGGCGCAGCTGGTCCTGGATCGGCCGCAGCTGGTTGAGCGCGGCCATGTCGGCCTCCGCCTCGGCCAGGTCCATCCGCGGCGGGACGATCTGGGGGTTCTGCGCCAGCACCCGGACCACCTGCTCGCAGAACACCTGCGACCGCGGCCCCATGTACAGCAGCCCCTTGCGGTCGTCGGGCGTGAGCGACACCAGGCCAGGCAGCGCCTGGCCGACCTGCGCGATCCCGGCCATGGCCGAGCTCGCCTGTTCTTCGCTGACCGTCAGCGACACCATGTTTTGCGACATGTGCAACTCCTTCTGCGTGGATGCCGCGGCGGAATTGCCGCGGACGGATTGCACTATGCGGTGGGAAGCACGGCCGGAGGTATCGGGAGAGTCCGCGCTGTCGTGTCAGGACTTCCGGACGTGCTTGTAGGAATTTTCCTGATGCCCGCCGTTGCAGCAGATGCAAACGGCTATCCTCCCCGGGCAGAAGCGGGGAAAGGGGGAGGAAAGCGATGCTCATCAAGGCCGCGGACGACCAGGGCACCGAGCTGCAATTGCTCGAACAGCGCGCGGGGGGCAATGGTCCCGATGCGAAGCGGGCAACCAAGGAACTGCGCATCCGCAAAGCGGGCCTCAGGGGCGAGCGGGATTCGGCATATATGATCGACTTCGACTACGCCGCCTCACCCAACTGGGCCGTGATCCACGACCTGAGGCTCGAACACGGCAACCGCACCGCCCAGATCGACCACCTCCTGATCAACCGCTGGATGGACGTGTACGTGCTGGAAACCAAGCACTTCCACGCCGGCATCAAGATCACCGAAGACGGCGAGTTCCTGCGCTGGAACAACTACCAGAAGACCTACGAGGGCATGGCCTCCCCTCTTGAGCAGAACGAGCGCCACATCCAGGTCATCAAGGACGTGATGGCGCAAATCGAACTCCCGACCCGGCTTGGCGTCCGCATTCCACCCGCGTTCCAGTCGTTCGTCCTGGTCGGTCCCGAAGCGAAGATCTACCGGCCAAGGCGATTCGATGCTTCCCGGGTCGTGAAGGCGGACCAGCTCAAGAAAGCGATCTGGCGCGATATCGACAGCGAGAATGTCCTGATCGGCATGCTGCGAACAGCAGCCAAGATCGTCTCGGGTGAAACAGTCGAGTTCGTCGCACGGCAGTTGGCTGCGCGCCATCAGCCGAAAGCCGGGGCGCCGGCCATGAAACCGGCGCCTTACCCGGGGGCAGCCACCGCTGCGCGCGGGCGGCCAACGCGCATCGAACCCACCTTTACCGTACCCGCTCCCGATCCTGCGCCGTCCCCCACAGGCCCGGCATGCAAAGAGTGTTCCGGCCGCGCCGGATCAATCCTTTACGGAAAATTCGGCTACTACTTCAAGTGCGACGGCTGCGGCAAGAACACGGCCATCCGCTTCAACTGCCGACCTGGCCACCAGCCCCGGCTGCGCAAGGATCGTGACCGCTTCTATCGCGAATGCGCGGACTGCGGCAGCAGCGAGCTTTTCCATCGCAATGCCCCCAGCGGAGTCACCCCGTGATCCTGACGATTCCCGTTCTCCTGTACCAGCTCTTCTTCGTGCTGGTCCTGTACGTCGCCAGTCGCTTCGGAAAGACTGCACTCAATATCGCCACGGTCCTGTGTCTGTTGTGGACCGCCACGCATCTGTTCCTGGTGCCACTGGCCGTATTGCAGACCATCGTCATCCTCGGAAGCCATGCCGTCTTCCGCCGCCGCTTCCGCAACACCCCTCCCGGGCTGTCCAGCTGAGAAACATCGACGCATGACCGACGAGGACGAATTCAAGGCGCTGCACGAACGCGCCTACGCCGCCATGGATCGAGGAGCATTGACGGAAGCATCTCGTGACTTCGATGCCCTGCTCCAGCGCGATCCCGACAATCGCTACTACCACTACATGCGCGGGCTGGCGCACAAGTACATGCTGGACTGGCCAGTCTCGCTCCGGCACAACCTGCGCGCCATCGAACTATCCGACCAGATGGGCGAGGCCGAGCACTGGAACGCAGCCATCGCCGCCACGGCGCTCGGTGACTGGCCGCAGGTGCGAAGGCTCTGGTCCGCCTGCGGCGTTCGTGTTCCCGAAGGCGATGGATCCATCGAGGGCGACTACGGCGTCGCCGTGGTGCGCCTCAACCCCTGGCATGGCGGCGAAACCGTGTTCATGCGTCGCATCGACCCGGTCCGCGCGCGGCTACTCAATGTTCCGCTGCCGGAAAGCGGCCACCGCTTCGGCGACATCGTGCTGCACGACGGCGCGGCCACCGGCTCCCGCCTGGATGGTGAGCGACAGGTGTCGGTGTTCAATGAGCTGGTCCGGCTCGCTCCATCGGACTTCAAGACATTCATTGTGTTTGTCAGTTGCGGTAGCAGCGAGGGCCTGCAACCACTACTGGACGCCACCGCACCCGGCATCGGCTACGCGGAAGACTGGACCGAAAGCGTGCGCTACTACTGCCTGCGCTGCAGTTATGGCGCCCCGCACCAGCACGACAGTGACGACGAGGGCGACTGGCAAGCCGACCGTAACCTGGGCATCGCGGCCCAGAGCCGGAAGTCCGTGGAAAAGTTGCTGAGCGACTGGGCTGCATCCGGCCGGGATCGCTACGTCGAAGGCATCGAAACGCGCGAAGCCGAAGTGCCGCGGCGTGAGGATGGAGAGGCGTGGTGGCGCGGGCCCGATGAAGACGAGGAAGCGTCTGCCGGCTGAGCCGGAAAGGCGGTTCATTGGAGGCGATCAGTAACGGGGCCAGGCTCACTTTCTGACATTGTTCGACGGCAAAGCCCGATACGCAGCGGCCATTGCACCGAATGCGCCGCGCAGGCGTCGCGGCCATGCTCACGAACATGGCCCGCCTCCCCATCTCGACGTGCCCGGCAACGGGTAAGTGAACCTGACCCCGTTCTTCTTGCATGAGCATGAACAACAGGGTTAGGCCCACGCCCCACACTCTTCCCGAGCTCGCCGAGGGTGATCCGCGTCGCTACCAGATGAACATGGACTGGGTTTGGTCGACGGAAAACAACCGCGGGCTCACCAAACAGGCGACGGTGCTGGCCACGGTGTCGACTTCCGCGATGGACCAGCTCAAAGGCCGCTTTGACGCGTGGACCGAGTACCTGCATGGTCCTGATGATGAGGACAGGTTTGTGCACGGCGGCTGGTTCTGTCAGCGAGTGCAGGTGGACGCTGGCCAGTTGGTGCTGCTGTTCGGGTCCGGGGGTCAGGACGTGGCAGAGTCCCTCGACTACGGAATCCAGTGGTTCTCAGGAGCCGTCCTCGGCGCCATCCCGGACACAACCGTGGTCTGGCAGGAACTTCCGCTCACCTCAGACTGAGACGCGGCACGAATCTGGACGTTGTGCGTCGGAAGGGGGTTGTGTTCCCGCCGCACCGGGGACGCATACCGGGTAACGGGCTGAGGTTCACTTCCTGACATTGTTCGATGGCAAAGCCCGATGCGCTGCCGGGGCGCGCACTGACTGCCTCGCTCGCCGCGCGGCCATGGCCGCAAAGACCAAGCGCTTCGCCTCCGCGCGGCCGGCCCATCGCCCGCGGAGAAGACCGGATCCCGCGGGGTAAGTGAACCCTACCCCGTTAATTAACTCTGTTAATCGCGCCCTACCCACCCTTGCGTTGCGCAGTCGCGCCATGTTGCGCGAAATCCGGGAAGGTCTCGGCCATCGGCGCCTTGTCCGGCAGGATGTAGAACACCCCGCCCCGCTCGAACGTCGGACTGACGACCTGCTCGTAGAACTCGGGGGAGACGTTGATGCAACCGTGGGTGATGCGGTTGTCGTCGGGCGATGGGGATGCCAGTCGCTGGACGCGTCGCTCGGCCGGGACCCCGGTCGCGGTCGGGTGGAGGGAGACAGCGGAATCGTAGTCCACCCACAGCACGCGCCCGGCGTCGACCGACGGGCCGAAACCGCCCACGAAGCGACCGGCCGGCGTCGTGCGATCGCGGCCCGGAATCTCGCGCAGCGCGAGCCCGGCGATGCCGGGCGCGGAATGATCGCCGACCGCCGAGCCAATCAGCGCGGGGGCCGCGCCGCGAAGCCGGCCGTCGCCGCCGAACACCAGGATCTGTGCGGCCGCCTTGTCGATGACCGCGAATGGATAGCCCTGGCTGTCCTTGGCGGCGACCACCCAACCCGCAAGCTCGATCACCGTGCGGGAAACCTCCTGGTCTTGCGGAAGCTGGTCGACGGCGGAGGCCGGCGCAGCGGCCTCCGTGGCGCTGGCCACGCCAAAGCTCGTGAACGCCAGCGCCAGCGCCCCAAGGACGGCCCGGATCGCAGGGTTTGCGTGCAAGCGACTAACCGCGCGGCTTTCTGCCGGGCGCCGTTTCGAGCTGCTGCACACGGCCTTCCAGTTGATCCAGCCGCTGGTTGGCTTGCTGCGCGGACTGATTGGCGGATTCCGCGCTCTGGGCCGCGCCCTGCACCTTCGTGTCGAGCTGGTCGAGGCGCGAGTTGACCCGCGCGAAGTCGTCGTCGTAGGTCGCACAGGCACCAAGGCCCAGGGTGGCGACGATCGTCGCGCCGAGCGCGATCGTCCGAAGTGGTTTGGTCAGGGACATTGCACTGCTCCTTCGTCGGGGGAAACGGGGATGTAGCGGCTTGTTGCCGGCGTCATGGCGCGTGCGCGGATGACGTTGGCCGCTCGCAGTTGACGGCGGAATGTGTAAACCGAGCGTGAATCCACCAGTGGGACGCTTCTTTCGTGGGGTAGAAGGCCGGAGAGCAGGGGTCGGAGTGGGCTTTGCCCAGGCGCAATGTGGCAAATCCCCGATTTCATGAGCATCCGCTGCCGTGCCACGCTCGATATGACTCCAGTGCACGGATGCCCCCATGCCCCGCTCCCCCGGATCGGCAGGCCGCGAAAGTCTGCGGAAGCCGAGGCGATCGTCAGGAAAGTCGACTCTGACCCCTGTATTCCCTGTTTTCCAACAACAACGCGCACTGGGCCACGTTGCCTTCAAGGCCATGGTCGAAGCAAAGACCTGACGCTTCCGCTTCCCCCAGCCTGCGCATCGCCCACGCCAGTAGACCTGACCAGGTTCCATCCGAAGCAAAGACCCGACGCTTCGCCTCCGCCCGCCCTACGCATCGCCGCCGCCAAAGGCTGACCGAAGCGAAGTAAGGACACCTGGCCCCGTTGTGAGGCCGAGCGAGGCGAAGTAATCCGCACGTTCTCAGAAGTTACTACACCTGCTCCATTCCTGATCCAACCCATGCCCATCGTGCGCCATCCACGCCTCTTCGTCGGCATCAGCCGTATGCCCATGCAAGGTCTCGCCCAAATAAGTGAACCTGGCTCCCTAGTTTGACTCTGACCCTGTAATCGCAGCCCGACAAGCCGAACCAGGAAATAACTACACCTGGCCCCTTCTTGGCGCCTTCTTGGCCCCTTCTTGGGTCCACGCCGTTCACTGCAGGCCCACGCTGTCCAGATAGGCGCCCAGCTTCGCGGCTTGCTCGGCATCGAAGGTAGCGCCCACATAGCCATCCGGGCGGACCAGCACGCATTCGCCACGCGCCAGACCATATGCGGCCTGGATGTGTCCCGCGACGTCAACGACATCGCCCTTCGGCCCAACATGGTGAACATGCAACCCTGCCCGCGGCTTGAACTCCGGAAGACTGGCTTCCTGCGCGAGCAGCACCCAGTGCGGGCCCCGGAACAGCTGGAACAGCCGCGACGGCTGGCCCGCCGCCCCTTGGAACGGCGCATCGGGTGCACGATCCCCCGCCCGGATGCCGCCGGTGCGCGCGCGCAGTTCCCGGGCGAGCGGTGAGTCCGGGTAGCCGGTGTCGAGCTGGTGCACCTCGCGCCCGCGACGCATCCCGCCCTGCTGCTGCGCGTCGAGCAGCCGGGTCGAAAGGCCCAACACGGCCTCGGCCACCGGCCGGCGCTCGGCCTCGTAACTGTCGAGAAGATGTTCACCGGTTCCCTTCAGGGCGGCGGCGAGCTTCCAGCCCAGGTTGTAGGCATCCTGCACGCTGGTGTTCAGTCCTTGTCCGCCGGTGGGCGGGTGCGCATGCGCGGCATCGCCGGCCAGGAACACCCTGCCCACGCGATAGCGATCGGCCAACCTCGCGTTCATCCGGTAATCCGACGCCCACGACACCGAGCGCACGAGGATGTCGGTGCGGCCTGTGCGCGCGGCGGCCAGGGCAGTCAACCCCTCGACCGACAGATCCGTCGGTGCCTCCAGCGCCACCGGGGCCTGGATCTGGAACAGAGAGGTGCCGGCGAGCGGGCAGATCGCGAGCATGCGCGCCATGTCGCCCTGGTTGAACTGGTGCCATGCATCGCGGTCCAGCCCCGCAAGCTCGACATCCGCCACGATGGCGCGCACGCCCAGCGTCTTGCCGGGAAAGTCGACGCCAAGTGCTTTCCGGATGCTGCTGCGTCCCCCGTCCGCGCCGACCAGGTATCGCGCCGACACGGTCTCTTCGCCCGCCGGTCCCGCAACGCACGCGGTGACGCCATCCAAATCCTGCTCGAAGTCCAGCAACTCGCAACCGAACGCCACCCGGTGGCCAAGCTCGCCCAGGCGCTCGCGCAGGATGCGTTCGGTGAGGAACTGCGGAAGCATCAGCGGCAGGTGGTAGGGCTCGGCCGGGGTCGGCTCGATCCGACCGGCCATGTCAGAGTCGACATGGCTGCCGTCTTCGCGGTAGACGCGCTGCGGCGGATAGAGCCCGCCGGCCGCCATCACCCGATCCAGGATCCCCAGGTCCTCGAAGACCTCCTGCGTCCGCGGCTGGATGCCCTTGCCGCGCGAACCCGGGAATGGCGTTTCCAGCTTCTCGATCAGCCGGAACGAAACGCCGCGGCGGGCGAGCTCGATGGCGACGGTGAGGCCGGCCGCGCCGGCCCCGCAGACCAGCACGTCGATGGTTGTATGACGGGCCATGCTTGCTCCAATATGTGCAACATGCACGCAATGGGAAGCATGGTATGCCGGCGAAAAAGAATGTGCAAGATGCACACATGTCCGAACGCATGAAGGAGTTGCACGGGGCGCTGATCAGCATCGTCAGCACGATGAATCGCCCGCGGAACGACGACAGGATGATCAAGGCCGCCGGCATTCGCCTGGATCGTGCGCTGTTTTCCATCCTGGTCAGCATCGAGCGGCTGGGCCCGATCGGCGTGGTGGAACTGGCCGAACGGTCAGGGCGCGATCACACCACCGTCAGCCGTCAGGTGGCCAGGCTCGAAAGCCTCGGGCTGGTGAAGCGCCGCGAGGGCGCGCTCGATCGCCGCGTGCGCGAAGCCGTCATTTCCGCGAAGGGAAAGGCGATGACCAACCGCATCGACGTTGCGCGCGAAAAGATGGCGCAGGGCGTGTTCAAGGACTGGAGCCGGGACGAGCTCGATGTCTTCGTAACGCTCATGCGCAGGTTCGCCGACGCCCTGGAACTGGAGCCCCCAGCGGACGCCTGACCGGAGGCGAACCGCCGCGTCGCGCTGGCGGGCACAGGGTCGCCAGCGAAAAGGCCACGTCATCCGACCAGGGCCTGACGCTGTTATCGTTGGGCTGTGGCGCCGCCGCGGATCGCCGCGTCAGTTGCACCTCGAATAATCGGGTCGGTAGCAACTCCAGTCCGTGTACCAAGTGTCGGACGTTCCGTCGCCGTGGTCGACCGTATGCCGTGTGCGGTACAGGTTGCCATCCGGGCACGACAGGTCCGCGCCCTCCCGCACCTCGTAGCATGAGCTCCGGTTTCCCTCGATCCCCGCGTCCGAAAGCGCCTTGTCGATACGCGCTTCCTGTGCCGGTCCCTTCAGCGCATTGCGGACGGCTTGCGGCCAGGCAGGTTCGTCGGCGGGAGGGGCACCGGGTGCACCAGACGGCACGGTTGTGAATCCGGCCTCGCTCCTGCATGGTCGACCCAACGATCCGGCGCTTCGTTTCGCCCGCCCCGCGCATCCGAGCCAGGCGTTGTCCTGACGCTCTTTTCCACGAAGCTCAGTCGGGAAACTTCTCGATGTGGGTTTCGCCACGGCGACCGAAGTAGGTGACGTGCCGTCCCGCGATCCAGACCATATAGCCGACGCAGCCCGCCGCGCAGCTCAAGCGCTTGAACTCCGGGTACATCACCTCGCCTCGCTGCGCGCCGCGGATCGCGGCCTGCAGCGCCTGTGCGTCGAAGTCGTTGGCGATGGCGACCTTCGGCATGTCCAGCGGAACGTCCAGTATCTGCCCGTCCGGCAGGTAGTAGGCAGTGCGGTGGGCGCGGAAATCGGCCGAGTAGGACTCGACGCCCGCAGACACGAGCTGGGCGATGACTTGACCGAAATGGATGCGACCTTCTGCAGAAGCCCTTGCCGTTTCGCGGATGATCGATTGAGTGGATTCGTTCATTGGTGTTTCCAGGAAGGAAGAAGGAAAGACACAGGGGATACTCAGGTCACGGGAACTTCCCGGAGCTGATGAAGCGTGACCAGGGTCTTCAAGATGTCGCGGAGCGCCTTGCGTTGCGTCACCGACAGATGCCCGAAGAAATGCGCGTCGTTCTGGTCGGCCAATGTGGCCAGGCGCGGCACCAGCGCCTTCCCCTTGCGCGTGAGGCTGAGCACTTGCCCGCGCTGGGCGTTCCCGACGGTCCGTCGCTTCGCCAATCCCCCTTCCTCCAGACGACTGACGATCTTGGAAGCGGCCCCCTTGGTCGTCCCGAGACGCTGGATCAGATCTGCATGGCTGGTCTCGACTTGCTCGAACAGCACGCGCAAGGCGACCCACTCCGCCACCGAAGTCCCCTCGGCTGCCAGCAACTGCTGGAAGCGGCGGGAGACGTGGTTGGAAACGAAGCGCAGCCAGTAGCCGAAATGATCGTCGAGCTGGCTGGGAGCGGGTTCTTGGGATTTGCGCATTCTGGTTTCCATGGAAACATGAATGATGTTAGTTTCCCAGGAAACCAGTTGTCAATGGAAATCCGCGGGCAGAAACCGGGGTCAGAGTGGACTTTCCCTACAATCCGCAACGGCATTGCCTGGTCGCGTCGGCAACGCGTGGCGGCCATGCTATGGAAACACCATCGCAAGGACGCGACCATGCCCCGCCAACCACGCATCGACCTGCCCGGAATTCCGCAACACATCGTCCAACGCGGCAACGACCGGAACCCGTGCTTCTTCAACGCGATCGACTACATCCGCTACCTGCAGGACCTGCGGGAAATCGCCAGTCGTGAACACTGCAGCGTGCACGCCTACATGCTGATGACCAACCATGTCCATCTGCTGGTGACGCCAATGGCCGCGGGCCAGATTGGGAAGATGATGCAGGCGCTCGGTCGGCGCTACGTGCGTTACGTCAACGACCGCTACCACCGCACCGGCACGTTGTGGGAAGGCCGCTACAAGGCTTGCCCGGTGGCGGACGAACAATATTTCCTGCGCTGCCAGCGCTACATCGAACTCAACCCGGTGCGCGCCCGCATGGTGTCAGACCCGGCCCACTACCGCTGGTCAAGCCATACCGGCAACGCTTCGCCAGCCCACGATCCGCTCTTGCATCCCCACCGCGCCTGGCTTGAGTTGGGACATGATCAGGCCGCGCGTCGCCGCGCATGGCGAACACTGGTGATGGAGACCGTGGATCCTTAAGAAACCGACGCCATCCGCCTGCACCTGCAACGACAGCACCTCTACGGACCAGACCGGTTCCGCCGAGCCATCGAAGCCCAGCTAAGCCGCACGGTCGGCCCGAGAAAGATCGGCAGGCCTCGCAACGAGGGCTAGTGGCTCACCCGAGTCGGAGAAAGTGCACTCTGACCCCTGTTTTGGTTCTGGGCGGGCGCGGATCGGCCATTGTCCCTGGCAGCTTTCCGCTGTTTCCCGACACCGACCGGGGCGTAACATCGCCACGGAAACCGACCAGGAACCGTCATGTCGCGCATCCGCACACATCCCGAATCCCATCTGGTGTCGCGCATTGGCTGGCTGCGTGCCGCCGTGCTGGGCGCCAACGACGGCATCGTTTCGACCGCCAGCCTGATCGTCGGCGTGGCGGCGGCCTCGGCCGCCACCTCCGAGGTGCTCGTGGCTGGCGTGGCGGGCCTGGTCGCCGGCGCCATGTCGATGGCGGCAGGCGAGTACGTGTCGGTCAGCTCGCAGTCCGACACCGAGCGGGCGGATCTCGCCCGCGAGCGGGCCGAGCTCGCCTCCCAGCCCGCGTTCGAGCGGGAGGAACTGGCGAAGATCTACGTCGCCCGCGGGGTCGCCCCCGACCTGGCGCTGCAGGTCGCCGACCAGCTGATGGCGAAGGATGCGCTGGAGGCCCACGCTCGCGACGAACTCGGGATCTCCGAAGTGACCAAGGCGCGGCCCATCCAGGCAGCGATGACCTCGGCCGCGACCTTCGCCGTGGGGGCCGCGATGCCGTTGGCGATGGTGACGCTGGTGCCGCGCCCGGCGCTGGTGCTCGGCGTGTCCGTCGCCTCCCTCCTGTTCCTGGCCCTGCTCGGCGCGATCGGCGCTCGCGCGGGTGGCGCGGACGTGCTGAAGGCGACACTGCGCGTGACCTTCTGGGGCGCGCTCGCGCTAGCATTGACCGCCGGCATCGGCAAGCTGTTCGGTGCGGTGGTGTGAGCGCAAAGGCGGGCAAACGGGGACCGCAAGCGGGGACGGGGTAATTAATCCATCTGGTTCTTCGCGATCGCAGGACGTCCTCGCGGACGGCAGATGACCGGGCGATTGAGCGCCTTCTCCACCATCGCCTGGAACCGCAGGTCGCCCAGAACCCGCTCCTGCGCGAGATGTCGCCTCACGCTCGCCAGCGCCTCGTCATCCATTGCGCTCCGCAGCCAGGATCGATAAACGGCTGCACGGGAGTCCGGATCGTCACCCAGCCCCATGTAGACCGGATGCGGCGTCAGAAGCGGATCGTTCGCCATGCCCAGATGCGTGTGCACGCTCGACCAGCGGTAGTCCTCCGGCAACGCCACCATCGCCGCGCGCACCGGGTTCAACTCGATATAGCGCAGCACGGTGAGCAGATACCGCTCGCTATCGACCAGGCACGACTTGAATCGGCCCTGCCACAAGGTGCCACATCGCCCATGCCGGGCGTTGAACGCTTGCACATACGCCTGGCCCGCGCCTCGCATCATGTTCGAAACCGCGCCCGCCACACACGACGACACCAGAAGATGCACATGATTGTCCATGAGCACGAAGGCGTGCACCCGGACGTCATAGGCATGACAGGCTGCGCGCAGCAGGCGACGGTAGTGATGGCGGTCGGTGTCGTCCAGGAAGATCGCGCAGCGATTCACACCGCGCTGGGTGACGTGCATCGGCACGCCGGGAAGCTCAAGGCGGGGTTGGCGGGGCATCGACAAGTTCCGGATCGGGTGTACCCACCCTGCCCGCTTGCCAACGCCTTGACCCTCGGGCAACCACTCAAGTCCGCGTAGGGAACTGCCGCTTAATTACCTCCGTCCCCTTTGATTTCGGCGGGGCATCGACAAGTTCCGGATCGGGTGTACCACACCCTGCCCGCTTGCCAACGTCTTGACCCTCGGGCAACCACTCAAGTCCGCGTAGGGAACTGCCGCTTAATTACCTCCGTCCCCTTTGATTGCTCGGAACGAACTATGTAGGCCTGTTCAATGCGCGGCATGGCCGCACCGGAAGCCTGTGGGAGGGCCGATACAAGGCTTGCCTTGTCGACAGCGAGGACTACGTGTTGCGCTGCCATCGCTACATCGAGCTCAACCCCGTCCGCGCCCGCTTGACCGACGATCCGGCAACCTATCGCTGGTCCAGCTGCCCGGCCTACTTGGGCCAACGCCCCGCTTCCAGCCTCTGCGAACATCCGGCCTGGCAAGGCCTCGGCGGCAACCAGGCCGAACGCCAGGAAGCTTGGCGCCGGATCCTCGAAGAAGCCCTGCCGCCGGAGCAATTGGCAGAGATTCGCCTTTATCTCCAACAACAACGCGCACTGGGCCGTGATGCCTTCAAGGCCATGGTCGAAGCAAAGACCCGACGCTTCGCTTCTGCCCGCCCTGCGCATCGCCCACGCCAGAGGCCGAACGAGGCGAAGTAAGTACACCTGGCCCCGTTCTTTGGCCGGGATCCCGCAGCACATCGTGCAGCGCGGCAACAACCGCCTGCCCTGCTTCCTCAATGACGGCGACCGGCTGCGCTACCTGCAACTGTTGCGCGAACTGCTCCCGGCCAGCGGCGTGCGCCTCCATGCCTATGTCCTGATGGACAACCACGTGCACCTGCTGGCGACGCCAGCGGCCACCGGCGACATCGGTCGGATGATGCAGCGACTCGGGCGCCGGTACGTCGGCCTGTTCAATGCCAGGCACGGGCGCAGCGGCACTCTGTGGGAGGGGCGCTACAAGGCGTGCCTCGTGGATAGCGAACGCTACGTTCTTGCCTGCTACCGCTACATCGAGCTCAATCCGGTCCGGGCACGCATGACGGATGATCCTGCCGCGTATCGCTGGTCCAGCTGCGCCGCCAACCTCGGGCGGCGTCCGCACTCGGGCCTTTCACCCCATCCGGCGTGGCGCGCCCTCGGCACCACGGAGGCCGAGCGCACCGCCGCGTACCGCTGCCTACTGGACGAGGCCCTCCCGGACGACCTGCTCGCCGAGGTCCGTCACTACCTGCAGCAGCAACGCGCCTGGGGCCGCGACGACTTCCGCGCCATGGTTGAAGCCAAGACCCAACGCTTCGCCGGCACCCGGCCCGCGCATCGGCCGCGCAGAGTCATTTCATCTGATAAGTGAACCTGACCCCGTTCTTACCGTTCTTACCCCCGTTCTTCGCGGCCAGATATCCTCTGCTCACTCCCTTTCAAGCTTGATATTGAACATGTTCTCAATACGAATTCGATTCAACTCGCTCGTTCCCGCCATTCTCTCCAATGCCTTCTTCGCTTTCTCTCCAATATTCGGATAGCGAGCATCCGATTTCTGCGAACCAAGAAACAACAAACCTCTACGAATCTTGGTAGGCAGATTCTCTGGCGCGGACTTCATCCACTCAAACAGGTCATCCTCAGTGCATGCATCCAGGGCCAGAATGTCCTCTTCTGACCAAGAACGATCAATCGAAATACGTTCCAGCGCAGCATCGATGGTAGGAAGCACCTTGTCGACATTCCTCGCCGCCTGAATCAAGGGGCGAAGTGCGTTTGACTTAAAATCTTCAAAGGGCCAATCCTCTCGCGCCGCTGCCTCAATCTGTTCTCGGGCAGCCGCAACGTACCTTTGCGCAAGGTCACTGAAATCAACACCGAGATCCTCCAGCGCATGAAATGCGCTATCCACATCTCTAGGCGAGATTTGTATTAGGTGCCTGTCGACTGCACCGATAAGCGCCGCAACGAAATCTGCGTGATCCGGATTGAAACTGTCGGAGTAGAGGCGCCAAGCAGCCCTCATGGACTCGGCAGCCTCCAGCTTCTGAAGATTCTCGCCCTTACTCTTGAGCTCTAGCGAAATAGCACCTGGAATCCAGATTCCGGTGCGCAGGTACTCAACTAACGCTGCATCGTATGCCTCAGGCGAAAACTCTAACGCCTCCGCCGCCGCCTCCCAGTTGATCTCCCATTCCGCCTTTTCTTCCTCCCGATCTCGCATAGCTGATGCCATCCACGACGACTCAGATGCGAGATAACCCAATCTCTCCTGAGGAATCTTTGCTGTCGAGTCATAGCGGGCCCAAGTCAGGATCGCAATGTGCCCAAGAACTTCTTGCGATATTCTGGGATCGGCACGTTCCAGGTCCGGCCAAACTTGATCAACCAGGAATGCGTATCGCTTTGCAACTCTGATGTTTGAGATACCAAGTTTTTCAAGAATGCTTTCGGAAACATCTCTATGCGAGCATTTATTTGGCAAGCCGATACTTGCGATGTCTTTCGGACTTCGCGCAAAAAGAATCTCAAGATCAAAGACCTTCTCTTTGTACTCGGCAAGAACCCTCTGGTCGTGCTCGTCTAACGCGTCTTCATTGCAGATGACGATGACCTTACAATTTCGATGGGAAGCCAGTTCGTCGGCAAGCCCCAGAGTATCCCTCAAAGATACTGATGCTGATCTTCTCTCCAGATCGTCAATGGTGACTAGAAATCCATCGACAAGCCCATAATTTCCTTGGCTCATCATTGCACCTAGTTCACCGACCCACGGAGCCTGAACCTGACCAAGCTTTGAACCCAGCCATCTCCACGTTCTTTGAAGCTTCGATTGCGCTACGTACTTCTCTAGCTGGATCAACTTGTGTGCGGCCAAGCCAAGCCTTGTTCGAATGCCATCGTCAGGCCCAACTTGTTGCGCTGCCGAGAATATTTCGCGCTGAACTGCAGAAATGGTCTGCTTGCCGAACAAAGAAACGTATGAACGAGCTACCAAACTTGGGGATTGGTCAAAGTTGAAGCTGTCGACAAACGCTGTTACTGCATACGTCTTGCCGACTCCCCACGGGCCGCGAATCAGAATCGTATTTTGCTCTTGGCTTTGAAGGAATCGGGACAACATCAGCGCAATCGGATTTCCGACGCATTCCCGATCTGCTCGGCGCATCACATGTTTCTCCGATACTCCCCACCCACGTCATACAACGCATGGCTGATCTGCCCCAGCGAATGCGTCTTAACCGCCTCCATCAACGCCGCAAACACATTCTTCCGCTCCCGCGCCGCGTTCTGCAGGTAAGCCAACCCATGCCCATCATGCGGCTCGGTCGCCGCGGCGGCATCGTCCTCGATGACATGGTGATGATCGGTTTCCCCCCGCGGCGCCAACGGATTCCGTGAGGCCTGCCACCCCCGCACGTTCTCGATCTGCTGCCCCTTCTCCCCTTCCGTGCTCCGGATCAGCTCGATCTCGGTCGCGATCTCCCCGGCGTGCTCCTTCGGCAGGAAGGTATTGACCCCCACCAGCGGCAGCGACCCGTCGTGCTTCTTGTGCTCGTAATAGAGCGACTCTTCCTGGATCTTCCCGCGCTGGTACATGGTGTCCATCGCCCCGAGCACGCCGCCGCGCTCGCTGATGGCTTCGAACTCCTTGTAGACGGCTTCCTCGACGATGTCGGTGAGGTACTCGACGGCGAAGCTGCCCTGCCAGGGGTTCTCGTTGAAGTTCAGCCCCAGCTCCTTGTTGATGATCATCTGGATGGCCACGGCGCGGCGCACGCTTTCTTCGGTGGGCGTGGTGATGGCTTCGTCGTAGGCGTTGGTGTGCAGGCTGTTGCAGTTGTCGAACAGGGCGTACAGGGCCTGCAGCGTGGTGCGGATGTCGTTGAACTGGATCTCCTGCGCATGCAGGGAGCGGCCGCTGGTCTGGATGTGGTACTTCATCATCTGGCTGCGTTCGTTGGCGCCGTAGCGCTCGCGCATGGCGCGGGCCCAGATGCGGCGGGCGACGCGGCCGATGACGGTGTACTCGGGGTCCATGCCGTTGGAGAAGAAGAACGACAGGTTGGGCGCGAAGTCGTCGATCTTCATCCCGCGCGCGAGGTAGTACTCGACGATGGTGAAGCCGTTGCTGAGGGTGAAGGCGAGCTGGCTGATCGGGTTCGCCCCGGCCTCGGCGATGTGGTACCCGGAGATCGACACCGAATAGAAGTTGCGCACGCCGTGGTCGACGAAGTACTGCTGGATGTCGCCCATCATCCGCAGCGCGAACTCGGTGCTGAAGATGCAGGTGTTCTGGGCCTGGTCTTCCTTGAGGATGTCGGCCTGCACGGTGCCGCGCACGGTCTTGAGGGTCTGCGCCTTGATGCGGGCGTAGGTGTCGGCGTCGACCAGCTGGTTGCCGGTGATGCCGAGCAGGCCCAGGCCGAGGCCGTCGTTGGTGGGCGGGAGGTCACCGTGGTACTGCGGGCGCTGGCGGCCTTCGAAGAAGGCGTCGATCTTCTTCTGCGCGGCGGCCCAGCGGGCGTCGTCTTCCTTCAGGTATTTCTCCACCTGCTGGTCGACGGCGGTGTTCATGAACATCGCCAGGATCATCGGCGCGGGGCCGTTGATGGTCATCGACACGCTGGTGGTGGGGGCGCAGAGGTCGAAGCCGGAGTACAGCTTCTTCATGTCGTCCAGCGTGGGGATGTTGACGCCGGAGTTGCCGATCTTGCCGTAGATGTCCGGGCGCGGCGCAGGGTCCTCGCCGTACAGGGTGACGGAGTCGAATGCGGTGGACAGGCGCGCGGCGGGCTGGCCGACGGACAGGTAATGGAAGCGGCGGTTGGTGCGCTCGGGCGTGCCCTCGCCGGCGAACATGCGGATCGGGTCTTCGCCGGTGCGGCGGTAGGGGTAGACGCCGCCGGTGTAGGGATAGCTGCCGGGCAGGTTTTCCTTGCCGAGGAAGGTGAGCAGTTCGCCCCACGACTTGTACGTGGGCGCGGCGATCTTGGGGACTTTCTGGTGGCTGAGCGATTCGCGGTAGTTCTCGACCTTGATCTGCTTGCCGCGGACTTCGTAGGCGGTGGTGTCGTCGGTGATCGACTTGAGGCGCTGGGGCCAGTCGCGGAGAAGCTTCAGCGACTCGGAGGCGAGGGACTGGAGCGCGTCGTTGTAGCGCTGGCGGAGGGTGAGCAGCGAGCGGTCGGGGGCTTTTCCTTCTCCCTCCGGGAGAAGAGCCTGCCCTCGAAGTGCTTCTGATCGGGAATGGCGCGAAGCGACGGATGAGGGAACGTTCGTTCCGTCGTGCGGATCGTTCGTCGCGACTTGGTCGTTCTTTCCCTCATCCGCCCTTCGGGCACCTTCTCCCGGAGGGAGAAGGAGATTTGCGTGGTAGAGGTCAAGCTGTCTTGGCAGCCTGGGGTCTTCGAGTTCCTGCAGGGCCTGCCAGCAGGCCTGGGCGCGGTCGGCGGCTTCGGCCTGCCTTTCGATGGAGGCGTTGATCGCCCTGCCCTGTTCGGCGATTTCGGCGAGGTAGCGGACGCGGGCGCCGGGGATGAGGACGGTGGCGCGGGGCTCCTTGAGGGTGGTGTCGAGCATGGGCATCCAGTTGATGCCCCCAGCTCGTGTAGGAGCGGCTTCAGCCGCGAGCTTTTGATCCTGGTGGGTGCCTGCCGAAGAGCTCGCGGCTGAAGCCGCTCCTACGGGGGCGTTGTCGGGGGCGTCCGGACCGAGGTGCAGCTTCTCGCGCAGCAGGCGGCACAGGTTGACGAACATCCAGCTGATGCCAGGATCGTTGAACTGGCTGGCGATCGTCGGGTAGACGGGGACGTCTTCGTCGGCGGTCTTGAAGGCGACGCGGTTGCGCTTCCACTGCTTGCGCACGTCGCGCAGCGCGTCCTCGGCGCCGCGACGGTCGTACTTGTTGAGCACGATCAGCTCGGCGAAGTCGATCATGTCGATCTTCTCGAGCTGGCTGGCCGCGCCGTAGTCGCTGGTCATGACGTACATCGGGAAGTCGACCAGGTCGACGATCTCCGAGTCCGACTGGCCGATGCCGGCGGTCTCCACGATCACCAGGTCGTAGCCCAGGCCCTTGAGGAAGGCGATGCAGTCCTTGAGCACGGCGTTGGTCGCCACGTTCTGGCGGCGGGTGGCCATCGAGCGCATGTAGACGCGGTGGGACCGCAGCGAGTTCATGCGGATGCGGTCGCCCAGCAGCGCGCCGCCGGTGCGGCGGCGCGTGGGGTCGACCGAGATCACCGCCATGCGCATCTGCGGGAAGCTGGCGAGGAAGCGGTTGAGCAGTTCGTCGGTCACCGAGCTCTTGCCGGCGCCGCCGGTGCCGGTGATGCCGATCACCGGCGTCGGGCCGTCATGGCCGGCCGCGCCCGCGGCCCACTGCTTGCGCAGCAGCGCCAGCTCGGACTCGGAGTACGCCCCGTCCTCGATCGCCGAGAGCACGCGGCCGATGGCGATCTCGTCCTCCAGCGCCGGGCGGGTGGTGGCAGGCTCGCGGGCCTCGCCGGCGCGGGCGTCGCGGGCCTTGCCCACGCGCGCGATCACGTCCTCGATCATCTCCACCAGGCCCAGCTTCATGCCGTCGTTGGGGTGGTAGATGCGCTCGACGCCGTAGGCCTCGAGCTCGCGGATCTCCTCGGGGGTGATGGTGCCGCCGCCGCCGCCGACCACGCGGATGTGGGCGGCGCCGCGCTCGCGGAGCATGTCGACCATGTACTTCATGTACTCGACGTGGCCGCCCTGGTAGCTGGACAGGGCGATGGCGTCGGCGTCTTCCTGCAGGGCGGCACGGACCACGTCCTCGACCGAGCGGTTGTGGCCGAGGTGGATGACCTCGGCGCCCTGGGACTGGATCAGGCGCCGCATGATGTTGATCGCGGCGTCGTGGCCGTCGAACAGGCTGGCGGCGGTGACGAAGCGCAGCGGCGTGGCGTCGGGCCGGGCGGACAGATGGGTGCCTTCGACGGCGGTGGCGGCTGGCGTGCTCATGGCGCGCTCCAACGAGAGAAACGGATGGCGCGATTGTACCGTGGGGCCGTGCGCACCTCCTGGCGGCGCTGGTGGCGTGTCGTCCGTGTAGGAGCGGCTTCAGCCGCGAGCTTTTGCCCCCTCCCCTGCGAAGGCAGGGGAGGGTTGGGGAGGCGTGTCTTCAGCAGCACCGTGAGCCGTGGGCACCCCCTCCCAGCTCCCTTGCCATCGCAGGGGGAGGGGCCAAGGCAAAGCTCGCGGCTGAAGCCGCTCGTGCAAAGGTCCCCGGCTTCAGGCTTCCAGCGCGCGGCGCAGGGCGTTGCGGCGGTCGCGCAGGCCGGCTTCGGAGCGGTGGATCTCGAATCGCACCGGGATGCTGCTGCCCTTGCCGAGGATGCGGGCGACGGTGGCGTCCAGGGTGGCGCGGTCGTCGTCGAAGCCGCCGTGGGTGGTGGCGTCGGCGCCGTTGGGCGAACCGGCCGGCTCGCCGGCGGCGGGCGACTGCACCCAGTCCAGGCGTCCGGCCCTGAGCAGCTTGTGCACGCGCTCGTAGCCAAAGGCCTGGTCGGCCGCGGTCTTTGCGGCGATGAAGCGGGCCATGCCGGCGATGGGCGTGCCCTGCGACAGGCGCCGGTCGATCCAGCTGCGCGCCTGCTTCTCGAACGCGTGCGCGACCATGTACAGCAGCGACTTGTGGTAGATGCCGGCGCAGCTGTCGTCCTGCTCGGCCTTGTCGGTGAGGGTGAACAGGCAGCTGCGGTCGACCTTGCCCGCTTCGATCGCCGGCACGTAGCTCATCAGGAACATCTCCATGCTGATCGCCGGCGCCCACAGGTTGACGCTGGCCAGCTGCGCGCCCATGCCGAGCATGCCGTTGGCGGGGCCGCCGACGATCTGTCCGCTGGAGGTGAGCAGCTGCACCAGCGGCGCCATCAGGATCGAACCGGCGCTGTGGCCGGCCACGTGCAGTTCCACCGAAGGATCCTGCCCCACCCACTCGTTGAGCAGCCGCGCGACCTGCGCCGCGCCGCCGCACTCGACCAGCCTGCCGTCGAAGTCGCGCGCGACCGCGGTGGTGGCGAGCAGCGCGTTCTCCTTCATCTCGTCCCACAGCGCCTTGCCGCCGATGGCGCGGGCGAGCGGTTCGAGGGTGTCGTCGAGGCGGTCGAGCAGCAGGTCCTTGGCTTTCTCGATCAGGCCCTCGCTGCGCGGGCGCGCCGCGTCCTTGAGGATGTTGCCCAGGGTGGTCCAGAAGTCGGTCTTCCAGATGAAGCACAGCGGATAGATTTCCTGCGCGAGCATGGTTTCGCGGTAGTCGGCGACGCGCTGGATCGCGCTGTCCTCCGGCACCAGGCCGCCGTGGGCGTAGAGCAGGATGCGCTTCTTCTTCCAGCCCTTCGTGGCCTCGCGCATGTCCTTGCGGATGATGTTGCGCACGTCGTCGGCGGTGGTGCCGAAGCGACCGCTGTCGCGCAGGCGGCCGTCGTTGCCCAGGCTGATCACGTGCGGGCGCAGGTCGGCCTGCGAGTAGCCGACCGACTGCCGGCCGATCGACGAATTGCTCACCGCGGCGGACTGCGCGCGCAGCAGCTGCACCGGTACCGCAAGCCGCGCGACCCAGACGTCGCTGCCGCGCTCGAGCCACTCGTCGTAGCTGATCCAGCCGATGCCGCGGCGGCCCCACTTCGCGCCCCAGGAGTTCTGGAACCAGAATCCCTCGCCGTCGTAGGCGACGATGGCGAAGGCGTGGTAGCCGATCGCCGGCTGCTGTTCCCACGCGATCCTTCCGCTCGACGGCGGCGCGATCCAGCCTTCGTGCACCGCGCTCGACGCATACAGCACGCCAACTTCGGCGAACGCCGCGTGCATCGCGACGAGATCCTTGTGGTTGACGCGGAAGTACGCGCCGAGCGGGTTGCGCAGGGCGTCCTTCGCCCGCTCGTCGGTGTACGGCTCCAGCGCGTTGCCCGGCCGGTACGGCCAGACGGCTTCGGAACACACGCCGTGCTTGTGCCAGCCCTTCATCGCGCCGCGGCAGCTGGAGCCGGAATAACTCTCGCCGCGCCATTCGTCGTAGCGGCGCGCCATGTCGTAGAACATGCGCGTGCTGACGCGGGTGGTGTCGGCGCCCGAGCCGCGCGTGCGCAGCAGGGTGTGGGCGACCGAGGCCAGGCCGAATGCGGTGCAGGCGCCCTCGTCGCCCTGGTCGAGCACCGGCACCTTGAGCGCGGTGAAGCGCGACAGCGGCACGTGGGTGGGCACGTCGACCAGGGTGGGTTCGAACATGCGGTCGCGGAAATCCGCGGTGTCGGGGCGGGCATCAAGCAGGCGCCTGCCCTGCAGCGACTCCGGCTGCTTCGCGCCGGGCCGTGCCGGCTTGGTCTTCGTCGTGGCCATTTGATTTCCTCCGACAGCGGGAACGCCGGCACCGCGCCGGCGCGGACACCAAAGCGATGCAGCGAGCATGCACGCCCCAGGTCGCGGGAACCGCGACCGGCGCGGCAAAGCGGCTTGCCCGGTGGCAATGGCCCCCCGATACTCCGGAACAGTCGTAGGAGCGCCCCATGGGCGCGATGGGCCTGCCCGGTAAAGCCATCGCGCCCGCGGGGCGCTCCTACAATGCGCGGGAACACACCAAGGATCCGGCTCGATGTCACGAATCCAACGCATCTTCGCCTGGGGGCTGTTCGCGCTGGTGCTGATGCTGCTCAGCGGCTGGCTGCTGGCCGACTACCTGACCCCGCGCGCGGTTGGCGCGCACAGCGAGACGCTGCCGCTGCAACCGGCGCAGACCGCGCTGGACCGCGAGATCGTGCCGCTCGTGGCGAAGCACGGCGGCAAGACCGGGATCATCCTGCTGCCCGACGGGCTCGACGCCTTCGCCGCGCGTGCGCTGTCGGCGCGCAAGGCCGGGCGCAGCCTCGACCTGCAGTACTACATCTGGCACAACGATCCCACCGGCCGCCTGCTCGCCCGCGAAGCCTGGCAGGCCGCCGAGCGCGGCGTGCGCGTGCGCATCCTGCTCGACGACATGAACACCAAGGGCGACGACACCGGCCTGCTGTCATTCGACGCCCATCCCAACATCGAGATCCGCGTCTACAACCCGTTCCGCAACCGCGACGGCGCGATGCGCGTGCTGGAGCTGGTGCAGCGCTTCTTCAGCGTCAACCACCGGATGCACAACAAGGCCTGGATCGCCGACGGCCGGGCCGCGGTGCTCGGCGGGCGCAACATCGGCCAGGAGTATTTCGACGCGTCCACCGCGACCAACTTCCGTGACCTGGACGTGGTGCTGTTCGGGCCGAAGGTGGCGCAGGCCAGCAAGATCTTCGACGGATTCTGGAACAGCGAGGCGGCGGTGCCGATCTCGGCGCTGAACAATCGCTCGCGGCGGCAGCTCGACGCGGCCGTGGCGCGGGTGCAGGCCGAGGCGAAAAGCGATTCGGCCAAGGCCTACCTGCAGCGCATGAACGCCTCGTCGACGGTGAACGGCTATTTCCGCGGCGAGCTCGCGCCGCACTGGAGCGACCACATCGAGGTGGCCTCCGATCCGCCGCTGAAATGGAAGCAGGACGACCGCAGCGGCTGGCTGGTCAACAAGCTGGCCGCGCAGGTCTTCGACGCCAGGCGCGAGGCACTGCTGATCTCGCCGTACTTCGTTCCCGGCGACGGCTTCACCGCGCAGCTGGTGGACCTCGTCCGGCGCAGGCACGTGAAGGTGGGCGTCATCACCAACTCGCTGGCCGCCAACGACGTGCCCGCGGTGCACGCCGGGTACTCGGCCTATCGCGGGCAACTGCTTGACGGCGGCGTTGCGCTTTACGAGCTGCGCGCGCAGGGCAGCAGCGAGACCCACGGCATGTTCGGCAGCAGCGGCGCCAGCCTGCATACCAAGGCCTTCGTGATCGACGGCGAGCACGGCTTCATCGGGTCGTTCAACCTCGATCCGCGCTCGGCCTACCTCAACACCGAGATGGGCGTGCTGTTCAAGGACCGCGACATCGCCGCGGCGCTGCGCGAGGAGTACCGGCACCTGTCCGGCCCGGCGCTGAGCTACCAGGTCTGCCGCGACAAGGACGGCGCGCTGTGCTGGCTCGACCGGAGCCTCGAACCGCCGCTGGTGCTGCACAAGGAACCGCAGACGAACTTCCTGCAGCGCGCGACGGCACGGGTGATCGGCTGGCTGCCGATCGAGTCGCAGCTGTAGCCTGCCGCCGGTACCGCGACGTCGTGCAGGCCCTTGCAGGCGCGGCCCATGTTCGCGAGCTTCGGCTTTGGCCTCTCCCCCTGGAACGCAGAGGGAGATTGGGAAGGGGTGCCCACGGTTCGCGGTGCTGCTGAAGGCACCCCTCCCCGCCCCCCCGCCCTGGCAGGGAAGGGAGCGAAATCCTCGCGGCTGAACCCGCTCCTGCAGAACTTTTGCAGCCGCATTCAGATTCACGGCAAACAGCGTTTCCTGGCGCCATACCGGCTCGGACGGGCTTTTGTCGCGCCGGACGCGTAAAATGCGGCGCCGCCAAGACGGCTCCGGCCAATCCGGCCGCTGCCCGCCCGCGCCCACCCAATCTACCCACACATTGCCGGCGTCCCGCGCGAGCGGATCGGCGCCATGCAACGGAGTTTGTCGATGATCTTCGAACAACTGGACACTTTCGGCCATGAGCAGGTCGTCTTCTGCCACAACAAGGACGCGGGCCTGAAGGCCATCATCGCGATCCACAACACCGTGCTCGGCCCGGCGCTGGGCGGCACCCGCATGTGGCCGTACAAGTCCGAGGCCGAAGCGCTCAACGACGTGCTCCGCCTGTCGCGCGGCATGACCTACAAGAACGCGGTCGCCGGACTGGACATCGGCGGCGGCAAGGCCGTGATCATCGGCGACCCCTCGACCGACAAGTCCGAGGCGCTGTTCCGCGCGTTCGGCCAGTTCGTGCAGTCGCTGGGCGGCCGCTACATCACCGCCGAGGACGTCGGCATCGACGTCAACGACATGGAGCTGGTCTACCGCGAGACCGAGTACGTCACCGGCGTGCACCAGGTCCACGGCGGCTCGGGCGACCCGTCGCCGTTCACCGCCTACGGCGCCCTGCAGGGCCTGATGGCCACGCTCAACAAGAAGTTCGGCGACGAGGAACTGGGCAAGTACAGCTACGCCGTGCAGGGCCTGGGCCACGTCGGCATGGAGTACGTGAAGCTGCTCAAGGAACGCGGCGCCAAGATCTTCGTCACCGACATCAACAAGACCCTGGTCGACAAGGCCGTCAGCGAATACGGCGCCGAAGCCGTCGGCACCGACGAGATCTACGACGTCAACGCCGACGTGTACTCGCCGTGCGCGCTGGGCGGCACGCTCAACGAGCAGACCCTGCCGCGGTTCAAGTTCAAGATCATCTGCGGCCCGGCCAACAACCAGCTGACCACCAATGCGATCGGCGACGAGCTGGAGAAGCGCGGCATCCTCTACGCGCCCGACTACGCGGTCAACGCCGGCGGCGTGATGAACGTGGCGCTGGAGATCACCGGCTACAACCGCGAGCGCGCGATGCGGATGATGCGCACGATCTACCACAACCTCGCGCGCATCTACGAGATCTCCGATCGCGACGGCATCCCGACCTACAAGGCCGCCGACCGCATGGCCGAGGAGCGGATCGCGGTGATGGGCAAGCTCAAGCTGCCGCTGGGCCGGACTACCCCGCGCTTCCAGGGCCGCATCCGCGGCGGCGCGTAAACTGCGCGGCAGTGCGGTAATGGATGACGGGGCTGCGTGCCCCGTTGTCTTTTGCAGGATCGAGAAAAGCCAGGAACAAGACAGGAGCATGCATGCGCCCTTTCCCGCTGGGTGAAGACATCGACGCGCTGCGCGACGCCGTGCGCCGCTTCGCGGAGGCGCAGATCGCGCCGCGCGCCGAAGCCATCGACCACGACAACGCCTTCCCGCAGGACCTGTGGCCGGCGCTTGGCGAACTGGGCCTGCTGGGAATGACGGTACCGGGCGAATTCGGCGGCAGCGAAATGGGCTACCTCGCCCACCTGGTGGCGATGGAGGAAATCTCGCGCGCGTCGGGCTCGGTGGGGCTGAGCTACGGCGCGCATTCCAACCTGTGCGTCAACAACCTGTACGCCAACGGCAACGCCGCCCAGCGCGCGAAGTACCTGCCGAAGCTGTGCAGCGGGGAGTGGAAGGGCGCGCTGGCGATGAGCGAGCCGGGCGCCGGTTCCGACGTGGTCGGCTCGATGAGCTGCCGCGCGGAACTGCGTGGCGACGCGTGGATCGCCAACGGCAACAAGATGTGGATCACCAACGGCCCCGAGGCCGACGTGCTGGTCGTCTACATGCGCACCGCCGGCAAGGACGCGGGCAGCCGCTGCATGACCGCCTTCATAGTCGAAAAGGGCATGCCGGGGTTTTCCACCGCGCAGAAGCTCGACAAGCTCGGCATGCGCGGCTCCAACACCTGCGAACTGGTGTTCGAGGACTGCGCGATCCCCGTCGGGAACGTGCTGGGCGAAGTGCACCAGGGCGTGCGCGTGCTGATGTCCGGCCTCAACACCGAGCGCCTGGTGCTCAGTGGCGGCCCGCTGGGCCTGATGCAGGCCGCGCTCGACGCAACCCTGCCCTACGTGCGCGAGCGCAGGCAGTTCGACCGCGCGATCGGCACGTTCGGCCTGATGCAGGGCAAGATCGCCGACATGTACACCGCGCTGCAGTCGTCGCGCGCGTTCGCCTACCAGGTCGCGCGCGACTACGACGCAGGGCACAAGTCGCGCATCGACGCGGCAAGCTGCCTGCTGCACGCTTCCGAAGCGGCCGTGCAGGTCGCGCTGGAAGGCATCCAGGCGCTGGGCGGCAACGGCTACATCAACGAATACCCGACCGGGCGGATCCTCCGCGACGCGAAGCTCTACGCGATCGGCGCCGGCACCAACGAAATCCGCCGCATGCTGATCGGGCGCGAGCTGTTCGAAGGCAACAGCTGAGGAAACGCGCCGTCCTTGCACCGGCAGGAGCGGCGCAAGCCGCGATGCCTCCTCGATGCCGCACAGTTCGCGGCTTCCGCCGCTGCTGAAGGAACGAACGCCAGAATCAGCGGAAATCGCGGCCATCGCTGCCCCCCCGGGTCTCCGGGCTGCCCGTTTGCGGCGCTGCAGCATCGAGCGCCGTAAAGCGCCATAATCGGGCGGTCCCCGGCCCCCACTGCCGGCCCGCCATCCGGAGAGTCCCATGTCCGACATCGTCATCGTCGGTGCCAAGCGCACCGCCATCGGTTCCTTCCTCGGCCAGTTCACCGGCGTCCCCACCCCGACCCTCGGCGCCGTCGCCATCGAGGGCGCGCTCGCTCATGCCGCCCTCGCCGCCGACCAGGTCGACGAGGTGATCATGGGCTGCGTGCTGCCTGCCGGCCTCGGCCAGGCGCCGGCGCGACAGGCCTCGCGCGCCGCCGGCATTCCGGACGGCGCCGGTTGCACCACCATCAACAAGGTCTGCGGTTCGGGCATGAAGGCGATCATGTTCGGCCATGACCTGATCAAGGCCGGCTCGGCCAGCGTCGTGGTCGCCGGCGGCATGGAGTCGATGACCAATGCGCCGCACCTGCTCAACGGTTCGCGCACCGGCATCAAGTACGGCAGCACCGAGATGCTCGACCACATGGCCTGGGACGGCCTGACCAACCCCTACGATGGCAAGGCCATGGGCGTGTTCGGCGACGCGGCCTGCGCCAAGTACGGCTTCGGCCGCGAGGACGTCGACGCCTATTCGGCCGAAAGCGCCAATCGCGCCAAGCAGGCGATCGCCGACGGGGGCTTCAAGGACGAGATCGTCCCGGTGACGGTCAAGACCCGCAAGGGCGACGTGGTCGTCGACACCGACGAGCAGCCCGGCCGGATCGACACTGCCAAGATCCCGACCCTGCGCCCGTCGTTCGGCAAGGACGGCGTGCTCACGGCTGCCTCATCGTCGTCGATCTCCGACGGCGCCGCCGCGACCGTGCTGATGTCCGCGGACGAAGCCGCCCGCCGCGGGCTCAAGCCGCTGGCGCGGATCGTGGCCCACGCCACCCACTCGCAGGCCCCGGAGTGGTTCACCACCGCGCCGGTGAAAGCGATTTCAAACGTGCTCGACAAGGCGGGCTGGGCGGTCGGCGACGTCGACCTGTTCGAAGTCAACGAGGCGTTCGCATGCGTCGCCATGGCGCCGATGAAGGACCTCGGCATTCCCCACGACAAGCTGAATGTCCACGGCGGCGCGTGTGCGCTTGGCCACCCGATCGGTGCCAGCGGAGCCCGCCTGGTGGTGACGCTGTTGAACGCGCTCAAGGCCCGTGGCGGCAAGCGTGGCGTCGCCTCGCTGTGCATCGGCGGCGGCGAGGCAACTGCAATTGCCGTCGAGATGGCGTGAAGGTTTTAATGGCTTATTTACAAAAAAAAGCAAGCAAACGCTTGACAGCCGAAACGGGCTTGTCATCATGTTAGTGGGCGCGCTGCCGCGCGTTGCCAACCATATAAACGACGAGGAAGATTGACATGACGATCAACAAGGCGCTGCTCGCACTGGCCCTGGGTTTTGCCCTGGCCGCCTGCAGCAACCAGAAGCAGGCCGAAGACTCGGCCGCCGACGCAGCCGACGCTGCTGCCGCCGCGCAGACCGCCGCCGACGAAGCCACCGCTGCCGGTGACGCGACCGCCGACGTTGCGCAGGACGCCGCCGACACCGCCGCCGATGCCGCCGCTGCCGCCAGCGATTCCGCTGCCGACGCTGCTGCTTCGACGACCGATGCCGCTGCCGACGCTGCTGCCGACTCCGCCGACGCCGCTGCCGATGCCGCGGAACAGGCCAAGGACGCCGCGGAAGAAGCCAAGCAGTAATCGGGTTCCACGCTACGTTGCAACAAGGGAAAAGTCGCTGGTTCGCCAGCGACTTTTTTCGTCAGGGGGGGGAGCGTCGTCGCAAAGGCGCGCTTCCGATTCTGGAAACAGACACCTTTTAGGAGCATCACACCCATGAACACCCGTATTGTTGTCCTGCTGGCCGCCAGCGTGCTGGCGCTGTCCGCCTGCAAGAACGAAACCCCTACCGCGCAGGAACAGGCCGCCGAAGCACAGGCAGCGATGGAACAGGCCGGCGACTCCGCCGCTGCCGCCGCGTCCGACGCCGGTGACGCGATCGCCGAAGGCGCCGACGCCGCTGCCGCCGCCACCGGCGAGGCCGCTTCGGAAGCCGCCGACGCGACGCAGGCTGCCGCCAGCAATGCCGCCGATGCAACGCAGGCTGCCGCCAGCGATGCTGCCGACGCCACCAGCCAGGCTGTCTCCGATGCCGCCGACGCCACCAAGAGCGCCGCGCAGGATGTCGCCGACAAGGCCAAGGCCGCTGCCGACGAAGCCAAGAACTGATCCACGCTTCAAGGTAGTCCACACGGGACCCGCTTCGGCGGGTCTTCGTGTTTCCGGGGCCCCCGGGACGCCGGCGCGTGGAGGCTGCGGTTATCCTTTGCCTTCCCCGTCCTGCACCGGTCCGCCATGCCCGTCCTCCGCTCCGCCCTGGATATACGCGCGCAGTCGTTCACCGAGAACGTCGCCTACCACGACGAATTGTCGCGCGAACTCGACCGGCGCCTGGCGCGCGCGGCCGCAGGTGGTGGCGCCAAGGCCCATGAGAAGCACGTCGCGCGCGGCAAGCTGCCGGTGCGCGACCGCATCACCGCCCTGCTCGACCCCGGCTCGCCGTTCCTCGAAATCGCGCCGCTCGCCGCCGAGGACATGTACGACGGCGCCGCGCCCGCCGCCGGCATGGTCTGCGGCATCGGCCGGGTGATGGGCCATGAGGTCGTGGTGGTCGCCAACGACGCCACGGTCAAGGGCGGCACCTACTTCCCGATGACGGTGAAGAAGCACCTGCGCGCGCAGGAGATCGCGCGAGAGAACCACCTGCCGTGCGTGTACCTGGTCGACTCCGGTGGCGCCTTCCTGCCGCTGCAGGACGAGGTGTTCCCGGACAAGGAGCACTTCGGCCGGATCTTCTACAACCAGGCGCGGATGAGCGCGCAGAACATCCCCCAACTGGCCGTGGTGATGGGCAGCTGCACCGCCGGCGGCGCCTACGTGCCGGCGATGAGCGACGAAAGCATCATCGTCAAGGGACAGGGCACGATCTTCCTCGGCGGCCCGCCGCTGGTGAAGGCCGCGACCGGCGAGGTCGTCGACGCCGAGGCGCTCGGCGGCGCCGACGTGCACACCTCCGTATCCGGCGTGGCCGACCACTTCGCCGAGGACGATCGTCATGCGCTGCAGATCGCGCGCAGCCTCGTCGGTAACCTCAACCGCCGCAAGGTGGTGCCGCTGGCCACGCGCGACTCGTGCGAGCCGCTGTACCCGGCAAGCGAGCTCTACGGCATCGTGCCGAAGGACACGCGCCGGCCGTTCGACATCCGCGAGGTGATCGCGCGCATCGTCGACGGCAGCGAGTTCGACGAGTTCAAGGCGCGCTACGGCAAGACCCTGGTCACCGGCTTCGCCCACCTGCACGGCTACCCGGTCGGCATCGTCGCCAACAACGGCATCCTGTTTTCCGAGAGCGCGCTCAAGGGCGCGCACTTCATCGAGCTGTGCAACCAGCGCGGCATCCCGCTGGTGTTCCTGCAGAACATCACCGGCTTCATGGTCGGGCGCAAGTACGAGAACGCGGGCATCGCCAAGGACGGGGCGAAGATGGTCACCGCGGTGGCCTGTTCGAGCGTGCCGAAGTTCACCGTGGTGATCGGCGGCAGCTTCGGCGCCGGCAACTACGCGATGTGCGGCCGCGCCTACGGCGCCCGCTTCCTGTGGATGTGGCCCAACGCGCGGATCAGCGTGATGGGCGGCGAGCAGGCGGCCGGGGTGCTGGCCACGGTGCGGCGCGACGGCATCGAGGCGCGCGGCGGCAGTTGGCCGGCGGAGGACGAGGCCGCCTTCAAGGCGCCGATCCTGGAGCAGTACGAGTCGCAGGGCAGCCCCTGGTACGCCAGCGCGCGGCTGTGGGATGACGGCATCATCGACCCCGCCGACACCCGCCGGGTGCTGGGGCTGGGGATCTCGGCGTCGCTCAACGCGCCGGTCGAGCCGGCCAGGTTCGGGGTCTTCCGGATGTAATCCGCGGGGCGACGCCTGGCGGTCGCGTTGTTCGCGCAAGACCTCCCATTGGCGCTGCAAGCCCTTGTCGGAAGATGGATTTGGTGAGCCGCGTCACAGCCATGTGAAGGCGGCTGCATGCTAGTCTCGGGGTTCCCCCAAGCCGTTCCAGCCCTGTCCGAGGAAGTTGCTCCATGGCCATCTTCAACCAGCAAAGCCCCGCCAAGAAAGACGTGCCGTCGTTCGCCAGCGACGCCGCACCCAGCCCGCAGGCGGCCCCGACCCCGATCCGCGAGACGCCCGCCGTGGCCGACTTCAATCCGACCCAGTCCGCGCCGCCGCGCGCCGTCGCGCAGCCCGAGGCGAAGGAATCCCTGATCGCCGCCGACCTGACCATCGAAGGCAAGATCGAAGGCGCCGGCCACGTCCGCATCGCCGGCAAGTTCAAGGGCGACGTCAACGTCCAGGGCGACCTGACCATCGAGAAGGGCGCCAAGCTCAGCGGCGGCGTGCGTGCCAAGAAGGTCATCGTGGCCGGCGAACTGGAAGGCAACATCGAATCCGCCTCGCGGGTCGAGCTGCTCGATTCGGGCGCGCTCACCGGCGACATCAAGGCCGGTTCGCTCACCGTCGCCGCCGGCTCGCGCATCCGCGGCCACGTCGAATGCGGCTGGGGTGACAAGGATGCACCGAAGTCGAACGGCGGCAAGGCCGACGGCAAGCCGGAACGCGACCTCGCCTCGTGAGCAACGCCCGTCCGGGCACGGCAGGTGCCACGCGCACCTGCCCGCACTGCAAGACGACGATCCTCGAAAGCTCGAGCATCTGTCCGTCGTGCCGGCATTACCTGCGCTTCGATTCCCCGAACGCGCGGGCCTCGACGACCATCACCCCGCTCAACGTCGAAGGCAAGATCCGCCATCCTTCCGAGGGTGGTGCCTGGGAGTACTCGGTGGTGCTGACCATCCGCGATGACGAAGGCAACGAGATCGCCCACCAGGTGGTCGGCGTCGGCGCGATGCACCCGGGCGAGGAGCGCACCTTCAGCCTGGCGGTGGAAGTGATGCCGACCAACGACATGCGACGCCCCCCGAAGCGCGGCATGAAGCACTGAGCAAGGAAAGGAGGCTCGCGCCGGAACAGCCCGGCCGCAGGCAGAACGAAGGCGCCCGAGGGCGCCTTCTTCATTCGTGCTGACCGCACTGCGCGGACACGACCGCGCGAGCCACCATTGCCGCCGGCTGGCTCCTCAGCGCGTGGCGGCGGCCGCTCGCGCGCTGCGGACGTTCCAGGCGAACCCGAGCAGCAGCGCCAGCAGCACCACGACCTGGGCGGTGACGCCCTGGACGGTCGGATGGATCCCGAGGAGGTCCAGCCGCGGCCCGTCGAACATCGACATCGGCAGCCAGCCGGCCTCCTGCAGCGCCGCGACGCCCTTGCCCGCCAGCACCACCGCAAGCACCGCGACCAGCGCCGCGCTCGCCGCGAAGAACTTCCCGAACGGCAGCTTGCGGCTGTAGCGCAGCATCAGCCAGGCGATCACCGCGAGCGCGACCACCGCGGCCGTCGCGCCGGCCATGATGGCGCCATGGTGCCCTTGGCTCCACAGCGCGGCATAGAACAGCACCGTCTCGAACGCTTCGCGATACACCACGACGAAGGCCAGCAGGAACAGGAACCAGGCCGAACCGCGCGAGAGCGCATGCGACAGCTTTTCCCGGATGTAGCGCTGCCAGGCGTCGGCATTGCTCTTGCCGTGCATCCAGATCCCGATCGAGACCAGCACCACCGCCGCGAACAGCGCGGCAAAGCCTTCGGTGAGCTCGCGACTGGCACCGCTGATGTCCACCAGGTAGGTGGCGGCCAACCAGGTGGCGCCGCCGGCGACCAGCGCACCGACCCATCCGGCGTGCACGTAACGCATGGCCTCCACGCGCCCTGCCTTGCGCAGGAACGCCACCATGGCGATGACGATCAGCAGGGCCTCGAGGCCCTCGCGCAGCAGGATGGTGAGCGCGCCGACGAAGGCCGTGGTGGCGCCTGCGCTGTCGTTGTCCTCAAGCGTGGCCTCGGCGCGGTCCAGCAGGGCCTCGGCCGCGTCGGCGCTGGCCCGCACCTCGGTCGCGCCCGCGCCTTGGCTGATACTCGCGCGAACGCTTGCCATCGCGGTTTCCAGCTCACGCAGCAGGTCCGCGTTGCGGGTGCCAAGCAGCGGTTCGATCGGTTCCACGCCATCGAGATAGGCCGACAGCACCTTGGCGCGGGCGTCGGCGACGTCGCCGGCCGCGTAGGCTTCGACGCCTTCCCTCAGGCGCGTGCGCGCCAGCACCAGCGCCCCGTCCTTCTGCTCTGCCTCGACCAGGGCCAGGGCGGCCTTCGGCTCGCGGCGCAGGTAGGCGGTGACGTCGTCCGCCGCGTCCTGCGGTAGTCCGGCCAGGCCCGCAGGCAGTGCATGCACCAGCGCCGCGAGGTCCGGCACCACCGCCCGCGCTTCGGGGTGTTCGCGCAAAAGCGCCTCGCCCCGCGCCGCGGCTTCGGCCGGGAATGCGAGCTGGCCGACGTAGAACGCCAATGCCCAGCGCTGGTCTTCCGGCAGATGCGCATAGCTGACCATCGAGGTGCCTTCCAGCCCCTGGTCGATCACCTGCTGCAGCGCGAACACGCTGCGCTGGCGCGCGCGCGTCGCATCGGTGAAGTCGATCGGCGGCGGATCCAGGCCGGCACCGGCGGGGCCGTCGCCGGCGCCAGTCGCGCCATGGCAACTCGCGCAGTTGGCCTGGTACAGCGCCGCGGCACGTGCCAGGTCGGGCACGCTGCCGGGCGCACGCGGCACCGGATACGCGCTCAACAGGGCCTCGGCCAGCGCCCGCGCCTGCCGCTCGACTTCGGCCGGCGCCGCCTTGTTCGCGATCGCGTCCTGCAGGCTGCCGGCCTGCGCTTCGAGCGCCTGCCTGGATGGATGCTCGGGCAGGCCCGCGAGCCCCTCGCGAACGGTCGCCGAGAATTCGGTCATCTCGCCGTACTCGACGTCGCTGATCACCGCGCCGTCGCTGACAGCGCCCGGATAGTCGACGGCGATGTAATCCAGCAATCGCCACAGGGTCTGCACCTGCGGGGTGGCGAAGGCGCTGCCGGCCGTGGCGAGCAGGATCAGCAGCGAAAACAGGCGGAACACGCGCATGGGCGTTACCCGGGAGGAGAATCAGCGCATTCTACAGGCAACGAGAATGAATCGCATTTAGATCCTGCGCTGCCATGCGCGGCCCCGGCGCCACTTATGATGGCCGTCCACGTCCCCGGAGCACGCGTGAGTGACCGACGCCCTGCTGACCCATCGCCAAGGCCCGCTGGCGCGCATCCGCCTGCACCGTCCCGAGCTGCACAATGCCTTTGATGCCGCCCTGATCGCAGGCCTGACCGATGCCCTGGAACAACTGGCGCGCGACGACAGCGTGCGCGTGGTCGTCCTTGAGGGCGCCGGCGCCTCGTTCTCCGCCGGCGCCGACCTCAACTGGATGCGCGGCATGGCCGCGGCCGGCGAACAGGAGAACCGCGAAGACGCCCTCGCCCTCGCCCGCCTGATGCGGGTCCTGGACGAGCTGCCCAAGCCCACCATCGCCCGCGTCCACGGCGCCGCTTTCGGTGGCGGCGTCGGCCTGGTGGCCTGCTGCGACATCGCCATCGGCGCCGAGGGCGCGAAGTTCGGCCTGACCGAAAGCCGGCTCGGGCTGCTGCCGGCGGTGATCTCGCCCTACGTGATCGCCGCGATCGGCGTGCGCCAGGCGCGACGCTGGTTCGCCACCGCGGAAGTCTTCGATGCGGCGCAGGCGCAGAGGATCGGATTGCTGCACGAGGTCGTCGCAGCGGATGCACTGGACGCCGCGGTCGACCGCCAGGTCGCGCTGCTGCTCAGGGCCGGGCCGGTGGCCTCGGCACAGGCGAAATCGCTGGTGCGCGACGTGGCCTGGCGGCGCGATCGCGATGCCGTCGATGCGGCCAACGCCGACCTGATCGCACGACTGCGCGTTTCACCGGAAGGACAGGAAGGCCTCCGCGCATTCCTCGACAAAGGCGCGCCGGCGTGGACGGAGAAATCCTGAAGGACAACCGATCAAAGCCCTCCCCTTCAAGGGGAGGGTTGGGTGGGGATGGGTTTCCCCAACGAACAGGCATCACTACAACAAGGGATCGAGTGCCATGGAAGGCCAAACCAGCGAGCGAATCCACACCGAACAACGCCAACGTACACTGCGCCGCAATTCGACCGACTCCGAACGCGAACTTTGGCGACATTTGCGAGGCAGGCAGCTCGACGGCGCCAAGTTCCGCAGACAACACCCCTTCGGCGATTGCATGCTCGATTTCGCCTGCGTCGAACGAAAGCTCGTAGTCGAACTGGACGGAGGACAGCATGCCGAGTCGACGAAGTACGATGGCTGGCAGACGCGGCAGCTGGAACAGGCAGGCTTTGCCGTATTGCGCTTCTGGGACCACGATGTCTTAGAGAACCGGGAAGGAGTACGGGAAATGATCCTGGCTGCGCTGCGAGACCGTACGAAACCCATCCCCACCCAACCCTCCCCTTGAAGGGGGCGGCTCAAGAACAAGAGCGACACCGCATGTTCGACAAGATCCTCATCGCCAACCGCGGCGAAATCGCCTGCCGCGTGATCCGTACCGCGCGGCGCCTCGGCATCGCCACGGTGGCGGTGTACTCGGAGGCCGATGCCGACGCGCAGCACGTGCGCCTGGCCGACGAGGCCTGGCCGATCGGCGGGCCAAGGCCGCAGGACAGCTACCTGCGCGGTGACGCGATCCTCGAAGTCGCGCGCCGGTCCGGCGCGCAGGCGGTCCACCCGGGCTACGGCTTCCTCAGCGAGAACGCCGACTTCGCCGACGCGGTCAAGGCCGCGGGGCTTGCGTTCATCGGCCCGTCCGGCGATTCGATGCGGCGCATGGGCAGCAAGGCCGGCGCCAAGGACCTGATGCAGGCGGCCGGCGTGCCGGTGGTGCCGGGCTATACCGGCGAGGACCAGTCGCCCGACCTGCTGGCGCGCGAGGCCGCCCGCATCGGCTTCCCGCTGATGATCAAGGCCGCGCACGGCGGCGGCGGCAAGGGCATGCGCATCGTGCGCGGGGCCGACGAGTTCCTGCCCAATCTGGAAAGCTGCCAGCGCGAGGCGAAGAGCGCCTTCGGGCGCGACCGCGTACTGCTGGAGCGCTACATCGAATCCCCGCGCCACATCGAGATCCAGGTCTTCGGCGACGCGCACGGCAACGCTATCCACCTGGGCGAACGCGAATGTTCGGCGCAGCGTCGCTACCAGAAGGTCCTGGAGGAGTCGCCCTCGCCCTTCGTCACGCCGGAACTGCGCGCGGCGATGGGCGCGGCCGCGGTACAGGCCGCGCACGCGATCGACTACGCCAACGCCGGCACGGTGGAATTCATCGTCGCGCCGTCGGGCGAGTTCTTCTTCATGGAGATCAACACCCGGTTGCAGGTCGAGCATCCGGTGACCGAACTGGTGACCGGCCTGGACCTGGTCGAATGGCAGTTGCGCATCGCCGGCGGCGAACCGCTGCCGCTGGCGCAAGGCGACATCGTCCAGCACGGCCACGCGATCGAGGTGCGGCTGTACGCGGAGGATCCCGCCGCCGGTTTCCTGCCCGGTTCCGGCAGGCTCGAACGCCTGCGCCTGCCCGCGCCATCGCCGCACGTGCGCATCGACTCCGGCGTGGTCGAAGGCGACACGGTGACGATCTTCTACGATCCGATGATCGCCAAGCTGATCGTGTGGGACGAAGACCGGCCGCGCGCCCTCGCCCGCCTGCGCGAGGCGCTGGCGCAATGCGGGATCGAAGGGCCGAAGTCCAACATCGCCTTCCTCGAACGGCTCGTGAGGCACCCGGCGATCGTCGATGCCAGCATCGACACCGGCTACCTCGACCGCCACCTCGACGATTTCACCGCCATCGATGCAGGCGATGCCGGGCCGGTCGCCGCTGCCGCCACCGTCGCGCTGCTGCGGGACGAAGCGGCGACGCGGGCCGGTGCAAGGCGAAGCGGCGACCCGTCTTCGCCCTGGGCGATCGCCGACGGCTGGCGCCTGGGCCGCGCGGGCCACCGCCGGCTCGTACTGCGCCTGGGCGACGTCCGGCACGAGGTCACCGCGCATGGCGCCAACGGCGAGTACCGCATCGAACGCGACGGCATCACCACTTCAGTTTCCGGCGCCCGCCTCGACGGCCCCGTGCTCACCGATTCGCCTCTGGCCGAATCGAGCCTCACTGCGCGTTTTGACGAACGGGGCCGGCGTTATCGCATCGAAGCCGACGCAAGCCGGATCTTGCTGCACGACGGGGAGCGGCGTTGGCGCTACGAGCGCGTACCGGCCTACCAGGCGGAGCACACCGGCGCCGACGGCAGCGGCGACCAGGTCGTCGCGCCGATGCCCGGGCGCATCGTGCTGGTCCGGGTTGCCGGTGGCGACAGCGTTGTACAAGGTCAGGAACTGCTGGTGATGGAAGCGATGAAAATGGAGCTTTCCCTGAAGGCACCGCGCGACGGCGTGGTCGCGCAGGTGCGGGCGACGCAAGGCGAGTTCGTCGATGCCGATGCCAGCCTCGTCGTGCTGGAGACCTGACCGTGGCCCTGCCCGCGTCCGTGCGCATCGTCGAGGTCGGCCCGCGCGACGGGCTGCAGAACGAAAAAACGATCATCCCGACCGCGGCCAAGATCGAACTGGTCGACCGGCTTTCGGCCACGGGGCTGCAGACCATCGAGGCGACCAGCTTCGTCAGCCCGAAGTGGGTGCCGCAGCTGGCCGACGCCGCCGAGGTCTACGCCGGTATCCGCCGCAGGCCCGGCGTGCGGTACCCGGTGCTGGTGCCCAACGAACAGGGCTACGAACGTGCGCGCGCCGCCGGTGCCGACGAGATCGCGGTGTTCACCGCCGCGTCGGAAGCGTTCAACAAGGCCAACATCAACGCGACCATCGACGAATCGCTGGCCCGCTTCGCCCCGGTGCTGGCGCGTGCGAAGGCCGACGGCATCCCCGTGCGCGGCTATGTCTCCACCGTGCTCGGCTGCCCGTACCAGGGCGAAGTGCCGGTCGCCGACGTGGTGCGCGTGGCGCGCGCCCTGCACGACATGGGCTGCTACGAGGTTTCGCTGGGGGACACCATCGGCGTCGGCACCCCCGGCAAGGCACGCGCGATGCTGCGCGCGGTGGCCGAAGCGGTGCCGATGCCGGCGCTGGCGGTGCATTTCCACGACACCTACGGCCAGGCGCTGGCCAACATCCTGGCCTGCCTGGAAGAAGGCGTGGCGGTGGTCGACGCCGCCGTCTCCGGCACCGGCGGCTGCCCCTATGCCAAGGGCGCGACCGGCAACGTCGCCAGCGAAGACGTCGCGTACATGCTGCATGGCATGGGCATCGCGACCGGCATCGACCTCGCCGCGCTCAGCGACACCGGTCGCTGGCTCGCGGCGCTGCTCGGGCGCGATACCGGCAGCAAGGTCACCCGGGCCTCGATGGCCGCATGAGCACGGGCCGCCAGCTGCCGGAGGAGACTTCGAGGCTGTCGGCCAACGACGGCACCGCGCAGATCGCGCTGGCGCTGGACGCGGCCTGCCGCGACCTGGCGATCCCCGCCGACGTGCGCCTGCTGCTGGCCGCTGCGCGCGACGCCTTGCACTCGGCCAGCAATGACGCCGAGACCGCGCGCCTGCGCTATCACGCCCTGTTCGACGCCGTGCCCGACCCGGTCAGCATCCTCGACGAGCGCGGCATCGTGCTCGACCTCAACAAGGCCGGCATGAGCGCCTACCGGCGGCCGCGCGAGGAGATCATCGGCCAGCCGATCGAAGTGCTGAACCCGGACCTGCCCAAGGGCCACCTCGGCCCGGTCTGGGACACGATCAACCGCGGACGCACCTACGTCATCGAAGTGACCAACATGCGCGCCGACGGCACCCGGTTCCCGGTCGAGGTGCATTCGGCCGGCTTCACGCATGACGGCCGCAAGTGCCTGGTCGCGGTGGCGCGCGACCTGAGCAGCCGCCACGAGGCCGAGCTGCGCTACCGCGAGCTGATGGAGGTGATCGACAAGGGCATCGTCGTCCAGGACGAGTTCCTCAACTTCACCTACGGCAACTCGGCGGCACTGCGCCTGCTGGGCATCGACGGCAGCGAATCGCTCGACGAAGCGATGCGGCTCGAGCACTGGATGCTGGTGCGCGAGGACGGCACGGTGATGCCGGAAGCAGAGTATCCGGCGGTGCGCGCGATGCAGGAAGGCAGGATCATCGAGAGCACCCTGATCGGCCTCTACCATCGCCAGCGGCGCCAGCTGAGCTGGCTGTCGGTCACGGTGGTGCCGCAGTTCGCAGCCGACGCCGACAAGCCGCACCAGGTGCTGTCGATGTTCAGCGACGTCACCGAACTCAAGCGCGACAGCGCCCTGTTCGATCGCGTGCAGGCGCTGGCGCACATCGGCGGCTGGGAATGGGACTGCACCAGCGACGAGCTCTACCTCACCGACGAGTCGGTGCGCATCCTCGCGCAGCAGGCGCCGCCGGCGACGATGCTGCAGATGATCGACTGCCTCGCCGCCAGCGACCGCCTGCGCCTGCACGCGGCGCTGGACCTGGCGATCAGCGAAGGGCGCGACTTCGACCTCGAGCTGCAGGGCGCACGCGCCGACGGCCACGCGTTCTGGGTGCGGGTCATCGGCGGCGGCGTGCCGGGCGACCCGGCCACTTCGCACCTGACCGGCACCCTGCAGGACATCACCGAACTCAAGCACGGCGAGGAAACCCTGCGCGTGCAGGCGCGCAGCGACCCGCTCACCGGGCTGATGAACCGCGATGCGATCCTCGGCGAGATCAGTGCGCGCCTGGCCGACCCGACGCAGTCCGGCGTCGCGGTGCTCTACATCGACCTGGACCGCTTCAAGGTGGTCAACGATGTGCTCGGCCACAACGCCGGCGACGAGTTGCTGACCAGCGCCGCGCGCCGGATCCTGCGCGCGGTGGGCACCGAGGGCCTGATCGCCCGCTTCGGCGGCGACGAGTTCCTGGTGGTGTGCAGCACCGACGACGATCCCGGCCGACCCGAACGCGTCGCCGATGCGATCCTCGATGCGTTCGGCGACAGTTTCCGCTTCGAAAAGGAAGAGTTCGCGATCACCGCCAGCATCGGCATCGCGCGCGCGCCCGAGCACGGCGACCGGCCGCAGACGCTGATCCACAACGCCGACGCGGCGATGTACGACAGCAAGCGGCGCATCCGCAACGGCTGGCAGGTGTTCACGCCCGCCCTGGCGCAGAGCCAGCAGGACCGCCTGCGCGTGGAGACGCACCTGCGCCGCGCCACCGACAACAACGAGTTCCATCTGGTCTACCAGCCCCAGGTCGCCCTCAAGGGCGGCCGCATCGTCGCGGCCGAGGCCCTGATCCGCTGGCAGAACCGCCAGCTCGGCGAGATGCGCCCGGACCACTTCATCGGCCACGCCGAGACCACCGGCGACATCGTCCGCATCGGCAGCTGGGTGCTGCGCGAAGCCTGCCGCCAGGTCGCCCAGTGGCGCGATGCCGGGCTGGGCATCGTGCGCGTCGCGGTCAACGTGTCCTACCGCCAGTTCCTCGGCGACGACCTGGCCGACAACGTGCGCGGGGTGCTGGCCGAATTCGACCTGCCGGGCACGGCACTGGAACTGGAATTCACCGAACGCGTGCTGATCGAGGATGCCCCGGACACGCTGCGCACCTTCGCCCGGCTGCGCGAACAGGGCGTGGTGCTGACCATCGACGACTTCGGCGAGGGCTACAGCGCGCTCAACTACCTGCGGCGGCTGCCGATCCACGGCCTGAAGCTGAGCCAGCTGTTCGTCGAGGGCGTGCCGGGCAACAAGTCCGACGTCGCGGTCTGCCAGGCGGTTGCCGGCATTGCCCGAAGCCTCGGCCTGGGACTGGTCGCGGAGGGCGTGGAGTCCGAGCAGCAGCGCCAGTTCCTGCTCGAGATGGGCGTGCCGATCGGCCAGGGCTTCCTGTTCGCGCCGGGCCTGCGGCCGGACGAGTTCGCGCGACGCCTGGGCAACCAGGCGACCCAAACCGATGCCTGACGCGCCGCGCATCCGCCCGATCGAAGCCGGCGACGACGCCGCGATGGCCGCTGTCATCCGCGCGGTCATGCCGGAGTTCGGCGCGGTCGGCGACGGCTTCGCGATCAACGATCCGGAAGTCGACTGGATGCACCGCGCGTATGCCATCGAGCGCGCGGCGTACTTCGTCGTCGTCGACGCCGGCGAGGTCAAGGGTGGCTGCGGCATCGCACCCCTGCTCGGCGGCAGCGACGACACCTGCGAACTGCGCAAGATGTACTTCCTGCCGGAACTGCGCGGCCGCGGCGTGGGCGCGGCCATGATGGCGCGCTGCCTGGACGCCGCCCGCGGCTTCGGGTTCCGCCAGTGCTACCTCGAGAGCCTGTGCGGCATGGACGCGGCGATGAAGCTCTACGAGCGCAGCGGCTTCCGGCGCATCGACGGCCCGCTGGGCGCCACCGGCCACGGCGGCTGCAACACCTTCTACCTGCGGGACCTGTAGGAGCGCCCCATGGGCGCGATGCCTCACTGGCGAAACCCAACGCGCCCTCGACGCGCTCCTGCATCGACCCGGAGGATTGGCCCGGACCTGCGCCATCGCGGTTAAAATCGCCGGTTTCCGCCTTCCCGGATATCCCCATGCAATCCGATTCAATCCGCGCCGTCGTCACCGGCGGCGTTTCCGGCCTGGGCCTGGCCGTGGCCACGCGCATCGTCGCCGACGGCGGCAAGGCCGCCCTGTTCGACGTCAACGACGACAAGGGCGCGGCGGCGGTCGCGGCGCTCGGCGACGCCAACGCGCACTACTTCCGCACCGACGTCACCGACGAGGACGGCGTGGCCGCCAACGTTGCCGCGGCGAAGGAGTTCCTCGGCGGGCTCAACGCCGCGATCAACTGCGCCGGCATCCTCGGTGCCGGCCGCGTGCTCGGCCGCGAGGCGCCGATGCCGCTGAAGAATTTCGCCGCCACGGTGATGGTCAACCTGGTCGGCAGCTTCAACGTCGCCAAGGCCGCTGCCGCGCAGATGCAGCACAACGACGCCGGCGACGACGGCGAGCGCGGCGCGATCGTCAACACCGCCTCGGTGGCCGCCTACGAGGGCCAGATCGGCCAGGCCGCGTATTCCGCATCGAAAGGCGGCGTGGTCGGCATGACCCTGCCGATGGCGCGCGAACTGGCCCGCTTCGGCATCCGCGTCAACACCATCGCGCCGGGCATCTTCTGGACGCCGATGGTCGACGGCATGCCCGACGACGTGCAGCAGTCGCTCTCCGCCTCGATCCCATTCCCGTCGCGCCTGGGCAAGCCGGAGGAGTTCGCCGACCTGGTCGCGTACATCCTCGGCAACCGCTACCTCAACGGCGAAACCATCCGCCTCGACGGCGCGGTGCGGCTGGCGCCCAAGTGAGGTGAAGCCGGGATTGGGGATTGGGGATTGGGGATTCGCGAAAGAGACCGCCAACCCGCCCCGACCCGGCTTCTTCCAATCCCGAATCCCGAATCCCGAATCCCGAATCCCGAATCCAATGAAAGCCTACGACGTCAAGAAAGGAAACGTGGTCGAGCACAACGGTACCGTGTACCAGGTGCGCGACATCGAGCGCAGTTCGCCGCAGGGCCGCGGCGGCAACGTCAAGTTCCGTTTCACCATGTACTCGGTGCCCGGCGGCAACAAGTTCGACCTGAGCCTCGGCGGCGACGACGAGCTCAAGGAAGTCGAGCTGTCACGCCGGCAGGTGACGTTCTCGTACAAGGACGGCGACGCGTTCGTGTTCATGGACGACGAGGACTACACGCCGTACACGCTCGACGCGGACGTCGTCGGCGACGACGCGGGCTACATCAGCGACGGCCTGGCCGAGTGCTACGTGCAGATCATCGACGAACAGCCGGTGGCGCTGCAGTTGCCGCAGAGCGTGGTGCTGGAAGTGGTCGAGACGCCGCCCGAACTCAAGGGCGGCACCGCGACCAAGCGCCCCAAGCCGGCGAAGCTCAGCACCGGGATCGAGATCCAGGTGCCCGAGTACATCGGCAACGGCGAGCGGGTGTGGGTGAATACCACGACCGGCGAATTCGGCGGCCGCGCGGACTGACGTCCCGCACTCCGGCTCCCTGCCCCTGCCTTTGCAGGAGCGGCCCGTGGCCGCGAGCTTCTGATTCCCGCGAACTGGTGGCCGGCGCAGAATCAAGAGCTCGCGGCCATGGGCCGCTCCTACAGTATTGCGGTCAAGGATCGAACAGCTTCCCCGGATTCATGATCCCGTGCGGGTCCAGCACCCGCCGGATCCCGCGCATCACTTCGATCTCCGCCGCGCTGCGCGTCGACCCGAGGTAAGGCTTCTTCACCAGCCCGATCCCGTGCTCTGCGGAGATGCTGCCGCCATGGCGCTGCAGCGTTTCGGCGAGCACCCTGGTGACCTGCTCGCACTGGCCGACGAATTCCGCATCGACCATGCCTTCGGGCTTGAGCACGTTGATGTGCAGGTTGCCGTCGCCTATGTGGCCGAACCAGACCACGTCGAACTGCGGATACCCGCGCGCCAGCAGCGCCTGCGCCTCGGCGAGGAACGCCGGCATCGCCGACACCCGCACCGACACGTCATTCTTGTACGGCGTGTACCGCGCCAGGCTCTCGGTGATGCCTTCGCGCAGCCGCCACAGCTGCGCCGCCTGCGATTCACCCTGGGCGATGACGCCGTCGCTGACCCAGCCGCGCTCCGTGCAATGCTCGAACGCGGCCAGCATCGCCGCTTCGTCCGTGTCACCCTGCATCGCGAATTCGGTGACCACGTAATACGGATGCACCTCATCGAACGGTGCCTGTCCGCCGTGCGCGAGCACGTGGTGCAGCGCGCGGTCGGTGAAGAATTCGAACGCTTCCAGCCGCAGGCGGCTGCGCAGCTGCGCGAACACTTCCATCAGCACCTCGAACGAGGGCAGCGCCAGCAGCATCACCTGGGTCGGCGGCGGTGGATCGGTGAGCTTCAGCGTGGCTTCCACCACGATTCCCAGCGTGCCCTCCGAACCGATCGCCAGGTGGCGCAGGTCGTAGCCGCTGGAGTTCTTGACCAGGCCGCGGCCGAGGTCGAGCGATTCACCGGTGCCGGCCACCAGCTTCAGCCCGGCGATCCATTCGCGGGTGTTGCCGTGGCGCAGGACGCGGATGCCACCGGCATTGGTGGCGATGTTGCCGCCGATGCTGCACGAGCCGCGCGCGGCGAAATCGACCGGATAGGCCAGCCCGTGTTCCGCCGCGGCCTCGTGCACCGCCTGCAGCGTGATCCCGGCCTGCACGGTGAGCGTGCGATCGATGGCGTCGAAGCCGAGCACCCGGTTCATGCGCGCCAGGCTCAGCACCAGTTCGCCGTTGGCCGCCACCGCGCCGCCGGACAGGCCGGTGCGGCCGCCGGAGGGCACGATCGCGACCCCGTTCACGCCGGCCCAGCGGACGATGGACTGCACCTGCACCGCGTCCGCCGGCAGCGCGATCGCCAGCGGCGCCGGCGTCCAGCGCCGGGTCCAGTCGCGGCCGTAGTGCTCAAGCTCCGCCTGGGCGGTTTCCAGGCGCAGTCCGGGGACTGCCTGCAACAACGACTCGAGGCGCGGATCGGTCATGGCGTGGCGGCGGCAGGCGGGCGCCCAGCGTGCCAGCCGGACTTTCGTGCGTCCAGTGCGGCAGTGCAGCAAATGCGCCCGGTTGCTGGCAAACTGATTTCGTCCCCCTCCCCCCGCCGACGATGACCAAAACCTCGTATCCCAAGCAGGACATCCGCATCCTGCTGCTGGAAGGTGTCAGCCAGACCGCCGTGGATACCTTCCGCGCCGCCGGCTACACCAACATCGACCTGCACGCCAAGTCGCTGCCGGAGGACGAACTGCGCCAGCGCATCGCCGAGGCGCACTTCGTCGGCATCCGCTCGCGCACCCACCTGACCGCCGAGGTGCTGGCGGACGCACGGCGCCTGCTGGCGATCGGCTGTTTCTGCATCGGCACCAACCAGGTCGACACCGATGCCGCGCAGCTGGCCGGCATCCCGGTCTTCAACGCGCCCTACTCCAACACCCGCTCCGTCGCCGAGCTGGTGCTCGCGCAGGCGATCATGCTGCTGCGCGGCGTGCCGCAGAAGAACGCGCAGTGCCACCGCGGCGGCTGGTCGAAGTCGGCCGCCGGCAGCCACGAGGCGCGCGGCAAGACCGTCGGCATCGTCGGCTACGGCCACATCGGCACCCAGGTCGGCGTGCTGGCCGAGGCGCTGGGCATGCACGTGCTGTTCCACGACATCGAAACCAAGCTCTCGCTGGGCAACGCGCGCGCGGCGGTCGACCTCGACGACCTGCTCGCGCGCAGCGACGTGGTGACCCTGCACGTGCCGGAAACACCGGCCACGAAGCTGATGTTCGGCGCAGCGCAGATCGCGCGTATGCGGCCGGGCACCCACCTGATCAATGCCTCGCGCGGCAGCGTGGTGGACATCGACGCGCTGGCCGGCGCGCTGCGCTCCGGACACCTTGCCGGCGCGGCAGTGGACGTGTTCCCGAGCGAGCCCAAGGGCAACGACGACCCGTTCGAATCGCCACTGCTGGGGCTGGACAACGTCATCCTCACCCCGCACGTCGGCGGCAGCACGCTGGAGGCGCAGGACAACATCGGCGTCGAGGTCGCGGCCAAGCTGGTGCGCTACAGCGACAACGGCAGCACGCTGTCGGCGGTGAATTTCCCCGAGGTCACCCTGCCCGGCCACGCCGGCAGCCGCCGCCTGCTGCACATCCACCGCAACGTGCCGGGCGTGCTGTCGCAGGTCAACGAAGTGTTCGGCCGGCACGGCGTCAACATCGACGGCCAGTACCTGCGCACCGATGCGAAGGTGGGCTACGTGGTGATCGACGTGAGCGCCAGCGAGGGCCAGGCGGCGGAGCTGCGCGCCGCGCTGGCGGGCATCCCGGGCACGCTGCGCACGCGGGTGCTGTACTGATCGAGGCAGGCCGGATCCTGCGCCTTGCAGGAGCGCCCCATGGGCGCGACCGTCATCGCCCGCGGAGCCATCGCCCATGGGGCGCTCCTGCGGACAATCGGATCGCGCGTCGCCTGCCGTGCCGATTGATATCTTGTGGCGTCGCACAACAGTAGGTCGGGGCTACGTCCCGGACGCCACAGATCCCGAAGCGTCGGGGGCGTAGCCCCGACCTACGCACTTGCGGGATGTTCGAGCCACTTCACGGCCATGCGCCGCAGCGACGCGTCGGCGCCCTCGTCGCGTGCCAGAGATGCGATGTCGCGCCACGCCAGCGTATGGGATTCGTGGCTGACCACGAAGTTCTCATCGTCGCCTGCGCGTACGACGTAGCGCACATCATGGTGCCAGTGCGCGGGCACTCCCTTGTGCTCGGGAATCCGGTGGCGGTCGAGGTCGAAGATGCCGGGCACCACCCTCAGGCCGGCCAGGCCGGACTCTTCTTCCGCCTCGCGCAGCGCGGCACGCGCAAGGTCCCGGTCGCCATCGGCATGCCCGCCCAACTGCAGCCACAGGCCGAGCTTGCGATGGTGGGTAAGCAGGATGCGCGTGCCGCCGCGGTCGACCAGCCACGCCGATGCGGTGAAGTGCCCGGCAAGCCGTTCGCGCATGAACGGATCGTCGTGATCGGCCAGCAGGACGAGGAAATCGTCGACGCAGCCGGCCTCGGCGGGCCAGCGCCGGGCGTAGTCATGCAGCGCCGCCTGCAGCGCGCAATCGGACGCCGCGGGGGAGGCGTCGATGTTGCGGTGCGGCAAGGGGTTCCCGTTCTCCATGGCGCAATTCTAGCGATGCAGCGGGCGCCGATGGCGCTTGTGCGCGCGGTGCCGCGGCGGTTATGGTCGCGCAGTCCCGGCCGCACAGCGGCCGGTATGCCGTCCATCCAGCAACATCAGTCCCGGGGAGTCACTCAATGCTTTTTTGGCGCGTCAAGCCGCTCGACAAGATTCTCGAAACCGCCGGCAAGAAGGCGCTGACCAGGCAATTGGGGGCATTCCAGCTGACCATGCTCGGCATCGGTGCGGTCATCGGCACCGGCATCTTCGTGCTCACCGCCGAGGCCGGGCAGAAGGCCGGTCCGGCGATGATGCTCGCGTTCGTCATTGCCGCGGTGGTCTGCGCGCTGGCCGCGCTGGCATATGCCGAACTTGCCTCGATGGTGCCGGTCGCCGGCTCCGCCTACACCTACACCTACGGCGTGCTCGGCGAAGGGCTGGCCTGGGTGGTCGGCTGGGCGCTGGTGCTCGAGTACGCGGTGGCGGCCGGCGCGGTCTCGGTCGGCTGGTCGGGCTACATGAATGGCCTGCTGATGCACACCAACCTGTTCGGCCTGGTAGAGGAAGGGTCGCTGGCACTGCCCCGCGCGCTGCGCTCGGGTCCTTACGACGGCGGCACGTTCAACATCCTGGCCTGCGGCATCGCCCTGCTGGTGACCTGGCTGCTGGTGATCGGCACCTCCAAGTCGGCCAAGGTCAACGCGGTACTTGTTTCGATCAAGGTCGCGGCCCTGATCGCCTTCATCGCGATCTCGCTGCCGGCGGTGCAGAGCGCCAACTTCGAACCCTTCTTCCCGACCGGCTGGGGCAGCCCGATGGGCGGTATCGGCGTGCTCGGCGCCGCGGCTTCGATCTTCTTCGCCTATGTCGGTTTCGATGCGGTGTCGACCGCATCGGAAGAAACCAAGAATCCCAACCGCAACATCCCGATCGGACTGCTCGGTTCGCTGCTGATCTGCACCATCTTCTACCTGCTGGTCGGCTACGGCGCGGTGGGCGCCGCGGGTTCGGCGCCAATGGTCGGCGCCGATGGCAGCTTCCTGCAGCCCGGCACGCCGGAAATGGCCGCGGCCTGCCTCAGCCACACCGAGGCGCTGGTCTGCAGCAAGGAGCCGCTGGCACACGTGATGCGCATGATCGGATTCGGCGGCGTTGGCAACATGATCGGCCTGGCCGCGGCGCTGGCGCTGCCGTCGGTGATCCTGATGATGATCTACGGCCAGACCCGCATCTTCTTCACCATGTCGCGCGACGGCCTGCTGCCCGAGTTCCTGTCGAAGGTGCACCCGAAGTACCACACCCCGCACGTGATCACGGTCATCACCGGCGTGTTCGTGGCGATGTTCGCGGCGATGTTCCCGGTCGGCGTGCTGGCCGACATCTCCAATTCGGGCACGCTGTTCGCCTTCATCATGGTGTCGATCGGAGTGATGATCCTGCGCAAGCAGCAGCCCAACCGCCACCGCCCGTTCCGCACGCCGCTGGTGTGGATCGTCTGCCCGCTCGCGATCGCCGGCTGCCTGCTGCTGTTCGTGAACCTGTCGCTGTACACCATCAGCCTGTTCTTCGGCTGGGCGATCATCGGCATCATCGTCTATCGCTTCTACGGCTATCGCCACAGCGACCTGGGCCGCGGCATCCGCGACGCCGAGGACGGCAACGTGCCGCCGCCGGAGCCGCCGTTCCACGAGGGCCCGCAGGCCTGACGGCGAGGCGGGATGGAACACTTGCTACAGGGAAGAATGGCGCGGATGACCGCGCCATTCTTCCATCTGCCGCCCGGAGGTCGCGGGCGAAACCATCGGCCACGAGGGGACCGGCGATGAATGCTTCTTCCGCGCGCAAGATCGGGCCGGTGCTCGCGACCTTCGTGGTCGCCAACAACATGATCGGCTCCGGTTTCTTCCTGCTCCCGGCGACGCTGGCGCAGTCGGGCGGCGTCACCGCGCTGGCCTGGCTGCTGGGCACGGTGCTGGCGGTGGTGCTGGGCGGCGCGTTCGCGCGGCTGGCGCGGCAGTACCCGGACATGCAGTCGCCCGATGACTACGTGCGCCCGGCGCTGGGCCGCGACATGGGCTTCCTCGCCACCACGCTGTACTGGATCTCGTCGTGGGTCGGCAACAACGCAATCGCGGTGGCCGCGTTCGGCTACCTGGTGATCCTGCTGCCGATCGACGACAGCCCGGCGGTGCGGCTGGTCGGGCAGGTCGTGCTGATCTGGCTGATGTTCGCGCTCAACCTGCTCGGACCGCGCGGGATCGCGCGGTTCCAGTCGATGTGCGTGGTCTTCGGCCTGCTCCCGGTCGTTGCGGTGCTGACCGCCGGATGGGCGAGTTTCGACGGCGACATCTACCGCGCGGCGTGGAACGTCACCGGGCATTCCGACGCCTCGGTGGTGTTCAGCTCGCTGGCGCCGATCTTCTGGGCCTTCGTCGGCCTGGAAACCGGCGCGATGATCGCCGGCGTGGTCGACGACCCCGACCGCAATGTGCCGCGCGCGACCATCGGCGGCATCCTCATCGCCGGCGTGGTGTACCTGGTGTCGTCGGTGCTGATGATGGGCATCGTGCCGGCGCCCGAGATGGCCGCGTCGAGCGCGCCGTTCGCGCTGGTCGCCGGCAAGATGTTCGGCGCCTGGGCGATCCCGCTCATTGCGGCCGCGGCGGCGCTCAAGGCCACCGGCACGCTGGGCGGCTGGATGCTGGTCACCGGCGAATCCGGCGCGCGCGCCGCCCAGCGCGGGATGCTGCCGTCGATCTTCGGCCGCCTGCGCGCCAACGGCTCGGCCGGGTGGGGATTGCTTATCGTCGCGGCGGCGATGTCGGCGATCGTCGTGATCACCTCGGCGCCCACGGTCGGCGACCAGTTCCGGACCCTGATCGACATGGTGGTGATGCTGGTGGTGATGGCCTACATCGCCGCCGGCCTGAGCCTGCTGCTGGGCGCGCCCGGCAAGCCCTCGGGCACGCGCGAGCGCCTGCTCGGCATGGGCGCGCTGGCCGCCTGCGGCCTGCTGGTGTACTCCAGCCCGGTGAAAACGCTGGTGGGCGCGCTGATCGTCGCGCTGCTGGCGTGGGCGGCGTGGCGCGGGTTCGGGCGGGGCGCGAAGCGGGCCTGATCCGCAACGCCCTCGCCGAGCAGCCATCGCCGCTGCCGCGGCGGTAAACTCGCAGGCATGAGCAACGCCCTCCCCTACGACACCCACCGCCTGTACGAGCTGGCCGGCGAAATCATCGTCAACGTGCGCGAACTGTCAGCGCTCGGCTGGACCCCCGCGACCAGCAGCAATTTCTCGCGCCGCCTCGACGACCGCCACGCCGCGATCACCGTCTCCGGCCGCGACAAGGGCAAGCTGCGCGAGGCCGACATCATGGTCGTCGACTTCGACGGCCGCGCCGTCGGCAGCGACCACCGCCCGTCCGCGGAAACCGGGCTGCACACGCAGCTGTACCGCCGCTTCCCGGATATCGGCTGCGTGCTGCACACCCACTCGCAGGTGCAGACCGTGGCTTCGCGGCTGTACGCCGGCAACGGCCACGTGCACCTGGAAGGCTACGAACTGCTCAAGGCCTTCAGCGGCAACACCACGCACGAGACCGAACTCGACCTGCCGGTGCTGCCCAACACCCAGGACATGGCGGTGCTGGCGGCGCAGGTCGACGCCCTGCTCGACCAGGGCCGCATGTGGGGCTACCTGATCGACGGCCACGGCCTGTACGCCTGGGGCCGCGACATGGCCGAGGCGCGGCGCCACCTCGAAGCGTTCGAATTCCTGCTCGGCTGCGAACTGGAGCTGCGCAAGCTCGGCTGCAGGTAGCCTCGCGCCACCCAAAACCCATGTCACGATCGATCACCGGCCGTAGGTCGGGGCTACGCCCCCGACGCCCCGCGCCATCCGATACATGCGCCGCCACCGATCGATCGAGCGTCGGGGGCATAGCCCCGACCTACGGGCCACAGCTCCCCCGTGCCCGCGCAGGCCAGCCTCGGTAGGCTGGCCTCCCCACCCGAGTCATTGCCATGAGCCGCCTGCGCATCTTTGCCGAGAACGCCCCCGACACTCCCGAGTTCGACAGCAGCGACGGCGACGCGATCGCCCGCGAGCTGCAGGAGATCGGCGTCACCTTCGAACGCTGGCAGGCCGCGCAGCCGATCGCGCCCGGCGCCAGTGCGGAGGATGTAATGGCCGCCTATCGCGCGGACATCGACCGGCTCGTCGCCGAGCGCGGCTTCAAGTCGGTGGATGTGGTCAGCATTGCGCCTGACAATCCCAAGCGCGAGGAAATGCGCGCCAAGTTTCTCGACGAGCACTTCCACAAGGAAGACGAGGTGCGCTTCTTCGTCGCCGGCTCCGGTCTGTTCACCCTGCACGTGGGCGACAGGGTCTACGAGATCGAGTGCGTGAAGGACGACCTGATCGCGGTGCCCGACGGCACCACCCACTGGTTCGACATGGGGCCGGAACCGAGCTTCGTGGCGATCCGCTTCTTCACCGAGCCGGACGGCTGGGTCGGCCACTTCACCGGCACCGACATCGCCCGGCGCTTCCCGCGCTACAGGGAGTAGGAACCGGCAACGGGGATCCGGAAACGCGACATCCCCATCCCGCCCGGCCTCTCGTTCCGAATCCCGAATCACGAATCCCAATCCCGGCTCCCAATGAAACCCGTCATCCTCACCGACATCGAAGGCACCACCAGCAGCATTTCCTTCGTCAAGGACGTGCTGTTCCCCTATGCCCGCCAGGCCCTGCCCGGCTTCGTGCGCGCACGCGGAAGCGAGCCGCAGGTGCGCCACTGGCTGGACCAGGTCGCCATGGAAAACGGCGGCATGTGCCAGGACTCGATGATCGTCGAAACGCTGCAGGGCTGGATCGACCAGGACCGCAAGCACACTGCGCTCAAGGCGCTGCAGGGCATGGTCTGGGAGGCCGGCTACCGCAGCCGCGATTTCACCGCGCCGGTGTATCCCGATGCCGTCGAGGCGCTGCGTCGCTGGGACGAGGCCGGTTACACGCTGGCCGTGTATTCCTCCGGCTCGGTGCCGGCGCAGCGGCTGCTGTTCGGCAACTCCGACGCCGGCGACCTGCTGCCGCTGTTCCATGCCTTCTTCGACACCGCGGTCGGCCACAAGCGCGAGGCGGACAGCTACCGCGGCATCGCCCGCTCGCTCGGCCGCGAACCGGCCGACGTGCTGTTCCTGTCCGACGTGGTCGAGGAGCTGGACGCCGCGCGCGACGCCGGCATGCGCACGGTGCTGGTCGACCGCCGCGATGATTACCCGCAACCGCGCACCGGCGCCGCGACGAACGGCCACGCGCGGGTGGAGCGCTTCACCGACATCGACCCCGTCGCGACATGACCCGGTGGCGGCGCCCGGGCATCGTCGCCGCCGTGTTGGGGGTCGCTGCCCTGTTGCTGCTGCCGGCATGCGCCGAGGACGAGAGCATCACCGCGCGCGACCAGCGCCTGCTTGCCGCCGACATCGCGGCGCTCACGCCGCAGCGCCCCGGCCAGGTCGATCTCTACGTCGTCGGCTTTGCCGGCGACAGCACCGAGGACGTGTTCCGCAACGAGGTCGCCTACCTCGACGCGCTGATGTCGACGCGATTCGGCGCGCACGGCCGCGTGGTGACCCTGGTCAACCACCTCGACAGCCTGACCACCGCGCCGCGGCCGCTCGCGACCCTGGAGAACCTGCGCATCGCGCTGGCCGGCGTGGGCAAGGCGATGGACCGCGACGAGGACGTGCTGCTGCTCTACCTGACCCTGCACGGCACCGAGGAGCACGAACTGGCCGTGCAGCTGCCGCCGGTCCTGGAACAGTGGATCACGCCGCGCGAACTGCGTGCGGCGCTCGACGACGCCGGCATCCGCAATCGGGTGGTGGCGATCTCGGCCTGCTACTCGGGCGGCTTCATCCCCGCGCTGCGCGACGCACGCACGCTGGTGGTGACCGCCGCCCGCGCCGACCGCAGCTCGTTCGGCTGCGGCAGCGAATCCGACGCCACCTATTTCGGCCGCGCCTGGCTGGTGGACGGGCTCAATCGCACCACCAGCTTCATCGACGCCTATGGCATCGCCGCCGATGAAATCTCGCAGTGGGAAGACGAGGATGGCGAGACGCCATCACTGCCGCAGATCGACGTGGGCGATGCGATCATCCCGATGCTGCAGCGGTGGCGGTCGCAACTCGAGCCGGGGCCGGTCGTGCCGTATCCCTACGATGCGGTTGCCGCGCCGCAGGAACCAGCGGAACGCGGCGAACCATCGATGCCCCTGCCGCCGCCCCCGTAGGAGCGGCCCATGGCCGCGAGGCTTTCCCGTCCGGAGAAGCAGGAGCTCGCGGCCATGGGCCGCTCCTACGCGGCGTCAACCGTGGATCTTCTCGCTCCTCGCGAGCATCGCCACGGCCCGCGGTCTCCGGCGTGCGACGACCGCCACGTCTTCCAAGCCGACGCGTTGCGGAAATGCCTGTCGGGCAAGTCGATGGGCGCTTCGATGGCCATCGCCCGCCCTATTCCACGGCCCCCTGCAGCCGGTAGGTGATGGTCGCCCGCTGTTCACTCAACGATGCATCGAATGCCCGCACTTCGACGCGGTGCTCGCCAATGCCCAGGCCGGTCGGCAACGCGCCGCGCCACAGGTGCGCGGATGGCTTGGCCTCCGGCGAACGGTCGTAGCCGCGCAGCGCATCGGCAAGATCGTCACGGACGTTCTCCACCAGCAGCCGCGGATCGGTCTGCGCCACCTTCGCCATCGGCGTCCAGTCGCCGCCATCAACCCGGTATTCCACGCGCGTGTCGTCGCGGCCCATGAACACGTTGGCGTACACGCCCCAGGCAGGATAGGCGCCTTCGCGCAGCACCTTTGGCGCATGCAGCGCCATCGCCGCGGTGAAGGCCGGGTCGCCGCCACGCAGCCGCGCCGGATGCCAGGCCAGCGCGTACTCCCCGTCGCGCGAAACCCGCAGCGTGGCGTAACCGTTGGGCGTGCCGTCGGCCATGGTCGCGTCGGGAATCCCGTCGGCATCCTTCACTCCCGACCAGAACGCACCGCAGTTGGCGCCGACGTTGTACTCGTGCAGCGGCTGCGCGCCGTGCCAGCCGGTGCCTGCGTCATGGAACCAGTGCTGCTGGGTGTGGCTGTGCGCGCTGAGAACCAGCACGTGCGGGAAGTCGCGCAGCAGCGCGAACAGGCGCTCGCGGTCGGCATCACGGAACGTCTCCCGGCCCGCGGCCTCGAACAGCGGGATGTGCATGCCCAGGACCAGCAGGTGGTCCTTAGGGACGGTCGGCAGGTAGGCTTCGAGGAAGGCGAACTGGTCGTCGCGGAAGCCGCCGACGTACGCCGGCTTCTGCCCCGGCTGGTGGATCACGTCGTCGAGCATCACGAAGGTGGCGCGCGACTCTTCCCAGGCGAAGGTGTCGGGGCCGAAATGGCGGCGGAAGGTCTGCAGTGCATCGGCGTCGGTCGCCGCATCGGTGTCCATGTCGTGGTTGCCGGCCAAGTGCAGCCAAGGCACGTGCAGCGAGGTGGTGACGGCATTGATGGCCGGGTACAGCGACAGGTCGTCGTCGACGATGTCGCCCAGGCCCAGGCCCAGCGTCGCGGGCGTGTTGCCGAGCAGCGGGGCGACGATGTCGCGGCGGTAATAGTCGATGTCGGTGCGCGATTTCGGCTGCGGATCAGCGAAGACGAGCACGTCGAGGTCAGTGTCCGGCCCAGGTGCGCGGCGCAGCGCGAAATCGATGCGTTCCTGCAGCGGCCCCGCCGGCAATCCGCCGTAATGCAGCGCCGAGGGCGCGCGCAGCGGCTGCTGCCGCCAGAACGCCGGCAGCCCCTCCGCGCCCGCAGGTACCTTCCAGCCGGCCGGCTTGACCACGAAGATCGTCTCGCCAGCAGCCATCTGCAAGGCGTAGCGGCCCTGCCCGTCGGTGCGCACAACCCTGTGCCCGTTCGACACCGCGACGCCGGCAATGCCCGCCTCCCCGGCATCGCGAACGCCGTTGCCGTTGCCGTCGTCGAACACCACCCCGCCCTGCGGCTGCGCGGAAGCGACACCGCACGCCAGCCAGAGTACCGCCGCCAGCCCACGCCGCATCGTGGACCTCCCGTTGTCGAAACCGCTTCCATTATGCCGCCGCGCAGGCACCCGGCCGTGCGCGAAGCGGGCCCCGGTTACCCCGGCATCCAGCTGACGTAGAATGCCGGCAGGGGTCGCTGCGGCGCCCCGGGGACGATACGGGGGCACGGGAATGCGCAACGTACGGATGCTCGCATGTCTGTTCGCGATCCTCGTCGCGGCATGGCTTCCGGGCGTCGCCTCGGCACAGCAGGTGCTGCAGCTCGAACCGGGGCACGGCGATATCCAGCTGTCGTCCTACCTCGCCTATCGCCACGACAGCGGCGGCATCGACGATGCCACGGACGCGTTCCGTCGTTATGCGGCCGGCGAGTTCTCGCCGCTGCCGGGGGGACAGTCGGAATTCGGCTTCCAGCCGGGCGCCTACTGGTTCCACGCCAACGTGGTGAACCACGACGCCGTCGAGACCCGCTGGATCCTCGTGCAGCAGTACGCGCTGAGCGACTACATCGACCTGTACGTGCGCTACGCCGACGGCCGCGTCGTCCACCAGGCCAGCGGCGACCACCGCCCGTTCGGTTCGCGCAGCATCCACGACCGCCACCCCAACTTCCAGTTCGACCTGCCGACCGGGCAACCGGTCGAGTTGCTGGTGCGGGTGCAGAGCGAAAGCTCGATGCAGGTGCCGCTGGCGCTGTTCACCACCACCGCGTTCGCGTCGCTCGCCCGCGACGCGCAGTTCGCGATCGGCATCTATTACGGGATCCTGCTGGCGCTGTTCTTCTACAACCTCGTGCTTTGGCTGATGCTGCGCGATGCCAGCTATTTCTGGTACCTGTTCCACCTCAGCGCGTTCGGCATGGTGCTGTTCACTCTCAACGGCCTGGGCTTCGAGTACCTGTGGCCGAACTCGGCGTGGATGACCGACAAATCGGTGCCGCTGTCGATCTGCCTGGCGCTGATCGGCATGCAGCAGTTTGCCCGTACCTTCCTTGAGCTGAAGGAGCGCTTCCCGCGCGGCAACCTGGTCAGCCTCGCACTGATCGGCTTTTTCCTGCTGCTGGGCATCGCCTCGCTGTGGCTGCCGTACCGCATGTCCACCCCGATCGCGGCGCGCGCGGTGCTGGTGGGCGTGCTGTGGATCGCCGTGGCCGGCATCGTCGTGGTCCGGCGCGGTTACGTGCCCGCCAGGCTGTTCATGCTGGCCTGGTCGATGTTCCTGCTGGGCACCACGATGTTCACCCTGGTCGCCTTCGGCGTCCTGCCCAAGACCTTCTACACCGAGTACGGTGTGCAGATCGGTTCGGCCACCGAAATGCTGCTGCTGTCGATCGCGCTGGGCAATCGTTATGCCTCGCTGCGCAGGGAGAACGAGCGCATCGTCAGCGACGCCAACCAGAAGCTTGAACGCAAGGTGGCGCAGCGCACCCAGGAAGTCCGCGCCGCGCTGGTGCAGCTGGAAGAAGCACACGGTCGCCTGCGCGACTCCAGCCGGCGCGACGGCCTGACCGGGCTGTACAACCGCACGTACTTCCACGAGGCGTTCGAGAAGATGCTGGTCGATGGCCAGCAGTCGCACCAGGCGGTGTCGCTGCTGATGATCGACCTCGACCATTTCAAGGCCATCAACGATCGCCACGGCCACCTGGTCGGCGACGACTGCCTGCGTTTCACCGCACAGCGGATCGGCAAGGTGCTGCGCGCGCACGATGCGCTGCTGGCCCGCTTCGGCGGCGAGGAGTTCGTGGTCGGGTTGCCCAGGCACGGCCTGCACGAAGCCGTGGAAGTGGCCGAAGGCCTGCGCCGTGCGCTGGTCGAGAGCCCGTGCGGCGCCCAGGGCCACAGCATCCGGATCTCCGCCAGCGTCGGCGTGCATACGATCGCGCCCGGGTCGGTCGATGACATCGACGCCGCGATCGAGATCGCCGACCGCGCGCTCTACGCCGCCAAGGCCAACGGGCGTGATTGCGTGAAGACGTCGATCAGCGCCGCCTGATCCCGGGGAATCCTGCACCTGCCCTTGTAGGAGCGGCTTCAGCCGCGAGCTCTTCGATGTTGCAGCGATGCATTGTTGCAGGAGCGCGCTTGGGCGCAGCCTGCTTTCCCCGATAAGGCGGTGGTGCCCAGGCGCGCTCCTGCGAGGGCAATGCCCGCGTACCTCCGTTGGCGCTCGCGGCTGAAGCCGCTCCCACAAGGCTTGCGTGGGCAATGGACTGTCGGCTGCTACCCTGCGGGTCTGCTGTTTCAGGATGTCGAATGAAAATGACATCGCCAAGCCACTGCACCGTGCTGCTGGCGCTCCTGATCCTGCTGCTCGGCGTGCCCGGGCGGCACGCAAATGCGCAGACCGTGGTGGGCACAGAACCACCGGCAGAGCACCGCGACCTCGTGCTCCGCAGCCAGGCGCAGCTCGACGACTACCTGCGCCGGCATGCAGCCGCGGGCGAATCGACGCCGCTGGATGCGTTCTCGGCAGGCGCCCGCGCGCGATTCCTGTCCAGCCTGGAATGGAGCAGCCACGGCCTCGGTGGCTTCGATCCGGCCGACCTTGCCGAGGAACTCGACGACGCACGGATCCACGCGGTGCTCGCACTCTTTGGCAGCAACATGATTGCCTATGCGCCTGCCAGCCGCGCGGCCGCAATTGGGCTGCATCGCGATCCCGGCGACCGGGATCACATCAGCGACCTGGAACGACGCTACGCGCTGTACCAGCAGCAGCTCAATGCCGCGGGCCGGGCGCACGACGACCTCGCGATCGCGGGCATCACCGCCTCGCGCTTCAAAGTGCTCTTCCCCGAAGCGGATCAGCCCGAAGACCTGCACCGCCTGGCCGACCACGACCTGCGCCTGCTCTGGCGCGCCGCCGCACAGGTGGCGCTGGCTGCGCCATCGTCCACGAATGCCGGCAAGGCTTCGTCCGTCTTCAAGGAATGCGAAGGTCGCGGCATCGTGGACCTGCATGACTTGCGCCAGATGCGCAGCATCCTGCTCTCGGGGCGTCGCTTCGGGCAGGCCCGTCGCTTCACCGCCACCCACCCGGATGCCGACCTCCCCGCACTGCCCGCCTTTGATGATCCATTGGCGCGCGACACGCGCGCCGCCACGGTGTGGCGCATGAATGCTGATAGCAGCCGCGTCACGCGCACTGCCATCGACCTCGGGCCCACGCAGATCCTGGTCACCGCCGGCTGCCATTTCTCGACCGACGCCGCCAAAGACATCTCCGCCGACCCGGTACTGGGCCCCATCTTCGCCCGACACGCGCACTGGCTGGTCGGCACGCCGGGCGTGGAGTCCATCGACGCGGTCCGCGAATGGAACCGGCGCTTCCCCACCGCACGGGCGGAGATGATCCACGACCGCGACGAATGGTCGCTCCTTCCGACCTGGTCGATGCCGAAATTCCACATCGTGCGCCAAGGCAAGGTCGTCGAGAGCGTGACCGGCTGGTCAAGCTCGCCAACGGCGAACCGGCAGTTGCTGATCGACGCGCTGCGTCGCGCCGGGTTGCTCGAACCCGCCTCCTGACTCGCAGCCCTGCGAGGGTGCCGTCCCGGGAGTTCCTACGGCGGCGGCGCGTCATCCGCGCGACGCGACTCGAACGCCATCCACCCGACCAGCGCGCCGCTGCAGGCACCCACGATTTCCATCACCACGCGCATGCCCAAGCCGCCCGGGTCGTTGATGCCAGCCAGCGCCAGTTGCACCCGCGCCGGCGAGCCGGGATTGACGAAGAACAGCGAGAACAGGTGCCAAAGGTCGATGCCGCCACCGATCGCGACCCCGGCGAACGCGGCCCAGCCGATGGCATGGCCCTCCGGCCAGCGCAGCGCGCGGGCGATGACGTGGCTCAGCAGGTAGGCCAGCAGGCCGATTGCGAAGGCGATCGCGCCCGCTTCCAGCGCGCCCAGCCAGCCGCTGTGCAGCGCGAGGTTCATGCCGGGCCGACGCCGCGTGCGGCGGCGAGCAGGCTGCCGTCGGCGACCAGGCGCACGGCGGTGGCGACTTCGCCGTCGAGCGCGCGGTCGCGGTCGAGGAAGGCGATGGCGTCGCGCAGGGCGGCGTGCGCGGCGGCGACCGCGGCGCCCGGGTGGTAGTCGTCGCCCGAGGCGAGCTCGACGCGCAGCGCCTCCACCTCGTCGAGGAACCCGGCGTGCTCGGCGGCGTCGGTCGCCGGTGCGCCATGGATCTTCGCCGCCAGCGCTCGGGCATCGGCGCGCCCGGCAAGATCGCGCGCGGCGCTGATCATCCGGCGGCGCAGGTCCAGCGCCTGCGCGGCGGTGTACAACTCCAGCGCCAGCACCTTGCCCAGGTCGTCGGCCATCGCCAGCACGTGGCGCGCCTCGTTGGCGCCCATCGACACGTGGTCCTCGGCGTTGGCGCTGGTCGGGATCGAATACACCGACGCCGGCATCGCGCGGCTGGTGAGGTCGTTGACGATCGCGGCCGCCGTGTACTGCACGATCATGAAGCCCGACTCGGTGCCGTCCTCGTTGCCGATCAGGAACGCCGGCAGGCCGTCGTTGGTGGCCGGGTCGACCAGCTTGTTGAGGCGGCGCTCGGAGATCGAGGCCAGCACCGGGATCGCGGCCTTGACGTAGCTCATCGCCAGCGCCAGCGGCATGCCGTGGAAATGGCCGGCGGAAATCACCTGTTGCTCGACGTGCTCGGCCTGCCTGTCGGGGAATACCAGCGGGTTGTCGGTGACCGCGTTGAGCTCGATGTCGAGCACGCGCCGCGCCTGTGCCACCGCGTCGCGCACCGCACCGTGCACCTGCGGGATGCAGCGCAGCGAATAGCTGTCCTGCGGCTGGTGCTTCTTGCCGCCGCGGAAGGGCTTGAAGCGCTGGTAGAACTTTTCGCGGCCGTGGCGCTGCGAGAACGGCACCCACTCCCAGCCGATGTCGAAGTTGGGCTGCTGCGGCGAATCCGACTCCCAGCTCGACGGCTGCCACGAACGGAACCTGGGCACCAGGTGGTACGGGATGTCGGCGAGCGTGGAACCGTCCAGCAGCGAGCGCAGTCCGGCCGCCACCTGCACCTGGCCCGGGTGCGGGCGCAGCGCGTGTACTTCCTCGGCGAACGCGCCCAGGCGACCGGCGAAGGCGTCGATGGTCATCGCCGCGGCAAGGTCGGCGGTGTCGAGCAGGTCTTCGAGCTTCTGCACGGCCAGCATGCCGGTGGCGAGCATCTGCGCGGTGCCGTTGTTCAGCGCCAGGCCTTCCTTGTACGACAGCGACACCGGCTGCAGGCCGGCGCGCCGCAGCGCGTCCGCGCCCGGCATGCGCTGGCCTTCGAAGAATGCCTCGCCGCCGCCCAGCAGGACGATGGCCAGGTGCGACAGCGGGGCGAGGTCGCCCGACGCGCCCACCGAACCCAGCTGCGGCACCACCGGCACCACGCCGGCGTTGAGCATCGCCGCCAGCGCCTGCAGGGTCTGCACCCGGATGCCCGAATGGCCCTTGAGCAGCGTGTTGACGCGGATGCAGAGCATCGCGCGGACGACTTCGGGCGCGAACGGCTCGCCCACGCACACCGCGTGGGTGACGATCAGGTTGGTCTGCAGCTCTTCGTGCAGCGAACGGCCGCTGGGCCGTGCGCCCGGCAATTCGTCGCGCAGCGGGTGCGCGCCGAGCAGCTTGTCGGCGTTGCTGCCGAAGCCGGTGGAGACGCCGTAGATCGGCTCCTCGCGGCGCACCTGTTCGGCGAGGAACTCGGCCGCGCGCGCGACCTTGCGCAGCGCGCCGTCGTCGAGTTCGACTGTGGCGCCGTGGGCGACTGCGAGCAGTTGCCGGCCGGTCAGCGACTGGCCGTCGAGGTGAATGGATTTCATGCTGCGATCCTGTGGGTTGTATTCAACTCGGGTGACGTCCGGCCGTCCGGATTGCTGCAGGAGCGGCTTCCCTCGCTCCTGCAAACAGCCTGCCATGCCAGGCCAGGAGCTCGCTCCTGCAAACAGCCTGCCATGCCAGGCCAGGAGCTCGCGCCTGAAGCCGCTCCTGCGGAAGGTCACGGGTTGCCTGCGACGCTCGATTGCCCGCGCTCGACAAGCAGCCTGTGCGCCAGCCCGGCATCGGCCACTTCAAACTGTTCCCCGCGCCGCAGGTCCTTGACCGCCACCGCGCCCCTGGCCGCCTCGTCGCCGCCACGGATCACCACGAAGCGAATCCCGGCGCGGTCGGCGTACTGCAGCTGCTTCGCCAGCTTGCGCGGTTCCAGCTGGGTTTCGACGTTGAGCCCGGCCGCGCGCAGCTGCTGCGACAGCGCCAAAGCGTGGTCGAGGCCGGCATCGTCGAGCAGGGTCACCAGCGCGTCGACCGAGCTGTCGGCGCCCGCGACCAGGCCGGCGTCGCGCAGCTGGAAGAACAGGCGCGTCAGGCCGATCGAAATGCCCACGCCCGGCAGCTTCGACTTGGTGTAGTGGCTGGCGAGGTTGTCGTAGCGGCCGCCCGAGCAGATCGAACCGATCTGCGGGTAGGCGTCGAGCGTGGTCTCGTAGACCATGCCGGTGTAGTAGTCCAGGCCGCGCGCGATCGACAGGTTGATCGCGTAGCGCGACTCGGGCACGCCCATCGCCTTCAACCGGCCGAGCAGCTCGCGCAGTTCGGCGCGGCCTTCCTCGAACAGTGGGGTGCCCGCGCCGAGCGCGTCGAGCTTCGCCAGCGCGTCGTCGTGCCCGGCCGAGCGCACGCGCGAGAACGCCAGCAGCCTGTCGGCAACGTCCGCGGCAAGGCCGAAATCCTCGCCGACCAGCGTCGAACGCACCGCGTCCTCGCCGCGCTTGTCGAGCTTGTCGAGCTCGCGCAGCACCGCGAGCTGGCGTTCACCTTCGATGCCCTGCCCCTCGAAGAACCCGCGCAGCAGCTTGCGGTGGTTGAGCCAGATGGTGAACTGCCCGATATCCAGCGCCTCGAACACCGACGCGATGACCGCGGGAATCTCGGCGTCATGGCGCGGCGACAGCGCGTCCTTGCCGATCACGTCGATGTCGCACTGGTAGAACTCGCGGAAGCGGCCGCGCTGGGCGCGTTCGCCGCGATAGACGCGCTGCATCTGGTAGCGGCGGAACGGGAACGCGAGTTCGTGCTCGTGTTCGGCCACGTAGCGAGCCAAGGGCACGGTCAGGTCGAAGCGCAGGGCAAGTTCGGGCAGGCCCTCGCCCTGCTTCTCCAGCGCCCCGGTCGACTGCACGAAGTACACCTGCCGCTCGGTCTCGCCGCCGGACTTGGTCAGCAGCACCTCGGACAGCTCGAAGACCGGTGTTTCCACCGGCAGGAAACCGAAGCGCTCGAACGTCAGGCGGATCGTGTCCAGCATGCGCTGGAACGCGATCTGGTCACGGGGCAGCAGCTCCATGACCCCGGGCGGGGTGCGGGGCTTGATCAAGGCAGGACTCCGGGCGGATTCGCTAGCCGCACAGTTTAGCCGCTGCGCCCCGCTCGACCCGCGCAACGGCGCCAGCGCGCGAACGACGACGCGACGATTGCACGCCGACCTATTGCCGCGACCCTGCCCGGCTCTTTACAATGCGCGGCTCACCCAGTCGGGGTGTAGCTCAGTCTGGTAGAGCGCTACGTTCGGGACGTAGAGGTCGCAGGTTCGAATCCTGTCTCCCCGACCAATTGAATCAATGGTTTAGACGAAACCGGCCCGCGCCGGTTTTTTCGTTTCCGGCCACTTTCTCCCGGTATTTCCGCCGCGCACTCCGCCGCGCCGTCCCTGGATTCCGACCGCATGAGCACGCAGGCACCCCAGCCCTCCTCCGCCCGGCCCGGGCTGGTGGAAGGCCGCGCGCTGGTGCTGGCCGGCATCGTGCTGTCGGCGCTGAACCTGCGCACCGCGGTCACCTCGATCACGCCGCTGCTCGACGAGCTCGGCCGGGTGTTCGACTTCGGCGGCACCATGGCCGGTGTGCTGGGGATGCTGCCGAGCGCTGCGTTCGCGGTGTTCGGCGTCGCCACGCCCGCCATCGCCCACCGCATCGGGCTCGAACGCGCCGCGCTGCTGTCGATGGCGCTGGCCGCGCTGGGCCTGGTGCTGCGCTCGCTCGCCGGCGGCACCGGCGGGCTGCTGCTGGGCTCGATCGTCGCGCTGGCCGGCATGGGCATCGGCAACGTGGTGCTGCCGCCGCTGGTCAAGCGCTACTTCGCCGATCGCGTCGGCACGCTCAGCACGCTCTACATCACCGTGCTGCAGATGGGCACGATCCTGCCGGCACTGGTCGCGGTTCCGGTGGCCGCGGCGGTGGGCTGGCGCATCTCGATGGGCGCCTGGGCACTGGTGGCGATCGCCGCGGCGCTGCCGTGGATCGGTGTGCTGTGGATCGAGCGCCGCAAGGAGTCCGGCCTGGCCCGCTGCCACGATGCCGCCGTCGCGGCCGGTGACGAGGCCCCGGAGCTGGCCGCGCCCGCGCCGCGCGGCAAGGTCTGGCGCACCTCGCTGGGCTGGGGCATGGCGTTGATGTTCGGCATGACGTCGCTGGCGACGTATTCGATGTTCACCTGGCTGCCGAAGATCCTCACCGAAGCCGGCGCCACGCCTGCGTTCGGCGGCGCGATGGTGGCGCTGTATTCGGCGCTGGGGCTGGTGAGTGCGCTGACGATCCCGGCGCTGGCGGTGCGCGTGGCGAATCCGTTTCCGCTGGTGCTGGCCTGCGCCGCCTGCCACTTCGGCGGCTTTGCCGGCCTGCTGCTCGCACCGATGGCCGCGCCGCTACTGTGGGTGCCGCTGGTCGGGCTTGGCCCCAGCACGTTTCCGCTCGGCCTGACCCTGATCAACCTGCGCACGCGCACGCCGGGCGGCTCGGCGTCGCTGTCGGGCTTCATGCAGGGCGTGGGCTACGCGCTGGCGAGCCTGGGGCCGGTGCTGTTCGGCGTGCTGCACGAAGCCACCGGCGGCTGGGCATGGCCGTTCGCGATGCTCGCGGCAAGCGTGGTGGTGATGGTGGTCGGCGGCTGGCAGGCGTGCAAGCCGCGGGTGCTGGAAGACGCGTGGTGATGCCCGGCGCAGGAGCGCCGCCTTGGCGCGCCAGGACGCTTGATGGGGTGTTTCGGCGCCCGGGCCTCCGGTTCCGGGCTTTCCAGCCTCTTGTGCTGACGGTTCCAAGCCGGCGATGAGCCACGGAGCCTGGTGCGTGAGGCTTCTTCCCTCACGCGCGAGGCTTTTTTCCTCATGCGCGAGGCTTTTTTCCTCATGCGTGAGACTTTTCTCCTCATGCGCGAGACTTTTTTCCTCATCCGTGAGCCTTGAAGTCTCACGCGTGAGACTTTTTACCTCATGCCTGAGACTTTTCTCCTAATGCGCGAGACTTTTTGCCTCGTGCGTGAGTCCCGGAGCCTCATGCGTGAGACTTTCTGGCTCGGCGGCGACGCCTGGGGACTCATCCATGAGTCTTCTTCCCCGGCCGGTGCGTTCCAGAGTCTCATCCGCCCGGGTTTCGCGCGGCCGGCCGGTGGCCCTCGTGCCGTTCCACCCGGCGCCGGTTCCGGTCCACGCCACGTCCCGGCAATTCATTCAAGCCGACGCTGCCTTGCAGCGCGGCTTGAACCGGGCGATGGCTTTCCGGTGAAGCCCGGTCGCGCCCGTGGGGCGCTCCTACGCGGCGGTTTCGCCGGTACTCAGGGCTGCCAGCCGGGCACCCAGTTCGTCCAGCCGCAGGTCGCCTGCCGCGCCGGGTGAGGTGCGCATGGCGAGGCTCGCGGCGGGATCGCCCGCCGCCCAGCGCGCAGGGTCGGCGGCCTGGCGATAGGCGTCGCGGAACGGCACGCCGTCCTTCGCCATCTCCACCGCAAGATCGGTGGCATACATCGACGGCTCCAGCGCGGCGCGCATGCGCTCGGGCTTCCATTCCAGGTTGCGCAGCAGGTCGGGCAGCAGCGCCAGCGCCTGCAGGCCCTTGCCGAAGCCGTGGAACAGCGCGCCCTTCGACACCTGCAGGTCGCGGTGGTAACCCGATGGCAGCGACAGCAGCTGCTCGATCTCGCAGCGCGCGGCGGCAACGCTGGCGTAGGTCGCGCGCATCAGTTCGATCACGTCGGGGTTGCGCTTGTTGGGCATGATCGAGCTGCCGGTGGTGTACTGCGCGGGAAGCGCGACGAAGCCGAACTCGGCGCTGGTGAACAGGCTCAGGTCCCAGGCCACGCGGCGCAGGTCGAGCATCGCGCTGCCGAGTGCTTCGAGCGCGGCCAGCTCGAACTTGCCGCGCGAAAGCTGCGCGTACGGCGGCGAGACCTGCATGCGCGCGAAGCCGAGCGCGGCGGTGGTGTGGTCGCGGTCCAGCGCCAGGTTGACGCCGTAGCCGGCGGCGCTGCCGAGCGGGTTGGCGTCGATCCAGGCCGCGGTGTCCCGGGCGCGCGTCGCGTTGTCGATGAACGCCTCGGCCCACGCGCCCCACCACATCCCCAGCGACGACACCACGGCGCGCTGCAGGTGGGTGTAGCCGGGCAGCGGCACGTCGGCCTCGGCGCGCGCGCGCCGCAGGGCGACGTCCGCGGTTTCGATGCACATCGCCTGCGTGCGGGCCAGCTTCTCCTTCAGCCAAAGTCGCGTGGCGACCAGCACCTGGTCGTTGCGGCTGCGGCCGGTGTGGATGCGCCGGCCGGTGTCGCCGAGGCGTTCGACCAGGCGCGCCTCGATCGCCGAGTGCCCGTCCTCGAAGCGTTCGTCGAGCACGAAGGTGCCGCTGCGGAAGTCATCGGCGAGCACCGCGAGCTCGCGCGCGATGTCATCCAGCGCGCCGGTGTCGAGGATGCCGAGATGCTGCAGCCCTTCGGCATGCGCGCGGCTGGCCGCGATGTCGTGGAGGAAGAACTCGCGGTCCAGGATCACGTCGTCGCCGGCCAGGAAGGCCTGGATCTGCGTGTCGACGGCGACGCCGGGTTTCTGCCAGAGCAAATCGGACATGGCTTTCTCGGGATTCGGGATTCGGGATTCGGGATTCGGGATTCGGGATTCGGGATTCGGGATATAGGGATATAGGGATATAGGGATATAGGGATAAGGGATAAGGGATAAGGGATAAGAGATTCTGGGAATGCTGTTCTGCCCTGGCTCTTCCCAATCCCCAATCCCCAATCCCCAATCCCGGCGTCTACACCGGGATGCCCTCGGTTTCCGGGAAGCCGAAGGCCAGGTTGAGGTTCTGCAGCGCCTGGGTCGCGGCGCCCTTGAGCAGGTTGTCGAGCGTGGCCACCACCACCAGCCGCCGACCATCGTCGCTGAGCGTGAAGCCGCCGACCTCGGCGCCGTGGCGGCCGGCGACCTGGCTGACCCACGGCGCCTCGTCGTCGACGCGCAGCAGCGGTTCGTCGCCATAGCGCTCCGCGTACCGCGCGCGCACGGCGTCGAGCGTCGCCGGTTCGCGCAGGTGCAGGTTGGCGGTGACCGTGAGGCCGCGGAAATGCGGGGCCACGTGCGGCATGAACTCGATCGCCAGCCCGGACTGGCGGCTGACCTCGCGCTCGTGCAGGTGGTCGACCAGCGCATACGGCATCAGGTTGTCGCGCAGCTTGTCGACATCGTTGCGGTCCGACGGCGTGGTGCCAGCGCCCGAGTAGCCCGACACGCCGAAGCACTGCACCGGTCCCTCGACCAGGTCGCGCACCGGCGCGATCGCGAACTGCATCGCGCTGGCGTAGCAGCCGGGGTTGGCGATGTGGTTCTGCCCGGCGTAGCGGCCGCGGGTGAGCTCCGGCAGGCCGTAGTACCAGTTGTCGTCGAAGCGGTGGTCGGCCGACAGGTCGACGATCACCGGATCCCCGCCGTGCGCGAGCAGGCCGGCGATGCAGGCGCCCGACTTGCCGTTGGGCAGCGCGAGCACGCAGGCGTCTACGGCGAAGTCGCCGAGCGACTCGTGGGCGATGTTGGCGTAGTGCAGCGTGCCCCGGTACTCCGGTACGTGCGCCGACACCGGCTGGCCGTCGAGCTCGCGCGAGGACACGAATGCCAGCTCGAAGCGCGGATGCCCCGCGATCAGCCGGATCAGCTCGGCGCCGGTGTGGCCGCGCGCACCGACGATGCCGACGGTCCTCGCATCCATCAGCGTGTTCTCAGCCATTGTCGCGCCCTCCGCGCTCGAGTCGATCCTGCAGGTTGCGCTTCACCGCCGGCCACTCCGCTTCGATGATCGAGAACGCCACCGTGTCGCGCACACTGCCATCGGCGTGGCGGCGGTGGCTGCGCAGGATGCCGTCCTGCTTCGCGCCCAGCCGTGCGATCGAGGCGCGCGAGCGCTGGTTGAACCAGCTGGTTTCGAAGCCCACGCAAATGCAGCCCAGCACTTCGAACGCATGCCCGAGCAGCAGCAGCTTGGCTTCGGTGTTGACGCCGGTGCGCTGCACGCGCGGCGCGTAGAAGGTGTAGCCCAGCTGCAGCCGCGGGACGGCAGCATCCATGTCGTAGCAGCGGGTGCTGCCGACCACCTCGCCCGCGGCATCGAGCACGGCGAACGCCCACGAATCACCGCGCGCCTGTTTCTCCAGCGCAGCGGCGATGTACGCGCCGGCATCCTGCGGTGGCGGCACGCTGATGTACCAGCAGCGCGAGAGTTCGCCGTCGCCAAGCGCCGCGCGAAGGCCGTCGGCGTGCGCGTGCGACAGCGGTTCGAGCACGACGTTGCGGCCGGCAAGGCGCGGCTGGGTGTTCCAGGCGTGTTCGCGTGCATCCATCGCTCAGTCCCGCAAGGTGGGTTCGCGCACGGCACAGTGCGCCACCGCGCGTTCGATTTCCGCGAAGCCATCCAGCCCGTACCAGAACGCCTTCCACTTCTCCTGCCGGTAGCAGCCGTCGGACTCGGCGTAGTAGAAGATGTTGACCGCGTTGTGGTGGCGCGAGCGCCAGAACAGGCTTGGCGTTTCTTCCCGCATCACCTGCCACACCGCGCGCCCGAGGCCTTCGCCCTGGGCGTCGTCGAGCACCGCGAACTTGTCCAGGTACGGCACGCCATCGACTTCGGTGAGGATCACCGCGGTGCGGTAGTGCTCGCTGACGTATGCGCGCAGCAGCGGCGTGCGCTCGAAGTAGTCATCGACCAGGCGGCGGCCGAAAGCCGACTCGATCAGCTCGCGCAGGCGCGGCAGGTCGAGCTGGTCCCAGCGCTGCGCGCGCAGCACCCGCTCGCCGCGGCGCACCAGCGTGCCCGAGCCCTTGTGCGTGAACAGCTCGTTGGCCAGCTCCGCCGGCCGGGTGATCGACACCGACGATGACGGCGGCAGCGCCATCAGCAGGTCGTGGATCTGCTCGATCTTCACCCGCATGCCCGAATGCAGCCACGGCTGCGCCAGCAGCTCGTCATACTCTGTGCTCAGGTTGATCGAGTCGATCACCCTGCCCGCGCCGTCCAGCAGGCCGCCGGTGGCGGTGAGGAAGACGATCTTGTACGGCTGCAGCGTCTTGATCAGTTCGTTGGCCGCCCAGTCGGCGTTGACGTTGACGATCTGGCCGTCGGCGGTTTCCCCCAGCGAGGCGATCACCGGGATCGAGCCGACCCTGATCGCGGCCTGGATGCCATCGGTGTCGACCCGGCTCACCCTGCCCACGAGCCCGTAGCGGTCGCGGTCGAGGAAGGCCGACTCGAACACGCCCGACTGGATCGACGTCGCGCGCACGCCTTCGGCCTGCAGTGCCTCGACCAGCCGCAGGTTCTCGCGGCGCAGCACCCGGCGCACCACGGCCAGCACGGCGGCATCGGTGTGGCGCAGGTTGTCGACGGTCTTCTTCTCGATACCGGCCGCCTGCATCGCCTCGTCGAGCTGGGGACCGGCCCCGTGCACGACGATCGGCGTCAGCCCGACCTGCTGCAGGAAGGCCAGCGACGACACCAGCGCGTCGAGTTCGTCGCGCAGCACGGCGCCGCCGACCTTGACCACGGCGAAGCGCGCCGCGTCGAGCTGCGAGAAGCGCTTGAGGTACTGGTTGATTTCCTTCGTGCTGCCCATGTTGGACAGCAGGCGGACGATCGTGGTGCGCAGGTCTTTCATCGTCAGCAGCCGTCCGTCAGCGCGGGGCCGGAAGCGCCCCCCGATCGCCGGCCAGGGCGGTCGAGGCGACGATGTCGGGTTCGACGGCGTGCATGAACATGGTCAGGTCTCCAGGGGATAGATGTTGCGGATACGAGGCAGGTGTCAGGGCGCATGCGCGGCTGCGCTGCGCAGGTCGAGCGTCAGGGGCCGGCCCTGCTGTTGCGGGCGATGATCCGCCGCACGGCCTCGGCGTAGTCACGCAGCTCCGACAGCGACACCCATTCGTCGGCGGTGTGCGCCTGGGCGATGTTGCCCGGGCCGCACACCAGCGCATTGAGCCCGGCGGCGGAAAACAGCGAGGCCTCGGTCCAGAAGTCGACCGCGTTGCCGATCGGAAACCCGAGGGCGTCGGCCAGGTCACGCGCGGCCAACCGGCGCTCCTCGGCTTCGGCGACGTCCCCGGCCGGCAGCGACGGGCCGCGGAAGGTCTCTTCGTAGCGTTCCAGCGCGCCGACGTCGGCCAACCCGCCAAGGCGCGCATGGAGCTCGTCGATGTCGTGCGACGGCAGCGGCCGGAAACCGAAGCGCACCTCCGCCGAGGGCGCGATCACGTTGGCCTTGATCCCGCCCTCGACGCGGCCGATGTTGAAGCGCAGGCCTGTCAGGCCGCCGAAGCGACGGTGCGACTCGCCTTCGACGAAGGCCAGCGCGTCGGCGCCCCAGCGCATTGCCTGGTGCAGCGCACTGGAGTCGATCGCATCGGCACCGGAAGCATGGCCGGCCTGGCCCTTGAAGCGCAGCAGCACCGAACTGATGCCCCGATGCGCCAGCACGGCTTCGCCGCTGGTCGGCTCGGCGACGACGACATGCGCGAACTCGTGCGGGCGCTTGAGGAAGGCCTCGATGCAGCGCGCGTCGTTGGCCTCCTCGTCACTGCCGAACAGGAACGCCGCATCCCCGCGCGACGCCTGTGCCGCGGCCACCAGGCAGGCCGCCGCGCCCTTGATGTCGCAGGCCCCCAGGCCGATCGCACGGCTGCGGGTCACCCGCAGCGCCAGCGGATCGCCGGTCCAGGCCGGCGACGACGGCACCGTGTCCAGGTGCACGTTGAACAGCACCTCGGGCGCACCGCGCACGGCGAACAGCGACACCGCGCCATCGCCGTGGTCGGTGACTTCCACGCGGAATCCGGGCAACTGCGCGCGCAGGTAGTCGAAGATGCCGCCGACCCCGATCCGGCGCGGCGGGTTGCGGGTATCGAAGGACACCAGTGCGGTGAGGTGTTGGAGGACCTGGTCAAGCATGTCGTCTGTCTGGATTCCCGATTGCCGGTAGGAGCGGCTTCAGCCGCGAGCTCTTGTCTTGTCCCTCTCCCTGCGAAGGCAGGGGAGGTTTGGAGTGGGTGCCCACGGTTCGCGGCGTTGCCAAGGGCACCCCTCCCCAACCCTCCCCTGCCTTCGCAGGGGAGGGAGCTGATTTCACCCGCGATTGACCCCCGCCCACAGCGTGCTGCTCATCCCGAACAGCTTGATGAAACCCTCGGCTTCCTCCACGCCCCAGTCCGCGGACTGCGCATAGGTCGCGCCGCTGCTGTTGAGGATGTGCGGCGACGCCACGGCGACGGCATCGGCACGGCCGCCGCGGGTTTCCAGCACCACCTCGCCATTGACCATCTGCTGCGACGAGGCGAGGAAGGCCTCCAGGTCGGTCTTCAGCGGATCGTGGAAGAAGCCCTCGTACACCAGTTCGACCCACTTGCGCGCCACGTCGGGCTTGAAGCGGTTCTGCTGCTTGCTCAGCACCGTTTCCTCCAGCGCGCGATGCGCCACCAGCAACGCCGTCAATCCCGGGGCTTCGAACACGATCCGCCCCTTCAGGCCGATGGTGGTGTCGCCGGTGTACAGCCCGCGCCCCACGCCGTACTGCGCGAACAGCGTATTGAGCTTTGCCAGCAACTTGTGCCCCGGCATCTCGTTGCCGTCCAGCGCCACCGCCTCGCCCCCGACGAATTGCAGCGTTGCGCGCAGCGGCTCCGCCGGCCAGGCATTGCGCGGCGCGCACCAGCCGCGTGCGCCGTCGCCGGGTGCCTCCCAGCGGTCGATCTCGCCGCCGGACATGGTCAGGCCCAGCAGGTTCTCGTTGATCGTGTAGGCCTTCTGCTTCGCCCGCACGCCGAAGCCGCGCTCCTCGAGGTATTGCTGCTCGTAGGCGCGGGTCTGGGTGTGTTCCTTCTGGATTTCGCGGATCGGCGCGACGATCCGGTAGTCGCCGCTGGACTTCACCGCAAGGTCGAAGCGCACCTGGTCGTTGCCCATGCCGGTGCAGCCGTGCGCGATCGCATTCGTACCCAGGTCGTGCGCGCGCGCCAGCGCGGCGTCGACGATCAGGTAACGGTCGGACACCAGCAGCGGATACTGTCCCTGGTAGCCCTCACCCGCCCACACGAAGGGCTTGACGAAGCCGTCCCAGATCGCCGGACCGCCGTCGATGGTGACGTGGCTGGCCACGCCCAGTTCCGCGGCGCGCGCCTCGATCGTGCGGCGTTCCTCCGCATCGACGCCGCCGGTGTCGGCGAACACGGTATGCACTTTCCAGCCGCGCTCCTGCAGCCACGGCACGCAGAAACTCGTGTCGAGGCCGCCGGAGAAGGCGAGGACGATGTCGGTGGAGCCGGGATTGGGGGTCGGGGATTGGGGATTGGATGAAGCGGATTGCGGCGACATGGGGATATCCATGGAAAGTTGTTTCGAAGGCGAAAGAAGGGGCCGGAGGCTTTTACGAATCCCCGATCCCCAATCCCGAATCCCGGCCGTCGTGGTGGCGCGCCAGCGCCACCATGACGGCCTTCTGCACGTGCAAGCGGTTCTCCGCTTCCTCGATCGCAATGCAGTCCGGCGAATCCATCACCGCGTCGGTGGCCTTGACGTTGCGGCGCAGCGGCAGGCAGTGGCTGAAGACGCCGTGGTTGGTCCTCGCCATCTTGGCCTCGTCGACGATGAAGTGCCGGTATTCGTCGCGGATCGGCTTTTCGCGCGCCCAGTCACCGAAGTACGGCAGCGCGCCCCAGCTCTTGGCGTAGACGACGTCGGCACCGGCGTAAGCGCTGTCGATGTCGTGGCTGACCCGCAGCGAACCGCCGCTTTCGGCCACGTTCGCCGCGGCCCAGCCCATGTAGCGCTCGTCGAGCACGTACTCCGGCGTGGGGCACAGCAGGGTCACGTCCATGCCCATGCGGGTGGCGATGGTCAGCGCGGAGTTCGCGACCGCGGTATTGAGCGCCTTGGGATGGTAGGTCCAGGTGAGGACGTACTTTTTGCCGCGCAGGTCGGTGGTGCCGAAGCGCTCCTGCAGGGCCAGCACGTGGGCCAGTTCCTGGCATGGATGGGTGATGGTCTCCATGTTGACCACCGGCACCGTGGCGTACTTCGCGAAGCCCTGCAGCACGCGGTCCTGGCGGTCGACCGACCAGTCGACGAACTTCGGGAATGCGCGCACGCCGATCATGTCGACGTAGCGGCTGAGCACCTTCGCCACTTCGGCAATGTGCTCCTCGGTTTCACCGTCCATGACCGTGCCCAGGTCGAACTCGATCGGCCAGGCGTCCTTGCCCGGCTGCAGCACCACCGCGTGCCCGCCGAGCTGGAAGGCGCCGAGTTCGAAGCTGGTGCGGGTGCGCAGCGAAGGGTTGAAGAACACCAGCGCGATGGACTTCCCCTTGAGCGCGTCGCCCGCGGGGCTGCGCTTGAACCGTGCTGCCTGCGCGAGGACCGCGTCGAGTTCGGCGCGGGTCCAGTCCTGGGTGTTGAGGAAGTGCCTGGTCATGGTCGGGGTCTGGAGTCGGGGTGAGGGGGTTGGCCTGCTTTTCGCCGCTCTGGAAACGAAAAAACCCAGCGCGAAGGCCGGGTCTGTTCCTGGAACTGCAAATGGCGGCAGGTCCGGCTACCCAGCGAGTCGGGTTTCCGGTCGGCGCGCGCGCGAGGTCATGCCCGCCGCCATGCGGGCGGAGGTCAGGATGTCGGCGCTGGCGTGCTGGGTCTGCATCGGGCGGGAATGCTCGCATGCGACGGCGCGGGCCGCAAGCATCCTAGCGGCTGCCGGAAACGATCGGGGTGATCGACACCCGCACCCGCAGCCGGTTGCCCGGGTCGTAGGGCAGGCGCGAGCGGTACTTCACCCCGTGGTGGACGTAATCGACGTCGTAGGCGATCGGCCGGCGGAACTCGCGCTCGGTCGGGACCAGCTCGCAGCCTTTCGCCGGGGGTTCCGGGTCGGCCGGCTTGTCCTTGTCATCGGAATTGGGCGTCAGGGCATCCTTGACCGCACCCACCACCCGCGCGAGGCCACGCCTGGGCTCGGCGCCATCGACCGTCGCATCGTCTTCGCACTGCTCCACCATCGCCGTTGCGCGCAGGGTCTGGTAGACCGGCTGGGCGCGCAGCACGCGGGCATACTCGGTGCGCACGTTCTCGATCTGGATCACCGTCTGCTGCGCATGCACCGGCAAGGCGGCCGACGCCGCAAGCAGGATCGCCACCAGCATTGGGGAAAGCATGCGGATTCGAAGCATCTCGACAGGCAGGGACCATCCGGACCGGACTTCAGTTTAGGGGCAGCCCGACGGAAAGGGCTGAATAGCGGCTGTCGTGCTCCGGGCCCGGCCGGTAGAATCGTGGGTCGCCCCCGTGACCGAACGCGATGAGCCTGCGCCTCCACAACAACCTGACCCGGCGCATCGAAGCATTCGCACCGCTCGATCCGGCGTGCCCCACCCTCTACGTCTGCGGGCCGACGGTCTACAACTACGTGCACATCGGCAACGCGCGCGGGCCGGTGGTCTTCGGCGTGCTGGCCGACCTGCTGCGGCGGCGCCACGGTGCATTGAAATACGCGCGCAACATCACCGACGTGGACGACAAGATCAACGCCGCCGCCGCCGAACAGGGCGTGCCGATCGCGACGATCACCGACCGTTTCGCCGCCGCCTACCGCGAGGACATGGCGGCACTCGGCGTCGCGCCGCCGGACGTCGAGCCGGAGGCAACCGGCCACATCGCGCAGATCATCGCCATGATCGAAGCGCTCGTCGCCTCCGGGAATGCGTATGCCGCCGAGGGCCACGTGCTGTTTTCGGTCGCCAGCTTCCCCGGCTACGGCAAGCTGTCGCGCCGCGACCCGGAGGAGATGCTGGCCGGCGCGCGCGTCGACGTGGCGCCTTACAAGCGCGATCCGGGTGACTTCGTGCTGTGGAAGCCGTCCACGCCCGAGTTGCCGGGCTGGGATTCCCCCTGGGGCCGCGGTCGCCCGGGCTGGCACATCGAATGCTCGGCGATGGCCGCCGCGCACCTGGGCGAAACCATCGACATCCACGCCGGCGGCGTCGACCTGCAGTTCCCTCACCACGAGAACGAGATCGCGCAGAGCGAATGCGCGCACGGCGGCCGCACGTTCGCGCGGTTCTGGCTGCACAACGGCATGCTCAACTTCGGCGGCGCGAAGATGAGCAAGTCGCTGGGCAACATCGAGAAGATCCACGACCTGGTCCGCGCGCATCCGCCCGAAGCGCTGCGCTACGCCCTGCTTTCGGCGCATTACCGGCAGCCGCTGGACTGGTCGCCGGCACTGATCGAACAATCGGTGCGGACCCTGGACAGGCTGTACGGCACGCTGCGCGACCTCGCCGATATCGATGCGCCGCCAATGATTCCCGACGCGGTCGAATCGGCGCTCGACGACGACCTCAACACCCCGCAGGCGCTGGCGGAAATCGCCGCGATCGCCGCGGCTGCGCGCAAGGCCGCGAGCGACGACGAGCGCCGGCGGCTGAAGTCGCAGCTGCTTGGTGCGGGACTGGCACTTGGCCTGCTGCAACAGGCGCCGGCCGACTGGTTCGGCCGCGGCGCCTCAGGCGACGACGATGCGCGCATCCAGGCGCTCATCGACGAGCGGGCGGCGGCCAAGCAGGCCCGCGACTTCGCCCGCGCCGACGCCATCCGCGACCAGCTGGCCGCCGAAGCCATCGTGCTCGAGGACACGCCGCAGGGCGTGCGCTGGAAGCGCGGCAGCTAGCCACCCGTAGGAGCGGCTTCAGCCGCGAGCTCTGTCTTGGCAGCAACGTCGGAAGCTGCGAGTTGTTCGTTTGCAGGAGCGGTGGAAGCCGCGATGCCTTCCTGGAAAGCGTTCGCGGCTTCCGCCGATCCTGCGAGAGAGTGTGTTCCTGTTCGAAAGCTCGCGGCTGAAGCCGCTCCTACGGCAGTTCGGCACAGGGGGCAGCCTTTGCGACAATAGGCGGCCCGCCCCTGGACGCCCCTCGGCAACCCGCACGTGACCGATACCCCCTTCCCGCTCGAACCCTCCGCCACCCAGGCCCAGCAGGCCATCAAGGAGGAGTTCGGCTTCTTCGGCGACTGGTCCGAGCGCTACCAGTACCTGATCGACCTCGGCCGCAAGCTGCCGGCGTTCCCGGAGGAATGGAAGACCGAGGAACACCGCCTGCTCGGCTGCCAGTCGATGGTGTGGATCGTGCCGTCCGGTAACGCGCAGCGGCTGGACTTCGCCGCGATCAGCGACTCGGCCATCGTCTCGGGCCTGGTCTACCTTGCGCTGCGGGTCTACTCGGGCCGCAGCGCCCGCGAGATCATCGACACGCCGGCGGACTACATCGCCGACATCGGTTTGGCAAAACATCTGTCGCCAACGCGCAGCAACGGCCTGGCCTCGCTGCTCGCCTTCATCCACGACACGGCCCAGCGCACCGCGTGAGCATCGCCGGGTCGCCGTCGGCCGACGAGGCGCCCTCCTCGCCGCTGCGCAACCCGGGGTTCCGCGCGCTGATGGCATACCGGATCTGCACGATCCTCTCCTACCAGGTCGTTGCGGTCACCGTCGGCTGGCACGTCTACGAAATCACCCGCAGCCCGTTCGCGCTCGGCCTGATCGGCCTGGCCGAGGTGCTGCCGTACTTCTGCGTGGCGCCGTTTGCCGGCTACCTGGTCGACCACCTGCCGCGGCGCAAGCTCGGCGTCGCCGCCTGCTGCGGGCTGTTGCTCACGGCGGTGGCCCTGGTCGCCGTGACGCAGGACTGGTTGCCGACCAGCCACGTGTGGCCGATCTACGCGGCGATCGCTTTCACCGGCGTGGCGCGCAGCTTCCTCGGCCCGGTCTACAACGCGCTGTTTGCACGGGTGCTGCCGCGCCAACAGTTCGTGAAAGGCGCGAGCCTGGGCAGCGTGGTATTCCAGAGCGGCATGGTGATCGGGCCGGCACTGGGCGGCGTGCTGGTTGGCTGGGCCGGCAAGAGCATCGCCTACGGTGCCGCCGGTTGCATCGTGGTGGTCGCGGCGATCGCGATCGGCACCCTGCGCGTCACCGAGCCTCCGCAACTGCTGCAACGTGCGCCGGTGTTCTCCAGCATCCGCGAAGGGCTGCAGTTCGTGTTCGGCAACCAGATCATGCTCGGTGCGATGGCGCTGGACATGTTCTGCGTGCTGCTCGGCGGCGCGGTGTCGATGCTGCCGGCCTTCATCAAGGACATCCTGCACTACGGCCCTGAGGGGCTCGGCATCCTGCGCGCCGCGCCGGCGCTGGGTTCGATCTGCGTGGCGCTGTGGCTCGCGCGGCATCCGCTGCAGAAGCACGCCGGGGGGGTGCTGATGATCGCGGTGGCGTGCTTCGGCCTGTGCACGATTGCATTCGGCCTGTCGCGGCACTTCTGGCTGTCGGCGGCGATCCTGGTCGCCTATGGCATGTGCGACGGCGTCTCGGTGGTGATGCGCTCGACGATCATGCAGCTGGTCACGCCCGACGAGATGCGCGGCCGGGTGTCGTCGATCAACGGCATCTTCATCGGCTCGTCGAACGAACTGGGCGCGTTCTACGACGGCGTGATGGCGCGCTTGCTGGGCCTGGTGCCGGCCGTGGTGGTGGGCGGCTGCGTGACCCTGGGCGTGGTCGGCATCACCGGCTGGAAAGCGCCGAAGCTACGGCGGCTGGACTTGCGCGAACTGCAGTGAAACGGTGGCCCGGGTTGGGCCGGAATCGAGGTTTCCCGGGAGGTCAATCCAATTCGCTGCGCCGGCTGCGGCGCGCCACCAGCGTCTCGGCCACCCAGGCCGCTGCACACCACGCAGGACGGCGGCGGGCGCCTGATGGCCGCGCACGAAAAACCCGGCCGAAGCCGGGTTTTCGTGGAAACACGATTCGCGGATCGAACGCGTGCCCGATCAGTCGCCGATCTGCTTCTGCAGATGCTCCCAGCGCTCCTGCTCGTCGATGGTGCGTTCGGCGGTGAGGCGGGCTTCGAGGCGGTCCAGGCCGATCTCTTCGCCCGAATCGACGCTGTAGCCGTACTCGCCCGAATCCAGCCGCTTGAGCGTGCTTTCGATCTTGCCGATCAGCTTGCGGTAGCGGTCGCGGGTGCGCAGTTCCAGCGAGTTCTCGGTTTCGCGGGTGGCGCGCTCGGCCTCGTCGCCGACGTCGCGCACTTCGTCCTTGAGGTTCTCGATGGTCTGCTTGGACTCTTCGACCAGGTCCTCGCGCCAGCTGATCAGGCGCTGGCGGAAGTACTCGGTCTGCAGCGGACTCATGTACTCCTCTTCCGCGCTCGGCCGGTAGTCCTTCGGCAGGATCGGGCGGCCGGTCGTCCCGTCGGTCTTGTAGGGCACGACCTTGTATTTGGTCTTTGGTGCGGGCGTCGGCGTGCGCGAGATCACCGCGACCGCCACCTTGCCCACCGGGCGCGGCGCGAACGGCGAACGCACGACCGCGGGCCTCGCGGTGTCATGCTTCTGCTGCTTCGAGGCGGACGCGGCCTGCTTGGCCGGCAGCGTGCGCTTCTTTTCGGCAACCGGCTTGGGCGCAGGCGTCTTCTTCGGAGCGGCCTTGGCAACCTTCTTCGCGACCGGCGCGGCCTTGGCGACCGGCTTGGCGGGCTTCTTCCCGGGCGTCTTTTTCAACGGCGACTTCTTCACGGCCTTGGCCGGCGCGGGCTTTGCCGTCTTCGCAACCTTCACGGCCTTCTTCGCCGGCTTGGCTACGACCTTCTTCGGCGCGGCCTTCGGGGCGGCCTTCTTCACCGGCGCCTTCTTCGGCGCGGGTTTCCTGGCAACGGCCTTCTTCGCGGCCGGCTTCACGCTGGATTTCTTGGCGGCGGATTTCGCGGCGGGCTTCCTGGCGGCGGGCCCGGCGGGCTTCTTGGCGGCCTTGGCGGCCTTTTTCACGGTTTTCTTGACAGCCACGTTGTTGCAATCCTTCCTGATCCCCTTGCCGGGGATGTGATTCCCTTGGATGGGAAAGCGCGCTGTTATACCCTGCCCTGACTACAGCGGCAACCGCGCGGGCCTTTTCCGAGCGTTCTTGCAAAACCCGACGTGATCGATCGTCTCCTCATCGCCCTCCTGCGCGCCTACAAACGCTGGCTGAGCCCGCTGCTCGGGCCGCGCTGCCGGTTCGTGCCGACCTGCTCCGAATACGCCATGCAGGCGATCGCACGCCACGGCGCCCTGCGTGGCGGCTGGCTGGCGCTGCGACGCATCGGCCGCTGCCATCCCCTGCATCCGGGCGGCCACGACCCGGTCCCGCCCGCACCCAACCCCTAGGAACCGTTCATGTCCGACACGCTGATCGTCAACGCCCGCCTGGTCAACGAGGGGCGCGAGTTCGACGCCGACCTGCGCATTTCGCACGGGCGCATCGACGCCATCGGCAGCGGCCTGGCCGCGCGCGACGGCGAAACGGTGGTCGACGCCAACGGCCGACGGCTGCTGCCGGGGATGATCGACGATCAGGTGCATTTCCGCGAACCGGGCATGGAATACAAGGCCGACATGGCCACCGAATCCACCGCCGCGGTCGCCGGCGGCGTGACCAGCTTCATGGACATGCCCAACACCAGCCCGCCGACGCTGTCGGCCGAGGCGCTGGAAAACAAGTATCAGCGCGCAGCCGGCCGCGCCCGCGCCAACTACGGTTTCTACATGGGCGCTAGCAACGACAACCTCGCGGCGATCCGCGTCATCGATCCGCTCGCAACCCCGGGAGTGAAGGTGTTCATGGGCGCGTCGACGGGCAACATGCTGGTCGACGATCCGGAAACGCTGGCTGGCATCTTCCGCGAAACGCCGGTGCCGATCATCACCCACTGCGAAGACACGCCGATGATCGACGCGATGCTGGCGAAGTACCGCGCCGAGTACGGCGACGACATCCCGGCCGCCTGCCATCCCGACATCCGCTCGCGCGAGGCCTGCATCAAGTCGACGCGGCTGGCGCTGGAACTGGCACGCACCCACGGTACCCGCCTGCACGTGCTGCACATCTCCACCGCCGACGAACTGGCGCTGTTCACGCCCGGCCCGCTGATCGACGGCAACGGCGTTCGCAAGCGCATTACCGCCGAGACCTGCATCCACTTCCTGCGCTTCGACCGTGGCGACTACGCGCGCCTCGGGCACCTCATCAAATGCAACCCGGCGATCAAGGACGCGAGCGACCGCGAAGCGCTGATCAACGCGCTGGCCTCCGACGTGATCGACGTGCTCGCAACCGACCACGCGCCGCACACCTGGGAGGAAAAGCACAATCCCTATGTGCGCGCGCCCAGCGGCCTGCCACTGGTGCAGTACGCGCTGGTCGCGGCGCTGGAGCTGGTGCGCGAGGGCCGGCTGAGCAACACCCAAGTGGTGCAGAAGCTCGCGCACGCGCCAGCGCAGCTGTTCGACGTGAAGCAGCGCGGCTTCCTGCGCGAAGGCTACTGGGCGGACCTGGCGCTTATCGACGACACGCCGTTCACGGTGCGCAACGAGGACGTGCTGTCGAAGTGCGCCTGGTCTCCGTTCGAAGGCACTACGTTCCACTCGCGGATCGCCGCCACCTGGGTCAACGGCCAGCTGGTCTGGGATGGCGAACGCATCGTCGGCGAGCCGCAGGGCCGGCGGATGGAGTTCGATCGTTGATGCGCTTGCTGCAAACGCTGGCATGCGTCCTTGCGCTTGGCGCGGCCGGCAGCGCATCCGCGCAGGGCGCCGCTGGCGGCGACCGCATCGTGTTTCCCGCCAGTGTGTCGCAAGGCGCGCTGGTATTCGGCAAGGTGCCGGCCGGCAGCGTGGTGCGCTACGCGGGCCGCGAATTGCGGCCGACGTCCTACGGCACCGTTGTCTTCGGCGTGGATCGGCAGGAAGCCGGGCCGCTGCGACTGGAGGTACTTCGCGCAGATGGCACGAGGACAGCCGAAAGCATCGCGGTGAACGCGCGCGACTGGCCGCTTGAGCGCGTCGACGGCGTGCCGCCGAAGACCGTGAATCCGCCGCCGGCGATCGCCGAGCGCATCCGCCGCGAGCAGGCCCGGGTGACGGCAGCGCGCGCCCGCGACGACGACCGCGCCGATTTCGCAGCGCCGTTCACCTGGCCGGTGCGCGGACGCATCAGCGGCCGCTTCGGCAGCGGCCGCGTTTACAACGGCCAGCCCGGCGCGGGACATTCGGGCATGGACATCGCGGTGCCGACCGGGACGCCGGTGCAGGCACCGGCCGCGGGCGTGGTGACGTTCGCCGACCCGGACCTCTACCTCACCGGCGGCACCCTGCTGATCGACCACGGCCATGGGGTGAGTTCGAATTTCCTGCACCTGTCGCGGATCGACGTGAAGGTCGGCGACCGGGTGGCGCAGGGGCAGGTGGTCGGGGCGGTCGGCGCGACCGGGCGGGCGACGGGGCCGCATCTGCATTGGGGGATGAACTGGTTCGACATTCGCGTGGATCCGCTGCTGGTGCTGGAGCGGACGCAGTAGGCGACGGCGGTTCGTTTCGCGGCGCGCTGCGGCGCGTTCATCATCACTGCCACCCGTGGGTCACGGGGGCGCGGTTCGACGTGCGCGTGGATCCGCTGCTGGTGCTGGAGCGCACGCAGTAGGCAACGGCGGTTCGTTTCACGGCGCGCTGCGGCGCGTTCATCATCACTGCCCCCCGTGGATCACGGGGCGCGGTTCGACGTGCGCGTGGATCCGCTGCTGGTGCTGGAGAGCGCAGCAGCAAACCCTCAAGAGCTCGCGGCTGAAGCCGCTCCTACGGACACATTGGATTCTGCAGGGGCGATTCAGCTCCGAGCTTGTCGCCAACAACCAAACAAAACCCGCGCTACGTCGCGCTGCCGCCGCTTACCCGTGCCACCGCGTCATGGGCGTGCAGGCTCTCGAAGTGCGAGACGGTGGCGTCGAAACGTTCGATGCGCGCGTCGGCCGACAGCGCGGCCGCGACGCGGCGCGCGGCGTCTTCGCAGAACATCAGGTTATCGGCGTTCAACCGCGCGAAGGCCTGTTCGTCCTCGCGCTTGACCGCGGTCTGCACGGGCGTGCCGAGCGCAGCTTCGATCCCGTCAACCAGGCTTTCGATCGACAGCTGGCCGAACGATGGCTTGAGCTGCACGCGCACGTCGGCGCGGCTGCGTTGCGCATGCGGCGTTGCAGCCAGGCCGCGTTCGGAGGCCAGCCAGTCGCGCACCACGCCCGTGGACAGCGGCCTTGCCGCCGCGAAATCGTCCGCGAAGCGCTCGGCATTGAGCTGCCGCGACAGTGCAGCCGAGGCCGGGCAGGTGCTGGAATATTCGACCGCGAACGCCAGCGTCAGCGCGAGGTGGCCACTGGCGAGCGTCGCGTCGATCTCGACCGGGTAGCGCTTCCAGCCGGCGTTGTCGCTGGCCAGCGCCTGGCGCTTGAGCAGCTGTTCGTAGCGCAGCACGATGCGCGCGCGCGTCGACAGCCCGCCCTGCGAATCGATGCAGTCCTGCAGCACCCGGCGCAGGCCGGCTGGCGTGATCGCCTCGGCCACCAGTGCATCCTGCAGCCGCAGGTACAGTCGCGACATGTGGATGCCGCGCGCGTCGGGTTCGACCAGGTCGACGAAGACGTCGGCGGACGCCGCCACCTGCAGCGGCGCGCCGTTCGCGCCGGGGATCGACAGCGGCAGCGCGATGCGCTCCATGCCCACCCAGTCGAGCGGGCGCGCGGCGATGGCGAGGTCGCCGGCGACGTCCGGCAGGGGATTGGAGCGGGGAGGATTCACGGCGATTCGGGGGAGCAGGACAGGCGCGCAGTTTACCGGCTATCGCCAGAATGCCCGCGCAACGCTGCGTTTCCCGGATTTGCGCCGGTGTGCCCCTTGGGATGGCGCTTGCAGGAGCGGCTTCGCGCGCAAGCCTTTCCGGATGGCTGCCAGGAAATCGGGAACTCGCGGCTGAAGCCGCGCCTACCGGGGCCGCGCCGTGGCCCGCGCGGCGCGCCAGGCACGCCACAGGCTGCGCCAGGCTCCGGGTGGGCGTGCCTGCCCGCCTGTCGCCATGGCCCGCAGGCGCTGGCGCAGCAGTGCCGATTGCACGCGCCTGGGTCGCGTGTTGTTGCCGGCCGTGGGGGCGGCGACCAGCAGGTTGCGGGCATCGGCGGCTTCGCCCTGCAGCAGCTGGCGTTGCGCAAGCAGGTCGAACCCGATCGCCACGGCGCGGTCCTCATCCGGCGAGACATTGGCTGCTTCACCGAACAGGCCTTGCTCGCAACCGTCCACGGCGTGCGCGAACGGTGCCAGGCCCGCGGTCACCGGATCGCTCGCCGGCGGCAGTTCCCGACTGGCCTGCAGCGACAGCAGGCTGGCAGCCAGCTCCCGCCACGGCGCGGGCCGCGGCTGCAGGATCTCGCCCAGCGGATGCCGGCGCGCGCCTTTCGCCCAGCCTTGCAGCTCCTCGTTCCACCACGCCAGCTTGGCCAGGCCGGGCGTCGCGTCGGCGCCGCCCCAGGCGGCGTCGGTCAGCTCCTGCACAAGCGCAAACCACGCAAATGCGGTCTCGCGCTCGGCCTCGGGCAGGAATACCGCGCCGATGCCCCACTCGGGCCAGCGCGCGTGCCACTTGGCAATGAATTCGTCGGCGGCTTTCACGGCGTCATTGTAGGAGCGCCCCATGGGCGCGAGCGTTTTGGCGGCAAAGCCATCGCGCCCATGGGGCGCTCCTACCGGGGCCACTGCGCGGGGTTGAGCAGGTCGTGCGGCGTTTCGGCCATCACGTCGCCCTGCCAGGCCGCCGGATCGTCATCGCCCCGACGATAGCCCCACAGCGCGACGACGGACGGCATGCCCGCCGCGCGCGCGGCAACGATGTCGCGCTCGTCGTCGCCGACATAGACGCATCGTGCCGGCTCGATCCCGAGCACGCGCGCCGAATGCTGCAGCGGCAGCGGGTGCGGCTTGCGCTCGGCCAGGGTGTCACCGCCGACCAGGATCGCGCTGCGCGCGTCCCAGTCGAAGGCAGGCAGCACTTGCCGCGCGAGGTACTCGGGCTTGTTGGTGACGATCCCCCAGCGCGCGCCATCGGCCTCGATCGCCGCAAGCATGGCCTCGATGCCATCGAACGGCCTGCCGTGCAGGCCGATCTCGCGCTCGTAGGCGTCGAGGAAAGGCTGCACCAGCGCCTCGCGCGCAGCGTCGTCGAGCAGGGGAAAGCTGGCCGCAAGCATCGCGCGCGCGCCGCGCGACACGTGCGGGCGCAGTTCGGCCAGCGCTGCTGGGGTTTCCCCGCGCGCTGCGCGCAGCACGTTGATCGCCGCCAGCATGTCCGGCGCGCTGTCGAGCAGCGTGCCGTCGAGGTCGAACAGCACCAGCCGCGGGAATCCGGTCATCGGGCTGTCCACCGCCTGCTGCCGCCGTGAATCGGCGATAACGACGGAGCCAGCGCATCGCATCCCTCCGCAAGGAGGCGCATGCAGGCCGGGTCACCCGGCATCGCCAGCCCCCGGTTTCAGCGCGCAAGCGAGGTAGTTCACCTCGGTGCGCCGCGAAATCCGCGCGGCGTCGCGCCACGGCTCGTACACCAGCCCGCTGACGTCTTCCAGCTGCAGCCCCGACTCGCGCAGCCATGCGCCAAGTTCGGACGGCTTGATGAAGTCGCGATACTGGTGCGTGCCCTTCGGCAGCAGGCGCGCGACATACTCGGCGCCGACGATTGCCAGCGCGAACGCTGCCGGGGTGCGGTTGAGCGTGGACACGAACAGGCGCCCGCCAGGCTTGAGCAAGGACGCGCAGGCCGAAAGGATCGCGCCGGGATCGGGCACGTGCTCGAGCATTTCCATGCAGGTCACCGCGTCGAACGCACCCGGCTGCTCCGCGGCCAGGGTCTCCACCGGCTGCACGCGGTAATCGACCTTCACCCCGGATTCGAGTCCGTGCAGCTTCGCGACCTTGATCAGGTCGGCGGCCAGGTCGATCGCGGTGACGTCCGCGCCCGCGCGCGCCAGCGCCTCGCTGAGCAGGCCGCCGCCACAGCCGACGTCGAGCACTTTCGCGCCGCGCAGCGCGACACGATCCGCGACATAGGCAAGCCGCACCGGATTCAGCGCATGCAGCGCCTTCTGCGGACCTTTCGGGTCCCACCAACGGTTGGCGAGCGCGGCGAACTTGTCGAGCTCGGACTGGCGGAAGTTGCTCCCCTGCGGATCGCGAGCAGGTGCGGTCGAAGCGTTCATGCGTACCTCGTGGCGGTGGCGGGAGCGCCGCTGTACGTGAGGGCTCTTGCCGGGAAGGCCATCGCGCCCATGGGGCGCTCCTACAGGGAGATCGCGGCGATGCGGGCGCGCCACTGCCTTGCGTTGGCGACGATCGCGTCGACATCCATGCCCGGCAGTTCGCGTTCGCGCAGCTTGTGCCGGCCCGCGATCCATACGTCGCTGACCTGGTGGCGACCGGCCGCGTAGACCAGCTGCGAGACGACATGGTGCAGCGGCTGCGTTTCCAGCGCCGACAGGTCGAAGCAGGCCAGGTCGGCCTGCTTGCCCGGCTCGATCGAGCCGACCAGATGGTCGAAGCCGATCGCCTTCGCGCCGCCCAGCGTGGCCGCGCGCAGCGCGGTGAAGGCGTCGAACGCCGCGGCGTCTTCCGCCACCGCCTTGGCCAGGATCGCCGCGGTGCGCGTCTCGCCGACCATGTCCAGGTCGTTGTTGCTGGCGCAACCATCGGTGCCGATGGCCAGGTTCACGCCCGCGCGTTCCAGCGCGCAGGCCGGACAGAACCCGGATGCCAGCTTGAGGTTGGATTCCGGGCAGTGCACCACGCTCACGCCGCGCTCGACGCACAGGTGCACTTCGGCATCGGTCAGCTGGGTCATGTGCACCGCGATCAGGCGGTCGTTGAACAGGCCGAGGCGGTCCAGCCGCGCGATCGGGCGCTGGCCGTGCTTGTCCTGCGACTGCTGCACTTCCTGCGCGGTCTCGTGCAGGTGCAGGTGCACCGGGACGTCGAGCTGGTCGGACAGCATGCGCACGCGCTCGAAATTCGCGTCGTTGACCGTGTACGGCGCGTGCGGCGCGAATGCGGTGGCGACCAGCGGGTCGTCACGCCACTGGTCGTGGACTTCGCCGGCCTTGTCGAAATACTCGTCGTCGTTCTTCGCCCACGCGGTGGGGAAGTCGATCACCGGCAGGCCCACGCGCGCGCGGAAACCGTGGCGCTTGTAGACCGCGGCCTGCACGTCGGGAAAGAAATAGTTCTCGTTGACGCAGGTGGTGCCGCCGCGGAGCATCTCGGCGATCGCCAGGGTGACGCCATCGGCGACGAAGTCAGGACCGATCACCGCGCCTTCGATCGGCCAGATGTGCTGCTGCAGCCAGACCTTGAGCGGCAGGTCGTCGGCGACCCCGCGCAGCAGGGTCATCGGGTTGTGGGCGTGGCTGTTGACGAAGCCGGGGACCAGCGCGCCGTCCGGGCGCGACACGGTTTCGGCGGCGTCGAACCGCGCCCGTGCCTCGGCGCGCGGCAGCACGGCGACGATGGCGCCATCGCGGACGGCCACGGCATGGTCCTCGAGCACCACGCCGTGCGGTTCGACCGGAACCACGAAGCCTGCTTCGATCAGCAGGTCACACGTCTCGCGCTGGCCTTCGGACATCGCTTACTTCACGCGCGAGACGTACTCGCCCGAACGCGTGTCGACCTTGATCACTTCGTCCTGGCCCACGAACAGCGGCACGCGGACCACGGCGCCGGTCTCCAGCGTGGCCGGCTTGCCGCCGCCGCCGGAGGTGTCGCCGCGCACACCCGGATCGGTCTCGGTGATCTTGAGTTCGACGAAATTGGGCGGGGTGACCTGGATCGGGGTGCCGTTCCACAGCGTCACCACGCAGTCTTCCTCGCCCTTGAGCCACTTTTCGGCGCCGCCCATGCCTGCCTTGTCGGCCTGGACCTGCTCGAAGGATTCCGGGTTCATGAAGTGCCAGTACTCGCCGTCGGCGTACAGGTACTGCATGTCGGTGTCGACCACGTCGGCGGCATCGACCGAGTCGGTGCTCTTCATGGTGACTTCCTGCACCCGCCCGGACTTGATCAGGCGGTACTTGACGCGGGTGAACGCCTGGCCCTTGCCCGGCTTGACGTACTCGGTGTCGGTGATGATCGCGGGATCGTTGTTGATCAGGATCTTCATTCCGTTCTTGACGTCGTTCATGCCGTAGCTGGCCATCGGTACTCCTGGGAAATCGTGGCGGGTCGGGTCGAGCCGCGGCAGCGGCTAGAATGTGGGGATTGGGCTCCGGCGCGGCTGGAACAGCCCCGGAACAGACCCCGAATGATACCTGCAGCCTCCCCTGCCCTGCAGCCCGCCCCGGCCGGCGCGGGCACCCGCGACGCCATCGGCTGGAAGCGCCTGTGGCGCGAGGCGGTGCGCGACCCGCGCGAACTGCTGGCCCTGCTCGGCCTCGAGGGCCGCGTGCCGGGCCTGTCCGACGCCGCTGCGGCGCAGTTCCCGCTGCGGGTGCCACGCGGTTTCGTCGCCCGCATGCGCCCCGGCGATCCGCACGACCCGCTGCTGCGCCAGGTGCTGCCGCTGGACGAGGAAATGCGGCCGGTGCCCGGGTTCACGCTGGATGCGGTGGGCGACGCCGCGGCGCGTGCCGGCCACGGCGTAATCCACAAATACCGGGGCCGCGCGCTGCTGGTCGCCACCGGCAGTTGCGCGGTGCACTGCCGCTACTGCTTCCGCCGCCACTTCCCCTACGCCGAGGAAACCGCGGCCGCGGGCGGCTGGCGCGAGGCGGTTGCGGCGATCCGCATGGATGCCTCGATCCACGAGGTGATCCTGTCCGGCGGCGACCCGCTGTCGCTGGCAACCCCGAAGCTGGCCGAACTGGCCGAACTGCTGCGCGACCTGCCGCAGCTGCGTCGCCTGCGCATCCATACCCGCCTGCCGGTGGTGCTGCCCGAACGCGTCGATGACGAGTTCGAAGCCTGGCTGCGCTCGCTGCCGTGGCCGGTCGCGGTGGTGGTGCACGCCAACCACGCGTTCGAGTTCGACGCCAGCGTGGACGCGGCCATGGCGCGGCTGCGCGGCACCGGCGCCAGCGTGCTCAACCAGGCGGTGCTGCTGCGCGGCGTCAACGACTCGGTCGACGCGCTGGCGGACCTGTCCGAGCGCAGCTTCGCCGCCGGCGTGCTGCCCTACTACCTGCACCAGCTCGACCGCGTCGCCGGCGCCGCGCACTTCGAGGTGCCCGATGCCCGTGCGCTGGAACTGCACGCCGCGCTCGTCGCCCGGCTGTCGGGCTACCTCGTGCCCAGGCTGGTGCGCGAGGTTGCGGGAGATGCCTCCAAGCGCGCACTGTGACAGCGTCGACGTAGACTAGGCCGGTCGCCCCGTGGCATAAACGCCCGCATGTCGAAGAACCCGGACCAAGCCCTGCGCCTGATGATCGTCGACGACAGCGTCGAGGACGCCGAGGCCATCGTCAGCGCCCTGCGCAACTCCGGGATCGCGGTGCGGCCGCTGCGGCCGGCGTCGGACCAGGAACTGGCCACCACGCTCGCCACCCAGCAGATCGACCTGGTCCTGGCCGCGCAGCAGGGCAAGGACATCCCGTTCGCGAACGTGATGCAGGCGGTTGCCGCCAGCGGCAAGGACATCCCGGTGGTGGCGGTGAGCAACGGCATCGACGACGCCAGCTTCCACGAGGCGCAGAGCGCCGGCGCCCGCAACATCGCCCTGCGCGAAAAGCCGCAGCAGCTGCTGGCAACGGTGCGCAGCGAGTGGGACGACCTCGAAGGCCGCCGCGCACTGCGCCGGCTGGAGGCGCGCGTGCGGGAAACCGAGCGCCGCTGCGACACCCTCATCGAATCCTCGCGCGACCCCATCGCCTACGTTCACCAGGGCATGCACATCCGCGCCAACAGCGCCTACCTGGAGATGTTCGGCTACGACTCGTTCGAAGATCTCGAAGGCATATCGCTGCTCGACCTGGTCGCGCCGCAGCACGTCGAGGACTTCAAGCAGCTGCTCAAGGACCTGTCCAGGGGCGAGCCGCCACCGCCGCGCTATGAGCTGGAGGCCCGCGACCTGGATGGCAACGGTTTCCCCGCCTCGATGGAGTTCGCCTCTGCGCTTTACGAAGGCGAAGCCTGCCAGCAGGTGATCTTCCGCCGCCACGAGCAGGAGATCGACCCGGGCCTGGCGCAGGAGCTCGAGGAACTGCGCCAGCGCGACCAGGTGACCGGCCTGCTCAACCGTCCCACCTTCCTGCACCTGCTGGAGGACGCGGTCGCCGATGCCGCACAGGACAAGGGCCAGCACGGGCTGCTGCTGCTCGAGCCGGACCACCACCAGCGCCTGCTGCACGAGATCGGCCTGGACGCCGCCGACGCCATGCTGGCGGCCATGGCCGAGCGCCTGCAGACCGCGATCGGCGAGGATGCCGTGGCCGCGCGCTTCTCCGAACACAGCCTCGCGGTGCTGATCCGCGGCAGCGACTACGCCCGGACCACCGCGCTGGCCGAGCGCATCCGCGAGGCGTTCGCCTCGCACGTGTTCCCGATCGGCAACCGCTCCAGCGTGATCACAGCCAGCATCGGCGGCGTGCAGATCGGCGAGAAGATCGCCAGCGTCACCCAGGTGCTGGCGAAGGCCAACCAGGGCGTGCAGTCGTCGATCGGCGTGGGCGGCAACCGCTTCGAGATCTTCGATCCCAGTGCGGTCGAACGCGCCGAGGAAGAACACGTCCAGGCCTGGGTCACGCGTCTGCGCGACGCGCTCGACCAGGAAGGCTTCGTGCTGCACTACCAGCCGGTGATCAGCCTGCAGGGCGATACCGGCGCGGTCTACGAGACCTTCCTGCGCCTGGACGCCGGCGACGGCGAACTGGTCAAGCCGCTGAGCTTCCTGCAGATCGCCGAGGAGCACGGCCTGCTGTGGGAGATCGACCGCTATGTCATCGGCCACACCATCGCTGCGATCGGCCAGCGCATCAGCGCCGGCAAACCGACCACCCTGCTGGTCAAGGTCAGCCAGGCTTCGCTCGACGACGACAGCCTGGTGCGCTACATCGGCGAACAGCTGACCGCGCACGGCGTGCCCGGCGAGTACCTGGTGGTGCAGCTGCCGGAGGCGAAGGTGTTCACCCACCTGAAGGCCGCGCAGGAGTTCGCGGCGGCCATCGGCAAGCTCGACTGCCGGATCGCGCTGGAACAGTTCGGCGCGGGCCTGGACTCGTTCCAGCTGCTCGCGCACCTCAAGCCGAACCTGATCAAGATCGACCGCAGCTTCGTCGAGGACCTGCCGAAGAATGCCGCCAACCAGGAACGCATCCGCGAGATCGCCGGCAAGGCGCGCGAACTGGGCATCGGCACCATCGCCGAGTTCGTCAGCGACGCGGCCAGCATGTCGATCCTGTTCTCGGCCGGCGTGGATTACGTCGAAGGCCTGTTCCTCGCCGGCGCCGGGCCGGACATGAGTTACGACTTCGAGTGACCGCCAGGTTCCTGCCCGGGTAGGAGCGGTCCATGGCCGCGGGCTTTCGGGCTGCGGCGGATGATTCGACGAAAAACTCGCGGCCATGGGCCGCTCCCACCGTTCCATGCATCTTCCTTCCTACCGCGGCCGTTTCGCACCCTCGCCCACCGGGCCGCTGCATTTCGGCTCGCTGCTGGCCGCATTCGGCAGCTGGCTGATCGCACGCCAGGCCGGCGGAAAGTGGCTGGTACGAATCGAGGACCTGGACCCGCCTCGCGAGGTCCGCGGTGCATCCGGCGAACAGCTGCGCACGCTGGAGCGCTTCGGACTGGTCTCCGACGAACCCGTGCTGCGCCAGGGCGAACGCGATGCGCACTACCGGCAGGCGCTCGACCGCCTGCTCGCCAGCGGTGACGCCTTCGAGTGCCACTGCAGCCGCAGCGACCTGGCCGGCAGCGGCGGCGTCCATCGCGCCTGCGTCGCCGGCGCGCGGCGCGCGGACCCGGCAATCCGGCTGCGCGTGCCCGACGGCACCCGCATCGGCTTCGACGATCGCGTGCAGGGCGCGGTGACGCAGGATGTTGCACGCGACGTCGGCGACTTCGTGCTCCGGCGCGCGGATGGCCCCTGGGCCTACCAGCTGGCCGTGGTCGTCGACGACGCCGCGCAGGGCATCACCGAAGTGGTGCGCGGCGCGGACCTGCTCGACTCCACGCCGCGCCAGATCTTCCTGCAGCGCAGGCTCGGCTTGCCGACACCGCGCCATGCGCACCTGCCGCTGGTGCTCGATGCCGACGGCCGCAAGCTGTCGAAATCGCTGGCGGCGATGCCGGTGGACGGCAACGATCCGCTGCCCGCGCTTCGCGCCGCATGGCTGGCGCTGGGCCAGCAGCAGGCATGGCCGGCTTGCGATTCCCTGCCCATGGCGCTCGACGCCGCGGTTCGCGCATTCGAGTCCGACCGCATCCCGCGCACTCCGCCGACGGCGCTCGCCGCATTGCACAACGCCGCCGCCATCGACGCCGCATAGAATCACCCGCAATGGGGAACTGGCTCTCCATGCCGGATCAGGAGATGGCGACATGGGCACACGCGTGGCTTTGGTGACCGGTGGGACGGGCGGGATCGGCACGGCGATCTGCAGGCGGCTGGCCGCCAACGGCCTCCGGGTCGCGACCAACTACCGCAACGAGGAAAGGGCGCGCGAGTGGCAGGCGCGGATGCAGGCCGACGGTTTCGAGGTGGCGCTGGCCAAGGGTGATGTCTCGACGCCGGAGGAGGCCGAGGCAATGGTGCGCGAGGTGGAGCGCCAACTCGGCCCGATCGACATCCTGGTCAACAACGCCGGCATCACCCGCGACGGCACGTTCCACAAGATGACCGCGCAGCAGTGGCAGGAGGTCATCAACACCAACCTCAACTCGGTGTTCAACGTCACCCGGCCGGTGATCGAGGGGATGCGCGAGCGCAAGTGGGGCCGGATCATCCAGATCAGCTCGATCAACGGCCAGAAGGGCCAGTACGGCCAGGCCAACTACGCCGCGGCCAAGGCCGGCATGCACGGCTTCACCATCTCGCTGGCGCAGGAAAACGCGCGCTTCGGCATCACCGTCAACACCGTCTCGCCGGGCTACATCGGCACCGACATGGTGATGGCCGTGCCCGAGGATGTCCGCAACAAGATCATCGCGCAGATCCCGACCGGCCGCTTGGGCAATCCGGACGAGATCGCCTACGCAGTGAGTTTCTTCATCCCCGACGAGGCGAGCTGGATCACCGGGGCGAACCTGTCGGCGAACGGCGGCCAGTACATGGGGTGGTGAGGGAGGCCGGGATTGAGGATTGGGGGTTCAGGAAAGCGGACAGCCATTGAAGGCAGGCAGCTGCTCCGTTCCGGCCTTCGCGGGCCGCGACGCACTCGCAAGGCCCGAATCCCCGCCGAATCCCGGCTCCTTGCAACCCGTGCTGCACTGCGCCATGCTGCAGGAACGCATTGTTTAGAGCCGTTGCTCCATGACCAAGACGCGCGTCATCAAGAAATATCCGAACCGTCGCCTCTACGACACCGATATTTCGAGCTACATCACCATCGAGGACGTCCGTCAGCTGATCGTCGACGGCGAAGACTTCGAAGTCCGGGATGCCAAGAGCGGCGAAGACCTCACCCGGCAGGTGCTGCTGCAGATCATCGCCGAGCACGAACAGAACGGGCAGCCGATGCTGTCGACGCAGATGCTGAGCCAGATCATCCGCCTGTACGGCGATTCGCTGCAGGGCTTCATGGGCACCTACCTCGACCGCTCGATGCAGACCTTCATGGAGCAGCAGGCGCAGTTCCGCCAGCAGATGGGCGGCGTGCTCGGGCAGACCCCGTGGTCGATGATGAACCAGCTCACCGAGCGCAACATGGAATTGTGGAAGGACTTCCAGGAAAACCTGGTCGCCGGGATGGGCCGCACCGCCCCCGGCGCGGCCCGGGACAAGGACGCCAAGCGCGGCAAGTAGCGGGGGACTCCAGTTGAACAAGCGCATCGCTGCCGTCACCGGCGGCATCGGCGGTCTCGGCACCGCGATCTGCAAATCACTGGCGGCGCAGGGCCGCACCGTGGTCGCCATCGACCTGGGCGACCGCGAGGAGCGCATCGAAGCCTTCGCCCGGGAAACCGCCGGCCTCGACATCCATTTCATCGCCGGCGACGTCTCCGATTTCGACGCCTGCGGCCGGCTGGTCGAAGGCATCGTCGCCGCGCACGGCTCGCTCGACATCCTGGTCAACGCCGCCGGCATCACCCGCGACACCACCCTGCGCAAGATGCAGCGGGCGCAGTGGGACGCGGTGCTGCGGGTCAACCTGGACGGCGTGTTCAACCTGTGCCGCCACGCCATCGACGACATGGCCGCGCGCGGCTTCGGCCGGATCGTCAACATCAGTTCGGTGAACGGGCAGACCGGCCAGTTCGGGCAGACCAACTACGCCGCGGCCAAGGCCGGGATGCACGGCTTCACCATGGCACTGGCGCGCGAAGTCGCGCGCAAGGGCGTGACCGTCAACTCGGTGTCGCCGGGTTATTGCGAAACCGCGCTGGTGATGGCGATGCCGGAGGAAATCCGCGCGCGCATCATCGACGACGTGCCGGTCGGGCGGCTCGGCCAGCCGGACGAAATCGCACGCACCGTGGCCTTCCTGGCCGCCGACGACGCCGGTTTCATCACCGGCGCCAACATCCCGGTCAACGGCGGGATGTTCATGTCGTTCTGAAGGCGCGGCAACCGCGGGTCGGGGCTACGCCCCGATGGCTGTTGTCCCGGACGCATACGCCGTGGCTGATACAAGAACCGTCGGGGATGTAACCCCAACCTACCGCGCGCCTACGGCACCTCCGCCGGTGCAGAACCGCTTGCGGTACTCCTGCGCCTTGGGCATCAGCGCCCTGAGGTTCTGGATGCGGGTGGCCGAACTCGGGTGCGTCGACGAAAACTCTGGCGGCGCCTGTCCGCCACTGGCCTGGCCCATGCGCTCCCACAGGGGGATCGCCTCTTCCGGGTTGTAGCAGGCCGCGGCGGCGAGCATCAGGCCCATCTCGTCGGCCTGCGACTCCTGCTTGCGCGCATACGGCAACGAGCGCCCGTACCCGTACACCGCCATCGCCATCTGCAGCTGCTGCTGGTCCATGCCGCTCATCGCCCCGGCCATCTGCCCGAGCTGCGCCAGCTTCTGCTCGGTCATGCGCTGCGCGCCGTGGCGCAGCAGGGCGTGGGTGATCTCGTGGCCCATCACGATCGCCATCGCGTCGGCGTTCTGCGCCACCGGCACCAGGCCGGTGTAAACGGCCATCTTGCCGCCGGGCAGGCAGAACGCATTGGCCTGGTCGGACTGCAGCACGGTCACGTCCCAGTCGAACGAATCCTCGATGTGCTGGGCCTTCATGCCGTGCTCGGCCGCCAGCGCATCCTCGACCTCCGGGATCTTCACGATCAGCCGCTGCGCGATCTCGCGCACCTGCCGCGAGATCTGCGAGTCCGGGTCGACGGGGCTCTCCTGCGCGAGGATTTCCTGGTAGGCCTGCAGGCCCAGCGCCTTCTCGTCCTGCGGCGAGATGCCCTTGTCGATCAGCACGGTCTCGCCGGTCAGCGGGTCGGTCGAACGATTGGAGAAATAGTAATAGGCACCGTAGGCGATGAACGCCACGAGGATCAGCAGCCGCGGGCTGAAACCGAACCCGCGCCGCCCGCCCCGTGCCTGCCCTTCACCAAATGGATTCTGACGCATCTGCCTTTCTCCCTGCTGTTGCCGCTGTCGCTGCCGACGATCTAGATCTCGCGCACCACGCGGAAGCCGATGCGTCCGTTGGTGCTGTCCACCCCCGCCGGGGCCCGCCACGACGAGCGTGTCTGTTCCGGCGCACTGGCCCAGGAACCGCCGCGGACCACGCGTGTCCGGCAACCGGGGTTGAGCCAGGCCGAGCCGTCCACCGGCGCCCGCCGATAGCCATCATGCCAGCAGTCGGCAACCCACTCGCTCACGTTTCCTGCCAGCCCGCGCACGCCCCAGGGATTGGCGGCGAAACGCCCGGCCGGAGCCGGACCCCAGTACCCGTCGCCATAGCCCTTGAAGGCATTGTTCCAGTGCCGACCGGTGGGCGAGCGGTCGCGTTCACCGGTGAAGTTGCCTGCATCCCGGGGCGGTACGCCGTCGCCCCACGGATAGACCGATCGGCTGCCCGCGCGCAGCGCGTACTCGAACTCGGCCTCGCTGGGCAGGCGGTAGCGATTTCCGCTCTGCTCCGACAACCAGGTCGCGTATGCCTCGGCATCCTGGGCGCTGACGTGCAGCACCGGCAGGTCCTCGTCGGCCGGGTTGCCGGCGTAATCACTGCGCCAGTCGACGCCGCTGACGCGCGCGAAATTGCCGCTGCGTTCGTCATATGCCATCGAATAGCCGCGCCGTTGCGCGCGCGTCTTGCGGCCGGTGGCATTGATGAAGCGGCGATAGTCGCCCACCGTGACCTCGGTGATCGACATCGCAAAACCGCGGTCGAAGCGGATGGCGTGCTGCGGACTCTCGCTGTCCTCGGCGTGCACGTCGCCGGGCTCGGCGCCCATGCGGTAGCCGCCGTGCGGCACCACCACCATCTGCGGCCCGCGCGCGCCGTGCTTCAGGCCGTCGGTGAACTGCTGGCCGGGGCGGAACTGGCCGTAGTGCTCGGCCAGGTCGATGCGCTCGCGCAACTCCGCCGCCATCGGGTCGCCGGGCCTGGCGACCAGCAGGATCGCGGCAAGGTGGCGTCGCGCGGTCGCAATGCCATCCGGCTGCGCCAGCGCGGCGATGCCCAGGTCGCGCAGGCGCGCGATGCGGGCACCGCGCATGCGCTCGATGCGGGCGACCGCGTCGGGCACGGTGGGCATGTCCGGGCGGACTTTTGCCGCCACGTCCAGCCAGCGCTTCGCCGCGTCGAAGTCGCCCTGCTCCGCCGCGACCTCCGCGTTGCGGATCATTGCGCTTTCCGTCGCCGCCAGGCCCTGCATCGCCCGCGCCTGCCCGGGCCGCAGCGCCAGTGCCTCGCGGAACCGGGCCAACGCTCCGGCGCCGTCCTCGCCAAGGCGACCGCCGGCCAGCGCGCGTTCGCCGTCGCGATTGAGTTCCCAGAGCGTGTCGGCCTGGTCGATCCTCTCGAGATAATCGACAACCGCCTCGTCGTCGCCGTCCGTGGCCCGCGCCACGGCCGCCATCTCGTGCGCCTCGCGCAGCGCCGCGATGTCGTCGTCCGCACGCGCCAGCGCGGCGTCGCCCCGGGCAATCACCGCCAGCAGCGCGCGCCGCAGGTCGGCCCGCACGCGCTTGTCGTCCGGCACCTGCTTCGACAGCACCAGCAGCAACGGGATCGCCGAATTCGCGTCCTCTGCCAGGTTCCCCGCCTCCAGCGCCGCCTCGGCGCGCTTGCGGGCATCCTCGACGCCGTCGGCCGGGACGTCGACCTCCGGCGGGCGCCAGGTCAGTGACTCGGAGATCGCATCGTCGCCGCTGATGGTGACGATGCCTTCGCGCGCCTGCGCCGCCTGCTCGGCCGGATCGTCACGCGCCGCGTCTCCCGGATTGCGCGTGCAACCCGCGAGCAGCAATGCCACCACCACGATCCTGAAAACTTCGCGCAAACCCTGCACCCGGCGGGATGGGCCGCCAGATTACGCCATCACCCCGGCTCCTGGCATGCCGGGGCGCGGCGCCCGGCTTGCCGCGCATTTGCCGCTGGCCGCTCGCGACCGTTAGGCTGCGTGCATCACCCTTGAACCCAGATACCGTGCCGCACTGGATCACCGACCCCAGGGAACTGGACCACCGCATCGCGCGCCGCCCCCATCGCGTCGGGCTGGATACCGAATTCATCCGCGAACGCACCTACTGGCCGCAGTTGGCGCTGGTGCAGATCGCGCTGGACGACGACATCCTGCTGGTCGACACGCTCGCCCCCGGCATCACCGACTCACTGCGGCCGCTGCTTGCCGACGCAGCTGTGCTCAAGGTGATGCACAGCCCCAGCGAGGACCTGGTCGCGTTCAGGCATGCCTGCGGCGTGGTGCCGCAGCCGCTGTTCGATACCCAGGCCGCGGCGGCGCTGGCCGGCATCGCCGCCGGCATGGGTTACCAGCGACTGGTGCAGGACGCGCTGGGAGTCGCGCTCGCCAAGGGCGAGACCCGATCGGACTGGCTGCGCAGGCCGCTGTCGCCGTCGCAACTCGAGTACGCCGCCGATGACGTCCGCCACCTGTTCGCCCTGCACGACGCGCTCGACGCGCGCCTGCTCGGGCTGGGGCGCGAAGCCTGGCTGCAGGAGGATTGCGCGCGCATGGTGGCCAACGCCGAGCGCGACGACGGCGATCGCTGGCCGCACCTGTCGCTGCGCGCCGCCCAGTTCCTCGACGAAGCCGCACGCCATCGCCTGCTGCGGCTGCTGCGCTGGCGCGAAGCGCACGCGCGCCGCGCCGACCGTCCGCGCAGCTGGATCCTGGACAACGAACTGGCCGTGCTGCTGGCTCGCGAACCGGCTGGCAGCCTCGCTCAGCTGCAGCGCCAGCTCGACGCCCACCCCAAGGCGCCGCGCAAGCTGGCCGACGCGATCTGGCAGGCCCTGCAGACCCCGCTCGACGACGAGGCGCAGGCGCCGGAGCCGCGCAACGAGGATCGCGACAAGCAGGCGCTGCGTCGGCTGCAGGAAGCCACGGCGTCGCGCAGCGCCGACCTCGGGCTTCCCGATGGCGTGCTGGCCTCGCGACGCTGGCTCGAACAGCTGCTCGCTGCCGCCGAGAGCGGCAATCGCTGGCCGGGCCCGCTCTCGGGCTGGCGCCGAGCCGAACTCGAACCGGCGCTTGGCCCGATCCTGTCGCCAGGCGAAGGGGGTTCTGGCCTAGCGGCGGACACCTCCGTATAATCCGCAACCTCGTGGGGCGGTAGCTCAGCTGGGAGAGCGCCACGTTCGCATCGTGGAGGTCAGGGGTTCGATCCCCCTCCGCTCCACCACTCACGTAAACGTCCCTGGACGTACAACGAAGGCCGGCAAACCCTGAAGTCCAGGGCTTCCGGCCTTTTTTGTGCCTGCCGGAAAAGAACCGGAAGAATGCGCCCGTTTCCATGGGTGGCGGCATGGATACGCATGGCATCATTTCCGGCGGCAATGCTGGACATGCCGCCCCGGTCGCAACAAGCGATCCCGTGGGCACGACAACAGGCATCGGAACAGTCGCAGAGTTGATTCCCCGCCCTGCAAGCCACGACGGGAGCGGCGCAGGAGCGGCGGAAGCCGCGAGCTTCCCAGGCTTGCCCGCGGGCGGCCCGGGAAGCTCGCTGCTCTCGTCGCTCCCACCGGAGCAGGATGCGAGAAGCTTGAACAGGTCGCGGCGAGCCGGGCATCGCCTCCCGCAACCGGCGCCCGCTCAGCGCAGCGGGAAGTCGTACGCCGTCCGCGGGTCGGGTTCCGGGCGCAGCGTGTAGTGCCACCACTCGTCGGCGTAGTTGCCGAAGCCCTGCGCCTGCATCGCGTCGCGCAGCAGGTGGCGGTTGTGGCGCTGCGCGGCGGTCGCGTTCGGCGAGTCGGTATGCGCCAGTTCGCCGAAGTAGTCGAAGCCGGTGCCCATGTCGAGCGGCACGCAGTCGTTGCCGCTGGCGTCGCACTGCATCACGGTCAGGTCGATGGTCGCCCCGCGGCTGTGGCCGGAATGCTCTGCGATGTACCCGGGCATCAGCTGGCGCTTGTCCAGCGTCGGATAGAACTCCGCCTTGTTGCGTTGATCCTGCGCGTCGTGCACCCAGCGCGTGAAGTGCTGCACGGCCCGCACCGGGCGATAGCAATCGAAGACCTGCAGGCGCCGATGGCGCGTGCGCAGGCTCTTCTCCACGCGCTGCAGCGCCTCGGCCACCGGGCGCAGCAGGTAGCAGCGCGGCGCGTCATAGCCATCGATGGGCACGCCGACGAAGTTGTGGTGGCCGGCGTAGCGGATGTCGAGGCGGATGTCCGGCACCAGCGACTGGATGTCCACCATGCCGGCGGACTCGGCATCGGTTGCAGGCGACACCGTCGGTGGCGGCGTCGTCGCGCAGCCGGCGACGGCAAACAGCAGCGGGCACAGCAGGACGCGAATCCCGGACATCAGCCACCTCCGCGGCAATCGCCGACGCGCACGAAAGAAAGATCTTCGAAATCGCTGCTGAAGTCGGCGTCCGGGTCGATCTTCGACATCTTCAGCGTCACCGGCGTCGACGTCGCCGGCCCGAACTCCAGCCATGGCTCGGTATCCGCGCCGCTGCCCCGCCATTGCACGAGCAGACGGTCGCCTGACCGCATCACGTCGCCGACCATCAAGGGCGACTTGTCCGAAGCGAATCGCACACCGTCGCCGGCCGGGCAGATCGCCACGTCGCCGAACCACGGGTCGCGGTACACCCCGATCCGGTCGCCCAGGGCGGCCGCCGTGGCCGGTTGCCGCGACGAGGTATCGGGCAGCGGCCGCTCCACCTTCGCCGTGCGCGCATCGCGATCCAGCTCGTCGGCGTACTCGGCCACCGTGCGCCGCTGCGCGGGCGCGGTGAAATGTTTCACCAGCACCTGGTTGAGCACGGTGCGCGCGTCGTCTGCGTCGGTGTTGATCAGGATCACGAAGCCGACGTGCGCCTGTGGCAGCAGCGTGACCGCCGAATACATGCCAGAAAGCGTGCCGGTATGCGACACCTTCTGGGTCCCGTCCACGTCGGCCAGGCGCCAGCCGTAACCGTACGCCGAGTAGTGGCTGTCGTCCCAGTCACGCATCCGCCGCGACAGCGGCATGATCGTCTGCGGCGACCACACGGCCTCGCGCTGCGCCGGCGACAGCCATGGCTTGCCGTCGACCAGTCCCGAGGTTTCCGGCTCCAGCCACATCGTCACCCAGGCGAGCATGTCGCGCAGGCTGCAGCGGATGCCTCCGGCAGCCATCATCGGCACGTTCGGAACCACCGCATCGTCTTCACCGGCAACCACGTTGCGGCCGTCGCGGCGCGCGTGCGGCTGGGCGACGTTGCCCACCGCATCGCGGTTCCATTCGCCCACCTGGCAGCGCGTCATGCCCAGCGGGCCGAACAGTTCCCGCCGCACCAGCGTTTCGTACGGCGCCCCTCCGGCGGCGGCCGCCACCTCGCCTGCCACGATGTACAGCGTGTTGTCGTAGGCGTAGCGCGAACGGAAGCTGTAGACCGGCTTGAGGTAGCGCAGGCCGTGGATCACGTCCGCGCGGCTGAAATGATTGGGCCCGGGCCACAGCATCAGGTCGCCGGCACCGGCGCCCAGGCCGCTGTTGTGGATCAGCAGGTCGCGCACCTGCATTTCGCGCGTGACCCACGGGTCGTACATGCGGAAGTCCGGCAGGTACTTCGTCACCGGATCGTCCCACTCGAGCTTTCCGGCATCGACCAGCCGCGCCAGCAGGCCGGTGGTCATCGCCTTGCTGTTGGAGGCGATCTTGAACAGCGTGTCGGCGTCGATCTTCACGCCGCCACCTGCCGCCAGCTCGCCGGTGGTGCGCGCGTAGACGACCTTGCCGTCCTCGACGATCCCGACCGCCAGCCCCGGCAGCTGGTAGCGGGCGACGGTCTCGTCGAACGCGCGGTCGACAGCCTGCGTGTCGACCTTTGCCCGCACCGGCTCCGCAGCGCGTGCCATCGCCGGCACGCAGAGCAGGCCGCAGGCCAGGGCGGGAAAAATCAGGCGTGCAAGCTTCATGGCATGGCATCCCTCGCCCGGCCGCGGCCATCCTGCCGCCTGACGCGGGCAAAAAGAAGGGCGGCCCGACGTGCGGGCCGCCCATGGGAGGAGATCAGAAGAAGTTCCAGGTCACGACCAGCTGCATGTAGCGCGGCGACTGCCAGGCCTTGGCTTCGCCGAAGTGCGGCATCTGTGTGCCGGGCAGGCTTTCGTAGCGGGAGTGCACGTTGATCTCGGTCTGCTTGTTGAGCAGGTTGTAGACCGAGAAGCGCGCCTTCAGGTCGATCCTGTCCGAAGGCAGCGTCCACATCACGCTGGCGCCCAGGTCGGTGACCCACGGCATGCGACCGAACGCACCCTTTGCGGTGTAGACCAGTTGCCGCGTGGTCCAGTCGTCGCAGCCGGACTCGCACAGCCAGCCCGATCCGCCGCCGCTGTATTCGCTCGGCCCGCCGGCGCTGCGGTTGTCGTCGGGCCAGCGCACGCCGAACGCGGTGATCGGGCCGCCGGACCGCGTGCTGAGCGTACCGCCCACGGTCCACATGTCGTTGAACTTGTAGCTGCCGCGGATCTTGATCTGGTGGCGGTAATCGTTGAACGTCGGGCCGAAGCGTTCGTTCACGGCAGGGTGGTCGTAGTACTGCACCAGGCTGGTGTCGTTGTAGCCGGTATCCGAGTTCACCGGGCCTTCGATGTTGCCGTCCGACTTCGACCACAGGTAGCTGATGTTCAGCGCCCACTTGTCGTCCCACGCGCGATCGAGCTGGAATTCGACCGCCTTGTAGGTGCGCCTGGGCTTCTTGTAGCCCATGATCAGGCCGCTGCCCAGCGCCTTGTAACCGTCCTTGGAGTTGTCGAACGTCACCCAGTCATTGGTGTCGGGGCACCACAGGGTGTTCGTCTCGCCGGGGTTGAGGATCGGCCAGTCACCGGAATACCAGGGGCATCCTTCCACGTGGCGGATGCTGACGTCTTCCACTGCGCGCGTCATCTTGCGGTAGGTCGCATTCACGCCCCATGACCAGGCCTGGTTGAGCGCCTGCTGGAAGCCCAGGATGAACTCGTCCTGGAACACCTGCTTCAGGTCGCGCGCGACCGCTGTACGGACGTCATCGGGTGCGGGGGCGTTGCCTTCCGTATTCACCGGGCCGAGCTGGTCGCCGATGATCGGGTACAGGTACGGCGTGCCGAGGATCGGGTCGATCCGTTCTTCCCAGCCATCCAGCACGTAGTACGTGTGCTCGTCGATGGTGCCGCCGCCGAAATAGTCGGTGAGCTTGTTGGTCAGCGGGATGTAGTAGCGGCCGGCGTTGCCGAACAGCTTGGTGGTGCCGTCGCCCTTGATGTCCCAGCTGAAGCCCACGCGCGGCGAGATCATGTCGCTGAAATCGGCCTTGGCGAAGGTGACGCCCGACGCGAGCGTGTTCTCGAACTTGTCCGCGCGCACGCCGATGTTCAGCAGCAGGTCGGGGGTGACGTTCCAGTTGTCCTCGATGTAGATCGCCTGCGCCTTGGTGCTGACGGGGGCACCGGTGACCTTGTAGCGGCCGTCGAGGTATGCGGTTACGCCAGCGGGGATGACCGTACCGTTGGGGAGCACCTGTGGCGCACCTGGATCATCCGGGTCGGGAACAACGCCCATCAACCTGTAGCGCATGCCGTCGCCCGGGAAAAGTGCAGAAGTCGTGGAGTCCATGACCTCATGGTCGGCGCCGAAACGCAGCAGGTGGTCACCCAGCGTCCATTCGAAGTCGAGGCGCGCGGCCTCCCGCTCGTCGTCCCGGTAACTGATGCCGCTGGTGCTCGGGGCACACCCCTCCCGAATGGTCTTCGGGCCGAAAATGGTCGTGTAGGTGGTGTCGCGATCCAGAATGCTGCAGTAGGGGTCCCACTGGCTGAAACTGTCGGAACTGCGCTTGTTCACGCCATACATCGCCTTGGCGACGAAGTTCTGGGTGAAGTTGCCGGTATAGGTCAACGACCAGTTGTCGCCGCCGGAGCCGGCGACGCTTCCTCCCTGCGCGGCACCCCGCGTGGCGGCATCCCAGTCGTAGTCGTACTTGAGCGTGTCCGATTCGGCCTTGTCGGAGAAGGCCAGCAGCGACAACAGGTGGTTGTCATTGATCTGCCAGTCGAGCTTGCCACCCCAGAAGTCGTTGTTGCTCTCGGTGTACCAGGCCTCCACCGTGTCGATGTCCCGCGGATTGCTGTCGCGCTGCTCGTACATGCCGAAGAAGAACAGGCGATCCTGGATGAGGGCACCCGATGCCCAGACATTGGCCTTGTAGAACGATCCACCATCACGGCTGCTGCGATCGCGCTCGACGATATCGCCGTTGTCGTAGAACTGGTCCCTCGGGGACATCGACCAGGCCTTGGGCTCCATCGTGAACTCGACGCCCGCCTTGAAATCGTTGGTGCCCGAGCGCGTCACGGCGTTGATCACGCCGCCGGTGCTGCGGCCGAACTCGGCCGAGTAGCCACCGGTCTTGACCTGGAATTCCTCGTAGAACCCGAAGGGCACCGAAGAATAGCCCTGCCGGCGATACGGATCGGTGACGTTCAGGCCGTTGATGTAGATCACGTTCTCGGCCACTGAGGAGCCGCCGAAGTTCAGGCCACCGAAGCTGGCCGCGGAAGCCTGCACGCCCGGCGCCAGCAGCGCGACCGAGGCAAGGTTCTGGTCGACCGGCATCCGCGCGATCTCCTCGCGCCTGATGTTGGTCGCCGACTCGGTGGAACGCACGTCCACGCGATTGATGACCCTGGAGCCGATCACCTGCACCGTGGCCAGGTCCACCGCACCGGCGCCGGTCAGGTTGACGGTCGTGGTGCCGCCAATGGAAACGCTGACCGGAACCGCCTCACCCGACCCCGTGGTCAGGGTGTAGTCGCCCGGCGGCAACTGGGCGATGCGATAGCTGCCGTCGCCGGCCACCGTCGCCGAACGCGTCAACCCCGTCGACGGATTGGTGATCGTCACCTGTTGGCCCGCCTCCGCGCGGCCTGCCACCGCGCCGGTCACGCTCTGCGCAAACACCGGCGCAGATGCCATGGATGCAAGGCAGATCCCCATCGCCATGCAAAGCGCGCGTCTGCGCAGATTCCGCTCGTTGCTCATTTCCCTCTCCCCGTCGATGCTGTGGATGGCATTGTTGAAATCAGTGGTCTAGCGTGGCGCGTCCCTGCTTCGCCGGCAGGATCTGCCATTCGAAGTCGTAACCGGTCTGGTTGAAATACAGGTTGCCGCCGTCCCATTCGGCCTCGCCGCGCTGCGAGTCGATGTTGTCGGAACGGAAGTGCTTCTTCGGCGGCTGGAACGGCTGGTCCCAGTCCTGGTTGAAGGCGATCCGCCAGTTGTCCAGGCCGCCGAGGTAGAACCATTCCATCGACGGGTCGTTGCCGGTGCCCTTGTCGGCGGCAAGCCGGCCGGTGGTCACGTCCATCGGCACCCAGCCGTAGGGAGCGAGGTACACCTGCCCCCAGTCGTGGATGTTGCTGTAGTCGCCGTCGCTGAACACCATGCCGGACTGCCAGCGCGCCGGGATGCCGTTCATCCGCAGCAGGGTGATCAGCAGCAGCGTCTGCTGGCCGCAGTCGGCGTGGCCGGCGTGCAGGGCGTAGTCGCTGATGTTGCTGATGGTCGAATACTCGCGCGCCCCGGCCCACGGAATCTCGTCGACCGCGGCGAACAGCTTCCGCACGATGCGGTACGGATTGGTCTCGTCGCCCACCACGCGCCGCGAGAACTCGCGCATCGCATCCGTGAAGACCACGTGCGGGGCGCGTTCGGCCACATGGGGCGCGAGTTCCGGCGTGATCGTGGTCGCGACCACCTTGCCGGGATCGATGGCGTGGTACTGGCCGAAGATCGTCAGTTCGTAGGTCACCGAGAACTCGGTCGGGGCGCCAGCCTTTGCCGGCTTTTCCAGGTACACCGTGCGCTGCGGCGCGGTTTCCGGTGCGATCTCGTGCGCGGCCGGCACGCTGGCCACGAACACGATGTCTTCCTGGTGCCCCGGCAGCGACTGCGGATACGGAATCCAGGCGCGCACGGTTTCGCCGGCAGGCACCGCATCGGCATCCACCGACAGCTTCTGGGTCATGCGCAGCCGCAGCGGAAGCACGTTGGCCTGGTGCCCCGCCAGCGCCGCGTCGCGGATCGCGCGCTGGTGCGCGTTGAGCGATTCCATCGGGCCGTCGCTGATCGGCGACAGCCCGGGATCGCGGCGCGACAGCGCCTCCTCGCTCAGCCGGAACAGGTTGGACGGCGAACGGTTGAAGTAGAGCGTGCGGCCGTCGATGACCTGGTGTTCGAACAATCCGGCCGCGTTCCACTTCGCGAACTCGGCATCGGTCAGGTCGGGGATCTGCTTGCGCACGCGTGCCTCGACATCGGCTTGCTCGAGGGTGAAGTCCAGCAGGATGCGGCGCATGCGCTCGCGCTGGAAAGCGTAGGCCCGCTGCTGCACCGCAGCCATGCCGGGCTGGTCCAGCGCTTCGGCGATGCCGGCTTCGGCCGCCTTGAAGTCACCCGCATCCACCAGCGCCGACACCTGTTGCACCGAAGGCGGTGCAGGTACGGCCTGCGCGGCGGTCACGCCACAGGCGAGCGCTGCGCACAGCAGGCAGCCGGCCAGCCAGCGGCGCGAGCGCAGGCCTGCCGCCACCAACGTGGTCGACGGTGTGCGAACCGGATGGATCCAGGTGAAATACACGCCGTGCCCTGCCCCGCTGCATGTGCCCCATCGTTACGGCTGTGTAACATGCGCCCACAGCACCGTCAATAAATTATTCGAAAAACTTGCATAAGAAGAAATATGTATTCCATGATGCCCGCGGCGGGGGCGCCATTCGGGCGTCGGGGGAGATCCATGCTGCAGTGCAAGACACACGTGCCACTCATGCCCTGCGCGCTGCCGGCGCGGCCAGCACGGCGTCGCTCGACGACCTGCACGCCGGTGTCAGCGCGGTTCCCGGACACTGTTGTTCCTCCCGCCGACGCAGGATCGAACCGATGAAGCGCACTTTCCTCCTGGCCGCCCTGCTCGGCCTGTTCGCCGGCGGATTGCCGCCGCACGCCGATGCCCGCATGGCGCCGCAGCCGACCGGCGTGATCGGCGTCGACACCAACCAGCTCACCCCCGACTACTGGGTCGATCGCCAGCGCCAGGCCGACAAGGTGATCCTCGACCGCGGCGCGATCGCATCGCAGAACCGCAGGCTGCAGCACGAGGATCCCTCGCTGCATGACGTCGAGGGCCTGCCGGGCGAACTGCCTGCCGCGCAGGTGCGCGAATGGATCGAGGACCTGTCGTCGCGGCCGTCACGGCCGCTGTACGACGTGCAGGGCAAGCCGGTGGGCAAGAAGACCCTCGACGGCCTCATGGACGCGCTGAACCTCAAGGCGATCCCGAAGACGCAGCAGACCCGTTACGGCCTGGTCGTCCATCGCGCCGACCTGCGCACCTTCCCGACCACGACGCGCGTGTTCAGCAGCGTCGGCGACACCGACATCGACCGCTTCCAGGAGAGCGCGTTCTTCCCGGGCACCCCGGTGGCGATCGTGCACGAGAGCCGCGACCACAAGTGGCTGTTCGTGGTCGGCAACCTGTATGCGGCGTGGATCGAGAAGCAGCACGTCGCCGAGGGCAGCAAGACCCAGGTGTTCTCCTACACCCGCAAGGTGCCCTACCTGGTGGTGACCGGCGCAAAGGTGCGCACCACCTTCACCCCCGACCTGCCCGCGGTTTCGGACCTGCAGCTGGACATGGGCGTGCGCGTGCCGGTGCTGCGCGATTGGCCCGGGACCAAGGCCGTCAACGGCCAGGCCGCCTACGCCTCGCACGTGATCGAACTGCCGGTGCGCAGCGATGACGGCAGCCTGCGCATCGTCCCGGCGCTGCTGCCGCGCACGGCCGACGTCTCGCCCGACTACCTGCCGCTGACCCGCGCCAACCTGATCCGCCAGGCGTTCAAGTTCCTTGGCGAACGCTACGGCTGGGGCCATTCCTACGACACCCGCGACTGCAGCGGCTTCGTGTCCGAGGTCTACCGCAGCTTCGGCGTGCTGTTGCCGCGCAACACCCGCGACCAGGCCGTGAGCCCGGCGCTGAACCGGCTCGCCTTCGGCGCCGCCGACGGCCGCGACAAGCGGATGGATGCGGTCGCCGACCTGCAGGTGGGCGACCTGGTCTACATCCCCGGCCACGTGATGATGGTGATCGGGCACGACAACGGCATGCCCTACGTCATCCACGACACCAACGGCGGCAGCTGGCTGGGCGCCGACGGCAAGCCGGTCAGCGGCCACCTCAACGGAGTATCGGTGACGCCGCTGACGCCGCTGCGGTTCAACGCCGCGCAGACCTACGTCGACCGCATCACCAACATCCAGCGCATCCGGCCCTGAGCACCGCGGCCGGCAGCCCACCACACAAGGCGACGCAATGAAGATCACCGACATCCGCTTCGGCATGCTGCGGGTTCCGCTGAAAACGCCGTTCAAGACCGCGCTGCGCACGGTCGAACTGGTCGAGGACATCGTCGTCAGCATCCACACCGATACCGGCCACGTCGGCTACGGCGAGGCTCCGGCCACGGCGGTGATCACCGGCGACACCCACGGCTCGATCGTGTCGGCGATCAACAAGTTCATCGCGCCGCGCCTGATCGGCGAGGAGGTCGCCAACCTCAACCGCATCACCCGCCTCATCCAGGGCGCGCTGGAGCGCAACACCAGCGCCAAGGCGGCGGTCGAGATCGCGGTCTACGACCTGTGGGCGCAGCTTTATGACACCCCGCTTTACAAGATGCTCGGCGGCGGCGAGCCGGTGATCACCACCGACATCACCATCAGCGTCGACCACATCGACAAGATGGTCGCCGACTCGCTGTCGGCCGTGGACCGCGGCTTCGAATCCCTGAAGATCAAGGTCGGCAAGGACATCGGCGTCGACATCGAGCGGGTCAAGGCGATCTATGCCGCGGTCGAGGGCCGTGCGCTGCTGCGCCTGGACGCCAACCAGGGCTGGACCGCGAAGCAGGCGGTCTACGCGATGCAGTCGCTGGAGGACGCCGGGGTGCGCCTGGAGCTGCTGGAGCAGCCGGTCAAGGCGCAGGACATCGACGGACTGAAATACGTCACCGACCGCGTGCACACGCCGGTGATGGCCGACGAAAGCGTGTTCGGCCCGCTGCAGGTGATCGACCTGATCAAGGCGCGCGCCGCCGACATCATCAACATCAAGCTGATGAAGACCGGCGGCATCTCCAATGCGATCCGCATCGCCGACATCGCCGCGCTGTACGGCGTGGAATGCATGATCGGCTGCATGCTCGAGACCAGCATCAGCGTCGCCGCCGCGGTGCACGTGGCGGTGGCCAAGTCCGGGGTGATCACCAAGGTGGACCTGGACGGTCCCTCGCTGTGCGCCTTCGACCCGGTCGACGGCGGAGTGACGTTCAACGAATCGGAAATCTCGATCGGCGACGCGCCGGGGCTGGGCATCCGCGAAATCCGCGGCCTCGAACCACTCACCGCCTGACGCGCCGCAGGCCATGTCGCCGCTGCTCAAGATCCGCTCCGAGCGCGACCAGATGTCTGCGATCGAGCGCCGCATCGCCGACTTCGTGCTCGAAAACGCGCACCTGCTGCGCGACTATTCCTCGCAGCAGCTCGCCAGCGCGCTGGGCATCAGCCAGTCGAGCGTGGTCAAGTTCAGCCAGAAGCTCGGCTTCAAGGGCTACCCGGACCTGAAGTATTCGGTCGGCGAGTCGCTCGCGCGCGGCGACGACGGCGACGAGAACGGCGCGCCCATCGCGAGCGAAGACCCGCACCCGCACGCCGCGCTGGCCGAGAGCCTGTGGCGCGCGAAGGCGCAGGCCGGGGAGGAAACCCGGCTGATCAATCCGCCCGAGACGATCGACGCCATCGCCGACGCGATCCGCGGCGCGCAGAAGGTGTTCGTGATCGGCCTGGGGCCGGACGGCATCCATGCGCGCGCGTTCGCCATGAAGCTGTCGCTGCTGGGCATCCTCGCGGTCCACCACTTCGACCCGGTGCTGATGCCCGCCGCGGTGTCCACCACATCGGGCGGCGACGTGCTGCTGGCGTTCTCCGAGCACGGCAGGCAGTCGTCGCTGTGCCAGATCGCCAGGCTGTTCCACGAACGCCGCGGCAAGGTGGTCACGGTGACGCGGCACACGGCCAACCCGCTGCGAGCGCACGCCGACCTGTCCCTGCTGGTCTCCGCCCACGACGAGCGCGCGCACATCCAGCCGCTGCTCTACCAGACCGCGCTGCAGCAGCTGCTGGACCTGATCTTCCAGCTGCTGTGCGAGGATGAAGGTCGCCTGCAGCAGCTGTCGATCAACCTCGAACTGATGCACCCGATGCTCGATACCTGACCGCAGGAGCGCCCCATGGGCGCGATGCTTGCGCTGGCAAGGCCATCGCGCCCATGGGGCGCCCCTGCAACCGACCTGATGACCATGGACATGACACTTCGCATTCTTGCCGCATTCGCCGTCCTGGTGCTCGCCGGTTGCACGACCGTCGGCCCGAAATCCGATGCCACTGCCTGGCGCGACGCCCGCCAGATGGTGCTCGTCACCACCGCCGACTGGGATGCCACGACCGGCACCCTGCGCACCTTCGCGCGCGACGAAGCCGGGGCCTGGCGCGAACAGGGCGAAGCGGCGCCGGTGAGCGTCGGCCGCGGCGGTTCTGGCTGGGGCATCGGCCTGAGTCCGGCGCAAACCAGTGGACCGGTCAAGCGCGAGGGCGACGGCCGCGCACCGGCCGGCGTGTTCGCGATCGGCGAGGCCTTCGGCTACTCGGAACATGCCGGCACCGCCCTGCCCTACGCACAGATGCAGGCCAGCAGCTGGTGCATGGATGTCGTTGCCTCGCCGCTGTACAACCGCATCGTCGATGCTGCGCAGGTCGGCGACGCCGCGGTGCGCGGCTCCAGCGAGCCGATGCGCCTGGACCTGCACAACGGCGGCGACCAGCGCTACCGCAGCGGCTTCGTGATCGAACACAACCCGGACGCGCGCAAGGGCGCGGGCAGCTGCATCTTCGCCCACCTGTGGAAGGCGCCCGGCGCACCGACCGCGGGCTGCACCGCGATGGCCGACACGACGATGCAGCGGCTGTACGGCTGGCTGCGACCGGACGCGAAGCCGGTGTTCGTGCTGCTGCCGCAGGCCGAACATGATCGCCTGCAAGCTGCCTGGCACCTGCCGTAGGAGCGCCCCATGGGCGCGATGGCCTTGCCGGCGCACGCATCGCGCCCATGGGGCGCTCCCAAGTGATCGCACATCGCCCTTCCTTCCGCACGAGGCCCGCACCGCATGTCGATGACCTTCCGCATCCTGCTCGGACTCGCACTGGGCGCCATCATCGGCCTGGCGCTCGCGCTCTGGGACCCGGCCACGGCCACCGTCGTCGCCGGCTTCGTGCAGCCGATCGGCCGGCTGTGGCTCAACGCACTGCAGATGACGGTCGTGCCGCTGGTCGCCGCGCTGATCGTGCTGGGCGTCAACACCGCCAGCGACGCCGCATCCTCGGGCCGCACCGCGCGCAGGGCGATCGTGGTGTTCCTCGTCCTGCTGACCCTGGCCGCGGTCTACACCGCGATCGCCGCGCCCGCCCTGCTTTCGCTGCTCCCGCGCGACGAGGCGCTGGTGCAGTCGTTCCGCACCGCGCTGACGCCGGTGGCCGCCGGCACCGCGCCGGGCGGCTTCGGCGAAGCGGTCGCCGCGATCATCCCGGCCAACGTGATCGCCGCCGCCGCGGCCAGCGCAATGCTGCCGCTGGTGGTGTTCGCGCTGTTCTTCGGTTTCGCCCTGAACCGCATCGACCCGGCGCACAAGGCACGGCTGCTGGACTTCGTGCAGGCGATCGGCGACGTGATGATCGTGATCGTGCGCTGGGTGCTGTGGGTGGCGCCGCTGGGGGTGTTCGCGCTGGTGCTGGCGGTGTGCGCCCAGGTGGGTGTGAAGATGCTCAGCGCGCTGGCCTGGTACATCGCGCTGCAGTGCACGCTGTACATCAGCGTCACCGTGATGCTGTACCTGGTCGCGCGCGTCTTCGGCGGCGAGCCGTTCAAGCGCTTCGCGCTGGCGATCATCCCGGCGCAGACCATCGCCGCCAGCACGCAGTCTTCGCTGGCCTCGCTGCCGGCGATGCTCGAAAGCGCGCGCGTGCGCCTGGGCTACCCGCTGCAGGTCAGCTCGCTGGTGCTGCCGATGGCGGTCTCGCTGTTCCGCATCACCAGCCCGGTCCAGTACCTCGGCGTGGCCGCGTTCATCGCCTGGATCTACGGCATCGACGTGACCACGGCCCACGTCGCCGCCGGCGTCGGCCTGGCGGTGATCGTCAGCATGGGTTCGGTGGGCCTGCCCGGGCAGGTGAGCTTCATGGCCACCAACATGCCGGTGGTGCAGGCGATGGGGCTGCCCATCGAACCGCTGGGCGTGCTGCTCGCGGTGGACACGATTCCCGACGTGTTCTCGACGGTCGGCAACGTCAGTGCCGACCTCACCGCGACCAGCGTCGTGGCCAGGCGCACGCCGGACGCGCTCCGGGAAGCCATCGCCGAGCCGGACGCGCACCTCGCAACCGCTGAACCCGACAACGTTGCCTGAGCGTCGCGGGTCGGCTCTGCGTGGCCGACGGCTTCCTGCAGGCTTTGCACGGTCGTCGGGGATGCAACTCGTCCTGCCGCCCAGTGGAGGTGGGGGTGACGAACGTCACTTGACCCTTCCGCATCGCCGCCAGCAGAGTCGACGGGTTCGCCCTCTTCTCACGCCTGCGTCCCGGGGACCCGACGGACGCGCGCAGGCCATACCGGTGGAGCAACTCGATGGACAGACGTGACTTCCTCGCGATCAGCGGCGTCGGCCTGGCTGGCCTGGCGCTTCCCTTCGGCACGCGCGCGATCGCCGCCGAGGCCCTGCTGGCGACGATGGACGTGGGCCTGAAGAAGGCGATGGCCGACGCCGCGCTGCAGGCCGCCACCCAGGCCGGCGCCTCGTACTGCGACGCACGCATCGGCCGCTACCTGCGGCAATTCGTGATCACCCGCGAGGACAAGGTCCAGAACGTGGTCAACACCGAATCCAGCGGCGTCGGCATCCGCGTGATCGCCAACGGCGCCTGGGGCTTCGCGGCGACCAACGACATGACCACGCAGGGCGTCGCCAATGCCGCGCGCCAGGCCGTCGCGATCGCCAGGGCGAACGCGAAGACCCAGACCGCGCCGGTGCAGCTTGCACCGACGCCCGGCGTCGGCGAGGTGGCGTGGAAGACGCCGATCCGCAAGAACGCGATGGCCGTTCCGGTCAAGGACAAGGTCGACCTGCTGCTGGGCGTCAACGCCGCGGCGACCAATGCCGGCGCCAGCTTCGTCAACTCGATGCTGTTCCTGGTCAACGAACAGAAATACTTCGCGTCCACCGATGGTTCCTACATCGACCAGGACGTGCACCGCATCTGGGCGCCGATGAGCGTGACCGGGATCGACAAGGCCAGCGGCAAGTTCCGCACCCGCGAGGGCCTGTCCGCGCCGATGGGCATGGGTTACGAGTACCTGGACGGCGACTCCTCGGGCAAGGTCGTTTCGCCCAACGGCGTGGTCAACTACAGCACCTCCTATGACATGGTCGAGGACGCCATCGCCGCGGCGAAGCAGGTGCAGGAGAAGCTCAAGGCACCGTCGGTGAAGCCGGGCAAGTACGACCTCGTGCTCGACCCCTCGCACACCTGGCTGACCATCCACGAGAGCATCGGCCACCCGCTCGAGCTCGACCGCGTACTCGGCTACGAGGCCAACTACGCCGGCACCAGCTTCGTCACCCTCGACAAGGTCAGGGACCATTTCCAGTACGGCAGCGAGCACGTCAGCATCATCGCCGACAAGACCCAGCCCGGCAGCCTCGGCGCCGTCGGCTACGACGACGAGGGCGTCAAGACCCAGCAGTGGGACCTGATCCGCGACGGCAAGCTGGTCAGCCTGCAGGCGATCCGCGACCAGGCCCATATCCTCGGCCTCGACCACTCGCAGGGATGCTGCTACGCCGATTCGTGGTCGAGCGTGCAGTTCCAGCGCATGCCCAACGTCTCGCTCGAGGCGGGAAAGGCCGAGCTGTCGGTCGCCGACATGATCAAGGACGTCGAGAACGGCATCTACATCATCGGCGACGGCTCGTTCTCGATCGACCAGCAGCGCTACAACGCGCAGTTCGGCGGCCAGCTGTTCTACGAGATCAAGAACGGCAGGATCACGCGGATGCTCGAAGACGTGACCTACCAGATGCGCACCCCGGAATTCTGGAACTCGTGCGTCGCGGTCTGCGACAAGCGCGACTACCGAATGGGCGGCTCGTTCTTCGACGGCAAGGGTCAGCCGAGCCAGGTCTCGACGGTCTCGCACGGTTCGAGCACGGCGCGGTTCAACGGCGTCAACGTCATCAGCAGCGCCCGCAGCCTCGGCTGAGCGGACCACAGGAGATTCGCCAATGAGCATCCTCACCGAAGCGCAAGCCAAGGCCATCCTCGACAAGGTCATCAAGCTGTCGACCGCCGACGAATGCACCGCGCAGCTGAGCGGGTCGATCGACGGCAACATCCGTTTCGCGCTCAACAACGTATCCACCAGCGGCGTGGTCGACAACACCGACCTGGTCGTGCAGGTCGCGTTCGGCAAGCGCAGCGGCGTGGCGACGATCAACCAGTTCGACGACGCCTCGCTCGAGCGCGTGGTGCGCCGCGCCGAGGAACTGGCCAGGCTCTCGCCGGAGAACCCCGAGTTCATGCCCGCCGTCGGGAAGCAGGCCTACACGCCCACCCGGACCTTCAATGCGTCCACCGCCGCGATCTCGCCGGAATACCGCGCCAAGGTCGCCGCCGACTCGATCGATGCCTGCAAGGCCGAGAAGCTCGTCGCCGCCGGCTTCCTGCAGGACGGGCAGAGCTTCCAGGCCTTCGCCAACAGCAACGGCAACTTCGGCTACCAGCAGTCCAGCGGCCTGGACTACACCTGCACCGTGCGCACCGAGGACGGCAGCGGGTCCGGCTGGGTCGGGCGCAACCTCGGCGACGTCGACAAGTTCGACGCCGGCCAGGACATCCGCACCGCGGTGCGCAAGGCCACCGCGTCGTCGGGCGCCAAGGCGCTGGAACCGGGCAAGTACACCGTGATCCTGGAGCCCGCGGCGGCGGCCGGCCTGATCTCGTTCATGATGAATTACTTCGACGCGCGCCAGGCCGACGAAGGCCGCAGCTTCCTGTCGAAGAAGGGCGGTGGCAACAAGATCGGCGAGCAGGTCTACGACCCGCGCGTGAACTTCCACGCCGATCCCGGCGATGCCGATGTCCCGGTCATGCCCTGGGACGGCGACGGCCTGCCGCGCGAGAAGATGGACATCGTCAAGGACGGCAAGGTGGTGGCGCTGGACTACTCGCGCTACTGGGCGCAGAAGAGCGGCAAGCGCGCGGTCGGCACGCCCGGCAACCTGATCATGGCCGGCGGCGACAAGTCCACCGCCGACCTCGTCCGCGGCACCAGCAAGGGCATCCTGGTCACCCGCACCTGGTACATCCGCATGGTCGATCCGCAGACCGTGCTGCTGACCGGGCTGACCCGCGACGGCACCTTCTACATCGAGAACGGCGAGATCAAGTACCCGGTGAAGAACTTCCGCTTCAACGAATCGCCGGTGATCATGCTCAACAACATCGAGGAGCTCGGCAAGCCGATCCGGGTGCAGGGCGACGAGTCCTCGATCGCGATGATGATCCCGCCGATGAAGCTGCGCGACTTCACCTTCACTTCGCTGTCGGATGCGGTGTGAAGCACCGCGCCCCCGGCACCATGGGCGGCAACGGGCTGGCCATCTCGCGCTGCCCGCCGCGCCGGCGCAGGCGGGAGCGCGGGAACCTTGACCTGCACAGGGCCGGCGTCCATGGCCCCCCGGCCACGCGGGGCTGACGGACAGCGGACGGCCGCATCGTGAACCGCGCGCAGTTCCTGAAACTTGTCCTTGGTGGCGCGGCCGGCGCCGCGCTCGCCCCGCTCGCCCGCGCCGCGGCGCCTTACGACTTCTGGTTCACGCGACTGAAGTACGACTCCGGCGACTGGGACGTCGACCAGCGCATGCCGGCGAACATGATCACCTCGCTGATCGACTACACCAGCCTGCGCGTCGACCCGAAGGAGCACGTGGTGGCGCTGGCCGACCCGAAGATGCTGCTGGCGCCGTTCTGCTACCTCGCCGGGCACAAGCTGGTCGAGTTCAACCCCGCCGAACGACGCAACTTCGAGCAGTACGTGCGCAACGGCGGCTTCGTGTTCGTCGACGACTGCAACCACGACATCGACGGCCTGTTCGCCACGTCGTTCGAACGCCAGATGGCGTCGATCTTCGGCACCAGTGCGCTGAAGAAGCTGCCGAACAGCCATGGCATCTACCGCAGCTTCTTCACCTTCAAGGACGGCCCGCCGGCCACCGGCCTGGAGCTCAACGGCTGGGGCGACGACCTCGTCCACGATTACCTCAAGGGCATCGACGTCAACGGCCGCCTCGGCGTGCTCTACAGCAACAAGGACTATGGTTGCGAATGGGACTACGACTGGCGCAACAAGCGCTGGCTGGCCGAGGACAACACCAAGTTTGCCGTCAATATCGCGATCTATGCGCTGACGGCATGACTGTCCCGCGTACCCCGGCCCATCCCGTCGTCATTCCCGCGAATCCACGTCTCCATCTGCATCTGAACGACAGGATCCACATGAGCACTCCCCCCACCGAAGCCGATCTCCAGGCCGAACTCGCGCAACTCACCACCCTGCGCGCCGCCATCGCCCAGGCCGTCGTCGGCCAGGACGACGTGGTCGAACAGCTCCTGATCGCCCTGCTCGCCGGCGGCCATTGCCTGCTCGAAGGCGTGCCCGGGCTTGGCAAGACGCTGCTGGTGCGTTCGCTGGGGCAGGCGCTGGACCTGCCGTTCCGGCGCGTGCAGTTCACCCCCGACCTGATGCCCAGCGACATCATCGGCACCGAGATCCTGGAAGAAGACCACGGCACCGGCCGCCGCGCGTTCAAGTTCCAGCCCGGCCCGGTGTTCACCAGCCTGCTGCTGGCCGATGAACTCAACCGCACGCCGCCCAAGACCCAGGCCGCGCTGCTGGAGGCGATGCAGGAACACACCGTCAGCTACGCCGGCGTCACCCATGCGCTGCCCGCGCCGTTCTTCGTGCTGGCGACGCAGAACCCGATCGAACAGGCCGGCACCTATCCGCTGCCCGAAGCGCAGCTCGACCGCTTCCTGCTGCACGTGCGCGTCGACTATCCAAGCGAAGCCGAGGAGCGCGACATCATCACCCAGACCACGGGCACGCGCGCCGCCGCGGTTCCACGGGTGATGGGCGGCGATGCCATCCTCGCCCTGCAATCGCGGGTGCGCGAGGTGCACTTCGGCGACGACCTGCTCGACTGGGTCACCCGGCTGGTCCGCGCCAGCCGTCCGCAGGCCGGCGCGACCGGCAAGGGCGCGACCGATGAAGACGCGACCCATGAAGTGCGACAGTGGCTGCGCTGGGGCGCCGGCCCGCGCGCCGGGCAATCACTGGTGCTGGCCGCCAAGGCGCGCGCCCTGCTGCATGGCCGCCTGGCCGCGACGCGCCACGACATCCACGCGCTTGCTGCGCCGGTGCTGCGCCACAGGCTGCTGCTGTCGTTCGCCGCCGAGGCCGAACGCAAGTCGGCCGACGACATCGTCGCCATGCTGCTGCGCAACGTGCTCTTCGCCGCCTCCTGATTCCGAAGGAGCGGCGGAAGCCGCGAGCTTTCGACCTTCCATCGGCTGCACTCAAAAGCTCGCGGCTTCCGCCGCTCCCGCAGGCAAGCCTCCAGCACCATGAGCACTTCGACCCCGACGCATCCCGACCTCATCCCCGCCGACGCGCGCGCGCGGCTGGGCACGCTGCGCCTGGCGATGCGGCAACCGGCCGCTGTGCAGGGCTATGGCGTGCACCACAGCCGCAGCCGCGGCGCTGGCCTGGAGTTCGCCCAGTACCGCGCCTACGAGCCCGGCGATTCGCTGCGCCAGGTCGACTGGAAACTCTATGCGCGCTCCGACAGGTTCTTCGTGCGCGAGGCCGAGCGCGACAGTCCGCTGACCGCGTGGTTGCTGCTCGACGCCAGCGCGTCGATGGCGCAGTGCGACGCCGCGCGCCCCGGCTGGTCGCGGCTGGATGCGGCAAAGGCGCTGGCCGCCTGCACGATCGAACTGGCGCTGCGCCAGGGCGACCGCTTCGGCGTCATTGCCGCCGGCGGCAGCGGCCTGCACGCCTTGCCGGCGGGCGGCGGCGCGCGCCATCGCGACCGCTGCGTGCTCGAACTCCAGCGCCTCTTGGCAAGCGGCGCATGGCCCGGCCAGCGGCTGCGCCCGCTGTGGGAAGGCATCCACGCCGGCACGCTGGTGATCATGCTCAGCGACTGTTTCGACGACGCCGTGGTGGCGCTGGCCGAACGCCTCGCCGCCGCGCGGCGCGAAGTGGTGGTCGTGCAGCTGCTGACCGCCGAGGAGCGTGACTTCCCGTTCCGCGGCGGCCACCGCTTCCGCGATCCGGAAACCGGCGACGAAGTCCTCGGCGATGGCGCCGCGGTGCGCGACGGGTTCATCGAACGCTTCACCGCTGCGCGCGCGGCGCTGGCCAGGCGTTTCGCCGCAAGCGGCATCCGCCATGTCGAACACGTGCTCGACCAGCCGCTCGACGCGCCGCTGCGGGCGCTGTTCGGCGCGCACCGCGGCGCCGGCGCATGAACCTGGCGCTGCTGTTCCCGGCCGGGCTCGCCGCACTGGCGGCGCTGCTGCTGCCGCTGCTGATCCACCTCGCGCGCCGCAGCGAGCAGCGCATCACCGACTTCGCCGCGCTGCGCTGGCTGTCGACACGGTCGCGTCCGCGCCGCAGGCGCCGCTTCGACGAGCGCCTGTTGCTGCTGGTGCGGCTGCTCCTGCTCGCCGCGCTGGCCGTGCTGCTGGCACGCCCGGTGCTGTACGGGCAGCCCGATCGCACGCCGTGGATCGTGGCCGCGCCCGAAGTCGGCTCGGCGGCCCTGCACAATGCCGCGGGCAGCGGCAACGCACGCCTGCACTGGCTCGCGCCCGGCTTTCCCGGCGTCGACGACACCGCACCGGCGCCGCGCCAACCCGTCGCCAGCCTGCTGCGCGAACTCGACGCCGTGCTTCCCGCCGGCACGCCGCTGACCGTGCTCGTGCCCGCGCTGATCGACGGCGCCGATGCGCAGCGGCCAAGGCTGAGCCGCCGCGTCGACTGGCGCGTGATGCCTTCCGCGGCGCACCCGCCGGCCGCCATCGCCGCGACCGCAATCCCGGAGCTGACCGTGATCCACGCGCCGGAGCACGCGCCGGCACTGCGCTACCTGCGCGCGGCCGGCGCCGCCTGGCGCGCGGAGATGCCGGCGGCCGGCACCGACTCGAAGTCCGCGACCGCAGCCACCGCCGCGTCGCCCATCGTGATCGCCCCGGCATCGCAAGCGCTCGACGCCGGCACGCGCAACCTCGTCTGGCTCGTGCCCGGCGCGCTGCCCGCACGCGTCCGCGACTGGATCGACAACGGCGGCCGTGCGCTGCTTGCCGCCGATGTCGAGGCGCCGGAGCTCGCGAAGTCCGCGCCGCTGTGGCGCGACGGCCAGGGCGATGCGCTCGTCCGCGGCGCCCCGCTGGGCCGCGGCCGGATCATGCAGCTCACGCGCGCGCTGTCGCCCGATGCCATGCCTCAGCTGCTGGAAGCCGATTTCCCCGATCACCTGCGCGTGCTGTTCGAAGACCCCGCGCCCGCGCCCGCACGCGCGGCTGCCAGCGCCTATGCGCCGACGACCGGCACACCGCCCTGGCCGGAAACTCCACGCCCGCTGGCACCGTGGCTCATTGCACTGGTGGCACTGCTGTTCGCGGTCGAACGCTGGCTCGCCAGTGGTCCGCGGCACGGGGCGGCAGAATGAGCGCCGAAACGCTCCTGCGCAGTTTGCGTGAAGCCGCGCGCCGGCGTCGTGGCAGCAATGTCCTGCTGCATGCGCTGCCGTGGCTGGGCGTGCTGGCCACGCTGGCGTGGCGCTGCGACTGGAATGCCTGGCTGCTGCTGTTGCTGGCGCTGGCCTCGATCACGACCCTCTGGTTCGCATGGCGCTCCATGCGCGCCATCGACGCGCGCTGGCTCGCGCGCCGGCTTGATGCAACGCGGCCGGACATGGAAGACAGCGCCGCGCTGCTGTTCTCCGGCGATGGCGAGCAAGACCAGTCTGGCCCGTTGCAGCAACTGCAGCGCGCGCGCCTGCAACAGCGGCTCGAAGCGCATCCGCGCCCCGACCTGCGGGAACCGTGGCGCCCCCGTTCCCTGCTCGCATCCGTCCTCGCGGCACTGGTCGCCGCAACGGTCGTCGCGCTGTGGCCGGCACCACGAGGGCCATCGGCCGATGGCAGCGCCCCCGCGGCCGTCGTTCCCGGCAAGGCCGCGGCGCCGCGGCTGGTCGAACAGCGACTCGGCATCCAGCCTCCGGCGTACACCGGCCTGCCGGCGCGGCAACAAACCACGCTGGAGGCCAAAGTGCCCGCCGGCACGACGCTGCAGTGGACGCTGCGTTTTGCGCCGACACCGGAATCCGCCGAACTGCTGTTCCACGACGGCCGGCGCCTGCCACTGCAGCGCCATGGCGACGACTGGACCGCGCGCATGCGCATCGACAGGTCGACGCTCTACCGCCTCGTGCTGCCGACGCCGCTGCCGGCCGCGCAGGCGGCCCTGCATCGCATCGATGCCGTCGCCGATGCGCCGCCCGTGCTGCGCGCGCTGCAGCCCGACCGCAACCTCAGCATCCGCGGCAGCGGCCAGCGCAGCTGGGCGCTGGTGTTCGAGGCCGACGACGACCACGGCCTCGCGACGGGCGCGCGCCTGGAGCTGATCCAGACCCAGGGCGGTGGCGAGAACATCACCACGCGCCAGCGCACGATTGCGATCGCCGGGCGCGGCAGTGCGAAGCACAAGCGCTACGCGCATACGCTCGACCTCGCCTCGCTCGGCCTGGTCGCAGGCGATGACCTGATCGTGCGCCTGGAAGTGGCCGACAATCGCGCGCCGCAGCCTCAGCACACCCGCAGCCCGAGCTTCATCCTGCGCTGGCCGCCGGAGCGGGCAGTCGAATCCACCGGCATGGAGGGCCTGGTGAAGCAGGCATTGCCGGCGTACCTGCGCAGCCAGCGCCAGATCATCATCGACGCCGGGGCGCTGCTGGCGCAGAAGCGCAGGCTCGATGCCGCTGCGTTCCTCAAGCGCTCCGACGAACTCGGGGTCGACCAGCGCCTGCTGCGGCTGCGCTATGGCCAGTTCCTCGGCGAGGAAAGCGAAGGCGCGCCGGCGCTTGCCACGAACGACCTGCCGACGAACGACCTGCCCACCAACGACGCAGGTGAAAGCCGCGACACCGATCATGCCGCGCATGCCGCTTCGCAGTCCGGGAACCACGCCGGCCATGACGACCACGCCCCTGCCCCGGGCGCGCCACCGGCGAAATTCGGCGAAGCCGGCGCGGTCCTGGTCGAGTACGGCCATACCCACGACCTCTCGGAAGCCGCGACCCTGCTCGATCCGGCAACCAAGAAGCTGCTGCGCGCCGCGCTCGACCAGATGTGGCAGTCCGAGCAGCAGCTGCGCCTGGGCAGCCCGGACGCGGCGCTGCCATTCGCTCGCAAGGCGCTGGACTTCATCAAGCAGGTGCAGCAGGCCGACCGCATCTACCTCGCGCGCACCGGCAGCGAACTGCCGCCGATCGACGAAAGCCGGCGCCTGGGCGGCGACCGCAGCGGGCTCGGCGATCGGCGCGACGTGCTGGCCGATGCCGCACCGGTCGATCCCGTCCCCGCCGCCGCGTGGCGCGCGCTGCAGGACGCGCCGGGCAAGGATCGCAAGGCGCCCGACTATGACGCGCTCGAACGCTGGGCGCGCGCGCAGCACGCGCAGGCATCCGATCCACTGGCACTGTTCGCCGCGATCGACGCTGCGCGCCGCGACCCCGCATGCGCCGAGTGCCGCGAGCGCCTGCGCCAGGCGCTGTGGCCGCTGCTGCCGCGGCCGACGCCCGCGCCGACCCAGCGCGACCGCGCGGACAACGCCGGCCGGGCCTACCTCGATGCACTGGACGCCGGAGGCGCGCGATGACCGCGGAAGTCGCGACCGCCCTCGCCCTCGCATTCACCGTGCTCGCGGCCAGCGTCCGGGCCGTGTGGCGGGCACGCCACGCCAGCGTGGACGTCCGGCCGCGCGCCTGGCGCGTCATCGTGCTGCTGCTCGCACAGGCTGCAAGCGCGGCATTGCTGTACTGCGTGCTGTTCCCGCCTGCGATGCACACGCAGGCCGGAACGCTGGTCGTGGCGACCGCCCGCGCCGACCAGGCATCCACGGCCGGCCTGTCGCCTGGCGAACGCATGGTCGCGCTGCCCGAAGCGCCGGCGCTGCGCGGCGCCGAACGCATGCCCGATCTCGCCGCCGCGCTGCGCCGCTATCCAGCGACCACGCGCATCCGCGTGCTCGGCGCCGGACTCGTGGCGCGGGATCAACCGGCCGCGCAGGGCCGCGCGCTGGACTTCGTGCCGGCGCCGCTTCCGCGCGGACTGGTCGCGCTGTGGCCGCCGCAGCAGGTGCAGGCTGGGCGCCGGTTCGAAGTCGGCGGTCGCGCTGAAGGCCTGCCGGGTGGCAGCGCCGAACTGCTCGATCCCGGCAACGCCGTCGTCGCCCGCGCCAGCATCGCTGCCGATGGCCGCTTCCGGCTCGCCGGCACGACACGCGGCGCGGGCCCGGCGACCTGGCGACTGCAACTGCGCGACAGCGACAAGCGGCGCGTTGAAGACACCACGCTGCCGCTCGTGGTCGAACCTGGTGCCACGCTGCGCGTGCTGGTGCTGGCGGGCGCGCCCAACCCGGAGTTGAAGTACTTGCGCCGCTGGGCGACCGATGCCGGGCTGTCGCTCGACACCCGCATCAGCCTCGGCGCCGGCATGCAGATCGGCGATGCGCCGGTGGCGTTCGATGCCGCGAGCCTCGGCAAGTTCGACCTGGTCGTGCTAGACCAGCGCGCCTGGCAATCGCTCGGCGCGGCGCGCCGCGCGGCGCTGGACCTGGCGATCCGCGATGGCCTCGGCCTGCTGCTGCGACTGTCCACCGTGCCGGACGGCGCCGATCGCAGCGCACTGCTGCAACTCGGATTCACCGCGACGCCTGCAGGCTCGGCGCGCGAAGTGCGCCTGCCCGCGGCATTGACTGGCGTCGGGGACGAGACCGGAAACGACGGCAAAGCCTTGCCCACCCTGACCCGCGCGCCGCTGCGCATCGGCGCCATCGACGCCAGCCCGCTCGTGCCCGACGCCAGCGGCACGCCGCTGGCAAGCTGGCGTGCGCGGGGCGCGGGCCGCATCGGCATCGCCACGTTCGACGACAGCTTCCGGCTGGTGCTCGCCGGCCACGGCGATCGCCACGGGGAACTGTGGGGCACGCTGTTCTCCACCCTTGCGCGCGCCCGCGGCACGCCCGCCCCCGCGGTCGAAGGCGACGCATTCGCCGGCCAGCGCGTCGTGCTGTGCGGCCTGCGTGGTCGCGCCGGGGTCGATACGCCGGACGGCCGCAGCGTCACGGTGCTGATCGACCCGGCCAGCGGCCCCGGCGGCTGCGCGGCGTTCTGGCCGCGCCAGCCCGGCTGGCACGTCCTGCGCACGTCTCCTCCCGCGCAGCCGGGCGACGAGCACCGGCTGTCCTTCCACGTCCGTGCCGCGGGTGACGTCCCCGGCCTGCAGGCCGCCGCCTTGCGCGAGCAGACGCAGGCCCTCGCCGCGGCGAGCGCTCCGGCAACCGCCGGCGTCGCTGCCACGTCGGGCCCGCGCTGGCCGTGGTTCCTCGCCTGGCTGCTGTCGAGCGCCGCGCTGTGGTGGTTCGAGCGATCCCGGGCCGGAATCGGGCACGCCGTTACCGCGGCATCCCGCCGCTGATTCCCAGCCGCTCGCGGGTTCGTGCGAAAATAGCCGGCTAATGCCCCCGTAGCTCAGCTGGATAGAGCGTCCCCCTCCTAAGGGGAAGGTCGTGCGTTCGAATCGCGCCGGGGGCACCACTTTTCCCCTTGTAGGAGCGCCCCATGGGCGCGATCGCCTCGATGGCGCCGGATCGCGTCCATGGGGCGCTCCTACAGTTTTCCTCCAGGAGCTTGCCATGACCCACCCCGTCCTCACCGCCCTCGGCCTGACCGGCAACGAATCGGGCACCTACCTCGGCAACGGCGAATGGTCGAAGACCAGCGATGCCGGCGTGCTGGAACCGGTCAACCCGACCGATGGCGCGGTGCTGGCGAAGGTGCAGGCTTCGTCGCAGGCCGACTACGAGCTGATCGTCGAGCGCGCGCAGGCCGCCTTCAAGGTCTGGCGCACGACCCCCGCACCGCGCCGCGGCGAGGCGATCCGCCTGTGCGCCGACGCGCTGCGCACCCACAAGGACGCGCTCGGCTCGCTGGTCGCGCTGGAAATGGGCAAGTCCAAGCCCGAGGGCGACGGCGAAGTGCAGGAGATGATCGACATCGGCGAATTCGCCGTCGGCCTGTCGCGCCAGCTCTATGGCCTGACCATGCATTCCGAGCGCCCCGGCCATCGCATGTACGAGCAGTGGCACCCGATCGGCCTGGTCGGGATCATCTCGGCGTTCAACTTCCCGGTCGCGGTGTGGGCGTGGAACTCGTTCATCGCGGCCGTCTGCGGCGACATCTGCATCTGGAAGCCCTCGCCCAAGACCCCGCTGTCGGCGATCGCCTCGATGAAGATCTGCAACGAGGCGCTGCGCAAGGGCGGCTTCCCGGACCTGTTCTTCCTGTTCAACGACGCCGGTACCGAGCTGGCCTCCAGCTTCGTCGACGACCGCCGCATCGCGCTGGTCAGCTTCACCGGTTCGACCAAGGTCGGCCGCCACGTCGGCGAGCGCGTCGCCCAGCGCATGGGCCGCTCGCTGCTGGAGCTGGGCGGCAACAACGCGATCATCGTCGACGAAACCGCCGACCTGAAGCTGGCGATCCCGGCGATCGTGTTCGGCGCGGTCGGCACCGCCGGCCAGCGCTGCACCAGCACCCGCCGTGTGTTCGTGCACGAATCGATCCATGACGACGTGCTGGCCAGGCTGGTCACCGCCTACGGCCAGGTCGAGAAGAAGATCGGCGACCCCACCGACCCGGCCAACCTGATGGGCCCGCTCAACAGCCAGGACGCGGTGCAGGCCTACCTGGGCGCGATCGAGAAGGCCAAGGCGGCCGGCGGCACCGTCGCCAGCGGCGGCAAGGCCCTGACCGACCGCAAGGGCAACTTCGTCCTGCCGACGATCATCACCGGGCTGGAGAACAAGGCCGAAGTGGTGCAGACCGAAACCTTCGCCCCGATCCTGTACGTGATGAAGTACGCGAAGCTCGACGACGCCATCGCGATGCAGAACGACGTGCCGCAGGGCCTGTCGTCGGCGATCTTCACCACCAACCTCAAGGCCGCCGAGGCCTTCCTTGCCGCGACCGGCTCCGACTGCGGCATCGCCAACGTCAACATCGGCACCAGCGGTGCGGAAATCGGCGGCGCGTTCGGCGGCGAGAAGGAAACCGGCGGCGGTCGCGAGTCGGGTTCGGATGCATGGCGCGCCTACATGCGCCGGCAGACCAACACCATCAACTACTCCGACGCGCTGCCGCTGGCGCAGGGCATCAAGTTCGACCTGTAACGCCGCGGCTCCATGACGCGGCGCGCTCCCGCTCCCCCATTGCCGCCACGGTGCAACGTTGCGCGCTTCACCGCCCCCTTCTCCGAAGGGGGCGTTTCGCCGCTATGCTTGCCCCAACCCCGATGACGGCCTGAGATGTACGGACTCGCCCGCCCCTTCCTGTTCGGATTCGACGCGGAACGCGCGCACGGAATCGGGCTGGCGTCGCTGGAAGCCGTATATCGCAGCGGCCTGTCGCCGCTGCTGGCGCGGCAGCCCAGGCCGTTGCCGACGCGGGCGTTCGGCCTGACCTTCCGCAATCCGGTCGGGCTCGCCGCGGGGCTGGACAAGAACGGCGAGCACATCGACGCACTGCTGGCGCTGGGCTTCGGCTTCGTCGAGATCGGCACGGTCACGCCGGAACCGCAAGAGGGCAACCCGAAACCACGCATGTTCCGCCTGCCGCGCCACCGCGCGGTGATCAACCGCCTGGGCTTCAACAACGACGGCATCCGGGCGTTGCTGCGCAACGTCGGCCGCGCGCGCCGCCGCGACGGCCTGCTCGGCATCAACATCGGCAAGAACAAGGACACGCCCAACGAACTGGCCTCGTCCGACTACCTGTTCTGCCTCGAACACGTCTATCCGGTCGCCGACTACATCACCGTCAACATCTCCTCGCCCAACACCGCCGGCCTGCGCGAGCTGCAGGAAGAACAGGCGCTGCGGCGGCTGATCGGCACCCTGCGCGAGGAGCAGGAGCGGCTCGCGGCACGGCACGGCAAGTACGTGCCGATGCTGGTCAAGGTGGCGCCGGACCTGTCCGACGACGACATCGACGCCGCCGCGCGCGTGCTTGGCGACATGCGCGTGGACGGCGTGATCGCCACCAACACCACCGTCTCGCGGATCTCCGTGCAGGAAGACCCGCGCGCGCGGGAGACCGGGGGGCTGTCGGGCGAGCCGTTGATGAACAAGTCCACCGCGGTGCTGCGGATGCTGCGCACGCGGCTGCCCGAATCGATCCCGCTGGTCGGCGTCGGCGGCATCCTGTCCGGCGCGGACGCGGCCAAGAAAATGGCGGCCGGGGCCTCGCTGGTGCAGTGCTACACCGGCCTGGTCTATCGCGGCCCGGCGTTGATCGGCGAATGCGTCGAAGCGATCCGCCGGCGCAAGGAAGCCCCAAGCCGCGGCAACCTGCCCAACCAGTGAGCCGACGATGAGCGATGGCTACCGGCTGGTCGAGGACGCCGACCTGGCGACGCGCAACACCTTCGGCATCGCTGCCCGCGCGCCGCTGCTGGTCGAAGTCGACGATGCCGCAGCGTTGCCGCGGCTGTTCGCGACCGGCATCGTCGATGCGGCCGATCCGGCGCTGCTGGTGCTCGGCGGCGGCAGCAACCTGCTGTTCGCCGCCGACGCGCCCGGACCGGTGCTGGCGCTGACGGCATGCAACGTCGAGACCGCGCGGGGCGACGATGGCATCGTCATCGCCCGCGCCAGCGCCGGCGTGCCGTGGCACGACTTCGTCATGCACACGCTGTCGCTGGGGCTGTGCGGGCTGGAGAACCTGGCGCTGATCCCCGGCACCGTCGGTGCGGCGCCGATCCAGAACATCGGCGCCTACGGGGTCGAGGTCCGCGAGCGCGTCCATGCGGTCGAAGTGTTCGAGCGCGCCACCGGCCGGGTGCAGCGGCTCGGCCCCGGGGAATGCGGATTCGCCTACCGCGACAGCGCGTTCAAGCGCGACCCGGCGCGCTGGATCGTCACCGCGGTCGAATTCGCGCTCTCGCACGACAAGGCACCGGTGCTCGACTACGCCGGCCTGCGCGATGAACTGGCCGCCATGGACATTGCCGAGCCCACCGCCGTGCAGGTCGCCGAAGCGGTGATCCGGATCCGCCGGCGCAAGCTTCCCGACCCCGCCGTGCTCGGCAACGCGGGCAGCTTTTTCAAGAACCCGATCGTGCCCGCCGCCCGCGCCGATGCGCTGCACGCTGCGCACCCCGCGCTGCCGGTGTTCCGCGGCGAAGGCGACGCCACGCGAAAACTGTCGGCGGCCTGGCTGATCGATGCCTGCGGCTGGAAGGGCCACCGCGACGGCGACGCCGGCGTGTCCGCGGAGCACGCGCTGGTGCTGGTCAACCATGGCCATGCAAGCGGCGCGCAGCTGCTGGCGCTGGCGCGCCGCATCGCCGCATCCGTGCAGGCGCGCTTCGACATCGCACTGGAACCGGAACCGCGCATCGTCGGTGCGGCTTGGTGAGTCCGCCGGCCACTCCCGCGTCAACCACTCCCACCCGGCGCCCCCGCATGCCCTCCACGCCCCACGCCCGCGCCGCCCTGCTGATGATCGGCAGCACGATGTTCTTCGGCGCCATGGCGGTGATGATCCGGCTGGCGTCGGACACGCTGCCGACCACCGTGATCGCCTTCTTCCGCAACTTCTTCGGCCTGCTCGCGCTGCTGCCGTTCCTGTGGCGCAGCGGCCCGGCGGTGCTGCGCACGCGGCAGTTGCCGCGCTACCTGCTGCGCAGCGCGATCGGCGTGGGTTCGATGCTCTGCGGCTTCTGGGCGATCGGCCACCTGCCGATGGCGCAGGCGATCTCGCTGTCGTACTCCGCGCCGCTGTTCGTCACCATCGCCGCGGTGATCTTCCTGCACGAGAAAGTGCGCATGCGCCGCTGGAGCGCGGTGATCATCGGCTTCATCGGCGTTCTGGTGATCGTGCAGCCTGGCAGCACATCCTTCAGCCTCGGCACGCTGGTGGCGCTGTCGGCGGCGGTGCTCAGCGCCATCGTCGCGATCCAGATCAAGCAGCTGTCGCGGGTCGATCCGGCCGACACCATCGTCCTGTACACCTACCTGTTCTGGGTGCCGCTGTCGCTGCTGCCGGCGTTGCCTGCATGGCAATGGCCGCAGGGCATCGATTGGCTGTGGGTGATCGCACTGGGCGCGTTCGGCACCGGCGGGCAGCTGCTGTGGACGCGCGCACTCAAGCTCGGCGACGTCTCCGCGCTGACCCCGATCAGCTTCATGCAGCTGCCGCTGGTGGCGTTCGCCGCGTGGCTGCTGTTCGGCGAGGACCCGAGCCGCTGGACGATCATCGGCGCGGCGATCATCTTCATCGCCAACGCCTACATCGCCCACCGCGAGGTGCAGCTGGCGCGGCGTGCGGCGACGAATGCGCCGGTCGAGGCGGCCAAGCCCGCCGAGTAGCCACGTGCGCGGGAGCGGCCCATGGCCGCAACCCCTTCCCGGCCGGCCAGCGCTCTCGAAGCGCTCGCGGCCATGGGCCGCTCCTGCAGCTGCAAGGTCAGTGTTTCGCCGTTTCCTGCGCGGCCGCGGCCTCTTCGGCCTCGATGCGACGGACATCGGCCACGAATTTCCTCTGCCGCTCGTCGAGCTCCGCCTCCGGCGCCTCCAGCAGCGGCACGACGTAGCGGGCCCGGATGCGCGCCGCCTCGTCATCCTGTCCGGCGACGAGCAGCGCTCCTTCCAGCTTCCACGCGGCGTCCGCGATCTTGAGATCGCCCGCGTCCAGCGAAGCGCTGCGCATTGCGAGCAGCTCGCGGTAGCTGGCGATCGCCAGCGCCGTGTCGCCGGTCTCCTCGGCCGACTGCCCGCGGATGTCCATCGCCGCCTGGGACTGCGGATGGCGGTCGCCCAGCACCTCGCGCGCCAGAGGCAGCACGCTGCCCAGCAGCGCCAGCGATTGCTTCGCCTGGCCCGCCTGCATCAGCGTGGCGGCGTGGTTGACCAGGATGTAGATCGTGTCCGGGTGGCGCGGACCGAGCAGCCGCGTCCGCGCATCGATGACTTCCTGCTGCATCGCCAGCGTCTTGTCGAACTGTCCCAGCCGCGCGTACAGGCTGGACAGGTTGAGCTTGGCGCGCAGCGTCTGCTGACTGTCGGCGCCAAGCACGCGGGTATCGGCCTCCACCACGGCCAGCGAGATCGGCAGCGCCTGTTCCGCCTTGCCGCTGTCGATCAGCATGCTGACCAGGTTGCCGCGCTCGGTGAGCGTCTGCGGGTGTTCGGCGCCGAGGCGGCGCGTCTGCGTCTCGACCAGCTGGCGCTGGAGGGACAGCGCGCCTTCGCTGTCGCCGGTCATGATCCGCATCACCGCGAGGTTGTGCAGCGCCGACAGCGTGTCCTTGTGGTCGGCGCCGAGCACTTCGCGGCGCATGGTGACCAGGCGCTCCATGTAGTCGCGGCCCAGCTTCGCCTCGCCGATGCGGCCGAGCAGGATCGCAAGGCTGTTCATGACTTCCATGACCATCGGGTCGCGCTCGCCGCGGGTCGCGCGGCTGCGTGCGTACAACGCCTCCAGCGCTTCGCGCGCCGCCTTGCGGTCGCCGAGCGCGGACGTCGCGCCGGCGCGGTCCATTTCCAGGCGAATGCGCAGCGGATCATCGGGCGGCAGCGCCGATGCATCGGCCAGCGTGCGCCGGAGCAGCGCCATCGCCGGTTTCGCCTGGGCGGCCAGCAGCATCGCCGATGCCTGCTGCTGGCGCGCTTCCAGAGTCGGCCTGGCGGCCGCCCCCAGCGCCTTTTCGCGGTAATCCGCGACTTCGCGGAACCCGGCGGCGGCGGCCTCCGGCAGTCCCAGCGCATCGCGCACGCGGGCCACCGATTCGCGCAGGTTGGCGGCCAGGGCGGGTTCGCCGGCGAAGTCGCGGGCAATCGCCGTTTCCGCGCCGGCAAGGATGTTGCGGTCGATCAGGTTGCGGGCGATGTCGGCGGTACTGGCATGGGCGAGCGTGTCCTCGACCGCTGCGCGCGTCGCCGGCGAGGTCCTGGCAACCTGCCCGCGCAGGCCGCTGGCCATGCCGGCGCCCATTGCCTCGATGTCGATGCCTTCGAGCATCGACTGCTGGAACGCGGCCACTTTCTCCAGCTCGGCGCTGCGCTGCTCGGCGATGGTCCGCTGCGCGCGCGCCTGCTGCAGCCCGTACAGCGACACGGCGAGCCCGCCGAGCAGTGCGAGCAGGACCAGCGATGCAGCCGCCAGGCCAACGCGGTGGCGGCGCACGAACTTGCCCCAGACGTAACGACGCGAGGCCGGCACCGCCGACAGCGGCCTGCCGTCGAGGAAACGCTGCAGGTCGTCGGCCAGGGCGGCCGCGGATGGATAGCGGTCGTTGCGATCGTGCTGCATCGCCCTGGCGACCACCCAGTCCAGTTCGTGGCGCAGCACCCGCCGCATGTCGGCCAGGCGCAGCCCGTTGCCGCGCGCGATGCGGTCGGCGTCGCCGGGTGGCAGCGTGGCCAGTTGCTCGGAGGGCAGGCGCAGCGTGCGCGTGCTGGCGACCAGCGTTTCGCCGGCCGTCTCCGGGCGCTGGCCGGTCAGCACCTCGTACAGCACCACGCCCAGCGAGTACACGTCACTGCGGGTGTCGACCAGGGACTGGTCGCCGCCGGCCTGCTCCGGGCTCATGTAATCGGGCGTGCCGGCGACCTCGCGGCCCTCGGCCATCGATGAGGCGGTGGCGATGCCGAAGTCGATGATCTTCGGCAGCGCGCGGCCGTCGACCTGGTCCACCAGCAGGTTGCCGGGCTTGAGGTCGCGGTGCACCACGCCCTTCTGGTGCGCGTGCTGCACGCCCTCGCAGACACGGATCATCAGTTCGATCCGCTGCCGCAGCGACAGCGCATGCTCTTCGCAGAACCGCGTCAGCGGGCTGCCGGCGATGAACTCCATCGCGAGGAACGGATGCCCGTCGGCGGTGGTGTCGGCGTCGAACACCTGCGCGATCGCCGGGTGCCGCATCTGCGCCAGCAGCTGCCGCTCGACCTCGAAGTACGCCAGGTGCCGCGCGTCCAGGCGCCGCCTGCGCAGCAGCTTGATCGCAACCGTACGGCGCACCGGCTCGAGCTGTTCGGCGCGATACACGTCGCCCATGCCGCCGCGACCGAGCACGGCCTCGATGCGGTAGCGTCCCAGGCGCGCGCCCGGCGCAAGCGTGTCGCGGTCGGCGGCGCCCGCCGACGGCCCGCGCGTGGCGAGCAGTTCGGTACGATCGGGATCGTCCCCGACGGGCGTGGTCATGACCTGCTCCCCTGTGCGCAGGCCCCGCATGTTACCGGAAGCACCCTGCCCCGCCGCGGGATTATGGCTACACTGCACGTCCTGTTTGCGCCCGAGCCGCATGGACAACCGCAACGGCCCGTCCGAAACCACGCAACGCACGCTGCTCAGCGACGGCCCGCACAACGCGCCGCCACGTTCGGCATGCGTGGTCGTGATCCACGGCATGGGCCTGGGCAGCCGTGCCGACGTCGACGACGGGCGCGTGCTGGTCGGGCGTTCACAGGATGCCGACCTGTGCATCGCCCACAAGAGCGTGTCGCGCGAGCACTGCCATATCTGGCGCGACGGCGACGACTACCGCATCCGCGACCTGGGCGCCACCAACGCCACCCGCGTCAACGATGTGCCGGTCGCCGAGGCGACGCTGGCCGACGGCGACCACGTCACCGTCGGCGAGAGCATCCTCAAGTTCATCAGCCACACCAGCGTGGAGGCGAACTACCACGAGGAGATCTACCAGCTCGCCACCCGCGACCCGCTGACCGACCTGTGCAACCGGCGTCATTTCATCGAGCAGATGGAGCGCGAGATCGCGCGCGCGCTGCGCCACCAGCGGCCGCTGACGATCTGCATCATCGACGTCGACCTGTTCAAGCCGGTCAACGACCGCTACGGCCACATTTCCGGCGACGAGGTGCTGCGGCAGATCGCCGACCTGGTCCACCACCACGCGCGCAACGACGACATCGCCGCGCGCATCGGCGGCGAGGAGTTCGCGGTGCTGCTGCCCGAGTGCGACGCCGGCGCCGCCTACAGCTTCGCCGAGCGCCTGCGCTCGGCGGTTGCCGCGGCCACTTTCTCGCCCGGCGGCGAGCCGCAGCGGATCACCGTCAGCATCGGCATCGCCGACCTGTCGCCGGTGCGCGACAACCGGGTAAGGCTGATGACCGCCGCCGACGCCGCGCTGTACCGGGCCAAGAAGGAAGGGCGCAACCGGGTCTGCCTCGAGCCGTGAACGGCGGACCGGGCCTGGACGAACGGGCACCGGGTTGCGCCGCCGCGGCCGCACCCGTCCCGCGGGCGGCCCCGCATCGATGGCCGCGATGTCGGACAATGGGCCGTCGATCCGCCTGCAGCGCCGCCGGGCTTCGCATTGCGCGCATGCCCCGGACCAGGGCCAGCGGGTTGCACGCCCGCTTCCGTCCACCGGACCCGAACCGAGACCCGACCGATGCCAGTTCCGTTCCGCCTCCTGATCGCCGCCTGCGTGCTTGCGCTGGCTGGCTGCACCTCGCTGTCCTCGCCTTCGTCGTCGGTGAGTTACGTGGTCGTGCGCCACGCGGAGAAAGCCACCGATGATCCGCGCGACCCCTCGCTGAGCGACGCGGGCCTCGCCCGGGCCGAGGCGCTGGCCGGGCTGTTGCGTTCCCGCGACGTGGTCGCCGCCTACGCCACCCAGTACCGCAGGACCAGCGACACCGCGGCGCCGACCGCCGCCCAGCACGACCTGAGCATCACCTCGTACGACGCCGACGCGCCGCCGGAGACAGTCGCTGCGCGCCTGCGCCGCAGCCATGCCAGGGGCACCGTGCTGGTTGTCGGCCACAGCAACACCGTGCCGGGCATTGTCTCGGTGCTGTGCGGATGCGAAGTCGCGCCGATCGACGAGAGCGATTACGGCAACCTGTTCGAAATCCGCATCGACGGCGATGCGCCGCCGGTGCTGTCGCGTCGGCGCTATTGAGGTGGCCGGCACCACCACCACGGGCATGGCGGACTGGGACGGCGACATCGCCGCGGCGCGCGCGCTGCAGGTCGAGCTCGCTGACCGGGTCACGCTGCGCGACGGCTATGCCAGGCCGCTGCGCACCATCGCCGGCTTCGACGTGGGATTCGAGGACGACGGCGCGACCACCCGCGCGGCGGCGGTGCTGCTCGACGCCGACAGCCTGCAGGTGCTCGCCTCGGAAGTCGCACGCATCCCCACCCGGATGCCCTACATTCCCGGGCTGCTGTCGTTCCGCGAACTGCCGGCGCTGCTGCTGGCGCTCGAGGCGCTGCCGCGGGCGCCCGACCTGGCCTTCGTCGACGGCCACGGCATCGCCCATCCGCGCCGGCTCGGCATCGCAGCGCATTTCGGCGTCATCACCGGCCTGCCCAGCATCGGCGTGGCGAAGAAAATCCTGGTCGGCAGCGGCTCGGAGCCGCACGAGGTGCGCGGCGCCTACACGCCGCTGCGCAGCCAGGGCACGCAGCTGGGCTGGCTGCTGCGCAGCAAGCTCCGGTGCAATCCGCTGGTCGTCTCGCCCGGGCACCGCGTGTCGATGGCGTCGGCCGCGGACCTGGTGATGCGCTTCACCCGCGGCTATCGCCTGCCCGAGCCGACACGACTTGCCGACCGGCTCGCCTCGCGTCGCGGCGAAGCACGCCGCAGCGAAGACAGCGCCAGCGGCGCCTGACGCCAACCGGCTTGCGCCACTGCCTGCATTCACCCCCGACCGAGGCGGGCCTGCTTAGAATCGGGCATTCCCCCGTTCAAGGACGTTTCCGCATGCGTACGCTCCTGCCCCACGCCGCCGCCGTCGCCGGCCTGCTGCCCCTGCTGTTCGCCGCATGCTCGACGCCGCCTGCGGACGCCAGCGACCAGCGCGCGGTGGCCGACGGCGAAACGTTCACCCTCGCGACCGGCGAGCGGGTCGCGCTCGCCGACCGCAGCACGCTGCGCTACGTGCGCGTCACCAACGACTCGCGCTGCAAGCCCGGCCGCCAGTGCGTGTGGGCGGGCGACGCCGAGGTCGTCTTCGAATGGGCCACCGATGCCGCGGCCAAACCGGAATCGTTCAGCCTCCACACAGGTCGCGGCGACCGCAGCAAGGACCTGGGCGGCCGCCGCCTGACCCTGGTGTCGCTGGCGCAGGGCGCCGAACCGGAGGCGCAGCTCAAGCTCGAAACGCTGCCCTGAGGAGCGTTCGGCGCGGCACGCAGGTGAACCACGTTTCAAGCCCATTGGTGGGTGCCGGCAGAAGCTCGCGGCTGAAGCCGCTCCTACACCGACTGGGTCCGCACCCCGGAATGCTGCGTTGCGCCGCCTGCCTCGCGATGCCGGCGCGGTTGGTGCGATGCTGGCGCCTGGCTTTTGCGAGGACCTGCCCATGACCACGATCATCGCCCCGCGCGTGCACGACCTCGGCGGCTTCCAGGTACGGCGCGCGGTGCCGTCGATCGAGACACGCAGCGTCGGCCCGTTCGTGTTCGTCGACCACATGGGCCCGGCGGTGTTCGAGCGGGGCGCTGGCATCGACGTGCGCCCGCATCCGCACATCGGCCTGGCCACCGTGACCTTCCTGTGGGCCGGGACGATCCGCCATCGCGACACGCTCGGCTCCGACCAGGACATCACCCCGGGCGACGTCAACTGGATGACCGCCGGCCGCGGCATCGCCCACTCCGAACGCACGCCGCAGGCATTGCGCGAGGGCGAACATCCGCTCCATGGCATGCAGACCTGGGTCGCGCTGCCCAGGGCATCGGAGGAGGTCGCGCCGGAGTTCCACCACCACGGCGCCGCCACCCTGCCGCGCATCGAACGCGGGGGCGCGCTGCTGCGCGTGGTCGCCGGTCGCGCGTGGGGCGAGGAGTCACCGGTGAAGGTATTCGCGGACACCTTCAACGTCGCCGTCGACCTTGCAGCCGATGCCGAAATCGCCATCGACGACCGCGCCGTCGAACGCGCGCTGTACGTGCTCGAAGGCGATGCCCAGCTCGACGGCGCCGATATCCCCGCGCGCCACCTGGTCGTGCTCGACGCCGGCACGCGGCCGGTGCTGCGGGCGAAGACCCCGCTCAAGGCGATGCTGTTCGGCGGCGAGCCGCTCGACGGCCGGCGCCACCTGTGGTGGAACTTCGTATCGTCGTCGAAGGGACGGATCGAGCAGGCCAAGCAGGACTGGCTCGGCGGCCGCTTCGGACAGGTGCCCGGCGACGACGAGTTCATCCCGCTGCCGGAGCGATGAAGCGCGCTTGAACAGAATGTGAGGCGCATCACGGTTTGCATCCGTGACTGCCGTCAACTATGTTCGGGAAACAGCTGTTCCCGTGCGCAAGGGGGTGCGTATGAACCTGCTCCGGATACTTCCGTTGGCCTGCCTGCTGGCCGCTGGCGCTGCGCAGGCGCAATCGGCCGAATGCCCGCTGCTGCCCAGCGACAGCGGCCTGTCCTGGAAAGCGATGGCCGGCGACGCCTTCGTCTTCTGCAAGGCGCTGCGCGAAGACGGCGCCGAAGTCTTCGCCGTCACCATCTCCAAGGATTCGCCGTTCGAGCCCAGGCGCGCGAACCGTGCCGAGGAAGCCATGATCGACGGGCACGAGACGCGCTGGTACCGCGGCGAGATCGCGTCATCACCCGACACCCAGGTCCGCGAAACGCTGATCGAACTCGACGGCGGCCGCGTCGCCCACATCTCGCTGCGCGCCAACTCCGAAGCCGAGCTGACCAACGCGCTGCTCGAGGCCCAGTCGCTGCGTTTCCGCGGACCGCAGCTGAGCAGCAATTGACGGCCTCCATGGCCACGTGACGCCACCGCCTCCGCGGTGGCGTCCGGGTGCCCGGCGCCGGCATGGGGCCGCGCACCCGCCCGCAGATGGCCCTGGCCATTTCACACGGCGCAAACATTTCCGCCAGCCGATTGCTCCACGATTCTTCCCGGCCCTGCTGCGGGCCATTCACGGGGAAAACCGAGATGACGAGACGACTTGCGGCCGAATTTCTCGGCACGTTCTGGCTGGTACTGGGAGGTTGTGGCGCGGCGGTGCTTGCGGCGCACGTGGTGGGGGCCGACGGTTACCAGTTCGGCATCGGCTACATGGGCGTGGCGCTGGCGTTCGGCCTGACAGTGCTGACCGGCGTCTACGCGTTCGGCCATATCTCGGGCGGGCACTTCAACCCGGCGGTCACCATCGGCCTGTGGGCCGGCGACCGGTTCCCGGTCAAGGACGTGGTGCCCTACATCGTGGCGCAGGTGGTGGGCGCGCTCGCGGCGGGCTGGATCCTGTTCCAGATCGCCAGCGGCCAGGCCGGCTTCGCCATCGACCCGAACGCCGCCGGCGCATTCGCCAGCAACGGGTATGGGGCACTGTCGCCGCAGGGTTACTCGGTGGCCGCGGCGTTCCTGTGCGAAGTGGTGATGACGGCGTTCTTCCTGATCGTGATCATGGGCGCCACCCACGGCCGCGCCCCGGCCGGCTTCGCCGGCATCGCGATCGGCCTGGCGCTGACCCTGATCCACCTGATCAGCATTCCGGTCACCAACACCTCGGTGAACCCGGCGCGCTCGACCGGCGTGGCGGTGTTCGTCGGCTCCGGCGCGATCAGCCAGCTGTGGCTGTTCTGGCTGGCGCCGATCCTCGGCGGCCTGATCGGCGGCATCGCGTACCGCTGGCTCGGCCAGCACCGTCCGGACGTGGTCGGGGACGCGTGATCCACGATTCCTGGTTCATAAACGACGAAAGGGGCCGCAAGGCCCCTTTCGCTTCTTTACGGCGCACAAGCCGCGCTGCGCCAGCCATTATCAAATCCAGAAGGTGGTGAATTCGCTTTCGCTTTCGCTTTCGCTTTTGCTGTCGCTGTCGCTGTTGCTGTTGCCGTTGCGCCGTTGATTTTCCGGGGCCCCTCCGGAGCGGCGGAGACGGCGGGTAAAACCCGCAGGGCGCCGCACATGGATGTGCGGCGTTTTCGGCTGGGGCAGGATGCCCCATCCGAAAATTCCCGCCGGCTCCGCGAACCCGGTGCGCAGCACCGGGCGCGCAGGCGGGTGTGTTTCTTTGGGTCACGTTTCTTTGCACAAGCAAAGAAAGGTGACTCGCGCCGTCACGGCGCGAAACGCTTTTCAGCTTGCGACGCGAAAGCAGTTCGCTGCACTGGCCCCTTCATCCGGCACTTCGCGCCACGTCGCTCCGCGCCCAATACCCGCGCCAACGCGAGGCCGTTCATCGCGACCCAAGCCTGTGGCTCGCAAGCATCCCTTCTCACCCGCAAACGGGAAAAGGGCCTGGAACAACCTGGAGATGCCCGGAAGCCAAAAGCAACGGGCCAACGCAGAACAACAGCCCCAAACGGCCTAGAACCGCCCCTCCTGGAAATCAACAAACGCCTGCATCAACTCCTCCCGCGTATTCATCACGAACGGCCCATGCCGCGCGACCGGCTCGCGCAACGGCCGGCCGGCAACGAGGATCAGCCGTGCGCCGGCCTTGCCGGCCTGAAGCTTCAGCACGTCGCCGCCGCCCAGCACGCCCATCTCATGGGTCGCAAGCGGCCGCGCATCCTCGCCGTCGCCGATCGCGGCATCGCCCTCGAACACATAGGCGAAGGCGTTGTGCCCTTCAGGCAGCGCGTACTGCCACTGCGCGCCCGCGCCCAGCGCGATGTCGAGGTACAGCGGATCGGTCGCCGGCTGCACGATCGGGCCGCGCACGCTGCCTCCGCGGCCGTCCCCGACTTCACCGGCAATGGCCTTGACCGTGACGCCCGCGGCCGGCTGCACCACCGGTATCCGCGCAGCTTCGAACTCCTGGTAGCGCGGGTCGGTGAGCTTGTCCTTCGCCGGCAGGTTCACCCACAGCTGGAAGCCGCGCATGCGCCCTTCTTCCTGCTCGGGCATCTCCGAGTGCACCAGGCCGCGGCCGGCCGTCATCCACTGCACGCTGCCGGGCACCAGCAGGCCTTCGTTGCCGTGGTTGTCCTTGTGGCGCATGCGGCCGTCGAGCATGTAGGTCACGGTCTCGAAGCCGCGGTGCGGATGGCTCGGGAAGCCGGCGATGTAGTCCTCAGCGCGGTCGGTGCCGAACTCGTCGAGCAGCAGGAACGGATCGAGGTCGGGCAGCGCCGGGCCGCCGATCACGCGGGTGAGCTTGACCCCGGCGCCATCGGACGTGGCGGCACCGCGCACCTGGCGAATGACGCGGGCGTGGGTGGTGGTCTGCATGGCAATGCTCCGATGGAATGCGATGGGCCATGGATCGGGGCGATGACGCGCCCGGACCAGCGCCATGGCTGGAACGCAGGGTACCGCCCCCGTAGGAGCGCCCCATGGGCGCGATCGTTCTTCGTGGGAAGCGATCGCGCCCATGGGGCGCTCCTACGGGTTGGCGGGGGCCTGGAGCGGGCGTGCCAACGTGGCGAACAGCCGTCGGGGCGGTATCCCGGCCTACAGCGCCTGCAGGCGCCAGGCCTGGTGGATGCGGGGGTTGCGGGCGAAATCTTGCGGGATCGTCTGCGCGCTGATGTCCTCGCAATCTGCGAACGCCGACACCGCTTCGGCGTCCAGGCGGAAGCGGCGGAAGTTGTTGGAGAAGTACAGGATGCCGCCCTGCGACAACCGCGCCACCGCCGCGCGCAGCAGGCGCACGTGCTCGCGCTGTATGTCGAAATCATCGGCGCGGGCGGAGTTGGAGAACGTCGGCGGGTCGCAGAAGATCAGGTCGTAGCGGCCAAGGTCGGCTTCCAGCCATGCCATCGCATCCGCCTGCACCAGGCGATGTGCGTCGCCGCCGATGGCGCGCCCGTCGAACGTGTTTCCCTGCAGGTTGTCCGACAGCCACTGCAGGTAGGTGGCCGACAGGTCGACGCTGGTGGTCGACGCCGCGCCGCCCACCGCGGCCTGCACCGTCGCCGCGCCGGTATAGCAGAACAGGTTGAGGAAGCGGCGCCCGCGCGCCTCGCGGAAGATGCGCTGGCGCAGCGGGCGGTGGTCGAGGAACAGGCCGGTGTCGAGATAGTCGAACAGGTTCACCCGCAGCCGCGCCGCGCCTTCGCGCACGACGAACGTCTCGCCGCGCGGGCCCAGGCCGGCGCCCTGCGCGTACTTGCTGCCTCCCTTGCCGCGGACCCGGGTCTTGGTGGCAACGCGCTCGCGCGGCACGCCGAACACTTCGCGCGCGGCCGCCAGCACTTCGCCGAAGCGGCGGCGCACGTCGGCTTCGGGGATTTCCGCAGGCGCGGCGTACTCCTGCACGTGCAGCCATATGGCATCGGGATCGTCAGCCTCGGAATAGACGTCGATCGCGGCGGCGTACTCGGGCAGGTCGGCGTCGTAGGCCCGGAAGCATTCCACCGCTTCGCGCGTACGCCAGGACTTCAGGTTGCGCAGGTTCTTGCGCAAGCGATTGGCCAGCATCTGCGCACCGTCGGACAGCGCGCGCGCCTGCGCATCCTCGCGCGGGGCAAGCCGCAGCGGATCGCAGACGATCAGGCTGCATTCGAGCGTCCCGTTGAACAGCTGGTACTTCTTCGTCGCACGCAGGCCGGTGGCGTGTGCCAGGGTCGCGTCGCCGCACAGCAGGCTTGCGCGCCAGCCTGGCACCGCGCGCTGCAGCGCGGCACCCAGCGTGCGGTACAGGGCCGGGTCGGCCGCAAGGCGCGCGTCGTAGGGCGGGTTGCACACGACCAGCCCGCGCGGCACCGACTGGACCGGCAGCGCGGCCATGTCGCGCACGTCGAAGCGGATCGCGTCCCGCAGGCCAGCGGCGGTCGCGTTCTCGCGCGCTGCGCGGATCGCGTGCGGGTCGCTGTCACTGCCGTCGAACACGTCGCGCAGCGCACCGCGGCCGGCGCGCTCGCGCTCGTGCGCCTGCGCGTACATCCGCGCCCAGGCCTTCTCGTCGAAGCCGAGCCAGCGCGAAGGCAGCACGTCGCCGTGGCGCAGCAACCCCGGCGCCACGTCCGCCGCCATCAGCGCGCCTTCGATCATCAGCGTGCCGCTGCCGCACATCGGATCCAGCAGCGCGCCGCCGTCGGCGTAGACCTGCGGCCAGCCACCGCGCAGCAGCACCGCGGCGGCGAGGTTTTCCTTCAGCGGCGCCTCGCCCTGCGCGCGGCGCCAGCCGCGGCGATGCATCGGGCCGCCGCCCAGGTCGACCGAGAGGATCGCCCGGCCCTTGCGCACCACCAGGTTCAGGCGCAGGTCCGGCGCCTCGACGTCCACCGACGGCCGCTCACCCGTTGCCTCGCGCAGGGTGTCCACTACCGCATCCTTCACTCGCTGCGCGGCGTAGCGCGCGTGGGTGATCGCGTCGCCCGACACGTGCGCATCCACCGCCAGGGTCATGCCCTCGTCGAGATGCTCGCGCCACGGCAGCACGGCGACGTTGCGGTACAAGGCATGCTCGTCCTCGCAGGGAAACTCAGCCAGCGGCCACAGGATCCGGCTCGCGAGCCGCGACCACAGCACCGCGCGCTGTGCGTCTTCCAGCGTGCCCTCGACGTTGACTCCGGCGATCGTTGCGGTGGCGCGCGCGCAGCCCAGCGCAAGCAGTTCGTCAGTGAGCAGGTATTCGAGGCCCTTGGCGCAGGAGGCGAAGAATTTCATGGGGTTTCCCGCCTTTCCACTGCGCTGGCGCGTCGATTGCTTCCGCCGGTCCCGCTCCGTCCCGCAGCGTGGTTCGCTCGGCTTCCTGCAGCCACATACGCCGGATTCCCGCTTTCGCGTGGATGACGACACCGGGAGACGGGTCCGGGACGAGCCGGGAAAGGCCTCCGCATCACAGCCCCGCCAGCAGCGCGGCGAATGCCTCCGCGGATGCTTCCACATGGCCGGCCAGCCGATGCGAGTCGTCCACCAGCAGCAGGCGCGCGCGGCGCGTCTTCGCCCACTCGACGACCTGCGACGCCGGAATCAACTCGTCGCTCCAGCCATGGATGATCGACATCGGCACCGCCGCCGCCTCCAGCGGCGGCGCGGGGTCCATGCCCACCGGCGGGGCCATCAGGAACAGCGCCGCGACCGGAATCTCCAGCGATGCCCGCGCCGAGATCCATGCGCCGAGACTGGAGCCGGCCAGCACCACCGGACCGCGCGCGGCGGCGGCGCGGGCGAGCGACAGCAGGCGCTGCAGCCGCACCGGCACGTCGCCCAGTGCGCTGACCTCGTGCTTCGCATCGAGGTCGGTGTAATCGGGGCGCTCGTGGCTCCAGCCGAGGCGTTCGGCCACGTCGGCCAGTGCGGTGACCTTGGTCGCGTCGGGGCCGCTCTCGAAACCGTGGGACAGGATGCAGTGGCCGCGTGTACTCATGCGCGGATGCTAGCATCGCACGATGCCGACCAAGCCTGATTCGCAAGCGCCGCAGGTGTTTCCGCTGGCCTACGAAAGCCGGCTGGAAGCGCGCCCGCTGTCGCAGGTGGACCTGGTGGTCATCCACTGCACCGAACTGCCCGACCTGACCACCGCGCGCGAGTACGGCGAGCGCGTGCTTTACCCCGCACGTGCCGATGGAAGCGGGGGCACCGGCAACAGCGGCCACTACTACATCGACCGCGACGGCCGCTGCCAGCGCTACATCGCGCCCGACCGCATCGCCCACCATGTCCGCGGCTACAACCCGCGCTCGATCGGCATCGAGCTGGTCAACGCCGGTCGCTGGCCGCACTGGCTGGATTCGCGCCACCAGGCGATGGAGGAGGCGTATCCCGACGCACAGGTCGACGCACTGATCGCACTGCTGAACGCGCTACGGGCAGACCTGCCTTCGCTGCGCCTGATTGCGGGCCACGAGGACCTGGACACGGCGATGGTGCCGGCCAGCGACGACCCGGACATCCTGGTGCCGCGCAAGCGCGACCCCGGGCCGCTGTTTCCCTGGCAACGCGTGCTGGACGAAGTGCGGCTGGAGCGCATGCAGGTCGGGGTTACACCCCCGACGCCTGCGAAACTCCGTGCGTCGGGGGCGTAACCCCGACCTGCGATCTCGCACGAAAGGCGTGCCGCAGGCCTGTCCATCCCACGCCCGTATAATCGCCGCGACCCTTCCGCCGGCCCGCCATGTCCCCTCCCCTGCAACCTGTGGTTTCCGAGCTGATCGAGCTGCTCTCGCTGGAACGGCTGGAGGACAACCTGTTCCGCGGCCAGAGCCGCGACATCGGCACCAAGTACGTGTTTGGCGGGCAGGTGCTGGGGCAGGCGCTGTCGGCCGCGCAGGCCACCATGGAACAGCCGCGCGACGCACACTCGCTGCACGCCTACTTCCTGCGCGCCGGCGACATCGAGCATCCAATCGTCTACCACGTCGACCGCACCCGCGACGGCGGAACGTTCTCGGTGCGCCGCGTGACCGCGATCCAGCACGGCCAGGTGATCTTCTTCTGCGCCGCGTCGTTCCAGGAACACGAGGATGGTGGCGAGCACCAGCTGTCGATGCCCGAGGTGCCGAAGCCGGAAGACATCGAGCCCGCGCCGGCGATCCCGCCGGAGGTGCTGGCCACGCTGCCGACCAAGGTGCAGCGCTGGCTCGACCGCATGGGGCCGTTCGAGTTCCGCCACGTCTACCCGCGCGACGAGCTCAACCCGCCCAAGCGGCCGCCGTTCCAGCAGGTCTGGTTCCGCCTGGCGGAGAAGGTCGGCGATGCGCCGGAGCTGCATCGCGCCCTGCTCGCCTATGCGTCGGACTTCCACCTGCTCGGCACCGCGACCTTCCCGCACGGCATCAGCTACTACCAGCCGAACGTGCAGATGGCCTCGCTCGACCACGCGCTGTGGTTCCACCGCCCGTTCCGCGCCGACGACTGGCTGCTGTACTCGATCGACAGCCCCAGCGCGCAGGGCTCGCGCGGGCTCGCGCGCGGCCTGATCTACGACCGGCACGGCCAGCTGGTCGCCAGCACCGCGCAGGAAGGCCTGATCCGCGTCACCGCGGACAAGTCTTCCGCGCACGTGCCGGCAAGCAAGTGAGCGCGCGATGAGGCAGGTCTTCACCAGCGCGCGGCTCGAGAACGTCGAACAGGTGGCCAGGCTGCTCGAGGACGCCGGGATCGAGGTGCGGATCACCAACGGCCGCTCGTACAAGGGCAGCATCCGCGGCAATTTCACCTATCGCGACAAGGGCGGGCCGAAGCCGGCGGTGTGGATCATCCGCTCCGAGGACCAGCCCAGGGCGCGCGCGATGCTGCGCGAGGCCGGGCTGATCGATTCCTCGCGCAACGCGCCGGACAGCTACGTGGCGATGAGTTTCCGCGGCACCGCGCCTGACCCGGGCGGGCGCAGCAACGCGCAGCGGCGCGCGTCGCGGATCAAGCTCGGCCTGCTGGTGGTGATCGCGGCGATCATCGCGCTGACGTACATGACCCTGCCGCCGCCCGCCACCCCGCCGCCGGTCACCGCGCAGTCGTCGGCGCCGGCCGCGACGGTCACGCCCATGCCCGCCGACCTGCCGCTGCGCGGCAATACCGCCACCCCGGATTCGCTGGCTATCGCGCTGCTGCGAGGCGAGCTGCCGCGGCGCGCAGGCGACGTCGCCTGCATCGCCATCGACGGCGCCGACCCCTCCCCGGCCCTGCTGGCCGCGCTGCCGCCCACGCCGGGGCGCGTGCTGCCGGCCTCGCAATGCCCGGCCACGGCGGAAGGCGGGCCCGCGGCGCAACTGGTCGCGGTCGGCAAGTACGAGGCCAACGCGAGTGGCACCGGCACCATCTTCCTGCAGCGCCGCCGGGTGGGCGCGAAAGGCGTGCCGCAGTGGTACGACGTGCGCCGCGAGGGTGATGGCTGGCGGATCGTGCAGCCGCTGTAGCTGCCTGCTGCGCAGCTTCCCGCGCGCAGCATCGACCATCATCCTGCGAACGCGGGAATCACGGTCGAGCGACGCCAGGGCTCCCAGACCGGCGCTGGTTTATCCTGCCACTCGCCGCAGGGTCGGATCGGTCACATCCGGGCAGGCGCCACGTCCTGATGGTCGACTGCACTGCAAACACCACCATGAACGCCGAAGCCATCGACCTGCTCATCCGCAACGAGCTGCCCGCCGCCGCACGCGGCGACCGCGCTGCCTACGGCCGCATCGTCGCGGCCTGCCAGAACGTCGTCACCGCGGTGGCGCTCGCGATCACCCGCGACGTGCCGGCCAGCGAGGACATCGCCCAGGACGCATTCCTCGCCGCCTGGCAAAACCTCAAGCGCCTGCAGAACCCGTCCAGCTTCCTGCCCTGGCTGCGCCAGATCACCCGCAACCTCGCCCGCGACCACCTGCGCGCGAACCGCCATCGGCCGCTCGACGGCGAGGGCGCCGAGATCGCGATCTCGCTGGCCGCCGATCCGTCGCCGACGCCGGTGCAGCAGCTGGTCGAGGACGAGCGCGAGCAGGCCGCCGCGGAGCTGATCGCCGCGCTTCCCGAAGACAGCCGCGAAGTCCTGCTGCTGTACTACCGCGAGGGCCAGAGCTCGCAGCAGGTCGCGGCTCTCCTCGGCCTCTCGGATGCAGCCGTTCGCAAGCGCCTGTCGCGCGCACGCCAAGGGCTGCGCGACGACCTGGTGAAGCGGTTTGGCGAGTTCGCGCGCAGCAGCGCGCCGACGGCCGCGTTCACGGCCGTCATCGCCGGCGCGCTGGTGGTTGCCAGCCCGCCCGTCGCGGCCAAGGGGATCCTGGCAGTCGCGGCGGCCGGCGGCGCCAAGACCGCCGGCAAGCTCGTACTCGGCGCCGCGGGCAGCATCGGCATCGGCATCGTGGGCGCGTTCGCCGGCATCTGGCTTGGCCTGCGCAGCCAGCTCAAGGGCGCGATCGACGACGAAGAGCGCCGCGCACTGACCCGCAGCGCGGTGGTGAACTCGCTGGCATCGATCGGCTTCGTCGTCCTGCTGGTACTCGTGGCATCCCACGCCCGCGGGCCGCTGCTGGTGGGCGCTTCGATTGCGCTCACGCTGGGCTTCATGGCGGTGATCTTCCACCAGACCCTGGTGGTACAGCCGCGCGCGCTGCGCCGACGCCACGCGCTCGAGGCGCAGCGCGATCCGGTCGCCGCGGCCAGGCGACGGCGGCGCGAACGCATCCACTGCTGGATTGGCGCCATCGTTGGCGGCACCTGCGGGCTGGGCGGCCTGATCGTCGGCCTGGTCTCTTCCGGCCACCTCTGACATCGGCGCGGCAACCCAAGCCTGGGGCGCGACCGGCTTTTCGGCGGCCATGCAGGTTCCGCTTCATGGAAGCGCCCCGCGGCCATCCGCGCGCCGCGCCACACCACGCCGGTCTCCCCCCGCGCCCCTGTTCTCCAACACTGCACCGCGGTCCGTGCAGGACGCAAAAAGCCCGCGTCTTGCAACGCGGGCCTCCCCTGCTGCGCGTCCTGCGCCTACTTCACCGGCAGTTCGGCGCCCTGTCCCTTGCCGGCGTGCATTCCCTTCCGGTCATGCTTCGGTGCGCAGACTTCGCGCATGTTCGAGAACTCGACCCGGCTGAGCTTGCCGTCCTTGTCGAGATCGGCCTTGTCGAAACATTCGCCACGCCGCTGTTCCATGCGCGCCTGGAAATCCGCGCGGTCGGCGTAGCCGTCCTTGTTGACGTCCATCTTCGCGAAGCGCTCCGCGAACTTCGGCTCTGCGGCTGCCTCGGCCTTGCTGATGCGGCCGTCCTTGTCGGTGTCGAGCTTCATCATCATGTCGTGGCCACGATGGCCACGATGGCGCCAGCCTTGATGGCGCGGGAGCTCGCCCACGAGCAGCTTGCCGTCCTTGTCCTTGTCCATCTGGTCGAATCGCTCGGCCAGGCGCGGCGAAGCCGCCGCTTCGGCGCGATCGATCGCACCATCGCCATTGGTATCAAGGCGCATGTGGTGTCCGGCCTTGTCGGGCGTGGCTGCGGTCGACTGTGCAGCGGCCGCGCCGGCCGAAGCCAGGGCCAGGGCCACGGTGGCGAACAGGATCTTGTGGTTCATCGATGTCTCCATTCCGGCAGCGACGGTGCCGCCATCGCGGGTATCAACGCCCGTACGTCAGCGCGGATGACACAACTGCGGGTGCATTCAGCGCCCGGACAGTCGCAGCCCCTGCGAGTCCGGGCGCTATGCTTGCCGGATGTCGAACCGGCTCGCCCGCACCCTGTCGATCCTTGGCCATCCGCTGCTGTCGCTGCCGGTGGCCGCGCTGCTGCTGGCGGGCAACGACGGCGCCGGCGCCACGCGGCTGTCGGTGCTGGCGCTGGGACTGGGCGTGATCGCCATCGGCGTGATGGCGTATTCGCACTGGCAGGTGCGGCGCAACCGCTGGCAGCACGTCGATGCCAGCGGCCGCGGTGAGCGACGCACGCTCAACCGCTTCCTGCTGGCCCTGTTTTCTGCCGCCGCGGTCATCGCATGGATGCTGTCGCCGCAGCGCGAGTTCGCGCTCGGCCTGGGGCTGTCGGCGCTGCTGGTCGCAGCGGCGATGCTGTCCGCACGCTGGTGCAAGCTGTCGCTGCACGTCGCCTTCGCGATGTACGCGGCGATGTTGCTGGTGCAGCTGTCGTGGCTGGCCTGCGCGACAGGCGTTGCGTTCGCGGGCGCGGTGGCCTGGTCGCGGCTGGTGCTGGCGCGGCATGTTCCGCGTGATCTCGTCGCCGGCGCGGTCGCCGGCCTGCTCGCCGGCATCGGGTTCTGGCGGCTGCTGCCGTTCGTGGCGGCCTAGGCATGGGCAGCACCCCACGACGCGAAGACGACGGAATGCGGGTATTCGACACCGGCGCGCATCCGTGCGGCTACTTTCCCGAACGCACGGCGCGCGACATGGTGCTCGACCCGCGCGACCCGCGGCTGCCGCAGTTCTACCCGCAGGCGCTGGAGTGGGGATTCCGCCGCTCCGGCGACCTCATCTACCGCCCGCACTGCGGCCACTGCCGCGCCTGCGTCGCGGTTCGCATCCCGGTGGCCGACTTCGTCCCCGACCGCAGCCAGCGTCGCTGCCTGCGCCGCAACGCCGACGTCACGATGCGGGTGGTCGCGCCGCAGCGCACCGACGAGCAACTCGCGCTTTACCAGCGCTACCTGAAAGCACGCCACGTCGGCGGCGGCATGGACGACCACGGCGCCAGCGAGTTCGAACAGTTCCTGGTCGGCGCGTGGTCGGAGGGACGGTTCCTCGAGTTCCGCGTCGATGGCCGCCTGCTGGCCGTGGCCGTGACCGACCGCGCCGGACGCGCGCTGTCGGCGGTCTACACGTTCTTCGACCCGGACGAACCCGCGCGCGGGCTGGGCACGCTCGCCGTGCTGCGGCAGGTGGAATGGGCACGCGGCGAAGGCCTCGACCACCTGTACCTGGGCTACTGGATCGACGGCCACCGCAAGATGGATTACAAGCAACGCTTCCGGCCGCTGGAGGCGTTCACCGGCGGCGGCTGGCGGCGACTGGAGCGTGGGGACGATGCATGAGGGCGATCCTTCCACTGTGGCTGCTGTTGCAGGCCTGCGCGGGCTGCGTGCGCATGCACGTGTACGGTGATCCGGAGGCATACGTGGCGCAGCCGGCGGCTGCCACCAGCACGTTGCGCGTCGCGACCTACAACACCTCCCTGTACGACGACGCCGGCAACGGCCTGGTCCGGCGGCTCGAAGCCGGCGACGACAACGCGCGTCGGATCGCGGCGGTGCTGCAGCGCGTGCGTCCGGACATCGTGCTGCTCAACGAATTCGATTACGACGACGCGCACCGCGCCGCCGACCTGTTCCAGCGCGACTACCTCGAACGCGCGCAGGCCGGAGGCGGCGAACCGCTGCGCTACCCGCACCGCTACCTCGCGCCGGTGAACACGGGCGTGCCGAGCGGCCTGGACCTCGATCGCAACGGTGTTGTCGGCGGCGCCGGCCGCGACCGCGGCAACGATGCCTGGGGCTACGGCCTGCATCCCGGCCAGTACGGGATGCTGGTGCTGTCGCGCCATCCGATCGACGCCGCCGCGGTGCGCACGTTCCAGCTGCTGAAGTGGAGCGCGATGCCCGGCGCGGCGCGCCCGACTGATCCCGGAACCGGCGCGTCGTACTACCCGGATGCGATCTGGGCACAGCTGCGGCTGTCGTCGAAATCACATTGGGACGTGCCGATCCAGACGCCGGGCGGCATCGTGCACCTGCTGGCCTCGCATCCGACGCCGCCGGTGTTCGACGGCCCCGAGGACCGCAACGGCGCGCGCAACGCCGACGAGATCCGGCTGTGGCGCGAATACATTTCGCCCGGCGACAAGCCCTGGCTGTGCGACGACAGCGGCCGCTGCGGCGGACTGGACGCCGATGCGCGCTTCGTCATCGCCGGCGACCTCAACAACGACCCCGTCGACGGCAGCGGCCGGCACGACGCGATCCTCGAACTGCTCGAACACCCGCGCGTGCTCCGCCAGGCCACCCCGCGCAGCGAAGGCGCGGTCGAAGCCGCCGCGAAGCATGCCGGCGCGGGCGTCGCGCATCGTGGCGCAGCCGCGCATGCAACCGGGGATTTCGGTGGCAAGGTCGGCCCGCTGCGGCTGGACTACGTGCTGCCTTCAACCGGCCTGCAGCTGGTGGACAACGGCGTGTACTGGCCGGCATCGGCCGATCCGGCGAGCGCGCTGGTCACCGCCAGCGACCACCGGCTGGTGTGGGTGGACGTGGGCACCGGCGACTGATCCCGGCAGGCGAATCGTTGCCCTTGCAGGAGCGGCTTGTTTCTTTGCACAAGCAAGCCTCTGGCAGGTCACGGCCATCTGAAATGGGCGCCTGCTCCACGAGCGTCGGTCATCCAGGATCCGGGCGGGCCGGTGCGGCAGTCAGGCCCTGGAAGGTTCCACGCCTTCAGATGTCCCGGGCGTTTCGGGCGAAGATGGCGTCGGCGCCGGCGAAGATGGCGATGCCGGTACTGATTTCGGCTCCGCTTCCAAGGCACCCTTCGCCACCACCGGCTCCGGCCGCGCCACCACCTGCGGCCCGAAGCCGAAGCCCTCGTCGCTGCGGGTGGACACGACCATGCGCACCATGCTCACCGGCACCATCAGTTCCAGCGCGACGTCGCGATTCCCGGCGTCACGCCCGTGCAGCGTCATTTCCACCAGCGCGCCGCCGGTATCGATCTCGTTGCACGGCACATGCGCGCCGGCCGGGCTGTCCTGCAGGTAGGGTTTGATTGCGTCGCCCAGGATCTCCAGCGCCTGCGGGAAGAAGAAGACGGCATAACCCTTGGATTCATTCATGGCGCGGGGATTCCCTGTGGTGTCGTGGCCTGCATGGGCCTGCGGCGCCACGCGAGGCCCCGTCGCGGCCATTCTAGCGGCGGCGATCGCACGCGATGCGACGTTTCGCGCCGCCGCCGCGCCGTGCGATGCTGGGGCCATGGAATTCCACCATGCCGTCCGCCGCCTGTGCACGCTGCTGCTTGCATCGTCGCTGCTGCTGGCATGTACCGCGCAGCCGCCACCGTTTGCGCAGCTGTCGGGGATGCTCCTCGACGCGCGGCTCGACGAGATCAGCGGGCTGGCCGCCTCGCGCGTGCACGAGGACGTGCTGTGGATGCTCGATGACGGCGGCAACGACGCGCAACTGTTCGCGGTCGGCACCCGCGGCGGGTTGCAGGCGACATTCACCGTCGCCGGCGTGGCCAATACCGACTGGGAAGACATCGCCGCGTTCGAACTCGACGGCCGTCACTACCTGCTGGTCGCCGACACCGGCGACAACGGTGGCCTGCGCCGCAGCCTGCAGCTGCACGTGATCGAGGAACCGGCGTCGCTCGACGAGGCCGCGCAGCGCATGCCGCTGAAACCGGCCTGGTCGATTGCCTTCCGCTGGCCCGACGGCGCCCGCGACTGCGAGGCGGTGGCGGTCGACGCGCAGCGCGGGCAGGTGCTGCTGGTGTCGAAGAAGCGCACGCCGCCGGAACTGTTCGCGCTGCCGCTGCGTCCGCACGGCAACAATCTCCAGGTCGCGCGCAAGCTGGGCGAACTGGCCGGCGTCCCGCAGCCCGACGCCGAGGCGCTGCGCGCCAACGCACCGATGGCGCGCATCCGCCACCAGGTCACCGCCGCGGACATCGCCCCGGACGGCCGCCGCCTGGCGGTGATGACCTACAACGAGGTGCTGCTGTACCGGCGCGGCAGCAACGAGTCCTGGGCGCAGGCGGTGGCACGCGAGCCGGCCATCCACGACCTGCCATGGCTGCCGCAGGCCGAAGCCCTGGGCTGGGACGCGGCCGGTCGCGGGCTCTACGCCACCGGCGAATTCTCGCCCGCGCCCCTGCTCTACCTCAACCCGGGCCCATAGGCGCGATCGCACCGGGGAAGTCTCAACAACAGGGCCTTCGCTCGGCATTCCCGCGAAGGCGAAATCCGTGGACTTTGCTTTCACCGGGTGACGTCCATGGATCCCCGCCTTCGCGGGGATGACGGCAATAATCGCATCTTCCCCAGATCGCACTTTGCAGATTTGGGACGCGCGCCGGCCGTCCTGGCTCCTGCCGGGCCGTCACAAGTGGCGTATCCCCGGCCAGCAGGCGCGCCGGGATTTGAACTGTCTCCGGAACGACAACACGCGAGATCCAAGCCCGCAACTCTTGCAATCCTGATATCATTTTGATATCAATTCATCGTCCATTGGGGACAGCGAGAGACCACCATGAAAGAGAACCCCACCCGCTCCCTTCCCGGCATTCCGTTCCTGCTCGGTGTGTTGCTGCTGGCGATCCTCGCCGTCTGGATGTTCGTCACCGGCCTCGGCCCGGACCCGGACAGCGGCCTGGCTTCGGGCTGGCTGGCGCTCGGCGGCGTAGTGGTCGCCGTCGTCAGCTTCCTCAGCCTGATCGGCCTGTACAAGGTCGAACCCAACCAGGCCGCGGTGCTGAGCCTGTTCGGCAAGTACGTCGGCACGGTCAAGGACAACGGCCTGCGCTGGAACAACCCCTTCTACGGCAAGCGCAAGGTGTCGATGCGCGTGCGCAACTTCGAGAGCGGCAAGCTCAAGGTCAACGAGCTTGACGGCAGCCCGATCGAGATCGCGGCGGTGATCGTGTGGCAGGTGGTCGATTCGGCCGAGGCGGTCTACAACGTCGACGACTACGAGAGCTTCGTCCACATCCAGTCCGAGTCTGCGCTGCGCACGATGGCCACCAGCTATCCCTACGACCAGCACGAGGAAGGCCAGGTCGCACTGCGCAGCCACGCCGCCGAGATCAGCCAGCACCTGCGCGACGAACTGTCCGAGCGCCTGGCCGACGCCGGCGTCAAGGTGCTCGACGCGCGCATCAGCCACCTCGCCTACGCGCCGGAAATCGCCCAGGCGATGCTGCAGCGCCAGCAGGCCAACGCGATCATCGCCGCGCGCACGCGGATCGTCGCCGGCGCCGTGGGCATGGTCGAAATGGCGCTCAACGAGTTGAAGAAGAACGGCGTGATCGAACTCGACGAGGAGCGCAAGGCCAACATGGTCAGCAACCTGCTGGTGGTGCTGTGCAGCGACCGCGCGACCCAGCCGGTGGTCAACACCGGCTCGCTGTACTGAGGCACGGCGTGGGAAGCGCCAACCTCGCCGCCATCGTGTTCGCGCTGTCGAGCCTGCCGGCGTTCGCGATCGCGCGGATGCTGCGCCGCAGCCCGCCACGGCGCGATGCCGCGCTCGACGCGCACGGCGCCGGCAAGGCGCGGCTCGACCGCCGGCTCGCCGGATTGATGGAAGCCGTGGGCGTCATCGGCCTCGCCGCGGCCGCGGGCCTGTGGTGGGCCGGCGACGACCGCGGCCGCGCCACTCTGGTGGTGGTCGCGATGGTGGTGCTGGTCAACGCGATGATCGTGGCAGTGTTGCTGTCGATCTTCGCCGCCCGGCGCAAGGCACGCAGCCGCCCGTGAACGCGAAGAAGGCCTACCCGCTGCGCATCAACGCCGAGGTGCTCGCCGCCGCGCAGCGCTGGGCAGACGACGAGCTGCGCAGCCTCAACGCGCAGATCGAATACGTGTTGCGCGAATCGCTGCGCAAGGCCGGCCGCCTGCCGAAGAAGGGCGGCGCCACGACCACGGACAAGGAGAATGATCCATGAGCACGCGCTGGCAGTACAAGGCCGTCGAGCTGCCGTACCAAACGTTCGGCGGCAAGCTCACCGAGCGCGCACAGGCGGAACTGGACAAGCTCGGCACGCAGGGTTGGGAGCTGGTCTCCGCCGTGCAGGCCCACTACGCCGATACCCTGCGGATGTTCCTCAAGAGGGAGAACTGAGATGCGATACCTGCAATCGTTGCTGTTGATGCTGCTGCTCGGCCTGCCGACGGCGATGCCGGCCGTGGCCGCCCCGAGCCAGGACGATGCCGTGGCCGTCGCCACGCGCCTGCTCGACCACATGGAAGCCGGCGAGTACGAAGCTGCCAGCGCCGACTTCTCGCCGCAGATGAAGGCCGCCCTCGGCGCCGACAAGCTCGCTGCCGTGCAGCAGCAACTGGCCGCGGCGGGCGCGCAGACGGGCCGCGATGCTCCGATGGTATCGGAGCAGTCCGGCATGACGGTGGTGGTGGTCCGCATCCATCGCGAGCAGGCCAGCGTTGACGCCACCATCGCCGTCGACGGCGATGGCAAGGTCGCCGGCCTGCACTACGCGCCCGCCGCGGAGCCTGCCGCCGCTGCGCCGGCCGTGGACGCGAACGCCGGCTACAGCGAGCATGACTTCGCCGTGGGCAGCGGCAAGCGCGCCCTGCCCGGCACGCTGGCGATGCCGGACGGCGCCAGCGCCGACCATCGCGTCACCGCCGTCGTGCTGGTGCACGGCTCCGGCCCGCAGGACCGCGACGAGAGCATCGGCCCCAACCGCCCCTTCCTCGACATCGCCCGCGGCCTGGCCGCGCAGGGCATCGCGGTGCTGCGCTTCGACAAGCGCAGCAAGGCGCGCCCGCAGGACTATGCCGACGGCAAGGTCACCATCGACAGCGAGACCACCGACGACGCCGTCGCCGCGGTCGCCGCGCTGCGCGAGGCGCCCGGCATCGACCCGGCGCGCGTGTTCGTCCTCGGCCACAGCCAGGGCGCGATGATGGCGCCGCGGATCGCGGCCCGGTCCGGACACGTCGCCGGGCTGGTCCTGCTCGCGGCGCCGGCGCGCCCGCTGCTCGACATCCTGGTCGAACAGAACATCCGCCTGGCCGTGCTCGACGACGGCAAGACCAGCGACGCCGAAGCCGCCGCGATCGCCAGGCTCAAGGGCCAGGTGGCCGCGATCCGCGCCGGCGGCAAGGTGGCGATCGCGGACTCGCCGATGAACCAGCCCGCCGACTACTGGCGCAGCACCGAAGCGGTGGACCCGGTCGCCGAGGCAAAGGCCGTCGCGCTGCCGATGCTGGTGCTGCAGGGCGCGCAGGACATCCAGGTGGTGGACGCCGACTGGCAGCGCTGGAAAGGCGGCTTCCACGACGATCCGAAGGTCGAGTTCAAGCTGTACCCGACGCTCAACCACCTCGGCATGGCTGTCGAAGGCGAGCAGGGCCCGGCGCAATACCAGCAGCCCGGCCACGTCGATCCTTCACTGATTGCCGATGTCGCCGGATGGATCCAGGCGCAAGCCGCGGACTGAGTTCCCGCCGCGTCTGTGCGCGTCGCGCAGTGGACATCACCGCGAGCATCCCACTGAAGATGCCCTGCGTCCGCCAATGCCGCATTCCCCTTCGAAGCGGACGCCCTCGCGCCCATTCTCCAACGAGGCCACCCATGGAATCGTTTCCTGCCTGGCAGCTGCAGCCTGCTTCCTCCACCACGCGCCTGTGGCTGTTCGCGCTGGTGGTCGTGCTGCCGGTCGTTCTCATCCTCGGCGCGACCGCCTTTACAGCCGGTGCCCCCGGGCCGAAACAATTGATCGGTGGCAGTGCATGGCTGACCTATGCCGTGATCATCGTCGGAACCCTCGCCATCAGCCTGGCCCTCCACTGGTTCATCGAACGCGCGCTGCGTCGGCACCACATCACGCTCGACGCCGATGGCCTTGCGATCGCCACCACCTTCTATGCACGCAAGCTCGGCTGGGGTGAACTGCAGCTGCAGCAGGCTCGCGTGGTCGACCTCGACGAACACACCGAACTCAAGCCCCTGTTCAAATCCAACGCGACCGCCCTGCCCGGCTTCCGCAGCGGCTGGTTCCGGCTGCGCAACCGCCACAAGGCGCTGGTGGCGACGGCCGGCAGCCCGCGCGTGCTGTACCTGCCCACCAGCCAGGGCTACGACCTGCTGCTGCAACCGCGCCAGCCCCAGGTACTGCTGCAGCATTTGCGGGAACTGGCACCGGCAAGCGCACGCCGTTAACCTGCTGCCCATGCGCGGACAGACCCAGGTGCTGGTCAATACGCCGGAGATCGAACTCTGGCCGGGCGGCCTGCTGCGCGCACGCGGCAACCACGCCGCCCGTGCAATCGCGCGCGCGCGCCGCGTGCTTCGACGCAAGCGCGACGGCCGGTACCTCGCCGCCGGCCTGCCGGAAGGCCTGCTGCCACTGATTCCGCATCTCGCGCGCGAACCCGGCATCGACGTCGCGCTGGATGCCATCGACCAGCTACCGGCCCGTACCCGACCCGGCATCGACGTCGTCCCTGCCCTGCCCCTGCACCGGCTCGAATCACGCCTGGAACGGCTGGAAATCGATCCAGCCGCGTACACCGAACGCACCGGCCTGGCGCTGGTCGCCGAACCGGCCTGGCTGTCGCTCGCCGGCTTCGACCGCTTCCGCCGTCCACTGTGGCTGCACGTCGACGCCGCACGCGCATGGCGCAGCCTGCGGGACGCCGCGCTACGCGACGGCGTGTTGCTTGACGCCATCTCCGGCTACCGCAGCCACGACTACCAACTCGGCATCTTCGAACGCAAGCTCGCGCGCGGGCAGAGCGTCGACGAGATCCTGACCGTCAACGCCGCGCCAGGCTATTCCGAGCACCATTGCGGACTCGCGCTTGATATCGGCACCCCGGGCGAGCCGCCCGCCGAGGAATCATTCGAGCGCACGCCGGCCTTCGGCTGGCTCGCCCGCCACGCCGGCGGCCATGGTTTCGTGATGAGCTATCCGCGCGACAACCCGCACGGCATCGTGTACGAACCGTGGCACTGGCGCTTGCTTCGCTGACGGCGACGGCAGCGGACCACGCCGCGCGGCGGATCACCTGTCGAGCGGACTGAGCACGGCGCCGGCGCCGCGCCCGAGCACGTGGGTGTAGATCTGCGTCGTCGCCACGTCCTTGTGGCCCAGCAATTCCTGCACCGTGCGGATATCGTGGCCTGCTTCCAGCAGGTGCGTGGCGAACGAATGCCGCAGCGTGTGGCACGTAGCCGGCTTGTCGATCATCGCCAGCTTCCGCGCCGACCGCACCGCCCGCTGCAACACGCTGTCATCGACATGATGCCGGCGCGTCTTGCCCGAGCGTGGATCCACCGACCGCTGCGGCGACGGGAACACATACTGCCAGCCCGTCTCCCGAGCCGCGTTCGGATACTTGCGGGCAAGCGCGTGAGGCAGCCAGACCTCGCCAAGGCCGTCGGCCAGGTCGGACACATGCAGCAGGCAGGCGTGCTCGATCGCCGCCTGCACGGACTCCCGCAATCGCAGCGGCAACGGCACGCGCCGATCCTTGCCGCCCTTGCCGTTTCGCACGACGATCTCGCCCCGATCGAAATCGACATCCTTGATCCGCAAGCGGATGCACTCCATCAGGCGCATCCCGGTGCCATACAACAGTGCCGCCATCAGCCAGACCGGGCCTTCCAGCGCGGCCAGCAGCCGTGTGACTTCGTCGCGCGACAACACCACCGGAATGCGTCGCGGGCGCTTGGCGCGCACCACGTTCTCCATCCAGGGCAGTTCCAGCTTCAGCACTTCGCGATAAAGGAACAGCAACGCCGACAGCGCCTGGTTCTGGGTGCCTGCCGCGACGTTGCCCTTGGTCGCCAATACCGTCAGGAACGCCTCCACCTCCCGCTCCCCCATGTCCCGAGGATGGCGCTTGCCGTTGGCCAGGATGAAGCGCCGAATCCACCCGACATACGCCTGCTCCGTTCGCACGCTGTAATGCTTCACACGCAGCCGCTGCCGTACCTGCTCCAGCAACATCGGCCGCCCGACTTTCCCGGTTACACCCTCACGCTCGACCCTGTAACTCATACGTCCCTTCCATGGACTGATAACAACGGAAGATTGCGTCTCCCGATGCACCATGTCCATCATCCAGGACATTGAATTTGCGTAGGAATTTCCCGATTGGCAATGGCTGGATCGGCAGGCATACTCGGAGCAACGCCTCGTTGTAGGGGGCGAATAGGTGTTAGGTGGCGCTGAGAGATCTCCGCACATGAAGCAAGTTCTCCTCATTGGGTCGGGTGGCTCAGGCAAATCCACCCTAGCCAGACTCCTTGCAGTCAAGACAGGTCTTCCACTCATCCATCTTGACGCTCTCTACTGGCGCTCGGGCTGGAAGGAGACGCCTAAGCCGGAATGGGAGTCCACTGTCGATCGCCTGATCCAAGAGCCGGAATGGATCATGGACGGAAACGACGACACTACGCTCGATCTGGGACTGGGCGCCTGTGACACCGTGATCCTTCTGAACATATCTCCGTGGCTATGTTTGTGGAGAATTATCAAGCGTAGGCTTACCCACGTAGGACAGTCGCGCCCTGGGATGGCATCAGATTGCCCTGAGCGACTAGACCTAAAATTCCTTTGGCGAGTTGCTACCTATCGCACCCGAGCTCTTCCCAACATCCTGATGAGGCTCAAGGTATTGGAACGCTCGGAAAAGAAGATTGTCATCCTTTGCAAACCTTCCGAGGTGAAGCGCTTTCTGTCTGAGGCGCCACCTAACAATTCATTCAAGCCGAACCCGCTTCGCGGGTCGGCTTAATTCAAGCGTTAGGCGCGTATGAAGAATCTCTGGCTCATCCTCATTCTTGCACTTGCCGCCTTACCGAGCGGCGCGATCGCTTCGAAAGAGGGGTTGCTTTCTCTCAACGCCTTCGCGTTAGAGTCCCCCGGCATCGGTCAATCTGGGCCTGTCAAAGTGGCAGGAGCGCAATCCGACAGGGGTATCACACTGCTTCGCATTGAAGCATTTGGCAGGACGTTCAACATTGGCCCCGACCAGCTCCGACAACTACGAGGGTTCAATGCAAACGGCGTCCAGATCACCTACGAAGGTGGCTACGTGGATCTGGGCGGTCGCACCATCTATGTAATCTTCTCTCGCGGCTTCACTTCGGGTGTCGTGCTTCAGCGCTACGTGTCCGTAACGGAGACGGGGTCAGTTACCGTGGCGGATAGGCCATGAGGTACGCGCCTAACAATTCATTCAAGCCGACGCCGCTTCGCGGCGCGGCTTAATTCAGGCGTTAGGCGCGTCAAATCTAGAGCTAAAGGCGGTTCGCGGCTTCGGTTGCATCCGGTGGCCGTTCGACCCCAGTTGGCGCGGGCTTCGGAGGGCCGGCTTCGGACACTTTTCCGTACGCGCACTTGGGCATTACATCGGTTCGCTCGCCGGCTTCGGTTGCCGCGTGCGGCGCATGGACGCGGAGACATTGCCGGCCCAGTGGGTGCGGCTTCGGGGAGTTCACCGCTGACAGTTCGCGGGGTGCGCCCGGTTCTCCTGGCTTCGGTTCAAGCGGCCTTGCCGGGCCGTCATTTCCGCGGGATGATCGCGCCTAACAATTCGTTCAAGCCGAACGCGCTTCGCTACACCAACAACATGGCAGATAGAGCTTGCCATGTTGTCGGCTCCGCTACGCACGTCGGCTTAACTCAAGCGTTAGGCATCAATGACAATTTCTCGCGAGATCATTGAACACCTAGAAGCGCGGGCTCCGGGGCGCAGCGTGATAGCCGCACTGGAGAAGCTGCTGGCCGCTGACTCGTACCTACTCCAGGTCGATGCCAATGAGCGCTCCATCTCGCACAGATTTGGCATGTATCTGCAGCAAGAGCTCCTGGACTATTCGGTTGACTGCGAGTACAACAGGGATGGAGTTGAGCCAAAGCGCATCGGCTATCTCGACCTACATCCGGACGCCGAAGACACCGAGAGCAAGACCGTGTTCCCGGACATAGTGGCTCACGTTCGCGGCCAGAAGCAGAACTATCTCGTCATTGAGTTCAAGAAGAGCAGCAACACCGTCAACCGCGCAGTAGACTTCCAGAAGCTTCGCGGTTACAAGAGCGATGATCGCCTCAACTACGAGCATGCTCTTTTCATTGAGTTAACCGTCGGCAATCACCCGGGCGTCGTTCGTGCAGAGTGGGTTGATGCCTAACAATTCGTTCAAGCCGAACTTGCTTCGTTACACCAAAGCCATGGCAGAAAAAGCTTGCCATGGCTTTGGCTCCACTACGCAAGTCGGCTTAACTCAGGCGTTAGGCCGCTGAATCAAGTACGACATTCTTGTTGGCTTCTATCTGATGGTTCTCGCCGCAGGCCCTTGCTCCAGTTACAAGCGCCGTGAGTTCACCCTCGATCGTTCGCGGGGCAAGCCGGTGGCTCGCGGAAACAGCTGCCGTTGCTCACTCCAGAACCGGCGCGGGGCAGGCCCTTGCTCCAGCCAGGATTGCGGTACAGTCCGCCATGGGCACGTTGGCTCATCGGTCAGCGGCCTAACAATTCGTTCAAGCCGAACGCGCTTCGCTACACCAACAACATGGCAGGTAGAGCTTGCCATGTTGTTGGCTCCGCTACGCACGTCGGCTTAACTCAAGCGTTAGGCCGCATGAAAGAATTTTCTGTGACTGGATTGTTTCTACTACTTGCTGCTTGCAGCCAGTCGTCATCTCCACCTTTCGATCTCTCACATACAGACAGGGGTGTGTTGGCGGGTTGCCCGGTTCTTCCAGGGGTTGGCTCTGTGGCCGTTACCCGACGGGACGGAGTCGATTTCCGCCTCTGCACGTACACGGACAAGAACACTGGGCGAGCTCTATTTGATGTTTATGTTGGGGAGCATCCCCCAAACCCCGATGGCTTGCGGTATGCCGCAACAACCCGAACCAATGACAAAGACCTCGTTTGGTTCTACACGCCAACCGGCGGTTGGGGCAGCCCGCGCAGCTGGTACACCTATCTCCCCACTGGTAGTCCTCGTGGCACCGTCATGGTTGTCAGCTTCACGACACACCGGCGAGGCCAGTTTGAGGCCCTCTCAGCATTGGTCGCATACTTGCAGCCGAGCATCTAGACTGCGGCCTAACAATTCGTTCAACCCGAACCCGCTTCGTTCCACCAACAACATGGCAGATACAGCTTGCCATGTTGTTGGCTCCACTACGCAGGTCGGGTTAACTCAAGCGTTAGGCAACGGTGGAAGATCAGTCGTGAGCTCAAAGAAAAAGCGGGCGCAACGGCGACCACACGGGTACTGCAAACTCACACACCGACCTGGGGCATTTGTCGACTCGCACATCATCCCGGAAGCCCTTACTCGCCCCACAATCAAGGGAAACGCTCTCTTCCAGTACGGCGAAGGCCCTCGTCCAAGCCGCCGCTGGACGAGTTGGTATGACTCGCAACTGGTCACTCGCGAGGGTGAGGACTATCTATCGGCTTTGGACACTTGGGCCATAGCAGCGCTGCGCGAGCACAAACTGGTCTGGAGCGGCTGGGGTGACGAGATAACTCTCGGGTCTCTACACACACCAATCAATCACTTCCTCGGCGTGAGAGAAGTTCGTTCAATAGACACAAAACGACTGCGTCTGTTCTTTCTCAGTTTACTTTGGCGTGCAGCCGCAAGTTCGCGCAGCGAGTTCAAGGAGATTTCTGTACCGGCCACTGATCTAGAGCAACTCCGTCTGGCCATCCTAGGACTAGAAGATCCTGATCTGAATTTCTATCCAATACAACTTACTCAACTGTCGTCAAAGGGCATCATGCACAACCAGACGCCCTATCCAGACATCAAGTACGCGCCAAACCTCGAAGATCCAAATGCTCCAGAGTACGAGCTACCAACTTTTCGCTTTTACATGGACGGCCTCATTGCCCACGTGCACAGGGAAATGCCGCCTTCCTACAACGTAGTTCAACTCGGCAATCTCATTGTCGGAGTTGATTTCTCGCTTGTTCTTTCGACTGTAACATTTGAAGATTCACTACAGGCAAGAGAGATGCTTACAGTTCTGGGAAGCTACGAGGCTCATCCCAGTGAAGGTTCGTAGCCCGTTGCCTAACAATTCGTTCAAGCCGAACTTGCTTCGTTACGGCAAAGGTATGGCAGAAAAAGCTTGCCATACCTTTACCTCCACTACGCAAGTCGGCTTAACTCAGGTGTTAGGCGCGTCAAAGCCAAAACTAAAGCGGCACATGGCTTCGGCGGCATCGCGTGGCCATTCGACCCCAGTCTGCACGGGCTTCGGACGTGCGGCTTCGGTTCCTTTCCAGGTCGCGCACTCATGCTTTCACTACTGATCGCTCCCGGCTTCGGTCACAGATGCAGGCGCGTGGACGCGGAGAGTCTTCCGGCCCAGTGAGTGCGGCTTCGGGCGGCTCCCCGCTGGCAGTTCCGCTTGGTGCGCCCCGCCCTCCAGACTTCGGTTCAAGCAGCTTGTCGGCCAGTCACTTCCGCGCGATGATCGCGCCTAACAATTCGTTCAAGCCGAAGCCACTTCGTGGCTCGGCTTAACTCAAGCGTTAGGCGCGTCAAAGCCAGAACTAGAGCGGCACATGGCTTCGGCTGCACCGCGGGGCCATTCGACCCCGATCTGCACGGGCTTCGGACGTGCGCCTTCGGTTGCTCTTCCGGTCGCGCACTCAGGTTCTCGCAACATTGCGTTTCCGGCTGCGGCCAATGACGCAGGCGCGCGGACGCGGAGACATGGCCGGCCCAGCGGGTGCGGCTTCGGGCAGTTGCCAACGGATAGTTCGCGAGGTGCGCCTCGCTCCCCAGGCTTCGGTTCAAGCGGCCTTGTCGGGCCGTCACTTCCGCGCGATGATCGCGCCTAACAAATCGTTCAACCCGAACCTGCTTCGTTCCACCAACAACATGGCAGATAAAGCTTGCCACGTTGTTGGCTCCACTACGCAGGTCGGGTTAACTCAGGTGTTAGGCCTCATGAAACGCACATTGATCGCCCTCACTCTATTCGTCTCCGCCCAAGTAGCCGGCATGCCCATTGACACACCCGCCCAGGCTCTTCTGGCCAAGGTGGGCCATGACCATTTCGCCGCAGCGTCGGACGGTTTGTATACCGGTGTCTCGGACAGCTCACTCAAGACCCAACTCAATGCCAAGATTGACGCTGCTGCCGTCGCCTTCGCTAATGCGGCCAGCACCAAGGCTTCCGCTCCACAGATCCTAGCCATTCTCAAGGAGCACCTTGGCGGCATTGATCGTGAGGTGCTCGACACTGAGGACGCTGAGCATGTCGCCGGCCTGTTTGAGCAGATGCTGGATGGCTTTGGCATCCAAGGCTCAGACGGTATTCTCAACAACTGGCTATACGGATTTGACCCGGCATGAGGCCTAACAATTCGTTCAACCCGAACCCGCTTCGTTTCACCAACAACATGGCAGATAAAGCTTGCCATGTTGTTGGCTCCACTACGCAGGTCGGGTTAACTCAAGCGTTAGGCGCGTTAAAGCCAGAACTAGAGCGGCACATGGCTTCGGTGGCATCGCGAGGCCATTCGACCCCGATTTGTACGGGCTTCGGATGTCCGGATTTGGTTACTTCTCAAGTTGCGCACTCAAAGTTCGCAGCGTCGCTCAACGGACTTCGTCCACAGGCGCAGGCGCGTGGACGCGGAGACTTGGCCGGCCCAGCGGGTGCGGCTTCGGACAGTTCCCCGCTGACAGTTCCGCCAGGTGCGCCCGGCCGCCCTGGCTTCGGCCCAAGCAGCCTTGTCGGGCCATCACTTCCGCGCGATGATCGCGCCTAACAATTCGTTCAAGCCGAAGCCGCTTCGCGGCTCGGCTTAACTCAAGCGTTAGGCCGCATGACAAGAACACTCTCTCTGTTAGCTTTCCTGGTCTTGCTGGCTTCCGCTTGCACCCCAAGCCTGCCTTTCTCGGATGCAAGAACGATTGTTGCTGATGGCAATCAATTGTTGTTACACAACCCGGACGGTCGCATCGATAAAGCCAGATGGCCTCAAACAATTGCAGCACTCGATCCCGAGCATGTCTATGCAGCACCCGAGGGGCTATACATCTGCACTCGTGAGCTATTTGTAGACCAGCAAGGCTTCTTTGTTCCTCGTTCTGGGACTGCGATTCCTCATTCACCAACCGGCGACCCTAGCTATACTCCTTTGCGGGGCGGTCTTTTTACGTATCACATTAGAGGTTGAGGGCTGCGGCCTAACAACTCGTTCAACCCGAACCCGCTTCGTTCCACCAACAACATGGCAGATAGAGCTTGCCATGTTGTTGGCTCCACTACGCAGGTCGGGTTAACTCAAGCGTTAGGCCCGCAACCAATCATGTCAATCTTCTTAAAGATTCTCTTCCTGGTTTCCTTAGCCTCAATGGTTGTGGTCTATCCAATGTACTTCTTGGAGCTATCTGGCTTCGGCAAGATCATGCGGCGCGACCACTCTGACCTGCTTGGCGGGGGCGGCAACAACCTCGCTGGCGCTTATGGGATTCTTCATAAGGTAAAGGGTGGTCAATTTGGCGGGGTCACGCTTTCG
>NZ_KE383817.1:130506-402428 GCF_000422305.1 Luteimonas mephitis DSM 12574 | reverse complement strand
CGTGCGCGCAACCGCCGCACCGAGCTGAACGTCCAGAACTGAGTTCGACGCCAAGCAGTCCCACGAAGCCCGGCTCATGCCGGGCTTCGTTTTTTTTGGCATTCCTTCGCGGCAATGTTCACGTTTTACATGAACAGTCTTGTGCAAGGCTTGTCCGATCCGCGCCTCGCACCTACACTCGCGGGCATCGAAAAGAGGGTGTAGGGCATGCGCAAGACGGTCGTTTTCCTGCTGGGCCTGATGGCCGTTCCGGGGTTCTCGTACGCTGCGGTGCAGTGCCCGTCCACGACCGTGCCGCAGGCAGCTCCGCTGCGCCCGACCGTGATTGCGCCGGTGTCCGGCGAGCTCGCCGCCTCTGCCTACCAGCTCGGCACCCAGAGCAGCGTGCTGAGCCAGGCCTACGATGAATCCCAGTCCGTGGACCAGGTGCTGCTGCGCCTGCGCATCGAAGGCTGCCAGAACGTCGCCAAGGCGATCCCCGCGCCGAGTGCGATCAAGGCCGACGACCCGGCCGCCTACAAGCCGAAGACCGAGTTCGACAACACCCCCTGGCGTTTCGACATGAGCCAGAACGGCAAGCGCATGACGGCCGACGAGTTCAGCGCATGGATGGAGTCGCGCGGCGTGCGCGTCGCCAAGGGCGCGGCACCCGCTGCAGCGGCGCCGGCTGCCGATGCCCCCGTGCCGGCGGCGGATGCGCCGGCCGAAGCGGAAAAGCCCATCACGCCGTAACCGGCATACGTTTCAGGCGGCCGCGCCCGTGGCGTCGGGCTTCCTGGCCGCCGGCTTCGACGCACTGCAATTGCGATGCCGCGCCAGATCCGTGCGAGCGCTTCGGCCGCGCGCCGTGTTGTGCTGATCCGGGTTTGGGGCCGGAAGCTCGCGGTTGAAGTAGACCTGCACGCGCGCAACGCGCGGCGGCGGCTCAGGCCTTGACGACGCCCAGTTCGTGGCCGATCCGGCTGAACGCATCGATCGCGCGGTCCAGATGCTCGCGCGTATGCGCGGCGCTGATCTGGGTGCGGATGCGGGCCTGGCCCTGGGGCACGACCGGGAAGAAGAAACCGATCGCGTAGATGCCTTCCTCGAGCAGGCGCTGCGCGAACTTTTGTGCCAGCGGCGCGTCGTACAGCATCACCGGGGTAATCGGATGCACCCCCGGCTTCAGGTCGAAGCCGGCGGCGGTCATCTTTTCGCGGAAATACGCCGTGTTGGCCGCAAGCTGCTCGCGCAATTCGCCCGCGGCGTCGAGCATCTCGAACGCCTTGATGCCCGCTGCCACCACGTGCGGCGGCAGCGAGTTGGAGAACAGGTAGGGCCGGGAGCGCTGGCGCAGCATCTCGATCACCTCGCTCGACGCCGTCGTGAACCCGCCCACGGCGCCGCCCATCGCCTTGCCGAGGGTGCCGGTGATGATGTCGATGCGGTCGAGCACGCCCCTCACTTCGGCCGAGCCGCGACCGGTCTTGCCGAGGAAGCCGGTGGCGTGGCATTCGTCGATGTGCACCAGCGCGCCGTACTTCCTCGCCAGCGCCGTGATCTCGTCGAGCGGGGCGATGAAGCCGTCCATCGAGAAAACGCCGTCGGTGGTGATCAGCTTGGTCTTCGCGCCCGCGGCGTCAGCAGCCTGCAGCTGCTTTTCCAGGTCGGCCATGTCGCTGTTGGCGTAGCGGAAGCGCCTGGCCTTGCACAGGCGCACGCCGTCGATGATCGAGGCGTGGTTGAGCGCGTCGGAGATGATCGCGTCGTCCTCGCCCAGCAGCGGTTCGAAGAGGCCGCCATTGGCGTCGAAGCAGGCGGCGTAGAGGATCGTGTCGCCCTTGCCGAAGAAGTCCGCGATCGTCTTCTCCAGCTGCTTGTGCAGGTCCTGCGTGCCGCAGATGAATCGAACCGAGGCCATGCCGAAACCGTGCGTGTCGAGCGCCTGCTTGGCGGCTGCGATGATGTCCGGATGGTCGGCCAGGCCGAGGTAGTTGTTGGCGCAGAAGTTCAGCACCGTGCGGCCGTCTTCCAGGGTGATCTCGGCCGACTGTGGACTGGTGATGATGCGTTCGGCCTTGAACAGGCCGGCGTCGCGGATCTCGTCGAGGGTGTCGGCGTAGCGTTGGGTCAGGGACATGGCGGTTCCGTGCGGATGTTGTTCTCGTAGGAGCGGCTTCAGCCGCGAGCTTTTTCCCGACGGCTGCAGGAGCTCGCGGCTGAAGCCGCTCCTACAGAAACCCGGGAGGTGGTGCTCAATTCCAGCTCAGCACGACCTTGCCCGACTTGCCCGATTCCATCAGGTCGAAGCCCTTCTGGAACTCGTCCACCGGCAGCTGGTGGCTGAGCACCTTGCCCAGCGGGAAGCCGGACAGCACCAGCTGGGTCATCTTGTACCAGGTCTCGTACATGCGCCGGCCGTAGATGCCGTGCAGGGTCAGGCCCTTGAAGATCACCCGGTCCCAGTCGATGCCGGCGCCCTTGGGCTGCAGGCCGAGCAGGGCGACCTTGCCGCCGTTGTACATGCAGTCGAGCATGTCGTTGAGCGCGCGCGGGTTGCCGCTCATCTCCAGGCCCACGTCGAAGCCTTCCATGTGCAGGTCGGCCATCACGTCCTTGACCGACTGGTTGGCGACGTTGACCACGCGCGTGGCGCCCATGTCGGCGGCCAGCTTCAGGCGGTAGTCGTTGACGTCGGTGACCACCACGTTGCGCGCGCCGATGTGCTTGCAGATGCCGGCGGCCATCACCCCGATCGGGCCGGCGCCGGTGATCAGCACGTCTTCGCCGACCACGTCGAACTCCAGCGCGCAGTGCGCGGCGTTGCCGTAGGGGTCGAAGAAGGCGGCCAGCTCGCTCGGGATCTGGTCCGGGATCGGCCACAGGTTGCTGGCCGGCATCACGATGTATTCGGCGAAGGCGCCATCGCGGTTGACGCCGATGCCCACGGTGTTGGGGCACAGGTGCTGCTTGCCGGCGCGGCAGTTGCGGCAGTGGCCGCAGACGATGTGGCCCTCGGCCGAAACCCGCTGGCCGATCGCGTAACCGTTCACGCCAGGGCCGATTTCGACGATGCGGCCGACGAATTCATGGCCGATCACCAGTCCCGGCTTGATCGTGCGCTGGCTCCATTCATCCCACAGGTAGATATGCAGGTCGGTGCCGCAGATCGCGGTTTTCTCCAGCTTGATCAGGACCTCGTTCGCGCCGGGCTGCGGGACCGGCACTTCCTCCATCCAGATGCCCTTGGCGGCCTCGCGCTTGACCAGCGCCTTCATGGTCGAGGGGATCTGCAAGGGCTGGCTGGCGATGGGCGGCATGGGAAGGGCTCTGGAGTCCGGACGGATACGCGATTGTACCGTCCGGCCCCGATGCCGGCCCCTTCATGACCGTCGGCATTTGCCTCGGCATGCCCGCTGTGGCTAAGGTCCAAGGTTTGCCTTGTCCCCATCCGAATCTAGGAGTGATCGTGTCCCTGCGCATCCTGCCTGCGGCCCTGGCCGTCGCCCTGCTGTCCACCGCCGCCAGTGCCGATGAAGGCATGTGGGAACCGAAACAGATGCCCGAACTGGCCACGCAGCTCAAGGCGCGCGGCCTCCAGATGAACCCGGAAGCCCTGTCCAACCTCGCCGCCAAGCCGCTCGACGCGGTGATCAGCCTCGGCGGCTGCACCGCCAGCTTCGTCTCGCCCAGGGGTCTGGTGGTGACCAACCACCACTGCGCCTACGGCACCATCCAGTACAACTCCACGCCCGAGCGCGACCTGTTGGCCGACGGCTTCGTGGCGAAGGACTTCGCCGGCGAACTGCCGGCCGATCCCAACGCCCGCGTCTACGTCACCCAGGACATCAGCGACGTCACCGACAAGGTCACCGGCGACCTCGCCCCCGACATGGACGGCAAGGCCCGCTTCGACGCCATCGACGCGCGCCGCAAGGCGCTGGTGGCCGAGTGCGAGAAGCCCGGCGGCCTGCGCTGCAACGTCTACAACTTCAATGGCGGCCTGCAGTTCTCGCTGATCCGCCAGCTCGAGATCCGCGACGTGCGGCTGGTGTACGCGCCGCCGGCGTCGATCGGCAAGTTCGGCGGCGACGAGGACAACTTCGAGTGGCCGCGCCACACCGGCGACTGGAGCTTCCTGCGCGCCTATGTCGGCAAGGACGGCAAGCCGGCCGCGTATTCGAAGGACAACGTGCCGTACCAGCCCAAGAGCTGGCTCACGGTGGCCCAGGACGACCTGAAGGCCGGCGACTACGTGATGGTCACCGGCTACCCGGGCTCGACCAACCGCTATCGCCTCGCCGACGAAGTCAACGACGCGATCAGCTGGGAATACCCGACGCTCGTCGCCTACCTCAAGGATTACCTCGCCACCATCGACCGCACCACGCAGGGCGACAAGGCCGCGGCGCTGAAGTACGCGTCGACCATCGCCGGGCTCAACAACGCGATGAAGCTGTTCCAGGGCCAGCTCGACGGTTTCGCGAAGATGGACGACCCGGTCGGTGCGAAACGCGCGCGCGAGGACGAGCTGAAGGCATGGCTGGCCGGGCGCGGCGATGCCGGCAAGGCGCAGGCCCAGGCCATCGGTGCGCTGGAGAAGGAGCTTGCCGCCGAGCGCGCCACCCGCGAGCGCGACCAGTGGTTCGACAGCGCCGTCGGCGGCGGGCTGGCGGGCGTGGCCGTGCAGCTGTACCGCAACGCCATCGAGCAGGCCAAGCCCGATGCGGAGCGCGAGAGCGGCTTCCAGGACCGCGACGCGCCGCGCATGGAAGGCCGTTTGAAGTCGATGGACAAGCGCTACGACGCCAAGGTCGACAAGGCGATCATGGCCCTGCGCCTGCAGCGCTATGCCAGCCAGGTGCCGGCCGACCAGCGCGTGCCCGAACTCGACGCATGGCTCGGCATCGGCGCCGATGACAAGGCCATTCCCGGCCTCGATGCGAAGCTTGACGCGCTCTATGCCGGCTCGAAGCTGGGCGGCGAAGCCGCGCGCCTGCAGTGGTGGAAGGCCGACAAGGCCGCGATCGACGCATCCGATGACACTGCGCTGCAGTTCGCGGCCAAGGTGATGCCGGCGATCCTGCGCCTGGAGGACGAAGGCGAGGCGCGCGCCGGCCGCATCCAGGCGCTGCGCCCGCAATACATGCAGGCGATGATCGACTTCAACGCCTCGCAGGGCCGTCCGGTCTATCCGGATGCCAACAGCTCGCTGCGCATCACCTTCGGCACCGTGCGCGGCTATTCGCCCCGCGACGGCGTGGAGATGAAGCCTTTCACCACGCTGGCCGGCATCGTCGCCAAGACCACCGGCAAGGAGCCCTTCATCTCGCCGCAGTCCGAACTCGACGCGATCGCGCAGGGCAAGGGCGCGCAGTACCGCGTCGACGAACTCGGTGACGTGCCGGTGAACTTCCTCAGCGACGTCGATACCACCGGCGGCAACTCCGGCTCGCCCACGCTCAACGCGCGCGGCGAACTGGTCGGCCTGCTGTTCGACGGCAACTACGAAAGCCTGAGCGCGGACTGGATCTTCAATCCCGCGTTGACCCGTTCGATCCACGTCGACGCGCGCTACATGCGCTGGACGATGGACGAAGTGGACCACGCCGAGCGCCTGCTCGAAGAGATGGGGCTGCCGCATGACTGATGGCAAGGGAGCATTGAACATGGCACTGCGCAGCGCACTGCTCGCATCCGTCGCCGGGCTGTCGCTCGGCGCCCACGCCGACGAGGGCATGTGGATGCCGTCGCAGCTGCCGGAGATTTCCGCGCAGCTTGAAGCCGCCGGTTTCAAGGGCGACCCGAAGGACCTCGCCGACCTGACCAGACCGCCGATGAGCGCGGTGGTCTCGCTCGGCGGCTGCACCGCGAGCTTCGTATCAAAGCAGGGTCTCGTGGTGACCAACCACCACTGCGCCTACGGCGCGATCCAGCTCAACTCGACGCCGGAAAACAACCTGATCGCCAACGGCTTCAATGCCGCCACGCGCGCGCAGGAAGTGTCCGCCGGGCCGGCCGCGCGCGTGCTGGTGACCGAATCGTTCGACCGCATCACCGACCGCATCCTCGCGGATGCGCGTGGCAAGACCGGCCGCGCCTACTACGATGCAGTCGACGCGGCGAGCAAGGCCGTCGTGGCCGAGTGCGAACAGGACGCCGGCTACCGCTGCAGCGTCGCCAACATGTACTACGGCACCGATTTCTACCTGATCAGGCAGCTGGAGCTGAAGGACATCCGCCTGGTCTACGCGCCGCCGGAATCGATCGGCAGCTACGGCGACGAAATCGACAACTTCATGTGGCCGCGCCACAGCGGCGACTTCGCTTTCTACCGCGCCTACGTCGGCAAGGACGGCAAGCCCGCGCCGTTCTCGCAGGACAACGTGCCGTACCGGCCGAAGGCATTCCTCGAGGTCTCGACCGACCCGGTCGCCGAGGGCGATTTCGCCATGCTGGCCGGCTATCCGGGCCGCACCTTCCGCCACCGCAGCGCCGCCGAGTTCGCCGACCAGGTGCAGTCGCAGCTGCCGGCGCGCATCGACCTGTACGGTTCGCTGATCGACACGATCGAGCGCGCCGCTGCCGGCAATGCCGATGCCGGCGTGCGCTACGCCTCGCAGCTGGCGAGCCTGAAGAACGGCCTCAAGCGGGCGCAGGGCGAACTCGACGGCCTGCGCCGCAGCGCCGCCGTCGACGTGAAGGCGAAGGACGAGGCCGCGATGCTGGCCTGGCTCGCGCCGCAGCCCGATGCTGCCGCCACCCGCGCCGACATCGACGCCGCGCAGGCGGTGATCGCGCAGTCGCACGCCACCCGCGAGCGGGACACCCTGTTCGCGACGATGCGCTCGCAGACCCAGCTGCTCAAGTCCGCGCTGCAGCTGCAGCGGCTGGCGTCCGAGCGCGGCAAGCCGGATCCCGAGCGCGAGCGCGGCTACCAGCAGCGCGACGAAGCCTTGATCGAAGCCTCGCTCAAGCAGGCCCAGCGTCGTTACGACCCGGCGGTGGAGAAGGCCGTGCTGGCCGAACTGCTGGCGCGCTACTACAAGTTGCCGGCCGACCAGCGCATCGCCGAGGTCGACGCCGTGTTCGGCAACGACACTGCGAAGGCGAAGGCAGCGCTCGATACGCTGTATGCCGGCACGAAGCTGGGCGACGAGGCCGAGCGCCTGCGCCTGCTCGCCGCGCCGCCAGCGGACGTCGCCGCTTCCGCCGACCCGCTCGTGCAGGCCGCAGCAAAACTGCTGCCGGCCGAACTGCGCATCGAGGACGTCGACAAGGCGCAGGAAGGCGAGCTGCTGCGCCTGCGCCCGGCCTACATGCGCGCGCTGATCGGCTATCGCCAGTCGCAGGGCCGCGCGGTGTACCCCGACGCCAACTCCACCCTGCGCGTGAGCTACGGCAAGGTGAGTTCGCTCGACCCGCGCGACGGCGTGCACTACACGCCGCTGACCACGGTGCAGGGCATCGTCGAGAAGCACACCGGCGTGGTTCCGTTCGACGCACCGAAGCCGCTGCGCGACGCGATCGCCAAGGGCGACTTCGGCAGCACCGCCGACCCGGTCCTCGGGACGCAGACCGTCAACTTCCTCACCAACCTTGACACGACCGGCGGCAACTCCGGCTCGCCGGTAATGGATGCGAACGGACGCCTGATCGGGCTGAACTTCGACAGCAACTGGGAGGCGGTCAGCGCCAGCTGGATGTACGACCCGCGCTACAAGCGCGCGATCCACGTCGACGTGCGCTACCTGCGCTGGCTGCTGGCCAAGGTCTACCCGGCGCCGCAGCTGCTGGAGGAAATGCGCCTGCCGGCCGAATAGGGCGGGCAGCGGATCCGATGCACCGCGCGGATCCATCCGACACGTTTTGCACCACAACGATCTGAAAGCAGGAAGAGAACATGCGAATGACGATTCTGGCCGCGGCGACCGCGGCACTGGCAACGCTGGCCATCGCCGCGCCGGGCACGGCCCGGGCCGGCGAGGGCATGTGGGTCCCGCAGCAGTTGCCGGAGATCTCCAGGACGCTGAAGAAGGCCGGGCTCAAGCTCGATCCGGACGACCTGGCCGACCTCACCGGCGACCCGATGGGCGCGGTGGTCTCGCTCGGCGGCTGCACCGCGAGCTTCGTGTCAAAGCAGGGCCTGGTGGTCACCAACCACCACTGCGCCTACGGCGCGATCCAGCTGAACTCCACGCCCGATCGCAACCTGATGACCGACGGTTTCAACGCCGCGCAGCGGAGCGACGAACTGTCCGCCGGGCCGAACGCGCGCATCTACGCGCTCGAATCGATCGAGGACGTGACTGCCAGGGTCGACGCCGCGATCACCGCCGCGCCCGACGCGCTCGCGCGCGCCAACGCGCTGGACGACATCGAGAAGCAACTGGTCGCCAGCTGCGAGGAAGGCGGCGGTTACCGCTGCCGCCTGTACAGCTTCGCCGGCGGCAATACCTATCGCCTGTTCAAGAACCTGGAAATCCGCGACGTGCGCCTGGTCTACGCGCCGCCGGGCAGCGTCGGCGCCTTCGGCGGCGACATCGACAACTGGATGTGGCCGCGCCACACCGGCGACTTCTCGTTCTACCGCGCCTACGTCGGCAAGGATGGCAAGCCCGCCGCATATGCGCAGGACAACGTGCCCTACCAGCCGAAGCACTGGCTGAAGTTCGCCGACAAGCCGCTGGGTGCGGGTGATTTCGTCATGGTCGCCGGCTATCCCGGCGTCACCAGCCGGTATGCGCTGGCGGACGAGTTCGACAACGCCGCTGGCTGGAGCTATCCGGCGATCGCCAGGCACTACCGCCAGCTCGCGGCGCTGGTCGACGCGGCCGGCATCAAGGACCCGGACATCGCGGTGAAGTACGCCAGCACCGTGCGCGGCTGGGAAAACACGATGAAGAACTACGCTGGCCAGGTGGAGGGCTTCGAGCGCATCGACGCCGCCGCGCGCAAGCGCAGCGAGGAAGCCGCAGTGCTCGACTGGCTGCGCGGCCAGGGCGACGCCGGCAAGCCGGCGCTCGAAGCGCACGAAAGGCTGGTGGCGCTGGCCGCAGACGCCCGCGCCACGCGCGAGCGCGACCTGATCGTCTCGCGCTTCGACAACACCGGCGTGGTCGACGTTGCGCTCACGCTGTATCGCCGCGCGATCGAGCACGAGAAGCCCGACGCGCAGCGCGAAGCCGGTTACCAGGACCGCGACGATGCCTCCATCGAGGGCGCGATGAAGCAGATGGAGCGCCGCTACGTGCCGGAGATGGATCGCCAGCTGCAGCGCTACTGGCTGCAGCAGTACATCGCGCTGCCGGAGGCGCAGCGTGACGCCGCGCTCGACAAGTGGCTCGGCGGAAGCGACGACAAGCACGTCGGGCGCGCCATCGACAAGCTGGCGAAGACCAAACTCGGCGACACCGACGAACGCCTGCGCTGGTTCGCAGCCTCGCGCAAGGACTTCGAGGCGAGCAAGGATCCCGCGATCCAGTACGCGGTCGCGGTGATGCCGTCGCTGCTCGCGCGCGAAGACGCGCGCAAGGCGCGCGCCGGCGACGCACTGCTGGCCCGGCCGGTGTACCTGAAGGCGGTGGCCGACTATCGCCAGAGCAAGGGCGAGGCGGTCTATCCGGATGCCAACAGCTCGCTGCGCATCACCTTCGGCCACGTGCAGCCGTACACCAAGCTCAACGGTGCGAAGCAGCTGCCGTTCACCACGCTGGAGCAGGTGGCGGCGAAGACCACCGGCAAGGAGCCGTTCGATTCGCCGCAGGCGCTGGTGGACGCGGTCAAGGCCAAGCGCTACGGCGGTCTGGCCGACAAGCGCCTGGGCACGGTGCCGGTGAACTTCCTCTCCGACCTCGACATCACCGGCGGCAACTCCGGTTCCCCGGTGATGGACGCGCGCGGGCGGCTGGTGGGCCTGGCGTTCGACATGAACTGGGAAGCGGTGGTGTCGAACTGGGTGTTCGACCCGGAGATGACGCGGATGATCTCGGTCGACAGCCGCTACATCCGCTGGATCATGCAGGAGGTCTACCCGGCGCCGCAGGTGCTGGAGGAACTCGGCCTGGCGCCGCGCGCGAAGCGCTGATCGCGCGCGCCGCGGAATGAAGGAACGGCGGCCCTGGGGCCGCCGTTTCATCTTGTGCGTTACGAGGCGCCGGTCAGCGCAGGTTGCACATCAGGTGGCCGTTGGTCACCGGGTGGCTGGTGCGCGTACCGCTGTAGCCGAAGACGCCGTTGCAGCTGACCGAGAAGGTGCCGACGACGTTGCCGCCGTCATCGAGATAGACCCCGAGGTCGCCGTTGTTGGGCCTGGCGATGGCAATGCCGGCCGCCATGGCGATGGCAAGGCCGAGGGTGATGGCAAGTCTGGTGCGCATGCTTAAGTTTCCCGTGATTGGAGGAGAAGGCTGGACGACATGCGCGACAGAGCTGCGCCACGACTGCCTTCCAGGCCACCGGCATCGTCGCCGGCCGCGTCAAACTGGAAGACGGGAAGTTAGCCGGCGGTCAAATCTGCGCGTCGCCGCATCGCACCATGCGCGGTTTGCGCAGCCGGTCACGCCGCGATTGCGCCGGTTGCACGCTCGTGCCCGCGCGCCGCTCCGCGATCCCTTTGCGCAGGAGCGGCTTTCCCGCTCCCCGCTTCTTCGTGCTGCACCCGGCCGGCGCCGGCTGCGGGTCTGCTACGCTGCCGCCGCCCCGTGCGGAGTCGCCGAACCTCATGAAAATCCTGCTCGCCCGCCACGGCGAAACGCCGTGGAACGCCGAAGGCCGCTACCAGGGCCAGGAGGACATCGCGCTGTCACCGGTCGGCGAAGCGCAGGCGCGCGCACTGGGCGAGCGCCTGCGCGATGTGCGCATCGATCGCGCCGTCGCCTCGCCGCTGTCGCGTGCGCGCCGTACCGCCGAACTCGCGCTCGGCGAAACGCGCATGGGCATGCTGTCCATCGACCCGGGGCTGATGGAGATCGCCCACGGCACCTGGGAAGGCCTGCTCGCCGCCGAGATCGGCGAGCGCGATCCGCAGCGCCTGCTGGCCTGGCGCGACAGTCCGCACGAAGTGCTGATGCCCGGCGGCGAATCGCTGCAGCACGTGTTCGATCGTGCGTGGCCGGCGCTGGCACGCGCCGTCGCGGGCCTCGGCCAGGATGACACCGCGCTGGTGGTCGCCCACGATGCGGTCAACCGTGTCCTGCTGTGCCACGTGCTCGGCATCCCGCTGGCGCGCCTGTGGAGTTTCCGCCAGGCGCCGACCACGTTGAACCTGCTCGAAGGCCGTGACGTCGACCACCTCGACGTGGTCCGCCTCAACGACTGTTCTCACCACACGCCGTTCTTCGGGGAGGCGGTGCATCGGGCGCTGTAGCGTGCAGGTGGGGCGATCCGGGACACGCCTCGCCTGTTCATGGCGTCGGACGGGCCGCGAGGGAGAATGACGGCCACGGCGCTACGCTATTCCCACTCCATTCCACTTCCGTGTCCGCCCTCCATGCCTCCGACCACCCTCGCCGACTGGCTCGCCTACATCGAGCGCCAGAATCCCCGGCCCATCGACATGGGCCTGGAGCGCGTGCGCGAGGTCGCCGCGCGCATGCAGCTCGGTCGCGCCGCGCGGCATGTCATCACCGTCGGCGGCACCAACGGCAAGGGTTCGACGGTCGCGTTCATCGAGGCGATCGCGCGCGCGGCCGGATGGAAGGTGGGTGCCTACACCTCGCCGCACCTGCTGGCCTACAACGAGCGCGTGCGCATCGATGGCCATGACGTCGACGATGCCTCGCTGGTGGCGGCGTTCGCCGCGGTCGAGGCCGCGCGGACGGGCAAGGGCAGGGCAGTCGCGCTGACCTATTTCGAATACGGCACGCTCGCAGCGCTGTGGCTGTTCGAACGCAGCACTCTTGACCTGGCGATCCTCGAAGTCGGCCTCGGCGGGCGGCTGGACGCGGTCAACGTGGTCGATGCGGACGTGGCGGTGATCACCACGGTCGACCTTGACCACCAGGGCTGGCTCGGCAACGACCGCGAGCAGATCGGGTTCGAGAAAGCCGGCATCGCGCGGGCGTGGAAGCCGCTGGTGCTGGGCGAGGACGATCCGCCTTCCAGCGTGCTCGGCCATGCCTACGCGATCGGCGCATCGACCTGGCGCGCCGGCAACGATTTCTTCTTCGAACGGATCGACGACGCCCGCTGGCGCTGGCGCGAGGTCGGCTGCGAACTGGAGCTGCCGCTGCCGGCGCTCGCCGCGCCGGTGCAGCTGCGCAACGCCGCCGCCGCCATCGCCGCGCTGCGCGCGCTGGACGCCACGATCCCCGACGACGCGTGGGCGCAGGGCGTGGCGGCGGCGCGCCTGCCCGGGCGCCTGCAGGTGTTCGAACGCAGTGGCGTGGAGGTCGTGGTCGACGTCGGCCACAACCCGCAGGCCGCGCGCGAACTGGCCGCCTGGCTGGACGCGGTGCCGGCCGCCGGTCGCTGCCTGGCGGTCTATGCCGCGCTCGGCGACAAGGACGCATCCGGCGTGGTGGCGGCGATCGGCGAGCGCGTCGATGGCTGGTTCCTCGCCGGGCTCGAATCGTCCGGGCCGCGGGGCACGTCGGTCGATGCGCTGGCCGCGCGCCTGGCAGGCACTGCAGCCGGCCGCGGCGACCGCCACCCGACCGTCGCCGCTGCGCTGTCGGCGGCGCTCGCCCACGCGCACCGCGGCGACCGGGTCCTGGTCTTCGGCTCGTTCCATACCGCCGCCGAGGCGCTGCAGTCGCTGGCGACCGGCGATTCATGAGCACGAGGGTGGCCCGCGTATAATTCGCCGGCCCCCGCGCTGTCGCGGCTGCGATGGAACCCGGACTGTGGACTCTCAACTGAAGCAGCGCCTGATCGGTGCCGCCGTGCTGGTCGCGCTCGCGGTGATCTTCCTGCCGATGCTGGTCAAGGGCCCGGCGCCGGACAGCGGCGTTTCGGACGTGCCGCTGAAGGTGCCGGATGCGCCGCAGGGCCAGTACGAGACCCGCGACCTGCCGCTGGTCGTGCCCGACGATGCGCCCCAGGACGGGGTGGTCGGGATGCAGTCGCGCGATGCCGTCGACGGCGAGTCGCTGCCGACCGTGGACACCACCACCGCGCCTTCCGGCCGGGACGAAGCGCAAGCTGCAGCGCCGGCCACGGCCGCGGCGATGCTGCCGCCAACCGTCGCCGGCGGCGACTATGCGGTGGACTTCGCCGCCTACGACAGCAGCGTCAACGCGGACACCGTGGTCGCGCGCCTGCGCGGCGCGCAGTTGCCGGCCTACCGCGAGGCCGCGCAGGTCGGCAGCCGGCAGGCATGGCGGGTACGGATCGGGCCGTATGCGACCCGCGCCGACGCCGAGATCGCCCGCGTCGAGGCCGCCCGCGTCGGCAAGCACGCCGGCGCGCGCGTGGTGGCGCTGGACGCCGCCGAGCCAGCCGAGGCGTCCGTGTCGAAGCCGGCCGCCGCCCCGGCGTCCGCTCCCGAAATCGCCAGCAAGCCGCTGCCGCCAAGTCCCGTTGCCAGCACCAGCAAGCCGGCCGAAAAGCCCGTCGAGGCGCCGAAGCCGGCCGCCAAGCCGGCCGAGACGCCGAAGCCCGCCGAGAAGCCTGCCGCTGCCGGCGTCGGGTTCGCGGTGCAGATCGGCGCATTCGGCAACGCCGCGCAGGCCACCGCCAAGCGCGACCAGCTGCGCGCCGCCGGCTTCAGCGCCTTCACCGAAACGGTCAAGACCGACAAGGGCACGCTGACCCGCGTGCTGGCCGGGCCGGTGGTGAGCCGCGCCGACGCCGACCGGCTCAAGGGCCAGATCAAGGCCAAGCTAGGCATCGACGGCATGGTGCGCTCGCACCCCTGACCCCATATCGACACTGCGGCCATCGCTTCGGCGGCGACCGCACTTTCCTCCAGCAACGGCAGAATCCCCATGTGCGGCATCGTCGGCATCGTCGGAACCACTGAAGTCGCGGCCGCGCTGTACGACGGCCTGACCGTGCTCCAGCACCGCGGCCAAGACGCGGCGGGCATCGCCACCGTCAGCGGCACGCAGCTGCGCGTGCACAAGGGCAACGGCCTGGTGCGCGACGTGTTCGACGCCCGCGCGATGGCGCTGCTCGAAGGCCGCGTCGGCATCGGCCACTGCCGCTATCCCACCGCGGGCAGCGAGGGCCTGGACGAAGCGCAGCCGTTCTACGTCAACTCGCCCTATGGCATCGCGCTCGCCCACAACGGCAACCTGGTCAACACCGACGCGCTGCGCCGCGAGGTGTTCGAGCAGGATCGCCGCAACGTCAATACCGAGTCGGATTCGGAAGTGCTGCTGAACGTGTTCGCGCACGAGCTTGATCGCCAGAACGCGCTCGGCCCGGATGCGGCGTTTCGCGCGATCGAAGGCGTCAACCGCCGCGCGCGCGGCGGCTATGCGGTGGTGGCGACGGTGCTGGGCCTGGGCCTGGTGGCGTTCCGCGATCCGCACGGCATCCGCCCGCTGGTGCTGGGCAAGCGCGAGGCCGAAGGTGGGATGGAGTATGCGGTGGCATCGGAATCGGTGGCGCTCGACATCCTCGGCTTCGAGCGCATGCGCGACGTCGCGCCCGGCGAAGGCGTGGTCATCACCGCGCGCGGCGAGCTGCACGTGCGACAGTGCGCCGAGCCCAGGGCGCACGCACCGTGCATCTTCGAGTACGTGTACTTCGCGCGCCCCGACTCGATGATCGAGAACATCTCGGTGCACAAGGCGCGCATGCGCATGGGCGTGACCCTGGGCGAGAAGATCCTGCGCGAGCGCCCCGGCCACGACATCGACGTGGTGATCCCGATTCCGGACACCTCGCGCGACTCGGCCATGGAGATCGCCAGCGTGCTCGGGGTGAAGTACCGCGAGGGCTTCGTCAAGAACCGTTACGTCGGCCGCACCTTCATCATGCCCGGGCAGGGCGAGCGCGCGAAGTCGGTCAAGCGCAAGCTCAACGCGATCCCGCTGGAGTTCCGCAACCGCGTGGTGTTGCTGGTCGACGATTCGATCGTGCGCGGCACCACCTCGAAGCAGATCGTGCAGATGGCCCGCGATGCGGGTGCGCGCAAGGTCTACCTGGCTTCCGCGGCGCCGCCCGTGCGCCATCCGAACATCTACGGCATCGACATGCCGTCGGTCGAGGAGCTCGTGGCGAACGGCCGCAGCGAGAAGGAGATCGAACAGCTGCTCGGCTGCGACTGGCTGGTCTACCAGGACCTGGCCGACCTTGAAGCGGCGGTTGCCGGGCCGAAGTGCCCGGACCTCCGGTTCGACAGCTCGTGCTTCAACGGCGAGTACGTGACCGGGATCGAGCCCGGCTATTTCGAACGCCTGCGCCAGTTGCGTTCCGACGAAGCCAAGCGTCGGCGTCGCCTGGCGTCGTGAGGCTGCAGCCTGCTTTTGCAGAAGCGGTTTCAGCCGTGAGCTTTTCGACGGCAGTTGCGGGGCCCGAAAAGCTCGCGGCTGAAGCCGCTCCTACAGGGGCGACAGCGTGACCGGCTCGCTGTTCATCGCTGCCCGCGCCTGCCTCGACGCCGCATCGCCCGATGACAAGGTCGCGGCCACCTTCGCCGCTGCCGAGGCGTTTGCCCGCGGCGAACTGGCCATCGACGAAGACGCGCCGCCGCCCGAGCCAATCGGCATGCCCGGCCGCCCGGCGCGGCCGCGCCTGGTGCATCCGCGCGAACTGCCGCGGCGTGGATTGGGCAGCGATGAAGGGCGAACGGCGTTCCTGCACGCCGTCGCGCACATCGAGTTCAATGCCATCGACCTGGCGTGGGATGCGGTCTATCGCTTCCGCACAATGCCTGCCGCGTACTACGTCGACTGGGTGGCGGTGGCCAATGACGAGGCTCGCCACTTCACCGCGCTGCGCGCGCGGCTGCACGATTTCGGCAAGGATTACGGCGACTTCGACGCGCACAACGGACTGTGGGAAATGGCCGTGAAAACCGCGCACGATGGCCTGGCGCGGATGGCACTGGTCCCGCGCGTACTCGAAGCGCGCGGGCTCGACGTCACGCCTGGAATGATCACCAGGCTGCAGGCGCTCGGCGACGACGCCACCGTGGCGATTCTCGAAACGATCCTGCGCGAGGAAGTGGCGCACGTGGCAGCGGGTTCGCGCTGGTATCGCTGGCACTGCGAGCGCGCCGGGGTCGATCCGCGCAATCGTTTCATCGAACTGCTGCACACCCATGCCGGCGGCCTCCTGCATGGCCCGCTCAACGTCGAGGCAAGGACCGCCGCGGGCTTCGATCCGGAGGAGCTCGAGAGCCTCCTGGCCTCGCTGGCTTGAACTTGCCGTATCTTCAGGCGCGGACAGGCACCCTGTCCCTTCCGCTTCCCGACAGGTCATGACATGCACCCGAATGCTCTTGCTGCCCTCCTGATCGCCGCTGGCATGGCCGCCTGCCAGCCGCAGGACGCGACGTCCGCTTCGCACCAGTCCACGCCTGCCATCGCGGACACTGCCGCCGAGCCGGCAGCTGCCCACGCCGACGCCGAACCGGTGCCGGGCGCGGCGTCTGCCGCGGTGGACGCGAGCGCCGCGGATGCGGCCGCTTCTATGCCGGAAGACGCGAACGCCGGAGCGCCTGTGGCCGCAGCGGGTTCGAACGCGATCCAGCGTGCGCGGCGAATCCGCCTGCTCGGGACCGAGCCGTTCTGGAGCATCGACATTTCCGGAACCGAGATGCACTACACCACGCCGGACAATGATCCTGGCGAACACTTCCAGGTCGAGCGCGAACTGCTGGCCGACGGTGGCGTGCGCTACACGGGCGAGGACGGCATCACCGCGTTCAGCGTGGAGGTCACGCCCGGCGCGTGCAGCGACGGCATGTCCGACGAAACCTACGCCTACCAGGCGGAGTTCCAGCTCGGCCGGCAGATCCAGACGGGCTGCGGACGCATCACGGTGCCCTGAGCGCGCGCGTCCGAGCGGTCATGCGTGCGGCCCCGCGAGCGGCATGCCGGGGCAGGGCGATGATCCGGCCCGTCGTCCGAAAACGCCACTCGCCTTCATGTGGGCGCGCTCCCCGAGTGGCGGCCGGCGTCGCGCATCAACGGCGCGTGCAGGCCTGCGCTTGCGTGGAAGGGCGCATCGGCCGGCTGCCTCGAACGGCGTCATCACCCGGGCTTGGCATCGGCCCGGCTAGCGTGCGCATCCCGGAGAACGCATCGACAGGAAACATGACGTGAAGCAGGCACTGCCGTTGTTGATGCTGTCGCTGTTCGCGGGAATGACTGCCTGCGGCACCCAGCACCCTGCCGACACGCCAGCGACCCCCGCCAGCGCGGCAGCTGGCCTGGCGGTGATGCAGGAGTTCAGGGCACGCGGCAACGAGCCGTTCTGGGCGATCGACGTCGAGGACGACACCCTGCATTACGTTACTCCCGAGATGGACGACGGCAAGACGCTGCAGGCCCGCCGAGAAGACCGCGACGGCGTGGTCTCGTTTTCGGGCAGCGATGGTGCCTTGCCCTTCACCCTCGAGATCCGGGCCGAGGCCTGCGAGGATTCGATGTCCGGCAAACGGTTCGACTTCAGCGCCACCTGGCGCTACGGCGACGAGCGCATGACCGGCTGCGCCGCCGGCAGCTGAGCAGTTCCGTCGCTGGCAGGACGCCGCGCGGTTCACACGCGGCGGCATCTGGATCCAGATCCGGCCGCGTGCGGCGGCTGCGTTGTCTACAGCGCGGACAGGCGGTAGCCGGATCCGTCCACGCGCAGCACCGAGCCTTGCTCGTACCAGTCGCCGAGCACGATCCGTCGCCGGCCGCCGGCATCGTGCACCGCCGGCCGGTGCGTGTGCCCGTGGATGATCGTGTCTACGCCGTGTTCCTCGAACGCCGCGGCCACTGCCGCCGGCGACACGTCGGTGATCGTTTCCATCGTCCCGGCGTGGCGCAGTTCGCCCTGCCGCGCCTGGCTGGCGGCGCGTGCCTGCTGCGCGAACGCCAGGCGCGCGGCCAGCGGCTGCGACAGGAACCCTGCCTGCCACGCCGGGTCCCGCGTCTGCGCGCGGAACTGCTGGTAGGCCACGTCGTCGGTGCACAGCGTGTCGCCGTGCATCAGCAGCACCGGCTTGCCATGCAGGTCGATGCGTGTCGGATCGGTGAGCAGCTTCATCCCGGCGCGCCGTGCGTAATCGTCGCCAAGCAGGAAATCGCGGTTGCCGTGCATGAAGGAAACAGGCACGCCGCTGTCGGCCAGCGCCCTGATCTTTTCGGCCACGAAAGCGCCGGTGTCCGACGGATCGTCGTCGCCCACCCAGGCCTCGAACAGGTCGCCGAGGATGTACAGCGCATCGGCGCCGCGTGCTTCGCCCTCGATGAAATCGCCGAACAGGCGGGTGATTTCCGGTCGCGCCGGATCCAGGTGCAGGTCGGAAACGAAGAGGCTGGCCATGCGGCGATTGTAGGGTGCCGCGGCTCAGTCCACGGCAAGCTCGCGCCGCAGCCAGGCCCGGGCCATCCGCCATTCGCGCTGCACTGTGGCCGTGGACAGCCCGGTCGCGGCGGCGATCTGTTCTCCGGTCAGCCCGGCGAAGAAGCGCATGTCCACGATCCGCGCCTGGCGCGGGTCCAGCGCGGCGAGACGGTCGAGTGCGCCTTCCAGCAGGTCGGGTTCGACCTCCGCGCCCAGGCTGTCGGCTACTTCGGTCAGCTGCATGCGGTCCTGGTCCTGCGGGCGCTTGGCGGACATGCGCCTGCGCGCGTGGTCGATCAGTACCTGGCGCATCGCGTGGGCAGCCAGCCCCAGCAGGTGGCCGCGATTCTCCAGCGGCGGCAGCGCCTCGCCTGCGAACAGCTTCAGCCAGGCTTCGTTGATCAGCACGGTGGCGCTGAGCATCGGATCGTTGCGTTCGCGACCCAGCTGCGCGGCGGCCAGGTGGTGCAGGGCCTGGTAGAGGTCCTGCACCACCTGGTCCATCGCCGCGGGTTCGCCGTCGGCGGCGGCGTGCAGCAGTCGCGTCACGTCACCGTCGCCAGGCGCCGGGTTCATTGGGCGATCGCCTTGCGGAGCACGGCGAGACTCTCGCGCCAGCGCGATTGCGGCGGTTCGCCGTGTGCATCCAGCAACGACGCATAGCGTGCCGCCGCAGCCTCGGCCTCGCGGTGGTTGCCCTGCATGGCGAGCGAACGCGCCAGCGGATCGATCATGCCGTCGTAGACCACCAGGTAATCGGCGGCGTATGGCTGCAGCACGTCCTCGGCTTCGCGGGCGAGCGCCAGCGCCTGCGCCGTGTCGTGGTGTTCGTCCAGCACCAGGCGCGACAGTGCAGACAGCGCGTACGCCAGGTTGACCGCATCCACCCCCGGGGCCGAACGCTTGCGCAGGCCCGGGAGCACTTCGCGAAGCAGCGCCTCCGACTCCTGCATGCGGCCCGCCGTGCGCAGGCTGATCGCATGGCCGACCGCGAGCTGGAGGTAGAGGCGGTTGTCGGCGCTGGTGGTGTTGCGCGCCACGGCCACGGCGCGTCCGCTCGCCCCCAGGGCTTCCTTGTGGCGGCCGGCACGGGAATAGCCGACGGAAAGCTGGTTGAGGTTGACCGCGCGCGCCAGCGTGTTCTCGCCGATCAGTTTCACGTAGTCCCTGTCGGCCTCTTCCAGCATGCGGATGCCGCGGTCGACGTCGACGTCGAGCATCAGCGTGGCGTAGTTGATGCGTGCCGTCAGCAGCTCTCCCGGATCGTCCGCGGAGTAGCGTTCCCGCAGGGCGACGGATTCCTGGTGGGCGCGGAGCGAGCGATCGAAGTCGCCGAGCTGCTGGCGCGCATCGGCCAGCGCCGAGAGCGCGTCCGCGCGGATGAGCGCCAGGTCCTTTCCGTCCGGACGGCCGAGCTGGACCAGGACACGTTCCAGGTCGGCGGCCATGTCGGCGGCGGGGCGGGTGCCCGCCAGGCCCTCGTTGCGCAGTTCCGCCACCCGGTGGCGGAGGCGTTCGATGCGCTCCTCGGGCTGGTCCGGCGACAGCAGCGCCTGCGCCTGGCGATGGATCGCGATGGCATCGGCATTGCGTCCCTGCTGGGCGTACGCGTGCGCGAGCTTCATCTGCACCCGCGCCAGTTCGAGCGGTGGGCGGCCGGTCCGGCGCTTGAGTTCCAGCGCCTCGCGGAACAGTGGTTCGGCAGCCGATTCCAGCGCCAGGCCCTGGTTGGCGTCAGCCATGGCCAGGAGCAGGTCGGCGCGGGTGTCCGCGGGCAGGTCGGTGCGGCGGCGCAGGTCCTTGGCGCCGCGATCCAGTACTTCGCGCACGGTGATCTGCTCGCCGCGCGACCGCGACGGATCGGCGTTGGCGAACAGTTCGGTCATGAAGCCGGCCAGGGCCTGCGCCTTGCCGCGCTCGGCGATCACCTGCTGCAGCTGGCGCTCGCGCTCGAACAGGAAGCCGCTGGCCAGCACCAGCAGCACCGACGCCGCGGCCACCTGCCAGCGATGCCGCCAGGCGAAGCGCCGCAGCCGGTACATCGCATGCCCGCGTCGCGCCGACACCGGTCGCGACTCGAGGAAACGGCGCAGGTCGTCCGACAGCGCGGCCACCGAGGGATAGCGCTGTTCGGGCGCGTGCCGCAGCGCCTTGAGCACGATCGCGTCGATGTCGGCGGGGATCCGGCCCACCGCCTGGCCGACCGCGCTCGCCGCGCGGTCGGTTTCGGGAACGCCGGTGCGTGGCGCGCTGCTGGGCGGGCGGATCTCGCCGGAAACGATGGCGTCGGGCAGCAGGTGCCCCGATTCCACCGCCTGGTGCGGCCGCGTTCCGGTCAGCAGCTCGTACAGCACGATGCCCAGCGACCAGACGTCGGTGGCGGTGCTCAACGGCTTGCCGGCCACGTGCTCGGGGCTGGCATAGGCGAGGGTCAGGGCGCGCTGCGCGGTGCCGGTGGGTTCGGCCGGCGCGTGCTCCTCGATCAGCCGGGCGATGCCGAAATCCAGCAGCTTCGGTTCGCCCGCGTCCGTGACCAGGATGTTGGCCGGCTTCAGGTCGCGGTGGATCACCAGCCGCTGGTGCGCGTGCTCGACCGCGGCGCAGACTTTGAGGAACAGCGCCACGCGCTCGCGCAGTGGCAGCCCGCGTGCCTGGCACCAGCGGTCGATGCGCTCGCCCTCGACGTACTCCAGCGCGATGAAAGGCTGCCCGTTGCCGGTGCTGCCGCCGTCGAGCAGGTGGGCGATGTTGGGATGCCGCAGCGAGGCGAGGATGCGACGCTCCTCGGACATGCGCTGCGCGAGCCGCGCGCCGTGCGGGCCGGCGCTTGCAAGCAGCTTGAGCGCGACCAGCTGGTGGGCATCGCCATCGTCGCGTTCGGCCAGGTAGACCACGCCCATGCCGCCTTCGCCCAGCAGGCGCAGGATGCGGTACTGGCCCGGCTGCGCGGCGTCCACGCGCGCACCCTCGCGCAGCGGTTCGATGCCGGCCGGCGGCCAGCCCGGCGCCAGCGGATTGTCCGGGCCGGTGTGCGCGGCGGTGACCAGCCAGTCCACCTCGGCACGCAGGCCGGCATCGTCTGCGCAGCGTCGTGCCAGCCAGGCTTCCCGTGCATCCGGCGCGATGTCCAGCGCTTCCATGGCGATGGTCTTGGCGCGCAGGTATCGGTCGTCCATCGGGACTCCGGGTCGTCGGGAAGGGGGGAGTAGGTGAGCGCGGGAGCGCGTGAGCGCCACGCGGCGCAACGCAACCCGGGGGCAACCGGAGCCAACGCCCGGATCGGGCAGAACCGGTCAAACCGCCGCGATGATCAAATCCGTCGCGCATCTGCGCAGTCATTGGTAACGAGGCATGCGAATGCCCCGTCCACCCATCGGAGGCGCACATGTACATCCAGCAATCGATCGGCAACCCGCAGTCCATCGGCAACCAGCAGTCCACCGGCAACGAGCCGCCCACGCTGGCGCTGCAGTGGTCCAGTCCGTTCCGGCGGATCCGGACGCGGCTCGCCAGGGGTTTCTGCCTGTCCGACTGGGGATTCCTGGCGGTGACCGGCGAGGGCGACGCCGAAGCCAGGGAGCGGTGCGGCAGCGTGGCGCCGCTGCTGCCCGAATTCACGTGCCGGCACGCGGACGGGCATGCGGGGCGCAAATCGCGGAGTTAACCCGCGGAGGTCACGGCGCGGAATCCATGGCGCGGACTGGTCCGGGCGGCCGGCCGCGCTAAAATCACGGGTTTCCGCCAACAGCGACCCGACATGGCCTGCCGCACCCGCTTCGCCCCCAGTCCCACCGGCTACCTGCATATCGGCGGCGCGCGCACCGCGCTGTACTGCTGGCTTGAGGCGCGCCGCCGCGGCGGGCAGTTCATCCTGCGGATCGAGGACACCGACCGCGAGCGCAGCACGCAGGAAGCCATCGACGCGATCCTCGAAGCGATGGACTGGCTCGGGCTGGATTACGACGAAGGCCCGGTCTACCAGACGCAGCGCGTCGATCGCTACCGCGAGGTCGCCGAGCAGCTGGTCGCCTCCGGCCACGCGTATTACGCCTACGAGTCGAAGGAAGAGCTCGACGCGATGCGCGAGGCGGCGATGGCGAAGGGCGACAAGCCGCGCTACAACGGTGCCTATCGCGAGCAGGGCGCGCCGCGCCGCGATGATCCCAACCGCGTGATCCGCCTGAAGAACCCGCTCGACGGCGTCGTTGCCTGGGACGACAAGGTCAAGGGCCGGATCGAGATCGCCAACGCCGAACTCGACGACCTGGTGATCTTCCGTCCCGACGGCTATCCGACCTACAACTTCGCCGTGGTCGTCGACGACCTCGACATGCAGATCACCGACGTGGTGCGCGGCGACGACCACGTCAACAACACCCCGCGCCAGATCAACATCTACCGCGCGCTTGGCGCGCAGGTGCCCCAGTTCGCGCACCTGCCGATGATCCTCGACGAGCACGGCGCCAAGCTGTCCAAGCGCACCGGCGCGGCCGACGTGATGCAGTACCGCGACGCCGGTTACCTGCCGCACGCGCTGCTCAACTACCTGGTGCGGCTGGGCTGGTCGCATGGCGACCAGGAGATCTTCTCGATCACCGAAATGCAGTCGCTGTTCGACCTGCGCGACGTCAACGCCAAGGCCTCGCGGCTGGATCCGGCCAAGCTCGGCTGGCTCAACCAGCAGTACCTCAAGAGCGACGATCCGGCGGCGGTGGCGAAGCACCTCGAGTGGCACCTGCAGCAGGCCGGCTGCGATCTGTCCAATGGTCCCGCGCCCGCCGACGTCGTGGTCGCACTGCGCGACCGCGTGCAGACGCTCAAGGACATGGCCGAGCGCGCGGTGGTCTGGTACCGGCCGCTGGAACACTACGACGAGAAGGCCGTGGCCAAGCATCTCAAGCCCGAGGCTGCCGCACCGCTGCGCGACATGCGCGAGCGCCTGGGCGCGCTGCAGGCATGGACGGTCGAAGGCATCGACGGCGCCTTCCACGCAACGGTCGAAGCGTCGGGCCTGGGCATGGGCAAGGTCGCGCAGCCGCTGCGCGTGGCGATCACCGGCACACAGGTCAGTCCGGACATCGCGCACACGATTTACCTGGCCGGCCGCGACGAAGCGCTGGTGCGCATCGACGCTGCAATCGCGAAGATTCCTGCAGAAGCCGGCTAGGCGCTCGGCTTCAGCCTTCGCAGGAGCGGCCCATGGCCGCGAGCTTTTCGACGGACATGGAAAAGCTCGCAGCCATGCGCCGCTCCTGCAAGGAACGCCGCTCCTGCAGGGCTGCGGGCTTGAGTCCCCCGATCAACGCCATCATCATCTGGTCATGCCCAGGCACGCCTGCACCGATCCCAAGCATCATGTCCACGACGCCGAAGGCTTCGTCGCGGCGGTCGAGCGTGCCTGCCACGAACGCGGCCTGCGGCTGACGCCGATCCGTGCGCGCGTGCTCGGCCTGGTCGCTGATGCGGGCCAGCCGATCAAGGCCTACGACCTGCTGGAACTGATCCGTGCAGGCAACAGCATCGATGGCGAAAACGCGGGTGCCGCCGCGCCGCCGACGGTCTATCGCGCGCTCGATTTCCTGCTCGCCAACGGCTTCATCCACAAGCTCGAATCGGTCAACGCCTTCGTCGCCTGCCACCATCCGAGCACCGCGCAGCATTCGGTGCCGTTCCTGATCTGCGACTGCTGCCATTCGGCGGTCGAACTCGAGGACCTCGACGTTGTCGCGCAGCTCGAGCAGCGCGCGAAGTCGCTCGGCTTCCAGCCGCAGGCGCAGACGCTGGAAGTGCACGGCCTCTGCGCGCGCTGCGCCGCCGCGGCGTCCGCGTGACGGGTGCCGCGTCCGTGGCTGGCGTGCACGGCTGGCTCATCCGCCCGCTTGCTGCGAGCGACCTCGACGCCGCGCTTGCGTTGCAGGACCTGAGCTACGTGCAGTCTCTGCGCGATGGCGCGGCCGCGTTCGCCAGCCGCATGTCGATCGGCGCAGCGACTTGCCTGGGCGCGTTCTCGGACGACGCGTTGCAGGGCTATGTGCTGGCGCATCCCTGGCATGCCGGTTCGCCCCCGCCCGTGGATACCGTGCTGTCGCCGCCGTCGGGCGAAGGCGAGCGGGTGCTGTACATCCACGACCTGTCGGTCGCTGCGGCGACCCGCGGCCGCGGGCTTGGCCGGCGCCTGGTCGAAGCAGCCGAGGCGGCCGGGCGCGCCGCGGGGCTGTCGCACAGCGAACTGGTCGCGGTGCCGGGTGCGGAGGCGTACTGGTCGCGGCTGGCTTACTGCGCGCTGCCGGTTTCGAGTACCCGCGCCTTGGACTGCTATGGCGCCGGTGCGCGCTGCATGCGGCGCGCACTGCGCTGACGCATGCGGGTCAGAAGAACACCCGCACGCCCGCGTTGAAGCTGCGGCCCGGCAGCGCCACGACGTCCTTCAGGAACGAGGTATGCACGCGCGCGACCTGGTCGCCGAGGTTGCTGCCGTCGACGAACAGTTCCCAGCCAAAACGCCCGCTGTCGAAGTGGTAGGCAGCGTGTGCATCGACCAGCGTGTAACCGGCCGTCGCCGTCTCGTTGGCCGCCACCTTGTCCTGCTTCGCGTAGCGGGTGGCGCCCAGCGACGCACGCCAGCCGCTGCTTTCCCAGCGCAGCTGCGCGCCGAGCCGGGAGGGGGCAATGCGCGGCACGTTGCCACCGCCGTCGGCCAGTGACGCGCGCACGGTGTCGCCGAACACGCGCAGGTCCCAGCGCCCGCGGTCGCCGTCGGCGAGGTGGAAGGTCGCTTCGCCCTCGAGGCCGCGGAACGTCGCATCACGCTGCGACCACTCCCGGATCGGCAGCGGCTCGTCCTGTTCGTCGAAATGCCACTGCTCGCCGGTGTCGACGAGATGGATGAAATTCCTGAAGCGGTTGTAATAGGCCGACACCTTCGCGTCGACGAAACCGGAGCGGTACTGCACGCCGGCCTCGAACTGGTTGGCAGCCTCCTTGTCGAGACCGGTGTTGCCGATTTCGTAGGCAAGGGTGGCAAGGTGGGGGCCGTTGGCGAACAGCTCCTCCTCGGCCGGCGCACGCTCGGAGTGGTCGAAGCTGGCGGTCAGGCGCCAGCGCGCGTTGATCTTCCAGCCACCTGCAATCGACAGGCTCATCGGCTTGAAATCCCGGCTTTCCAAGTCTTCCGGATCGGATTCCACCTGGTCGATGCGCGCGCCGAGGTCGAGCTGGAATTCCTCCCACGACCTGCGCGCGACGCCGAACACGCCGAGTTCGCGCGTCGCGGTCTTCGGCACGAAAGCCTCTTCGCCGACCGCGGCGAAGGTACTGTCGCTGCCTTGCACGCCGACCGCACCCTTCCAGCCGTTGCCGGCGTCGTACGACGCCTCGACGCGGCCTTCGCTGGCGGTCTTGTCGAAGACGGTGCCGGGGGCGTCGCCTTCGAACTCGACGTGCCGGTAATCGGTGTGGCCGACGCTGTAGCGCAGGCCGCTGCCGGCGCCCCAAAGGTCCGTGAGGCCGCCCTTGAGTTCGTAACGGTCTTGGCGCAGCTGCAGGTACACGCCGCGCTCGCCGTTGGCGAGGTCACCGGCTTCGCCGGGGTTGCCGTAGTCGTCCTCGAAGCGCGACGCGGAGACGCCGACGAAGCCCCAGTCGCCGAGCAGCGAGCCGCCGATCGCGCCGGACCGGGTGTCGATGAAGGAGTTCGCCTGCCGGCCTTCCGGCGTGTCGTAGTCCCTGGCGTTGCGATACACCGCATCGGCGTGCAGCGCGAAGCGCTCGTTGCCGCCGTCGACGCGCACCATGCCGGTGGTGCCGTCCTGGTCTCCGCCGGAGAAGCGCATCTCGGCGCGGCCGCTGAAGCCGCCATCGATCGCATGTTCCGGGATGCGGCCGTCGACCACGTTGACCACGCCGCCGATCGCGCCGGTGCCGTAGAGCAGGGTGGACGGGCCCTTGAGCACTTCGATCTGGTCGGCGAGGAAGGGTTCGATCGCCGGTGAGTGGTCCTGGCTGACGGTCGACGCGTCCGCCGACGACATGCCGCCACTGAGCACCTCCACGCGCGGACCATCGAGGCCGCGCAGGATCGGCCGACCCACGCCCGGGCCGAAGTTGGAGCTCTGCACGCCGGGGATGCTGGAAATCGTCTCGCCCAGACTCGAGGCGCGGTTCTCGTCGAGGCGTTCGCCGGCCAGCACGTCGGTCGGCTTGCTCAGCTCCGCGGCGGTGTCGCGCAGCGGGCTGGCGGTGACCACGACCGAATCGAGGTCCTTGACGTGGCGTCCCGCGCCGGCAGCTTCGGCGTGGCGGGAGTCGCTGGGCGGCGGGGTGCCGCCGTCGGCGGAATCGCCGGCCGCGGCCGGGATTGCGGCCGCCGTGGCGGCGGCTGGCGAGCCGGCATCGACCGGCGCGGCGAGCGTGGCGGCTGGAAACAGCGCCGCGGAGAGGGCGAGGGCGAGAGTGGGTGCCGGCAGGTGGAGGGTAAAGGGCATTGGAGAATCGGGCAGGGAGATACGAGGAAATATGTTATAACATATCAATTCGAGACAACCGCCCTGCCGCAAGTCATGATTCCCCGCCCATGAATCCCAGCCTCCACGCCTTCCTCGACCGCTTCGGTGCCACCGGGTCGCTCGTCTGCGCCATCCACTGCGCACTACTGCCGCTGCTGCTGGCGGCGATCCCCTCGCTGGGGCTCTCGGCGTGGCTGGGCGACGGTTTCGAAATGGCGTTCGTCATGTTCGCCACGTCGGTGGGTATCTTCAGCCTGGTCTACGGCTATCGTCGCCACCGGCGGATCCGCGCGCTGGGCGTGCTGCTGGCCGGGCTGGTCCTGCTGTGGACCGGATTGCTCTACGGGCCCTGGCACCACGGTTCGCTGGCGCTGCACGCGGCGGTGATGACCCTGGGCGGCACCCTGATCGGCATCGCCCACCTGCTCAACCTGCGGCACGTGCACGACGCCAGCTGCGCGCATTGAACCAGTGCTCCGCAGTGGTCCAATCCTGAAATGCGCTTCGCATGTTTCGGGTCCCGCTTCGTGCTTCCACGCCCCGCCCCTTCGGGGCGTCCCCTGGCCGGGAGGCTTTCCTCCAGACGGATCAGGCCGCAGGCTGCGCCACCGCGCGTGGTAGAATCGCCGCCCTCGCGCGCGGCGCGATCGACATTCCGAAAGATCACGAATCCAGGAGCACGAGATGGGCAAGGGCGACCGCAAGACCGCCAAGGGCAAGCGCTACAACTCCAGCTACGGCAACGCCCGTTCGCAGGTGACCAAGAAGGCCGCGGGCGCGGCTTCGGCACCGGTGGCGAAGAAGGCCGCGGCGAAGACCGCGACCAAGGCACCGGCGAAGAAGGTCGTGGCGAAGAAGACCGTCGTCAAGGAGTAGGCACCGGCCCGGCGCCGGTGTGATGGAAAGCCCCGCCGGAAGCGGGGCTTTCTCATGCGCGGCCTTCGGGCGCGGGAGGCTGTTTCCGTGGAGGCTAGAAGGAATCAGCGGGCCGTGACGTGCTCCGCGCCGGCCTCGATCGCCGCCCACGCGCGCAGCAGGTTGCCGCCGAGGATCTTGCGGATGTCGTCGTCCTTGTACTCGCGCGCCTGCAGGCCGGCGACCAGGTTCGGGTAGTCGGCCGCGGTCAGCAGGCCCTGCGGCAACTCGCCGCCGACGCCGTCGAAGTCCGAGCCGATGCCGACGTGGTCGACGCCGATCAGCTTCACCGCGTAGTCGACCTGGTCGAGCACCGCGTCGATCTGCGTGACCGGCGCCGGATGGGCGGCGGCCCAAGCCTTGTCGAAGGCCTCCTCGCTTTCCAGCGGCTGGCCGGCGGCCTTGAGCTTCGCGTTGCGCTGGTTGAAATCATTGATCGCGCGGAAGTGCGCCTGTGTGTCGGCCGCGCCCTTCGGGTCGACGAACGCGGTACCGAACGGGATCTGCACCACGCCGCCCTTGTCGGCGATCGCCACGGCCAGTTCGTCGCTGATGTTGCGCTCGAAGTCCGGGGTGAAATGGCGGAACGCTGAGTGGCTGGCAATCACCGGCACCGTGCTGAGCGCGATCGCCTCGCGCGCCGATTCGTCCGAGATGTGCGAGACGTCGACCATGATCCCCAGCCGGTTCATCTCGGCCACCACCTGCCTGCCGAACGGGCTCAGGCCGTGCCACTTGCGCTCGATCGCGTACGACGAATCGGCGATGCGGTTGGCCGCGCTGTGGGCGAGGGTGATGTAGCGCACGCCGCGGTCGAAGAAAAACTGCACGTTCTTGATGTCGTCGCCGATCGGCGCGCCGTTCTCCATGCCCAGCGGCAGCAGCACGCGATTGCCCTGGCGCAGGGTGTCGACGTTCTTCGGCGAGCGCAGCAGCGCGAACTTGTCCGGGTGGCGCTGGGCCAGCGCCTCGACCGCATCGATCATTTCGTTGGCGACCTGCCATGCGGTGCCATCGTCGTCCTGCTTCGGCGAGGTGTAGATCGACATGAAGGCGACATCCAGGCCGCCGGCGCGCGCCTTCGGATAATCGAACTCGCGACCCTTTGCCTCCTTGCCCAGATCCATCCAGCCGTCCATCAGCATGCCGGGTGCATCGATGTGTGTGTCGACGATGACCGCGTCCTGCGCCAGCGCGCGCGCGGCGTCGGTGGCCTGCGCGGATGCGAACGTGGGAACGATGGCGAGCAGCAGGACAGACAGGGTGCGATGCATGGAGGTCTCCGGCACGGGCAGGGAATTTGCAGGAGCGGCTTGGGCCGCGAGTTTTTGAAGCAGGCGCAGCTCCAGCCGCGATCCTTCAAACAGTCTGCAGGAGAAACCGGAGCTCGCGGCCCAAGCCGCTCCTGCAGGGGTCAGGCAATCCGTCGGCCGCCAGCGTACACCGCCGCAGCCAGCGATCCACCCAGCCAGTAACAAAGCTCCGCTGGCTGGCGAACGCGCCAATGCACGAAATCCGCGCGCATGCCGGCACGCAGCGCGCCGCGATCGCCGAGTCCGAGCGCGCGCGCGCCGTTGGCCGTCGCGCCGCGCAGCGCTTCCTCGGGCGTGAGCCGGAAATGGGTGCAGGCCAGCTGCATCGCCTGGCGCAGCGACAGCAGCGGCGACGTGCCGGGATTGCAGTCGGTGGCGACCGCCATCGGCACGTGCCGCGCACGGAACTCGCCCAGCGGCGGCAGGTGTGTCTCGCGCAGCACGTGGAACGCGCCCGGCAGCAGCACCGCGACCGTGCCGGCCGCTGCCATCGCCGCGACTCCCGCCACCGACGTGTGTTCGACGTGGTCGGCCGACAGGCCGCCGAATTCCGCCACCAGCGCCGCGCCGTGGCTGTCGCTGAGCTGGTCCGCATGCAGCTTGACTGGAAGCCCCAGCGCGCGCGCCGCCTCGAACACCCGTCGCGTCTGCCCGGGCGTGAAGGCGATGCGCTCGCAGAACGCATCCACCGCGTCCACCAGCCCTTCGGCATGCAGCCGCGGCAGCCATTCCACGACCGCATCGATGTAGCCATCGGGATCGCCGGCGAACTCCGGCGGCAGTGCGTGGGCGCCGAGGAAAGTGGTGCGCACCTGGATGCCGAGTTCGTCGCCGATCCGGCGCGCGACGCGCAGCATCTTGCGTTCGTTGTGGAAGTCCAGGCCGTAGCCGGACTTGATCTCCAGCGTGGTCACGCCGTCGGCGAGCAGCGCGCGCGCGCGCTGCAGCGATTGCGCCAGCAGGTCGTCCTCGCTGGCGGCGCGGGTGTGGCGCACCGTGGACACGATGCCGCCGCCGGCGCGCGCGATCTGCTCGTAATACGCGCCCTGCAGGCGCTGCTCGAACTCGCCGGCGCGATCGCCGGCGAAAACGGCGTGGGTGTGGCAGTCGACCAGGCCCGGAGTGATGCAGGCGCCGCCGGCATCCACGGCATCGCCGGAAAATTCGGCCGGCAGCTGCGCGCACGGGCCGGCGAAGCGGATGATGCCGTCGCGCCAGGCAAGCGCGCCGTGCTCGACCAGGCCGTAGCCGGCATCGCCGTCGAGCGTGACCAGCGTCGCGCCGGTGATCAGGCCGTTCCCGGCCGCATGCCCTGGCTTGTCCATGCGCCGATTGTAGCCGTCGCGTTTCGCCCGTGGGCGCGCGAGAATGGCCGCATGTCGACCTCCACCTCCCGGATCCAGCGCACTCCCGAGGGCTGGCGCGCCCGCGGCATCGCCAACCTGCATTCGCATGCCTTCCAGCGGGCCATGGCCGGCATGGCCGAGCGCCAGACCAATCCGGAGGATTCGTTCTGGACCTGGCGCGAGACCATGTACCGCTTCGCCGCGCGCTTCGATCCCGACACCCTGCGCGCGGTGGCCGCCCAGCTCTATGCCGAGATGCTTGAAGCCGGCTACACCAGCGTGTGCGAGTTCCACTACCTGCATCACGCGCCCGACGGCCGGCCCTATGCCGACCCGGCGGCGATGTCGCGGGCGTTGGTCGCCGCCGCGCGCGACGCCGGCATCCGCCTGACCCTGCTGCCGGTGCTGTACATGACCGGCGGCTTCGACGGTCGCGCGCTCGGCGAGCGGCAGAAGCGCTTCGGCCACGACGTCGACGCCTACCTGCGCCTGTTCGAATCGCTGCACGCGGGGCAGGACGACAGCCTGCGCGTCGGCTGCGCGCTGCACAGCCTGCGCGCGGTGCCGGCCGATGCCATGCGCGAGGTCATCGCGGCGCTGCCCGGCGATGCGCGCCTGCACGTGCACATTGCGGAGCAGCTGGGCGAAGTGCAGGACTGCCTCGCGATCCGCGGCGCGCGACCGGTGGAATGGCTGCTGGCCAGCACCGACGTCGACGCGCGCTGGACGCTGGTGCACGCCACCCACCTGACGCCCGAAGAAACCCGCGGCATCGCCGCCAGCGGCGCCACCGTGGCGATCTGCCCGACCACCGAGGCCAACCTCGGCGACGGCCTGTTCCCGCTGCGCGCCTACCTCGATGCCGGCGGCGCCTGGGGCATCGGCTCGGATTCGCACATCTCGGTGTCGCCGGTCGAGGAGTTGCGCTGGCTGGAATACGGCCAGCGCCTGGCCACCCATCACCGCAACATCGCCGTGCGCGCCGGTTCGACCAGCGTCGGCGAAACGCTGCTGCACGACGTGGCGGCAAGCGGCGCGCGATCGACCGGATTCGATGCGGACGGTGACCACATCGTGCTGGACGCCGCCGCGCCCATCCTCGCCGGCGCCACGGATGACGACGTCGCCGACCGCTGGATCTTCAGCGGCAACCGCAACATGGTGCGAGAAGTGGTGGTGAGCGGCGAGCGCGTGGTCATCGACGGCCACCACCGCGACCGCGACGCCATTGCGTTGCGCTACGCCAGGGCCATCGACGCGCTCCTGTAACCGGCATCATCTGCGCAGGAGCGCCCCATGGGCGCGATCGATCTCCGCGCACGTGCTCACGGCATCGCGCCCATGGGGCGCTCATGCGGGTTTGCGAACCGTTCCCGGCGCTGCGTTCGCCCGGCCTACGGGAACAGCGCGTTCAAACGCGCATAGTCGAGCGCATTGGCCGATGCCGGCGCGAAATCGCCGCCAAGCCACGCCCTCACCGAGGCTTCCGCGGTGCCGTAGGCATGCTTGAAAAACGCGGGGCCCGCGCTGATCCGCCTCACGCCTGCCTGCGCCAGCGCGTCCACCGGGGCCAGCCCCGGCATCGCCATCACGTTGATCGCAAGGCCCGGCACCGCGGCGACGATCTTCGCCGCATCCTCCGCCGAGGCCAGCCCCGGCACGAAGCCACCATCGGCGCCGGCGTCGCGATAGGCAACGAGCCGTTCGACCGTCGTCGCAATCGCATCGTCGCCGCTGGCCATCCCGCGCAGGTACACGTCGGTGCGCGCGTTGACGAACAGCGGCGCGGCGCCGTCGGTCTCGCGGATCGCACGGATCTTGTCGACCAGCAGCGTCGGCGGGTCGCCACCGTCCTCGAGGTTCACGCCAATCGCGCCGGCGGCGACGATTTCGCGCATCAACCCCGCCACCGCGCGCGGATCGTCGCTATAGCCGTCCTCGGCATCCACGGTGACCGGCACCGACACCACGCGCAGGATGCCGCGCAGCGAAGCGAGCAGTTCCTCGCGCGGCAGGCGACCGCCGTCCGCATGGCCCAGTGCCCAGGCAACCGCCGCGCTGCTGGTGGCGATCGCCGTCGCACCGGCCTCCTGCCACAGGCGCGCGCTGGCGGCATCCCAGGCGTTGGGCAGCATCAGTGGCACGTCGGTGTCGTGGAGCGCGACGAACTGGGCGTGGGGTGAAAGTGTCATGGGTCGCTCCGTTGTGATGTTGTCGTGCGGCGGTGGCAACTCCGGTTCATGCGAACAAGTCTCCGCCCGGCAACGCGCCTTCCAGCGTGAGCAGGAACTGCTTGGTCGGCAACCCGCCGCCGAAGCCGGTCAGCGACCCGTCGGCGCCGATCACGCGGTGGCAGGGCAGCACGATCGGGATCGGGTTGCGCCCGTTCGCCGCGCCCACCGCGCGCACCGCCTGCGGCTTGCCGATGCGGCGCGCGATGTCGCCATAGCTCCAGGTCTGCCCGTAGGGGATCCGTGCGAGCGTCGACCACACCTCGCGCTGGAACGGCGTGCCGACCGGCTGCAGCGGCAGGTCGAACGCCCGCAGCGCGCCGCTGAAATAGGCGTCGAGCTGCGCGCTGGTTTCGCGCAGCACCGCGTTGTCGCCGTGTTCGAGCACCACGCTGCGCGGCAGCGGATGACGCGGCGTGCTGAACCAGATCAGGCGCAGGGAGTCCTCGTCCGCGCCCAGCAGCAGCGGCCCGACCGGACTGGGGACCTGCTTCGCAACGAGGTTCACGGATTCGTCCTTCCGGTCCGGGTGCGTCGCAGGGAGCCATCGCAGCGCGCAGGCAGGCGCTGCGATGCCGCAGGCACGGGGCCGCCGCGCTTCGACACCGGCGTGCGCTTTGCCGTGGCGGCGACCGGGGCCGCCATCGCATCACGCCACAGCTGCAGCGTCGCGTAGCCGCGCCACGGCCGCCATGCCTCGGCGCGCAGGGTGAGCGCTTTCGCGGTCATGCGCGAACCGTCCAGCGGCACCGCCTTCTGCAGCACCAGGTCGTCGGCGGGAAACGCGTCGGGATGCCCGAGCGCGCGCAGCGCGATGTAGTGCGCCGTCCACGGGCCGATGCCGGGCAGGGCGGTCCAGTGCGCGACGAAATCGTCGAGCGTGCGCTCGACGCGGAAATCCACGCGCCCGTCGAGCAGCGCACGCGCGATCGTGCGTACCGTTTCGGCGCGCGTGCGGGTGATGCCGATGTCGGCCAGGTCCGCATCGGCCAGCGCCGCGGGCGTCGGGAACAGGTGCGCCAGGCCGTGCGCCGCGTGTTCGGCCGGCAGCGGCGTGCCGAAGCGCTGCGCGATGCGCGCGGCGAACGTGCGCGCAGCGGCCACGCTCACCTGCTGGCCGAGGATCGCCCGCACCGCGATCTCGAACCCGTCCCAGCCGCTGGGCAATCGCAGTCCCGGGCGCTTGCGCAGCAGCGGCCTGAGCCGGGGATCGGCCGACAGCGCCATCGCAATCGCGCGCGGATCGGCGTCGAGGTCGAACATCCGCCGCAGCCGGCCGACGATGTCGAACAGGCGCGGTGCCAGCGGTGCGTGCAGTTCCAGCTTCAGCGCATGTTCGCTGCCGGGCCACGGGCCCACCCGCAGCCAGCCCGGCGCTGTACCGGGGCCGTCGCCGGCAACCACCCGCGCGTAGCCGTGGTCGTCCACGTGCTCCACGCCCGGCAGCGCGCGCCCGCGCAGGAAGCCCAGCATCGACTCGAAGTCGTAAGGCGGGCGATAGCCCAGCCGCAGCGTCAGTGCACCGGCGTGCTGCGCGTCGCTCGCCGCGGCCGGGCGGCGGCGCAGGTCGCGCGGCGCTATCCGGTAGGCGTCCTTGAACGTGGCGTTGAACCTGCGCAGGCTGCCGAAGCCGGCGGCGAGCGCGACATCGGTGATCGGCAGCGCGGTCTCGGTCAGCAACTGCTTGGCGAACAGCAGGCGCCGCGTGCCGTGCACGCCGACCGGCGACGCGCCGAGGCGCTCGACGAACAGCCGCCGCAGCTGTCGCTCGCCGAGGTTCACGCGTTGCGCGAGCGCCGACACCGGCTGCCCGGCCAGCGCACCCTGCTCGATCAGCTTCAACGCACGCGACACCGCCGCGTCACCGCGCCGCCACGCGCCGTCGGATGGCGACAGCTCCGGCCGGCAGCGCAGGCAAGGCCGGAATCCCGCCGCTTCGGCTGCGGCCGCGTTGCGGTAGTAGGTGATGTTGGAAGGTTTCGGCGGATGCACCGGGCACACCGGCCGGCAGTAGATGCGCGTGCTGGTCACGGCGATGAAGAACAGCCCGTCGAAGCGCGGATCGCGGCTCAGCCGCGCCTGCTCGCAGACGCGGCGAGGGGGCAGGGCGGTGGATTCTGGCGAGGGCATGCGCTGCAGGCTAGCACCGCACCGGCGCACGGACTCGCCGGATTCGGACATCGATGCCGCGACCGCCTGACTGCAGGACCAGGGGTGCGTCGGGGATGCAACCCCGACCTATGAAGCCGACGGACCTCGCAACGTCCGCAGGTCGGACCCGCGCGCCCGATGGCGCTTGATCTTTGATTGCCGGGGATATCCGGTCAGTCGAGGACGTAGCCCCGATCTACGGCGCGGCTTCGCGCAGTGCCGGCAGCAGCGGCGCGATGTTGCCGTCGTTCGGCGCCGGGGCAATCCCCAGCAGCCGCGCCAGCAGCGGATACACGTCGACGTTGTCGAACGCGGGGATCTCCGCGCCCTGCCGGAACGCCGGCCCGCGTGCGACGAACAGCGCGCGCATCGACGGCAGCGCCAGGTCGTAGCCGTGCGAGCCGCGCGCATGGTCCGGTCGCCTGGCGATGTACTCGCGCGGCAGCGCGTCCCAGCCCTCGTGCATCTGGCAGACGATCGGCGGGATGCGCGGATGCGTGCCGTAATGCCAGCGCGCCGGCAGCTCGCCCTTGCGCCAGCAGTCGTAGCGCTCATGCGCGCCGAGCAGTTTCGCTTCCACCGCCGCCTCGAAGCCGGGGTTCGGCGCGATCCCGACCACCTGGCCGGCCGACACCACCTTCGCCTCGGCCATCGTCACCATGTCCTCCAGCGCCACCACGTGCCCCGGCAGGACCGTCGCCATGCCGTGGTCGGACACGATCACCAGGTCCACGCTGTCGAGCAGCCCGCGCGCGACCAGCCCGGCGCGCAGGCGCCCAAGTGCCGCGTCCACCTCGGCAAGCGCCGCGCGTGCCTGCGGCGAATCGGGGCCATCGTGGTGACCGGCCGTGTCGACGATGTCGAAGTACAGCGTGACGAGCGCCGGCCGCGTCGACGGCGGCGCGTCCAGCCATGCCAGCACCTGGTCCACGCGCGCATCCGAGCCGACCTCCTTGTCGAACGGCCGCCACTGCGTCGGCTGCACGCCGCCGATCGCCGCCTCGCTGCCCGGCCAGAACATCGTCGCGCTGCGCAGCCCCGCCTCCTGCGCGGTGACCCAGATCGGTTTGCCGCCCCACCAGCGGCGGTCGCCCACGGCCTCGCGGTCGGACAGCGAGAAATCGCCGAGCGCCGCATCGTGCATCCGGTTGTGGACGATGCCGTGGTGGTCGGGACGCAGCCCGGTGACGATGCTGTAGTGGTTGGGGAAGGTGAGCGATGGGTAGGAGGGATTCATCCAATGCGCGCGGACGCCCTCGCTGGCGATGCGCGACAGGTTCGGCGCCAGGCCGGCGTCCAGGTAGTCGGCGCGGAAGCCGTCGATCGACACCAGCAGCACCGGCGCGCGCGCCGCCGTGGCGGCGGGTGGCGCGGACGGCGGCGTGGACACGCACGCGGCAAGCGTGCAGGCAAGGACAAAGGCGAGGAGGGGGGCGAGTAGACGTCGGATCCTGGGCATCGCGACAGGATAACTGCCATTCGATGACAGCTGCCCGCGAGCCGTGCCATCAGGCACATGCCCACGCCGCGCGGCGCGCACACACTCGCGCCAAAACCAGCCGGGGAACGTCCATGACGCACATGCCGAAGTCGTCGCGCCTGCTTGCCACGCTCGCCTGCCTGGCGCCCCTGCTGGCCTGCGCCGGCGAACCGCCGCCGCCCGAGCCCGCGATGGCGCTGTCGGCCAGCGAATGCGAGGTCTGGGAGCGCGAACTGGGCTTCGCGCGCTCGGTGGCGGAGCACGACGCCGCCGCGTTTGCCGGGTTCGTCCATTCCGGCGCGGCCTTCGGCGCCGGCCAGGCCGCGCCACTGCGAGGGCGCGCCGCGATCGTCGCCGAGTGGAGCGGACTGATCGAAGGCAAGGGCGTGCGGCTGTCGTGGTATCCGGCTCGCGTCACCATCGGCGCCGCGCCCGACGTCGCCTGGTCGAGCGGCCCGGCGCTGTTCGAATGGCCGGACCGCCCGCCCGCGCAGCGCTACGCCATCGGCACCTACCATTCGGTCTGGATCCGCGATGCCGACGGCCGCTGGCGGGTGCTGTTCGACGAAGGAGCGGGCCGCGCGCCGGCCGATGCCGAGGCCGCGGAACGCTTCCGCGCACAGGCTCCGCGCGCGTGCCCGGCCGCCGTCGCGCCGACGGCATGACGCGTCCCTGAATGCACCGGCACGTCCTGCGACGGCTGCTTCCCCGCGGGCGTATGTTGGGTAAACGGGGCTGCACTGCCCCGCACCCGACCCCACGGAGGTGTGCCATGAAACGTCTGCTTGCCGTCCTCATCGCCGGTGGATTCGCGTCCATCGCTTTCGCGCAATCGGCGCCGGCCGAACAGGGCCTCGAACCGGGAGCCGCCGCCATCGGCACCGAGGCCAGCGATGCGCCGGTCAATGATCGCAACTGCCTGCGCCAGACCGGTTCGATGATCACCGCCAGCCAGAACGCAAAGGCGCGACGCACCGGCAAGGCGGAGAAGGAATGCGCCAACGCCTTCGGTCGCGCCTACACCCGCGAGGACATCGAACGCACCGGTGCCACCGACGTGGCCCAGGCGCTGCGGATGCTCGACCCCGCGATCCACTGACCCTTGCCCGCATCACCGACGCCCGGTACTGCCGGGCGTCGTCGTCATCGGCGAGCCAAGCCGTCGCCGCGCGCGCCAGCCGTGGCTGCACGGGCCGCCGCTACTGTTCGAACACCGCAGTCTCCGCCGGATAGTCCACCGTGATCCGGAAACTGCGGAACGTCTCGCCGCCCAGCGCGCCATCCACAGGCATGTCCATCCACTGCGCCATGTACTCGTGGAAGGCCTTATCCGGCCGCGCCGAGAACCACGCCGGCCCGGTGCGGTAACCGGCCACTTCGACGGCGGGCACCTGGATCATCGCCATCCCGGCGTCGCCCTTGTCGATCGTCGGCCAGTCGGGATGGCGCTCGCGCCAGCGCTGCATCACCTCCATCGTGATGAAGTTGCCCGCGCGCTCGCGCACCAACGCATCGCCCAGTCGCTCCGCCGCGGCTGCGTCGAGGCGGAACGTCGCGCCGGTGTCGAACAGGAACTGCAGCTCCTCGCCGTCGATGCGCGCGGCGATGCGCGGGAAGTGCGTGGTGTGCCTGCCCTCGTCGTCGCGCTGGAAACCCAGCTTTACCACGTGCGCCGGATCGGCCTCCGGCAATGCGCCGTCGGGCAGCAGCCGCAGCGTGCCGGCGCGGTAATCCCACTCCCAGGCGCGGCCGCCGAACCACGGCGCGCCGAGCATGCCGTCGAACGTCAGGCCCGGCTGCGGCGACACGATGGGCAGGGTCGCGTCCGGCGCGGACTTCGGCGGCAGGACCCCCGCGCCCGCGTAGCGCGGCCAGGGCGTGGTGCCGGCGAGCTGCTCGCCCGGCTCCGCCTCGTACGCGATGCCGAGTTTGTCCGCACCGGTGGTGGTGAGGTTCATGCCGCCGCCGGTGTCGGTGAACAGATGCAGCACCTGGCCCGACGGCGCCTGTGCATCGATGAAGAACCGGTGGTGCTGCATCCGCGCCGGCAGCGGCTCAGGCGGAAGCGGCGGCTCAGGTTGCACGTCACCAGCCATCGCGGCGAATGCGGGGGCGGCGAGCAGGACAAGGCAGGCAAGCGAGCGGGTCATCGGGTTGCTTCCGAAGGCGGGAGCCGCAGTGTGCCGTGCGTACCGCGCGTTAGCGCTTGCCGATGGTCAGGGTGACGATGGTCCTGCCGTGGCAATGCCGTCGCGCCGCGCCGCGGTCGGCGCAGCGCTGCGGTGGCTTCAGTCGAGGAAGCCGGGAAACGCGGGCAGCGCGGCGAGGTCCTCCGGCCAGTGCTGGATCACCAGCCGGCCGTGGTGCGTGGCCAGCAGCTGCCGCACCCGGTCGAACGAAGCCATGGTGTCCGCGCGGTCGACGTTGAACGACGGAATGCGGCCCTGCTCGAAGTTGCTGCGCGAGTGGTACAGGTCGCCCGACAGGATCACCGTCCCCGCGTTGCGCAGCTGCAGCAGCAACACCCGATGCCCCGGCGTGTGCCCCGGCGTGCGCAGGATGCGGACGCTGCCGTCGCCGAACACGTCATGGTCGCCCTGCATCGCCACCTGCGGCGCCGGGAAATCCTTGAAGTGCGCGGCGACCACGGGCGCTGGCGTCGGCGTGGCCGATGCCCACGACAGCTCGGTCGGATCCACCAGCCAGGTGGCCGCGGGGAACTGCGCCAGGTTGCCGGTGTGGTCGAAATGCATGTGCGACAGCGCCACGAAGTCGATGTCGTCCGCCGCGACTCCAATGCGCTGCAGCTGCGACTGCAGCGTCACCGGCACCTTGAAGCGGGCGCCGTCCTCGCTGCGCACGTGGCCGGGCAGGGCATGGATCGCATCGCCCAGGCCGGTATCCCACAGCAGCGTGCCCTTCGGGTGCCGGACCAGGTAGCACGGTTCGACCAGCGTGCCCGGCTGCCCGGCGTAGCTGTCGTCGTCGGCGAACATGCCCATGTCATCGAACTCGATCGTGCCGCAGTCCAGCGCATACAGGCGCAGTTGCGTCCCGGATTGGGGCGCCGGCTCGGCGGCGCGAGCGGGCGCGACGGCCAGCAGCATGGCCAGCAGCAGGAACAGGGTCGAACGCACGGCAGTTCTCCGATCCGGAAAGAGGTGCGCAGCGTATTCGCTGCACGAGGTGCGTGCCGCCGACACTGAATCCAACAGGTGGGATAATCGCCGCCTGCCACTGCCACGGAGCCGCCATGCCTTCCCGTCACGATCCCTCGCGCACGATCCGCGCACCGCGCGGCGACCAGCTCAGCTGCAAGTCGTGGCTCACCGAAGCGCCGTACCGGATGATCCAGAACAACCTCGACGTCGAAGTGGCCGAGAACCCGGCCGAACTCGTCGTCTACGGCGGCATCGGCCGCGCCGCGCGCGACTGGGACTGCTATGACGCGATCCTCGAATCGCTCAAGCAACTCAACGACGACGAAACCCTGCTGGTGCAGTCGGGCAAGCCGGTGGGCATCTTCCCCACCCACGCCGACGCGCCGCGGGTGCTGATCGCCAACTCCAACCTCGTCCCGCACTGGGCCACCTGGGAGCACTTCAACGAGCTCGATAAAAAGGGCCTGATGATGTACGGCCAGATGACCGCCGGCAGCTGGATCTACATCGGCAGCCAGGGCATCGTGCAGGGCACCTACGAAACCTTCGTCGAGATGGGCCGCCAGCATTACGGCGGCAGCCTCACCGGCAAGTGGATCCTCACCGCGGGCCTGGGCGGCATGGGCGGCGCGCAGCCGCTGGCCGCGAGCCTGGCCGGCGCGTGCAGCCTCAACATCGAATGCCAGCAGAAGTGCATCGACATGCGCCTGCGCACCCGCTACGTCGACGAGCAGGCCACCGACCTGGACGACGCGCTCGCCCGCATCGACAGGTACACGAAAGCCGGCGAAGCGAAATCCATCGCCCTGCTCGGCAACGCCGCGGAGATCCTGCCGCAGCTGGTGCTGCGCGGCGTGCGCCCCGACGCCGTCACCGACCAGACCAGCGCCCACGACCCCGTGCACGGCTACCTGCCGGCCGGCTGGACCGTCGAACAGTGGCTTACCGAACAGAAGCAGCATCCCGAGAAAGTCCGCGACGCCGCCAAGCAGTCCATGCGCGTGCACGTCGAGGCGATGCTCGCCTTCGAGAAGCAGGGCATCCCGACCTTCGACTACGGCAACAACATCCGCCAGATGGCCTTCGACGAAGGCTGCAAGAACGCCTTCGACTTCCCCGGCTTCGTCCCCGCCTACGTGCGCCCGCTGTTCTGCCGCGGTGTCGGCCCGTTCCGCTGGGTCGCGCTGAGCGGCGACCCCGAGGACATTTACAAAACCGATGCCAAGGTCAAGGAACTGATCCCCGACGACCAGCACCTGCACAACTGGCTCGACATGGCGCGCGAACGCATCGAGTTCCAGGGCCTGCCCGCGCGCATCTGCTGGGTCGGCCTCGGCCAGCGCCACAAGCTCGGCCTCGCGTTCAACGAGATGGTCCGCAACGGCGAACTGAAAGCCCCCGTCGTCATCGGCCGCGACCACCTCGACAGCGGCTCGGTCGCCTCGCCCAACCGCGAAACCGAAGCGATGATGGACGGCAGCGACGCCGTCAGCGACTGGCCGCTGCTCAACGCCATGCTCAACGTGGCCGGTGGGGCGACCTGGGTCTCGCTGCACCACGGCGGCGGCGTGGGCATGGGCTACTCGCAGCACAGCGGCATCGTGATCGTCTGCGACGGCAGCGAAGCCGCCGACAGGCGCATCGCCCGCGTGCTGTGGAACGACCCCGGCACCGGCGTGATGCGGCACGCCGACGCGGGGTACGAGATTGCGAAGGCTTGTGCGAAGGAGCAGGGGCTGAAGCTGCCGATGGGGTAGGGGCGGGCTTGCTTGCCGGGATCCCTCTCTTAACGCCCTGCGGATGTGGGGTGTGGGACTCCACGCACATGGGCGCCACAACGCAATTCCTGGGAAGGGCAAGTGCTTGAATCGATGGCCAAGTCGATGATTCCTAGAGAATAATTCCTATTGCTATAGGAAAGCTGCGCGCGGGCATACTCGGCGCGATGCCTCTGGGGAGAGGCCGAATAGTAGTTTGCCATTTCTCAGCTATGTCGCATATCGGAAAGATCTTCCACAAGCTTGCGCCTGAGCGACTTCGCCTAGCATGGGATCGACGCAGTATTCAACGCGGCTACGGCAAAGGCATCGCAGCTTCCAGAAGCGAAAAAAGGCTGAATGATCTAGCGGAGCTTGAGGGCGCGTATCGTTTCGAAATGGAGTTGCAGCAGGAGCAAGAGGATAGCTTTCTAACCTCAAATCTCCTCCGTAAAGCCAGGCGCCTACGAGTCCCTATTCCTTACGTCAGAGATACTGACGGCAACGAGTCACCTCTTTGGTACGAGGGGCGGCAAACTGGCAGCTGGTATCTCAGCGACGGCGGTGTTCGTCATTTAAGGCGGGAGATCCGGCAAGAGATCAAGGAGCGCCATGAAAGCCGAACGCGCTATGTCGTCTGGCTGACCGCGTTGACCGGCATCACCGGCCTCATCGCAGTGGTACAGGCAAATGGCTAACAATTCGTTCAAACCGAACCCGCTTCACGGGTCGGCTTAACTCAAGCGTTAGCTGATGATGGGGAGATCGTAGCTAATGAAGATTAAAGCTGTGACGGTGAATCGATTTCGTGGCTACTCTAAGCCGGTTGTTGTCGGGCTTGACGATCTGTCCGTTTTGGTAGGCCGAAACGACATTGGGAAGTCGACGATTCTCGAGGCCCTAGATGTCTTCTTCAATGAAGGTAAGGGGTGCATCAAGATCGATAAGGAAGACATCAACAAGTCTTGTCTCGCCCGCGGGGAAGACCAAATCGAGGTCAGTGTTGAGTTCACCGAACTCCCGGCCGAGATCGTGATCGATTCCACCAACCGGACAACATTGGCGAGCGAGTACTTGACTACGGCACAAGGCACTTTGCACATTGTCAAGCGCTTCTCTCCATCGGGAAAAGAGCGAGTCTTTATCCGCGCCAGCCATCCGACTGCTGACGGCTGCGGAGATCTCCACCAAAAGAAAATCACCGAACTGCGGAAGGCTGTGGACGAGAAAGGCTTCACTTGCTCCGACAAGACACGGAGCGCGGAACTACGAAAAGCAATCTGGGCTGGTCACTCCGACCTCGCACTTAGTGAGTGCGAGATTGAAATTGCCAAGGAGGATACGAAGGCAATCTGGGATCAGCTCAAAGCTAAGATGCCATTGTTTACCTTATTCCAGTCGGACCGGAAGAATGCTGAGTCCGACGATGAAGTGCAGGATCCAATGCGCGTGGCAGTTCGGGAAATACTCGGTGACGCGGCAATTCGCGCGAATCTTCGGGAGGTTGCGGATAAGGTTCGAGCACGCTTGGAGGATGTTGCGGATCGAACTCTTGAGAAGCTGCGTGAATTGAACCCCCAACTAGCTGCTTCCTTGGAACCTCAGATACCTGACTCAGACGCGCTCAAGTGGTCGGACGTCTTCAAAAGCGTTGGAATATCGGGCGATCAAGGCATACCCATCAATAAGCGGGGCAGCGGGGTCAAGCGGCTTGTGCTAATAAGCTTCTTCCGCGCTGAAGCGGAGCGGCGACTTGCCGGAGCAGGAAATCGGCACGTCGTTTACGCAATCGAAGAGCCGGAAACCTCGCAGCATCCCGAGCACCAACGCGGCCTAACAGCCGCCCTAAAGGCGCTTTCGACTGCACAAGCTACCCAGGTTCTCTTCACAACGCACAGTCCCGAAGTCGTCAAACACTTGAGCTTTGACTGCCTCAGACTTGTGTCCAGCGGGCCGCAGGAGCGCGTGTCGCGCGTTCTGCCCAGTGAATTGCCTTACCCGAGTCTCAATGAGGTCAGCTTCTCCGCATTCGGCGAACCGACGTCCGAGTACCACGACGAGCTCTACGCGCACATAGAATCATCTGGCGACCTCGAGGCATTCCGGGCTACTCGACCAGTCGTGAATTACGTTCGCTTGTTGAGAAGTGGCTCGACACGCACGGAGCAAATCAGCAACACCGACTTCATTCGTCACCAGATCCATCACCCTGAGAATCCGCACAACCAGCGCTTCTCCCCTGCTGAACTCTATGACTCGATTGAAGCCATGCGCGCCTTCATCAAGGCTCAGCGGAACGCTGGCATCAGCTAGAAGAACGGAGTCATGTTCAGTTCCAATTGAATCGCAAAGAAAATATTCGGCAGTTGAAGTGCGCGGAGGTGGTTAATGGCTGCATCTGCCATTCTCTCTGGTGATGGGTCGCAAAGTTTGTGATCGGGAGCAGGGCTTCCTCAGTGCAGGCGCATACCCATCGCAATGACCTTGGGGATAGGTCGAGTTCGTAGCTAAGCTTCAACAACTAATCATGGGGGTACTGAAATGGGCAAGAGCATAGTTGCGATTGGAGCAGTTCTTATCTGTGTGTCCGGATGTGCAACCGTGAAGTATGGGGACAAGGATGCCGAGGCCATGCTTCGCAATCTGCAACCGATCCCTGGAAAAGTGAGTCTCTATGTTTGCCGGGAGAAAGCAGCCTTCGTCGGCGCCGGAAACCGCACTACCGCGGTAGTTGATGGCAATCCAATCGGAACATTGAAGCCGAGCAACTTCGCGCATACCGTCCTGGCGCCCGGGTCACACGACGTCTACATCGAGCACAATCCTGGCGGAAAGAGCGGCGTGCTGAAGATCGAGACGCTTGCCGATGAGGTGCCAATCCTTTGGGTCGGAATGACCGGCCACGGGTGGGGAGTACTGACTGTCGATCATTTCTCTACTCGAAGCGACGCCGAGAGTTGCGTCAGGCAGGCGCAATATGCAGTGCCGGCTGAGTAGGAGACGTTGGCCGACCATGCACAGAACGATTTCATTGAATCACTGTTTCCTAGCGGCGTTGGCTCTAGCGCTGGCAGGCTGCGTAAGCCAGTACGAGTATGGAGCCGCGCCGGATAGTGCGACGCTCAGGATTGTCGGGAATACAGCCAATTTCTTTACGGACGCTTATGAGAACGAGGGCTGCAAGCCAAACAGGAGTGGTGGGCGTTTGGCGACGTTCTACGGCCCGACGAAGGATGCGCCGTCTCCAGAGGCCGGGAAGACGGTGCTGATCCCGAGCGGGAAGCCATTCGTGCTGACCCACCGCTACATCGATGCGAGATTTGCGCAGAACAGGATCTGCAGCGTCACTGTCTCTTTTGTTCCGGAGCCGGGTGGGATCTACCAAACGTATTTTTATGTGGAACCGGAAGTCGAGGGTTGCGACACGCTCGTCTCGGAGGCAGGAGGCAGCCCGGGCGAGAGTGTTTCCTCCTTCAAGTACAACGAGAAACTCTGTCCAAGTGGATTGGATCGAGGAGCAATGAATCGCCAGCCGGTAAGAGTCAACTGGAAGGCAGACGTGCATTTCTCGCCGGCACGATAAGAACAGCGATCAGGGCATACGTTTCAGAAGATTGACTCGGGCCCCCCGTTTTTGCGCAGGGGCCGGACTTCCATGGAAAGATCATGAAGACACTCTTGATGTTGGCCATCATTGCAGCGGGCGGATCGGCGATGGCCGCCGAGCCGGTGGATTCGATACCCGACCAGTTCATCGGGGAGTGGAATGCCGACGTTGCGGACTGTGGCATCGGCAGGAACGACTCCATCCTGAAGATTGATGCCAACACCATTTCCTATTGGGAGAGCGTCGGTTTCATCCAGGCCATCGTTGTTCAAGGCCGGCGTGAAGTCGCGCTTATCGCCGACATGTCCGGCGAAGGAGAGGAGTGGCTTGCCACGGCGCACTTCAAGCTTTCCGAGGCAGGGGATGAGCTGGTCTCCATGGACGAGCGGGGCGGTGAGTTCGTCCGCTATCGCTGCCCGCGAAGCGAGTAGCGGCCTGGCAGTTCACTGAGCGGGAATCCCATCCCACGAAGATCTCGTAGGGCGGAACCCGCGAAGCGGATTCCGCCGAATGCCTGGACGTTGCCGAAATTGCTCGCTCATGCACATGCGGCGGAAACGCCTTCGGCGGTTCCGCCCTACGCTTGCTATGGATGTTGTTTTGCGCCCATGGCGCCTCGCAACTCGTGCTTCATGCGGCGGGCTTGAGTCCGGGCTGGAGGCAGGCGTTGCGCTATTCCAGCAATACCCGCTGCTGCGTTGTGGCGATCATCGCCGGAAGTCCATTGGCGGCCGAGACCAGGGTGGTCGCCATGGCGAGCGGTTGCCCGGAAGCGCGGACCCGCGTCGATGCTGCCGGCTTGAGCATGAGGCAAGGCGATTCGGCATTGCAGGGAGCAACGACGACAGGATCGCCCACGCACAGCACGGGCACGCCGGAGACGAAGACGCGCGGGTTGCCTGGTATCGGCGTGGCCTGGGTGCCATGAGCGCAGATCAGTACGGAGGCTGCGGTGAGAACGGGGCTGCCCATCAGATGATGTCCAGCGCGCCGTGGTTGATCGAGACAACTGGGCCGGACAACGCAATGCCGGCGCCCCTGCCGTTCTCGATGACGACGCCAGCCGGACCAATGACGATGCCGGCGCCGTCCTGCGTGCGCAGCGACAACGTATTGCCTGGCGCCGGGCTGCGCAGGGCTTCGGGCACGCGCGACGCATCCGTCCAGAACACGCCGCACCAGATCGGAAAATCGAGGTCGCCACGCTCGAACTCCACCCAGACCGAATCGCCGACCTCCGGCACGGCCGGCATTCCACCGGGCGGCAGGCAGGGCAATGCCCACGCGGAGGAAGCCATGCCGGATATGCCGTACACCGATACCTGCAGCCGTCCCAGCAACAGCGGATCGATGTTGCTGACGACCGTGCCGCGATACTTGCCATAGTGGGCCATGCCGCGTCCTCCAAGGGTGCGCCGCGATGATGCCGCAGCCTGTGCCCGGGGACCAATACGGAAGCCGGGGGCAGGCGCCGGAGCGCACCTCCCGCTGGTTTTGCAGGAAGTCGACTTCGACCCCGTTTCGCTCTTGTCTTGCCTGTTCTGTCGGCCAGCTCGGGTAATCTGATCCCGGACTCCAAAGCCGCCGGCTACTGAAAGCGGGGCGCCGGCGACGTGGCCCGGTCCGGGGCCAGACTTCCATGGAAAGATCATGAAGACACTATTGCTGTTGGCCATCATCGCAGCGGGCGGATCGGCGATGGCCTCCGAGTCGGTGGAGTCGATGCCCGACCAGTTCATCGGGGAGTGGAATGCCGACGTTGCGGACTGTGGCATCGGCAGGAACGACTCCGTCCTGAAGGTCGATGCCAACACCATTTCCTATTGGGAGAGCGTCGGCTTCATCCAGGCCATCGTTGTTCAAGGCCGGCGTGAAGTCGCGCTTATCGCCGACATGGCCGGTGAAGGCGAGGAGTGGCTTGCCACGGCGCACTTCAAGCTTTCCGAAGCAGGGGATGAGCTGGTCTCCGTGGACGAGCGGGGCGGTGAGTTCGTCCGCTATCGCTGCCCGCGAAGCGAGTAGCTGCCTGGCAGTTCACTGATCGGGAATCCCATCCCACGAAGGTCCGACGGGAAAGGTCAGGCCGATTCATCAAGCCTGCATCACGTTCCTGGTTTGCCAACAACCAACGCTTTGCCTATGGAAGATTCTGGCTTGGTGTCCCGCAAGCGCTTCTGGGCAGCGCGTGCCAGCTTCTTCCTGGCGTCTGCGGCTTGATCGCCTTCCAGAACATCACGTTTCAGCACTTCGTTGACGAGAACGGCTTGAACCTCTTCCGCTTCAATACGAATGTCGGGCGATAGCCTTCTCAACTCGCGACGAATCACCGATACCACCGGGTCGGACTGAAGCACCGCGGCGACGGAAAAGCGCGACAGTGCCTGCTTCTGGTCGCGATACTCGCCAAGTACTGACTTCTGCCAGCCTTCCTTGCACCACAGGAACAAGGTTTCCACGTCGTTCACCGAGCGGGGATTGAGTGCGCAGAAATCGATGTCCACGATCAGTTCCTGGCCGATCGGCTTTGCGAAGATGACGTGGTAGACACGCCATTGCGTGCCATTGGTCAACAGGACCCAGTCGACGCCCTGGTTGGCGGCGTAGTCGATAGCCTGTTTGGCATGATGATCTTTGAGGTCAAGGCCAATGGCCTTTACTTCGATCAGTGTCTGCAGCGTGCCTTCGATCTTGATGGCAAGGTCGCAGTAGGTTCCCCGTATCGCGTACTCCGACGTCAACTCGGAGTACTTGTCGTATCCAAATACATCCGCGAGCAGGTCCTTGATGATGGTGACCGTATCGGCTTCGCCGATATCGCGCGACTTCGCGCTCGCCAGGATCGGTTGATACCGTTTGATTCCTGCAACAAGTCGTTCGGCAACGCGTTTCGGTACGTTGGCCATCACATCTCTCCCCTGAGTGAATGCGAAACGAGCGCTTATCGATCCTACTCTCTAAGTCGCCGGGTGCCGCCGAGCCGACCGAGAGATTTTCTTACGGGCACACTTTTCAGAGCACCTGCTCGGGCCACTGTTTCGCTGTTCCGAACCGAGGGCGGCCTCAGACTCACTTCCCTTCTCCATTGATCCATTTGTTTGCGAAAGCCGATAAGCGAGTTTCGTCCCGTTATTGGACGCAATTGCGGGCTGCAGCAAAGGCTTCGTCTGTTCAAAGCTCTGGCAGCCATCGATGGCCTCTCGGACCCCGTCGTTGCGGTCCGCGACCCCGTCGATGGCCTCTTGGCGCCCATCGTTGCGGTCGACGGCCCGGTCGATGGCCTTCTGGACCCCATCGTTGAGGTTGCCGACCCCATCGGTGACCTCATGGACCCCATCACTTGGGGTTGCTGACCCCATCGATGGCCTTCCGGACCCCATCGTTTTGGTTGCCGACCCCATCGATGACCTCCTGGACCCCATCACTTGGGGTTGCGGACCCCATCGATGACCTTCCGGACCCCATCGTTGCGGTCGGCGACCCCGTCGATGGACTCCCGGACCCGGTCGTTGGCCTCGGCGACCCCATCATCGGCGTCGGCTGCCCTGTCATTGACCGTCCGGGCCCCGTCGCTGGCCTCCTGCAAGCCCATCCACGACTTCGCAGATGTCATCGCTGGCCTCGTGTACGGCGTCGGATACCCTTGCCACGGGTGGCGTCGGTTGATCGATACGCGGCCTGGCAGTTCGTTCAAGCCGGCGCCGCTTCGTGGCGCGAATCAACCCGGGCATCAGGCCACAGACCATGACACTCTCGTTCTCGATACTTTCCCAAGGCTTCGCGATCGCAAGGCTGGAGCCGGAGGCCGGCGTCCCGGATGCGGTGCTTGCCTCGCGCGAATTCATGTCGGTCACCAGGACGGATGACGAGCTGTCGATCGTATGTTCCGAAGATGCCGCAGCCGGCCTGAGCAAAGTTGACAGGCATTGGCGTGCGATCAGGATCCATGGCCCGTTCGCCTTCGACCAGACGGGCGTGCTGGCCGCGTTCCTCGATCCCCTCGCCAGCGCCTGCATCGGCATCTTTGCGGTCAGTACTTTTGACACGGACTACGTCCTGGTCAAGTCCGATAATCTGGAATCCGCAGTGCAAGCGCTGCAAGCGGCCGGCCACCGGTTCGTGGCCTGACCGTCCGTTCAAGCCGGGTGCGATTTGTTCCAGCGGCGAGATGCGGATTGAACCCGCTTTGCTGTGGACCCCGCTGCGCGGGTCGACCTGATCCGGGCATCAGGATTCGTCCAGGCATCACCGGCTTTCGAGCCCGGAACTCCCCACGACATCCCTTCATCGGAGATCCCATTGAGCTGGAACAAACCGATTCGACTGACCCACCGCTGGCTGTCCATCGTTTTCACGCTGACGGTCATCGCCAACTTCGTTGCCCGCGCACAGACGGGCGGCGCGGAGCCGTCGCCGTGGATCACCTACGCGCCACTGCCGCCACTTGCACTCATGCTGCTGACGGGGCTGTACCTGTTCGCGCTGCCCTACGTTGCCAGGCAGCGCCGCAGTGAGGCCTGACCGCATGGCAAGGGGGCAGGGTGCCGATCTCGTAGGGCGGAACCCGCGAAGCGGATTCCGCCGAATGCCTGGACGTTGCCGAAATTGCTCGGTCTGCACATGCGGCAGAAACGCGTTCGGCGGTTCCGCCCTACGCTTGCTGTTCGTGCTGCTCGCCGCGTGCCTGCCCGCCTGCGCGGCAGGCACGGGCGCCACGGGTTGCACGATCGAGGGCCCGGAGCCTCTGCTGCCGGAGACGGTGCGGCGGGTCGAACTGGGCATGACCATGGCGCAGCTCGAGGCGGTGCTGGGAAGCCCCGACTATTCGCCCGCCGAAGGGCAGTTCTACTTCGGCACGGGCGGAGACTGCCCGCTGGACGATGCCGGCCGCATGGCGGCGTGCGGGGTCGTGGCGGAGTTCCGCAGCAAGGATGATGCTGGCGACGCGGTGGTGTCCGGCTCGCTGCAATCGTGCTGGTGGGGAGCGATCGGCGAATGACGGCGTCACCGGGCAACAGGCAGCCGGCGGCGTGCGCGGCGCGCGGGCCTGGCCGGTAGCGGCCGGACGGCCGGCAGTGACGGCATGAGCCGGCGCGGGTGCTCGAACTGACGGCGTTTCGCCGCGCAAGCCGGTTGGGCCACGATGCCGGGGGCGGGTTGATCGAAGGCATGGAGTCGGGTTCACTTCCCCGGCAATCGCAGCGCAAGGATCCGTTGGCATGGTGGCAGGGGCGTCTTTCCGATGAGGCTGGCCGGGCGCATCTCCGGCTGGAATGACGACAAGGGCTACGGTTTCGTCACGCCCCACGGCGGCGGCGAACGTGTCTTCGTCCACATCAAGGCCTTCCAGCCGGGCTCGCGGCGGCCGGCAGAGGGCGACCTCATCTCCTACGCGGTCACGCGCGATGCGCGCGGGCGCGGCAACGCGACCGGGGTGAGGTTCGCCGGGCAGCGGATCGAGCAGCGCAAGCCGAAAACACCGCCGGCGCGGATGCCGCGGATGCTGCTCGGGAGCGTGGTCCTGCTTGCCGTCGTGCTCGGCACCGCGCTCGGCTTCCTGCCGCTGGTGGTTGCGCTGGCCTGCCTGCTGCCCAGTTTCCTGTCGTACCTGATGTACTGGACGGACAAGGAGGCGGCCCGGCGCGGTGCGCAGCGGATCCCCGAGAGCACGTTGCACCTGCTCGACCTGCTGGGCGGCTGGCCCGGCGCGCTGGTGGCGCAGCAGCAGTTCCGGCACAAGACCGCCAAGGCGTCGTTCCAGTTCGCGTTCTGGTGCAGCGTGCTGGCCAACATCGCGATCGTGGCGTGGCTGGTCCGCAGCGGGATTGCGCGCTCGCTGACGGACGCATTGCTGGGGGTCTAGCGCCGCGCGGATGCCGGGAAGGTCCCTCGGCACGGCCCATCAAGGGCACTGGCGTTCAGGGTAATCTCCGGGCCTGCAGAAACAGGAGTCGAATGCATGCCCCATGTCGCCATCACCCGCGCGGTGAGTCGCGCCCTTGAGCGCTGCGAGCTGACCCACCTCGAGCGGCGCGCGATCGATGTCGAGCTGGCGCGCACGCAGCACGCGGCCTACGAACGGGCCCTGCGCGAGGTGGGCTGCGAGGTGCGGCAGCTTGCGGAGCAGCCTGCGCTGGCCGACTCGGTGTTCGTCGAGGACACGGCGGTGGTGCTGGATGAAGTGGCGGTGCTGACGCGCCCCGGGGCCGAGTCGCGGCGCGGCGAGGTCGAGTCGATGGGAGAGGCGCTGGCGCCGCTGCGCGAGCTGCGGCGCATCGAGGCACCGGGGACGCTGGACGGTGGCGACGTGCTGCGGCTGGACCGCGTGATCCACGTCGGCGCGTCGGCGCGCAGCAACGCCGAGGGCATCGGGCAGCTTCGCCAGCTGGTCGCGCCGTTCGGCTACCGCGTGGAGGCGGTGTCCATGCGCGGATGCCTGCACCTGAAAAGCGCGGTCACCCGGGTGGCGCCCGACCTGCTGCTGGTCAATCCGGATTGGGTCGATGCGCGGCACTTCGCCGGCTATCGCACGCTCGCGGTGGATCCGGCAGAACCCTTCGCCGCGAATGCGATCCTGATCGGCGGCACGGTGCTGTATTCGGCGTCGTTCCCGGCGACCGCCGAACGATTGCGGCGGGCGGGCATCGAGGTGCGCCTGGTCGACATGTCGGAGACGGAAAAGGCCGAGGGCGCGATGACCTGCTGCAGCGTCATCCTGGAGGCTTGATGGAGCGGTTCGGGGAGTAGAGTGTCGGCGCGGGACGCGGGGCGTGGGGCGTGGGGCGTGGGAAGGTGCCAGGGGCAATCCGGCTCCGGCCAACAGGGGGAAGCATCGTGAACAAGGGGATCATCGCGGCCGCGGCCGCCATCGTGTTCGTGTCGGGGATGGGCGTGGGCTATTCGGCCAAGCCCTCGCCGGCGCCGGCGCTGTATCACGGCAAGACCGGCCAGGAGGCAGCGCAAGGGCTGCTTGGACTGGCCACGAAGCAGGCCGGTGACGGCAGCTGGGAGCGCATCGCCGTGGGCCGCGTGTACTACCTCGGCGGACTCAAGGACCAGGGGCAGGCGATCTTCGACCAGGTGCTCGCGGGCAAGCACGATGACGGCGATGCCTACCGCATCGCGCGCGTGTACCGCGAGGCCGGCGAAGCGCAGAGGGCGAACGCGATGTTCGATCGCTACCTCGCCGACAACCGCGACGACGCGCGCGCGCTGTCCGAGATTGGCGCGTATGCCTTGCTCGACGGCAACCGTGAGCGGGCCGAGCAACTGTTCGATCGCTCGTTCGCCGAAGAACGCGACGACATGTGGGCCACCCTGCAGGCCGCCGGGGCGTACCTGGGCGTGGTTCCGCAGCAGTAGGCTTGCGGGCGTGTGGGGTGGAATCGCGGGCCGGATCCACCTCGCCGGAGGCCCGTTTCAGGCGTGATACCGCCGGGATTTCCCGGTGGTATGCTCCGCCGACCTGGCCCGCTCCGGGCAGTCCAAGAGGTGTTTGCCATGGGCACAGTCGTCGCTATTGCGCTTCTTACCTCAGCACTGGCTGCCACGGCACCGGGTGCCGCGATCGACCGCCCGGCGGCGCCCGCCAGGGACGCGTCGCTCAGGTTCGTTTCCCAGTCCGCGCTGCCCGTGGAAATCTTCCAGGGCCTGACTGCCGTGGACAAGCGGCCGCTCATCCTTGACCAGCGGGCCAGCACGCGCATTGCTTCGGGAACCCGGACTGTGTTCTACATCTGCCCCGACCAGCCGCAGCCGGCGGGTGGTTCGCGCCTGAGTTTCGACTTCCAGGCGGGCCAGGCGTATGAACTGGTATGCCGCGCCGGGCAACAAGCCGAAATCCGCCCTGCGCAGAATTGCTGACAATCATCCGGGCCGAGCCCGCCTTGCGGGCCGGCCTGACGCGGAGCCCGTCGATGAGCAGACTTGCAGCCGGTATTGTCCTCCTCGCCGTTTCGCTGGGGTGCATGGCCGAAGAACACTATTCGGATCGCTATTCCGCCTGCCAGGACAAGTCGGGCGGAGTGACCGTCGAGATGCTCGACTGCATGGCGGCGGAACTCAAGGCGCAAGATGCCAAGCTCAACCAGGCCTACAGGAAACTCGGCACCGGATTGACCGCGGCGCGCAAGCAGCAACTGGTCGCCGCGCAGCGCCTGTGGATGCAGTATCGCGATGCCAACTGCGGCTTCTATGCCGATCCGGACGGTGGCAGCCTGGCTCGCCTGGCCGCAAACGAATGCGTGCTGCGGGAAACGGCCGAGCGCGCCGCCGAGCTGGAGGCGCTGGCCCGGGGCAATGGTCCCTGATGGTTCAACGGATCGCCGGACTGCGTGCGCAATGACGGACGGGAAGACGCGCACATGGAGATGACCCGCTTCTCATGCGGCGGGCAGGCACCTGGGGAAGGTCTGATAGATCATTATTTGCTCGTCATCCCGCCTTCGCGGGAATGACGGCAATTGTTCAGGAATTCTCAGGCCGACGCTGGATGCCAGCTGCTTCCGGCATGTTGCCCGGGCATCCATGAAACCGTCATCGGCAGATGCATCCTGTGGCTGGGGTGGTACGGAGGAAGGCGATGGGCAAGGGCCGGCTGGAAGCGTTCAGCGATGGCGTCATCGCGATCATCATCACAATCATGGTGCTGGAACTGCAGGTGCCGCACGATGCCGCCTGGGCATCGCTGCTGCCGCTGCTGCCGGTGCTGCTCAGCTACGTGCTGAGCTTCGTATACGTGGGCATCTACTGGAACAACCACCACCACATGCTGGCGGCGTGCCGGCACGTGTCGGGCGGTGCGCTGTGGGCGAACCTGCACCTGCTGTTCTGGCTGTCGCTGTTCCCGTTCACCACCGCATGGATGGGCGAAAACCACTTCGCCGCCGCGCCCACCGCGGCCTATGGCGGCGTGCTGCTGATGGCGGCGGTGGCGTACTGGATCCTGCAGCGGACCCTGATCGGTCTGGACGGCGCTGGATCGGTGCTGCGGCGGGCGGTCGGCAGCGACTGGAAGGGCAAGCTGTCACCGCTGCTGTATGCGCTGGGCATCGCGTCCACCTTCTGGGCGCCGTGGTTCGCGCTGCTGTTGTATGCGTCGGTGGCGGTGATGTGGCTGGTGCCGGATCGCCGGATCGAAGGCGTGCTTCCCGGCATGCGCGACGGGCAGGCGCCACGCGGGGACGATTGATCGCCGCGGCTCCGGAAGTCAAGGGGCATTGCGTCGTTGCGGCTTGACCCAGGTCAGGGGATCGCGGGCACTGGACGCGCAGAATTCCTGCATCCAGTTCGTCCACCCCCGCATCCAGTGCGCTGGATGTCCAGGAGCCAGCAATGAAGCACGTTTCCATCCGCGTCCTGTGTGTCATCGCCCTTGTCACGGCCGCCATCGCGATGGCCGGGTTTGCCGCCGCGCAGTCCGATACCGGCGCCGACCGTAACGCGACGCAGCCGTTCTCGATGATGACGCCGTTCTGAGGATGGGGCGCCGCGCCTGAAGCGGTTTGCCATCAGCGCGAACGGGCTTGCGGGCAGCAGTCGCTCGCGGTGCCATGACTTCCCGCATGGGTCGATGCAGGCGCGTCGTGACTTATCGCACGCGCCGGCGCGCGCGTGCGGCACGATCATTCGGCCATCCATCGCTTCCCATGGGTCGCCATGCGCCACGCCGTCGCTGCCATCGCCTGCCTGCTCGTGTTCGCCGCCGGTGCGGCGCATGCCGGGCCGACGAAATCCCCGGAACTGTCGTCGCGGGAGTGCGGCCTGTCCACGCCCTACAACGTGCAGGTCGACGGTGGTGGCGTGTGGCTGTATCGCCACCGGGGATCGCCGAAGGAAATCTTCTTCCACGACGGCACGCTCAGCGTCGACCGCCGAGTGCAGGCGGTCAGCCAGGCCGACGCGCAGCGGCTGCGCAAGATGGAGGACGACGCGCGGGCGCTGATGCCCGAGGTCGCCGGCATCGCCCGCGAGTCGGTCGGCATCAGCTTCGACGTGCTAGCCGGCGTGATGCGCACGATGACCGACAGCGAGCGCAAGGTGCGCAAGGTCGAGCGCCATCGCGAGCGCGCGCTGGAACACATCGACGACAGCCTCGGCAACGGCCGCTGGGACCAGGACGTGTTCGGCGACACGTTCGAGGCCAACGTCGAGCAGGTCATCGAACAGGTGACCGGCAGCATCACCCGCAGCGCGCTGTGGGCGGTGTTCACCGGCCGCTCCGAACAACTGGAAGAACGCGCCGATCGCGTCGACCATGAGGTGAACCGGCTGGTCGAGGCGCGCAGCGCCGCACTCGAGCGCCATGCGCAGGCGCTTTGCAGCCAGGTCGTCGCCCTGCGCCGGCAGCAGGATGCGCTGGAGTACCGCTACCGCGGCGCGCCGCTGGTCATGCTCGAACCCGATGCGTCGTCGACGCCGGTCGCCTCGGTGCACGATGCCGGGGACGCGGCCAGGACCAGCGCGATTCCGGTCGCGGGGCAGTGAGCGGCGCGCCGCGGCGGATCCGGGGAAGGCCCCGGTAGCCGCGTCATCCCCGCCTGCGCGGGAATGACGGGAAATGCGGATTGCCCAGGGCTTCGCTAGCGCTTCGGCAGCTCCAGCACCGGCGTGAAGCCGCCGAAGATCATGCGCTTGCCGTCGAACGGCATGTCGCTCGCGGCCGGCATGCGCGGATCCTGCATGATCTTCTCCATGCCGGCGTCGCGCGTGGCCTTGTCCGGCCATTCGATCCAGGCGAAGACCACGGACTCGCCGTCCTTCGCCTGCAGGCGGAGGCCTCCGCGTGCCCGGCGGCGGGCCGTGGGATGTGGCGCGTCAAGCACTGAAGCGTGGCGAGCGCCTGGGCAGATGGTTCTTCAGGAATGCCATCTGGTCGGCGAGGATGTTGCGATTGCTCAGGATCAGGTGTTCGACCCAGCTCGGCCGGTACGGCACCGCGAGCAGCGGCATCGACGCCTGCTGCGGCGTGCGCCCGCCCTTGCGCGAGTTGCAGTGGAAGCAGGCGGTGACCACGTTCTCCCAGATGTCGCGCCCGCCCTGCGAGAGCGGCTTGACGTGGTCGCGCGTGAGCTGCTGCCGGCTGCAGTCGCGCCCGCAATACAGGCACAGATGCTGGTCGCGCGCGAACAGCGCGGCGTTGGTGAGCGCCGGTGTGGGGGCGAGCGCATGCGCACGGGCGTGGCCGCGCGCGGCGATGATCGGGTGCAGCGGCTGGACGCTGCGTTCGCCGCTGAGCCGGTTGGTGCCGCCGTGCACGACGAGGCAGGGTTCGCCGAGCGTCCATGCCACCGCGCCGCGCGCATACAGGCAGGTCGCGTCCTGCCAGCTCATCCAGTCCAGCACCCGGCCGTAGGCGTCGAGCGACAGCAGGCGTACCGCATCGAGCCGCGCGGGCGAAATGTCGAAGGCGGAATGGGTCGAAGCAGCTGCTGCCGGGTCCACAGGATCCCCGGTCCGGATCAGGCGAAGGTTCGCTCTGTCGGTCTCCATCGGGCACCCAGCTTATACCCAATTGTTTGCGGATTGGTACCCGCGGGCAGTCGCCGGTCTGGGCGACACCCCCGACACTGCACGATGACCGGACGGCATGCGCAAGGCGCCGGGGTGTCGTCCCGACCGGCGCGTCGAAGCGGGCGGCTACGCGTCGAAGCGATCGGCGTCCATCGCCATCAGCGTTGCCGCGCTGCTCTCGATCGCGGCCTTGTGCGCCAGCGTGCGCGGCAGGATGCGGGCGAAATAGAAGCGCGCGGTCTCGCGCTTGGCCTGCTTGAATGCCTGCGACTGCGACGAGGCATCCGCGGCGGCCACGCTACGCGCCCACCAGTAGGCCAGCGCCACGTAGCCCGAGTAGAACAGGTAGTCGTAGGCTGCCGCGCCGATCTCGTCGGCGTCCGCCATCGCGCGCTTGCCGATCGCCATCGTCAGCGCCTGCCATTCGCCTGCCCTGGCGCGCAGCGGTTCGATGAACTCGCGCAGCGCTTCGTCGCCGGCGTGCGCGGTGCAGAACTCCTCCATCATGCCGAGGAACACGCGCAGTCCCGCGCCTTGCAGCTGCATCGTCTTGCGGCCCATCAGGTCCAGCGCCTGGATGCCGGTGGTGCCTTCGTAGAGAGTGGTGATGCGGGCGTCGCGGGCGAGCTGCTCCATGCCGTGCTCGGCGATGTAGCCGTGGCCGCCGAAGCACTGCAGCGCGTGGTAGGTGCATTCCACGCCCCATTCGGTGAGGCAGGCCTTGGTGATCGGGGTGAGGAAGCCGAGCAGGGCGTCTGCGCGCTCGCGCTCGCCCGCGTCGTCGCCGTGGGCAATGACGTCGACCAGCGACGCGGCGTGGTAACCGAGCAGGCGGCCGCCTTCCACCAGCGCTTTCTGCGTCAGCAGCATGCGGCGCACGTCTGGGTGGACGATGATCGGGTCGGCCGGCTTGTCGGGGAACTTCGCGCCGGTGAGGGCGCGCATCTGCAGCCGTTCACGCGCATAGCGCAGCGCGTTCTGATACGCGCGATCCGCCAGCCCCAGCCCCTGCAGGCCCACCGCCAGGCGCGCGGTGTTCATCATGGTGAACATCGCCATCAGGCCCTTGTTCGGCTCGCCGATCAGCCAGCCCTGGGCGTCGTCGAAGTTCATCACGCAGGTTGCCGAGCCGTGGATGCCCATCTTGTGCTCGAGCGCACCGCAGCGCACCCCGTTGCGTTCGCCGACGTTGCCGTCGCGGTCCACGCGCAGCTTCGGCACGATGAACAGCGAGATGCCCTTGCTGCCGGCAGGCGCATCCGGCAGCCGCGCGAGCACCAGGTGCACGATGTTGTCGGTGAAATCGTGTTCGCCCGCGGTGATGAAGATCTTGGTGCCGGTGATCGCATGGCTGCCGTCGGCCTGCGGCACGGCGCGGGTCTTGAGCAGGCCCAGGTCGGTGCCGCAGTGCGGCTCGGTCAGGCACATGGTGCCGGTCCAGCGGCCGTCGACCAGCGGCTTGAGGAACACCTCCTGCTGCCACGGCTGGCCGTGGTGCAGCAGCGCCTCGGTGGCGCCGTGCGAGAGCAACGGGAAGTTGCCCCAGGCCAGGTTGGCGGCGTCGATCATTTCCTTCAGCGGAATCGCCGCCAGGTGCGGCATGCCCTGGCCGCCGAACTGCGCCGGCGATGCCAGCCCCGACCAGCCGCCGTCGACGAACTGCGCGTAGGCCTCCTTGAAACCGGGTGGCGTGGTGACCGCGCCGCTGGCCTTGTCGTAGCTGCAGCCGACCTCGTCGCCGACGCGATTGAGCGGCGCAAGCACGGTCTCGGTGAAGCGCGCGGACTCGTCCAGCACGGCGTCGATGATGTCGCCGGTGGCCTCGGTGAAGCCCAGCCGCGCAAACAGCGCCTCGGCGCCAAGGACGTCGTGGAGGGCGAAGCGGATGTCGTGCAGCGGTGCCTTGTAGGTGCTCATGCGGGAGTCGTGTTCCAGGTTTGGATCGGGGGAATTCGGATGCGCGGGCGCTTCAATGCGGCCGGCGTGGCCCTAGCGCAGCACGCCGGGCAGGCCGGGGACCGGATTCAGGCTGCTGGTGCGCTTGATGTCGAAGCTGCGCGCGCCCTTGTCCTCGGGCACGACCCGAAGCGTGCCTTCGAGGGCATAGCCGATGCCGTGGTTGCCACCGAGCGCGTCGGCCATCGCGATGCGCGCGGCCGAGGTCGGCGCGTGGGCCAGGGTCACCACGTCGGCCGATTCCGGCCCGATCGAGATCCCGGCGTTGCCCTGCAGCGTGCCCGCGGGCTGGTCGCCCAGCGTCATCGCCAGGCTGATCGCATCAAAGCGCATCGGGATGCTGCTGTAGTTCTGCAGGCGCAGCTCCACCGACCAGCTGCCATCGGCGCCCACCGTCAACTGCTGGATGCTGGCGCTGGGTTCGGACACCCGCCGCACCGGGCCCCCGCTGCAGGCAGCGAGCAGCAACGCCGCCGTTGCGGCAAGGAACAGGAACGATAACCAGCGCCGATGCATGCCGATCCCCTTGATGTGCACAGGGCTGGAAAATACCACGGCGTATGGGGCGGGGGCGAAGCCGGGGCAGGCGTTTCGACGGGCGGGGCGCTTCTTCAAGCAAGCCCGGATCCGATATCGTGGCCGCGCAGGGCAGCTCCGCCTGCCGGCGTCGGCAGTTTCTCCGCCGGACACGAAAAAGGGCCGCGAGGGCCCTTTCCGGATGACGCATTGTTTCATGGTGGCCGGGGAGGGAATCGAACCCCCTACACGGGGATTTTCAATCCCCTAGAGTCCGGAACGGTTAAGCCGCTCTAGAGCCGAAGTCCGGCGGATTTTGGCCGAATTCCCGCAATTTCCCTTGCGCAAGAGGGGACATAAGGTTACAAAGGGGATACACCGGTACTGCAATACATGCCGGACTATGGCCGGACTATTGAGGGCTGTCCCCTTGGCGAAGCACCCATTCACCACCGTTTTCCTAGATGAGCTGGCGGTGCCTGGCGAAGGCCAGCGCATCGACTACGACGACGGCCCGATCCGCGGCTTTGCGATCAAGACCTTCTACACCGGTGCGAAGCAGTTCCTGCTGGTGTACGTCGCCAAAGCGACCGGCCGCGAGCGGCGCATGGTGCTCGGTGAGTACGGCAAGGCGCCGCGACTCTCGCTGGCCGCAGCACGCAAGCTGGCGGCCGAGAAGCGCGCGCTGGTCGACCTGGGCCACGACCCGTGGCTGGAGGCGAAGGAAGCGCGCGCTGCGGCCGAAGCGAAGGCCGCCCGCGATACCGCCACCTTCGGCGCGCTCATGGACGCCTACGCCGAGCACCTGAAGGCTGCGGGCAAGCCAAGCTGGAGGCAGGTCGCGCGGGCGTTCGAGCGGCATATCACCGAGCCGCGGCCGAAGCTGGCCAAGCTGCCAGCGGACTCGGTGGCCGTCGACGACGTCATGCCCGTCTTCCACGCCCTGGCCAAGGCCGGGAAGCTGCGGGAGGCCGAGAAGCTGCGGGCCTACCTGCGCGCCGCCTACACGGCTGCGAGGAAGGCGAGGACGGACGCCACCATGCACGCGTTCGCCGGCTTCCAGATCGCGCACAACCCGCTGGTGGACCTGGACGTGAGCAGGCCCAAGGAAGCGGCGGACAAGGCCGCGGCGGCTGCCCGGGAGCGGAAGTGGGCACTGAGCCAGCTGCAGTTGGCCGCCTACTGGAAGCGGATCGCAGCCGACGACAGCGCGCGCGGCGCCCTGCTGCGCTTCCACCTGCTGACCGGTGGCCAGCGCGTCGAGCAGCTGGGCCGGCTCACCGAGGCCGACCACGACCCCGACCACAAGACCGTCACCCTCCTGGATACCAAGGGCCGGCGCACGATGGCCCGGGAGCATGTCGTCCCGCTCATTCCCGACGCTGCGAAAGCGCTGGCCGCCATGCGCGCGCCGACCGTGGACGAGGACGGCAACACCATCCAGCCCGGGCCGTACCTGTTCACCGTGAGCAATGGGGAGCAGGGCGCGGTCTATCACACCGTCTGGGAGGCGGTGCAGGCCGTGGCGCGCGACATGGTCGCGGCAGACGAGATCGATCGGCTGTTCACTCCTGGCACGATCCGGAAGACCGTGGAGACGCGCCTGCAAGCTGCCGGCGTGTCCCGTGAGATCCGCGCGCATCTGGGCTCGCATGGCCTAGGCGGCGTCCAGGGGCAGCACTACGAGGCACACGAGTTCGACGACGAGAAACGCGCGGCGCTGAAGAAGCTGCGCGCCCTGTGCGAGCCCAAGGGCAAGGCAGGGAACGTCACCCCCATCCGGCGACGAGCCGGGTAAGCGGCCGGACCGGGTGTCACTACCACCCGGCCGGCCTTCCACAACCGTTCGAACGGAGAACGATCATGGCAGCAACGAGTGTAGCGAGCGACAGCGTCAACCCTCTAGTGCACGGACTGCAGTTCGGTGGTCACATGGTGGGGATCACATTTCAGGACCAGCACCCCGACGACTTGGCGAGTCATCTTGAGGAGATCCTCGACATGACATCGGCGTCGCTCAGAGCCCTGCGTTCACAAGCTGAAGGAGCCAGCGCGCTCAGGAACGAACTCGATCCAAGAGACGTCGCGAACGTGGTGAATGGTGTGGAGCTCATGGTCACGCTGACCCAGGCTCTGAGTGCTGAGATTTCGTATATGCGGCGCAGCGCAGACCTCCCCTGAGCTTGTGGCCAAGGCCAGCAGTCCATCTTGGGTGCCGGATTTCGCTAGGGCTCGCCGGCAGGCCCTGGTGGAGCGCGTCGGCACCATCGGGGCGCAGCGCGCGTACAGCGCGCGCTGTCCCGAGGATCTCGTCCCCAGCTTGCCGGGGAAGGAAGGCGATGCGCAGCTTGTCGACAGCTTGGAGCTGTTCGTTTGCCATCGATGGATCGAGGACGGTGACGCCGACAGCGCATGGCGCCGCGTCGGTCGCATCTGCGACGCCGAGCGGTTTGGCCGCCTAGTCAGGCAAGTGGCATTGACTGAAGCCCTCGTGCTGTCCTGGCCGTCCGCCGGCGTCGCGTTGGGTCATCGCGAACGGCAGGATCAGTTTCTCACCGGGGTCGCATCCGCCCTGCGCGAGGAGTTCAGTGCGCCAGAGATGGGCGTCTTCGCAGCGATCGTGCGGGCAATGCTCGGTGTTCGAATGGATCGAAGACGTCTCCGCGGAGCAACTGCCGGAACAGCGACCGTGCGGGTGCACTCCAACGCGGCAATGCCAGCGGACGCCGACCCTTACGACCCAGCCGACGTGCTTTGACGGCCGCGAAACTTCACAAGAATCAGTTGAACTAAGCCACGACGGCCAAGCACTGTGCGGCTTTGAGCTTGCGGCTCCTGAAAAATAATCGACACCTTCGCACGGCCGCTATTGGTTCCTAGCATTTCCTTACAGGAACTAGCCCGAGCGCGCACAAGATGACAAGCCACCACAACACCCCGCCGTTGCTCTCCGACAAGTTGACCACGGAGGAGCTCGCGATCGAACTGAAGCGAAGCGAGGCGACGCTGCTTCGGTGGCGCAGATTGCGCATCGGACCGCCCTACCTGCGCCTCCAGGGGCGGGTGCTCTACGACCGCCAGAAAGTCCAGGACTGGATAGAGAAGCAGCTCGTCGAGGTCTGACCATGGTCCGCTGGAACCTTGCCGACCCGGAGCAGCTGCGTGAACAGTTGCCGGAGATCGGGCGCCGTCTGCAGGCGCAGCTCGAGCACTTGCACCGCTATCCGAATGCGGACGCTGCCGAGGCGTTGAGCCGCAATCTGGATGGTGCGAGGCAGCACGCGTTGCAGCTTGCCGACGCGCTGCGCCGGGGGCCAGGCGATGGATCGTAGCCCGCAAAGTGAAAGCGCCCCGCCTGGTGAGAGGCGGAGCGCGGGTGCTGATCTTGGAGAAGGGCAGCAAGACGAAGGTAGCACGAAACACAGTGCGCATGGCCCAGTCGCGCGGTTTGAATTACTCGCGGACGCCGCATTGAATCCCGTGTTGAAGAACGCGGACGTGACCGTGCTCGCGGCCATCATGGTTCGGATAAACGGCCGGACAGGAGAGGCTTGGGTTTCGTTTGACCGACTCGCGCAGGATGCGGGCTTCGAGCGCCGATCCGTGGTCCGCAGCGTCAAGGTGCTTTGTGACGCGCACTACCTGGTCAGGGTCAGCGGAAATCGCGTGACGGCCAACACCTATTCCATGGGGTCCACTCCACGGCAGCACGTTGCGAGCATCCTTTCACCTAGGGACACACCTGCCCCTACAAGGGCGCGAGGTAGGGACGGGAAACTGCGCGAAGTGGGGACGGGGCGGTGCGCCCGTAGGGGCGGGACACTGCACGGGGTGGGGACAGAGGTGCCACCCCAACTCGGTAACAACTACTCAGAGAAAGAACAAGGAGTATTGAACTCGGTATCGGGCTTTGAGGAATTCTGGTCGCATTATCCAAAGCGCGACCGAAAGCATGCCGCGATGAAGGTCTGGCGATCACTGGGTCTGGAGAGGGAGACCGCAGCGATCGTGCGCGATCTCATCGCCCGCAAGGCGGACGCAGCGCAGTGGCTGAGGACGACGCAGTTCGCACCGCTGCCGGAGAACTATCTCGAGCAACGACGCTGGGAGGACGGGTGGAGGCCCGCGGACCCCAAAGAGCGTTTGCGAGGCGAGAGCATCGTCGATCACATGCAGCGGCGCGCGATGGCTGAACAATCCCGCGGTGCAGACGAGCAGATTCTCGAAGGCGACTTCACTCGCATCGAGCACGTTGAGACGACGAGGCAGGCCACCGCAAAAGCGTCGACGGAAAGTCAACGCAACGCGATAGACCAAGAGACACGACGTTGGCTGAGCGATGAGCTATCGCGGCTCAAGCGCACCCATGACCTCGGTCGAATGACCGATGAAGCGTTTCGGTGCAGCGTCGCTGAAGCAAGAGCGAAGGCGGGCATCCAGGCCCCAGTCCACGACGACAGGACCTTGGAGGGCGAATGGAACAGCATCAGCAATCCGCAGCGCTGAACCCCGCGGCCCGGCGCGCGGTATGGGTCAGCATGGCCGAGATCTACGGACGGCACTGGACCGACACGTTCGGCGACAGCGAAAGCGGCGCAGCCAGCACGTGGGCCCGCGGGCTAGCCGACCTGACGCCCGAGCAACTGAGCGCTGGCGTCCAGGCCAGCGTCCTAGCAGTCGACACGCTGCCACCGACCCTGGGCGAATTCCGCGCGCGCTGCCTGGGAATTCTCACGCTGCCGGAGGTGCGCCACGAACTGCGTGCCGGTGCGCCCAGGTCGATCTTCACCTACATGGTCTGGCAGTGCCTGGATCGCGACGCCTATGCGCGTGCTCGAGGCAGGCATGCAGCCCGCCTGCTACAGGACGCCTACTCCGTCGCAAGGGCGCTATGCATGCGAGGCAAGCCGGTGGGTCAAGTCAGCGAATCTGCAGGTTGCCCCGCCATTGCTCACGATCAGCAACAGACGTGGGCACCACCACCACCTGCCCAGCGCGCTGCAGTGCTTGCCCGGGCCCGCACCGAAGCAGGCCTTGTATCAATCGCCCATCACCCCACCCACCCAACGGAGCAAAGCTCATGACCGACCCCCAACCCTTCAGTGATATGGATCGCAAGGCCCGCATCCAAAGCGTCGACGGATGGACATTCTTCTATGACTTTGAGCCGAAGATCGCCCTGGTTGTTCCGCCAGCCGGAGTGAAGGAGACCTCGGGGCTCTTCCGGAAGGTGAAAGGCAAGAAGTGCTACGGGGAGCGCATGCCGTTCGTCCAGTTCCTGGCTTACCTCGACGCCACCAGGCGTAGGTTCGACCCGCGTGAGCTGGCCAGTTGGGTTGCTGCCGTCATGGCAGCGGAGATCACAGAGATCCAGCTCTACGCCGCCCAGATCCGGACGAACAGCGCCGGCGGAGCGTGATGAGGAATCGCCCCTGGCCGGCGGCGGCTGCCCCCGGCCGGGGGACCCTGGGCCCTCCGGCGACCACCACGGGGGACAAGGCGCGCGGTTTTCGACAATTTTTCGGCCCTCAGGGGCCTCCACCACAGGTGGCGCTTGGAGCACTACGTCAAGCGTATCGAGGGTGGGGAAGGTGGGGATTCTGCGCATTGACGAGGAAGCACGACGATGATTGACGAAGGCACCAGCTGGCACCTGGCGACCGGGGCCTCCGATGAAACCGAGTCCGATCCCATGGCCGAACGCGTGGCTACCGTCATCGACGCCCTGCGCGCGCTGAAGGAGGATGTGACTCCGGATGGGCGACTCAACCCCAAGGGCGCCGCGACGCTGATTGGGGTGGAGCAGCGGACGCTCAGAAACTGGCGGACGCTGAAGACCGGCCCGAAGTACTTCACCGCTGGGCGGACTTGGTACTGGGTGCGGGATGTCATCGCCTGGCTCGATGAGCGAGAGGCCATCGCTGTCGAGAAGATGATGCAACGCGAGTGACATGAGCGCCCTTGGAGTGCCCCGCAACGTCCCGCAACGTCCTGCGGTGTCCTCGACGGCAAGGGCAAGGAAGCCGAGCATTCATGCAACATCCAAGAGAGTTGCGAGATGAATGAGAGTTCCGGGCCGCTAGTGCCGGTAGGCGAACGTGGTCAGTTCGACTACGCGAAGCTGATCACAGGCCTGCAGGATCTGCCTTCCGTGCCGGCCGACGAGCGCAAGGCGCTGGAGTTCGAGGTGCGTGCGCGGGCTTCGAACGTGGCCGTCAATGCCCTGCAATCCGACATCAGCAACAGTCGCATCAACATCCGGGCGTTGGCGACCCATATCACCGAGTTGAAGGAAAGGTTGGCCAACGCGGCGCCAAATAGCGCCGCCGCCACGCGTATCCGATGGAAAATCGAGGACGATCTCGAGGAAATCGCAGCCATCGAGACTGGGATGGCGATCATGCAGGCGGAGATGGCCAGGTACCACGCCGATTGGGAACCCTTGGCCAACCTTGCCCGCGAACTCCGTGCCGAGGTCAACCGTCGACGTACTGAAGAGCGCGTCGAAAAGAGGCAGGGGCAAGGCTCATGGAACGACCTGGACGGTGAACAGCGACGTGTCGCAGCCATGCGAAAGCGCTCGCTGACTGTCACCGATGACGTCGGCAACGTTCCTTACCAGCCACGCGTTGGCGAACATCTCACTTTCGAGCGCTCCGGTGCATCCCTGCAGGCGCCGCCGGCGGCCGCTGACGCGCGCCCCGCAACTGGGCTGGCGCGACGCCCGGCGGCAGCGCAGCTGGCCCGAGGTGATCAGGTGCAGCAGCAGGACTGGTGGACCGAGTTGCAGCAGAAGGCCTACGGAAAGCGCGGAGGCGACCATGGCGACCGGTAAACGATCGGCCGATCCAAGCGTTGACCTGGAGCGCATCCGCACGGCAATCGCCGCGGAGAAGGAATGGTTGAGCTTGCATGCGAACCTCCGCGCGCCGAGGGACGAAGCCCTGCAGCGTGCCGACGATTACGTCGATGATCTCGCCGAGCGCTGCATTCTGGACGGCAGCGAGTTCAGCGAACTCTCGTCGAGGCTGCCCAAGCTCGAGGACGTGGACGACATCCTCTATCTGATCGCCTGGCTGAACCCGGACACGATGAAGGCGAATCTTCGCACGGTAGTGGGTGCCTTCTATGACGAGTTGGGGGCCTCTGTCGGATTCGACACGCCGGAGACGCACGCCGCGGTCGCCAAGAGGAAGGCGAAGCTCTTTGACCTTGAATGCGAAGAGGAGCGTGCAATCCGGGCAGCGGAGCAAACGGGTGTCCGATTGCCGCGCCGGCCCGATGCCGATACGCGAGCTGTACTTTCCGTCGATTGAGGAGTCAACGAAATGCTGATCCAGCTCAGTGATTACTTTTTCACCCCTACCGGAATCGCGGGCTTTTCGGGGGTGCGCGAAGCTGGCCACGACGAAGTCATCGAGGTGCTTCTGGTCGGCGGGCAAACCGTGAACGTGCGGTTCAAGCACGGTACTGGCCAAGCCGCATTCGATTTCTTGTGTGCGGCGGTTGGGGATGCGCAATCCGCCGAATAGGCGCCGCCGACAGGATCCATGGTGACGGGAGCAGGCCCTCACTTGCGACCAGCCGGCGGTGTCGCCAATAACACCGGCAGCCTGGGCTCGGACTCCGCGCTTCATTGCACGATCTCAGTCGAGTGACCAGGCATGCCCCGGCCCGTTCATGCACACGGGTCGGGGCTTTCTCTTTTCTCGATAGGAGCCGACGATGGCACGCAAGGGGTTGGAAGAAGTCATCCGCCTGGTACTGGAGACCGAAGGCGAGGAAGGCGTCGAGGCGCTGCGCTTGGGCCTGCAGCGGCTGGGCACCAGCTCCGGCGCCTCCGCTGAACAGACGCAGCAGCTCGTCGAGGAACTCGACAAGCTTTCCGACACCGCCAACAGCATCCGCGACTTCACCAAGCTCAAGGCCTCGATCACCGAGACCGGCGACGCCCTGCGCAAGGCGAAGGAGCGCATGGCCGCCCTGGGGGCGGAAGTCGACCGCACGGACGCGCCGACCAAGAAGCTGCAGAGTTCGCTTGCGCGCGCTGCGGCCGAGGTCGAGAAGCTCACCAAGAAGCAGAACCGACAGCAGGCAGAGCTACAGCGCACCTCCGGCGCGTTGCGCGCGGCCGGCGTGGACACCGAGAAGCTGGGTGACGCCTACGCAGACCTGCAGGAGGAGTTCAGCGGGTTCAGCCGCCGCGCCGGCACCGCCGCCGATGCAATGAAGCGCACGGCCAAGGACGGCAGGGAAGCGGCGGGTGGTGTGAGCGCGCTGGAGCGCGCCGCCGGCAAGAGTGCGAAATCGCTCGCGCTCATCGCCAGCAAGCTCGCCCTGGTGTCGGGTGCCGCGACCGCGGCAGTCAAGACGCTGGCCACGCTGAGCGGCGCCGCGCTGTTCAGCGGCGCGCTGCGCTCCGCGGCGACCCTCGAGGACGCGCTCACCCAGGTGCAGGCCGTCTCCGGCGCCACCGCCGACGAGATGGTGCGGATGAAGGAGGCGGCCGAGGCTGGCGGCGCTGCCACGCGCTTCAGCAGCCTCGAGGCGGCGCAAGGGCTGGGCGAGCTCGCGCGCGCCACCGGCAGCGCGCAGGCAGCGATCGCGACCCTGCCGGCGACGCTCAACCTTGCCCAGGCCGCGGGGCTCGGTGTCGCCGACGCCGCCCAGATCATCACCACCACGCTCACGCAGTACGGCCTCGCCGCAGACCAGGCAACTCGTGTTTCCGACATCCTGGCCAAAGAGGCCAACACCACGACCGACAACGTCACCGCCCTCGCCAACGCGCTCAGCTACGCGGCGCCGCTGGCCAAGCAGCTGGGCCTCGACACCGAGCAGACGGTGGCGATCATCGGGGCGCTGGCCGACCAGGGCTACCGGGGCGAACGCGCCGGCACGGCCCTGCGCAACGTCTTCACCGAGATGCAGGACCCGGCCAGCAACTTCGCCAAAGCCCTGCGCGATCTCGGGATCGAGACGTCGGACTTCAGCGAGGTCATCGAGGAGCTGAGCAAGCGGGGCAAGCTTGGCCAGGACGCGCTGCTGAAGCTCGACGCGGCGGCGCGGCCGGCGATCATGTCCCTGGTCAGCGACGGCGGCGCCGCGCTGCGGCAGCTCGACACCGACCTGCGAAACGCTGCAGGAACCGCGGAGGAAACGGCGCGGAAGATGGGCGACAACCTGCCCGGGGCCATGGAAGCGATCAAGGACACCTTCGATCGCACCCGGCGCTCCCTGGTCGAACCGCTGCTCGAGCCCCTGCGCAAGGAGTTGTTCGAGCTGTCCGATGCCCTCGAGGCCTTCGCGCAGACGCCTGAGTTCGAGGAGATCAAGGGTGCGCTCAAGGATCTGTTCGTCGAGGGCGCGGCCGCGGCGCGGGAACTGCTCGAGAACATCGACTTCCACCAGCTGGCCGTCGACATCCGCAACGCGGTGGGCGACGCGAAGCAAACGATCGCCGAGCTGCGCGACAGCCTGAGCGAGATCGTCGACACAGTGGTCATAGTCGGCCGCTCGTTCCAGGTGGTGTTCAACGCCGTGCAGGCGGGCATCCTCCTGGTCGCCGGATCGGTGACCAAGCTGGCGGCGATCATGGCCAAGCTGGGGGATATCCAGTACGGGGCCTCGCGCAAGTTCCTCGAGTTCGTGGGGATCCTCGACAAGTCCAGCGTGAAGCTCGACGAGATCGCCGGCGGCCTCAATGCCGTTGCCAACGAATTCGGGGACCGCTTCGCCAAGAATTTCGACGAGGCCATCGCCGCGGCGCAGGGCCTGGCCCGCGCCGCGACCGGGGTGGACGCTTCAACCCGGGGCGCCGGCGAGGCGGCGGACGCCGCGGGCGAGTCGATTACCCAACTGGCCACCATCACCGTGCGCGCTTCGGCGGCGCTGGACGGCCAGGCCGCGGCCGCTACCGGCGCTGCAGCTGCCACCAAGGCGGCCGCCGGCGACATGCAGACAAGCGCCGAGCGGGTGAAGCAGGCCTTCGCAGACCTGGGCATCACCTCCCAGGCAGAGTTGAACCGGGCTTCCGAGTCCGCGAAACGCAACTTCGAGATCATCCGGCGAGCGGTCTCCGACGGCGAGGCGACCGTCGAGGACGCCCGCCGCGCCTTCCTGCGCTATGCCCAGGCCGCGCGCGCTGCCGTCGCCGACAGCGATGCATCGGCGAAGGGACGGGTAGATGCCGAACTCTCGGTGCAGGCCGCCGTGCTGCAGGTGACCGACGCCCTGGGGACGATGGGTGAGGCAGGCCGCGGTGCCGGCGAGCAGGTGGCCGCCGGCGCGGACAAGGCGGCCAGCTCGCTCAACAGCGCCAGCGCGGCGGCCGGACAAGCCGCGGCGAATACCCAGAAGATGGGCGAGGCTACCGGCGAGGCCGGAGCCCAGGCCGGCAAGGCTGCCAAGCAGGTCGACCAGGTCAGCTATTCCATGAGCGGGCTCTCGGAGGCGGCGACGCGCGCCTACGCCTCGCTCAACAGCTGGGCCGGCACGTCTGCCTGGGATGACCTGTTCAACAACGTCACGCATCGCATCCAGGAGCAGAAGAAGGCGCTGGACGAGTTGAACGGCTCGCTCGACGCCCAGCTGGCCCACCTGGACCCGCTCGCCGGCGAGCTCGAGGCGCTGCGACGGGAGTATGACTACCTGGACGATGCCACGCTGCGCGGCACGGCCGAAAGGATCCAGCGCCTGCGCGACGAGGCCAAACGGCAGCAGGAAGAGGCCGATCGCGCGCGCGAACAGGCTGAAAGCCAGGTGCGCGAGGCACGAGAGGCTGAGGCCAACACCAGGGTGGAGCCCGCGCGCGCGCTGGATACGCCGGCGGTGTCCAAGGTCGAGGTCGAGTTCAAACTTCCGGGCAAGAACTTGTTCGCTTCAGCAAGCGCGGCGGAGATCGAGTACGCCGAGCGCATCGCCGATCTCGTCGCCCCTCGCGTCCTGCAGATGATCGAGCGCAGTCGCTCCGTCAGCATCCGAGGGAACCGTAGGTGACGTCACCGCATGCCAGGCGGGGTGGCGGATCACCACCCCATCGCCGCACGGCGACTTAGCTGCGGATCTCGGTGATGTCGGTGACCTTGCCGCCACTGAACGTGAGGTTCACCTGCTTCCCGTTGAAGTAGTACTCCCAGCGTTCGCCGACGGCGGCGCCGTATGCATTCTGCAACTGCACGATCCGATCGGGCTGCCGGCCAGCTTTCTGGATCACGGAGCCGGCGCTGTCGCCGACGGTGACGACGCCGCGATCGAAGCGGACGCTGAAGTCGGCCAGGGCCGCGGTGCTGGCCAGTGCAAGCAGGACTGCGAGGATGATGCGCATGGGTTCCCTCCGGTTGTGGTGGAAGCCTACGGCGACCAAGCGGCGAGGGGGTCAGAAAAAGTCTCGCATTGGCCAGGGAAGAGCCAGCAGCACCGCATCCCTGCAAGTGCCCGCGCGGCTGGATGACGACCGACTCGGACAGACGGAAGACCTGGTCACCGAGCTTATTCTCGCTAAGGGAAACTCTACGGATGTGCAGAGTTTGCCGGTCGCGACAGTCGAGGGGCGAAACGGCGGCACGTACGTGGCCAGGGAGCTGGTCTATGCATAATCCGAATAGGCGTACCGCGCGTTGCTGGCCTACATAGGGTGCGATCCGCGCCGCGCGTGTCAGTCAGGCGGATGCCGTGTCCTCGTGTCAGAAAACTCTGACCGAATTCACCGGACTATGGCCGGACTATAAAAAAGGGCCTTGCGGCCCTTTTCGTCTAACTCTCTGATTTCATGGTGGCCGGGGAGGGAATCGAACCCCCGACACGGGGATTTTCAATCCCCTGCTCTACCAACTGAGCTACCCGGCCGGAACGCTTCGGCGCTGGGCCGTGCGAGGGCGAGATGATACGGGGCGGGGCGGCGGGCGGCAAGCCAATCCGCATCCGGGCTGAATGGCCGATGCGGGCTTGACCCGGCCATGGGCGCGCCGGGTGCATGATCGGGGCTCCCGACCCATCGCACCCGCGAAGAGGAGCCGCGATGAAACCCTTCCCTGCCATCGCGTCGCTGCTGCTGGCGGCCGTCACCGCGGCCTGTGCCAGCACCGGCATCAGCGACGCCGACAAGCTGGCCACCTACCGCGCGCACGCTGGCGCACCGGTGCGCAGCTTCCAGTATTTCGGCCAGATCAACGGCTGGACGCCGCTGGGCGACAGCGCTGTCGCGGTGTGGACCAAGCCATCGGAAGCCTGGCTGCTCGAACTGTCCGGGCGCTGCCCTGATCTCGATTTCGCGCCCGCCATTACCGTGACCAACCAGTTCAACCGGGTCAGCGCCAAGTTCGACAAGGTGATCCCGCGCGGTTCGGGTTCGATGGTCATCCCGTGCCAGATCAGCGAGATCCGCCCGCTCGACGTCAAGGCGATCAAGCAGGCCGAGAAGACCGCGCGCGATCAGCCGGCGGAGTCTTCCGGCACGTAGCCGGCGGGCTTGTCGGCGCCGCCGGAGAACAGGAATTTCTCCATCTCGGCTTCAAGGAAGGCGCGGTGCTTCGGGTCCAGCGGCGAGAGCCGGTTCTCGTTGATCAGCATGGTCTGGTGCGCCAGCCACGCCGCCCAGCCGGGCTTGCCGATGCCGGCGAACACGCGCTTGCCCAGTTCACCGGGCCACGGCACGAAGTCCAGGCCTTCGGCGTCCTTGTTTTCGTACTGGCAGTGCACCGTGCGCGTCATGTTGGCGGGTCCTCGGGGTCGGGGCGGAGCTGCGCCTCGAGCAGCGTCCTGATCGGGGCCGGGATGCCGAACGCGTGGAGTTCGTCGCGTGACACCCAGCGCAGGTCGTCATTGTCGCCCACCGCGTGTCGCATCGCGACCCGATGCCAGCGCAGTGGCTGCAGCGTGAGCCGGTAATGGGTGAAACCGTGCGCGATCGCGTCGAGCGGTTCGCCATGATCGTAATTGCCGCGGACATGCGTGCCGAACCAGTCGCGCGCGGCTTCGTGCGTCGCGGCTTCGGGCAAGGACCACAGCGCGGCCCACACGCCGGTGGGCGGGCGCCGCTGCAGCAGCACGCGCCCACCGGCGTCGCGCAGCAGCAGCACGTGGGCGTCGCGTTCGGGCAGCGCCTTGGCGGGCTTGGGTGTCGGCAGCTCTGCGACGCGGCCGGCGGCCAGCGCGTTGCAATCGTCCTGCAGCGGGCACAGCACGCACGCCGGATCGTGGCGGGTGCACAGAGTGGCGCCGAAATCCATCTGCGCCTGGGTGTAGTCGGCGAGCCGCCGCGCGGGAAGGTGCGAGTGCGCGATGTCCCACAGCGCCTTTTCCACCTTCGGCAGGCCCGGCCAGCCGTCGACGCCGTGGTAGCGGCAGAGCACACGCTTGACGTTGCCGTCGAGGATCGCGAAGCGCTCGCCCCAGGCTTGGGAGAGGATCGCGCCGGCGGTGCTGCGGCCGATGCCGGGCAGGGCCACGAGTGCGTCGAAATCGCGCGGCAATTCGCCGCCGTGGCGTTCGACGCAGGCGCGCGCGGCGGCGTGCAGGTTGCGCGCGCGGGCGTAGTAGCCCAGCCCCGACCACAGGGCGAGCACGTTGTCGAGCGGCGCCGCGGCCAGTGACGCCACGTCCGGCAGCGCAGCGACGAAACGTTCGAAGTAGGGCACCACGACCCGCACTTGGGTCTGCTGCAGCATGATTTCCGACAGCCACACGCGATACGGCGAGCGCGGGTGCTGCCAGGGCAGGTCGTGGCGACCGGAGACGTCGAACCAGGCGAGCAGCCGGGCGGCGAACGTGTCGTCCACCGGCGAAGCCGCGGGCACCGCGGCCGGACGTTGCTTGCGGGTAGACTGCGAAGCCTGGCGAGTCATTGCAGCAACTTCATGTCCTCGAGCTGGACGAGGAAACCCTCGATCCGGCGTCGCAGCTCGACATCCGATACTGCGGCTGCGGCTGCGGCTGCCGGCGAGGGTGCCGCCGGGCCGGAAATCCCGTCCACTCCTGTTGCCTTCCGCAGCGCGGCGACCATGTCGTCGACGCCATGCGCGCCGTCGAGCAGCGGCAGGATCTCCATCGACGCGGCGTCGAGCATCACGGGTTCGTGCCAGTCATTGAAGACATGGCCGCCGTTGCCGGAAACCGCCAGGAGCGCGGCGTGGCGCCGCGTGATGGCCGGAACCAACGGTCGCGCGCCGGCCATGCGGGATCCCGGGACGGGCTGGAGTCGGAAGGCACCGATGCCGCGCCTGACCAGCATGCCGAGGAACGGCAGCAGTTGCGGCTCGACCTGCTCGGACGGTGCGCCGATCCTGTCCCGGATGCCGGCGAGCATCGCATCGACCGACAGCGTTCCCGGCCACGCCTCAGTGAGCGCGACCGCGGCGGCCTTGAAGACCGGGGTGGCGAGTGTCGCCACGTGCGCGCTCGTGCTGCCGAACCGCTGCGGGTGCGCATCATATCTGGCCGCTCCGTCCAGGCACGGCAGATCGGCCGTGTAGTGCAGTCCGCGCAGCCGCTGTTCGTCGAGCCGGTAGCCTGCACTGCGCTTCAGTCCTTCGCGAAACAGCAGTGTCTGCCGGAACTCGCGGTTGCGGATGAAGTCCATGCACTGTTCGAGCTGGCGCTGGTCGCCGCCGAACTCCTTCAGCAGTGGCTCGGCCACGTCGGGCGGCAGGTTGGTGGCGAACATCGTCGAGACCTCGGCTTCGGCGAGGTAGGCCAGCCCGTGGTCCGCGGCGTGGGCCAGGAAGTCGTGGAAATAGCAGGGGAGGTTGTTGGGCTCGAGGAATTCGTGCGCCACGTAGTCGTCGCGACCATCCCGGACCGCGGGTGCGTACTGGCCGATGATCCGCGCGATGACGCTGTCGGGAACGACGCTCCGGCCAAGGAAATCGACCATCGACCTCCCCGCCTGCAGGCGCAGTCGCGGGTCGGGCTGGCCGACGCTCCGGAACAGCATCGCGTCGCGCATGACCTCCTTGGCTTTCCAGCCCGGGTAGGTGTTGTAGCTGATGTAGGCGACCCCGTTGGGGCCCAGCTGGCGCTCGCAGATGCGCATGATGGCGTCGCGCACGTGTGCCGGCACCCAGCTGTAGACCCCGTGGCAGATCACGTAGTCGAACGTGCCGGGGGATTCGGCGAGCTTGGCGATGTCGCCCTGCCTGAGCTGGATGTTGTCCAGCCCGAGCGCCTGGATCATGCGTTGGCCGTCAGCGACCTGGCGTCCGGACAGGTCCACGCCAAGCGCCTTCGCGCAACGGTTGCGCGCGGCGTAGGGAATCAGGTTGCCGCCTGCTGCACATCCGAGTTCCAGCACCCTGGCGGTCGCCGGGTCCGGGGTGGATAGGCCGAACAGGTGCGCGATCGCTGCGATGCGTTCTGGTGCGCACTGCGGGAACGGCAGCGACAGGTATGGCTGGTTGTCATACGCTTGCTGGATCAGATCGATGTTGTCTTGCATGGATCCATGTGTCTCGCTGCAGGCGGCACGATTGCCGGCGATCAAATGATTCTAGCCAGTCGATGGGTGCGCCAGCCGCCTGCAGCGTCGTGCGCAAAAGACGGCTTGTCGCGGATGCTAGCGATCCTGCACGGCCGGGGGCGCCGATGCGTCCTGGAATTCCACCTCGACTCCCTCCAGACGGGCACCCGAAACGTCCAGTTGCGGCACCACCAGGCGCCCCGCGAGCGGAGGCAGCGGCGAACCACTGGCTGGCGACGCGATCCATCGGGCAATGACGGGCATGCGGAAGCGGGTATCGAAACGCGCCGTGCGGCGCCGGATCCCGAGGGTCACCACGTCGTCGAGGCTGTCGCGGCCCAGGTAGTCCAGGGTGAACGGCAGCGGCGCGTGCGACCCACCGATCGGTGGCGGCAATGCCGGCCAGGCAGCCGGCCAGTCGGCCAGTCGCCCGTCGAGGTCGAGCAGCAGGCGCTTGCCGTAGGCGATCCGGCCGCCGGCATCGAGGTCGGGGACCATGTCGCCGCCGCGCAGCGCGATGCCCGCCGGCGCGAGCGCGAGGGTGCCATCGCGCACCAGCAGCGGCGAGGTGATGGCGAAGGCGAACGGCAGGCGGGTGTCGCCGGACTCGTAGCGGCCACCCATGCGCGCGCGCATGCGCGCGCTGCGGACGCCGTCGTCGCCGAAGTGCAGTGGTGCGGACAGGTGCAGCGTGGCTGGCAGGCGCCAGTCGCCCGAGGACGCGGTCACCGGGCCGACGACGGCGATGCCGGCGTTGTTGGCCGGCTGCGTCATCGCGATCGCGAGGCGGAAACGCAGGGCGAGGTCGCCAGACGTGAAGCGTCCGTTGAACTGCGCGCCGACGCGTTGCTCCGGATGCAATCGCGGCAGCGAGATCGCGATGCCGTCGACGCGCCAGTCGCGGCCATCGATGCGTCCGTTGCGGATCTGCAGGCCGTCACTGAGCGTCGGCATGCGCGTTTCGCCCCGTGGCCGCGACGCCAGCCAGTGCTGCAGTGCAGGCAGGTCGAGCACGGGCGCATCGAGTTCGATGCGGGTGATGTCGAGTCGTGCGCCGCGGCTGCGCACCGTCGACCAGGGCACTGACACGGACATGCGCTGCGCGCGCAGCAGCGGTGTCCCGGCGCCCGGTTCGCGCACGGCCACGTTGCGGACCACCAGCAGCGGGGCGCCGCGCAGTCGGTACTCGCTGGCGCCGGTGGCGGTGATCTCCAGCCCCAGCGACTTGCCGAGGGCGTCGAGCACGAAGCCGGTGACGCGCCGGGGCTGCAGGAGCGAGTGCAGGGCGAAGGCGAGCAGCAGCGCGATGGCTGCCGCAGCGAGCAGCAGCTTGACGGGTCTACGCATCGTGCCGCTTCGCTGGCATCGACGTGTGTCGCACGCCGGTGATGTCGCCGGACACCGCCGCAGGCGGCTCGCGGCTGGAGCCGCTCCCGCGAGGTGCCGGCGGCGTCGGCAGGCGACGCGTCGCCTTGCTAGGCGCTGCCCAGTTCACCGGGCAGCAGTGCGTCGACGAAGGCCTCGGCGTCGAACACGCGCAGGTCCTCGGGGCGTTCGCCGATGCCGGCGTAGCGGATCGGGATGCCGAACTCGCGCGCCAGCGCGAACACCACGCCGCCCTTGGCGCTGCCGTCGAGCTTGGTCACCACCAGCCCGGTGACGCCGGCGGCGGCGTGGAACTGGCGCAGCTGCGACAGCGCGTTCTGGCCGGTGGTGCCGTCGATCACCATCAGCACTTCATGCGGCGCCGCGGGGTCGAGCTTGCCGAGCACGCGCTTGATCTTGCCCAGCTCGGCCATCAAGCCTTGCTGGGTGTGCAGGCGGCCGGCGGTGTCCGCGATCAGCACGTCAACGCCGCGCGCCCTGGCGGCCTGCAGCGCGTCGAACGCCACCGAGGCGGCGTCGGCGTTCTGGCCCTGCGCGACCACCGCCACGCCGTTGCGCTCTCCCCAGGCCTGCAGCTGCGCGACGGCCGCGGCGCGGAACGTGTCGCCGGCGGCAAGCATCAGGTTGCGGCCTTCGTCCTTGTAGCGCCGCGCCAGCTTGCCGATGGTGGTGGTCTTGCCGACGCCGTTGACGCCGACGGTGAGGATGACGAAGGGCTTGCTGGCGTCGTCGACCACCAGCGGTCTGGCGACGGGTTCGAGCAGCGCCACCAGTTCTGCCCGCAGCGCCACGAGCAGCGCGCGCGCATCGGCGAATTCGCGCGCCTTCATGCGCTTGCGCAGGTGCTCGACCAGCTGCGTGGTGGCGGTGACGCCGACGTCGGCGGTGATCAGCGCGGTTTCGATCTCGTCGAGCAGGTCGTCGTCGAGCTTCGGGTTGCGCGAGAACAGGCCGCCGAGCCCGCGGGCGATGCCGCTGCCGCGCAGGCGCTCGCGCCAGCCGGGCTTGCCGGGCGCGGCGGCGGGCTTTTCCTGCACCTGCGGCGCCACGGATCCTTGTGGCGCGGGCTTGGGCACCACGGTCGATGCTGGCGCGACGGAGGTCGCCGGCGCTGCGTCCGCGAGCAGGGCAGGTGCAGGTTCCGGCACGGCGTCCGCGGCGGCGCCGGGCGCTACGGGATGCGCATCCGCACCGGTGGCGTCATCGGTTTGCGGCGTGCCCTGGGGCTTCGGGAATGCCGCGGCCAGCGCCTCGATGTCGAGGCTGCTCTTGCGCGGTTCGCCAGGGGTGCCGGCGGCCGCATCGTTGTCCTTCCTGCGGCGGAAAAAACTGACCATCTGTCGCCAATGCGGTGGGGGAATGGTTTTGTCCGCGCGAACGCGGAAAATGGCCGATCATGGTAGCACCGCCGATCGAAGCGACCGCATGAAACCACGCAGCACGAAGCCCGCTCCGCGCCGCGGCGAAGGCAGCGTGCGCATCATCGGCGGGCGCTGGCGCGGCACTCGCCTGCCGGTCCCCGACCTGCCCGGGCTGCGGCCCACGTCCGACCGCGCGCGCGAAACCCTGTTCAACTGGCTGCAACCCGTGTTACCGGGCGCTCGGGTGCTGGACCTGTTCGCCGGCAGCGGTGCGCTTGGCCTGGAGGCGCTGTCGCGCGGTGCCAGCGAGGCGTTGCTGGTGGAGCGCGACCCGGGGCTGGCTGAATCGCTGCGGACCACGGTCGAGCGCCTGCACGCGGGTGACGAGGCCAAACCGGTGCGCGCCGACGCACTGTCCCTGCTGCACGCGCCCCTGCACGGCCGGTTCGACGTCGTGTTCGTCGATCCGCCCTTCGAAGACGCGCTCTGGGACGCGGTGCTGGCGGCGCTGCCGCCGTGGCTGGCCGACGACGCCTGGCTTTACCTCGAATCGCCCGCCGATCGTCCGGTCGAGCCCGGCGCGGGTTGGCGCCTGCACCGCGAAGGCGGCAGCCGCGACGCACGCCACGCCCTGTACCGTCGATCCGGCGGGGGCGCTGCTACACTGGCGCAGGTTTCCGACGACAGCGCGACGAGCACTCCATGAGCGTGGCCCGCAACCGCATCGCCGTCTATCCCGGCACCTTCGATCCGATTACCAGCGGCCATGTCGACCTGGTCGATCGCGCCGCGCCGCTGTTCGAGCGATTGATCGTGGGCGTGGCCGAGAGCGCGGGCAAGGGGCCGGCGCTGTCGCTGTCGCTGCGCGTGGACCTGGCGCGCGAAGCGCTGGCACGCCACGGCAACGTCGAGGTGCGAGGCTTCGATTCGCTGCTGGCGCATTTCGTCAAGGAAGTCGGCGGCGGCGTGCTGCTGCGCGGGCTGCGCGCGGTGTCGGACTTCGAATACGAGTTCCAGCTGGCCAGCATGAACCGGCACCTGATCCCCGAGGTCGAGACCCTGTTCCTGACCCCTGCCGAGCAGTATGGATTCATCTCGTCGTCGCTGGTGCGCGAGATCTCGCGCCTGGGTGGCGATGTCAGCGATTTCGTCCCACCGGCCGTGGCGCGTGCGCTGCAGGCCGAGTGGAAGCGGGCCCGAGAATGAGCACTACCCTCCAACCACCTGTCCAGGGGAGCACCATGAAAACCTTCTCCATGAACATCCTGAGCCACCGCGCGCTGCAAGTCCTCCTCGTCGCCTGCCTCGTGGTGCCGTTCGCGGCATGCAAGAAGGAAGAGGCGCCGAAGAAGGCCGTGCAGGCACCGCTGGTTGCGCCGACCGGCGACGACATCAGCGCGTGGCGCGCCTACGTGTCCGACGCGGTGACCCGCAACATGGGCGGCATCAGCAACCAGCCCTTCGTGTACCTGCTGCCGGGCGAGAGCTCCGAGGATTTCGAGGGCTCCTACGAGCGTCTCGCCGAGAAGGCAGAGACCGACGTCGCCCGCGGCATCATCGCCGGCAACATGCTGGCCTACGCCTCGCCGGCCTCGGCGAAGATGGCCGACATCGTGGTGGCCTCGTTCAAGGACGTGCCGGCGGACACGATGAAGGGCGTGCGCGTGCTGTTCATCGGCGACGCCGCCGAGAACGAACGGGTCAAGGCCGCCGTCAGCCCCGCCGGCGTGGACTATGTGTTCATCGAAGCGAAGTGACGCACTGAAGCCGCTCCTTCGAGCGAGGTTCGGAATGGGGGCGGTGAACCGGGCGGTCACCTGAGCCGCAGCGACTCCCTCCCACTCCGGCCTCCCTTTTTGAAGAAGCAGCAGGGCCCAGGCGCCTTGCTCGGCCGCTCACACCACCAGCATGTCCCTCAAGATCAACGAGCTGTGCGTCAACTGCGATGTCTGCGAGCCGGCCTGCCCCAACCAGGCGATCTCGCAGGGTGAGTTGATCTACGTGATCGATCCGGCCCGCTGCACCGAGTGCGTGGGCCATTTCGACGAGCCGCAGTGCGTCGTGGTCTGCCCGGTCGAATGCATCGACCCGGACCCGGACCATCCGGAAAGCCGCGAGAACCTGCTGGCCAAGCTGCGGCGGCTGCAGGGAGAAGGCATTGCCTGACCGGCGGCCCACCGACGATTGCCGTCACCGGCGAACGACGATGATGGTGCGGTTCGCGTTCCCGGGGACGCGCCGCACGGGCTTGCGAAACGTCGAATGCCTGCAACAACCCGCCTGACCGGAGTCCGCATGAAATCCATCGCCCAACTTCTGTTCGTCGCGCTGTTCGCACTGGCTCCCGCCATGGCCGCGCCGCGGGATGCCGCAACGCCGACAACGCCGGCCACGCATCCGCCCGGCGCTGCCATCGCCTCCGGCCACGCCCTGGCTACCGACGCCGGGCTGCAGATCCTGCGCGAAGGCGGCAACGCATTCGACGCCGCGGTCGCGGTGTCGTCGACGCTGTCGGTGGTCGAGCCGATCAGTTCCGGGCTGGGAGGCGGCGGCTTCTTCCTGCTGCATGACGCGAAGACCGGGCAGGACGTTTTCATCGATGCCCGCGAGACCGCGCCGGCCGCGGCGACCCAGGCCGAATACCTGCTCGACAACGGCGACTTCAACCGCGACCGGGCCATGAACGGTCCGTGGTCGGCCGGCATTCCCGGCCTGCCGGCGGCATTCGTGCACCTGGCCGAAAAGTACGGAAAGCTGCCGCTGAAGACGACGCTGGCGCCGGCGATCCGGATCGCGAGCGAAGGTTTCCCGGTCTACGCGCGCATGGCCCGCGGCTATGCCGCGCGCCGCGACGTGATGGATCGCTATCCCGGCACCCGCGCGGTGTACCTGGCCGGCGGCAAGCCGATTGCCGAAGGCGACATCTTCCGCCAGCCCGACCTTGCGCACACGCTGGAACTGCTGGCCGACAAGGGCTTCGACGGTTTCTACCGCGGCGAAACCGCAGGCAAGCTGCTCAAGGGCGTGAACGACGAAGGCGGCAAGTGGACCGCCGCCGAACTGGCCGGCTACCAGGTGCGCGAACGCGCGCCGATCGTGTTCGACTACGACGGCTGGAAGATCACCACCGCGCCGCCACCGTCCTCGGGCGGCATCGCGCTGGCCGAGATGCTGCAGATCCTCGAGCCGTGGGATCTCGCCAGGCTCGACCCGACCCATCGCACCCACCTGGTGGTCGAGGCGATGCGCCGCGCCTACCGCGACCGTACCTTCTACCTCGGCGATCCGGACTTCGTGCAGATCCCGCAGCGCACGCTGACCAGCCGCGACTACGCCGCCGGCCTGCGCGCCACGATCAATCCCGACAAGGCCACGCCCAGCGACATGCTCTCGGGCAAGCAGACGCCGATGGAGGACGACGAGACCACGCACTTCTCGATCATCGACGCCGATGGCAACCGCGTCGCCGCCACGCAGACGGTCAACCTGCTGTACGGCTCGGGCCTGATCCCTCCGGGTACGGGCGTGCTGCTCAACGACGAGATGGACGACTTCGCGCTCAAGCCCGGCACGCCCAACGCCTTCGGCGTGATGGGCTTTGATGCCAACGCACCCGAGCCGGGCAAGCGCATGCTCAGTTCGATGACGCCGACGTTCATGGAATCGGACGACAAGGTCGCCGTGCTCGGTACGCCCGGCGGCAGCCGCATCATCACGATGGTGCTGCTGGGCATCCTGGGGTACGACGACGGCCTTTCGGCGCAGCAGGTCGCGGCGCTGCCGCGCTACCACCACCAGTGGATGCCGGACTTGATCGACGCCGAGACCGATGCGTTCACGCCGGAGGTGGTGGAGGGCCTGCGCGCGATGGGGCACGCGGTGAAGGTGCCGGGCGAGGAAGCCGGCGACGACGGGCGCCGTTCCAGCCACGTCTGGGGCAACATGCAGACCGTGGAGTGGGACAAGGCCACCGATACGCTGTCCGGCGGCACCGACCCGCGCAACCCGGTGGGTGCGGCGAAGGTGGAGTTGTCGTCGCCCCGGCGCTAGGTGCCCGGGAACTGGATTCCGCGCGTCACCGAACAACGAGCATCCGCATGCCGGACCCCGAGAAAAAACCCGTGCTGCACCTGGTGCCGGCAATCCTGACCGGCACCGCGGCCCTGATCGCGTCGTTGACCGCGGTCTACGTCAACGTGCGCAACGACCGGCAGCACGCTCCGCAGCAGGTGGCGCAACCGTCGGCGCCGCAGGTGGCCGTTGCCGCGCCGGCGCTCGCTTCTGAGCCGTCCGCGCCGCGCACCGTGCACTTGCGCCTTGACCGCATCGCCGTGCAGCACGATGGTTCGATCGGCACCACCGACTGGCGCTTCGCGGTGGAGCTCGATGGCCAGCCGCTGTTCGTGTTCCAGCAGGACGAGCTGGACGACACCGGCGGGCGCAACGTGGCGCTGCCGAAGGACGTGGGCAGCAACGTGGACATCGTGCCGGGCAAGCCGGCGCGCCTCGTGGTCAAGGCCTGGCGCGGCAGTCGCCTGCGCCTGGTGGAGGGCGAACCCGATGCGCGGGGCGAGGGAGTGCTCTTGGGCACCGGCGCGCTTGCACCGCTGGCCGTGGCCGCGACGGTGCCGGAGAAGGGGGCGTTCGTGCTGTATTTTTCGGCGGCCCCAGAGTAGCGCGCCAGTGCTTGCGGTAGGAGTGGACGTGTTCGCTCGCGCCACGGCTCGATGGGCGCGGTCGGCATCCGTTCAAGCATCGGCGCGGTAACATGCCCGGCACGCGATCACGGATCAGGACGACATGAAACTCTGGTCGATTTCCGGCAACAGCCAGCAGCTCGACGGCGGCGCGATGTTCGGCAACGCGCCGCGTGCGATGTGGGCCAAGTGGATGCCGCCCGACGATGCCAACCGCATCCCGCTGGCATGCCGCGCGCTGCTGGCCAGCCCGCTGGCGGGGAAGACCGTGCTGTTCGAGACCGGCATCGGTGCGTTCTTCGAGCCGAAGCTGCGTGAGCGCTACGGCGTGGTCGAGGATCGCCACGTGCTGCTCGAATCGCTGCGCGCGGCCGGCTTCGAGCACGGGGACATCGACGTGGTGGTGCTGTCGCACCTGCACTTCGACCATGCCGGTGGCCTGCTGGCGGCGTGGTCGGAAGGGCGCGCACCGGAACTGCTGTTCCCCAATGCCAGGTTCCTCGTCGGCGCCGAGCAGTGGCAGCGCGCGCGGCACCCGCATCCGCGCGATCGCGCCAGCTACATCCCTGAGTTGCCGCAGCTGCTCGAAGACAGCGGCCGGCTCGAGATCGTCGAGGGCGACCGTTCGCGCACCCTGGGCGATGCGGTGCGCTTCCACTACAGCAACGGCCACACGCCCGGGTTGATGCTGGCCGAGATCCTCGGCCCGGAGCGCGTCGGCGGGCAGGCTCATGGCGGCGTCGTGTTCTGCGCCGACCTCGTACCCGGCAAGCCGTGGGTGCACGTGCCGATCACGATGGGCTACGACCGCAATGCCGAACTGCTGATCGACGAGAAGCGGGCGTTCCTCGAAGACAAGTTCGAGCGCAACGTGCACCTGTTTTTCACCCACGATCCGGCGGTCGCACTGGCACGGCTGGTGCGCGACGACAGGGGTCGTTTCGGCACCACGCACGAAACCGCGGAGCTGCACGCGAGGGCGCTGGGCTGATGCAGGGATGCGGCTGCCGCGTGCACGTGCCGCTCGACGGCAACGTGCGCGCGCGGCCGTGGTGGGCGGCGCCGCTGCTGTGCGCGATGATCTGGCTGCCGGCGCCTTTCGCGCAGGCGGAGCAGGCGGGCGAGGGTGGCGAGGGCTCGGCGCCGCACGGGGACGTCCAGGTCGGCAAGGTGCTGCGCGATGCGGACTTTGGCGTGAGCACGCGACACGCCGGCCTGCAGCGCCACGTCGAGATGTACCAGTGGACGCGCGCCGGCAGCGGTTACGCGCTGGAATGGCGCGGCGCGCGGGTGGATTCGTCGGGCTTCGCGCCGGGCCACGAAAATCCGCGCGAGATGCCGCTGCGCGAGCGCGAGTGGCGCGCGCCGGTCCGCGTCGACGGCCGGCCGCTGTCCGGTGACGTGGTTGCTGCGCTGGGCAAGTGGCAATCCTTCCGTCCCAACTTTTCCGCGCTGCCGGGCAACATGTCGGCGACGTTCCAGCCCGAAGGCGATGGCCTGGGCAGCGCCGAGAACCCGCTGGCGCCGCGGATCGGCGACCTGCGCGTCACCTGGCGCGCGCTGGTCCTGCCACCGCTGGCAGACAGGCTGGTACTGCGCGACGGTGAATGGACGCTGCGCACGCCCGTGGCTGCGTCCGCTGCCGCGGAGCCGGCCGCCGCCGGGACAGCGGCGCAGCCGGACGAAGCCCGCGAACGGCCGCGCTGGCCGTTTGTCGTCACGCCGATCTTCGTCGTGCTGCTGGTGATTGCGATCGTCGCGCGGCGGCGCAGGTCGGACACCTAGCAATTCGCGGCCGTGCCCGGAACATTTGTCGTCATCCCCGCGCAGGCGGGGATCCACGAGGGCCAGGCCTCTCGAAGCAAGGGTCGTGGATAACCGGATGTTCGCCAGCCGGGATTCCCTCGCGAAGCTGGCGAGCTGGAGCTAATTGTCCGGAGTGCGCCCGCACCCGCCCATCCGCCAGGCCTGGTCGCGCGCGTAGGAGCGCCCCATGGGCGCGATGTCGCTGCATGGCTGCCGCCGGTGCGATCCCTGCGCCATGCGGTTGGCAGATGGGCCGCACTCCATCGGGACGGCGAATTCCCATCGCGCCCATGGGGGGCTCCTACACGCGAGTGCCGAAGATCTTGTCGCCCGCGTCGCCTAGGCCCGGCAGGATGTAGCCCTTCTCGTTGAGGCGGTCGTCGATCGAGGCGGTGTAGACCTCGACGTCGGGATGCTTCGCCTCCAGCGCCGCGAGTCCTTCCGGCGCGGCGACCAGGAACAGGCCCTTGATCCGCGCCGCACCGGCGGCCTTGAGCATGTCGACGGTGGCGACCAGGGTGCCACCGGTAGCGAGCATCGGGTCGAGGATCAGCGCGGTGCGATCGGCCATGTCGCCGACCAGGTTCTCGTAGTAGGGCACCGCGGCCAGCGAGGACTCGTCACGCTTGATCCCGATGACGCTGACCTTTGCGGCGGGGATCAGTTCCAGCACGCCGGGCAGCATGCCGATCCCGGCGCGCAGGATCGGTACCAGGGTGATCTTGCGGCCCTTGATCCGGCGCACGCGCACGGTGCCGGCCCAGCCTTCGACTTCGGCGTCCTCGGTTTCGAGGTCGGCGGTGGCCTCGTAGGTCAGCAGGGTGGCGACTTCCGCGGCCAGTTCGCGGAAGGTCTTGGTGCTGTTGTCGGCGCGGCGCATCAGGCCGAGCTTGTGCTGCACCAGCGGGTGGCGGACTTCGACGATCTTCATGGAGGAAGTCTATCGCGGAGCCTGCGCCTTTCCTTCTCCCGGAGGAGAAGGAAGAGCCGAAGACCTACGCCGCGTCGGCCTGCTTCACCCGCGGGCCTTCGAGCAGCGCGCGCTTGACCATCGACACGATCAGTTCGATCTCGCTTGCGTCGGCTTCGAAGCGCGGGGTGAAGCGCAGCGAGTTCTCGCCGCCGTGGATCACGCCCAGGCCGCGCTCGCGCAGCCATTCCTCGGTGGAACCGGCGCCGTAGCCCTTGAAGCGCGGGTCGAGTTCGCACGAGAACAGCAGGCCGGTGCCCTGGACCTTGGTGATCAGGCCGCCAAGTTCGCCCTTGAGCTGCTCCAGCGAGGCCACGGCCTGCTCGCCGCGCTTGCGGATGTTCTCTCGCAGGGCAGGGGTGAGCATGTCCAGGACCGCGCAGGCGACGTCGAGCGCACGCGGGTTGGCGGTCATGGTGTTGCCGTAGGTGCCGCGCTTGTAGATGCCGGCCGCGCGTTCGTTCACCGCGAGTACCGACAGCGGGTACTGGCCGGCGTTGAGCGCCTTGGAGTAGGTCTCCATGTCCGGCGCTTCCTGGTTCTCGAAACCGGGGTAATCGACGATCGACAGGGTGCCGGTGGCGCGCAGGCCGGCCTGGATCGAGTCGACCAGCAGCAACGAACCGTGCGCCCTGGTCAGTTCGCGCGCGGCGGCGTAGAAGTCGACCGGCACGCTGCGGCCCGGGTCGCCTTCGCCCATCACCGGCTCCAGGAACATCGCCTCGATGAACCAGCCGTTGGCCTCGGCGTCGGCGAAGGCCTGCTTCAGCGCGGCGAGGTCGTAGGGGGCCACCACCAGCACGCTGTCCTCGTGGCGGTAGCTGGCCAGCGCGTTCTCGTAGGCCTTGCGGGTGGAGTTGGAGTACAGCGCCGGGGCCTCGGTGCGGCCGTGGAAGGCGCCCTTCACCACCAGGCGCTTGATCTTGCGTCCGGCGTGGCGGGCGCCGGCGTCGGTCATGGTCTTGGCATTGGTGTCGACGATGCGCGCGGCCAGCGACACCGATTCGGAGCCGGAGTTCAGGCACATGAAGCTGGCGTAGGGGCAACCGCCGATGCTGTGGCCGATTTCCTTGCGCAGGGCACGCTCGGCGCGCAGCTGCGACAGGCTCGGGGTCATGATGTTGGCCATGGCCTGTGGCTTGGCCATCGCGTCGATGATCGCCTGTGGCGCGTGGCCGAAGCCGAGCATGCCGTAGCCGCCGGTGTCGTACAGCACCGCGCCGTTGAGGGTCACGATCCACGGACCGCGTGCGGCCAGCGCGACGTAGGGATTCACGCCGTCGGCCGGGTAGAAATTGACGAAGCCGGCCTGCACGGCCTGCAGCTGCGCGTCTTCGTCGAGGTCGAGCAGGTCGGCGAAGGTGTCCTTGACGCTCGCGTATTCGGCGACGGCCGCGTCGATCGCGGCTTCGAGCTCGGGATGGGTGGTGGCGAACTTCGCGATGGTCGCATCGTCCAGGCCGGGGGTGCGGCGCAGGCCCTTGTGGGCGCGGAGCGGGGCAAGCTTGTCGGCAAGCGGGTTGGTCGTGGACATCGGCGATTCCTCCTCAATACGGCGCCTGGCCCGGGACGGGCGGGAAAGTCGGTGCGGACCGCAGCCGCGGCCGCGATTTTCCGTGGCAACATCCTATTATCGCGATAATATCGGCGATTGGTAGGGATAATTTGCGCGATCCAACAGATAATTTCGTCGATTCGACGATGCGGGTGATCCGAATGAAGCTGACCCAGGCCGATGAGCTGCTGCTCTCCATCCTGCGCGAGAACGCCCGCGCCTCCACCGCCGAGATCGCGCGCCGGATGCAGCTGTCGCGCACCACCGTGCAGAGCCGGATCGAGCGGCTGGAGCGCGCCGGCGTGATCCGCGGCTACACCGTGCGCCTGGGCGACGAGGTCGAGCAGGGCCGCATCCGCGCACACATCCTGGTCACCGTGCTGCCCAAGCAGATGGCGGCGGTGGTCAAGGCGCTGCATGACATGCCCCAAGTGCGCAGCCTGCATTCGGTCAGCGGCACCCACGACCTGGTGGCGATGGGGGTGGCGGCCAGCGTGCAGGAGATGGACGTGCTGACCGACCGGATCGGCGCGATCGACGGCGTCGAGCGGACCACGTCGTCGATCATCCTGTCGACCAAGTTCGAACGCTGAGCCGAACCGCCCCACGGGACAGGCCGGTGCGGAAGCGGCGATGACTGCCATCGTGGCGCGCCGGACCTGCGGGAGCTTCGCGGCCATGGCCGATCCCGCGGATGACGTTCCGCGGGGCCGCGCGCAGCGCCGCTTACAATGCGCGCCTTGTCTTCACGCGTACCGCCCTTGAAGCCCCGGCCTTGAAGAAATCCGACTTCCATTACGACCTGCCCGCCGAACTGATCGCGCAGGCACCGCTGCCGGAGCGCTCGGCCAGCCGCCTGCTGCTGGTGCCGCCCGGCGCGGCGCCGCTTGAGGACCGCCACGTGCGCGACCTCCCGGACCTGCTGCGCGAAGGCGACCTGCTGGTGTTCAACGACACCCGGGTGATCCCGGCGCGCCTGTTCGGCCACAAGGCCGGCAGCGGCGGGCGGGTCGAGATCCTGATCGAGCGGCTGCTGCCCGGCAACGAGGCGCGGGCGCAGGTCGGCGCCAGCAAGCCGCTCAGGCCCGGTGGCCGCATCGAACTCGATGCCGGCGGCGAGGCCGAGGTGCTGGGCCGCGACGGCGAGTTCTACCACCTGCGCTTCGTGGTCGACGGCGCGCTTGAGTCCTGGCTGCTGCACGCCGGCCGCCTGCCGCTGCCGCCGTACATCCGCCGCGAGCCGGGCGCCGACGACGACGAGCGCTACCAGACGGTGTTCGCGCGCGAGGTCGGTGCCGTTGCCGCGCCGACCGCAGGCCTGCATTTCGATGACGCGCTGCTGGAAGCGCTGCGCGAACGCGGCGTGCAGTCCGGCCACGTCACCCTGCACGTCGGCGCCGGCACCTTCCAGCCGGTGCGCGTGGACGACATCGCCGACCACCGCATGCACAGCGAGTGGCTCAACGTCGGCGCCGGGCTGGTCGAGCAGGTGCGGCGCACGCGCGCCGCCGGCGGCCGCGTCATCGCCGTGGGCACGACGGTGGTGCGCGCGCTGGAGAGCGCCCTGGTCGACGGCGAGCTGCAGCCGTTCGCCGGCGAGACGCAGATCTTCATTTTCCCCGGTTACCGCATCCGGTCGGTGGACGCGCTGCTGACCAACTTCCACCTGCCCGAATCGACGCTGCTGATGCTGGTGTCGGCGTTCGCGGGCAAGGCGCGGATCTTCGCTGCCTACGATCATGCGGTGCGCGAGCGCTATCGCTTCTTCAGCTATGGCGACGCGATGCTGCTGTGGCCGGAGCGTGCGGCATGAGCGCGCCGGCCGCCCTCGAACGTCGTTCCAGCCTGGGCTGGAACGACGACAAGCGGGCGGAAGGAGTGCAGGCGAGGGACGCATCACCATGAGCCGCATGACTTTCGCACTGCTCGGCAACGACGGCGCCGCGCGCCGGGGGCGGCTGGTGTTCCCGCGCGGCACGGTGGAGACGCCGGCCTTCATGCCGGTCGGCACCTATGGGTCGGTCAAGGGCGTGCTGCCGGAGCAGGTGCGCGCGCTGGGTGCAGAAATCATCCTCGGCAACACCTTCCACCTGTACCTGCGGCCGGGGCTGGAGGTGATCGAGGCGCATGGCGGCCTGCACGGCTTCGCGCGCTGGGACGGGCCGATCCTGACCGACTCCGGCGGCTTCCAGGTGTTCTCGCTGGCGCATCGCCGCAAGATCACCGAACAGGGTGTCACCTTCCAGGCGCCGACCGACGGCTCGACCGTGTTCCTGGGCCCCGAGGAGAGCATGCGGATCCAGAAGGTGCTCGGTTCGGACATCGTGATGATCTTCGACGAGTGCCCGCCGGTGAACATCGACGGCAAGCCGGTCGGCATGGACCTGGTGGATCGTTCGATGCAGCTTTCGCTGCGCTGGGCGGAGCGCTCGAAGCGCGCGCACGAGGGCAACGACGCGGCGCTGTTCGGTATCGTCCAGGGCGGCGTGCACCGCGACCTGCGCACTCGCTCGGCGGAGGGCCTGCAGCAGATCGGCTTCGACGGCTATGCGATCGGCGGCCTTGCCGTGGGCGAAACCGAAGCCGAGCGCAACGCGATGCTCGAGCACACCTGCCCGCAGCTGCCCGGCGACCGGCCGCGCTACCTGATGGGCGTGGGCAGGCCGGAGGACCTGGTGGAAGCGGTGGCGCGCGGCGTCGACATGTTCGACTGCGTGATGCCCACCCGCAACGCGCGCAACGGCCATTACTTCACCAGCACCGGCACCGTGCGCATCCGCAACGCGAAATACGAGAAAGACACGCGGCCGATCGAGGAAGGCTGCGGCTGCTACTGCTGCAGCCAGGGCTTCAGCCGCGCCTACCTGCGCCACCTCGACCGCTGCAACGAGATGCTGGCACCGGTGCTGGGCACCCTCCACAACCTCTGGTACTACCAGTCGCTGATGGCGGGGATGCGACAGGCCATCGAGGAAGGCCGCTTCAAAGCCTTTCGCGAGGCTTTCCTCGCCGCCCGGCAGACTCGCGCGCCCGCGGATTCGTAGGAGCGGCCCATGGCCGCGATTGGCCTGCCTGGCAACCCCATCGCGGCCATGGGCCGCTCCTACGGGGCACCCCTGGAACGGATCGCGAGGAACCTTCCCGGCCGGCGGCTGTCCATTGCTGCCCCGACGCCGATTCGCGGCCGGGGGCGCGCCGATCCGCGCTCCGTACGCCGCCCCGGCGTCGCCCGGGGCGGTGCCGTGGCATAATTCCCCGCTATTTTGCCCGTGGAACCTTTCCCGATGAACTCGTTCAACCTGCTCGACCTGCTGATTTCCCCCGCCCATGCCCAGGCCGCCGGGCAAGCGCCCGCGGGCGGCGGGCTGAGCTTCCTGGTCATGCCGATCGTGCTGATCGCGGTGATGTACTTCCTGATGATCCGCCCGCAGATGAAGCGTTCCAAGGAACACCGCGCCATGCTCGACAAGCTCGGCAACGGCGACGAGGTGATCACCAACGGCGGCATCGCCGGCGTGGTGCGCGAGATCGGCGACAGCTTCATCACCATCGAGATCGCCGACAACGTGCGCGTCCGCGTGCAGAAGGCCGCGATCGGCAACGTGCTGCCCAAGGGCACGCTGAAGTCCGCCTGATTCCCACTTCTCCCTCCGGCGCGGCGCCTGCCGCGCGCGGATTCGACAGCCACGTCGTGTCCCGGGCCACTCGGCCGGATCGCGCGATGCCCTGGAAACGCAACGATGCTTGAATTCCCGCGCTGGAAATACGTCGTCATCCTGCTGGTCGTGGTGCTGAGCACGCTGTACGCGCTGCCCAACATCTATCCGCAGGATCCCTCCGTGCAGATCACTGCCAACCGCGGCGCCGCCATCGACGACGCGCTGCAGCAGAAGATCGAGGCGACGTTGTCCAAGGAGGGCATCGCGACCAAGTCGATCGAAATCGACAACGGCAACATGCTGGTCCGGCTGCCCGGCCTGGACGAGCAGACCCGCGCGGCCGACACGCTGCGCCCGGCGCTCGGCGACAGCTACGTGGTGGCGCTGAACCTCGCCTCGACCGTGCCGTCCTGGCTGGACGCGTTGCGCGCGCGCCCGATGCTGCTCGGCCTCGACCTGCAGGGCGGCGTGCACTTCCTGCTCCAGGTCGACCAGAAGGCGGCGCTGGAGAAGCGCTTCGAGGCGTATGCGGAAGACGTCCGCGTGGCCCTGCGCGACGCGCGCGTGGGTTATGAGTCGGTCGAACGCCAGGGCAGCAACGGCGTCATCCGCGCGACGCTCGGCGAAGGCGTCGACGCCAATGCGGCCGTCGCCGCGATCGCCAAGGCGATGCCGACGATGCAGCTGTCGACCGATCGCAACATCCTCACCATTGCCGTGCCGGAGGCCGAGGTCAACCAGATCGTCACCGGCGCGATCGAGCAGAACGTGGGCACGCTGCGCAACCGCATCAACGAACTCGGCGTGGCCGAGCCGATCATCCAGCGCCAGGGCGCCGACCGCGTGGTGGTGGAGCTGCCGGGCGTGCAGGACACCGCCCAAGCCAAGCGCATCATCGGTGCGACCGCCACGCTCGAGTACCGCGCCGTGATCGAAGGCAACGCCTACGACGCGGTCGCCAGCGGCAGCGTGCCGCCCGATGCCCGCGTGTACTATCGCAAGGAGCTCGGCCCCGACGGCAAGCCGATGCCGATCCTGCTGAGCAAGCGCGTGATCGCCACCGGCGAGCAGCTGGTCGACGCCAAGTACCAGCCGGACCCGCAGAGCGGCACGCCGGCGGTATCGGTCACGCTCAACGGCCCCGGTGGCCAGCGCATGTTCGACTTCACCAGCCAGAACGTCGGCAAGCCGATGGCGGTGGTGTACATCGAGCGCCTCCAGGAAGTGAAGGAAGTCGACGGCAAGGAAGTACGCAGCACGCGCACCACCGAGCAGGTGATCAACGTCGCCACCATCCAGGGCGTGTTCGGCAAGAACTTCCAGACCACCGGCCTCGAGAGCCCGCAGTTCGCCCAGGACCTGGCGCTGCAGCTGCGCGCCGGTTCGCTGGCCGCGCCCATGGACTTCGTCGAGGAGCGCGTGGTCGGCCCGAGCCTGGGCAAGGACAACGTCGAGCGCGGTACCCGCGCGGTGCTGTACTCGTTCCTGTTCGCGCTGGCGTTCTTCCTGATCTACTACCGCATGTTCGGCATCCTGACCTGCGTCGCGCTGCTGTTGAACCTGCTGATCGTGATCGCGGTGATGTCGCTGTTCGGTGCCACCATGACGCTGCCCGGCTTCGCCGGCCTGGCGCTGTCGGTGGGCATGTCGGTCGACGCCAACGTGCTGATCAACGAACGCATCCGCGAGGAGTTGCGCGCCGGCATGCCGGCCAAGACCGCGATCGCCACCGGCTACGACCGTGCCTCGGGCACGATCTTCGACTCGAACATGACCGCGTTGCTCGCCGGCGTGGCGCTGTACGCGTTCGGTACCGGGCCGCTCAAGGGCTTCGCGATCACCATGATCGTCGGCATCCTGGCCTCGCTGTACACCGCGGTGGAAGTCTCGCGCGGCCTGGCCACGCTGATCTACGCGCGTCGCAAGAAGCTCAAGACGATCGCCATCTGACCGGATACGCACAAGCCATGAAACTTTTCCCGCTGCACCTCATTCCGGCCGCCCCGAACGTCAACTTCATGCGGTTGCGCTGGATCTCCATCAGCGTGGCGCTGCTGCTTGCCGTGGCCGCCTCCGCCGCGATGGGCATCAAGGGCTTCAATTACGCGCTCGACTTCACCGGCGGCACCCTGGTCGAAATGCACTTCGACCACGCCGCCGACGTCGACCACGTCCGCGAGCAGCTGGCGACCGCCGGCTACGAAGGCGCGCAGGTGCAGACCTACGGCAGCGGCAGCGACCTGCTGGTGCGATTGCAGAACGAAAGCGGGCAGGACAACGTCGCGGCCAGCAGCGCGGCGGCCAAGGCGGTGCTGGCCGCGGTCAATTCGACCGCCAACCCGGCGCACATCACCCGCTCCGAGTTCGTCGGTCCCCAGGTCGGCAAGGACCTGGCGCGCAACGCGGTCTGGGCGCTGCTGTTCGTGATCATCGGCTTCCTGATCTACATCGCGTTCCGCTTCGAGTGGAAGTTCGCGATCGCCGCCATCCTGACCACCCTGCACGACGTGCTGATCGTCGCCGGCTTCTTTGCCTTCACCGGCCGCGAGTTCGACCTGACCGTGCTGGCCGGCCTGCTGTCGGTGATGGGTTTCTCGATCAACGACACCATCGTGGTGTTCGACCGCGTGCGCGAGAACTTCCGCAACCTGCGCGTGGAGCCGGTGGAGCTGCTCAACCGATCGATCAACCAGACCCTGTCGCGCACGATCATCACCTCGTTCGTCGCCTTCCTCAGCGCGCTGGCGCTGTACCTCTACGGCGGCGGATCGCTGGAGGGGATGGCGCTGTCGCAGATGATGGGCATCGTGATCGGCACGATCTCGTCGATCTTCATCGCCTGCCCGCTGCTGACGATCGGCGCGCTCAAGGTGAGCAAGCAGGACCTGATGCCGAAGGCCAAGGACCTGGAGGCGCTGGCGCGCCGGCCGTGAGGCAACGGCAATCGCGTCAAGGAAAAAAGGCCGCGCAATGCGCGGCCTTTTCATTGCGCCTTTGTAGGAGCGCCCCATGGGCGCGAAGCGTTACCGGCAACTCCTCATCGCGCCCATGGGGCGCTCCTACGTGGGGCGATGGTCAGTTGCTTAGCCCGGGTAAGCACAGCGCACCGGGGGCCTTGCATGCCGGTGTCCGAAAGTCGCGAAGTCTTGTCAGGAAAACGCCTGCAGGTACCCCGAAGTGGCGATGGTCTTCAGCAGCGGATCGACGATCCTGACGTTGCCGGCGACCAGGTGCCGCGGGCCGGTCTCGATGTGGACCGGGCCGGTGGCGCCGCCGCGGAAGTCGCAGACCCGGCCGCCGGCCTCGCGCACCATCAGGATGCCCGCGGCGATATCCCAGGGCTGGACCCCGGATTCGAAGTAGGCATCGGTGCGGCCGCAGGCCACGTAGGCCAGGTCGAGCGCGGCCGAGCCGGTGCGGCGGACGTCCTCGGCGGTGGCCAGCAGATCGCCGACGCACTTGAGCTGGGCGCCGGCGCGCTTGCGCTCGCGCGGCGGGAAGCCGGTGCTGAGCATCGCCCCGGCCAGCTCCTTGCGCTCCGAGACGCGGATCCGCCGCTCGTTGACCTGCATGCCGCTGCCGCGGCTGGCGGTGAACAGCTCGTTGCGCAGGGGATCGAAGATCACCGCGTGGATCGGCTCGGGGCCCTCGCACAGTGCAATCGAGACGCACCAGTGCGGAAAGCCGCGCAGGTAGTTGCTGGTCCCGTCGAGCGGATCGATGACCCATGTGTAGCGGCTGGGGCCGCGGTTGCCCTTCTGCGCGCCGCCTTCCTCGCCGAGGATGGCGTAGTCGGGATTGGCCCGGCGCAGCTCCTTGACGACCGCCTCTTCGGCGAGGCCGTCGACCTCGCTGGCGTAGTCCATGCGCTCCTTCTCGACCACGTTCAGGGCATCGAGCCTGTGCATGTGGCGCAGCAGGATGTTGCCGCCGGCGCGCGCCGCCTTGACCATGACATTGACAGCGGGTTGTTGCATCGCGGACGGCTCCGGGCGCGGGCGGTAATCGCAGGGGGAAAAGAACGTTCCGGCGCCAGGGCCGGGCGCGGAGTTTACCATTCACGCATGAACCACGACGCTTCCACTGCCGACCGCATCCGCATCGTGCTGGTCGGCACCCAGCATCCCGGCAACATCGGCTCGGCGGCACGGGCGCTCAAGACCATGGGCCTGGCGCGCCTGGTACTGGTCGCGCCGCAGCGCTATCCCCACAACGAGGCCGACATGATGGCCGCCGGTGCCGACGACGTGCTCGCTTCCGCGACGTGCACGGACACCCTGGCCGATGCGGTGGCCGACTGCCGGCTGGTACTGGGCTGCACCGCTCGCAGCCGCCGGGTGCAGCTGCAGGAGCTGCACCCGCGGACCGCGGCGTCGCGCGCCTGCGAAACGGCGCTGGCCGGTGGCGAGGTGGCGGTGGTGTTCGGCCGCGAGCGCACCGGCCTCGAGAACGAAGAGCTGCAGCTGTGCCACGCCGCGGTCCACATCCCGGCCAATCCGGACTACAGCTCGCTCAACCTCGCCGCCGCGGTGCAGGTGCTGAGCTATGAGCTGCGCGTGGCGTTGCTGGCCGACGGGGTCACCGGAATGGTCGAGGGACAGGCGGCCGAAGGACAGGCGCGGGGCGCCGGCCATGCTCCGGACCGGCCCGCCAGCCATGCCCAGATGGAGGGGCTGTTCGGGCAGCTGGCGCAGACCCTGGACGACATCGACTTTCACAAGGGCAGGGCGCCCGCGTCGGCGATGCGCAAGCTGCGGCGGCTGTTCCTGCGCAGCGAGCTGGGGGAGCGCGAGGTGCGGCTGCTGCGCGGGATCCTCGCCGATGCGCAGCGCATGGCGCGGTTGGCGGCTGGACGGCATTGAAGATGGCAGGCTGCCGGGGCGGACGGGCGTGCCAGATCGCGGCATTTCCGCTAGGCTCGCCGGACCCCTGCACTCCGGCGCGGCGACCTTGATCGAAATGCTTGATCGTATTGGCAAAGCGCTGGCAGTCGTGCTGCTCGCGCTTGCCTTCCCGTCTGGCGCGCTGGCCAACGACGACCCGCACATCCTTGTCCTGGGCCGCATCAGCGACAACCCGCAGGCGCATTACGAACAGCTCAAGCCGCTACTCGACTACGTGGTGCCGCGGATGCGCGACGTCGGCATCACCGAGGGCCGGATCCTGATGGCGCGCGACGCCCGCCAGATGGCCAGCTACCTGCGTCGCGGCCGCGTCGACTGGGTCACCGAGACCGCGGGGACCGCGGTGCAGCTGCAGCGGCAGGCCCGCGCGCAACCCCTGCTGATCACCGAACGCGATGGCGTCAGTCATTACCACACCGTGTTCTTCGCGCGCCGCGACAGCAGCATCGGTTCGCTGCCCGACCTGCGCGGGCACAGCATCGCGTTCCAGAACGCGGCCTCCACCAGTGCCTACTTCGTGCCGGCGGCCGAACTGCTGCAGCGTGGCCTGCCGATGGAAATCCTGCTCTCGCCGATGGACCGCCCGGCGGCCGGCTCGGTCGGCTACCTGTTCGCGCGCTCCGAGCTCAACATCGCGACCTGGGTGGACAAGCGCCTTGTCGACGCCGGGGTGATGAGCAACCTGGACTGGGACAACCCGCTGCGGATGCCGCCGGCCTATCGCCGCGACATGAAGGTGATCCACAAGACCGCCGACTACCCGCGCGCGCTGGAGATGGTGCGTGGTGACCTGGATGCACGCGTGCGCGAACGCCTGCAGCAGGTGCTCGCCGAGGCCGCGTCCGACCCCGACGCGCGCGAGCCGCTGCTGCGCTTCTTCAAGACCACCCGGTTCCTGACTATCGACGAGCAGGGCCGGCAGGCGCTCGAATCGCTGGGCGAAGGCGTCGCGCGGGTCGGGAAAGAGATCGAATAATGAAGCTGCGCCACGGTCTCTATCCGCGATTCCTGCTGCTTGCCGCTGGCGTGCTGGTGGTGGTGCTGGCGGTGGTCGGCGTGATGCTGCACCGGCAGGCGACGATGCAGCGGGAAGTCGTCGCGCTCAGCCAGGAATCGATCCATGCGCTGCTGTTCGACCGCGTGCGCGAGCGCGGCCAGGCGGTGGCCCGGCAGCTCGCCGATTCCCTGGTCAACCCGCTGTACTACTTCGACCTCGACGCGATCGGGGTGTTGATGCGCAACGTCATGCAGCAGTCGGACGTCAGCTACGTCATCGTCTACGACAACAGCGGCGCGGTGATCCACGACGGTTCCGACGACATCGCGACCTACGGGCAGGCGATGCAGGACCCGCTGGCGTACGAGGTGGTCACGGCGCGCGACATGCACGTGCAGGTGACCAACAAGGTCCTGGACGTGTCGGCGCCGATCCGCATCGGCGGCCAGCGCATCGGCGGGGTGCGCATCGGCTATTCGCTGGACTCGGTCATTGCCGACGAGAACCGGGCCACCGCCGCGATGCGCGGCCGGATGGAGGACATCGGCTACCAGCACGCGCTGTGGGTGCTGCTGATGATGCTGGTGCTGGTGGCGATCGGGGTGGTGGTGAGCCTGGTCGTGCAGCGGTCGCTGGTCCGGCCGATCCGGCAGCTGGCCAATGCCGCGCGCGAGATCGAGGCCGGCAACTTCGCCACGGAGGTACCGGTGACGCCGCGCGACGACGAGGTCGGCGACCTGACGCGGGCGTTCTCGCGGATGGGCGACAGCATCGTGCGCCACGACCGCGACATCCGCCGCATGGCCTACACCGATGCGCTGACCGGGCTGTCGAACAGGCTGGCGTTCCGCGAACACCTGGACCAGCAGCTGATGCTGGTGCGCGGCGCGGCGCGGCAGATGGCGCTGCTGTTCGCCGACATCGACGACTTCAAGCGCGTCAACGACACCCTCGGCCACGATGCCGGCGACGAGGTGCTGGTGCAGTTCTCCAGTCGCATCCGCGAGGTGATCGAGCGCCACGACGACGGCCACGCCACGCTTGCGCGCTTTGGCGGCGACGAGTTCGTGATCCTGCTCGAATTCGCCGAGGGCAGCGGTGCGGACATCCGCGCCCGGGCCAGCAGCCTGGCCGATGCGCTGGTGGCGGAGCTGGGCAGGCCGATCATGGTCCGCGGGCGCCAGGTCTTCCTTGGCACGTCGATCGGCATCACGCTGTTCCCGGACGACGCGTCCAACGCCGCGATGCTGATGAAGAACGGCGACATCGCCATGTACCAGGCCAAGGTCGCCGGCAAGAACTGCCACCGCTTCTACAGCCGCGCCATGGACCAGGCGGTGGAGCGACGCGTGCACATGGAGCAGGACCTGCGCGGCGCCTGGGAGCGCGGCGAGCTGAGCCTGGTCTACCAGCCGGTCTACCGGCTCTCGGACAACGCCCTCACCGGCGCCGAGGCGCTGCTGCGCTGGCAGCATCCCGAGCACGGGCCGATCGCGCCGTCGGTGTTCATCGACGTTGCCGAGCAGAGCGGACTGATCGAGACCATCGGCCCGGCCGTGCTGCGCGCGGCCTGCGTGGACGCGATGCGCTGGACCCGGGAACGCGAGGGCGCGGAGGACCTGTTCGTCGCGGTCAACGTGTCGCCGCGGCAACTGCGCAACGGCGACCTGTCCGAACAGGTCGCGCAGGCGCTGGCGGACACCGGGCTGTCGCCTTCGCGGCTGCATATCGAGCTCACCGAGACCGCGGTGATCGGCGACGAAATCCGTGCCAGCACCCTGCTCGGGCGCCTGCGCAGCACCGGCGTCAAGGTCTGGCTCGATGATTTCGGCACCGGGTTCTCGGGCCTGAGCCACCTGCGCCGGGTGCCGGTGGACGGGGTGAAGATCGATCGCAGCTTCGTTGCCGACGTGCTGCGCGACCCGGACGACCTGGCGCTGACCACCGCGATCATCGCGATGGCGCACTCGTTGGGGATCACCGTGGTCGCCGAGGGCGTGGAGAAGGAAGGCCAATACGACATCCTGCGCGAGCGCGGTTGCGACCTCGCCCAGGGCTACTGGCTCGGCTATCCGATGGTGATGCAGGATTTCATGGCGCTGCTGGACTGACGCACGCTGGCCCGCGACGAGGGCGTCAGGCCAGGCGTTCGAGCCACTGCGCAGCCGCTGCGGCCAACGTGCCGCTGAGCACGCCGAACACCGCCACCGCCACCGTGCCCAGCCCCCAGGCCACGCACATCAGCGCGCCGTCGCGTTCGAGCAGCGCCAGCGCGAACAGCAGCAGCAGGCCGCCGAAGATGTAGTTGGTGAACGGAATCGGCAGTGCCAGCAGCAGGCCGAGCAGCACCAGCAGCAAGCCGCTGAACATGCCGGCGACGCGGTGGTCGAGGAGGAATGCGAGCCGCGGCTTGACCAGGCGTTCCAGCCGCCCGAGCCACGGCGACAGCCGCTGCTCGAAGCGCGCCATCGCATGCCGGCGCGGACCGCGGCGGGCGATGAATCGCGGCAGCCACGGCGTGCGCCGGCCGGCCAGCAGCTGCAGACCGATCAGGATCGCCAGCGGTCCGCTGATCGCGCCGCCCATGCCCGGGATCGGGATGAAGGCCGGCAGCGTGGACACGAACAGCAACATCCCGAACGCGCGCTCGCCGAGCCCGGCGAACACGTCGCTGAAGCGGATCGTTTCCTCGGGATCTCCGGATGCCAGTGCGGCCAGCAGCACGCGGGTGCCGGGCGGGCGCGGCGCATGGTGGCGTCCGTCGTCGTCGCCGGGCGCGTCAGTCCTGTGCATCGTGCCCGCCGCCCGTGGCGAGGCGCTGCAGCAGGAGCTTGTCGACGCGCGGGCCGTCGAGGTCGACGATCTCGATCCGCCAGCCGCGCCAGTCGAAATGCTCGCCGACGTTGGGGATGCGGCCGAACTGCGCAATCACCATGCCGGCGGCAGTGTGGTAGTCGTACTCCTGCTCCAGCGGCAACGGGCCGCTGCCGAGGATCTCGCGCAGGTTGTCGACCGTCAGGCCGCCGTCGACCAGCAGCGAGCCGTCGTCGCGGGCCACCACCAGCGGCGCGGCGTCGACGCCACCGTTGCCCTGCGTGCGGCCGATGACCGCTTCGACCACGTCGTTGATCGTCACCAGGCCGGTGATGTCGCCGTATTCGTCGACCACCATCGCCAGCGACTGCTTGTCCTCGCGCAGGATCTCCAGCAGCTTGAGTGCCGGCGTCGACTCGGACACGAACAGCGCCTCGCGCAGGTCGCGGAACAGGTCCTGCTCGCGCTGGTCGAGGCGGTCGAGCAGCGACTTGACCTCGAGCACGCCCAGCACCTCCTCGTCACTGTCGCGGCAGACGGGATAGCGCGAGAACGGGGTCTCGCGCATCACCGCGAGGTTCTCCTCGTAGCTTTCCGAGGCGTCGAGCCAGGCGATGCGGGTGCGCGGGGTCATCAGGCTCTCGGCATCACGGTCGCCCAGGCGCATCACCCGGTTCATCATGTTGCGTTCGTCGGCATCGATCACGCCCTGCTCGTGGCCTTCGCTGACCAGCAGGCGGATCTCCTCCTCGGTGATCGCGTTGCGCGCGTCGTCGCGGATGCCGAGCAGGCGCAGCACCAGGCGGTTGATGGCGCCCAGCGCGAACACGACCGGCTTGGCGGCGGTCGCCAGCATGTCCAGCGGGATCGCGACCACGCTGGCGATGCCTTCGGCATTGGTCAGCGCCAGCCGCTTCGGGATCAGTTCGCCGAACACCACCGATGCGGACGTGATCAGGCCCACCGCCACCGCGATGCCGATGGTGTGCGCGTACTCTCCCAGCCCCGGCAGCGCATGTGCGGCCCAGGCGGCGATCTTCGCGCCGATCGAGTCGCCGCCCAGCACGCCGGTGAGGATCGCGATGAGGGTGATGCCGACCTGCACGGTCGACAGCAGGTTGTCGGGCTGTTCGGCCAGGGCGAGCGCCTTGCGCGCGCCGCGGCCCAGGTTGCCCGGCGCCTCGCCCATCTGCTTCAGGCGGATCTTGCGCGAGGTCATCAGCGCCATTTCCGACAGTGCGAAGAAGGCGTTGAGGACGATCAGCGCGGCGACGACCAGCAGTTCGATCACGATCGCACCCCGTCGCGCGCACGGCGGCAGGCGGCGGCCGGGTGGCCGGTGCCAGGGGTTGGAATGCGCGGGGGAGGCGGTGGTTCGTCCATAGGGGCGCCCGGGGCGCCGCGGCATGATAGCAGGGCGCCGTCAGCGGGCCGCGAGGCGTGGTGCGCGCCGCGATTCACGTCCGGCCGCCGCGTGCAGGACGGCGGCGTGCGTATGCATGGATCATTCCCGGGGCCGGCGCGCGGCTCCGGGCGGTGCGCGGCTTCGGATACCGCCGTTTTCCGGTCATAATCGCGCCTTCGCTTCGATCGCAAGCCCGCGACGGGATTCCACGATGTTCTCACTGCAGACGATCTTCGGCTCCGGCAAGCAGTTCTACGACCTGCTCGACGAGTCGGCGGAAGCGGCCTACGACGCCGCCAAGGCGCTCCACGCGATGATGAAGGAGGCCGACCGGCAGCCGGCCCTGGACGCCTTCAAGCTGGCCCGCGTGCGCGAGCGCAGCGCCTCGGACAAGATCAGCCAGGCGCTGGTCGACAGCTTCATGACGCCGATCGAGCGCGAGGACATCGAGGCGCTCGGCTCGGCGCTGTACAAGATCCCCAAGCAGATCGAGAAGTTCGCCGACCGCTATTCGCTGGCCCTGCAGCACCTGGGGCACATCGATTTCGCGCCGCGCGCGGCGATGCTGGAGCAGGCCGCGGCGGTGGTGGCGGAGATGGTCCACGAGCTCAAGCGCATGGACCTGGACCACATGAGCGCGCTCAACGAGAAGCTGCGCGCGCTGGAGAACGAGGCCGACCGGCTGATGCTGGAGCTGTACCGCGACATCTACTCCGGCAAGCTCGACCACCTGCAGATGTTCCTGCTCAAGGAGTTCTTCGAGATCCTGGAAAAGGCCATCGACCGCTGCCGTGAAGCCGGCGTGGTGGCCTACCAGATCGTGCTCAAGAACAGCTGATACGGGACCCGTCATGCTGACCCTCGTCCTGGTGGTGATCTTCGCCGCGCTCGTGTTCGAGTTCATCAACGGCTTCCACGACACCGCCAACTCCATCGCCACCGTGGTCGCCACCAAGGTGCTGACCCCCGGGCAGGCAGTGATGATGGCGGCGGTGATGAACCTGATCGGCGCACTGACCGGCACCGCGGTGGCCATGACCATCGCATCCGGCCTGATCGACACCGACGTGGTGGTGGTCAGCTCGCAGGTGATCCTGTGCGCGCTGGGCGGCGGCATCATCTGGAACCTGATCACCTGGTGGAAAGGGCTGCCCTCGTCGTCCTCGCACGCGCTGATCGGCGGCCTGTGCGGCGCGGCGCTGGCCGCCGCCCACAACGACTGGGCTGCGTTGATCTGGTCCGAGCCGGTGGGCAACTGGGCGCAGAACAAGGGCCTGCTGTGGAAGGTACTGCTGCCGATGATCACCTCGCCGATGGCCGGCTTCGTGCTCGGCATCCTGGTGATGCTGCTGCTGTGGGCGATCATCAGCGCCATGGCGCGTGCCGGCGGATTGCTGGGGCGGCTGGCGCGGCCGCGCTGGGTCAACGCCTTCTTCGGCAAGGCGCAACTGCTTTCGGCGGCCTACATGGGCTACGCGCACGGCCACAACGACGCGCAGAAGACCATGGGCATCATCGCCCTGACCCTGTTCGGCGCCGAGGCGACCGGTGCGCTGGACAACCTGCCGGCGTGGGCGCAGTTCCTGCATCCCGGCGAAACCAGCGGCGAGGGCATCGCGACGTGGATCGTGTTCACCTGCGCCATCGTGATGGCTGCCGGCACCGCCTCGGGCGGCTGGAGGATCATCAAGACGCTGGGGCACAAGATGGTGAAGCTGCACCCGATCCATGGGTTTGCCGCGGAAACCGGTTCGGCGACCATCCTGACCATGGCCGCGCATTTCGGCATGCCGGTGTCGACGACGCACAGCATCTCGACCGCGATCATGGGCGTGGGTTTCGCCAAGAACCCGCGCGCGCTGCGGATCGGCCTGATCGAACGCATCGTGTGGGCCTGGATCCTCACAATCCCGGCCGCGGGCGGCATCGCCTACGGGATGTTCTGGCTGTTCGAGAAGCTCGGCTGGGCCTGACCCGTTGCATGCCGGGGCATCGCCCCGGTCCGCGGCACTCCCTGATCTACAGCAGGTCGCCCTCGGCCGACAGCGCGCGCTCGAGGCTGTCGCCCATGCCACCGATTTCCAGCAGCAAGCGATCGATCTCGGAGGCGGTCAGCGCTTCGTAGGGGCGGTTTTCGCACAGCTGCAGGTAAGGCACGCCGTCGAGTTCGTCGATGGCCAGGTAGCCGATCCGGCTCTGCCAGTTGAACACCAGCGCCCGGCGGCAGTCGATGCCGGTGGTCGGCGCGATCACCGAGTTCACGCGCAGGTAGTTGCGGCCGTCGTCGTCGTGCAGTTCGGACAGGAAGATGGCCTGGTGGCGGCGGCCGCCGTCGAGCGACAGCTCAACGCACATCACGTACGGTTCCTGCATGGTGACGCGGTAGGCACCCGCGTTGACGTGGCGGCGGATCTGCTCGAAGTTCTGCATGGTCGTGTGTCCCGGTCGCGTATGGCCGCTATGCTAGCCCAATGGCTGAAGCGTCCGCCGAAGAGCGCATCCTCGCCGCGATCCGCGCCGTGCCGCGCGGGCAGGTGGCCGGCTACGGCCATATCGCCCGCCGCGCCGGGCTGCCGGGCCGCGCGCGGCTGGTGGCGCGGATCCTGGGAAGCAACGAAGACCCGGACCTGCCCTGGCACCGCATCCTGCGCAGCGACGGGCGCATCGCCTTCCCGGAGGGTTCGCGCGGCTGGCGCGAGCAGTCGCAGCGGCTGCGGGCCGAGGGCGTCGTGGTCGAGCGCGGCCGCGTGCGCATGCAGGCCGCGGACACCAGCCTCGACGCGATGCTCTGGGGACCGGGATGAACCGCCCCGCCACGGGGCCGGCGCGGGCAGCGCCGCGTGCCGGCTCCCCCGGCACTTGATCCCCCGGCATCGACCCCAACCTGTAGCGGTTCGCGCCGGAATTGCCGGTCCATGACGGCCGTCGCGACCGCCAGGCCTCGTTGTTTCCGCGCGCGGGGCAATGGGTGTCGCCGCCCCGTTATCATGTGCCGCACGCACAAGGATCCCGATGTTCACCAACCTTCCTCCCGTCACCAAGGCCCTGCTGATCGCCAACGGCCTGGTGTTCCTGCTCGAGATGGTCGTCGGGGCGCCGGCGCTGTCGATCTTCATGCTCTGGCCGCTGCAGGCCGGCGGCGACGCGCTCTCGCCGGGCATCGGCTTCATGCCGTGGCAGCTGCTGACCTACGGCTTCCTGCACGATCCCACCAACTTCGCCCACCTGCTGTTCAACATGCTGGCGCTGCTGATGTTCGGCGCGCCGCTTGAATACACCTGGGGCAACCGCCGCTTCCTGGCCTACTACCTGGTCTGCGTCGCGGGCGCGGGGCTGTGCCAGCTGGTGGTCACCACCTGGATGGCGTCGCAGGGCGCACCGGTGGGGCCGACGCTGGGCGCGTCCGGCGGCGTTTTCGGCCTCCTGCTGGCGTACGGCATGCTGTTCCCGAACCAGCGGGTGATGCTGCTGATCCCGCCGATTCCGATGAAGGCGCGCACGCTGGTGATCATCTACGGTGCGATCGAGTTGCTGCTAGGCTTCACCGGCCTGCAGCCGGGCGTGGCCCACTTCGCGCACCTGGGCGGGATGCTGTTCGGCTGGCTGCTGATCAACTACTGGCGCGGCAAGCCGCCCTTCAGCCGCAGCGGCGCGCGGGTGCGGCGGTTCTAGCGACCAGGAGGCCACGGGCAGGGACCGGCAGTGGTCGTGTCGTGCCGATGCCGCAGGCCTGCGGGCTGAATCGTTGCCCACGGATTCCCCGCCTTTGACTTTGCTTCGGCTTTTGATTTTCGGGGCCCCTCCGTAGCGGCGGGGACGGCGGGTAAAACCCGCAGGGCGCCGCACATGGATGTGCGGCGTTTTCGGCAGGGGCAGGATGCCCCTTCCGAAAATTCCCGCCGGCTCCGCGAACCCGGTGCGCAGCACCGGGCGCGCAGGCGGGGTGTGCTTTCTTTGCGCCAGGTTTCTTTGCACAAGCAAAGAAAGGTGGCTCGCGCCGTCACGGCGCGAAACGCCGTTGATCTTCACGGCGCGAGTTTCTCGGATCGCGCAACACTTCATTCTGAATTACGCGATCGCCGTCATCAGGCATGAAACAAAACAGGCGCGGGATCACGCGCCTGTTTCGTCATCGCGGCTGGCGCACGGACGTCACCGCCAGATCGACACCTGCTGCTCCGGCTTGGCCTGCATCGCCGTGCCGGCCTTGCAGCCGTAGGCCTCGCCGAAGGCGGGCAAATTGACCAGCGGCCCGTTGGTCCGCCACTGGCCGGGCGCGTGCACCTCGACGGCGGCGCGGCGGGTCGCTTCGTCGCTCGACATCTGCTGCGGCCACAGCTGTGCCCAGCCTTCGAAGAAGGCCTGCTTCGACTCCTTCGGCAGTCCGGGCTGCGAAGTCGCCAGCGCATCCCAGGCGAGTTCGACCCCGACCAGGTCCGCGGCGTTCTCCTCCAGCGTCTGGTTGCCGTTGACCTTGACCTCGCGCAGCCCGGGGTACGGATAGGCCGAGTATTGCGCCACCAGCGGCGCGGTGCGCAGGCTCCAGGCGGTGTCGTCGGCAGGCGTCCACCAGGTCTTCAGCTCGCCGGCAGCGTCGATGTACTTGCCCTTGGCGTCGACGCTGCGGCCCAGCTCGTGTCCGACCAGCGCGCCGAAGCTGCCGTAATGGCTGGCGGCGTTCATGGTCATGTCCAGCACCGGCGGCTGCAGCACCGCCGCGCTGACGATCAGTCGGTTCTGGGCCATGTCGTACGCCAGCGCCGGCTGCTGCGCCAGCACGTCCCAGCGGCGACCCGCATTGGCGCTGCCGATGCGTTTCATTTCCTCGCGGTGGCGCCAGGTGGAGGCGATCAGCATGTTGCCGCCGAAGCTGCCGCGGCCCATCGGCTGCACGCTGTAGTCGAGGTCGCGCTTCGGCGCGCCGATCTCGATCTTCAGCTTGGCCAGCTTGGCCTTGGCTTCGGCCTTGGCCGGCTCGCTCATCCAGGTGTTGCGGTCGACCGCGCGTGCCAGCGCATCGCGGACCTCGCCGGCGATCGCCTCGGCGCGCGAGGCGGTTGCTGCCGGCAGGTGGCTGGCGACGTACTCGCGCGCGAGCATCGGCCCGGCGGCGAGGTTGATCGCGTCGAGCACCAGCTGGTCGTGCGGCGGCGGGGTGGTCTCGCCGCGCAGCACGCGGCCGCGGAACTCGAAGTCGGCGTCGCGGAAGCTTTTCGACAGGTAGGGCGCCATCGCATTGCCGACCTGGAAGCGCAGGTAGGCTTTCCACTGGTCGGGCTTGATCTTGTCGACCATGGCGTCGAGCTCGGCGAACAGCGCGGGGTTGGCAAGCGATACCACGTCGTCCTTCACGCCCTGCGCGGTGAGGAAGTCGCCCAGCTGCAGGTGCCTGTACGATTTGCCGAGCGTCGCGGACTGCACCTGCGCGTAGTTGGTGCGAGGGTCGCGCATCAGCGTCATCGGCTTGGACGCCTTGGCGATGCGGGTCTCGATGTCGATCACCTGCTGCGCCTGCGCCGCGGCCTTGTCGGCCGGCGTGCCGGTCAGCACCAGAATCTTCTGCACATAGTCCTTGTAGCGGCCGAGCAGCGCCTGGGTGTCGGCATCGGTGCGCGTGTAATAGGCCGGATCGGTCAGGCCGAGGCCGCCCTGGGTGAAGTAGCCGATATGGCGCGAAAGGTCGGTCAGGTCCAGGTCGGGCGTGAACTGGAACAGCACCGGGATGCCGACCTGGTGCAGCGCGGCGATCGCTGGCGGGATGTCCTTGCTGCGGCGGATGCCGTCGATGCGCGAAAGCAGCGGGGCGATCGGCTGCGCGCCATCGGCTTCCACGGCTGCCACGTCCAGGCCGCTGGCCCAGAAGTCGCCGAGCAGCTTCTGCACGTTGTTCTGCGGCGACTGCATCGCCGCGGCGAGCAGGTCGCGCTGCTGCTGCTGCGCGCGGTCGCGCAACTGGCCGAGCGCGGACACCGAGCCCGAACCGCCAACCAGCAGGTTGGCTGCCAGCCAGTCCTTGTTGCTGAAACTGTAGAAATCCGTGCAGGCGGTAACGGCCGGGGCGGCGGGCTTCGATGCGCGCTTCTTCCTGGCGGCGTCGGCGTCGTGCACGGACAGCCCGCTGACCAGGACCAGGGCGAGGGCCAGGGCCGAAGGCCTGGGGAAAATGGAGCGTGCGTTGGGCATTGCGGAGTCCAGGCGAAAAGTCCGCGCGAGTTTATCAAGCCGCGCCGGCGACTCTCTGAACCGGCATCACGGGACCGCTGGATCTGCGGCGGGATGGACACCCCCGCTGGACATCCTCTGGAACCGGGCCTGTGGTTCCACCGGCCCGGCCCTCCAGCCCGGCAGTTCCGTGATTACCAGATCTGCACCCGCTGCTCGTCCGGTCGCACCATCGGATCGCCGGCCCTGCACTGGAACGCATTCGCGAACGCCGGCATGTTCGACGGCGCGCCGATCGCGCGGAACTTCGCCGGTGCGTGCGGATCGGTGTTGAGCAGCACCAGCTGCGCCTTGTCGCGGATGTTGCCGCGCCACACGCGCGCCCAGCTGAGGAAGAAGCGCTGGTCGCGGCTCAGGCCGTCGATCATCGGGTCGGGCTTGTCGCCGTCGGCCGCCTGCAGCGCGTCGTAGGCGAAGTTGAGGCCGCCGAGGTCGCCGATGTTCTCGCCCATCGTCAGCCTGCCGTTGACGTGGTTGCCGGGGTGGCTGGCCAGCGGCACGTAGGCGTCGAACTGCGCGGCGAGTTTCGCGGTGCGTTCGTCGAAGCGGTCCCGGTCCGCCTTCGTCCACCAGTTGACATTGTTGCCGGCACCGTCGAACTGGCTGCCCTTGTCGTCGAACCCGTGCCCGGCCTCGTGGCCGATCACCGCGCCGATGCCGCCGTAGTTGATCGCGTCGTCACCGCTGGCGTAGAAGAACGGGGGCTGCAGGATCGCGGCCGGGAAGTTGATCGTGTTGGTGCCGGAGCTGTAGTACGCGTTCACCGTCTGTGGGGTCATGCCCCATTCGTAGCGGTCGGTGGGGGTGCCGATCTTGTCGAGGTCGTAGCGCTGGTTGAACGCGTTGGCCGCGCGCACGTTGGCGAAGTAGTCGCCGGGCACGATCGTGAGGCCGTCCCAGCTGCGCCACTTGTCCGGATAGCCGATCTTGGGCAGGAAGGTGCTCCACTTCTCCAGTGCCTTCGCCTTGGTCTCGTCGCTCATCCACGCCAGGCCTTCGATGCGCGCCTTGAGCGCGTTGCGCACGTTGTCCACCAGCTGCTGGGCACGCGCCTTGGCCTCGGGTGGGAAATAGTCCTTCACATACAGCTGGCCGAGCGCCTGGCCCATGGCGCCGTTGACCGCCTCGAGCACCCGCTTCCAGCGCGTCCGCTGCTCGGGCTGGCCGTTGAGGGTCTGGCCGTAGAAGGCGAAGTTCTCGTCCTGGAACGGTTTTGACAGGTATTCGGAGGCGTCGTCGATGGTGTGGAAGGCCAGGTAGTCGCGCCACTGCGCCGCCGGCACGTCGGCCAGCATGGCGTCGAACTGCGCGAAGAACTTCGGCTGCGACAGCGAGAAGCCGTCGCCCACCGGTACGTCGACGGCCTTGAAGAAGGCGGCCCAGTCGAAGTGCGGCGTGACCCGGTTGGCCTCGTCGATGGTCATGAAGTGGTACTGGTTCTTCGGGTCGCGCAGTTCCACGCGTGACAGCGAGGCCTCGGCCAGCCGGGTCTCGAAGGCGAGGATGCCGTCGGCCTTCTTCGCTGCATCGGCTGCCGGCACGCCGGTCAGCTCGAACACTTTGGCGATGTGTGCCACGTAGGCGGCGCGGAGGCCCTTGTGTTCGTCCTTGGTGTAGTAGTCCGGCGTCGGCAGGCCGAGGCCGCCCTGTCCGGCGAAGGCGATCTGTTGCGATGCGTCCCTGAAATCGGCGCCGGAGCGGAAGCGGAAACCCTGGCCTTCGCCCGCTGCAAATGCCTGGCCCAGCCAGGCGACGATGTCTGCCTTGCCGTCGAGCTTCGCGATCGCCGCGAGGTCCGGCTTGATCGGATCGAAGCCGGCCTTGTCGATCGCGGCCTCGTCCATGCCCGAACGGTACAGCCAGCCGATCTTCTGCCCGATCGAACCGGCGGCGGCCTTGTCGGCGCCCGCGTCGGCGGCGTCGACGATCCGGTGCTGCGCTTCCAGGCTCTGCTCGCGCAGCTGGTCGAACGCGCCCCAGCGTGTGCGGTCGGCGGGGATCGGATTGGCGGCGATCCACTTGCCGTTGGCGTAGGCGTTGAAATCCTGGCAAGCGGAAATGGAAGGGTCGAGTTCACCCACATCGAACACCGGCGCAGGTTCCGCAGGCGCGCCCGCTGCAGGTTGCGCGGCATGCAGCGGCGAGTGCGCTGCGGCCAGCGCGAACGCGGTGGCCAGGACGAGGGGCTTGAGCGTGGATGCGTGCATGGTGTTTTCCTTGCGGTTCGCGAACATGGAAAGCGAAGGACGGCGGGGTGGGGCAGCGGCGGCGGTCGAAAGCAGGAGCCGGAAACAGGAACGGCCGTCGCGGCGAGCCCCGACGGCCGTTCGTGCAGCAGTTGCAACCGTGCGCGGTCGGATTCAACCGCGCGCGGATGGCATCACCAGATCACGACTTTCTTGTCGTCCGCGCGCACCATCGGGTCGCCGGCCTTGCACTGGAACGCCGCGGCGAACGCCGGCATGTTGGACGGCGTGCCGATCGCGCGGAAGTTGGCCGGTGCATGCGGGTCGGTGGTCAGGCGCACCTTCAGCTCGTCGGGCGTGAAGTTGCGGCGCCACACCGTGGCCCAGTTGAGGAAGAAGCGCTGGTCGCGGCTCAGGCCGTCGGTCATCGGGTCGGGCGTGTCGCCGACCGCCTTCTTCATCGCGTCGTAGGCGGTGGCCAGGCCGCCGAGGTCGGCGATGTTCTCGCCCAGGGTCAGGTTGCCGTTGACCTTGCCGCCGTCGGCGGTGGTGTAACCGTTGAACTGGTCGACCAGCTTGCCTGTGCGCGCGGCGAAGGCCTTGCCGTCGGCGTCGGTCCACCACTGCTCGAAGTTGCCGGTGGGCCCGAAGCGTGCGCCCTGGTCGTCATAGCCGTGGGTCATCTCGTGGCCGATCACCGCGCCGATGCCACCGTAGTTGGTCGCGTCGTCGGCGTTGGGATCGAAGAACGGCGGCTGCAGGATGGCCGCCGGGAACACGATCTCGTTCTGCAGCGGGTTGTAGTAGGCGTTGACGGTCTGCGGCGTCATGCCCCACTCGGTCTTGTCGACCGGCTTGCCGATCTTCGACAGGTTCCACTTGTAGTTGAACTCGGTCGCCGCCAGCACGTTGCCGATGTAGCTGTCGCGGTTGGTGGACAGGCCGCTCCAGTCGCGCCACTTGTCGGGGTAGCCGATCTTGGGCGTGAAGGTTTCCCACTTGGCGATGGCCTTCTTCTTGGTCTCGTCGCTCATCCACTCGAGGTTCTCGATGCGGGTCTTGAGGGCGGCGCGCAGGTTGTCGACCAGCTTCTCCATCTTCGCCTTGGAGTCGGGCGAGAACGCGACCTTGACGTACATCTGGCCGAACGCCTCGCCGGCGTCGCTCTCGATGGTGGACAGCACGCGCTTCCAGCGCGGCTTGATCTCCTGCTGGCCGCGCAGCGCCTTGCCGTAGAAGTTGTAGTTCTCCTGCACGAATGCGTCGCTCAGGTAGGGCGCGGCGCCGTCGACGGTGTGGAAGCGCAGGTAGGCCTGCCAGGTGGCCGGCGCGGTGTCGGCAATCGCCTTGCTGACTTCTTCATGGAACGCGGGAATCGCCAGCGAGAACTTCTCCGGGGCCGCGACGCCCTGCGATTCGAAGAATCTCGTCCACGGGAAGTTCGGGGTCAGCTTGTCGGCCTCGGCCAGCGTGACCGGGTTGTAGTAAAGCGACACGTCGCGCGACATTTCCTCGCTCGACTTCGACGCCTTGGCCAGGCGGGTCTCGAATGCGATCACCGACTTGGCCTGCTCGGCGGCGTCGGCGGCCGGCACGCCGGACAATTCCAGGGTCTTGGCGACGTGCTGTTCGTAGGCGTCGAGCTTGTCCTTCTTGTCCTTGTCGAAGTAGTAGCCCTTGTCCGGCAGGCCCAGGCCGCCCTGCATGGCGTAGGCCATGTTCATGGACGAATCCTTGAAGTCGGCCTCGGCGCCGAAACCGAACAGGAAGTTCTCGCCCCTGGCGGCGCTGGTGCGCAGGTAATCGGCGATCTGGTCCTTGTCCGCCAGCTTGGCGATCGCGTCCAGGCGGTCCTGGATCGGCGCGATGCCCTGCGCGTTGATCTTCGCCTCGTCCATGCCGGTGGACCAGAAGTCGCCGACGATCTTTTCCACGCCGGTGGCGTTCGCGTCCGCGGCCGCCTGTTCGGCGAGCTGGTGCTGCACGCCGACCGAGCGCTCATCGAGCATCTCGAACGCGCCCCAGCTGGTGCGGTCGCCAGGCACGGGATTGGCGGCCAGCCACTTGCCGTTGGCGTAGGCATTGAGGTCGACGCAGGCGTTCTTGCTGTCGTCGATGTCGGCCTTCTCGAAGCGGTTGACCGGCGGCAGCTTGCTCTCGTCCAGCGTCAGTGCCTTGGCGGTCGGGGCGGCGGGGCTCGGGGCGGCGGCGTCGACGGCGGTGCTGGTGGTCTTGTCGCCGTTGCATGCAGCCAGCGCCAGGGACACGGCCAGCGAAAGAAGCAGGACTTGCGGTTTGTTCAGGGTCACTTGGATCTCCGGCCCGGATCGGGCGTTGGATGGAATAGGAACATGCCGGCCCGCCGGGCGGTTTCCGGGCACTGCAGCACGATACCCGCGTCATCGCGGGCGATGAGGGTGTCGAAGGTCATGGCGGCGTCGTATGCGGCAGGCCAACAGCGTCTCGTGGGAGAGGCCGGCCGGAGCGCGTGGCCCGCGCGGGCAGCCGGCGTGTGCGGCATGAACCTGAACGCCATGCCCGCGGCACCGATGCGCCGGCGTCCGCATTCACGTAGACTTGCCCGGTCCTGCAACACGGCTGCCCCTGTCCCGGACTGGATTCTCTCCGGACAGATACGATCCTGGTACGCCTCCGCGACGGCCGAAACTTCGGCTCCCCGCGGTCTTATCCCGCACGTCCTTCGTCGCGCAGACACGGTCCGGAACATCCGGCAACCGTCAAACCCTTGCCCGCAGCGCGGCTTACGGATAGCTCCGGGCAAACCATCGACCTCCTGACCGGGAGCCCGCGCGCGATGCGCGGACTCGTTGCCGGCGGGCGTCGATTTCCAGGAGCAACACACCAATGACGTTCGAAACACTCGGGCTTTCGCCCGCACTGCTGCGCGCGCTGTCCGAGAACGGCTACACCACGCCGACCCCGATCCAGCTCGAAGCGATCCCGCTGGCGCTCGCCGGCCACGACCTGTTGGGCGGCGCCCAGACCGGCACCGGCAAGACTGCCGCGTTCGGCCTGCCGCTGTTGCAGAAACTGTCCAAGCTCACGCCGCCCAACGGTGCGCGCAAGCCGCGCGCGCTGGTGCTGGTGCCCACGCGCGAACTGGCCGTGCAGGTCGCCGACAGCATCAAGACCTACGGCCGCCACCTGCGCCTGAACGTCACCACCATCTTCGGTGGTGCCGGCATGGGTCCGCAGGTCGACAACCTGCGCCGCGGCGTCGACATCCTCGTCGCCACCCCCGGTCGCCTGATCGACCACATGGAGCGCGGCAGCGCCAAGCTCGACGCGATCGAGGTGCTGGTGCTCGACGAAGCCGACCGCATGCTCGACATGGGCTTCCTGCCGGCGATCAAGCGCATCGTCGGCCGGGTGCCGAAGGAGCGCCAGACGCTGCTGTTCTCGGCCACCTTCGAAGCCAGGATCAAGGCGCTGGCGATGGAGTTCATGCACAACCCGCAGCAGGTGCAGGTGGCGGCGAACAACACCATCGTCGAGACCATCACCCATCGCGCGCATCCGGTCGACGGCTCGCGCAAGCGCGACCTGCTGATCGACATCCTGACCCGCCGCCACACCGACCAGGTGCTGGTGTTCGGCAAGACCAAGCACGGCTGCAACCGCCTGGCCGAACAGCTGGAAACCGCCGGCCTGCGCGCCGTCGCGATCCACGGCAACAAGAGCCAGGCACAGCGGCAGAAGGCGCTGAACCTGTTCAAGGCCGGCAAGGCGCGCGTGCTGGTGGCCACCGACGTGGCCGCGCGCGGCCTCGACATCCCCGACCTGCCGCTGGTGATCAACCACGACCTGCCGATGGTGGCCGAGGACTACGTGCACCGCATCGGCCGCACCGGCCGCAACGGCGCCACGGGCGAGGCGCTGTCGCTGGTCTCGCCGGAAGAAGGCGGGCTGTTGCGGCAGATCCAACGCATGCTCAAGGCCGAGATCGTGATGGACACGGTCGAAGGCTATGCGCCGAGCAAGCCGATCCGCCTCGATGCGCCGATCCCGAAGAACGGCGGTGGCGGCCAGCGCCAGGGTGGCCAGCGGCCGCCGGGCAAGCCCGCGCACCGCGCGCACGGCAAGCCCGGCCCGCGCGGCGGCGCGCCGGGCCATGCCGGCCCGAAGCGCAAGAGCGGGCAGGGTGCGTACGCGGGACGTCGCGATACGCGCGCCGGATAAAGCCCACGATCGCGGAAACAGAAAGGGCCGGCATTGCCGGCCCTTTCCTGTAGGAGCGGCCCATGGCCGCGAGCTTTGCCGGAAAAACAAAAAGCTCGCGGCCATGGGCCGCTCCTACGACCACTCGGGCTACTGCACCGTCACCCGCTTGCGGTTGTCGCCCGAGCTGCGATCGACCAGCTTGTTGTACGGGTCGATGCCGGCTTCGTACGGCTCGGCATCGAGCACCAGTTCGATGGTGTTGTCGGTGCCGGTGATGTGATGCTTCTTGAGGTAAAGCACCTTTTCGTCGTCCTCGTCGCCGCCGGCCGGCCGCGAGAACACGCCGATGTCGACGATCTCGTCCATCGGTTCCTCGGCTTCCTTGCCCTTGCCGGCAGCGGCCAGCTTGGCCGAGTGCACCTTCAGCGTCAGCGCGTACTTGCCGTCGGCGCGTTTCCTCGCGGTCGCCTCCACGGCGCGGTTGTCGAAGAACACGATGCGCTCGAACATGTCGCGGATCAGCGGATGGAACTTCGGATCCGTGCCCGCGTACAGGTCGGACAGGAAGTCGCGCGTGGTCGGGTAGGGCGGGCCCTTGAACGCCCACTTGTCCAGGAAGCCGGCCAGGATGCGGTTGAGCGTGTCTTCGCCGATCGCGTCCTTGAGCGCGTAGAACACCACCGAGCCCTTGTTGTAGTGGATGTACTGCTGGTTCTCGTTGAGCGCCAGCGGCAGCTCCTGCACCCGCTCGGTGGCGCGGCTCGTCAGGTAGGAGTCGAGCTCGTGCCTGAGGAACTTGCGCATCTTGCCCGCGCCGTACTCGTGTTCCATCACCATCAGCGCCGAGTACTGCGCCAGCGATTCGGACAGCATCGTGGCGCCCTGCACGTTCGCCCCTACCACCTGGTGCGCCCACCACTGGTGCGCGGTCTCGTGCGCGGTGACGTAGAACACGTAGTCGATCTTCTCCTTGTCGCGCAGGTCGGCGATGAAGCCGATCGACTCGGAAAACGGCACCGTGCCGGCGAACGCCTGTGCGAACCGGGAATAGTTCGGAAACTCGAGGAATCGCAGTTGGCGGAACTGGTAAGGCGAGAAGTTCCTCGAGTAATAGTCGAGTGACTTCTTCGCCGACTCGATCATGCGGTCGACGTTGTACGGATGCCTGGCGTCGTAATAGACCTCGAGCGCGACGTCGTTCCAGCGATCCCGCTTCACCCGCCAGTCGGCCGACAGCCAGGAGAAGAACGGCAGCAGCTTCGCCTCGGACTTGTACTGCAAGTAGTTGCGGCCATCCTTTGACCACTTGCGCTGCAGGTAGCCCGGCGCCAGCGCGATCTGCCCGGACGACGTCGAGACCGTGGTCTCGAAGTTCACCCAGTCGGCGTTGCCGGAGATGTAGTTGTTGTTCCACTCGGCCCGGTCGTCGATCTTCGGCATGCGCGGCAGTTCGGGCAGGCCGTATTTCTTGCGGTCGTTGCGGTCCTGCAGCTGCATCTGCTCGATGTAGCCGAACTGCGGCAGCGCGGACATGTTGTTGAAGAACGTGCCGTTGTAGACCACCGACGTACCGCCGCCGTCCAGCGGAAAGCCATGCGGCGTGTCGGTGTATCGGAAGCCGAAGTCCATCTCCGCGCCCGGGGCAAGCGGTGCGTCGAGGCGGTAGATGCGATAGCCGGAGACCGGGTCGGATTCGACCAGCGCGTGGGCGGGGAAATCGAGCACGGCCTCGGCCTTCGGGTCGATGGTGACGTGCAGCTGGTCGATCGGCTTCGACGTCAGGTTCTTCATCCGGTAGCGGCCGCTGATCGTCACGCTGCGGGTCTCGGGGAAGATGTCCACGTCGGCGCGGATGTCGGTGATGCGCGGCTGCGGCAGGTCGCGGTACTTGCGGTAGGCCTTCTCGTAGTCGGCCTGCCGCTGCTTGGCGAGGTCCCCGGGCACGTACTCGTTGAGCACGTCGGTGTTGTAGTAGATCCAGCCACCGGTGCCGATGAAGGCCAGCAGCGCAACGGCAAGCGTTGCCCGCAGCGGCGTGCTGCGCAGGCGCTGCCGGGCGACTTTCAGGCGGTCCTTCCACGCCAGCGAGGTGCCGCGCGGCCACATTGCGGTGGCCACGCACAGCAGCAGCAGGGCGAAGGCGCCCCAGTACGCACGTGTCCAAAGCCACGGGCCGATGAAGTGGCCGTAGCCGTTCATGTCCGAGTACGGCGTCCGCGTCGCGGCACCGTAGTTGTAGAGCACGTGGTCGAAGTCGTACATGCGCACCACGACGCGCAGCACCAGGTACGCGATCATCAGCACGTAGCCGACGAACATGTTGCCGGTGACCACCTGGAAGAACACTGCCAGCGCGGCCATCAGCACGAACGAAGCCAGCTGTATCCCCAGGCCCTTGGCGTACAGCATCGGCTCGATGCTGGTGTAGCCGTCGACCAGCTGGTAGCCGATGGTGAACAGCGCGCAGGCGACGAGCACCACCGCGACCACGCCCGACAGCGCGGTCATCTTCGCCGCCAGCGGCACCCAGTCCGGCGCGGCGTAGGCGTCGGTGGCCTCGGCCACGCGCATGCTGCGCTCGCGCCAGACCATTTCGCCGGCGTAGAAGGTCACGATGATGATCAGGAACAGGCTCATGCCGGCGCCGATCATGTCGAGCATCTGCGCGGTGACCGGCAGGGTCTGCGTGCCGTAGATCAGGCCGCTGAACTTGATCACGGTAAAGGTCAGCAGCAGCCCCAGCACCACCATCACGATGAACGGTGCGCCGCGCAGGGTGTTGCGCAGGTCGAACCACGACAGGTGCAGGTACTGCCGCCATTGCGCACGCCAGTCGCTGCGCAGGACCACCGCGGGCGGGGTGCCGCGCACGCCGTCTTCGGCCTCCACGGCAACTGGTGACGCCCTGCGCCGGCGCAGCACGATGCCCTCGCGGTCGGCGCGGAACAGGCCGAACGCTGCGAGCAGCATCACGATCGCGATGCCGATCCACAGCGCTCGATTGGCCAGCAGCAGGCCGGTCAGCTCCGGCAGCTCGCTGTTGAGCTGGGCGCTGGACCAGTAGCGGATGTGGTCGGCGACCGCGGCGCTGCCGGACGGGTCGATCAGTGCACCGATCCAGCGGCTGTCGAGGTCGCTGGTGAGCGAGCCCGACATCGACCACAGCACGAAGAACACGATCACGCCGAGGTAGGTGTAGAGCATCGACCGGGTCAGCGTGGCCAGCAGGAACAGCAGCGCCGACACGAACAGCAGGTTGGGCAGCACCAGCACGCCGAATGCCCAGGCATAGGCGGGCCACGGTGTCGGGCCCAGGCGCGAACTGTCCAGCCAGGGCATCAGGCTGCCGACGTACAGGCCGATCGCCATCGCCAGCATGATGGCGAAGGTCGCGGCCAGCCCGCCGCCGAAGCGGCCGAGCAGGTAGTCGCGCTTCTTCATCGGCGTGGCGAAGAACAGCTCCGCCGTGCGCTGTTCGAAGTCGCGGATCGCGATGCCGGCGACGAAGATGGTCGCCAGCAGCACGCTGATGACGCTGAACGAACCGAGGATCGAGATGACCACGGCAGGCGCGTTGCGCATGGTGTTGCCCACGGCACCGCCGATGCTCACGTTGTCCGAGGCCATGGTGCCGAAGCCCATCAGCGCGTAGACCGCGACCACGATCCAGAACACGCCGTTCTTCAGCAGCTGGCCGAGCTCGAAACCCAGCAGGTGGCGCAACATGGCTCAGGCCGCCTTCGTGGTGGCGGCATCGGTGGCCGCGGCGCGGCGCAGCTCGCCGAAGTACACGTCTTCCAGGTCTGGCGGCACCGCGGCGAAGCCGGCGCCCGGGTTGCCGTCGCTGAGCACATGGATCACCGGCTGGCCGGCCACCAGCCGCGTCGACAGCACGCTGTGCGCCTTGAGGTGTTCGTCCAGCGCGGACTTGTCGACGGTCTTCTTCCAGACCCGGCCGTCGAGCGAGGCGATCGCCTCGCGCGGCTCGCCGGTCAGGCGCAGTTCGCCCTGGGCGATGATCGCCATGCGCGGGCACAGGTCGGTGACGTCCTCGACGATGTGGGTGGAGAGGATCACCACCACCTGCTCGCCGACCTCGGCCAGCAGGTTGAGGAAACGGTTGCGCTCCTGCGGGTCGAGGCCCGCGGTGGGCTCGTCGACGATGATCAGCTGCGGCTGCCCGATCAGCGCCTGGGCGATGCCGAAGCGCTGGCGCATGCCGCCGGAGAACGTGCCGAGCTTGCGGTGCCGCACCGGCCACAGGTTGACCTGCTGCAGCAGCGCCTTGACCAGGTCCTTGCGCTGGCGGGCGTCGACCACGCCCTTGAGGATCGCGAAGTGGTCCAGCATCGCGATCGCCGAGACCTTGGGATACAGGCCGAATTCCTGCGGCAGGTAGCCAAGCCGGCGCCGCGCCTCGGTCTTGTCGGCAAGCACATCCAGGTCACCCAGGTGGATGCTGCCGCTGTCGGCGTCCTGCAGCGTGGCAATGGTGCGCATCAGGGTGGACTTGCCGGCACCATTGGGGCCGAGCAGGCCGAACATGCCGGTGGGAATGTCGAGGCTGATGCCCTTGAGCGCCTGCACGCCGTTGGCATAGGTCTTCGAAAGGTCACGGATCTTGAGCATGGCCGATGATTCCCCTGGGTTCAGGGGACATCCTAACCGTCGCCGTCAGTGCGCGAGCCGGCCTGAAGTCATGCGTGCCGCGCGGCGGCGATGGTCACGCGAGCCCAGGCACCCCCGGGGCGGTTCGCGCCAGCCGGATCATGCGCGGATCATCGGCGTGCTGGAGCAGCATCGCGCGCACCCGCGCCTGCCAGCCTTCGGCAAAGGCCCGGCGCTGCGCGGCATCGGCGCGGCCCTGCATGATCGCAGCCAGCCATTCGCGCTGGTGCGGATTACCGGGGACGTGCGAGACGTCCAGCGAAACCGCAACGCTCGCGCCGGTGTCGCGGCGGCGGAATCCGATGGCGTCGCCTTCATGGCGGCCGGCGTAGCCGAGCAGGCCGTGGCGCGCATATCGTCCGCCGATGCCCTGGAAACCATTGCTCGCAGCCGCGCCGGTCAACAGGGTCAGGACCTGTGCGACGACGCCGGTGGTGCCGTGGTGCTCGGGCGCGGGCATCCGCACTTCGATGTCGCCGCGTTCGGCCGGGCCGTCGGGATACAGCGCCTGCAACGCCGAACGTGCCATCAGGAAGGCACCGGCGACGGTGGGGCAGGAATGCCCGGCCAGGCGCACGCAATCGGCGTAGCGATAGTCGAGCAGCCCGCCATCGCTGGCGCCCAGCAGTTCGGCCAGCGCATCGTGGGTAGGGACCACCGGTGCCTGCGAATAGAAGTCGGGAAACTGCATGGCGGACTCCGGCCGCAATCGGAGTCGTCAAGGTAGTCGCCGGCCCTCATGCAAACGCTGACCTGGATCAAGCAGTCGGCGCGGCGCCGCGGCGTGAAGCGGGCCCGACAGCTCAGGCGTGGACGTGATGGTCCGCTGCCGCAGGCGCGTGGTCGGCACGCGCCATGAAATGCTCGTGCAGGTATTTTTCGCCCATGTCGCAGAACACCGTGACCACGGTGGCAAGTTCCGGATTGCGCGCGCGGATGCGCGTGGCCGCCAGCAGGTGCGCGCCCGAGCTGGGCCCGCAGAGCAGGCCGTACTGGCGCGCGAGGCGCTTCATTTCCGCAACCGCATCGGCGCTGCTGACGGTGAGCACGGCATCGACCTGGTCCGCGTTGCGCTGGTAGATGCCGGGCACGAAGCCGTCGGAAATCCCTTCGATGGCATGCGTGGCGACTTCATGGCAGGCGATGGTCGGCGACTCCGCCGGCTCCATCGCGAACAGGCGCACGCGCGGATTGACCGCGCGGAATGCCTGGCCCACGCCGATCAGGGTGCCGCCGGTACCCACGCCCAGCACCAGCGCGTCGGGGATGCGGCCGGCGGGAAGCTGCGACAGGATTTCCGGGCCCAGCACGCAGCGGTTTTCCTCGATGTTCCATTCCGATTCGAACTGGCTGGGGCAGAAGAAGCCCGGCTGCGCGCCGAGTTCATGCGCGCGCTTCAACGCGTGGTCGACGTGGAAATCCCCGCACAGCAGCACCTCGGCGCCGTAGGCGCGCGAGATCGCCACGCGTTCGCTGGACAGGCCGTTGGGCATCACCACCAGCATCCGGTAGCCCTTGACCGCAGCCACCATCGCCAGCGCATTGCCGGTGTTGCCGCTGGTCGCCTCGACGATGGTGTCGCCCGGCTTGAGCAGGCCGGATTGCTCCGCGCGCTCGATCATGTAGAGCGCGATGCGCGCCTTGATGGAACCGGAGGGATTGAGGAATTCGAGCTTGGCGAAGATGCCCTCGATTTCCAGCAGCGGGGTGTCGCCGATGGCGTCGAGCAGGCTGTGCGAGACCCCGTTGAAGCGGCGCGCAGCGGCGGGGGCGCTGTGGGCGGCAATCGATGGCGTGGGCATGGCGGTCTCCGGGATCAACGGCTGGGCCGTGGCCCCGCGGTTGCGCCCTGGGACCGCGCGGCGAGGGATCGCCGCGTGAATCCGGGCCGGCGACGTGCGCTCCGGACGGCTGGATCGCAGGGTGCCAGCATCCTGCGTGCCGCCGCGCGGCACCCTGACCTGCATCAAGGCGCCGGCGTGTTGGCCTCAGCCGGCGTGGCTGGCAATCCAGCGGTCGATCTTGGCCTCGAGGATCTCCAGCGGCACCGCGCCGTCCTTGAGCACCTCGGCGTGGAACTCGCGCACGTCGAACTTCGGCCCCAGCGCCTGTTCCGCCTTGCGGCGCAGCGACTGGATCTTGAGTTCGCCGATCTTGTAGGCCAGCGCCTGTCCCGGCCAGGCGATGTAGCGCTCGGCTTCGGCGGTGGCCTGGGTCTCGCTCTCGGCGGAGTTGTCGAGCATGTACCTGATCACCTGTTCGCGGGTCCAGCCCTTGCTGTGCAGGCCGGTGTCGGTGACCAGGCGGATCGCGCGCCACAGTTCGTTCTGCAGGTAGCCGAAGTAGTCGTACGGCGTTTCGTACACGCCCAGCGACTTGCCCAGCGATTCGGCATACAGGCCCCAGCCCTCGATGAAGGCGGTCTGGCCGCCGAAGCGGCGGAACTTCGGCAGGCCGGTCAGTTCCTGCTGCAGCGCCAGCTGGAAATGATGGCCGGGGATGGCTTCGTGCAGGAACAGGTCTTCGGCGTCCCAGGTCTTGCGCGTGGGCAGGTCGTAAGTGTTGACGTAGAAGACGCCCGGGCGCGTGCCGTCCTCGCTGGGCGACATGTAGCTGCCGCCGGCGGCGGACTTGGCGCGGAACGGTTCGACCGGGCGGATCTCGAACGGCGCCTTGGGCAGCAGCGAGAACTGCTCCGGGACGCGCTGGTTGATGCGGTCCTCGAGCGAGCGGTAGTACGCCAGCAGCGCGTCCTCGCTCTTGAAGCTGAACTGTGGGTCGGTCTTCATGAACTCGAAGAATTCCTGCAGCGAACCCTTGAACCCGGCCTCGACCATCACCTTGCGGATCTCGCCGTGGATGCGCGCGACCTCGTCCAGGCCCAGCTGGTGGATCTGCGCCGGCGTCATGTCGGTGGTGGTGGACTGGTGCGCGTTGAAGGCGTACCACGCCGCGCCGTCGGGCAGCTTGTCCAGGCCCACGCTGTCGCGGGTGGCCGGCAGGTAGTCGTCGGCGATGAAGGCGCGCAGCTTGCGGAACGCCGGGATGATGCGTTCGCCGATCATCTCGCGGTACTGCGCGGTCAGCCGCTTACGGTCGGCGTCGCTGAAGTCCGCCGGCATCGACGTGATCGGCCGCCACAGCAGCGTGTCCTCGGGCTTGTCCTTGATCAAAGCGTCGAGCTGCGGCACCACCTTTTCCATCAGCGCGCGCGGCTGCACCACGCCGGCGGCCATGCCCTGGCGCATGTTGCCGATCGCGCTGTCGAACAGCACCGGAAGGCGGTTGCCGCGCGCCAGCCAGTTGTCGTAATCCTTGACCGTCTTGAACGGCTGCGCGCCGGTGCCGGAGCCGAGCATGATCGCGTAGCTGGCGATGCTGCCCATCTGGTTGACCGGCATCATCCAGTCCGGGTACTTCTCCGACTCCAGCGAGTCGGCCGCGTCGCGCACGAAGATCTCGTAGCTCAGCAGGTCCTGGCCGGACAGTCCGTCGGAGCCGACCGCTTCGATGCGCTTGAGCCAGTTCTCGGTGAAGTCGTGCGACTTCGCGCGGAAATCGGCGCTGTAGAAGTCGGGAAGCTGGTCGTTGTAGCGGCTGTCACCCTGGAACGTGGCCTGCAGCGGGTTGAGCTTGAGCAGCGCTTCCCAGTATTCGTCGTACAGCGCGTTGAGTTTTGCGGCCTTGTCGCTGGCGGGGGCGGCCGCGGCCGCGGCTTCCTGCGCGAAGGCGGCCGAGGGCAGGGCCAGCGCGCCGGCAATCGTGGCGGCAATGGCGAGGCTGAGCAGCAGCGGGCGTGCGGTCATGGCGGTTTCCCCGGATGGAATGCGGCAATTAGGCACTGTCGCCGGCCGCCGCGGTGCGGGCATGGGCCAAAGGTCACCACGCGGCGCGGGCAGGCGTCCGCGCTTTCCGTGGAAGCGGCTTGGGCCGCGGGCTCCTGCGCGCCTGTGCGAAGCGGGATCAGCCCTGCGCCGCGTGTGCCTGCAATTCGGCGGCGCGGGCGCTGCCCAGATAGCGGCGGATGCCGGCGCGGGCGAGGTACAGCAGCGGGATCAGCGCGATCGCGGCGAGCATCTTGTAGAGGTAGTTGAGCGTGCCGACGGCCAGGAACAGCGACATCTCCCAGTGCTGCGGCCCGAGCACGAAGGCAATGTACAGCACCACGAAGCTGTCGATCAGCTGCGATACTGCGGTCGACCCCGTCGCGCGCAGCCACGCCTGGCGGTCGCCGGTGCGGCGGCGGATGCGGTGGTAGACGTTCACGTCGATCAGCTGGCCGAGCATGAAGGCGACCAGCGAGCCCCAGATCGTCCACAGCCCCTGCCCGAACACCGCGGCGAACGCGGCCTGGTAATCCGGCACGCCCTGGTCGCTGGCCACGCCCACCCACCACGATGCCGGCGCGAGGTGGATGGCGATGAACGCAAACGCGAAGCCGTAGACGATCAGCGCCGCCGCCAGCCAGCTGATGAAGCGCACGCCGCGGCGGCCGAAGTACTCGTTGATCGTGTCGGTCATGATGAACACGATCGGCCACAGCAGGGTGCCGGCGGTGAAGTTCAGCGAACCGGTCTGGCCGAACAGGTTCCACTCCAGCGGCCGGATGCCGAGCGTGTCCTCGAGCGCGAAGATCTTGACGCCGATGAACTCGGCCAGCGCCGCGTTGACACAGAAGAACGCCGACAGCGCGATGAACAGCCGCGTGGTGCGGTCATCGACGAGGCGCTGCGGCGCCGCTGCCAGGTTGCGCGCGCTCACCCGGGCAACGTCGCCGGGGCGGCTGCGCCAGGTGGCGCGAACGGGATGGTCTCGGGCGCGACCGCGCCGCCGGAGATGATGAAGCTCATCGCCTGGTCGACGGTCCAGTCGGTGGGCGTGATCTTTTCCACCGGCACGATCTCGAGGTAGCCGGAAGTCGGGTTGGGCGTGGTCGGCACGTAGACCGCGGCCAGTTCGCGTCCCGTGCCCTGTTCGCGGATCACGCGGGTGACGAAGCCCACCGACTTCATCTGGCTGTGCGGGAAGTCGATCAGCACCACGCGCTGGGTGCCGTCGGGCTTGGTCTGGAGGATGTCGAGCAGCTTGCGCGCGCTGCCGTAGATGGTGTTTGCCAGCGGCACTCGTGCGACCAGCGCCTCGAACCAGCCCAGCAGCCGCTGCCCGACCACGCGCCGCGCCAGCCAGCCGACCAGCAGGATCACCAGCAGTGTCGCGACCATCGCAATGGTGGTCTGCACCCAGCGGTCGGAGAACCAGCCGAGCAGCTGCGGGTTGCCGTCGGCGATGCGCTGCGACAGCGGTTCCACCCAGGGCTTGCTGAGGTCGCTGAGCAGCACGAACACGAATTTCACCACCACCCAGGTGAGCCAGATCGGCAGCAGGGTGAGCAGGCCGGAGAGCAGGGTCTTCTTGAGGCCGTGCCGCGCCGGCGCAGGTTGCGATGGTGTGCCTGGTGGCGGCGTGCTCGATGGGGGCGTGGGCATGGCGGGATTCTACCGGGCCGCGCACCGCGCGGCAGGATGTCAGCGGGTCGCGGTGGCGTGCGGCAGGTCGCTGACCAGGCGGATGCCGACATCATCGTAGCCGCGATCAGGCTCCAGTGACCGCGTGCCTTTTCCGCCGCGCCAGCTGGCGCCGCTGCCGATCCGCTGGCTGCAGTTGCCGCTGCAGTCGCTGTTCCACTCCGAAACCTGCCTGCCGGCGCCAGCGGCCGGCAGCAGCGCCGCTTCGCGCGCCTGCGGCAGGCGGTAGCCGTGGCCGTTGCGCTGGCCGAGCCAGTGCGCGTAGGCGTTGGCGTCTTCCCAGGACACGCAGACGACCGGCTGGTTGCCGGACTGCTCGAATCCAGGTGATTGCCAGTCGCGCGGCGCCAGCACGCGCAGCAGCGAGGCACTGACGCGGCAGCGCGCTGGTGCGCGGCCGGTGGCGCTGGCAAAGCGTGCGTACTCGTCGCGAGTGACCGGGCGCCGTGCGGCGGCGAACACGGTGCTGCCGTTGCGCACCAGCACCATGTCCCCGGCCACCTTGTCCAGGCGTTCGCCCGGCTGTGGGATCTCGGCGGCGCGGGCGGACAGCTGCTGCAGCTGGTTGCGCGAGAGGCCATAGGCGCGTGCGCCTTCCACCACCCGCTGCGCGCTTTCGCGGTCGAATGCGGCGGCGGCGGCATCGATGCGCGCCTGCAGGGCCTGCATCACGCGCTTGCGCAGCCTGGCGACGGCGTTGCCGTTCGCCTGCCGCGTTGCCTCGGCGACCTTCATCGCGTCGCCGATGCGCACCGCGGCCTGCCTGTCGTCGCCGTCGCGGATGCTGCGCACCGCGGCGCTCGCGCTCGCGTCGATGAACCGGTCGACGGCCGTCGGCAGGCCGGCATAGCTCGCATCGCTGTGCTGCGCGGCCAGCAGGCTGTCGCGCGCGTTGTCGTTGTCCGGCGCACCGAGGCGGCCGCGCTTGATCTGCGCGTCGGCGCGGGCGACCCAGTGCTCGGCGTTGGAGGTCGGCGCCGCGCGCAGCAGTGCGCCCGCCGGATCGCCTGTGAGCGGCTGGTTGGCCGGGTCGGGCGGGGCCGGCAGCGCGAACGTGGCTTCGCTGTCGGTCATGGCGACCACGGGTGGTTTCGCCACGCGGAAATAGTCGCTGCCTTCGCTGCCCTGGCGCAGGAACAGGCCGATGCCGGCGGCGACCGCGAGCACCACGCCCAGCCACGCCCACAGCGGCATCCTGCCGACTCTTGCCACCTGCTCGCGCAGTGCAGGCAGTGCGAGCATCTCGTGGGTACCGCTGCGCTGCGGCACGCGGTCGAGCGCGGCGAGCATGTGCGCGGCATCGTGGAAGCGCTTGAGCGGGCCCTTCGCCAGTGCGCGGTCGAAGAACCGCTGCCAGTGGCGCAGCCGCGGTGGCAGGCGCGGGATCGGATCCTTGACGTGCATGATCGCCATCGACACCGCATCGCCGGCCTCGTAGGGCAGCTTGCCGGTCAGCATTTCCCAGGCCAGCACGCCGACCGCGTACAGGTCGGCGCGATGGTCGACGTCCTCGCCGCGCGCCTGTTCCGGTGCCATGTAGGCGGTGCTGCCGACCGCGAGCCCGGCGGTGGTGACGCGCGTCCCATAGCCGCGCCGCAGGGCGATGCCGAAGTCGGCCAGCAGCGGCCGTTCGGTTTCGTCGAACAGCACGTTCTCGGCCTTGACGTCGCGGTGGATGGTGCCGCGCGCGTGGGCGTAGCCCAGCGCCGACAGCAGCGCGTGCAGGATTTCGCGAACCCGCGCCTGGTCCATGCCGCCATTGCTTGCGGCGATGCGCTGGCCCAGATGGCCGCGGGTGAGCCAGGGCATCGAATAGTAGGGCAAGCCGTCGCGAGTGCGGCCGACGTCATGGATGCCGACGATGTGCGGATGCTCAAGCCGGGCGATGGTGCGGGCTTCGTTCTCGAAGCGGCGGCGGCTGACTTCGTCGGCCAGCGCCTCGGGCAGCATCACCTTGATCGCGACCTGTCGCGACAGCGACACCTGTTCGCCCAGGTAGACGGTCGACATGCCGCCATGGCCGATCGCGCGCAGCAGCGTGTATCCAGTGATCTCCGGCAGCGATGCCTTCGCGCTCTCGTCCGACAGCGTGTTGCGCATGGTTCCCCCCGTGGCCGCCCAAGGATACGTCCTGCGCGTGGGCAAGGGATGAACAACCCATCCCGATTCGCCGCGCTCATCCGCAAACGTGACCGCGGGCTCGCGAGCGCCGGTTCCGGTTCCCCGCAAGGATTCTCGGGGCGTCCTGGATCGCATGCATCGGCCGATGCCTGGCGTGTGCCGCTGCCGCCCGCACCGCGTGCCGGGAGGCTTGCGCGGATCGAATCAGGCGGTCGCGCCGCGCGGTCGCTTGCGGCGCACGTAAACCTGCTTGCGTATGCGCGCGACGACATCGCCATCGCGGTCGATGACGTCGGTTTCGAACCAGTGCAGGTACTTCTCGCCGCCGGCGGTGGCGCTGCGGATGCGTTCGAGCACGTCGTCGTCGAGCTGGAACTCCGCCGCGACCGTGCCGCGTCCCGGCTTGACGAACTCGATCTCCGCGGCCCTGTCCCAGACGATGTAGTCGCCGCCCAGCGACTGCATCGTCATGATCATCCAGAACGGGTCGGTCATCGCGAACAGGCTGCCGCCGAAGTGGGTGCCGACGAAGTTGCGGGTATACCAGTGCTGCCGCAGTTCGACGCGCGCGTGGCGGAAGTCGTCAGACACTTCGCGCACGCGGACACCGGCGAACAGGAACGGCGGCCATATGTTGAGGACGCGGCGCAGCGAGGGTGCGGTGATCTTGAGGGCCATGGCTTCCCTGGAGTTGGCGGCGCGCGGGCTTCTTCGCGGCGAATGGATGCGGCAGGTCGGGGCCGCGCCCGGGCCTGCGTTCCGATTTCAGCGAGGTGTGGCCGGAGGCGCAGCCTTGGCCTGCGCTGCTTCCGGCATGGTGGTCAGACCAGCAGCAGCGACGACATCTTCCGCCGGTAGCGCCCCACCATGTCCTCGTCCTCGACCACGCGGAAGGCGTCGATCAGCGCCTTCTTCGGCAACGAGTCCTCGAAATCGCGGTTGCGGCGCAGCATCTCGAGGAACTGCTCGAACCCGGCCTCGGCGTCGCCGGCGACGATGTGGTGCACGCCCAGCAGGTGGCGCGCCTTGAGGTCGTCAGGGTTGGCCGCGATGGCCGCTTCCAGCACCTGCGGCGGCGGCGCGTCCTTGAGCAAGGTGGCGAAGCCCAGCCGCGCGCGTGCGCGGATCGCGCGGTCGTCGGTGGACAGGTTCGCGGGCAGGGCGTCAAGCAGCTGCCCGGCCTCGGCGGCGGCGCCGGTCTGCAGCAGCGCCAGGGCGAGGTCGAGCTTCAGTTCCGCCTTGTCGGGCTCGGCTTCTACTTCCCTGCGCAGGCGCATCACTTCGGCGTGCGGGTCGGTGGGCGGCGCGGGCTGTTCGGGCAGTGTTTCTTCCGTCGCCGCCTCGGCCGGCGCGACGCCGTGGTGGGTCAGGAACTCGCGGACCTGGCCCTCGGGCAGCGCGCCCTGGAAACCGTCGACGATCTGCCCGTCCTTGACCAGGAACACGGTGGGGATCGAGCGGATCTGGAAGGCCTGCGCGATCTGCGGCTCGGCCTCGGTGTCGACCTTGGCCAGTTCGAAGGCGCCGTGGTACTCGGCCGCCAGCTTCTCGAGGATCGGCCCCAGGGCCTTGCACGGCCCGCACCATTCCGCCCAGAAATCGACCAGGACCGGCACCTGCAGCGATTTTTGCAGGACTTCGGCTTCGAACGAAGCGGTGGTGGCGTCGAAAACGTGCGGCGTTTGGGCCGGGCTTGCCGATTGGAGGGACATGTAGGGTTCCATGGCGTGTTCAGCGGGAGATTGTGCCAGCTGGCCCCGTTTCCAACCGGATGTAAAAAATACTTGACACGTGGATCCTTGAATGTAATGTACAGCTTACATTTTGTCTGGAAGACGCGACATGGAGATCAGGTACAGCCCTGTCAGGTTCACCGCCGGCCTGCTCGCCGCGGTGATCGGTTTCTGGTTCGTGTTCTGGGAGCCGGGTCCGCTCGACGAATCCCCCCTGTATGCGATCGGGCCGCTGCTGCTGGCCATCGGCAGCGTGGTCGCCGCGATCCAGTTGTCGGCGCGCCCGCGCACCGGCGTGGCGGGGATGGCCGCGCCCGCGGAGATCGATGCCTGGCTGGCGCTGGTCTACAGCGGCGTGCTGATCGCCTGGCTGCTGTCCAATGCTTCCGTGTTCACGGTGTCCTGGATGGGGAACACGACGACGAGCATTGCCCTGCTGCAGATCGTGGTGGCCTATGTGGTGATTTCGGCGGTGCTGCGCGGACGCCGCGGCAAGGCGGTGCAGGAGGACGAGCGTGACCGCGCGATCAACCGCAGTGCCGCCAGATGGGGACGGCATGCGCTGATCGCGTGCGTTGTCGTGCTGATGGTCGTGCTGGGCACATCGCCCGCGCACAGGCTGGCGTGGGCGACGCCGCCGGCGGTGGCGTTCCTGCTGTTCCTGGCGTTGCTGTTCGGATGGCTGCTCGAGAACGCGGCCACCATCGTCTACTACTGGCGCGACCGCCGGTGAGCGGCACGCCGATCGCCAACGAGATCCGCCGCCTGCGCTTCGAGCACGGCGAGATGACCCAGGAGGCGCTGGCGCAGGCCTGCGGCGTGACCCGGCAGACGATCATCGCGCTGGAGGCTGGGCGGTACGCGCCGTCGCTGGAACTTGCGTTCCGGATCGCGCGCGCGTTCGGGGCCGGGGTGGAGGAGGTGTTTCGATGGGAGTCGGCATGAAGCAGTTGCCGCTGGTGGCCGCGATCGCCGCGATGGTCCTGTTCGTGGCCGCGGTCGCCGGCTTTGGCGCAGCGCTGGAAGGTTATTCGCAGGCGAGGCACCCGGTCGGGCTGCTCGGCGCGAGCGGCGTGCCGCACGCGCTGGCGTTCAACGTGCTGGGCTTCGTGCTGCCCGGCCTGCTCGCGGCGTTCGTCGCCTGGCGCCTGCGCGTGTCCATGGGCGACAACGCGCCGTGGGTCGCACGCATCGGTGCCTGGATGGCGCTGCTTTCGGCCATCGCGTTCGTGGCGCAGGGGCTGTTGCCGCTGGATCCGGGAGACCTGGAGTCCGATGCCAGCCGTGCGCACGCGACGGCGTGGACGCTGTGGTGGGTGGCGCTGCTGCCGGCGACGCTGCTGCTCGCGCTCGGGTTGCGGGGCGAATCCGAATCGCGTGCGCGGGTACTGGCGAGCATTGTTGTCGCCGTGGTCGTCGTGGCCCTTGCGATGCTGCCGCTGGATCTGCTTGCACCGGCGTTTGCGCAGCGCGTGGTGTTCGCGACGTGGCTGGCGTGGACGGTGGTTGCGGCTGGAGGAAACCGCAAGACCGGGATGCCGTAGGCCGGGGTTACATCCCGACGGCTGTGGCGGCGTTGCTGCGCGACTCCCCGCGGGTCGGGACGCAGCCCGACCTACGCCGGTTCCGACAGCAGCGTGGCGATCTCCGCGCCCAGGCGCAGGTCGTCGAGCAGGCCGAATCGCTGCCGCCGCAGCCGGCCCAGGCGATCGACCAGCAGCAGCGTCGGCGTGCCCTGCATCGCATAGGCCTGCATGGTCAGCGGCAGCGGATGCCGCCCCGGATCGTTGTCGCGGTGCGCGTCGACGCCGACCGGATAGGTGATCCGGTTTTCGTGCAGGTAGACCTGCAGCGCCTCCGGCCCCATTGCGTGGTGGTGTTCGAACACCGTGTGCAGGCCGATCACGGCCAGGTCGGTGGAGGCGAACGCGGCGGCCACCTTCAGGCTCTGCGGCACCGCGTGCTGCACGCAGGCCGGGCACAGCATCTGGAAGGCATGCAGGAACACCACGCGCCCGCGCAGGGACTGCAGCGACGGCGCGCCATCGGCGTTGAACCAGCGAGAAACGATCCAGTCCGGTGCTGCGGGTGGGTTCGTCGACTCGGTCACGGTGCGGCTCCGGGGGCAAGGGGTGTTGCGTCAGGCAAGGCTCGCGGCTGAAGCCGCTACAGGTCGCTTGTCCATTGCAGGCGCGGCTTCAGCCGCGAGCTTTCTGGCAATTGCGAGACGTTGGCGAAGGGGGCGCCGGCCATCCGGGATTCACGGCGTGATTTCATGGCCGTCGCGGCGCCAGACCTGCCCGGCCTTCATCACGAATCCGACTTTCTGCATCGCGGCGATATCCTCGAGCGGGTTGCCGGCAACCGCGACGACGTCCGCGTACTTGCCCGCCTCGATGCTGCCCAGGTCCTTCGCCTGCTTGAGGAGTTCGGCCGCGTGCGTGGTCGCGGCCTGCAACGCATAGGCCGCGGGCATCCCGGCTTCGACCATGTAGGCGAACTCCCGGGCGTTGTCCCCGTGCGGATAGACCGCCGAATCCGTGCCGAAGGCGATCTTCACCCCGGCGCGGTACGCGCGGCCGGCGGTGCCCTGGATCACCGGGCCGACCTGGCGCGCCTTCGCTGCGACCTGCGGCGGGTAATAGCCGGGCACCGCGGCCTTTTCGGCCACGTAGCGCCCGGCGATGATGGTGGGCACGTACCAGGTGCCGTGTTCCTTCATCAGCTTCATGTCGGCATCGTCCATGAAGGTGCCGTGCTCGATCGAGTCGACCCCGCCGACCACCGCGCGGCGGATGCCCTCGGCGCCGTGCGCGTGCGCGGCCACGGTGAAGCCGTAATCGTGCGCCGCGGCGACCACCGCCCGGATTTCCTCCAGCGTCATCTGCGGGTTGTCGGCACTGGCGCTTTCGTCGAGCACGCCGCCGGACGGCATGATCTTGATCGCGTCGGCGCCGTCCTTGTAGTGCTGGCGCACCGCCTTCCAGGCGTCGTCGGGCCCGTTGATGATGCCGTCTTTCGGCCCCGGATCGCCGGCGAGGTCCTTGCGATAGCCGTCGCTGCCGTCGGCGTGGCCGCCGGTGGAGCCGATGGCCGAGCCCGCGGTGAAGATGCGCGGGCCGGGCACGATGCCGGCATTGATCGCGTTGCGCAGCGCGATCGACTCGCCCGAGCCGTCGCCCAGGTTGCGCACCGTGGTGAAGCCGGCCTGCAGGGTGCGCGCGGCGTAGACGGTGGAACGGATGGCGTAGTCGGCCACGTTCCAGCGGAACTGGTCGGTGTAGCCGGTCGGGCTGGTTTCGAAGGTCAGGTGGGTGTGGGTGTCGATCAGGCCCGGCAGGCAGGTGGCGTCGGCCAGGTCGATGACCGTGGCGCCGGCGGGCGTGGCGATGGCACCGGCCTGCACCGACTCGATCCGGTCGCCGCGCACCACGATGCTGGCTTCGCCGCGCAGGCGGCCGGCGGGGGCGTCGAACATCCGGCCGCAGTGCAGGACCTGGACGGCCGCCGACGCGCCCGGGGCCGGGGCGGCCGGTTCGTCGTCCGCGACGGCGGCAGTGCAGGCGAGTGCAAGCAGCGCGGTGGGCGCAAGTCGTTTCATTCTGGGTTCCCCGGTAGCCGAAGCCATCATATTCCGGGTCGATGGCGGCGATTTGTGCACTGCGGTAGGCTTGCTGGCCGCCCCTGAAATGCGCCCGCCGTGTCCGCCGACCCCGCCAGCTACGACCCCAGAACCGTCGAATCCGCCGCCCAGCGTTACTGGAACGACACCCGCGCGTTCGAAGTGACCGAGGAATCGTCGAAGCCGACCTTCTACTGCCTGTCGATGCTGCCGTATCCGTCCGGCGCGCTGCATGTCGGCCACGTGCGCAACTACACCATCGGCGACGTCATCAGCCGCTACCAGCGGATGACCGGCAAGAACGTGCTGCAGCCGATGGGCTGGGACGCCTTCGGCCTGCCGGCCGAGAACGCCGCGATCAAGAACGCCACCGCGCCGGCGAAGTGGACATACGCCAACATCGAGCACATGCGCGCGCAGCTCAAGACCATGGGCTACGCGATCGACTGGTCGCGCGAGTTCGCCACCTGTTCGCCGGACTACTACGTGCACGAGCAGCGCCTGTTCGTGCACCTGCTGAAGAAGGGCCTGGCCTACCGCCGCAACTCGGTGGTGAACTGGGACCCGGTCGACCAGACCGTGCTGGCCAACGAACAGGTGATCGACGGCCGCGGCTGGCGCACCGGCGCGCTGGTGGAGAAGCGCGAGATCCCGCAGTGGTTCCTGAGAATCACCGACTATGCGCAGGAGCTGCTCGACGGCCTCGACACGCTCGACGGCTGGCCGGATTCGGTCAAGACCATGCAGCGCAACTGGATCGGCCGCAGCGAGGGCCTGGAAATCCAGTTCCGCGTCGAAGGTGAGGAGGTGCCGCTGACGGTCTTCACCACCCGCCCGGACACGCTGATGGGCGTGACCTTCGTGTCGATTGCCGCCGAACATCCGCTCGCGCTCAAGGCCGGCGCTGCCGATCCGGACCTGGCCGCGCGGATCTCGGCGCTGCGGCAGGGCGGCACGTCCGAAGCCGAGCTCGAGACGCAGGAGAAGCGCGGCGTCGATACCGGCCTGCGCGCCGTGCATCCGATCAGCGGCGAAGAGATCCCGGTCTGGGTCGCCAACTTCGTGCTGATGGGCTATGGCACCGGCGCGGTGATGGCGGTGCCCGGGCACGACCAGCGTGACTGGGAATTCGCGAAGAAGTACGACCTGCCGGTCCGCATGGTGGTGGTGCCGGCGCCGGTGCGCGACGCGCTGCGCGAGATCGGCGCCGATGCGCTCAAGCCCAGCGACCCGATGCAGGCTGCGCTCGGCGGCAGCGGCGCGATCGACGTCTACGACACCGGCGCGGCGGTGCAGGTGGTGCAGGAGTTCGAGCAGCGCATCGCCGAGGAATCGGCGTACACCGAGCGCGGCTGGCTGGTGAACTCCGACGAGTTCGACGGCATGGATTTCCAGCAGTCGTTCGACGCCATGGCCGCGAGGTTCGAGGCCGACGGCCGCGGCGCGCGCCGGGTCAACTTCCGCCTGCGCGACTGGGGCGTGAGCCGCCAGCGCTACTGGGGCTGCCCGATCCCGGTGATCTACTGCGGCACCTGCGGCGCGGTGCCGGTGCCGGAGGAGCAGCTGCCGGTGGTGCTGCCCGAAGACGTCGCCGACGCCTTCTCGACGGCCGGGGTGGTGCATTCGCCGATCAAGTCGGACCCGCAGTGGCGCAAGACCACGTGCCCGCAGTGCGGCGGCGCCGCCGAGCGCGAGACCGATACCTTCGATACCTTCATGGAGTCGAGCTGGTACTACGCGCGCTACACGTCGCCGGGCGCGAAGGAAATGGTCGACGCCCGCGCCGACCACTGGCTGCCGGTCGACCAGTACATCGGCGGCATCGAGCACGCGATCCTGCACCTGCTGTACTTCCGCTTCTTCCACAAGCTGCTGCGCGACGAAGGGCTGGTGAAGAGCGACGAGCCGGCGGTGAACCTGCTCACTCAGGGCATGGTGGTGGCCGAAACCTACTACCGTGAGTCCGGCGACGGCCGCCGCGAGTGGATCAACCCCGCCGACGTGGACGTGCAGCGCGACGAGCGCGGCCACGTCACCGGCGCGACGCTCAAGGCCGACGGCAAGCCGGTGAAGACCGGCGGCATCGAGAAGATGTCGAAGTCGAAGAACAACGGCGTCGACCCGCAGGCGATGGTCGACCGCTACGGCGCCGACACCGTGCGCCTGTTCTCGATGTTCGCCTCGCCGCCGACGCTGTCGCTGGAGTGGAACGAGGCCGGCGTGGAAGGCATGGCGCGGTTCCTGCGCCGCTTCTGGCGCGAGGTGCAGCAGCATGTGGCGCAGCCGGACCATCCGGAAGTGCGCGAGTTGCTCGAAGCCGGTGCCGCGCTCGATGCCGGGCAGAAGGCGCTGCGCCGGCAGCTGCACGAAACCATCCAGAAGGTCGGCGATGACTACGGCCGCCGACACAGTTTCAACACCGCGATCGCGGCGCTGATGGAACTGCTCAACCACGTCGCGAAGTTCACCGACATGTCCGACCAGGGCCGCGCGGTGCGCCACGAGGCGCTGCAGTCGATGGTGCTGCTGCTCAACCCGGTCACGCCGCACGTGTGCCATGCGCTGTGGCAGGCGCTGGGGCATCCGGAGGCGCTGCTCGAGGACCAGCCGTTCCCGCGCGCCGACCCGGCGGCGCTGGTGCGCGACATGGTGAAACTGGCGGTGCAGGTCAACGGCAAGCTGCGCGGCACCATCGAGGTGGCGCCCGACTCCCCGCGCGACGCGATCGAGGCCGCGGCGCTGGCCGAGCCGCACGTCGTGAAGTTCATTGGTGATGGCCAGGTGCGCAAGGTGATCGTGGTGCCCGGCAAGATCGTGAATATCGTCGTTGTTGCCTGAACGGTGCCGACGTCCTGCTTGCCGGGTCCGGGTCCGTCGTACAGACTTGCGCGCATGACCCGACGCATGACCCGAACGTTCGCGCTGCTCGCCCTGGTGGTGGGCCTGGCCGCCTGCGGCTTCCACCTGCGCAGCGCGCTGACCCTGCCGCCCGACCTGGGCCCGGTGCGCGTGGTGGCCAAGGATCCGTACAGCCCGCTGGCCGAGTCGCTCGCCGTGGCGCTGGAGCAGGCCGGCGCCACTCCGGCACCTGAAGATGCGAAAGGCGACGTGGCCACGCTGCGCATCCGCCTCGAGAAATGGGGTTCGACGCCGATCAGCATCGACCAGTTCGGCCGCGCACAGGAGTACACGCTGCGCTACGCGGTGATCTTCAGCCTCGACAAGGCAGATGGCACCAACGTGGTGCCGCAGCAGACGGTGGAACTGTCGCGCGACTACGTGTCGGTGCCGACGCGCTCGACCGGCACCGAAGGCGAGCGCGAACTGCTGGCCCGCGAGATGCAGAAGGAAATGACCGCCTCGATCCTGCGCCGGATCGATGCCGCCTCGCGCGCGCCCGTGCCGATCGGGATGCCGGACGAACCGTCACCGGCGCCTGCCGACGAGGCTTCACCTTCCGAAGAGCCCGCCGCGGAGCCTCCCGCCGCGGAGCAGGCGACCACGCCCTGAGCGTCGTCTCGCCGCCGCCAGCAATGGATTCACCATGGAACTGACCCCGGAAAGCCTGGTTTCGCGGCTTGCCGGGGAGCCGCTGCGCCCGATCTACATGATCACCGGCCCGGAGCCACTGCTCGTGCTCGAGGCCGCCGATGCCGTCCGCGCCCACGCCCGCACGCAGGGCTACGCCGAGCGCGAGGTCTTCGACGCCGACGGTCGCGACTTCGACTGGAATGCGCTGGCGATGACCTTCCGCGCGCCCAGCCTGTTCTCGGCCCAGCGGCTGATCGAGCTGCGCCTGCCCACCGCGCGGCCGGGCAAGGAAGGCGGCGAACTGATCGTCGACTACTGCCTGCAGCCGCCCGGCGACATCGTGCTGCTGGTCACCGGCGGCGAGTGGAGCAACAAGCACGGCGGCAAGTGGAGCGAGGCCATCGCCCGCGCCGGCAGCCTGGCCGTGGCCAGGCAGGTCCGGCCCGACCAGATGCCGGGATGGGTGGAAGCGCGACTGCGCAAGCGCGGCGTGCAGGCCGATCGCGGCGCGGTGCAGCGGCTGGTCGAGCGCGTCGAAGGCAACCTGCTCGCCGCCGCGCAGGAGATCGACAAGCTGGTGCTGCTCGCCGACGGCAAGCCGATCGATGCCGCGCGGATGGAGTCGCTGGTGGCCGACGCGGCGCGTTTCGATGTGTTCCGGATGCTCGATGCGGCGTTGAACGGGCAGGGCGCGCGTGCCTCGCGGATGCTCGCCGGCCTGCAGGCCGAAGGCGAGGCGATCCACGCGCTGATGGGCATGGTGGTCAAGGAATTGCTCACCGTCGCGGCGCTGGCGCGGGTGCAGGCACGCAACGGCAACCTGGCGGCGGAGTTCAAGGCGCAGCGGGTCTGGGATTCCAAGCAGGCAACCTATCGCCGCGCGCTGCAGCGCCACGCGGCGCCGCACTGGGAGCGCTTCGTCGCCGAAGCCGGCCGGGTCGACCGGATCGCCAAGGGGCGCGGGCAGGGCGATGCCTGGCAGGTGCTCGAGCGGCTGCTGCTGGTGGTCGCCGACGCCAAGGCACGGCCGCTGCTGGCCTGACCTGATGGCCGGCCTGCGCGTCTACTACGGCGGCACCTTCGATCCCGTCCACGACGGCCACCTCGCCATCGCCCGTGCGGCGCGCGATGTGTTCGACACCGCGATCCGGCTGATGCCGGCGGCGGACCCGCCGCATCGCAGCCCGCCCGGCGCAACCGCCGCCCAGCGCGCGGAGATGCTCGACCTGGCCGTCGCCGGCGAAGATGGCCTGTGCGTCGACCGGCGCGAGCTGCGCCGCGAGGGCCGCAGCTACAGCATCGACACCCTGCATGACCTGCGCGCCGAACACGGTGCCGACGCGCCGATCGCGCTGCTGGTCGGCGCCGACAGCTTCGTCGGCCTGCCGGACTGGCACCGCTGGCGCGAGCTTTTCGACCAGGCCCATTTCATCATCGCCGAGCGCCCGGGCAGCCCGCTGGACCGCGACTTGCGCCCGGAACTGGCCGCCATGCTGGCCGGGCGCTGGTGCCACGCGCCGCAAGCGCTGCGGGACACGCCTGCCGGCCTCGTCTTCCGGCTGCACCAGGCGCTGCACGGCGAATCGGCAACCGCGATCCGCCAGCGCATCGCCGCCGGCCGCCCCTGGCGCGACGAAGTGCCCGCGGCCGTTGCCGATTACATCGAACGCCACCGTTTGTACCTGAACGGCAGCCGGGATTCCGGGCCAGCCGCGCGGCCTCCCCTATAATCGACCGACGCACGCATCCAGAGCCACGCCCACTTGACCAGTACCGCGCAAGTCATCAAGACCCGCCTCCCCAATCCGCCGCCATCCGTCGACGCCCTGCTCGAATCGGTCAAGGACGCGGTTGCCGAACTCAAGGCCAACGACGTCGTCGAGATCGACGTCCGCGGCAGGACCAGCGTCTGCGACTACATGGTCATTGCTTCGGGCACGTCGACCCGGCACGTCAAGGCGATCGCAGACGAGGTCGTGCGCTTCGCCAAGAAGCTCGACTGCCAACCGCTGGGCGTGGAAGGCGAGCGCGAGGCCGAATGGGTGCTGGTGGACCTGGGCGACGTCGTCGTCCACGTGATGCTGCCGCGCGTGCGCGAGTTCTACGCGCTCGAGCGCCTGTGGACGGTCGGCGACGAGCCGCCGGCCGGGCAAGAACTCGAAACCGACGCCGACGAGCGTCGTTGAGATTGCTCGCACGCGGCTTTTGCAGGAGCGGCTTCAGCCGCGGGCTTTTGAGGTTGTCGTGCAGATTCCCCGCAAAGCTCGCTGCTGAGGCCGCTCCTGCGGGTGGCGTCATGCCGCGACGCGTTCCGAACCCGCAGCCACGGGACATGCAGCGATGAAAGCCAGGCTGGTCGCCGTCGGCGAACGCGCCCCGCACTGGGTCGCCGAAGGCTACGTCGAGTACGAAAAGCGCCTCTCGCACTGGCTGCCGCTGGACCTGGTGGAAATCGCGCCGGGCCTGCGCGGCAAGCACCGCGACGCCGCGCGCGCCACCCAGGATGAAGGCGCGCGGGTCCTCGCGGCGCTGCCGAAGAATGCCCACGTCGTCGTGCTGGACGGACGCGGCCGCCAGCATTCCTCCGAACAGCTCGCCGTGCGCATGGAACACTGGCGCGGCCTCGGCCGCGACCTGGCCTTCCTCATCGGCGGCCCCGAAGGCCATGCCGGCGACGTGGTCGCGCGCGCCGACGAGCAATGGTCGCTGGGGCCGCTGACCCTGCCGCACATGCTGGTGCGGCTGGTACTGGCCGAACAGCTCTATCGCGCCTGCGCGCTGCTGGCCAACCACCCCTACCACCGCGCGTAGATGCGCGATGCGCGGATGCAGCGAGGCCCGCATGCGCGGACCCCGCTGCCGGCCGCAGTGCCGCTCAGTCGAGGTTGAAGGCGATCGGCACGATGCCGACGGCCTGCACGGGGTGGCCATCCGCGGTCGCCGGCCGGAACAGCCAGTGCCGCAGCACCTGCCTGCGCGCGGCTTCGTCAAGCACGCGATGCCCGCTGCTGCGCTGGATGTCCACCCGCAGCGGGCGACCGTCCACGTCGACCAGCACCTGCAGCATCACCGTGCCGTGCAATCCTGCGATCAACGCGTCGCGCGGATACCTGGGCGAGGGCGCGTCGATGTACTCCAGACGCATGCCGGCGATCGGGCCGGCGGACGGCGCGATGCTGCCGACGCCGGTTTCCACCGGTGGCGTCGCGGCCTGTTCCGCCGGCAGTGAACCCTGCTCGACGATGATCTGCTCCACGACCGGTTGCACGATGTCAGGCCGTACCGGCGCCGGCGTGGACGGTGCGACCGTCGGCGCTGGCTGGACGATGGGGACGGGCACCGGCGGTGGCGGAATCTTCTCGGTGATGGGGACGACGATGATCCCGGGGGCGGCCTGCGGCGCGATATCCGGCAGGCCCGCCGGGATCAGCAGCAGCAGGAGCACGACGACGTTGAGCGCGATGGCCCCGGCGCCCGCTGCGATGCGTGCGAAGTCGAGCCGGGGAAGGGAAGCAGCGAAGAACGGATGAGCGTGTTGCAGCACCATGACCCACCTCCACAGGTTGCGTTGCACGATCCTTAACGCGCGGACGGCGGGCGTGGGGTTGAGCCAACCGGCACCCCTGGCGCCCGACTCGACTGCGGGTACACGTTGCGCCGGATATGTCCGCAGGGCAAGCGTCCGGTCCGGCGGGAGGTGGAAAACCGCGCCGAAGATGGTCTGGCCCGGGGCATTTGCGTGTTCAGCATGAGAGCCGGTCGGCTCGGAATTCCCCGCGGTCGGGCGAGAGGCAGTCAGGAAGATGTACCGAATCTAGCTGGCGGAACGCCAAACGTTAATGAAGCGTTGACTCCAGTCCGATTCGGCGTATCACGGCGGCTGCTTCATCACGAAAAACAGGGGACCAACCTTCTCGGGAGGATGTCACCCATGTTGCATGCACCCCTTGGCCAGGCAGTCAGGCGCGCGCTCCTTGCCACCACCCTTGTCGGCGCTGCACCTGCAGTGCTGGCGCAGGAAGCACAGGCGCCCAGGACCCTCGACCGGATCGTGGTCACCGGATCCAACATCCCGCGCACCGATACCGAGACCGCGTCTCCGGTCCAGGTCATCACCCGCCAGGAAATCGACCGCACCGGCAAGACCACCGTCGCCGAGTACCTGCAGACACTGACGTCCGACGGCGCGGGTTCCATCCCGAAGACCTTTGGCAACGGTTTCGCCTCGGGCGGCGCGGGCGTCTCGCTGCGCGGCCTGGGTGCCGGTTCGACCCTGATCCTGCTCAACGGGCGACGGATGGCGCCGTTCGGCCTCGCCGACGACGGCCAGAAGGTGTTCACCGACCTCAGCACGATTCCGCTGGAAGCAGTCGAACGCATCGACGTGCTGAAGGACGGGGCCTCGGCGATCTATGGTTCCGATGCGATCGCGGGCGTGGTCAACGTCATCCTGCGCAAGGATTTCACCGGCGCGGTGATCAAGGGCTCCTACGGCACTTCGGGCGATAGCGACGGCAACCAGCGCAAGGCGTCGATCACCGCCGGCACCGGTGACCTGGCGAAGGACGGTTTCAATTTCTTCTTCAGCCTCGAAGCCGCGAAGACCGATGCGATCAACGTCAGCGACCGTCGCAATCGCAAGTGGATCGGCACCGGCGACATCCGCCCGTGGGGTTACGACATCGGCGCCGCGACCGCGAACGGATTCCTGCAGGGCAACATCACGCCCGGTGCGATCGATCCGGACACCGGCATCCAGGGCCCAGGCAACTCCGGCAGCACGCCCAACGGCGCCGTGCGCGATCCGGTGACGTTGCAGTACGTCTCGCTGCCGGGCTGCTCGCAGTTCTCCAGCGTGGCGCCGCAGGACCCGAACGGCGGCTGCCTCTGGGATGCCGCGGGGCTGTTCCGGAACCTCACGCCGAAGGAGGAGTACATCAATTTCTTCTCGCGCGGCACCTTCGCGATCAGCGACGAGACCGAGTTCTATACCGAGCTGAGCTATTCGAAGAAGACCAACGACTTCAACAACACGCCCTCCGGCGTGTCCGGGTCGTGGGGATATCCCGGCGGCCCGGTCAATGCCAGCAGCGGGCCGGGCGCGACCGTGCTCGGCGCCGACCACCCCGACAATCCCTACGGCGTGCCGGTGCGCCTGCGCTACTCGGCGTTCGACGTCGGGCCGCGCACCAACCACAACGAGAGTTCGTTCATGCGCTTCCTCCTGGGCATGAACGGCATGCTGGGCGAGTGGGATTACGACGTGGCCTACCTGCATTCGCAGACCGACCTGACCAACACGCGTACCGGCTTCCTGCGCTACAGCCGGGTGGCCGACGTGCTGACCAATCCGGACAGCCCGGTGGGGTACTGGCGCATCGGCGCCAACTCCGGCCTCAACTCGCAGGCGCTTTACGACTACATCTCGCCCACCATCAGCGCCAGGGCGAGCAGCAAGCTCGACATGATCGATGCGCGTGCGCAGCGATCGCTGATGGACCTGCGCGGCGGTGCGCTCGGGCTGGCGCTTGGCCTGGAGTACCGGCGCCAGACGGTCGAGCTGACCCCGCAGACCTTCACCGACATCGGCGACATCATCGGCCTGGGCTACTCCGCCTACGACGGCAAGGAGCAGGTCGCCAGCGCCTATGCCGAGCTGCAGGCGCCGGTGCTCGAATCGCTGGAGTTGAACGCGGCCGTGCGCGTGGACAGCTATGAGGGCGGCGAAACATCGACCACGCCGAAAGTCGGGTTCAAGTGGAAGCCGATGGACTGGATCGCCTTGCGCGCGACGTATGCCGAAGGCTTCCGCGCGCCGAACCCCGCGGAATCGGGCAAGGGCGGGCTGGCGGCCTTCAGCAACGCGCAGGATCCGATCCGCTGCCCGGACGGCGTGAATCCCGCGCCGGGCGGCACCCCGGCCGACTGCCAGGCGCAGGCGGTTGCGATCATCACCTCGCCGAACCCGGACCTGAAGCCGGAGCAGGCCAAGAGCTACACGGTCGGCCTGGTGCTGGATCCCACGCCGAGCACGTCGCTGACCCTGGATGCCTTCGAGATCAAGCGCACCGACGAGATCCTGGGCGGCGATCCGGCAGGCGTGATCGCGGCCAACGGCGACAACGTGCTGCGCAACGACAACGACCTGCCCGGGCTGCCGCACAGCGGCACCCTGCTGGCGGTCAGCACCGGCTACATCAATGCCAATGCCACCACCGTGCGGGGGTTCGACTTCGACGCGCGGCAGCGCTTCGACCTGGGCAATGCCGGGCAGCTGACGCTGGACCTGCAGTGGACGCGCATCAACTCGTTCAAGCGCGACCTCGACGCCACCTTCAACCCCGACGGCTCGCTTGCCACCGCCGCGGAATCGCGTGAGTACGCGGGCACGCACGGCAACTGCGACGTGACCAACTGCATCGGCACGCCAAAGGACCGTGCCAACTTCGGTGCCACCTGGGACGTCAACGCGTTCAAGCTCAGCACGGTGGTGAACTATCGCGGTTCGATGGACAACACGCCGTGGCGGGGCCAGCCGTGCGCAAGCCAGTTCGCCGACGGTTCGCCGGCACCGAGCGGCTGCGAACTCAAGTCGTTCTACACGATCGACCTGTCGGGCAGCTGGAAGCCGACCGAATCCTGGGAAATCTTCGGCTCCGTGGCGAACGTGACCGACAGGATCGCGCCGCTGGATCCGCTGACCTACGGCGGCGTCAACTACAACCCGCTGGACTTCAGCGGCGCGCTTGGCCGGTACTACACCATCGGCATGAAGTACACGTTCAAGTAGTCCGGGGCGCCGCCCGCACAAGGACTCGAATGACACGCCTCCCGCTTCGGCGGGAGGCTTCGCGTTCCTCGCGCAGGCCGCTCAGTCCTCCAGCGCTTCGAGCAGCGGCTGCAGGTATTCGCGGTAGGGCATCCACTTGGGCTGCCCGCGCGCCATGACCCGGTCGCGCACCTGCACCGCGCTGGCGGTGGCCACGCCGCGCGATCGTGACTGGTGTTCGAGCATCGCGGGATCGAAGGCGAGGCCGCAGAACGTCGCGACTTCGCGCATCACCGCCTCCGGTTCGCGGGTCAGGCGGGCATAGTCCACGTCGAGGATCCGCTCCGGCCACCTGGCGTGCCAGTGCGCCATCAGGTGCCGGTACTGGCGGAAGTAGGCCGCAAGTTCGCGCTGGTCGTAAGACCAGGGATTGGCATCGGAAAACAGTTCGCGCAGGTTCGAGAAGCACGTCTCCACCGGATCGCGCACCATGTGCAGGATCCGCGCCTGCGGCAGGGCGCGGCAGATGAAGTCGAGGTTGAGGAAGTTGGAGGGCAGCTTGTCGGTGAAATGCCGTTCGCCCTGCAACCGCCAGGCCAGGCCGTCGAGATATGCGCGGCCCACGGCGGCGAAATCCACCCCGTGGCTGCGTTCGATGAGCGTGGCATCGATCACGCCGCGGCAGTGGTGGTCGGTGGCGTAGCGCATGCAGCTGGTGAAGTCGTACAGCTCGCCAAGGCCGCGCACGCCTGGATGGCCGTCGAGCAGCTGCTCGAGCAGCGTCGTGCCGGAGCGGTGCATGCCGACGATGAAGATCGGCGTTGGCTCGTCTCCGCGTGGCGGGTGCGGGGGGGCAGGCGGTGCCGGCAGCGCGTGGAGTCGCTCGAAAAGTGCCGTCGATTCGTCGGTCGAGTAGCGGATTAGTGCGCGCTTGGCCCGGCATGCCCGGTCCAGCGCATCGGCGGCAGCGGCGTGGTCGCCGATGTCGTCCAGCTCTTTGTGCAGGGCGTAGGCCAGCAGGACGGGTTCCTCGGGTCGTCGCGGCGGCATCGCCAGGCGCTTGCGCAGCGCGTCGACGTGGTTGGCCCCGGGCGTTTGCCGGCGAATCCGCGACAGTGCCCACCATGCCGAGGCCAGTTCGGGTGCCAGTGCGGTGCAGCGCAGCAGGTCCTGTTCCGCTTCGTCGAACCTGCCGAGGTATGTCAGTACCTGGCCGCGCGCCAGCAGCATCGGCGGGTAATCCGGGTCGCCGCGCCTGGCTTCGTCGAGGAGCTGCAGGGCGTCATCCTGCTGGTTGAGGTAGCTCAGCTGCGCGGCGATTGCGAGCAGCAGCGGGATCGGGAGCCTGTCCGGCGGTGGCAAGCGTTCGAGATGGCCACGAAGCGCGGCCACTTCATTGAACGTGCGCAGGCGACTGACAAGGTCGATGGACACGCGCATGTCGCGCGGAGGCGTGGCGTTGGCACGCAGCGCGTAGTCGCGGGCGGCGCGGTAGTGGCCGGCGAGGGATTCGAGGTAGGACAGGCGCACGAGGATGGCGCCGTCCCGCGGCCCCGGTCTTCGAGAAGCCGGAGCAGCAGTGCCCTCGCGGCAGGCATGTTTCCCGAGGCGATGTGGCCTTCGGCGGCGGCGAGGACATCGTTGGGCCCGGTCATCGCCGGATCATACAAAAGGCGGCCGCCCGAAGGCGGCCGCAAAGGAGGAAGAGCACGTTCGCAGGAACGGATTCAGAAGTCGTACTGGACCATGAGCCGGACCATGCGCGGCGCCTGCCACGCGGTGGGGTACTTGTAGAGGTTGGCGCGTGGATTGCCGTCTGCGTCCACGCCGCCGGCCTGCGGATTGCCCGCGCTGTCCTCGCCGTCCTCGTACACGGCGACCGCCTCGTGCGAGCCGGTGACGTTGAAGATATCCGCCTTGAAGGTCAGGCGGCCGTCCGCGAATGCCGGCTTGTACGCGATGTTGAGGTCGAGGGTCTTCGTCCACGGCGTGCGGCCGGCCGAACCGCGCGGAACGACCGTGCTGCCGTTGTCCGCGTTGTCATCCGGGTTCGAGTCCAGGTCGCACGAGAAGTAGGAGTTCGCGTAGCGGGACGTCTCGTAACCACCGAGGTAGCCGAAGCAGTTGATGGGGCGGCCGGACTGGACCAGCAGGTTCGCGCCCACGCTCCACTCGTCGTTGATCTCGTAGTTGCCGAACAGCTTGAGCGAGTGGCGGCGGTCATTGGGCAGGAAGCCATCGGCGCCGATCATCAGTTCGGGATAGTCGAAATCCTGCGTGGTGCCGGTGTCGGCCTGGCCGATGTCGGATTTCACGCCGCCCTCGGCATTGCCCTCGTTCTTCGACCAGGTGTACGAGCCCTGCAGGAAGAACTTCTCGCCCAGCTGGCCTTCCACGAACAGCTCGACGGCCTTGTACGTGCGCTTGGCCTTCGGGCCGAGGAGGTCGGCGGCGACAGGAATGGTCTCCAGCGTGCCGTCGCCATCCACGTCCATGTTGAACGTGGCATCCCGTCCCGGGTTGTACAGCCGGCAATACGGGAAACCCGGGTTCACGTCCTGGATGTCGTATCCGTTTGCATCGGCCCAGTCGAAGATCGGGCGATAGTCGCAGGTGTCGTCGATCGCGCTCTTCAGGCTGCGGTACGTGGCGCGGACGCCGCCCGAGAACGTGTCGGTGAGGGCGGTCTGGAAGCCGAGGATGTACTCGTCCTGGTACTGCGGCTTCAGGTCGTTCATCGCGACCGTCTTGGGGTCCTTGCCGACGCCGAACTCGTTGTTGAGGTAGCGGACCATCTCGCCGTTGGCGGGGTTGATGATCCGGGTCAGTCCGGTGGGCGCCCCGGTGACGGGATCGACGCCGGTGTAGGTGAAGTACTCCTCGCTGTACAGCGAGGCGCTTGCGCCGCGAATGGCGACGTTCGCCGTCAACGGAAGGGCGTAGCGGCCCGCGTTGCCGAAGACCTTGAGGGTCGAATCGCCCTTCACGTCCCAGGAGAAACCGAGGCGGGGTGCGAACTGGTTCTTGATCTTGACGTAGGTCTCGCCGGAGCCGTTCTTGTTCTCGAAGGTGTCCCAGCGCAGGCCGAGGTAGGCGTTGAACTTGTCGGTGATGCTCCAGGTGTCCTCGATGTAGTAGGCCGTCTGGTCCACGTCGACTTCCGCGCCGGTCTTGAACACGCGCTTGCGGACGATGTCATCCCGGTTCTGGTAGCGCCCGTAGCGCCACGCGGCACCGCCGGAGTATGCCGTCCCGTCGACCGTGGTGAAGTTGTCGATGTCCAGGCCGCCGCGGACCAGGTGCGGCCCGATCTGCCACTCCGCGTCGATGCGGTACTGGTCGCGGGTGTCTTCGGCATCGGTCCGCACCAGCGTGCCGGACAGGTTGCAGCCCAGGATGGTGGGCACGGTGCCGTTGAGCGCGTCGGGCCGGACGTCGGTGATGACCGGGCAGCCGGGGACTTCGCCAAGCACGTTGCCGTCGTAGGCCTGGCGGATGCCGGCTGCCGTCACCTGCGAGTTGCTGCGGCTGAAGGAGCCATGCCCGGCCAATGCCGAGATGGTGAAGGAGTCGGTCAGGTATCCCGTGTATTTCAACGAATAGCTGTCGCCGCCGCCTTCGGTGGTGTCGGTGCCGAGGTAGTCGCCGCGCTTCGGAATCCACGATGGCGACCCGGCCACGCCCATGCCGGTGGTGAAATAGTCGGTCTTGGTACGGCGCTTGTCGGATATCCCGGTGAAGGCCAGCAGGTTGCTGTCGTTGATGTTCCAGTCCAGCTTCACCAGCCACATCGGCGCCTTCTGGTTGGCCTCGGTGTTGGGGTCGGCGGAGATGCCGTCGTTGCTTCCCGGGTAATCGTCGATCGACGAACGCCCGTACTGCACCAGGCCGTAGGCGAAGAGCTTGTCCTGGACGAGCGCGCCGCTGGCCCAGACTGCGGTGGTCGCGCGCCACCCGTTGTCCTTGGAGTTGTTCTCAGCGAGTACGCCGTTGGGATAGAACAGGTCAGGGGCAGTGCCCGCCAGCGCCTGTGGTTCCCAGAACATGTTGGCGCCCGCGTGGAACTCGTTGGTGCCGCGCTTGGTGATGATGTTGAGCACGCCACCGGTCGAACGCCCGAACTCCGCGCCGTAGCCGCCGGTCTTGACCTGCTGCTGTGCAACGGCCTCGAACGGCAGCTGGGTGAAATTGAGGTTCTTGAAGGTGTTGGTGACGTTGAAGCCGTTGACGTAGTACTGGTTCTCCGCCACGGACGAGCCGCCGAAGGACGCCAGGTTCCCGAATGCGGCATCGCCCTTGACCGTGCCCGGCGCCAGCAATGCGACGCTGGTGACATCGCGCGCCACCGGGATCTTCGCGATCTGGGCCGCGGTCAGGATCGTCGTCGACTCGACCGAGGAAACGTCGATGGGATTGACGGCCGACGCGGTGACCTGGATGCGGTCAAGGGTGGTGGGCCCGCCGGCCGAAGCGGTGGCGAAGTTCACCGACGTGCCGGTGCCGACGTTCACCGCGACGTTCTCGCGCACCTGCCTGGAACCGTCGGCACGCTCCAACGTGACCTTGTAGACGCCGGTCGGCAGTGCCGAGGCGCGATACTGCCCGTCGCTGCCGACGCTGATGGTCCGCGAGAATCCGGTTGCCGGGTTCTCGATCTGCACCTTGTCGCCGGCACTGGCCTGGCCGAAGACCGAGCCTGCGGTGTTGGACTGGGCGTGGACGGATGTGGCGAAGCAAAGGGTCAGTGCTGCGCACAGCGCGGTGCGTTGATAGCTCTTGCGATAGCGTTGCTGCTTCAAGGTCTCTCTCCCCTCGGTAAAGCACGAGAATTCCCGGCCGGCATGGGCCGGGGGTGATGGCGGCCGCACTCAGGCCCCCCTGCATGGGGCCGCCATTTGCCAGTAAATCACTGCGTCGGATCCGAAAAGACGAAGCAGTTCAAAGAACGCAAGCCGTGCACACGATTTCGCCCATGCATGCCAAGCCCTGATGGGTGGGGGCGATTTATCCTGAAGCGCCGCGTGCCGTGCCTCGCGCCGTGCCTCGCGGGATGGTCCGCGTGCCGCCAATCGCGCGCATTCCAAACGCCGGATGCGATAAGACTCACAAAATTGTCGTGATGACAATCAAGTTTCTTGGAGCGCCATCAGCAGCCAGCTTGATCGCTTAAGGCAGCTGTCTGCGATTCGCGGCATCCAACGCCGCGATACCCGAGGCTGCCTTGCCGGCTGTGTCGCGGGTCGCCAGACGATCACGCGCGAGCCCGCCAATGCAGGAAGGCGGGCCTTCCGGCCCGCCTTCCTCGTGCATGCAGTGGTCGAGCCGGCGGCTCAGCGGGCGAGTTCGAACACCACGTCCAGGTTCGCCGTCAGCGTGGTTTCGCCGGGGGACACGGGCGAGGATTGGGCGCGATCGAAACTGGCGGCCTTGGCCATCATCATCGGACGCGGCGGCTGGAAACCACCGCCCTCGCTGATGCTGACGATGCGCTGCACCTTCATGCCCAGCGACTTGGCGTACATCTGCGCGCGCTGCTGCGCCTTCTCCAGCGCCGCGCGGCGGGCTTCGTCGTAGACGGCCTCGGGCTGGTCGATCTCGAAGCTGGGACCGTTGACCTGGTTGGCGCCGCTGGCCACCAGCGCGTCGAGCACCTCGCCGAGCTTGCCGATCTCGCGCACCTTGATGCTGACCGTGTTGCTGGCCTGGTAGCCGGTGATCGTCGGCGGCTGGTTGTCCGTGTACTTGTACTGCGGGTTGATGCTGATGCCGCTGGTCTGGATGTCCTTCTCGGCAATGCCTGCGGCCTTGATCGCGGCCATCACCTTGTTCATCTGGGCAGCGTTGGCCGACAGCGCGGCGTTGGCGTCGGCGGCCTGGGTCACCACGCCGGTCGACAGCGAGGCCACGTCGGGCACGCGGCTGGCTTCGGCCTGGGCTGAGACGGAGAGCAGGGTGCCGTCGCTGGACGCGACCGTAGGGGTGGTGTTCTGGGCGCAGGCAGTCATGGTCAGGCAACTCAGGGCAAGGGCGCTGGCGAGCGCGAGGGGGCGGAGGGGGTTGCGAAGCATGGTGGTCTCCATCGTGGACGGGGGCAGGGTCGGTGCCGTCCAGTGAACGGGCCGTGAGCCTGAATGGGGTTGGGGCGCGCTGAACCGGAGCCGTGCCGGGCCTGCGGGTTATTCTTTCACGATGCTGCACCTTGCCTCGCAATCCCCCCGTCGCCGTGAACTCCTGGGCCGTCTCGGCGTGGAATTCGGCGTGCTCGACATCGACGTGCCCGAGCGGCGCGACCCCGCCGAGGCCCCTGCCGACTACGTGCGCCGGGTGGCGCGCGAGAAGGCCGGCGCCGGCCTGCTGCGGGTGGGGGTGCCGGGCGCGGTGGTGCTGGGCGCCGATACCGAGGTGGTGCTGGGCGATGAGGTCTTCGGCAAGCCGCGCGATGAACGCGACGCCGCGGCGATGCTGCGCCGGCTGTCGGGCCGCACGCACGAGGTGGTTTCGGCGGTGTCGCTGGTGTCAGCGGCACGCGAGGCGCAGGCGGTGTCCGTGTCGCAGGTGACGTTTGCCGAAATCTCCGAGGCGCAGATCGCGGCCTACGTGGCGACCGGCGAGCCGATGGGCAAGGCCGGCGCGTATGCGATCCAGGGCCGCGGCGAGGCCTTCATCCGGCATCTGTCCGGGAGCTATTCGGGGGTGATGGGCCTGCCGCTGCACGAGACCAGCGAACTGCTGTCGCAGTTCGGGATCGGGCACGGGGACGGCTGCTCCGATCGGGTGCCAGCATGAGCGAGGAGATCCTGGTCAACGTCACCCCGCGCGAAACCCGCGTGGCCGTGGTCGAGAACGGCATGCTGCAGGAGCTGCACATCGAGCGCGGCTGGTCGCGCGGCGTGGTCGGCAACATCTACAAGGGCCGGGTGCAGCGGGTGATGCCGGGGATGCAGGCGGCGTTCGTCGAGATCGGCCTGGATCGCGCGGCGTTCCTGCATGCCAGCGACGTGATGCGTTCGCTGCCGACGCCGGAAATCGCCGGCGACGCGACCGCCGCCCCGCAGCCGCCGCCGCCGGTGCCACCGATCAGCGAACTGCTGCGCGACGGGCAGGATATCGTGGTGCAGGTGGTCAAGGATCCGATCGGCAGCAAGGGCGCGCGGCTGACGACCCAGATCAGCATCCCGTCGCGTTACCTGGTGCTGCTGCCGCAATCGCGCACGATCGGCGTGTCCGCGCGGATCGAGGACGAGACCGAGCGTGCGCGGTTGAAGACGCTGATCGGCGAACTGGTTGCCGACGGCCACCGGCACGGCTACATCGTCCGCACCAACGCCGAGGGCCAGCCGTCCGAAGCGCTGGCCGAAGACATCGCCTACCTGGGTCGCGCCTGGGCGCTGATCGAGCGGCAGGTGCGCGAAGCGCCGGTGGGCGCGCGCATCTACGAAGACCTGACCCTGCCGATGCGCGCGGTGCGCGACCTGATGCGCCGCGACGTGGAGAAGGTAAAGGTCGATTCGCGCGAGACCTGCGAACGCCTGCGCACGTTCGCCGCGCAGTACATGCCGGGGCTGGCCGAGAAGATCGAACACTATTCCGGCACGCGGCCGGTGTTCGACCTGTATGGCGTCGAGGACGAGATCCAGCGCGCGCTGGAGAAGGAAGTGCCGCTGAAATCCGGTGGCTACCTGGTCATCGACCAGACCGAGGCGATGACTACGGTCGACGTCAACACCGGCTCGTTCCTGGGTCAGCGCAACCTCGAGGAAACCGTCTACCGGACCAACCTCGAGGCCGCGCAGGCGGTGGCCAGGCAGCTGCGGCTGCGCAACCTCGGCGGCATCATCATCATCGACTTCATCGACATGACCGACGCCGAACACCGGCGCCAGGTGCTGCGCACGCTGGAAAAATCGCTCACGCGCGACCACGCCAAGACCACGGTGTACGACTTCTCGCCGCTGGGCCTGGTGGAGATGACCCGCAAGCGCACGGTCGAAAGCCTGCAGCGGCAGCTCAGCGAGCCCTGTCACGAGTGCGGCGGCCGCGGCATGCTCAAGACCGCCGAAACGGTGACCTACGAGATCTTCCGCGAGATCGTCCGCGCGGTGCGCCAGTTCGAGGCCGCGCGGCTGCTGGTGATCGCGTCGCCCAAGGTCGTCGGGCGCATCACCGACGAGGAGTCGGCGGCGGTGGCGGAGCTGGAGGAGTTCCTCGGCAAGTCGATCCGTTTCCAGGCCGACGAGCAGTACCTGCAGGAGCAGTTCGATGTCGTGCTGCTGTAGGGCCGGGAATCGGGAATCGGGAATCGGGAATCGGGAAAGCCGAAACAGCCGCGGCCCTGGATGCGTGTCATCGGCTCGCTGGGCTTCCATGCCGTCCTGCGTGATGTCGAAAGACGATGACCGGCTGCTAAAGAACCCGCCCTTCCGATTCCCGATTCCCGATTCCCGATTCTCGCCACTGCGCGGGGCGCGACGCTGATGCCGAAAGCCTGGCACAGCCACCTGCGCCGCGTCCGCCGCGGTGCCTGGTACGTGGTGGCCGTCGTGCTGGTGGTGATGGCGCTGGTGGCCGGCGCGGTCAGCCAGGTGCTGCTGCCCTGGGCCGAGCGGCATCCCGAGCGGATTGAGGCCTGGCTCAGCGCGCAGGCCGGCCGCAGCGTGCGTTTCGACCACGTGCAGACGCAGTGGACCCGGCGCGGCCCGCTGCTGCGCCTGGACGGCCTGCGCATCGGCGACGGCGCCGACGCGGTGCCGATCGGCGCGGCGGAAGTGCTGGTGTCGCAGTACGCGGGCCTGTTGCCGGGCAGTTCGTTCACCGAACTGCGCCTGCGCGGGCTGGAACTGACCCTGCAGCGCGACGGCGACGGTCGCTGGCAGGTGCGCGGCCTGCCCGCTGCGCAGCACGCCACCGGCGATCCGTTTTCCTCGCTCGAAGGCCTGGGCGAGCTGCAGGTGATCGGCGGCAAGCTGCGCATCCAGGCGCCGGCGCTGGGCATCGACGCACAGGTGCCGCGGATCGACCTGCGCCTGCGCGTCGACGGACAGCGCGTGCGCATCGGCGCGCGGGCGTGGATGCGCGACGATGCCGCGCCGGTGGAGGCGCGCGTCGATTTCCAGCGCGACGACGGCAACGGGCGCGGCTATGTCGCGGCGAAGCAGGCCAGGCTCTCGGCGTGGTCGCCGCTGCTGCACGCGGTGGGCGTCACCGTCGCCGACGGCAGCGGCAGGATCGAGGCGTGGACCACGCTGCGCGGGCACCGGATTGCGGTGGCCACGGTCGACGCCGACCTGCGTGCGCTGCAGCTGCGCGGCGCGCGGCTCGCGCCGTCCGATGCCGCGCCGCAGGTGGCTTTCGGCAGCGTGCAGCTGCGTGGCCGCTGGCAAACGGTCGAAGATGGCTGGCGTTTCGACGCCGCGCGCCTGCGCGTGGGGGATGGCCGCGATGCGCAGGTGCTCGACGGGCTGGTCGCCGCCGGCGGGCGACGCCAGGCGCTGTTGGCTTCGCGCATCGATGCGGGTCCGCTGCTGGCGCTGGTCGCACTCAGCGATCGGGTGGCGCCGGGCGTGCGGCAGTGGCTGCTCGACGGCAAGCCCGATGCGGTGCTGCACGACGTGGCGCTGGCGGGTGTTCGCGGTGGCGCGCTCAGCGCGCACGCGCGGATCGAAGGCCTGCGTTTCGCGACGCACGGCCACGCACCAGGGATCAGCGGCCTGGGCGGCACGCTCGACGGCGATGCGGACGGGCTGGTGTTCGACTTCGACCCGAAGGCTGCGCTGCGCTTCGACTGGCCGAGCGGTTTCGGCCCGCCGCACGACGTGCACCTGCGCGGGCGCGTGGCCGGCTGGCGGGACGGAGGCGGCTGGCGCGTGGAAACCCCTGCGCTGCGCATCGACGGAACCGACTATGCGGCCGACGTGCGCGGCGGCATGGAATTCCAGGGCGATGGAACGCTGCCGCGCATCGACGTCGCCGCGCGGCTCGACGACACGCGGGTCCCGGTCGCCAAGCGTTTCTGGGTGCGCCACCTGATGTCGCCGGCGACGTTGCACTGGCTCGACACCGCACTGGTCGACGGTCGCGTGGTCGGCGGCCGCGCGGTGGTGTCCGGCGACCTCGACGACTGGCCGTTCCACACCGCGGAGCACACCGGGCTGTTCGAGGCGAGCGCGCGGCTGGAAGGCGCGGTGGTGAAGTTCCAGCCCGACTGGCCCGCGGCCGACCACATCGACGGCGACGTGCGTTTCGTCGGCAACGGCTTCACGGTGGACGGGCGCGGCGCGATCGCCGGCGTCGCGATCCCGCGGCTGGACGCCGGGATCGCCGACTTCCACGAGGCCGACCTCAAGGTCGCCGCGGACGCGAAGGGCGACGCGGCGAAGCTGCTCGCGCTGCTGCAGCACAGCTCGCTGCGCACGCAGCATGCCCAGACGCTCGACAACCTCGCCGCAAGCGGGCCGGTCACGGCCACGTTCGCGCTCGACCTGCCGCTGCACCACGACGCGCCGGCGCCGAAGATCGACGGCCGCGTCGAGCTGGCCGGCGTCAGCCTCGGCGAGAAGCGCTGGAAACTGGCCTTCGACGACGTGCGCGGCACGGCGACGTACGACCACGAAGGCTTTGGCGCCAACGGATTGCGTGCGACCCACGAAGGCCAGCCGGGCACGCTGGCGCTGCGCGCCGGCGCCGGGCACGTCCGCGATCGCAGCCAGGCGTTCGAGGCCGAGGTCGCCGCGACGCTCGACGCCCATGAACTGCTCGACCAGGCGCCGGAGATGGCGTGGCTCAAGCCGTACGTCAGCGGTCGCTCCGCGTGGAAGGTGGCGGTGTCGATCGGTGCCGCCACGGCGGCCGGCGCCGAGCCGCCGACGCAGCTGCGCCTGCATTCGAACCTCGAGGGCACCACGCTCGGGCTGCCTGCGCCGCTGGACAAGCCCGCGGCGACGGCGCTGCCCACCATGGTGGCCACGACGCTGCCGCTGGGAGCCGGTGACATCAACGTCAGCTTCGGCCAGCGCCTGGCGCTGCGTGCCCGCAGCGCGAACGACCGTACCGGCGTGCGCGTGGTGCTGGGCAGCAACCGCGTCGACGAGGCACCGCCGACGTCGGGGCTCGTCGCCACCGGGCGCACGCCGGAGCTGGACGCAATCGACTGGATGGCGCTGACAACCGGCGGCAGCGGCGGCGATGCGCTGCCGCTGCGCCGGATAGACGTCGTCGCCGATCGCCTGCTGCTGCTCGGGGGCAGTTTTCCGCGGACGCGGCTGCACGCGCAGCCTTCGGCGGCGGGCACCGACGTTCGCGTCGATGGCCCGCGCCTCGCAGGCGGCCTGTCGATCCCGCGCGCCGAGCGCGCGCCGATCACCGGCAGCTTCTCGAAGGTGTTCTGGAGCAGCGCCACCGCGGCCGCATCCACGGCCACCACGTCCCCGGCAGGTGCGGTGGCCGAAGCAGCAGCGGGACAGGCGCCGGCTGCGGGCGCGCAAGCGACGCCGCCCGCGGGCGGCGACGACATCGACCCGTCCAAGGTGCCGCCGCTGGACATTGCCATCGATGCGCTGCATTTCGGCGATGCCGCGCTCGGCAAGGCGGAGGTGCATACACGCCCGGTGGCCGGCGGGCTGCGCTTCGAGCGCGTGCAGACGCGTTCGCCCGAGCATCGGATCGACGTCAGCGGCGACTGGCTGGGCCGCGGCGCCGGTGCGCGCACGCGATTGAAGGCCGACGTGCACAGCGAGGATTTCGGCGCCTTGCTCGCCGGATTCGGATACGGCGGCCGCCTTGCCGGCGGCGACGGCGACGCGCACCTCGATGCAACCTGGCCGGGCAGTCCGGCCGGGTTCCGGCTGGCCGACCTGCAGGGCAAGCTGGCGCTCACCGCCAAGGACGGGCGGCTGGTGGAGGTCGAACCCGGCGCCGGGCGCGTGCTCGGCCTGCTCAGCGTGGCCGAGCTGCCGCGCCGGCTGATGCTGGATTTCCGCGACCTGTTCTCCAAGGGCTTCGCCTTCAACCGGATCGGCGGCACCGTAGAATTCGGCAACGGCCAGGCGCGCAGCGACGACATGAACATCGACGGCCCGGCCGCCGAGATCCGTATCCACGGCAGCGCAGACCTGCGTGCGCAGACCTTCGACCAGCACATCGAGGTGCTGCCCAAGTCCGGCAACCTGCTGACGGTCGCGGGCGCGCTGGCCGGCGGCCCGGTCGGCGCCGCGGTCGGCGCGCTGACCAACGCGGTGCTGAAGAAACCGCTGGGCGAAATGGGCGCGAAGAGCTATCGCGTGACCGGGCCTTGGAAGGATCCCAAGGTGGAAGTGTCCGGACGCGAGCAGGCGCCGCCGCCGCCCGCGCCGCAGCCCGGCTCGACACCATCGGCGAACGATGCGGGCGAAGCGCCTGCCGCCGTGGCGCCGCCGCTTCCCGCCGACGGCGCCGCGCAGGCGGCTTCCGGCTTGCCAAACGACGCCGCGGCCCCAAACTCGACACCATGACGACCACCACCGATTCACCGCTCGCACTCGCCCGGACCCGCCTGCTGGCGCCCGCCGGCCTCGACCCCCGCGGACTCGAACGCACCTTCGGCGCGCTGCTCGGCCCCGGCATCGACTTCGGCGACCTGTATTTCCAGCACGCCCGGCGCGAGGGCTGGACGGTGGAGGACGGCATCGTCAAGGACGGTGCGCACTCGATCGAGCAGGGCGTGGGCGTGCGCGCGATCTCCGGCGAGAAGACGGGTTTCGCCTATTCCGACGACATCAACGCCGAAGCGCTGCTGGCCTCGGCGCACTCCGCGCGCGCGATCGCGCGCGACGGCGACGGCCACGTCGCGCGCACGCTGGTCGCGGGGCATGGCCGGCAGCTGTACGCGCCGCACGATCCGATCGACGCGATGGGCAACGAGGCCAAGGTCGAGGCGCTGCGCCGCGTCGACCAGCTGCTGCGCGCCGCCGACCCGCGGGTGAAGCAGGTGATGGTGGGCCTGACCGGCGGCGTCGACACGATCCTGGTCGCGCGCAGCGACGGCGTGCTCGCCGGCGACGTGCGCCCGCTGGTGCGCATGAACATCCAGGTGATCGTGGAGCAGGGCGGTCGCCGCGAGTCGGGCTTTGCCGGCTACGGCGGGCGCTATTCGTATGCCGAGCTGCTCGGCGACGGCAAGCCGGAGAAGTTCGCGCGCGAGGCGCTGCGACAGGCGCTGGTCAATCTCGAAGCGGTCGACGCACCGGCCGGCGTGATGCCGGTGGTGCTCGGCGCCGGCTGGCCCGGCGTGCTGCTGCACGAAGCGGTCGGCCACGGGCTGGAAGGCGATTTCAACCGCAAGGGCACCAGCACCTACGCCGGCCGCATGGGCCAGCGCGTTGCCTCGCCCGGCGTGACCATCGTCGACGACGGCACCCTCGACGGCCGCCGCGGCTCGCTCAACATCGACGACGAGGGCACGCCGACCCAGTGCACTACGCTGATCGAGGACGGCGTGCTCACCGGCTACATGCAGGACACGCTCAACGCGCGCCTGACGGGCGCCGCTCCGACCGGCAACGGCCGCCGCGAATCGTTCGCGCACCTGGTGATGCCGCGCATGACCAATACCTACATGCTCGCCGGCACGCACGACCCGGAGGAGATGATCCGTTCGGTGAAGAAGGGCCTGTACGCGGTCAACTTCGGCGGCGGCCAGGTCGACATCACCAACGGCAAGTACGTGTTCTCGGCGACCGAGGCCTACCTGATCGAGGACGGCAAGGTCACCGCGCCGGTGAAGGGCGCGACCCTGATCGGCAACGGCCCGGAAACGATGCAGAAGGTGAAGATGATCGGCCACGACCTGGCGCTGGACGACGGCGTCGGCGTGTGCGGCAAGGACGGCCAGAGCGTGCCGGTGGGCGTGGGCCAGCCGTCGCTGCTGATCGAGGGCCTGACCGTCGGCGGCACCCAGGCCTGATGCTTGCAATGCGCCCCATGCGTCCCATGCACCCTTGCAGGAGCGGCTTCAGCCGCGAGCTTTTCGCTTCCGCGGGCGGCGGTAAAGAGATCGCGGCTGAAGCCGCTCCTACGAAAGCCGACGGATCAGACGGTTTCGTCGTCGCCGGGCTCGCCTGCTTCCAGCAGTTCCTTCACCGCGCGGAACAGCTCGCGGAACGCATGCGGCGGCTTGTTGCGCTTGCGTTCGTCGAGCGTGTTGCGGACCAGCTGGCGCAGCTGCTGGCGGTCGGCGGACGGATGCAGTTCGATCAGCTCGGCCAGCGCGGCGTCGCTTTCTTCCAGCAGGCGTTCGCGCCAGCGTTCGGCGCGGTGCAGCAGCGCGGTTCCCTGGCGCGCGGCTTCGCCGCCGGCGTCGAGCGCGTCGCGGATCCCGTCCAGCACTTCGTCGTCCTCGCGCCGCATCTGCTTGGCCAGGAACGCCATCTGCCGCTTGCGCGCGATGTGCGAGCCGATGCGCTGCACGTCGGCGATATGCGGAAGCAGGTCCCCGGGGATCGGCAGCTTCGACAGCTGGCTCGCGCTCAGCGCGGACAGCTGCTGGGCCAGCGCCAGTACGTCCAGCGCATCGCGCCGCTGCTGGCTGCGGCTGGCGCCCAGGAATTCGCCGGTGTCTTCGTCTCGTCCGCGCATGCTGGCTGCCGTGTAGTTGGTTGATTCTGTTCTTCGCCGCGGCAAGAACCCGCTTTCGCCTCCGTCAGGATAATCCATTGAGCAACGTTCCCACTTCCCGCATCGAAGCCGCCGCCGGCGATGACAGCCTGCAGCGGCTCGACCATCTCGAAGCCATCTCCGCGCGCCTGCTCGAGCGCTGCCGCGCCGCCGGCGCCAGCCAGGCCGAGGTGTCGTGCTCGGAGGAGCGCGGGCTCAACGTCAACGTGCGCATGGGCAGCGTCGAGACGGTCGAGTCGACCCGCGACCGCGGCATCTCCGTCACCGTCTACTTCGGCCAGCGCAAGGGCAGCGCCAGCACCGCCGACCTGCGCGAGGAAAGCCTGCAGGCCACGGTCGACCAGGCCTGCGCGATCGCCAGGTTCACCGAGGACGACCCGGCCGCCGGCCTCGCCGACGCCGGACTGATGGCCACCGACCTGCGCGAGTTCGACGGCTGGCATCCGTGGGCGCTGGATGCCGATCGCGCGGTCGACCTCGCGCTGGCCTGCGAAAGCGCCGGGCGCGATACCGATGCGCGCATCGCCAACTCCGACGGCGCCTCGGTCGGCAGCGGCGAATCGCTGAGCGTGTACGCCAACTCGCACGGCTTCGTCGGCCACGACCGCAGCACCCAGCACAGCATCGGCTGCGCGCTGATCGCCGGGCAGGGCGCGGACATGCAGCGCGACGGCTGGTACAGCCTGGCGCTGGCCGAATCCGACCTCGAATCGCCGGCCGCGATCGGCCGCCACGCCGCGCAGCGCGCACTCGCACGACTGGCGCCGCGACAGCTCGCCACCGGCGAGTACCCGGTGCTGTTCGCCAGCGAGATGGCGCGTTCGCTCATCGGCCACCTGCTCGGCGCGGTTTCCGGCGGCGCGCTGTACCGGCGCGCGAGCTTCCTGGTCGACAGTGCCGGCACGCAGCTGTTCCCGGACTGGTTCTCGATCCACGAGCGCCCCTTCCTGCCGCGCGGCCTGCGTTCGGCGGCTTTCGATGCCGAAGGCGTGGCCACCCGCGAGTCGGCGCTGGTCGAGGCCGGCGTGCTGCAGCGCTACGTGCTGGGCAGCTATTCGGCGCGCAAGCTGGGGCTGCAGACCACGGCCAATGCCGGCGGCGTGCACAACCTGGAAGTCGCGGCGAACGCCGGCGACCTCGACGCGATGCTGCGCGACATGGGCCGCGGCCTGCTGGTCACCGAGCTGATGGGGCAGGGCGTCAACAACATCACCGGCGACTACTCGCGCGGCGCGGCCGGGTTCTGGATCGAGGACGGCGCGATCTCGCACGCGGTGGACGGCATCACCATCGCCGGCAACCTCAAGGCCATCTTCCAGGCCATCGAAGCGGTCGGCAGCGATGTCGATCCGCGCTCGCACGTGGGCACGGGTTCGATCCTGGTCGGCAAGATGACGGTGGCCGGCGGGCAGTAATCCGGCGGGCAGCAATCACAGCCGTTCGCCCGCGCGGCGCGCGGCGGCGCGGTTGCCATGGCAGGCGCGCGGGCTCGGCCTGGCGGATCGGGAAGAGGATTGCCGCAGGCGGGTGCCGGCAAGCCCGCCACCCGCAACCAGCTCGCGCCTGGCAGCTTCCGGCGCCGATTGACGTATCCTCATGGATCGCCGGCACTTCCGGCCGGGGCCACTACGGGGAACGACGATGACCGATTTCAACGAAACCGTGACACCGCCACCACCACCGCCGTCGCCGTCGGGCGTGCCCGGGGCGGAAGAGCGCCAGTGGGCGATGTTCGCGCACCTGTCGGCGCTGGTCGGCGGCATCCTTACTTCGGGCTGGGCCGGCAGCATCGGCTGCTTCATCGGTCCGCTGATCATCTGGCTGGTCAAGAAGGACGCCATGCCCTTCGTCGACGACCAGGCCAAGGAAGCGCTCAACTTCAACATCACGGTGGCGATCGCGTTCTTCGCGCTGTTCCTGCTGGCGCTGTTCACCCTTGGCATCGGCCTGGTGATCGCGGTGCCGCTGTGGATCGTCATCGGCATCGCCTGGCTGGTGTTCACGATCATCGCCGCGATCAAGGCCAACGAAGGCGTGGCCTACCGCTATCCGTTCACGCTACGGCTGGTGAAATAGGTCGCCGACCTCGAAGTGCCCCCGGCGCCGGGCGTCCTTTTCGCCCGTTTCGTCGGCTCCTCCACGCGCCGGTCGCTGGTCGGCTTGCTTGCGCCGCGGCAGGCCCCATCCTGAGTCCCGTGCCGGACCTGTCGTCCGGCCGGGAGCCCAAGATGGAACACACCGCCGACGGCAGCCTGCCGCAAACCCTGTCCCCGACCGCCAGCGAGCGCCAATGGGCCGCGCTGGCGCATCTGTCCGCCCTGGTGCTTGCCCTGATGACCAGCTGGATCGCCGGCGCCGCCGGCGTGCTGGCAGCGGCCGTGGTCTATCTGATCAAGCGCGACGACTCGCCGTTCGCCAGCGAACACGCGCGCGAGGCGATCAACTTCAACCTCAGCATGTTCATCTACGCCTGCGTGGCGGCTGCGATCGGCATCGTGCTGGTCGGTGCGACGGTGCTGACGCTGGGCATCGGCCTGCTCGTCACCATTCCCGCCGGGCTGGTGCTCGTGCTGGCGATCGCCGCGATCGCGGTGACCTGGCTGGTGTGCAGCATCATCGCCATGGTCAAGGCCTGGAACGGCGAACGCTACCGCTATCCGCTGACGCTGCGCTTGTTCGGCTGATGGCGCCGGCCTCCGCGCGCGGGCAGTCCGCGCGCGGGGCGATCGGGCATCATCGGCCGGCCTGGCGACCGTCCAGCCGGTCCATGCGCTCGTCCAGCGGCGGGTGCGTGCGGTAGAGCTGGGCCAGCGGCGCCGGGCGCTTGCCGAGCGCGGCCATCTTCTGCAGCACCGAGTAGAACGCCAGCGGGTCGAAACCCGCGCGTTCCAGGTAAATGCCGGCGGCGCCGTCGGCGCGGTACTCGGCGTCGCGGTCCAGCCCGGTGAGCAGGATCGCCGCGCCATGTTCGGCAACGTAATCCTTCGCGTACGCCGCCGCGCCCGGCGCGCGCACCTGCGACAGCACCGCATCCGTGCCGGCGTCGCGCACCTGCTGCTTGCGGATCACTTCGAAATGGTCGCGCTGCACCACGTGGCCGAGTTCGTGGGCGAGCACCGCGGCCAGCTCGGCATCGTCGGCCAGCAGTTCGTACATGCCGCGGGTCAGCAGCACGTAGCCGCCGGGCGCGGCGTAGGCATTGATTTCGCCGTCGTCGATGACACCGAAGGTCCACGGCAGGCCGGGGCGCGATGTTTGCGAGGCCAGCCAGCGGCCCACCAGGTTGACGCGCCGCTGCGCGCTGTCGTCATTCCACAGCGGCGCCACGCCGAGCACGCGACCGGTGACGGCCGGACCGAGCGCGCGTTCCTCCTCGGCGACCTCCTGGTCGGACTTGCCAATCGCGCGGTCGGCAACCGTTGCCGCCGGTGCGCTGGCGATCGCACCGCCACCGAACTTGGACAGCAGGCCGCGGGCGATCGCCAGGCCACTGCGCTTGTCGGACTGGGTGGCCTGCTGGCCGCTGGTGTCCAGTTCCCTGGCCTCGCCGGCGTAGGCCACGCGCCGCGCCTGCCAGCCGCGCTCGCGGGCGTGGTCGGCGGCGGTGGCGGCATCGACGCGATATCCCTCCAGCCGCGCCAGGCCTGCGGCGTCGTGCTGCCCGCCGGCCAGGTCGCTGGCGTCGATGCCGCGCACGGTGGCGGTTTCGGTCACGCGGCCCTTGCCGGCGTTGCCCTGGAACAGCGCGCGACCCTCCGGGCTTTCCGTGCCCGCCTGCAGCATCCGCACTTCATTGACGCGGACGTAGCCGCTGCGGCCGTCGTCCAGCACCAGGCGGTACCACAGGCCTTGCTGCGCATCGATCGCAACGCGCGCGTCGCGCCGAAGCGTGGCGATTGCCGGCGCATCGAAGCCGGGCGCCTGGCGGACCTCCACCGAGCGCTTGTGCACGACGGCGGGCAAGTCCGCGGCCCATGCGGCCTGCACCGCGGCAGTGAGGGTCGCCATCGCCAGCAGCGACGGCATCAGGTGGCGGGTCAGGGTTCGCATGGGTCGTGTTCCTCGTGCCGCGTGGGGTTGGAAACAAGGGGATTTGCCGTCGCCAGTGGCCATTCGTCGCGGCGGTTGAGGTCCTGCCCGAGCAGCTCGCGCAGGCGCAGGCGCTCGCCGCGCATGGAGTCGTCGTCGCCGTCGTCGATCTGCGCGGACGAGAGGCACACCATCACCTGCCCGCTGCCCTCGAGCCGCTCCTCGGTGTCGTTGAGCGCGGCATGCAGGGCGTCCAGGTCGCGGCGCGCCAACGCGCGTGCGTCGGCCTCGCTGTCGCCCTTCCAGATCAGCAGCACCAAGTCGTCGAGGATCGCGTGCAGCCAGCTCTTGCGCTCGACCACGCCCTCGATCATCACGATGTCGCTGCCGGCGTAGAGGAAGCGGCGCAGGATCCGCCGATACTCGCGCCGCCTGCGCCGCGCCACGTGCGCGGGCAACGACGGATCGGCCCTGAAGCGCAGGCGGGCCATCAGCAGCCAGGGGTGGGCGGCCGGGTCGAACTCCACCAGGTAGTCGGCGTTGCCGATCGCGCGGCCGCGCTGCACGGCCGCGTAGCCGCGGCACAGGCCGAAGCACAGCGCGCCATAGCCGAGGCTGGCGAAGATGTCGATGAACCAGCCGTACAGCGTGAGGCCGGTGAACGCGACCGCGACCAGCACGATGTTGGCGGCGAAGAAGGCCGGGTCGACGTCCTCGTGCGGTTCGCCGCGCCAGAAGACGAAGGTGGACAGCAGCACCAGGAACGTGGCGAGCGCGTATTTCAGCCAGCCCGGCGGCATCCGGATCCAGCTGTCGGTGACCAGGGCCTCGGTGGCTTCGGCGAGGATTTCGACTCCGGGCATCGCCATGTTCACCGGCGTGGGCTTGGCGTCGTTGATGCCGGCGGCGGTGTGGCCGATGACGGCGACGGCTGCACGCAGCGGCGGGATTTCACTGCCGCAGACCGGCCGGCCTTCAAGGACGTCGGCCGCGTTGGCGTAGGGCAGGCGCGAGTGCGCGCGCCAGTTGATCCGCAGGTCGCCGCCGCGCGCGGCCACGGCGGCGCGCGTGTCGGTGCCGGCCGCCTGCGCCAGGCGCAGCACCAGCGACGGAACCGCCCAGCCACCCGCCGCTTCGTACAGGCGCGCATCGCGCAGCAGGCCGTCGCTGCCGCGACGGATGTTGACCAGGCCCGAGTGCGCAGCCATTTGCCGCCCGTACGGCTGGATCAGCGCGACGTTTGGCGCCGGGACCGCGGCATCGGCGACGAGGCGGAAGGCCCCTGGCGCCCGGTTCGCGGGCAAGGTGGCGGCGGCATCGAAGTCCGGGTGCAGGCGGCTGGCGGCGAACAGGAACCTGCCGCCACCCGCGACGGCCATGGTTTCGAGCAGCGCGTCGCCCTCGGGGTCGCTGATGGAAGGATCCGCGAACAGGACATCGAATCCCACCGCGCGCACGCCCGCGCGGTCGAGCGCGTCGAGCAGGTCGGCGTGGCGCTCGCGGCTCCACGGCCAGCCGCCTTCTCCGCGGGCGCGGTAGTACTCGATCGCGCAGTCGTCGATCTCGACCACCACCGTGCGCCCGGATGGCGACGGTTCGATCGGGCGCCATTTGACGACCTGGTCGAAGATCGCGTCCTCGGCGGCGTCGAGCGTGCGTTCGTGGCTCCAGTCCCAGGCCAGCCAACCGACCATGGCCACGGCAAGCAGCGGATAGAAGGCGAAGCGCAGGCGCTGGGAAACCCACGACAGTGGCCGGCGGTAGCCGCGCTCGATGGCGCCCCAGGCATCCATGAACGCGATGCCGGCAACCGCCATGACACGGTCGACCGCGCTTTCCAGCCGATGCTTGATCCTGCCCGCCACGCGCGCGCCTCCTGCGGGCGCCACGCCCGTTCAGGAGACAAACGTCGAATCCCGGCGATAACCGCCACCGGTCAGTGCGAGCGATGGATCGCCAGTTCGCCCAGGGCAGCCAGCGCGGCGGCGCGCGGCCCGAAGGGGGCCAGCGCGTCGTCCATGGCCGTGGCCAGTGCCGCCAGGCGCGCGCGCGAGGCCTCGACGCCGATCAGGGCGGGGAACGTGGCCTTGTCCTGTTCCGCGTCCTTGCCGGCGGTCTTGCCCAGGGTCGCGCTGTCGCCTTCGACGTCGAGCAGGTCGTCGCGGACCTGGAAGGCGAGGCCGAGCGCGTCGGCGAAGCGGTCCAGGTGCCCGCGCGTCGCCGCGTCGACGCCCGCCGCGATCGCGCCCAGCCGCACCGATGCACGCAGCAGCGCGCCGGTCTTGAGTGCGTGCAGGCGCTCGAGTCCGGCAAGGGAAGAAACGGGGCCTGCGTGACTTTCGTGCCCGGTTGCGTCCCGGGCCCGCGATCGGTCACGCGGAGCATCGCGCCGTGCCGCGTTCTTGCCGGTCGCATCGATGTCCAGCGCCTGCCCGCCGCACATGCCTTGCGAACCGGCGGCGACGGCGAGCTCGCGCAGCATGGCGATGCACGCTTCCGCGCCGCAGGGCGCCTGCGCGAGCGTGGCGAAGGCCAGCGACTGCAGCGCGTCGCCGGCGAGGATCGCGGTGGCTTCGTCGAAGGCGACGTGCACGGTGGGCTGGCCGCGGCGCAGGTCGTCGTCGTCCATCGCCGGCAGGTCGTCGTGCACCAGCGAGTAGGCGTGGACCAGTTCGACCGCCAGTGCCGGCGCATCCAGCGACGCGATGTCGGCACCGAACGCGGTGCCGGTGGCGTACACCAGCAGCGGACGCATGCGCTTGCCGCCGAGCAGCGCGGCGTGGCGCATCGCGGCGTGCAGCCGCGTTGGTGTTTCGCCGGCCGGGGGCAGGGTGCGCTCGAGCGCGGCGTCGATGCGCAGGCGCCACTGCGGGATCGCCTGTGCCCGGGTCGGGACGTCGTTCACGCGCTCAGGCGTCGGGCGCGGGGCCGAAGGATTCGGCGTTTGCCGGGTTGTCCGGGTCGCTGAGCAGCTTGACCCGCAACTCGGCCTGTTCCAGCGCCTGCTGGCAGCGTCGGTACAGGCCCACGCCGCGTTCGTAGGCGGCCAGTGATTCTTCGAGGCTGAGTTCGCCTTGCTCCATCTTCTCGACCAGCTGCTCGAGGGCGTCGAGCGAGGCCTCGAAATTGGCGACGGGCGAAGTGTCGGTGGCGGCTGCGGGGGTGGCTTTGCGAGGCATGGGCGGAGTTTACGACAAGGCCGGTTTCAAGGGAGGCAGGGCGGGGGTGGGCCGGCGTCGCCGGTGATGCGGGCGCCGCCGTGTGGCGAGGATTGCCAGGCCAGTCGTGCACCGTGCCCGCGCAGCCACGCGTCCATCTGCGCCGAGACCACCAGGTCGCCCGCGGCCATCACGGTGCCGGCGGCGTCCGACAGCAGCGGCAGCTGCGCGCGCTGCCACGGCGGCACGCCGAGGTCCTGCAGCACATGCTTGAGCGCGTGCGAGTGCGTGCGGCCGGGCAGGTCGATGCGTTCGCCGCCCTGGCGCGCATGCACCTGCACCGGAGCGTCGAACGCGTCGGCGCCTTCCAGCTGCAGCTGGCCGCCGGTGGGCAGCGGCAGCGGCCGGTGGCCATCCCAGTGCACCCGCCATGACCGCGGCAATGGCTGCCGGCGTGGACCGGCGTGCAGCAGGTCGCGCCAGCGGCGCACGACCGCGCCGTGCCATTCGAACGATGCATCGGTGCCGGTCGCGGCGGCCATCAGGTCCCCCTCGATCCGCGCGATGCCCCGGGCCGGCAACGGCGGCAGCGCGAGCGCCTCGATCCAGCGTCGCAGGACGCGTGCGCGGCGGGCGGCCGGAAGCGCCTCAAGCGCGGCCACCGACAGGACCTGCGGGTCGAGCGTGCGCGCGGCGGCGAGCACGCCGTCGTCACCATCGGCCAGCAGCATGGCGGCGTCGGCGGCCAGCGCTGCGCTGCGCGCCAGCGCGGCATCCGTCGCGGCCCAGCGCTCGCGCAGCAGCGGCAGGATGCGATGGCGCAGGAAATTGCGGTCGTGCGCGATGTCGTCGTTGCTGGGATCCTCGATCCAGCGCAGCTGGTATTCGCGCACGTACGCCAGCAGCTGTGCGCGCGGCACGTCGAGCAGCGGTCGCCACAGCCAGCCGGCGGCGAACCGCTGCCAGGGCCGCATCGCCGCAAGTCCGTCCGGGCCGGACGCGCGCAGGGCACGGAGCAGGAAGGTCTCGGCCTGGTCGTCGCGGTGATGGGCCAGCGCGAGCGCCTCGTTGTCGCGCAGGGCCTTGGCGAACGCGCTGCGTCGTGCGTCGCGGGCAGCGGCTTCCAGTCCCTTGCCGGCATCGCGCGCGACTTCGACCCGCACCACGTCCAGCGCGACGCCAAGCGCATCGCACGCTTCGCGGCAATGCGCGGCCCAGTCGCCGGCCGCGGCCTGCAGGCCGTGATGGACGTGGATCGCACGCAGCCCGGCTTTGCGGATCGGCGCCTGCATCGCAAGCAGGCGCAGCAGCGCGACCGAATCGAGGCCGCCGCTGAGTCCGACCAGCACCGCGCGCGGCGCGCCTCCTGCACATGGCATCGCGATGAAACCGGCCGGCAGGACGTCGCTCATGGCGCGATGGTGCCACGTTGCCGCGATGCAGTGATCCACCCGCGTGGTGTGGCAACGCCTCGCCGGCAGCTAGAGTGCAGTGTCCCCAAGGCGATCCGATCCCATGAGCCGACTGTTCCAGCCCCTGCAGCAACGTGGCCTGCAGCTGCGCAACCGCATCGCCGTCTCGCCGATGTGCCAGTACTCCAGCGTCGATGGCATGCCGGATGACTGGCACCTGGTGCACCTTGGAAGCCGCGCTGTCGGCGGCGCGGCGATCGTGTTCACCGAGGCCAGCGCGGTGTCGCCGGAAGGGCGCATCTCGCCGCAGGACGCCGGCATCTGGAACGATGCGCAGGCGGATGCCTGGGCGCGCATCGCGGCGTTCATCGCCGCGCAGGGCGCGATCCCGGCGATGCAGCTCGCGCATGCCGGGCGCAAGGCCAGCACGCATGCGCCTTGGCGCGGGTCGGGCGCGGTCGCCTTGGGCGACGGCGGCTGGCAGGTGGTCGCGCCGTCGGCGCTGGCGTTCGACGATGGCTATCCGCTGCCGGTTGCGCTCGACGCCGGCGGCATCGCCAAAGTCGTCGCCGACTATCGCGCGGCCGCGGTGCGTGCGCACGCGGCTGGCTTCCGCATCATCGAAATCCATGCCGCGCACGGATACCTGCTGCACGAATTCCTGTCGCCGCTGTCGAACCGGCGCGACGACGGCTACGGCGGCGACTTCGCAGGCCGCACGCGCCTGGCGTGCGAAGTCATCGCCGCGGTGCGCGACGCGTGGCCGCAGGACCTGCCGCTGTGGCTGCGCATTTCCGCGACCGACTGGGTCGACGGTGGCTGGGACATCGCGCAAAGCGTCGAACTGGCGCGCATTGCCGTGCGGCTCGGGATCGATCTGGTCGACGTTTCCAGCGGCGGCCTCGACCCGCGCCAGGCGATCGTGGTCGGCCCCGGCTACCAGGTTCCCTTCGCCGCGCGCATCCGCCGCGAAGCGGGGGTGGCGACCGGCGCGGTCGGGCTGATCACCGAGCCCGCGCAAGCCGAGGCGATCATCGCGGGTGGCGAAGCTGACGTGGTGCTGCTGGCGCGGGAATTCCTGCGCGACCCGTATTTCCCGGTGCGCGCCGCGCGGGCGCTGGATGCCCGTTTGCGGGTGCCGGAACAGTACCTGCGCGCCTGGGGCACCGGCGGCGATTAGGCTTCCGGAAGTGAGGTTCGGATACGGGCCAGCCACCATGCCTGTCGCAGCGGTTCCTGCATCGCGTTCGGAAGTGCCCGCGTGGACAGCACCCGGGTGTCTCAGGCGTCCGACAGCGCCGATGCGGAGGATGGCTGCGTGGGCTTGCGCGCGATCAGCGCGATCGAGTCATGTTGGGTGTCTTCATCCACGTATTGCCCATCGAGGTCGTAGGCTTCCGCGCCCGCTTCGAAGCCGGCGTCCTCGAGTTGCCGGCGCTGCCTTTCCAGCGACACGTAGTACAGCATCGTGCCGTAGTGGTGGCAGACGTCGTTGATCACCGAATAGTCCGGCGCATGGATTTCATGCGGGCGGAACTGCCTGCGGTTGCGCAGCCGCAGCAGCGTCTGCCCAGCGAATCTTGCCGAACGCACCAGCGCCCGCACCGGATGCAAAGTCCACTGGAACTGCGGGAACTGGAAACCGCGCCGGAACTCCGGCGAGTTCCGGTTGTGGGTCGAGAACACGAAGATCCCGCCCGGCTGGAGCACGCGCAGCACCTCGCGCAGGATCTGCAGGCGGTCGGCGTGCGACACCATGCCGATGCCGTTGCAGCTGAACACCGCGAGGAAGATGGACTCGTCAGCAACCGCCGACAGCGCTCGGGCGTCCGCGAACTCGAACCTGGCATCGGGAAACCGGCTGCGGCAGGCGTCCACCATTTCCTGGCTGTAATCGATGCCAAGATAGTCTTGGCTGATGCTGCGCAGCGCTTCCACCGTGCGCCCGCCGCCGACCCCGATGTCGAGGATGGGCTTGCCCTGCGCGAGCGGCGCAACCCGATCAAGCGTGGCCTGCTCGGCCGGGCTCAGCCCCGAGGGACGCGCGTACTGGGAGACCACCGAGGCGGTGGTCATGATCTTCATGTTGATGCGATCGATCGCTTCGCTCATCCCCCGCCCCCTGTTGCGTGCGTCGTGTCCGCTGCCGACCGTGTCTTCCTGCTGCGCGGGCAGTTGCCGCCGTCCTCGCCCGCTGCCGCTGTGGTCAGGCCGCCTCGTACGCCCCGTATCCGCGCAGTCGCCGGTAACGCTTCTCCAGCAGTTCGTCCATCGGCAGCGCTTCGAGCGCGTCCAGTTCGTTGAGCAGTACCGCCTTCAGTCGCGTGGCGGTCTGCTTCGGATTGCGGTGGGCGCCGCCGATCGGCTCGCGCACCAGCTTGTCGATCAGGCCAAGTTCGAGCAGGCGTTTTGCGGTGAGGCCCAACTGCTCGGCGGCGTCGCGCGCCTTGGCCGCGTCCTTCCACAGGATCGACGCGCAGCCCTCGGGCGAGATCACCGAGTAGGTGCTGTACTCGAGCATCACCGTGCGGTCGCCGACGCCGATCGCCAGCGCGCCGCCGGAGCCGCCTTCGCCGATCACCGTGCACACGATCGGGATCTTCAGCTCCGACATCTCCATCAGGTTGCGGGCGATCGCCTCGGACTGGCCGCGCTCCTCCGCGCCGATGCCCGGGTATGCGCCGGGGGTGTCGATGAAGGTCAGCAGCGGCAGGTGGAAGCGCTCGGCCATCTTCATCAGGCGCAGCGCCTTGCGGTAGCCCTCCGGGCGCGGCATGCCGAAGTTGCGGCGCACCTTGGCCTTGGTGTCGCGGCCCTTCTGGTGGCCGATGATCATCACGCTGCGGCCGTTGATGCGGCCAAGTCCGCCGACGATCGCGGCGTCGTCGGAGTAGGCGCGGTCGCCGGCCAGCTCCTGGAACTCGTCGCAGATCACCCGGATGTAGTCGTTGGTGTACGGCCGCGCGGGATGGCGCGCCAGCTGCGAGACCTGCCACGGCGAGAGGTCGCGGAAGATCTGCGCGGTGCGCAGGCGCAGCTTGTCCTGCAAGGTGTGCAGTTCGGCGTCGATGTTGACCGCGGGGCCGGTGCTGGCCTGGCGCAGGTCCTGGATCTTCGCCTCAAGGTCGGCGATGGGCTGTTCGAAGTCGAGGTAGTTCGGGTTCATCGACGGGCCGCTGCGCGGAAAAACGACAGTCTAGCGGATGCCGGGTTTCGGGCCGTACGGGCGGGTGTGGGTCGAGGGGCTCGCCAGCAGCGGGTCCAGGCGCCTCCGCTCGAAGGCAGGCAGGGCCGAAGCGGCGGCTCGCGGATCAGCTCGCCCACGGCCGGCTGCCCATCGCCACCTTCACCGCGCGCACGCCGGGCTGCGCGCGCAGGTGGCCGGGCAGGTCGGCATCGACGCGCACCGAGTGGCCGCCGTTGAGGTCGAGCGTGCCGGCGGCGCCATCGGGCAGCAGCAGGTCGTAGCGCAGCGGCGTGCCGCCGGGGCGATGGCTGGCCAGCAGGGCGTCGACGCGGTCGAGCACGCCGGGCACGCGCAGGTCCAGGCGCAGGGCCAGGCGTTTGGCGCTTTGCTCGCAGGCCTGCTGGAAGTCCCAGCAGCGCCGCGCGCGCAGCGAGAAGCCGCCGCTGAATTCGTCTTCGCGCAGGCCGCCCTCGACGATCAGGATGCGGTCGCGGGTGAGCAACGGCGCGTACTCGAACCAGGCCTCGGCAAAGAATGCGCACTCGATGCGCCCGCGCCCGTCCTCGAGCTGCACGAACGCCTGCGAGTCGCCGCGCTTGCGCATGCCCGTCACCTGCCCGGCGATGATCGCGGTGGTCTCCGGGCGCCAGCTGCGGCCTTCCTTCTGCGCGCCGTTGCCCTGGCCCGCGGCCCACAGCGCGTCGAGCTGGCCCAGGTCGCTGCCGACCAGTGCCGACAGTTCGTCGCGGTAAGGGTCGAGCGGATGGCCGCTGAGATAGTGGCCGAGCGTGTCGCGTTCACCGGCGAGCTTCAGTGCCAGCGGCCATTCGTCGGCCTCGGGCAGTTCGATGCGGCCCGGCGAGGCAGGTTCGGCGAACCCGCCAAACAGCGACACCTGGCCGGCCTCGCGCTCGCGTGCCAGCTGTTCGGTGGCCTTGAGCGCCTCCGGCAGCTGCAGCATCAGCGTGGCCCGGTTGGAACCCAGTGCGTCGAGCGCGCCGGCGTTGACCAGTGCCTCGAGCGTGCGCCGGTTCAACTTCGTCGTTTCCACGCGCTGGCAGAAATCGAGCAGGTCGTCGTAGGGGCCGTTCGCGCGGCGCTCGCCCGCGATCGCTTCGCAGGCACCGTGGCCCACGCCCTTCACCGCGCCCAGGCCATAGCGGATCGTGCTTTCGTCGATTGCCTCGAACATGTAGTTCGACGCGTTGACGTCCGGCGGCAGCACGGTCAGCCCGAGCGCGCGCGCCTCGTCGAGGAACATCACGACCTTGTCGGTGTTGTCCATGTCCGACGACAGCACCGCGGCGAGGAAGTCGGCCGGATGGTGCGTCTTGAGCCACGCGGTCTGGTACGACACCAGCGCGTAGGCGGCGGCGTGCGACTTGTTGAAGCCGTAGCCGGCGAATTTCTCCAGCAGGTCGAAGATCGGCCCGGCCACGCGCGCCTCGATGCCGTGGTGCTCGAGCGCGCCGGCCTCGAACTTGGCGCGCTCCTTGGCCATCTCCTCGACCTTCTTCTTGCCCATCGCGCGGCGCAGCAGGTCGGCGCCGCCGAGCGAGTAGCCGGCCAGGATCTGCGCGGTCTGCATCACCTGTTCCTGGTACACCACCACGCCGTAGGTGGGCGCCAGCACGGGTTCGAGCAGCGGGTGCGGGTATTGCACTTCGGCGCGGCCGTGCTTGCGCTCAATGAAGTCGGGGATCAGGTCCATCGGTCCCGGGCGGTACAGCGAGACCAGGGCGATCAGGTCGTCGAAGCGGTCGGGCCTGGCGCGCTTGAGCAGCTCGCGCATGCCGCGCGATTCGAACTGGAACACCGCCACCGTGTCGCCGCGCGCGAACAGTTCGTAGGTCGCCGGATCGTCGAGCGGGATCGCGGTGATGTCGAGGCCGGCGGCCGGACTGGGGATCGCGGATTGCGGATTGGAAGAGCCCGGGTTTCGCTTTTCCGAATCCCGAGTCCCGGCTCCCGAATCCCGCCGCTTGTTGATCGCCTTCACCGCCCAGTCGATGATCGTCAGCGTGCGCAGGCCGAGGAAGTCGAACTTCACCAGGCCCACCGCTTCCACGTCGTCCTTGTCGAACTGGGTGACCGGATTGCGGCCATGGCCGTCGCCGTCGTGTTCGGCGAACAGCGGGCAGAAGTCGCTCAGCGGGGTCGGCGCGATCACCACGCCGCCGGCGTGCTTGCCGGCATTGCGGGTGAGGTCTTCGAGCTGCAGGGCGAGGTCGAGCAGGTCGCGGACGTCGTCCTCGTCGTTGTAGCGGGCGATCAGTTCGCTGCTGGCGAGCTCGGCATTCTTCTGCGCCGCCTCCGAACGGCCCAGTGCATCGTCGAGCGAAATGCCGAGCGTGAGCGGGATCAGCTTGGCGATGCCGTCGACGAAGCCGTACGGGAAGCCCAGCACGCGGCCGGTGTCGCGCACCACCGCCTTGGCCGCCATGGTGCCGTAGGTGATGATCTGGCTGACGCGGTCGCGGCCGTACTTGGCGGCGACGTAGTCGATCACCTCGTCGCGGCGATCCATGCAGAAGTCGATGTCGAAGTCGGGCATCGACACGCGTTCGGGATTGAGGAAGCGCTCGAACAGCAGGTCGTACGGAAGCGGGTCGAGGTCGGTGATGCCCAGTGCCCAGGCCACCAGCGAACCGGCACCGGAACCGCGTCCCGGCCCGACCGGGATGCCGTGGTCCTTGGCCCAGTTGATGAAGTCCGCGACGATCAGGAAGTAGCCCGGAAACCCCATCTTGATGATGACGTCGAGCTCGGTTTCCAGGCGTGCCGCGTAACTGCCGCGGTCGTGGCCCTCGGCAAGCGGCTGCGTCTGCAGCCGCCGCGCGAGGCCGTCGCGCGCCTCGCTGCGGATCCACGAATCGAGCGTATGGTTCGAGGGCACCGGGAACGCCGGCAGGTAATAGGTGCCCAGCCGCAGCTCGAGGTTGCAGCGCTGCGCCAGCGCCAGCGCGTTGTCGATCGCGTCGGGCACGTCGTCGAACAGCGCCGACATCTCGTCGCTGGATTTGAGGTACTGCTGTTTGCCGTAGTCGTGCGGCCGGCGCGGGTCGTCGAGCACGCGCCCCGACGCGATGCACACGCGCGCCTCGTGCGCGTCGAAGCCTTCGGGTGCAAGGAAGCGCACGTCGTTGCTGGCCAGCACCGGGATGCCGAGCTTGCTCGACGCGTGCAGGGCGAAATCGTTGAACGCCTGTTCGCCGTCGAGGCCGCAGCGGGTGAGTTCCAGGTGCAGGCGGTCGCCGAACTGGCGCTGCAGGCCGGCCAGCGCCTGTTCGGCGAGGTCGTGGCGACCGCCATCGGCGAGTTGCCCGGCCTGGGCGTGGCGCCCGGCGATCGCGAACAGGCCGCCGTTGTTCGATGCCAGCCACTGCGGGCGCAGCACCACGCCGTCGTGGCGCTGGCCTTCCATCCACGCCTGCGTGAGCAGCCGCGACAGGGTCAGGTAGCCGGCATGGTCGCGGCAGAGCAGGGTCAGCCGCGAGGGGGCTTCGTCGCCCTCGGCGATGAACACGTCGGCGCCGGCGATCGGCTTGATCCCCTTGGCCTCGGCGGCGCGATAGAACTTGACCAGCGCGAACAGGTTGTTGCGGTCGGTGATCGCCACCGCCGGCTGCCCGAGCGCAACGCAGCGCGCGACCAGCTCCGGGATCCGGATCGTCGAGTCGGCGAGCGAGTATTCGCTGTGCAGGTGGAGGTGGGCGAAGCGTGGCATGGGTCAGCAGTGCGCCGGGCAGGCGCAGGCGCGGGCAGCACGCCCCGAGCCGCGCGCGCGGCCGGAGAGGCCGCACCGGGAGGACCGGGACCGATGGGACTGCGCCATGGGAAACATCGACATCAAACGGATGCAGGCAGGTTAGGCCGGGGGCGCGGCAGGGACAAGGCTTGACACGCCGCGCGCGCACCACGGCGTGGCTGGTGACGGAAAGCCGCCCCGACGGCGCTATGCCGGACCGGGTTCCGGGATCAGCGACGCCTGCGCGCAGGCGCGGACCGGCGCGAAGCTGCGCCGGTGCTGCGGGCAGGGGCCGTGGCTGCGCAGCGCGGCCAGGTGCGCCGGCGTGGAATACCCTTTGTGCAGGTCGAAACCGTACTGCGGCCAGGTTCCATGCAGTTCGCGCATGAAGCGGTCGCGCGCGACCTTGGCGAGGATCGAGGCGGCCATGATCGAACGGTCGCGCGCGTCGCCGCCGATCCAGGCCTCGGCCGCGCAGGGCAGCGGGCGTGGCAGGTGGTTGCCGTCGATGCGGGCCAGGCATTCCTGGCCGTCGAGTGCGGACAGCACGCCTTCCAGCGCGCGCCGCATGCCGAGCATCGTGGCCTGGAAGATGTTGACCCGGTCGATCTCCTCGACTTCGACGAAGACGATCTTCCACGCCAGCGCGCGTTCGACGATGCGCGGGTACAGCGCTTCGCGCCGCGCGCCGGTGAGCTGCTTGGAGTCGTCCAGGCCGTTGACCGGCGTGCGTCCTGGGGCGAACACCACCGCGGCGACGACGACCGGACCGGCCAGTGGGCCGCGGCCGGCTTCGTCGACGCCGGCGATGTGCGGGCCGGCGACGGCGGCGCTGGCGGGCGAAACGATGCTGTCGGGTGTCGCAGGCATGGCGCGATTATGCCGCGCCCGCGACGCGCGCTTCAGTTGCCGCGGAAAGCGGAGGAAGGCCGGCGCTTGCCGCGGCTATCCGGGCTGGTTGTTTGGCGTCGGGCTGGCGATGAGTCCCGCAACCGCCTCCGCGGCCCGTGACGAGGCGTCCTGGCGCAGTTCCAGGTGGATCCCGCGATAACGCGCCTGCAGCGAGGCCATCGAATCGGGATTGCGGAACCAGCCCAGCACGGCTTCGGCGAGCCTGTCGGGCGTGCAGTCGGCCTGCATCAGTTCCGGCGCGAGGTCGGCGCCGGCCAGCACGTTCGGCAGCGCGTAGCGATCGACCTTCAGCATCCCCAAACCCTTGACGATCGCGTAGGTGAGCGGGGCGATGCGGTAGCCGACCACCATCGGACGCTTGGCCAGCATCGCCTCGAGCGTCGCGGTGCCGGACGCGAGCAGCACCACGTCGGCCGCGACCATGGCCGTGCGCGCGCGGCCGTCGAGCAAGTGCAGGCTGGTCGCGGCAAGGCCCGGATCGGCGAGCAGGCGCTCGATCGCCTGCCGACACGCCGCGTTGGCCGCGGGCACCAGCACCTGCAGCGTGGGGATCTCGCGCGCGACGCGGGCCGCGGCTTCGAGGAATGGTTTGCCCAGGCGTGCGATCTCGCCCAGTCGCGAACCGGGCAGCAGCGCCAGCACCGGCGCATCGGCGGGCAGGCCAAACTCGGCGCGCGCAGCATCGCGATCCGGGTCCAGCGGCATCGTGTCGGCCAACGGATGGCCGACGAAGCGCGCGTCGACGCCGTGGCGGGCGTAGATCGGCGGCTCCATCGGGAACAGGCACAGCACGCGGTCCGCGCTTTGGCCGATCTTTTCCGCACGCTTCTCGCGCCACGCCCAGACCGACGGGCTGACGTAGTGCACGGTGCTCACGCCGCGCTGCTTGAGCCAACGCTCGACGCCGAGGTTGAAGTCGGGCGCGTCGATGCCGATGAAGGCGTCCGGCTTCCAGTCCAGCACGCGCTTGCGGAAGGCGCTGCGCAGCTTCAACAGCCGCGGCAGGTGCGCGAGGATTTCGGCGAATCCCATCACTGCCAGTTCCTGCGCGTCGTGCCAGGCGTCGAAACCTGCTGCACGCATCGCGTCGCCGCCGATGCCGGCGAACCGGGCATCGGGAAAGCGTGCGCGCAACTGTTCGATCAGTCCGGCGCCGAGCAGGTCGCCGGACGCCTCGCCGGCGCACAGGACGAAGCGCTTCGGCGCGGGATCCGGGATTCGGGATTCGGGATTCGGCAAGTCGAGGGCCAAGGCTGCCGGGTGCCGCTACATTCTGCCGCAGACTGCCAGGCGCCGTACCCGGCATCGAGCGCGGCTTCCGCGAATCCGCGCCCTCACCGCGCCAGCGGTCGCTCGCCGCCCTCGATGAAATCCAGGAACGCGCGCACGTCGTCGCTGCCGGCGGCCATTTCCGCGAGCTTCTGCCTGGCATCGGCCAGGCTGCCGCCGGCGACGTACACGGCGCGATACGCGCGCTTGATTGCGGCGATGCGGTCGGCGTCGAAGCCGCGGCGCTTGAGGCCCTCGCTGTTGATCCCGCGCGGCCGGCCGTAGTCTTCGGATGCAACCATCAGGTACGGCGGCACGTCGCCGTTGACCAGCGCACCCATGCCGATGAAGGCGTGCGCGCCGATGCGGCAGAACTGGTGGATGCCGGCGAACCCGCTCATGATCACCCAGTCGCCGATCTCGACGTGGCCGGCGAGGGTGGAGTTGTTGGAGAACACGCAGTGGCTGCCGACCTGGCAGTCGTGGGCGACGTGGGTATAGGCCAGCAGCCAGTTGTCGTCGCCGATCCGCGTCACCCCGCCACCGCCCGCGGTGCCGCGATTGATGGTGACGAACTCGCGGATCACGTTGCCGTCGCCGATCACCAGTTCGACGCGCTCGCCGCCGTACTTCTTGTCCTGCGGATCGCCGCCGATCGCGGCGTGGCCGTGGATGCGGTTGTCGCGGCCGATGCGGGTGGGACCGTGGATGCTGCAATGCGGGCCGATGCGGGTGCCGTCGCCGATCTCGACTCCGGCGCCGATGACGGTGAAGGCGCCGATCTCGACGCCGCTGCCGATCCGCGCAGACGGATCGATGGCCGCAGCGGGATGGACGGAAGCCTCCGCCACGTCAGCTCCTGACCTCGGCGCAGAGGATGTCGGCGCTGGCCACCTGCTGGCCCGCGACGCTGGCGATGCCGGAGTACTGGGTCATGTTGCGGATCTCGCGCTTGATCGTCACGTCGAGGTCGAGCCGGTCACCAGGCACGACCATGTGCGAGAACCTGGCGTTGTCGATCTTGACCAGGTACGACAGCCGGCCTTCGGCGCTGCCGCCGTGGGACAGCTGGCTGAGCACGCCACCGGCCTGCGCCAGCGCCTCGATCACCAGCACGCCGGGCATCACCGGCTTGACCGGGAAGTGCCCCTGGAAGAATCCTTCGTTGGCGCTGACGTTCTTGTAGCCCAGCACGCGCTTGCCCGATTCGAACTCGACGATGCGGTCGATCAGCAGGAACGGATAGCGATGCGGCAGCATCCGCCGGATTTCGGCGATTTCGACCGGCATGGTCACGGGTGCGGACATCAATCCTCCTTGTCGCGCGCGGGTTTGCCTTGGGCGTTGACCCTGCGCGCCAGTGTATCGAGCTGCCGGAAGCGCGCGGCGTTCCTGCGCCATTCGCGATTGGGCATCAGCGGGGTGCCGGAAGAATACTCTCCCGGCTCGTGGATCGAGCTGGTGACCAGGCTCATCGCGGTGATCATCACCCGGTCGCAGACTTCGAGGTGGCCGAGGATGCCGGCCGCGCCGCCGACCAGGCAGTAGCTGCCGATGGTGGCGCTGCCGGCCACCGCGGCGCAGCCGGCCATCGCGGTGTGCGCACCGATGCGCACGTTGTGGCCGATCTGGATCTGGTTGTCGAGGCGCACGTCCTCGCCGAGCACGGTGTCCTCGATCGCGCCGCGGTCGATGGTGGTGTTGGCGCCGATCTCGCAGTCGTCGCCGACCACCACGCCGCCCTGCTGCGGCACCTTGATCCAGCGCCCGGCGTCCATCGCCAGGCCGAAGCCGTCGGCGCCGAGCACCGCGCCGGGATGGACCAGCACGCGCTGGCCGAGCCGGACCCGGCGCACCAGGGTCACCCGCGCGACCAGCACGCAGCCCTCGCCGACCACGCAGTCGTCGCCGATCACGCAGCCCGGCCCGATCACGGCGCCGGCGGCGATGCGCGAACGCTCGCCGATGCTGGTGAACGGGCCGACCTGCGCCTGCGGGTCGATCCGCGCGCTGGCGTCGACCACCGCGCTGGCATGCACGCCCGGCTGCAGCGGCGGCGGCGGATCGAACAGCGCGGCGATTTTCGCGAACGCCACGTACGGGTCGGCGGCGACCAGTGCCGTGCCGGCATGTCCTTCGGCGTCTGCCGCGCGCATGACCACGGCCGCGGCGGCCGAGTCGGCGAGCTGGCTGCGGTAGCGCGGGTTGGCCAGGAACGCGAGCTGGCCAGCGCCGGCACGCGCCAGCGTGGCCACGGAAGAAATCCTGGTGGCTGCGTCGCCGCGCGTTTCCAGCCCGAAGCGCGCGGCGATCTCGGCCACGGAGTAGGACGGCCCGGTCATGGGCTGCAGCTCCCGCGCGGCGCTAGAACGCGCCGCCGAAGGTGAACTGCAGGCGTTCGAGCTCGTCGTCGTCGCCCTTGCGCAGCGGGAACGCGTAGCTGATCGAGATCGGGCCGACCGGCGCACGCCACATCAGCGCGACGCCGGTGGAGACGCGCATCTCGCTGGCTTCCACGCTGTCGACGTTCTTGAACACGTTGCCGAAGTCGACGAACGCGGAGATGCGCGCCGCCGGGCTGTCGAACAGCGTGGGGAAGAACATTTCCAGCGAGCCGACCGTCTTCACCGCGCCGCCCAGCGGCTGCAGGTAGGTGCTGCCGGACGCGGCCTCGCGCGGACCCAGCGTGTTGTCGCGGAAGCCGCGCACCGAACGCGCGCCGCCGGCGTAGAAGTTCTCGAAGAACGGCAGGCCGGTGGCGACCAGGGTCTTGTTGTAGCTCGAGCCCGGCGCGCAGTCGGCCTGCGCCGCGGCCATGTCCATTCCGGACGGGGCCGTGGGCGGGACCGGGGGCTGGCCGGGGTTGGTCTGGCAGAACACGCGCACCGCGTCGGAGCCGTAGCTGTCGCCGTAGCCCAGGTCGATGCGGGTGTTGAGCACCAGCGCGCGCGAGATCGGCCAGTACTTCGAAAACTCGTAGTTGAGCTTGTAGAACTGCACCGTGGAGCCGGGCAGGGTGGTTTCCAGCGACACGCGCTGCAGCGTGCCGCGGGTCGGCTGCAGGTAGTCGTTGCGGGTGTCGCGCGCCCACGCCAGCTCGCTGCGCCATGAGTGGAACGTGCGGGTGCCCAGCGCGTCGATGTAGTCGACGATGCTGTCCGGGGTCGAGCCGCGGTAGGTGTAGATCTGGTTGCGGTCGATGCCGACCACGGCGCTGACCGTGTCCGACTCGGTGATCGGGATGCCGAGCACCATCTGGCCGGCGGCGCTGGTCGAGGAGTACTGCGCGGTGTTGAACTCGGAGTTGTCGAACTCGCGCCACCACAGGTTGTAGCCCAGCGACAGGCCGCCGTCGGTGAAATAGGGGTTGAGGAACGAGAACGAGTAGCGCTGCAGGTAGACGTTGCGCTGGGCTTCCACCGAGACCCGGTTGCCGCTGCCCAGGAAGTTGTTCTGCGACAGCTGGATCGAGGTGGTGACGCCGGACAGCTGCGAATAGCCCAGGCCGAAGACGAAACTGCCGGAGGTGGTCTCCTTGACGTTGAACACCACGTCGACCTGGTCGGCGGTGCCCGCGACCGGTTCGGTCTTGACGTCCACGCTGCCGGGCTCGAAGAAGCCCAGGCGCTGCAGGCGCACCTTGGAGCGGTCGATCGCGACCTGCGAGTACCAGGCGCCTTCGAACTGGCGCATCTCGCGGCGCATGACCTCGTCGGAGGTGCGCGTGTTGCCCTTGAACACGATGCGGCGCACGTTGACGCGCGGGCCTGGCACCACCTGCAGCTTGATCGCGACGGTGCGCTTCTCGCGGTCGATGTCCGGGATCGGGTTCACCTGCGCGAAGGCGTAGCCGATGTTGCCCAGGGTGGCGACGATCGAGTTGGAGGTCAGTTCGAGCAGCGCGCGCGAGAAGATCTGGCCCTCCTTGACCAGCACCATGCGCTCGACGCTTTCCTTCGGCAGCACGGTGTCGCCGGTGAGTTCCACCGAGGACACCTTGTAGATCTCGCCCTCGGTCAGGCCCATGGTCAGGAACATGTCGCGCTTGTCGGGACTGATCGCGACCTGGGTGCTGTCGACGCTGAAGTCGACGTAGCCGCGGTCGAGGTAGTAGTTGTTGAGCTTCTCCAGGTCGCCGGAGAGTTTCTCGCGCGAGTACTGGTCGTCGCGCCGGTACCAGCTCAGCCAGTTGCTCTCGGCCGATTCCCACGAATCGGTGAGGTCTTCCTGCTCGAAGGTCTCGTTGCCGATCAGGTTGATGTGGCGGATCTTGGCCGCCTTGCCTTCCTTGATCGTCAGGGTGACGTCGACGCGGTTGCGGTCGAGCTTGTTGACCGTGGGCGCGATCTCGACGTTGTACTTGCCGCGGTTGTTGTACTGCTTGGTGAGTTCCTGGGTCACCCGGTCCAGGCTGAGGCGGTCGAACGTCTGGCCTTCGGACAGGCCGATGTCGGACAGGCCCTTGAGCAGTTCCTCTTCCCTGATGTCCTTGTTGCCGGTGACGGTGAGCTTGTTGATCGCCGGGCGTTCGACCACGGTGATCACCAGGATGTCGCCCTGGCGCCCCATCCTCACGTCTTCGAAGAAGCCGGTCTTGTACAGCGCGCGGATCGCCTGGGCGATGCGCGACGAGTCGATGCTGTCGCCGCGCTCGATCGGCAGGTAGGTGAAGACGGTGCCCGCGCCGATGCGCTGCAGGCCGTCGACGCGGATGTCGCTGACGGTGAAGTTGCCGTCCGGCGCGGGGGCGAAGCTGCTGTCGGGCGCGGCGGCGGGCGAAGGCTTGATACCGAAGGCGGCCTGCGGATCGACCGCCTGCTGGGCCCAGGCGGCAGGCGCTGCGGCGGCCGTGGCGAGGGCAAGGACAAGCAGGCGGCGGGTAGGGGTACGCGTCATCAAATCGGATCCAGGTGGGGGTCGGCGCCCCGGGAAAGCAGGGCAAGGCCGGGTTGGACAGCTACCGCACGAAGTTGTTCAGGATGTCGTTGTAGAACGCCAGACCCATCAGCCCCGCCAGCAGGGCAAGGCCGACATACTGCCCTGCGGCCATCGCACGCTCGCTTAACGGGCTGCCCTTGACCAACTCGATAAGGTAATACAACAGGTGACCACCGTCCAAGAGCGGGATCGGCAGCAGGTTGAGGATGCCCAGGCTCAGCGACAGCAGCGCCAGGATGGTCAGGTACCACGCCAGGCCTTGCTGGGCATAGGTATTGGCGGCGCGCGCGATGGTGATCGGCCCGGCCACGGAGTTTTGCACCGACACGCGGCCGGAGAAGACCCGGCCCACCATTTCGAACAGCTGCACGGTCTGGTAGCGCATCTCGCGCAGCGCGGCCGGGACCGCCTCCAGCGGGCCGTACTGCTCCGCGGCGTCCTTCGGCGGCAGTTCGCTGCGCCGGACCGGTTCGATGCCGAGCATCCAGAAATCGCCGCGCCCGGCCGCGGACGACAGCCGTGGAGTGACCGGAAGGGCCAGGCGCTCGCCTTCGCGTTCGACCTCGACCATCGCCTCGCCGCCCTGGCGGCCGAGCCGCTGGATCATCGGGCCGATGTCGTCGAATGCGCGCACCGGCTCGCCGTCGATGGCGGTGATGCGGTCGTTCTCGGCCAGCACGCCCCACGCCGGGGTGTCGGGCCGGACCGTGCCCACCACCGGCGGCAGCAGCGCCTGTTGCGCGGTCAGGCCGATGCCGGACAGCACGCTGCGTTCGTCCAGGCCATCGGGCAGGGCGGAAAGCTTCAGGTCGCGCACGCGCTCGTGGCCGTTGGCATCGCGCACGCGCAGGTCGACGTCCTGGCGGTCGAGCGCGAACGGCAGCAGCGCCATCTGCACGCCGTCCCAGGTCTGGGTGGTACGGCCGCCGACCGCCAGCACGGTGTCGTCGCGCTGCAGCCCGGCGGCCGCTGCGATGCCGTCGACGTGGCCGACCACTGGCGCATAGCCGGGCCGGCCCACCACGAACATCGCCCACAGCAGCAGCACGCACAGCAGCAGGTTGGCCGCCGGGCCGGCAATTACTATCGCGATCCTGCGCCAGACCGACTTGCGGTTGAAGGCCTGGTCGGCTTCGGCCGGGTCGACGTCGGCCTCGCGCTCGTCGAGCATCTTCACGTAGCCGCCCAGCGGGATCGCAGCGATCACGTACTCGGTGCCATCGCGGCCGCGGCGCGACCACAGCGCCTTGCCGAAGCCGACCGAGAAGCGCAGCACCTTGACCCCGTTGCGGCGCGCGACCCAGTAGTGGCCGAACTCGTGGAATGTCACCAGCAGGCCCAGGCTGATGACGAACCACCACAGGGATCCAACGAGGGTGCTCATGCTGCTTGGCTCATGCGGGCTGGGTCAGGTGGCAGTGATGCGCGAGGACAACTGGGTGGCATGCGCGCGGGCGCGGGCATCCGCGTCGCGCAGCGCGTCGAGAGAGGCGGCCGGCGCCGCGGGCAGCGCCGCCAGCGTCTGTTCGACAAGCGCGGGAATGGACAGGAAACCGATCCGCCCCTGAAGAAACGATGAAACCGCGACTTCGTTGGCGGCGTTGAGGGTCGCGGGTGCGGTGCCGCCGGCCGCCAGCGCCGCGTAGGCCAGGCGCAGGCACGGGAACGCATCGGTGTCCGGTGGCTCGAAGTCCAGCCGCCCATGCGCCAGCAGGTCGAGTCCCGCGACCCCGGATTCGATCCGCCGCGGCCAGCCGAAGCCCACCGCCAGCGCGGTGCGCATGTCGGGCAGGCCCAGCTGGGCGAGGGTCGAACCATCGATGAACTCGACCAGCGAATGCACCAGGCTTTGCGGATGTACCAGCACGTCGATGCGCGCGCCGGGCAGGCCGAACAGGTGGTGGGCCTCGATGACTTCCAGGCCCTTGTTCATCAGCGTGGCCGAATCGACCGAAATCTTCGGCCCCATCGACCACTTCGGATGCGCGATGGCCTGTGCCGGGGTCACGCCGGCCAGCTGCGCGCGGTTGCGGCCGCGGAACGGCCCGCCCGAGGCCGTCAGCACGATCCGCCGCACGTCCTGGTGCCCGGTTTCCGTATCCCGCCTTTCAACAGCCGAATGGCTGGTCATCCCCGATCCCGGGCGCTTTCCAACAGCCGAAGGCTGGTCATCCCGGCCGCTCAGGCACTGGAAGATCGCGTTGTGCTCGCTGTCGATCGGCACGATGCAGGCGCCGCCGTCGCGGGCGGCGGCCATGAGCAGCTCGCCGGCCAGCACCAGCGACTCCTTGTTGGCCAGGAGCAGGCGCTTGCCCGCGCGTGCCGCGGCCAGGGTCGAATCCAGCCCGGCGGCGCCGACGATGGCAGCGACCACAGTCTGGCAGGCATCGCCGGCGGCAAGGTCGGTGATGGCGTCCATGCCCGCATGCGCCTGCGTCCGCAGGCCTGCGGCGGCGAGGCCGTCGCGCAGCGCCGCGTAACTTTCGGGGTCGGCGATCGCCGCGTGGTCGGGCCGGTGCGTGCGGCACAGGTCGAGCAGGGCGTCGACGTTGCGGCCGGCGGCCAGCACCGAGGCGCGCAGGCGCCCGGGATGGCGCGCGACCACGTCCAGCGCGGACGTGCCGATCGAACCGGTGGCGCCGAGGACGGCGACGGATTGCATGCTGGAAGCCGGCACGTCAGAAGCCCAGCAGTTCCTTGCCGAGCAGGAACACCGGCAGCGCCGCGAGCACGCCGTCGAGGCGGTCGAGGACGCCGCCGTGCCCGGGGATCACGTTGCCCGAGTCCTTGGCGCCGACGTGGCGCTTGAGCAGGCTTTCGAACAGGTCGCCGACCACCGAGAACAGCACCGTCACCACCGCGACCAGCGCCAGCGCCGGCAGTTGCGAGGTGCCTGCGCCGGCCAGCCAGCCGAACACCAGGCCAGTGGCTACGCCGGCCACCAGCCCGCCCAGCAGGCCTTCGATCGTCTTGTTGGGGCTGATCCGGGGCGCCAGCTTGCGGCCCTTGAACAGCTTGCCGCCGAACTGGCGGCCGGCGAAATACGCGCCCGAATCGGCGGCCCAGACGATCGCCAGCGCGGCCAGCAGCCAGCGATGACCCAGGGACGGATCGCCCTGCACCGGCTGGTCGCCGTGGATCAGCACCAGCGCGCACCAGGCCGACAGCGTCGCCAGCGTGCCGGCGGCGATCTTGAACGCGCGGGCATGGGTGTCGTGGTCGGACGCGAAGTCGTAGAAGCGCAGCCACAGCAGCGCCAGCAGCCACCAGCCGACGCCGATCACCGCGACGATCTGCAACAGCACGAACGACCCCTGCGCCGCCCACACCATCAGCACCATCAGCAGCAGGTTCAGCAGCAGCAGGATGGTGCGGTGCAGGCTGTCCTCGACCTCGGCGAGCTTGAGCCATTCCCACAGACCGGCCAGGAACACGATCGCGGCCAGCGCCGCCATCCACGGCGTGGGCAGGAACAGGATCGCCAGGATCGCCAGAGGTGCCATCAGCAGGGCGGCGATCACGCGGGTGCGGGTCATGCAGGCGTCTCCAGGGCGGCGGCTTGTTCGCCGGTCAGGCCGAAACGGCGCTCGCGCCCGGCGAAATCGTCGAGCGCGCGCGCCAGGGTGGCGGCGTCAAGCTCGGGCCACAGGGTATCGGTGAACCACAGTTCGGTATAGGCGAGCTGCCACAGCAGGAAATTGCTGATGCGCATGTCGCCGCCGGTGCGGATGAACAGGTCCGGCGGCGGCAGGTCGGCCAGGGCCACGCGCGATGCGAACGCGGCCTCGTCGATGTCCTCGGGCTCCAGCCGTCCCTCGGCGACGTCCCGGGCCAGCGCCCGCGCGGCGGCGGCGATGTCCTGGCGGCCGCCGTAGCTGGCGGCGATGTTCAGCGCCAGCCGCGTGTTGCCCGCGGTCTGCGCTTCGGCCGATTCCATGCGCTCGCGGATCTGCGCGCCGAAGCGCTCGCGCTCGCCGATGAAGCGCACCCGCACGCCACGGCGGTGCAGTTCGACGACCTCGCGATCGAGCGCGTTGAGAAACAGCTTCATCAGCGCGCCGACTTCTTCCTCGGGCCGGCCCCAGTTTTCACTGGAAAAGGCGAACAGGGTCAGCGCGGCGATGCCGCGTTCGAGGCAGAAATCGATGCACAGGTTCACCGCGCGCGCGCCGGCGCGGTGGCCGATGACGCGCGGCCGCCGCCGCCGTGCCGCCCAGCGGCCGTTGCCGTCCATGATGACGGCCAGGTGCCGGGGGATGGTCATTTGGAGGCCGGGATTCGGGACTGGGGATCGGGGATCTGGAAAAGCAGGGAAACGCGTGCGCTGACGCCGCGCCGGGAAACCGGATGCTTACGCTCTCCCGAATCCCCAATCCCGAATCCCCAATCCCGGGTGCTCATACCGCCATCAATTCCTGTTCCTTGGCCTTGACCACTTCGTCGACGTCCTTGATGCCCTTGTCGGTGAGCTTCTGGATTTCGTCGCCGCTGCGGCGCTCTTCGTCCTCGGAAATGAGCTTTTCCTTCAGCAGTTCCTTGACCTGCCCGATCGCGTCGCGGCGGATGTTGCGGATCGCGACCTTGGTGTTCTCGCCCTCGTTGTGGACCAGCTTGCTCAGCTCCTTGCGGCGCTCCTCGGTGAGGGCGGGCAGGTTGATCCGGATGACGGTGCCGGCGGTGGTCGGGTTCAGGCCGAGGTCGGAGGCGAGGATCGCCTTTTCGACCGGCGCGACCATCTGCTTCTCCCACGGCGTGATGACCAGCGAGCGCGCATCGGCCACGGTGACGCTGGCGACCTGGGTCAGCGGCATGTCCGAGCCGTAGTAGTTGACCTTCAGGTGGTCGACCAGGGCGGTGGAGGCGCGGCCGGTGCGGACCTTGGTCAGGTCGTGGCGCAGCGCTTCCACGCTCTTGTGCATGCGGGTCTGCGCATCCTTCTTGATGTCGTCGATCATGGCCGGCTCCGGTCGATTGCTTAATCGCGGGATTATAGGGGGTGAGGCAGCGCGTTCACGAACCGGAGGTGCGTGCGCGGCCGAATGCGAGGCCATGGATGGCCGGGACGGGGGGTCCGGGGCCAGCGTTGTTGTGCCATGGATGCCGGCAACGAGATCGCGATTCGCAGTGTTCCGAACCGGAGGTTCGTGCGCCGCTGAAGGCCGGGCCTTGGATTGCCGGACTGGGCGTGCCCGGGGCAGCGTTGCTGCGGCAGGGATGGCGTCGACGAAATTCCGCTTCGCAACGCGGCGAACCCGCCTGGCCGGACAGGCCCGCGCATGAACGGCTTCAGCCGCGAGCTTTCCAGGCGTATCCGGGTCGTTGGGAAAAGAGCTCGCGGCCTGAAGCCGCTCCTGCACAAGTCGGCGCGTGGAGGGGCAGGCGGGCGGGCGTCCTCAATGCCGGTGCACCGCCTCGGCGTGCGCATCCTGCCCGCAGGCGCCGCTGCGCTCGATCTGCAGGGTCGGGTGCTGGATGCCGAAACGATCCTCCAGATCGTGCGCGACGGCGGCGAGGAACGCATCGTGGTCGTCGGCGTCGCCCCGGACCAGATGCGCGGTCATCGCGATCTCATCCGAGCCCAGCGCCCAGATGTGAAGGTGATGGACCGCCGTCACTCCCGGCTGGCCGGCAAGGAAGGCCCGCACCGCGGCCTGGTCGATGCTGTCGGGCACCGCATCCATGGTGGCGTTGAAACTGTCGCGCAGCAGTGCGAACGCGCCGATGGCAACCACCGCGCCGACCAGCAGCGCGGTCACCGGGTCGAGCCAGGACCAGCCCAGCCACAACATGCCCATGCCGGCCAGCACCGCGGCAAGCGACACCGCGGCATCGGCCACCAGGTGCAGGAAGGCGCCGCGGCGATTGAGGTCGTTGGCGTGGCCGTCGCGCACGAACCAGGCCGCGCCGAGGTTGACGACGATGCCGATCGCCGCGACCACGATCACCGGCATGCCGGGGATCTGCGGCGGCGCGCCGAGCCGGCGCAGCGCCTCCCAGGTCAGCGCGCCGGAAAAGGCGATCAGCAGCGTGGCATTGGCCAGCGGCGACAGCAGCGTCGCGCGCCGCCAGCCGTAGGTGTGGCGCTCGGTGGGGCGGCGCCTGGCCAGCGCCGCCGCGCCCCAGGCCAGGCCTAGCCCGAGCACGTCGCCGAAGTTGTGCAGCGCATCGGACAGCAGCGCCAGCGAATCGGTGGCGAAGCCATAGCCGGCTTCCAGCGCCGTGTAGGCAAGGTTGACGAGGGTGATCGTCGCGAACGCGCGCGTCGACGAGCCGTGCTGGTGCGAATGGGAGTGTCCGTGCATGGGGCGGCATGCTGCCACCGGCGGGCAGCGGACACTATTTCACGGCGGGGATTGGGAATTCGGGATTCGGGATTCGAAAATGCGGAGGCATCTCCATCGCATCGGGTGGGAAAGCCGACGCATCATGCTCTTTCGAATCCCCAATCCCCAATCCCCAATCCCCAATCCCGAATCCCCGCTTTCACCTCACCAGCGTCCCGATCTCCTCACCGCGCAGGATCCGCAGCAGCACGCCGGGCTGGCTCATGTCGAAGATCCGCAGCGGCAGGTTGCTGTCACGGGCCAGCGCGAACGCGGCGGTGTCCATCACGTTGAGGTTGCGGGCGATGACCTCGTCGTAGCCCAGCGTGTCGAAGCGCTTGGCGTCCGGGTTCTTCTTCGGGTCCGAGTCGTACACGCCGTCGACCTTGGTGGCCTTGAGCAGCAGGTCGGCGCCGATCTCGATCGCACGCAGCGCGGCACCCGAGTCGGTGGTGAAGAACGGGTTGCCGGTCCCGGCGGCGAAGATCGCGATCCGGCCCTTTTCGAGGTGGCGGATGGCGCGGCGGCGGATGTAGTCCTCGCACACGTCGTTGATCTTGATCGCACTCATCACCCGCACCCGCGCGCCGAGCTTTTCCAGCGCATCCTGCATCGCCAGCGCGTTGATCACGGTGGCCAGCATGCCCATCTGGTCGCCGGTCACCCGGTCCATGCCGCCGGCCGCCAGGCCGGCGCCGCGGAAGATGTTGCCGCCGCCGATCACCACGCCGATTTCGGCACCCGCCTGCTGCGCCTCGATCACCTCGCGCGCGAGCCGGCCGATCACCTTCGGGTCGATGCCGTAATCCTCGTCACCCATCAGGGCCTCGCCGGACAGTTTGAGCAGGATGCGGCGATAGGCGAGGGGCTGCGACATGGGGGGCTCCGGGCGGGCAAACGCGGCAATTCTAGCCGATGGGCCGGGATTGGTGATTCGAAATCCGGGAGCCGAATGCAGGAGCGGCGGCAGCCGCGAGCTTTTGATCTTGCCCTTTCCCTGCCTTCGCAGGAGAAGCTGAAAGCTCGCGGCTGCCGCCCTCCTGCAGGAATCGGAGTTACGCAGCCCGATCCGGCCGCAGCGCGGTGAGCAATCCGCGCGCCGCATTGAAGCGGGTCGCCGCGTCGGGCAGGTCGAGGGTGATGCGCAGCTTGTCCGGGCCGTCCATGCGGTAGTGTTTCGGCTGGCCCTGGATCAGGCGGATCACCGACATCGGGTCGACGTCGGGCTTCTCGACGAACTGCAGGCGCCCGCCGTTCGGCCCGAGATCGAGCTTGCGGACGCCAAGCGCGTCGGCCTGCAGCTTCAGTTCGGCGCTGGCGAACAGGTGCTTCACCGGGTCCGGAAGCAGGCCGAAGCGATCGATCATCTCCACCTGCAGTTCGCGCAGGTCCTCCGCGCTGCGCGCCGAGCTGATGCGCTTGTAAAGCATCAGGCGCGTGTGCACGTCGGGCAGGTAGTCCTCGGGGATCAGCGCCGGCACGTTCAGCAGCACCTCGGCGCCGCGGTCATGGATGGCATCCTCGTCCGGCAGCTTGCCGGCCTTGATGCTGCGCACCGCGCGTTCGAGCAGTTCGGTGTAGAGGCTGAAGCCGACTTCGGCCATCTGCCCGCTCTGGTCCTCGCCGAGCAGTTCGCCGGCGCCGCGGATCTCCAGGTCGTGGGTGGCCAGGGTGAAGCCGGCGCCGAGTTCGTCCATCGCCGCGATCGCGTCCAGCCGCTTGCGCGCATCGGAGGTGATCGAGCGCTTGTCCGGGATCACCAGGTACGCATAGGCGCGGTGGTGCGAGCGCCCGACGCGCCCGCGCAGCTGGTGCAGCTGGGCGAGGCCGAACTTGTCGGCGCGGTTGATGATGATGGTGTTGGCGTTGGGGATGTCGATGCCCGACTCGATGATGGTCGAGCACAGCAGCACGTTGAAGCGCTGCTTGTGGAAGTCGAGCATCACCCGCTCCAGCTCGCGCTCCGGCATCTGGCCGTGGGCGATGCCGATCCGCGCTTCCGGCACCAGTTCCTGCAGCTCGCGCTGCATGCGGCCGATGCTCTCGACGTCGTTGTGCAGGAAATACACCTGGCCGCCGCGTGCCAGCTCGCGCTCGAAGGCTTCGCGCAGCTGCGCGTCGTCCCACGGCACCACGAAGGTCTGCACCGCGAGGCGGTGCGCGGGCGGGGTGGCGATGATCGCCAGGTCGCGCAGGCCGGCCATCGCCATGTTGAGCGTGCGCGGAATGGGTGTTGCCGTCAGGGTCAGCAGGTGCACGTTGGCGCGCAGCGCCTTGAGCGCCTCCTTCTGGCGCACGCCGAAACGCTGCTCCTCGTCGACGATCACCAGCCCCAAGTCCTTGAACTTCACGTCCGGCTGCAGCAGGCGATGGGTGCCGACGATGACGTCGATCTTGCCCGCGGCGAGCTTTTCCAACTCGGCCTTGATCTCCTTGCTGCTCTTGAAGCGGGACAGTACCTCGACCCGGATCGGCCAGTCGGCGAAGCGGTCGGCCATGGTGCGGTAATGCTGCTCGGCCAGCAGCGTGGTCGGGACCAGCACCGCGACCTGCCTGCCGGCGGTGGCGGCGACGAACGCGGCGCGCACCGCGACCTCGGTCTTGCCGAAGCCGACGTCGCCGCACACCACCCGATCCATCGGCTGCGAGCTTGCGAGGTCACGGATCACCGCCTCGATCGCGCTGTGCTGGTCGGGTGTTTCCTCGAACGGGAACGCGGCGGCGAACGGCTCGTACATCGCCCGGTCGACGTCGATCGCCAGCCCCGCGCGCGCCTGGCGCCTGGCCTGGATCTCGAGCAGCTCGGCGGCGACGTCGCGGACCTTCTCGGCGGCCTTCTTCCTGGCCTTGGTCCACTGCTCTCCGCCGAGCGAATGCAGCGGCGCGGTCTCCGCGGAGGCGCCGGAGTAGCGGCTGACCAGGTGCAGCTGCGCGACCGGCACGTACAGGCGGTCGCCCTTGGCGTATTCGATCTCGAGGTATTCGCCGGGCTGGCCGCCGGCGGCCAGCGTGACCAGGCCGCGGTAGCGGCCGACGCCATGGTCCTCGTGCACGATCGGCGCGCCTTCGGACAGCTCGCCCAGGTCGCGGATGATCGCCTCGGGCTCGCGCCCTGCGCGCCTGCGGCGGCGCGGATGCGAGGCGCGCTCCGGGAACAGCTGGCGTTCGGTGAGGATGGCGAACGGGACACCGCCGGCAGCGTCGGCGTCGAGCGCGAAGCCGTCGTCGAGAGGTGCGACGGCAATGTACGCGTTGTCCATCCGCTGCGCGGACGGATCAACCGCCGCCGTTGGAGCGACGCTGCCGCGACGCCCGACGCCGGCAATGAAGTCCTGGAACGAAGCCAGCACCTCCGGTCGAATATCGGCGGCCTGCAACACCTCCAGCAACGCCTCGCGGCGGCCGGCGGTGTCTGCGGCAATCAGCACCTGGCCGGGATAGCTGCCCAGGAACGACTTCAGCGCCGCCGCCGGCTGCGCATCCTTCACCACCAGCGGCAGCTCCGGCGCCGGCTGGTCGCCCAGCGCCGCGGCCTGCGCGTGGCGCGGGTGCTGCGGGCCGCAGACTTCGATGCGCGCGCCGGCATTGAGTCGTTCGCGCAGGGCATCTGGCGGCAGGTAAAGCTCGGCGGGCGGCAGCAGCGGGCGCTCGATGTCGTGGCGGCGCTGCTCGTAGCGCTCGCCAGTCTGCTTCCAGAACTGATCGGCTGCTTCCTGCACGCCTGCGCCCAGCAGCGGTAGCGCGCCGCCGCCGAGGTAGTCGAACAGCGTTGCGGTGGCGCCGTGCGGATCGGGGCCGCGAATGCCTGCGCGCGGGGCCTCGAAGAACAGCGGCAGGTAGTACTCGATGCCCGCCGGCGCGTGGCCGGATTTCAAATCCTGGAACAGCGCGCTGCGGCGGGTGTCGATGTCGAAGCGCTCGCGCAGTGCGTCCATCGCGCGCGCCGTCGCGGCCTCGTCCAGCGGCACCTCGCGGCCCGGCAGCAGTTGCACCGCCTCGACCTTGTCCAGCGAGCGCTGGGTTTCCGGATCGAAGCCGCGCATGGTGTCGATGACGTCGTCGAACAGCTCGACCCGGAACGGCACGTCCGCGCCCATCGGGTACACGTCGAGCAGCGCGCCGCGCACCGCGAAGTCGCCCGGATCGAACACCTGCGGCACGTTGCGGTAGCCGGCGGCTTCCAGCCGTCGCTTCTCGGCGTCCAGGTCCAACTTCTGGCCCACGCGCATGTCGAACGTGTTGCCGACCACGTACGACAGCGGCGCCAGCCGCTGCATCAGCGTCTGCACCGGGACGATCACGATCGCACCGCGCTCGAGCGCGGGCAGCCGGTGCAGCGTGGCCAGCCGCTGCGAGACGATCTCGGGGTGCGGGCTGAAGCGGTCGTAGGGCAGGGTTTCCCAGTCGGGGAAGTTCAGCACCGGCAGGGCGTCGTCGCCGCCGAGCAGCGTGTGCAGGTCGGACGCGAGCTGGTGCGCGGCCTGGTTGTCGCGGGTGATCGCCAGCAGCGGGCCGTCGTGGGCGCGCGCGGCGCCGGCGATCGACCACGCCAGCGCACTGGCGCTGGCCGGCTGGCGCCAGTACGCGCGCTGCTGGCCGGCCATCGGCAGCGGGGGAGGAGGGAAGGCGGGGGATTTCGGGATCTGGGGCATCAGTGCACGCAACAACGAAAGCGCCGGACGCGATGCGCCCGGCGGAGGAGTGCGCATTTTAGCTGTTTGCGCCGGCGGGCCGTTCGCCGCTTGCCGCCAGGTCCAGGGTGACCCGCACCAGCCCGGGCGTTGCCGAGCTTTCGCGGCGGAATCCCAGCGACTTGAGCAACGCCAGCATCGGCTGGTTGCCCTCGAGCACGTCGCCATGCAGGTGGTCGAGCTTCTTGCCCCTGGCCCAGCGCACCAATCGGCGCATCAGGTGCCGGCCCAGCCCCATGCCGGCGACATAGCGGCTGACCAGGATCGCGAACTCCGCATCGCGGGTGCCTGGCGTGATCGCCGCGCGTGCGACCGCGCCGACCAGCGCCTCGCCCGGCGGCAGGGGTTCCGCGGCCACGAGCGCGAATTCGGTCCTCGGCTGCGGCTGGGTCAGGCGCTGGACCGTTTCCGGGCTGAGTTCCGTGACCATGTGACCGAAGCGCTGGCGCACTTCTTCGGGCTGCAGCAGTGCGAACGATGCGCGCAGCGGCTCGGCGTCGTCGGCGCGGATCGGCCGGATCAGGATTTCGCGGCCATTGGCCAGTCGGATCCGTTCATGCCACGGCGGGAGCCGGTTTCGTGTGCTCATGGGTTGAAGATCGCATCCATGGCGTTAAAGAAACCTAGATGCCGTGAAGAAGGGGTGTTGGGTGCCCGCGTTGCGCATCGGGCGTCGAGCCTTCAACATCGCCCGTCACGACGCAAGGGATCTAAACCGATGGCCGGCAGCGGCGACTCCGCCCGCGCGATTTTCTTCGCGCTCGGCGCCAATTTCGCGATCGCCTGCGCCAAGGGCGTGGCGGCATTCTTCACCGGCTCCAGCGCGATGCTGGCCGAAACCGTGCATTCGCTCGCCGACTGCGGCAACCAGCTGCTGCTGCTGCTGGGGATGCGGCAGTCCAGGCGGCCGCCTTCGCCCGACTACCCGCTGGGCTACGGCAAGGCGATCTATTTCTGGTCGTTCCTGGTGGCGGTGATGCTGTTCACCGTCGGCGGCATGTTTTCGCTCTATGAGGGCATCCACAAGCTGCAGCACCCCGAGCCGCTGCGGCAGTGGTGGTGGGCGGCGGGCGTGCTGGCGTTCGGCATCGTCGCCGAGGCGTTCTCGATGCGCGCCTGCCTGCAGGAAGTGAACAAGGCGCGCGGCGATCGCAGCCTGTGGCAGTGGTTCCGCGGCAGCCGCCAGGCGGAGCTGGTGGTGATTTTCGGCGAAGACCTCGCGGCGCTGCTGGGGCTGGCATTCGCGCTCGGTGCGGTGCTGCTGGCGGTCGCCACCGGCAACCCGGCGTGGGACGCCATCGGCACCATCGCCATTGGCGCGCTGCTGATCGTGGTGGCGGTGTTCGTCGCGATCGAGGTCAAGGCGATGCTGATCGGGCAGGGCGTGCACCCCGAGCGGCAAGCGCAGATGCGCGCCTACCTGGAGGCGCGCCCGGAGATCGCAGGTGTCTACAACCTGATCACCCTGCAGCTGGGCAACGACGTGATGGTGTCGGTGAAGGCCCGGATGCATGAAGCGCGCGACGCGGCGGCGCTGCTGCGTCAGATCAACGCGGTTGAACAGGCGATGCAGGCGCAGTTCCCCGAGGTGCGCTGGAGCTTCTTCGAGCCCGACATCGCAGACGACGACACGCATGGGAGTCCGGCACCGGCGGAGTGAGCCGGTGCGCACGGGTCGCACCGGCAAACGCCGCATGCATCCCGATGCCCGCTTGCTCCTTGCAGGAGCGGCTTCAGCCGCGAACTCCTTGCGCAACGGTCGTGTCCTGCAAGCGCACGCGGCTGCAGCCGGCCCTGCGAATGTGATCGCGGACCTACGCCGGTGACCGCAGCCACTCCAGGCGCGTCGACGCGCCCGTTTCGCCCAGTGCGCCTTGCAGCCCGCGCAGCGCAGGTTGCAGGGTGGAATCGAGCTGCCACGGGGCGTTGAGCAGGAGCAGGCCGCTGCCATTCATGCGCAGCGGCGAATCGTCCGGGCGCACCAGCAGTTCGGCGACCAGTGCGGATTTCGCCGGCAGCCGCGCAGCCTTGCGCAGGAATGGTTGAAGCACCCGCCGCTGCTTGATGGGGTACCACAGCGCGCAGGTGGCCTGCGGCCACCGCGCCAGCGCTTCCTTCAGCGCGGCCAGCGCGGCGTCGAACTCGTCGAGCTGGGCCTCGTAGGGGGGGTCGACCAGCACCAGGCCGCGGCCATAGCGGATCGCGCCGTGCTTCGGCGGCAGCAGCGCGCGGATCGCCGCGTAACCGTCGCGCTCGTGCACCACGACGCGGCCATCGCCGGCGAAGTTCGCACGCAGCGCAGCCGCTTCAACCGGCTGCAGCTCGCAGCAGGCGATGCGGTCGGAATCGCGCAGCGCGTATGCCAGCAGCCACGGCGAGCCGGGGTAGGCGTCGTGGCCGTGGATCGCCCGGCAGGCCTCCACCGCGGCCAGGTAGCGCGTGATCGCCGGCGTGCGCGGGCGCTCGACCAGCAGCCGACCGATGCCGTCATCGGCCTCGCCGGTGCGCTGGGCCGACGCCGATCCGAGCCGGTACAGTCCGCGGCCGGCGTGGGTGTCGAGCGCGAAGCAGGGCGACGGCTTGGCGACCAGCGCATCGCAGACCGCGAGCAGCGCGACGTGCTTGAGGACATCGGCGTGGTTGCCGGCGTGGAAGGCGTGGCGGTAATTCATGCGGCCGGGATCGGACTCGGGGGCGGGGATTCGAGGAAGCGTAGCGCGTATGTGCCGGTCGCCGGCGGTGACGAACCCCGTGGAAGGCCGTAGCCTTGCCGGAGCCCGCCATTGCGAATCCAGAATCCCGGCCTTCCGCCATGCCCTCGATCCTCCTCGTCGAAGACGAAACCGCCATCGCCGACACCGTGCTCTACGCGCTGCGCGCGGAGGGCTTCGCGGCCGAGCACTGCCTGACCGGGCAGGCCGCGCTGCAAGCCGCGCGCGCGGCGCACCACGACCTGGTGATCCTCGACGTCGGCCTGCCGGACATCGGCGGCTTCGCCCTGTGCCGCGAACTGCGTCGCGAGCGCGACCTGCCGGTGATCTTCCTCACCGCGCGCGACGCCGAGGCCGATCGCGTGCTCGGACTGGAGCTGGGCGCCGACGACTACGTGGTCAAGCCGTTCTCGCCGCGCGAGTTGGTGGCGCGGGTGCGCGCGCTGCTGCGGCGGGTGCACGCCGCCACCGGGCACGCGCCGGCATCGACGCGTTCCGCGGGCGCGTTCGAACACGATGCCGAGGGCATGCGCATCCGCTACCGCGGCCATGCGCTCGACCTGACCCGCTACGAATACGGCCTGCTCGCCGCGCTGCTCGCGCGGCCCGGCGCGGTGCTGTCGCGCGCGCAGCTGATGGACCGCGTCTGGGGCGATGCGCTGGAAAGCGGCGACCGCACCGTCGACACCCACGTCAAGACCCTGCGCGCCAAGCTGCGCGCGCTGGCGCCGGACGACGATCCGATCCACACCCATCGCGGCCTCGGCTATTCGCTCGACGCGGCGGGGCACTGACGCCGTGCCGGATTCCCGCATGCCACGGACCCACGGGTAAGGTCGCGCGGATGAAGATCGGCCTGCGCATCCTGCTGGGGTACTTCGTCATCGTCGCGCTGGCCGCGTGGCTGCTGGGCAACGTGTTCGTGCAGCAGGTCAAGCCGGGCGTGCGCCAGGCGATGGAGGACACGCTCGCCGACACCGCCAACGTGCTGGCGGAACTGGCCAGCGACGACTTCCTCGCGGGACGCATCAACGATGGCCGCTTCGCCGCCCGCGTGCGCGGCCTGGCCGCCCGCGACATCGATGCGCGGATCTGGGGCTTCCGCAAACACTCGGCCGATTACCGCGTGTACGTCACCGATGCGCGCGGCATCGTGGTGTTCGATTCGACCGGCCGCGACATCGGCCGCGATTACTCGCGCTGGAACGACGTCTACCTCACCCTGCGCGGGGAGTACGGCGCGCGCTCCACCCGCAGCGATCCCGTCGACGAGAATTCCACGGTGATGCACGTCGCCGCGCCGATCCGAGACGCCGACGGCCGCATCTCCGGCGTGCTGACCGTGGCCAAGCCGAACCAGGCGATCGCGCCGTTCATCGAGCGCAGCCAGCGGGCGGTGCTGCGCTGGGGCCTGGTGCTGCTGGGCACCGCCCTGCTGGTCGGGGTGCTGGCGGCATGGTGGCTGTCGCGCCAGGTCGGGCGATTGCAGCGCTACGCGCAGGCGGTCACCGCGGGCGAGCGCGTCGAGCTGCCGAAGACCGCCGGCGAGTTCGGCGACCTCGGCCGCGCGCTGCAGACCATGCGCGACCGGCTAGAGGGCAAGCAGTACGTCGAGCAATACGTGCACGCGCTCACGCACGAACTCAAGAGCCCGCTGTCGGCGATCCGCGGCAGCGCCGAACTGCTCGAATCGCCGCTGCCCGAGGCCGACCGCGCCCGCTTCGTCGCCACCATCCGCGCGCAGGGCGAACGGATGGCGCAGATGATCGACAAGCTGCTGGCACTGGCGGCGGTCGAGCACCGCCAGCGCATCGAGCAGCCCGAGCCGGTGGCGCTGGCCATGCTGGTCGACGACGCGATGGCGCAGGTGGAGACCGAAGCAAAAGCAGCGGGCGTGACGCTGGTGCGCGACGACGTTGATGCCGCCGCCGTGGCCGAGGGCGATCCATTCCTGCTGCGGCAGGCCATCGCCAACCTGCTCGACAACGCGATCGACTTCGCGCCGCGCGGCAGCGTGGTCGAGGTCGCGGTGCAGCGGGCGGGAAGCGCGCTGCGGATCGACGTGGCCGATCGCGGACCCGGCGTGCCGGACTACGCCATCGGCCGTGTGTTCGAACGCTTCTACTCGCTGCCGCGCCCCGACGGTGGCAGCCGCAGCAGCGGCCTGGGGCTGTGCTTCGTTGCGCAGGTGGCGCAGCTGCATGGCGGCCACGCCGTGCTGGCCAACCGAGAGGGCGGCGGCGCCGTTGCCACGCTCGAGCTGCCGCTTGCAAGCACCTTGTAGGAGCCACTCCCGCCGCTCCTGCGAGGGCGCGCTTCACCACCACTTCACCGTCGCATCATCGTGCCGCCGCGTCGTGCGCCCATCGTGCAGCCCTCACTACGACGAGGGGAAGCACGATGCGACTGGGCTTGAAGATACTGATGGTGCTGGGCCTGACCCTGGCCATCCTGGTGCCACTGACGATGATCCGCGGGGTCATCCAGGAACGCGAGGGCTATCGCGCGCAGGCGGTGGAGAAGGTGGCGCGCAGCGTTGCCGGACGGCAATCGTTCGCCGGGCCGGTACTGGTGGTGCCGTATCGCGAGCAGGTCGAGGTGGTCGAGCGCGACAAGTACGGCGTCGAGCAGACCGTGCAGCGCATCGAGGAGCGACAGTGGGTGTTCTTCCCGAAGACGCTGGATGTCGGCGGGACCCTGCGGCCGGAAATCCGCAGGAGCGGGCTGTACAAGGTGCGCGTTTACGCATGGCAAGGGCATGCGCAGGCAAGCTTCGACGTGCGCATTCCCGCCGATGCGGCCCTGGGCGAGGGCGCGCCTGCGCGTGCGCGCAGCATCGGCCAGCCGCGGCTGGGCTACGCCATCGGTGATGTGCGCGGCCTGCGCGGAAAGCCGCGGCTGCGCGTGGACGGGCGCGAGATGCCGGTGCTGCAGGGACTGGACGAACAGGGCGGTGGCGGCGTGCATGCGCAGCTGCCGGTGCCGCTGGCGGGGCAGCAGCTGAAGCTGCAGACCCGCTTCGATTTCACCCTGGCCGGGACCGAAGCGCTGGACGTGGTGCCGCTGGGCGACAGCAACCATGTCGCGCTCGACTCGCCGTGGCCGCACCCGAGTTCCATCGGCACCCTGTCGCCGGGGACGCTGGACGTGGGCAACGACGGCTTCCGCGCGCAGTGGGAGCTGCCCGCGCTGGCCGCGAACACCCAGGCGCTGTACCTGCGCGAGATGCAGCGCGGCGGGAAGGCGCTCTCGGAGCCAGACGCGCTGTCGGGCATCGACAGCATCGGGCTGGCGCTGATCGACCCGGTCGATATCTATACCAAGGCCGATCGCGCCACCAAGTACGGCCTGCTGTTCGTGGCGCTGACCTTCGTCGGCTTCTTCATGTTCGAGCTGATCAAGCAGCTGCGCATCCACCCGATCCAGTACGGCCTGGTCGGCCTGGCCCTGGCGATCTTCTTCCTGCTGCTGGTCAGCCTGTCCGAGCACGTCGAGTTCGGCTGGGCATACCTCGCCGCGAGCGCAGCGTGCATCGGGCTGCTTGGCTTCTATCTCAGCGCGGTGCTGCACAGCACGCTGCGCGGCGTGGGTTTCGCGACGATGCTGGCGACGCTGTACGCGGCGCTCTATGGGCTGCTGGTTTCCGAGGACAACGCGCTGGTGCTCGGCGCCGGCCTGCTGTTCGTGATCCTGGCCGCGATCATGGTGCTGACGCGCAAGGTGGACTGGTATCGGATTTCGGCGACGGGCTGACGACATCCTCGCATGGCGCGCGGTGCGGCGAAGGCAGGACTGCTTCCCGCACCCGCGCCAGTCGCGGGAGCGGCCGCAGGTCGGGGGCGTAGCCCCGACCTACGTCGTTCCGGGAGGGCTGCTCAGGAAAGCCGGCTTACGCCGGGCACCAGCCACAGCGATACGCGCATCGGCATCAGGGCGATGAGAGGGCCTTTGGTGGCGACGTAGACCGCATCGGGGCGGGACTCGCGCCACAGCCGCAACAATCGCCCGGTGGCCGGCAGACCGAACTTCAATCCCGGTTAGCGCGGCAGGCCGGCGCCGCGCACCAGCGTTTCACCGGCTTGCTCGGCCTGCGCCGGCGACTGCCGCGACCGCACCAGCGACACGTCGTGGCTGCGCGCGCGCAATCCCCGTTCCAGGGCCCGCACCGTCAGCGCAACGCCGTTGATCTCGGGTGGCCAGGTTTCGGTGACGATCGCATGGTGCATCGGTGGCCCGGCGGGCAGCGGCGGATGCGGGCATGGTCGCGGCCAGCGATGAAGCGCGTATTGCACGGTGGTGGCGGTTCGGTGACAGGCGGCGCGCCCGCGTCGCCACGGTGCAGGTCGACATCGCCGGCGCGTGTCGTGCCGGGCTTGCACGGCGAATGATGGTGCGGAAAAGCGCTACAGCACGTCAAATGCCAGCGCGACGTCCAGCGGCGCCATCAGCGCCGGTTCGCTGGCCATGTCCGCGCGCAGCAGCGGGCGCGGTTCGAGCCATTCGCGGGCCAGCGCGACGGCCAGCGAGCGGCCTTCGGCGGCGGCGTCCAGGCGCGCGATCTCGCGCGCGTCGTAGCCGCGATGCAGCAGCACCGCGATGCGCAGCAGCGCGGCGGTGCGCCGCGCGGACGACAGCAGGCGCTCGGGCAGGGCGTTGAACGCGGCCTTGGGGATCTTGCGCCGATGGGTGCGCACCAGCGCGGCGATGAACTGCTGCTCCTGGCGCGAGAAGCCTGCGATGTCGGAATGCTCCAGCACGTAGGCCCCATGCACGTGGTATTGGCTGTGGGCGATGGCCAGGCCCACCTCGTGCAGGCGCGCGGCCCAGCCGAGCAGCAGGCGGTCGTCGGGGCCAAGCCGCCACGCCGCGGCGACCTGGTCGAACAGCGCCAGCGCGGTGCTTTCCACGCGCACCGCCTGGTCGGCATCGACGCCGTAGCGCAGCATCAGCGCGGCAACCGAGGCATCGCGCGGATCCTCGTCGCGGTTCCTGCCGAGCATGTCGTACAGCACGCCCTCGCGCAGCGCCGCCTTGCTCACCGCCATGCGCTGCAGGCCGAGCGCGGCGAATGCCGCTTCCAGCACCAGCACGCCGCCGGCGATGATCGGCCGCCGTTCGTCCGACAGGCCGGGCAGGTCGATGTCGTCGATGCGGCCGGCGCGCAGCAGCCGCTCGCGCACCTGCGGCAGCGCTTCGGCGGTGACCGAACCCTTGGTGAGGTTCATCGCCGCGCAGATGTCGCCGATCGCCTTGTTGGTGCCCGACGAGCCCAGCACTTCCTGCCAGCCCAGCGTGCGATAGGTGCCGGCGAACTGCAGGAACTCGGCGGTGACCTCGACCAGCGCGTCGTTCCACTTCCTGCGCGTGAGCTTGCCGCTTTCGAAGAATCGCCGGGTGCTGGCGACGCAGCCGACCTGCAGGCTCTCGCGCTCGATGGCGTCGAAGCCCGAGCCGATGATGCATTCGGTGGAGCCGCCGCCGATGTCGATCACCAGCCGCAGGAGGCCGTTCTTCGGCGGCTGCGCATGGGCGACGCCGAGGTAGACCAGGCGCGCTTCCTCGCGGCCGGCGATGACCTCGATGACGTGGCCGAGCGCGGTTTCCGCCGGCACCAGGAACGCCTGCGGCGCCGACAGTGCGCGCACCGTGTTGGTGGCCACCGCGCGCACGTGCTGCCGGGGTATGTCACGGATGCGCTGGCCGAAGCGCGACAGGCATTCGAATGCGCGCTGCCGTACTTCGAGCGTCAATCCGCCCTTGCCGTCCAGGCCTTCGGCCAGGCGCACGGTTTCGCGCAGGCGGTCGACGATGCGCAGCTGCCCCAGCGTGTAGCGCGCCACCACCATGTGGAAGCTGTTGGAGCCCAGGTCGATGGCGGCGAGCATGTCGCCGTCGCGCAGCGGCTCGGCGGTGGTGGGGACGAAGCCAGGCAGGGCGGCAGTGGTCGGGCTCATGTGCAGATCTTCGCCAGCAGCGCGGCCTGCGCCGAGTGCGGCATCTCGCCCTCGCGCGGTTCGACCTTGCGATAGCCGCCGTCGGCCTGCAGCTCCCAGGCGTTGAGGTTGTCGGCCAGGTAGTTGTCGAGCACTTCGTCCTGGATGCGCGCTGCGATCGACGGATCGAGGATCGGGAATCCGGTTTCCACCCGCCGCAGCAGGTTGCGTTCCAGCCAGTCGGCGCTGGTGCAGAACAGGTCGGGGTCGCCGTCGTTGCCGAACCAGTACACGCGGCTGTGCTCGAGGAAGCGACCGACGATCGAGCGCACGCGGATGTTCTCCGAAACGCCCGCCACGCCGGGGCGCAGCGTGCAGGCGCCGCGCACGACCAGGTCGATCTGCACGCCGTCGTTCGAGGCCGCGTACAGCGCGCGGATCACCTGCGGTTCGTTGAGCGCGTTCATCTTGGCGACGATGCGGCCCGTGCGGCCGGCGCGGGCGTGCGCGGCCTCGCGTTCGATCCGCGCCAGCACCCCGGCGTGCAGGGTGAACGGCGACTGCAGCAGGCGTTCGAGCCGGATCGCCGGCGCCAGCCCGGACAGCTGCTGGAAGATCAGGTGCACGTCGTTGCCGATCGCCGGATCGGCGGTGATCAACCCCAGGTCGGTGTAGGCGCGCGCGGTGCCGGCGTGGTAGTTGCCGGTGCCCAGGTGCACGTAGCGGCGCAGCTTGCGGCCCTCGCGGCGCACCACCAGCAGCATCTTGGCGTGGGTCTTGTAGCCGACCACGCCATAGACGACCTGCACGCCGGCTTCCTGCAGCCGGTCGGCGAAGGCGAGGTTGGCCTCCTCGTCGAAGCGCGCGCGCAGCTCGACCACCGCGGTGACGTCCTTGCCGTTGCGCGCGGCCTGCACCAGGTGCTCGATGATCGCCGAGTCCTTCGCGGTGCGGTACAGGGTCTGCTTGATCGCCAGCACGCTCGGGTCCTCGGCGGCCTGGCGGATCAGCTCCAGCACCGGCGTGAACGCATCGAACGGGTGGTGCAGCAGCACGTCGCCGGTGGCCACGCGTTCGAACATCGCGTCGCTGCCCGCCAGCTGGCGCGGCACGAAGGGCGGGTACTTCAGGTCCGGGCGGTCGACCTGGTCGTAGATCTGGATGATGCGGTTGAGGTTGACCGCGCCGTGGATCCGGTACACCGCGTTGGCCGGCAGTTCGAAGTTCTCCAGCAGCGTCTGCACGATCGGCTTCGGGCAGTTGGCCGCGATTTCCAGCCGCATCGCCCGCAGGTAGCCGCGGCCGACCAGTTCGTCGCGCAGCGCCAGTGCCAGGTTCTCGACCTCGTCCTCGTCGACGATCAGTTCGGAGTTGCGGGTGACGCGGAACTGGTAGGCGCCCTTGACCTCCATCCCCGGGAACATTTCCTCGACGAACTCCGACAGCACCGACGACAGGAACACGAAGTCGTACTCGCCGCCCGACACCTTCTGCGGCATCTGGATGATGCGCGGCAGCGAGCGCGGTGCGCGCACGATCGCCAGGTGGCCGGTGCGCCCGAACGCGTCCTGGCCCTTGAGCACGACCACGATGTTGAGCGACTTGTTGAGGATCTTCGGGAACGGGTGCGCCGGGTCCAGGCCGAGCGGCGACAGCACCGGCATGATCTCCTCGCGGAAGTAGGCGCGCAGCCAGCGTTCCTGGCGCGCGTTCCACGACTCGCGCCCGAGCACGCGCACGCCGCTGGCGGAAAGGGCCGGGCGAAGCTCGTCGCTCCAGCAGCGGTACTGCGCGTCGACCAGTTCGGCGGCGCGGTCGTGGATGCGGCGCAGCAGCGTGGCCGGCGACATGCCGTCGGCGGCGACCGGCACCGCGAAATCCTGCGCATGGCGCACGGTGGCGGCGCGGATCTCGAAGAATTCATCCAGGTTGGTGCAGGAGATGCACAGGAAGCGCAGGCGTTCGAGCAGCGGCACCGACTCGTCGCGCGCCTGGGCCAGTACCCGGAAGTTGAAGTCCAGCTGCGACAGCTCGCGGTTGAAGTACAGCGACGGATCGCGCAGCGGATCGTTGTCGGCCGGGGGATCCATCGCGGGAACGGGAGGATTCATGGGCCGGGCACGGAAGTCGGGATGGACGCAGCGGGAGCGGAGGCGGCGACGCGGTCGCGGGGGTGGACGCGCTCGGGTCCGAAGCGGCAACTGAAGGTGCTGCCGCGGCCGACTTCGCTGTCGATTTCCAGCCGCGCCTGGTGCAGCTGCAGGATGTGCTTGACGATCGCCAGGCCCAGTCCGGTGCCGCCGGATTCGCGCGAACGGCTGGTGGAGACGCGGTAGAAGCGTTCGGTGATGCGCGGCAGGTGCGCGGCCGGGATGCCGTAGCCGCTGTCGCGCACCGACAGCTCGGCACCGCCGTCCACGCTGCGGGCGAAGGCGATGGCGATGCTGCCGCCCGCCGGCGTGTAGCGCACTGCGTTGCCGACCAGGTTGGAAAATGCGCTGTGCAGCTCGCGCGTCGAACCAAGCAGGTCGACGCCGGCGCTGTCCTCGACGCTGATGGCATGGCGGCGCTGGCTCAGCGCCTCGGCCTCGCGCCGCAGCGTCACCAGCATCGAATCCATCGCCACCTCCTCGTCGACCACGCCGTCCTGGGCCTCCAGCCGCGACAGCGTCAGCAGGTCTTCGACCAGCTGGGTCATGCGCTGCGACTGGCGGCGCATTTCCTGCAGGATGGGCGCCCATTCGGGCTGTTCGTCCGGGTCGAGCATGTCGAGGTAGCCGTGCACCACCGTCAGCGGCGTCCGCAGTTCATGCGAGACGTTGGCGACGAAGTCGCGGCGCATGTGCTCCAGCCGCATCATCTTGCTCACGTCGCGCGCGACCAGCAGCCAGAGTTCATCCGAATACGGGATCAGGCGCAGGCTCAGGCGCAAAGACGGGTCGACCGGCGATGCCGCATCGATCATCGGCTCGGCGTGGCGGCCGGCCGCCAGCCAGCGCGAGACCGGCAGCGGCTGCAGGCGTTCGCCGACCCCGGCGTCGACGTCGTCGGGGTAGCGCAGGCCCAGCAGCCGGGTCGCGGCGTCGTTGAACCAGCGCACGCGCTGGTTGTTGCGTTCGATCACCACCACCGCGTCGGGCAGGGCGGCTGCGGCGGCGCTGTAGGCACGCAGCATTTCGACCAAGCGCCGCTTGCGGCCGCGCATTTCCTCCTGGGTTCGGTACAGCAGCCGGTCGAGCTCGTTCCACACGCCGTCGCCGCCGGACGGTTCGACCCGCTGGCGCGCGGTCAGCCGCAGCAGCACGTCGCGCAGTTTCCAGTAATGCCACGCGACCACGCCCAGCGCGGCGACCGCGAGCAGCGGCCACGGCTGGCCGACCACCAGCCCGGCCAGCAGCGACGCGACCAGCACCAATGCAAGCTGGCCGAGCGTCCTGGTCCATGCGCGGCGGGTGTGGGGAGGCATCATCGGAAGGCCGGGATGGGTGGTGCCGGAACCGGTGGCAGGAGAGTTCGCGATGCCACGATAGTACGGGCCGCGCGCCGGGTTTGGAAAAGCCGCCGTGGTCCGGGCATCGGTGCGGCGTGCGACAAATGGCAGCGGACCGCGCGGCCCCGCGTGCACGATCGCGCTCGTCACACCGCGGCGGAGAAGCGGTAACCGGCGCCGCGCACCGTTTGCACCATGTTGTCCAGCGCCGAAGGCTCCAGCGTCTTGCGCAGGCGCCGGATGTGCACGTCGACCGTCCGCTCCTCGACGTAGACGTTGCCACCCCAGACGTGGTCCAGCAGCTGGGTGCGCGTGTAGACGCGCTCGGGATGGGTCATGAAGAAGTGCAGCAGCCGGTACTCGGTCGGCCCGATCTGGACCGGCTCGCCGTGCGCGAACACCCGGTGCGCGGTGCCGTCGATGCGCAGCGCGCCGACGCTGACGCTGCCGTCCTCGTCGTCATCGCGTGAGCGCCGCATCACCGCGCGGATGCGCGCCAGCAGTTCGCGCGCGGAGAACGGCTTGACCACGTAGTCGTCGACGCCTGCTTCCAGGCCGCCGACGCGATCGTTCTCCTCGCCGCGCGCGGTGAGCATGATGATCGGCACCTCGCGGGTCAGGTCGTCGCGGCGCCAGCGGCGGGCCAGTTCGATGCCGCTGGTGCCCGGCAGCATCCAGTCGAGCAGGATCAGGTCCGGGACCCGGTCCGCGATCGATTCCTGCGCCTCGCGCGCATCGCCGGCATGCGCGGGCTCGTAATCGCCCTTGCGCAGCGCGAAGGCGACCATGTCGCGGATGGCGGGTTCGTCGTCGACGATCAGGATGCGCTTCTGCATGGCGGGTCGCGTCTGGGATTCCGTGGGACTCCGGATGCGGCCAGTAGACTACGTTTTTGTGACAGAGACGTGACAGGCCCGGGATCTGGAGGTTGGGGCTGGAGCAGCGCCGATTGTCTTCGAGCCCAGCCCTCAGCCCTCAGCCCCTAGCCCCAAGATCCCAGATCCCAGATCCCAGATCCCTATCTCCGATCCAGATCCGGGTCGCGGACGCCCTGGCGCCGCAGCTCGAGCACCGATGGCGTGATCGCGGCGATGCGCGCGTCGATGCGGGCGCGGGCGTAATAGTCCAGGTCGCTGCGCTTCTTCAGGTTGTTGAGCTGGACCAGGGCCCGCTCCGGGCGACCGTTGAGGTAGGCGGCCTCGGCCCACGCCTCGCCGGCGCGGATCGGGTCGCCGGCGATCTCGTTGACCCGGGCGAACGTGCTCTGGAACAGCGGGTCGTCCCCGGCGCTGGCCAGCAGCGGCCGCAGAACGTCCTGCGCGCGCTTGCCGGCGGCGGCGTTGTTGCGTTCGGCCAGCACCCCGGCATAGGTCAGCGCAACCGCGCGGTTGCGCGGCATCCGCGCCAGCATGTCCTCGAAGATCGCATAGGCCGCCGCAGGGTTTCCGGCGCGCGCCTTGGCCTGGGCCATCGCCAGCAGCAGCCAGGTGTCGCCGGGGTACCTGTCCAGCAGCGGCGCCAGCTCCTTCGCCGCGTCGTCGCCGTGGCCGGCGAGAAGGTGGGCGTACGCCAGCCCGTAGCGCTGCGCGGCGCTGAGCTCGCCGATGCGGCGCATGCGCTCGTATTCGTTGATCGCCGCCGTCGGCGTGTTGGCGCTGAGCGCGCGCAGGCGCTCGCGCACCCAGCCGAACTGGACGCTGTCGCCGCCCGCGGGCGCGGTACTGATCTGCAGCGAGGACGGCAGCAGCGGGTTGTCGCTGGAGGTGAACGCGGGGACGAAGCGCGGATCGTCCTGCGCCATCTTCGCCGCGCGCTCCTTGGCCTCGGCGATGCGGGTGGTGGTGACCGGGTGGCTGCGCAGGTAGTCCGGGGTGCGGTCCTTCTCGCCGCCCTGGTTGCCGCGCTCCAGTGCCTGCATGCGCTCGAACATCTGCGCCATCGCCGCGGGGTCGTAGCCGCTGCGCGCCATGGTGCGGATACCGATGCGGTCGGCCTCCGATTCGTTGCTGCGGGTGTAGTTGATCTGGCGCTGCGCGGCGATGCCCTGGGCGCTGGCCATGGCCGCCATCGCCGCGTCGCCCGACGAACTGCTGCCGGACTGCGCGATCGCGATCGCGCCCAGCATCGCCAGCAGGATCGGCACGCTGTCGCGCTGCGCGCGCTCGACGCTGCGCAGCACGTGCGACTGGGTGACGTGCGCGATCTCGTGGCCGAGCACGCCGGCGACCTCGTCCTCGGTGTCGGCCACCAGCACCAGCCCCGCGTTGACGCCGACATAGCCGCCCACGGTGGCGAAGGCGTTGACCTGGCGGTCCTTCATCATGAAGAAGGTGAAGGACTGCCTGGGGTCGTCGCTGGCGGCGGCGAGCCGGCTGCCGAGACCGCGCAGCCAGGTGTCGACCAGCGGGTCCTCGAGGATGTAGTCGTAGTTGCGCAGCTGGGCCAGCATCATCTGGCCGTAGGCCTTCTGGTCGGCGGGGCTGAGCACGGTGCCGGCGGAGGAGCCGATGTCGGGCAGGCGCGCGCCCTCCTGCGCGGGTGCGCACACGCTGGCGACGGCGAACATCAGGGCGGCGACGGCGGCAGGTAGGCGCATGGGGTCTCTTCGATGGAGCATGGGTGCAGGGTGCAGGATGGGCAGGGCCGCGTCGAGCCGCGTTAACAGGCCCTGACCCGCCACGCGGGGTCATTCAGTGTTCCATGCACGGAGGTTGACGCTTGGCATCCGGGCCGCAACATTCGACCATGCATGGCCCGCCGAGTTTCAGGAGTCCGCCTTGAATGCCCCGTCCCAGCCGCAGATCACCCTCTACACCAGCGCCACCTGCGGCTATTGCGTCGCCGCCAAGAACTTCCTCAAGAGCCGCGGCCTGGACTGGAACGAAGTGCGGATCGACACCGACCCGGCGCAGCGCGAGAAGATGGTCGCGCTCGCGCGCCGCACCAGCGTGCCGCAGATCTTCATCGGCGAGACCCACGTGGGCGGCTACGACGACCTGATGGCGCTGCACCGCGCCGGCAAGCTCGAGCCGCTGCTCGCCGGGGAAGCCTCGTGAGCGCGGGCAAGGCAGGAGGCGAGGGCGACCGCATCGCCGAGTTCACCGAATTCCGGCAGAGGATGAACGACAGGATCCTGGCCGAGCCCAATCAGGTGGTGCGGCGGTTCTTCGCGCTCGACACCCAGGCCTACCAGGCCGGCGCGCTGGATGTGAAGACCAAGGAACTGCTGGGCCTGGTGGCGTCGCTGGTGCTGCGCTGCGACGACTGCATCAGCTACCACGTGGCCCAGTGCCGCGATGCCGGCGTCACCCGCGACGAGATGTTCGAGGCGTTCTCGGTGGGGCTGGTGGTCGGCGGCAGCATCGTGATTCCGCACCTGCGACGCGCGGTGGATTTCCTCGACCGGCTGGAGCAGGGCGAAGCGGGCGCGCCGGCCGTGCACGACCACGGCTGAAGACCACGGCGGCGCCTGCCCGCAGGCGACATCCACGCCTTCGCATGAACGCACGCGCGGGCGTGGCCCTGCCCCATCCGGCATAATAAGCGGCTGTTTTTCGCCCCCTGGCGCCCGGCAACCCCGCCCCGGCGCCCTCCTGCATGGACCCCACACGCATGACCCACACGATTACCGTCATCCGCGGCGATGGCATCGGCCCGGAAATCATGGATGCCACCCTGCACGTGCTCGACGCCATGGGCCTCGGGCTGGCCTATGAGGAAGCCGATGCCGGCATGGCCGCGCTCGACAAGCATGGCGAACTGCTGCCGCAGGCGACCATGGATTCGATCCGCAGCAACAAGGTCGCGCTCAAGAGCCCGCTGACCACGCCGGTTGGCGAAGGTTTCTCGTCGATCAACGTCGAACTGCGCAAGCGCTTCGACCTGTACGCCAACGTGCGCCCGGCCAGGTCGTTCCCCAATACCCGCTCGCGCTTCCCCACCGGCGTCGACCTGATCACGGTGCGCGAGAACACCGAAGGCGCGTACATCGGCGAAGGCCAGGAAGTCACCGACGACGGCGCCACCGCCACGCTGGTCCAGAAGGTCACCCGCAAGGGCTCCGAGCGCATCGTCCGCTATGCGTTCGACCTGGCCCGCAAGACCGGCCGCAAGAAGGTCACGGTGGTGCACAAGGCCAACATCCTGAAGTCGACCTCCGGCCTGTTCCTGAAGGTGGCGCGCGAAGTGGCCGCGCAGTATCCGGAAATCCAGTGCAACGAGATGATCGTCGACAACACCTGCATGCAGCTGGTGATGGATCCCGAGCAGTTCGACATCATCGTGACCACCAACCTGTTCGGCGACATCATCTCCGACCTGTGCGCCGGCCTGATCGGCGGCCTCGGCCTCACCCCGGGGGCGAACATCGGCGAGGAAGTGGCCATCTTCGAGGCCGTGCACGGCTCGGCCCCGGACATCGCCGGCAAGGGCGTCGCCAACCCCTGCGCGCTGCTGCTGGGCGCGGCGCAGATGCTCGACCATCTCGGCATGCCGGCGCAGGCGCAGAAGCTGCGCGACGCCATCGTCGCCACGCTGGAAGCGAAGGATTCGCTGACCCCGGACCTGGGCGGAGCCGGCACCACGATGTCGTTCGCCAGGGCGATTGCCAGCCGCGCCGCGGCCTGATCCACGCGGTGTCGCGGGATGGACGGGGCGCTTCGGCGCCCCGTTCCGTTTCCGGCGCGTCCCGGGCCGGCGTCGCGGCCAGGTGTTCCGCTCCGAAGTAGACGCCGGCAGCCTGCTTCCGCCTCGGCGTCGGCGAGGCTCGAGCCGCTGCCGCCGCTCCGCGACCTTCCGCCGACGCGTACCCGGGCATGCGCCTGTGCGGGCAAGGGATTCAGGGGTCGCCTTGGTGCAGGCGGATCCCGGAGGCGCAGCAGGACCGGCCCGGGCTTCGTCCCGCGCGTGGAACGCCGCTTTTCCACCCCTGGCCGTGGACAGCGCGCGTGCTGCGCCGCACAATCCGGAATCTTTTCATCCGGATAAAGCGATGCAAGTTCGCCCGAGTGCCGTCGCGCTGACCCCGCTGCTGCTGTTCCTGGCGCTGTTCTTCGGCGCCGGGATCTGGTTCACCCTGCGCGGCGAAGCCATGGGCTTCTACCAGCTGCGCGCGCCGGTGGCGATCCTGCCGGCACTGGCGCTGGCCGCGTGGCTCGCGCACCGGCGCGGCCTCAAGGCGCTGGACACGCTGCTGGCCGGGATGGGCGACAGCAACGTCGTGCTGATGTGCCTGATCTTCCTGCTCGCGGGCGCGTTCGCGATGGTGTCCAAGGCGATCGGCGCGGTCGATGCCGTGGTCGCGCTGGGGCTGGGCGCGCTGCCGCCGGCGCTGATCCTGCCAGGGCTGTTCCTGGTGGCGGGCTTCGTGTCGCTGTCGATCGGCACCTCGATGGGCACGATCGCGGCCGTGGTGCCGATCGCGCTCGGCGTGGCCGACGCCGCGGGGCTGGACCGCGCGCTGGTCGTCGGCGCGGTCATCGGCGGGGCGATGTTCGGCGACAACCTGTCGGTGATCTCCGACACCACCATCGCCGCCACCCGCAGCCAGGGCTGCGGGATGCGCGACAAGTTCCGCGAGAATTTCCGCATCGCGCTGCCGGCTGCGCTCGCCACCGCGTTGCTGCTTGGCTTCCTCGGCGACGCGGCGCCGGTGGACGCGCCCGACGCGCCATCGAAGTGGCTGGTGGTGCCGTACCTGGCCGTGCTGGGGCTGGCGCTGGGCGGGCTGAACGTGATCGTGGTGCTGGGCATCGGCATCGCGTTGGCCGGGGTATTCGGCTTCGTGCTGTCGCCCGGCTACGACTGGCAGGCCTTCGCCGGCGACATCTACGGCGGCTACGAGAGCATGGTCGAGATCACCCTGCTGTCGCTGCTGATCGGCGGGCTGGCGGCGCTGGCCAGGGCCGGTGGCGGCCTGCAGTGGCTGGCCGATGCGATCGCCCGCTTCGCGCGTGGTCGCACCGGTCGGCGGGCGGGCGAATTCAGCATCGCGGCGCTGTCGGCGCTGGGCGATGCGTTCACCGCCAACAACACCGTGGCGATCCTGGTCGGCGGCGGCGTGGCGAAGGACATCGCGCAGCGCCACGGCATCACGCCGAAGCGATCTGCGAGCCTGCTCGACATCTTCGCCTGCGTGGTCCAGGGCGTGCTGCCGTACGGCGCGCAGATCCTGCTGGCCGGTTCGCTGGCCGCCGTCTCGCCGCTGGCGCTGGCCGGCAAGGTGTACTACTGCTGGATCCTGGCCGCGGTGGCGGTCGGCTTCATGCTCTGGCCCGCGAGGCGCGCGTCGGCAGCCACGCTGCCCGAAGCAGCATAGGCCGGGCCGGCGCGCTCTCGCACCGGTGTTCTTGTAGGAGCGGCTTCAGCCGCGAGCTTTTCGCAGGTCGCATCGCCGCTCGACAGAGCTCGCGGCTGAAGCCGCTCCTACAGTGCTCGATTCGGCTGCGCGCCTACGAGAGGCAGCAGAAAACGGAAAAAGGCGCCGAAGCGCCTTCTTCCATCTGCAACCAGCCGGGAGGTGTCAGTCGCGCGACTGCAGCTTCGACAGCAGCCGCAGGAACTCGATGTACAGCCACACCAGCGTGACCATCAGGCCGAACGCGCCGTACCACTCCATGTACTTCGGCGCACCGCGCTCGACGCCGGTCTCGATGAAGTCGAAGTCGAGCACCAGGTTGAGCGCGGCGATCACCACCACGAACAGGCTGAAGCCGATGCCGACGATGCCGTTGCCGTGGATCATCGGGATGTCGATCCCGAAGAAGCCCAGCACGATCGTCGCCAGGTACACCAGCGCGATGCCGCCGGTGGCCGCGACCACGCCGAGCTTGAAGTTCTCGGTGGCCTTGATCAGCCCCGAGCGGTAGGCCATCAGCAGCGCGAACAGCGTGCCGAAGGTCAGCAGCACGGCCTGGAACGCGATGCCCGGATACCTGGCCTCGAAGACCGCCGAGATGCCGCCGAGGAAGAAGCCTTCCACCAGCGCGTACATCGGCGCGGTGACCGGTGCCCATTGCTTCTTGAACACCGTGACCATCGCCAGGATGAAGCCGCCGATCAGCCCACCCCAGACGTAGAGGCCGCCGGTCATGCCTTCCGCGGTGATTTCGACCTGGTTCCAGGCGAACGCCGCCGTGATCACGGCCAGCAGGAGCAGCAGTCCGGTCTTGTTGATCGTGCCGTTCAGGGTCATCGCGCCGTCGGCGCGCGAGACGACGGTGCCGCTGCCGAGGTCGAGGAAGGTGGATTCCTTCAGAGCCGGGTTGCCGCTACGCATGGAGGTCCTCGCAAGGAGTAATGGTTCAGGCCATACATGAGGATACAGGGCAACCGGTTTCAAGGTGGCCGGTGCGTGAACACAGGCTACCGGGAAAAGCGGGCGCGCAGGCCGCAGCAGTGGTGCGAAAGGCGGGACTCGAACCCGCACGCCTTGCGGCACTGGTACCTAAAACCAGGGCGTCTACCAATTCCGCCACTTTCGCGCTGACCGGGCGCCTCGCGGCGCAGGCGCATCTTACGCGCCGGCGCCGGCCGCCATGCGCCGGCGACAAAAAAAGCGCCCGGTTGCCCGGGCGCTTCAAGTCTTGGTGGGCCGTCAAGGATTCGAACCTTGGACCTATTGATTAAGAGTCAACTGCTCTACCAACTGAGCTAACGGCCCCGAATGACGAATGGTAACGCAGCCTTGCGCCGCGCGACAACGATTTTTTCGCCGCCCGCGACCGGCGCGGTTGGCGTGCAGTCATCGATGCGTCGTGCCATCGGGCTGCGGAGGTGGGGTGGCTGAGGGGACTCGAACCCCCGACATCTGGAATCACAATCCAGGACTCTAACCAACTGAGCTACAGCCACCATTGGAACGCTTCCGGAGAACCCGCCTGGGCTTTCCGACGATGCCCGCGCGACCGGCACCGGTGGAACCTGCTTCCTGGCGCGCCCGGCAGGACTCGAACCTGCAACCACCGGCTTAGAAGGCCGGTGCTCTATCCGGTTGAGCTACGGGCGCCTGGGCGCATGATAGCGGGCCGGAAAGATCCAGTCGGCGGATGGTCGGGGTAGAGGGATTCGAACCCCCGACATCCTGCTCCCAAAGCAGGCGCGCTACCAGACTGCGCTATACCCCGCCGGTGCCGCACGGTTGGTTCGGGCTCCCCGGCAATACCACGTCCGCGGAAGGCCGGCCATTGTCCGGAGCGCGCGATCCGCTGTCAACGCGCGTGCGCGATTCCGGCTGGCGGCCCGGGCCGGAATCAGCGAAACTAGCGCGTTCCGCCGTCCGGCCGGCGCATTAAGCGCCTTCCGCCGCCCGGCGTCCGGGTTCCAACATCAATTCCAACATCACCCCGCGAAGGCCTCGCGGATCGCAGGAGTGGGTATGCCAGCTGTAGATGCACGTGTGTCGGTCGAATCCGTGGGCAATCTCGAACGCCGCATGACGTTCCGCCTGCCGGCGGAGCGACTCGAGGACCAGGTGGGCGGTCGCCTGCGCGAAATCGCGCGCACCGCCCGCATCAAGGGTTTCCGTCCCGGCAAGGTGCCGGCCAGGGTCATCGAGCAGCGCTTCGGCCAGCAGGTGCGCGACGAAGTCTTGGATGGCCTGCTCCGCGAAGGCTTCGACGAGGCCGTGCGCGACAACGCGCTGCGCCTGGCCGGCAGCCCGAAGATCGAACGCAGCGAGGACGGCGGCGACAGGGAACTGGCCTACGTGGCCACGTTCGAAGTGGTGCCGGACTTCGGCGAGATCGACGTGTCGAAGCTCAACGTCACCCGCCATACGTCCGAGGTGACCGAGGCCGACATCGACCGGATGATCGAGAACCTGCGCATGCAGCGCCGCAGCTGGACCGCGGTGACACGCCCGGCCCAGGCCGGTGACGCCGTCGACGTGGAGACCTGGTCGCAGGTCGGCGACGAGCGCCTGCCGGCCGAAGGCGCCGAGCGCGGCGTGACGGTGATCGGCACCGGCGGCATGTTCCCGGAGATCGAGAACGCGCTGGTCGGCATGGCCAAGGGCGACGAGAAGACCGTCGACGTCACCTTCCCGGCGGACTGGCGCGTGGCGCAGCTGGCCGGCAAGTCCGCGCAGGTGCACGTGAAGATCGAGCAGGTCTCCGAGCAGGTGCTGCCGGAAGCCGATGCGGCCTTCATCCGCAGCTTCGGCGTCAAGAGCGGCGAACTTGACCAGTTCCGGGCAGACATCCGCACCAACCTCGAGCGCGAGCTCAAGGGCGCGCTGATGAACCGCCTGCGCCGCGCCGTCGGCGATGAGCTGGTGTCCGCGTACGGCGAGGTCGAGATGCCGCCGAAGCTGGTCGAGAACGAAGCCCGCGCGATGCTCCAGCAGGCGGTCGAGCAGGCACGCCGGCAGGGCCAGCAGGCCGAGGTGCCGGCCGATGCCCACGAAGGCTTCATGGACGCCGCCCGCAAGCGCGTGCTGGTCGGCCTGGTGGTGGGCGAGGTCGCCCGCCGCAACGAGCTGCGCCTCGATCCCAAGCGCCTGAACGAGACGCTGCGCCTGATCGCCTCCACCTACGAGGAGCCCGACCAGGTCGTTGAGTTGTACCGCAACGATCCCCAACTCATGTCGGGACTGCAGAACCGGGTGATGGAAGAGCAGGTGATCGACTGGATCGCCGAGCGCGCCCAGCATACCGAGCAGGCCATGACTTTCCAGGAAGCGATCGGGAGCTGAACCCAGTGAGCCACGAAACCAAAGCCCTGAACCTCGTCCCCATGGTGGTCGAACAGACCAGCCGTGGCGAACGCGCCTACGACATCTATTCGCGCCTGCTCAAGGAGCGCGTGATCTTCCTCGTCGGCGCCATCGACGACCACATGGCCAACGTGATCGTGGCGCAGATGCTGTTCCTCGAGGCGGAGAACCCCGAAAAGGACATCAGCCTGTACATCAACTCGCCCGGCGGCGTGGTCACGGCCGGCATGTCGATCTACGACACCATGCAGTTCATCAAGCCCGACGTGAGCACGATCTGCATCGGCCAGGCGGCGAGCATGGGCGCGCTGCTGCTGGCATCGGGCGCCAAGGGCAAGCGCTACGCGCTGCCGAACTCGCGGGTGATGATCCACCAGCCGTCCGGCGGCTCGCAGGGCCAGGCGACCGATATCGAGATCCAGGCGCGCGAAATCCTGACCCTGCGCCAGCGCCTGAACGAGATCCTCGCCCGCCACACCGGGCAGTCGTTCGAGACCATCGCCAACGACACCGAGCGCGACAACTTCAAGAGCGCCGAGGCCGCCCGCGAGTACGGGCTGGTCGACGAGGTCCTGGAGCGGCGCCCGGACGAGTCCATCCAGCCAGCGTAACCAGCTGATTTCATTGAGGCATTCGGCAGTCCGCCCCCGCGTTTGCGGGAGCGGACGCTATGCTATTCTCGAACCGTAATCCGCAAAGATCGACCAAGGGCATGACCGAAGACCGACAAGGCCGTTCCGGCGACAGCAGCAAGATCCTGTATTGCTCGTTTTGCGGGAAGAGCCAGCACGAGGTGCGCAAGCTGATTGCGGGCCCGAGCGTGTTCATCTGCGACGAATGCGTCGAGCTGTGCAACGACATCATCCGCGAGGAGCTCGAGGAGAAGGCGCAGTCGGCCCGCAGCTCGCTGCCCAAGCCGAAGGAAATCCTGGAAGTCCTCGACCAGTACGTGATCGGCCAGGCCCGCGCCAAGCGCACGCTTGCGGTCGCCGTGTACAACCATTACAAGCGCATCGAGAGCCGGCAGAAGAACGACGACGTCGAACTGGCCAAGTCCAACATCCTGCTGGTCGGGCCCACGGGCTCCGGCAAGACGCTGCTGGCCGAGACCCTGGCGCGGATGCTCAACGTGCCGTTCACCATGGCCGACGCCACCACGCTGACCGAAGCCGGCTACGTCGGCGAGGACGTGGAGAACATCATCCAGAAGCTGCTGCAGAAGTGCGACTACGACGTCGACAAGGCGCAGCAGGGCATCGTCTACATCGACGAGATCGACAAGATCTCGCGCAAGAGCGAGAACCCGTCGATCACCCGCGACGTGTCCGGCGAAGGCGTGCAGCAGGCGCTGCTCAAGCTGATCGAGGGCACCGTCGCCAGCGTGCCGCCGCAGGGCGGGCGCAAGCATCCGCAGCAGGAATTCCTGCAGGTCGATACCCGCAACATCCTGTTCATCGTCGGCGGCGCGTTCGCAGGCCTCGACAAGATCATCCAGCAGCGCAGCACCGATGCCAGCGGCATTGGTTTTGGCGCCAAGCTCAAGAGCGCCGAACGCAAGCTCGAAGTCGGCAAGGTGCTGGCCGACGTCGAGCCCGAGGACCTGATCAAGTTCGGCCTGATCCCCGAGTTCGTCGGCCGCCTGCCGGTGGTTGCCACGCTCGAGGAACTCGACGAAGCGGCGCTGGTGAAGATCCTGACCGAACCGAAGAACGCCATCACCAAGCAGTTCAAGAAGCTGTTCGACATGGAAGGCGTGGAGCTCGAGTTCCGCCAGGATGCACTCTCCGCGATCGCCCGCAAGGCGCTCAAGCGCAAGACCGGCGCGCGCGGCCTGCGCACCATCGTCGAGTCGGTGCTGCTGGACACGATGTACGACCTGCCGTCGCAGGAGAACGTCAGCAAGGTGGTCGTCGACGAATCGGTGATCGAGCACAAGTCCGACCCGTACCTGATCTACCAGACCCCGACGCCGGCGCCGAAGGTGGCCGCGGCCGAGTAACCGGACGGAATCGAGCCGGCGGCGCCGCGCCGCCGGTCATGCACGGAACGCATGGTGGCTGAAAACCCGGACCTGTCGAGAGACGTCGCCGGCAGCATGGAAACATGCTGGCCGGCTCCGGCATGGGAGCACGCCCTCAAACCACCTGGACCGACAGGGCAACCTGGTCGCCTGCCGTCGCGCGCCCCCAGCATTGGCGGCGATGCCACGGGTGTCATCGACCGCCTGCTCGTCGCCTCGCATGCGGCTTCGCTGGCAGTTGCGCCGAACTACATTCGCGACCAATGTAACCTGTTGATTTATTGGCAATTATTCAGGGCTCACGAGGCCGGAGTCGCGTCGGTGCTTGCAACGTTCCGGCGCCAGCCCCATAACTCGACCGTGGCGGCCCGACGGGCCGCAATTCATATTCATCTGGAGCCCCCATGCCTGACCTCTCCGACCACGAAACCCTGCAACTGCCGGTGCTGCCGCTGCGCGACGTGGTCGTGTTCCCGCACATGGTGATCCCGCTGTTCGTGGGCCGCGACAAGTCGATCCGCGCGCTGGACCTGGCGATGGAGTCCGACAAGCGCATCCTGCTGGTCGCGCAGAAGTCCGCCGAGACCGACGATCCCGATGCTGGCGACCTGTACGAGATGGGCACGCTGGCGCAGGTGCTGCAGCTGCTCAAGCTTCCCGACGGCACGATCAAGGTGCTGGTCGAGGGCGTGGCGCGCGCGCGCGTCGATGAAGTCGGCGAACACGACGGTTGCCTGGCCGGGCGCGGCGTCGTGGTGGAATCGACGGCGGCGCGCGATCCGCGCGAGGTCGAGGCCGTCGCGCGTTCGCTGATGAGCCTGTTCGAACAGTACGTCAAGACCAATCGCAAGCTGCCGCCGGAACTGCTGCAGACGCTGTCGGGCATCGACGAGCCTGGCCGCCTGGCCGACACCATTGCCGCGCACCTGGGCGTGCGCCTGGCCGACAAGCAGCGCCTGCTCGACACCATCGACATCGCCAACCGGCTCGAGCTGCTGGTCGGCTTCGTCGATGGCGAGATCGACGTGCAGCAGATGGAGAAGCGCATCCGCGGCCGGGTCAAGTCGCAGATGGAGAAGAGCCAGCGCGAGTACTACCTCAACGAGCAGATGAAGGCGATCCAGAAGGAGCTCGGCGAGATCGACGACGCGCCCAACGACATCGAGGAGATCGCGCGCAAGATCGCTGCGGCGGGCATGCCGAAGGCGGTCGAGGCGAAGGCGAAGAACGAGTTCAACAAGCTCAAGCAGATGTCGCCGATGTCGGCCGAGGCCGCGGTGGTGCGCAACTACCTGGAGTGGCTGCTCGGCGTGCCGTGGAAGAAGCGCAGCAAGGTGCGCAAGGACCTGGCCGCCGCGCAGGAAGTGCTCGACGCCGACCACTACGGCCTGGAGAAGGTCAAGGAGCGCATCCTCGAATACCTCGCGGTGCAGACCCGGGTGAAGAACATGAAGGGCGCGATCCTGTGCCTGGTCGGCCCGCCCGGCGTGGGCAAGACCTCGCTCGGGCAGTCGATCGCCAAGGCGACCAACCGCAAGTTCGTGCGCATGAGCCTGGGCGGCGTCCGCGACGAGGCCGAGATCCGCGGCCACCGCCGCACCTACGTCGGCTCGATGCCGGGCCGCATCGTGCAGAACCTCAACAAGGTCGGCACGAAGAACCCGCTGTTCATGCTCGACGAGATCGACAAGATGTCGATGGACTTCCGCGGCGACCCGTCGTCGGCGCTGCTCGAGGTGCTCGATCCCGAGCAGAACAATTCCTTCAACGACCACTACCTCGAAGTCGACCTCGACCTGTCCGAGGTGATGTTCGTGGCGACGTCCAACTCGCTCAACATCCCCGGGCCGCTGCTCGACCGCATGGAGGTCATCCGCATCCCCGGGTACACCGAGGACGAGAAGATCAACATCGCCATGCGCTACCTCGTGCCCAAGCAGATGAAGGCCAACGGCCTGCGCGACGGCGAGCTGAAGATCGCCGAGGACGCGATCCAGGACATCGTGCGCTACTACACGCGCGAGTCCGGCGTGCGCAACCTGGAGCGCGAGATCGCCAAGATCTGCCGCAAGGTGGTCAAGGAGATCGCGCTGCGCGGCCCGGTGCCCGCCACGGCGCGCAAGCGGAAGCCGCGCGCGCTGGGCGTCACCTCGAAGAACCTGGAGAAGTACCTGGGCGTGCAGCGCTTCGACTTCGGCCGCGCAGAGCAGGACAACGAGATCGGCCTGGTCACCGGCCTGGCCTGGACCGAGGTCGGCGGCGACCTGCTGCAGATCGAATCGACGCTGGTGCCGGGCAAGGGCAACCTGATCCTGACCGGCCAGCTCGGCGACGTGATGAAGGAATCGGCTTCGGCGGCGCTGTCGGTGGTGCGCGCGCGCACCGACCGGCTCGGCATCGAGCTCGACTTCCTGCAGAAGCTCGACGTGCACGTGCACGTGCCCGACGGCGCCACGCCCAAGGACGGCCCCAGCGCAGGCGCCGCGATGGCGACGTCGCTGGTCTCGACGCTGACCAAGATCCCGGTGCGCGCGGACGTGGCGATGACCGGCGAGATCACGCTGCGCGGCAAGATCACCGCGATCGGCGGGCTGAAGGAAAAGCTGCTCGCCGCGCTGCGCGGCGGCATCCGCACCGTGATCATCCCGGACGAGAACCGCAAGGACCTGGCCGACATCCCGAAGAACGTCACCGATGCGCTGAAGATCGTGCCGGTGAAATGGATCGACGAGGTGCTCGACCTGGCGCTCGAACGGCCGCTCGCGCCCCGGGTCGTCGCCAAGGGCGTGGAAGAGGTCCGGCGTGAATCGGACAAGCCTTCCGCGCCGCTGGATGTCAAGCATTGACGTTTTCCGGTTTGCCCTGAAAATGCACGGAAGCCCGGCGTTTTCCGCGGTTTTTTCGTATTGCGCCCCCCATACCCCACTGGTATAACGGCGACAACCACGAAGCAGTAAACGTACGTGCATCGGGTCAAGAAGGCCGGGCAGGCCTGCGAAATGCGCAGGACAACCCGGCCACCACCATCGAGCGGGCGAGCGTCCGCACAGGGAGTTTCCAGTCCAATGAACAAGAACGATTTGATCGAAGCCGTCGCCGCCCATTCCGGCCTGTCCAAGGCTGATGCCGGTCGCGCGGTCGATGCCGTGGTCGGCTCGATCACCGGCGCGCTGAAGGCGGGCGAGAGCGTCAACCTGATCGGCTTCGGTACCTTCGACGTGCGCGAGCGCGCCGCCCGCACCGGCCGCAATCCGCGCACCGGCGAGGAGATCCAGATCGCCGCTGCAAAAAATCCTGCATTCAAGGCTGGCAAGGCGCTCAAGGATGCCGTAAACTGATCAGCCCGCCGGCCGGGTGAGTTGTCCCGGCCAAGCCAGGCACCGGGTGCTTAGCTCAGCGGTAGAGCGTCTCCTTTACACGGAGAGGGTCGGGGGTTCGAAACCCTCAGCACCCACCAGTCGGGCGAGGCGCGAAGTTCAAGAAAAGCGGAGTGGTAGTTCAGTTGGTTAGAATGCTGGCCTGTCACGCCGGAGGTCGCGGGTTCGAGTCCCGTCCACTCCGCCAATCATCCGAAGAGGGCACCGGAAACGGTGCTCTCTTTTTTTGTGCCGCCGCGCCCGGTGAGGCCGCTCGGACGCATTGCAGGTAAACTGGCCCGCTTCGTCCCGACATTGCCGACCCATGCTGCAGAAACTCCGCGAAAAAACCTCGGGCTGGATCGCCATGGTGATCCTTGGCCTGCTGTGCATTCCGTTTGCCTTCTTCGGCATGGAGCAGTACCTGTTCCAGAGCAACCAGACGTTTGCGGCGAAGGTCGAGGCGCCGCCGAAGTGGTGGCAGTCCGCGCCATCCTGGTGGCCGGCGACGATGCTGTGGCAGCGTGACGAGATCGACCAGAACGAATTCCGCGACGCGTTCGAGCAGGCGCGCCAGCAGCAGCGCCAGGCGCAGGGCGACAACTTCGACCCGCGCGCCTTCGAGAGCATCGACAACAAGCGCAAGGTGCTCGACGGGCTGGTCGATCAACTGGTGATGCGCATGTCGGCCAAGCGCGCCGGCATCGCGGTGAGCGATGCGCAGGTGCGCGACGTGATCCAGTCGATTCCCGCGTTCCAGGTCGACGGCAAGTTCGATCCGCAGCGCTACCAGCTTGCGCTGGCGTCGCAGGTGCCGGCGATGTCGCCGCGCGGCTTCGAGCAGCAGATCCGCGAGGGCCTGCAGCAGTCGCTGGTGCCCAGCCAGGTGGCAGCGTCCGCGTTCGTCACCCAGTCGCAGATGGATCGCCTGATGAAGCTGATCGGCGAGCGCCGGGACGTGTCGTTCGTGGTGTTGCCGCCGCCGGTCGAGGACACCGCGCCGGTCACCGATGACGAGGCCAGGCGCTGGTACGACGCCCACAAGGCCGAGTATCGCGCGCCGGAAACCGTGTCGATCGAGTACGTGGACATCGACTCGGCCACGCTGCCCGCGCCGGCCGTGGCCGACGAGGCCGCGCTGCGCGCGCGCTACGAGCAGGAGAAGGCGCGCTTCGTCGATCCCGAGCAGCGGCTTGCCTCGCATATCCTGGTCAGCGTCGCCCCGGATGCGGATGCCAAGGCGCAGAAGGCGGCCGAGGAAAAGGCCGCCAGGATTGCCGCGGAAGCGCGCAAGCCGGGTGCGGATTTCGCCGCGCTCGCCCGCGCCGACTCCGATGACACCGGCTCGAAGGACAGCGGCGGCGACCTGGGCTGGGTCGCGCACGACGGCGGCATGGTCAAGCCGTTCGAGGACGCGCTGTTCGCGATGCAGGCCGGCGACGTGAGCGAACCGGTCAAGACCGACTTCGGCTGGCACGTGATCAAGCTGCGCGAGGTCAGGAGCGGCAAGCAGACCTCGTTCGAGGACGCGCGCGCCCAGCTTGCGAGTGAACAGGGTGATGTCGACCGCGAGCGCGCCTTCAACGAAGTGACCGGCAAGCTGGTCGACCAGGTCCTGAAGAACCCCAGCGCGCTCGCACCCGCTGCGCGTGCGGTGGACCTGCCGGTGCAGAAGCTCGGGCCGTTCGCGCGCGGGCAGGGCACCGGGATCGCGGCCAACCCTGCGGTCGTCCGCGCGGCGTTCTCCGAATCGCTGGTGCAGGACGGCACGGTGAGCGATCCGATCGAGATCGCGCCGGGCCACAGCGTGGTGATCCGCGTCACCCAGCACACGCCGGAGCGCGCATTGGCCCTGGCCGAGGTGAAGGACAGGGTTGTTGCCGAGATCCGCGGCGACCGCATGCGCAAGGCGACGCAGACGGCGGCCGATGCGATGGTGGCCCGGCTCAAGGGTGGCGAGACGCTGTCGGCGATGGCAGCGACCCTGGGCCTGTCCGCGCAGGACGTGCCCAACGTGCCGCGCGGCGTTCCGGTACCGGATCCGGCGGCAACCGAGGCCTATTTCGAAGTGCCGGTGCCGGCGGCAGGCAAGGTGTCTCCCGGCGCGGTGATGCTGGACAACGGTGGCGCGGTGGTGTTCGCGGTGACCAAGGTCACGCCGGGCGATCCGAAGGAAGCGTCGGAGCAGGAGCGCACGGCGCTGCAGCAGCAGCTGGCCCAGCTCGCGGGCAACGAGGATGCCGCAGGCATGCTCAAGTCGCTGCGCAAGAAGATGAAGATCACGGTCGCCGAATCGCGGCTCTGACCAGCTTCGCGCGGCAATGAAAAAGCCCGGCATCGCCGGGCTTTTTCGTGTCTGGCCGTGCGGCCGGCCAGGCGGGTCGTGCCGACCGTCGGCGGGTTCAATCGATCCCGGCCATGCCCACGACGCTGAAACCGGCGTCGACGTAGGTCACCTCGCCGGTGATGCCGGCCGCCAGGTCCGAGCACAGGAAGGCGGCGGCGTTGCCGACGTCCTCGATGGTGACGTTGCGGCGCAGCGGCGCGGTGGCTTCGAACGTGCTGAGCATCTTGCGGAAATTGCCCACGCCCGAGGCGGCCAAGGTCTTGATGGGTCCGGCGGAAATCGCGTTGACGCGGGTGCCTTCCGGGCCGAGGTTGAGCGCCAGGTAGCGCACCGTGGACTCGAGGCTGGCCTTGGCCACGCCCATGACGTTGTAGTTCTGCAGCGCGCGCACCGAGCCGAGGTAGCTCAGGGTCAGGATCGCGCCGTTGCGGCCCTGCATCATCGGCCGTGCGGCCTTGGCCAGCGCCGCCAGCGAGTAGGCCGAAATGTCCTGCGCGATGGCGAAGTTCTCACGGGTCAGGCCATCGAGGAAGCCGCCGCCGATCGCTTCGCGCGGCGCATAGGCAATGCAGTGGACGAGGATGTCGAAACCGTCGCTCCAGTGCTTGCCCAGTTCGGCGAAGCAGGCCTCGATCTGCTCGTCGGAGGCCACGTCCAGCGGCAGCACGATGTTGGAGCCATATTCCTTCGCCGCGTCTTCCACGCGCGAACGCAGCTTGTCGGTCTGGTAGGTCAGGGCCAGTTCGGCACCCTGGCGGTGCATCGCCTCGGCGATGCCGGTGGCGATCGAGCGCTGGCTGGCGATGCCCGTGACCAGGGCGCGTTTGCCTTGCAGGAAACCCATGGTGTTCTCGCTGTTTGAGCTATGGCTCTATTCTGGCATGGCCGACAGCGCATCGGGAGCGGGCGCGGCGGCGGCCGGCGCGTCGATCTCCAGCACCATGCCCGGCCGCAGCGTGTCGTCGGCGGACAGGCCGTTGCGTTCGAGCAAGTCGGCGCGGCTCACGCCGTAGCGCTTGGCCAGGCGCCAGACCGAGTCGCCAGGCTGCACGGTGTGCGTGCGGGATGCCGGCGTGGAGGGTGTTTCGACTTTCGCGTCGCGGCTCGCCGTGGCTGTCGGCGGATCGATGACGACAGCGTCGGAGGCATCGGCGAGCGTGGTGACGGGGGGGCCGGGCGTTGCCGGGAGCGTCGTCGAAGGCCGGGCAGTCGACGGGCGAGTCGACGCGATCGGCGCGAGCACCTGCATCGGATGCTTGCCCGCGGCGATCCGGCCACCCGCGAAGGCCGGGTTGATGCGCTCGATCCTGGATGGGTCGAGGTCGTGGCGTCGTGCCCAGGCGTCGAGGCTGGTCGCCCCGGAAGGCAGCGATCTTGGCGCCAGGATTGCCACGGGCCGGTCGAGGGCACGCAGCCATTCTTCCCGGTCGTCGGCCTGGTCCAGCACGCAGGACAGCGCATGCAGCTTGCGCACGTAGGCCCTGGTGATGCCGGACAGCCCCACCAGTTTTTCGGGGTCGGCGTCCATCGCACGCTGGCCGCTGTGCTTGAGTGCGCCGAACACGCGGTATTCGCCGGCGTTGTAGGCCATCACCGCCAGGCGCCAGTCGCCGGCGAACATGCCGTGCAGGGTCTTGAGGTAGCGCACCGCGGCCTGGGTTGATTCGACCGGCGACAGGCGGCCGTCATAGCCGGCGCGCATCGGGATCTTGTGGTTGCGTGCGGTCAGGGCGATGAACTGCCAGAGCCCCGCCGGCCCCGAGCCGCTGCGGGCGCCGGGCTTGTAGCCGCTCTCGACGAACGGGATCAACGCGTACTCGGTCGGCAGGTTGGCCTGGCGCAGGGCGTCGACCACGTAGCCGAACAACGGCAGCGCGTCGTCGTCGCGCGCTGCCAGGCGCTTCGGGGCCGCGGCGAAATGCCGTTGCCAGCGTTCGCTGGTCTCCGGCCCGCAGGACGGGTCGGCAAGGCCCTCGCGGAAGCGGGCGTAGATCTCGCGGCCATTGCGGGTCGCGGCGGGCGCAGCGGGCGCGGCGGATGGCGTCGCGGACGCTGCCGGTTCCTTGACCTCCTGCCCAGCAGCGGGGGCGACTCCCAGCGCGAGCACGCCCGACAGCGCGGCCGCGAGCGGCCAGGCTGCGAGCCGGGTCATGCGCGGAATCCGTCCTTCCAGCGCCGCAGCGCGGCGAAGGCATCGACCCGGCTGCGGATCGGGTGGCCGGTCTGGCCGACGATCGCCGCGCGCACGGCGGGCACGTCGATGCGCAGGAACGGATTGGCCTCGCGTTCGGCGGCGACGGAACTGGGCAGGGTGGGACGACCGGATTGGCGCATCGCCTGGGCTTCCTCGATACGGCGCATGAGCGCCGGGTTGTCGGGTTCGACCACGCGCGCGAAGGCGGCGTTGGACAGCGTGTATTCGTGACCGCAGCAGACGCGGGTGTCGCCGGGCAGTGCGGCCAGCCGTTCGAGCGAGTCCAGCATCTGCGCCGGGGTACCCTCGAACATCCGCCCGCAACCGAGACTGAACAGCGTGTCGCCACAAAACAAGAGGCCGTGGCCGTGGAATGCGATATGGCTCACGGTATGGCCGGGTACGGCGAGGGTGTCGAAGCCCCAGCCGGCGACCTCGACCCGGTCGCCGTCACCGGTCCGCCGGGTGGCAATGGCGATCCGTTCGTCGTCGGGGGCGATCACCGGCAGGTCCGGCCAGCGTTCGAGCAGTTCACCCACGCCACCGATGTGGTCGTGGTGGTGGTGGGTCAGCAGGATCCCCACCGGCAGCAGGCCGTCGGCGGCGGCGCACAGCACCGGCCCGGCCTCGCCGGGATCGACGACCAGGGCACGCCCGGCGTCGTCGCGCAGCGTCCAGATGTAGTTGTCTTCGAACGCGGGCAGCGGCAGCAGGTGCATCGGGCGCGGTTCCCGGGGCCGTTAGAATGGCGACCATGCCCCCCCTTTCTGCCAACGGTCAACCCGACAACCCGCGCGCCTGGTTCGGCACCGATGCAGGCTTGGCGCTGCTCGAGAGCGAGCGCCCCGCCGTCCTGCGGGCCCTGGCCGAGCGGCCGGCGCTGCCGTGGCTGTGGCTGGGCCCGATCGAACAGGTGACCCGGGTCGACGGTGACGGCCTGCACCTGGTCGCATCCGGCGACGGCTGGTCCGGCGATGCGCATTGCGGCCTGCCGCTGCCACTGGCCAGCGAGTCGATCGGCGTGGTCGTGCTCCAGCACGTGGCCGCGCGCGGGCGCGCCGGGCGCGGCCTGTTCGCCGAATGCGCCCGCGTGCTCGCGCCGGGCGGGCGGCTGTGGGTATTCGCACTCAACCCCCTGGCGCCTTACCGCTGGCACTGGCGCGGCGCCGGCCTGGGCGCCTCCGAGCCGCTGACCTGGCGCCGCCGGATGCGCGAGGCCGGGCTTGCGCCGGAGCCGGTATCGCGGGGCCTCGGCCCGCGCTGGCAGGTCCGCGTCGCGCACGAGCCGCAGGACGGGCCGGGCATGCGCGCGGCCTACGCGATCCGCGCCGAGAAGCGCGCCTGGCCGCTGACCCCGGTGCGCCAGCGCCAACGGCTGCCGATGCCCGAAGGAATCCCCGCTGCATGAAGCATGTCGAGATCCACACCGACGGGGCCTGCCTGGGCAATCCCGGTCCCGGCGGCTGGGCCGCGCTGCTGCGCTACGGCGCGCGCGAACGCGAGTTGGTCGGCGGCGAAGCGCCGACCACCAACAACCGCATGGAACTGATGGCCGCGATCATGGCGCTGGAAACGCTCACCGAGCCTTGCGTCGTGGTCCTGCACACCGATTCGCAGTACGTGCGCCAGGGCATCACCGAGTGGATGCCCAACTGGCTGCGCCGCAACTGGAAGACCGCCGGCGGCGACCCGGTCAAGAACCGCGACCTGTGGGAACGCCTGCATGCGGCCACCGCGCGGCATCGCATCGACTGGCGCTGGGTGAAGGGTCATTCCGGCGATCCCGACAACGAGCGCGTCGACGTGCTCGCCCGCGACGAGGCCATCAAGCTCAAGGCCGTCGCGAATACCGCGCTGTAGCCCCTTCGACTCCAGGATCCCGTTTCCCGCCCATGCGCCAGATTGTCCTCGATACCGAAACCACCGGCCTGGAATGGAAGAAGGGCAACCGCGTCGTCGAGATCGGCTGCGTGGAGCTGGTCGAACGCCGCCCGACCGGGCGCACCTACCACCAGTACATCCACCCGGAGCGCGAGTTCGAGCCCGGCGCGCAGGAAGTTACCGGACTCACGCTGGAATTCCTCGCCGACAAGCCGAAGTTCGCCGCAGTGGCCGACGAGTTCCTGGCCTTCATCGAAGGCGCCGAGCTGGTGATCCACAACGCCGCGTTCGACGTCGGCTTCCTCGACCATGAGTTGTCGCGCCTGGGCGACCATTACGGTCGCATCCGCGACCGCGCGCAGGTGCTCGATTCGCTCGAACTGGCGCGCCAGCGCTACCCGGGCCAGCGCAACTCGCTCGATGCGCTGTGCCGGCGGCTGGGCGTGGACAATTCGCATCGCCAGCTGCACGGCGCACTGCTCGACGCGCAGCTGCTGGCCGAGGCCTACCTGGCGCTGACCGCGGGCCAGAGCGAGATCGGCTTCGACAGCGTGGAAACCCGCGAGACGCGCAGGAGCACCGTGCTGCTGGATGCGGCCGCACTCGGGCCGCGACCGAAGGTCGTGGTCGACGAAGCCGACATGGCCGCGCACGTGGCGCGCCTGGAGACGATCCGCAAGAAGGCCGGCAGCGCGATCTGGGACCTGTAGGAGCGCCCCACGGGCGCGATCGGCTTTCCCAGGCCATGCATGGCGCCCATGGGGCGCTCCGGCGGGTGAATCAGTGCCGGCGGACCAGCACCACGGTCACGTTGTCCGAACCACCGCCGTCGAGCGCCGCCGCCACCAGCCCGTCGACGCACTCCTGCGCGCTGCATTCGGTATGCGCCAGCACCTGCGAGATGCCGTTGTCGTCGACTTCCTCGGTGAGCCCGTCACTGCACAACAGCAGTTGCATGCCCGGCAGCAGGTCGCCCGAGAGGGTCTCGACGTTGAGGTTCTGCGGATCGGTCACCCCCAGCGCCTGGGTCACGACGTTGCGGTGTGGATGGGTGCGCGCCTGGTCGACGGTGATCGTGCCCTGCGAGATCAGTTCCTGCACGTAGCTGTGGTCCTGCGACAGCTGCGCCAGCTTGCGCTCGTGCCACAGGTAGACGCGGCTGTCGCCGACCCAGGCCACTTCGAAATGGTTGCCCTCGATGCGCACGGCGACCACGGTAGTGCCCATCGGCAGCGAGTCGCTGCGCTTGCGCGAGGCGCGGATGATCTCCTCGTCGGCGATCCGGATCGCCTGCGGCAGCGGCGTGCCCTGGCGGATCTCGCGCACGATCGCCTCGCGCGCCAGTGCGCTGGCGACTTCGCCGTACTCGTGACCCCCCATGCCGTCCGCCACCAGCCACAGGCCCAGTTCGCTGTCGCCGTAGTACGTGTCCTCGTTCAGCTCGCGCCGCAAGCCGACGTGGGTCAGGTGTCCGAACTCGATCATGGGCAGCTCTGCGGGCGGCGGTGGGCGGGGATCTTCTCGTCCCGGACAACGCGGAGATGAGGCTGAACAGGACGACGACGGGCGCACCAGGGACAAAGTAGGGAAAAATGCATGATGCTGGCGTAGAGGCGGAGCCCTGTCCGATGGGATGGAAGGGTACAGTGCCGAACTTCCCGTTTCGATTTGCGAGGCATGCGAAAAATCCTCGGTCGGGGGAGCATTCGGCGTCGCGGCAGGTGTCGACGGGCGTGCCGAAATCCTGGCGTCGGCATCGAGATCTTCCGCGTGAAGGCCTTTGCATGATCCGGCGGACAGGGGAGTGTCCGCCCCATCCCCGGGCCTCACCCATCCGGCGTAGCGCGCCTGCGGGACCACCCTGCGGCTGTCCGGATTCGTCCCAGGCGAATCTGCCGAACCCGACGGGCTCCCATCCAGCTCTTCTCTGCCAGATACGCAAAACGCCCCTTTCGGGGCGCTGTGCGTATCTGGCGGAGAGGGGGGGATTCGAACCCCCGAGGCGCTATAAACGCCTGCCTGATTTCGAGTCAGGTACATTCAACCGCTCTGCCACCTCTCCGGAACTTTCCCGGCGACGGGGCAGCCACCGGGGGCGCAATGATACGGGCCGCCGCGGTGGCGGACAAGGCGAGGACGGTACACTGGGCGTCGTTCCCCCAGTCGTGAAGGGCCCATGTCCGAGATTTCCGTCCCCGTGTCGTTTGGCGAGCTGCTCGACAAGATCGCCATCCTGCAGATCAAGTCCGAGCGCATGAGCGATCCGGCCAAGCTGGCCAACGTCCGCAACGAGCTCGACGCCTTGGAGAAGACCTGGATGGCGCACCCGGCGGCCAGCCACGATATCGCCCGCATGCGCGCCGACCTGAAGGCGGTCAACGAGCGCCTTTGGGTGATCGAGGACGACATCCGCATCAAGGAAAAGGCGCAGGCCTTCGACGCGGAGTTCATCCGCCTGGCCCGCAGCGTCTATGTCGAGAACGACACCCGCGCGCGGATCAAGAAGGAGATCAACCTTGCGCTGGGCTCGAGCTACGTCGAAGAGAAATCGTACGAGGACTACGGGGCCGGCGGCGCGGCCTGAAACAGGCGGCGGCTGGGCTGAACCCGCCCCCTGAGTCCCGCCGGGCGCGGTTGTGACAGGCCGGCCTCAGCCCGCCAGTGCATAGGCCGACAGCGCGAACGCCAGCACCGCGGCGGTCGCCGCGACCAGCGAGAGCCGGTTCGCGCGCCGCAGCTCGCGTTCAAGCGCGCCGTTGCGCTGCTGCAGCGCCGCCAGGGTGGTTTCCAGCTGGGTCGCGCCCTGTTGCAGCGACGCCAGGGTGCGCTGCATTTCGCCGGCCAGCTGCTTGACCGCAGCGGCGTTCAGCGTCACCGCATCCTGCAGTTCCTTGATCTGCTGCGGGATCTTGTCCGCGCCCTTGTCGCGCGTGAACATCGGCTTGGCCATCTGGATGATGTCGGGCAGGAACGGCGCGACGACGGTGAACCAGGCTGCCATGGCGGGATCCTGTTTCAGGAGGTGTGCACAGTATCGCCTGTGGTCGGCCGCTAAGCCGGGTTGCGAGCCGTTACCGGACGACAGTAATCCTTCACGAGGGCCGAAAAGTTGTCCTTGAACAGGGCGGCCTTGCTTTCCGTCAGCCATGCACCGTGAATGCCGACTTCTGCTCTGATCGCTGCTTGCCAGGTTGCCTGCAACTTGAGTCCGCAGGTGTCGTCGGCGCTCTTTTCGCCGGTGGCGCCCGCATCCTGGGCTTGCGTAGTTTTCGGCGCCGGACTCGTTGCAAGCGATTGGACCATGCCCGCGCTGCGCTGTTCGGATGGCGACGGAGCAGTGGACGAACCGGATGCCGGGTTGCCCCGGCAGGCGATGGCTTTCTCCATCTCCACGCGATCGATCACGGTTTCGATGAAGTTCCACACCATGTAGGCGTACGTGTCGTATTGCTGCCGGCGCAGTGCGTCGTTGCCGATGCTGGCCGGATTGCGCAGGTGCGGATGTTCCAGCGCAACCTTGAGCAGGTCGAAGTAGAGCCGGTCCAGTTCCGCGTAGTGGATCAGGTGGTTGGATTCGCGGAATTCTTCCAGCGTGGCTTCGAGCTGGGTCTGGTTCAGGTACAGCGCCAGGATGGCGCCGGTGAGGGCAAAGCCGCCGATCAGGGCGCTGATGAAGTTCAGGCCGTCGTCCTTGAGCAGGGCATGGGGCTTGTCACTGACCCCCAGCTCGCCGGTCGAACAGCCATAGATCACCATCACGGTGATCGTCAGCGCGACGAGCAAGAGGATGCGCAATGTCCTCCTGTTCCCGGACACCTTCCTGGACGCTTTCCCGGGTGTTTTCCCGGAGGGTGTTTCGAGTGTCCCCTGTTTCATGATGCCCCCTGGCTGGCGTGGATACACGACACGCGTGGGCGCACAGCAACCCGGGGTAGCCCGGAGCTCCGCGAATCCCCTTCAACGCGATGCCATGAATCGTTCAAACGCGGAAACGGCATCGGGAACGGTCACCAGGTCCATCACCCCGTCGTGTTCGATCTTCGTTCCCCATTTCAGCGCGCTTGCCGGCTTGCCGAGGTATTTGCGCGCGGCGTCGTCGTAACGATCCACGCAGTAGCGCCGGTCCGAGTACGGGCCGCTGCGGACCGGGTTGCTGGCCGCGTGCAGGCCCAGCACTTTCGTCCCCATCGCGTTGGCGATGTGCATGGGGCCGGAGTCGGGGGTCATCACCAGGTCGGCGCGTTCCAGCAGGGCGGGCAGCTGCTTGAGGGTGTCCTTGCCGACCAGGTCCAGCGGTGGCGCCTGCATTGACGTGATGATTGCGTCGGCGGTGTCGCGCTCGAGCTGGCTGCGGCCGCCGCACAGCACGATGCGCCAGCCGCGCGCGGCGGCGTGATCGGCCACGGCGGCGTAACGGTCGGCGCGCCAGTTGCGCAGCGCGTGGCTGGAACACGGCGAGATGAGCAGCGTCGGGGCGGCGTCCTGTGGCCACTGCGCCCGCGCCCATTCGCGGGCTTCGTCCGGCACCGGCAGGTCCCAGCTGATCGTGTCCTGCTTCAGCCCCAGCGGTTCGCAGAAGCTGCCGATGGCGTCGAGCACATGGATGCCAGGGCGATCCGGGATGCGTTCGTTGACGAACAGCCCATGCAGGTCCTTCGAGCGCGCGCGGTCGTAGCCGATGCGGCGCGTCGCCGGCACGAACGCCGACAGCAGGTTGGCGCGCGCGGCCACCTGCATCTGCAGCAGCGCGTCGAAACGCCGGCCGTCGAACTGCCGGCGCAGCGCGCGCATGCCGGCCAGGCCGGTCTTCTTGTCGTAGACGACGAACTCCACCCCGTCGAGTCCTTCCAGCAGCTTGTGTTCGGCCTTTCCGATCACCCATGTCAGCGCCACGCCCGGCCACGCGCGGTGCAGCGTGCGCACCAGCGGCACGACGTGGGTGGCATCGCCGAGCGCCGACAGCCGCAGCAGGCAGATCGTGCGATGAACGGCCGCGTCGGACAGGGCCGGAATAACGGGATCGGAAGGCATGCGCTTGATAGACTCGCCGGATGGCCGCGTTCGATGCTACCGAAAGCCTGACGCCGTTCCGCGCCGGCCGCGGGGATCGCGGGGTGGGGTCGATTCTGTTCGACGGGACACAACTGCGGCAAGCCGATCCGCGCTGGTTCGATCCCAGGGGCTGGGGCGAACGCGCGCAGCCGGTGGGCGACGGCGGCCGTGGCGGCGCCTGGTACATCGACGCCTCGCACGGCCCCTGCGTGCTGCGCCACTACCTGCGCGGCGGCCTGCCGGCGAAGATCAGCCGCGACAGGTACCTGTGGCGCGGTGCCGACCAGACCCGCAGCTTCGCCGAGTTCCGGCTGCTGCGCGAACTGCTCCGGCAGGACTTGCCGGCGCCGCGGCCGATCGCCGCCAGCTACCTGCGCGAGGGCCTGACCTACCGCGCCGCGATCCTGATGGAACGCCTGCCCGACGTACGTTCGCTGGCCGATCTGGCCGTGCTCGACGGCCACAGTGCGCCCTGGGACGAAACCGGGCGCCTGGTGGCGCGTTTCCACCGCGCCGGACTCGACCACGCCGACCTCAATGCCCACAACCTGCTGTTCGACGCGGACGGAAAAGGCTGGATGATCGACTTCGACCGCAGCACGCTGCGCATTCCCGCCACCGGCTGGCGCGAGGGCAACCTGGCGCGACTGAAACGCTCGCTGCTCAAGCTGCGGGGGCATCGCAGCGTCGCCGACGTGGAAGAGGACTTCGCCCGTCTGCGCAAGGGCTACGACGCACACTGGGATCGCGGGATCTGATGGGCATGCCCTGATGGATGCGAACCGATGGACCTGCCCTTGATGGACGTGCTCTGGATGAACCTGCACCGGATGAACCTGCACCGGATGGACGCGTACTGATGGCCTGGTCGCTGCGTTTCCACGGCGTCGGCAATGCCTCGGCGGTGGAGCTGGGATCGCCGATGGCCACCATCGAGCGCGACGGCGCGCCGTGGCTGGCCATCGACTGCGGCGCCGAAGGGCTGACCGCGTACCTGGCGCACTACGGCGAAGCGCCGCGCGCGCTGTTCGTCACCCACGTGCACATGGACCACGTCGCCGGCTTCGAACGGCTGTTCGTGTCCGATTACTTCGACGCGGCGCGCCGGGGCAAGACGAAACTCTACGTGCCGGCGACCGTGGTGCCGCTGCTCCATCGCCGTGTCGGCGACTACCCGAACGTGCTGGCCGAGGGTGGCGCGAACTTCTGGGACGCCTTCCAGCTGGTGCCGCTGGGCGATGCCTTCTGGCACGACGGGGTGCGGCTGGAGGTCTTCCCGGTGCGCCACCACTGGCCGGAGACCACCTACGGCCTGCGCCTGCGCGGCAGCCTGGTCTGGAGCGGCGACACCCGGCCGATCCCGGAGATGCTGGCCAAACATGCCGACGCCGGCGAACTGGTCGCGCACGACTGCGCGCTGCACGGCAATCCTTCGCACAGCGGCATCGACGACCTCGAGCGCGAATACCCGCGCGCACTGCTCGAACGCTGCATCCTCTACCACTACGCCGGCGTCGCCGACGGCCAGGCGCTGGCCGCGCGCGGGCACCGCGTTGCCACGCCGGGCGAAGTGGTCGCGCTGGCCGAGCCGACCGCGCAACAGGGGCTGCCGGCATGAACGCCGTGCTCGACGCCCCGGCGATGCCGCTCGACCGCCTCGGCCGGCCGCTGCGCGACCTGCGCCTGTCGGTGATCGAGGCCTGCAATTTCCGCTGCGGTTATTGCATGCCCGCCGACCGGGTGCCCGACGATTACGGCATGGAGGCGGCGTCGCGGCTGTCGTTCGACGAGATCAAGACGCTGGTGCGCGGCTTCGCGCGGCTGGGCGTGCACAAGCTGCGCCTGACCGGCGGCGAGCCGCTGCTGCGCAAGCGCCTGCCCGAACTGGTGGCCCGACTGGCCGCGATCGACGGCATCGACGACCTGGCACTGACCACCAACGGCGCGCTGCTCGCCAGGCAGGCGCGCGCGCTGCGCGATGCCGGGCTGCGGCGGATCACCGTCAGCCTCGACGCGCTCGATCCGGCGCTGTTCCGCCGCCTCTCTGGCGACCGCGGCGAGCTGTCCGACGTGCTGGCGGGCATCGCCGCGGCGGAGGAGGCCGGGTTCGAGCGCATCAAGTTCAACTGCGTCGTGCAGCGCGGCGTCAACGACGACCAGGTGCTGCCGCTGGTCGAACGCTTCCGCGGCAGCGGCCACATCGTGCGCTTCATCGAGTACATGGACGTGGGCACCTGCAACGGCTGGGACCCCGCGCGCGTCGTGCCGTCGGCGCAGCTGCGCGACCGCATCCACGCGCGCTGGCCGCTGCGCCCGCTCGACCCCAACTATCGCGGCGAGGTAGCGTCGCGCTACGGCTTCGACGACGGTGCCGGCGAGGTCGGCTTCGTCAGTTCGATCAGCGCGCCGTTCTGCGGCGACTGCCACCGCGCGCGCGTGTCCGCCGATGGCCGCCTGTACACCTGCCTGTTTGCGGCCGAAGGCACCGACCTGCGGCCCTGGCTGCGCGATGGAGATGCGGCGCTGGCCGGCCACGTCGCCGGGCTGTGGACGGAGCGCGGCGACCGCTACAGCGAACTGCGTGGCCGTGCGGGCGCGTCGCGGCGGCATGTGGAGATGTTCCTGGTCGGCGGGTAATCGTGTCCGCGTCTCGCGACGACTTACAATCACCACGATTGCCGAAATTCCGGAACCATGAAGCCGAAGCCCGTACGCAAACTCAGCCACCTCGACGCCAGCGGGCGCCCGGCGATGGTCGACGTGTCGGGCAAGGCCGTGTCCGTGCGCGAAGCGGTGGCCGAATGCCGGGTGAAGTTCCCGCCCGTCGTCGCCACGCAGCTGCGCGCGAGCGGGCTGCGCAGCGCCAAGGGCGGCATCGTCGAAACTGCGATCATCGCCGGCACCATGGCGGTCAAGCGGACGCACGAGCTGATTCCGTTCTGCCACCCGCTGCCGATCGACGGCGTGCGCATCGGCATCGACTGGCACGGCGAGCGCGAGCTGCGCATCGAGTGCGCGGTGAAGACCACGCATCGCACCGGCGTGGAGATGGAAGCGCTCACCGGCGCGACGGTGGCCGCATTGACCGTCTACGACATGTGCAAGGCGATGTCGCACGCGCTCGTGCTGGGGCCGGCGAAGCTGCTGGGCAAGCGCGGCGGCCGCCACGATTTCGGGAAGGCCGGCTGATGGCGCGCGTGACGGTGCTGTACTTCGCCAGCCTGCGCGATGCCGCGGGCGTGGCCAGCGAAAGCGTGCAATCGGACGCGGGAACCCTGCGCGGGTTCTACGCCCAACTGCGCGAGCGCCACGGCTTCGCGCTGCCGGTCGAGCGCTTGCGCGTCGCGGTGGGAGGTGCGTTCGCCTCGTGGGACGACGCGCTGCGTGAAGGCAGCGAGATCGCCTTCATCCCGCCGGTCAGCGGCGGCTGAGCGCGTCGATGTCGCGCTTCTCGCTGTCGCCGAAACCGTTCGGGATTGCGCCGCTGCGCCATGCCCTGGACGATGGCCGCGCCGGCGCGTTCGCCGCATTCGAGGGCCGCGTGCGCAACCACAACGAAGGCCGCGCAGTGGACGGCCTGCACTACGAGGCCTACGCGGCCCTGGCCGAGGCCGAGGGCGAGCGCGTGCTGGCCGAGGCGTTCGAACGGTTCGACATCCTCGACGCGCGCTGCGTCCATCGCACCGGCGACCTGGCGATCGGCGAACTTGCGGTCTGGGTGGGCGTGACCGCGGCGCATCGCGACGCCGCCTTCGCCGCGTGCCGTTACGTCATCGACGAGGTCAAGGCGCGCGTGCCGATCTGGAAGCGCGAGCGCTACGCCGAAGGCGGCGAAGACTGGCAGCACCCGTAGGCCGGGGGTGTTGCCTCCCCGTTACCCGGCGGTGCCCGAATCCGAGGCCGCGCGATCGTCGATGAAAAGGCGATGGCCCCGCCGGCTGGCCTCGGCGCCCGCGTCGATCGATACCGTTGCTGCCTTCCGGCCGCGCCGAGTGGATGTGACCGTTGCAATGAAGGCAGGCCCGTCGCCACGGGTCCGTGCAGTGCACAGCCCGGATACGCCACACGGGTGCATGCCGTCCGCGTGAATTCCGGGAAGAGATGAAGGCGATGGCCCCGCCGGCTGACCTCGGCGCCCGCGTCGATCGATACCGTTGCTGCCTTCCGGCCCTGGCGGGGTTTTCGACCTAGCGTCGCGAGGGGCCGACGGGGCCACCATAGAGACTGCGCGCCGGGCAACGGCGCGAAGCGAGCGCGGGATTCTACCAGCATCGCGAGCGTTGATGTCCGGCCGGGGGATGCACTCGGCACGTTCATGTGCCTCGCCCTTCGGCCGGCTTCGCCGTGCAAATCGGCAGTCCTGCCGGTTTGTCGAACCCGCAGGGATTCGTACCAGATCGCCTCTCTGCGCCACATAAGCAAAACGCCCCTTGCGGGGCGCTTGGCGTATGTGGCGGAGAGAGGGGGATTCGAACCCCCGAAGCGCGGTTTAGACGCTTACACACTTTCCAGGCGTGCTCCTTCAACCACTCGGACACCTCTCCGCTGGAACCTGAAGGAAGCTTCCGGCAACGCTCAGGGGCGCAGATTCTAGCCTCCACCGGCGGGTATCACAACAAAAGTCCGTGGCGACCCGGCCCCGCGTCCGGGCGCGCCGCGGTGCGTTCGGCATCAGGGTAGGCAAGGTTCGCCGGGGCGCGGCAGAATGGCGCCATGTCCTACCTCGTCCTCGCCCGCAAGTGGCGCCCCAAGCGTTTCGCCGAACTGGTCGGGCAGGAACACGTCGTCCGCGCGCTGTCCAATGCGCTCGATTCGGGCCGCGTCCACCACGCCTACCTGTTCACCGGCACCCGCGGGGTCGGCAAGACCACGATCGCGCGGATCTTCGCCAAGAGCCTGAACTGCGAGCGCGGCACCGGCGCCGATCCCTGCGGCGAATGCGAGACCTGCCAGGCGATCGACGCCGGCCGCTACATCGACCTGCTGGAGATCGACGCGGCGTCCAACACCGGCGTCGACAACGTCCGCGAGCTGATCGAGAACGCGCAGTACATGCCCTCGCGCGGCCGCTACAAGGTCTACCTGATCGACGAAGTGCACATGCTGTCGAAGGCAGCGTTCAACGCGCTGCTCAAGACGCTCGAGGAGCCGCCGGAGCACGTCAAGTTCCTGTTCGCCACCACCGATCCGGAAAAGCTGCTGGTCACCGTGCTGTCGCGCTGCCTGCAGTTCAACCTCAAGCGCCTGGACGAGGCGCAGATCGGCGGCCAGATCACCAGGATCCTGGAGGCCGAAGGCATTGCTGCCGAGCCCGGCGCGGTGCACCAGCTGGCCAAGGCCGCGGACGGCAGCCTGCGCGACGGGCTGTCGCTGCTCGACCAGGCCATCGCCTATACCGGCGCCAACGCCGACCACGCGCTCACCGACGCCGCGCTGGCGACCATGCTCGGCACCGTCGACCGGACCCGCGTCGGCGCGCTGCTCGGCGCGCTGGCCGCCGGCGACGGCAAGGCATTGCTGGACGAGGTCGCCGCGCTGGCGGAGTTCTCGCCGGACTGGGCGGGCGTGCTCGATGCGCTGGCCGAGGCGCTGCACCGGGTGCAGGTGAAGCAGCTGGTGCCTGAGAACGACGTCGAAGCCGGCGGCGTGGACGTCGAAGCGCTGGCGTCGGGCCTGCGTCCGGAAGTCGTGCAGCTCTGGTACCAGATGGCGCTGGGCGGCCGCCGCGACCTGCATCTCGCGCCCAGCGCGCGCGCGGGCTTCGAGATGAGCCTGCTGCGGATGCTGGCGTTCCGGCCGGTCGAGGGCGGCGCGGTTTCGGCCGGCGCAGCCGCGCCGGCGCAGCGCGGTGCGGGTCCCGCCGGGGCGCGTGCGGCCCTGGAAGGCCAGGCAACGCCGCAGCCGCAGCGTGCGGCGGAACGCATGGCAACACCGCCGCGGCCGCAACACGCATCGGAGCAGCGCTCGTCCGGGCATCGACAATCGGATCACGGTGCCTCCGGGCACGCCAGCGCACCGCGGCCGGTGGAAGCACCTGCGCCGGCCACGCCGACGCCGCAGCCGGCGAGCCGGCAGGCCCGGCCGGAGCCGGACGCGCCTTCGCAGCCGCCAGCGTCCCCTGCACCCACCCGGCAAGTCGCACCGATCGATCTCGATGCGGCGTCCTGGCCCGATTTCGTCGCCAATCTCGACCTGCGTGGCCCGGTCAAGGAGCTCGCCGCCAGCGCGGGTTTCATCGCCTGGTCCGACGGCGTGCTGCGACTGTCGCTGCCGCCGGCCGACGACCACCTGAAGGCGCCGTTCCTGGTGTCGCAGCTGGCCGCCGCGCTGGAGGCGCCGCTGGGGATGCAGCCGCAGCTGCGCTTCGACGCCGCACAGGTCGTTGCCGAAACCCTGCATGCGCGCAACGAGCGCCAGCGCGACGAGCGCCAGGCCGCGGCCGAGAATGCCTTCCTGGCCGATCCGCAGGTACGGCGGCTGATGGCACAGCAAGGTGCGAAGCTGGTCCCGGATTCGATCCGCCCTTACGACGAATAGACAGAGGCAACGACATGCGTGGAAACATCGCCCAGCTGATGCAGCAGGCGCAGAAGATGCAGGAAGACATGCAGCGCGTGCAGCAGGAGCTCGCCAACCTCGAAGTCACCGGCAGCGCCGGTGGCGGAATGGTGGCGGTGACGCTCACCGGCCGCATGGAGTGCCGCAAGGTGCGCATCGATCCGGGCGTGCTGTCGGACCCGGAAATGGCCGAGGACCTGATCGCCGCCGCGTTCAACGACGCGGTCAACAAGGCCAACGCCGCCTCGCAGGAGAAGATGGGAGCGGCCACCGCCGGCCTGCCGCTGCCGCAGGGCATGAAATTGCCGTTCTGAACATGATGCGGATTGCCCTGCGCACGGCCTGCGAACGCCTGGCCCGCTGACGTGTTCCGGCCACGCTACGGCCATGCGGGCGCGGGACTGGCGAAGCTGCTCGGATTCGTGTGCCCGATGCTGCTGGTGCTGTTGCTGCTGCTGCGCGCGTTCCTGCCGCTGCCCGAGCCGATCCGCTGGCTGTGGGCCGCGACCGCGATCCTTGCCGCGCTGTCGGGCGCGGTGGCGCTGATCCTGCTGATGATCGGGCCATGGCAGAATCGCCTCGCCGGGCTGGTGCTGGGCATCGTGGTCGGCGCGCTGCTGCTGGTGCGCGAACCGGCCTACGCCTGGGCCGCGCAGTTCTCGCGCATGCTCTGACTGCGCGGCCGCACCGCGCGGCGGCCCCCTGAAGACCATTGCCGATGACCACCCCGTTGCTCGAACAGCTGATCGAAGCCTTCCGCGTCCTGCCCGGCGTCGGCCAGAAGACCGCGCAGCGCATGGCCTACCACGTGCTCGAACGCGAGCGTGACGGCGGCCGGCGGTTGGCGGAGGTGCTGGCATCGTCGATCGAACGCATCGGCCACTGCGTGCGCTGCCGCGATTTCAGCGAAACCGAAACCTGCGCCACCTGCGCCAGCGCCGCGCGCGATGCGCAGCAGCTGTGCGCGGTGGAATCGCCGGCCGACCGCCTGGTGATCGAACAGGCGACCGGCTATCGCGGCCTGTACTTCGTGCTGCAGGGGCGGCTGAGCCCGCTTGACGGCATCGGCCCGCGCGAACTCGGCCTCGAGCAGCTGGCGTCGCGGCTGGCAACCGGCGAGGTGCAGGAGCTGATCATCGCCACCAACCCCACGGTGGAAGGCGAGGCCACCGCGCACTACCTCGCCCAGCTTGCGCGCAACCACGGCGTGCGCCCCAGCAGACTGGCCCACGGCGTGCCGCTGGGCGGGGAACTGGAGTACGTGGATCGCGGCACGCTGTCGCATGCGTTCGGGTCGCGCAGCGAGATGCCGTAGAGCGGGGGTTGGGGATTCGGAATTCGGGATTGGCGATGACCAGCCATTCGGCTGTTGAAAGCCGGGATCCGCGGCAGCAGCGGTACCATCGGATTCCGAATCCTCAACCCCGGCCTTCAATGGACACCATTTTCCACAAGATCATCCGCCGCGAGCTCCCGGCCGACATCGTCTACGAGGACGACGACATCATCGCGTTCCGCGACATCGCGCCGCAGGCGCCGGTGCACGTGCTGTTCGTGCCGAAAACCGACCTGGCCACGCTCAACGACCTGCAGGCCAGCCAGGCCGAGGTCGTCGGGCGCCTCGCGTTCGCGGCCGCTCGCTATGCGAAGGAGCAGGGATTCGCCGAAGACGGCTACCGCATCGTGATGAACTGCAACGACGACGGCGGGCAGACCGTGTTCCAGATCCACCTGCATCTGCTGGCCGGTGCGCCGCTCGGACGTTTCGGCACGCCTGCCTGACCCGCACTGCCCGGCTCCGTTCCTCGCTGTCCGGAATCCGCGCCGGGGATGTCGAGAGCCGGCGTGGCCGAACGCGCGTTCTTGCGGGATCGCAGCCCCGATCCAGCGCGACGGATGACATCCATGCATCACTCGCGCGTCATGAAAAACGCCCGGAACTCCGGGCGTTTTCATTCAAGCCGGCAAGTTGCGGTTCACCACCAGCCCCACCACGGCCATGGGGCGGGGCGCGTCACCACGTTCACGCGTTCGCGGACCGGCCACAGGTAGACCACGTCCGCGGCGACGTGCGGGAAACGGTAGTCGTAGCCGCCGATGCGGCGGTTCTCGTAACCGTCGATGCGGCCGGTGAAGCTGACCTCGCGGTTCTTCTCGAAGATCGCCGGATCGTAGAAGCCGGCGCGGCAGGCAATGAAGCGCCCGCCGGTGTCGTCCTCGGCCCAGTACGGGCGGCCGTTGGCGGTGAGGCGGGTGGAGATCATCTCGAAGCAGGTGCGGTTCTCCTTCGGTTCGACCTGCACGATGCGCCCGCCCCAGCGCACCATGGCGCCGGTGCTGTCCTGTTCGGCGGCGTCGCGCGGGGTGATCGGGTTGAACTCGCCCTGCAGCGGCTTGGGCTGGGTGGCGCAGGCGGCGAGCAGGGCACTGGCGAGGCAGGCCACGGCGAGCAGTCGGACGTTCATGCGGGTCTCTCCGGGAGCGTTTGATTCGAATGCGGCGGTGATCGAATGCGGCGAATCAGGGACGATGCCTTCGCAGTGCGCGGACCAGTCCGTCCAGTTCGCGCCGCCCCTGTGTACGCCCGTCGCCGCCAGCGTAACGCCATTCGGCGAAACGCGCGCTGAGCGACGCCAGCTCCGCCGAGCCCGGGCGGGCAGCGACGACGCGCGCGGCCCAGTCCCCGGCGGCTTCGTGTGGCGCGCGGCCCAGGCCAAGGCGCGCGTAGCGCCTGCCGAGGCGGTGCCAGGCGCGCAGCAGGCGGTCGCGTTCGCGCTCGGCGCGGGCGGTGAGCCACAGCATCCAGGCGATCGCAACCACCGCCGCTGCTGCAAACAGGGCGATCAGCGCGCGCTGGTCGAGGCGCTCGATGCCCAGCGGCTGCAGCAGCCGCTGCTGGCGCGCGGCGTCGAAGCCGAGCACGAAATCGTTCCAGCCGCGGCGCAGCCAGTCGCCCATGTCGCGCATCGGCGCAAGGCCGGCGCCGAAGTTGCCGGTGGCGCGATCATCGATGGTGTCGTAGATGCGCTCGGGCGCGACCGCGGCGGTCGGATCCACGCGCACCCAGCCGCGACCTTCCAGCCAGACTTCCGCCCAGGCATGGGCATCTGATTTGCGCACCAGCCAGTAGTCGCCGTAGCGGTTGTGGTAGCCGCCGGCGTAGCCGGTGATCACGCGCGCCGGGATCCCGGCCGCGCGCATCAGCACCACGAACGCCGAGCTGAAGTGTTCGCAGAAGCCGGCCTGCTGGTCGAACAGGAACTCATCGACCGAGTGGCGGCCGAGCAGCGGCGTGGCCAGGGTGTAGGCGAAGTCGCTGCGGATCCATGACAGCGCGCGTTCGACGATCGCGGCATCGTTTGCGCCGGCTTCGCCACGCCACTTCCGTGCCAGCGCCAGGGTGCGCGGGTTGTAGCCGTCGGGCAGGCGCAGGGCCATCGCGCGCAGCGGCGCGCGCAGCTGCGCTTCGAACTCCACCGATGCTGCCGACCGCATGCGCCAGCGGCTCAGCGAGTTGAGTGGAAGGGACGTGTACAGGCCGTAGTCGACGGCGAGCCGGGTGCCTTCCGGCGCCTGCACGGGCAGTTCGAGCGCGACCATCTGCCGGCGCTCGGTGGGCTCCAGTGCCATCTCGTAGTCCCAGGTGCGCGCGGCATGGGTCACCGGGGCGGGCGGCAGGGCCTGCAGTTGCTGCGCGGCGGTCCAGGTGCGGCCGTCGAAGTTCCACAGCACCGGGCCGCGCCAGTACATCTGCGAAGGCGCGGGCGCTGGGCCGAAAAAAGTCGCCCGCAACGCCGGGCTGTCGTCGTTCATGAAATCGATCCAGTCGCCCGGCGACATGCGGTCGGACAGGCCCGGGCGCGCAAGCACGCGCTCCGGCACGCCCCACAGCGGCGTTGCGATGCGCGGGAACAGCCAGAACGCCGCCAACGCCAGCGGCAGCCCGATCGCGGCCAGCCGCCACACGCCCAGCAGCCGGTGCCACGGTGGCAGCGTGCGCGCGGCTTCGCTCGATTCCAGGTCCGCCAGGCGCAGCAGCGCGGCCAGCGCCAGCGTTGCGCCGAGCAGTGCGAGCACCAGCGACAGCGGGCCCTGGTCGAGCAGGAACGTGGAGAACGGCGCGAACAGCGCAAAGCCGAGCAGGCTGCGTGCATCGCGCACGCTGGCCAGTTCCACCGGCTTGATCGCCAGCATCGCCGCGAGCAGCGCGCAGCCGGTGTCGCGGCCCAGCGAGAAGTGCGAGCTGGCCATCACGTAGCCCAGCAGCGCCAGCGCCAGCAGCACGCGCAGCCAGCCCGGCAGGCGGTGGCGGCGGGTGGTCGCGGCGACCGCACAGCCCAGCACGGCGATCACGATCGCCATCGCGGCAGGCAGCTGCAGCAGCAGTGGAAGCAGGCAGGTGGCCGCGGCCGCGAGCGTCCACCGTCGGCTTTGCGGATCGAGTGCGATCGATTGCGCAGCGGCGGGCTTCGATGCGCTGGCGGGCAGGGGCTCAGCGCGCGTCGACATCGCCGCCTCCCGCTTCGTGCAGCGGCCCGGGCATCAGCGCCAACGCGCGCAGGCACGCATGGCGATGGTCAGAGCCGCGCGCCGGGCCCAGCGCCGGCTGGCCCGGCAGCTGCAGCTGCCAGCGACGGTTCGCGCGCTCGGCCTCGTCGACCCAGCGCGCGAGGCGGCGGATACGGTCCTCCCAGGCCAGCGCGTGCAGCGCATGCCAGTCGAGCACGAGGTCGGCGCCGAGCGGCTGCTCGTATTCGCGCACCAGCAGCGTGCCGTGGCGGGCTGACGGTTTCCAAGCGATCGCCCGGCGTGCGTCGCCGCGCCGATAGGCACGCAGGTGGTGGACGTCGTCGCCGGCCGGGTGCAGCCGCGCCTGCGCGCTGTCGCCGCTTCCTTCGGGCAGCGGCGGGCCGTGGGCTTCGGGCGCGGGGTAGACCAGCAGCGGCGCTTCCGGCCACACCCAGGCCCAGGCGCGGGCAAGGCCGAGCGGACGCGTGGTGGAGATGCGCAGGCGCCCGGGGTCGAGCCAGCCGCGGCGCACGGTCGGGATCTCCAGCGTCGCGGTGCCGGCGCCGTTGTCGAGCGAGAGCACGCCGGCCGAGCCCAGGCATTCGACGCGCAAGCCGCGACGCGAGCGCTCGGGCGTTGCGCGCGCGTGCACGCCAAGCTGCAGCGGCGTGCCTGCGGCCACCGGCTCGGCGACGATCGCGACGATCTGCAGGCCGCTGAGCTGCAGGTGCGCGGCGAACAGCCCAGTGTTGGCCGCGCCCGCGAGCAACAGCGCCAACAGCAGCGCCGGGTTGTTGTTGTAGTTGAGCGCGCCGACCAGCATCGCGAGCAGCAGCAGCCCGAAGAATCCGCCGAACGCGGTCGGCAGGATGTAGACGCGGCGGCGGTCGAGCAGCACCGGCAACGGCTCCGGATGACGCGGCCGCGCCCACGCCAACGCGCGTCGCCGCAGGGAGGCGAAGCGGGATTGCCGGTGGGGCGCCGGACTGGCGACTGCCGATGACTGGCGGGAGGAATGCACTTCTTGCGCCCTTGGGGCCCGGCCACCGTCGATGCCGCCGCGCTGCTTCATGCCTTGTCGAATCCCCAATCCCCAATCCCCAGTCCCGGCCTTCAATCCACCCGGACGCCGTGCACGATCGCCCTGGCCAGCGCATGTCCGCCGCCGGCGTCGGCATCGGCGACGAGGCGGTGCGCGGCGACCGCAGGGAACAGCGCCTGCACGTCCTCGGGCAGCACGTGCGCGCGACCGAGCAGCAGCGCATACGCGCGCGCCGCGCGCAGCAGGGCGATGCCCGCGCGCGGCGACAGCCCCACCCGCACCCCGGGATGGTGGCGGCTGCGCGCCAGCAGTGACTGCACGTAGCCGACCAGGGCTTCGCTGGCGTGGACGTCGGCGACCGCCGCTCGCAGCGCCTGCACGTCGTCGGCGCCGAGCACCGGGAGGGTCCGCGCGATCAGGTCGCGGCGGTCGCTGCCGGCGAGCAGCGCGCGTTCGGCGCCTTCGTCCGGATAGCCCAGGGTGAGCCGCAGGAGGAAGCGGTCGAGCTGCGAGTCGGGCAGCGGATAGGTGCCTGCAAGATCCACCGGGTTCTGGGTCGCGATCACGAAGAACGGGTCGGGCAGCGCGTGCGTGGTGCCGTCGACAGTGACCTGGTGTTCGGCCATCGCTTCGAGCAGCGCGCTCTGCGTGCGCGGCGGCGCGCGGTTGATCTCGTCGGCCAGCAGCACGTGCGCGAACACTGGACCTGGGTGGAATTCGAAGCGCTGCGCCTGCGCGTCGAACACCGACACGCCGACGATGTCCGACGGCAGCAGGTCGGAGGTGAACTGCACCCGTTGGAAACCGAGCCCGAGCGTGGCCGCCATGGCGTGGGCCAGGGTGGTCTTGCCCAGGCCGGGCAGGTCTTCGATCAGCAGGTGTCCGCCGGACAGCAGCGCCACGAACGCAAGCCGTACCTCGTGCGGCTTGCCGAGCACCAGCGTGTTGACCTGTTCCTGCGCGCGCTTCACCGCATCGCGCAGGCCGTCGGTTAGCATGGGCCGCTGTGCGGGGATTGCGGTCATGCGTCGTCGCTCCATGGGAAGAAGCCGAGTGTAGCGAGGTCGCATCGGGATGCGGGAACGGACCGGGAAAACGATCGACGTGCGCGTGCTGTTCATCGCGCTGTGGGCCGGGATATCACTGCTCAAGGTGGCGATGGCCGCGCGCCTGCCGCTGTTCGTCGACGAGGCGTTCTACTGGCAGGAAAGCCGGCACCTGTCGTGGGCGTATTCGGACCTGCCCGGGCTGACGGCGTGGCTGATCCGGCTTGGCGATTTCATGTTCGGCGAAGGCAGGCTCGCGCTGCGCGCGCCGTTCCTGGCGATCGCCGCCGTGCTGCCGTGGCTGGTGGTGCGGATCACCGCGCGCGAGTTCGACCTGCGCCACGCCTGGCTCGCGGGCATCGCCGCGCTGCTGCTGCCGCTGGCCGGATCGCTGGGCCTGCTGGCGCTGCCCGACGTGCCGATGGCGCTGGCGACGCTGCTGTGCGTCGACGCCGGCGCGCGCCTGCTGCGCAACGTCAGCGACGGCGCCGCGCTGCTGCTCGGCGCGGGGTTGGCGATCGGTGCGCTCAGCCACTACCGCTTCATCGCGGTGATCGGCGTCGGTTTCGTGGTGCTGCTGTCGATGCCCGCCGGCCGCCGCGCGCTCGCCGACCCGCGGGTGTGGATCGCGATCGCCTTCGGTGCGGCCGCATGGACGCCGCTGATGGCGTGGAACATGGAGAACGCCGAGGCCGGCCTGCGGTTCCAGCTGGTCGATCGCCATCCATGGGCCTTCCATGCCGACGGCCTGCTGTTCCTGGCCATCCAGGGCTTGCTGGTGACGCCGCCGCTGTTCGTCGCCCTGATGGCGGCCGCGAGCCGCCGCGGATGGGCGACCGACAGCCGCCGCTATCTCGCCTGGCTTGGCGGACTGGTGGTGCTGGGCTTCTTCGTGCTCGGCTTCTTCGCCGACACCAAGCGGGTGAGTTTCCACTGGCCGCTGCCGGGATACCTCGCGCTGCTGCCGCTGCTGCCGGCCGTGCTCGCGGGCTGGTCACCGTGGCTGCGGCGCCTGACCTGGGCGGTCGCCGGCTGCGGCCTGGTCGCGGTGCTGGGCTACTTCGCCGCCGTGTCGACGCCTTCGCTGCGCGAACAGTCGGCGGCAATGAAATGGTATCCGTCGAATTTCGCCGGGTGGAGCGTACTGGCCGGCGTGGTGCGCGAACAGCGCGCGCGGATGCCGGAGGGCACGCAGATCGTGGCCGGCAACTTCAAGATCGGCGCCGAACTGGGTTTCGCGCTGGGCGAGCCGGACATCCCCGTGCTCGACCATCCGCTCAACCGCGAGCACGGTCGCGCCCCGCAGCTGCGACTGTGGGGGCTGCAGCGGGAACACCGGTTCGACCGGCCGACCCTGCTCGTCGTCGGCGCCACCGACGTGGAATACAAGAACCTGCTGCAGCGCTACCACGCGCTGTGCGCGCAGCTCGGGCCGCTGCCGAAGACGCGCGCACTCAACATCGACCACGGCGCGCAGCGCTACATGCTGTTCGAATTCGACGGCAAGCCGGCGAAAGCAGGCGCGGCGTGCATAACGCCGGCGATGGCGTGGATCGACGCGCCGGTGGCGGGGGCGCAGGTCGGGCGTGCCTTCGAGGTCACGGGCTGGGCATTCAAGGACGGCGTCGGGCTGTCCGGCGTGGAAGTGCTGCTCGACGGCAAGCCGGTGGCGAAGGCCGAATACGGCCTGGAGAACCCGGGCGCGGCCACGTACTGGAAAATCTCCACCGACCCGCAGCATCCGAAAGTCGGTTTTCGCGCCCGCATCGACGTCGGCGCGTTCCCGCCCGGGCGGCACTGGCTGGGCCTGCGCCTGCACGGCCGCGACGGCAGCGTCGAGGACTGGCGCGAGGAGCCGATCACGATCCCGTGAGGCGGGCCGGGGCTGCGGTGTGGCCCGGCAGGAGTGGCCCATGGCCTCGAGCTCGTCGACGACCGCCCGGCGAGATCAGGGACCCGCGGCCATGGGTCGCTCCTGCGCCGTTGCCGTTCCGGCGGCGGCCTAGGGCAGCGCGAAGCCCGTTTCGCGCAGCAGTCCCGCGGTGGCGATCAGCGGCAGGCCGACCAGCGCGGTCGGATCGCACGATTCGATCGCCGTGAACAGGGCGATGCCAAGCCCCTCGGACTTGAAGCTGCCGGCGCAGTCGAACGGCTGCTCGGCGTCGACGTAGCGGGCGATCTCCTCCCGCGCCAGCGACCGGAAGCGCACCGTGGTCGTGTCCAGCGCGGCCAGGCGCCGGCCGTCGGGGCCCACCACCGCGACCGCGGTGCGGAACGCGATCGCACGGCCTGACATCGCCAGGAGCTGGGCGATGGCCCGCTCGCGGTCCCCGGGCTTGCCCAGCGGGGCACCGTCGAATTCGGCGGCCTGGTCGGAGCCGATGACCCAATCGTCGGGGCGTTGGCGGGCGACTGCTTCGGCCTTCGCCAGCGCCAGTCGGGTCACCAGCGCCGTCGTGGTTTCGCCTGGGAGCGGGGTTTCGTCGACTTCCGGGCGACGGGTGTCGAACGGCAGCCGCAGGCGCGCGAGCAGTTCGCGGCGGTAGGGCGAGGTCGAGGCGAGGACCAGCGGCATCATGGCAGGGGCGCGCGGGCCCGCTCGATCTGCACCAGTTGCTGGTCGATGCGCCGGCGCGCGGCCTCGATCGAATCGCGGACCGAGCGCAGCTGGCCCAGCGAGGCGCCGCCGCCGTACTGCTGCAACCACAGGCGCTGGCGCAGCATCTCCTGCATGGCCTCGCGGACCGGATTGCCGTCGCTGCCGGCGATCGCCTCGATTTCGGCCCGGGCGTCGCGCAACCGCGCCTCCAGGCCGTCGGCGGCGTCCAGCAGCTGGCCGAGCGCGCGCTGGCGCTCGCCGCCCCGGCGGCGGTGCAACAGCACGACCAGGGCGAGGACCACGACGAGGGCGGCCAGCAGCACGAGGATCGGGGTCAAGAAGGCGGGCATCCGGCAGGCGAGGCCGCAGTCTGCCCCGGGGCGGCCGGGACGGGCAAATCCGTTTTTGGGGCGGCGGTCTGCCGCGACTGGCGGCGTTTGACACCCGGCAGGGCGCTCTTTAACATTCTCCGGCTTATGTCCACAGATATCCCCGAGATCCTGGACGCTTGGCGCATGGTCGCGGCCCGGCGCGGTTTCACGGGGCGCCTGCCGTTGTCGGCGATGCCGCGCCTGCGCGATGCGTTGCTCGACTGCGAAGGCGAGGTGGCGTTCGCGTTGCAGTTCGACCGCGATGCGCTGCAGGTGCCGTACGTGGAACTGCGGATCGATGCCGCGCTGCCGCTGCAATGCCAGCGTACGCTGCAACGGTTCGAGTTGCCGGTGGCCATCGTGCAGCGGCTGGGCCTGATCGCCGCCGGTGGCGACGAAGAGGTCGAGGAAGCCGCGCTGCCGGAGGGCTACGAGGCATTGCAGGTTCCCGAGGACGGGATGCTGCGGCCGGCGGAGCTTGTCGAGGACGAGTTGATCCTCGCCATTCCGGTGGTGCCGGTGCAGCCGGGCTCGGAGGCGGTCGAGCGCGACTGGCCGGTGCAGGCAGACGAGGAACTCCGCGCCAACCCGTTCGCCGCGCTGCAGGACCTGAAGAAACACTAGGCGTCACCCAACCAGATTCAACCGCAACACACGCAATATCGTTGGACCGGCCGCGGATGCCCCGCGCAACCCGTGGTCGGGCCGATCCGTCGTTGAACAAGTTCGTAGTCAGACAAATCCGTTCTGGAGCAATCCCATGGCTGTGCAGAAGTCCCGCGTTTCCCCCGCCCGTCGTGGCCAGCGTCGTTCGCACGACTCGCTGACCGCCAAGCAGCTGTCGACCGACCCGACCTCGGGCGAGACTCACCTGCGCCACCATGTCACCGCCGATGGCTACTACCGCGGCAAGCAGGTGATCGTGCCGAAGGCGCAGGTCGTCGAGGAAGATTGATCCGCGCCTGCCCCGCCGCCAGCGGCGGGGCGCGGTCGAGGTTTGCAGCATTGCCCAGCAGCGGTCCCGGCGTGCTGTTCGTCCGCCGGCACGCGCCGGCACGATCCACGTGAGGGCAACACCGAAATGAGCGAGCAGGCCTCGAACCAGCGTATCTATTCGCGGATTGCCGGCACCGGCAGCTACCTGCCGGAAAAGGTGCTGACCAACGACGACCTGGCGAAGTTCGTCGATACCAGCGACGAGTGGATCGCCTCGCGCACCGGTATCCGCGAACGCCACATCGCAGCCGAGGGCGAGACCACCGGCGACCTGGCCTACCATGCTTCCGTGCGCGCGCTCGAAGCGGCCGGCGTCGACGCGTCGGAACTCGACCTGATCGTCCTGGGCACCACCACGCCCGACCTCGTCTTCCCGTCCACCGCCTGCCTGCTGCAGCACCGTCTCGGTGCCAACGGCTGCGCGGCGTTCGACGTCAACGCCGCGTGCTCGGGCTTTGTCTACGCGCTCTCGGTGGCCGACAAGTTCATCCGCACCGGCAGCGCCAAGACGGTGCTGGTGGTCGGTTCGGAAACGCTCACCCGCATGGTCGACTGGAGCGAGCGCACCACCTGCGTGCTGTTCGGCGACGGTGCCGGTGCGGTCGTGCTCAAGGCCGACGACGAAACCGGCATCCTCAGCACCCACCTGCACGCCGACGGCGGCAAGAAGGAACTGCTCTGGAACCCGGTCGGCGTCTCGGTCGGCTTCAAGGAAAACGAGAAGAACGCCGGCGTGCGCATCCGCATGGCCGGCAGCGAAGTCTTCAAGTACGCGGTCAAGGCGCTCGACGCCATCGTCGACGAAACGCTCGAAGCCAACGGACTGGATCGCCATGACATCGACTGGCTGATCCCGCACCAGGCCAACCTGCGCATCATCGAGGCGACGGCCAAGCGCCTGGACATGCCGATGGATCGCGTCATCGTCACCGTCGACAAGCACGGAAACACGTCGTCGGGTTCGGTTCCGCTCGCGCTCGACGCCGCGATCCGCTCGGGCAAGGTGGAGCGCGGGCAAATGCTGCTGCTGGAAGCCTTCGGCGGCGGTTTCACCTGGGGCTCGGCGCTGCTGCGCTACTGACGACCGGGATCCGGAATTCGGAATCGGGGATTCGCAAAAGCGGGTTCCCGGATGCACAGGGTCGCAAGCGATTGCGGCCCTGGTGTTTTTTCCAATCCCGAATCCCCAATCCCCAATCCCGGCTCCCCGTCAATACGCCCGGGTACAGACATTGGCGACGGTTCGCCCGTATCATCGCGGCTCGCTTTTTCCGCAGGATCGGCGCTTGACCGCTTCCACGCTCGCATTCGTGTTTCCCGGCCAGGGCTCGCAGTCGCTGGCGATGCTCGCCGAGCTCGCCGAGCTGCACCCGCTGGTGCGCGAGGCCTTCATCGAAGCGTCCGACGGCGCTGGCGTCAACCTGTGGGCGCTGTCGCAGCAGGGGCCGGAGGAACAGCTCAACCGCACCGAGTACACGCAGCCGGCCTTGCTCGCGGCCGGCGTCGCGGTGTGGCGCCTGTGGCAGCAGCGCGGCGGCGCGATGCCGGCTGTGCTGGCAGGCCACAGCCTCGGCGAGTACACCGCGCTGGTCGCGTCCGGAATGCTGGAGCTGGGCGATGCCGCGCACCTGGTGCGCATCCGCGGCCAGCTGATGCAGGAAGCCGCGCCTGCCGGCAGCGGCGCGATGGCGGCGGTGATCGGCGCCGACGATGAGCTCGTGCGCAGTACCTGCAGCGAAGCTTCGGGCAGCGAGGTCGTGGTGCCCGCCAACTACAACTCGCCGGGGCAGATCGTCATCGGCGGCCACGCGGCCGCGGTCGACCGCGCGCTGGCGCTGCTGGCGGTAAAGGGCGTGCGCAAGACGGTGAAGCTGGCCGTCAGCGTGCCGTCGCATACCCCGCTGATGCGCGAGGCGGCCAATCGCCTGTCCGAGACGATGGCCGGGTTGTCGTGGCGCGAGCCACGGCTGCCGATCGTGCAGAACGTCGATGCCGAGGTGCACGAGGGCGTGCAGTCGATCCGCGATGCGCTGGTGCGGCAGCTGTACCTGCCGGTGCAGTGGACCAGCGTGATCGAGGCGCTGGCCTCGCGCGGCGTGACGCGATTGGGTGAGTGCGGTCCCGGCAAGGTGCTCACCGGCCTGGCCAGGCGCATCGACAAGACGCTCGATGCGCGCGCGCTGGGCACGCCGGGTGACTTCGAGGCCGCGCTGGCGGACTGGAAATGAATTCCTGCCGCGGATGATACGGGCCGCACGGATGGAGCTTGTCTGCTCCGAATCATCCGTACGCTGCCGCGTCATCCGTGGCTGAAGCTTTTTGAGGAGCAGTGATGGACAAGGTCTTGCAAGGCGAAATCGCACTGGTCACCGGCGCCAGCCGCGGCATCGGCGCCGCTATTGCCGACGAACTGGCCGCGCGCGGCGCGACCGTCATCGGCACCGCGACCAGCGATGCCGGCGCGCAGGCCATCGGTGGACGCCTTGCGGCTTCGGGCGGCCACGGCCGCAAGCTCGACGTCAACGAAGCCGGCGCGATCGAGTCGCTGATCGACGCCATCGGCAAGGACTTCGGCAGCGTGTCGATCCTCGTCAACAACGCCGGCATCACCCGCGACAACCTGCTGATGCGGATGAAGGACGAAGACTGGCAGGCGATCCTCGACACCAACCTCACCAGCGTCTACCGCAGCTGCAAGGCGGTGATGCGCGGCATGATGAAGGCGCGCCGCGGGCGCATCGTCAACATCGCATCGGTGATCGGCGTGACCGGCAACGCGGGCCAGGCCAACTATGCCGCGGCCAAGGCCGGGATCATCGCGTTCAGCAAGTCGCTGGCGAAGGAGATCGGCAGCCGCGGGGTGACCGTCAACGTGGTCGCGCCGGGCTTCATCGCCACCGACATGACCCGCGACCTGCCCGAGGCCTCGAAGCAGGCGCTGGTCGAACAGATCGCGCTGGGCCGCCTCGGCGAGCCGGCCGACATCGCGCAGGCGGTCGCCTTCCTCGTGGGCCCGGCTGCGTCCTACATCACCGGTGAAACCCTGCACGTCAACGGCGGGATGTACATGCCGTGACGCTCGCCGGGCCGCCAAAGCCCGGACTTTCCGCAAAAAACGGGGCGCAAGCCCTTGAACGAAAAGGAAGCCGCGAGTCAGTGTTCGTGGCCCGGCTTTCCCTTACACTATCCACCGAAACAGCCTCCACCGGAGCCAACAGCCAATGAGCAGCATCGAAGAACGCGTCAAGAAAATCGTCGTCGAACAACTGGGTGTCAAGGAAGAAGAAGTCAGCAACAGCGCTTCCTTCGTCGACGATCTCGGTGCCGACTCGCTGGACACCGTCGAACTGGTGATGGCGCTCGAGGAAGAATTCGAGTGCGAGATCCCGGACGAGGAAGCCGAGAAGATCACGTCGGTGCAGCAGGCGATCGACTACATCAAGGCCCACGTCAAGGCCTGACGTCCTTGGGACCATGCCCGGCACCTGCGCCGGGCCTGCACGGCGGCAAGGAACCCGTTTCCTGCCGCCGTGTCGTGACTGACCGGGGCCGCGCTTGCGGCCTCGGGCGTTTCTGGCGCGCATCCGCCGCGGCGCGGCGCGCGCATCGCAATCGAACCCGCAACCGGAGCCTGCAATGTCCAAGCGTCGCGTCGTCATCACGGGTCTCGGCATCCTGTCGCCGGTCGGCAACGACCTGGCCTCGAGCTGGGACGGCATCACCAACGGCCGTTCCGGGATCGGCCCGATCACCCACTTCGACGCCTCCGCCTTCGCCACGCGCATTTCCGGCGAGGTGAAAGGCTTCGATCCCGCCGCGTGGATCGCGCCGAAGGACATCAAGAAGATGGACCCCTTCGTGCATTACGGGGTGGCTGCCTCGATGATGGCGATCCAGGACGCCGGGCTCGACATCGCCGCCGATCCCGAGAACATCGGCGTGGCGATCGGCGCCGGCATCGGTGGCCTCAAGGGCATCGAGGAAACCACGATCAAGTACCACGAGGGCGGCCCGCGCAAGGTCTCGCCGTTCTACGTGCCCAGCACCATCATCAACATGATCGCCGGGCAGGTCTCGATCATGACCGGCGCCAAGGGCCCGAACATCGCCGCGGTCACCGCGTGCACCACCGCGACCCACAACATCGGCCTGGCGATGCGCATGATCCAGTACGGCGAGGCCGAGGCGATGATCGCCGGCGGCGCCGAGTACGCGACCACGCCGACCTCGGTGGGCGGCTTCTGCGCGATGAAGGCACTATCGACCCGCAACGACGATCCGCAGGCCGCATCGCGTCCCTGGGACGAAGGCCGCGACGGCTTCGTCATGGGCGATGGCGCCGGCATCCTGGTGATCGAGGAGTACGAGCGCGCGAAGAAGCGCGGCGCGCGCATTTACGCCGAGCTCGCCGGCTTCGGCATGAGCGGCGATGCTTACCACATGACGGCGCCCAGCGAGAACGGCGAGGGCGGCGCGCGCTGCATGCGCAACGCGATCCGCGACGCCGGCATCGACCCCTCGCAGGTCGGCTACATCAACGCGCATGGCACCTCGACGCCCGCGGGCGACCTGGCCGAGACCATGGGCATCAAGAGCGTGCTCGGCGAACACGCCTACAGGACGATGGTCAGCTCCACCAAGTCGATGACCGGCCACCTGCTCGGCGCGGCCGGCGGCGTGGAAGCGGTGTTCTCGGCGATGGCGCTACACACCGGCGTGATCCCGCCGACGATCAACCTCGACAATCCGTCCGAGGGCTGTGACCTGGACTACGTGCCCAATACCGCGCGCGAGAAGCAGGTGGACTTCGCGATGTCGAACTCGTTCGGCTTCGGCGGCACGAACGGTTCGCTGGTGTTCCGGCGGGTCTGAGGAAATTCGCCACGATCCTGCCGGGGAACAGGGCGGCGAGGGAGCGCCGTCGCCGCCTTCATTCCCGCGCTCGTCGCTGCGATCCCGCATCATTTTGATCGTCATCCCGCGAAGGCGGGCATCCAGCGACGTGCCTCTCCCGCGGAACGCCACGTCGAGGCGGCCCAGGCGCGTTCGCGAACGTCCATGGATCACTACCCCTCGGTGGCTGCAGGCAGCTCAAGCCCGCGGGATGGGGACCCGGGGCGTCGTTCGGCGTACGGGTTCCACCACCACGCAGGCAAGGCAGGTCGCCACCGATGCTAGTCACCCGAACGCTCGCTCCCGGCACAGACTTTCTGGCCCTGCACCGGCTCGCGCCGGCGCGCTATCCGCTGCTGCTGGAATCGGCGGCCCTTGGCACCGCGCAGGGACGCTGGGACATGCTGCTCGCGCGCGACGGCGATGCGCTGTCGCTGCACGCGGACGGTCTGGTGCGCGATGCCGCCGGCGCGGGAATCGAGGGCGGGTTCCTGTCCGCACTGGACGGACGATGGCAGCACCTGCGCCTGCCGCGCGAGGAGCCGCGCTGGCCGTTCCGCGGCGGCTGGGCGCTGTTTCTCGGCTACGAACTGGCCGGGCAGGTCGAGCCGGTGCTTCGCCTGCCCGGTGCGCGCGGCAACTTGCCGGTTGCGCTCGCGCTGCGATGCCCCGCCGCGGTGCTGCGCGACCACGCCACCGGGGAGTGCGTGATGGTGGCGGAAACGGGCCATGGTGCGATGCTCGACCGCATTGCCGGCGACATCGAAGCGGCAAGCATGATGCCCGCAATGCCACCGTGGGCGCCGCCGCGCAGCTGCATCGAAGACCCATCTGGCGCGTTCATCGATGGCGTCGCGCGCATCCTCGATTACCTCGCCGCCGGCGACGTCTTCCAGGCCAACCTGTCGCGCGGCTGGACGGCGGGGTTCGATGCGCCACTCGATCCTGCGCGCCTGCACGCGCGCCTGTGCGAGGCCAACCCGGCGCCGTTCGCGGGGCTGTTCGCAGGCGATGGCTGGGCCGTGGTGAGCGCTTCGCCGGAGCGACTGGTGTCGGTGCGCGGCGACGTGGTGGAGACGCGGCCGATCGCGGGCACGCGCCCGCGCTTCGAAGGCGACGACGACAGCGCGCGCATCCGCGAACTGGTCGGCCACCCCAAGGAGCGCGCCGAGCACGTGATGCTGGTCGACCTGGAGCGCAACGACCTGGGCCGCGTCTGCGTGCCCGGCAGCGTCGAGGTCGACGAGCTGATGGCGGTGGAAAGCTACGCCCACGTGCACCACATCGTCAGCAACGTGCGCGGCCGCCTGCGCGACGATGCGACGCCTGGCGACGTGATCCGCGCGGTGTTCCCGGGCGGCACCATCACCGGCTGCCCGAAGGTGCGCTGCATGCAGGTGATCGCCGAACTCGAAGGCGTCGGCCGTGGCGCCTACACCGGTGCGATGGGCTGGCTGAACCGCGACGGCGACCTCGACCTGAACATCCTCATCCGCAGCGCGGAGCTGGAGGGCAGGGAACTGCGCTTCCGCACCGGCGCGGGCATCGTCGCCGACTCCGACCCGCAGGGTGAACTCGACGAAACCCGCGCCAAGGCGCGCGGGATGCTGCGTGCGCTGGGCCCGTAGAGCGCCCCATGGGCGCGACCGAACGTCGCGGCGGCGGGGTCGCGCCCATGGGGCGCTCCTACGAAGTGGCGCGGAACGGTATCCTGAGCCCATGCATCCGATCATCGTTTCCATGGGTCCCGCGCCGTGAGCGCTCCACGTAAGCGCGGGCGCGGCCTGCGGGCCTTCTTCGTGCTGTCCGCGCTGCTGGTCGGCGCGCTGGCCTACTGGGCCTACGACCGCTACACCGCTTTCGTCGACACGCCGCTGTCCGGGCTGCAGGCGGGCGACAGTGTCGTGGTCGAGCGCGGCGATTCATTCGCCAAGGTGCTGCAGCGGCTGCGCGACAGCGGCGTGACCGAAGGCCATGACCTTGAATGGCAGGCGCTGGCGAAGCAGCTCCAGGCCGCGGGCAAGATCCAGGTCGGCGAGTATCCGCTGGACCCGGGCACCACGCCGCGCGCGCTGCTGCTGCGGATGCGCGACGGCAAGGTGCTCTCCTATCGATTCACGATCGTCGAAGGCTGGAACGTGCGCCAGCTGCGCGCCGCGCTGGCCAAGGCCCGGCCGCTTCGGCAGGAAACCGCCGAACTCGACGACGCGGCGCTGATGAAGACGCTCGGCCATCCCGGGCAGCACCCGGAAGGGCGCTTCCTGCCGGAGACCTACGCCTACACCCGCAACGACAGCGACCTCGACCTGCTCAAGCGAGCGCATGCCGCGCTCGACAAGGCGCTCGACGCCGCGTGGCAGTCGCGCGCCGCGGACCTGCCGCTGGCGTCGAAGGACGAGGCGCTGGTACTCGCCTCGATCGTCGAGAAGGAAACCGGCATCGCCAGCGAGCGCGCGCAGATCGCCGGCGTGTTCCTGCGCCGGATCAAGCTGGGCATGCGCCTGCAGACCGATCCCACGGTGATCTACGGCATGGGCAGCGCGTACGCGGGCAACCTGCGCAAGGCCGACCTGCTCGCCGACACGCCGTACAACACCTACACCCGCGACGGCCTGCCGCCAACGCCGATCGCGATGGTCGGCGCCGACGCGCTGCAGGCGGTCACCCACCCGGCCGACGGCGACGCGCTGTACTTCGTCGCGGTCGGCGACGGCAGCGGCAAGCATGTGTTCTCGAAGACGCTCGCCGAACACCAGGCCGCCGTGCGCGAATACATCCGCCGCTACCGCGCGCAGTACGGCCCGAAATGACCGCGCTGCGATCCCATCCGCGCTTCGTCTCGCTGGAAGGCGGCGAGGGCGCCGGCAAGACCACCGTGCTGCACGCGCTGCGCGATGCGCTGCGGGCCGAGGGCGTGGCAGTGGTCAACACCCGCGAACCGGGAGGCACGCCGCTGGCGGAGATGATCCGCAATCTGCTGCTCGATCCGGCACACGAACCGCCGGCCGCCGAAACCGAACTGCTGCTGATGTTCGCCGCGCGCGCGCAGCACGTGCGCGAAACGATCGCGCCCGCGCTCGAACGCGGCGCATGGGTGATCAGCGACCGCTTCACCGATTCAAGCTACGCCTACCAGGGCGGCGGACGCGGGCTGGACGTCGGCTTGATCGCGGAGCTCGAACGCCGCGTGGTCGGCCTGCAGCCGGGCCTGACCCTGCTGCTGGACGTGGACGTGGCGCAGGGGCGCGAGCGCACCCGCGGCCGCGACCTGGCGCCCGGAGGCAACGGTCCGGACCGGATCGAGCGCGAACGCGACGAATTCTTCGAACGCGTGCGCGCCACCTATCGCGCGCGCGCCGCGGCCGAGCCGCAGCGCTTCCGCGTGATCGACGCCTCGCAGCCGGCGCAGGCGGTCGCCACCGCGGCGGTCGCACAGCTGCGCGCGTGGCGGGATGGCGCCGCATGAGCGACGCGAATCCCGTGCTGGCTCCGTGGCAACAGCGCGTCCACGACCATGCGGCTGTCGCGCTCGACGCCGGCAAACTCGGGCACGCGCAGCTGTTCTGCGGCCCCGTGCACATGGGCAAGCATGCTGTTGCGCTGCAACTGGCGCGCCGCCTGATGTGCACGCAGCCGGTTGCCGGCGGCGCGCCCTGCAGCAAGTGCCGGGGCTGCGAACTGATGGTGGCCGGCACCCATCCCGATTTCATGGACATCTCGTTCATCCCGACCAGGGACGGCTCGAAGCTGCGCACCGAGATCGTCATCGAACAGATCCGCGCGCTGTCGGAACAGCTGACGCTGACGCCGCAGTTCGGCGGCGCGCAGGTCGCGATCATCGATCCGGCCGACATGATCAACCACGCCGCAAGCAACGCCCTTCTCAAGACGCTGGAGGAGCCCGTGCCGGGCCGCCACCTGTGGCTGGTCAGCGCGCGCCCGGAGAAGCTGTCGGCGACCATCCGCAGCCGCTGCCAGCGGCTCGAGTTCCGGCTGCCGCCGCGTGACGAGGCGCGGGCCTGGCTGCAGGCGCAGGGACACCCTCAGAAGGCCGCGGACGAAGCACTCGACGCCGCACGAGGCCATCCCGGGCTGGCAGATGCGTGGCTTCACGATGGCGGCATCGCACTGCGGCGTGAAGTTGCAGCCGACCTCGCCAAGCTCGCGCGCGGCGACCTGGGGGCCGTCGAGGCGGCGCAGCGCTGGACCGCCGGCGACGATACGGCGATGCGCCTGCGCCACGCCGCCGACCTCGCCGTGGCCGAAGCGGCGAGCTTGACCGCGCCAGCGCGAATGCGGAAGCTGGCCGCCTGGTTCGACGCCGCCAACCGGACCCGCGAACTGCTGCAGACCACGGTGCGCGCTGACCTCGCGGTTGCCGAATTGCTGCTGGCGTGGCGCGGGTGAGGGGCATCTGGCCGATCCCCGGCAGCAGGCTGCGGTGCGCGGCGCCAGGCAACGGGGCAGTCCAGGGGGTTGCGAAGCATCTTCCGCGTCCCGGGCGAACGCACCTCGCGCGATGTGGGGCAGGGCGATCCGCAAGCCGATCGATCCGCGCCACGGATGGCAACACGACAATGAGAGAGCGATGACATGACGGCAACACCAGGCGGCGCGCGGCAAGGCATCCTGTCGCTGGCGGTGAAGGACAAGGCGCAGCTCTACGCCGCCTACATGCCGTACCTGAAGCATGGCGGCATCTTCGTGCCCACGCCCAAGCGCTACTTCCTTGGCGACGAGGTGTTCCTGCTGCTGACCCTGCCCGAGTCCAGCGAACGCCTGCCTGTGGCCGGCAAGGTGGTCTGGGCCACGCCGACCGGCGCCCAGGGCAACCGTACCGCCGGTGTCGGCGTGCAGTTTGCCGACACGCCCGAGGGCGAGACGGTCAAGGGCCGCATCGAAACCCTGCTCGCCGGCGCGCTCGGCGCGGACAAGCAGACCCACACCATGTAACCCGGAGCGCCGCGTGCATCCGGCCTGTTGCCGGACCTGGCGCGGCCACCGGCCTGGCGATCGCGACGATGATCAGCAACGAACTTGACACAGGACCCTGGCGCACCCGGTTGCTGCAGCGCGGTCGCGTGCAGATCCGCGACTTCCTGCAGGCGTCGGCCGCCGAGCGCATCCGCGAATGCCTCGAGCGCGAGGTGCCTTGGGAGGTGTCGCAGCGCGCCGACCTGGTGCCGGAAGGGCCTCCGCCCGCGCCGCGCGAGGACGGCGAGCTGCTGCGCGCGGCGTATGCACGGGCGCGCGACGGCTTCGAGTTCGTGTTCGACCGCTATCGCATGGTCGAGGCGCTGCGCGACGGCCGCGACCCCGGCCTGCTCCTGCACGTGGTGCTGGAGTTCCTCAACAGCCCGCAGTTCATCGCGTTCACGCACGAGCTCACCGGTGACAGCCGCATCCGCATGGTCAGCGCGATGGCCGCACGCTACCGGCAGGGCCACTTCCTCAACATGCACAACGACAGCGCGACCGACGAGGACCGCGCGTTCGCCTACGTCATCAACCTCGGCCGCAACTGGCGGGCCGACTGGGGCGGGCAGCTGCAGTTCTTCGGCGACAGCGGCGACATCGCCGAGACGTTCGTGCCGCACTGGAACTCGCTGAGCCTGTTCCGGGTGCCGCAGATGCACCAGGTCACCCTGGTCGCGCCCTGGGCGGGCGACGACCGCTACAGCATCGCAGGCTGGTTCCGGCGCTGAAAGCCGCCGGCGCCTGCCGTAGGAGCGGCCCATGGCCGCGAGCTTTTCCGAGGCAGGTGGCAAGCGGAGACGGGTGGCAAGCCTAGGCAGGTGGCAAGCCGGGATGGGTTGCAAACTGGAAAGCTCGCGGCCATGGGCCGCTCCTACGGGGATTCGGGTTCCCGGAATGCCTGTGCCTCAGTCGCGCAGCGCCGGCGAATCCCATCCCGGTCGCGGCGCGAAGCGGTCGCCGTGCGTCGCCTGCAGCGCCTGCAGGCGGGCCAGCACGGCATCGGCGCCGGTCTCGCGGATGTACCGGATCGGGCCGCCGCGGAACGGGGCGAAGCCGGTGCCGAAGATCACGCCGGCGTCGAGCAGGTCGGCGTCGGCCACCACGCCGTCGTGCAGCGCGGCGACCGCTTCGTTGAGCAGCGGCAGGATCAGCCGGTCCTCGAGATCGCCGGGCGTCTTGTAATCCTTCGGCACTTCCGGCTTCTTCGGCTTGCCGTCCGCCCACGCGTACAGACCCTGTCCGTCCTTCTTGCCGCGCTTGCCCGGCTCGGGCGGCGACGCCAGCGCGGGCGGGATCTGCAGTCCGAGGAACGGCGCCAGCTCCTGGCCGACGCCGGAAGCAACGTCCAGGCCGACGGTGTCGATCAGTTCGATCGGCCCCATCGGCATGCCGAACTTCACCGCCGCCTTGTCGATCACCGCGCCCGGGATGCCTTCCGAATACGCGGTCGCCGCTTCGAGCATGTACGGGAACAGCAGCCGGTTGACCAGGAAGCCGGGCGTACCTGCCACCGGCACCGGCAGCTTGTCGATCGCCTTGCAGAACGCGGCCAGGCGCTTTTCGGTTTCCGGGGCCATCGCGTCGTGGTGGATGATTTCCACCAGCGGCATCAGCGCCACCGGGTTGAAGTAGTGCAGGCCGGCGAATTGCGCCGGGCGCTGGATGTGCCCGCGCAGTTCGGTCAGCGGGATCGACGAAGTGTTGGTCGTCAGCAACGCGTCGGCCTTCAACCGCGGCTCCACCGTCGCATAGAGCTCGCGCTTGGCCTCGGCCTGCTCGATGATTGCCTCGATGACGAGGTCGGCATCGGGAATGCCGTCGCCGGCGAGGTCTGACTTCAGCCGCGCGGCGACTTCAGGCCGCTTCGCCTCGTCCTTAACCTTCTTCGCGAACAGTTCCTGCGCGCGCACCTGCGCGCCGTCGATGAAGCGCTGCTCGCGGTCCTGCAGCGTCACTTCGAAACCCTTGTAGGCCGACCACGCGGCGATGTCGCCGCCCATCACGCCGGCGCCGACCACGTGCACGCGCCTGATGCTCGAGTCCTTGCCGCCGAGTCCCTTGAGCCGCTCCTGCAGGAAGAACACGCGGGTCAGGTTGCGGGCCGTCGACGTGCCGGCCAGCTTGACCACCGACTTGCGCTCGGCGGCCAGCAGCGCCTGGGTGCCGCCGCTGCTGCGGCGCCAGGTTTCGATCAGCGCATACGGGGCAGGGTAGTGCTCGCGGCGCGCCTTGCGCGCGACCTGCTTGGCCATCTGCGGCGCCAGGATCTGCCGCGCCGGCCAGGTGTTGGTGATCCAGGCGAGGAAGCGCTGCTTGAACGGGCGCGTGGCGCCCTTGAGCACCAGTGCCACGGCGGTATCCACCAGCAGCGCAGGTTCGACCACCTTGTCGACCAGTCCAATCGCCTTCGCCGCCGATGCCGACAGCGTGCGGCCGGTCAGCATCATGTCGAACGCGGCCGGCGCGCCGACCAGCCGCGGCAGGCGCACGCTGCCGCCCCAGCCGGGATAGATGCCCAGCTTCACTTCCGGCAGGCCGATGCGGGTGGACGGGTCGTTCGAGGCCACCCGGTAGTCGCAGGCCAGCGAGATCTCGGTGCCGCCGCCCATGCAGAAGCCGTGGATCGCGGCCACGGTGGGGCAGCGCAGTTCGGCCAGGCGCTGGAATACCTGCTGGCCCCGGCGGATGGAGTCGCCGATCGTGCCCTTGGCGTCGAACTCGGCGAACTCGCGGATATCGGCGCCGGCGATGAAGCCCCGGGCCTTGCCCGAACGCAGGACCAGGCCCTTGGGCGGGTCCAGCGAGAGGCGCTCGATCAGCGCCTCCAGCTCGATCAGCACGTCCTGGGCGAAGGTGTTGACCGACTCGCCGGCGCGGTCGAACGAGAGCACGACGATGCCGTCCTCGCGCTGCTCGGCTTGCCAGTGGCTGAAGCGCAGTCCGTCGAGCCCTGCAATCATGGGGTTTGTTCCGTTACGGTGCCTGGGAGCCCCTTATCATCCAGATGATGTTCGATCGGCGTCAAATCGGCGCTTGAAACGCGCCATTCGTGCGCCGTTCGGGCCTGCATGGCTTGTGGCAGGCGCGACCCGGCCCCAAGTGGGTGAGGATGCCGCAGAGAGGATGTCGCGGAACTTTCCTTCGCACGCCCATGTCATAACGCCCAGCCGGAAGGCCGGGCCCCCAGGGAGCACCGGCCCGATGGCCGAAGTCGTGGACACACAGCAAGGACAGGACCTGGACCAGGAACTGGTCCGGCGCGTGCAGCGCGGCGACAGCGCGGCGTTCGACCTGCTCGTGCGCAAGTACCAGCACCGCATCGCCGCATTGATCGGGCGCTACATCGCCGACTGGAGCGAATGCCAGGACGTTGCCCAGGACACCTTCATCCGCGCCTACCGCGCGATCGGGAATTTCCGCGGTGACGCCCAGTTCTATACCTGGTTGCACCGCATCGCCGTGAACACCGCCAAGAACCACCTCGTCGCGCACAAGCGCCGACCGCCCACCGAGGACATCGACGTCAGCGACGCCGAGCAGTTCGATTCGGGCATCCGCCTGCGCGATACCGACACCCCCGATCGCGAGCTGGCCCGCCAGCAGATGGAGCAGGTGGTGATGCGCGCGGTTGACGCATTGCCCGAGGAATTGCGCACCGCGATCACCCTGCGCGAGGTCGAGGGAATGAGCTACGACGAGATCGCCCAGCGCATGGATTGCCCGATCGGAACGGTGCGTTCGCGCATCTTCCGTGCCCGTGAAGCGATCGATGCGGAACTCAGGCCGCTGATGGATGTCGAAACCAGGCCAGAGCGTGCAGCCAGATGACCCAGCGTGACGAAATGATCCAGCCCGGCAACGACCCGCAAACCGACAAGCTCCACGACCACCACCGCCAGCAGCTGTCGGCGATGCTCGACGGCGAACTGCTGCCCGACCAGGCGAAGTTCATGCTGCGCCGACTCGAACACGACGGCGAACTGGCCGCGTGCTGGGAGCGCTGGCAGGTCTGCGGCGACATCCTGCGCGGTCGCCACGACGCGCTGCTGCCGGCTGATTTCTCGCGCCGAGTGGCCAGCGCCATCGCCGGCCAGGACCAGGCCGCATCGGTGGCCACCGCGCCGTCGGCAACCAGGCAACCGCGCTGGACGCGCTGGGGCGGCGGTGCCGCGCTGGCCGCGTCGGTGGCGATGGTGGCGCTGTTCGTCGGCCGCCAGCTGCCCGGATCGGATCCCGAACCGGCGGCGCAGACCCAGGTCATGGCCCATGCGGCAGCATCGCCCGACATTGCGGTGGATCCCACTGCACCGGCGGTGCCGGCTCCCGCCCCGACCGCACCTGATACCGCCACCACGCTGGCCACGGCCGTTGCAGTGGCCGAGGTTCCGCGCCGCGCCGCCGAGCGCCGCGCGGGGCGCGCCCAGCAGCAGCGCGCGGTTTCGCGCGTTCGCCGCGCCACCGTTGCCGCCGAAGCCCAGGTGCGGGTCGCCGCTTCCGGCGCGACGCCTGCACCGGTGAACGCCGCACCGTCGGCGCTGGCCGGCCTTGATTCCACGACGTCCTCCGCGCCGGTGAGCGAACTGTTCGCCACCGAGCCGCCGCAGGCGCGTCCGTGGCCGCGGGCGGTCCTGCCGGGATACCCGGCGGATGGCGCGTTCTCGGCGAGCTATGGCCGGATGGTGCAGGAGCGCCTGTTGGAGCAGGAGCACCCGTTCCATCCGTTCGAGCCGCGCGTCGAGCTGTCGCCGGCGCCTGTCGAACGCCCGCAGCCCACCGCCAGCGGGCCGCGCTGAGCCGCTTGGCCCGCTCGCCTGCAGCCTGCGCCCGCCCGTTGGTTCGCGCCGCCTGCGCGTGGCATCCACGCCCGTATTCCCATTGCCTGACGTTGAAGGTGCTTCGCCGATGAAAGCCCCCTTGCAAGCCGCTGTCCTGGTCGTCCTGACCGCTGCCGCCACCACCGCGGTGGTGCTTCCCGTCGCCACCGCGCAGCAATCGACGCTGTCGACCGCGCCGACGCCGGTGGCCGGCCTGCCGGATTTTTCCCAGCTGGTCGAACAGGTCGGCCCGGGCGTGGTCAACGTGGTGGCGGAGATCGGCAGCAAGGCGTCTCCCCGCCGGCGGGCGGTGCCGCAGCAGGACATCCCCGAAATCTTCCGCCGCTTCTTCGGCCCCGACGACTTCCCGTTCCCCGGGGCGCCGGGCCAGGGCCCGCAGCCGCGCGGCGAATCGATGGGCAGCGGCTTCATCATTTCCCCCGACGGCTACGTGCTGACCAACCACCATGTCGTCGACGGTGCCGATGAGGTGAAGGTCAAGCTGTCCGATGGCCGCGAATTTGCCGCCAGGGTCGTGGGCAGCGACGAGCAATCCGACGTCGCGCTGCTCAAGATCCCGGCAACCGGGTTGCCGACGCTGCGCATCGGCGATTCGGCCGCGCTCAAGCCCGGGCAGTGGGCGATCGCGATCGGCTCGCCGTTCGGCCTCGACCACTCGGTCACCGCCGGCATCATCAGCGCGGTGGGCCGCAGCAACCGCTACGCGCAGCAGCAGTACGTGCCGTTCATCCAGACCGACGTGGCGATCAACCAGGGCAATTCCGGTGGCCCGTTGCTCAACGTCCACGGCGAGGTGATCGGCATCAACTCGCAGATCTTCAGCGCCTCCGGCGGCTACATGGGCGTGAGCTTCGCGATCCCGATCGACCTGGCGATGGGCGCGGTCAAGCAGCTCAAGGCCACCGGCAAGGTCAGCCGCGGCATGATCGGCGTGCAGTTGCAGGCGCTGGATGCCGAGTCGGCCAGGGGCTTGGGCCTGCCCGACGCGCGTGGCGCGCTGATCAACGACGTCACCCCCGGCAGCGCCGGCGAGAAGGCCGGGCTGCGCATCGGCGACGTGATCCGCTCGATCGACGGCACCGACATCCGCCAGTCCAGCGACCTGCCGCCGATCGTCGGTGCGATGGCGCCGGGCACGAAGGTGACGCTGGGCATCCTGCGCGACGGCAAGGCGAAGGACGTCCGCGTGACCCTTGAGGAACTCGATCCGACCCTGCTGCCCGGCGCCTCGCAGCAGCAGATGCCGCGCGGGCCCAAGGGCCGGGCCGAGGCTTCTGCCAACCCGCTGGGCCTGGTGGGCCAGGACCTGGATGCCGACGACCGGCGCCAGGCCGGGCTGAAGCCGGGCGAGGGCGTGGGCATCGCCCGCATCGACGGCCTGGCTGCGCGCGAGGCCGGCCTGCAGCCGGGCGACATCGTGCTGCGGGTGGGCAGCGAGACGGTGGCCAGCGTGTCCGGGCTCGACCGCGCCCTGGCCGGGGTCAAACCGGGCCAGACGGTGATGCTGCTGGTGCGCCGCGGCAACCAGACCCGCTTCTTCGCGGTCACTCCGCGGGCGGACGAAGCGCAGTGAGCGGCGGCCTCTCCGGCAGTCCGGAGAGGCAGGCAGCGGATGGGCGATCGCGCGCAGCCACGCCGTGGCGCGCGCGGGGCGCCGGGAGGGACTTCCGGCGGGGGCGGGGACGCGCGCCGTGCGATAATGCCGCGTTTACCCCGCAAGGCCGCGACGTCGGCCATCACCGACGCCTCCCCATGTCAGATCCGATGCCAAATTCGATGGAGCGCATCCGCAACTTCTCCATCATCGCCCACGTCGACCACGGCAAGTCGACCCTGGCCGACCGCATCATCCAGATCTGCGGCGGCCTGACCGCGCGCGAGATGGAATCGCAGGTGCTCGACAACAACCCGATCGAGCGCGAGCGCGGCATCACCATCAAGGCGCAGTCGGTATCGCTGCCGTACACCGCGCGAGATGGTGAAATTTACCACCTCAACTTCATCGACACCCCCGGCCACGTCGATTTCAGCTACGAGGTCAGCCGCTCGCTGGCCGCCTGCGAAGGCGCGCTGCTGGTGGTCGATGCGGCGCAGGGCGTCGAGGCGCAGTCGGTCGCCAACTGCTACACCGCGGTGGAGCAGGGGCTGGAAGTGGTGCCGGTGCTCAACAAGATCGACCTGCCCACCGCCGACATCGATCGCGCCAAGGCCGAGATCGAGGCGGTGATCGGCATCGACGCGTCCGACGCGGTGGCGGTCAGTGCCAAGACCGGGCTCAACGTCGAGGACGTGCTGGAGGCGATCGTCACCCGCATCCCGCCGCCGAAGCCGCGCGACACCGACAAGCTGCAGGCGCTGATCATCGATTCGTGGTTCGACAACTACCTGGGCGTCGTGTCGCTGGTGCGGGTGATGCAGGGCGAGATCAAGCCCGGCGACAAGATCCTGGTGATGTCCACCGGGCGCACCCACCAGGTCGACAAGGTCGGCGTGTTCACGCCCAAGCGCAAGGACATGCCGGCGCTGCGGGCCGGCGAGGTGGGCTGGATCAACGCCTCGATCAAGGACGTGCACGGCGCGCCGGTCGGCGACACCCTGACGCTTGCCGGCGACCCGGCGCCGAAACCGCTGCCCGGTTTCCAGGAAATGCAGCCGCGCGTGTTCGCCGGTCTGTTCCCGGTCGACGCGGACGACTACCCGGACCTGCGCGAGGCGCTGGACAAGCTGCGCCTCAACGATGCCGCGCTGCGCTTCGAGCCGGAAAGCTCCGAGGCGATGGGCTTCGGCTTCCGCTGCGGCTTCCTCGGCATGCTGCACATGGAGATCGTGCAGGAGCGGCTGGAGCGCGAGTACGACCTCAACCTGATCAGCACCGCGCCGACGGTGATCTATGAGGTACTCAAGACCGACGGCACGATCCTGCCGCTGGACAACCCGGCCAAGCTGCCGCCGGTGAACCAGATCGAGGAAGTCCGCGAGCCGATCATCCGCGCCAACATCCTGACCCCGCCGGACTACGTCGGCAACGTGATCACGCTGTGCGAGGAGAAGCGCGGCAGCCAGGTCGGCATCACCTACATGGGCAGCCAGGTGCAGGTGGCGTACGAACTGCCGATGGCCGAGGTGGTGCTGGACTTCTTCGACCGGCTCAAGTCCGTCTCGCGCGGCTACGCGTCGCTCGACTATCACTTCCTGCGCTTCGACGCCGGCCCGTTCGTGCGCGTGGACACGCTGATCAACGGCGACAAGGTCGATGCGCTGTCGCTGATCGTGCACCGCAGCCATGCCGACCGCCGCGGCCGCGAACTGACTGAAAAGATGAAGGAACTGATCCCGCGGCAGATGTTCGACGTCGCGATCCAGGCCGCGGTCGGCTCGCAGATCATCGCCCGGACCACGGTCAAGGCGATGCGCAAGAACGTGCTGGCCAAGTGCTATGGTGGCGACGTTTCGCGGAAGAAGAAGCTGCTGGAGAAACAGAAGGAAGGCAAGAAGCGGATGAAGCAGGTTGGCCGCGTGGAGATCCCGCAGGAAGCCTTCCTCGCCGTGTTGCAGCAGGACAAGTAGCCGGGAATGGGGATTCGGGATTGGGGAATCGTTGGAACTGGCAAGTCGCCATCCCCGCCTGGACCGATTCCAGGGCGTGGGTGACAGCCGAGGACTCAGCAGCCCGCTTTTCCGATTCCCGATTCCCGATTCCCCATTCCCGGCTCCGAAGGAGCAAAGATGCGCTGGTTTGAAATCGCCCTTGTCGTCCTGACCCTCATCAGCGGCCTGGTCTGGCTGCTGGACAAACTGGTCCTGGCCAAGCGGCGCGAGGCCCATGCCGGCCTGCTCGACGACGGCAGGGAGCCGTGGTACGTGGACTACGCCAAGGCGTTCTTCCCGGTGCTGGCGATCGTGCTGGTGCTGCGCAGCTTCGTCGCCGAGCCGTTCCGGATCCCGTCCAATTCGATGATGCCGACCCTGCTGACCGGCGACTTCATCCTGGTCAACAAGTTTGCCTACGGCCTGCGGCTGCCGATCAGCAACGCCAAGGTCGTGCCGGTCGGCGAGCCGCAGCGCGGCGACGTGGTGGTGTTCAAGCCGCCGCAGCATCCGGAACAGGACTGGATCAAGCGCGTGATCGGCCTGCCCGGCGATACCATCGAGTACAAGGGCAACCAGGTCTTCGTGAACGGCAAGCCGTTCGGCTACGAGCGCGTCGGCGACTACGTCGGGGTGGGCAGCGGCGCCGAGATGACCGGCGCCAGCCTGCTGGTCGAGCAGATCCCCGGGCATCCGCACCAGGTCCTCGAAGTCGACCGGCTGCCGTTCGTCGACCAGGGCGAGCGCGGCCCGCAGGTCGTTCCGCCCGGGCACTATTTCGTCATGGGCGACAATCGTGATAGAAGCGACGACAGCCGGTTCTGGGGGTTCCTGCCGGAGCAGAACATCCGGGGCAAGGCATTCCTGGTCTGGCTGAATTGCGACAGCATCACGAACCTGTGCAAGCACAATTTCGACACGTCGCGCATCGGCAACCGGATTCCTTGACTGCAGTACGCCATCCGATAGGGGAAAACTGATGAAACGCACGCAACGCGGCATGACATTGTTGGGCTTTATCATCGTGCTTGGCCTGGTCGGCTTCTTCGCCTACATCGGCATGAAGCTGTTTCCGATGTACTCGGAGTACTACTCGGTCAAGCAGGCGATCAGGGGTCTGCAGGCCGAGCCCGGCATTGCCAACACCGACCCGGGCAGGATCAAGAACCTGTTCTTCCGGCGCTTGAACATCAGCTATTCCGACAACGTGAAGCCCGAGAACGTGAAGCTGGAGCGCAGCCAGAACGGCGTCGGTTGGGACATGACGGTCGATTACGAAGTCCGCAAGGGTCTGGTCGGCAACCTCGACGTCGTGGGCAAGTTCCACGCCGATGGAAAGCTGGCAAACGTGGGCGATGGCGGCTGAGATCGAACGCGTCCGCTTCGCCGGGCACGCCTTCGCCGACCAGGACCTGCTCGCGCAGGCGATGACCCATCGCAGCGCTGGCGTGCCGCACAACGAACGACTGGAATTCCTGGGCGATGCGGTGGTCGGGCTGATCGTCGCCGAAGCGCTGTACAAGCGCTGGCCGAAGGCCGACGAGGGCGCGTTGACCCGCGCCCGCGCCGAACTGGTGCGCGAGTCCTCGCTGGCGACCGTGGCACGCACGCTGGACCTGGGCTCGAAGCTGATCCTCGGGCCGGGCGAGATGAAGTCCGGCGGCCACCGCCGCGATTCGATCCTGTCCGATGCGCTGGAGGCGCTGGTCGGGGCGATCTACCTGGACGCCGGGTTCGAGGCCTGTCGCGCGGTGGTGCTGCCGTGGTTCGAGGCGGCCATCAACGAGACGCCCGCGGGCAAGGTCGGCAAGGACGCCAAGACCCGGCTGCAGGAATGGCTGCAGGCGCGCCAGCGCGCGCTGCCGGCGTACGAGCTGGTTTCCGAATCCGGCGACGACCACGCCAAGGTCTTCCGCGTCGCCTGTACGCTGGCCGAGCCGGCGATGACGGGTGAAGGCGAGGGCGGTTCGCGCCGCGCCGCCGAACAGGCGGCGGCGGAAGCGGTGCTGGCCGGGCTGGAAGCCGCGTAGCCGGGTTCCCCCGTAGGAGCGGCCCATGGCCGCGAGCCTTTGCCTTTTGTCGCGGCTTCAAAGGCTCGCGGCCATGGGCCGCTCCTACGGGGCCGGCTTTCCAAAGGCTGCTCCCGCAGCGCCTACAATGCGCGCATGAAACCAGCCCCCCATCGCGCCGGCCACGTCGCTGTCATCGGTCGTCCCAACGTCGGCAAGTCCACCCTGGTCAATGCCCTGGTCGGAGCCAAGGTCAGCATCGTGTCAAACCGCCCGCAGACCACGCGCCACCGGCTGCTGGGCATCGCGACCTTCCCCGAGGGCCAGCTGCTGCTGGTCGACACTCCCGGCATCCACCGCGGCGAAGGCAAGCAGACCTCCACCGCGATGCACCGGATGATGAACCGCGCCGCCCGCGGCGCGCTCGAGGGCGTCGACGCCGCGGTGCTGGTGGTCGAGGCCGGACGCTGGGACGAGGAGGACACGCTGGCGTTCGAGGCGCTGCGCGAGGCCGGTGTTCCGGTGGTGCTGGCGGTCAACCAGGTCGACCGGATCCGCGACAAGACCGCGCTGCTGCCCTACCTTCAGGCGGCCGCCGAGGGGCGCGATTTCGCCGCCGTGCATCCGGTCTCGGCGCTCAAGCGCAAGGGCCTGGATTCGCTGGTCGCCGCGCTGCTGGCGCTGATGCCGGAGCAGCCGGCGCAGTACGGCGAGGACGAGATCACCGACAAGAGCCAGCGCTTCCTGGCCGGCGAGCTGGTGCGCGAACAGCTGATGCGCCAGCTCGGCGCCGAACTCCCCTACGCGACCACGGTGGAAATCGAATCGTTCACCGTCGACGGCACCATGCTGCGCATCGGCGCGGTGATCTGGGTCGAGCGCGAGGGCCAGAAGGCGATCGTGATCGGCAAGGGCGGCGCGCGGCTGCGCGAGATCGGCACCAAGGCGCGACAGGCGATGGAGCGGCTGTTCGACAGCAAGGTGTTCCTCGAAACCTGGGTGCGCGTGCGCGCGGGCTGGTCGGATGACGAGGCCGCGTTGAAGACGCTGGGATATGAGTAGCAGGGGCTGGGATCCGGGGGCTGGGGGCTAGAAGCAGTGGTCTTTCGCGTTTGTATTTGATCTTCCCCAATTCCCGGTTCCCAGATCCCCGCCCCCGACATGCGCTACGACGCCGAGCCCGCCTACGTCCTGCACGCGCGCCAGTGGCGCGAGACCAGCCTGCTGGTGGAACTGCTGACCGAGCACCACGGCCGCATCGGCCTGGTCGCGCGTGGCGTCCAGGGGCCGAAGCGGCACGTGCTGCGCGCGGCTCTGCAGCCGCTGCAGCACATCCGCTTCGACGGCGTGCAGCGCGGCGAGCTGGCGCAGCTGCGCGGTGCCGAAGCGATCGATGCCGCACCGCGCCTGTCCAGTGACGCCGCGCTGGCCGGTTTCTACGTCAGCGAGCTGATGCTGCGGCTGGCACCGCGCCAGGATCCGTACTCCGGCCTGTACGAACTCTATGGCGAGGTACGCGAACGCCTGCGCGACGATGCGCCGCTGGCATGGACGCTGCGCCGCTTCGAGCGCGACCTGCTCGAAGCGCTCGGCTTCGGTTTCGACCTGTCGCACGACGGCGACGGCGCGCCGGTGGACCCGGCCGCGCGCTACCGCCTCGATCCCGAACACGGCCCGCGCCGCGTGCTGAGCGAGCGCGTCGACGCCGGCGGGCGCAGCCGCACGGCCACCGGGCGCGCATTGCTCGCACTGGCCGGCGACCTCGTTCCGGAGGTCGATGACCTGCAGGGGCTGCGCCGCGCCCTGCGCGAGGTGCTGGCGCACCACCTCGGCGGCCGCGGACTGAAATCCTGGGAGCTGATGGGCGAGCTGGGCCGCATCGCCGCGACGCCGGGACCGGCTCAGGCTTCGTCGGGCACCGGCGCCGACGACAGCGTCTCCTGAGCGGCCTGCAGGAACCGCGCCAGCGCCTGCGTCGACTGCGGTGCTTGCTGCAGCGCGGCCACGGCGGCTGCCATGCGCACCGCGCCGACGAAGCCGCAGCTCGCGCGCAGCCGGTGCAGGGCCGCGCGCAGGGCGTCGGCATCGCCGGCGTGCGCCGCGGCGTGCACGCTGTTGCAGGCGCCGGGCAGCTCGTCGAGGAACAGTTTGCGCAGTGCGTCGACGTGCGCGCGTTCGCCGTTGAGCGCGGCCAGTGCGGCGGCATCGTCCCAGGCCGCTTCGAGCGCATCTGCGTGGAATGCCAGCGGTGCTGCTTCCGATACGCGCAGGCCGATTACGTTGCGCACTGCGGCCTGCAGCGTCGATGCCGGCATCGGCTTGACCAGCACCTCGCGGAAGCCGGCTTCGCGCAGCGCGGCGAGCGTTGCGGGCTCCGTTGCGGCCGTATGCGCCAGCGCGATCGCACGCAGCCCCCGTGCGCGCAGCGCCGCGAGCAGGCCGGCGCCGTCGCCGTCGGGCAGGTTGGCGTCGATCAGCCACAGGTCGTGCCGGTCGCGGTCGCCGGCAAGGGCGAGCGCCGCCGCACAGCTTTCGGCGACGTCGACTTCGGCGGGAACGCCCTGCGCCGCGGCGGCGAGGAATGCGCTGGTGGTGGGGTCATCCTCGACCAGCAGGATTCTTGTCGTCATCCGGTCCTCCATTGACTCGATCGGCGCCTGTCGGGGGATGGCCCCGCCATTCGTCAGCGACGGCTCACGCGCGCTGGGTATGCTGCCTGCATGCCTCGGGCGATCCTACACCTGCTGCCGCTTCTGATGCTCGCCTGCGCGCTGCCCGCGCAGGCGCGGACGATGTCCGCGAAGATCGCACGCGTGACCACCCCGGTGGCGACGCTCGAAGGCGTGGAGGTGCGGCTCGACTGGCCGGCAGATGCCGCGACCGGCGAGCTGCGGCTGCGCGCGGCGCGGGTCGACGCGCCGGACCTCGGCTACCGCTTTCGCGCGCTGGAATGGCGCTGCCCGCTCGCGCGCGACGGGCAGGGCGGCTGGCGCTGCGACGGCGAGCTGCACGCGGATGGCGGCAAGCCGTTCCGGCTTTCCATCGCGCTTGCGACGGGCAGCACCGACGCCGCGCTGTCGCAAGGCAAGGCCAGCCTTGCGCTGCACCGCAGTGCCGCGACGCCGGACGACACGATCCTCGACCTGACCCGGGTACCCGTCGCCTGGGCGCAGGCGCTGTCCGCGCAGGCATGGAGCGACGGCCGGCTGACGGCCGGCACCCTGGACGGCCGGCTCGCCGTGCGCACGCCGGAACAACGCCCGCTGCGCGTCGATGGCACGCTGGTGCTGGCCGATGGCGGCCTCGAAACGCCTGACGGCAGCATTGCCGCGGCGCAGCTCGGTGGCCGTTTCCACATCGACTACCGCAAGCCCGCCGGCAGCACCCTGCTGTCGCTCGACGGGGAGCTGCGCGGCGGCCAGTTCCTCTACGGCACCACCTACGTGGTGCTGCCCGGGCATCCGCTTCCGTTCGCGCTCGACGCAATCGGGCGCGATGGCCAGGGCTGGATGCTGCCGTCGATCCAGTGGCGCGACGGCGTTGCGCTGCAGGCGCAGGGTTCGGTGGCGTTCGCGCCGGATGCAAGCCTGCAGGACGTCGACATCGAACTGCAGAGCCACGACCTGTCGGCGCTCGGCGCACGCTATCTGTCGGGCTGGCTGGGGATCGCCGGACTGCCCGACCTCGAAGCCAGCGGCGCGCTGGACGCGCGCGTGCGGCTGGCCGGTGGCGGACTGTCATCGGTGGATGCGCGGCTGCACGACGTTGCCATCGACGCTCCGGGGAAGGGCCTGGCGTTCACCGGCCTGGATGGCGACCTGCGCCTGTCCGGTGGCGCGCCGGTCGACAGCGAGTTGCGCTGGCGATCGGGCGCGCTGCAGGGCATCACGTTCGGCGCCGCGACGCTGCCCTGGCGCAGCGCCGACGGCACGTTGCGCGCGCGTGCGCCGGTCAGCGTGTCGATGCTCGGCGGACAGGTGCGGTTCGACGACCTGGTCGTGCAGCCGCCCGCAGGTGGCAATGGCCTGCGGATCGGGTTCGGGCTCGCGCTGCAGGGCCTGCAGCTGGGCGAACTGTCGCAGACGCTCGGCGGGCCGGCGTTCCGCGGCACCCTGGACGGCAGCATTCCGGCTGCGCGCTACGCCGACGATCGCCTCGACTTCGACGGCGGGCTGTCGATGCAGGTCTTCGACGGCAGCGTCGACGTCACCGCGCTGTCGATGGAGCGCCCGTTCGGCGTCGCGCCGACGCTGTCGGCCGATTTCGCCCTGCATGGCCTGGACCTGATGGCGATCACCGAGGTGTTCGACTTCGGCAGCATCAGCGGCCGCCTCGACGGCCGCATCGACGGCCTGCGGCTGGTCGACTGGTCACCGGAGACCTTCGATGCCGAGCTGCACACCGTGCCCCGCCGCGGCGTTCGCCAGCGCATCAGCCAGCGCGCGGTGCAGAACATCTCCAGCGTTGGCGACGCCTCGTTCGTCGGCAGCCTGCAGGCGCGCCTGATCGGCCTGTTCGACGACTTCGGCTACGCCCGCATCGGCATTTCCTGCCGGCTTTCGAACCAGGTCTGCGTGATGGGTGGCCTGCGGAATCCGGATGGCAATCGGGCCGGCGGCGGATTTACCATCGTCGAGGGCGCGGGCATCCCGCGGCTCGACGTCGTCGGCTTCAACCGCAACGTCGACTGGCCAACCCTGGTTGAACGCCTGGCCGCGGTGGGCAGCGGCGACGTCAAGCCCGTGTTTGAATGATCCATGCTCCAATGACCCTGCCCGAACCACCTGTTCGCACAATCGCACCACGCACCGAGGAGAGACACATGCGCCGCTGGATGGGAATGCCGATCGCCGCCGCACTGGCCCTGACGGCCTGCGTCACCATCAACGTCTACTTCCCCGCGGCCGAAGCGCGGGAGGCGGCGAAGGAGTTCGTCGACAAGGTCATCGGTGAGGATGCGCAACCCTCGACGCCGGCGCCGGCGCCGGCGCCGGCGCCCGCGGACCAGGACGGCGGTGGTGGCGGCATGGCATTGCGCTTCGATCCACTGGTGCTGCTGGGCATCGGTACCGCGCACGCACAGGGCACGCCGGACATCACCATCAAGACGCCGGCGGTCCAGGCGATCCAGTCGCGCATGGCCAGCCGCTTCGACGCCACGCTGCGCCAGCACTTCGACTCCGGCGCGCTCGGGTTCACCGGCGACGGCGAGATCGCGGTGCGTGACGCGTCGAAGATCGCGCTGCCAGACCGGGTGAAGGTCAACCAGGCGGTCGCCGACCAGAACCGCGATGCCAGGGCGGTGTACCGCGAGATCGCGGTGGCCAACAAGCATCCGGAGTGGGAGTCGCAGATCCGCGATGTGTTCGCGAAGCAGTGGGTCGCCAGCGCGAAGGCCGGCTGGTGGTACCAGTCCGGCGGCAGCTGGAAACAGAAATAACGCAGGTCGGGGCTGCGCCCCCGACGGCTTCCCCCATCCCGCAGGAACGCCCTACGGGCGCGATTGCTTTCGCGACGAAGGCAATCGCGCCCATGGGGCGCTCCTGCGGGCGAAACCCGGCTTCTGCGACAATACGCGGCCCTGTGCACGCAGCCTTCGCCACGTGGCCCGACTCGACCAGACCCCGTTTCCCGCCGACATCCTCGACCTGAGCCACGACGGCCGCGGTGTCGCCCGCCGCGACAGCGGCAAGGCCGTGTTCATCGCCGGCGCGTTGCCCGGCGAGCGGGTGATGGCGAAGCAGACCGCGCGTTCGCGCAGCTTCGATGAAGCGGTCACGCTGGAAGTGCTGGACGCCTCGCCGGACCGTGTCGAACCGCGCTGCCTCCACTTCGGTACCTGCGGCGGCTGCGCGCTGCAGCATCTGGAGGAGTCGAAGCAGATCGTCGCCAAGCAGCGCGTGCTGCAGGAGAACCTCGAGCGCATCGGCCACGTCACGCCCGACGTCGTGCTGCCGCCGCTGACCGACGCGGCCTGGGGCTATCGCCGAAAAGGCCGCTTCTCGGTCCGGCGGGTGGAGAAGAAGGACAAGACGCTGGTCGGCTTTCGCGAACGCGATCCGCGCTTCGTCGCAGACCTGTCCGAATGCCACACGGTGCTACCCGCGATCGGCGCAGCCATCCCGGCGCTGTCGGCGCTGGTCGACGGGCTCGATGCGCGTCGCGACATCCCGCAGATCGAATTCATCGCCGGCGACGCCACCGCCGACCACGGCGGCATCGCGCTGGTGTTCCGCCACCTGCAGCCGCTGTCGGAAGGCGATCGCGCCAGGCTGCTTGCGTTCGCGCAGGCGCATCGCTTCGCGCTGTTCCTGCAGCCCGGTGGTGTGGACTCCGTGCATCCGCTGTGGCCGGTCGACCCGCAGCTGTCGTTCCGGCTGCCGGCCTGGGATCTCGAACTGAAGTTCCGCCCGCTCGACTTCATCCAGGTCAATGCCGGTCTCAACGACAGGATGATCGCGCGCACGCTCGAACTGCTCGACGTGCAGCCGGGCGAACGCGTGCTCGACCTGTTCTGCGGGCTGGGCAATTTCACCCTGCCGCTGGCACGCGTTGCCGATGCGGTGGTGGGCGTGGAAGGCGACCCGGGCCTCGTGGCGCGGGCGCGCGAGAACGCCGTGCACAACAATCTTCCGGTTGTGCAGTTCCACGCCGCCGACCTCGCCCAGGACCTCTCGGGACACGCCTGGATGCGCGCCGGCTTCGACCGGCTGCTGCTGGACCCGCCGCGCTCCGGCGCCGACGTCGTGCTCAAACAGCTGCCGCTCAAGGGCCTGAAGCGGATCGTGTACGTCAGCTGCCATCCCGCGTCGCTGGCCCGCGACGCCGGCTACCTCGTCAACGAACGCGGCTGGAAGCTGCGCGCGGCCGGGGTGATGGACATGTTCCCGCATACCGCGCACGTCGAGTCGATCGCGATGTTCGAACCATGAGGGCAGGGATTGGGGATTCGGGATTGGGGATTCGGAAGAGCGGGGGCGGGTCGCGATAATCTGCCCGAATTCCGAATTCCGAATTCCGAATTCCGAATTCCGAATTCCGAATTCCGA
>NZ_KE383817.1:0-130486 GCF_000422305.1 Luteimonas mephitis DSM 12574 | reverse complement strand
CCGACTCCCGACTCCCGACTCCCGGCCGCCCCATGCCTATCGAAATCGAACGCAAGTTTCTCGTCACCAACGACTCCTGGCGCACGCATGCGCACAGGGTCGTGCCGATGGCGCAGGGTTACATCAACGACCAGGCGGCGATGGACAGCGGTGCGCCGCGCGCGTCGGTGCGGGTCCGCATCGCCGGCGACGAAGCGTTCCTGAACCTGAAGTCGCGCGAGGCCGGCCACACCCGCCAGGAGTTCGACTACCCGATCCCGGTAGCCGACGGACGCGCGCTGCTGGCGCTGTGCGTGGGTGGCATCGTCGAGAAGCGCCGGCACCACGTCCGGCATGCCGGGCACCTGTGGGAGGTGGATGAATTCCTCGGCGAGAACGCCGGCCTCGTGGTGGCCGAGATCGAACTCGGGGCCGCCGACGAGCGCTTCGAGCATCCGTCGTGGCTGGGCGCGGAAGTCACCGATGAGATCCGCTACTACAACCTCGCGCTTGCCTCGCACCCGTTCGCGCGCTGGTGACCGCCGGGACGGCCGGGTTTGCCCCGGCTCCGCGGCCTTCGCCAAGGCATGCGGGAGTCCGGGCGTGACGTGCGAGGGGCAAGCGTCCGTTGCGATGACGGATCGAGGCTTGAAACCCGTGCTGCCGGAGGGTGGCTTCCTCGCCAGGCGGCGGGCCCAACTCCGCCCTACACCCGTCACGCGGACTGCGCGACAATGCCGTTCGTCATCGTTCGAGGTCCACCCCACATGCTCGTGATCGGCATCGCCGGCACCGAACTCAATGCCCGGGAACGCGACTGGCTGCAGCACGATGCCTGCGCCGGCGTGATCCTGTTCCAGCGCAACTTCTCCTCGAAGACGCAGGTGGCGGAGCTGTCCGCCGCGATCCGCGAAGCCGCGCCGCGGCCGCAGCTGCTCTGCGTCGACCAGGAAGGCGGGCGCGTGCAGCGCTTCCGCGAGGGCTACAGCGCGCTGCCGCCGCTGGAGACGTTCGGGAAGCAGTACGCCGCCGATCCTGCCGCAGCACTCGAAAGCGCGCAGGAACATGCCTGGGTGATGGCCAGCGAGGTGCGCGCCAGCGGCATCGACCTGAGCTTCGCGCCGGTGGTGGACCTTGGGCGCGGCAACCTCGCCATCGGCGATCGCGCGTTCTCGGACGACCCGCATGTGGTCGCCGAGTTCACCCGCGCCTACATCCGCGGCATGCACGCCGCGGGCATGGCGGCCACGATCAAGCACTTTCCCGGCCACGGCACGGTGCGCGAGGACACCCACTTCGACAACGCCACCGACAACCGCACGCTCGACGAGATGCGGGCGGCCGACCTGATCCCCTTCGCCGCCGGTATCGAGGCAGGCGCGGACGCGGTGATGCTCGCCCACATCACCTATCCGCAGGTGGCGCCGGAACCGGCCGGGTATTCGCGGACCTGGATCGGGGACATCCTGCGCGCCGGCATGGGCTTCCGCGGCGTGGTGTTTTCCGACGACATCGGCATGGCCGCGGCGTTTTCCGCGGGCGGCGTGAAGGCGCGCGTCGATGCGCACCTGGATGCCGGTTGCGACGTGGTGCTGGTCTGCCATCCGGAGCTGGTGGACGAATCGCTGGCCGCGGTGCAGGGCCGGAAGCTGAACACCATGGCGCTGGCCGGGCTGATCGGCCGCGGTGCGCTGGGCTGGGATGGATTGCTGGCGGATGCGCGCTATTCGCAGTCGCAGTCGCGTTTCGGGAGCATTGCATGAGTACGCCGCGGCTGGCCGACGTGCTCGGCGACGCCGACGTCATCCACGACCGCGCGACGCTGGAGGCCGCGATCGGTCGGATGGCCGACGCGATCCGCGGCGACTACACCGACGCCGAGCCGCCGCCGCTGTTCGTCACCATCATGCACGGCGGCATGCCGTTCGCCGCGCAGCTGGCGTTCGCGCTCGGCGAGCGCGGGCTCGACGTCGAGTTCGACTACCTGCACGCCACCCGCTACCGCGGCAACACCTCGGGGTCGGGACTGGCATGGCTGCATCGCCCGGCCACGCCGATGTCGGGCCGGCGCGTGCTGCTGGTCGACGACATCCTCGACGAGGGGCACACGTTGAAGGCCGTGGGACGCTGGTGCGAGGACCAGGGCGCGGCCGAGGTGCGCGTGGCGGTGCTGGCGGTGAAGGTGCACGACCGCTGCGTCGATGGCGCCAGCGCCGACTACATCGGGGTCGAGGTCCCGGACCGCTACGTGTTCGGCTACGGCATGGATTTCCACGAACAGGGCCGCAACCTGCCGGCGATCTACGCACTGGCGGAGTGACCGCTTCGGCGGGGTGGAAGAAAAGGCTCTTCTCCCGTCCGAGGTAACTGGTGAGCGTCAGCGGGCTTCCTGGCCCGGGCCGAGCTGTCGCAGCGCGGGTGCGAATGTCCTTCGGGGCAAAATAAAGGAGGAGGCGTTGGCCGCAGGCCGACGCCGGGGGACATTTGCCCCCCAAGGGCATTCGTACCCGGCGCCCAGCTATTCGCGGATGCGGGCCTTCAGCCCAGTCGGGAGAAGAATCAAAGAAAAGGCCGCGATATCGCGGCCTTTTCCACTGCAGCATGCGCGGCGGCGATTACGCCAGGCCGGCCTGCTTCATCACTTCGGCGGCGTAGTCCTCGACCACCTTCTCGATGCCCTCGCCAACGGCCAGGCGCTGGAAGCCGACCACTTCGGCGCCGGCGGCCTTGAGCACGGCCTCGACCTTCTGGTTGGTGTCGAGCACGTAGTCCTGGCCGTAAAGCGTGACCTCGTTGACGATCTTGGCGATCTTGCCGCCGATGATCTTTTCCAGGATCTCGGCCGGCTTGGCGCGGTCCTTCTCGGACATCTTGGCCAGTTCGATTTCCTTTTCCTTGGCGACGAAGTCGGCCGGGACGTCGGACGCCTTGACGTGCGGCGGGTTCATCGCCGCGACGTGCATCGCCAGGCCGCGGGCCAGTTCGGCGTCGCCGCCCTTGACCTCGACCAGCACGCCGATGCGGCCGCCGTGCACGTAAGCGGCGACGTTGTTGGCGCTGTCGATGCGGGCCATGCGGCGCACCTGCACGTTCTCGCCGACCTTGGCGATCAGCTCGGCGCGGGTTTCCTCGACGGTCTTGCCGTTGATGCTGGCGGACTTCAGCGCGTCGATGTCGGCGGCGCCCAGCGCTGCATCGGCGACGGCTTCGGTGAAGGCGACGAAGTTGGTGTCCTTGGCGACGAAGTCCGTCTCGGAGTTGATCTCGACCAGGACCGCCTTGCCGGCTTCCTGTGCCATCGCGACGCGGCCTTCGGCGGCAACGCGGCCGGCCTTCTTGTCGGCCTTGGCCAGGCCGGACTTGCGCAGCGCTTCGGCCGCGGCATCGACGTCGCCGTTGCTTTCGGTGAGCGCCTTCTTGCACTCCATCATGCCGGCGCCGGTGCGCTCGCGCAGTTCCTTGACCAGGGATGCGGTGATTTCAGCCATGGGTAAAACCTCTGAAGATAAACGGGTGTCGCAGGAGCGCCCCATGGACGCGATGCCCTTCGCGGGCAAGCCTGGTCGCGCCCATGGGGCGCTCCTGCGGGGGAGGGCAGCCGCGCACCTTGGCGCGGCTGCATGACCGCCGGATTACTCGGCGGCCGGGGTGGCGTCTGCAGCCGGGGCTTCGGCAGCGGCCGGCGCTTCGGCAGCGCCGTCGTCCTTGGCCGAGGCGCGCTTGGCCGGGGCCTTCTTCGCCGGCGCGCGGCGGGCGGGCTTGTCGCCATCGGCTTCGGCGAACTCTTCCTCGCGCACGCTGGCGACGTTCGGCGCGGCGGCCTTGCCTTCCAGCACCGCGTCGGCGGCGGCGGCGGCATACAGCTGCACGGCGCGGATGGCGTCGTCGTTGCCCGGGATCGGGTAGTCGACCAGGGCCGGGTCGTAGTTGGTGTCGACCACGGCGATCACCGGGATACCGAGCTTCTTGGCTTCCTTGATGGCGATGTCTTCATGGCCGATGTCGATGACGAACAGCGCGTCGGGCAGGCGGTTCATTTCCTTGATGCCGCCGAGCGAGGCCAGCAGCTTTTCGCGCTCGCGGCGCAGGCCCAGCACTTCGTGCTTGACCAGCTTGTCGAAGCTGCCGTCGGTTTCGCCGGCTTCCAGCGTCTTCAGGCGCGACACCGACTGCTTGACGGTGCGGAAGTTGGTCAGCGTGCCGCCCAGCCAGCGCTGGGTCATGTACGGCATGCCGCAACGCTCGGCTTCTTCCTTGATCGCGTCGCGCGCGCTGCGCTTGGTGCCGACGAACAGGATCATGCCGCGCTTCTGGGCGATGCCGGAGATGAAGTTCATCGCATCGCCGAACAGCGGCATGGTCTTTTCGAGGTTGATGATGTGGATCTTGCCGCGGGCGCCGAAGATGTACGGCGACATCTTGGGGTTCCAGTAGCGGGTCTGGTGGCCGAAGTGGACGCCGGCTTCCAGCATCTGGCGCATGGTGATCTGGGGCATTGCTGGTGACTCCTGATGGGGAACCGGCCGCCGGATGGGTGGGGCGGCTCGCGTTCACGGCCCGCAAGGGCAGCTCGGCGAAAGGTTCCGGGGTTGGGCCTCCCCGCTGCCTCCGTGTCCGAACCCGGCTTCCATCGGCTGGAAGACAGGCACCCCGGCACGGGTGTTTGCAGCGGGTGTGGATTCGACGGTGACGCCCGTCGTGGGCGATCTCCCGGAATGGCTCCGGGGAACCGCGGAATTGTAGCCGGAACAGGGGCCTGCGTAAACCAGCGCCCTTCCGTGAGCGCGCAAGGCGGGGGGCGGCATGGCCGTCCACGCCTCGAACGGGCCGGGAACCAGGGTAGAGGCGCCCACGCGGCAGCCGGGAGCCGCAATCGGCGATAATCGCGGCATGAGCATCCACCTGAAAACCCCCGCCGAGATCGAGAAGATGCGCGAGGCCGGCCGGCTGGCCGCCGAGGTCCTGCAGATGGTCGCCCCGCACGTGAAGCCGGGCGTGACCACCGAGGAGCTGGACCGCATCTGCCACGAACACATCGTCAACGTGCAGCAGGCGACTCCGGCCAACGTCGGTTACAGGGGCTATCCCAAGGCGACCTGCATCTCGGTCAACAACGTCATCTGCCACGGCATCCCGAGCGAATCGAAGGTGCTCAAGGACGGCGACATCGTGAACATCGATGTCACCGTCATCAAGGACGGCTGGCACGGCGACACGAGCCGCATGTACTTCGCCGGCACGCCCTCGGTGATGGCGCGGCGGCTGGTGGACACGACGTTCGAGGCGATGTGGCGCGGCATCCGCGCGGTGAAGCCGGGCGCCACGCTGGGCGACGTCGGCCACGCGATCCAGCAGTACGCCGAAGGCGAGCGCTTCTCGGTGGTGCGCGAGTACTGCGGCCACGGCATCGGCAAGGTCTACCACGACGAGCCGCAGGTGCTGCACTACGGCCGCCCCGGCGACGGGCTGGTGCTGCAGCCGGGCATGACCTTCACGATCGAACCGATGATCAACGAAGGCACGCGCCATACCCGCGTGCTGCCGGACGGCTGGACCGTGGTCACCAAGGATCGCAAGCTGTCGGCGCAGTGGGAGCACATGATCGCCGTGACCGACACCGGCGTGGACGTGCTCACGTTGGGGCCGGGCGACGACGCCGGGCAGTGACGTGAGCCACGCCGCTCCCACCGACGCGGCGGCCCCTGCAGGCGCGAACGACGAGGCGGCCTGGCTGCAGCTTGCCCGCGACACCCTCGCGCAGGCCGACGCCGAGCTGGCGGCGCGCTTCGACCGCGGCGAGAGCGTCGACCGCCTGGTCGCGTCGCGCGCGCGAACCGTCGACGGACTGATCCGGGACGCCTGGTCGCGCTGCATTCCGGGCGAGGCGAAGCTGGCGCTGTTCGCGGTCGGCGGATACGGTCGCGGCGAGTTGTTCCCGCATTCGGACATCGATCTGCTGGTGCTGGCGGACGAGGCCGGGCAGCAGGCCAACGTCGAGGCGCTCGCTTGTTTCTTCGCGCTGCTGTGGGACATCGGCCTGCAGGCCAGCCACGCGGTGCGCTCGCCGGCGCAGTGCACGCACGCAGCGGCCGACCCGACGGTGCTGACCGCGCTGCTCGAGGCGCGACCCCTGGTCGCCGATATCGCCGACCGCAGCGCGCTGGAGGCGTCGATCGCGCCGGGCAAGGTCTGGCCGGCGCGCGATTACTTCCTCGCCAAGGCGCAGGAGCAGCGCCAGCGACACGCACGCTTCGGCGACACCTCGGACAACCTGGAGCCCAATCTCAAGGACGGCCCCGGCGGATTGCGCGACCTGCACACGCTGGGCTGGATGGCGCTGCGCAGCTTCGGCGTGCGCGAACTCGATGCGCTGGTGGGGCTGGGCCACGTCGGCGCCGACGAGGCCGCGGCGCTCGAGCGCGAGCGCGAAGCGCTCGGCCGCCTGCGTTTCGGCCTGCACCTGGTGGCAGGGCGCAGCGAGGAGCGGCTGCGCTTCGATTACCAGAAAACCCTCGCCGCGCACCTGGGATACGCCGACGACGCCCGCAACCTGGGCGTCGAGCAGATGATGCAGGGCTTCTATCGTTCCGCTGCGATCGTGCGCCGGATCAACGATCGCCTGCTGCAGCGCTTCGAGGAGCATTTCGACGGCACCGCCGTGCCCGAGCCGATCGATGCGCGCTTCGAACTGCGCCGCGGCTACCTGGCCGCGCGCGACCCGGATTGGCCGCACGGCGATGCCGCGCAGGTGTTCGAACTGTTCGCCACCTGGGCGTCGCAACCCGATGCGCGCGGCCTGCATTCGCAGACCGCACGCGGGCTGGCAGAGGCGCTGGACGTGGTGCCGGCGTACACCGCGGCGGCCCCGGCGCTGCGCGACCGCTTCATGGGCCTGCTGCGCGGCGAGCGGCCGGTGCCGACGCTCGAGCGCATGGCGCGGCTGGGCGTGCTGGGCCGCTGGATTCCGGCGTTCGCCCAGGTCTCCGGGCGCATGCAGTTCGACCTGTTCCACGTCTACACCGTCGACCAGCACACGCTGGCGGTGCTGCGCAACCTCGCCGCGTTCGGCAGTGAAACCCCCGACGAGCGCTTCTCGATGGCGCATGAAGTGTGGCCGACGCTGCGCAAGCCCGAGCTGCTGCTGCTGGCCGGACTGTTCCACGACATCGCCAAGGGCCGCGGCGGCGATCACTCCGAAGTCGGCGCCGAGGATGCGCAGCTGTTCTGCGCCGCGCACGCGCTGTCGGGCAGCGACACCGCGCTGGTGGCCTGGCTGGTGCGCAAGCACCTGCTGATGTCGATCACCGCGCAGAAGCAGGACATTTCCGATCCCGCGGTGATCCATCGCTTCGCCACCCAGGTCGCCGATCGGGAGCGGCTGGACTACCTGTACCTGCTGACCTGCGCCGACATCGCGGGTACTTCGCCGAAGCTGTGGAACGCATGGAAGGATCGCCTGCTTGCCGACCTGCGCACGTCCACGCGGCTGGCGCTGCGGCAGGGCCTGGAGCATCCGGTGGCGGCGATCGAGCACATCGCCGAGACGCGTGCCGCGGTGCGCGGTTTGCTGTCAGCGCGCGGCATCGACGACGACGAGGCCAGCACGCTGTTCCTGCGGTTCCCCGAGTACAGCTTTCTGCGCGCGCGGCCCGACCAGATCGCCTGGCAGGCGCTGGCGCTGCGCGACAGCGCGCCGGGGCAGGTGGTGGTGGCGGTGCGTTCGCTGGCCGCCGGCGACCATGCGATGGAAGTGTTCGTGCATTCGCCAGACCGCGACGGCCTGTTCGCCGCGATCGTGATCAGCCTCGACCGGCTCGGTCTCGAAATCCAGCAGGCGCGCGCGCTCGACGGCCCCGGCGCGACGATCTTCGACAGCTTCCAGGTCCTGCCCGGCGACACCCGCCAGCCGCCATCGGTCACCGACATCGAGCGCCGCCTGGCCGCGGCGCTGTCCGGCCCGCTCGAAAACATCCACCCGGCGCGCCGGGCCCAGCCGCGCCACCTGCGGCATTTCCGCATCGCCCCGCGCATCCAGTTCGACGACGGCGCCGAAGGTGACCAGACCGTGCTCAGCCTGGTCTGCACCGACCGCCCCGGCTTGCTGGCCGATATCGCGCACGTGCTGCGCGCCCGCCACCTGCGGGTGCTGGATGCACGCATCGCCACGTTCGGCGAGCGTGCCGAAGACGTGTTCCGCATCAGCGAACCTGACAACACCGCACTGAACCCCGACAGCCGCGCCGCACTGCGCGACGCGCTGCTGTCGCGCATCGATGGAGAAGCAACGCCATGAGTCCGCCCAAGAAGGCCGCAAGCAAGAAGACCGCCAAGAAGGTTGCGAGGCCGGTGGCGAAGAAAGCAGCGCCAAAGCACTCGCCCAACGACGAACTCAAGTTCATGGTCGACAGCGCGTGGGAGCGGCGCTCGATGCTGACGCCGGAGGAGATGGAAGGCTCGACGCGGCCGGCGGTGGAACGGGTGATCGAGGGCCTGGAGAGCGGCGAGTTCCGCGTCGCCGAACCCGACGGCCACGGCGGCTGGACGGTCAACGAGTGGCTGAAGAAGGCCGTGCTGCTGTATTTCCGCGTCCAGGACATGGAGCTGGGCGAATCCTACCCGGCCCCGTTCTGGGACAAGATCCCGCTGCGCTTCGAGGATTTCGACGAGGCGAAGTTTCGCAAGCTTGGCGCGCGCGTGCTGCCGGGCGTGATCGCGCGCTGCGGCAGCTACATCGGCAGGGACGTGGTGCTGATGCCGTCGTTCGTCAACATCGGCGCGCACATCGGCGCCGGGACGATGGTCGACACCTGGGCCACGGTGGGTTCGTGCGCGCAGGTCGGCAAGCATTGCCACATCTCCGGAGGGGCGGGCGTCGGCGGCGTGCTGGAACCGCTGCAGGCGGCGCCGACGATCATCGAGGACCACTGCTTCATCGGCGCGCGTTCGGAAGTGGTGGAAGGCGTGATCGTCGGCCACCACAGCGTGATCGGCATGGGCGTGTTCATCGGCCAGTCGACGCGCATCTACAATCGCGCCACCGGCGAGATCAGCTACGGCGTGGTGCCGCCGGGCAGCGTGGTGGTGTCGGGTTCGCTGCCGGCGAAGGACGGCTCGCATTCGCTGTACTGCGCGGTGATCGTCAAGCAGGTCGATGCCAGGACGCGGGCCAAGACTTCGATCAACGAACTGCTGCGCGGACTGGCGGATTGATCCCGTGCGGCCCGGCAGGAAACGTGGAATGGCATGCAGCTGATCTCATCCAGGCAGGCCTTCTTCCCGTGCGCAAGCCCGGCAGGTTCGGAAGCGAGGTCGTCTTCACGCCGGAATCCGGCATCCAGCCCAACCCATTGGCCCGCAACAACGTGGCCGGGGACTTGATCGTCCGCGCCGACCGGGCCCGCAACGAGGCATCATCAAGCCCATGACCACGATCTACGGATTGAACAACTGCGATACCTGCAGGAAGGCGCGCAAGTGGCTCGACCGCTTTGGCATTGCCCACGCCTTCGTCGATTATCGCGAGCACAAGCCCGCACCCGGGACGCTGGTGGAGTGGGCGCGACAGGCCGGCGGCTTCGAAACGCTGATCAACAAGTCATCGACCACCTGGCGGCAGTTGCCGGACAACCGCAAGGGCGCGGCTTCGGATGCGGAATGGAAGCTTCTGCTGCGCGAGTACCCGCAGCTGATCCGTCGCCCGGTGGTGGTCACCGACGACGGCGTGTTGACACAAGGCTTCAGCGACAACGGCTTCAAGAAGCGCTTCGGCGTTTGATTTCTTGCGCGCGCGCGGAAAAAGATGACGCCATGCCTCCCGTGAACCTCCTCGAACCATGACCGAAGTCCTGCAACTCGCCAAAGACCTGATTGCCCGTCCATCCGTCACCCCTGAGGACGCCGGTTGCCAGGCGCTGATCGCCGATCGCCTCGGCAAGGCGGGTTTTTCCTGCGAGCACCTGCGCTTTGGCGAAGTCGACAACCTGTGGGCGACGCACGGCAGGGGCGGTCCGGTACTGGTGCTGCTGGGCCACACCGACGTGGTGCCGCCCGGGCCCGTCGAAGCCTGGAGCAGCGATCCGTTCATGCCCGAAGTGCGCGATGGCGTGCTGTACGGCCGCGGCGCGGCGGACATGAAAAGCGGCGTCGCCGCGTTCGTGGTGGCGCTGGAACGTTTCGTGGCCGCGCATCCCGGCCACCCCGGCACGGTCGCGCTGCTGCTGACGTCGGATGAAGAGGGCGCGGCCATCGATGGCGTGCGCCGCGTCGCGCAGCTGTTCCGCGAGCGCGGGCAGCGCATCGACTGGTGCATCACCGGCGAGCCGTCATCGCAGGCGAAGCTGGGCGACCTGCTGCGCGTGGGTCGCCGCGGTTCGCTCTCCGCGACGCTCACGGTGCGCGGCGTGCAGGGCCACGTGGCGTATCCGGAGAAGGCGCGCAACCCGATCCACCATGCGTTGCCCGCCTTGGCCGAGCTGGCCGCGAAGTCGTGGGACGGCGGCTACGAGACGTTTCCGCCCACCAGCCTGCAGGTCAGCGACATCCATGCCGGAACCGGCGCCAACAACGTCATTCCGGGCAGCATGGAGGTGCTGTTCAACCTGCGCTACAACCCGCACTGGACGGCGCCGCGGCTGGAGGCGGAAATCGAGGCGCTGTTCGAACGCCACGGCCTCGACTTCGCGCTGTCGTGGCATCGCAGCGGCGAACCGTTCTTCACCCCCGAAGGCCCGCTGCGCAGTGCGGCGCGCGACGTGTTGGCGGCCTTTGCCGGCACCGCGCCGGAGGAAAGCACCGGCGGCGGCACCTCCGATGCCCGCTTCATCGCGCCGCTGGGCGCGCAATGCATCGAGATCGGCCCGGTCAACGCCAGCATCCACAAGGTTGACGAGCACGTGCGCGTGGCCGATCTCGAAGCGCTGCCGGCGCTGTACCTGGCGCTGATTGAACGCCTGCTTCTGCAGGGACACCTTGTGGGCGCGATCCCCGAGAACCGCTCACACGGGGCGAATCCCGGATAAGGCAAACGGATGCAAGGCGGCGTTCGCCTCGCATCCGTCGGCTTGATCCGCGGCCTGGCTTGCGGATGTGGTTGCCCGGCGCTCTGCGGACACGACAACGGCCACCCGGTCACGCGGTGGCCGTTGGACCCGGCACGCCAGCCGGTCAGGGCTTGCCGTGGCCCTTGCTCTTGCCCTGTCCCTTGCCGCCCTTGCCGTTGCCACTGTTGCCCTTGCCCTTGTTGCCCTTGCCCTTGTTGCCGTGGCCGTTGCCGCCATGGCCGTGGCCGGCATCCGGGCGCGACCAGTCGACGCGTACCGGCCGGTCAATCACGATCGTCTCGCCCCAGTGGCCGTATGTGTCCACCTGCCCGCGCTTGAGGGCATGGAACGCCGCGGACCCGGGCTTGATGCCCATGCGCTTGGCCACCGCACCCCAGCCCTGGCCAGGGTGGCGGTCGTACTCGTGGACAACGTCGATGCAGGGAATGCCCAGTGCGCGCGCGATGGCGCAGGCGTAGTAGACATCGGCGGGCGCCCAGCCACGCTCATCGAGCAGTTCGAGCAGCAGCGGGCGCGGCGCGCCGTAGTAGCCGGCCATCTCGTCGAGGAAGGGGCCGCGATGGCGCCTGCCGTAGTCGTCGATCTCGCCCAGGCGCGTATCGACCCAGAGGTCGCCAGTGCGCACGTTGTAGCCAACGGTCTGCGCAGGCGAGGAAATGCTCGCAAGCCCGATGCCGAGGCCGAGCGCCAGTGCAAGTGCGTGCAATCCGTGGTTCCTGATCATGTCGTTCGCTCCCTTGGCTGGATGGCAGCCAGTGTGGAGGCCGCTGCTGAACCGGTAATGATTTCGGCGAGCAGCCCGATAACGGGTTCAGGTTGGTGCCAAGTGCCGCGCGAGGCTTGACCTCGTGGCCGATGGTGGCTAGTTTCTGCACCATGCTCCGCCGTCCCGCCGCCGCCCGCAACGCCTTCAACCGCAACAATCGCGGTTCGAACAATCGCGCGCGCAATCCGCGGGCGGGCGACCGGGCAGGCCACTAGCAACACCTCCAGCCAGTCATCCCGAAACCCGCGCCCGGCGCGGGTTTTTCGTTTCCGCGCAGGGCGCTCCCATCGCCGGCTGTCACCGGCACAAGGAGTCGTCCATGTGTTCCATCCTCGCTGCATTCGACCTGCGGCCCGGTGCCGACCTGCTGCCGCTGCGTCCGCTCGCGCTGTCGCTCTCGGCGCGCCAGCGCCATCGTGGTCCCGACTGGAGCGGCGTTCACGCCAGTCGCCGCGCGCTGCTGGTGCACGAGCGCCTGGCCATCGTGGATCCGGCAGGTGGCGCGCAGCCCATCCGCTCCGCCGACGGCACGCTGGTACTCGCGGTCAACGGCGAGATCTACAACCACCGCGAGCTGGAGCAGTCGCTTCCCGGCGATTACGTTTTCCAGAGTGGCTCCGACTGCGAGGTGATCAACGCTCTGTACGCGCAGGGCGCCGATCCAGGCGCGTGGCTGGACAGGCTCAACGGCATTTTCGCGTTCGCGCTGTGGGACGAAGCGCGCGGGCGCGCGGTGATCGCGCGCGACCCGATCGGCGTATGTCCGCTGTACTGGGGCCACGATGGTGACGGCCGGCTTTGGGTGGCTTCGGAAATGAAAGCGCTGGTGCGGGTGTGCGACGACGTGGCGCAGTTTCCGCCCGGCCACTGGTATGACAGCGAAACCGGGCAGTTGCACCGCTACTACCGCAGGCCCTGGCGCGAGCACGACGCGACGCTCGGCGTGAACGTGTCGCCACGGGAGCTGCGCGAGGCTTTCGAGCGCGCCGTGCATCGCCAGCTGATGAGCGACGTGCCCTACGGCGTGCTGCTGTCGGGCGGGCTGGACTCGTCGCTGGTCGCTGCCTGCGCCGCGCGTTTCGCGCGCAAGCGCATCGAGGACGACGATGGCTCGGAAGCCTGGTGGCCGCGGCTGCATTCGTTCGCGATCGGCCTGGCAGGCTCTCCCGACCTGGCCGCGGCCCAGGTGGCCGCCGATGCGCTGGGCACCGTGCACCACGGTTTCACCTACACGATCGAGGAAGGCATCGACGCGCTGCCGGACGTGATCCGCCATGTCGAAAGCTTCGATGTCACCACGGTGCGCGCGTCCACGCCGATGTTCCTGCTGGCGCGCCGGATCAAGGCGATGGGCGTGAAGATGGTGCTGTCGGGCGAGGGCAGCGACGAGATCTTCGGCGGCTACCTGTACTTCCACAAGGCGCCCGACGCGCGTGCGTTCCACGAGGAAACGGTGCGCAAGCTCGACGCGCTGCACCAGTACGACTGCCTGCGTGCGAACAAGTCGATGATGGCCTGGGGCGTGGAGGCGAGGGTGCCTTTCCTGGATGTCGAGTTCCTCGACGTGGCGATGCGCATGGACGCGCGCCACAAGATGGTGTCGACACGCGCCGACGGTACCCGGCGGATCGAGAAGGCGGTGCTGCGAGAGGCGTTCGCCGGCGAGCTGCCCGACGAAATCCTGTGGCGACAGAAGGAGCAGTTCAGCGATGGCGTCGGCTACGGCTGGATCGACGGGCTCAGGGCGCATGCGGAAGCGCAGGTCGGCGACGCCGAGCTGGCCGCTGCTGCGCAACGCTTTCCGATCCATCCGCCGCGGACGAAGGAGGCGTACTGGTATCGCAGTGTGTTCGAGGACGCTTTCCCCGGCGACGCCTGTGCACGGACGGTGCCAGGCGGGAAATCAATCGCATGTTCCTCGCCCGCGGCGATTGCCTGGGATGCGGCATTTGCGAATGCCGCCGATCCGTCCGGGCGCGCGGTGGCAGGCGTGCACCACGCAGCGCTGCAAGCGGGAGCATGCGACGAGGACGCCTGTGGTGCGCAGCCTCGACCTACGGCTTCAGGGTGAGGCTGTGCTCGGTCTTGCCCGGCAGGAACGGCGTCGGCCGCCCGTGCACCCAGTCCTCGTGGCCCGCCCCCCAGAACGGTGACAGCGGATGGCCGCTCTGGCCGCCGGGCATGTGGATGATGCCGTCGGCCTCGTGGCCGGGCGCGACCACCATGCGTTCGGAGGCGCCGAATGCGGGCGCGGTGACGCGCGGCATGTTGCCGTCGCCGTCGAGCCGGTCGGGCGGCATGCACAGCAGGCGCTGGCCGAATACCGGGATTGCCGATGCCAGCGGATGGCAGATGTGCGCGGTGTTGCGCTCGCCCCAGGTGCGTTCGGCAAGCGGGCCGGCCGCAGACAGGCTTCCATGCACTTCGCGCGCCGCGTCCTCCAGCAGCGCATCCCAGCTCGCGAACCTGCGCGGCAGCAGGTGCGCGGGCCGCTGCTGCAGCAACGGCCACGCCACGCCCTCGATCTGCGCCAGCTTAGGCATCTCGAACCCGTCGGCCAGTGCGGCCAGCGCCGGTGCGGCCAGCCCGTCCTCGACGCGCGCGATCACGGCAAGCCGCCAGTCGCGGACGATGCGATAACTGACTGAATCGGCGCGTGCGCGGTCGGGTTGGCGTGTCGATGCAGCGGCCAGTGCGGACAGTGCCGGCAAATTCGAGCGCCCGGCTTCGTCACGCAGCAGTTGCCACCAGCGCTGCAGGAACAGCGCGCGGTCGTCGAGCTGGATCGCCAGCAGGTTGCGTTCGCTGAAGCGCTGCCTGGCGAACAGGTCGTCGCGGACCTGCGCGGCGCGGGCACCGAGGTCGTAGCCGCCGTCGCCGATGCGCAGCAGGTCGCCGTCGCCGATGACGCGGGCATTGGCCGTCCACAGCCGGTTGTGAGCGGGATTGGCGAGCAGGGGCGAAGCCGCCGTGGTGATGCGCCATGGGCGGCATTCGCCGGTCGCCTGCGTCGTGGCCGGTTCGGTCGGTGCATCCGCACCCTCGACCAGTCGTTGCGCCGAGCAGGTGCCGGTGCGTTCCGGCAGCGGGCCGAGCAAGCGCCAGGCGATGTGCCCGCTGCTGTCGGCGATCAGCATGTTCTGGGTCGGGATCGCCGCGCTGTCGGCGGCGCGCAGCGCAGCGGCGAGGTTGCCGGCGCGCGCCACGTCGGACAGCCCGAGGTTGAGCGCGCCGGGCAGGTGCGCGGTCCAGCGCAGGGCGAGCGCGCTTCCGTCCGGCTCGCGTTCGAGGATCGGGCCCCAGGCTGTGTCCTCGACGATGAGCGTGGCGGCGGCCATGCCCGCGACCTCGATCGACTCGCGATGGGTGGTAACCGGTGTGCAGGGCGTCGCCGCTTCGTGCCCGCGTGCGCAGGGAATGACGCGCTTCCAGTCGGTGGTGTCGACATAGCTGTTGGTGAATCCCCACGCCACGTGGCCGTTGCTGCCCACCACGACCGCCGGCAGCCCGGGCAGGGTGAAGCCCTGCACGTCGACCTTGCCGCCCGGCGCGCGCAGGTCCGGGTAGCGCAGGCGGGCGCGGAACCAGATCCCGGGTGCGCGCAGGCCCAGGTGCATGTCGTTGGCGATGATGGCGCGGCCGTCGCGCGTCACCATTCCGGAAACGGCGAAGCTGTTGCTGCCCCGATACAGGTCCGCCGCCACCGGCGGCCCACCGATGCCTTGCTGCCATGAAACGGGAGCGGATGCCGGCGTGAGGGCAGCGGTACGCGCATGACCCGCTTCGTGCCGGCTCGGCATCGGCAGCTTGCGAAGATCCACCTGCGCGGGTCCGGGCAGCGCGGCTTCGCCAACGGCGCCGCCTTCCAGCGGCGCGTCCCAGCGCGTGCCGTCATGGGCCAGCAGGGCATACAGCGCAGGCGGCAGGTGCTGGCGCAGCTTCCACAGCCCGAGCTCGCGGCTGCCATCGGCATCCTGCAGGTCGAAGTACATCGCATGGCCGGCCAGCACCGAGTCTTCCATGCGCCACGGCTCCGGCGATCGCCGCAGCAGCAGGTACGGCCAGGGGCGCGCCTGCAGCGCCACCAGGCCGGCATTGACGCCTTCGGTGTAGGCGCGCAGCGACGATGCCTGGTCACCGGCAATGCCGCCGATGTATTCCATCGCGCGCGTGCGCATGCGATGGACACGGTGCCGCTTGTCGAAATCCAGCGCGTCCGGTCCGAACAGCGCGGACAGCTCGCCCGCGGCGGTGCGCCGCATCAGGTCCATTTCGAAGTAGCGCTCCTGTGCGTGCACGTAGCCCAGCGCGCGCATGGCGTCGGCTTCGCTCCCCGCGTCGATGGTGGCCACGCCGAGGTGGTCGCGCTGGACGGTCACGGCCGCCGACAGGCCGGGCAGGGCGCTGTTGCCATCGAGCTTCGGCAGGCTGGCGCGCAACAGCAGCCAGCCCGCGAACAGGGCGAACGCCAGCAGCGCGACAACCAGCAAGGCGATGCGTTTGAGCCAGCGTGCCATGCAACTCCCCTGTCAATTCCCTGTAGGAGCGGCTTCAGCCGCGAGCACTCGGAGGCAGGCCAGAGGCTCGCCGGGCACCGAAGGCCACTTCGAATCATCAACCCCCGTTCCCGACAGCGAACGGCGGGTCGTTCCGTCCCACGAAAAGCTCGCGGCTGGAGTCGTTCCTATGAAGCCCGCTTTTCCAGCTGCCAGACCGCAGTATGCAATGCCGTGACGCCCTCCGCAGCGAATCCGGGCTCGGCAGCGAGGATGTCGCGGCGCTCGATGCATTCGACCTGCCAGTCGCGGTCGTACAGCCGATGCACCTCGCCCGCATCGACGGAAAACGGCGGGCCGTCCTTCTCGTCCGGCGGATACTCGAGCGTGATTAGGAGTTCGCGGCAGCCAGCAGGCAGGCGGGCGTGCAATTCGCGCACGTAGCTTTCGCGCATCTGCCGCGGCAGGGCGATCAGCGCGGCGCGATCATAGACAGCTGCGCAGCCGGCCAGCGTCGCCGCATCCAGCGTGAACGCATCGCCGCAGATGATCTCGATCGCGCCGGCGATGAAATGGGTGCCCAGCGGCGACTCGTGGATCTGCGGCGCAAGTCCGTTCTCGCCGAAGAACTGTTCGACGGCGATCCCCGACAGCTCCACGCCCAGCACGCGGTGCCCGCGCGCGGCCAGCCACGCCATGTCCAGCGACTTGCCGCACAGCGGCACGAACACGCGGCTGCCTGCGGCAAGCCCGAGTGACGGCCAGTGTTGCTCCAGCAGCGGCATCACGCGGTCGCGGTGGAAGCCGGTGCGGCCTTCTTTCCACCGCTGTTGCCAGAATGCGGCGTCCATCAGGCCAGCGCCGGCAGTTCGGCTCTCCGCCGCCCGGTGCCAGGCACAGGCCGCGTCCACGGAGGCCGTGCCGCCGTGCGCTGCGACTGCTGCGGGCTAACGTTCGACATGCAGTGCCTCCACCTTCTGCCAGCCGCGCGGCAGCAGCCCGCCGCGACTGGCGCGCGCGCCCATGTATGGATCCAGGTCCTTGAACGACAGCGTCATCGTGCGCGCGCCGGATTTCACCGACAGCGTGCTGCCAGGCGAGACCACGGCGATGGCCACGACGTGCTCGGTGCCGCGCTTGGCCTTGGGGATCTCGATGATCTTGTTGCCCTTGCCCTTGTCGAGTTCCGGCAGTTCGGCGACGGGGAATGCCAGCAGGTGGCCGGCGCTGGTCACCGCGACGATGCGGTCGGCGGCGGTGTCGGCAACCTGCGCCGGCGCCACCACGTGCGCGCCGGCACTGAGCGAGAGCATCGCCTTGCCTGCCTTCTGCCGCCCGGTGAGGTTCTCGAAGCGGGTGACGAAGCCGTAGCCGTGCGACGAGGCGAGCACGAAGCGGGTGTCGCTGTCGGCGGTTGCCAGCGCCTGGAACGATGCGCCCGCGGCCGGCGAGAAGCGCCCGGTCAGCGGCTCGCCGTTGCCGCGTGCCGAGGGCAGCGTGTGCGCGAGGGTCGAGTAGCTGCGCCCGCTGGAATCGAGGAACGCGACCTGCTGTGTGCTGCGTCCGCGCACCGCGCCGAGCAGGCCGTCGCCGTCGCGGTACGACAGCGCCGCCGCGTCGACGTCGTGGCCCTTGGCCGCGCGCACCCAGCCCTTTTCGCTGAGCACGATGGTCATCGGTTCGCTGGCGACCAGTTCGGTTTCGGCCAGCGCCTGCGCGGCTTCGCGCGCGACCAGCGGCGAGCGGCGGGCGTCGCCGAACTTCTTCGCGTCGGCGAGCAGTTCGTCCTTGATCAGTTTGCGCAGCTTCGCCTTCGAGCCGAGGGTGGCGATCAGGCGGTCGCGTTCGCTGTCCAGTTCGTCCTGCTCGCCGCGGATCTTCATTTCCTCCAGCCGCGCCAACTGCTTGAGCTTGGTTTCGAGGATGTATTCGGCCTGGTCGTCGGACAGGTCGAAGCGCGCGATCAATGCCGGCTTGGGTTCGTCCTCGCTGCGGATGATGCGGATCACCTCGTCGAGGTTGAGGAACGCGACCAGCAGGCCTTCGAGCAGGTGCAGGCGGCGCTCGACCTTCTCCAGCCGGTGGTTGAGGCGCCGGGTGACGGTGTCGGCGCGGAACGTCAGCCATTCGGCGAGGATCGCCTTGAGGTTCTTGACCTGCGGGCGGCCGTCCAGGCCGATGATGTTGAGGTTGACCCGGTAGCTCTTCTCGAGATCCGTGGTGGCGAACAGATGGCCCATCAGCTGTTCGGCGTCGACCCGGTTGCTGCGCGGGATCAGCACCACGCGCACGGCGTTGGCGTGGTCGGACTCGTCGCGGATGTCTTCCAGCCACGGCAGTTTCTTGGCGCGCATCTGCGCGGCGATCTGCTCGATCACCTTCGATGGCGACACCTGGTAGGGCAGGGCGGTGATGACGATGTTCGCCGCTTCCCTGGCGAACGTGGCGCGCGCGCGGATGCTGCCGGTGCCGGTCTCGTACATCGCCTGCAGGTCGGTGGCGGCGGTGATGATTTCGGCGGTGGTCGGGTAGTCGGGGCCGCGCACGTGCTCGCACAGGTCGCGCACCGTGGCGTCGGGGTCGTCGAGCAGGCGCACGCAGGCGCTGACGATTTCATTCAGGTTGTGCGGCGGCACGTCGGTGGCCATGCCCACGGCGATGCCGGTGGTGCCGTTGAGCAGCAGGTGCGGCAGGCGCGCCGGCATCCAGGCGGGCTCTTCCAGGGTGCCGTCGAAGTTCGGCGTCCAGTCGACCGTGCCTTGGCCCAGTTCGCCCAGCAGCACCTCGGCGATCGGGGTGAGCTTGGACTCGGTGTAGCGCATCGCCGCGAACGACTTGGGGTCGTCCTGCGAGCCGAAGTTGCCCTGCCCGTCGATCAGCGGGTAGCGGTACGAGAACGGCTGCGCCATCAGCACCATCGCCTCGTAGCAGGCCGAATCGCCGTGCGGGTGGTACTTGCCGATCACGTCGCCCACGGTGCGCGCGGACTTCTTCGGCTTGGCCCCGGCCGCCAGCCCCAGCTCGCTCATCGCGTAGATGATCCGCCGCTGCACCGGCTTGAGTCCGTCGCCGATGAAGGGCAGGGCGCGGTCGAGCACCACGTACATCGAGTAGTCGAGGTAGGCGCGCTCGGCGTACTCGCGCAGCGGGATCTGCTCGAAACCGTGGAAGGTGGGGCGGACGACGGAGTCGGTCATTGCGGAATGGAGGCCTGGATCGGAAGCGATCCGGCAATTCTACCGGCCGCGTCCAAGTCCGGATGGCCCGGCGCTTGCCCCGTGCAAAAAACAAAACCCCCGGCTGGCGGGGGTTCTTGGCAGCCGGGAGCGGGAGCGCGGCTTCAGCGATGCAGTTCGCCGGCCGCCTCGGGCTGGTACTTGATCGACAGCACGCGCAGGTTGATGTGCCGGTTGCCGGGCATCGGCCAGTCGATGCTCTGGCCCACGCGCAGGCCGAGCAGGGCGCTGCCGACCGGGGCGAGGATCGAAACACGGCCGGGCTCGCCGGTGGCATCGCGCGGGTAGACCAGGGTCAGCTCGCGCTCTTCGCCGCTGTTCTCGTCGAGGAAGCGGGCGGTGGAGTTCATGCTGATCACGTCGCCCGGCATCTGCGCCGGTTCGACCACGTCGGCGCTGGAGATCTCGGCTTCGAGGGCGCTGGTGTCGATGCCGCGATCGCTGGCGCTCTCGATCAGGGCCTCGATGCGGTCGTAGTCCAGGCGCGACATGACGATCGACGGACGCGCGGATTGGGGTGTTGCCATGACGGACTCCAAAGCGGAAGGGGGCGGCGCGCTGAGCGCGTCGCCCGCGGGTCAGGTGTGATGTTTCGACGTTAGCCCCGAAGCCGGCGGGCATCAAGCGGGCGCGTCGAGCCATGCCCCGCGGAACCAGCCGGCTCGCGGGGCGCGGACGCGAAAAACCCCCGCAAGCGGGGGTTTTCTACAACCTGGTGCCCGGGAGAGGACTCGAACCTCCACGGAGTTGCCCCCGCTAGCACCTGAAGCTAGTGCGTCTACCAATTCCGCCACCCGGGCGGGTGCAGGCCGCGTATGTTGCGGTGCAAGGCTGGCCTTGTCAACGTTTCCGGCACGGAGTCTTGCGAGGCGGCCGTGTAACATCCACGCGATGGCGAAAACTCCCAGCAAGCGCGGCGGTGTCCGCGGCAAGACCGGTGCCGGAAATGGCAAGCCGGCGGCGAAACGCGATGGTTCGAAACCCGCCGGCAAGGCCGCGGGAGGCAGGAAGCTGCCGGGCTGGATGCCGGACGTGGCGCCCGGACCCCGAAGCCCCGCGGACTCGAAGCCCGCGCGGCGCGGCAAGCCGGAAGCGGGCGCGGCGCATGCCGGCGCAGCGCGACCGGCCGGCGGTCGCGGCGGTGTCCATGACCCGCACGCCGAGCGCGAAGCCGGTCGCTACGAGAACCCGATTGCCAGCCGCGAGGCGATCCTGCAGCTGCTGGTCGACGCCGACGGCCCGCAGTCGGCGCAGTCCCTGGCCGAGCGCCTGCAACTGACCGAGCCCGAGCGCTTCGATGCGCTGGGCAAACGACTGGCGGCGATGGTGCGCGACGGCCAGATCCTGCAGAACCGTCGCGGCGGTTACGTGCCGGCCGAGCGGCTCGACCTGGTGCCGGGCACGGTGATCGCCAACCCCGACGGCTTTGGTTTCCTGCGCCCGGACTCGGGTGTGGGCGACGACCTGTTCCTGCCGCCGTTCGAGATGCGAAAGGTGATGCATGGCGACCGCGTGCTGGCCTCGGTCACCGGCATGGACCGGCGCGGCCGCCGCGAAGGCGCGATCGTCGAGGTGCTGGAGCGGCGCCTGAACCGCCTGATCGGCCGCTTCGAGATGGAGTCGGGGATCAGCTTCGTGGTCCCGGACGATGCCCGCGTGCAGCGCAACATCCAGGTTCCGTCCGACGCGCGGCTCGATGCGAATCCCGGCCAGCTGGTGGTCTGCGAGATCGTGCAGCCGCCGACCTCGCACCGCCCGCCGATCGGCCGCGTGCTGGCGGTGCTGGGCGACAGGCTGACCGCGTCGCTGGCGGTGGAGGCCGCGATCCACGGCCACGAGATCCCGCACGAATTCCCGCCGGAAGTGCTGTCGCAGGCCGCTGCGGTGCCCGTGGATGTCGAGGCCGCCGACGCGGCCGCGCGCGTCGACCTGCGCGCGCTGCCGCTGGTGACCATCGACGGCGAGGACGCCAAGGATTTCGACGACGCGGTGTACTGCGAACCCAATCGCAATGGCTTCCGCCTTGTGGTCGCGATCGCCGACGTGTCGCATTACGTGCGCCCCGGCACGCCGCTGGACGACGAGGCGCAAAAGCGTGCCACGTCGGTGTACTTTCCCGGCTACGTGGTGCCGATGCTGCCCGAGACGCTGTCCAACGGCATCTGTTCGCTGAAGCCGAAGGTCGACCGGCTGTGCTTCGTCTGCGACATGCAGGTGGACCGCAATGGCCAGGTGGCGGAGTCGAAGTTCTACGAGGCGGTGATGAATTCCCACCAGCGCCTGACCTACACCCAGGTCTGGAACGCGGTCGGCGACGGCGTGCCAGAGGAAGACCGCGCGCAGGCACGCGCCTTCGTCGGCGCGCAGCTGCCGCAGGTCGAGCGCCTGCACCAGCTGTATCGCGTGCTCGACAAGGCCCGCCGCCAGCGCGGCGCGATCGATTTCGAGACCTCCGAGGTGCGCTTCGTGCTCGGGCCGCAGGGCGAGGTGACCCAGGCCGGGATGATCCAGCGCAACGACGCGCACAGGCTGATCGAGGAATGCATGATCGCCGCCAACGTCCAGGCGGCGAAGTACCTGCTCGGCACCGGTGTACCGGCGCCGTACCGCGACCACGACAAGCCGCCGGAAGCCAAGTACGCCGACCTGCTCGAATTCCTCAAGGAGTTCCAGCTGCGCATGCCGCCGTGGGCCAAGGTGCGGCCGATGGATTTCCGCAAGCTGCTGGAAACCATCCGCGACCGCCCCGACGCCGCCCTGCTCGAATCGGTGGTGCTGCGCAGCCAGAGCCTGGCGGTGTACGCGCCGGAAAACATCGGCCACTTCGGCCTGGCGCTGGATGCCTACGCGCACTTCACCTCGCCGATCCGCCGCTACCCCGACCTGCTCGTGCACCGCGCGATCAAGCACGCGCTGGCCGGCGGCAACGCCGACCGCTACCGCTATTCGCACAGCGACATGGCGGCGCTGTCGCTGCAGTGCTCGGAGCGCTCGCGCCGCGCCGACGAGGCCCAGCGCGAAGTCGACGACCGCTACCGCGCGGCGTGGATGGAACAGCACGTGGGCAGCGAGTTCGACGGCGTGATCAGCGGCGTCACCAGCTTCGGTCTGTTCGTCGAGTTGGACGAATCGAAGGTCAACGGGCTGGTGCACGTCACCCAGCTGCCCAACGACTACTACCACTTCGACCCGATCCGCAAGACCCTCACCGGCGAGCGCGCCGGCCGCCAGTTCCGCCTGGGTGACCGCGTACGCATCGTGGTGCTCAAGGCCAGCCTGGAGGAGCGCAAGATCGACTTCCGGCTGGTCCGCGAGGACGGCGATGGTGGCGCGAAGCCGCTGTCGCCGCGCGGGCAGCCCGCCAAGCGGACCAAGAAACCCTATTGACCTTGCAGGAGCGCCCCACGGGCGCGATAGCCTTGCCGGGAAGGCCGTCGCGCCCATGGGGCGCTCCTACGACCAGCAGAAGACGACATGAGCAAGGAAAACCAGTGGATCGCCGGCATCAACGCCGTGGCCGCGGCGGTCGAGCACGATGCCGGCAACGTGCGTGAGGTGCTGCTCGAGGCCGGCGCGAAGAATCCGCGCATCGCCGAGATCGAGACCAGCGCGCGGCGCAAGGACATCGACGTGCGCCGGGTCGCCCAGAACGCACTCGACGGCGTCGCCGGCGGCCTGCGCCACCAGGGTGCGGTGGCGCGCTATGCAGCCGCGAAGACCTGGGACGAGGATGCGTTGCCGGGGCTGGTCGAGGCGGCGCAGGGCAAGGCCCTGCTGCTGGTGCTCGACGGCGTGCAGGACCCGCACAACCTGGGCGCCTGCCTGCGCAGCGCGGCAGCCGCGGGCGCAACGGCGGTGGTGATCCCGAAGGACAAGGCGGTGCAGGTCAACGCCACGGTGCGCAAGACTTCGGCCGGCGCGGCGGACAGCGTGCCGGTGGTGCGCGTGACCAACCTGTCGCGCACGCTGCGCGAGGTGCAGAAGCTGGGCGTGTGGATCTACGGACTGGCCGGCGACGCAAGCGCGTCGCTGTACGCGATCGACCTGCGCGGCAACGTCGCGCTGGTGCTCGGCGGCGAGGCCGACGGCCTGCGCCGGCTGACGCGCGAGCACTGCGACCAGCTGGTGACCATCCCGATGCCGGGTGACGCCGCGCAGGGCGTGGAAAGCCTCAACGTGTCGGTCGCTGCGGGCGTGACGTTGTTCGAGGCGGTGCGCCAGCGGCTGGGTTGATTGTCCCCGCCCCAGCCCGTGTAGGAGCGGCGGAAGCCGCGAGCTCTCGCCCTGGTTCGTACCCGCAGTAGCCGGAAAAGGCTGCGCGGGGGCCGCGGTTTGCGCTGAGCCCAAGTGACCTTCCCAAGCCTTCCCACCTTTGCAGGGGAACCAAGGCTCGCGGCTTCCGCCGCTCCTACGGGGTCGCGGGTCGTGCGGCGCGTGCGGCGCCGCCGGCCATCGCCCGCGGCCAGGCATTGGCGATCCTGCAGAACACCTGCGCGGTGCGTTCGGTGTCGTAGACGGCCGAATGTGCTTCCTCGCTGTTCCACTCCAGACCTGCGGCCCTTACCGCGCGCGCGAGCACGGTCTGGCCGTAGGCCACGCCGGCCAGGGTCACCGTGTCGAACACGCTGAACGGGTGGAAGGGATTGCGCTTGTGGCCCACCCGCGCGACCGCGGCATTGAGGAAGTGGAGGTCGAAGTGGGCGTTGTGGCCGACCAGGATCGCGCGCTGGCATTCGTGCCTGCGCACGGCTTCGCGCACCGCGGCGAAGATGTGGTCGAGGGCCTCGCGTTCGGGTTTGGCGAAGCGGAACGGATGGTCGAGGTCGATGCCGGTGACTTCCAGCGATTTCGGATCGATCTCGGTGCCGGGCGCGGGGATGACGTGGGCGCTGGCGACCTCGCCGGGCACCAGTTCACCGGCGTCGTCGAGTTCAAGCGGGATCGCGGCGATTTCCAGCAGCGCGTGGCGGTTCCAGTCGAAGCCGCCGGTCTCCACGTCGACCACCACGGGCAGGTAGCCGCGGAAGCGCTCTGACATCCTGCGGAAGGCGGGTGCGGCGGCGTCGGTCTGCGTCATCGTGTCAAGCCTAGCAGACGGTCTTTTGCAGCGTGGTGGGATGCCGATTGGTAACCGGAGAAAAGCCGTCGGCGGCGTAGGAGCGCCCCATGGGCGCGAGACCATGCCGGAAAACGCATCGCGCCCATGGGGCGCTCCTACAGGCGGGTGCCGAGGATCGTGCCTTCGCGATGCAGCTGGGCCAGCATCGCGGCGCCGTCGTGGAGGAAGGTGCCGGCATCGCCCGCGCCGGCTTCGGCGGCGAGCGCAAGCAGCTGCTCGCGCCCCGACAGGCCCGGCGCCTGATCCAGCCGCTGCAGCAGCCGGAACGTCAGCGCGCCGAGGGTGTGGAAGCTCACGCGGCCATCGGATTCGCGACGCAGCAGCAGCAGGGTCGGCTCGGCGGGCCTCTCCAGCGGCCGGTGGTCCGGTCCGATGCGGTGCACCGGCCAGGCGTACGCCAGCGGCCAGGCCAGCGGCGAGGGCAGCGGACGTCCGGCCAGCAATGCCTGCGCCGGATCCGCCCCGGGCTTGTCGAGCGGGTCGTGCGGGATGTCGTCGCGCGTCGCCTCGCTGATCTGCAGCGCAAGCTCCACCCATTCGTAGTGCGCCAGTTCGCGCAGCCACGGCATCGCCAGGTCTTCATCGCGTGATTCGAGGAAGCGCAGGAACTCGCGCGGCAGCTCGGTGAACAGCGGCGTGCGGCTGCCATGGTCGCGGTAGAACGCATGCACGAGCGCCTGCCAGGCAGCGTCGCCGTGGATGCGCCGCAGCACCGGGAAGTTGCCGCCCAGCAGGCCGGAAACATTGTTGAAGAACAGTTCGCGGTAGACATCCAGGCGCCGTTGCTCGATGCCGGGCGGTGGCGCGTGGGTGGCCGGTTCGCGGATCCATGCCGCGAGCGCGTCGAGCTGCGCCTGCAGCGCGCCGCCGGGCGATGGCGCCGGGGAGCTTTCAGGCGACATGGCGCGCTCCGCTTCCGGCATCCGCGAGGTGCTGGCGCACGATGCCGAGTTCGTCGACGAGCTCCGCGAACGGCGGGAAGTTGAAGTCGCGCTCCAGCAGCGTCGGCCGGCGGCCGTGGATGCGGTAGGCCTCCGCCAGCAGCGCCCAGACCGGGTCGGACACGGCGGCGCCGTGGGTGTCGATCTTCAGGTCGGGCGCCTCGTCGCGATGGCCTGCAACGTGGATGTAGCGGATCCGCGCGGAGGGCAGGGCGCGCAGGAAACCGCTGGCGTCGTAGCCGTGGTTGGTGGCGTTGACGATGATGTTGTTGACGTCGAGCAGCAGTTCGCAGTCGGCTTCGGCGAGCACGGCGTTGACGAAATCGATCTCGGCCATCGTCTGGAACGGCGCGGCGTAGTAGGAAATGTTCTCCACCGCGATGCGCCGGCCGAGGAGGTCCTGCGCCTGGCGGATGCGCGCGGCGACATGGGCGACCGCTTCCTCGGTGAACGGCAGCGGCAGCAGGTCGTAGAGCTGGCCGTGGCTGTCGCCGCAGGCGCTCAGGTGTTCGCTGTAGATCGCGACGTCGTGCGCGTCGAGGAAGCGGCGCAGCCGGCGCAGGAAGGTCTCGTCGAGCTCGGCCGGGCCGCCAAGCGACAGCGACAGGCCGTGGCAGACCAGCGGATGGCGCGCGGCGAGCGCGGCGAATGCGTCGCCCAGCGCGCCGCCGACGCCGATCCAGTTCTCCGGCGCGGCTTCGAGGAAGTCGAACGTGCCGGCCGGTGCGGCCTGCAACGCTCCCAGCAGGGAGCGCCGCAGGCCCAGGCCCACGCTGTCGTCTTTCAGGCCCATGGCCGCGGGCGCGTCAGCGTCGCCCGGTGGCAGCGTGCAGCCGGTGATGAAGCGCGTGCATCACATCCCGCCGCACTTGCCCTCGCCGCACTTGCCTTCCATGCCGGCCTTGTCGCCCGCTTTTGCGTCGCCGGCCTTCTTGTCGGAGCCGCAGCGACCTTCGTGGTGCGCCTTGTGTTCGGCGTCGTCGATGAAGCCGTCCTTGTTGGTGTCGATGCCGTCGAACTTGTCGGTCTTGCCGGCGTGCGCGGCTGCGAATTCGTCACGCGAGATCTTGCCGTCCTTGTCCGAGTCCATCGCGGCGACGCCGCACTTGCCTTCCTTCATCTTGCCGGCGCCGCAGGAGCCTTCCTTCATCTTGTCCGCGCCGCAGGAACCTTCCTTCGCCTTTTCGGCCGGGGCGGCTTCCTGCGCGCCGAGCAGGTAGCCCTGGGCGAGCGGGGTGGAGGCGAATGCGGAGCCGGACAGCATCAGTCCGCTGGCAAGGGTGGCGCCGATGGCGAGCGCGACGGGTTTCCTGTTCTGGGACATGGCTTCTCTCCTGGGGTACGGGCGGGGGCCCGGGTGTGGAGTGGCGATGTTAACCCGATGCCGTGCGTGCGATTCGTCCTGGCCGGCCGGGCATCGGCCGGTGCATGGCAAGCCTTCAGGCAGGCCGGGCGACGCGCCGCCGCAGCGGCCGAGGAGATCGACACGTGTACAGGTTGCGATCAGTTCCGTGCCTGCCTCGGGGCGCTGGGATGGGCATCGACTGGTTTCGCGCGCGGAGCAATCGTCGGCCTGCCTCACGTGGCGGTGTTGGTCTCGTCGCGCTTCTCGCGCGGCGGCAGCGGGGCGTCGGCGTGGACCTGGAACCAGATGTTCTCGGCGATGTTGGTGGCGTGGTCGCCGATGCGCTCCAGATTCTTGGCCATGAACAGCAGGTGGGTGCACGGTGTGATCGCGCGCGCGTCTTCCATCATGTAGGTCAGCAGTTCGCGGAACAGGCCGGTGTACTCGGCATCGAGTTCCGCGTCGCGGGCGCGCACCCGCTGCGCCGCCTCGGCGTCGTTGTCGCGATAGGCCTCCAGCACCGCCCGCACCTGGCGCACCGCCAGCATGCCCAGCGCGTGCAGGCCGCGGATGTGCGGCAACGGCGGCGACAGGTTCAGCGCCTTTGAGCGCTTGGCGACGTTGGCCGCGTAGTCGCCGATGCGCTCGATGTCCGAGGCGATGCGCAGCGTGGCGAGGATCTCGCGCAGGTCGCGCGCCATCGGCCCGCGCAGCGCCAGGGTCATGGCGTCGTGGCTGATCGTGGTTTCCAGCGCATCGATGGCTTCATCGTTGGCGACGATGCGCTCGGCGGCGCGGTCGTCGCGGCGCTCGACCACGTCCAGCGCGGCCTCAAGCTGCGACGCGGCCATCTCGCCCATGCGCAGGATCTCGCCGATGACGCGGTTGCGCTCCTCGTCGTGGCTTTTGACGATGTGGTCGTGGGGTTGGGTGGTCATGGTGTGTCCTGGATGAGGGCTTGGCTCGATGGTCCGCTGCTGCCATCCATGGCGAAACGACGTGGGCTTCGGGTCGCCCGGCCCGGCCATCCATGGCCGGGCGTTCGGGGACGCAGCCGATGCCGATAGGGCATCGGCCGGGCGCGTCCCCTCACCCAAACCGCCCCGTGATGTAGTCCTCGGTCTGCCGCTTCGAGGGGTTGGAGAAGATCGTCTCCGTCGGCCCGTGCTCGACCAGGTCGCCCAGATACATGAAGGCGGTGAAGTCGGACACGCGCGCGGCCTGCTGCATGTTGTGGGTGACGATGGCGATGGTGTAATCGACCTTCAGCTCCTCGACCAGCTGTTCGATGCGGCTGGTGGAGATCGGGTCCAGCGCCGAGGTCGGTTCGTCGAGCAGCAGCACGTCGGGCTTGAGCGCCACCGCGCGGGCGATGCACAGCCGCTGCTGCTGGCCGCCGGACAGGCCCAGCGCGCTCTGGCCGAGCTTGTCCTTGACCTCGTCCCACAGCGCCGCCTGGCGCAGCGCCTGCTCGACGCGAACGGCCATCTCCGCCTTCGACAGTTTCTCGTGGTGGCGGATCGCGTAGGCGATGTTCTCGAAGATCGTCATCGGGAACGGCACCGGCTTCTGGAACACCATGCCCACCTTGCTGCGCAGCCGGTTCATCGGGTACTTCGGCGACAGGATGTCCTCGCCGTCGAGCAGTACCTGGCCGCTGGCGACCAGCTTCGGGTAGAGCGCGTAGATGCGGTTGAAGATGCGCAGCAGGGTCGACTTGCCGCAGCCCGACGGCCCGATCAGCGCGGTCACGCGCTTCTCCGGGATCTCCAGGTCGATGTCCTTCAGCGCGTGGAACCTGTCGTAATGGAAGTTCAGGCCGCGCGCGGCCAGCTTGACCGGCGCCGCCGCGCCTGCCGTGCGGGCGGTCGTGGCGACGGCGATCCGCGGCGACGCGACGTCAGTGGCGTGGAGGTCGTTCATGGCGTTGTTCCGGGAGGAAGAGGTGAACATGGCGATCTTCAGTCGTTGACGATGCGCTTGCGAAGCAGTAGGGCGCGCGCGCCGAGGCTGACCAGCAGCACGAACACCGTGAGCACCAGCGCACCGGCCCAGGCCAGCTGCTGCCAGGTCTCGTAGGGGCTGCCGGCGAACTGGTACATCACCACCGGAACGCTCGCCATCGGCTGCATGACGTTGCCATTCCAGTACTGGTTGCCGAAGGCGGTGAACAGCAGCGGCGCGGTCTCGCCGCTGATGCGGGCGAGCGCGAGCAGGATGCCGGTGACGATGCCCGCCGACGCGCTGCGGTACAGCACCTGCACGATCACCTTCCATTGCGGCACGCCGAGTGAGAGCGCAGCCTCGCGCATCTGCACCGGGACGAGGCGCAGCATCTCGTCGGTGGTGCGCACCACCACCGGCAGCACGATGAAGGCCAGCGAGATCGCGCCGGCCAGGGCCGAGAAGTTGCCGCCGGTCTGCATCACCACCAGGGTGTAGACGAACAGGCCCAGCACGATCGACGGCGCCGACAGCAGGATGTCGTTGACGAAACGCACCACCGTGCCGACCTTGCGCGCGTTGCCGTACTCGGCCAGCCAGGTGCCAGCCGCCACGCCCAGCGGCGTGCCCATCGCGATCGCCAGCCCGCACATCACCGCGCTGCCGAAGAAGGCGTTGAGCAGTCCGCCCGTTTCCATCGGTGGCGGTGTCATCTGGGTGAACAGCGCCAGGTTGATGCCGCCGGCGGCCTTGGCCACCAGCGTCCACAGGATCCACGCCAGGAAGACCAACCCGAACACCGCGGCCACGCACGAGAGCGTCAGCGCGGCCCGGTTGAGCAGCTTGCGGCGCGTGTAGAGCCGGTCGGCGACGGCGAATTCGCGTGAGACGGCGTTCATCAGTTGCCCTCCCGGCGCGCCAGCTGCGCCAGCATCAGTCGCGCCAGCGCCAGCACCACGAAGGTGACGATGAACAGCACGAAGCCGAGCAGCAGCAGCGCCGAGCGGTAGGTCTCCGTGGCCTCGCCGAAGTCGTTGGCAATCAGCGCGGCGATGGTGGTGCCGGGCTCCAGCAGCGAGGGCGACAGCCGCACCGCGTTGCCGACCACGAAGGCCACCGCCATCGTTTCGCCGAGCGCACGGCCCAGGCCAAGGAAGATGCCGCCGATCACCGCCGAGCGCGTGTACGGCAGCACGATGTCCCAGCTGACTTCCCAGCGCGTGGAGCCGAGCGCATAGGCCGATTCCTTCAGCCGCGTCGGCACGGTGAGGAACACCTCGCGCATCACCGAGGTGACGAACGGGATCACCATGATTGCCAGCACGAATCCCGCGGTGAGGATGCCGATGCCCAGTGGCGGCCCTTGGAACAGCGCGCCGATCAGCGGCAGCGTTCCCAGGTGGTCGTTGAGCCACGGCGTGACGTGCTCGGTCATCACCGGCACCAGCACGAACAGGCCCCACATGCCGTAGATGATCGAGGGAATGCCGGCGAGCAGTTCGATCGCCGTGCCCACCGGCCCGCGCAGCCAGCGCGGCGCGACTTCGGTGAGGAACAGCGCGATGCCGAAGCTGATCGGCACGCCGATCAACATCGCGATGATGGCGGTGACGACGGTGCCGTAGATAGGCGCCAGCGCGCCGTACCTGTTCTCGACCGGGTTCCATTCGGCTGAAAGGAAGAAGCCCAGCCCCTCGTGCGCGAGGACCTCGCGCCCGCCCCAGAGCATCGACAGCGCCGCGCCGGCCAGTGCGACCAGCACGAACACGACCGCCGCGGCCAGGGTGCGGCGGAACAGCCTGTCGTTGCGGGCATCCCGCACGTCGCGCCCGGTGGGTGCGACGGCGGTGGAGAGGACGGATGCGTTCATCGGGAGGCCGGTGGCGTGCGATTACCTGGCGAACTCGGTCGACCAGTAGGCCTCGATCTGCTGCACCAGCTCCGGCGGCAGGGCCACGTAGTCGAGCGCTTCGGCCTGCTGCTGGCCGTTCTCGAAGGCCCACTTGAAGAAGGCCAGCGCGTTGGCCGAGCGCTGCGCATCCTGCGGCTGCTTGTACATCAGGATGAAATTGGTGGCGGTGATCGGCCAGGCCTGGTCGCCGGGCGCGTTGGTGATGACCAGGTTGAAGTCGCTGGCGTTCTTCCAGTCGGCACCCGCGGCCGCGGCCTGGAACGTCGCGGCGTTGGGCTGCACCCAGTTGCCGGCGGCGTTCTGCATCGACAGGTAGTTCATCCTGTTCTGCAGCGCGTAGGCCAGTTCGATGTAGCCGATGGAGCCCTTGATCTGCTGCACGTACGAGGCCACGCCTTCGTTGCCCTTGCCGCCGACGCCGCCGGTCCACTGCACCGACTTGCCTTCGCCGACCCTGGACTTCCACTCCGGATTGACCTTGGACAGGTAGTTGGTGAAGTTGAAGGTGGTGCCCGAGCCGTCGGAACGATGCACGAGGTTGATCTTCAGGTCGGGCAGGGCGACGCCCGGGTTGAGCGCGGCGATTGCCGGGTCGTTCCAGCTGGCGACCTTGCCCAGGTAGATGTCGCCGAGCACGGCGCCGGTGACGCGCAGCTTGCCGGGCTCGAAGCCTTCCAGGTTGACCACCGGCACCACGCCGCCGATGGCCGAGGGGAACTGGCCGAGGCCGGCTTCGGCCAGCTCCTCGCTCGACAGCGGCGCATCGGACGAACCGAAATCGACCGTGCCGGCCTTGATCTGGGCGATGCCGCCGCCGGAGCCGATCGACTGGTAGTTGACCTTGTTGCCGGTCGCCTTGTTGTAGTCGGACGACCACTTGGAGATCAGCGGATAGATGAAGGTGGCGCCGGCGCCGGTGATGTTGGCCGCGACCTTGTCGCCGGCTCCGGTGCCGCCGCTGGCGCCCGGAGCGCTGGCCTCGCCTGCCGGCGCCTGGTCGCCCGTGGGCTGGCAAGCCGCGACGAACAGCAGGGTGGACAGGGCGAGCGTGGTGGTGCGGAAGATCGACGTGTTCATGTGGGCTCCGTGTGGGGCGCGGTCGCGCCTGCTGGGGATGCGCACATGAAATGATGTTTTTGTTACACCACGATGACAGTGGCGCCGCAATCGTCATCGGCGATATCGAAGCCATGTGGGGACTTCAGCCGTTCCGCGGGATGGTGGGCGCACCGGGCGCGAATGCCCTTCGGCGCGAATGTCCCCCGGCGTCGGCCTCCGGCCGACGCCTCCTCCTTGAGTTCGCACCAAAGGGCATTCGCACCCGTCGTCCAGATCTGGACGGTGGTTCCAAAGGCGAAAAAGCAGGGAGCCTGGCTCTTTCCGGCAAGCTTGATGGGACAAGTCCTTCCCAAGCATCAAGCGAAGAAAAAAAAGCGGGCCCGAAGGCCCGCATCAAGGAGAGAGAAACCCGAATGGAGGTAAAACCCGGGTCGGGGGCGACCCGTCTGCTACGTCGTGCCGGAGGCGTCGCTCAGTACGCCATGTTCTGCGACCAGTACGCCTCGATCTGCGTCACCAGTTCATCGGGCAGCGGCACGTAGTCGAGCGCCTTGGCCTGTTCGTCGCCGCTGGCATAGACCCACTGGAAGAACTCCCTCGCGTTCTTCGCGCTGGCGGCGTTCTTCGGCTGCTTGTACATGAGGATGAAGTTGGTGGCGGTGATGGGCCAGGAGTTTTCGCCCGGCGCGTTGGTCATCACCAGGTGGAAGTCCTTCGCGCTGGCCCAGTCGGCGCTGGCGGCCGCGGCGGAGAAGGTCTCGTCGCGCGGTTGCACGAAGTTGCCGGCGGCATTCTTCAGGCGGGTGAAAGTCAGCTTGTTCTGCAGCGCGTACGACAGCTCGACATAGCCGATGCCGCCATCGATCTGCTTGACGTAGGCGGCCACGCCCTCGTTGCCCTTGCCGCCGATGCCGGTCGGCCATTTGACCGACGTGCCTTCTCCGACCGTTGACTGCCACGCCGGGCTCACCTTCGACAGGTAGTTGACGAAGTTGAACGTAGTGCCGGAACCGTCGGAGCGATGGACCACGGTGATCTTCTTGTCGGGCAGCTGCACGCCGCCGTTGAGCGCGACGATGGCCGGGTCGTTCCACTTCCTGACCTTGCCGAGGAAGATGTTGGCCAGGGTTTCGCCGTCGAGCTTCATCGCGCCCGATTCGATGCCCTTGACGTGCACCACCGGCACCACGCCGCCGATCACCGACGGAAACTGGGCGAGGCCGAATTTCTCCAGCTCCTCCGGCTTGAGCGGCGCGTCGGACGAACCGAAGTCCACGGTGCCGGCCTTGATCTGGGCGATGCCGCCGCCGGAGCCGATCGACTGGTAGTTGACCTGCTTGCCGGTGGCCTTGTTGTAATCCGAAGACCACTTGCTCATGACCGGATAGATGAACGAAGCGCCGGCGCCGGTGACGTCCGCGGCCTGCGCGTTGAAGGTGAAGGCGAGGGCCGCGCTGGCGACGGCGGCATGGAGGATGGAGGGTGTGCGCACGGATGACTCCTGGAGTGGATGCTGACGGGCCTTGCCCGCTCGCGATGCATTTCATATCTCCGACGTGACAGCGCCATGTCTTGCATGTGTCGGTTCGATGACGCCGGGTGTCGCGGGCGCTTCATTTCATCGGTGGGATCACCAATGAGCCCCTTTTCCGCCAGCCGGGAAAAGGAGCAAAAAAAAGGGGCGCGGCTGCCGCCGCGCCCCCGCAGGACGGGTGAGGGCGAACCCGTCGCCTTACCAGTAAAACTGGGCGCGCGCCTCGACGATGTCCGGGTCGTCGCTCAGGCCCTGGCGTTCGCTGTTGACCTTCACGTAGTTCAGCGCGAACTTGAAGTTGGAACGCCAGTACCAGTTCACGCCTGCGGTCCAGGTGTTCATCTTGCCGCCCTCGACCGCGCCGTCGTTGAGGTCGATGGTGTCGTAGCGCAGGCCCAGCTGCCACATGCCGCTGCCGGGTTCGCTGGGCAGCGGCGTTGAAGGCACGCCGCCCTTGTAGCCCCAGGTTTCGCCGGTGATGTTCCAGAGTCCCTGGATATAGCCCGCGGTACTGGTGTAGTCGCTGTTGGCCAGGCGCTTGATGTCGCTGGTGTAGTACTCGCCCTGCAGCTTGAACGGCCCGTTTATCCACATGGCCTCGAGGCTGGTGGTCGCGACGCGGTCGGTGTCGGTCATGTTGCCGGTGTCGACCAGGCGCACGCTGGCGAGGTCGGCATCCGGGCGTGCACGCAGGCGGAAGGTGTCGGCGTCGGTGTCGTAGTTTGCGTACGCCAGGCCGATGTGCACGATGTTGCCCTTCTCGTTGATCGGCGCCCAGGTGCCACGCAGGCCGTAACCGCTGCCATGGGCGAGGTTGCGGGTGAGTTCGCGGCCGAAGTAGCTGGCGTTGATGCTCCAGCTGTCGGTGCCGAAACCGTAGCCAACGCCGAGCCTGCGCCCGATCGCATAGGTGTTGGTGGCCACGGACTTGGAGATGAAGTCGTTGTTCTTGGTCGAGGACGACTCTTCCATGCTGTTGGGCTGCTTGAACTGGCCCACCTGCACGAAGTGGCTGCCGTTGCCGCCGAGCTTGTACTTGACGTTTGCGTCGAGGAACTTGTCGGCCTTGGCGTCGTAGCCGATGACCCATTCGTAGTTGCCCGGGCCCTTGCCCTTGAGGACGATCTCGGCGCGGCGCAGCTCGAACTCGCTGTCCTTGCCGTTGTTGCCGATGCCGTTGAGGTCGGCCAGGTCGTTGTTGAACCAGTTGCCGTCGGCCTGGATCAGCCCTTCGAGGCTGACATCGGAACCGGCGATCGAATCGATCGTGATTTCGGCGCGGGCGGCGGGTGCCGCGAGCGCGGCGAGCAAGGCGAGGCTGAGGGTGAGGCGGGGAAGGTTCATGGCGTGCCCTGGGGCGTGGAGAGGAGACGCCGCGCAGACTATGGCGTGAATATTTCGTTGGCGTGACAGGAAGAAGCCGGATGCGTCCGATCGCACCACGCCCCTGGCAGCGGCTGTCGTTGCCGGCGAGGGGGCGCAGCCGCCGCGAATCGCGAGACATGCGCATCGCCGGTCCGGGGCCGCGCACGGCTGCGTGGCGACGTCATGTTTCGCCCCGATGATCGGCGCATGACAGCGGCATCCTTTCAATCTTCGGGATCGCCGGCGGTCTTGTCGGGGAACCGGCACAGGTCGCGGATTACGCAGCGCGGGCAATCCGGCTTGCGTGCCTTGCAGGTGTAGCGGCCGTGCAGGATCAGCCAGTGGTGCGCATCATGCCGATACTCGGCGGGCACGACCCTGAGCAGCCGGTCCTCCACCGCGCGCACGTCCTTGCCGCGCGCCAGGCCGGTGCGGTTGGACACGCGGAAGATGTGGGTATCCACCGCGATGGTCGGTTCGCCGAACGCGGTGTTGAGCACCACGTTGGCGGTCTTGCGGCCGACCCCGGGCAGCGCTTCGAGCGCTTCGCGGGTGCGTGGGACTTCACCGCCATGCAGGTCCAGGAGCTGCCGCGACATCGCCACCACGTTCGCGGCCTTGGCGTTGTACAGGCCGATGGTGGAGATGTACGGCTTGAGCCCTTCGACGCCCAGCGCGACGAGCTGCGCAGGCGTATTGGCGACCGGGAACAGCCGTTGCGTGGCCTTGTTGACGCCCACGTCCGTGGCCTGCGCGGACAGGATCACCGCGACCAGCAGTTCGAACGATGTCGAGTAGGCCAGTTCGGTGGTCGGCTTCGGGTCGAGTTCCTTCAGCCGCGCGAACAGTTCGTGCACTTCGGCGGGGGACAGGTTGCGGCTGCGTCGCGCAGCCTTCGGTGCCGGACTCATGGCTTCTGCGCGGCCCTGGCCTTGGCGCGCGCCAGCGCCGCTGCCGCAGCCGGTGGTAGAGCGGGCTTGCGCGTGTCGGTCGTTGCCGCGGGCGCTCGCCGGGCGGCGCGCTCGGCGGCACGACGTTGCAGGCGCGCATCGCGGGCGCGATGGCGGTCGCGTGCCGCCCAGGCATCGCGCAGGCGCTGCTGCGCGTCGGCGACCAGCGCGTGCGCATCGGCGTGGGCGCCGCGTCGGGTGCATTCCGGGCAGGGGATGAAATCCATCAGCCCCGCTTCGATCGCCGCATCAACGTCACCCTCGCGCAGCAGGCCCGCGAGCTTCCCGGCCAGCGTGGCGCCGGTGTCGTTGCAGGCAGGGCAGGCGGTCACGTCGGGATTCCAGGGGCGCGCAGGTGGACGGTCATCGCGCCGTGCGTCAGTGGCCGCGGAATGCCGGCTTGCGGCGTTCGAGGAAGGCGCGCGTGCCTTCGCGCATGTCGTCGGTGGAGAACACCAGGCCGAACTGCGCGCTTTCGTATTCCAGTGCTTCCTCGAGGCTGCACTCGGCGCCGACGTTGACGCAGTCGAGGATGCCGCGCAGCGCCAGCGGCGCCGCGGCGGCCAGCTGCGCGGCCAGCGCCATGGTTTCGGCTTCCAGTTCGGCCGCCGGCACCACCCGGTTGACGATGCCAAGCTGCTGCGCGCGCGCGGCGTCGACCGGGGCGCCGGCCAGGCACAGCTCGAGCACCGCGGCGCGCCCGGCCAGGCGCAGCAGCCGCTGGGTGCCGCCGAAGCCGGGAATCAGGCCCAGGTTGATCTCCGGCTGCCCGACCTTGACGGAATCCGCGGCGATGCGCAGGTGGCAGCACATCGCCAGTTCCAGGCCGCCGCCCAGCGCGAAGCCGTTGATCATCGCGATCACCGGCTTGGGCATTTTCTCCACGCGCCGCATCATCCGCTGGCCGCGCAGCGAGAAATCGCGCGCCTGCACCGGCGTCAGCCCGGCCATTTCGGCGATGTCGGCGCCGGCGACGAAGGCTTTCGGGCCGGTGCCGGTCAGCACCACGGCGCGGACCGAATCGTCCGCGGCCGCGGCATCGAAGGCGGCGTGCAGCGCGTCCAGGGTGGCGGCGTTCAGCGCATTCAGCTTGTCCGGGCGGTGGACGGTGATCAGGCGGACCGCATCGTGGTCGGCGATCAGCAGGGGGGAGTCGGGCATGGGGCTGTCTCGTGAGCGAGCGCCGGCTTGCGGAACTTGCCGGGCCGGCGCGGGTCGGAAGGCGGTCGTCAGTGGCGGTTAAGCCCTGCGGCCGTTATCCTACCCCGTCCAAATGGGGCGGCTCGACCGCCCCAATTGCATGATGGCCCGCCCACATGCCGGACCCTTACGGACCACATCCTGGAGATCCACCGAATGAAGTTGCGTTTGCTCGCCGCCGCCCTCGCGGCTCTGACCCTGGTCGCCGGCTCTGCATCGGCCCAGGACACCTCGTCCGAGAAAGGCCAGTTGAGCTACGCGCTCGGTTATGACCTCGGCCGCAACCTGATCGAAAGCGGCGAAGCCGTCGACGTCAACACCGTGATCAAGGCCGTCCAGGACGGCTACGCCAAGAAGGAACCGACGGTTCCGGTCGAGCAACTGCGCACCGCGGTGCAGAACATGCAGAAGCGCCAGATGGCCAAGGCCAAGGCGGAATTCGACAAGGCATCGGCCGCCAACAAGGCCAAGAGCGACGCCTTCCTGGCGCAGAACAAGGCCAAGGCTGGCGTGAAGACGCTGCCCAGCGGCGTGCAGTACCGCGTCGTCACCAACGGCACCGGCGCCAAGCCCACCCAGGCCAGCGAAGTGCAGATCAACTACAAGGGCGCGCTGCCCACCGGCCAGACCTTCGTCGATACCTTCAGCCCGCCGCAGGGCCAGAAGCCCGGCCCGGTCAGCCTGAAGGTCAGCCAGGTGCCGCTGGTCGGCCTGCGCGAAGCGCTGCTGCAGATGCCCGCCGGCTCGCGCTGGGAAGTGGTGCTGCCGGCCGACCAGGCCTATGGCAACACGCCCGAATCGCCGATCGGCCCGAACCAGGCCGTGGTGTTCGACGTCCAGCTCGTCAGCGTCAAGTGACGCATCGGCGCGCGCTTCAGCGCGCCTTTGCCGATGGGCCACCTCCGCGCAGGCGGGGGCTACAATGAACGGGTACGCATCCTGGCCGGAACATCCGGTCACCTGATGTCACCGGGCTGCGTCGATCACCTCGACGCAGCCTTTTTCATGCGCGCACCTGCCGCGCATCGAGCAGAAGGAAGCAATGAACTCCGTATTCCGCGCCGTGCTCAGCCCGTGCACCGGCGTTTGCACGATGGCCGACGACGGCTACTGCCACGGCTGCCACCGCACGACCGCCGAAATCGCAGGCTGGATCCGGATGGACGATGACGAGCGCCTGCGGCTGATGGAAACCGTGCTGCCCGAACGGGAAGCACGGCGGGGCTGATTCGATGGTTTCCGGCTCCACCGCACCGATCACCCTGTCGCGCCTGCGCGAGGCGCTGTACCCGCTGGCGGCGCTGCCAACCGGCGACGCCTGGAACCACGGTGAACTGGACGACCTGCTGCTGCCGCAGGCGGCCGTCGCGGAGGCGGCGGTGCTGGTCCCGCTGGTGCCGCGGGCGCCCGGGCTGCGCGTGCTGCTGACCCGGCGCACCGACGCGCTGCGCCATCACCCCGGGCAGGTCAGCTTTCCCGGCGGCAAGGTCGAGGACGCCGACGCCGACGTGGTGGCCGCCGCCCTGCGCGAAGCCTCCGAAGAGGTCGGGCTTGCCCGGTCGCAGGCGCGGCCGCTGGGCTATCTCGATCCGCTGGCCACGATCACCGGCTTCCGCGTGCTGCCGGTGGTGGCGTGGATCGATCCGGCCTTCGTCGCCGTGCCCGACCCGTCGGAAGTGTCGGACGTGTTCGAAGTGCCGCTGGACTGGCTGATGGCGCCCGGCAACCTGCAGCACATCGCCATCGACTATCGTGGCCGCAATCGCAAGGTGCTCGAGTTCCTGCGCCCGCCGGCCGCGCCTTCGCAGCGCATCTGGGGCGCGACCGCCTCGATCCTGTTCAACCTGCGCGAAAGACTGGAGCGACTGCCATGACCACGCCGTGGACCACGCTGGTGGATGCCGGAACGCTGGCCGGCGCGCTTGATCGCGACGACCTGGTCGTGCTCGATTGCCGGTTCTCGCTGGCGGCCCCCGAGGCCGGCCCGGCCGCGTATGCCGCCTCGCACCTGCCCGGTGCGCTGTACGCGCACCTGGACCGCGACCTGTCCGACCATCGCAAGCGCGGCGGCGGCCGCCACCCGTGGCCCGACGCGGCGGATTTCGACGCGCGCCTGGGCGACTGGGGCATCACCCCCGACCACCAGGTAGTGGCGTACGACGACGGCGACGGCGCGCACGCGGCGCGGCTGTGGTTCCTGCTGCGCGCGCTGGGCCACCAACGCGCCGCCGTGCTCGACGGCGGCTGGGCGCGCTGGATGGCGCTCGGCCTGCCCACCCAGACCGGCGTGCGTGACGTCACCCGCGTTGCCCGCACCGAACGCTTCGATGGCAATCGCCTGCTCGACGCAACGCAGGTGCAGGCGCACCTGGCGCACGGCGGGATGCTGGTCGACGCGCGTGCGCGCGAACGTTTCCGCGGCGATGTCGAACCGATCGACCGCGTCGCCGGCCACGTGCCCGGCGCGGTCAACCGTCCCTATGCCGACAACCTCGCCGGCGGCCGCTTCAAGTCGCGCGAACAGCTGGCCGGGGAATTCCGCGAACTGCTCGGCCCGCACCGAGCCGACGACGTGGTGGTGATGTGCGGTTCGGGCGTCACTGCCTGCCACCACCTGCTGGCGATGGAGCACGCCGGACTGCCCGGCGCGAAGCTGTTCACCGGCTCGTGGAGCGGCTGGATCGAGGATCCGCAGCGCCCGGTCGCAACCGGCCCGTAGGAGCGCCCCACGGGCGCGATCGTTGTATTGCGCGATCGCCTTACCGGCAACGCCATCGCGCCCATGGCGCGCTCCCGCGGTGTCGCGGGTGCACCGCGGTCATTTGCCGAGCTTGGCGACCAGTGCCCGCAGTCCCGCCTGCGTATCTGGATCACTCCACGCATCGACGAAGCGGTCGAGCCGGATGTTCTCCGGCTGCATCGCTTCGACCACCTCGGCCCGGGCGATCGCGCGCGTCGCCAGCACCGGCTTGCGCGGCAGCTGCAGCAGCTGTTGCAGCCACGCCAGCGCGCGCGCCGGCACTTCGTCGATGCCGGCCAGTTCGTCCACCAGGCCCATCGCCAGCGCCCGCTCGGACTCGACCAGTTCGCCGGAAACCAGCAGGCGTTCGGCGCGGTGCGCGCCGACCACGCGGCGCATCAGGCGCTGGATGCCGTCCGGTGCGACCAGGCCCACCTGGGTCTCGTTGAGGCCGATGCGATACGGGCCCATCGCCATCACCCGGTAGTCGCAGCACAGCGCCAGCACGCAGCCGCCGGCCGGTGAATGGCCGTTGATGGCGGAGGCCACCGGGATCGGGCACGCGGCCAGTGCCCGCGCGGCATCGAAGAACCGCTCCCATGCCGCCTTCAGCGCGTCACGGTCGGGCAGGGTGAGCAGGAAGGGCACGTCGAGACCGGCCGAGAACACTTTCGGGCCGCCCGACAGCACGATTCCGCCGGCACCGTCGGCCACCGCCGCGCCGATCGCTTCGGCCAGCTGGTCGCAGAGCATCGGGTTGAGGGCGTTGACCGGCGCGCGGTCGAGTTGCAGTTCGCGGATGTCGCCGTGGTCGGTGCGCTTGATCAGTGTGGTCATGCCGGTCCTGTGCAGTGCGCGGCCGCTTCGGGCCGGCTGGAGGATGCCAGTGGGGAGGCGCTATCATAGGCGCATGCTCCTGCATCGCATCTTTGCCACGTTCGCATTTGCGGTTGCCTGCACGATGGTGGCCGTGTCGCCCGCGTCGGCCCGCGAATGCCAGCCGCAGGTACGCGACGGCTGGGTGCGGCTGGGGCCGGCCGGGATGCCGATGATGGCCGGCTTCGGCCGCATCGAGAACAGCTGCGCGAAGCCGATGACCATCACCGGCGCCAGCAGCCCTGCGTTCGAAAGCGCGCAGTTGCACGAGACGCGCCTCGTCGACGGCGTCAACCGCATGCGCCACCTGCCCGAGCTGCGCATCGCACCCGATGGCGTGGCCGTGCTCAAGCCAGGGGGCATGCACCTGATGCTGATGCAGCCGCACGCGCCGCTCAAGGCCGGCAGCAGGGTGGTGGTGTCGTTCCAGCTGGCGGGCGGCGGCGAGCTGCTTGGCGAGTTCGAGGTGCGCAGGCCCGACGCGCTGTAGACCGGCCGGCGCCGGCGGGCGTTGCACCGATGGAACACATTGCGCGGACACCCTGCCGCGCGCATTCCCTTTGAATCAGCCACTTGCCGCGTCGCGCTGCGCCGGCGGGCGGTTCCGCCGTGCGCGGATGTTTCATCGATGCAACGTTTTCAGCGCCGTTCCCGCCCGTTCCGGGCCAAGGCGCGGTCGTGCTGCCGATGACTTCGCGGAAAATGTTGTTCCTTCAATGGCTTGCAATGCACGTCTGCGGTTGGCATCGATCCTGCGATTGCGTTCGATGCGTCGCCGTCGATGCCCGGCTCGGGCATGGCGGCGCAAATCATCGAAGGAGAACAACAATGCGCATTCGCAAGAGCTTGATCGCAACGGCCGTGTTGCTCGCGCTTGGCTTCTCGGGACAGGCCTGGTCCCAGCAGAATGAGTCCGGACGCGGCGACAACAATTCCACCTACAACGAAGACAACAGTGGCAACAACCGCGACAACCTCGGTGTCGCCGTGGCCCTCGGGCTGGGCAACGCGGCCGCCGACAACAACAGCACGGCGACGACCAACGTGGCCGATTCGTTCAACTCCAGCTCGGCGGTGGCCACCACCAGCCTGGTCGGCGTGGTCAGCGGCAACTCCGTTTACGACATCGGCAACACTGCGCGCAACACCGGCGATGCCAATGGCGGTGACGGCGGCGACGGCGGCCTCGCGGTCGGCGGATTCGCGGCCGGCGGCGATGGCGACGGCGGCGACGGCGGCGACGGCGGCGGTGCCGGAGCACTCAGCGCGCGCGATGGCGATTCGGCCAGCACCGGCGTGGTCGGCGCGATCGGCCTGGCCGGCGCGTACGACGAGACCGATGCGCGGGCGCGTTCGCGCGAACGCGGTCCCGGCGGTTCCAGCGCCGATGCCGATGCCACCGGAAACGCCAGTGCGACAGCCGACGCTTCGGCGACTGGCGGCGACACCAGCAGCAGCAACGACGGCAGCAGCGGCGACGCGATGGCCGACGGCGGACGCGGTGGCAACGGCGGCAACGGCCGTGGCGGCGACGCCATGGCGGGCGACGGGACCGGCGGCCACGGCGGACGTGGTGGCGACGGCGGAGCGGCGTCGGCCAACGCCGGCAGGTTCGACATGTCCAATGCAATGAACGGCTCCGCGAACGCGGCGGCCGGGATCATGGTGGTTGCGCAGAACAGCGGCGCGTCGTCATTGATCCAGCAGGGCGTCACCGTGCAGGCCAACCTCAACGTGGGCGGCCCGTAGGCGACGTTCGGCGCGTCGCGGTGTTCCCCTGCGCCGCGGCGCGTCGTTGTCGTGCCCCGTGCGTACCGCCACCCCCTCGGCGGTACGCACGGTTTTCCTCCGGTGCCCGCATGGGCAGGAGAATGAAGATGCGCTCCCTGACTTCGAACCTGATCCCGACCCGCATTCCGGTATTCGTCCAGACGGTTTCGTTCCTGCTCGTCGCCGGCATCGCGCCGGGCCTGCAGGGCGTGGCATTCGCAGCCGGCCAGCAGGCGGCGGCTGCAACGGATTCCGCGCCGGCCGTGCAAGCGGCGCAGCCGGCGCCGACGATCGGACAGCCGCTTGATGCCGGCGCGCTCGATGCGCTGCGCGGCGGGCAGTCACTGGTCGTCACCGAAACCCGCAACGGCGGCGAGGTGAACGGCAACCATGCCGACAACGTCACCAGCGGCCTGAATTCCATCGACGGCGGCGCGTTCGCCAATGCCGCCGGCATCACCACGGTGATCCAGAACAGCGGATCCAACGTGCTGATCCAGAACGGCACCGCGGTGAACGTGCAGTTCGTGGACCCGATGCCGTGAACAAGGCCGCGCGCCGGTGCCGTGCCCTGGGCTGCGTGCTCGCGTTCGCCGCCTGCCTGCCCGCGCATGCCGGCTCGGTCAGCGTGCGGGTGCCGTACAGCGGCAGCTACGCGATCCAGCTGACCAGCCTCAAGGAGGCGCGCTTCAAGACCACCGTGCCGCAGCAGTACGACTTCAGCTGCGGCTCGGCGGCAACCGCGACGCTGCTGACCTACCAGTACGGCTATCCGGTCACCGAGGCCGAGGTGTTCCGGCAGATGTACGCCGACGGCGACCAGGCCAGGATTCGCAAGCAGGGTTTCTCGCTGCTGGACATGCGTCGCTACCTGCTGTCGAAGGGTTTCCAGGCGGACGGCTTCGATCTGCCGCTGGACAAGCTGTTCGAGGAGGGCTTGCCGGCGATCGTGCTGCTCAACGACCGCGGCTATCGCCACTTCGTTGTGGTCAAGGGGCTGCGCCGGAATCGTGTGCTGGTGGGCGATCCCGCGCGCGGTACGCGCGCGCTCACGCGCCGCGACTTCGAGCGGCTGTGGGACAACCGGGTGCTGTTCGTGGTCCATAACCGGCGCGACCTGGCGGCGTTCAACCAGTCGCGCGACTGGCGCACGGCGCCGCTGGCGCCGATGGAGGCCGGGATCGGCCGGCAGGGCCTGCAGTCCATCGTCATGTCCAGGCGCGGACCGGGGGATATCTGAGATGACACTGCAGATGAAATCGACGGCGCGGCGATTGATGCTGCTACTGCTGCTCGCGGCGACGGGAATCGGTTGGCCGGATCGCGCGCCCGCGCAGGCGCCGATGGAACCAGGCTGGATTCCGATCGAACCGGCAACGCTCGACGACCTGCGTGGCGGTTATCAACTGCCGTCCGGGCTGACGCTGTCGTTCGGCATCGAGCGCGTGGCCTGGATCAATGGCGAGCTGGTCTCCTACCTGCGCGTGGACGTTCCCGACATCGCCAACATCACCCCGGCGCAGGCGCAGGAGCTGTCGAAGATCGCGCGGACCCAGCTGGTGCAGGTGGGGCCCGGCAACGTGTTCAACGGTGTCGCCCATGGCGGCCTGGTCATCCAGAACACCCTCGACGGGCAGGACATCCGCGTGCAGACCACGCTCGATGTCAGCGTTGACACGCTTGGCCTGTTCCAGGCGCTGAACGTGGGCGATGCGCTGCGCAACGCGAGCCTCACCGCACCGGGAGCGCCCTGAGCGGCGCAGACGAATTGTTCGACATGTCTTGGCAACGGAAGGGATGACCATGGAGCGGAAGGCAGGGGAGATTGCGGTACTGCATACGCTGCTGGCCGCTGCGCTGTCGCTTGCGGTTGCAGGCGTGGCCCACGCGCAGTCGTCGCCACCCGACGCCGACCGCATCGGGCAGCTGGAGGCGAAGGTCGAGGCGCAGGACAGGCAGATCGAAAGCCTGCGCCGGGCGCTGGCCGAGCAGCAACGCTCTATCGATGCGATCGGCAGCCGGGACGGCGAAGTGCAGGCGCGGCAGCTCGACGCGCTGCGTGCGCGCGGTGGCTCCGCCGATGCATCGTCGCCGTTGGCGCCGGCGTTCGTGGCGGCCGGTGCGGCAGCGCCGGCCGCCACGGCAGCCGTGGCGGACACGTCCGTGGCGGGCGTGCCGGCGTCGAGCGCGCCCGCGGCAGGCCCCGTGCAGTCCGCGCGGATCGATGATGACGGGCGCATGCAGGTGGGCCGGCCGCCGGACCAGCTGTCGCGGCCGCCGGAGATCGCGCAGATCTTCGACCAGCCCGGCGTGCTCACGCCGCGCGGGAAGTTCATCCTCGAACCGTCGATGCAGTTCGGCTACTCGTCCAATGATCGCGTCGCGCTGGTCGGCTACACCATCATCCCGGCGATCCTGATCGGGCTGATCGACGTGCGCCAGGTCAAGACCAGCAGCATCACCGGGGCGCTTGCCGGCCGTTACGGCGTGAGCAACCGCCTCGAACTGGAACTCAAGGTGCCGTATTCCTGGGTCTACAGCGATACGGTCAGCCGCGAGATCTTCACCGGCACCGCGCAGGACAGCGTGTTCAACGCCGACGGCCACGGCATCGGCGACGTCGAGCTGACCGGCCGCTACCAGCTTGCCAATGCCGGTCCCGACCACCCGTACTACGTGCTTTGGCTGCGTTACAAGAGTCGCACCGGGACCGACCTGTTCGAGGTCACCACCGACTGCGTGACCCGCTGCGTGGCCAATGCGACCGGCACCGGCCTGCCGCTGGAGCTTCCCACCGGCAGCGGCTTCGCGGCGATCCAGCCGGGAGTGACGTGGCTGTACGCCTCCGATCCGGTGGTGTTCTTCGGCAGCTTCAGCTACCTGCACAACTTCAAGCGCAAGGACGTTTCGCGCACGGTGCTCACCGGCGCGCCCGAAGGCTTTCCGCAGACCACGACCGAGTTCATCGGCGAGGTATCGGCGGGGGACATCCTGGGGTTCAACGTCGGCGTCGGCCTGGCGCTCAATGAGCGGGCCGCGATCAGCATCGGCTACGACCAGAGCCTGGTCGGCAAGACCGAGCAGAACGACGAAGACACCCCGGGAGCGGTGCGGGTGATCCTCGGCACGCTCGTGCTCGGCGGCTCGTACCGGTTCAGCGATCGCACCAGCCTGAACGTGGCGCTGGGAGTCGGCGTGACCCGCGACACGCCGGACGTGTCGCTGAACGTGCGCGTCCCGATCACCTTCTGAGCGAACAGCCGCGGGCGTCGTTCGCCACTTGCCTGAATGCCGTCATCTTGGTGAACGGTTCCCTGCGCGCCGTGTCCGCCGCCTTCATGCGTCGACGTTGCCTGACATGGACGACATTTGCGGGTGCCTGAGGGGGCGGGTGCATGGAGCGAGGGGTGCATGCGAACCAGGCAGGAAACGCGCGACCTGATCGTGATGTCGGTGGCCGGCACGGAACTGGCGGGCGAGCTCGATGGATTGGCGCAACAGGGCTGGCGGCTGTGGAAGGCTGAAGGCGTCGACGACATCCTCGGGCTGCTCAAGGCCCGGCCACGGACCTGTTTCGCCGCATTGCTGGACCTGCGTGGCGCCGATCCGCGCCAGGCCGAATCCACGCACCTGGACCACCTCGTCCCGGTGCTGACCGCCACGCGCATCGGCTGGGTCGCCGGCGTCGTCCAGAAGCAACTGGAACAACCCTGGCTGCGCCAGCTGATCCATCATTACTGCCACGACTACGTCACCTTGCCGTGCGCCAGTACGTTGCTGGGCGTGGTGCTCGGGCACGCGCACGGCATGGCGGTGCTGTCGTCCGGCGATGGGCAGGACCAAGCCGACGGCCCGGACGACGCCATGATCGGCGAGAGCCCGGCGATGCGCAGCATGCGACAGATGTTGCAGAAGGCCGCGGCGACCGAAGCGCCGGTGTACATCGCAGGTGAAACCGGTACCGGCAAGGAACTCGCGGCGCTGGCCATCCATCGCCGGTCCGCGCGGCGCGAACGGCCGTTCGTGGTGATCAACTGCGGCGCGATCCCGCAAAGCCTGCTGCAGTCCGAACTGTTCGGCTACGAGCGCGGCGCGTTCACCGGTGCGACCCAGCGCAAGCTCGGCCGGATCGAGGTGGCGCACACCGGGACGCTGTTCCTGGACGAGATCGGCGACCTGCCGATGGACTCGCAGGCCTCGCTGCTGCGCTTCCTGCAGCAGGGCAGCATCGAACGCCTCGGTGGCCACGAGGAGATCCACGTCGATGTCCGCATCCTCTCCGCGACCCACGTCGACCTCGCGGCGGCGGTGGCCGAAGGTCGCTTCCGCGAGGATCTCTACCATCGCCTGCGGGTGATCGAACTGCGGCAGCCGCCCTTGCGCGAGCGTGGAGGCGACATCGCACTGATCGCCGCCCACGCGCTGTCGCACCACGCCCGCGAAGCCACGCGCAGGATCCGCGGCTTTTCGCCGTGCGCGCGGCAGGCGATGCAGCGCTATGCCTGGCCGGGCAACGTGCGCGAACTTTTCAATCGGGTGCGCCAGGCGGTGGTCATGGCCGACGGACCGTGCATCACTGCCCAGGACCTGCGCCTCGAGGCGTCGGACCTCTGTGCCCCGGAGACGCTGGACGCCGCCCGCTGCGAGGGCGAGCGCGCGGCGATCGAACGCGCGCTGCAGCGCAACGGCCACCGGCTGGCCGTGACCGCCCGCGAACTCGGGATCTCGCGCGTGACGCTGTACCGGCTGATGGCTCGGCACGGGCTGCGCGACCGCGAGGTGGCCGTCGGTGCAATCCGTCGTTCCTGATGCGATGGCTTGCCCGTTCCCTGATCCGGCAAAGGGCAAAGGGCGTGCGACATCGGCGACTGCGGCGTGTGGTTCCCGCGCCGGCGCGGCCTCCAACAGGCGGACGCCGGTATGCATGAGCGTCGGCGTGCTGGATGGTCCGTGGCTCTCCGCCCGCGCCGCGACGGCGATCCGGAGCGGGATTGTCCAGATGCTTGCGGGGCTTCCTGCCAGGAGGCCAGGGCCGGTCCTCAGCCGGCGGCGGCCTCTCCGCCCGCGGTACGGCGCACCGCATCCGGCAGTGGCGTCGGCCGTCCGCTCGCGCGTTCCACCCAGACCATGACCACGTGTCCGTCGGCGTACAGCGTCGCGCCGTCTGCGCTGGCGATGGCGTGGCCGATGGTCACGCTGCTGTTGCCCACGCGGTCGGCGAACAGTTCGACGATGACTTCGGCCGGGTAGGGGATCGGCACCCGGTAGTTCATCTGCACCGCGGCCAGCAGCGGCGCCATCGCGTCGGTCACCCATTGTTCGCCGAGCGACTCGAACCAGCGGATCCGGGCCTCTTCGAGGTAGGTCATGAAGTTCGAGTTGTTGACGTGGTTGAACGCGTCCAGGTCGCGCCAGCGCAGCGCGATCGGCATCCGGAACAGCGCCGTGCGATTGTCCAGGCTCATGCGGCGGACTTCCTGCGGGTCGCGGTCTTCTTCGCCGTCTTTGCGACCTTGCCTCCGTCCTTGCTCTTGCCCGCAACCGCGGGCTTGTCCATGCCCAGCGACTTGGCGAGGAACTGGCCGGTGTACGACTGCGGCATCCGGGCAAGCTCCTCCGGCGTGCCCTGCGCGATGATCATGCCGCCGCGGTGGCCGCCCTCCGGGCCGAGGTCGACCACCCAGTCGGCGGTCTTGATCACGTCGAGGTTGTGCTCGATCACCACGATCGTGTTGCCGTCGTCGCGCAGCTTGTGCAGCACCGCGAGCAGGTGTTCGATGTCGTGGAAGTGCAGGCCGGTGGTCGGTTCGTCGAGGATGTACAGGGTGCGCCCGGTGTCGCGGCGCGACAGCTCCTTGGACAGCTTGACGCGCTGCGCCTCGCCGCCCGACAGCGTGGTCGCCGGCTGGCCGAGCTTGATGTACGTCAGGCCCACGTCGAGCAGCGTCTCGAGCTTGCGCGCGATGTTCGGCACGGGTTCGAACAGTTTCAGCGCGTCCTCGACCGTCATCTCCAGCACGTCGTGGATGCTGTGGCCCTTGTAGAGGATCTCCAGCGTCTCGCGGTTGTAGCGCTTGCCGCCGCAGACATCGCAGGGCACGTACACGTCGGGCAGGAAGTGCATCTCGACCTTGATCAGCCCGTCGCCCTGGCAGGCCTCGCAGCGGCCGCCGCGCACGTTGAACGAGAAGCGCCCTGGCGAATAGCCGCGCGCGCGGGCCTCGGGCACCTGCGCGAACAGTTCGCGCAGCGGCGTGAACAGGCCGGTGTAGGTCGCCGGGTTGCTGCGCGGCGTGCGTCCGATCGGCGACTGGTTGATTTCCACCACCTTGTCGAACAGGTCCAGCCCCTGGATGCTCCGATGGGGCGCAGGCTTGTGCGAGGCGCCGTTGATCTCGTTGGCGGCCAGCGCGTACAGGGTGTCGTTGATCAGCGTCGACTTACCCGAGCCGGACACGCCGGTGACCGCGGTGAACAGCCCCGACGAAATCGCCAGGTCGACGTCCTTGAGGTTGTTGCCCGACGCACCCAGCAGTTTGAGCTGCATCTTCGGGTTGGGCTTGTGGCGCTGTTTCGGCACCTCGATCCGGCGCTTGCCGCTGAGGTACTGGCCGGTCAGCGAGCGCGGCGCCTTGAGCACGTCGGCGTAGCTGCCCTCGGCCACGACTTCGCCGCCGTGCACGCCTGCGCCGGGGCCGATGTCGACGATGTGGTCGGCCAGCCGGATCGCGTCTTCGTCGTGCTCGACCACGATCACCGTGTTGCCCAGGTCGCGTAGCCGGGTGAGGGTGCCGAGCAGGCGTTCGTTGTCTCGCTGGTGCAGGCCGATCGACGGCTCGTCGAGCACGTACATCACGCCCACCAGTCCGGCGCCGATCTGCGAGGCCAGCCGGATGCGCTGCGCCTCGCCGCCGGACAGGGTGTCGGCCTTGCGCTCGAGGGTGAGGTAATCGAGGCCGACGTCGACCAGGAAGGTCAGCCGTTCGCGGATCTCCTTGACGATCTTGGTCGCGATTTCGCCGCGCCAACCCGGAAGCTGCATCTGGCCGAAGAACGCCAGCGCCTCGTCGATCGGCAGCACCACCAGGTCCGGCAGCGGCCGGTCGGCGACGAACACGTTTCGCGCAGAGGCATTCAGGCGTGCGCCGCCGCAGTCGGGGCATGGGCGCTCGCTGATGTACTTCGAGAGCTCCTCGCGCACCGCCGCCGACTCGGTCTCGCGATAGCGGCGCTCCAGGTTCGGCACGATGCCCTCGAACCTGTGCTTGCGCTGGGTGCGGCCGCCGGCATCGGTGATGTAACTGAACGTGATCATGTCCTTGCCGCTGCCGAACAGCACCGCCTGGCGCGACTCCTCGGCCAGTTCGTTCCATGGCATGTCGACGTCGAAGCCGAAGTGCTTGGCCAGCGACTGGATCAGCTGGAAGTAATAGGCGTTGCGCCGGTCCCAGCCGCGCACCGCGCCCGCGGCGAGCGAGAGCTCCGGGTGCACCACCACGCGCGCCGGGTCGAAGAACTGCGACACGCCGAGGCCGTCGCAGCCGGGGCAGGCGCCGACCGGCGAGTTGAACGAGAACAGCCGCGGTTCCAGTTCCGGCAGGGCGTAGTCGCAGACCGGGCAGCTGTACTTCGAGGAGAACAGCAGCGGCACCGCGCCTTCGTCGTCGATCGCCTGCACGGTCGCCATGCCGTCGCCGAGCTTGAGCGCGGTCTCGAACGATTCGGCCAGGCGCTGCTTGATGTCGTCGCGCACCTTGAAGCGGTCGATCACAGCTTCGATGGTGTGCTTGACCCGCAGCGCCAGCGGCGGCACCGCGTCGATCTCGTGCAGCACGCCGTCGACGCGGACGCGGACGAAGCCCTGCGCGCGCAGCTGTTCGAACACCTGCGCATGCTCGCCCTTGCGCTCGCGGATCACCGGCGCCAGCAGCATCCAGCGCTGGTCCGCGGTCTTTTCATCGTTGCCGAGCGCCAGCACCTGGTCGACCATCTGGCTGACCGTCTGCGCCTCCAGCGGGTAGCCGTGGTCCGGGCAGCGCGGCAGGCCCACGCGTGCGTAGAGCAGGCGCAGGTAGTCGTAGATCTCGGTGATGGTGCCGACGGTGGAGCGCGGGTTGTGCGAGGTCGATTTCTGCTCGATCGAGATCGCCGGCGACAGCCCCTCGATGTGGTCGACGTCCGGCTTCTCCATCACGCTCAGGAACTGCCGCGCGTAGGCCGACAGCGACTCGACGTAGCGGCGCTGGCCCTCGGCGTAGATCGTGTCGAACGCCAGTGACGACTTGCCTGAGCCGGACAGGCCGGTGATCACGATCAGCTTGTCGCGCGGCAGATCGAGGTCGATGTTCTTGAGGTTGTGGGTACGGGCTCCGCGGATGCGGATGGTGTCCATCGCCATCGGGTGTGGGGACCTTGGAAGCGGGGAGGGTGCCGGTCGCCGGAATCGCGAGCGAACAGGGAAGCGTAACGAGCCCCCGATTTGGGGGCAAATGGCCGGAAATGCCAGCCTGCCGCGAAAGCGTCGCAGCCGCTGCGATGGGAGCGTTCATGCCGCCGACATCCAGGAGCAGCGGAAGTCGCGAGGCTCTTTGCAGATACCCGGAAGGCAAAGGCCAAGGCCGGTAAGTGGCGTCGGTCCGCGGATGGGACGCCGGGAGCTGCTCTTCCCTCGATCAGGGCATCCTGCCCTGACTCGGGCGCGCGCCATCCATGGCGCGCTTGCCGCAGCTCCCGGCGCCCCATCCGCCCTGCGGCGGGCGCCGGCTTGTCTGAATCCCGGGCCCTGAGCGATATCAGAGCGGCCGGGTGGGGCGGGTCTCGCGTCAAGCCGGTCATGGACGGCCGGCGCCCTCGTCGGGACAGGGTCTCCTGCCGAGGGAAGAGCGGGGCCCACCCGCCCGGCCGCGACCCGACACCCGGCCAGGGCTGCGTTCTGCGCGGTTGGGAACCCGCGGGCCTCTACCGTGGTGACGGGCAATGCTGCAGTTGGCCCCAGGGGGCAGTTGACCCTAACCCGCTGAAACCCCTACAATTCTGCTTCTGTTCGCCCTCGATGGCGCGCAGACGAAGAATAACTACAGAAGATCCACGAAATCAGGAAACGCAAACATGTACGCAGTTGTGGTCACGGGCGGTAAGCAATACCGCGTGATGAAGGGCGAGACGCTTCGCGTCGAGCTGCTCGGCGAGCACGAAGCCGGCAAGGAAATCACGTTCGACAACGTGCTCATGCTCGGCGATGGCGATGGCATCAAGGTCGGCGACGCGCTCAAGGGCGCCAGCGTGACCGCGAAGGTCGTCGGCCACGGCCGCGCCGACAAGATCCGCATCGTCAAGTTCCGCCGCCGCAAGCACCATCGCAAGCAGATGGGCCACCGGCAGCATTACACCGAAATCGAGATCACCGGCATCGCCGGTGGCAGCAAGTAAGGAGAAGCAGCCATGGCACATAAAAAGGGCGTAGGTTCCTCGCGCAACGGCCGCGACTCCAACCCGAAATACCTCGGCGTGAAGATCTATGGTGGCCAGGCGATCGAGGCCGGCAACATCATCGTCCGCCAGCGCGGCACCCAGTTCCACCCGGGCATGGGCGTCGGCCTCGGCCGCGACCACACCCTGTTCGCGCTCGTCGACGGCAAGGTCGAGTTCGCGGTCAAGGGCCCGAAGAAGCGTCGCACGGTCAGCGTCGTCACCGCCTGATCGCGGCGCGCTGATCCGCGAGGAGCCCCGCTTCGGCGGGGCTTTTCGTTTCTGCCGGTAGTTGGGCGGCCTGCGTCGCCATCCCGGCGAATGTGGGCGCCCCCTGCCGCGAGTGCCCGCTGCAGGATCACGGTCCAGCGCGAAACCGCCGGGCTCCCGCTTTCGCGGGAATGACGGCAAGCGCTTAAGCTTCTCCCGATTCCCGATTCCCGATTCCCGATTCCCGGTCCCGCCCATGAAACTCGTCGATGAAGCCGAAATCACCGTCACTGCCGGCAACGGCGGCAACGGCTGCGTGGGATTCCGGCGCGAGAAGTTCATCCCGCTGGGCGGCCCGGACGGCGGCGACGGCGGCGACGGCGGCAGCGTCTGGCTCGAGGCCTCGGAAAACCTCAACACGCTGGTCGACTTCCGCCACCAGCGGCAGTTCCGTGCCCAGCGTGGCGAGAACGGCATGGGCCAGCAGCGTTACGGCAAGGGTGGCGAAGACACCACCATCGTCGTGCCGGTCGGCACCGAGGTCATCAACGTCGGCACCGACGAGGTGATCGGCGACATGACCCGCCACGGCGACCGACTGCTGGTCGCCAAGGGCGGCAAGGGCGGCCTTGGCAACATGCATTTCAAGAGCTCGACCAACCGTTCGCCGCGTCAGGCGCTGCCGGGTTTGCCGGGCGAGGAGCGGGTGCTGCGGCTGGAGCTGAAGCTGCTGGCTGACGTCGGCCTGCTGGGCTTCCCCAACGCCGGGAAGAGCACGTTCATCCGCGCGGTTTCGGCGGCGACGCCGAAGGTCGCCGATTACCCCTTCACCACGCTGTACCCGAACCTGGGCGTGGTCAGCGTCGAGCCGGGGCGCAGCTTCGTGATCGCCGATATCCCCGGGCTGATCGAGGGCGCGGCCGACGGCGCCGGCCTGGGGAGCCTGTTCCTGCGCCACGTGCAGCGCACGCGTCTGCTGCTGCACCTGGTCGACATCGCGCCGATGGAGACGGGCGTGGATGCCGAGCCCGCCGAGCAGGTGCGCGCGATCGAGCGCGAATTGCGCAAGTACGATCCGGCGATGCTGGAGAAGCCGCGCTGGCTGATCCTCAACAAGGCCGACCTGATGTTCGAGGACGAGGCGCGGGCACGGGCCGAGGAGATCGTTGCGGGCCTTGGCTGGAAGGATCCGTGGTTCCTGGTGTCGGCCATCGGCCGCGAGGGCACCTGGCCGATCATGCTGGAAGTGCAGGCGTTCTTTGACCGCCTGCGCGCCGACGCGCTGGAGGCGGAAGCCCTGGATGCACCCGTCGACGGGCTCTGACGCGATGCAGCCCGGCGCGGCGCGGTTGGCCATGCCCGAAGCGGTGGCAATGCCCGGCCGCCGTGCCCGGCTGGCGGTGAGCGGAAGGCGCGCGCGGCGGCCGGTGCCGGCAACAAAAAACCCGGCTTGCGCCGGGTTTTCGGTCAATCGCCTGCCAATGCAATCAGGCGGCGGCCTGGATCGCCTTGATGCGCGCGGTGAGGCGGCTCTTGTGGCGGGCAGCCTTGTTCTTGTGGATCAGGCCGCGCGAGCTGAAGCGGTCGAGGATCGGCTGGGCGACCTTGAAGGCTTCCTGGGCGCCAGCGGCGTCGTTGGCGTCGAGCGCCTTGAGCACTTTCTTGACGGCGGTGCGCAGCATCGAACGCTGGCTGTTGTTGCGCAGGTTGCGCACGACGGCCTGCTTGGCGCGCTTCTTGGAGGACTTGATGTTGGCCACGATGAATTCCTGGGTGACCCGGGCGTGCCGGGTTTGAGCTTGGGACGGGGAAACGAACGGGAAATTATGGGCAATCCGCCGGTCACCGTCAACCATGAAACCGCGGGGACGCGGCGATGAGCGCGCCGAAGCCGGCCCGGGCCGGCCGCCAGGGGGGGATGCTGCGGTCGACGGCGATCTTCAGCCTGATGACCTTCATTTCACGCATCGCCGGATACCTGCGCGACTGGCTCCAGGCCAGCCTGTTCGGCGCCGGTCCGGCGGTCAGCGCCTTCGTGGTCGCCTACCGGATCCCCAACTACCTGCGGCGGATCTTCGCCGAGGGCTCGTTCTCGTCCGCGTTCGTGCCGGTGCTCTCCGAGCTCCGGCAGAAGGGCGACCAGGAGGCGCTGCAGGACTTCATCGACCATATCGCCGGTGCCCTGCTGGCCATCGTGGTCGTGGTCAGTGCGCTGGGCGTCCTGCTGGCGCCCTGGGTGGCCAAGCTGTTCCTGCTGCTGGCCAGCGCGGATGCGCAGACGGTGCCGCTGGCCGCCGACATGCTGCGCATCACCTTCCCGTACCTGACCTTCATTTCGATGACCGCGCTGGCCGGCGCCGTGCTCAACAGCTTCCGCCACTTCGGGCTGCCGGCGCTGACCCCGGTGCTGCACAACGTGGCGATGATCGCGGCGATGCTGCTGCTGGCTCGGCATCTGGAAGTCCCGGAATCATCGATGGCCTGGGGCGTGCTGGCCGCCGGCATCCTGCAGATGCTGGTGCTGTGGCCGGCGATGGCGCGGCTGGGCCTGCGCACGCGGTTCCGGTTCAACCTGCGGCATGCCGGGGTCAACCGGGTGATCCGGCTGATGCTGCCGACGATCTTCTCGTCCTCGGTGGCGCAGGTGAACCTGCTGGTGGGCACGGTGTTCGCCTCGCTGCTGGTGGTCGAGGCGCAGTCCTGGCTCTATTACTCCGACCGGCTGACGGAACTGCCGTTGGGCCTCTTCGGCGTGGCGATCGGCACGGTGATCCTGCCGCAGCTTTCGCGCCACCACGCTGACGATGATGCCGCCGGCTACTCGCGCTCGCTCGACTGGGGCCTGCGCATGGTGCTGCTGGTCGGTGCGCCGGCGGCGCTGGGCCTGGCGCTGCTGTCCGAGCCGCTGACCGCGTCGCTGTTCCGCTACGGCCGGTTCAACGACGAGGACACCCGGATGGTCGGCTACAGCCTGACCGCGATGAGCATCGGCATTCCGAGTTTCATGCTCAGCAAGGTGCTGTTGCCCGCGTTCTATGCACGCCAGGACACGCGCACGCCGATGCGCGCGGCGATCGCCACGGTCATCGCCAACGTCATCCTGACCGTCGCCTTCGTCACCCCGCTGTGGATGCTCGGATTCAAGGCCGCGCACGTGGGCATCGCCGCGGCGACGGCGCTGGCGGGCGTCCTCAACGCCGGCCTGCTGTGGCGCTACCTGCGCCGGCAGGGCATCTACCGACCGCTGCCGGGCTGGGGGCGCTGGGTGCTGCAGATCGCGGTCGCGCTGCTGGCGATGACCCTGGCGGTGCTGGCGGTGCGCGCCTGGGCGGGCGACTGGCTGGCCCTGCGCGCGGTCGTGCGCTGGCTGTGGCTGCTGGGCGCAGTGGCCGCCGGCGGCGTGGCCTATGGCGTGGCGCTGCTGGCGCTGGGCATCCGTCCGCGCCACCTGCGGCATTGACGGGCTTGGGTTTGTTGCGCCGCAGCTATACTTTTCGGTTCCGGGCAGCGCGAAACCCTCGCGGCGACTGGTCTTCCACGACCGGGCGGCCCGACATCGAGAATCCATGAACCGGCTGTTCCGCGACGTCGAAGGCGGGCCCCTGTGCCCCCACGGCAGTGTGGTCTGCATCGGCGCCTTCGACGGCCTGCACCTGGGGCATCGCGCGCTGGTGGGCCACGCGGCCGGGCGCGCGCGCGCGCTGGGCGTGCCGATGGTTGCGCTGAGCTTCGAGCCGCTGCCGCGCGAGTTCTTCGCCCGCGGCGAGCCGCCGCCGCGGCTGCAGCTGCCGCGGGCCAAGTTCGAGGGCCTGCGGGCGCTCGGCGCGGACCTGGTCGGCCTGCTGCGCTTCGACGCCCGCATGGTGGCGATGAGCGCGGAGGACTTCGTGCGCAGCGTGCTGGTGCGGCGGCTGTCGGCGCGCGAGGTGCACGTCGGCCCGGATTTCCGCTTCGGCCATCGCCGCGCCGGCGACCTGGCCACGCTGCAGCGCGAGGGCGCCGCGCTCGGTTTCACCGCAGAGGCCATAGCACCGGTCCGGCTCGATGGCGAGCGCGTATCGAGCACCCGCATCCGCGCCGCGCTGCAGGACGGGGCGTTCGACGTCGCCACGCGCCTGCTCGGTGCGCCGTATGCGATCGGCGGGCGCGTCGTGCGCGGCCGCCAGCTCGGCCGCACGCTTGGCTACCCGACCGCCAACCTGCGTTTCGACGACAAGCGGCCCGCGCTGTCGGGCATCTATGCCACCCGCGTGCACGGCGTCGGCGCGGATCCGTGGCCGTCGGTGTCGAGTTTCGGCACGCGGCCGACGGTGGGCGGCATCGAGCCGCTGCTTGAAGCGCACCTGTTCGATTTCGACGGCGACCTGTACGGTCGCCGGATCGAGGTCGAATTCGTCGCCAGGCTTCGGGACGAAGAGAAGTTTCCCGACCTGCCGGCCCTGGTCGCGCAGATGGACCGCGACGCGCAGCAGGCGCGGCGCCTGCTCACCCCCGAGCAAGAGTCCGCATCCGCGGACTTCCCACGAGCAGTATCGAGACGATGAGCCCAGCGTGAGCGCAGACAAACCCATCAAGGCGGACAACCCCTACAAGGCCACGCTGCACCTGCCGGCCACCGATTTCCCGATGCGCGGCGACCTGCCGAAACGCGAGCCGGACACGCTGGCGCGCTGGGAGTCGGAAGGGCTTTACGCGCGGCTTCGCGAAAACGCGAAGGGCCGCGACCTGTTCGTGCTGCACGACGGCCCGCCGTACGCCAACGGCGTGATCCACCTTGGCCACGCGGTCAACAAGATCCTCAAGGACATCATCGTCAAGTCGAAGTACCTGGCCGGCTTCGATGCGCCGTACATCCCGGGCTGGGACTGCCACGGCCTGCCGATCGAGATCGCGATCGAGAAAAAGTACGGCAAGGTCGGGGTGAAGCTCGACGCGGTCGAGTTCCGGCAGAAGTGCCGCGAGTACGCGAACGCGCAGATCGACGTGCAGCGCAGGGACTTCAAGCGCCTGGGCGTGATCGGCGACTGGGAAAACCCGTACAAGACCCTCGACTTCAGGTTCGAGGCCGACGAGATGCGCGCGCTGGCCAAGGTGATCGACAACGGCCACCTGCTGCGCGGAGTCAAGCCGGTGTACTGGTGCTTCGACTGCGGCTCGGCGCTGGCCGAGGCCGAGATCGAGTACCAGGAAAAGGTTTCGCCCGCGGTCGACGTAGCCTACGCCGCGCGCGACCCGCAGGCACTGGCGCGCGCCTTCGGCGCGGTGCTGCCCGAGGGCGTCGAGGTCGCGGTGCCGATCTGGACCACCACGCCGTGGACGCTGCCGGCGTCGCTGGCGGTATCGCTGGGCGCGGACCTGGAATATGCGCTGGTCGAAGGCCCGTCGCGCGGCGGCGCGCGCCGCTGGCTGGTGCTGGCCGAAGGCCTGGTCGACAAGGCCCTGCAGCGCTACGGCGTCGGCGAAGCGATCGTGCATGGCCGCGCCACCGGAGCGGTGCTGGAAGGCCAGTTGCTGGCGCACCCGTTCTATGCCGGACGCGATATCCCGCTGATCCTCGCCGACCACGTTTCGGCCGAGGACGGCACCGGCGCCGTGCATACCGCGCCGGGTCATGGCCAGGAGGACTTCGTTGCCGGGCAGAAGTACGGGCTGGTCGAGAAGTACGCCGCTGGCCAGCTCAATCCTGTGGACGGGCGCGGCGTGTACCTGCCGTCGACTCCGCCGGCGGGCGATGTCGAACTGGCCGGCATGCACATCTGGAAGGCCAACGACGCCATCGTCGAGGTGCTGCGCGGCAGCGGCGCGCTGCTCGCGCTGGCGAAGATCGAGCACAGCTACCCGCATTGCTGGCGGCACAAGACCCCGGTGGCGTTCCGCGCCACGCCGCAGTGGTTCATTTCGATGGACCAGGCCAACCTGCGCCGCGATGCGCTCGCCGCCATCAACGACGTGAAGTGGTATCCGGCCTGGGGCGAGGCGCGCATCGCCGGCATGGTCGAGGGGCGCCCGGACTGGACGATCTCGCGCCAGCGCACGTGGGGCGTCCCGATCGCGCTGTTCGTGCATCGCGAGAGCGGTGAGCCGCATCCGCGCAGCACGGAGATCATGCGCGCCGTGGCCGATCGCGTCGAGAAGGATGGCGTCGACGTCTGGTATTCGCTCGATCCGGCCGAACTGCTCGGCGACGAAGCGAAGGACTACGACCGCATCACCGACATCCTCGACGTCTGGTTCGATTCGGGCGTCACCCACGAAGGCGTGCTGCTCGAGCGTGGCCTCGGCAAGCCGGCCGACCTGTACCTGGAAGGCTCCGACCAGCACCGCGGCTGGTTCCAGTCGTCGCTGCTGACTGGGGTGGCGATCGACAAGGCCGCGCCCTACCGGCAGTGCCTGACGCATGGGTTCACCGTCGACGAGCACGGCCGCAAGATGTCGAAATCGCTCGGCAACGGCATCGAGCCGCAGGACATCATGAAGACGCTGGGCGCGGACATCCTGCGCCTGTGGATCGCATCGGCCGACTACAGCAACGAGATGTCGCTGTCGCAGGAGATCCTCAAGCGCAACGCCGATGCGTACCGCCGCGTCCGCAACACCGCGCGTTTCCTGCTCGGCAACCTGCATGGCTTCGATCCGGACAAGCACCTGCGTCCGCTCGACGACATGGTCGCGCTGGACCGCTGGATCGTGCACCGCGCGTTCGAGGTGCAGCAGAAGATCGTCGACGCGTACGGGCGCTACGACTTCGCCGGAATCGTGCAGGCGCTGCTCAACTTCTGCAGCGTCGACCTCGGCTCGTTGTACCTCGACGTCACCAAGGACCGGCTCTACACCATGCCGGAGGATTCGCGCGGGCGTCGCAGCGCGCAGAGCGCGATGTACCGCATCGCCGAAGCCTTCGTGCGCTGGATCGCGCCGGTGCTCAGCTTCACCGCCGACGAGATGTGGGGATACCTCCCCGCGTCCGTCGACGGAATCGCGCGCAAGGACAACGTGCTGTTCGCGACCTGGTACGACGGCCTGGCGCCGATGGCCGACACCGCGACGCCGTCGGCCAAGGAGTTCGAGGCGCTGCTGGTGCTGCGCGAGCAGGTGGCCAGAGTGCTCGAGCCGATGCGCGCGGGCGGCGCAATCGGCGCGGCGCTGGAGGCCGAGATCGAACTGAAGTGCGGCGTCTCGGACCAGAACTGGCTGGCGCCGCTGGCCGACGAACTGCGCTTCCTGCTGATCAGCGGGGACGTGTCCATCGTCGCCGACGACGACGCCCACGAGATCACCGTGCTCGCAAGCCCGACGCACAAGCCCAAGTGCGTGCGCTGCTGGCACCATCGCGCCGACGTCGGCAGCGATGCCGCGCACCCGCAGCTGTGCGGCCGCTGCGTGTCCAACATCGAAGGGCCGGGCGAAGACCGGAAGTGGTTCTGACGGTTCCTTCTCCCTCCGGGAGAAGGTGCCCGAAGGGCGGATGAGGGTACGCAGTACCAGTTTGCACTGTCGACGCGTATCGTCCGCATCCTCATCCGGCGCTGCGCGCCAGCTTCTCCCCGCGGGAGAAGAAACAACAACAAGAAGCGAAGGGCATCATGTCGACACACCCCAAACCTAACGCGCTGGCCTGGCTGGTCCTCTCGGCCATCGTCATCGCCCTCGACCAGTGGACCAAGGCCTGGGTGCTGTCGAGCCTGCCCGAATACACGCCGGTACCGGTGATCGACGGCTTCTGGAACTGGTACCGCACCTACAACACCGGCGCGGCGTTCAGTTTCCTGTCCGACGCCGGTGGCTGGCAGACCTGGCTGTTCTCGGCGCTGGCGGTGGGTATCAGCGGGCTGCTGGCGTTCTGGCTGTCGCGCACGCCGCGCGGCGACTGGCGCACGGCGCTGCCGTTCGCGCTGGTGGTGGGCGGCGCGGTGGGCAACGTCATCGACCGCCTCGTCCACGGCCACGTCATCGACTTCATCCAGTGGTACTGGCGCGACCACTACTGGCCGGCGTTCAACGTCGCCGATTCGGCGATCGTCGCCGGCGCGGTCGGGATCGCGCTGTTCGGCCTGTTCCAGCGCAAGCCGGCGTCCGCGTAGGAGCGCCCCATGGACGCGATCGCCTTCCCGCCGGCAACCTCGCCGCGCCCAAGCGGCGCTCCCGCCGGGTTTGCGGTGCCGGAGTAGAATCCACATCATGGATATCGTCCTCGCCAATCCCCGCGGTTTCTGTGCCGGCGTCGACCGTGCGATCGAGATCGTCAAGCGCGCGATCGAGACGCTCGGCGCGCCGATCTACGTGCGCCATGAAGTCGTGCACAACCGCTACGTGGTCGACGACCTCAAGCAGCGCGGCGCGATCTTCGTCGAGGAACTCGACGAGGTGCCCGACAACGCCACCGTGATCTTCAGCGCCCACGGCGTCTCGCAGGCGGTGCGCAGCGAAGCCGAACGACGCGGGCTCAAGGTGTTCGACGCGACCTGCCCGCTGGTGACCAAGGTGCATTTCGAGGTCGCGCGCCACTGCCGCGCTGGCCGCGACGTGGTGCTGATCGGCCATGCCGGCCATCCCGAGGTCGAAGGCACGATGGGGCAGTGGAACCGCGAATGCGGGACCGGCCGCATCTACCTGGTCGAGGACGTCGAGGACGTGGCCGCGCTGGAAGTCGGCCAGCCCGGAAACCTCGCGTACACCACCCAGACCACGCTTTCGGTGGACGACACCCGCGGCGTGATCGAGGCGCTGCGCGACCGCTTCCCCGCGGTCCAGGGGCCGAAGAACGACGACATCTGCTACGCCACCCAGAATCGCCAGGACGCGGTGCGCGATCTGGCCGCGCAGTGCGACCTGGTGCTGGTGGTGGGCTCGCCGAACAGTTCCAACTCCAACCGCCTGCGCGAGCTGGCCGAGCGCGAGGGCGTCGAGGCCTACCTGATCGACGGCGCCGACGAGATCGACCCGCAGTGGGTGGAAGGCCGCCGCCACATCGGCGTCACCGCCGGCGCCTCGGCCCCCGACGTGCTGGTGCGCGGCGTGATCGAGCGCCTGCAGGCGCTGGGCGCCGCCGCCGGCCTGCGCGAGCTGTCCGGCGAGCCCGAGAACATGGTCTTCGCGCTGCCCAAGGAGCTACGCGTGCATCTGGTCGATTGACCCTGCCCTCGTGGAAACCTAGAATCCACAGCCCGCGACCCGCCCTGGTCGCGTTTTGCAACATCGCCGGAATAGCTCAGTTGGTAGAGCGGCGCATTCGTAATGCGTAGGTCGTAGGTTCGATTCCTATTTCCGGCACCATCTTGACCGCAGTATCGAGCTATCCATGGATCCGATCGCAATAGAAGACCTTGCCCTGCTCGAGGTGCTGCAACGGGTCGACCAGTGCCTGCCGATGGACTCCGGCGACACCAGGATCCAGCAGCGCCTGATCGACAGTGGGCTGGTGACGCTGGATACCGATCCCCCACAGCTGACCACGGCCGGCATCGAGCTGTGCAAGTCGCTGCAGCATCGGGTGGCTGCCGACGCGCAGGCGGCGAAGATCATCGAGAAGCGCGAAGCCACCGGAAGCGAAACCGGGACACGGCCGGAATCGGGTTGATGCATCCTGCGCCCGGCAGCGGCGCGTCTGGCAGGCGATCCCCAGAGCAGTGCGAACCTGTCCGACGCCATCGGCCGGCTCCCTGGCTGGGCGGTGCGGAGGTCATGCCAGCATGAGCAGCGGAGCCAGCTGATCGCGGAGCGTCGAGGCAACCGGCAATCTCTCTCGCTGCGACCGCCGGCCGGTATGCTGCCGGCCAATACAGAGCTCTGGAAGAACCGATGGCCAAGGCCAGGACCGCCTACGTCTGCAGCGAATGCGGCGCCGAGTTCAACAAATGGCAGGGCCAGTGCGGCGAATGCGGGGCGTGGAACACGCTCTCGGAGATCGTGCTGGAGTCGGCTGCCGCGGCAAAGTCGCCGGCATCGCGGCGCAGCGGCTGGGCGGGGAAGGTCGACGCGCCCAAGGTGACCGCGCTCAAGGACGTCCGCCATCACGAGGATGCGCGCGTCAGCACCGGCATCGGCGAGTTCGACCGGGTGCTCGGCGGCGGCCTGGTCGAGGGCGCGGTGGTGCTGGTCGGCGGCGACCCCGGCATCGGCAAGTCCACGCTGCTGCTGCAGGCGGTCACGCAGATGGCGGCGACGCTGCCGGGGCTGTACGTCACCGGCGAGGAATCGCTGGCGCAGGTGGCGGGGCGCGCGGCGCGGCTGGGTCTGCCGCTCGACGGCGTCAACGCGCTGGCCGAAACCGGGGTCGAACGCATCCTCGAACACGCCGCCGCGCTGCAGCCGAAACTGATCATCGCCGATTCGATCCAGACCCTGTGGACCGAATCGCTGACCGCCGCGCCCGGCTCGGTCAGCCAGGTGCGCGAGTCCGCCGCGCGGCTGGTGCGCTATGCCAAGGAAACCGGCGCCGCCGTGTTCCTGGTCGGCCACGTCACCAAGGAAGGCGGCATCGCCGGCCCGCGCGTGCTGGAGCACATGGTCGACGCCGTGCTGTACTTCGAAGGCGACAGCGGCAGCCGCTTCCGCGTACTGCGCGCGTTCAAGAACCGCTTCGGCGCGGTCAACGAGCTGGGCGTGTTCGCGATGGGGGAAAGGGGCCTGAAGGAAGTGCCGAATCCGTCGGCGATCTTCCTCTCCGGCGGCAGCACGCAGCAGCCCGGCAGTTGCGTGATGGTCACGCGCGAAGGCACGCGGCCGCTGCTGGTGGAGGTGCAGGCGCTGGTGGACTCTTCGCCGCTGTCGAATCCGCGCCGGGTCGCGGTGGGCCTTGAGCAGAATCGCCTCGCCATGCTGCTGGCGGTGCTGCATCGCCACGGCGGCATCGTGGTTTCGGACCAGGACGTGTTCGTCAACGTCGTGGGCGGTATCCGCGTGCAGGAAACCGCGGCTGACCTGCCGGTGCTGCTTGCCGTGCTGTCGTCGCTGCGCGACCAGCCGCTGGCCGACAAGACTGTCGCCTTCGGCGAAGTGGGCCTGAGCGGCGAGATCCGGCCGATCCCCAACGGCGAGGAGCGGCTTAAGGAAGCGGCCACGCACGGCTTCAGGCGCGCGATCGTGCCGAAGGCCAATGCGCCCAAGGGTGGCAGCTACAAGGGCATGGAAGTGGTTGCGGTGGAACGACTGGCAGACGCGCTGGAGATCGCGGAGTAGTGGTGAAACGTACTTCACCATGACGCGAACGGCGGGCGAGTGTAAATGGGCGCCGAGTCTCCCCATTCAAGGGAGATGATCATGCCCCATCTATCCGGATGTCCTACGGCCCCCGCTGACTGCGGTGGCGATGCTTGGTGCTTGGCAATTAAGCCGACTCGATGGCATCCCGTTTGCCGGGTGCGTCGAGTGCTTTTACCAGCGCGACGCACAGTTTCTCCAGCGCATCTGGATCGATCGGCACCGGATCCGGCGATTCGGCGACCTTGTCGGAAAACGCTGCCTTATCCCACCAGCGCGCATCCTCGCGCATGATCCTCGCTGATTCGCTGTCGAGCATCGAAAGCAAATCCACATTATCTTCCCGGGTTTCCGAAAGGATATGTTCGATCAACTCCGGTGCGAGCACCCACGGCGAACTTCCGGGAAGTGCGAGTTGTTCCGACAAGATGAAATCGATCCGGCTTGCATGGGCGTGAGGCCTCAGTTCGCGGTTCCGCTGGAACAGGCGAAGGATTACGCTTGGCAAGCTCGAGTTTACCATGGGTCTCGTGTCGGGCGAATCTGTTTCCAGGATGTAGGCGTACATGTCGGCCACCACGTCATCCGGCAACAGGCGCACGGTGACAGACTTGACGCGGGGTATCGATTTCCACTCCCGCATGCGCGCACCCCACATGCTGCGCTTCAACCGATGCATCAACCATTCTTCATAAGGTTTGTCTTTCCAGGCCCCCCATTGCCACCATGCCGAATTCAACAACGGGGCATGCGGCCTGACGTATGCGAAAACATGTGCATCCAATCCTGCCTGTTCCAGGATATCTCGCCAATTTTCCGCTTGATATATCCATGCTTCCTGAGAAAGAAGAACGTCGTGCTTAATGTCCCTCAGAGCCTTTCCAATTGAGGCCAGGTCCATTCTCTTCAGTGCCATTGTCGAGGGGGATGTTCTATAGCCTCCAATTCCTGCGCTTTTGCGCAAGTGATCCCCTCGAACCAGAAGTCCTTTGGCATCGATGGCGATGTACTCGACGGTCGAACCATCACGGCGTTCGAGATTCGCGTGCTGTGTCAACGAGGACTGTATGGCGCTCGAACCACATTTGCCGGCGCCGATATGAAGAATCAGTGTCATGATCGCAAGAGATCCGCAAGAACATTATTTTATGGTCAAGGCGGGATTGTCGTCGAGCAACTGACGAATGAGCGGCGGATTGCGAGCCAACACATGATGTCAAACCGCTTGGTCATGGTCTCATGCCAAGCCGGACAAGGGCTTCCGTCGATGCTCGGGGAGAGGCGTCGGCAAGGCGGAACATGGTTTCCTGTCTGCGTCCTTGTACGCGAGGAAGCACCGAAAGCGGGAAACTACGAGGGATTGGGAGTGATGGCGGCCGAACGCCGTCGGATGATTCGCGTAGTCCGACTGCCTTGCCGCGCAGCGGCATGGCATGGAGCGATCAATGCCCGCCTGCCGCGCCGCCGCCGCCCATCTTGGCCGCAAAGGGCGGCTTGGCGAGCCAGACGAACGCGATCACGCCAATGAACAGGATGCCGAGCAGGTGGAAGAGTTCGTTGAAGCCGATCTGCGCGGCCTGCTGGGCGATCATGTGGTCGAGCATCATGGCACCGCGCTGCAGGTCGCCCTGGCCCAGCGCCTCGACGGTCTGGCGGAGCGCCGGGTCGGTGGCAGGGATGTGTTCGGTGAGCTGCGCGTGGTGGACAACGGTGCGCTCGTTCCAGGCCCACGTGGTCAGCGATGCGGCGAAACTGCCGCCCAGGGTGCGGAAGAACGTCGCCACGCCCGAACCCGAGGCGATCTCGTGCGGCTCCAGGTCAGACAGCAGGATCGTCAGCACCGGCATGAAGAACAGCGCGACGCCCAGGCCCATCCACAGCTGCACCATCGCCACGCGCTCGAAGTCGACGTCGAGGTTGAACCCGGCGCGCGCGAAGCTGGTGGCGGCCATCGCGATGAACGCAAGGCTCGCCACGATGCGCAGGTCGAAGCGGGCTGCGTACTTGCCGACCAACGGGGTCAACAGCACCGGCAGCACGCCGATGGGCGCGGTTGCCAGGCCTGCCCAGATGGCCGTGTAGCCCAGGTTGCGCTGCAGCCAGAGCGGCACGATCAGGGCCACCGAGAAGAACGCCGCGTAGGCCAGCACCAGCGCCACCGTGCCGGTGGCGAAGTTGCGGTGGCGGAACAGCCGCAGGTCGACGATCGGATCGTCGTCGGTCAGCTCCCAGATGAAGAACACGGCCAGCGCGATCGCCGCGACGATCGCCAGCACCACGATCCTGGTGGAGTTGAACCAGTCCTCGTCGTTGCCCAGGTCGAGCAGGATCTGCAGCGCGCCGACGCCGACCACCAGGGTCGCAAGGCCGACGTAATCCATCCGCGGCTTGTCGAGCCTTTCCGGACGGCCGCGCAGCTGGCGGGCGACCACGAGGCTGACGAAGATGCCGATCGGCACGTTGATGAAGAAGATCCATTCCCAGCTGTAGTTGTCGGTGATCCAGCCGCCCAGGATCGGGCCGGCGATCGGCGCGACCACGGTCACCATCGCCAGCAGCGCGATGGCCTGTCCGCGCTTGGCCGGCGGATAGATCGAGATCATCAGCGCCTGCGCCACCGGGTACATCGGGCCGGCGACGAAACCCTGCAGCGCGCGCGCGGCCACCAGCATCTCCATCGACCTGGCCAGGCCGCACAGCAGCGACGCGATCGCGAACGCGAACGTGGCCCAGATGAACAGCCGGCGCTCGCCGAAGCGGCGCGTCAGGAATCCGGTCAGCGGCAGCGCGATCGCGTTGCTGACCGCGAACGAGGTGATGACCCAGACCGCCTGGTTGGCGCTGGCGCCGAGGTTGCCGGAAATCGTGGGCAGCGAGACGTTGGCGATGGTGATGTCCAGCACCTGCATGAACATCGCCAGCGCAATGCCGATCGTCGCCAGCGCCATGTTTGGCGGGCGGAAGGGCTGCGCGGGATCGCGTGCGGACGGCGTGTCGCCGTCAGCCTGGTCGACGGTCGTGGACATGGCCGTGGATCAGTTGCGCGTGCCTTGCGGCAGGTTCTGTTCGATGATGCGCGCGATCAGCGCATTGGCATCGTCGAGCTGGCTGGCGTAAGCCTGCGTGCTCAGCAATGGCTCGGCGGCCTTGCGCGCAGTGGCCATCACCGCGCCGTCCTGGTCGCGGAGGGAAACGTCCACGGCCATGCTCAGGCCGAGCCGCAGCGGGTGTTCGGCCAGTTGCTTCGGGTCGAGCTCGATCCGCACCGGCACGCGCTGGACGATCTTGATCCAGTTGCCGCTGGCGTTCTGCGCCGGAAGCAGCGAGAACGCGCTGCCCGTGCCGAGCCCCAGGCTCGCCACCTTGCCGTCGTACTTCACGCTGCCGCCGTACAGGTCGGCGCGCACCTCGACCGGCTGGCCGATGCGCATCTTCGTCAGCTGGGTTTCCTTGAAGTTGGCCTCCACCCACATCTGCTCGATCGGCACGATGGTCATCAGCGTGGTGCCCGGCTGCACGCGCTGGCCGAGCTGCACGTGGCGCTGGGCGACGTAGCCCGACACCGGCGCGACGATCGCCGTGCGCTGGAGGTTGAGCCAGGCCTGGCGCAGCTGCGAGGCCGCGGCCTGGACCTGCGGTTGGCCCTGCACGGTGGTGGCGTCGACCAGCGCGCGGCTGCGTGCCAGCTGGCCGTGCGAGGCCGACAGCGCGGCCTCGGCGGCGGCGAGCATGTCGCGCGCATGCGCGAGCTCTTCGCGCGACACCGCGCCCGTGGCGACCAGCCCTTCGCGGCGCTTCACGTCTTCGCGCGCCTGCGCCACCGCGACCTGGCGTGCCCGGATGTCGGCCTGCCCGGCATCGACGTTGCTGTAAAGTCCGCGCACCTGGCGCACGGTGCCGGCGAGATTGGCGACGGCCTGGTCGTAGGCGACCTGGGCGTCGTTGCGGTCGAGCTCCACCAGCGGCTGGCCGGCTTCGACCTTCATGCCGTCGTCGGCGTCGATGGCGATCACCGTGCCGATCGTCTGCGGCACGATGCTCACCACGTTGCCCTGCACGTAGGCGTCGTCGGTGTCCTGGTGCCAGCGTGCGACCAGCAGGTAGTACGCCAGCCAGGCGACGCCGGCGACGAGCACGATCGCGGCGAGGATCAGCAATGCACGCTTGCGCTTGCCGTTCTTCGGCGTGGGCGCGGCGGTGGCAGTGGCGGCTTGCGGATTGATTTCGGAGGTCATGGCGTGGGGGCCCCGGCAAGGTCTGGGTTGGAATCTGGTTCGGCGGCGGCATCCCGTCCGACAGGCGCAAGGCCACCGCCGAGCGCGCGGTCGAGGTCGACCGTGGCCGCATAGCGCCGGGCGCGCAGCGCGGCGAGCTGCTGTTCAAGCTGCAGCAGCGGGCGCTGCGCCGACAGCACGTCGAGCTGGGTGCCGAGGCCGGCCTGATAGCGGGTGTCGGCGAGCTTCAGCGCGGACTCCGCGGCGTCGCGCGCCTGCGTGGCCGAGGCGATCTGCGCGTCGAGCGATCGCGCCGCCTGCACCGCGTCGGTGACTTCATGCAGCGCCGCCACCAGCGCCTGGTTGTAGCCGGCGACGGCGAGGTCGTAGTCGGCGTCGGACTTTGCCAGCTGGCTGCGCAGCGCGCCGCCGTCGAAGATCGGCAGGCTGATCGCGGGGCCGCCGAAGCCCAGCAGTGCGTCGCTGCTGAACAGGTCGGACAGGCCGGCGGACGCGAGCCCGACCAGCGCGTTGAGGTTGATGCTGGGCTTGAACGCGGCCTTGCTCGCGTCGATGCCGCGGCTCGCGGCCTCCACCCGCCAGCGGGCGGCAACGACGTCGGCGCGGTGGCCGAGCAGTTCGCTGGGCAGTACCGCCGGCACGGCGGGCGAGGGCGCGTCGAGCAGGCGCGGGCGGGTGATGTCGAGGCCGCGATCCGGACCCTTGCCGAGCAGCGCGGCCAAGGCGTTTTGCAGCGCCTCGATCTGCTGTCGCGCGGCCTGGCCCTGCTGCGTGGCCATCGCGATGGTGCTTTCCGACTGGCGCAGCTGCAGCTGGTTGTCGAGGCCGGCGTCGACGCGCTGCCGGCTCAGGTCGCGCAGGCGCGAGGCGCGGGCCTGTTCGCGCTGGGCGACGTCCAGCATCTCGTATGCCTGCGCGAGCGCAACGTAGCTGCGCGCGACGTTCGACGACAGCGCCAGCCGCGCGGCCTGCGCATCGACCTGCGCTGCGCGCGCCTGGCCGACCGCGGCCTCGTACTTCGCGCGCTTGCCGCCCCACAGGTCGGGCGACCACTTGAAGTCGAGCATCAGCACCGTGCTGGCCTGCAGGTCGCCGCCCAGGGGCGCGGGCGCGAGCGTTTCGGGCAGCTGCACCGCGGTCTCCTGCGCGCTGGCACCCAGCGTCGGCTTGCGCGCGGCGTCGGCCAGCCCGGCCTGTGCCTGCGCCTGGCGCAGGCGCGCGTCGGCGGCGGCCAGCGAAGGGCTGTCCTGCAGCGCTTCGCGGATCAGTGCGTCGAGCTGCGGATCGCCGAGGGCGTTCCACCAGTCCTGCGCCGGGAATGCGGCGTCGCTGAGCGCCGGCGCGCCCAGGCTGCGGCTGCTGGCGAGCGAATCGGCTTCGATCGGATGCCCCTCCGGTGCAAGTCCGCGGGTGCTGGCGCAGCCGGCCATGACCAGCGCGGCGGCGGATGCGCAACAGACGGAAAGCACGAAGGGCAGCCCGCGGCGCGGGCGATGGCGTTGGGCGGCCATGGTCAGGATTCCGGGGAGGTAAGGTTGTTGCGCGCGCGTTCGAGCAGTTGCGTGAGCAGGCTGCGTTCTGCCTCGCTCATCCCGGCCAGCGCGCGCTCGCGCACGCGTTCACCGCACTTGTTGATGTCCTGCCAGATGAGCAGGCCGGATTCGGTCAGGTGGATGTTGAGGGCGCGGCGGTCGGCAGGGTCGGCCGTGCGCGCGACCAGACCCTTGGCTTCGAGGCGGTCGAGAAGCCGGGTCATCGCGCCGGGATTGAGCTCGGCGGCGCGCGCAAGGTCGGTGACGCCGGCTGGACCGATCGCCAGCTTCTTCAGGGTGACGTACTGGCTGAAGGTCAGGTCGTGGCCCAGGTCGGACAGCTCCAGCTTCATCCGCGCCCACATGGCGTCGCGCAGCTGTCGGAACAGCAGGCCGAGGCTCGCGCCGCTGCCGTGGAAGGATGGGGTGTTCATGAGGGGCGGGATTTTGCTGGCTCATGCAATAGTTGTCAACGCAACTATTGTCCCGGCAACGGGATAGGCCGTCCCGGATTCCGGACGGTCCGGCTCCGCCGTCAGCCGGCGCGGTGCAGCACCAGTTCCAGCACGAACTTGCTGCCGAAGAAGGACAGCACCAGCAGCGCCATTGCCGCCAGGGTCCAGCGCACCGCGACCGTTCCGCGCCAGCCGTAGCGCCAGCGTCCCAGCAGCAGCGCGCCGAACGCGAGCCACGACAGCACGCTGAGCACGGTCTTGTGCACCAGGTGCTGGGCGAACAGGTCCTCGACGAACAGCACGCCGGTCAGCAAAGTGGCGGTCAGCAGCACGAAGCCCACGGCGATGGTGCGGAACAGCAGCGTTTCCAGTTCGGTCAGCGGTGGCAACACGCGCAGCCAGGCGTGGAAATCACGACGGCGCAGCGCGCGCTCCTGCAGCCACAGCATGATCGCCAGCAGCGCGGCAACCGCCAGCGTTGCGTAGGAGAGCAGGGCGCACCACGCGTGCAGCTGCAGGCGCACGTCCAGCCCTTCGGCCAGGTGGTGGCCGTAGCCGGCGTAGCCGCCAAGCGCGGCGGCGGAGATCGGGAACACCACCACGCCCAGCGTCGCCATCCGTCCGCGCGCGCCGACCAGCAGGGTCAGCAGCGCCATGCCGAGGCCGACCAGTGACAGTGCCGAGAAGAAGTGCAGGTCCGTACCGCCGGCCGCGCGCCATGCCATGGCGTGGTAACCGGCGTGCAGGGCCACCGCCGGCAATGCAGGTAGCAGCCAGGTGCGCCCGGTGCGGCGCTGCTCGCGCATCACTCCCACCACCAGCGCGAGCGTGGCCAGCAGGTAGAGCGCGATGGCGATGAGAACGATTGTCATCGGGGAAGTGTCGCATATGCCGCGCTCGCCGGCGCGGCCGGAAGCGTGGCCGGAAGGCTGCCGTGGCCGCCAAGCTATAATCCGCGGCCGTTTTCCCGAACCCTCCCGCACCCATGTTCGAATCCCTGACCCAGCGCCTGTCCGGCACCATCGAGCGCTTGCGCGGCCGCGGCCGGCTGACCGAATCCAACATCAGCGAGGCGCTGCGCGAGGTGCGGATCGCGCTGCTCGAAGCCGACGTCGCGCTGCCGGTGGTGCAGGCGGTAATCCAGCGCATCAAGGTGCGCGCGGTGGGCCAGGAGGTGCTCAAGTCGCTGACCCCGGGCCAGGCGCTGATCAAGGTCGTGCGCGACGAGCTGACCCTGGTGATGGGCGCGGCTGCCAGCGACCTCAACCTCAACGTGCCGGCGCCTGCGGTGATCCTGATGGCCGGCCTGCAGGGCGCGGGCAAGACCACCACGGTGGCCAAGCTTGCCAAGCACCTGAAGGACAAGCGCAAGAAGAAGGTGATGGTGGTCAGCGCCGACGTCTATCGTCCGGCCGCGATCGAGCAGCTGAAGACGTTGGCCCAGCAGGTCGACGTGCTGTTCTTCCCGTCGACCGCCGACCAGAAGCCGGAAGCCATCGTCCGCGCCGCCATCGACGATGCGCGCAAGTCCTATGCGGACGTGCTGATCGTCGACACCGCCGGTCGCCTCGCGATCGACGAAGCGATGATGGCCGAGATCAAGGCCCTGCACGGCGCGGTGAACCCGGCCGAGACCCTGTTCGTGGTCGACTCGATGACCGGCCAGGACGCCGCGGTCACCGCCAAGGCCTTCGGCGAAGCGCTGCCGCTGACCGGCGTGGTGCTGACCAAGACCGACGGTGACGCGCGCGGCGGCGCGGCGCTTTCGGTGCGCTACGTCACCGGCAAGCCGATCAAGTTCATCGGCACCGGCGAGAAGGTCGACGGGCTGGACGTGTTCCACCCCGATCGCGTCGCCAGCCGCATCCTCGACATGGGCGACGTGTTGTCGCTGGTCGAGCAGGTCGAGCAGCAGGTCGACCAGGACAAGGCGCAGAAGCTGGCCGAGAAGGTCGCCAAGGGCAAGAAGTTCGACTTGAACGACATGCGCGACCAGCTCGAGCAGATGCAGAACATGGGTGGCCTGTCCGGGCTGATGGACAAGCTGCCGGGCGTGGGCAAGATCCCCGAGCACGTCAAGGCGCAGGTCACCGGCAAGGAAGTGCCGCGGATGGTCGCGATCATCAACTCGATGACCAAGAAGGAGCGCCGCAACCCGGCGCTGCTCAACGGCTCGCGCCGCTCCCGCATCGCCAAGGGCGCGGGGCTCACCCCGGCCGACGTCAACAAGCTGATGAAGCAGTACCAGCAGATGGAAAAGATGATGGGCAAGCTGGGCCGCGGCGGCATGAAGGGCATGATGCGCGGCATGAAAGGCATGATGGGCGGCGGCGGGATGCCGTTCCGCTGAGGTCACTTTGGCCCGGCCCAGGCCTGCCGAGGGGATTCGGTGGCAGTCGCCGCTGCGGAATCGGCCATGGCCGCGATGGGCCGCATGGTGATTCGGTTGCGGACACGGGCAATGAACGAAGACGGGCGATGAACTGATGTCCGGACTTGGACGAATGCGGGCGATAGCCGTTGCCGATGGAAGGGGGCGGCCGGCAGGCGCGGCCGCCGCCGCGGAGCGTCGGCGTTGAACATCATCCTGTGCAATGGCCGGCGCGCCGATGCGGCCGACCTGGTGGCGCTGGCCATGCGCAACCACGGGCACTTCACCACCATGCAGGTGCGCGACCGTGCGGTGCGCGGGCTGGACCTGCATCTGGCGCGGCTGCGCGCGGCCACGCGCGAGTTGTTCGACGTTTCACTCGACGACACGCACGTGCTTTCAGGGCTGCGGCAGGCGCTGGACATGGTGGCTGCCGGCGACTGCACGGCACGGGTGACCGTGTGCGCGCGGGATTTCGAGCGTGCCGCCCTGGCCTCGCAGCCGCTGGCGGCCAGGGACCTCGACGTGATCGTGGCCCTGACCCCGCCGTGCGACCCGTCGCCCGAGCCGATGCGTGCCGCCAGCTTCACCCACGAGCGCGCGCTGCCGCACATCAAGCACGTGGGCACCTTCGCCCAGTTCCACCTTGCCCGCCAGGCGCGGGGCCGCGGTTACGACGACGTGCTGTTCGTCGGCGTCGACGGCCGGATCAGCGAGGGCACGGTCTGGAACGTGGGCTTCTGGGACGGGCAGGGCGTGATCTGGCCGGATGCCCCCGCGCTGCGCGGCACCTGCGAGAGGCTGCTGCAGGCCGGACTGGAGACACTGGGTGTCGCGCAGGCGAAGCGCGCGATCCGGCTCGCCGATCTTTCCGGGTTCCGGGCGGCCTTTGCCTGCAACTCACGCGGGGTGAGGGCGATCGGGGCCGTGGACGAGACCGCTTTCGCTGCGGATGACGGCCTGATGGCGCTCTTGGGTCGCGCACTGCAGGCCCGGCCGCCACAGCCCCTGTAGGAGCGCACCTCGCGCGCGACCGGGCCGCTGGCGCGGCGATCGCGCCTGCGATCCGCCGCGCCTACCCACGGCTGCGGGACTTGGCTATAATCGCCGGCTTACCTCGCCGTCCTGGCGACTGGGCAACACGAGAACATCATGGTCAAGATCCGCCTTACCCGTGGCGGCGCCAAGAAGCGCCCCTTCTACCACATCATCGTCACCGACCACCGCAGCGCACGCGATGGCCGCAACATCGAGCGCGTGGGTTTCTACAACCCCGTCGCGTCGGGCTCCGAGAAGCGTATCGAGCTCGATATCGCCCGCGTCGACCACTGGGTCGGGCAGGGCGCTCAGCTGACCGACAAGGTCCGCAACCTGTACAAGGAAGCGACCAAGGTCGCCGCGGCTGCCCCGGCAGCCGAAGCTGCCTGACGCACCGGCCGCGCCCGGCGCGGCCATCGCTTACATGGAAGCCGAGGCGCGCCGGCCCTTGCAGGGCATGGTCCTGCTGGGCAGGGTCCACGGCGCGTTTGGCGTGCGTGGCGAACTGAAGCTCGAGTCGTTCACCGAACCGGCCAACGCGATCCTGCGCTACCAGCCATGGATCCTGCGCGATGCGCAGGGTCGGGAACGCGAACTGGCCGGCGCGCGTGGACGCCTGACCGCGAAGGGCATCGTCGCGACGTTCCCGGAAGTCGTTGATCGTGACGCCGCCGAGGCGCTGCGCGGCAGCGAAATCTGGGTGGCGCGTTCGGCGCTGCCGCCGCCGAAGCCCGGCGAGTATTACTGGGTCGACCTGGAAGGACTGCGCGTGGTCAACGTCCAAGGCGTCGACTTCGGCCGCGTTTCGCACCTGTTCTCCACCGGCGCCAACGACGTGCTGGTGGCGGAAGGCGAACGCGAGCGGATGATTCCCTTCCTGCAGCCGGATTACATCGTCTCCATCGATTTCGACGATGGCGTGGTCACCGTCGACTGGGACGCCGAGTTCTGAGGGGTCGGGATTGGTGGCTGAGGATGGGTGATTCGTGATTCGCAAGGGCGGGCTCGACACCAGTTTCTTCTGCCGCCGGCTGTTCACAGATTTTGGCGAGAGATCGCGTCTGCAATCGTCCCGCAAAAGCCGAGTCGGCGTTTGCGAATCCCCAATCCCCAATCCCCAATCCCCAATCCCTGCTCCATGCGCATCGACATCGTCAGCCTGTTCCCCGAATTCGTCGCCCAGGTCGCCGGCCATGGCGTCGTCGGGCGTGCGCAGGAGCGCGGGCTGCTGTCGCTGCACGGCTGGAATCCGCGCGACCACGCCGAGGGCAACTATCGTCGCGTCGATGACCGCCCGTTCGGCGGCGGCCCTGGCATGGTGATGCTGATCGACCCGCTGCGCGCCTGCCTTGCCGCCGCACGCGCGGCCGATCCGGCGCCTGGGCGCGTGGTCTACCTCAGCCCGCAGGGCCGGCCGCTGACCCAGACGAAGGTCCGCGAACTGGCTGCCGAGCCGCGCGTGATCCTGCTGTGCGGTCGCTACGAGGGCGTCGACGAACGCCTGCTGGCGGCCGAAGTGGACGAGGAAATCTCGATCGGCGACTACGTGCTCTCGGGTGGCGAATTGGCCGCCGCGGTGGTGGTCGACGCGGTGGCACGGCTGCAGGAGGGCGCCCTGAACGACGCCGAATCCGCGGTCCAGGACAGCTTCGAGGGCGATGGCCTGCTCGACTGCCCGCACTACACCCGCCCGGTCGAGCACGCCCTGGGCAGGGTCCCGGAGGTGCTGCTGTCCGGCAACCACGCCGAAATCGCCCGCTGGCGCCGCCAGCAGGCGCTGGGCAGGACCTGGCTGCGGCGTCCGGACCTCGTCGACCGCGAGGCCCTGTCCGCGGCGGATCGGCGGCTGCTGGAGGACTTCCTCGGCGCGGCCGGCGATGGCCCCGGCACGCCCACGTAACCCCGTAGCGCGCAAGGGAAAATTGCCGCTATAATTGCGCGCTTAGCTCCACCCATGCCAAGACGCGGGTCCACGTGCACTCGCGCTACAACAACGCCTTCAAGGCATTCCCAACAGGCAAGCAACCCAGGTCATCGTCATGAACAAGCCTTCGCTCAACACGCTGCTGCAGAATTTCGAAACCGAACAGGCCCAGCGCAAGCTGCCCGACTTCGGTCCCGGCGACACGGTCATCGTCAACGTCAAGGTCAAGGAAGGCAACCGCGAGCGCGTGCAGGCCTACGAGGGCGTGGTCATCGGCAAGAAGAACGCCGGCCTCAACTCCGCCTTCACCGTGCGCAAGATTTCGCACGGCTTCGGCGTCGAGCGCGTGTTCCAGAGCCACAGTGCCGCGATCGACTCGGTTGAAGTCAAGCGCCGCGGCGCCGTGCGCGCCGGCAAGCTGTACTACCTGCGCGGGCTGGAAGGCAAGAAGGCGCGCATCAAGGAAGACCTGGCCGGCAACGCCAAGGCGCGTGCCGCCGCGGCTGCCGCCGCTGCCGCTGCCGAGTAATTCCTCCGGCATCGCTGCACGAACGGCCACCCTCGGGTGGCCGTTTTCGTTTGCACTGTTCTCCGCCGTGAAAACGGTGGCAACCGATTCCCGGCTATTCGCAAGAGCGGCGGAAGCCGCTATGCCTTGCACGGGGAAGGCGTCGCGGTTTCCGCCGCCCTTGCGGCCGCATGTCGCCTGCCGCCGTCATGATCGCGGCCCCTGGTCCGCCACCGGCGAAGGCGCCTGCGACGGCACTTCCGAAGGCACTGCGATTGCATCCGGATCCGGCTCGAGCATCTTCGCCTGGCGCCAGTTGCCCCAGCGGTAGTACGCCATCGACATCAGCATCGAGCACAGCGCGCTGACCGGAAAGCTCCACCAGATCGCGTCGATGCCCAGCGCCGGCTGCAGCAGGTCGGCGAACGGGATGCGGATGCCCCACATCGCGATGCCCAGGATCACCAGCGGCGGGATCACCGCCCCGGTGGCGCGAACGACGCCGGAGATGACGAAGCTCACGCCGAAGAACAGGAACGACCACACCGCGATGTGGTTGAGGTGGCGGCCGTGTTCCAGCGCCGCGCTGCCGTCGGGCAGGAACAGTGACAGGGTGGTGTGGTCGAACAGGATCACCGGCGCGATCAGCAAGCCGGTCATCAGGAAGTTGAACGCGGTGCCGGTGCGCGCCGTGGCGTTGACCCGGTCCCAGCGCCCGGCGCCGACGTTCTGCGCCGCCATCGACGAGCACGCCGCGCCGATCGCCATCGCCGGCATCTGGATGTAGGTCCACAGCTGCAGCGCGGCGCCATAAGCGGAGGCGTAGTCGACGCCATGGGCATTGACCATGCTGATCATCATGATCATCGCCAGCGAGATCACGATCATCTGCAGGCCCATCGGCACGCCCTTGATCACCAGTGCGCGGAGAATCGCCGGGTCGGGCCGGTAGACAGCGCTCTCATGCCGGCTGATCCACAGCGGATGGCGGCGATGGCGCAGCCACAGCAGCATCGCAGCCAGGCTGACCAGGTTGGCGACCAGCGTCGACATTGCCGAGCCGGCGATGCCCATCTCCGGCAGCGGGCCGATGCCGAAGATCAGCAGCGGGTTGAACACGATGTCCAGCAGCACCGCCAGCATCAGGAACACGAACGGCGTGCGCGTATCGCCCGCACCGCGCAGGATCGCCGACAGGAATGCGAACATGTACAGGAACGGCACCGCCATGAAGATGATGCGCAGGTAGGCCTCGGCCAGCGGCAGTGCCGCGGCCGGCGTCGCCATCCACACCAGGATATGCCGCGACAGCGGCAGGCCGGCGAAGGCGATCGCCAGCGACACGAGGAAGAAGAACGTCGCGCTGGTGCCGATCACGCGCTTGGCCTGCGCGGTGTTCTTCGCGCCGATCGCCTGCGCGACCAGGATGGTCGCGGCCATGCCGACGCCGAACACCGCGCCGATCAGGAAGAACATGATGTTGTTGGCGTTCGCGGTCGCGGTGAGCGCCTCCTCGCCGAGGAAGCGGCCCACCCAGATCGCGTTGACCGAGCCGTTGAGCGACTGCAGCACGTTGCCGGCCATGATCGGCAGCGCGAACACGAACAGGGTGCGGCCGATGGGGCCCTGGGTGAGGTCACGGGATGGTTTCGTCATCGCAACATCTTGTCAGACTTGCGTGATGCATCCGTGCGCGGATCGGCGATGGGGGCCTGGCCCCGGGGACGACGGCCCGCGGTGGCTATAAGATCGTGCCGATGCCACGTCAAAGCGACCGCGCGCAACGCAAGCCGGGCGATCCCGCCGCGCCACGAGGCGTGCGGCTGGATCTCTGGCTGTGGGCGGCGCGCTTCTTCAAGACCCGAAGCCTGTCCCGGCAGGCGATCGAGACCGGCAAGGTCGAGGTCGACGGGCAGCGCACGAAGGCATCGCGCGAGGTAAAGCCCGGGGATGCGATGACGATCGTGCGCAACGACGGGACCTTTGCCATCGAAGTCGTGGTCGTCAGCGACAGGCGCGGCCCTGCCGCAGCCGCGCAGGCGCTGTACCGCGAATCCGAACAATCCCGGCTTGCACGTGAAGCCCGCCGCGATGAACTGCGCGCGGGGCGCGCCGGCTACAGGGCGCCGGAGGGCAAGCCCGACAAACGCGCCCGGCGATTGATCCGGGCGCTCGGCGACCTTGATGCATCGTAAGGCGATGCAGGCGCCGTACTATCCCGCCTGGCCCAGCGCCTGGCTTGAGGGGCCGTCGAGGATGGTTGCGGGTTCGCTTGCCCGCGATTCCATCGATGCAAGGAAGCGCCACACGAACAGCAACGTGACCAGCAGCAGTCCCGGATAGCCGATCGAAGCCAGCAGGTAGGGCAGCGTCGGATTACCGGCCTGCACGCTGGCGAGGTTGAAGCTGAGCAGTCCAAACGTGATCACGGCGCCGAAGAACCACATGCCCAGCAACCAGATGCCGCTTTCGTAGCCGGTGAGGTAGCGGCCCCAGCCGGTGGCGAACCGCGTGCCGCCCGGGTTGGCGTGGACCGTTTTCGCCGGCGCGCCGGCCGGCGCGCGGTAGCCCATCGTGATCAGGTCGTAGGCAATCAGCAGGCCGCCGATCGTGAACAGCGTGCCGAAGACCGGCACCAGGACCTTGAAGAAGTTCATCGCCGGGAAGATGTCGCCGCCAAACCAGTCCAGGCCCAGCGTACGGTAGGCGAACACCTGCACGGTACCGCCCAATGCGAACGCGAACGCCATCCCGAGCATGCCGGTGAAGACCAGCCAGAACGCGAGCTTGCCCATGCGTTCGTCGTAGTCCTTCAATCCGCGCATCAATGGCACCGCGTAGTACGCAGCGGCGATGCCGAGCATCCCGAAGGTGCCGAACAGCGCCAGGTGAGCGTGGCTGGGCGTGACCCAGGTGCCGTGCGACCAGACGTTGGTCAGCGCGAAGGTCATGGTGAAGCCCAGGATGCCGGCGCCGACCTGCTCGAGGACCACCGAGCCGAGGATGAAGTAGAACGCCGGCGCATTCTTCAGCGGCTTCCGGTCATTGTGCGCGTCCAGGTAGATGTGCCAGAAGCAGAAAATCAGCGGCAGCGGCTCCAGCGCGCTAAACAGCGAGCCCCAGAACTGCCAGAACTCCGGCGTGCCGATCCAGAAGTAGTGGTGCGCGTTGCCGATCAGCCCCGACAGCCAGACCAGCGCCACGCCCCAGAACACCGCGTAGCCCACGCTCTTGACGTTGGCGTCGAACAGCAGCACCAGCAGGAAGCCGATCAGGCTGATGTGGATGACCTCCCACACGCCCTCCACCCAGTAGTGCACGACATACCAGCGGAAATACTCGCTGACGTCCTGGCGCTCGATGAAGAACAGCCCGAAGATCCACACCAGGGTCAGCGCGACCACGCCCAGCGCCAGGCCCCAGTGGATCTCGTTCCACTCCTTGCGCGGCGGGAAGGTGCGCAGCACGACGTAGGCCAGGATCGAGAAGCCGACCAGGATGATGATGTCGGCCACGCGCCCGGCCTCCAGGTATTCCAGGCCCTCCTGTATCCACGGCTGTCCCATCCACCAGCCTGCGATGCCGCTGCTGGCGAAGCTCTGTGCGATCACGTTCCAGATCGTCACCGCCACCAGCGCGTAGAACAGGAACTTGATCAGCCAGGGCGAGGCCAGTTCGCGCTTGGACAGCAGCGGTCCGACGAACAGGATCGTGCCGATGAATCCGGACAGGATCCAGATGATGCCGAGGTTGAGGTGTTCGGCGCGGGCGATGTTGAAATTGAGCGTGCCGGCCAGCAGTGCCGGGTCGATGTGCTGCAGCGCGATGAGCATGCCGAAGCCGACCTGGATGATGAACAGCACCAGCATCAGCATGAAGAAGCGCATGCTCAACCGCTGGGTGTCGTACTGGATCTGGATCATTGTCCTGCTCCCGACAAGGTGCGGAGGTAGGCCACGATGGCGTTCACCTGATCGTCGTCGAGCATGGCCGCGTAGCTCGGCATGAGGCCGGGTGGGTAACCCGATGCGACCTGTGCGTCAGGGGTGCGGATCGATGCGGCCAGGTAGGCGTCGTCGGCCTGGACGGTGCTGCCGTCGGCCAGGGTAACGGTGGAGCCGTACAGGCCGCCCCAGCCCGGTCCGACCAGCCTGGTCGTGTCCGGCGCATGGCAGGCGGTGCAGCCGCTCTGCTTCACCAGCTGCCCGCCGTGCGCGGCAGGATCGATCGCAGCCTGGGCATCCGGGCCTGCCGCCGGGTTGCCGGCGCCCGCATCGGCCGCGGCAAGGCCCGGCATCGGCGTGGCGAGGGCGAAGCCGAGTCCGTCGACCTTGGGCTTGGGCGGCCAGCCTTCGGTGTTCATCTCCGAGGTGTACTTGAGGAAAGCGATCAGCCGAGCGACCTCGTTCGGCCGGAACGACAGGTTCGGCATGTGGGTGGTGCCCCCGCCACGCCGATGCACGCGCTCGGCGGCTCCCGGATACTGCTTGAAATACGCATCCAGGGAATTGGTGCCGCCGGCGGCAGACGGCCCGGATCCCTGCAGGTGGACCTGCACGGCGGTGGCGGTGGGCCAGCCACCGGCCGAAGGCAGGAATGCCTCCAGCCATGCGGGTCCCGCATGCTCGTAGATGTTGGTCAGGTCCGGCCCCAGGTAAGCGCCGTTGCCGAGCAGGGTATGGCAGCCCATGCAGTTGTAGGCCTGGAACACGCGCTTGCCGTCCACGGCCGAGTGCACGCCGTAACTCACGTTGGCGGGGACGGCCTGGTTGCGCGACTTCAGGAAGGACGCGACGGACAGCGCGACAAAAATGAGCGCCATCACCCCCAGTATCCCGAAGGCGCCGCGGCGCTTGCGGCCTTCTTCGCAGGGTTTGCCGGGAGCGCAGGTCATGGCGCGTCCCCCTTGCCGGCGATTCGTTCGCCGCTTTCGCCGGCTGTCGCGGCGCGTTCGAGCGCATCGTGCTCGAACAGGGTGCGCAGGACGCCGATGAAAACATGGAACACGTACACCGCGAGGGCAAGGCCCACGACAAGGTAGGCCAGCCAAGCCAGTTGCGACTCAGGCCAGTACTCGAAGTCGCGCCAGTACGGCCATGACAGGAACAGGGCCGCTACGCTGGCAATGAACGAAAGCCCCAGATCGATGATGCGAGTGCGCATGAACACTCCCCCATGGCTGGCTGGCCCGCGATGCCGATCATCGGCGCGGTTTCCGGATGCTTCTTCGAACCCTGGACCTACGCTGGCAGCATCGCCGGAAGAAGTAATTGACCTGGGTCAAGCGCCGGGCTGAAGGGCTGGAGGCAGCGGCGTTCGTGCCGGGCATTCGCCACGGGAATAAGTGCCCCGTCCGCTCTTCGGGGAGGGGGCTCCGCTGCGCGGGTGCCCGCTTGCTGCCAGCCGGGCGCCTGCAGTGACAAGAACGCCGCGGCGCCATGCGGAGCCGCGGCGAGTTGTTCCTGTCAGCGATGGTGCAGCAGTTGACCGGTGGCAGCTTGCCCAGCGCGTCGTCGCGCAGGGTCGGTCAGGCAAACGCACCCAGTTTGCGCAGCGCCGCTTCCACCCCGGCGCCATAGGCGGGGTCGGCCTTGCTGCAGTTGTCGACGTGGCGCTGCTTGATGAAGTCGGGCGCGTCGCCCATCGCGCGGGCGGTATTGTCGAACAGCGCCTGCTGCTGCTCCGGCGACATCAGGCGGAACAGGTCGCCGGGCTGCTTGTAGTAGTCGGCGTCGTCTTCGCGGTAGTTGAACCAGTCCGCCAGGTTGCCGCTGATCTTCAGCGGTGGCTCGCGGTACTGCGGCTGTTCCTGCCACTGGTGGAAGCTGTTGGGCTCGTAGTGCGGCAGGCCACCGTAGTTGCCGTCCATGCGGCCGGCGCCGTCGCGGTGGTTGCTGTGCACCGGGCAGCGCGCGGCGTTGACCGGGATCTGGTGGTAGTTGACGCCCAGCCGGTAGCGCTGCGCGTCGGCGTAGTTGAACAGGCGCGCCTGCAGCATCCTGTCCGGCGAGGCGCTGATGCCAGGCACCAGGTTGGACGGCGCAAACGCGCTCTGCTCCACGTCGGCGAAGAAGTTCTCCGGGTTGCGGTTGAGCTCGAGCTCGCCGACCTCGATCAGCGGGTAGTCGCCCTTCGGCCACACCTTGGTCAGGTCGAACGGGTGGTAGGGCACTTTCTCGGCGTCGGTCTCGGGCATCACCTGGATGTACATCGTCCACTTCGGGAAATCGCCGCGTTCGATCGCATCGAACAGGTCGCGCTGGTGGCTCTCGCGGTCGTTGCCGACAATTTCGGTGGCCTCGGCGTCGGTGAGGTTCCTGATGCCCTGCTGGGTGCGGAAGTGGAACTTGACCCAGAAGCGCTCGCCGGCGGCGTTCCAGAAGCTGTAGGTGTGCGAGCCGAAGCCGTGCATGTGGCGGTAGCTGGCCGGGATGCCGCGGTCGCTCATGACGATGGTGACCTGGTGCAGTGCCTCGGGCAGCAGTGTCCACCAGTCCCAGTTGTTGGTGGCCGAGCGCATGTTGGTGCGCGGGTCGCGCTTGACCGCCTTGTTGAGGTCGGGGAACTTGCGCGGATCGCGGATGAAGAACACGGGGGTGTTGTTGCCCACCATGTCCCAGTTGCCTTCCTCGGTATAGAACTTCAGCGCGAAGCCGCGGATGTCGCGCTCGGCGTCCGCCGCGCCGCGCTCGCCCGCCACCGTGGTGAAGCGGGCGAACATCTCGGTCTTCTTGCCGACCTTGGAGAAGATCGCCGCACGCGTGTATTTCGTGATGTCGTGGGTCACGGTGAAGGTGCCGAAGGCGCCCGAGCCCTTGGCGTGCATGCGCCGCTCCGGGATCACCTCGCGCACGAAGTTGGCCAGCTTCTCGTTGAGCCACACGTCCTGCGACAGCAGCGGGCCGCGCGGGCCGGCGGTCAGGCTGTTCTGGTTGTCGGGCACCGGGGCGCCGAACTGGGTGGTGAGGTGGGTGGGCTTGTCGGTGGGCTTGCTCACGGTGCGGGCTCCCGGGTTGAGGTGAACGGGAAAGCTAGCCCTGTTTCCGGGAAAGGGGAAATCGAATGAATCAAATCGACTGATAGCCCGGCGCTATCGCGTGGACTTCCGCGTCCGCAACAGGAAACGGCGGGCCAGGCCCGCCGTTCCGGTTCACCGCCCGATGGCCCTCAGCGCCCGCCGCCGAGCAACCCGCCGCCGATCTTCATCAGGTCGCCGATGCCCAGCTGCCCGTCGCCGTCCTGGTCGAGCACGGCGCCGAGCAGGCCGCCGCCGAGGCCCCCCTGCTGGCGGATTTCCTGCTGCTCCTGCCCGAGGATGCCGGCAAGCGCGCCGGGATCGGCGTTTGCCGCGCCGCCCGGCGCCCCGGTGCGCTGCTGGAACATGCGTTTGGCCAGGTAGGCCATCACGATCGGGGCAAGGATCTTCAGCAGTTGCCCGGCCTGACTGCTCTGCAGTCCGGTGGCCTGGGCGACGCCGGCCTGCGCGCGTTCCTGGCTGCCGCCAAAGATGTGGCCGAGGATGCCGGCGCCATCGGCCTGCCGGCCCGACGCGCCGCCGAGCACCGCGCCCAGCACGCTGCCGATGTCACCCCCGGCGTGGTCTTTCTGCAGCGCCCCGAACAGTGCCTGGGCACCTTCGGGCTGGCTGGCGTTGCGGCCAAGCGCGCCCATCAACAGCGGCAGCGCGGCGCTGACCGCGGAAGACGCCTGCGCCGGATCAATGCCCAGCTGCTGCGCGACCTGCTGGAGCGGTGCGCCCTGCAACTGCGATGAGAGGTCGTGGGTGAGGGTGGCCATGGGGTCTTCTTCAGGTGTGGGTGGGAGATCGTACGACGGTTGCGCACGAGTGCGCGTCAAAGCCGGTCCGGGCCGTCGATGCGCCGGCTCCAGTCCTCGACTTCCTGCGACTGCAGCCGGCGCTCCAGGAGCTTTCGCCACGACGGCACCAGCGGCAGTTGCAGCGCCGGTTCCAGCGCCTCGCGCGCAAGCACGCGGCCGAACAGCAGCATGCCGAGCCGCCGCAGCGTCCACGCTGGATACGGGCGCGCGTCGAGCCGCAGCGCGTCGCCTGCGTGCGCGACGCCCGGCTGCAGCACGCGGTAATACCAGCCGGTGCGGCCGCTGGACTGCACGCGGCGCGCCATGTCGGGCACGCCGAAGCGGTCGTTGAGTTTCCAGCACGGCTGCCGCCCCTGGCTGACCTCGACCAGCGCCGTGCCGAGGCGGAAGCGATCGCCGAGGCAGACGCCGTCCTCGTCCAGCCCGCGGGTGCTGATGTTCTCGCCGAACGCGCCGGGCACCTCCAGCAGCGGCGTCGCACCGAGTTCGTCGCGCCACGCGGCGTAGTGGTCGAACGCGTAGTGGTGGATCGCCTTGTCGGGGCCGCCGTGAACGCGCGGGTCGCCCTGCTCGTCGCCGGCGAAACCAAGTTCGCCGATCGACACGGGGCCGGCCAACGGCTGCTTGTCGATCGCGCTGCGGCTGCCCGGGCGCGTGTACGGCTGCGCGCGGCCCGCCAGCAACGCATCGATGCGCACGTCGGCCTGTCCGCTCACGTCAGCGACTTGAGTCGGTACAGCGCCTCGAGCGCCTGCTTCGGCGTCAGCTCGTCCGGGTCGATGCCGGCGAGCGCGTCGAGCGCGGCCGACGAGGGCGCGAACAGCCCGATCTGCTGCGGCGCATCGAGCGTGTCCGGCGACAGCGGCGGCGCGGCGCTGCGCATGTGGCGTTCGAGTTCCGCGAGCCGGCTGCGCGCCTGCGCGATCGCCGCCTTCGGCAAGCCGGCCAGCGCCGCCACCTGCAGGCCGAAGCTGCGGTCGGCGGGGCCGTCCTTGACCGCGTGCATGAACACCAGCGTCTCGTTGCCTGCCTTGTCCCGATGTTCCACCGCGTCCAGGTGCACGTTGGCGATGCCGCTGCCCGGCTCGGCAAGCGAAGTCAGTTCGAAATAGTGCGTGGCGAACAGCGTGAAGCTGCGGTTGATCGCGGCCAGGTGCCGCGCGCAGGAATCAGCCAGGGCGAGGCCGTCGTAGGTCGACGTGCCGCGGCCGATCTCGTCCATCAGCACCAGCGACCGTTCGGTGGCGTGGTGGAGGATGTAGCTGGTCTCGCTCATCTCGACCATGAAGGTCGACTGCCCGCGCGCGAGGTCGTCGCCGGCGCCGATGCGGGTGAGGATGCGGTCGATCGGCCCGATCGTCGCGCGCGCGGCCGGCACGAAGCTGCCGATGTGCGCGAGCAGCACGATCAGCGCGTTCTGGCGCATGTAGGTGCTCTTGCCGCCCATGTTGGGGCCGGTGATGACCAGCATGCGGCGGTTGCCGTCGAGCACCAGGTCGTTGGGCTCGAACGGCTCGTCGCGCACCGCCTCCACCACCGGGTGGCGGCCGCGTTCGACCTGCAGGCAGGCGTCGTCGACGAGATCCGGGCGCGACCAGTCCAGCGCCTGCGCACGTTCGGAGAAGCAGGCCAGCACGTCTAGTTCGCTCAGCGCCGCGGCGCAGCGCTTGAGCGATTCGAGGTGTTCGTTGAGTGCGTCGAGCAGGCCTTCGTAGAGCAGCCGCTCGCGCGCCAGCGAACGCTCGCGCGCCGACAGCACCTTGTCCTCGAACGCCTTGAGCTCCTCGGTGATGTAGCGCTCCGCGCCGGTCAGGGTCTGGCGGCGGGTGTAGTGCGTCGGCGCCCTGGCCGCGTGCGCCTTGCTGATCTCGAGGTAGTAGCCGTGGACGCGGTTGTAGCCGACCTTCAACGTGGCGATGCCGCTGGCCTCGCGCTCGCGCTGCTCCAGGTCGACGAGGAACTGGTCGGCGTGGGTCGAGAGCCGGCGCAGCTCGGCCAGTTCGGCGTCGTAATCGTCGGCGAAGACGCCGCCGTCGCGGGCCAGCACCGGCGGCTGTTCGACCAGGGCCTGCGCCAGCAGCGTCGCCTGGGCATCGTGTTCGCCCAGGCCGGCGACCAGCGCCTGCAGGCGTGGCGAGTCGAGCGCCGACAGCAGCTCGCGCACCCGCGGCAGCATCGCCAGCGCGTCGCGCAGCGTGCCCAGGTCGCGCGGCCGGGCCGAGCGCAGCGCGATGCGGGTGAGGATGCGCTCGACGTCGCCCAGCGCGCGGAACGTTTCGCGCAGGTCCGCGTCGCGTCCGCTTTCGCCCAGCGCGGCGACGGCATGGTGGCGCCGGCCGATGACCTCGCGATCGCGCAGCGGCCGGTGCAGCCAGCGTCGCAGCAGCCGCCCGCCCATCGGCGTGACCGTGCTGTCGAGTACGCCGAGCAGGGTGTGCTTCTGGTCGCCGTCGATGCGGGTGTCCAGTTCCAGGTGGCGGCGGGTGGCGGCATTCATCGCGATCGCGCCGTCGCTCGACTCGACCGCGATCGAGGTCAGGTGCGGCAGGCGCTGCTTCTGGGTTTCCTCGACGTAGCCGAGCAGGGCGCCGGCGGCGGCGATGGCGAGCGGGCGCTCGTCGATGCCGAACGCCGACAGGTCGTGCAGGTTGAAGAACTGCAGCAGCTGGCGGCGTCCGCTGTCGGCGTCGAACAGCCACGGCGCGCGACGGCGCAGGCCGCCGCTTCCGGTGACGAACGGCGGCCAGCCCTCCTCATCGGGAAGCAGCAGTTCGGCCGGTTGCAGGCGCGCAAGTTCGGCTTCCAGCGCATCGTCGCCGACGACTTCGTTGACCAGGAAACGCCCCCCGGCCAGGTCCGCCCAGGCCAAGCCGTAGCCATTCCTCCCGCGGACAACCGCGAGCAGCAGCGTGTCGCGGCGCTCGGACAGCAGCGCCTCGTCGGTCACCGTGCCCGGGGTGACGATGCGCACCACCTTGCGTTCGACCAGGCCCTTGCTCGCGGCCGGGTCGCCGATCTGCTCGCAGATCGCCACCGACTCGCCCAGCGCCACCAGCCGGGCGAGATAGCCTTCGGCGGCGTGGTAGGGCACGCCGGCCATCGGGATCGGCTGGCCGGCGGACGCGCCGCGCTGGGTCAGGGTGATGTCGAGCAGCTTCGCCGCCTTGCGCGCGTCGTCGTAGAACAGCTCGTAGAAATCGCCCATGCGGAAGAACAGCAGCACGTCGGGATGCTCGGCCTTGGCCGCGAAAAACTGGCGCATCAAGGGGGTGTGCTGTTCGTTGGACATCGGATCCGGGGCAGGAACGGAGAGTGGAACGGGTAGTGTGCCCGAAGCACTCGCGCGACCCGAATCCGGGGCGCCCCTTCGCCGGTTTGTGATGGTTGCCAAAGCGCCGCGATCCTGTGCTATACGTTTCCCTGTTCAGGATTTCCGCGGCGCTTGCCGCGGGTGCGCGGCCATTCCCCCACGATGGTCGTGCGAATCCGGTCCGCGAGGCATGCCTTCCGGGGCGTATCCCTCGTCGTGCCGGGCAGGAAGTCGAGTGACCGCATCGCGCGGGACAGGGCACGCTCATCCAAATCCAGACTGGGGGAAACACATGGCTATCCGCCAACCGCAACGCCAGACGCTCGCCGCCGCGGTGTTCGCGGCCTGCTTGACGATGTCAGTCGCCGCGCAGGCGCAGGAGGCCACCGCGGCCGACGCGCCCGCGAAGCCGGCCGCCGAAGCCGACGGGCCGGTCACGCTCGCCACCATGACCGTCACCGCGCAGAAGCGCGAGGAAGTCATGCAGGACGTGCCGATCATGATCACGGCGCTGCCGGAGCAGTTGCTGCAGGACACCGGCGTGACCGACATCAAGGACGTGCAATTGCTGGTGCCCGGCCTGCACGTGAGTTCGACCACCAACGAATCGCAGACCACCGCGCGCATCCGCGGCGTCGGCACCAACGGCGACAACGCCGGCCTGGAGTCGGCAGTGGGCGTGGTGATCGACGGGGTCTACCGGCCGCGCACGGGCGTGGGCTTCGGCGACCTCGGCGAGATCGAGCGCATCGAGGTCATCAAGGGCCCCCAGGGCACGGTGTTCGGCAAGAACACCTCGGCCGGCGTCATCAACGTCGTGACCCGGCGCCCGAGCTTCACCCAGAGCGCCGAGGGCGAGATCACCATCGGCAACTACGGCGAAGTCGGCGTATCGGGCGCCTACAACGACGCGCTGGGCGAGAACTCCGCCTTCCGCATCTACGCCGCCCAGCGCACGCGCGATGGCGTCACCGACGTCAATACCGGCAAGGGTCCGCGCACCGAGACCGAAGACAGCGATCGCAACTTCCACACCGTGCGCGGCCAGCTGCTGTTCGAGCCCACCGAGAACCTCTCGATCAACGTCATCGGCGACTTCACCAGCCGCGAAGAGCACTGCTGCGTCGGCGTGACCACCTCCCGCGACGCCACCGGCGCCGGACCGGCGGCGATCATCAACGCGCTGGCCGGCGGGCCGGGCGTGATCGGCAAGCCGGACCCGGAGCGCAGGCTGGCCTACAGCAACCGCAGCACCGAGCAGGACGTCAAGGACAAGGGCATCTCGGCGCAGGTCGACTGGGAGACGGGCTGGCTGGGCGGCGCCACGCTGACTTCGATCAGCGCGTTCCGCGACTGGCAGACGATCAATGCGCTGGACTTCGACTTCTCCGGCGCCGACCTGCTGTACCGCCGCAACCGGTACGACGACTCGTCCACCGCATTCGAGACCTTCAGCCAGGAGCTGCGCCTGACCGGCAGCACCGACCGCTGGGACTGGATGGTCGGCATGTTCTATTCCGACGAGGACCTGGAGCGCCACGATCAGTACATCATCGGCGCGGACTACGAGCCGTACCTGTCCACGCTGGTGGGCAGCCAGGTGCTCGGCGGGCTGGCGGCGCAGTTGCAGCCGCTGGGCATCACGGTCGACACCAGCAACCCGGCGACGTTCTTCTCCCAGGTCAGCGGCAGGCCGTTCGGCACGAACTTCATCGGCGATGCCGCGCAGGACCTGTACAGGCAGAGTTCGAAGAGCGCCGCGCTGTTCACCAACAACACGTTCCACGCGACCGACAAGCTCGACTTCACCGTCGGCCTGCGGTACACGCACGACAAGAAGGAGCTGGTTTCCAGCTACAGCAACCCCAACGGCAGCGCCGGCTGCGGGATGCTGCTGTCGAACATGGGGCTGCGGGTCGGCTCGGCGCTTGCCGGGCGGATCCCGGCATGGGGATTCCTGTCGCCGGACCAGCAGGCCGCGCTGGTCGGCGCGGTGGCGCCGAGCATCGCCGGCTACATGTGCCTGCCTTGGGCCAACGTGCTGCATAACGGGCGGGTCACCGACCAGAAGATGACCGAGAAGGAGTGGTCCGGCACGGTGAAGGCGGCCTATCGCTGGAACGACGCGGTCATGACCTACGTGTCCGCCGCGCGCGGCTACAAGGGCGGCGGTTTCAACCTCGACCGCGTGCAGTCCAACAATGGCCTGTCGAGCGGTGGCGCCGGCATCACGCCCGTGAATGACACGTCGTTCCCCGGCGAGTTCGTGGACAGCTACGAGCTCGGCGCCAAGACCACGTGGCTGGACGGCAACCTGTTGCTCAACGGCACGCTGTTCTACCAGGAGTTCACCGACTTCCAGCTCAACAGCTTCCTGGGCACCAGCTACGTCGTGCGTTCGCTGCCCGAAGTGGTGTCGCAAGGCGCGGAGATCGAGCTGCTGTGGCAGACCGGTCTCGACGGGCTGAGCCTGCAGGGCGGCCTGACCTATGCCGACACGCGCTACGGCAACCAGACGCCATATGCGGACTTGTTGCCGGGTGGCGCGCTGGAGAACCTGCCCGGCAACCTCATCAGCTTCGCGCCGCTGTGGTCGGCTTCGGCTTCGGCCACGTACCAGTGGCAGATGGGCGGCAACCTGCTGGGGCGCTTCAACATCGGCACCAAGTACATGTCCGAGCACAACACCGGTTCGGACCTGGACCCGGAGAAGGTGCAGGATGGTTTCGCGCTGGTGAACGCCCGTCTGGGCATCGGTTCGCAGGACAAGCGCTGGATGCTCGAGTTCTGGGGCCAGAACCTCACCGACGAAACCTACAAGCAGGTCGGCTTCGACGCGCCGCTGCAGCCGGGTGCATGGAACGCCTTCCTCGGTGCGCCGCGCACCTACGGAGTGACGCTGCGCGTGCAGTACTGATCGCGTTCGCAAGCCCGCGACGGCCCGCCGCGATGGCGGGCCGTTTCGTTTGCGGTCGTCGCTGGCGATGAACCGCGCGCATCGGCGATTGCCGCCGCGGCGCGACATGCGCGGGGATTTGGGCTAAAAGGAAGCCCCGTTCGTCCCCCGAAGCGCCATCGATGCCGACTCCTTCCGATGCCGAACTCCGGGTGCTTGCCGAATCGCTCGGCACGCACCTGCGCGATTCCCGCGACCGCCTGGTCGCTGCCGAGAGCTGCACCGGTGGCTGGATTGCCAAGACCGTCACCGACATCGCCGGTTCTTCGGACTGGTTCGACTGCGGCATGGTTGCCTACAGCTACGAAGCCAAGCAGGCGCTGCTCGGCGTGCGGCCCGAGACGCTGGAAATCCACGGCGCGGTCAGCCGCGAGACCGCGGTGGAAATGGTGTCCGGCGCGCTGGTCAATTCGGGTGCCAGCATCGCGGTGGCCGTGACCGGCATCGCAGGCCCGGGCGGAGGCAGTGACGACAAGCCGGTGGGCACCGTCTGGATCGGCTGGAAACGCCGCGGCGGCTACGCCCGCGCCGAAGTCTTCCATTTCGAAGGCGACCGCGACCGCGTGCGCCGGCAGACGGTGGCGGCGGCGCTGCGGGGGCTGGAGGGCTTGCGGGTTTGATTCGTTAGTAGTATTACTACTAACCATGGACCTGTCCGAAACCCAGCAAGCCATCCTCGCCCTGATCGCCGAGCGCATCGAAGCCGAGGGGATGCCGCCCTCGCAGGCGGAAATCGCCCGCGCCTTCGGCTTCAGCGGGGTGCGCGCGGCGCAGTACCACCTCGATGCGCTCGAAGTCGCTGGCGCGATCGAGCGCGTGCCCGGGCGGGCGCGCGGCATCCGGCTGCTGCGGGCACCCGAGGCTGCACAGCGCGAGTTGCCGTTGCCCGCAGCGGCCAACGGGGACGTGCTGGAACTGCCCGTGCTCGGGCAGGTCGCGGCGGGCATGCCGATCGGGGCGGGCGCCGATGAATTCGGCGGCGCCGACCAGATGGTGCTGATGGACCGCACGTTCTTCTCGCCGGCCCCGGACTACCTGCTCAAGGTCAAGGGCGACTCGATGCGCGACGAAGGCATCTTCGACGGCGACCTGATCGGCGTACACCGCACGGCGGACGCGCGTTCCGGGCAGATCGTCATCGCCCGCGTCGGCGACGAAATTACCGTCAAGCTGCTGAAGATCGGCAAGGACCGCATCCGGCTGCTGCCGCGCAATCCCGATTACTCGCCGATCGACGTGATGCCCGATCAGGATTTCGCCATCGAAGGCCTGTACTGCGGCCTGGTGAGGCCCAACCGGTGAGCCGGGGAAGTCCGGGCTCGATCCGCGGCGTTTTCCGACACGCAGGCGTGGCGTGCGCCGATTCCCCCGGCCTGCAGGCCCGAGTCATCCTGTTTCCCGCCGCCGAGGTCGCAGCCTGTGCGACCCGGCCCGGCCAGACTGCCCCCAACGCCCCAGACACACAATGACGAGGACCACCACGATGGACGAGAACAAGAAGCGCGCGCTGTCCGCCGCCCTGACCCAGATCGAGAAGCAGTACGGCAAGGGCTCGGTCATGCGCATGGGCGACCGCGTCGCCGAAGTGGTGCCGGTGATCCCGACCGGTTCGCTGCTGCTCGATACCGCACTGGGCATCGGCGGCCTGCCGCGCGGCCGCGTGATCGAGATCTACGGCCCGGAGTCCTCCGGCAAGACCACGCTGACCCTGCAGACCGTCGCGGAGTGCCAGAAGCTGGGCGGCGTATGCGCCTTCATCGACGCCGAGCACGCGCTCGATCCCACTTACGCCGCGAGACTCGGCGTCAACGTCGAGGACCTGCTGGTTTCGCAGCCCGACACCGGCGAGCAGGCGCTGGAGATCGCCGACATGCTGGTGCGCTCCAACGCCGTGGACATGGTGGTGATCGACTCGGTCGCCGCACTCACCCCGCGCGCCGAGATCGAGGGCGAGATGGGCGACCAGCTGCCCGGCCTGCAGGCGCGCCTGATGAGCCAGGCCCTGCGCAAGCTGACCGGCAACATCAAGCGCAGCAACTGCATGGTGTTCTTCATCAACCAGCTGCGCCACAAGATCGGCATCATGATGCCGGGCCAGAGCCCGGAAACCACCACAGGCGGCAATGCGCTGAAGTTCTACGCGTCGGTGCGCCTGGACATCCGCCGCATCGGCTCGATCAAGAAGGGTGACGAGATCATCGGCAACCAGACCAAGATCAAGGTGGTCAAGAACAAGATGGCGCCGCCGTTCAAGCAGATCGTCACCGAGATCCTCTACGGCGAGGGCATCAGCCGCGAAGGCGAGCTGATCGACATGGGCGTCGATGCCAAGCTGGTGGAAAAGTCCGGCGCCTGGTACAGCTGCGATGGCGAACGCATCGGCCAGGGCAAGGAGAACGCTCGCCAGTACCTGAAGGACAACCCGGCGGTAGCCGCGAAGATCGAGGCGGCGCTGCGTGCCGATATCCTGCCCGCGGCGGTGGAGCAGGCCACGGAAGAGGACGCGGAAGCCTGATCGCCCCGTGTCTTCCATGGAACGCCAGGGTGCGTCGACAGCCGACGCACCCGCCGAAAGGGGGCCGCGCAAACGGCGCCGGCCCGAGCCAACCCCGGCGCAGCGCGCGCTGGGGCTTCTCGTGCGCCGCGAACATTCGCGCAAGGAGCTGGCGAACAAGCTGACGGCTCGTGGCGTCGGCAGGGAAGAGGCGGAGGCCGCAGTCGAGCGCATGGCCGCCGAAGGCTGGCAGGACGACGCCCGCTTCGCTGCAAGCGTTGCACGCTGGCGCGCGGGTGCCGGCTATGGCCCGCTGCGGATTCGCGCCGAGCTCGGGAGCCACGGCCTCGACGAAGCCCTGATCGTGGGCGCGCTGGCCGGACTGGCCGAGGCAGGTGAGAGCGATTGGCCGCGACGCGCCCGCGAGCTCGCCCGTCGCCGCTTTGGCGATGACTTTGCGGACGACCCGGCACGCAGCCGGAAGGCGGCCGATTTCCTCCTGCGCCGCGGCTTCGATGGCGAGGCCATCCGCAGCGCAATCCGGGGCGGCCCCGATATCGATTGAGCGCGGCCTTCGGGTGGCGGACATGCGCGCGGCGTGGGCGGGCGGCCTGTTAATCTAGAGGCCATTGGGTTGTCCGCCCGGTGCCGCGTCCGCACGTTCCGTGGACACCGCGGTGCCCGGCTGCACCCGCCAGCCCACAGACACCAGCATGCCCACGCCCAAGATTCCGACCACCGCAGACATCCGCCGCGACTTCCTCGAGTTCTTCGCCGCCCGCGGCCACACCATCGTGCCATCGGCATCGCTGGTGCCCGGCAACGACCCCACCTTGCTGTTCACCAACTCGGGCATGGTGCAGTTCAAGGACGTATTCCTCGGCGCCGAGAAGCGCAGCTACGTGCGCGCGGCCGACGTGCAGCGTTGCCTGCGCGCGGGCGGCAAGCACAACGACCTCGACCAGGTCGGCTACACGGCGCGCCACCACACCTTCTTCGAGATGCTGGGCAACTGGTCGTTCGGCGACTACTTCAAGAAGGACGCCATCGCCTGGGCGTGGGAATTGCTGACCGGCGTGTGGAAGATTCCGGCTGAACGCCTGCTGGTCACGGTCTACCACGACGACGACGAGGCCTTCGGCATCTGGCGCGACGGCATCGGCCTGCCGCCCGAGCGCATCATCCGCATCGGTGACAACAAGGGTGCGCCGTACGCGTCCGACAACTTCTGGCAGATGGCCGACACCGGCCCGTGCGGCCCGTGCACCGAGATTTTCTACGACCACGGCGCGCACATTGCCGGCGGCCCGCCGGGTTCGCCCGACGAGGATGGCGACCGCTTCATCGAGATCTGGAACCTGGTGTTCATGCAGTTCGACCGCCAGCCCGACGGCAGCCTGCAGCCGCTGCCCGCACCCTGCGTGGACACCGGCATGGGCCTGGAGCGGCTTGCGGCGGTGTTGCAGCGCGTGCATGGCAACTACGAGATCGACCTGTTCCAGACGCTGATCCGCAGGGCCGCCGAGCTCACCCGCACGCCGGACCTGGCGAACAAGTCGCTGCGCGTGATCGCCGACCACATCCGCGCCTGCAGCTTCCTGATCGTCGACGGCGTGCTGCCGTCCAACGAAGGCCGCGGCTACGTGCTGCGGCGGATCATCCGCCGCGCGCTGCGCCACGGCTGGATGCTGGGCGTGCGCGAACCGTTCTTCCACAAGCTCGTCGCCACCCTGGACGAGCTGATGGGTGGCGCGTATCCGGAGCTCACGCGCAGCCGTGAACTGGTCGAGCGCGCGCTCAAGGCCGAGGAGGAGCGCTTCGCCGAGACCCTGGACTCGGGCATGCGCATCTTCGACGACCTCGCTGCGCGCAGCAGCGGGACGATCGCCGGCGCCGATGCGTTCCGGCTTTACGATACCTACGGCTTCCCGGTCGACCTCACCGCGGACATCGCGCGCGAGCGCGGGCTGTCCGTGGACATGGCCGGCTTCGATGCGGCGATGGAGCACCAGCGCGAAACCGCGCGCGCGGCCGGCAAGTTCTCGTCGAACACCGGCCTGCCTGCCGACCTCGTCGCGAAGCTGCAGCCCACCGGATTCCTCGGCCATGACGGGCTTGCCGCCGGCGGCCTGCAGGTGGTTGCACTGCTGCGCGACGGCCGCCCGGTCGATGCGATCGATGCCGGCGACGAAGCGGTGGTGTTCCTCGATCGCACCCCGTTCTACGCCGAGTCCGGTGGCCAGGTCGGCGACACCGGCGAGTTGGACGAGCAGGGCGTGCGCTTCACCGTGTCCGATACGCAGAAGTACGCCGGTCAGTTCCACGGCCACGTCGGCAAGCTCGTCGCCGGAACGCTGAAGATCGGCGACCACGTTGTTGCGTCGGTGGACGGCGCGCGCCGCGGCGCCACCATCCTCAACCACAGCGCGACCCACCTGCTGCACGCCGCGCTGCGCCAGGTGCTGGGCACGCACGTTACCCAGAAGGGGTCGCTGGTGGCGCCAGACCGCCTGCGCTTCGACTTCTCGCACTTCCAGCCGATGACCGCCGCCGAACTGGCCGAGGTCGAGCGCAGGGTCAATGCCGACATCCGTGCCAACCACGCCGCCGAAGTGCGGCACATGGGCATGCAGGAAGCGCTCGATTTCGGCGCCATGGCGCTGTTCGGCGAAAAGTACGGCGAGCGCGTGCGCGTGCTGCGCATGGGCGAGGCGTCCACCGAGCTGTGCGGTGGCACCCACGTTTCGCGCACCGGCGACATCGGGCTGTTCAAGATCGTGTCCGAAGGCGGCGTCTCGGCCGGCGTGCGCCGGATCGAGGCGGTGACCGGGCAGGGCGCGCTCGACCATGTCGCTGCGGAAGAACGTCATCTGTCCGAAGCCGCGCACCTGCTGGGCGGCACCACCGCCGAGACCGCGGACAAGCTGCGCAGCCTGCTGGAGAAGCAGAAGAAGCTCGAGCGCGAGCTGGAAACCCTGAAAGCCAGGGCCGCCAGCGGCGCGACCGCGGACCTTGCGGCCGGTGCGATCGAGATCGGAGGCATCAAGGTACTCGCGGCGCGGCTGGAGGGTTTCGATGCCAAGGCGCTGCGCGATGCGGTCGATCGCCTCAAGCAGCAGCTTGGCGATACCGTGGTGGTGCTGGCAGGCGCAAGCGACGGCAAGGCGGCGCTGGTCGCCGGCGTTGGTGGCGGGGCGCTGAAGCGGGTGAAAGCGGGGGACCTGCTGGCGCACATCGCCGGACAGATCGGGGGCAAGGGCGGCGGTCGACCGGACCTCGCCCAGGGCGGCGGCGAAGATGGCTCGGCGCTTGCCGCTGCGCTGCAGGGCGTCCCCGCCTGGGTCGAGTCGCGACTGCATGAATGACGCCACAAGCCGTGACTACAGATGCTTGTAGGTGGCCGGCTGCAGCCCTTAACATCGTTCACTTTTCCGACTTGCAAGCGTTTTCCGGGCAATCGGGCCCGAAGCGCTCCAATCCGGCTAGCCCCGGGTTGGTTCATGGAGACAGACATAATGTTGATCCTCACCCGCCGCGTCGGCGAAACCCTGATGATTGGCGACTCGGTCACCGTGACCGTGCTCGGCGTCAAGGGCAACCAGGTGCGTATCGGTATCACGGCGCCGAAAGACGTGGCCGTCCATCGCGAGGAAATCTACGAGCGGATCCAGCGCGGCGATGACGCGGACGCGGGCGCGAAGTCCGCGCGATCGACAGGGGATTTGCCGGACCCGGAATGACCCGGTATTCTTCGCGTCCTGTTCCGGTCCGGCATCGATGGATCGGCACAGGCCCGGAGAGTTGCCCGAGTGGCTGAAGGGGCTCCCCTGCTAAGGGAGTATAGGGTTTATAGCTCTATCGAGGGTTCGAATCCCTCACTCTCCGCCAGTTAAAGGATGCCTCTCCCGCGAATGCGTTCGCAGGAACCTGCCACCACCCGATCGGGTTGCAGCAGGGGTAGCCAGCCGGCGGATGTTGTCGATTGACGAAGCAGCCGCTATTCCGGCAAAATTCCGCTTCTGTTTCATGTGCGCCCGTAGCTCAGCTGGATAGAGCACCAGGCTACGAACTTGGGGGTCGGAGGTTCGAATCCTTCCGGGCGCGCCATAGAAAAAGCACAGGGGTCAACGGGGTAACGCTCGTTGGCCCTTTTGCTTTGCGCGGGATTCTTGCGGCCCGTGCCATATGCGTACCACCAATCGTATTGCCTCGCGAGAAAGGACGATGCTGGTTGGAGGTTGGATGGTAGAGGTCAAGCATTCGATGAATGCCAAGCTGCCCAAGCACAAGCACAAGCGCCAGCTGGCCTGCCCCCATCGAGCTCGGATCACGCATCCAGAATCCAGCCTGTCGAAGCTGGGTGCTTCAGGAAGAGTCGGGTCGACTCAATCTCCACTTGATGATCTGCACGTCAATGGATGACTTGTGTGGGCATGCGGTGATTGAGGAAATCATGTCCGTATCATGTCCTGCGTCAGCTCCGTGCCAAACGGTCCCGTCACAACGAAAGCCGGTACGAACCTGGTTTCAGATGTCTTCTCGGCAATTTATTGGAAATCAACGAGATGCAGGGGTGGTCGAGTGATTCCGATTGGCGCTGGCCTGCTCCGGCCCCAATCGCCGACTACAAGCTTGGGCTTGGGGTGCGGAAGTCCGCAGCCACCACCGTAGAATGAAGGGATCAACGTAGCGTCCTGGTGGCGCTTATTGCGTTTAGATGGTCACCGCAGCTACGTGCGGCGATCGAGGTGTCGCGACGGAATGCGGTTACTCGCGCTCGATTCAATAAGTGAAGCCTGCGTAATGCTGGCGTTCAGGTCGCTGGCCTCGCCGCCTTGCGTGCAGCGTTAAAGTCGGTGATGCACCGTCCGCCCTGCCCGCGATGCGGGCTGGAGAATGTCATGAATCCTGTCACCACCTGCCTGCGGATCGGATGCCTGCTGGCGATCTCCGCGCCCCTGGCTGCGCCTGCCGCCACCTACACGGTCGGGCCCTCGGGCCGGCAATACACCCAGCTTTCGCAGTTGTTCAACAGTCGCGACCTTGCACCGGGCGACATTGTCCTCGTGGACGGCAATGCGACCTACAGCGGCGACATCGTGATGCGCGCGGACGATTCCGGCTCGCCGGGCAGGCCGGTCGTGGTGCGCTGGAATCGCGCCTCGGGGAGCTCCCGGCCGGTACTGCAGGGCGGCACGCACACGATCAAGTTCGAGCGTGCCAACCACGTTGTCTTCGAGGGTTTCGAGGTGCGGGGCGGTTCGCGCACCTGCGTCTTCAGCGAAGCCGACGACATCACCGTGCGCGACAGCGTCATCCACGATTGCCCCTCCCACGGCATCCTCGGCGCGGACAACAACTCCGGCTCGTTCACGCTCGAATACAGCGAGCTCTACAACTCCGGCGCCGGCACGACGCGGCACACGATCTACATGCAGTCCGACGAGGTCGCCTTCCCGAATGCGGAATTCGTCATGCGCTACAACTACGTGCATGACGGTACCGGTGGCGTCCTGGTGCGCGTGCGGCACCAGCGCAGCCAGATCTACTACAACTGGATCGAGAACTCGGTCTACGGCGAACTGGAGCTGATCGGGCCGGACTGCGAGACCCAGACCGCGGGCTGGACCGCGGATCTCAAGCGCGAGGACGCCGATGTGGTCGGCAACGTCATCATCCATCGCAACAACTGGCGCAACGCGATCCGGGCCGGTGGCGACCTCAACGGCCGCAGCCAGGGGCGCGTGCGACTGGTGAACAACACCATCGTGTTCGATCGTGCCGGCGCTGCGAATGCGGTGATGGTGCAGTTGGGACTGCAATCGCTGGAGATGCACAACAACGTGGTCTACCAGACGGCTGCCGGCAGTACGCCGGCGATCGTGCGCGAGAACCCGGCCAGCGAGGTGGGCACGCCATACTGCGGCCCGATGGACAGGAATCCATGGACGACCGGACGCAAGGTCGCCGGTACCAGCAACTGGGTCCAGAGCGGTGCCATGCTCGTGCCGTACGAGTGGACGGGTACGGTGAGTGGTGCCAGTCCGGGGTTCGCCAACGCCGCCCAGAACCAATTGCGCCCGGCGCCGGGGAGCCCGCTGATCGATTCGGGAACCAATTCGCCGCCGTCGCCGAGCGGATTTCCGTATCCATCGCCGCTGTTGATCCCGGACTTCGAACCACCCCTGCGTGCGAAGATGGCGATCGGCGGCGAGGTTCGGCGCACGATCACGGGTGGTCGGATCGACATCGGGGCGCTCGAGGGAAAGTCGTCCGCCAACGCGCCCATTCCGCTTAACGGCGCTCAGCCCCTGAAGCCGCCGCCCAGCAGACCGGCCACCCCCGGCGGTGAGCCTGCGGCGTCGGCGGCGGACGACGGCGGAACCGATGACGGTAGCGAAGATGACGCGCATGCGCCGCCTGTCATCGAACAACCCAAGCAGCAGCCAGTGCACTGGTGGCAGCGCGTGTGGCGCTGGATCGAGCGTTTGCTGCGCCTGGGTTGATCCCGGCGCTGGCGCATGGCCGGCCGGCCGGGAAGGCAGCGTCGCCAATGCCGTGGATGTCGATGGTTCCGCTGACCCGCGAGCGAAGATAGCCGAGCGCATGCCGCCGGCGTTCTGGCGGCAGGCAATGTGCGGCGTTGCCCCCCTTCGGGGCGTGATCCGTACCCGAGGATGTGTCGCGTGTCCGCGGCGGCCCGGACTGCATGGGGGAGCAGCTGGCCGGTCTGTGCCTCAAGCCTCGTTTTTTGAGATTGAGCGCACAGCATTGGTCTGAACAGGGGCAGCATGCACACCCACATCGAAAGCAACCACACCGGGGGCCCAGGCGCCTGCTGCGGGTGCTGCTTCGCGGTCGCCGCGTCCGTGGCGGGTTCCCTCTCGCCACGGGTGGCCGACGGAGGCAGGCCATGAAGTCGGGAACGCCCAGCCGCATGATCCGCGCGATCCGGGTGCTCTGGGTGCTCGAGCTCCTGGTCCTGATGCTTGCAGTGAGCGCGGCGGTCTGGCTGCGCTTCCTCGACGATCCGGGCAGTCGTTCGGCCTTCATCGAAACCGCGCCGTTCAGGACCGCGCTGGTCGCAATCTTCATCACCGGCTCGATGACGGCGTTTGGTCTCTACCAGGCGCATGTCCGGCTCAATCGCACGGATTTCCTGCTGCGATTGCTCCTGTCCTTCGCCTTCGGCGGCATCAGCCTGCTGGTGCTTTACTACGTTCTGCCCATCACCTACATCGGGCGTGGCGTGCTGGCGATCGCGCTGCTGCTCGGAATGCTGGGCGTGCTGTTGACCCGCGCCGTGGTGCATCAGTTGTTTGGTGCGGACGTGTTCAAGCGTCGACTCCTGGTCTACGGAGCGGGCCAGCATGCCGACCTGATCAACAGCCGGCTGCGGCGCAGTTCCGATCGCAGGTCGTTCGTAGTCGTGGGTTTCGTGCCCGTTCCCGGTCACAAGGTGGTGGTCGCCGCGCACATGCTGGTCAGTGGTGATGCGCCGCTCGTGGCGCTCGCCGATACGCTCAACATCCACGAGATCGTCGTGGCCCCGGACGAGCGCCGCGGCGGGCTGCCGATGGAAGACTTGCTGGCCTGTGCGCAGAAGGGGGTGGGCGTGACCGATCTTGCCGCGTTCTTCGAGCGCGAGGCGGGCATGATCAAGCTCAACGTCGTGGATCCGTCGAACCTGGTGTTTTCCGGTGGTTTCGATCATTCCCTGCCGCGCAGGCTCAGCAAGCGCTTCTTCGATCTGCTGGCGGCCTCGATCCTGCTGTTGCTGGCGTGGCCTTTCATGCTGCTGGTGGCCGCATGCGTCTGGCTGGAGTCCGGCGGGCCGGTGTTCTACCGGCAGACCCGCGTGGGTGAAAGCGGGCACGCCTTCGAGCTGACCAAGTTCCGCAGCATGCGCACGGATGCCGAGAAGGATGGCGTCGCACGCTGGGCGAGCACGAACGACGACCGGACCACCCGCGTGGGTCGCTTCATCCGCTCCACGCGACTCGACGAGCTGCCACAGTTGTTCAACGTTCTGCGCGGCGACATGAGCTTTGTCGGGCCGCGGCCCGAGCGCCCCCAGTTCGTCGACCAGCTCAACACCGAGATCCGCTACTACAACGTGCGCCATTCCGTAAAACCCGGCCTGACCGGGTGGGCGCAGCTGCGCTATCCCTACGGCGCTTCGGTGCGTGACGCCGAGGAGAAGCTCAAGTTCGACCTGTTCTACGTCAAGAACCACGGCCTCGTGCTTGACCTGATGATCCTGTTGCAGACGGTGGAAGTGGTGTTGTTCCGCCGCGGTGCGCGCTGACGAGTGGCCGGAAAGCAGCCTGTGCAGTGGCGGGCGGGCTCGACTCAGTGACGATGGAGCAGCGTGTGCAAGCGACGCTTGAGCGCAAACGGAACCAGGCCAAGCACCTGCCTGCGCGTGCCCGCATCGCCGTGTCGCCACGCCTTGGGCATCAGGCGCAGCGCGTCGCGCCAGCGCGAGCGGAGCATCAGGCCCCGCGCGTTGCGTGCGTAGGCCTTGGCCAGTGCCTGGAAGCGCTCGCGATCTTCGACGAAGCCCTGGGCATCCCGTACCGCGCGTTCGAACACCATCAGGTAGTCGTCGTAGGTGCGCGACTGTGCGGAAAGGCCTTCATGCCCGCGCATCGTGCGCACGAGCGTTTCCTCGACCACGCCGATGCGCCATCGGCGCGCGATGCGCAGGTGGTAGTCGATGTCCTCCGCGGTGCGCAGGGATTCGTCGAAGCCGCCGATGTCCTCGTAGACCCCGCGCCGCAGCAGCGTCGAGGCGGGCGCGAGCGCGGGATTGGACAGCGCCCAGCGCAGCGCCCAGCCGTCCTCGCGGATCACGTCGCGGCGGATGTAGTGGCCGATGACCTGCAGGTCGGCGTCGACCATCTCGATGTCGCACACCACCATGCCGTAGTCGGGGTGGGCCTCCAGCCACGCGTGCTGCCGGGCGGTCTTCCCGGGCAGCCACTCGTCATCGCTGTCGAGCCATGCGAAGTAGCGGCCTTGCGCGATCGACATGCCCAGGTTGCGTGCGGCGGAGACGCCCGCGTTGGGCTGCCACGTGTACCGGATCCGGTCGCCGTAGCGGTCGAGCAGCGCCTCGCGCGTGCCGTCGGTGGAGCCGTCGTCGACAACGATGATCTCGTCGACCGGGAATGTCTGTGCCAGCGCGGAGTCGATCGCCCGGCACACCAGATCCCGCCGATTGAACGTCGGTATGATCGCTGAAACCTGGACGATGCCTGCCATGCTCAAGGATCTTTCAAAGAAGGCGCTGTATGCCAGCGGGTTGCTCGGGCTGTATCACCGGCTCCGGAATGGCGACAGCCTGACGGTGGTGATGTTCCACCGCATCCTGCCTCCGGACGACCCGCGTTTCGCGAGCTGTGATCCTGACTATACGTTGACAACGGATCTGTTCGGCCAATGCCTGGCATTCTTCGCGCGGCACTACAACCTGGTGTCCGAAGCGCAGGTGCTGGCATCGCGCAGGTCGGGCGCGCCGTTGCCGCGCAATGCGCTCCTGCTCACCTTCGACGACGGCTGGGCCGACAATGCCGACCACGCCCTGTCGCAGATGCAGCGCTTCGGCTTCCCTGGCCTGCTGTTCGTCGTTTCGGATGCGATCGGCAGGCGCCAGCCGTTCATCCAGGAAGCCGTGGTGGCGGCCTGGCGGCGCGGGGTGTTGAGCGTGTCGGCGCTTGCGCAGGCTATCGATGCCGTTGCTGGTCCGCCGGAGGGCGCACAACCCGCGGACGATGAGTCGCTTGCCGCGCTGCGGAGTCAGATCGCGCGCCTGGAGGCGCTCGACTCCGCCGGGTGCGCGGGCGTCGCGGCTGCACTGGCCGGTGTGCTGGATGATGGCATGCGCCACATGGTCGACCGTGACGACCTGCTGCGCCTCAGGGCGGGCGGAATCGCACTGGGATTGCACGGCAAGACGCACGTCCGCATGACCCGAACGGATGACCTGGATGCGGAGCTGGGCGGCGCACGGGATGCCCTGGTTGCGAAGCTTGCCGCGTCGGTGCCACCGGCCACTTCGATGTCATTTCCCCACGGCGCGCACGATGCGGCGATCGCACAGCGCGCTCGCGACGCGGGATACGAACTCGTGTTCACCAGCAGCCGCCTGCTCAACCGCATCGACCGGGGTGTCGGCTGGCTGCTGGGTAGAACCGGGTTCGAAACAGAGACCGTTACCGATGCCAGCGGACGCTTCAGGCCGGACCTGCTTGCGCTCGAACTGTTCCGCTGCCGGCGCGGGCGGCTTTGTGATTGAGCAGCCGCGCAGGATGCGAGGGCACGGTTGCGCCTGCGGCGCCTACTCGTCTTCGTCCGCGGAGGTGAGCAACAGGTCGAAGCTGTCGTCCCCGGGCCCGATGTCGGCGTGCCAGAAGGCATGGATCGGACGACGCGACCGCTCCACGAACCCGCGCCTGCGCCAGCCCGACAGCTTGTCGTCGCGGCAGGCGATCTCGACCGAGATCGCCGACACGCGGAGCCGGCGCGCGGCGCAGATCAACGCATCCACGCAAGCGGTCGAGACCCCGTTCGCGGCATCGACCGTCCAGAAGTCGCGGACATGCAGCACGTTGTCCACGACCTGCGTGGCAAACCAGCCGAAGAGCGTTTTCCCCGCGTCGGTTGAAAGCAGAAGATAGCGCGTGGTGTTGGTGGGCGCTTCGTCGAAGCGCCAGCGCAGGTGCCGGGCATCGCGTATCGCCAGCAGGCCCGTGCCGGGGGCGGAGCGGGACCAAAGTCCGTCCATGCGTGCGTCAGCGCGGTTGCTCCACGACACGTCGAATCGCTGCGTGCCGATTCGGCGGATACGCTCCCGCAGGCGCAGGCCCAGGCCGAGCACCACCCCGAGGGCGGTCGCCAGCGGCGCAGGCATGCGGCGCTTGAGGTAGGTCTCCGGGCGCAGCACGCAGGCATGGCGGACGATGTCGACCAGTTTGCGCGAACCAAGGCGACGGAAGATCGCGGTCGCGCGCGGGTTCGGGAACCCGTACACGAAGCCGAATTTCTGCAGGCCGCACTGGATCAGCGCCTTCTGCATCATCAGCGCCGGGCCGAGCGAACGATGTTCCGCGCGCACGGCGAGGTCCACCATGACGCCGGCCTCGAGGGCCTGGCCGCGCCACAGCATGTGCCGGCGCCCTGCCGCGCAGGCGCCCGCGATCTCGTTGCTGGGCGCATGGCGCAGCAGCTGCAGCACCGGCGTGCCGAACGGGCAGCGCAGGTAGAACCACTCGTACTTGGCGCACATGTGCGCTTCCTGGCCGAGGTTTCCGCGCCAGATCGACAGCACGGTGTCGCGGTCGCCGTGCACATCGCCCGCCTGCGGCACGTACTGGTCGATGACGGGAGTCGGCTGCATGGTCAACCCGGCTCGACCAGCAAGGGCCGCAGGTGCAGGTACTGCGTCGTCCGCCGCTTGTTGGCGATGTCGTTGTATACCGCCTGGGCGCGTTCCGGCGTGATATCGAGCGCCGCTGCGAGGTGCTCGGCGGGGATGTCATGGTTCAGCGCCCACAAGGCGAGATCCATGTCGCCGTAGGGCAGGGCGAAATAGAACTCGTCCTGGCCTTGCTCGAGGCTGTAGGTGTCGGTGGTGGGTTGGGCTTCGCACAGGCGCGCAGGCAGTCCGAGGTGGCGCGCCATCGCGTAGACCTGTGTCTTGTACAGGTGCGCGATCGGCTTGAGGTCGGCGGCGCCGTCACCGTTCTTCACGAAGAAGCCCTGGTCGTATTCCAGCCGGTTCGGCGTTCCGACCACGGCGTAGTTCAACCGGTCCGCGTGGAAGTACTCGATGGTCTTGCGGATGCGCTGCTTGTAGTTGGTTGCGGCGACCACGGCGAGATATTCGTTTAGGCCAAGATCGGCTTCGTGGCGGCTGCCATCCGGCGCTTCGGCGACGACGCGGAAGCGGTTGATCGCGCCCTGCAGCCCCCCGACGATGACCAGCTTCATTTTCCAGTCGCTGGCGTAGCCGGGAATCGCCTGGCGTACGGCGTCGTCGCGTGCGGTGTAGCAGCCGATCGCGTCCAGGGTCGGGGCGATGTCGACCGCTTCGACTCTGACGCCGAGATGTTCAACCAGCAGCTGTGCGCGCGCGGCGCTGTCGGTGTCCGAGTCGCGCTCCGGCAGGATCAGGCAGAACACGCGCGCTGCGCCGACCGCGCGGACCGCAAGCGCGGCGCACACGGAGCTGTCGATGCCGCCCGAGATCGCAACCACCAGGCCGCGCCGCCGCAGCTGGCCGGCAAGCAGCTCGCGAATCCGCGCGCTGATGCGCGCCTCCTCGGCCGCGTAGTCGATGTCAAGGCAATGGCGTCCAAAATCCTGCATGTGCGGTGTCTTCCCGGGGTCAGATGCGTGCGACGATCACGCGCGTGGCGCCAGCGTCGTCCGCGATCTCGCGGACTTCCTGCCAGGCGCCGGAGGCACGCAGGCGGCGCGCCAGCGAGGGGCCCTGGCCGAGGCCGACCTCGAAGCCCAGCCAGCCGCCAGGACGGAGGAAACGCGGTGCCTCCTGAATCAGGCGCATGAGGATGCCGACGCCGAGCGGGCCGCCGTCGAAGGCCAGCGCGGGTTCGAACCGCGCGATCTCCGCGTCCATCTGCGCGACCTTGCCGCTGCTGATGTACGGCGGGTTGCACACGAGCAGGTCGACGCGGCCGTGGAATTCGGGTGTATCGAGCGGCGTCAGCAGGTCGCCGGCCTGGAAGCGCGCGCGCTCCTGCAGGCCGAGTTGCGCGGCATTGCGTCGCGCCAGAACGAGCGCGTCTTCGGAAATATCCGCGCCGACCACCTGCGCCTGCGGCAGGGCGTCGGCGATGGCCAGCGCGAGGTTGCCGCAGCCGGTGCACAGGTCGACGACGAGCAGAGGATCATCGGCTGTCCGGTCCGGGGCGCCGGCAAGCGCGATCGCGGTGCGCGCGAGCAATTCGGTTTCGCGCCGCGGTACCAGGGCCTCGGGGCCGACCAGCATTTCCAGGCCGAGGAATTCCTGGCGACCGCTCAGGTGCGCCAGTGGTACGCCGGACAGGCGTTGTTCAACCAGTGCCTGCAGGCGCCGCAGGCCGGCCTCATCCAGCGACGGAAGCGGCGCGCGAAGCGCGGCGGATGCCGAAAGCGGCGCGCCGGCGGCGGCATGCCAGAGCGCGTGCAGGGTGCTGTTCGCGGTCTCCTCCGGCTTGTCCGGAAGCAGGCGCAGGCCGCTGGCCAATTGCGCGGAAAGTCGGGCGTACTGGTCGCTCATGTGGCGCTGGTCCGGGTATCGAGCCGGGCAAGGAGCTTACGGCTGACCTTGCCCGTCGTGGTCTTGGGCAGGTCTTCGCAGAACACCACGTCGCGCGGGACCATGAAATTTTCCAGTCGCGCGGCGCAGTACGCACGCACCTGGCGCTCGCTCAGGTCGGCACCCGGATTGAGCACCACGTAGGCGCGGATCGCCTGCCCGAGCAGCTCGTCGTGGACGCCGAGGATCGCGGCTTCGCGCACGCCCGCGATGCCGTGCAGCACGTTTTCGACCTCGATCGGGCTGACTTTCTCACCGCGGGTCTTGATGATGTCGTCGCTGCGGCCGACGAAGTAGAGGAAGCCGTCGGCATCCATGCGGAAGATGTCCTGGGAGCACAGGACGCGCTCGCCCGGCAGTTTGCCTGGCCGGAGCATGTGTTCGCTGAGGTCGGGGCGGTTCCAGTAACCGAGCATCACGTGCGGGCCGCGCACGTGCAGGATCCCGCTCTCTCCAGGCGCGACCGGCCCGCCGTCGGCCGAGAGCAGGTAGACCTCGGTGCCCGGGATCGCCTTGCCCACCGAACCGGGCTTCACGTCGGCCAGCTCGGGTTCCAGGTAGCTCACCCGCTTGCACTCGGTCAGGCCGTACATGCGGTAGATCAATGCGGAGGGGAACACTTCGCGCAGCCGGCTGCTGAAATCATCGGGCAGGGCGGCGGCGGTGTTGGTGACGCGGCGCACGCTGTCGAACAGGAGGGGTTCGCGCGAATGGAACGACAGCAGCATCGCGAACATCGTCGGCACGGCGGGAAAGACCGTGACCCCGAACTCGCGTATCCGCGCGAAAACCTGCGCGGGGAAGGTGAACGAGCGTTCCAGCACCAGCGTCGCGCCCATCTGGACGCTCATCAGCAACTGGTAGAGCCCGTAGTCGAAGGCCAGCGGCAGCGCGCAGAGGATCCTGTCGGTCTCGTCCATGCGCAGGTATTCGATCAGGCTGCCGGCCGCGAACACCATGGACTGGTGGGTCTGCATCACGCCCTTCGGGTTGCCGGTGCTGCCGGAGGTGTAGATCAGCGCGGCCAGGTCGAGCGGGATCGTCGGCGCCGTGGGCGGCTGCGATGCGCCGCCCTCGAGCAGCGCGTCGAATGCGATGGCGCCCGGCAGCGTGGAAGTGTCGCCGGAACATGCGAGCAGCGGAGGATTCGCGAGCAGGACCAGCGCGGCGGACAGCTCACGGCCCAGGTGTGCGTCGCTGAGCAGGACGCGCGCGCCGCTGTCTTCGAGGATGAAGGCGAGCTTGTCTGCCTTCGTCTGCGGATTGACGACGAGGAAGGCGCCGCCGGCCATGAGTGTGGCGAAGATCGACACCACGCAAGGCCAGGTGTTGTCCATGTAGATCGCCACGCGGTCGCCGCGCGCAACGCCACGGGCCTGGAGCGTATTGGCCAGCCTTGCTGCGTCGTCGTGCAACCGGGCGTAGCTGTAGGCCCGGCCCTCGACGATGACCGCGGTCTTGCCGCCGTCCATGGCCGCTGCGCGCGGCAGGGCCTCGTGCAGCAGCCTCGGGCAACCCAGCGACATCAGCCCGCCTGCAGGCGCGACACGAAGCCGACGATGTTGTCGACCGTGTCGAAATTGGAAGGCAGCATGTCGCTGTCCTTGACCTTCACCTGGAACTGCTCCTCCAGGTACATCACGATCTCCAGCACGCCGGTCGAATCGATGATCCCCCGGTCAAGCAGGGACGCGCCGTCGGCGAGGTCACTGTCGTTGCTGCTGAACATCAGGTTCTCGAGGATATAGCCGCGGATCTTCGCGCGGGTCTGGATATCATCGGCGGACATGCATCACTCCAAGGTCGGTGTTCCGGGCCATTTTCCGGCAGGGCATTTGATGGGGTGGACGATCGAAGCCCACCGGAAGGCAGCGGCCGAAAGGCGATGCCGGAGCCGTGGTCGCCCGCATGGATAAGAACGTCGAGAGGTGCGCGCTCCGGCCAGTGCAAGGGGCAACGCAATTGGCGTGGGCTTTTCGCCGAGCGATCATTGCCGATGCAGCGGGGCTGCTATCCTTGCGGCCTGTCGGGCGGTGCGTACGGACATGTCTTCGATCAGGTTCCTGTTGTGCGTGTTCGCGTTGGCGCTGGCCGGTTGCACGGCCCAGCCGGACTCCGCGAAACGTGCCGAGCCGCATGCGTCGGTCGATGCGAAGCCGACGGTCCACGCGTCCGAACGCCTGCGCTACTCCGTCACCGAACTGGTCACCGGCCTGGTGCATCCCTGGGGCCTGGCCTTCCTGCCGGACGGCAGCATGCTGGTGACCGAACGCCCCGGCAGGCTGCGGAGAATTGGCCGCGACCGCAGCGTGTCGAGGCCGATCGGGGGGCTGCCGGCAATCTTCACCGAAGGGCAGGCCGGGCTGTTCGACGTGGCGCTGTCGCCCGGTTTCGCCGACGACAAGCTCGTTTACCTGGCGTATGCCGAACCGAACTGGCGCGGCAACCTTGCCGGCACCGCGGTTGCGCGCGGGCGCCTGGCCGGCGACCTGCTGCGCGACGTCAAGGTGGTTTTCCGCCAGTCGCCGAAGCGCTCGGCCGGGACCAACCTCGGCACGCGCCTGGTGTTCGACGACCAGGGCCACCTGTTCATCGGCCTGGGCGATGGGCGCGTGGCGGCCGCGGAAGCGCAACAGCTCGATTCGCTGCAGGGCAAGCTCGTGCGGATCTGGCCGGACGGCAGCATCCCGGAAGACAACCCCTTCGTGGGACAGGCCGCCGCCCGCCCGGAGATCTGGTCCTACGGACACCGCAACATGCAGGGCGCCGCTCTCGACCCGCGCACGCGGCAGCTGTGGACGAGCGAGCACGGCCCGATGGGTGGCGACGAACTCAACATCCCACAGGCGGGGCGCAACTACGGCTGGCCGGTCATCACCTACGGCCTGGATTACGACGGGCAGCCCGTGCCGGGCTCGATCGGAACCCAGGCGCCCGGCATGGAACAGCCGCTGCACTACTGGAAAAAATCACCGGCGTTGAGCGGCATGGCGTTCTATACCGGCGAACTGTTCGGGCCCTGGCAAGGCAACCTGTTTCTCGGTGCCCTCGCGGGGCAGGCGTTGATCCGGCTGGAGCTTGAAGGCCATGCCGTGGTCCACGAAGAGCGCCTGCTGTCCGATCGCGGCCAGCGCATCCGCGACGTCCGGCAAGCGCCGGATGGTGCCCTGTACGTGCTGGTGGATGCCGACGACGGCAAGCTGCTGCGCCTCGCGCCCGCACCTTGAGCACCACGGCCATCGCCCTCGCGGCGGACCGCCGGGTGCCTGTCCCCCGCGTGCCGCAGGCTTCCTGTCACCTGGCTATGCGGCCTGCGCCCAGGACCTGGTCTGGTCGTGCAGCAGCATCGTGGAAAGCACCCCGACGAATGCCTGGTTGTCGGCAAACCCGATCGCCCGGCTCGCGCGGCACTTTTCGAACAGGCGGCTTACCGACTGCGGGTTGAAGTACCCGGCGGCGCGCACGCGGTCGGCGGACAGCAGGTCTTCCACGTAGTCCAGTGGTTTTCCGTCGAAGAAGAAGCTCTGGCTGTCCGGTGCCCGGTAAGGCTGCTTGGTGCGGTTGCGGATGTCCTCGGGCAGCAGGCCGTCGAGCGCGAGGCGCAGGACGTGCTTCTCGGTCATGCCGCGGATCTTGTAGCTGGGCGGCAGCCGGTTGGCGAACTCGATGACGCGGTGGTCCAGGAAGGGAACCCGTGTCTCTATGGAGTTGGCCATGGCCACGCGGTCGCCCTGTGACGAAAGCAGGTAGCCGGCGAGCAGCGATTTGGCTTCGACGTACTGGTCGCGTGCCAGCGGGCTCCAGCGCATGATGCCGGGCGGCAGCGTGCGCTCGTAGGCGGAAAACGGCTCCCAGTCGCCGAGACCGTCTCGCATCCCGGGCGACAGCATCGAAAGCGCGCGCGCCGAGGTCGTCCAGCGCGGCAAGTGCGCGAACACCGGGCGGTCGATGTACTCCATGCCCTGGCCGAAGAACGATTGCGCGAAGGCCGGGTTGCCCACCGGCGAGTTCTTCAGGTAGCCATACAGGCGCTGCAGCAGGCGCGGGCGCATCGTCGAGTTCGGCTGCCGGGCCCAGAAGCGGCGCACCTTGGCTTCCTTGAACAGGTCGTAGCCGCCGAACACTTCGTCGGCGCCTTCACCGGTCAGCACGACCTTGTAGCCGTGCGCGCGCACGCAGCCGGCCAGCAACATCATCGGCACCGGCGCGGTGCGCAGGATCGGCGTTTCCGCGTGCCGGACCAGGCGCGGGAAGGCCTCGCCGATGTCGCGGCGGGTGCAGCGCAGGGTGGTGTGGTCGGTGCCCAGGTGGCGGATCATCGCCTGCTGGTACGGGCTCTCGTCGAACTCGCCGTCGTCGAAGGCGACCGAGAACGTGCGCACCGGCGTGTCGGTGAATCCGCGGATCAGCGCAACGATTCCGGACGAGTCCAGCCCGCCGCTCAGGTACGCGCCGACCGGAACGTCGGCGCGGAGCTGCAGGCGAATGGCATCGATGAGCAACTCCCGAAGTTCCCCCGCCACCTGGCCGACGCTGCGGGTCTCGCCCAGGGGGCGGCAGTCGGCGGCATCGGGAAACGTCCAGTCCCAGTAGCAGGTGAGCTGGCGGCTGCCGTCGCTTTCAATGGCCATCAGATGGCCCGGCGGCAGGCTCTCGATGCCCGCGTAGATCGTGCCCGGATCGACAGCCGACCAGTAGGTCAACGTTTGCGCCAGCGCCTTCGGGTCGAACTGGCCGAGTTGCGGCAGCACCGACAGCAGCGCCTTGGGCTCGGAGGCGAACCAGGTGCGTCCATGGGCGCGGGCGTGGAACAGCGGCCGGATGCCGGCCCGGTCGCGTGCCAGGACGAGGCGCTGGCGTTCCCCGTCCCACAGGGCGATGGCGAACTGGCCATTGAGGTACTCGACGAAGCGATCGCCGTGGCGGTCGTACAGGTGCACGATCACTTCGGTGTCGGACTGCGTGTAGAAGCGGTGCCCCGCGGCTTCGAGTTCGGCCCTGAGTTCAACGTAGTTGAAGATCTCGCCGTTGAATACCGTCCACACGTTGCGGCGCGGGTTGTGGATGGGCTGCGCGCCGGTGGACAGGTCGATGATCGACAGGCGCGCATGCGCCAGCCCGACGCCGGGCTCGGCATGGAAGCCGAAGCCGTCGGGGCCCCGGTGCGCGAGCGTCCGGATCATTCGATCCAGCAGCGGCATGGCCTGCTCTGGCATGACGTCGGGACCTGTGAAGCCTGCAATTCCACACACGCGCTGTCGGATCCTTGTCTGCTTGGGCCGCGCGGATGCGCGCCGCCGGGATTGCATGGCCAGCGGCGCTGGCGCTGCGAGGGGTGCGAGCCTTGCCCGTCTCAGGTGTGCAGCGAAACAGTCCGTCGCCGGGCATCCGCTCGATTGCCGGCAGCGATCGGAGCCGGGTGCGATTCCTCGAGCGCCTCCATGCATGCCTGCAGCGTATCGTTGGCCACCGCGTTCCAGTCGCGGGAAAAGCGGCGCGACAGCGCCTTCTCCTCCCAGTCGCGATCCAGTGCCTGGGCAAGCGCATGCCTCAGCGCGTTGGCGTCGCGTGGCTGCACCAGGAGCCCGCAGCCGTCGTCCACCACTTCCGGGATGCCGCCCACGTCGGTCGCCACCACGGCGCGACCACAGGCGAGGGCTTCGACCAGCACGTTGGGATGGCCTTCGGAATAACTGGGCAGGGTCACCAGGTCCGCCGCGGCCATCCAGCGCGCGACGTCGGCTGGCGGCCGTGCGCCCGGCATGTGCATGCGCAGTTGCGGACTGGCCTTGATGCGCGCCTCGATCTCCGCCTTCATCGGCCCTTCGCCGACCAGGGCCAGCTCCAGTTGCGGACAGGTGGCGGAAAGCGCCTGAGCGGCGTCGAGCAACTCCCTGATGCCCTTCTCCGGAACCAGTCGCCCGACGTACGCGACCAGCTTCGAGTCCGCCGCGAGTCCGAGCTCGCTGCGCGCCACCGACCGCGGCGCGGGGCGGAAGATCGATGCGTCGCAGCCGTTCTGGACGACGCGAATGCGTTCCGGATCCATGCCGTAGCGGTCCACCGCAACGCTGCCCAGGTCATCGCTGACCACCAGCAGGCGGCGCGAAGAGGAGAGCACCGGGCGAGTCAGTCGGCGGCTGATCCGGTCGCGCACGCGCAGGTCCGAGCCGCGTGCGCCACTGACCAGTGGAATGCCTGCATCGCGGGCAACAAGCATCGCTCCGTAGGCATCCGGGTAGAGCCAGTAGGACAGCACCACGTCCGGATCGAACCCGGCGATGGCCTGTTCGATCGCGCGCGCGCAGAGCCAGCCGTTGAACGGCCGCGTCAGCAGCGGCAGTGCGGAGTAGGGCGCGTACACCACATCCAGGTTGTCGACCGTGTGGCTCTCGACGGGAGGCCTGAACAGGTAGCTGCGCGGCCTGGCCCATGATGGATAGGTTGCGACCGGGCTGACCACGCGCACGGTCGCCAGCCTCGACAGCGCGCTGATCGTCTGCAGCAACGGCCGTCCCCGGTTGGGTTCGCCTGCGATTGGGAACTGCGAGGTGACGACCGCGATGCGCAATTTGCCATCGCGGCCGCACGCGGGAACGATCGTGTCCGGCGCGGTGCGCGGATTGCGGACAGTCCCGATGGCGGAATCTCCGGGAGCCTCCCGTCGCGACGGACTGGCTGGAAGGCGAACGGTCGCCGATGCTGCGTTTTCCGGGACTGGATACATTGCGTGGGTTGGCTGCGCCGGCAGTCGTGCTCTATCACTACAGCACGCAGTACGGAGGCAATATCGGCCACCATGCCCGCTTGGCGCTCAGCTTCCGGAAGGGCACTCTTGGCGTGGATTCGTGCTTCATGGTCGACAACTTCGGCACACTGTCGGGTCTTGGACGCAACGATGTCGCCGGTGTCGTTGCCTCCTGCCTCGGTGCCGGTCACACGCGCCGGGCCGGAGCGCCATGTACTACGTTGCCTGCGACATTCGTGACATTGGTAACACCCGTGAACCCCGTGACCGGAAGGGCGACCCATGATCGAACTGCATACCCGCGTCGTGTTCTGGCGCCCCCCGAAGTCGCTGGACGCGACCGCGCTTGCGGACGGGGAGAGGCTCGTCGAACTTCGGCACGACGCCATCGAACGCATTTCGCGCAACTACCGGCAGCAGGGGATGCGAGGGGACGTTGCACGCATCGCGCGCAGATTCGAGCTGGGCGCCCGTTTTTTCGCGATCGAGGGTGACGATGGCGGCTTGGTCGCGTGGACCTGGGTGCTGGTGGGCGTGCCGCGTTACCTCGACGAGTTCGGCTGGCTGTTCGAGCTGGAGGAGGACCAGGCCTGGGGGCGGGATGCGTTCGTCATCCCGTCGCGCCGCGGCAGCCGCCTGCTGCTGGCCCTCGCCGATGCCGCGGCAGTGATGGAAGCGCGTCCGCTGCAGCTGTTCTCGGACGTCGATCCGGCGAACACCGCGTCGATGCGGGCGCACCTGGCGCTTGGCCTGCGGCCGCTGGCGAAGATCCGCGCGCTGGCCATCGGTGACCGCCTGGTCATCAGGCAGCGGCCGTCATCGGCGCTGCCCCGGATCGAACAGGTGCGGCCGCACAGGCGCCTGCTCTGGCGCAGCGACCGGGAGCTGGGCTGGCATCGGGCGAACATCGCCTGAAACGCGCTCAGGGATCGTCATCGATGCGATAGGCCAGCGGGCGCAGCAGGCGTGCGGCCTTTAACGCCCGGGCGGCCAGACGGGTCAGTGGCAGGAAGCCGGCCAGCATGGTCCTGCTGTCGGGCAGCATCGCGCCGATGAACGAGCCCTCGCGCGAACTGCTGTCGAACATCGCCACTTCCGGCAAGGCCGCCGGGATCGCGGCCAGAAGCGACAGGATGTTCGCCTTGCCCGGACTGGCGCCGGAAAACTCCGGATCGTGCGCGGTCTTGAAGGCGTTCATGGTGGCGGCGACCCGGAACCCGCTGGCCGATGCGATCACGCGCCCGTCGAGCAGCGTCTCGCAGAACACCGTGCTGCCGATTGCCCTGAACCGCCGGCACATGTCTTCGAAGAATGCGGTCTCGGTGGCGGAACTGCGCATCGAACTGTGCGAGTTGCCCTTCCATCCCATGTGCTCGATGTCGAGATGGCGTGCGATGGCCTCGTCGGTGACATCCGCGCCAAGCAGCAAGCGGAAGGAAAGCCTGCCCGACGCTGCCAGCCGGCGCTGCCTGCGCTCGATGTCGCCGGCGACGCGGCGGGGAATTCGCGAGCGGGCATCGGGCGCCGCATCGTAGCGGAGCACGGGGCGCTGGAGCGCGCGCAGCGGGTACCAGCGTTGCCCTGCTGCGTCGGCGCGTCCGCGCAATGCCTGCAGCACCGGGTCGTCATCGGCGACGTTGCGGAATGCGATCGCCTGCGGCCCGCGCACGCCGCGATCCAGGTGCCCGAGCAGGGCGTCGGCCACCTCCTGCGCCGCGCCGGGGGCGCACAGCAGGCCGTCCTGGAACGTGTGCCGCGTGCGGAAGCAGCGCAGGTGGGGGAGCGGCGCGAACAGCGTGGGCCGGTGGTGGGTGAAGCAGCCCACCCCGAGCAGTTCGCTGCCGCCGGCATTCCTGCGTTCGATCACCGCGATCCGCGCGGGGTTGCCCGGGTCGAGCAGGCGCGATGCGGGGAGCACGAACTGCGGCATGGCGTAGAGGTTGGTATGCGCGGTCTGCATGCCCAGCTGCGTCCAGGCCTGGTACAGGCGGTCATCCACCTCGTCGACAGTGCGCCAGTGAAACTCGAGCATGGCTAGGCCCGTTTGCCCTTGAGTCGCCACCAGATGCGGCGCAGTCGTGCAGCCGTTCCGATGCGATCCAGCGACACCCAGGCCATCGAACCGGCCTGTGCGCCCATGCGGCGCTTGTAGGGCGAATCCCCGGCCATCAGCTCGAACCGGGTCATACCATCGTCCAGCTGCTGCTGGATCAGGTGCGAGAGCAGCAGCAAGCCGGGGCTGTCGTGGAATGTCGCGGCGTCGTAGCAGATGCCGGACTGGTAGAAATACGCGGTGCCGTTCGACACGATGCTGTAGGCGTAGCCGATCGGAACTTCGCCCGCCGAGAGCCTGGACAGCTGCGCCCCGCTGCTGCTGTCGGATTGCAGCAGAAGTTGCTCGTGGAACCGCAGCACTCGCGGGTTTCCGAACGCGCCGTCGGTGCCGTTCTTTCGTTGCCAGTAGCGCCGATGCTGGACGACGAGCGCGCGGAAGAATGCCAGTCGCTGTGCGGGCGAGTCGGCCGTCTCCAGGGTGACCGGCCCCAGGCTCTGCTCGAACCTGCGTTGGGTGCGTCGCACCGAGGCGCGGGTCTTGCTGCCGAGGCTGGGCAGGTACTGCTGACCGGCCGCGCTCAGGGCGGCCAGGTCGACGTAATGCGTGGGCCGGGAGAGCAGGCGTATCTCCACGGGCAGCGCGCGCAGCGACGCCATCGGGATGCCGGCGGCGTCGAGGCCGGGCAGGGCGATCGTCAGCCAGTGACGCTCGTGTTCGAGCAGGTGCGACACCACCGCGACGAGGGCGTGCTCGTGATGCCCGGTTTCGCACAGCAGGCCGTTGTATTCGATGGTCAGGCTGTCGAGTTCGCGGCTGCCTGTTTCATGCAGCCGCAGGCTGGCCGGGGCCAGTCCGAACAGGCGGCCGCGCCGCGTGATGATGCCCATCGCCACGAGCCGGCCATCGTGGTGCACCGACAACAGCCGGGCCAGGCGCCGGGGGCAGATGGTCTCCAGCCACGTGCCGATCCACTGCCACGACACGAAGGCGCTGCCGCCGGCCCGTGCCTGCAGCGCCAGCCACCGCTCGCGCAGGACATCGTTTGCCGGCAATGGCGCAAGCGTGACCTGGTAATCGCGCGGCAACGGGCCTGCTTCAAGGTGCATCGTGTCCTGCTCCCCCCGGGGCAGTGGTACGGGCAGCCGGCTTACTGGCCGAACGTCAGATCCATTCCGCGCTCGACCCCGACCTTCGGCGACCAGTCCAGCGTATCGCGTGCCGCGCTGGTGTCGAAATTGGCCAGGGGCCGGAGCGATCGCACCCGGTAACGGGTCAGCGGAACGTCGCGCCGCAGCAGCTTGCCCAGCAGCTCCACACCGAACCCGAGGCAGAGGAACATCCACACCGGGACGCGCACGATGCGCAGCTCGTCGCCGAGCCGCGCCTTGCAGCGCTGCAGGTAGCGCTGTTGGGCGATCTCGTCGGGATCCACCACGTTGAACAGCTGCCCCGCCGCGGCGGGCAGCCGGGCTGCCTGGAGCAGGGCGTCGATGAGGTCGTCGAGGTACACCAGCGGCAGCGTCTGCGTGCCGCTGCCGACCGCAACCCAGCGGCCGGCCAGTGCGATCGTCCCGTTCGGGGTGACGTGCTCGGCACCGGGGCCGAAGATCTGTCCCGGCCGGATGATCACGGCGGGCAAGCCCTGCTCGCGGATCGCGGCACTGACGACCTGCTCGGCTGCCAGCTTGGTCTGGGTGTAAGCGCCGCGCAGCTGCGGGTGCGGCTCGAACGCGGAGGCTTCGTTGACGGTGCGGGACGGGTCGCGGCCGGCGTGGTCAAGCACGCTGAGCGAGCTCACGTACACCAGCCGCGGCGTGGCGCAGGCCAGGCAGGCGTCGACGATGTTGCGCGTGCCCCAGGTGGTTCCGGCCTCGAAGTCGCGCGGGCCGCCGCGCATCGCGGCGCCGACGTGGTAGACGATGCCGGCATCGGTGACGGCGTGGCGCACGATCCGCGGATCGCCCAGGTCGCCGATCACCATCTGGATGCCAGGGTCTTCCAGGTAGGCGGCCAGCGGCCGCCTGACCAGCACGCGCACGGTCTGGCCGCTGGCGCGCAGCCGCTTGACCAACGCGCGCCCCACGAAACCGGCCGCACCCGTGACCAGCGCATCTGCGGGCTGCAGCGCGGCGTAGCGCGCTTCCAGCATCTCTAGGCGCTGCCGGTCCGGCGCGGCGCAGACCGGATCGAGCAGGCGGGCGATGCGCAACGCGTCTTCCGCGTCGAAGGGCGGCGCGGCGCCATCGCGCGCGGCGTGCGCGAATTCGATCGCGCCGCGCTGGATCCCGGGCGAGGGTTTCAGCTGCCCGGTGGCGAAGCGCAGCACGTTCCACGGCACCTGGAAAAGATCGCGCGCGGCACGGGTCACGGCGTTGACCACGATGCCGATGAACTTCGGCCCCGGGAGCACGCGCTGGATCCGGCAGGTCTGCAGGAAGCGGTCGACCTCGATGATGCCGCGGGTGCCGCGGACGAAGAGCCGGTTCTCCATCGGCCGCGCATTCCATGACAGCAGCAACCGGCCCAGGCCTTGCTCGGCCTGGACGTGCGCCTGCCATTCGTCGAAATGCACGTTGGGATCGGTGCCGCGCGACTGGTAGTCGACGCGTACTTCCGACACCGCTCCGAGAAAGGCTTCGAGCGTGTACAGTCCGTGCACGCCGAGATCGCGGAACGGGTAGCTGCCCTGGCTGACGCTGGACGGCAACGGCCCGCCGGCGTACGGCGGGTACTCGGAATTTCGGATGATGTCGACCGACACGACCTCGCCGATGCGCCCGCTGCGCGCGGCATCCAGTGCGCGCATCAACACCGGGTCGAACAGGTCCGAATGGTTGACGCCCAGCAGCCGTTTCGCGGACCGGGCCTTCGCCAACATGGCTTCGCAGTCGGCGACCGAATCGGCCATGGGCTTCTCGACCAGCACGTGGCAGCCCATGTCCAGCGCCTGCATGGCCAGGGCGCGGTGCGAGGCGGGCGGGGTGAGGATGTAGGCGGCGTCCGGCGCGGCATCTGCCAGTTCCGGAAGACCGGCGGCGATGCGGGCGATCCCGAAGCGGCTGGCCAGCGCCTGAGCGGCGGCCGTGTTCGGGTCGCAGATGCCGACGATGTCGACATGGTTCAGCCGCTTCAGGGCGGCGATGTGGTGGCCGGCGACGTAGCCCGCGCCAACGATGGCGACGCGCAGTTTGCTGGAGTCCGGTGGTGTCATGGAAAGTCTGGTCAGGTACGGGAAAGAGGAGGCGGTGGGTCGCGCCTGGCGGTGAAAGCCGCGGAAACTACGCGCAGGATTTCATCGACGCGACTGTCCCAGGACTGATCAACCACGGCGGCCATGCGCTGCGCCGCGGCGTCGGCGGGCTCGCCCGCCAGCACGTCGTCCAGCGCGGACAGGAACGCCTCGCGATCGTCCACCACCCGGACCCAGCGCGAGAACTTCTCGATCTCCGGATTGCGGGTGCTGACGACCGGCTTGCCGGTCGCGAGGTATTCGCGAAGCTTCAACGGATTCGCATTGGCGACCTGGCGCGTCTGGCGGTACGGGATGATCGCCACGTCGAACGCCTTCGCCCAGTGCGGCAGGCTCCGGTAGGGCTGCGCGCCGACCATGCGGACATTGGGCATCGCACGCAGCGCCGCCACGTCGGTGGCCGCGTGGCCTACCAGCAGGAAGGTCCAGCCCGGGCGCTGCTGCGCGAGCCAGTGCAGCAGCGGCACGTCGATCCACTCGTGGATCGAGCCGTGGTAGCCGACCACCGGCGAGGGCAAGTCGCGCGCGCCTTCGGCCACGGTGGTGGCGGGGTCGGCGGCCATTGCGAACAGGTCGACGTCCACGCCGTGGGGCGAGAACACGACGCGGTCGTTGAGTGCGCGCTTGGCGTCGAGCAGTGCCGGCGGGGCGACGAACAGGACATCCGCGCACCGGCTCAGTTCGCGGTCGCGCAGTTCGATCAGCTCTGCGTCCACGCCCGGATGCGCGGCGTAGTCGTCGATGCAGTAGTAGACGCAGAGTTCTTCGCCCAGGGCGCGGGCGAGAAAGCCGGGGTGGGGCACGACAAACCACGAGATCGCCCGCCGGATGCCGGCAAGGCGCATCGCCCGGCGCACCGCCCAGCGGCCGAACAGGCGGTTGCACAGGTCGATGCCGGGGATGCGCCGGAACGGCAGCTGCGGGACGGTGCAGTGCCAGAGGCCTTCCGAGACCCGCGTGGGCGGGCGCAGGGTGGCGGCCAGTTTGCGCAGAGCGCGCTTGACGTCGCGTCCCGAGGCGCTGGGAGCGCGCATCCCGGGTGAGTCGACGTACAGCAGCGGCGCCACCTTCGAAAGTCGTTCGGCGATGTGGTGGCTGCTCGTGCGATTCTCCGCATGCCAGTCGTTGCCGAAATAGACGATGCCGAGGCCATGCGGCAAGGCAGGGTCAGGCATCGTGCCACCAACCCACCAGCCAGGCCGTCTTGCCATGGTGGAACCAGCCCTTGTGCAGGCCCGGGACGCGATCCAGCTGCTCTCCAAGCTTTCCGCAGGCGGGCGCAAAGAACGTGACCAGCCCGTTGCGTCCCAGCGCACGCATGCGTTCGATGGTCGCTCCCGGGTCGCGGAGGTAATAGAGCATCTCGCACGCGGTGACCAGGTCGAAGCGCTTGCCTTCGGCGGTCCATGGCTGGGTAAACACGTCGGCGACGGCGAACTGGACGCCGGGCAGGCGCTGCCGGGCCCGCTCGATCGCCTGCGGGCTGATGTCGATGGCGTATTGGCATTTGCACACCCGCGCCAGGTATTCGGTCTGGTGGCCTTCGCCGCATCCCAGTTCGAGCACCGAGTCGAGCTGCCCGAAGGCCTTCCGGATGATGTCGTTCGTCGCCCGGAAGCGCGCCTGTTCCATCTCGGACTGCATGTTCCACGGGTCTTCCATGCGGTACGCGAGGTCGAGCCGCGCCGCATTGTCGTTGCCGGCGCCACGCAGGGCGTATTTCATCCACAGGCGGCGCGGCACCTTCTTTACCAGTGCGGCGGCCTTGTTCAGCATGTGACCGGCCTGCGCCGGATCAACAGCGCGGCTGTGCCTGTTGCCTGGCCGCGCTGGCGTCGACGTCGCCGGCATCCGGGCTGGCCTTGCGCGCGCGCAGCGGATGCAGCGGCGAGCTGTACCAGTTGCTCACCTTGCCGCATCGGAATTCGATCCAGGACGGGCCGTAACTCCACAGTGCATCGTCGTCATTGAATGGCGCTCCTTGCAATCGCCGCACCGTGGTGCGATCGGTACCCAGTTCGAATGTCGGATCCACCGCAGCGTGGGCTCCGCTTGGTTGGATCGAAGCGGCGGTGTGCAGGACCGGCTCCGCCTCATGCCGGGGTGCTAGCCAGAACAGCACGATCCCGCTCAATCCCAGCACAAGCACATAACGCAGCCAGGGGCGCGAAGCGGACATGATTTCCGGGTCGGCCTGTGGCGCATCGAGGTGGCTCGGTGAGACCGTCGCCGCGGGTGTTGCCATCGCCGCGGCAAGTGGAGCCCCTCGCCGTACGGACGGCGCGCGCGGCGCGCCGGGAAGGCGACCGTGCCGGCGCTCGAAATCCAGCGCGGCGGTGTACAGCCGGTTGAGGCGCTGCAGCTGTTCGACGCTGCCCGTTGCACCCGGGAGATCCGGATGCAGGTCGCGAACCCGTCGCCGGTAGGCTTGTTTCAGGGTTGCGATCGAGCAGTCCGCGGTCAAGCCCAGGGCGTTGTAGAGTGCGGCGAAATCGATATCGTCCTTCATTGCACTCCCCGTGGACGGTTTGACTCGCTGATTGCGTTCCTATGCAAGTGTGCATCCCGCGGCGGATGCTGTCACGGCCGCGCGCCGGCAATGACTTGGACGATCAGGACAGGAGTGGATGGGAAGGATGGCGGGCGTGGTGGAGTCGAAGCAGGGGCAGGAGGCCATCGGAGGCCATCGCGAGCGAGTCGCGGGCCTGAGCCAGCGTCTTGGCCTGATGCCGCTGGCACGGGCGCTCCGGCAGGTGCTGAAACAGGATGTCCGCATCCTTGCCTATCATCGCGTCCTCGACAGCGTCGAGCCGGAAGGATTCGCATTCGATGCCGAACTGATCAGCGCATCGGCAGACATGTTCCGGCAGCAGATGGCGTTGCTCAGGCGCCGCTTCCATCCATTGCGCTTCAGCGAACTGCTCGATTGCATCGACGCGGGCCGCGCCGTGCCGCCGCGCTCGGTGCTGGTCACGTTCGATGATGGCTACGATGACAACTACCGAGTTGCATGGCCGATCCTGCGGGATCTCGACATGTCGGCGATGTTCTTCGTCTCCACGGGGCATATCGATACCGGCCTGCCTTATGCCTACGACTGGCTGGCCCACATGCTGTGCTCGATGCCTGCCGGCGAGCTGTCGCTCCCGGAGATCGGCTTGCAGACCCAGCTCGCAGGCCCCGGTCCGTCGCGACGCGCGCTGGTAGCCGCGGTGCTCGACCGGGCCAAGGCGCTGGACGCGGCCACGCAGGAGGCATTGATCACGCGGCTGGAGGAGCAACTGGCCATGCCGCGCGAGGGGGGAGACGACAACTGCCGTCCCATGACCTGGGAGCAGCTGCGGCAGATGCGGGAATCCGGCATGGAAGTGGGTTCGCATGGCGTCAGCCATCGCATGCTGGCAAAGCTGCCGCGGGCGCAGATGCGGGCGGAGCTTGTCGATTCGCGCCAGGCCCTGGCGCGTGAGCTCGGCATCCAGGCGCAGGTGCTGTCGTTCCCGGTGGGCGGTCGCGACGCGTTCAACGACGAGGTCATCGAGGCGGCGCGCGACGCGGGCTACCGGATGGCCTGCAGCTACCTTGCAGGAACCAGCACCCTCGCGCAGGCGCATCATTTCCGCATGGCCAGGCTTCCCGTCGAACGGCAGATGGGCATGGCGTGGTTCGAGGCGATGCTGTCGGTGCCGGAGGTCTTCTCGTACACGTCCCGCAGTCGCAAAGCCTGACGGACGCCCGGCGCACATGTTCATTTTCATGGCGATCTACCTGGCCCTGGTGCTGCTGCGGCCGCAGGATTACCCGGTCTGGGTGGACCAGATGGCCGGCGTGCCCTTGCTTCCGATCAGCCTGGTGATGGCCGCGCTGTTCTGGGCGCTGTCCCCGCAGAAGTCCTTCGACGCGCCGCAGTACATCCTGATGCCCGTGTTCCTGGTCTTCGCGATGCTGACCAAGGTCGCCAATGGCTGGATGGGCGGCACGATCATGATCCTGGCCTACTTCGGTCCGGTGGTCATGGCCTTCTTCCTCATGGCCAACGCGGTCAACACCCGCCGACGATTGCTCGGCATGATGGCGGTATTCACCGTGTGCGCGGGCATCATGTCCCTGCACGGCATCGAGCAGGTCCAGCTTGGCGTGGGCTGGACCGGGATCGGCCTGTCGCAGGCAACCCGGATCCAGTACGTGGGCATCTTCAATGACCCCAACGACCTGGGCATGGTGTTCATCATGTGCCTGCCGATGGCCATGCTGCTCGCCGGGCGCGGCGGTTTGTTCGGCCTCAGGCGGCTGTTCTGGCTGGTGGTGGCCGCGATCCTGGTGTACGGCGTTTACCTGACCGATTCGCGCGGCACGCTGCTGGCGCTGGTGGTGATGCTGGGCGTGTATGCATGGCGGCGGCACGGGCTGGTGCCCGCGGGCGTCCTGGGCGTGGCGGCACTGGCGGGCCTGATGCTGCTGCCATCGCGCCTGCAGGACATGGAGGTCAGCGAGGACTCGGCCATGGGCCGGGTGGATGCGTGGTACGAGGGCCTGCAGATGTTCTTCGCCGACCCGGTGTTCGGCATCGGCGCCGGCGGTTACTCCGACCTCAATCAGCTGACTGCGCACAATTCCTTCGTGCTGGTGCTGACCGAAACGGGCTTCATCGGGTTCATGCTCTGGATCGCCTTCGTCGGCTATGGCTTCCGGATGCTGCTGGCCGTCCTCGACGAGCCCCGCGACATCGGCCTGACCGGCTGGGTTCCCGACGAGGCCAGCGACGCGGATCTGCTCGAGCTGCAGCGCGAATGGACGTTCGACCGCAAGCTGGCGCTCGCGCTTTTCCTGTCGATGTGCGGGTTCTTCGCCTGCGCCTTCTTCCTGAGCCGCGGTTACGTGGTGATCCTCTACCTGCAGGCGGCGTTGGTGGTGGCGTACTACACCATGATGCGTGCCCGCTATCCGGATCTGCCCGAGTTCAAGCTGGGCAACGACATCCTTCGCTGGCCGATCTACGCTGCGATCGGCGTTGTACTACTGATCATCGTGGTCAAAGTCCTGTTTGCACTTTCATGAGCATGCGCTCGAAAACCCTGCGCAACACCCTGTTCTCCTCGGTGGGACTCTATACCGAGTACGTGCTGGGAATGTTGACGGCTATCGTGATCGCCCGGCACCTGGGACCGGATCACTACGGTGTCTACAGCCTGGCGATCTGGCTGGTGGCTGTCGGCGTGGCATTCACCAACTCCGGCACGGCGGGCGGCGCAATCAAGTTCGTGGCCGAACTGCGCGGCGCGGAGCGGGAGGACCTCATCCCCTGCTTGCTGCGCTACCTGCGGCATGCGCAGCGACTGTTCCTGCTGATCGTGCTGGTGGCCGGCGCGCTGCTGTTCGTCTTCGCCGGCGACAAGCTGATGCCGGGCCTGAATCACTGGATGCTGCTCGGGTTCCTCGTCGTCGCAGTGGCGACGCGGGCGTCGTACATGTTCAACATCGGCGTGGCAAAGGGATTCGAGAACTTCCGCGCGACCGCGATCGTCGCGATGATCGCCACGCCGCTGAACCTGGCGATGGTGCTGGCGGTGATGTGGTTGGATGGTTCTATCACCTGGCTGCTTGCCGTCTTCGTGGTGTCCGGGCTGGTCTTCTACGAAACCTCGCGCCGCCAGATCGGGAGCCTGGTCCCGGCGACCGTTCCCGGCGCCGCCATGGGCAGCGGCCTGATCGCGCGCGTCAACCGGCACATGAAGTTCACCGCCTGCATCGTGACGGTCGGCTTCTTCGCCGCGAGCGAGGTCGAGGTGCTGTTTCTCAACCTGTACGCAGAGCCGGCGGCAGCGGGGCAGTTCAAGGTGGCCTACCAGCTCGCCACGGGCGCGGCGCTGCTGGTGCCGGGAGTATTCGCGGCCCTCCTGTTGCCAATGATGGCCAATGCGCTGAGCCGAGGACATGAGGTCGCTGGTCGCCGGTTCGTGGCGTCCACGTTTTACCTGACGTTCCTCGCCGCGCCGCTGGTGGCGTTCGGGATCGTGTTTTCCGATTCGGTGATCGGCGTGCTGTACGGACCGGCGTATGCGGCGGCAGGGCCGGTCTTCGCGGTCTGTCTGGCCATGGCCGCGCTCGTGACCACCACCCAGGGCGCTTCGAGCTTGCTGATCAGCGCCGACCACCAGGGGCAGATCCTGGTGGTCTCACTGGTCTGTGGCGTGCTGAAGGTAGTTCTCGATGCGGTTCTGATCTCGCGCCATGGCCTGGATGGTGCGGTGGTTGCCTTTGCGCTGGTCGCGGTGATCGGTGCGATTGCCGTCGTGTGGCTGGCGATCCGCACCAGCGGAGTGGCACCGCATTGGTGGCGCCTGCTCCGGATCTGGGCGGCAGCACTGCTGGCGGGGCTGTTGGCCTTGCCGCTACGCGACCACATGCCGGCAATCGCACAGATCATCGCCGGCACGTTGGTGGTCTCGCTTGTCTACGGCATGCTGACCGTGCTGTTCGGCTGCTGGAGCCGCGATGACATCGGGTACGTGCAGCAGATCCACCAGCGCCTGGCTGGGAGCCGGCCGCGTCTGGGCGCGAAGCTTCTGGCATGGGCCCACGCCAGGGCAAGGCCGGAGCCGACGTGAGCGTGGCCTACGAGAACCTGTTTCGGGGGTTGCTGTTCCCGGTCTACGAGTCGGGGATGCGGCGACGCCGGACGCTGCAGTACCTGCACGAGTACGAGCGCAACCAGTGGCTCGACCCGGAGCAGATACGGGCGATGCAGTGGAGCAAGCTGAAAGTGCTCATCGACCACTGCTGGGAGAACGTGCCCTATTACCGCGAGCGTTGGCAGCAGCTGGGTGTGGAGCCCGGCGACATCCGCTCGATGGACGACTACGCCTTGCTGCCGGTGCTGGAGAAGGCCGATATCCGCGCGAATTTCGAGCGCATGGTCGCACGCGGCTGGCGCAGGAAGATCCTGTTCAAGACCACGGGCGGCTCCACCGGAGAGCCGTTGCGCTTCGGCTACACGCGTGAAAGTTACGAACGCAGGGTGGCGGTCATGTTCCGGGGCTATGGCTGGGCCGGCGCCCGCCTCGGGCAGCGGACGCTGTACCTGTGGGGGCAATCGTCAGGGCGCCGGTCGATGAAGGATTTACTGCACCAGGTCGCCTTCCACCGGCGCACCCTCAATGCATTCGCGATGAGTGAATCGCGAATGCCGGAGTATGCCGCGTTCATCGATCGCTACAGGCCGGAAGTGATCGTGTCGTATATCGCTCCCATCGTGAAGCTCGCCGAATGGGTCATGGCGACCGGCCACCGGATCCACCGGCCGTCGCTGGTGCTGGGCGCAGCGGAAAGCCTGCACGAGGCGCAGCGGGAGGTGATCGAGCGGGCTTTCGGCTGCCCGGCCTACAACACCTACGGCTGCCGGGAATTCATGCTCGTGGCGGCGGAATGCAAGCACCGCAACGGCCTGCACGTCAATGCCGATCACCTGGCGGTCGAGCTGGGTGCCGGCTTGACCGGTGCAGCCTCGGACGGCGCGCGCGACGTGATCGTGACCGACCTGCACAACTTTGGCATGCCGTTGCTGCGCTACGCCAACGGCGACCTCGCAACCGAAGGTGCGGGACGCTGTGACTGCGGTCGTGGCTTGCCCCTGCTGTCAAGGATCGATGGCCGCAAGCTGGACGCCCTGCGTACGCCGGACGGCAGGTTTCTGCCCGGCGAGTTCATCGTGTACGCCTTCCTCAAGATCAGCGGCGTCGATCGTTATCAGGTCGTGCAACGCGAGTTGGGCGTGCTCGACGTCAACGTGGTGCGCGCGCCGGGGTTCGACGAATCGGAAATGGAAGGTGTCGTGCGGGAGCTGGAGTCGCGTTTCGGCCAGGCCACGGCGATTCGCGTCCACTATGTCGACGAAATCAAGCTCACCCCCACAGGCAAGCATCGCGTGACCATCTCGGAGCTCCAATGAAAGGCCGTTCTTCATGAGGATCACGCATTTCGTCGAGAACCTGGCGCGTGGCGGACTTGAGCGCGTAGTAATCAACCTCGTCCAGGCACAGGTGGAGGAGGGCCACGAATGCCAGGTCATCTGCCTGTTCGAGCATGGCGCGCTGGCGAAGGAACTGATCGACGCCGGTATTCCCGTGATGGCCTGCAGGAAGCGCCGGGGGCCGGACTTGCTCGCCCTGGCCAGGGCGCGCCGCGCGCTGGCCAAGAGCAGATGCGAAGTGCTGCACAGCCACAACGACCTCGCGCACTACTACGCGGTGGCTGCATCGCGGGGGCTCGGGATCAGCCGGATAGTGAATACCCGGCACGGCATGCCGGCGACTGCGAAGTCCAGTCGCCGCGCGTGGCTCTATCGCAAGGCCATGCGCTTCACCGACACGGTGGTGGCCGTCGGCGAAACCGTCCGCGGTTTCTTCGTGGGCCTGGGGATCGAGCCGCGGCGTGGAATCGTCTCCATTCCCAACGGCATCCACGTGCAGGAGTTCTCGCCAGCGAACGCCGATGCGCACGCGCGGCTGACCGCCGAGCTGGGGCTGCCAGGCACGACCCGGCTGCTGGGGAACGTAGGCAGGTTGAGTCCGGTCAAGAACCAGACAAGCCTGCTGCGCGCCTTCTCCATGGTCAGGGCGTCAATTCCGGAAAGCGCGCTGCTTGTCGTCGGGGATGGCGAACTGCGGGCTGAACTGGAGGCGCTGGCGGCCAGCGAGGGGCTGGCGGATGCGGTGTTCTTCCTTGGCGCCCGCGGTGACGTGGCCAGGTTGCTCGAGGCCCTGGACCTGTTCGTCCTGTCGTCGCTGAGCGAAGGCTATTCGATGGCGCTGCTCGAGGCTTGCGCGGCAGGCCTGCCGATCGTGGCCACCGACGTCGGCGGCAACGCCGAGATCGTCCGCGCGGGCGTCAACGGGCTGTTGGTGCCGCCGGCTGAGCCGGAGGCGATGGCCGCGGCCATCCGCGACCTGCTGAGAACCCCGGTGCGTGCGGCACAGTTCGGCAGGGCCGGGCGCGAATGGGTACTGGAGGAAGGCTCCTTCCGCATGATGGCCGAACGCTATGCCCGGATCTACGCAGCATGATCGAGCTTTTCCTGTTGCGTCAGGGCAGGCCGCGTGCGGCCGAGCAAGACATGCGCGGTCGCCGCACATGACGATTACGCCACGACCAAGGCGCCTGCTGCTTCTCGGCCTGTTTCCCAACGCCTGGGTGGAAACATCCGGTGACCGGGCGCAGCCGACGCTGTACCTGACTTTCGACGACGGGCCGCATCCACAGTACACCCCGCCCTTGCTGGAACTGCTGGCCGAGCATGATGCGAAGGCGACATTCTTCCTCGTCGGCAACCAGGTCGAACGCCACCCCGAGCTGGCGAAACGCATCGCGCAGGCGGGTCACTTGCTGGGCAACCATTCCTACTCGCACCCCGCCTTCGAATCCCTGTCCTTGCGACAGCAAGTCGAGGAGATCGAGCGTACCGACCGCTTGCTCCATGCCATCGACGGCAGGCTGCACCATCCGTTCCGGCCACCCCGGGGGGTGCTGTCGCCTGCGATGCTGCTGCACATCCTGTGGCGTCGGCGCCGAATTGGCTACTGGTCCTACGACAGTCTCGACTACAGTCGCCGGCCCGCGCCGGAACTGATCGAACTGGCAGACCGCCACCCACCACGCAACGGCGATATCGTCCTGATGCACGACGACAGCGATATCTCGCTCGATGTCCTGCGCACGATGCTGCCGCAGTGGAAGCGTGATGGCTTCCGGTTTCGCGCGATTCGCCCCGAAGGAAATCCGTAGCGTCGTCATCAATGATCGTAGCCCCGTGAGGGTGCGGTGGCTTCGTGCTTTCCAGGGGGCGATGTTCCGGGCTGCATGCCTGTCCTCGAACGGTGCGGGTTTGCGTTGAAGGGGAAGGGGCTTTTCATGGCCCGTTCCCAATGGAGCCGCGTGTGAGTGTTCTTGTCGTTGCGGGGTTCATGGCCATCGTTCTGGCAGCTGCAGCGGCGGCGTTCTGGTTGCTGCTGCGCGCGCGCAACATGCAGAACTGGATCGGTTCTTACGTCTTCAGCAAGCGCACGCCGAGACCGGCGGGCCCGATCCATGTGATGTTCTGCTTCGTCGATCATTTCGAGCCCATGTGGCATGGAGCCGACCTTGCGACCCAGCGCGCGCGCGTGGATCGCTGGTGCCGCGACTACCGCGCACTGGCCTCGCGCCACCGCGACGCCGACGGGCGCCCGCCGCAGCACACGTTCTTCTATCCGGAAGAGGAATACGCCGCGGAGCACCTGGAGAAGATCGCCGCGCTGTGCGCGGACGGCTATGGCGAGATCGAGGTGCACCTGCACCACGACAACGATACCGAGGCGAACTTCCGCGAATCGATCACGCGCTTCTGCCGTGTGCTGCACGAGCGCCACGGAGCGCTTCCGGTCGACCCGGTCTCCGGCGAGATCCAGTTCGGCTTCATCCACGGCAACTGGTGCCTGGACAACTCGCGCGCGGACGGCCGCTGGTGCGGCATCGACAACGAACTGATCCTGCTGCGTGACCTGGGGTGCTACGCGGATTTCACCCTGCCGTCGGCGCCCAGCGACACCCAAACCAGCACCATCAACTCCATTTACTACGCCACCGACGACCCGTTGCGGCCGAAATCCCATGACAAGGGCGTGGCAGTGCGGGCAGGAGGCGAGCCCAGCGGGGACCTGATGATCGTGCAGGGGCCGCTGCGGCTGAACTGGCGCGAGCGCCGGATGGGCATCGTGCCGCGGATCGAAGCCTCCGACGTCAGGCGGGGCTGCCCTCCGACGCCGGCGCGCGTGGACGCGTGGGTCGATACAGGCATCCACGTGGAAGGGCGGCCGGAGTGGGTTTTCGTCAAGGTGCATACCCACGGCACCCAGGAGCAGGACATGGACACCCTGCTGGGGCCTGCCTCGGACGCCATGCATGCCTACCTCGAGAGTGCCTACAACGACGGCAGCCGCTACGTGCTGCATTACGTGAGCTCGCGCGAGGTCTACAACATCATCAAGGCGGCCGAAGCCGGCAAGTGCGGGAATCCCGGTGACTATCGCGACTTCGTGCTGCCGCCGCCGCCGTCGTCCTGGGCGGGCGGGCGGCTGCGCACGGGGGCGTGACGATGCCGCTGCAAGCGTCCTCGGGGCAGCCGCGGGTGAGCGTGATCATGCCGGTATTCAATGCCGAGCGGACCATGCGCAGGTCGATCGAATCCGTGCTCGGCCAGAGCTTTCGCGAGCTGGAGCTGGTCGCCGTCGACGATGGCTCCAGTGACGGTTCCCTGGGCATCCTCCGGGAGTACGCGGCCGGCGATGCGCGGGTGCAGGTCATCGCGCAACCCCGCAATGCGGGCGTGGCGGAGGCGCGCAACGCCGGAGTGCGCAACGCGAGCGGCACCTATATCGCGTTCCTGGACAGCGACGACTGGTGGCATCCGCGCAAGCTTGAACTGCAGATCCGGCAGATGGCCGCGGCGGGCGCGCTGGTGTCCTATTCAGGGTACCGGCGCGTGGCCGAGGATGGGCGCGAGCTGTCCGTGGTGCGGCCTCCCGGCATGGTGCGCTACGCCGACATGCTGAGAGGCAACCACATCGGCAACCTCACCGGCGTCTATGACCGGAAGATGGGCGATGGCAGTTTCCGGCGGATCGGGCACGAGGACTACGTTTTCTGGCTCGAGCGGGTTCGCCAGGCGGGCAGCGCACTGTGCGTCGAGCACGACGAGCCGCTGGCGTACTACCTAGTGCGGGACGGTTCGGTCTCGGCGAACAAGCTGCGCGCCGCAGGCTGGCAATGGCGGATCTATCGCGACGTCGAGGGGCTCGGCCTCGTGCGGGCGTCGTGGTACTTCCTGCATTACGCCGGCAACGCGCTGCTGAAACGCAGGCAGGCGCTTGCCTGAGGACGCCACCGAACCCGCGCGGCATTGGCCGCGCGTGCGCCGTTACGCCTGTCGGGCTTCAGTTCTCGTAGAGTTCAACGACATATCCGCTGCTGCTGCCGTTGACATCGATGCGCCAGCCTTTCCCGTACTCGCCCGAGTTCACCGCGTTCCAGTTGCGCACACTCAGGGTGGCATTGGCGGGTTGCAACACGCGCATGCGGAGATTCCCGGCGCGGGCCTCGCGGCCGTTGATGGTGGGCTGGACAGGGACGTTGAGCTGGAAGGTGGCGGTGGTGCCGGTGCCGAGGCTGAAGGTGTCGCTGACGGTGAGCTTGCGGTTGCCGAAGTCGAGCTTGCGTTTCCAGCTGCGTACCGCGGTGCTGCCACAGTAGGCAGGGGTGAGGTTGGCGGTGGCCGAGAAAGCACCACCGTTGCCGGGGGTGACGGCCATGGTCGAGGTACTGGGCTCGCACTGGCTGATGATCCGGCCGCCATTCTCGAACCGGACCACGTTGTGGGTGTCGGTGCCCTGCTGGATGCCGCTGTGGCTCCAGATGTTCTCGGTCACGGCCAGCCAGTCGTTGGCGAACAGGGTGAAGCCGCCCTGGTCCTGGGCGGCATGGCTTTCGTTGTAGGGGCCGGCGTTGAAGGCCACCCACATGGCGGACCGGGACCAGTCGGTGCGGGCAAACAGGTTGCCGGTGCCCTTGGCGTGGTAGATCAGCTCGGTGGGAGGATTGCCGGCGGAACCGGCCGGGAGCAGGTCGTAGCGGCGGTTGAAGCCGTTGCTCATGCGCGCCACGGAGATGTGCGACAGCCACCACGATGCACGATCGCGGGCGACGGTGTCGTTGCTGACGTAGCGGGCCTCGAGTACCAGGCGGCGGTGGTAGTCATAGAGTTCGGGGATCGAATTGCGCGCCTGGTCGCCGAGCGGGGCGAAGCGGTCGAGGGTGGGGACGGTGGCGTGGATCCAGTAGTAGATGCTGTCGGTGGCGTGGGAATTGGTATTGGCCAGGTCGACGCCGGTGGCGTCGTGCCAGGTGCGGTACAGCGAGAACAGGCGCATGTGCGAGGTGCCGTAGCCGGTGCCTTCGAGGCTGCCGCCGCCGGGGAGTTTGGCGAAGTAGGCCTGCAGGGCGGGCAGCTTGTCGTTGCGCAGCAGGTTCATCCAGGTGCTGTTGCCGCTGGCCAGGGCCCAGTACATCGTGGCCTCGATGAAGCTGTAGTAGTAGTTGTTGCCGGGATTGCTGGTGGACCAGCCCGACCAAGGGAAACTGCGTCCGCCCCAGGTGGCGGCGCTCGGATTCCAGACGTTCCACACGGCCTGCTGGGCGTAGTTCGACCAGCGGGTCTTCTGTGCGGATGACACGCGCGCGGCGCAGACCTG
>NZ_AULN01000014.1 GCF_000422305.1 Luteimonas mephitis DSM 12574 | reverse complement strand
CTCCTTGGCGAAAAAGGCCGCGGCTTTTTTTAGAATGTCCCGCTCCATCTTCAACCGGGCCACTTCTTTCTTCAGACGCTCGATCTCCGCCTGTTCGGGCTTCATCTGCCCTTGGCCCGGGAAAGCCTGCTGCGGGTCCTGGTCGTAATCCTTGAGCCACTTGCGCAGCACATTCAGATGGATCCCCAAGTCCCGGGAGGCTTGCGCCACCGATGTTCCCCGCTCCCGCACCAGCTTGACCGCCTCAACCTTGAACTCTCGGGTAAAGGTCCGCTTTGCCATTTGCCACCTCCGGTTTCATCATCACACCTAAACCAGGTGTCTGTGAAACCGGCAGCAGTCCAAACAGCGGGGCGAGCGAGGCGTTCTTACAGGAATTTACATCCGGATGTAAATTTACATGGACGCATCCCGGCCAGTCTCGGCCTACTGGATGCGCAAATGCGCCAGGGCAGATGAGTCCAATGCTCTTGGCGTAATCTGAGGTAGGCGAAGATTAGGGATGTTTATCGAGGGTAGATGGGGAAGCATTTGATCCAAGCCGGCGTTCGGAGGGGTGGTCCCACCTCACACCTCCAAAGCCCCCACTGAACCCCAATCGTGAGGAGGATCCTCGACCGGACGGTGCCACACTTTCAGGCTGACCTTTCGGGCATGGACGCTAGGAGCACACTTGCCGCAGTATGGGTGTGAGACCGCCCCCACGTTGGATCCATCTACTCTCAAGACGCAATCTTGGTCTTGTGCGAATCCGCCCTCATCCTTAATTCAAATGACGATTGAACTCAGCGAAAAACCCGTAAGCGAGGCTGTTAATAAGCTGTCTTGGCAGCTTTTGGAGGACCATCTGGCAGAGACCGCGCTGACTCCAAAGGATGTCGAAAAGCTCGTCGGCCTCATTCGGCGCAATGAGGCGCTGGTCTTGAAGAGGCTCAATCAGAATAAACAGAAGAATCGAGAAACGTTCCTCGAGAAGCTAGCAGCCTACCTCGATGACAAGGGCTACCCGAAGCAATCTACGTTGGTGCGATCGCATTTAACGCGCCTGAATGAGATCGACGGTGTCTACCAGTCGATTCTTGGACTGCTCGCCAAGAGCGTAGCAGCTGAGCTCTCTCCGGCACTACGGGTTTCCGCACTACTCGACCGATCTAATCGCGAGTACATCGACCTGCTTACGCAAATGCACCAGAACTCTACCGTTGGAAGGGTTTTGGATCTCGGAAAAGTCACGCTGAAAGGAGAGGATGGGAACGAGTTCAGCCCTGAGGCGGTTCACGAACTCCTTCTTACGACGCTCGCAAGCACCCTGGGCATGGAGGCTCATATCCACGGCTGGTATGACGACGAGGGGGTGCTTGTGTTGCCCGCGCTTCCTGCGACGACCGACCGGGACCGTTTCGCTGTCGGGTCTGTGCAGATGCTAGCTGCAGCTTGGAGGCATTGGCAGTTCTCGGAACGCCGGCACCGATATTTGGGTGCTCCATTAGATCGGAAAGAGGATCTTGCACCGGCCTGGGCTGAGCACGGGGTCAAGCGCGTGTGGGATTCGCGCCCAACTGATGACCGCCTTGAGCTCCACAGCTATGCTGCCAATGCTCGGTTGGCAGAGCGTTTACTGCAACATTGGACGGCCGTTATTTCCAAATCGCATTACGATAAGGCGATCTCCGGCACTGACGGCACGGTTGAGCTGTTGCCGAGCCAAACGATCTCGCTTCATGAGATTCACGGAGCTTCTGCGCTCGGTCAACTGCTGTCATACGAGATCACGGATGACCAAACTGAATACGCGGGGTTGACGCTCGCGGAGTGGGTTCGCGGATACTCCATTCTCCAAGATGTCGCCGACAAAGCTTTGGAGTCTCGCGACGCTGATCGTTTGACCATCCGATTCAGCGACGCCGAACTTGTTAGTCTGTTGCAGCGCCTGAACCTCAAAGGGAACAAGGCCAAGATCTTTATCGGACATGCAACCTACCGGAAGGCAAGCCGCGATCTGTTTGACCAGCCTCTGATCAAGCTACAGGACGGAGGCTATCTGCTGCTTGCCATATCTGCTGCCACGTCTTCGATTCCTACAATCATCCTGTCGACGCTTGGGATGCTGGAGGTCAACCTTGACGGGCGAGGAAAGCGCTTCGAAAAGCGCATGATCGAGCTCTTGGGAAAGCATGGCATCAACGCCAAGAACATAGTCTGCGAACGCGGTGGTGAAGTCTACGACTACGATGTGGCGTTCGTCTGGGGAGGCTACCTATTCCTGTTCGAGTGCAAGAGCCGTGGCCTTTCCGGTGGAGATCCAGTCCGGATCTACTTCTTTTCCCTTGGCATTCGCCAAGTCGTTAAGCAGGTCACCCGGTTGGCCGAGGGCCTCAAGCAATACCCCGACATCCTAGCTACCTACATGCCAGAAGCTGTGGGCAAGCAGGTCGTTCATTGCGTGGTCAACTCGCTGCCGTACGCGATGTTTACTGAGGAGGATGCCATCCACTTCGCCGATGAAAGTGGCATCGCCAGGTTCTTCCAGCAGTCAGCAATCGGATCGCGCAGCTTCAGCCGAGAGGCCGGATGGGGTGCTATTGATCCGGCGTCTGCGACTGCGTTTCTTTGGGAGGGTGCTAAGCCGACTCCAGAAGACTTCCTACGGCATCTTAGAACCCCGATTCAGCTGGTCAATGTCGTGTCTCACCTAAAGCTCAAGCCGACCCAGATCGCAGTTGGCGGGGAGGAGGCGCTTCAGTTCATGGACTTCCTGCGCACTGACTGGACCGCAGACAGTCTGCGAGAAGCCGCCAGGAAGGCTGGCTATCGAACTGGTGGCAATCCAGCTGCGGCGAAGTCATCCCCGTGAATCGGTTTCACTAGCTTGGCAACAAGCAACTGCCCATCGGTCCGGAATTGTGGATTAGGAAGATTTATCGTGGGTAGGGGAAGGCAGCTTCCGACCCGAAGCGGACGTCAAATGCGCTTGCTGCAGTGAACGGCGACAGGTGTTTACAAAGCAAGCATCGGAGGCCACAAATTGGATACCAACAAATATAGGGCGATAAAACGTGGACGATCCTAGCTGGAAGGCCCTCGAGAAACTCTGCTACCGCATCCAGCGACTAGTGCAGGACGCGGGTGCAAAGGTCGAGTGGAGTCCAAAAGGCATCAAAGATCCGGACACAGGGCAGGCACGACAGGTCGATGTACTGATCACCAGCGCTGACGACAAGCGCACGACTGTGGAGTGTCGAGACCATGCGGACTCGCAGTCGGTCAAGTGGATAGAGGAGCTCGCTGGACGCAAAATTAGCCTGAATCTCGACGGCATGATCGCTGTGTCGAGGAATGGTTTTTCCGAACCGGCACGAGTCAAGGCGGCCCGGTTTGGGATCATGCTCTACGACTTTGATTGCCTTTCCGACAAAGAAATCGCGTCTTGGGGAAGTGTCGCACGCGTTGAATCAGATTTCGTGCAGTTCCATCATGTTGAAATAGTTGCAGTCGTTTCAAATGCTGACATTGGGAGCGTTGCCTCTGTCCCTACTTTCGTACATGGAGGGCGAGACGGCTTTGCGGCTGTGCTGGATGCTCTCCGCGACTCGGTAGAAGAACAGCCGAATTTCGATCTTGAAAAGCAACTGGATCCAGCCGGATACACCGTGGACGGAGTAGGAATCATTTCCCTACGCTGTGCGTACAAAGGCGAGGTGGTGACGCGAAGTGCCTCCTGTACATATGCCGCTATGATTGACGCGCCAGGGACGGCGCGTCAGTTGCGTGAAATTGGCGTACAGCGCTTTGATCACTCAATCCACGAGGTCGTTCAGCACGACGGGAGAGCACATGTGCTTGTCGATTTCAGCAGGCTAACTCCGCCGCCTAACTCGATTCTTCATACCACGCGGGTCACTTTTCCGAAAGAAACTGCTGTGGATCACTTTGAGTTAATTGGCGACAAGCGCTTGCAAGTGCCGGTGGATCAGATTGGATTGTTCGTCGTGCCGTCAGGGCTGATGCTTTCAAATGCGGCGGTTGCTTAGCTGTAGGCGTGATTCGCGCTTACCGCGCCGTGGGGCGCGGGATGCACATCAGCTCAAACTTGTGTTGGGTCGGTCTCGACGAAAACCGGATGGCCCAGATGTCTCAACTTGAGGGGGCCTTCTGGCCGATGAGTTTTCCCTTGTTCCAAGGCTCATGGGGATGCGAGGTGTGGAGATATGCCCATGGCAATCTCCTGCCGGAGGGGAATGGCGATGGTCCTCTTCTAAGTGCAGGACAGGCGTGGTGCGACCATTGCGACCACTCGCGAGGTCACTTGTCAGCACCTGCTGTGTAGCGGTTGCTGTCATTAAATCCATAACCTGGCGCTCTAAGCAGGACTTTCAATGATTCGCCGCGCTGCGAGCCGCGGAAACAAGCCGATGAGGCGGTTGGCGGCGATTGGTCAGATACCGTGAGGAGGCTCGAGAAATCAGACGGGGTACTTTGCCCAGAAGGGCGCCGAGCGCTATCAGGCGTTGCTTTGGGCGTCCGGGCGTGGAGTAAGCATGCTGGTGGGGGAGCAAACCACGATTTTTCGAGCGCCTCTAGTTAGTGCGACGTAAAGGTGTGCCGCCGTCATAGCCTGTGGCTCAAGCACAACCGCGACATCGGCCTCAAGTCCTTTGAGTAGCAAAGTGCTGCCAACTGACCGCCGAGCAACCGGCCGGCTCATATGACGTTGACGCTCGCGCGCTTGAAGTGCTGCTTCCTTAAGCGTGCAGGTGCCTCGAGCGGCGACCTGCATAGCAGCTTGGCAGCAGCGCAGCATCTCGGGACGGTACACATGAGTGCCCGGCTGCCGCGCAAAGGAATGCAGTAACCGAGAAGCCTCTGCGACGCTGGGACCTTGAGCAAACGTCAGGGCTGCAGCCTCGATCGGTGTCGGTGGATTGCGAGGCCTGCCATTCTGCAGAACGCGCACACGTTCCAGCAGCGCGGCCGGCCGCACTCCGGTCATCAGGCTCGCAGCAAACGCGACCACTTGCCCTAGCGAATTGGCCCCTACAGGGTCAAAGGCTCGTGCGAACTGGATGAGTTCCACCAGGTCAACGCGCTCCACAACTGATGCGCCAGGTGTCTGGCTGGTCAGCTGGTGGCGCCCACGGACATTCATTGCGTCGCCGATGATGAGCACGCTGTCCTGAGCGTTGCGCCCGCGAGTCCTGGCGGCGGCCCGACGCTGCCCGTCGGCCGTCTCCGCGGTCAGTTGCACCCATTGCACTTCTGGCGGGGCCCCTTGCAGGTCTACGGGCTGTCCGGCTTGAAGCAGCGCCCGCGCGTTCAGCAGCCATTGCCCCAATTCCTCGGTGCCAGCCCGCCGCCAGCGCCAAGGTGTCTGCAGCATGCCGACAAAAGGAAACTGCGCCTCGACATCGACTTGCCAGTTGACCAAACGATTCCCCCCGAATCCAAAGATCGCTTGCATGGGATCGCCAAGCACGCATGTTGGCAGGGTCTGCGCAGCCCAAGCCACCAGGCGATGCTGCACCGCGTTGCAGTCCTGGTATTCATCGACTAGGAGCCTCGCGTAAGTAGCCCGCAGCGCCGCGTTGATGTGTCCGGCCTCAAGGAGGCCGGCCGCTGCTTCTCGAATCGCTGGATAGTCCTGGCCTGGATTTGTGAGCTCAAGCGCCTGGGCAGGAAGGCCACTGCGCAGTGGAAACTTCCCGGCGAGTCGCATCGCGAACCCATCGATCGTCGAGATCCGGTACGCCGAGCTGGGGATAGCCGCTCTGGCCATGCGGGCGCGCAATGCCGCGACACCGGCATTGGTGTGGGTCAAGACCAGGATGGGCTTGCTACCAGTGTGCGCAGCCAACGTATCGGCGATGAGCTGCGTCTTTCCACAGCCCGCCGGAGCAGTGACCGACCCGCGTGCGACTGCGAACAGGTCGAGTTCAGGCGGCATGGGTCCATGCCCACAGTCGATTCATCACGTCCACGAATCCGGCTTCAGAGGTTTGGCACTGCGGTCCCACGATCCTGCGGCCGACATGCTGATAGGCAGAGACGGACTTGAACCAGCCGTTCTTGTTGACCCGCGATGCGCGGCCCAAGAGCTCACGCGTCGCCGCCGAATAGATGCCCTGCGCTGCTCTCTCCGCCTCGATGGCTTCAAGAGTCCGCTGACCTTCGGACTTGGACCGAATGTGCTCGGCCACGTCATCGCGGCCGATGCGTTCGATGGCGTAGCCCAGCAGGGCGTCGATCGCAGCGTCCGTCATGCAGATGAACAGTTCATCCTCCAACGCGCGGCCTGCCCGCCAGGTGAGGAGATCAACACCCTCGGCAGCGAGGGTCGCGAGGAGCGCCGGTGTCGGCGCCTTGTCTGCATCGATGAATGCAGTCACGTTGTAGCCCAGTCGACGCAAGACGAGCGCTTTCTCCAGACACTGGTCTGGCGTGCTGCCGCCTGCGTTTACGTATGCGCCGCCGAGCGCGAAGAACGACGTTAGGTTGTGATCCTCAACGCCGTATTGGTCGAGGCCTCGTGCCAGTCCGATCTCACTGGCTCCTTCGCAGACCAGGATCGACTTCGCAAGGAACGCCTCCGGGTCCGTGCGCAGGATGCTTTGCACCTGATCGGTCACGCCCGCAGGGCGCACGACATGGCCATCCCCCTCACGCCGTACGATGAACAGCTGGTTGCCGGAGAGCTCGCGCAGCGCTACGGGCGAGTGCGTGGTCATGAATGCCTGCAGGGGCAGGTTCGCGTCCTTGGCTCCCAGGGAATCGAGCAGACGCTTGAGCCGGTGAGGCTCCAGGCCGAATTCGACTTCGTCCACGAGTGCAATGGTCGCCGCCTGAGCGGCTTCGCGCTGCAGCCCCGCCATCAGCAGGCGTGCCGACCCCGTCCCCAGCGAGCGCAGCGGAATGCCAGTTTCGCTGTGCAGTGCGATCGCACCATCGCCAATGGAGACCGCATGCGCGTCCAGCATCGCCTGGGCCTGGCCCACCGGCACACCCAGCGTGGTGGCTGCACGCGTCACGATCTGTAGGGTCCCAGCCAGTTGGGCTCCCGCCTGGTTGCCGAACCCTGTCCTCGCGTCCCGCGCTGCACGAGCCAACTCGGCTCCGAGATCGGGGCGTTCGGCAGTCAGCCGGTTGAGCACCGAACTACGGCTCCAGGACAGATGAGTGCTGGCGTAGTTGCCGATGCGCGCCGGCGTCAACGCGGCGCGATGCTTCCAGGCGAGCCCGCGTTCCAGACCTTGTTCTTGCGCCCTCTCTGAGTACAGCTGCCACGACGGTTCTAGGTCGGCGCCGATCTCGAGGCGTAGCGTCAATACGGTCTCGATGTCGATCCTGGGTTCCGGCTCGATCTGCCCTGTCGTTGCATCATATCCCCGCAGAAATTCGCCGTAGGAATCCAGACTTAACAGTTCCTCAGACAGGTCACCCAGGGTCACTGTGATGACGATAGGCTCGCTAACGACAAGCTCATAAAAGTCTGTGTCGGCAATACTGATGCTGCGTCGCGCGCCCAGACATAGATCAATGGCATCAAGGATTGTCGATTTGCCACTATCGCCTGGCCCAATGAGGCAGTTGATGCCGGGTGAAGGCGCCCAGTCCAGTGTCTTGATCGAGCGGAAGTTGCGGATTTCCAGCCGTCGGATGCGCGCCATGTCCCCCCCAAGGTCGCATGCATTATGCCGTCGAGTATCCGCTATTTTTGGGCTTGGTTCGCCCGCCGCTGCAGGACCCTATTGCTACAGAGACCTCGACGCTCGCTCAAGGCGTGGCTCCTCGCAAGGTGGTCGTTGATGGATGGCCGCGACCAGCCTGGAACTGTGGCTCGCTGTCCTGTGGCGCATGACTGCTCCTGGCCGGAAGTGCACGGTGGGCTAAGGTACCTGGACCAGTTACTGGACGGACGGAAGGATACCCCCCAACGACGCGAGCCCCGCCACTCGCACGGTGTCGTATCCTGTACACACCGCCAGGACGCGCAGGGCAGGGGGCCCACGTGCCAGACGCCGCGAGTACGGAAGCAGGATCCCAAGCCCAGGCTGCGGCTGACGCCTTCATCGCCCGGTGGAAAGGCGTTGCAGCCTCGGAGTTGTCCACCTCCCAGAGCTTTCTGATCGACCTCTGCCGCCTGCTTGAGGTCGACGTCCCGCATCCCACGCCCGAGCAGGACTACATGTTCGAGCGGCCGATCACCTTCCTCCACGGTGACGGCAGCACCAGCGCCGGGCGGATCGACCTGTACCGGCGCGGCGCCTTCGTGCTGGAGTCCAAGAAGCTGCGCTTGGGCTCGCACACCAAGGGCTTCGACGACGCCCTGCTGCGGGCCCGCAGCCAGGCCGAGGCCTACGCCCGGGCATTGCCCGCCGGCGAGGGGCGGCCTCCCTTCGTGGTGGTCGTGGATGTCGGCCGTCGGATCGAGCTGTATTCGGAATTTAGCCGCTCGGGCGGCACCTACGTCCCGTTCCCGGACCCGCGCAGCCACAGGATCGCGCTCGGCGACCTGCGCCGGCCGGAAATCCGCGAGCGCCTGCGGAAGGTCTGGCTGGAGCCGCTGTCGCTGGATCCCAGCCGCGAATCAGCCCGGGTCACCCGCGACATCGCCGACCGTCTGGCCAAGCTCGCGCGGAGCCTGGAGCAGGGCGGCCATGCGCCTGAGGCCGTTGCCCAGTTCCTGATGCGCTGTCTGTTCACCATGTTCGCCGAGGACGTGCAGCTGCTGCCGAACGACAGCCTGCGCGACCTGCTCGCGCGCCACGCCGAACAACCCGACGTCGCCATGCGCATGCTCGCCCAGCTCTGGCGCGATATGGACGCCGGCGGATTCTCAGCTGTGCTGGCGGGCAACGTACTGCGTTTCAACGGCAAGCTGTTCAAGCAGCCCGACACCCTGCCGCTGGACCGTGCCCAGCTGGAGCTGCTGCTGGAAGCCGCCCGCGCCGACTGGAAGCACGTGGAGCCGGCCATCTTCGGCACCCTGCTGGAACGCGCCCTCAGCCCGAAGGACCGTCACAAGCTTGGCGCCCACTACACCCCGCGCGCCTATGTCGAGCGCTTGGTGCTGCCGACGGTGATCGAACCGCTGCGCAAGGAATGGGGCGAGGCCCAGGCCGCAGCCGGCACCCTGGCGGCGGAGGACAAGACCGACGCAGCCATCGCAGAGCTGCAGCGCTTCCACCACCGCCTCTGCACCGTTCGCGTGCTCGACCCTGCCTGCGGCTCGGGAAACTTCCTTTACGTCACCCTGGAGCACCTCAAACGCCTGGAAGGAGAGGTGCTCAACGCGCTGGATGAGCTCGGTTACCGTCAGACCGACCTGGCCTTGGGTAGCGAGCGTGCCGACGCCGCCGCCGGCGAAACCGTGGATCCGCACAACCTGCTGGGGATCGAACTCAATCCGCGCGCCGCCGCGATTGCCGAGGTGGTGCTGTGGATCGGCTACCTGCAGTGGCATTACCGGACGCGTGGTGACGTGCATCCGCCGCAGCCGGTGATCCGGGACTTCCGCAACATCGAGAACCGGGATGCGGTGCTGGCTCACGACGGCGCGGAGTTCGTGGTCGATGAGCACGGCGTACCGGTGACGCGGTGGGATGGGGAGACGATGAAGGTATCGCCGGTCACCGGGCAGCTGGTACCGGACGAGGATGCGAGAAGGCCGGTAGAGCGATATCTCAATCCGAGGAAAGCGGCGTGGCCGGAGGCGGACTTCATCGTAGGGAATCCGCCGTTCATAGGCTCGAAACGCATGCGCGATGCGCTGGGCGACGGATACGTGGATGCGCTCCAGGAGGCATGGCCTGAGCTTCCCCAAGCAACCGATTTTGTGATGCGCTGGTGGCACCACGCGGCGCTTCTCGCTCGTAGAGGCGCGATCCAACGGTTTGGCTTCATCACGACCAACAGCCTGCGCCAAGCCTACGTGCGTCGCGCGGTCGAGATCCACCTGGAAGGCGATCCGCCGCTTTCACTCGTTGATGCGATTCCAGACCATCCATGGGTTGACTCCGCCGACGGCGCTGCCGTGCGAATCGCAATGACTGTAGGCGAGGGTGGCCGTCGGTCCGGAAGGCTCAGGACGGTCACTAGCGAATTTGACGATGGGGCAAGCGGGAGCGACGACCTGGTAGCTGGTATCTTTGCCAAAGCGGGACGTATAAACGCCGACCTGACTATTGGGGTGGATGCTACGCAGGCTTTGCCACTCCGCGCGAACCAGGGCCTCTGCTCGGTGGGAATGAAGACCATTGGCTCCGCGTTCCAGATCGATGAGGCTCGCGCGCGCTCGTTGGGACTCGGATCCGTGCCTGGGCTCGAACGGCACATCCGCCCATACATCAACGGGCGGGATCTCTCGCAGACGTCGCGAAACATCTTCGTTATCGACTTCTACGGACTCGACGCAGATGAGGTGCGCGCAAAGTTTCCAGCGGCGTACCAGCATCTTCTGGAGCGCGCGAAGCCGGAGCGTGATCACAACCGAAACACCGTCTTCCGTGAGCGCTGGTGGGTCATCGGCCACCCTCGGCAGCAGTTCCGTGCCGCTACGGCAGGTCTTGATCGTTACATCGCGACATTGGAGACGTCCAAGCACCGCTTTTTCAGCTTCTTGCCGATCGAAAAGACGCCGGATAGCTCTCTGGTCACCATCGCAGTTCCACGTGGGGAGGTTCTTGGCATTCTCTCCAGCACAGTCCACGCGGTTTGGGCGTTAGCTACGGGCGGTCGTCTGGGCGTTGGCAATGATCCTCGCTACAACAAGACGCGCTGCTTCGAGACATTCACGTTCCCAGACCTCGATAGCGCCGACAAGTTCGGCGGCCCCATCGGCATGGCTATAGTCGGCGCCGACGGCAGCACGGGCGAGACGCGATCCTTCGGCGAGTACCCCTCCCCCCGGATTTGCGCCCTTGCCGAGCAGCTCGACGCCCACCGCAAACGCCGGCAGGCCGAGCATCCCGGCCTGACCTTGACTGGCATGTACAACGTGTTGGAGAAGCTGCGTAGCGGCGAGCCGCTGACCGCCAAGGAGCGCGCCATCCACGAACAGGGCCTGGTGTCCGTGCTGCGGCAGCTGCACGACGAGCTCGACGAGGCCGTCCTGTACGCCTATGGCTGGGGTGACCTGCTGTCACTGCTGCGCGTCGCTCACGGAAACGACGCACCGGATGACGGGCAATCCCGCGACGACAGTGGCCGAGCCTTCGACGAGGCCGTACTTGAACGCCTCCTCGCCCTGAACGCAGAGCGCGCCGCCGAGGAGGCGCGCGGCCACGTTCGCTGGTTGCGCCCGGAGTACCAGAATCCGGAAGCGCACATCCCGGAGCAGCAGGCCATTGAGACCGCATCCGGAGAAGGTGACGAAGGTGTACCGGCGATGATCCCGCAGGCCAAGCCCCAGCCCTGGCCCAAGGACGCCGTTGCCCAGGTGCGCGCCGTGGCCGATGTTCTGGCTGCCAGCCCGGTTTCGCTCTCGGTCGATGAGATCGCAGCCAGGTTCACTGCCCGCGGGCCGTGGAAGAAGCGGCTTCCAAAGCTGCTGGAAATGCTGTCCGCTCTGGGGCATGCGCAGGAAGACAGAGGCCGCTTTTCCGGCGCATGATCCAGGAGATCCAAATGACCGTACCCACCTACGATCAATTCATCGAGCCGATCCTCCGCTTCCTCGCCACTCGACCGGAGGGGGTTCAAGCCCGGCAAGCACACGAGGCAGCAGCGGATTCACTAGGGCTGACGGAAGCCGATCGCGCGGTTTCCCTGCCGACGGGGCAGGCGACATACAAGAATCGTGCGGGATGGGCACATGACCGTCTCAAGCGTGCAGGGCATTCGGCCAGTCCCAAGCACGGGATCTGGTGCCTGACCGACGCAGGGCGCAAGTTCATTAACGACAATCCGGCACCGCTTTCGGCGCACCAGGTGGAAGCGCTGGCGCGGAACTATCTGGATGTGAAGCTGAAGCCCGACGTACCAAGCACCCTTGGTCCTGACGAAGCCGACGGACTGCCGGACAACGTGCAGAGCCCTGACGATCGCTTGCAGACGGCGCTGGCTGAGATCCGCGCGTCCGTCAGTTCCGAGCTCCTCGATCTTCTCCTTCAGGTTTCACCAAAATACTTCGAGAGCGTCGTCCTCGACCTGCTACACAAACTCGGATACGGCACCAGCCGCAGCGACCTGCAGCGGGTCGGGGGGAGCGGGGATGGCGGAATTGATGGGGTGATTTCCCTAGATCGGCTGGGACTCGAAAACGTATACGTACAGGCTAAACGCTGGCAGGGCGTAGTGGGGCGGCCGGAGATCCAAGGCTTCTATGGTGCCTTGGCGGGACAGCGGGCAAACAAGGGCGTGTTCCTTACGACTTCGAGCTTTACCGCACAGGCGGTTGAGTTCGCTCGATCGGTCGAGCGGATCGTGCTTGTGGATGGTGCAACGCTCGCTAGTCTCATGATGGATCACGAGGTGGGTGTGTCGTCGCAGAACATTCGCCTTCCGAAGATCGACAGTGACTACTTCGATGAGTAGTGCAAGCCATTCGCATTGTTATTGACACAAGGAGTCAATTTCGTTGGCCAAGTTCCTCAACACCAGCGCGACCAACTACTTTCTTGAAGAGCTCATCAAGGACGCGAAGGACCGTCTTATCCTCATCAGCCCTTACCTCAAGCTCAATGACCGGGTGAAGGAGCTGCTGGCTGACAAGAACCGGCTCAAGATCGACGTTCGGATCGTCTACGGAAAGAGCGAGCTGCAACCTGCGGAGATCACATGGCTGCGGGAACAGACCTACATCCGGACCAGTTTCTGCAAGAACCTGCATGCCAAGTGCTATCTCAACGAGGAGCTGTGCATCGTCACCAGCTTGAATCTCTACGAGTTCAGCCAGGTCAACAACAACGAGATGGGAATCCTGATTCGCCGCCAGGACGACGCCGAACTGTATCGCGATGCGTACGAAGAGGCGCAGCGCATCATCCGCATCAGCGATGAGGTCCGGATTTCCATGGAGCGAGTCACTGCGCCTGAGGAGCCGGCTGATGCTGAGCAGGATGCCGGGCAGGAGGATACCGGTGATGGAGGCAAGCTGACTTCATCCAAGCTGGCCCGAAAGCATGGGATGAAGACGGCCGAGTTGCTTGAGAAGCTAGTCGCTACCGAGCTTCTAGAGATCAAGGACGACAAGCACTATCTGACCGAGGCCGGAAAGGCCGCCGGCGGTGAGTTCAGGATGAGCCAGCGATTCGGTCCTTACTTTCTCTGGCCCGATTCGCTGGAGCCCTGACGCGTCATGGATTCTTCCCGAGGCGGGCGCTGGGGCAGTCGCGCGGTTCTAAATCGTCGTTACGATCGCCTGGCGACTCTCGACCCATTGGAGTTCGAGCGCGTCGTTGCGGACTATTACCGGCGCCAAGGCTATGCCGTCGAGCACTGCGGCACCGGTGGCGGTCGAAACCGCTTCGATGGCGGGATCGACCTGAAGATGTACCGCGATGGCAAATACACCATCGTGCAGTGCAAGCGGGAAAACGCACGACAGGTAACGCATAACGTCGGTCACGAGCTGCTCGGCGTGCTGCTGACCGAGAAGGCGGACCATGCAATCGTCGTCAATACCGGCGAGTTCACGCCCCATGCCATCGCGACCGCCAGGAAAGAGTCACGGTTGCAGCTCATCGATGGCGACGAGCTTCGCAAAATGCTGCCGGAATACTCGGTTCCCGCTGCTGGCCAAGCCAGTGCCGCGTCGGCCCGCAGCGGGCTTGACTGGCCCCTCTCTGGCCCTCCGGCTCGTCCCGCGCCGGTCAGAGTGCGATCGGGAAGCGCCAAGCGTGAGAGCCAGGATGGAACTAGGGCCTTGATCTCGCTCGTGGTCCTGGCCGCCATCGTTCTCTGGCAGTGTTCCACTCGTTCAATCCAGAATAAGGCTTCTCAAACCCGCTCGGTGCCCGAAACAGGCCATGCGCCAGCGTCCCCTACGCGACCTCCGCCTGCCGTAGTGGAAGTGACATCCATTCCGATCGTGCAGGAGACAGCCTCTCTGCGAACTCGGGAGCCCGTGCGCCGAGATCCGGTCGAGGCGCAACGCCGGGCGGAGGAGGCGAGCCGGATCCTTGAGGCCACAACTCCCGAGATGGACCTCTTTCCAGACTCTCACTCCATCTATCGGGAGGGGGATCCCTAGTGCGAGAGCACTGCTCCGGGCGACACAGGTGCAACGATGCACGGCGATATTGGCTGGTTATCGGAGGTAGAAAAGGGCGCCTTCCGATCCTAAGCGGATCGCTCAACTTAAGCCCGTAAAACTCTAGATCGTCAGAGCCACATGACGTCAGCGAAGATGCGATTGCCGCCTACTGTAGGCCGCGATGCGAAAATGGCCTATATGCCAAGAAATGGAGCCAGATAGGTGATTCATCACTACACGAGCGTCGCCGCCCTTAAAGCGATACTCCGTTCCGGTCGATTGCGTTCTACTAGGCTTGATCTATTCGACGACGTGATCGAGGCTCAAACGGTTGCGGGAATCGACTTCGGGGCACAACTGTTCGCTAGTTGCTGGGTCAAGCAGGATGCAGAAGATATTGTGCAATGGAGCATGTATGGAAACCGCATGCGCGGTGTCCGAATTTCACTCCCTGACGATCCCTTTGAGTGGAATTTGCTGAATGCACACCACCAAGTTCCTGGTACAGACGCCAAGTGGCAGTTCGACAACGCCGAAGCGCCGTTCTCGTTGGACGAGGTATTCGGTGATGGCTACTTGCTCCTTCCTGTAATCGACCGTGGCCGCTTCCTCAAGGAAGTTTGTTATGTCGAAGACGTCGCGGAAGCATATAAGCAGCATGTCAGGAATGATGGGGATAACATTGTGATCGACGGCCACCCTGCGGAGCTTGCCAAATACAAATGGAACAGATGGGAGTTCCAGCGAGAGCACCGTTTCGTCTTGACTACTCTGCGTGGGCCACGCAGCACGGCCAATCCCCAAGAGTACGGCGCACGCTACTACGACCTGGTGCACGATCCGCTGTGGCACCGGCAAGGTGCGTTGTCACCACACATTGACCTGAAGATCGCCCCGGAAGCACTGCAAAAAGCTGTCGTGACGATTGGTCCGCTGGCTTCGGATGAGGATCGGGACCAGATAGGTCGGCTGTGCAGCCGATATGCCCCAAGTTCACGGATCAAAATGAGCGAGTTCCAAGGCACGATGCGCGAAAAGGCGTAGGAGGGGCGCAAAAGTCCGATTCTCGTCGGCAGCAAACGCTGGCGAGCTGATTAGATGGATTTATCGGGGGCAGGGTGGGCATGCAATCACCCGTCACCCTTAGCGAACGCCAAAAAGCAAACTGGGCTCTTTATACATCCGCCATAAAGGATCTAGGGGCATCGTCTGCTGAGCAGGCTTGAATTCGTAGGTGACTGTACCCGCCGCATCACACAGGCGAAGTGATCGACGGCGCGAACAGCGTCGGCATCCGTTGCGCAAACAGTTCTGACAGCCTCAATCAAACACGCCACCGTAAAGCTCAGCCGTGATGTAACCATTTCCGCGCACGCTTGCGGACAAGACTTCGCAACTAGATTTGTCTGCGGCCAATTCAATGGCGTAAGCAAAAGGAACGCCCACTATCCCCACAACCCGCACTCCGCTTACTTTCTCTCCCCAAGGAACAAGCCTCTTGTCCTCGCTGTCCCAAATTGCGTTGTCCCAATCCCAGTGGGAAAAGGCGACCCGCGCTTTGCAAGTCACATGGCCGTACAGCAGAAAGGAATTGTCCTCACTGGTAACGCGATAGGCAGTCTCGATTCTAATTTCTTGATCATAGACTTCCAAAATTTCAAGCTCCGCATCTTCTACGTCTTCTGCATGCACTATGTATTGAACTAGTTCTTCAGATGTCTTGGCCTCAAACGCCTCTAAGAATTCATCCAGAATTTCCTTGTCAGCTTCAGACACTTCTTCAATGTTGAGATGGACCATCAACTCTTGGAAGGTGCTTAGTTCAGTGATGTGGTCCGCTTGATCTATGGCCTTGGAGAAGTCCTTGTCTGCGGTGATGAAGGCAATTGGCTGATCTTCGCTAGCCGCTGACGCAACCGCCGCAAAAATGAAGGCGTCTGGGAACTGGTCCTTTTTAGATGATTCTGAGAACACCCCTTTGCCATGGGTGTAGTCGTTCAACACCGAAAGGGGAGGGACATCATTGATGGTCAGAGGCTTCGTCTTGAATTCAAGAACGAACTTCTGATTCAGACGTTTGTGGTACTCACCGAAGATCTTCTGCCAAACCTCTTCCCTGGTCAGGGCAGGTAGGTTGATGCCCAAGTGTTCTTCTGCACGTCCTTTAAAGTCGTCTTTGAACAGTGGCTCCAGCGCTTCGAGATCCTTTTTGGCCCACCGCTTGGCGATCTCAATGATGGTGAGGTCGGTGGTAACCACTCGGATCAATTCTGAATCCACCAGCTCTTTTAGCACCAGTGCCTCCGACTTGTCGAAGTTCTTCCCGAACTGCAGGAACTTGTTCGCGTCGATGAACACTTTTGCAGTCATGCTGTGAGCATCCTTCTAATGACTAGACTAGCGAATGGAAAGGGTTTCAACACCTCATGTGAGCGCGCGTGCGATCCAGCGCTCATCATCAAGGTTGTGGCTGTACAGTCATGGAGCGCAACTAACTCGAATAGGAATATCTATCGGAGTTAGGGTGTGGCTAACCGACAGGTCTGCTTCTATAGCGTTCAAAAAAAGATTGCTAAGAGCTAATTGGTTGCTCCGGGTGGCGGCCATTCGGGTGACGGCCATTTCCGTAGCGCATCTTCGAAACTCTGGACGCCATCGCATTCAGTCGCCTTCCGTTGCAGGCTGATCGACCCGTGTGTCGGGGAGTTGGTCCAATAGAAGCCTCGCAGCCTGTCACCGCCCAGCAGTTCGACTTCTCCGGTCCCTTTGACCCGTTCCTGCGCACCCGCGTAGTGCCTATCTAATTCGTAGATATAGGCCAATACGGTAATTGCGTGACGGTTGTTCTGGATCAGCGCCTCAAAGGTCGATTGGCCGCGCTGTTTCTCCGTATAGCTGCAGATCGAGATGTCCAGATAGGTCTGGCGGATGACGAATACGATTGGGATCGGCTGTCCATCCTTGAAGTAGCTCGACGCAAGATGGCCGAGCCACACGCCACGAAGGTCCGGCCGCCCCATCCATCTCGCCAATGGTCCAAGTCGCCATCCGAATCTGTAAAAGCCCGCAAACAACAGGCCTGTCAGAGTGATAGCCAGGAAGACAGACTGCAGAACCGCCTGACCGAAGGGATGGCCGAGGCACCCCCATCGGAATAAAGAGATGGCGGCGGTCAGCACCAGCGCGGTCACGGCGAATACCTTCGTCAACCGCGACAATTCCACGCCGGTTAACGTCAGGCTTGCCATTAGGCTTGCACCTCTCCACCCAGCGCGCGCCCTTGCTGAAATACAGCGGGGGCGCCCTTGTTGCTCAGCAGAGCTGTATAGGAAACCGATGCAATCCTGGAGCCCGCCATCGCCGCCATATGCCTCGCGCCTAGCGGCAAGCCTTGGGAATTCGACTGGCGGAGAAACTCCACGGGCGGAGACAGGAACTGCGAGATATGCGTTAGCGCGAACGAGCTGGCATCGATGAGGTGAAACCCGTCGTGCCACGGCGAGGTAAACGTTGAGATCTCCGCCAGCAGTGACGCCAGCGTCCGTCGATCGGCGACGGGTAGCGTTTGCGGGAATAGCGCTTGATCGCCGAGCGCGACGATAGGAAGGTCGGCCAGCGAAGAATAGAAGATCAAGCCAAGGCCGGAGAACGCATGCGTCGCATGCGATTGCACCTGCCCAAGCAGGTCGAAAATTTCGTCCGGGCACAACTTATTCATCGGTCGAGATTACATGGGCCCTGGGAGTACTGTCGACGCCGGACGACGGGAGAGCATGCCGGCAATCATGGCGACGCCCACCACTACGTCAGTTCGGCCATCGAACGCAGCCCGGTTGTGGTGCCGACACCGATCCAAAGACGATCCTGGGTGCCGGCAATTACGAAGAGCATCGGCGTTTTGCGCTTGCTGCAGATGCGTTGCCATCCAACCATATCGATCGTCGACGGCGAGGGGCTATGTTCTGGGTGGGTATGCCACTCGCCCAAGTAGTCCATGGTCCCGCCACTTTCGCGCCATCGCGTGAGTGCGGCCTGCTGGTGCGGCGCGGCGGAACGAAAGAAACGGGTCCTGCTTGCATGGTCAGGAGCCACCGGCGCGCTGGCCTCGGTCACGTGCAGGTGGGAACCGCGCCGGTACCCCAGCAGGATGCCGCCGGCTTCGGGCGCGCCTTGGCGGAGTTGACGGTGCCGGCCGAGCACCTGGAGCACCCGTTCTTCGATCAGGACGAAGCCGTCATCTTCGGGTCGCCTCAGGATGAGGGGACTGAGCATCCCGGGCATCCCTCGAGCGGCGAGACATTCTGGTTCTTGATCTTCCTGGCGCCAGCGCCTTCGATGTAGCGGCTCCGAAAGCGCGGCGAGACGTCGCCCTTGAGCCAGTCGATGACCATGTCGATAGCAAGGGCGGAAGAAGACATCGGCGCGGAAACGGCATACGGGGTGTAAGCGGTGCAGCCGACGACCCTTGTCTCCGGATCATGATCGATGACAGGGAATCGCTGCGATCGCCTAGGGTCGTCGTTCCGGCGCATGCAGCGGAAACAAGCATATTTGCGCTGATCTACCCACAGCGCCTGGACACACTCGCCGTTGCCGACGATCCACGTGTGCAGGACCGGCACGCCCTCGGTGCCGGACTTAGTGCGGCGGTTCGCATTGATCGCCTCGCTCACCGCCTCCTCGCCGGTCGCGTCGATGACGAGGTCGCCGGCGATGTCGGAAGGGTAGGCCGCCCGCCGCGGCTCGGCGACGATCCTGGTGTGGGGAAACTGCCGGATCAGTGTCTCCCGCAGCGCGACCGCCTTGGGTTTGTACAGGCTGTCCATGCCGAGGAAGTGCCGGCCCAGGTTGCCGGGACCGAGCTCGTCCGGATCGATCAGAGTCAGCGAGCCGGTGCCCGATCCCGCACCCAGCTTCACCAGCGCCTGCGCGAGGTAGCCGCCGATCGCGCCGCAACCGACCAGCGTGATCCGCCGGTCCTTCAGCGACGGGAATTGCAGGTTGCGGCTGTGGATGAAGTCCGGGCTGATCTGCCTGACACTGACCCGCGTAATCGGAAGTTCGTGCCCCTTGCCGTACAAGTGCTGCCGATACCCCGATGGCTTGCGCTGGTGCATCAGCGTGCGGTTGGAGTTCAGGTCGAAGAAGAATCCGAACCAGCCGGCCGGACTGTCGATTAGGAACTGGACCGCCTTGAATCCCAGCCACTCGCGTTGCCCGAGCACGGCATGGATGCGCTCCATGGCCGTCGGATCCCACGACTTGATCCAGGCGAACATGTCGGCAATCGTCGCGGGCAGCGTGCCCGGCAACGTCGGTGACCGGGTGCTGCGGACGATATAGGTCCCGACCTTCATGCGCCTGGGCGCTGGCCAGCCGCGGGCCTGGGCCAGCGCCTTGACCTGCGCTTCGTCGCTGGCGGCGATGACATAGAGACCGTCGTCAACGGTGATGCCAAAACAAGGCACGGCGCCGTCGCCGGTGGCCTCGGCGAGCAGCACCGGAGCAGGCAGGGGGCGCTGGCCGATCTCCCAGTTCGCGCCGAATTCCTGTTCGAACTCGCGTTCGCGATACGTCGTGCTCCCGCTGAGTCGATCAAGCTCCCGCTGCGCCTGTTCGATGCACTGCCAGATCGCGTGGTCGGGACGATAGCGGTCGAGTACGACGCGTCCCTGCATGAAATAGCACTGCACCCCGTCGCCGGACACGTGCGGAGTCAGCGCGGGCAGGAACGCCGGGTGCTCGAGGATGACGAGCGTGGGGTAGATCGTGAAATCCCAGTCCGAGATCTCGAGCCGGACCTTGACCGGACCCTTGGCGCACTGCAACTCGCCGACGAAGCAGCGCGCCGAACCTGGGCGCTTGATCGGCTTGAAGCCGAGCTCGCCCAGTTTCGTCAGCCCCAGCGCGAGCCGCGACGCGGGCATGTCACCCCGACTGGTTCGAGCCCACCAGCGGCGGGGCCACGGCCGCGGCCGACGACCGGCGGACCTGGTCGGCGCTGTCGTCGACTTCGATGAAGCTGGTGTCGTTGGCGATGCGGCTGCCGAACTCGCCACGCATGTTGCGGATCGCGTCCGGCGCCAGGTTCAGGCTGGCGTAGTGGCGCGAGTTCCACACCTGGTCCAGGAGATCCTTCGCGTGGGCCTTGGCCACCTTGCGCTGGGTGGCGTCGAGCCGGTTGAAGTCGGTGTTGCCGCCATCGATCCCCGGCTCATAGATGTCGTGCCCGATGCTCTCGTAGATGGCGCGGGCGGCATCCTCGAGCGCGAGGTCGTCGCGGCGCAGGCGCGGGACGAAGTTCCGCGCCACCAGGATCATCAGCGAGACCGAGCTGGGGCCATCGCAGTTGGGCCAGTAGTAGTCGCGCCAGCCCTTCACGTAGCGGCAGACTCGGCGCAGCTGCTCGCCGTGCTGCTCCACGCGGTCGTTGTACCAGCGGGCGACTTCCTCCGGATCGGTCTTGAGCCATTCGCCATTGCGCGTGGCTAGGTGGACGCCTTCAATCATCTGCCAGAACGGTTCCGGCATCTCGGCGAAGTCCACGCTTTCGCTCAGCCGTACGCTGTCGCGCGTGGCATAGAGCTGGCCGCTCGCGCGGGCGCGTTCCTGGATCGTGTGGAACTCGCTGGCCGGTACGGCGTAGAGGGGCACGTCGATATGCGCCCACGCCGCGATCTTGACCCTGACGCAGCTCGTCTTGCTGCGGTCCAGCGACCAGCCGCGCTTCCTGCACAGCTCGTCCAGCGCTGCTTCGACGATGTTGAAGTAGGTCTTGGCAGCCGTCTTCGGACGCGCGTCCATGATCTCCACCGGCAGGTAGACGCCGAAGTCCCAGTCCATCTCCTGTCCGGAGTGCGCCGGCTGGATCAGCGTGCGGTAGACGCAGGAGCCCTGGCTGCGGAAGCGCGGGCCGATCTGTCGGTCCATGCCCAGCAACTGGGTCGATGCGGCGCGCAGGCTCGCCCGCAGGTGGTCGCGGATATCGTTCTTCGCGTGGACCAGGGTTTGCCACTGGGTCTTGGTCGGCTCGATGACCTCGTCGAAGCTCAGGGCATGGCCGGCGTTGAGAAACAGCTTGTGCAACTTCAACATGATCATGCTCCTTGAGCAGGATTGGCGTGTTCGCCGTAGTGGAAGGTCGGTGTCGGCGCCGGGCGATCCAGCAGCGCCAGGATCGACGCGTTACCGAGCGCGCGCTTGGCGCATTCCGCCGCGGAGCCGAGCAGGATTTCCCGAGCGGCCCGGTCGGTCTTGTCCAACGCCACGGCGCGGGCTCGTTCGTCGGTCAGGTCTTCGTCGAGGTGGTGGTACTGGCCGGGCGCGATCGCATGGCCCAGCAAGTGGTGAACCAGCGTTTCCTGCGCTGAGATGGAAACCCCGAACAGGCGCTTGGGCATGTTGGCCGGCATCCAGCCGCCCCAGTCCAGCGCACCGCCATTGCGGTTGCGATGCGGGTCGACGGTGAACTTCGCCGACATGGTGCCGACCGCCATGACGTGGAGGTTCTGGCGCGGCTGCCCAAGGAAGTGCTCGGCTTCATGCAGCGCCAGCAAGCCCGGAGCGTTGGCGAACAGCCCGCCGTCGACGTACTGGCAGTTGTTGAAGACGTGGCGCGGGAAGAATCCGGGAGCGGCGCTGGTGGCCAGCGCGACGTCGACCAGCCGGTGCTTGTAGTCCGCGGAGAAATCCGGGTGGTGCGGCGTCTTGAACAAGACCGGGCGTCCGGTGGTGTGATTGATCGCCGGGACGATGACGCGATGCGCGCATGCGCCAAGGGTGCGCTGGCCGAACAGCGTGTTAGACTCGAGGAGCTTGGCGAGAGATGCTTGTGTGTAAGGGGAGCGCAAGTAGCTGAGGAACGACCAGCGCTTCTTGAAGATCTCGTCGCCGCGTTCCTCGAACAGCGCCACCATCTGCTTGGCCGGTACTTCCAAGGCCAACGCCAAGGCCAGGATGCCGCCAATCGAAGTGCCGGCGATCAGGTCGAAGCGGGTCGCGATCCGCGCATCGATGCGCTCTTCGAGGTCGGCGAGGATGCGGGCGGTGAAGAGCCCGCGGTAGCCACCGCCGGACAGGCTCAGGATGCGGAATGGGGAATCAGGCCGGGCAGCACTCGGCGTGCTGCCCGCCAGGTCGTGCGGATCGTCCTCTCCCTGCTCGACGATCATGGTCATATAGGCCCCCTAGGCGGTCTGTGTGCTGGACTTCAGTGGAAACGGCACCAGTGTTCAGGTTCCCCGTCTCATAGATGGAGACCACATCAATATGGGGGCATAGATCACAATTTCAAGGGGCGACTGGGAAATTCCCCACTAGATCTAGTGTCGGAAGGGCTGCGACTTGTAATGCGACCGACAGCTTGGGGTTGTTTGCGGCTAAGGAAAGACCGAATTGGATGCCCAGCAATGCCTAGTCCTCCAGAAGACGCGCAGCGGGATTCGCCGTGGCACCGCCCGTCTGGAAGTAGCCGATCACACTTGACACCGCCCGATGCTCCGTCAACTGCATGATCGCAGGCAGCGACACCCCCTGGCGGCTGGCTTCGGTCACGAACCCCGACCTGAGGCTGTGTCCTCCAAAATCCCCCTCCAAGCCCGCCTGACGGGCACGCCTCTGCACGATCTCACCAACGGCGGCTGGGGAGAGGGCAGGGCCCACACGATCCTTCCACAGCCGCCGGAAGATCGCGCCTTCGGTAATCCCAGACGCGTCCAGCCAGTCCTCCAACGCCAGCGCGGCGCGATCGAGCACCGGCTTGTCCGGCGTCGAGTTGGCCGTCACGCCAGCTTGCTGGGTCTTGCTGTGCTCGAGCCGGTAGATGTAGCCCTGGTCGCCGAGTCTTTTCAGATCGCGCAGATCCGCCGCGGCGACCTCGCTTCGCCGCCGCCCGCCGCTGGCAAAGGCAAAGCAGAGTAGGGCGCGGTCGCGCAGACCCATGAGACTGTCGTCGCAGGTGGCCAGCATCCGTTCGAGCTCGGGCAGGGTGATGGCGGTCTTTTTACGTGGTCGCTCCCCACGTTTGACGGCCGCCCGGGCCGCGCGGCTCAGCACGGTCCGGACGGCAGGCTGCTCGCAAGGATTGGCTACTTGCTTGAGCCGGTGCGCGGTCGACAGGACCGCGACCCGATGCCGGACAGTGGCCAGGGTCCAAGGACCAGGTTTGGCTTTGAGGCCGGCCGTCACGAGTGCCTGATCGACGGCCGGCGGTAGTTCCCAGGCCAGGTCGCCATCGGCAGCTCGTCGGTGGACATGGTCGACCACGAACTGCAACACGGCCGCTTCCGAAACAGGGAGTACCAGTTCGACGCCGTAGCGCGCTGCATGCCAGCCCGCCCAGTAGCGCAGGGCCGTGGCGTAGCTGCGAGTGGTGTTCTCGGCGGCCGCTTCGGCCAGCAACTCGCGCACGGCATCGGCAGCCTGTTGGGCGAGCTGGTCGGGGAGGGCCATGCCAGAGGCCGGTTGCACGAGGATCGGAAGTGCGTGATTATCATTCATAGTATGTAGTGTGCACTACGCTACCGACCGTCTACCCACGATAATCATCACTTATCACCAGTAGGGAGTCAACAGAGTAGGGCGCCCGCGTAGGAGACACACTCATGGCCCGAGGCATCACCGAATCCGACGTCCACACCGCTGCTGACGAGATCGTTGGTGCCGGCGAGCGGCCGACCGTCGAACGCATCCGCGCCCACTTGGGCACCGGCTCTCCGAACACCGTGACCCGTTGGCTAGAGACCTGGTGGAAGGGGCTCGGTCAGCGACTGGAGGTACAGCAGGCGAGTCTTTCGCTCCCGCAAGCCCCAGACGCCGTGGCGAAAGCCGCGGGTGAGCTATGGCGCCTGGCGCTGGAGCATGCCCAAGCCAACGCCAAGGAGGTACTCGAGGCGGAGCGCGCGGCCCTTCAAGAGGGACAGACCGCGCTTCAGGCCGAACGCGAATCCTTCGCCCTTGAAGCCACCGCCCTACGCGACAAGGTCGAGGTCGCCTCCCAAGCTGAACGCGTAGCTTCCACCCAAGCGGCCGAGCTCAACCGTTTGGTCAGCCAGATGGAAGGCCAAGCTGCTGAATTGACTCAGCAGCGTGACTTCGCGCTGGAGCAAGCTGCGAACGCCGAGATCACGCGACAAGCAGCTGAGCGACGCCTGCAGGCGCTCCAAGACGCTGCCCAGGCTGAACGGGAGACGCTGGCGAAGCATGTCCAAGCGACCGAGGACCGGGCTCATGCCGAAGTCGATCGCGCCCGGCAGCAGAGCAGGGAGCTCCAAAGCCGTCTCACGGCCCTTCAAAAGGAACAGGCAGCGTCCCAGAAAGCGCACTTTGTGGCCCTGGAGCAAAGCAACGCCAAAGCCATGGAGGCCCAGCGTCAGGCTGAGATCCAGAAGGCCAAGGCTGAGGCGCTAGCAGGACAACTGTCGCAGCTGCGCGACTTGCCGGCCGAGTTGGAGTTGGTCCTACGCCAGGCCAAAAAGGCCGCGCCGAGCCCCAGAAAGATGGCCCGACGGAACGTGCAAGCGTCCCAGAGTAAGAAGGTGTCATCGGCGAGCCGAAAGACGTCAGCCGCGGACCATGACTAGGCCACGCTTGGAACCGTGCCATAGAGTTGCACTACTGCCTCCAGACGGATCCAGACATGATCAGCGAAAGCGAACTTGAGGAACACCTAGAGCGGGCTCGTGGGAATCCAGAGGCGGATCAGGAATTCTTCCGACTCCTGCTTGAGGCTACGGTGTACGCCCATGTTCCGATCTCCGACGACTCGGCGAAGTTCCGCCTGATTCAGTTCAGGCACCCTGATGGCTTCGACGCGCTGCCGTTCTTTACGTCTGAATCCAAGGCGGCCGCCGCTGCTGGCCGTTCGGCGAGAGTCGTGACATTCACGGGGCGCGAACTGCTCGAAGTCACCCGCGGGGCTACCTTGATGCTCAACCCGAATGACGGTGGCGCCGTGTTGTATCCGGAGGAGGTCGAGTCCTTGTTGACGACCGGGAACATCGCTCAGCTCAGGAAAGACCTATGGCCAGGTGGGGGGGCGTGGTTTGGCGCCCCAGACTACCTGCCTTCTTGGCTGATTCCCGCGTTGACCCAAACGTTGAAGAGACAAAGGCCCGTCATGTCGGCTTACGTGATCCAAACCGCTCCCGAAGCGAATAAAAACGACGTCTCCCTGCTGATTGTGCTCGGCGTAGCACCTGACCAAGCGGAGCGCGCAGTGCGAGCGTGCCTGACATCGATGCAACCGGAGATCCAGCGATCACCACCGGAGCTGGCGATTGACCTGACGGTGTTCGATCCGGCCCAGGGTGTCCCGGACTTCGTTACTGACAGCTGTGTAGAGGCTTTTTACCGGAAGAACGTTTAACCATTCGGAGCCGTGTGCAGCGAGAGCCGACGGCCAGAACAATTTTACTTTTTCCAAGAGGCTTCGCCGCATGCAACAGTCGTCTGGAACTCAGGGCCGCGTGGAAGTTGGGGCTCTTAAAGTGCGTCGGCGTGATTTCTGAGGAATTACGCCTGCGGACATTGAGACTGGGGATATCAGAGTGCGGCAAATGGGGGGGCGCGGGTGCAGGGGACAATCAAGCGCGCTCAACACTCAGCGTTCGAACCGGAGGGTCGGCAGGGAATCGTTACGTACAGGGCCAAAAGCTGCCTAAGCAATTGAAACGAAATGATAATTGCCTTATCCCGATAGCGGATCTCCCCGTCTATGGGGCCTGTTCAAGGACTTTCGCTGTATAGCTCAGCGGCGCCACTTCCCTATCAAGGTCGAGATGGTAGTCGCCGAAGCGATTGATGTGGCTGGTCCGATACGGCGACAGGCCGGCCAGGATCTCGGGGGTCAGTTCAATCCCCTCCTTCCGCATCTCAGCCAAGGTCCGGCTCATGCCTTCTACGTTGTGGAGGATGATCATGTTGGCGACCAGCTGGCTGTACTTGATGATCTTGCGCTGCTCGTGTTGGACGTTCTCAGCAATGATCCCCTGGCTGCCAAAGAACACCCATTTTACGAAGCCGTTGTACTCCTCGCTCTTGTTGGTCGCAGCATGGATCGTTTTCCGAATCTCGTTGTCGTCGATGTAGCGCAGCAAGAACAGCGTTCGGACGGCCTTGCCAACTTCCCGGAAGGCGAAGTACAGCTTGTTCTTCCGGCTGTAGGTGCCCAGCCGGCGCAGGATCGAGGACGCGGTGATCTTCCCCAATCGGATTGAGATCACCACCCGCAGCATGTCGTGGAGATGGGTCGCGATCAGTTGCCAGTCGATGCTGTCTCCGAACAGTGCCTGGATGTTCTTATAGGTCCTACCAGGTTCGGGCCGGAAGAATGTCAGATCCTTGATGTTTCGTATCCTGGGCATCAGCTGGATGCCCAGCATGTGGGCCAAACCGAAGACCGGGTAGCTTTGGGCCTGCGTGTCGCCATGGACGATCTCAGGCTGGATGTCGGAAGTATTGGCCAGCAGGCCGTCGAGGATGTAGATGCCCTCGTGCACGCCACAGGGAATGAAGTGGCTGAACAGCGCCACGTATTTGTCGGACACATGGTAGTAGCCGATGCCGCCGTAGCCGCCGTAGCGGATGTGGTACTCCGACAGCAGGTTGTCCTCGTAGACGCTCCATTTGGTGCCATCTGCTGAGGCGCTTTTCCCGCTGCCCCAGTAGCCCGGGAGGTCGAATTTATTGTAGGTATTGATGACCTCTACGATGGCCTTCTCAAGCACATCCTCGGTCACGTATTTCAGGTTCAGCCAAGCAACCTGGCGCCGGCTGAAGCCCTTGATCGACCGCGCCGTCTGCGTCGGCCCCAGGTTGCAGCCATAGCAAAATAGCGTGGTGATCACACGTCGGGGCAGATCTTCGACTTGGCTCTCGGTACCGGCGATCGGGCGGAAAAAACGGTGCAGATCCAGCCATTGGCTGGCATCGATCAGGACATCGACGATGCTGGATTCTGGAAGCCGTTCGGCGATGAGGCGATCCACGGTGGTAATCGCGCTGGAGACTTCGGCGCGTTGCCCCTTCCGCAGCACCAAGCGCCCCTCCAGGATGTCTGCATGCACGTTCTCCGGGAAACGCGAGTCGACCTCGTCTGCCAGGCCGGTCAATTGTGCGCGCAACCCTGCCACGAACGACTCGGCGTCGGTGGGCAGGCCTGACACCTGGCCATAGGCTTCCAGTTCCTGGGCCAAGGTGGCTTCATCGACCAGCTGCTCGCGGTAGTCGTCAAATCGTTCGCTGCTCGGGATGAAGAGATCTCCCGACTTCAGTTCGTCCTTGACCTGCACCAGCACGGCCAGCTCGAAGTACTTACGGTGCATCCAGCCGGCGCCTGCCGCGCTGGCCCGCTTGCCAAACACGTGCTGACGCCAGAGCTTGGACATCCAATCGAAGTCCTTTTCCGGGTCCAGGCCGAGGGATGCGACCTCGATCAGCTCACGGCGTTGGTTGCGCAGCGACAGCACCGCTGCAATCAACGGCTCCATGCCGGCATCGTGGCTGGTTGCCCGCAAGTTCATCAGCTCCAGCCCATTGAACAGCAGCGGCCTGACCGCGCCGTAGGGTTGCAGCATGAAAGGCAGATAGTTCTTTCCTGCGTATGCCATATGTTCTTCGCATTCGGCCAACAAGGTCGACACTTCCGCTTCCAGACTGTTATCGATGGCATCCACGCGCTGACTATCGCTGCCGTCGAGCTGATAGGCCTGCAGGATTTCCTTGAGCTGGCCGATCAGGAAGTCGGCCCGCTTGGCATGTTCGAGCTGGTAGGCCAGCAGCTTTTGCTGGGCCGTGTTCTCCAGCCCGCGCACCTGCTTGATGAACAGCTCGGCTGCGTCATCCAGCGTCTTGGCATGCTGGGCGCGAATGAAGATGGTGGCCAACGCATAGCGCTTGTCCGGAGCCAGTTCGGCTAACTCGCTGGCGTCATAGGCGCGAGCCATTGCACGGAATTGCTTGAGCTTGGGCACCGGCACATCGATGGGAGGCAGCTGCTCGGCCAACTGCTGCAGCATGCGGATGTGCTGCAGATAGAACCGGACCTCCTTGTTGGTCGGTCGGCCAGGCTCGCGCTTGAGCGATTGCCAGCCAGTAAATCTGGAGCCTTCCGGTGCGCGCAGCAATTCGTCAATGAGCGTGCGCGTGGCAGGCGTCAGCGCGTGACTGATGCTGCGGTAGTAGCCCAGATTGACCCGCTCACGTGCGCCGATGGCGGCCAGCTCCAGGGTGCGGAAGCCTGGCAGTTCGTAGCGGTGGTGCACCAGCTCTTCGAGCAGGACGTTCACGATGTCCGGGATGGTGTGCTTGGTCTGGGCTGCTCCGGTGGCCACCGTGTCCAGCCAGGCCAAGCCTGATTTGTCCAGGGGATGTACCCCGATGAACTGCCGAAGCTGCGGCATATGGCGGCGCTGGCTACCGGAAGCGTCGTAACGTTCGAGCTGGTCGGTGTCCAATACGCGCCCGAGTCGGGCGGCCTTGGCGATGTGCTTCCGGATCCGCTCGGGCACTTCGGCTAACACCGTGAAGTAACCCAGGCGCTGGAAGAGCTTGAGATGAATCAGTACCGCCAGCTGCGGTCCCGGCTGGGTGGTCAGCTGCTTGGCGAATGCAATCTCAGCGGCGGTGGGGGTATAGATCTCCTCCAGTTCCTTGGCGGTGGGATCAGGCTTCAGTCGCGGGTAGGCGGTCTCGTGAAGGGTAGCCATTGGATCCGGAGGTTATGAGGGGATCAATCCCAGTGCCGGCCGTCGTCTGTATTGAGAGACGCTTCCAGGAAACACTGGTGCGTATCGGCCATGCGGTGCATGTCATCGAGCAACGTGGCCAGGATTTCATCCAGATCCCGGTCGGGATCGGTGGGAACAGTCAACTGGTACTCGCTGCTGGCAGTGTTCAGGCGCACAGCCTGGAACGGGGCCAAGCAGATCTCTTCGATCCGGCCTCGGGCCTTGGCCGCGCCGCGGCCCGTGCGGGCAAACGGGGTCAGCACCATGCGCAGGCGCAGCTGCAAGGCCGGTTTGCCCTCGGGCGCCGGCAGTGCCATCGCCGGTACCGGCGCGGTTGGACTGGGCAGGCTTGCTTCAATGCGGTCACGGGCAAAGGGGTCACGCCCGTCCAGATAGCGCATGGCCGACTGCACATCGCGCCAGCCCACGTACTCCATCAGCGCCTTCATGTCCCAGCCTTGGTCGTTGGCCCAGCTGGCAAAGCCGCGGCGCAACGAATGGCTGCTGTGGAGCCCCGCATCGGCAAAGCCGGCACTGGTCAGCAACTCGCGTAGCAGGCGCACCAAGCTGTTGGGATGCAGGCCCTCGGCGCTCACCTGGCCCCATTGGTTAACCGCCCGAAACACCGGCCCTTCGTGCAGGTCGGCCGCCTGCAGCCACACCTGGGTCGCCTCCACCGGGCACAACCGCGACAACGCCGGCACCTTGTAGGTGACGCCGGCGGCCTGGCGGTCGCCCTTGCTGCGCGGCAGGAAACAGGTCATCCCCTGTCCCGGCACCAGCGTGAGATGGGCCACGTCCAGACGCAGCAGTTCATCGCCACGGAAGCCCCGCCAGAATCCGAGCAGCACCAACGCTCGGTCGCGTTGATGGCGCAGCGCCGCCGCTCCGTCGCCCCGGGCATGCGCCGCCGCGATCGCGGCAGCCAACCAGTCATCGAGCTCGACCAGCCGCCGAATCTGCAGCGGCGCGGCTTGCTTGACCTGGCCCGGGTGCAGGGTCTGGATGCCTTTGAGCACCTTGCGCACCAGCGGCGACCGGGTCGGGTCGACAAAGCCGTGGTCGCGGTGCCAAGAGGCAATGGCGGCCAGCCGGTGGCGAAGCGTGCTGGCGGCTAGGGTCTGCGCATACGCGGCCAGGTACCGCGCCACGCTGTCCGGTGTCGCTGGGAGGTGGCCTTGCCATTCAACCTCGAAGTGCCGCAGCGCCGACGCATAGCTGCGCACCGTGTTCTGGCGCGTGGCTGCATCGAGGTAGCGGTCCAGTTCGGTCACTGGCGCGTGGCCTCCACAGCGACCGGCTGCCGCAGGGTCGACAGGATGGTGCATTCAGCCCGCTGCCCACCGTGGCAACTGGCAATCACCCGTTCCAACTCGGTGGCCATGCGCTCCAGGTCGGCCATGCGCGCCCGCACGTCGGTCAGATGGCTGCGTGCCAGCCGGTCCACGTCCCCGCACGAAAGCTCCTCATCGCCGGCCAGCTGCAGCAGGCTGCGGACCTCCTCCAGGCTGAAGCCTAGGTCCCGGCCGCGCGCAATGAAGCGCAGCCGCTCGATGTCGGCCGGGCCATAGACCCGGTAGCCATTGCCCGAGCGCCCCGGGCGCGGCAACAGGCCGATCCGCTCGTAATAGCGGATCGTCTCCAGGTGGCATCCACTGGCGTCGGCAGCCTCACTGATTTTCATTCGTAGTACGCTTGACTCCGTAGTAGCTACGGACTTTACACTCACCTGCTGTGTCATGCCAGCGACCCGCCCGGGCCCGGCTTCCCTGCGACTGGAGATGTTCCGATGAGTGATTGCGGCTGCCACCACGAGGCCAAGAATGCGCAGGAGCGGCGCGTCCTCTGGATCGCCCTAGCGTTGAACGCGGCGATGGCCGTGATCGGCGGCATCGCCGGCTGGATTGCCCATTCCACTGGCCTGCTGGCCGACGCTCTGGACATGCTGTCCGATGCCACCGCCTATGCCATTGGCCTGGTCGCTATCGGGCGCACGGCGCGCTTCAAGGCCAATGCCGCTTGGGTCAGCGGCAGCGTGCTGCTTGTGCTGGGTGTGGGCGTGTTGGTTGAGGTGGGCCGCCGGGTGATGTACGGCGCCGAGCCGGTCAGCGGCTGGATGATTGGCACCGCCCTGCTGTCGCTGGCGGTCAATATGGCGGTGCTGCGCATGCTGGCACCGCTAAAGTCCGGCGAAGTGCATCTGCGAGCGACGTGGCTGTTCACGCGGGCCGATGTGGTCGCCAATGTTGGGGTGATCCTGGCCGGTCTGTTGGTGTGGTGGCTGGCCAGCCCGTACCCGGATTTCGTGATCGGCGCCCTGATCGGCCTGTATGTGATCAAGGAAGCCTTCGAGATTTTAGGTGATGCCCGCCGGGCAGGTGCCGACGCGCGCAAGACGGCTGCATGACCAGGCTTGGCCGACTGAGCTCGGACTCTGGCGGCTGCGCTTGAACCCGGCACTGTCACGTGGCGCAGCTGGCCCCCGACCTAATCCGTCGCAGCTCAATCTGCGTGACCGTGCGGAAGCTCAGGCAAAACGTTAACTTTCTGTTCTTCGGATGCCGGATTCCGTCAATTTCCCGCGCCAGCTTTTGCCTGGCCACCTAACTCGCAGAGGCCACTCGAGCCCGCGAGATTGATGAATAAGCGTCAGCTTGCTGATGAGCGGGACCCAAGGTATCTTTCCGGCCTCAAATGTATCAGTCCTAGCCACACGTGCCTTCCATTGTCATCCATGCCAAGCGCTACGCTCTGGCACTGCTGCTCGCAGTGATGATCATCGTGCCTGTCGTTGATGCTTCGGTCTGCTTCTCTGAGGAGCAGTCACACCAGGAAGTGGCAGGGCCAGGCGATGGCCACCCCGATAAGGCGCATGCCGCTTGTGGTCACGGTCACTGCCACCACAGCAGCACTTTTGTGGCGTCCAACGGTTTCACCAGTGCCGAAGCCGCAAGAAATGAAGGCGGGCACACGTTCTACGAACAGCCCATGACGTCCCACATCCCGGACACGCTGATTAGACCTCCCAGGCTTTGATCGCATAACAGGCGCAACGCGCCTGTCAGTCCTTCTGCGATCACCTTTGTGTAGGTCTTTCCATGAACACATCTTGTTGCTGGGCGCTCCGTGCGCTCGGCCGACGCGTGGCTGCACGTGCAGTCGCCGGCCAGTACTGCGCCGCCTTGAAGAAGGCGACCTGAATGCCCTTCTCAACATCTACCAATCTCCGAACTGCACGCGATCGAGCGGCACTACTGATGGCAACCTCCGTGCTTGCCATCGGCGCATCTCTTGGTGTGCGCGATTTTGGGCCTGTCGACGAACCGAGATTTGCCTTGGTTGCCACCCAAATGGTGGCAACCGGAAGCTCGCTGTTCCCGCGTCGGGGAGCGGAGCTGCACCCAGACAAGCGTCTCTTCATGTGGATCTCGGCTGCACTGCTGTCACTGACCCAAAACCTGCGGACCGCGGTCCTGGCCCCTTCGCTGGTGTCAGGCGTTGCATATGTGTGGATGGCTTTCCATCTAGGAACGCGCAATGGCGGCCGTGTGCGCTAGGGGCGCGCGCGGTGGTCAATAAAAAGGAATCACCAATGCATTACGTGAAAACAGAATTCAACCGAGGCAGTTCGCGCGGGGGCCTAGGCTCAGATCCACTGGGCCGTCTTGGCAAGCCCATCTGCGGCCCGCAGCTGGGCGTCAACACGTTGATTATCATCGTGGCGATGTACTTCACGTTCTTTCTCAACAGCGCGTTCTTCGCAGAAGTAATTGCGAAGAGTGGTGCGGACGGAGCAGCTCGTGCGCTACTTGTTATCTCTACGGGAGCGATCCTCACTGCCTTGAATGTGCTCATTCTCGGATTGCTATGCGTTCGATGGACGGTGAAGCCGGTTCTTGCATTGCTTCTCGTCGTGTCCGCTACTGCTGCCTACTATTCAGACAATTACAGCGTCTACTTCGACGCCAGCATGGTACGAAATGTGCTGAAGACCGACGGCGCTGAAGCCGGAGAGTTGCTGACCTGGGGCTTCTTTCTTGCGGTACTAATTAAAGGCGTCGTGCCAGCTATCGCGGTATGCATGGTAAGGCTCCAACGTTCTTCCAATGTGACGCGGGCGATACTTGCAAGAGTGCTTCTACTTGGCATGGCGGTTGTTGTAATCGTTGGCGCGGCAATTGCGTCATTCGACGACCTCTCATCACTCATACGCAATCACAAGCAAGTCAGATACCTTGCAAACCCTGGAAACTACATCGCTTCCATTGCGAAGGTTGTGCGAGAAGACACCCGTGCGGAGCGCGGTCCGATCCAAGTGGTTGGCCCCGATGCCATGATGACGCCTCATCCGCCAGGCGCGAAGCCCCACTTCTTGGTCATCGTTGTAGGTGAGACGGTTCGTGCGCAGAACTGGGGTTTGAATGGATACGGCAGACAGACAACGCCACAGTTGGCAGCGTTGGACGTCGTCAATTTCTCAGACGTGACCGCCTGCGGGTCAAACACCGAAGTGTCGGTGCCCTGTATGTTCTCTGCGTACGGGAGGCGAGACTACGATCGAGACAAGATCAAAGGTTCGGAGTCGCTTCTGCATGTTTTGGAGCGTGCCGGGGTCAGGACCCTATGGCGTGACAACCAGACTGGATGCAAGGGCGTCTGCTCTGATCTGGCATTTGAATCCTATCGCGTGCCGGTCAAGGATGTTCTGTGCGGCGACCAAGCATGCCGTGACGAGATTATGCTGCAAGGTCTGCATGACTCGATCGAGGACAACCCTGGTGATGTCGTTGTCGTTCTACATCAGCTGGGGAACCACGGACCCAGCTACTTCAAGCGATACCCGGAAGATCTGACGAAATTTACTCCCGACTGCCGAAACGCAGACTTGGGCAAGTGCACACGCGGTGAAATCGTCAATGCGTATGACAACGCGGTCCTTGCGACAGATGACTTCCTTGCAAAGACAATTCGCATGCTTGAACAGGACAAGAGTCACGATACCGGGCTGATCTATGTCTCCGACCACGGCGAGTCATTAGGGGAGGCGAACGTCTATCTTCACGGGCTCCCCTACGCTATCGCCCCTGATACTCAGATCAAGGTGCCGATGGTGATGTGGATGTCTGATGGTATGAAGAGCAGCAACAACCTGGACCTTCAATGTGTCCGGGACCGATCAAAGCAGCCGTCCAGCCACGACAACCTCTTCCATTCTGTGCTTGGCCTGATGCAGGTTAGGACGACGGTGCTAGACGAGAGCCTAAATCTGTTCTCAGGCTGTACCAGCAACGCCGGTCACAGCCTATAGCCGACCACGGCGAGTATCGCTGTTGGAAGACCCGTGAGCGTCTCTTGGGCCCAAAAGAAGGAAACATCGAAGTGGCAGATATGTACGGTCATCGTCCGCGGAGCATTGCGCGCGTCTTTGAGGCGCTTCGCTGGTCTCTCCAGGGGCTGAGATCAGCTTGGCTGCATGAATCGTCGTTTCGATTGGAAGTTGTTATGGCCGCAGTGGCATTACCTACAGCTATCTTTTTCGGCAACTCAGGGGTAGAGCGAGTGCTTCTCATGGGGAGCGTACTGTTCGTTTTGGCATTCGAGCTGCTGAACTCCGCTATCGAGGCAGTGATCGAACGGTATGGCCCAGAAATCCATGAGCTGGCTGGTCGTGCGAAGGACATGGGGTCGGCTGCGGTGTTCGTGGCTCTTTGCAATGTCGCCCTCACATGGGCCGTTATCCTTGTGGGTTGATTCCCTGGGTCCCGACCTGAACGGGGCTAGGGTGCGTTCAAGCACAGCCACCGTAGTGTTTTTATGTAATTGTATCCGTCCAAAAGAGGTTGCTAACCTTTCCCAATGCGTCGCTCTCTGCCTGCTATTCGTATATACCTGATGCTGCTGCTTTTGGCGGCGTTCGTGGTCGTGCCTGTGGCCGAGGCATTGGCGTGCGCGCAAGAAGCGACGGTCAGCGTGGGCGATGTGCACGCCTTGCAAAGTGATTCAGACTCCGAGTCGAGCAAGAGCAAGGATTCGTCCAGTGCCGATGCCTGTGGCCATGGGCATTGCCACCATTCAACGGCAAGCCTCCCAGCTGCCGGTCACGACGATCTGTTCGCCGATGGCCGGATTTCGCTGCACAGTACCGAGCACGGGGACGTCTACGCCCTCCGACTCGACGGACCCATGCGCCCCCCCCGTATCTGATCTGGCTCTGCCCCGCATTTGCGGGTAGTTCGCTCAGATAATTTACGGGAGTTTTTATGTCGATTTTGACGGGTCGGTCGCTTTCAGCGACCGGGTTGGCTGTCGCTGTTCTGCTGGCGTTGGTGCCAACCGGGCATGTAGCTGCTCAAACTGCACCATCTTACGAATCGTTGCTTTCTCGCTTGAACCAGATGCCTGCGACGGTCCAAGGCGTCGCGCTGGCTGAGGCAGCCGAGGCGCGGGTACAACAGGCTCGGGCACTGCCCAATCCGACGGTCTCCATCGAAGCGGAGAACGCCTACGGCACTGGTCCCTACAAAGGTTTCTTAAACGCTGACAGCATTGTCACCCTCTCCCAGCCGCTGGAGATTTGGGGTCAACGAGGGGCCCGAGTGCGCGCCGCGCGTGCGGAGGCTGGGGCTGCAGGCTTGCGGGGTGATCTGATGCGCAGTGACGCAGCGGGTCGCCTGGCTGCGACATACGCCGAAGCAGAGGCTGCGCTGCGCCGATATGAGTTGGCCAGCGAGGCATTGGCCTTGATTGAACAGGACGCCAAGGCGGTAGCTGCGATGGTCAGCGAGGGACGTGAGCCCAACCTGCGCGGTGTGCAGGCACGGAGCGAGGTCGCCAATGCAAAGGCCAGCCTAGATGAGGCCGAGGCCTACCGGGATGCGGCGCTTGCTCGCCTAGCCGGGGTGTCCTTAGTGGACAGCCCGCTGACCGACATCGGCGAAAGCCTGCTTGACCGAGTGCCCTCTCACCCAATTGACAATGAGGCCGCCCCGCTTGCCGTTCGTATCGCCCAAGCCGAAGCGGACGCCTCCGGCCGCCTTATCGATGTTGAGCGCAAGCGTGCGTTGCCACAACTGAGTGCATCCGTGGCTCAGACGCGCTTCCGCCAAGCGGGCGACCAAGCTTACAACGTGGGCATCAGCCTTTCGATCCCCCTATTCGATCGTAACCGCGGTGCGATCCAGGCGGCCTATGCGGAACAACGTGCTGCCGAAGCGGTTCTGGAGGCTCAGAGGCGTGACAGTGAGGCGGCCCGTTTGGGAGCGGTAGCGAGTCTCAAGGCATCCAACAGCCGCGCACGAGCAGCGGATGAAAGCGTACAGGCCGCAGATGAAGCCTATCGGCTGGCCCGCATCGGATTTGAGGCAGGTCGTATATCGCAATTGGAGCTGCGCAGCACGCGATCAACCCTGATCGCTGCGCGTGGCAGTGCTGTGGATGCCCGTCTTAGCCGGGTGGCAGCAGAAATCGACCTCGCCCGCCTTGAAGGGCGCGCACCGTTTGTGGAGGCAAAATGAACAAGTACGGAAACAAGACGCTCATCGGAGCGACGCTGCTGGCTACCTTGATGATGACCGGCGCGCTGACCTCATGCAGTGGCGGAGCGCAGGAGGATGCCAAATCCACCGGTACGGAGGCAGAAAAGCCGGCTGGAAAGGATGATGGTCACGACGATCACGCAGCTGACGCAAAGCCGGGCTCCGCCGAGGCGCACAGTGAAGGTGATGGTGATGGCGAACATGGCGAAGAGGAGTCCGAGGAAGGTGTAGTCAAGCTGACGCCTGACCAGATCAAGGCATCTGGCATCGGCGTGGTGGCTGTCGGCCGCGGCGGTGGCGCATCGACCCGCCTTGCAGGTCGCGTCGAGCCGGCCATCGGGGGGCGTGCTGCCATCGCCTCAACGGTCACCGGCCGCGTTGAGCGCGTGCTTGTTGCGCCGGGTACAGCCGTCAAGAGCAACCAGCCCCTGGTGATCATTGTCAGTGGAGAAGCTGCGACCTTCAAAGCCGCCGCCACTGCCGCTGCGGCGGAGGCCGAAGCCATTCGCCTGGCCTACGGCCGCGACAAGTCTCTTGTCGAGCAGGGCGTAGTGGCTCGCCAGGAGCTGGAGGCCTCGCGCGCGCGCTCTTTGGCCGCTGATGCCGCCGCTAGTGCTGCACGTGCACAGGTAGCGGCCAGTGGATCTCCGGACAGTTCCGGCCGGGTGACAATCTCCAGTCCTGTCGCTGGCGTGGTTGGCAACGTCCAAGTGACGCCCGGTGGTGTCGTCTCAGCTGGAACGCTTGTTGCGGAGGTTTCCAATCCGGACATGAATGAACTCGTATTCACTGCACCGCCAGCACTGGCCACTCTCGCGGTGCCCGGAATGAAGCTGGAAGTGACTGGCCCGGGCGGAAGCTTCGAAGCTGAGGTGATTGCCGCCGCTGCGAATGTGATGCAGCAGGGAGGCACCGCGACCATTCGCGCCAAACCAATTTCGGAGAAGTTGCCACCGGCCGGCTCCCCCGTTTCGGCCGTCATCATCGCCGATAGTGCCGCTGAAGGTATGAGTGTGCCGGCGGATGCGGTCCAAAGCGTTGATGGCAGAAGTGTTGTCTTCGTTGCCGTCCAGGGTGGTTTCCAGGCTACGCCGGTACTCGCTGGTCGTCGTGCAGGTAATCGAATCGAAATCCTTAACGGCCTGACAGGTAGTGAGCGCCTCGTAGGCGCCAATGCCTTCCTGCTCAAAGCCGAACTGGCCAAGGGCGAAGCCGAGCACGGCCACTAAGGGAACTCATACACCATGTTCAAGATCATCATTGAAGCAGCGGTCAAGTTCCGTTGGCTCGTGGTGTTTCTGGCTGCTTCGATTGCCTGCTTTGGCTTGTTCCAACTGAGCAAGCTGCCAGTCGATGCTGTACCAGATATCACCAACCGCCAGGTTCAGATCAATACCATCGCACCTGCCCTTACTCCGGAGCAGATTGAACGCCAGGTCACCTATCCTCTGGAGACGGCCTTGGCCGGCATCCCAGGTCTGAACACCACTCGCTCCCTATCACGCAATGGCTTCTCTCAGGTCACCGCGATCTTCACTGATCAGACCGACATCTATTTCGCCCGCCAGCAGGTGGCAGAGCGGATGCGGGAGGCTGCCGGAGATCTGCCCGAGGGCGTGTCCCCCATGCTCTCCCCGGTTACAACCGGGCTGGGCGAGGTTCTCATGTGGACGGTGGACTTCAAGCCATTCGACCCCAAGAAGCTGGCCAAGCCCGGCCAGGCTGGCTGGCAAGAGGGTGAGGTCTACCTGACACCAGAGGGCGATCGTCTTGGAACCGCCCAGGAGCGCGCAACGTACCTGCGTACTGTCCAGGACTGGATCATCGCACCACAGATGCGCTCCAGCCCCGGCCTGGCCGGTGTTGATACGGTGGGTGGGTACGTCAAGGAATACGGCATCTACCCCGACAGCGCTCGACTGGCGGCATACAACTTGGGTCTGGCCGATCTGGTCCAAGCACTGGAACGCTCCAACGTCCAGGCTGGCGCGGGTTTCGTCCAGCGTGCGGGCGAAGGCCTGGTCGTTAGGGCAGACGGCCTTGCCCTGACGACCGACGACTTGGCTCAGTCGCCGGTGGCCACCAAGGACGGTGTGGTCATCCGGGTGGCCGATGTTGCCGAGGTCGGTATGGGGCGCGCCCCACGGCTTGGTGCAGCTAGCCGAAATGGTCATGAGGCGGTACTGGGCACGGCACTGATGATCGCCGGCGGCAACAGCCGCACCGTCGCTCAAGCTGCAGCTGAGCGCCTGGCACAGGTCAATGAATCTCTGCCCGCCGATATCTTCGCAGAGCCAGTGCTGGACCGTAGTGTGCTGGTTAACTCCACTGTCAAGACTGTCGCCAAGAACCTGACCGAAGGTGCCCTGCTGGTCGTAGTTGTGCTGTTCCTGCTCCTGGGCAACCTGCGTGCGGCAGCCATCACCGCATTGGTCATTCCGCTGTCGTTCCTGTTCGCTGTTATCGGCATGAACAAGTTCGGCATCAGCGGCAACCTCATGAGTTTGGGTGCGCTGGACTTCGGCATCCTTGTGGATGGCGCGGTAATTGTGATCGAGTCCACCCTGCTGATGCTTGGCAAGCGGCGTGCGGAACTCGGCCGACCCCTCAATGCCATGGAGCGACTGCGTGTGGCCGCCGACTCGGCGAGGAAAATGGCGCGCCCTGCAGCCTTCGGCCAGGTGATCATCCTGTTGGTGTTCGCACCGATCCTTACGCTGGAAGGTGTGGAGGGCAAGACGTTCCAACCGATGGCCGCCACCTTCATGCTCGCCCTCGTTGGCGCGTTTATCTTCTCGTTCACCTTTGTACCGGCGATGGCTGCCCTGTTGGTCAGGGAGCCCAAGCTCCACGCGAACAAGGAGGGGCACGAGAGCGACCAAGACGAAGAACATGAGACTGCCATCATCCGCGTCCTGCGCGGCCGTATTGAACCGGCGATCCAAGCGGCGATTCGTAGGCCCAAGGCAGTGTTCGCTGGCGCCATTTTGATGCTCGCGATGGGCGTGGTCGGCTTTACGATGCTGGGTCGAGAGTTCATGCCAACGCTTGATGAGGGAAATCTCGCTATGCAAGCGTTGCGTGTGCCATCGACGTCGCTTGAGCAATCGTTGGCTATGCAATTGGCGCTGGAGAAGGCCATTGCTGCTGAACCAGAGGTTGTGACGGTCTTCTCGCGGACCGGTACTGCAGAAGCAGCTATCGACCCCATGCCGACCAACATCTCCGACAGTGTGATCGTACTTAAACCGAGAAAGGAGTGGCCAGACTCTTCCCTGAGCAAGGAGGATCTGATTGCAAGGTTTGAGAAGATCGCCGCCTCGCAGATAGGCAACAGCTTTGAATTCAGCCAGCCCATCGAGCTGCGCTTCAATGAGCTGATCTCAGGCGTGCGTACGGACCTGGCCGTCATGATCTACGGCGACAACTTCGAGCAACTGCAAGCTGTTGCCGATCAGGTCGCGCTGAAGCTGAGGAATGTCCAGGGCTCAGCGGATGTCCGTGTTGAACAGATTTCCGGCCTGCCCACGCTCAATGTGGCAATCGATCATCTTGCAGCTGCGCAGTATGGCCTCACGGCAGCGGACGTGAGCGACGCGCTTTCAACCGGTATTGGCGGCGCTGCGGCAGGCAAGATCTTCGAGGGCGACCGCCGGTTCGATGTTGTTGTGCGCCTCGGCGACGATGCACGCAATGACCCCGATCAGCTCGCGTCACTGCCGATTGCAACTCCAACTGGGGGCATCGTGCCGCTCTCCTCTGTCGCACGCATTGAGATCAGCGAGGGGCCGAACCAGATCAGTCGAAACAATGGAAGCCGTCGTGTGGTGGTGCAGGCAAATGTTCGCGGTCGTGACTTGGGCGGGTTTGTTGGAGAGGCCCAGGCGGCGGTGAAGGACGTACAGCTTCCGCCGGGCGCCCACATGACGTGGGGAGGTCAGTTCGAGAACTTGCAGCGGGCTGAAAAGCGACTCATGACAGTTGTTCCGATTGTCTTCCTATTGATCGGCAGCCTGCTGTTCATGGCATTGGGCAGCGCAAAGGAGGCGGGCCTGGTGTTCACCTGCGTCCCACTGGCCCTGGTTGGCGGAATTCTCGCGTTGCTGGTGCGTGGTATGCCGTTCTCGGTATCTGCCGCCGTCGGATTCATCGCGGTATCGGGTGTTGCGACCCTGAATGGATTGGTGCTCATGCAAGCCATCAGAGAGAGGCTTGATGCAGGTGACAGTCCATTGATCGCTGCAATGAACGGTGCCGGCAGCCGAATTCGCGCGGTGGTGACCACCGCGCTGGTGGCGATCGTTGGCTTCATTCCAATGGCTATTGCGAGTGGATCTGGTGCTGAGGTGCAGAAGCCTCTCGCCACGGTGGTCATTGGCGGCCTGTTGACCGCAACAGTGCTAACACTTCTTGTGCTGCCGACATTTGCGGGACGCTTGGCCAAGGCAGGCCCGAAAGGGCAACCGGAAACTGTCCACTGAATGATGGAGTGTTTGGGCCCGGCAGAGCATCTGCCTGCCGGACTTCCCGTTCCATTTTTATGACGTTGGAGGGAACAAATGAACCTGACCACAGAACTCGAACTGCCAGTAATACTCCCAGGTGTCTCTCGGGACGACAGCTGCGTCCAGAGGCTGGTCGCTGGTCTTCAGGACATGGAGGGAGTATCGCGCGTGCACATTCGCGAGGGTAGCGACGAAGCTCTCGGAACGCTCTGCATTCATTACGACCCCGAGATCGTCTCGCTTCAGCGAGTGCGAGAGGTGGCGGCATCCGTGGGCATTGAGTTGGGTGATCGGTATGGCCACCTTTTCTTGGAGCTTGGTTCGGCCGTTCACGCACGAAAGGCAAGGACAATTGCGGCGCAAGTGCAGGCCGTACCAGGCGTCATTGAAGCCACCACCAGCCCAGCTGGTGGCATAAGCATCGAGTACGAGAGAGCCAAGACAGGCGAGGCGGAGCTGAGAGCGAAGCTTGAGGCGCTGGGTGTAGCGCAAGAGCCACCGAGTCCGAGGGGAGATTTGAAGGATCAGCACGAAGGACACGATCACAAGGACCGACAGGACCCCGGTCATTCCCACGGGGGCACGCTAGGTGGCAATAGTGAGCTGATCTTCTCACTTGCTTGCGGCCTGCTCCTGATCGTGGGATTTGCGATTGAAAAGCTTGGGTTGACCCAAACGCCCTGGATCCCCACAGCGTTTTACGTAGCAGCCTACGTCTTTGGCGGCTGGTTCACGCTTGGCGAGGCGATCGGGAACATCAAGCTGAAGCGCTTTGAGATCGATACGCTGATGCTGGTTGCAGCGGCAGGCGCAGCCGCGCTCGGCGCATGGGCCGAAGGCGCCTTGCTTCTGTTCCTCTTCAGTCTCGGTCACGCCCTTGAACACTACGCGATGGGCCGGGCTAAACGTGCGATAGAAGCTCTCGCCAAGCTTGCCCCAGAAACTGCCAGGGTGCTGAGGAATGGGCAGGTCGTGGAAGTCCAGGTTGAATCGTTGATACCTGGAGATGTGGTGGTCGTACGTCCCAATGACCGGATGCCGGCGGACGGATTCGTTATCAAAGGGGCTAGCAGCGTTGACCAAGCCCCTGTCACCGGGGAAAGCATCCCGGTTGATAAGCTGGCAGTCAATGACGCTGCTCTAGCACGGGATCGACCTGATTCGGTGGTAATGGAGTCACGTGTTTTCGCCGGCACTATCAATGGCTCCGGCGCCCTGGAGGTTGAAGTCACGCGTCGATCAGGCGAATCGGCACTGGCCCGCGTCGTCAAGATGGTGAGCGAAGCCGAAACCAGGAAATCGCCAACGCAGCGCTTCACAGACAAGTTTGAGAGGGTATTCGTTCCCGCTGTTCTGATCTTGGCCGTGCTGTTACTTTTCTCATGGATCGTGATCGATGAGCCATTCCGCGACAGCTTCTATCGAGCGATGGCGGTACTTGTAGCGGCAAGCCCTTGCGCACTGGCAATCGCGACTCCAAGCGCGGTTCTAGCGGGAATTGCGCGAGCTGCGCGAGGTGGCGTACTCATCAAGGGTGGCGCACCACTGGAGGAGCTGGGCATGGTCCGTGCCATCGCGTTCGACAAGACTGGAACGCTCACTGAAGGCAAGCCGCGAATTACCGACATCAAAGTGATGCAGGGAACGACAGAGCAGGAACTGCTTCACGTTGCCGTCGCCGTCGAGGCTTTAAGTGACCACCCTTTGGCCGCAGCTATCGTTCGAGATGGTAATACTCGCCTGGGCGATGGACCGGTCATGGTAGCGACAGACCTCGCTAACTTCGCTGGAAGAGGCGTTCAGGCGAAGGTGAACGGCATTGACGTGTGGATAGGAAAGGCAGAAATGTTCGGTAACGACGGCATTGGCGCTCTATCCGCGGGTGCGGAGTCTGCCATTGAGGAGCTCCGTAACGCCGGCAGAACCACGATGGCCGTTCGCCTAGGTGATCGCGACCTAGGTGTCATCGGCCTTATGGATACGCCCCGGCCAGAGGCGCGTGAAGCCCTGGACAAGCTAAGGCGCTTGGGCATCCAACGAATGATCATGATCTCTGGCGACCACCAGACTGTAGCTCAAGCCGTGGCAACGGACGTGGGTCTAAACGAGGCATGGGGAAATCTCATGCCTGACGACAAGGTGAAGGCAATACGTCAGTTGAAGGAGACGGAGCGAGTGGCAATGGTCGGCGACGGTGTGAATGACGCACCCGCAATGGCTAGTGCCAGCGTCGGAATTGCAATGGGTGCCGCCTCTTCGGACGTAGCGCTGGAGACTGCCGACGTCGCGCTTATGTCTGAGGATTTGAGACAGGTTGCATTCTCTGTAGCGCTTAGTCGACGCACGAAACGGGTGATCCGTCAGAACGTGTATGTGAGCCTGGGCGTCGTAGCGTTGTTGGTTCCTGCGACCATCCTAGGTCTTGGCATTGGACCGGCTGTGGCAGTGCATGAAGGTTCAACCTTGTTGGTTGTATTCAATGCGCTGAGGCTCCTTGGCTTCCGTCAGTCGTGACATGCGAATTCTAGTGATTGAGCGCGATCGAGAAGTCGCTTTGAAGATTCTGGCCTACTTCGAGGCCCGAGGGCATCAGCTTGATACCATCGGGGACGGCATCGCCGGCCTTCACTTTGCGGCGTCCAATGGTTACGACGCAGTCATTCTTGATTGGATGCTTCCTCGCATGGAAGGCCCGGAGGTTCTGAGAAGGCTGCGGTTGAATCACGGTGTTTCAGTTCCTGTTGTGATGTTGGCTGCAAAGGTTGCGCTCTCGGACAAAATCATCGCTTTCCGCTCCGGTGCAGATGACTATGTGACCAAGCCTTTTGAGCTCCCGGAGCTCGAAGTTCGCCTAGAGGCGTTGGTTTCCCGTACGGAGGGACGCGTAACAAGGAGGCGGCTGCTGATCGGAGAGCTCACGTTGGACCTGAGTACGTTGGAGGCCACACGGGCTGGAAAACGACTGCATCTGTACCCAGCTTGCAGGAAGCTCCTTGAAGCGCTGATGCGGGCAAGTCCTGCCGCTGTGACCAGGCGGCAGCTTGAGCACACTCTCTGGGGTGACGACCTGCCCGACGGGGATCTTCTGCGATCACAGATGTCCAGCCTGCGGCGAAGCATTGATGGTCCGTTTGAGGAAAAGATGATCCAGACGCTGCCGCGGGTTGGGTATCGACTGATACCGCCATCAAGGCCTATGCCCCCCCCCGGGGAAGGGAGGCCCTATGACGGTGAGGCGTAGACATGGCTGCAGAGCCGTCAGTGCAGACCTTGAGCGCCTGACTATTTGGCCACGTATTCTGATCAGAGTATGACCATGTGGAAGCCAGCCGCACTCCCAATTGGCGCGTTCTTGGCCGCAGCGATTTGGGGCGCAGCGGCCATGGTGCCCTTCGCGCCGGCATCAGAAGAGATGATGTTTTGGATACCGGTGTCGATTGCGCTAACGAGTGCGGCTGCTGCATTGGTAGTTGCGATGATGCAAGACATCATTCTGGTCGCGGTAAAGAGATGGCCACTGTTCGTGAAATTCTATCCAACCCTCTGCTTGGAGCCACTCCCCTTTGCATTCCTTCCAATCGTGCTGTCACTCGCCGGAATTGCGGAGTTCGGTCCAGCGATGCTGAGTGCAGCTCTATTGCTGATCGGCTTCTCGTTTGCGGAGACTCTCTTCGCCGCCGCCCTCCACAGAGCCCGGGCGACGCCGACCGCGGTTGTGATCTCGATGCAGTGCGCTGCTCTGGTGTTTGCAGTTTACATGTACAAGAAAGGCATCCAAGCGAACGTCAGTGACATCAGTTGGCCGTGGTTCGCATCGTCTGTCACTGCCATGAGTCTATTCTCCTTCCTAGTCGGAAGGTATTGGGCCAACCTGCTTCGTGATGCTGAGGTGGGGTTCTCTCCCTTACTGAAGTGGGTTCTGGTCACCTTCATAGCTGAAGGATCTACTAGTGAATGGAGCCGGTGGAGATTGAAGCAACCTATTAAGCAACGCAGACCACCGGGGCTTCGGTCCAAGCCTCGCAGGAAATAGGATCCGATCAACCAATCCAAATCATGGAGGCTAATTCTTGACAACTGCGAGCGCGACAAATATGACGCAAGGGCGGATGGGACCACCCGTCGTCAGTCTCGCTCTGTGAGAGGTGGCGCATCGAGATCACGTTTGTGGAGGTCTTCTACCGGCCGGAAGCAATACCCCGAGGTAGGTCCGTGGTGGCGACTTCTGGTTTCAATGCGCCCGAAGCCCACCGGAGCCTCAAAGATGCGCGCTCAGGGTTGCAGCGGTCGCTGGCGACAGTCGTCATCGGCCGGAGCCTGTCCCCCGCCTACCAACCTTGCTGGCAAGGCCGGTGTTTTTTGATTGCAAGATTCAGACCTATCCCGCCTGACAATCACATTCCCTGGAGTCACCGCCAACATGAATGAAGCCGAGCTGGAACAAGTGCGTACGGCGATGTTTACCGACCCCGGCGTGAAAGCGGTGGATGACCTGCGCCTAGTCCCCGCCAAAGAGCGCGGTCGTGCGATCGCGGCCACCATCACCGTCGCTGCGCCCTCGGTCGACCTGGACCTGGTGCATGCGGTGATCGCCCGCGTGCTGGCCGATCAATTTGACATCGATCAGGTCATGCTGTGCTTCAACGACCCGGGTCCGGTGCCACCACAGCCCACAGCGGCGCCCTTGAAGAAAATGTGATCGCCCGTGGCTCTATGCGTCTGCGTTGGCGGGCGCATAGAGCTGATAACCCGGCAACGCGCACGCGCCGGCATACACAAAGGCCACGCTTTGCCGCGCCCGGGTGAAGGCCACGTAGTACTTTGGTGGGGCGGTGATACGCGCTGCATCTGCCGTGCGCAGGTACTGTGTCAGCGGGCCGTTCGGAAAGATGAGGACCCGGCTGTAGGTGCGGCCCTTGCACTGCCCAAAGTTCACGGCCGGTAGTCCGTCGCACGCTTGCCGCCGGTCATGCCGGAGCACGGTGGGCGCAAACTCCTGCATGTACGCTTCAACATCCGCTGGAGCGACGAGGTAGATGCCATCGTGCCCGGTGACCTCGCCATTGCCTGATTGGGTTCGCGGCATCTGCGGATAGAGCGTGTCCGCCATATCGCACAGGGCCTGGACGCAGCGAAGGCTGATGAGGCGGTGATCCAGCTGGCATAAGCCGTCCGCCTCCCAAATCTGAAACAGCGCTGCCAGATTGGGTCCACGATACTGGCTGTGCCTTTGAGCATAGTTGGTGGCATACGTCGCCTGCCGCGTATCACCCACCAACGTGATGGCAATGCCGCTCTTCAACAGCCGCTCGACCAGATCCAGATCAAAGCCGGCGAGGTCCTGAACTTCGTCGATGTAGAGCTCGTCGTACATGGCCGCCAGGCGTGCCATGACCTGACCTTGGGTGAGCTCATCGCAGCGCACAGCGAAATCGGCCGCCCGGTCCGAATACATCCGGTTGCCTGCCAAGTAGTGGCGCGCCACCTGGGTGCGTGGGGCCCTGTTATTGGTGACACCTTCTACGAACAGGATGGTCTCGATGCGAGGCTCAGGGCAAAGCGCTGCCTGGTACGGGCGGATGCACTGGCACAGCAGGAAGCCATACCAGCTGTGCAAAGTGACATGCACGGGGACCGCACCGGCGTGGACCTCAAACGAGCGCCGGATCTCTTCTAGATTCTCCAGCGTGTAGGTGACAATCGCGATGCGACGCCCAGGCCGCTCCAGGGCCTGCCGGACCAGCAAGGTGGTCTTGCCCGAGCCGGCCGCCGAAAGCAGGACCCGGTTAGGTGATGGCGCGCTGGACATAGTCCGGGAACCTGATCGAGTGCGGGCTGTTGAAGATCGCCAGGGCCGTATCGGTCTTATGGCCCTTCATGTACTTGAGCAGCGCCACCTCATCGGCAAACGTCTTGCCCAGCACGGTATTGAGTTCGGCCAGCGAGTTGGCTTTGATCAGCTGCTCTTCCAGCGATGGGGCGCTTTCGTCGGAATCGTAATAGATCGCGTTGATGTGTTCGGCATAGCGCTCCTGCACAACGGCGATATCGCCATCATTGTCGGTGATCACCTTGGCCTGGATTTTCAGCCGATCTGCAATCTGCAAGAAGCGCTTGAATGCCAGCGACTTGACCGAAATGATGTCTACGCCGCGAGCCATCGGCGCCACGCCATGGTGGTCGCTGTAGGCGCGCTGCACGATCAGCTCGTCGGAAGGGCCTTCCACCAGGATCGCCTGCTTGGCCAGGATCAATCGCAGCGTGTCGTGGCCCGGCAGCTTCATGAAATAGTCATGGGTATCGCTCGGCAGCTGGTCCAGCTTCATCTGGCCCTGCGCGCTGAACAGGATCACGTTGTCCACGCCCAGCTTATTCAACACGAAGCTGCTGTGGGTGGCGATGATCACCTGCTGGGCGGTGGAGAGGGCCGCAATCTTGTCGATCAGCTGGGTCATGCTGGAATAGGACAGATGGTTCTCCGGCTCCTCGATCAGCAGCACGTGGGCAGCGCCGGCCGCGTGCATCGCCAGCTTCATCTTCACCGCGCTTTGCTCACCCTTGCCGGCCTGGGTGAACGGGAGCTCATCCAGGTAAGGTGACAAGCTGGTTTCCCATGTTGAGCGCGGCGATGTGTCCACACCCACCGTCAGCGCCCGGTGGCTGATGTCCCCGGTGTGCTCGGTCAGGTACGCATTGATGGCCGCCACGTCCGCCTCTTCGGAAAAACTCTGCCGCATGCGGCGGAAGCTCAACGACAGCGAGACGCGCTGCGCAGGCGTCAGTGCCTGATCGATGATGCCGGCGATATAGCGATCGGCACCGGACAAGGTCTTGATGCCGTGAGTGTCGATGATGGTCGAATCGAACGGAATGCTGCGAGCGGTGACGCCATTGTTGGCGAAGGAATACCAGCGCACCGTGTAGTACTCCACCGGCAGGCTGACCGCACCCTGGTGCTGCTGCAGGTAGGCGTTGAACTCCTCGCGGTAGTCGTCGTTGAGCTCGACCAGCAGCCGGATGCCGGCGGTATCCAAGCGCAGGGAGTTGTTGGTGCCGCGCAACGACGCCAGCGCGACATCTGCGCCCAGATAGGCTTCGATGGAGATCCGTGGCGGCGAAGCCGGCGTGCCTGCAGCAAGGGTCGCCAGATATTCCTGCACCGCGGGCTGGTGGAACAGGTAGGGCGTGAGCTCGTAGGCGAGATTGCGCCCATGCAGTTGCCCGGTGACCACCACGTGGATGGCCTCCAGCAGGGTGGACTTACCGACCTCGTTGTCGCCCACCACCAGGTTCATGTGGGCGTTGAGGGGCAGGTCCAGATGGCGAAACGACTTGAAATTGTCGATGACGATACGTTCGATCGGCATGCACAGTCCTTTGATGGCCAACGAGTTCGGTGGCGGCGCCTGCTTGCACCCCGGCTGGCCTCCTTTCCGCTCTGGGCCAAACTACCCAGGGATCGCCAGCCTTGGGCGGTTTCGTACTGTTTTGACGACTTGAAATGGCCGAAACGCTGGTTACGCGGGATAATTCAATATTATCCCGCCTGAAGCTGATGCCCCCGGCCGGGTCTGTCCGGCCGTTGAGTAGTATGTAATTACATGGTATGTAATACATTACGAAATACACGGGAGAGGGCGAATGGCGCGTTCTGGCTTGTACAAAAGCGATGTGCAACGCGCCCGGGACAGTCTCCGGGCCGAAGGCAAGAACCCCTCGGTGGACGCGGTACGCGTGGCACTGGGCAATACCGGGTCCAAGACAACCATCCACCGCTACCTGAAGGAGCTGGAAGAGGAGGAAGGGCAAGGCGTGGGCGCCAAGATCGCGGTCAGCGACGCCCTGCAGGACCTGGTGGCTCGCCTGGCCGAGCGGCTGCATGCCGAGGCCGAAACGATGGTCGCGCAGGCACAGGAACGGTTCCAGGCCGAGCTGCACGAGCGCACCCAGGCCTTGGAACAGGCCCGGCAGGAGGCCGGCAATCTCAGCGCGCAGCTTCAGCGCACCGAGACAGCTCTGCAGACAGAACGCGAGGCGGGCGAAGCCGCCAAGGATGAGGTGGCCAGCCGCACCACCGAGCTGGCACAACTGCAGGAACGCATTGCGGGCCTCACGGCGCGGCTGGCAGAGCACGAAAGCCACGCACGCTCCTTGGAGCAGAAGCACGAGCATGCCAGGGAAGCCCTTGAGCACTACCGCACCTCGGTCAAAGACCAGCGCGAGCAAGAGCAGCGTCGGCATGAGCACCAGGTGCAGGAACTGCAGGTTGCCCTGCGGCAGGCCAACGAGGCGTTGACCGCCAAGAACCACGATCTGGTGCAGCTCAACCGAGAGAACGGCCAGTGGCTGGAACGCCACACGCGGTTGGAAAGGGAGGTGGCGCAGTTGCGCCAGACCACCCAGACGCAACAGGGTGAGCTCGATACGCTGCGCCTGACGGCGGCCGAATACCAGGCGTTGCAGGTGCGCTGGAGCCAAGACACTCAGGCCTTGGAAGTGGCTCGACAAGAGCTCGCGCAAGCCCGGACCGAGCTGGTCCAAGAGCGCGAACGACGCGAGCACGCCGAGGCGGAGACGCTGCGCGCCACTGTGCGCCTGAGCACCTTGGAGCCGCTGCTTGCCCAGCTGCAGCCATCCAGTGCCGGCGGCAAAGGCGCCAAGCGGATCTCATCGGAAGAGACGCCGGGGTCATAGCCTAGGAACGGAACATCCGCCACGATCGCAAGGAGCTTTGGCATGAGCGTAGTCACCACGACACCCCCGGAAATCTCCCGTGCCGTGCGGCGCTTGACCGATTCCGTCGTGCACGGCGCAGAACCGGTCTATCTCGATGTACAGCCGGAAGCCGACGCGATCGTGCACGAGTGCTTTCTCAACGTGCAGGCCAAGGTCGCGCGCGACGGTGGTCAGATGCTGTGCGGGTGGCAGCTGTGGGAATGGCCGCACGTGCTGGTCGAGGCAGAATTCCATGCCGTGTGGGTCAGTCCCGCAGGGGAAATGGTCGACATCACGCCAAAGCCTGAAGGCGAAAGGCGCATTCTCTTCGTGCCGGATGCGCGAAGACGCTATGAGGGCCTGGCTATCGACAACGTCCGCATGCCATTACGCGATGACCTGCTGATCAAGCACTTCATCCAGATGTCCGAAGCGATTGTCCAGGTGATGAACCGCGGCGAACGATCATCCCAGTATGGCGAGGTCAGCGTGCCCGCCAATGAAATCCAGCCCCTGCTGCAGGCGAGGGATTTCTTGGGCCAGTCACTCGGTGCGGGATTGCGCGAGCATGCGCCGTGCCTGTGTGGCAGCGGCACCAAGTACAAGCGCTGCCATGGCGCGCAAGTAGAAGCATTTTTCCGTCGTTGACGGTGGTGCCCCTGGTCGGACTGGGGAGGGCCGAGCCTGGAAGTTCGCCGAGGGTCGAATTCACCGATCCATCAATCGGTTAGCGAAGATCTGGCCGTGTTCGTAACGATTCCCTGCCAACCCTCAACCGCAGTCGACACCCGGGTACCTTTTCGTAGCGTTCAAGAAATTACAGGCATGTTGTAGTCGGTGCCGGCGACCGGCCGGCCTGCTGGGCCAGAGCGTAGACAGGCCCGGTTCGCCAACGCGGCGGCGACGATCCGCGAACTGCTGAGAAACTTCGGGCGAGTTGTCGGTGGTTCTTCGTCCGTCCGGGCGTTTTATCGGCGGACGTACAAATCGCGGGCGATTGTTGGTCGGCAAATGAGTGGGTGTTGGCTGGTGACGGGGCGTTTCCTCGGAGGCAATCACGAACAGCGACGAAGAACCTGCCGTTTCGGCCTTGGGGGAGGCCCCTTCGGCCATCTCCATCATTTCGCATAATGCATATTATGTAAAATACGGGGAGCCGAATGACGCCCTGGAGGAACGTCCATGCCAAAACATCGTCCTGTCGTCTGCCTGCATTGCCAAGTGGAGCATCCGGAAGCTCACCACGAGCGCGTGGTCTACAACAAGACGCCGCTCTATGGCCCGTGGGTCGACTGGCGCATGGCCGGTAAAGACCTGACCTCGTCCGAGGCTGACCGAATCTCCGTGCGTCGGCTCAGCGGCATTCTTTGGGACGAACGATCACGCAAACGGATCCTGCGGATCCTTCCACGGCAGACACTGGCGACCGTGACCCTGCCGGCGCGGGAATCGTTCACTGACATTGCCTGAAGGTAGCCGCGCCGCAGCGAATGAGGGCTGCCGTACGACTGCGTACCCGCGGGCATTGCGGACCTACTTGCAAGCGTCGTAGACGCGGTGGTTCCAGCGGGAAAGCTGCTCCATGGTCACCTTGATCCCGCGCTTCCGCTGGAAGTCATCGCGTGCGCGCTTTTCCCGGGTGCATGGGTCGACGGTGGCTTTGCGACGTTTCGAGCCGGCGTGCCTCGAGTTGCGCGTGCTGCGCGCATGTCGTGCGTGTCGTGGTCGCGATGCGCGTGATGATCCGTTCTCGCCGGCGGCGACGGCCGGACCGGCGCCGGGTGCCGCGGGCGTGGTGGCTTCAACTTCCATCTCGCGCACATCCACGAGCCGTTCGCCCGCCAGACAGGCCCCGCTGCGGTAAGCGGTCGTGCCGCCCTGCCCGCTGCACTGGTGGACGGTCTGTGACTGCGCGCAGAAGCAGGCGCCCAGCAGGAGCAGCAACAGCAAGTAGTTCTTTCGCACCGGTGACCTTCCCTGGTCTTGTTTCGATCGTGCACAGGATCGATGAATGCGCGACTCGGGGAAAGCGGGATCCGTGGCGTTGCCGCGTCGGGGAAATGCGCGCGTCCGCGTAGGGTTCCCGGAGGTCTTCAGTTTGCTGGGTGTCTACAACAGCCGGGGCGCTGGGCGATCCGCGGCATCCGCCAGCCACAGTTCGACCGAGTGCCGGGCGTAGTCGTCGCGAAGCGGAATCGCCAGCCCCGGCTGTTCGACGCCGTCCACCAGCAGCCGTGGTGGCGCGCCCTGCCCTGCGCCGCGGTGTACCTGGATGCGGTACACCGTGTCGCGGTAGCGGTAGCGGATGGCGTAGCCGGGCCAGTCGGGCGGGATGCACGGCGACAGCCGTAGGGTGCCGCCCTCCAGCCGCAGGCCAAGCAATGATTCGATCACCAGCCGATACATCCAGCCGGCCGAGCCGGTGTACCAGGTCCAGCCACCGCGGCCGACGTGCGGTTCGACCGCGTAGACGTCGGCCGCCACTACGTAGGGCTCGACCTTGTACGTGGCGACGCGCTCGGCGGTATCGCCGTGATGGATCGGGTTGATCATGCGGAACAGTTCCCACGCGCGCGCGTGGTCGCCAAGTTCGGCGAAGGCCATCGTCGCCCACACCGCGGCGTGGGTGTACTGGCCGCCGTTCTCGCGTACGCCGGGCACGTAGCCGCGGATGTAGCCGGGATCCTGCGAGGTCTTGTCGAACGGCGGGTCCAGCAACTGCACCAGTCCCGCGTCGCGTCGCACCAGGTGCTGGTCGAGCGACTCCATCGCCTGGCGTGCACGCATCGGGTCGGCGGCGCCTGAAAGCACCGACCAGCTTTGCGAAATCGAGTCGATGTTGCACTCGTCGCTTTCGGTCGAACCCAGCGGCGCGCCGTTGTCGAACCACGCGCGCCGATACCAGGCACCATCCCATGCCTGCGCTTCCAGCGCCTGGCGCAGCTGCGTGGCACGGTCGACGCAGCGCTCGGCGAACAGCAGGTCGCCGCGGTCGCGCGCCAGCGCATGGAAACGGTTGAGCACGTCGTACAGGAAGAAGCCCAGCCATACGCTCTCGCCACGGCCGCCCTCCCCCACCCGGTTCATGCCGTCGTTCCAGTCGCCGGTGCCGATCAGCGGCAGGCCGCGTTCGCCGAAGTGGTCCAGTGCGCGCTGCAGGGCGCGCACGCAGTGCTGGTACAGCGTCTCGCGCAGCCCGGAGCGTGACGGCAGGTCGTAGTACGACTCCTCGTCCGGGTCGACCTGGCGGCCCTCTACATAGGTCAGGCGTTCGTTGAGCACGTCGCGGTCGCCGGTGGCCTCGACATAGCGGCTGGTCGCCAGCGGCAGCCACAGGTAGTCGTCGGAACAGCGGGTGCGCACGCCACGGTCGAGCGGTGGATGCCACCAGTGCTGCACGTCGCCGTCGATGAACTGGTGTTCGGCGCACAGCAGCAGGTGGTTGCGCGCGAGCTTCGGCTCGGCGTGCAGCATCGCCATCGTGTCCTGCAGCTGGTCGCGGAAGCCGAACGCGCCGCCGGACTGGTAATAGCCGCTGCGCGCGAAATAGCGGCAGCCGATGGTCTGGTACAGCAGCCAGCCGTTGGCGAGCAGGTCCACGGCCGGCTCCGGCGTTTCCACCTGCACCGCGCCGAGCGTTCGCAGCCAGCCGATGCGGACTTCATCGAGCGCGTCCCACGCCGCGTCTTGGCCGCGGGCCTGGCGCGCGACTGCAATGGCGTCGGCATGCGAACGACCGGCGCCGAGGCGGAACACGACCTCGCGCGACTGCCCGGGCGCGAGGTCCAGCGCGACCTGGATCGCCGCGCAGGGGTCGAGGCCAGCGCCGATCCGTCCGGACAGGCGCTCGCGCGCCATCGCCGCCGGCTTGCGCAGGCTGCCGTTGCGGCCGATGAACTCGCCACGGTCGCCACTGATGCTGCGGCGCGCATCTCCACCGTGCCAGTCGCCGGCATCGATGTCGGCATCAAAGAACGCGACCCGCCCGCCGAACTCGGTGTTGTAGGCGTTGCGCGCCAGCACCGCGCCGCTCTCGCGCACGGGTTCAGGCTCGGTGACCACGTGCATCTGCGTGCGCGCGTGGAGGTCGCCGAGGATCCATTCGACATAGCCGGTTGCACTGAGCCGGCGCGTGCGCTCGCCGGTGTTGCGCACCCGCAGCACGCTGAACTTCACCGCCGCCTCGCGCGCGACGTACACCCACAGTTCGCTGGCGATGCCGTCGCGCTCGTGTTCGTAGACGCTGTAGCCGAAGCCGTGGCGCACGCGATACGTGCCTTCGTCGCCGCAGGGCAGCGGCGTCGGCGACCAGAACCGCCCGGTCTGTTCGTCACGCAGGTAGAAGGCCTCGCCATTGGCGTCGCACACCGGGTCGTCGTGCCAGGGCGTGAGGCGGAACTCGTGCGCGTTCTCCGCCCACGTGTAGCCGGTGTTCGATTCGCTGGCCACGCAGCCGAACTGCGGGTTGGCCAGCACGTTGGACCACGGCGCCGGTGTCGCCTGCCCCGGCTGCAGGTCGATCACGTACTCGCGGCCGTCTGCGGAGAAGGCGCCGATGCCGTTGCCCTCGCGCAGCGGCATCGCCACCGGGTCGAACGGCCACGGGTCCGTTGCCACCGCGTCGCCATTGCGTCCGGCACCGGCGTTCCCGTCGTGCGTGGGCAGCGCCATCAGTTCGTACTGCGTCGGCTGCGGCTGCAGCGGCGGCACGGCGGCTTCCGGCGGCGGCCGGCGCCCGACCTGCTCGGCCAGCGTGCCATGCGCATCGCTCACGATCACGCGGGCCACCGATTGCAGCAGGATCCGATCCTCCTGCGGCAGCTGGTGCGCGGGGCGCACGAAGATACCGCCGGGGCGGTCGATCACGTTGGCTTCCACGCCCGCCGAGATCAGGCCCATGATCTGGTCCTGCAGCTGCTGGCGGTAGCCGCCCTGCTCGTCGTTCCAGATCACCAGGTCGGTGGTCAGGCCCTTGAGCCGCCAGTAGGCGTAGGCCTGCACCATCTGCCGGACCAGTTCGATGTGCTCGGCGTCGGCGATCTGCACCAGCACGATTGGGTGGTCGCCCGAGATCGCCTGCCCCCAGAGCCCCGACTGGCCGCGGCGGTTCTGCAGCAGCAGCGCCTGCTCCGCGCGCAGCGCCGGGTTTGCGTACAGCACCAGCCCGGCCAGTCGCTCGTACAGCTGCGCATCGGCCTGCGAGGCGTTGATCTGCCGCCGTACCACCTGGCTGTGGGTCCACGCCAGGTCGAACACGCGGTCGGCCAGGCGCCGGTCGCGGTACTTGTCGACCAGCGCGGTGCAATCCTCGCGCGCGGCACCCACGCCGCTGACCATGTCGATGGTCGCGGCCTGGTATGGCGCCAGCGTGATGCGGCTGCGGATCGCGACGATCGGATCGAGTACCGAGCCCTGGCTGCCCGACAGCGCGCCGGGTTCGACCAGGGCACGTGGCGCGCGCGCGTCGCGACCACGACCGATGAAGCGCGAGCGGTCGGTTTCGTACGAGATCGCGTCGACGTCGGCGTCGTGCACGGCCACGAGGTGGAACATCCACGGTGGCACCTCGCCCTGGGCGCGGGCCCGGCGCGTGCACAGGATCGCCTGCCGCTCGGGCACCAGTTCGGTTTGCACGAACAGGTTGCTGAAGGCCGGGTGCAGCTCGTCGGAGATCGCGGATGCGAGCACCACCTCGGCGTACGTGGTGATCTCGATGCTGCGTGCGCTGCGCGACTGGTTGGTGATGTGCAGGCGACGCAGTTCGATGTCGTCCTCGGGTGAGATCGCGATTTCCAGGTGGGTCTCGAAGCCGTGCTGGCGGCCGCGGAACTCGGCCTTGGCATCGGAGAAGATCGCCTCGTAACCCGGGACCTCGACCGCCGTGGGCTGGTAGGACGCCGACCAGAATCCGCCGCTGTCCACGTCGCGCAGGTAGCACCAGCTGCCCCACGGGTCGCGCGTGCCATCCTCGCGCCAGCGGGTCACCGCCATGTCGTGCAGGCGGCTGTAGCCGCTGCCGGCGCTGGTGAGCATGAGGTGGTAGCGGCCGTTGGACAGCATCTGCACCGCCGGCCGCGGCGAGGATGCGTTGCGGAAGATGCGCAGGCGGGTTTCGGTGGCATCGGGGGCGATCGCCGCGCCCTCCACTTCGGCAGTGTTGGGATGGAAAGCGCCGGTGCGCGGGATGCGCTCCTGCAGCAGCAGCACGGTGGCCTGGAACTCGGGATCGGCGAGGAAGCGGCGCTGCATCGGCTGGTTGTGCAGCAGGTAGTCCAGCGCCAGCAGGCCCATGCCCTGGTGATGTGCCATGAACGAGCGCACCAGTGCGCGTGACTGCCCGCGCGGCAGCCGCGCCGGGGTGTAGTCGATCGCCTCGTACATGCCGTAGCGGCCGGAAAAACCCTCGTGGACCATGCGCTGCAGGTTCCTGCAGGCGTCGGCCGGCGCCACCATCAGCGCCATCATGCTGGCGTAGGGCGCGATCACCAGGTCCTGCGCCAGGCCGCGCCGCAGGCCCAGGCCGGGCACGCCGAACGCACGGTACTGGTAGTTCATGCGCGCATCGACGGTGTTGTAGCCGGATTCGGACATGCCCCACGGCACGTCGCGCTGGTGGCCGTATTCGATCTGCCGCGCCACCGTCGCCTTCGCGGTCTGGTCGAGCAGCGAGCCTTCGTAGCTGGGCATCACCAGCTGCGGCATCAGGTACTCGAACATCGATCCGCTCCACGACAGCAGCGCCGGGTCGCCATCGACGTCGGTCAGCAGCCTGCCCAGCGCGAACCAGGCATCCTGCGGCAGCTGGCCGCGGGCGATGCCGATGAAGCTGCACAGGCGCGCCTCGGAGGCCAGCAGGTCGTAGTAGCCCGGATCGCTGCGGTGCTCCTCGACGTTGTGGCCGATGGTGAGCAGGTGCCGGCCGCGGTCGTAGAGGAAGTCCAGCTCCATCTGCGCGCACTGCCCGGCAACGTGCGCGAGGCGCTCGAACCCAGCGATGCGTTCGCGTGCCTGCTCCTGCACCTCGCCCGATGCGGCGCCGGCGAGTTCGCGCAGCGTGGGTACCGGTGCCGCCGCGCGTGCCTGCGGGAGCCAGGCCAGCGCGGCCGCCGCTGCGTGGCACTGGTCGAGGAGCTTGCGCAGCCAGTAGGCGGCGTCGGTTGCCGCATCCGCGTCGCGCTCCGCTTCCGCGGAAGCGCCAGGGCCGGCAGCGGGCTGCGCCAGCGCGGTGAGTTCGGCCAGCGCCAGCGATGCTTCGGCGCAGGTCGTTGGCGGTGCAGGCAGCAGGGCGTCGAGCTTTCGTCCAAATGCATCCGGCAAGTTGCCGCCGGCTTCCTCCAGCACGCCCAGCGTGTCGCGCAGGCCCTGCCAGGTGGCGGGCGCAAGGATCGGCACGTCGGCTTGCGCCAGCAATCCCTGGCGCAGCGTCAGCAGGTGCCCGGCGAGGTTGCCGCTGTCGACGGTGGAGATGTATAGCGGCGGCAGCGGATGCAGGGTTTCGGTGTCGTACCAGTTGTAGAAGTGGCCTCGGTGCCGCGGCAGCGACTCCAGCGTGCCCAGCGTCGACGCGATGCGTTCGGCCATGCCCTCGCCCTGCAGGTAGCCGAAGTCGTGCGCGGACAGGTTGGCGAGCAAGGCAAGGCCGATGTTGGTCGGCGAGGTGCGCCGCGCGACCATCAGGGAGGGATGCTCCTGGATGTTGTCCGGCGGCAGCCAATGGTCGGCTTCGGTGACGAAATCCTCGAAGAACGCCCAGGTGCGCCGCGACAGGCGGCCGAGGAACGCGCCCTGCCTTGCCGACAGTCGCTCGACCCTGCGCGCGCGCGGCTTCCCGGTCCACCAGGCCAGCCACGGCGACAGCAGCCACAGCGCCAGCAGCGGCGCGGCGACCGGCAGCGACGCCGGATGCAGGCGTGCCAGCGCAAACGCGACCGCGATCGCTAACAGCGGCGCGAACCACATCTCGCGCAGCGACGCCGCCAGGCCGCTGCCCAGCGTCTTCTCCACCAGGCTCGACGGGCTCCACTGCAGCATCCGCCGGCGCGAGACCAGCATCCGCCACAGCGTGCGCGCGATCGCATCGAGGCTGTAGAACGCCTCGTACGGCAGGAACGCAGCGCCCAGCGCAATCCGCGCCAGGTCGCGCCCGGCCGCCTGCGCGCGATGCTGCAGGTGTGCCCGCCACGGCAGTTCGCGAGGCTTGTCGAACAGCGCAGTCAGGGCGGCCACCAGCGGCGCCACCAGCAGCGTCGACAGCACCCACATCGTCCATCCGAGCGCGTGCGGCGCGAGCAGCCAGCCAAGCACGAACAGCGTGGTGGTCGCCGCCGGCACCAGGCTGCGGCGCAGGTTGTCGAGCAGCTTGCCGCGCGAGAGCCATGACAGCGGATTGCGCTGCCCGCGGCCGCCGCCCGTCGGTACCCACGGCAGCAGCCAGGGCAGCAGCTGCCAGTCGCCGCGGATCCAGCGGTGGCGACGCTTGACGTCCAGCGCATAGCGGTCGGGATAGTCCTCGTACAGCTGCACGTCGCTGACCAGCCCGGCGCGTGCGTAGCAGCCCTCGAGCAGGTCGTGGCTGAGGATCTGGTTGTCGGGGAAGCGATCGGCCAGCGTGCGTTCGAACGCGGCCAGGTCGTAGATGCCCTTGCCGACGAACGAGCCTTCGCCGAACAGGTCCTGGTAGACGTCCGACACCGTGCGCGTGTACGGATCGATGCCCGGCTCGCTGCCGTATAGGCGCGCATACCAGGAGCGACGCTCGCCGCCCATGCTGGCGCCCACGCGCGGCTGCAGGATGCCGTAGCCACCCGACACCACGCGCCGCGAAGGATCCAGCCGGGCGCGGTTGAGCGGATGGGCCAGCGTACCGACCATTTCGCGCGCGGCATCGTGCGGCAGCCGGGTATCGGTGTCGAGCGTGATCACGTAGCGCACGCCCTGCAGCGCCTGCGCGTCGCCGACGATGCTGGAGAAGGCCGCCGGGCTGCCGTCTCGCAGGAAGGCGTTGAGCGCCGCGAGCTTGCCGCGCTTGCGCTCGCGTCCCATCCACGTGCGTTCGCGCGGGTTCCAGGTCCGCGGCCGGTGCAGCAGGAAGAAGATGTCGTAACCGCCGGCGTGGCGTGCATTCAGCGCCTCGATCGCGTGCCTCGCCTCGTCAAGCACGGCGGCGTCGCCCGGAAGCACTTCCGCATCGGCATCGAGGAAGTCGGTCAGCAGCGCGAAGCGCAGGTTACCGTCGCGATTGGCGAGGAACCGCACCTCCAGCGCGTCGGCCAGCGCATGCACCGACTCGACATCGCCGATCATGCTCGGCACCACAACCAGCGTGCGTGCGTCGGGCGGGATGCCGTCGGAGTAATCCAGTCGCGGCAATGCGCGCGGCACGGTCAGGATGGTGGCGAACCAGTTCACCAGCACCACGCCCAGTTCGCTGAAGGCGATCACCGCCAGCACGCCGACCAGGTACAGTACGTCGCGCTGGTCGAGGATCTCGCGCGCATCGCCCATCAGCCCGGCGGTGAACAGCGTCACCACCGCCGCGATCGGCAGGATGTAGGCCGGCAGCGGGAAGTGCGCCGGCCCGCTGCGCAGGGCGGCCAGCAGCCCGCGCCGCAACCCGAGTGCATCCTCCAGGCGCGGCAGCCCTGCGTCGACGAGGTAGTAGCCGACATGGTGGGCGATGTCGCCGGTGCCGTCCTGCACGTCGGCATCGCGCGCCAGCTGCAGCGCGGCGCTCGCGACCTCGTGTTCCTTGAGTTTTCCGCGCCGCGCGATGCGCTCGACGACGTGGCGGTAGCGGTCGCGGGTGGCGAAATCCATCCGGCCGTAGGTGCCGTCCGGGTCGTCGCGCAGCGTCGCCTCGACCACGCTCATGGCCTCGACGAAGTCGCGCCAGTCGGTCATCGACAGCAGCCGCAGGCTGCCGATGCTGTTGCTGATCGACACCTGGTCGGCGGCCTGCTGCCGGCTCTCCGCCTGCACCAGCGGCGCGATGCCCTGCTCCCGGTCGGCCAGCCACTGCTCGATCCAGGTCAGCGGCAGGCTCAGCGCCGCGCCCTGCCCCTGCAGGCGGCGGACGATCTCGGCGACGAAGGCGCTGCTCGGCGGCGGCTGGGCGCGTGCCATGTCCGCGATCACCAGCACCACGCTCTTGGGGTCGGACTCGGCGATCGCGCCGAAACGATCCGCCCACATGTCGGCGAGGTCGCGGTCGATGCGACCGGCGGTCACCTGCGCGCTGACTCGGCGCAGGTTCTCGATCAGCGCCAGCCGCAGCATGATCGGGATCGCCCACAGCTCACCGAGCGTGAGCGGCGTGACCGACTGGTACGCACTGATGAAGCGGCCCAGGCTCTCGACGTCGACGCGGCCGTCGCCATGCGAGATCGCGTTGAGCGCGATGTCGTAGACCCGCGGCAGCTGGTCGGACGGACCGCCCTCCAGGCGCGGCAGTTCGCGGCTGTAGCCCTTGGGCAGGTGGCGGCGCGCGATCCTGACCTGTTCCTCGATCAGGTAGAGGTTGTCGAGCAGCCAGTCGCCGGCTGGGGTCAGGCGGCGCTTGGCATGCGCGGCGTCACCGAGCAGCCGGCTGGCGCGTTCGATCACCGTCTCGTTCGCACTCAGCCGCGCCAGCAGCAGGTCGGCGCTGTGGCGACCGCTGAGCTTGTGCGCCTGCGCCAGCACCCGGCCGTGGCGTTCCATCTGCTCGGCGCTGAACAGCTGCGCACGCAGCGGCAGCTCGTGCGGGCCGGTGGCCGTCGCCGCGTGCGCCTGGCGCGCGGCGCGGCGCGCCAGCCACTGGCGGGCGGTTTCGCCTGGGCGCTTGCGGGGCGGGATCACGCGCGGGCCGGCTGCATCAGCGGCCGAGTCCGATGGCAACGCGGTGCACGGCGCCGTCGTCGCGCAGCGGCACCAGGCACGGGCCGACGTCGAGCGCGCGGCCGTCGAGTTCGCAGCTCGCGATGCCGCGGCAGGCGCGGTGCGGGTTGGCGACCTCGATCAGGTAACGGCTGCCGCCGTGGCGGTACTCGATCGAGAAGCCGGGCCAGTCCCGGGGAATGCACGGGTCAAGCAGCAACTGCTCGCCCTGCAGGTGGAAGCCGAGGATCGCCTCCAGTCCGGCCCGGTAGAGCCATGCGCCGGAGCCGGTGTACCAGGTCCAGCCGCTGCGGCCGACGTGCGGTTCGACCGAGTACACGTCGGCGGCCGCCACGTAGGGTTCGACCTGGTAGCGCGCCACGCCGTCCGGCGTTGCGGCGTGGTGGACCGGATTGATCAGCGAGAACAGTTCGAACGCGCGGTCGCCGTCGCCCAGCTTCGAGAACGCGAAGATCGACCACTGCGAGCCGTGCGTGTACTGGCCGCCGTTCTCGCGCAGGCCCGGCGGATAGGCCTTGATGTAGCCCGGGTCGTGCGAAGTGTGCTGCAGCGGCGGCGTGAACAGCGGGGCGATTCTCTCATTGCGCAGGATCAGCTGGCGGTCGACCTGCTCCATCGCCGACCTTGCGTGTTTGGGATCACCGCCGCCGGCGATCACGCTCCACGACTGCGCGATGGCGTCGATGCGGCACTCTTCGCTTTCATGCGAACCCAGCGGCGTGCCGTCGTCGTAGTAGCCGCGGCGGTACCACTGCCCGTCCCAGCCGCCCGCATCCAGCCCGATGCGCACCGTCCTGGCCACCTGTTCCCAGCGCGCCGCGCGGTCATGTTCGCCGCGGGCCTTCGCATGCGGCGCGAAGGCGTCGATGGTGGCGCACAGGAACCAGCCCAGCCACGAACTCTCGCCCCTGCCCTGCTCGCCGACCCGGTTCATGCCGTCGTTCCAGTCGCCGGTGCCGAACAGCGGCAGGTCGTGCGCGCCAAGCGTGAGGCTGACGTCGATCGCGCGCGCGCAGTGTTCGTAGAAGCTGGCATCGGTGGCGGCGATGGTCGGCCGGTAGTAGGCCTCGTGCGCGCCGGGTTCGACCTGCGGCCCTTCGATGAAGGGCTGGCGCGTGTCGAGCAGCGCGGTGTCGCCGGTGGCGTCCATGTAATGGCAGGCGACGAACGGCAGCCACAGGCGGTCGTCGGTCATGCGCGTGCGGATGCCGTCGCCGCCGGGCGGCAGCCACCAGTGCTGCACGTCGCCCTGCTCGAACTGGCGGCCGGCTGCGCGCAGCAGCTGCGCTCGGGTTTCGTCCGGCCTGGCGATGCAGGTCGCCATCACGTCCTGCAGCTGGTCGCGGAAACCATACGCTCCGCTGGCCTGGTAATAGGCGGTGCGCGCCCACACCCGGCAGCACAGCGCCTGGTACAGCAGCCAGCGGTTGAGCAGCAGGTCCATCGCACGGTCCGGCGTGCGCACCTGCACGGTGCCGAGGATGTCGTCCCACTGCCGCGTGGCGGCCTCCAGCACGGCGTCCAGGTCGGCATCGCGGTAGCGGCGCACCAGCTTGCGTGCGGCTTCGGCGTCGGCTGCGTCGCCAAGCAGCAGCACGATCTCGTCCTCGCCGCCTGCGGGCAGCTCGATGCGGGCCTGCAGCGCGCCGCAGGGGTCGAGGCCGGCGCCGGTGCGGCCGGCCAGCGGCGCATTGGTGCGCAACGCGGCGGGTGAAGCGAGGTCACCGTGCGGGCCGATGAAGTCGCAGCGATCGCCGCCGTGCGAGGACTGGCGTCCGCGCAGGTCGATGAAGGCGACGCGCTCGCCGAACTCCGCGCGCCAGGCATTGCCGGCGAACAGCGCGCCGGTGCCCGCATCCAGTGACGTGGTGACGAAGGGCGCCGGCCGGGTGCCGTTCGGCCCCAGCGCCCACTGCACGAACGCGGTGACCGACAGCCTGCGCGCGCGCCCGGAGCGGTTGCGCAGCCGCAGCCGCGAGATCTTCAGGCCGTCGTCGACCGGCACGTACTGCAGCAGGTCGAGTTCGATTCCGTGCCCCGCGTGCTGGAAGCGGCTGTAACCGTGGCCGTGGCGCACGACGTACTCGCCGCCATCGCCGCAGCGCGGCAGCGCGGTGGCGGTGAACAGCCGGCCGTCGTCCTCGTCGCGCACGTACAGCACTTCCTGTGGCGGGTCGGAGACCGGATCGTTGGCCCACGGCGTGATCGGGTTGCGCTGGCTGTTCTGCGACCACGCATAGCCGCCGCCGGCCTCGGTGGCGGTGAAGCCGAAATCGGGATTGGCGACCACGTTGAGCCACGGCATCGGCGGCAGCACGCCGTTGCGGATGACCGTCACGTACTCGCGGCCGTCGTCGGCGAAGCCGCCGTGGCCGTTGAAGAACTCGAGGGTGTCCTCGATGGCGTCGGCAGGCGCGTCCTGCGTGATCGGTTCAATGCCGCCGCGCGCGGCGACGGCATCATTCGCGTCCCTGGCCGGTTGCGCACCTGCTTCGGCAGACAGCGCATCACCCTGTTCGGCCAGCATGCCGCCGCGCTGGTCGATGACGATCGCAGCGGCCGTCGCCAGGCCCGCCAGCAGCGTCGGCGTGGCCTGGTCGGCGCGCAGGGCGAACAGGTTCGGCTTGCCGTCCGGAGGCGGAAACCGCCTGGCGTGCGCGTCGAAGCGCGCCTGCAACGCGGCCTGGCACGCGGCCGAATCTCCGTCGCCCGCATCGACAAGCGCCACCAGGTCGGCGTCCACGCCATGCGCTTGCCAGTACGCGCCGGCGATCAGCAGGTCGTCCGCCAGTGCCAGGCCCGCGTCGCTTTCGATCCGAAGCAGCACGATGGGGCGATCACCGGAAACGCCGCCGGCCCACAGCGTCGGTGCGCCGCCCTGCCCCGCCGCGAGCGCGTCGGGAGCGGCGCGCAGCGCCGGATCCGCGTACAGCAGCGCGGATGCGAGCCGCTGGAAGCGCTGCGCCTGCGCGTCGTCGATGTCGAGCCTGGCCTGCAGCTCCCGCGCATGTCGCGATGCGCTTTGCGATGCGTGCGCGAAGGCGTCAGCGCCGCGGTACCGGTCGGCGAGCGCCAGCACCGCGTCGCGCGATCCGGCCGCCACCGTCCACAGCTGCAGCGTCGCCGATCCGCCCGCCGCGATGCGCACGCGGCGGCGCAGGCAGAACACGGGGTCGAGCACGGTGCCGACGGTTCCCGACAACCTCGGCATCGACAACGCTGCGGGGCTGCGCTGGTCGCCGCCGCGGCCGATGAAGCGCGCGCGGTCGGTTTCCCACTGCGGTTCGTCGCCGGTTCCGCCCTCGACGTCGAGCCACTGCGCGGCGCATGCGGACGGGTCGCCCGGGCTGCGCACCCGGCGCGCGGCCAGCAGCAGTTCCCGTTCGGCCAGCCACTGCGTGCGCACGAACATCTTCGAGAACGCGGGATGCGCCGCATCGCCCGGCGCCGGAGCCAGCACCAGTTCGGCGTAGCTGGTCACTTCGATGGTGCGTTCGCGGTCACCCCGGTTGTGCAGGGTGATGCGCCGCACGTCGGCGTCGCCATCGCCCGCGACCAGCACTTCGGTCGTGGTTTCGATGTCGCCGTCGCGGCGCCGGATGCAAGCACGACCCGCATCGAATGAAGCCTCATACGCGTCGGGCGCGCCGCCGACCGGCTGCAGTCCCGCCGACCAGGTCGCGCCGTCGTCGACGTCGCGCAGGTACAGCCAGCAGCCGCGATCATCGCAGGTCGGATCGGCGCGCCAGCGCGTGATCGCGCAGTTCCCCCACTGCGTGTAACCGGCGCCGGCCGCGGTCAGCATCACGCCGTGGCGGCCGTTCGAAAGCAGCTGCAGCCGCGGTGCCTGGCGGCAGGCCGAAGGAGGCGTGCTCCCGGAAGCATGATCGTGCATGGGATCTGGATTCCTGTCGGGCGACCGCTCTTTATGACACGTCGGCGGTAATGGCCAGGTCAACATCATGGCGAGCTAACGAACTGCCGCCTACACTGCGCGTCAAGGTGCCGAAGACGATCCACAACAGCGCGGCGGCGGCGACCGTGGCGCACGCCGCGGCCATCGACGCCGACGACGTGCAGTCGTTGCCCGGCGTGACCGATGACGCGCAGCTCGACGCCTGGCAGCGGGCCGCCTTCGACTACTTCCCGCGCAACCGCAATCCCGCCAACGGCCTGTTCTTCGACACCTCGCGCGCCGGCTCGCCGGTCAGCATCGCGGTGGTCGGGTTTGCCCTGTCGTCGTACCCGGTCGCGGTGGAGCGCGGCTGGATCGACCGTGCGGAAGCGATCGAGCATTGCGCCGCCGCGCTGCGCTTCTTCCGCGACAGCAACCAGGACGGCAGCGACGGCGCCACCGGCTACAAGGGGTTCTACTTCCACTTCCTCGACCGCGATGCGGGCACCCGCGTTTGGCGCTGCGAGCTGTCGATGATCGACACCGCGCTGCTGGTCGTCGGCGCGCTGGCGGCCAGCCGCTACTTCGACGCCGACACTCCCGCCGAGGAAGAACTTCGCCAGATCGCCGACCAGCTGTACCGGCGCGTCGACTGGCGCTGGTCGCAGGACGGCGGCAGCACGATCATGCAGGGCTGGAAGCCCGAATGCGGCTTCCTCCACTACGGATGGGAGGGCTACAGCGAGGCGATCGTGCTGTACGTGCTCGCGCTGGGCTCGCCCACCCACCCGATCGGCGACGACTGCTACCGCGCCTGGACCAGTACCTACCAGTGGGAGAACCTCTACGGCCAGGAATTCCTGTACGCGGGGCCGCTGTTCATCCACCAGTTCTCGCACGCGTGGATCGACTTTCGCGGCATCCGTGACCGCTTCATGCGTGCCAAGCAGTGCGACTACTTCGAGAACAGCCGCCGCGCCGTCCACGTGCAGCGCGCCTATGCGTGCATCAACCCGCGCGGCCATGCCGGCTACGACGAGGATTGCTGGGGATTCAGCGCCTGCGAAGGACCCAGCGACGAAGTGCAAGGCGCCGATGCCGAACCGCGCCACCTGTTCGGCTACGCCGCGCGCGGCGTGCCCTACGGCCCCGACGACGGCACCCTGTCGCCGCCGGCGGTGCTGGCCAGCCTGCCGTTCGAGCCGGAACTGGCGCTGGCGGCGATCCGCACGATGTGCGAGCGCCATCCCGGGATCGTCCACGAGCACGCCTTCACCAGCGGCTTCAACGCCGACCTGCGTGATCGCAGCGGGCGCGCTTGGGTGTCGCCGGGCCTGTTCGGACTGGACCAGGGAATCATCGTGATGATGATCGAGAACCACCGCACCGGGCTGCCGTGGAAGCTGATGCGCGGCTGCCGCTGGATCGTTGAAGGCCTGCACCGCGCGGGCTTCGACGGCGGCTGGCTGGATACGGCCGCGCGCAACGGGGAGCAGGCCTGATGCATCGTCGGGATTCCGGCTCCGGCATCGTCGTCGACCCGGCCGTCCGCGACGAGCTTCGCGACAACATTCGCCCCACGCCGTGGCGAAACCCCGTGCCCGCGGACCGCTACGGGCTGGTGGTGGTGGGCGCCGGTGCCGCGGGACTGGCGGCGGCGCGCGAGGCTGCCGACAGCGGCGTGCGCGTGGCGCTGGTCGAGCGCGACCTGCTCGGCGGCGACCGGCTCAACTTCGGCTGCGAGCCGTCCAAGGCGCTGGTCCGCACCGCCCGCGCCTACGCGCAGATGCGCGATGCCCGGCGCTACGGTGCCGCCGCGCCGCAGCAAGTCGAGGTGGATTTCCACGCCGCGATGGAGCGCGTGCTGCAGCTGCGCGCACGCCTGAGCCGCGCGACCTCGCCGCGGATGCTGATGGAAGCCGGCATCGACCTGTTCTTCGGCCATGCGATGTTCAAGGCGCCGGACCGGCTCGATCTCGACGGGGTGCGGCTGCGCTTCGACAAGGCCGTGATCGCCACCGGCGCCGAGCCCGACGTGCCGGACATTCCCGGCCTGCGCGACGTGGGCTACTTCAACAACGAGACCATCTTCGGCATCGACGCGCTGCCGCGGCGGATGCTGGTCATCGGCGGCGGCCCGCTGGGCTGCGAGCTGGCGCAGGTGTTCCGCCGTTTCGGCAGCAGCGTGATCATCGTCCAGCACATGCCGCTGTTCCTGCCGCATGAGGAGCGCGACGCCGCGCAGATCCTGTCGGTGGCGTTCGCGCGCGACGGGATCGAGGTGCGGCTGAACACCGAGGTGACCGCGGTGCGCCGCGTCGATGGCGAGATCCGCGCCGACCTGCGCAGCGACGACTACGTGACCAGCGTGGCCGCCGACGCGCTGCTGGTGGGCACCGGCCGGGTGCCGCGCGTCGACGACATGGGCCTGGACGCGGCCGGCGTGCGCCACGACGCCGTGCACGGCATCCGCGTCGACGAGCACTTGCGCACCGACAATCCCGCGATCTACGCCGCCGGCGACGCCTGCATGGCACACCGCTTCACCCATGTCGCCGAGGCCACCGGCCGCATGGCGGCCGCCAATGCGCTGCGCGGCGAAAAGCACGTGTTGAGCGACCTCGTCATCCCCTGGTGCACCTACACCGACCCGGAGATCGCGCACGTCGGCCTCTATGTGCGCGAGGCGATGCGCCGCGGCATCGCCGTCTCGACCAGCACGATCCCGCTGCACGTGGTGGACCGCGCGGTGCTCGACGGTGACGACGTCGGCTTCATCAAGCTCCACGTCGCCGACGGTTCGGACCGCATCCTGGGCGCGACGATCGTCTCGCGCTGCGCCGGCGAGCTGATCGGACAGGTCACCCAGGCGATGGTCAACGGGATCGGCGTGCGCGGACTGGCGCGGGTGATCCATCCCTATCCCACCGAGTCGTCCGCGATCGGTGCGGCGGCCCGCGCCTGGTGCCGGGAGCACCCGGTGTCACCGCGGAATGAATGACGGACATGGCAGGCAGCCGGCGCGGCATCCCCGCGCCGGGTGCAGAATCGGCTCCACGCAGCATCGGCTTCACGACTTCGATTGCAGACAGAGGAACGCACATGGAACTGGGCATGATCGGTTTGGGCAAGATGGGCGCGAACATGGCGCAGCGCCTGGTGCGCGGCGGTCATCGCGTGGTCGGGTTTGATCCGAACCCCGACGCGCGCTCGCGCGTGGAAGCGTTCGGCGCGGAATCGGCTGCGTCGCTGGAAGAACTGGTCGGCAAGCTGCCGGCGCCGCGTACAGTCTGGATGATGGTGCCGGCCGGTGACATCACCGGCGGCACGGTCGACGCGCTGGCGAAGCTGCTGGCGCCGGGCGACACGATCGTCGACGGCGGCAACTCCAACTACAAGGACACGCTGGATCGCGCGAAATCCGTCGCCGGCAAGGGGCTGCACTACGCAGACTGCGGCACCAGCGGCGGCGTCTGGGGGCTGGCCGAGGGCTACAGCATGATGGTGGGCGGCGACGCCGCGGTGGTCGATCGCCTGCGCCCGCTGTTCGAGACGCTGGCGCCGGGCAAGGACCTGGGTTGGGGCCACGTCGGGCCGGTGGGGTCCGGGCACTTCACCAAGATGGTCCACAACGGCATCGAGTACGGCCTGATGCAGGCCTATGCGGAAGGCTTCTCGATCCTCGGCCACAAGACCGACTTCGGCCTCGACCTGCACCAGATCGCGGAAATCTGGCGCCACGGCAGCGTGGTGCGCTCGTGGCTGCTCGACCTGACCGCCGACGCGCTGGGCAAGAACCCGACGATGGATGGCATCGCGCCGTTCGTGCCCGACTCCGGCGAAGGCCGCTGGACCGTGGCCGAAGCGATCGACCTCGACGTGCCCGCGCCGGTGATCACCCAGTCACTGATCGAACGCCTGCGCTCGCGCGACAGCGACTCGTTCGCCGACAAGCTGCTGTCGGCGATGCGAAACGAGTTCGGCGGGCATGCGATGAAGAAGGAGTAGCGGCGCGCCCGCGCCGACGCGCCCAATGACATCCGTAGGAGCGGCCCATGGCCGCGAGATCTTGCCCTCCCTGCGAAGGCAGTGGGAGGAGTGAAAAGCTCGCGGCCATGGGCCGCTCCTACGGAAGGCGCAAGAGTCAGGACTTCACTTTTTTCAGCGCCCCGCCCTTGTGCACGGCGACGTGATCGGTCTTGTCGCTCTTGATCTCGTACTGCGGGTCGTCCTGGCTGCAGTGGCGGGTGTAACCGTGCCAGTCGAAGTCCTTCACGTGCACCTTGGTGATCTTGCCGCTGACGTGGCCGGCCTCGGAGTTCCACGTCACGTGGTCGCCGACCTTGAATTCATGTGCCATCAGGATGCCTCCTTTCCAAGCAGCGCGCGGGCGCGCGCGCAGACGTTGTCGACGGTGAAGCCGTAGCGTTCGAGCATCTCGCTGCCCGGCGCGGAGGCGCCGAAGCGGTCGACACCGAGCACGTCGCCGCCGTCGCCTACGTAACGGTGCCAGCCCTGCGGCGAGCCGGCTTCCACCGCCAGCCGCGCCGGCACGCCAGGCGGCAGCACGGCATCGCGGTACTCCGGCGGCTGTCCGTCGAACAGCGCCCAGCACGGCATCGACACCGCGCGCGCGGCGATGCCCTCCTCCTGCAGTTTCTCCGCGGCGGACAGCACCAGCCCGGTTTCGGCGCCGGTGCCGATCAGCACCACTTCCGGTTCGCCGTCGCCGGCATCGAGCAGCACGTATGCGCCCTTGCGCAGGCCGTCGGCGGGCGCGTACCTGCCGCGGTCGAGCGTCGGCACCTTCTGCCGCGACAGCGCCAGCGCCACCGGCCGGTCCTTCGCTTCCAGCGCGACGCGCCAGGCGGCCGCCGTTTCGTTGGCGTCGGCCGGCCGGATCACCAGCAGGTCGGGTACCGATCGCAGCCCCGCCAGCTGTTCGACCGGCTGGTGCGTGGGTCCGTCCTCGCCCAGCGCGATGGAGTCGTGGGTGAACACGTGCACCACGTGCAGGCGCATCAGCGCTGCCAGGCGCATCGGCGGACGCATGTAGTCGGAGAAGATCAGGAACGTCGCGTCGTAGGGAATGATGCCGCCGTGCGCGGCCATGCCGTTGCAGATCGCGCCCATCGCGTGTTCGCGCACGCCGAAGTGCAAATTGCGGCCGGCGTAGCTCCAGCCGCCGCCGGTCGAGCCCTGCTGGTCCTCGCCGGGCGTGGCGCGCGGGTCGAAGTCGCCCAGGCCCTTGACCGCCGTGTACGTGGATGGGTCGAGGTCGGCCGAGCCGCCGGTCAGCGCGGGCAGCTTCGGTGCGATCGCCGACAGCACGTTGCCGCCGGCCTCGCGCGTGGCCATGCCCTTCGCGTCGGCGGGGAACACCGGGATGTCGCCGTCCCAGCCCGGGGGCAGGCGTGCTTCGAGGCTGCCGCGCAGCTCGCTGGCCTCGTCCGGAAACGCTTTGGCATAGGCGTCGAAGCGCTGCTGCCAGTCGGCCTCGTCGCGCTTGCCGCGGTCGAGCGCGGTGCGGAACCGCGCCAGCGCATCGTCGGGCAGCAGGAACGGCGGCTGTTCCGGCCAGCCGAGTTTGCGCTTGGTCGCCGCGACGTCCTTCTCGCCCAGCGGCGAACCGTGCGCCTTGAAGCTGTCCTGTTCCGGCGAGCCGTAGCCGATGTGGGTGTGCACCAGCACCAGCGAGGGCTTCGTGGTCTCGTCGCGCGCCCGCTGCAGCGCCTGTTCGATCGCGGCCACGTCGTTGCCGTCGTCCACGGTCTGCACGTGCCAGCCGTAGGCGGCGAAGCGCGCGGCACGGTCCTCGGTGAAGGTGATGTCGGTGCCGGCGGCGAGCGTCACGCTGTTGTCGTCGTACAGCACGTTGAGCTTGCCCAGCTGCAGGTGGCCGGCGAGCGACGCGGCTTCGGATGCGACGCCTTCCATCAGGTCGCCGTCGCTGGCGATCACCCAGGTGTGGTGGTCGACAACGGCGTGCCCCGGACGGTTGTAGCGCGCCGCGAGCTGCGCCTCGGCCATCGCCATGCCCACGGCGTTGGCCAGGCCCTGCCCCAGCGGGCCGGTGGTGACTTCCACGCCCGGCGTGTGGCCGCGCTCCGGGTGTCCCGGCGCCTTGCTGCCCCACTGCCGGAACTGCTTGATGTCGTCGAGTGACAGGTCGTAGCCGGTGACGTGCAGCAGGCTGTAGAGCAGCGCCGAACCGTGGCCGGCGGAGAGCACGAAGCGGTCGCGGTCAGGCCAAGCGGGATTGGCCGGATTGTGTTTGAGGAAGTGCTGCCACAGCACGTAGGCCATCGGCGCGGCGCCGAGCGGCAGGCCGGGATGGCCGCTGTCGGCCTCCTGCACCATGTCGACGGAAAGGAAGCGCAGCGTGTCGATGCAGCGCTGGTCGAGGGTATCGGATGGATGTGCGGGTGACATGGATGTCCTCCTCGCGGCGCGCCTGGCAGGGGCGCGGGATTACGACTCCTTGCCCGGGGCCGGTGCCAGCGCCGCGTCGACGATGCCCTGCGCCTCGGCGAGGATCGCCTGCAGGTGGTCGCGGCTTTCGAAGCTTTCGCCGTAGATCTTGTAGATGTCCTCGGTGCCCGACGGCCGCGCGGCGAACCAGCCGTTGTCGGCCACCACCTTGATGCCGCCGATCGCCGCGTCGTTGCCCGGCGCCTTGTCCAGCACCCGGCGGATCGGCGCACCGGCCAGCCTGTCGGCCTTCAGCTGCGCGGGCGCGAGCTTCGCCAGCACCTGCTTCTGCTGCGCACTGGCCGGCGCCTCGACGCGGTCGAAGAAGACCTCGCCGAAGGCGTCGCACAGGCCGCGGTAGTGCTGGTGCGGGTCGCGTCCGTGGCGCGCGGTGAGCTCGGCCGCGAACAGCGCCGGCACCATGCCGTCCTTGTCGGTGGTCCAGACCGTGCCGTCGCGGCGCAGGAAGCTGGCGCCGGCACTTTCCTCGCCGCCCAGCCCCAGCGAACCGTCGAACAGGCCGTCGGCGAACCACTTGAAGCCCACCGGCGTCTCGTACAGCTTGCGCTGCAGCCGCGCGGCGACGCGGTCGATCATGCTGCTGCTGACCACGGTCTTGCCCACGGCGGCGTTCGCGCCCCATCGCGGGCGATTGCGGAACAGGTCGTCGACCATCGCCGCCATGTAGTGGTTCGACGGCAGCAGCCCGGCTTTCGTGACCACGCCGTGGCGGTCGTGGTCGGTATCGCAGGCGAAGGCGACGTCGAAGCGGTCCTTCATCCCGATCAGCCGCTGCATGGCATACGACGAGGACGGGTCCATGCGGATCTGCCCGTCCCAGTCCAGGGTCATGAAGGCGAACTGCGGGTCGACCTGCTCGCTGACCACTTCGAGGTCGAGCGAATAGCGTTCGGCGATGCGCGCCCAGTAGTGCACGCCGGCACCGCCGAGCGGGTCCACGCCCATGCGCACGCCGGCGCCGCGGACCAGGTCGAAGTCGAGCACGTTGCCCAGGTCTTCGACGTAGTGGCCGAGGAAGTCGTGCTCGCGCGTGGTCGTCGCGGCGCGGGCCTGTGCCAGCGGCAGGCGCGACACGTCCTTCAGGCCGGTTTCGAGCAGCGCGTTGGCGCGGTCCTGCACCTGGCGGGTGATCGCGGTGTCGGCCGGGCCGCCGTTGGCCGGGTTGTACTTGAAGCCGCCGTCGCCGGGCGGGTTGTGCGAAGGCGTGACGACGATGCCGTCGGCCAGGCCCGAGGTGCGGCCGCGGTTGTGGACCAGGATCGCGTGGGATATGGCCGGCGTCGGCGTGTACTCGTCGCCGGCCGCGATCCGCACCTCCACGCCGTTGGCCGCCAGCACCTCCAGCGCGCTGTCGCGTGCCGGCTTCGACAGCGCATGCGTGTCGATGCCGAGGAACAGCGGCCCGTCGATGCCCTGCGCCTTGCGGTATTCGCAGATTGCCTGGGTGATGGCCAGCACGTGCTGTTCGTTGAAACTGCCGTCGAACGAAGTGCCGCGGTGGCCCGAGGTGCCGAACGCCACCCGCTGCGCCGCGAACGACGGATCCGGCTTCACGTCGAAGTAGGCCGCGAGCAGCCTGTCGATGTCGACCAGCTGCGCGGCCTGCGCCGGCTTGCCCGCCAGCGGGCTGATGTTCGTGCCCATCAGGGGCTGCCCCGCTGTTCCAGGTAGCGCCGGATCAGCGCATTGGTGGAGCTGTCGTGCTGCAGCTCGGGCGTGTCACCGGCTTCCAGCTCGCTCGCGGTCCGTTTCGCCAGCACCTTGCCCAGCTCCACGCCCCACTGGTCGAACGAGTCGATGTCCCAGACCACGCCCTGCACGAACACGCTGTGCTCGTACAGCGCCACCAGCGCACCGAGCGCGTGCGGCGTGAGCTTCTTCGCCAGGATCGTGCTGCTCGGACGGTTGCCCTCGAAGGTCTTGTGCGGCACCAGCGCCTCGTCCACGCCTTCGGCGCGGACTTCGTCGGCCGTCCTGCCGAACGCAAGCGCCTCGCCCTGCGCGAACAGGTTGGCCATCAGCAGGTCGTGCTGCTCTCGCAGCGGGCTGAGCGGTTCGCAGAAGCCGATGAAGTCGCACGGCACCAGCCGGGTGCCCTGATGGATCAGCTGGTAGAACGAATGCTGGCCGTTGGTGCCCGGCTCGCCCCAGTACACCGGCCCGGTCTGGTAGTCGACGCGGCGGCCGCCGAGCGTCACCGACTTGCCGTTGCTCTCCATCGTCAGCTGCTGCAGGTAGGCCGGGAAGCGCTTGAGGTACTGCGCATATGGCAGTACCGCCACCGTTTCCGCGCCGAGGAAGTTGTTGTTCCACAGCGCGACCAGCGCCATCAGCACCGGCAGGTTGCGCTCCGGCGGGGTGTCGCGGAAATGCACGTCCATGGCATGGAAGCCGGCGAGCATGTCGCGGAAGTTGTCCGGGCCGATCGCGATCATCGTCGACAGGCCGATCGCCGAATCCATCGAATAGCGGCCGCCCACCCAGTCCCAGAACCCGAACATGTTGTCGGTGTCGATGCCGAACTCGCGCACGCCGTCGGCATTGGTGGAAACCGCGACGAAGTGCTTGGCCACGGCCGCCGCGTCGCCGCCCAGCGCGGCCAGGCACCAGTCGCGCGCGGCGTGTGCGTTGGCCAGGGTTTCCAGCGTGGTGAAGGTCTTGGAGCAGACGATGAACAGCGTCTCGGCCGCATCCAGGCCGCGCACGGCCTCGGAGAAGTCGGTGCCGTCGACGTTGGACACGAAGCCGAAATGCATGCCGCGGTCGCTGAAGTCGCGCAGCGCCTCGTACGCCATCACCGGCCCGAGGTCGGAGCCGCCGATGCCGATGCTGACCACGTTGCGGATGCGCTTGCCGGAATGACCGGTCCACTGCCCGCAGCGCACGCGGCCGGCGAACGCGGCCATGCGATCGAGCACCTCGTGCACCTGCGCGACCACGTCGACGCCGTCGACCTCCAGCCGCTCGCCCTTCGGCATCCGCAGCGCCACGTGCAGCACCGAACGGTCCTCGGTGCGGTTGATCCGCTCGCCGGCGAACATCGCCGCGGCGCGCGCGCGCAGGCCGCAGGCTTTGGCCAGTTCCAGCAGCAGGCGCAGGGTGTCGTCGTTGACGCGCTGCTTCGAATAATCCAGGTACAGGCCGGCCCCTTCGGCGCTGAGGCGCTGCCCGCGCGCCGGATCGGCGGCGAACAGCTCGCGCAGGTGGGTGCCGGAGAATGCCCTGGCATGGGCCGCGAGCGCCGCCCACTGCGGGCGCTGCGCCAGCGGGACCTGGTTGCCGGCGGAAGACGTGTCCATGGCCGCCCTTCCTCAGCGGCCGCCGCCGGCCAGCGCCTGCGCCTTGTCGGCGATGCGCTGCATCAGCTGGTGCCACGACTTGACGAACGCCTCGGCGCCGTCACGCTGCAGCTTGCCGGCCAGCGCCTCGACGTCGACCCCGGCCGCGGTGATCGCGCGCAGCGTTTCGGCGGAGTCGCCGCCGTCTTCGGCCATCGCCCCATGCACCTTGCCGTGGTCGGCGAACGCGTGCAGGGTCTTCTCCGGCACCGTGTTGATGGTGTCCGGCGCGGCCAGCGCCTCGATGTAGAGCGTGTCCGGTGCGGCCGGGTCCTTGGTGCCGGTGCTGGCCCACAGCAGGAGCTGCGGCCGCGCGCCGGCGGCGGCGAGCTTCTTCCAGCGGTCCGAGGCCAGCAGTTCGCGATAGGCGCGATACGTCTGCTGTCCCACCGCGATGCCCAGCCGGTTGTGCAGTTCCACCGGCAGCTGGTCCGCGCTGGCCTTGTCCCAGCGGCTGATGAACAGTGACGCCACCGAATTGATCTTCGGATCCAGCCCGGCCGCGATGCGGCGCTCGATGCCGCGCATGTAGGCCTCGGCGACGGCCAGGTACTGCCGGGTGGAGAACAGCAGGGTCACGTTGATCGGCACGCCGGCGAAGATCGATTCCTCGATCGCCGGCACACCCTCGGGCGTGCCCGGGATCTTGACGTACAGGTTGTCGCGCGCGCCGTCGGCGCGGATGCGCGCGGCGGCGGCGATGCTGCCGGCGGTGTCGGCGGCCAGCAGTGGGGACAGCTCCATCGACACCCAGCCGTCGACGCCGCCGGTGGCGTCGAACGCGGGCCGGAACAGGTCGGCGGCGCGGCGCAGGTCTTCCAGCGCCAGTTCGATGAACAGCGCTTCTCCCTGCCTGCCTGCGGCGGCCTTCTCGCGGATGCCGGCGTCGTAGGCATCGCTGTTGCCGATCGCCTCGTCGAAGATCGTGGGGTTGGACGTCAGCCCGGTGATGCCGTAGTCGGCGATGTAGCGCTGCAGCGTGCCGTTGTCGAGGATCTCGCGGGTGATGTTGTCCAGCCACAGGCTCTGGCCGAGGTCGCGAAGCAATTGCAGGTGGGTCATTTCGATTCCTGTTGTTGCGATGTGGATGCCGTCGCGGCGGATGCCGTCATGGCGGGCACCGCCTGCAGGCAGGCCCGGGGGCCGAATTGTTGCAGGTCGAAGGTGGACAGTTCAGCGATGTCGTCGATCGCCATGTCCGGCGCCGGGTCGATCGGCTGGCCCGCGGCCTCGTCGGCATAGTGCCCCTGGCGCACGAACACGGTGGTGAGGCGCTCGCCCATGGCGGATTTCATCGCCGCCAGCAGCCTGGGCTTGTCGTCCACCATCACGTAGTGCCGCGCCGGGTAGCGCCGCTGCACCGCGTCGAGCATGTGCTGCTTGTGCAGGTAGATCAGCACCCTGCCCTGCAGCGCGTCCCACAGCCCGGAGCGCTGCACCTTGCGCGGCTGGAACACCACGTCGCCGTCGGACAGGATCACCGGCGTGCCCAGCTCGTGCAGCCGTTCCACCGTTTCCAGCGCGCCCGGGTAGACGCGCTCGGCGAACGGATAGCCCAGCATGTAGCCGGACATGCGCAGCAGGTCGGGATCGTCCTCGCGGCCCTCGCGGAACGCCTGCAGCGCGGCGAGGTAGTCGGCGTAGCCCAGGCGCACGCGCTCGCTTTCGTACAGCGCCCAGTACGCGGCGCGGCCGTCGGTGCCGAAGTCGCGCTGCAGGCGCGCGTCGAGATCACTCTTGAAGCGGTCGTTGTCGAGCAGCGTGTTGTCCACGTCCAGCAGGAAGACCACGTCGGTGGCGGGATCGCGGTTCAGCATGGGTCGCCCGTCTCGGGCCGTGGATCGTGCCAGCCCTCCCGGCCCTTGATGATCGACGCCGCGGACGCCGGGCCCCAGCTGCCCGGCTCGTAGGCTTCGACCGCGGGATGCTTGCGCAGCACCGGGTCGATCACGCGCCAGGCAGCCTCCACCGCGGCGTCGCTGGTGAACAGCCCGGTATCGCCGCGGATCGCGTCGCCGAGCAGGCGCTCATAGGGCGATTTCTCTTCGGCGTGCTGGTGGCGCGCAGTGAGCTCGACGTCCTCGCCCACCATCGCATCGCCGGCGCGCTTGACCCGCACCCCGGTGGCGATCACCACTTCCGGGCTCAGCCGCAGGCGGAAGTAGTTGGAATGCACGGGCACGGCCTCGTCGAAGATCCCCATCGGCGGGCACTTGAGGTCCACCACCACCTGGGTGGAGGTGATGGGCAGGCACTTGCCGGCGCGGATGTAGAACGGCACCCCGGCCCAGCGCCAGGTGTCGATGTGCAGGCGCAGCGCGGCGAAGGTTTCGACATCGGAGTCCCTGGCCACGCCCGGTTCGTCGCGGTAGCCGCGGAACTGGCCGCGGACCAGCTCGCCCGGTTCCAGCGGCCGCATCGCCCGGAACAGGCGCAGCTTCTCCATGCGGATCGACATCGGGTCGCTGCCGATCGGCGCGTCCATCGCCAGCAGCGCGACCACCTGCAGCAGGTGGTTCTGGACCACGTCGCGGATCGCGCCGACGCCGTCGTAGAACGCGCCGCGGCCCTGCACGCCGAAGTCCTCGGCCATGGTGATCTGCACGTTGTCGACGTGTTCGCGGTTCCACAGCGGTTCGAGGAAGGCGTTGGCAAAGCGGAAATACAGCAGGTTCTGCACCGCCTCCTTGCCCAGGTAGTGGTCGATGCGGAAGATCGACGCCTCGTCGAACACCTCGTGCAGGGTGGCGTTGAGCGCTTGCGCGGAGGCCAGGTCGCGGCCGAACGGCTTTTCCACCACCACGCGCGCGCCTTTCGCGCAGCCGCTGGCGTCGAGCGCCCGGACCACGGTGGCGAACAGGCTGGGCGGGATGGCCAGGTAATGCAGCGGATGCCGCGCGTCGCCCAGCGTCTTGCGCAGCTGTTTGAAGGTGGCGGCATCGTTGTAGTCGCCGTCCACGTAGCGCATCAGCGAGGCCAGCTTCGCGAACGCGGCCTCGTCGATCCCGCCGTTGTGCTCGATGCTGTCACGCGCCCGCTCGCGCAGCTGGTCCACCGTCCACCCGGCCCGGGCCACGCCGATCACCGGGATGTCCAGTCCCCCGCGCGCGACCATTGCCTGCAGCGCGGGAAAGATCTTCTTGTAGGCAAGGTCGCCAGTGGCGCCGAAGAACACGAATGCGTCGGAAGCAGTGCCGGGGGATGCGTCGGAATCGGAGGGCAAGGGGGTTCCAGGCCGGTGGAGTGGCTGCATGCTAGCGGCGGCGGGGTTAATACCGGGTCATTGCGCTGTCAGAGGCAGCAGGCGCATTGGAAGCAGAGTGCGTTGCCCTGGCGATTCCCCTGCGGCAGCAGCGGCTGGCTGGGACCGGTGCCCACGGCTCGCACTCTTGCAATGATGCTTAAGGCCCCTCCCCAACCCTGTAGGAGCGGCGGAAGCCGCGAGATTTTGATCCCGCAGCAATGCCTCGGGAAAGCTCGCGGCTGAAGCCGCTCCTACGAGACAGCGATGGCTTGGCTTTCACGCGACTGCATGCGTCCATTCGAGAAACCCGGGTGACCCTCACCCCATGTGATAGCGGGTGGTACCGGCGAGTGCGCAAACGCCGGGTAGGAAAAATCCTATGCGTACTCGCGGCGTACGCCGATTTTCACTCGGCCCTGTTTCCGCCACAGTGCCTGCGTCCCACCCACCGACACCCGGCCGGTCAGCGACCGCGCCGCATCGGGGGCGCCGGGGCATCGCCGGCAGGCCTGTCGGCACCACGGGCGGCACATGCCGCTTCTCACTCACATGGAATGCATAAGGACCAATGCCGTGAACCAGAACCTCATTTCCCTCGCCTTCGACGCCACCCGGCTGGCCGCCATCGACAGCAGCCTGACCGAGCTGGAGACGCATCTGTCCGGGCTGATCGCGCTGAACGCCGCACAGCGCCGCAAGCTGATGCGGATGGGCGACAAGTCCGAGGCCTTCGGCCGCCAGGCGCTGACGATCCTGGCGCAGAACCCGCAGATCGTGCCGCCCGGGCTGGGGCTGGCCGATGCGCAGGCCGACCTGGCCACGCTGGACCAGCTGCGGCCAATCCTGTCGCGGCTGCAGCGGCTGACCGAGCGGGCGTCGGACTCGGACGTGGCGCTGGGCAGCGACGTGATGGCGGTCGCGCTGCAGGGCTATGCCCTGCTCAAGGTGGCCGGCAAGAACCAGGGGCTGGAAGGGCTGCGCAAGGAGCTGGGCGCGCGGTTTGCCAAGTCGTCGCGGCAGGATGGCGAGGACACGTCGGCCGCCACCTGACGCCGGGCGCAGCCCAACCCCGCCGGCGACAGCGCCGGGCGGGGCCTCGAGAGACAAAAAGCCGCAGCGATGCGGCTTTTTGTTTGGGCGATGCCCCGGATTGCGTGGGCGATGGCGAAAAAAGCGTCATCGATGCGGGTGCAAGGTGCCAGCGATGGCGCTTTTTGCGTCAACGCAGGCGCTCGAAGTGTCAGCGGCGACGCTGAAAGTCTCATCGGTGACGCTGAAAGTCTCGTCGGTGACGGTAAAAGTCTCGCCAGCGACGGTCAAAGTCCCGGCGGCGACGGTAAAAGTTTCGGCGAAAAGGGAGAAAGTGCCTGCGCTGACCGTCAAAGCGCCTGCCGTGACGTTGAAAGTGTCGGCGACGGCGCGGAAAGCGGCACGAACGCCGCCGAAAATGGCACCATTGGCGCCCGCAACCGCTGTGCCAACCCTTTCACGGCGTGGCCGGCGGACGAGGTGGCAGCGTTGGCGAAAAAAGTGGCAGGCGTGGCGGTGCGGTGGCGTCGCGGCCAGGTTCCCTGACCGGCCCTGCCCCACGGCGCCAAAAGGGCGTTTGATCGAGATCAAGTCCGCCCGCGGCCGCTTTCTGGACAATATCGGAGCAGCGAAATCAAGGTGTTTCCATGAGCATTCAAGCAGTACAGCCTGCGCCGGGCGGCGCATCGGGCGTGATCCCGCACGTCGCGGAAGCCGCTGCGACCTACAGCGACAAGGTAGTGCGCCAGTTCGTCGTCGCCACGATCCTGTGGGGCATCGTGGGTATGGCGGTGGGCGTGCTGATCTCGGCACAGCTCTACTGGCCGGCGCTGAACTTCGACATCCCGTGGCTGAGCTACGGCCGGCTGCGCCCGCTGCACACCAACGCGGTGATCTTCGCCTTCGGCGGCTCGGTGCTGTTCGCCACCAGCCTGTACGTGGTCCAGCGGACCTGCCACGTACGGCTGATCTCGGACAAGCTGGCCGCCTTCGTGTTCTGGGGCTGGCAGGCGATCATCGTGGCCGCGGCCATCACCCTGCCGCTGGGCCTGACCCAGGGCAAGGAATACGCCGAGCTGGAATGGCCGATCGACATCGCCATCGCGGTGGTCTGGGTGGCCTACGGCGTGCTGTTCTTCGGCACCATCGCCAAGCGCCGGGTCAAGCACATCTACGTGGCCAACTGGTTCTACGGCGCCTACATCATCGCCGTGGGCATGCTGCACATCGTCAACAACCTGTCGATGCCGGCCAGCCTGGCCAAGTCCTACCCGATCTACAGCGGCGCGGTCGATGCGATGGCGCAGTGGTGGTACGGGCACAACGCGGTGGCGTTCCTGCTGACCACCGGTTACCTGGCGATGATGTACTACTTCGTGCCCAAGCAGGCCGGGCGGCCGATCTACTCGTACCGGCTGTCGATCGTGCACTTCTGGGCGCTGATCTCGGTCTACATGTGGGCCGGCCCGCACCACCTGCACTACACCGCGCTGCCGGACTGGGCGCAGTCGGTTGGCATGGTGTTCTCGCTGATCCTGCTGGCGCCCAGCTGGGGCGGCGCGATGAACGGCATCCTCACGCTGTCGGGTGTCTGGTACAAGCTGCGCACCGACCCGATCCTGAAGTTCCTGATCGTGGCGATCAGCTTCTACATGATTGCCACGTTCGAGGGGCCGATGCTGTCGATCAAGACGGTCAACTCGCTGAGCCACTACACCGACTGGACCGTGGGCCACGTCCACGCCGGCACCCTGGGCTGGGTGGCGATGATCTCGATCGGCTCGGTCTACGCGCTGCTGCCGCGGCTGCAGGGGCTCAAGGAGATGTATTCGGTCAAGTGGATCGACGCGCATTTCTGGCTGCACACGCTGGGCGTGGTGTTCTACATCGCCTCGATGTGGATCGCCGGCGTCACCCAGGGCCTGATGTGGCGCGCGACCAATCCCGACGGCACGCTGACCTACAGCTTCGTCGAGTCGCTCAACGCCACGTATCCCTACTACCTGGGGCGCCTGTTCGGCGGCGTGCTGGTGCTGGCCGGCATGTGCCTGATGGCGTGGAACATGTACAAGACCGTGCAGCTGGCCAGGAATCCGGCGCCCAATCCGGTGCTTCCGCCCGATGTGGCCGAAGCGCGCGCCTGAGGACGACCCGATGAGCAATATTGGACACGAGAAAGTCGAGAAGAACATCGGCCTGATGGCGGTGCTGATCACGGTGGCGCTGTCGCTGGGCGGGCTGGCCGAGATCGTCCCGCTGATGTACCAGGCCGAGGCGATCAAGCCGCTGCCGGGCGTGGAGCCCTACCCCGCGCTGCAGCTTGCCGGACGCGATGTGTACGTGCGCGAGGGCTGCTACAACTGCCACTCGCAGATGATCCGCACGCTGCGTTTCGAGACCGAGCGCTACGGCCACTATTCGCTGGCCGGCGAGTCGGTGTACGACCGGCCGTTCCAGTGGGGCTCCAAGCGCACCGGGCCTGACCTGGCGCGCGTGGGCGGGCGCTATTCGGACGACTGGCACCGGGTGCACATGATCAACCCGCGCGACGTGGTGCCCGAATCCAACATGCCCGCGTTCCCGTGGCTGGCGGAGAACGTCCTCGACGGCAAGCAGGTCGCCGCGCACATGCGCGCGTTGCAGCGCCTCGGCGACCCGTATACCGACGAGCAGATCGCGGCCGCCGCCGCGGACGTCGCCGACAAGACCGAACTCGACGCCGTGGTCGCCTACCTGCAGGCGCTCGGCAAGCACGCGCCGCGGGGGGAGTGAGCCATGTTGTCCGGAATCGTGACTTCGATCCTGCTGCTGCTGTTCCTGCTCGGCTGGGCGTGGGCGTGGAGCCCGCGCCGCAAGGCCGACTTCGATGCCGCCGCGAGGCTGGCGATCGATGAAGACGTGCCGGAGGACCGCCCATGATGAGCACCGGCTGGTCGTGGTACGTCATCGCGCTGCTGGCGCTGAACCTGCTCGGCTGCGTGTGGCTGCTGTGGTGGACGGCCAAGCGCCGCCCCGGTGATCCCAAGCCGGAGGAAACCAGCCACTACTGGGATGGCGACATCACCGAGTACAACAAGCCGATGCCGCGCTGGTGGATCAACGGCTTCTACCTGCTGCTGGCGTTCTCGGCGGTGTACATCTTCTGGTACGGCGGCCTGGGCCGCTACGAGGGCTACGGCAAGTGGAGCTCGGCCGGCGAGCACGCGCTGGCCAAGGCGGCCGACGACGCGCGGCTGGAGGCCACGTTTGCGCCGTACAAGGGCCAGCCGATCGACCAGATCGCCAGGGACCCGACGGCGATCAAGCTGGGCCAGGCGATCTTCAACAACAACTGCGCCACCTGCCACGGCTCGTCGGCACAGGGTGCGATCGGCTTCCCCAACCTGCGCGACGACATCTGGCACTGGGGCGGCACGCCCGACGACATCCTGGCCACGGTGCTCGACGGCCGCGAAGGCGTGATGCCCGAATGGGGCACCGTGCTCACCGGCATGGGCGGCGACAGCGCGGTGGTCTCGGTGGTGGCGTACGTGCGCTCGCTGTCCGACCCGGCGCGCAGCAAGGATTACCTCGCCGTCCAGGGCCAGCGCCTGTACGAAGGCGTCTGCGTCGCCTGCCACGGCGTCGAGGGCAAGGGCAACCAGGCGCTGGGCGCGCCCGACCTGACCGACGACTACTGGATGTACGGCGACAGCACCGCGCAGCTGAGCGAATCGATCGCCAAGGGCCGCCACGGCGTGATGCCGGCCTGGCGCGATATGCTGGGCGAAACCCGCTCGCGGCTGGCCGCCGCCTATGTGTGGTCGCTGTCGCACCCCGCCGACGCCACCGCCGGCGCCGCGCCGGCGGCGAAGGAGACAGGCAACCAGTGACGGATTTCACCGAGCCGAAGTTCGACCACCCGCCGCGCCCGATGGCGCAGCGGATCGGCGCGATTGCGTGGCCGAGCTTCTTCTCGGCGGGCGTGGCGACGATGGCGTTCTTCGCCTTCGTCGATCCGCTCGCGCTGCGTGACATGACGTTCCCGGACATGCCGATGACCCGTGGCCTTGGCTACAGCATCGGCTTTTTCATGTTCTGGATCGCGACTGCGTCGTCGAGCCTGTTCACATGGATCCTGCTGCGCCCGGCCAGCCGCTTCAACCGGCCCATCCCGCACAAGTGAACGCATTGCAGTGAGCAAGAAGATCGACCTGGAGCTGCTCGACGAGGGCGCTTCCGTCTACGCCAGCGAGCGCAAGGTCTATCCGCGCGACGTCGCCGGCACGCTCAACCGCCTGCGCGTGGCCGCGGTGTTCTGGCTGCTGGGCATGTACTACGTGTTCCCGTGGCTGAAGTGGGACGGCCACCAGGCGGTGCTGTTCGACCTGCCGGCGCGCAAGTTCCACGTGTTCGGGCTGACCTTCTGGCCGCAGGACTTCACCTTCCTGGCGATGCTGCTGATCATCCTGGCGCTGGTGCTGTTCTTCGCCACCGCCCTGCTCGGCCGGGTTTGGTGCGGCTACGCCTGCCCGCAGACGGTGTGGACGGAAGTGTTCCTGTGGATGGAGCGCTGGACCGAGGGCGACCGCGCCAGGCGGATGAAGCTCGACGCCGGTCCGTGGACCCGCGAGAAGCTGCTGCGCAAGGGCAGCAAGCACGTGCTGTGGCTGGTGTTCGCGCTGTGGACGGGCTTCACCTTCGTCGGCTTCTTCACCCCGATCGTGGACCTGGGCGCGCGGCTGTGGCCGTTCGACTGGAACGGCTGGGAAGTGTTCTGGGTGCTGTTCTACGCGCTGGCCACGTGGGGCAACGCCGGCTTCCTGCGCGAGCAGGTGTGCAAGTACATGTGCCCGTACGCGCGCTTCCAGGGCGCGATGTTCGACCGCGACACCCTGATCATCGCCTACGACCCGATGCGCGGAGAGCCGCGCGGCCCGCGCAAGCGCACGCTCAAGGACGTGTTCACCCGCGCCCGCGGCCTGCTCGACGTGGCCACGGCCTACGACTACGTGTTTCGCGCGACCCGCCACCCCAGCGCGGCCGACAACCGCCTGCAGGCGGCCGGCACGATCATGCTCGGCAACGTGGACGAGGAAGCCAGGCCGCTGCCGAAGTTCGCGCCCGAGGAGTTGGGCGACTGCATCGACTGCACCATCTGCGTGCAGGTCTGCCCCACCGGAATCGACATCCGCAACGGCCTGCAGTACGAGTGCATCGCCTGCGGCGCCTGCATCGACGCCTGCAACGACGTCATGGACAAGATGGGCTATGCGCGCGGCCTGATCCGCTACACCACGCAGAACGCCATCGACGGCGGCAAGACGCGCGTGGCGCGCCCGCGCATCGCGGTCTACACGGTGCTGCTCGTGGCGCTGGTCACTGCATGGGCCTGGGGCGTGACCACGCGCAGCAGCCTGATCGTCGACGTACTGCGCGACCGCAACGCGCTTTACCGCAGCGCCGCCGACGGCAGCATCGAGAACGGCTACACGCTCAAGCTGGTCAACAAGGCCGGGCAGGCGCGCGAGTTCAACATCGAAGTCACCTCGAAGACGCCGGGCATCGCCCTGCGCGCACTGGACCAGCCGATCCACGCCGAGGCCGAGGAAGTGCTGTCGCTGCCGGTGGTGCTGGCCGCGCCCGCCTCGATCAAGGGCCGCCAGGACGTCGTCTTCACCGTGCGCAGCGAGGACGGCGCGGCCAGCGAGACGGTCGACAGCACCTTCTTCGGGCCGATGTGACGGGCGCGCCGTGATGGACACGAGGCAATGAACGACAAGCGCCGCCACGCCCTGCGCGAGCCGATGGTCTGGCTGGTGATCGCCCTGCCTCTGGCGGCGGTGGTCGCGAGCATCTGGCTGGTGGTGCTGTCGTCGCGCGGCGGCAGCATCGACTCGGTGGCCGACGAGGTACAGCGCACCGGGCAGATCCAGACCACGGACCTGGGCCCCGACGAGCGCGCCGCGCAGCTGAAGCTGGGCGCGGTGCTGCAGTCGGAGGAAGGCATGCTGCGGGTGTTCCCGGCCGGTGGCGAGTTCCACCGCGGCGAGAACCTGCGCCTGACCCTGCTGCACCCCTACAGCAAGGACGCGGACCAGGTGTTGACGCTGGTCCCCGACAAGCTCGGCTGGCACGCGGAGCACGCGCCTGACGCGGGCCACGACTGGAACCTGCAGCTTGGCGACGAGGCCGGCAGCTGGCGCCTGCGCGGGCGCCTGCCACGCGGACAGCACGCCGCGCATCTGGGGCCCGCGCTGGAAGCGAAGTGAACGCGCAGCCCGACCACGCCTGCTTCCACTGCGGCGAACCGCTTCCCCCCCACCCCGCCACCGCGACCATCGACGCCGAGCCGCGTGAGTTCTGCTGCGACGGCTGCGCGGGCGCGGCGCAGTGGATCCGCGACGCCGACCTGGGCGACTACTACGAACTGCGCAGCGCGCCAGCCGGACAGGTGGGCGTGGAACCGGTGGATTTCTCGGCCTGGGACCGCGACGACCTGCTGCACGAGCACGTGCATGCGGTGGAAGGCGGACGCGAGATCACCGTGCTCACCGACGGCATGCGCTGCGCCGCCTGCGCATGGCTGATCGACCGCGCCCTGCGCCGCGAACCGGGCGTGCTGGACATCAGCGCCAACGCGGTGACCGGCCGCATCCGCATCGCCTGGGATCCGTCGAGGGTGGTGCTGTCGGCGCTGCTGCAGCGCATCGCCGCGCTCGGCTATCGCCCGTACCTCAGCGGCGGCGAGATGCGCGAGCAGGCGCGCCGCGCCGAGCGCAACCGCTGGCTGCTGCGGCTGGGGCTGGCCGGGATCGGCGCGATGCAGGCGATGATGTTCGCCGAAGCCCTGTACCTGGACTTCAACAACACGATGCCGATCGCCACCCGCGACTTCTTCCGCTGGGTGACGCTGCTGGTGTCGTCGCCGGTGGTGTTCTGGGCCGGCTGGCCGTTCATCGCCGGCATGCTGCGCGAACTGCGCGGGCGCCGGCTGGGCATGGACACGCTGGTCGCCAGCGCCACCCTGCTCGCCTACGGCGCGAGCGTGGTGGAAACGATCCGCGGCGGCGCGCACGTCTGGTACGACGCCGCGGTAATGTTCGTGTTCTTCCTGCTCGCGGCGCGGATGCTGGAACAGCGCGCCCGCAACATCGCCAGCGCGCAGGTCGATGCGCTGGCGCGGGCGCGGCCGGTAATCGCGATGCGCGAGCTGCCCGACGGCGGCCGCGAGGCGGTGCCCGTGGCAGCGCTGCGGGTGGGCGACATCGTGCGCGTCGCGGCCGGCGACGCGCTGCCGGCCGACGGCCTGCTGCTCGATGACGAGGCCAGCTTCGAGGAAGCGCTGCTGACCGGCGAATCCACCCCGGTGCGCAAGCAGGCCGGTGCGCAGGTGTATGCCGGCACGGTCTGCCGCGAACATCCGGCGCGCGTGCACGTGCGCGGCGTCGGCGCGGATACCCGCCTGTCGCAGCTGGCGCGGCTGGTGGAACACGCGCAGGAACACCGGCCGCCGCTGGCGCGCTTGGCCGACCGCATCGCCGGCTGGTTCGTGCTGGCGCTGCTGCTGGCCGCGCTGCTGGTGTGGCTGGGCTGGCGCATCCACGACCCGTCGCGTGCGCTTGAAGTGACGCTGGCGCTGCTGGTGATCAGCTGCCCCTGCGCGCTGTCGATGTCGATTCCCGCCGCGCTGGCCGTGGCGCACGGCGCGCTCGCGCGGATGGGCGTGCTGGCGCTGCGCCCCGATGCGCTGGAAACCCTGGCCAACGTCACCGACGTGGTGTTCGACAAGACCGGCACCCTCAGCGACGGGCGTCCGCGCCGTGCCACCGCGGAGGCCATTGGCGGTTTCGACCTGCAGGCCGCGCTGCGCATCGCCGCCGCGCTCGAACGCGACAGCGGCCACCCGCTGGCGCATGCGTTTGCAGATGTCGAAGGCGTGCCCGCGGCAAGCGAGGTGCGCGCGGTGCCGGGCACCGGCATCGAAGGCGTGGTCGACGGCGTTGCCTGGCGGCTCGGGCAGGCCGGTTTCGCCTGCGGCGGCGAGGACGACGGCAACCTGTGGCTCGGCGACGGGCAGCGCGGTGTCGCCCGCTTCGGCGTGCACGAGTCGGCGCGGGCCGAGGCCGCCGACGCGATCGCCGAGCTGCGTGCGCTGGGGCTGCGCGTGCACCTGTCGAGCGGCGATTCGATGGAAGCGGTGGCGCGCTTCGGCAAGCTGCTCGCGATTGACGACGTGCACGCGCGGCAGACGCCGGAGCAGAAGCTGGCCTTCGTGAGGACGCTGCAGGCGCAGGGCCGGCGCGTGGCGATGGTCGGCGACGGGCTCAACGACGCACCGGTGCTGGCCGGCGCCGACGTGTCGCTGGCGGTCGCCGACGGCGCGGCGCTGGCGCAGCGCGCCGCCGACCTGGTGGCGACCCATCCGTCGCTGATGCGGGTGCCCGAATCGGTGGCGCTGGCGCGGCGCACGCGCAAGATCATCCGCCAGAACCTGGCCTGGGCGCTGGGCTACAACGTGCTGGCATTGCCGCTGGCGGCCGCGGGGCTGGTGACGCCGTGGCTGGCGGCGCTGGGCATGGCGGCGTCGTCGCTGACGGTGACGCTGAACGCGCTGCGGCTGGCGCCGGGGCGGAAGCAGCCGCCGCAGCCTGCAGCTGCGATGATGGCGGCCGCTGCCTCGCCGACCGACTAGGGCCTGCCCACGATGGCCATCCTGCTGTTCCTGATCCCCATCAGCCTGCTGCTGCTCGGCGTGGCGATCTGGGCGTTCGTGTGGTCGGTGCGCGACGGGCAGTTCGACGACCTGGATGCCGCGCCGCTGGACATCCTGCGCGACGATCCGCCGGTCCCGTCCGCGAAGGCGCACGCCCCGGCTGCACCGGAGTTTCCTGCGCCGGAACAACCCGTGCCGGAACAACCCGCGTCGACGCATCCCGCGCAGCCTGCGCCGGACACGCCGGCATCCGGCAAGCCGCAGCCGCGCGATGCCGATTGACTGGCTGGTCCTGCTGGCGGCGCTGCTCAGCGGCCTGACCGGCGGCCTGCACTGCGCGGCGATGTGCGGCGGCATCGCGACGTCGTTCCCGGCGATGGGCGCACGCGGCGACCTGCGCTACGTGATCGAACCGAACCTGGGCCGCGTGCTCGGCTACGTCATCGCCGGCGCGGTGGCGGGCGGCATCGGCGGCGGCATCGTCACCGCGGCGCGGATGCCGTGGCTGTCGACCGGCCTGCGCACGGCGGTGGGCCTGGTGCTGGTGCTGGCGGCCGTGCGCCTGCTGGACAGCCGCGGCCGCCTGGCCTTCCTGCGTGGTAACGGCGCGATGTGGCGCTGGCTGCGCCCGCTGCAGCGGCGCCTGCTGCCGGCCAACAGCCACGCCAGGCGGATCGCGCTGGGCGTGCTTTGGGGCTGGCTGCCGTGCGGCCTGAGCACGACCCTGCTGGCGGCGGCCTGGCTGCAGGCCGATGCGCGCAACGGCGCGCTGACGATGGCGGCGTTCGGTCTGGGAACCCTGCCGGTGATGCTGCCGCTGACCTGGTCGGGGGCGCGCCTGAAGCTGTGGCTGCAGCACGGCCGCTGGCGGATTGCCGCGGCGCTGCTGATCCTCGCCGCCGGCCTGCTGACGATCGCCGCGCCGTGGCTGATGCACGTGCCGGCGCTGCACGACACGCTCGCGGCACTGGGCTGCACGCCGGCGCCGCGCTAGGCACGGCACGGGTGGCTGCAGCCGGTTGCGCGCAGGCGGGAGGTTCGACTCGCGAATGCGGTGGCCCGGCGGGAGCGACGACCGACGCCTGAGCCGCCGACCCCGGCTCAGGCCTGGCGGCGCTGTTCTTCCGGCGGTGCGCCGCCGTGTGCCAGGCGCGAGAGTTCGACCGGGTCGAGCACTTCGATGCGGCGGCCGGACACCGCGATCACGGCGTCGTCCTGCAGCCGGGTGAAGCCGCGGCTGACGGTTTCGATCGCAAGCCCGAGAAAGCTGGCGATGTCCTCGCGACTCATCGCCAGGCGAAACTGCAGCGACGACTGGCCGATATGTGCGAGCCGTTCGCCGATTCCGTGCAGGAACAGCGCGATGCGCTCGTTGGCATGGCGCCGCGCGAGCATCTCGGCGTGGTCGCGGTCCAGCGCGATGCCCTGCCCGATCACCCGCATCAGCTGCCGCTGCAGGCCCGGCAGCTGCGCGGCCACGACGGCCAGCTCGTCCACCGCCACTTCGCATACTTCGGCCGAGTCGAGCGCAACGGCCTCGCAGCGGTGCTCGCCATCGGCCAGCGCGTCGAGTCCCATGAGTTCGCCGGGCAGGTGGAAGCCGATCACGCGCTCGTCGCCGGCCTCGCTGAGGCTGACGGTCTTGAAGGCACCGTTGCGCGCGACGTAGATCGAGGTCATGGCGTCGCCGTGGTGGAACAGGCGCTCATCGCGCTGCAGCGGCCGCCGCCGGTGCACGACTTCGTCCAGCCGCGCCAGGTCGTTCGCGCCGATCCCCGCCGGCAGGCACAGCTGCCGCAGCGAGCAGTGGCCGCAGCTGCGGCGCAGGCTGGCGAGATCGATGGGCGTCGGGTCGGCCATTGCCCATTCTAGACCAGCCTGCGGCCAGGAGCCCCTGCGCCGAGGGGCCCCCCCGCCGGAGGCCAGGGCGTGGCCCGGCCGGGGCTCAGGCGGCCACTGCTCGCAGCGCCCGCAGCGAGGCCAGGCCCAGCACCGTCATCGAGAACGAGCCGAGCACGTGCACGGCCACCGTCGCGCCCGCCCACGCGTACTGCTGGCGCAGCAGCATCTGCACGGTTTCGGCGGAAAACGCGGAAAACGTGGTCAGGCCGCCGAGCAGCCCGGTGATCACGAACAGCCGCCATTCCGGCGACAGTCCCGGCGCATGTGCGAACCAGCCCAGCGCCACGCCGATGCCGTAGCCGCCGACGAGGTTGGCCGCCAGCGTGCCGAGCGGGAGCGTTGCGTGATGCGGGTTGAGCCAGAGCCCGAGGCCCCAGCGCAGCCAGGCGCCGAGCGCGGCGCCGCCGCCGATGGCCAGCAAGGAATGGAACATGTGTCGTCTCCTGCGGTTGGCGCGGGCAGGAGGACGAAGATACGGCCTACCGTCCCGCGGGGGATCCGGTAGGCATCATCAGCCGCGGAGTGCGCGGCGGTTCGGGGAGGATGCCATCTCCCGAGCGGCGGATCATGCGCTGCCCTCGCCCTGTGCGCGAGCACGCTGCGCGCGCAGCCGGTCGAGTTTTTCCTTGAGCTTGATCTCCAGTCCGCGCTCGACCGGCTGATAGTACACCCGCTCGCCCATCGCATCCGGGAAGCCGGTCTGCCCCAGCGCCACCCCGCCCTCGGCGTCGTGGTCGTACTGGTAGCCCTTCGAGTAGCCGAGCTGCTTCATCAGCTTCGTGGGCGCGTTGCGCAGGTGCAGCGGGACGTCCGCCGTGCCGTGTTCGCGCACGTCGCGCTGCGCCGCGCCGAATGCGAGGTAGCCGGCGTTCGACTTGGCGGTGCTGGCCAGGTAGATCACCAGCTGCGCCAGCGCGAGGTCGCCCTCGGGGCTGCCGAGCCGGTCATGGGTGTCCCAGGCCTCGATCGCCATCGCCTGCGCACGCGGGTCGGCCAGGCCGATGTCCTCGACTGCCATCCGTGTCAGGCGCCGGGCGAGATAGCCCGGGTCGCAGCCGCCGTCGAGCATGCGCGCGAACCAGTACAGCGCGGCATCGGGGTTGGAGCTGCGCACCGACTTGTGCAGCGCGGAGATCTGGTCGTAGAACTGCTCGCCGCCCTTGTCGAAACGGCGGGTGCGGTCGGCGAGCACCTGCTCGAGGATGGCGTCGGTGACGGTGCCGCCCTGCCCTTCGGCGCCCTCCGTGGCCGCGCCCTCCACGGAAGTGCCTTCCAAGGACGTGTCCGGCGCGTCATCGGCTTCGCCGGCGAGTTCGGCGGCGATCTCCAGCAAGGTCAGGCCGCGGCGAACGTCGCCGTCCGCGGCGGTTGCCACCAGTCGCAACTGGTCGTCGCCGATGGACAGGCCGCGTCCGCCGAGGCCGCGTTCGGAGTCGTCCAGCGCACTGCGCAGCGCGGCGAGGATGTCGGCTGGCGACACGGCTTCCATCACGTGCACGCGGCAGCGCGAGAGCAGCGCGGAGTTCAGTTCGAACGAGGGGTTCTCGGTGGTCGCGCCGACGAACACGATGGTGCCGCGCTCGATGTGCGGCAGGAAGGCATCCTGCTGCGTCTTGTTGAACCGGTGCACCTCGTCGACGAACAGCACCGTGCGCCGGCCATCGGCGAAGCGCTGCGCGGCTTCGGCCAGCACCTGCCGCACTTCGGGCAGGCCGGACAGCACCGCGGAGATCGCCTTGAACTCGGCGTCGGCGTACTTCGCCAGCAGCAGTGCCAGCGTGGTCTTGCCGCAGCCCGGCGGGCCCCACAGCACCATCGAGTGCACGCGGCCCGATTCGATCGAACGTCGCAGCGCCGTGCCGGGCGCAAGCAGCCGGCGCTGTCCGACCATCTCGTCGATCGTGCGCGGGCGCATGCGTTCGGCGAGCGGGCGCAGTTCGTCGCGTTCGACGTGCAGCAGGTCTTGCCTGGATTCGGTTCGGGCGGTCTTGCGGGCCAAGGGAGTGCGACGGTGCGGGAGGATCGCAACACGATAGCAATTCGGCGTCGCGGCGGCGGCAGCCGGTGGCTCGAAAGGCACCTTGCGCGTGGTGCTTGCACTGCAGGAGCGGCGGAAGCCGCAAGCTTCCGGATGGTTGCCCCGCTACGTGGAAAAGCCCGCGGCTTCCGCCGCTCCTGCAAGAGCCGCTCCTGCAAGCCCCGCACGGGCCTCAGCCGCCGGCGAGCGCGCCCAGCTGCTGCATGCCGGCACCCGGGCCGAGCTCGTAGTTGACCCGCAGCCAGGTCTTGCCACGGCGATCGTACAGGGCCTCGATCTGCGCCGGCGACGTGCCGCCGGCGCCGAAATCGGCGATGCCGCTGGCGTTGATCCGCAGGTAGCGGCTGCCGGCTTCGACGGTGGTGATGCGGTCGAGCTGCAGCCGCACCGCCTGGTTGGCGAACTCCTTGCCCAAGCCCTCGACCACGCGGTCGTCGAGTTCACGCACCAGCGCGGTGTCGTTGGGGACGTCGCGCTCGTCGCTGGTGACGCCGCCCAAGGTGATGTCCGGGTAGGCGGCGCTGTTGAAAGTGGTGTCGTAGACGGTGCTGAAACGGAACCCGATCCAGTCCTCGTCGCCCTCGATCCGCGCCCGGCCTTCGCCGGTGACGCTGCGGTCGCGGATGCTGGCCGGCTGGACGTCGACCCTGTCGAGCATGATCGACACCGGGCGGCCACCGAACTGTTCGCCCAGCGCCGCGATCAGTACGCCGGCCACGGTGCCATTGATGGCCTCGGTGCCGCCTACGGCGGTTGCCGCCGGAGCGGCGGCCGTGATGGCGGGTTTCGCCGGCACCGTTGCAGCCGGCAACATGCCCGGGCTCAGCAGCAGGACCAGCAACAGGGGCAGGCGGCGCATGGCGTTCCCGTGGCTGCCGGCATGTCGTCATGACGCCGGCTACCCCTTTGCAAACGAAGACGGCCGCGAGAAGCGGCCGTCCGTCGCGCCGTTCATTCAGTCAGCCGGCGTCGACCACGTCCACGCCCTTGCCCGGGGTGTAGCGGAAGGTGTCCCTGGCGAAGGCAGGATTCTTCTTCCAGCCGCTGAAGCCGATCTCGGTGCGCTGGCCGAGCATGTCCACCACTTCCATCTTCGCAAGGCCGTTTGCGTCGAAGCCGAGCCTTGCGCGCTGGAAGCTGGCGTCCTCGTCCTGCTTCGGAGTCAGCTCCAGCCAATCGAGCCCGTCCTGCGCGCCGCCCTCGACGACGTTGAAGTCGCGGTCCAGGCGCGCCGGGTCGATCAGCGTGGCCAGCGGCGAGTTCTGCTCCTCGGCGCCCTGCGCACGCACGGTGACCTGGGCCAGGTCGGGATCGTAGACCCAGACTTTGCTGCCGTCGGCAATGACCAGCTGTTCGTACGGCTTGGCGTACTCCCAGCGGAACAGCCGCGGCGCCGACAGCGCGAGGCTGCCGCTGGAGCGTTCCTTCAGCTTGCCGTTGGCATCGAAGACGGTCTGCGTGAACTGCCCTTCCAGGCCCTTCAGGCCATGGGTGAACGCATTGAGGTCGTCGCGCGCGCCGGCAAAGGCGGCGACAGGCAACAGCAGGCAAAGCAATGCGAAGTATCGGATGGCGCGCATGGCGTGGGTTCCGGATTTGACTGTCGGCGAGTGTGCCGCCGCGTTGCTGAATACGCATGAACAAGCGTGTGCGGCGAGGGGAAATGGCGTCCGCGCGGCGGGATGCGGCCGGCGACTACTTCGGCGGTGGCGGCGCGAGCACGGCGCGGTCGCCGTTGTGCTCAGGCGGCGAGACCACTCCTGCGGCCTCCATCGCCTCGACCAGGCGCGCGGCGCGGTTGTAGCCGATCTTCAGCCGCCGCTGCACGCCGGAGATCGAGGCGCGCCGGGTCTCGGTGACGATGCGCACGGCCTCGTCGTACAGCGGGTCGCTTTCGTCGCCGCTGCTGCTCGATTCCGGCAGGCCGGTGGCGCCGACCACGACGCCGTCGCCCATGGTCTGCACTTCCTCCAGCACGCCCTCGATGTAGTCGGGACCGCCGCCGCTCTGCTTGAGGTGGTCGACCACGCGATGCACTTCTTCGTCGGAGACGAAGGCGCCGTGCACGCGTTCGGGCAATGCGGTGCCGGGCGGCAGGTAGAGCATGTCGCCGTTCCCGAGCAGCGCCTCGGCGCCGGACTGGTCGAGGATGGTGCGCGAGTCGATCTTGCTCGACACCTGGAACGCGATGCGGGTGGGAATGTTGGCCTTGATCAGGCCTGTGATCACGTCCACCGACGGCCGCTGCGTGGCCAGGATCAGGTGGATGCCGGCGGCGCGTGATTTCTGCGCCAGGCGCGCGATCAGTTCCTCGACCTTCTTGCCGACGATCATCATCATGTCGGCGAATTCGTCGATGAAGATGACGATGAACGGCAGCGGCTCCAGCGGCTGGGCGACTTCGTCCGACTCGGGGTTGGGCTTGAACAGCGGATCCAGCAGCGGCTGGCCGGCGTCCAGCGCGTCCTTGACCTTCTTGTTGAAGCCGGCGAGGTTGCGCACGCCCACCGCGCTCATCAGCTTGTAGCGGCGCTCCATCTCCGCCACGCACCAGCGCAGGCCGTTGGCGGCCTCCTTCATGTCGGTGACCACGGGCGCCAGCAGGTGCGGGATGCCCTGGTAGACGCTGAGTTCCAGCATCTTCGGGTCGATCATCAGCATCCGCACGTCCTTGGCCGATGCCTTGTACAGCAGGCTCAGCACCATCGCGTTGACCGCGACCGACTTGCCCGATCCGGTGGTGCCGGCGACCAGCAGGTGCGGCATGCGCGCGAGGTCGGCGACCGTCGGCCGGCCGGCGATGTCCTTGCCCAGCGCCAGGGTCAGCGGGCTGCCGGACTTGTCGTACTCCTTCGAGCGCAGCAGTTCCGAGAGATAGATCATCTCGCGATGCGTGTTGGGCGTTTCCAGTCCGATCACCGACTTGCCGGGGATCACGTCTACCACGCGTACCGACTTCACGCTCAGGCCGCGGGCGATGTCCTTGTCCAGCGAGCTGATCTGGCTGACCTTGATGCCCGGCGCAGGCTCGATCTCGAAACGGGTGATGACCGGCCCCGGATAGGCGCCGACCACCTGCGCGTCGATGCGGAAGTCCTTGAGCTTGAACTCGATCTGCCGCGACAGCGTTTCCAGCGTGTCCTCGTCGTAGCCCTTGGGCTGCGGCTTGGGATCGTCGAGCAGGGCCAGCGGCGGGATGCCGGTGCCGTCGCCGACGTGGAACAGCGGGATCTGCTGCTCGCGCCGGGCGCGGTCGCTCTTCTCGACCTGCGCTGGCGCCGGCGGTTCGATCTTCACCGGCGCGCGCTTGGCACGCAGTTCGGTTTCGATCTTTCGGGTCTCGGTGCGCTCCTCGCGGTAGGCGCGCGCTTCCTGCCACTGCGCCGCCTGCTGGCTGCCGCGGCGGAACAGCGCGGGAAGCTTCAACACCCAGCCGCCGATCCGGTCCATGACCGCCAGCCAGGACAGGCCGGTGGCCAGCGTGACCGACACCAGCAGCAGCGCGAGCAGGAACAGGTTGCCGCCGACCGGCCCGAACCCGGCATACAGCGAGTTGCCGACCAGCCTGCCGAGGATGCCGCCGCTGCCGCCGGAGAAGTCCTCGGCGGCGCCGAAGCGCAGGTACAGCAGGCCGGTGGCCGACACGAGAAAACCGACGATGCCCACCAGCCGCAGCGCCGGACCGAGGTCGGCCTCTCCGTCGCCATCGCTGTCCATGCCGAACAGCGCGATCCACGCGATCGCGCCCAGCATCACCGGCAGCAGGTAGGCGACGTAGCCGGTGAGGTGCAGCAGGATGTCGGCCAGCCACGCGCCGACCCGGCCGCCGACGTTGTGCAGCGGGGCGGTCACGCTGCCCGAGTGCGACCAGCCGGGGTCGTTGGGCGAAAACGAGAACAGGCTGGCCAGCAGGTACAGCAACAGCGGCGCGATCAGGATCAGCGCGATGTCGCGCCAGAGGCGTTGCCGGCGCGGATTCGGCGCTTTCGCGGCGTCCTTCGCCGCGCTCGCGCGCTGCCGTTTGCTGCGTTCCGTGATCGGGCGTGCCACCGTGTGGTCAGACCTTAAGAAGACCCTGCAATCGGATGATTCTACGCAATTATTGCCTGATTGCGATCACGATCCCGGTTTCGGCTCCCGGCAATTTCCCGAACTGCCGGCCGCCTGATCCGCGGCGACGGCGCGGCGAGGCCTAGAGCGCCATCCCCTTGAGCGCCGGATGCACCAGCTTGCCGCCCTCGACGTTGATGCCGCGCGCCAGCGCCTGGCTGCCGCGCCAGTCGCCACCGGACGCCAGCTTGCTGACCCAGGGCAGGATCGCTGCGCAGATCGCCTGCGACGAAGTCTGCGGCACGGCGCCGGGCATGTTGGTCACGCAGAAGTGGGTGACGCCCTCCTCCACGTAGGTCGGTTCCTTCCAGGTGGTCGGGCGCGAAGTCTCGAAGCAGCCGCCCTGGTCGATGGCGATGTCGACCACCGCGCTGCCGTCCTCCATGCCCTGGAGCATCTCGCGGGTCAGCACGTGCGGCGCCCGGGCACCGGTGACCAGCACCGCGCCGATCACCAGGTCGGCCGAGGCGACCTCGCGCGCGACGACGTCGTGGTACGGGTACAGCGCGGTGACGTTGTTGCCCAGGCGCATCATCTCGTCCATGCGGTCCTGGCGCATCTCGAACACGGTCACGTTGGCGCCTGCCGCGGCGGCCAGCCCGGCCGCCGTGCCGCCGGCCCGGCCCGCGCCGAACACCACGACCTTGCCCCGCTCGGTCGACGGCAGGCCACCGAGCAGCTTGCCCTTGCCTCCCATCGGCTGGTGCAGCAGGTGGATGCCGACCTGGACACCGATCTTGCCGGCGATCACCGACATCGGCGCCAGCAGCGGCAGGTCGCCGTTGGGCAGTTCGACGGTCTCGAACGCGATGCCGGTCAGGCCGATGCCGAGCAGCTGCTTCGTCAGCGTCGGCTCGGCGGCCAGGTGCAGGTAACAGAACAGCAGGTGGTCCTTGCGCAGGTGCGGCAGGTCTCCGGCGATCGGTTCCTTGACCTTGACGATCAGTTCGCCCTTTTCGTACAGCGCCGCGGCATCGGGCGCGATGTTGACGCCCACCGCGGCGTAATCGTCGTCGCCGAAGCCGGACTTCACGCCGGCGTCCTTCTCCAGCCAGAGCTCATGGCCATGCTTGACCAGATCACCTGCCGCGGCAGGCACCAGCGCAACGCGGCCTTCAAGGGTCTTGGTTTCCCTGGGTACGCCGATACGCATCGTTGTTCTCCGGATGGAGGCCGCCGGCATCGCGCCGGCGGATCCGACGTGGTGAACCCCCGCACGCTGGCATGCAGGCTCCGCATTCGTCATAGCGCGGGGCAATGCAGCACATCGCGACACGCTGAGGTCTGCTGGCACACCTTGATAAGCGGCGTTGCGGTCGCCAAGCTATCGGTTCCGCAGCGTCGCCCGGAGCGCGTATTCCGCTGCATCCAGGCGCGTTTCATCCCCTTCGCGAGTATACATGAGCACTTCAAAGCACTGCCGCCTGCTGATCCTCGGTTCCGGTCCCGCCGGCTGGACCGCCGCCGTCTACGCGGCCCGCGCCAACCTCAAGCCCGTGGTCGTCACCGGCCTGCAAATGGGCGGCCAGCTGATGACCACCACCGAGGTCGACAACTGGCCCGGCGACGCCCACGGCCTGATGGGCCCGGACCTGATGGCGCGCATGCAGGCGCATGCCGAGCGCTTCGAAACCGAAACGATCTTCGACCACATCCACACCGCGGACCTGTCGCAGCGGCCGTTCCGGCTCAAGGGCGACAACGGCGACTACACCGCCGACGCCCTCGTCATCGCCACCGGCGCGACGGCCAAGTACCTCGGGCTGGAGTCGGAGGAGAAGTTCAAGGGCCGCGGCGTCTCCGCCTGCGCCACTTGCGACGGGTTCTTCTACAAGGACATGGACGTGGCCGTGGTCGGCGGCGGCAACACCGCGGTCGAAGAGGCGCTGTACCTGTCCAACATCGCGCGCAAGGTGTACCTGGTGCACCGCCGCGACACCTTGCGCGCCGAGAAGATCATGCAGGACAAGCTGCAGGCGAAGATCGACGCGGGCAAGATCGTGCCGGTCTGGCACCACGTCGTCGACGAAGTGCTGGGCAACGACGCCGGCGTGACCGGACTGCGCCTGAAGTCGGTGCTCGACGACAGCACCCGAGAGATCGACGTGCACGGCTTCTTCGTCGCCATCGGGCACACGCCCAACACCTCGCTGTTCGAGGGCCAGCTGGCGATGAACAACGGCTACCTGGAGATCCGCTCGGGTCTTGGCGGCGGTGCCACCGAGACATCGGTCAAGGGCGTGTTCGCGGCCGGCGACGTCGCCGACCAGCATTACCGCCAGGCCATCACCTCTGCCGGTTTCGGCTGCATGGCGGCGCTGGATGCGGAGCGGTTCCTGGACAAGGGCGAGTGACCGCGCTGAGCAGATGCCCTGTCGGCATCTGCTGCGGTCGCGAGCGCCCGGCCATGGATGGCCGGGCCGGACGTTCCGAAGCCTCGGCTGCCGCGCCATGCATGGCGGCGATTGCATGGAGCGCAGTAGCTGGTCCCGCATCTGCATAGCCCAGTCGGCCACCAGCGAACTCCTGCCCCACGCTCCCATGCCAACCACACGCATCCTGGATTCGCTTGCGCAGATTCCCGCCGAGCAGTGGGATGCGCTCCACGATGGCCGCAATCCCTTCATCGCCCACGCCTTCCTCGCCGGCATGGAGCGCCACGGCTGCCTGCGCGAACAGTGGGGCTGGACGCCCCGCCACCTGACGCTGTGGGAAGGTGATGACCTCGTCGCGGCCGCCCCGACCTATCTCAAGGACAACTCGCACGGCGAATTCGTGTTCGACCATGCCTGGGCGCATGCCTATGCGCGCTACGGGCAGAACTACTTCCCCAAGCTGCTGTGCGCGGTGCCCTACTCGCCGGTGACCGGCCCGCGCCTGCTGGCGCGCGACGACGCCAGCCGCAGGCGGCTGGTCGACGCGATGGTGGCGACGGCGCGCGACGCCGGGCTGTCTTCGGCGCACGTCAATTTCCACGCCGAAACGGAGGATGCGGCGTTCGGCCCGGAATGGCTGCGGCGGGCCGACCTGCAGTACCACTGGCACAACCGCGACGGCTGGCGCGACTTCGACGCTTTCCTCGCGGCGATGGACCACAAGCACCGCAAGAACATCCGCCAGGAGCGGGCGCGGGTGGCGCGCGCCGGGGTGACGTTCCGCGTCGTGCACGGAGACGAGGCGACAGGCGCCGACCTCGAGGGCATCCACGCGCTTTACCTGCAGACGTTTGCCGAGTACGGCAACCACCCCGCGCTGACCCTCGGGTTCGTCCGCCACCTGGCGGCAGCGATGCCGCGCAGCCTGGTGCTGTTCCTCGCCGACCAGCAGGGTGAAACCATCGCCGGCGCGCTGTGCCTGCGCGGCGGCGACACCCTGTACGGCCGCTACTGGGGCGCGTTCCGGCAGGTGCCGGGTTTGCACTTCGAGACCTGTTACTACCAGGGCATCGAATACTGCCTGCGCGAGGGGCTCACCGCGTTCGAACCCGGCGCCCAGGGCGTGCACAAGATCGCGCGCGGCTTCCTGCCGACCCCGGTGCGCAGCCGGCACTGGATTGCCGATCCGGCATTCGCCAGCGCCCTGCGGAACTGGTGCGAGGAGGAATCGGCCGAGATCGATCGCCACGCGACGGCCCTCGCGCGCCATTCGCCCTACCGCACAGCGTAGGGGTGGCCGATGGCGGCGACGTTCCGTGCCCGCCGCGCCAGGCCGCCGCAGCATCGAGGCGCATCGCGGCCATGGGCCGCTCCTACAATGCATGCATGAGCATCGAACTGCCGGCCTGGCTGGGCGACGATCCGCACGCACCGTTCCCGCCGGTGTCGCATGCGCTGCGCGAGCCGGACGGCCTGCTGGCGGCGGGCGGGGACCTGTCGCCGACGCGCCTGCTCGACGCCTACGGGCACGGCATCTTCCCTTGGTATTCGGAAGGCCAGCCGATCCTGTGGTGGTCACCCGACCCGCGCATGCTGTTCCGCAGCGACGGCGTGCACCTGTCCTCGCGGTTCCGGCGCAGCCTGCGCGGCAGCCGCTGGCAGGCCTGCGCCGATACCGCCTTCGAGGCCGTCATCGACGCCTGCGCCGGGATTCCCCGCGCGGGACAGCGCGGCACGTGGATCACCCCGGAGATGCGCGCGGCGTACGTCGCGCTGCACCGCCTGGGCCACGCCCACAGCGTCGAGGTCTTCGACGATAGCCGCCTGGTCGGTGGCATCTACGGCGTCGCCATCGGCCGGATGTTCTTCGGCGAAAGCATGTTCTCGATCGCCAGCGGCGGCTCGAAGGTGGCGCTGGCCGCCCTCGCCCAGCGGCTGCGGCAGTGGGGCTGGCCGCTGATCGACGCCCAGGTCGAGAACGCCCACCTGCTGCGGCTGGGCGCCCGGTCCTGGCCGCGCGAGCGCTTTGTCGACGCGATCGGCGAGCTGTGCCGGCAGCCCGCCGCGCCGGGGCCGTGGACGGACCGGTTCGGTCGGTTGCCGGCCGCCGAGCTGGCCACCCCACCGGCTGGCGGTTAACGGAAATTTTGCGCTACGGGCCGCCGCGTGGCAGAATACGCGGCTTGTCGGCCGCATCCCTGTCCGACCTTACGCAGCAGTCCAGGACGCATGGCGAAAGACGACGTCATTGAATTTGAAGGCACGATCTCCGAAACCCTCCCGAACACCATGTTCCGGGTGAAGCTGGAGAACGGCCACGAGATCATCGCGCACATCTCCGGGCGCATGCGCAAGAACTACATCCGCATCCTCACCGGCGACAAGGTCAAGGTGGAAATGACGCCTTACGACCTGACCAAGGGCCGCATCACCTACCGCATGCGCTAGGCGGGGCGCCCCACCGGGTGCGGGGCAGGCAGAAGAAAGGCGGCCACTGGCCGCCTTTTTCGTATCCACCTGATCCTGCAGGAGCGGCTCCAGCCGCGAACTCCTGATCCCTGCAGGGCACCCAAGCCAAAAGCTCGCGGTCGAAGCTGCCCCTGCAACAGCGCAGGGGCGAAGCCGTCGTCCTACACGGTTGCAGGCAGCAGCTTCTCCGGCTCGGGCTTCACGTCCAGCACGATCTGTCCGTCGACGACGTCGACGCCCACGCGCCCGCCCTTGGCCAGTTTGCCGAACAGCAGCTCGTCGGCCAGCGGCCGCTTGATCCTGTCCTGCAGCAGGCGCGCCATCGGGCGCGCGCCCATCAGTGGATCGAAGCCGTGCTGTGCCAGCCAGTCGCGTGCGGCGGGCGTGGTCGACAGGGTCACGCCCTTCTCGTGCAGCTGCGCCTCGAGTTCGATCAGGAACTTGTCCACCACCCGCAGGATGTGGTCGAAGCCCAGCGCCTGGAACTGGACGATCGCGTCCAGCCGGTTGCGGAACTCCGGGGTGAAGCCCTTGCGGATCACTTCCATCGCGTCGGTGCTGTGATCCTGGGTGGTGAAGCCGATGGTGCGCCGCGCGGCCTGCGCCGCGCCGGCATTGGTGGTCATCACCAGGATCACGTTGCGGAAGTTCGCCTCGCGGCCGTTGGTGTCGGTGAGGATGCCGCGATCCATGACCTGCAACAGGATGTTGAAGATGTCCGGGTGCGCCTTCTCCACCTCGTCGAGCAGCAGCACGCAGTGCGGCGTCTTGACGATCTTTTCCGTGAGCAGGCCGCCCTGGTCGAAGCCGACGTAGCCCGGGGGCGCGCCGATCAGGCGGCTGACCGAGTGCGACTCCATGTACTCGCTCATGTCGAAGCGCACCAGCTCGATGCCCAGCTGCAGTGCGAGCTGCCTGGTCACCTCGGTCTTGCCCACGCCGGTAGGGCCGGCGAACAGGAAGTTGCCGATCGGCTTGTCGGGATTGGCCAGGCCCGAGCGGGCCAGCTTGATCGCCGAGGTCAGCGATTCGATCGCCGGGTCCTGGCCGAAGATCACCATCTTCAGGTTGCGCTCCAGGTGCTGCAGCACATCCTTGTCGGAGGCGCTGACCTGCTTGGCCGGGATGCGCGCCATCTTGGCGACGATCAGCTCAATCTCCTCGACGTCGATCAGCGTGTTGCGTTCCTCGTCGGACAGCAGCTGCTGGCGGGCGCCGGCCTCGTCGATCACGTCGATGGCCTTGTCCGGCAGCAGGCGGTCGCCGATGTGCTTGACCGACAGGTCCACCGCCGCCTGCAGCGCGTCGTCGGTGTAGAGCACGTCGTGGTGCTCCTGGTAGCGCGGGCGCAGGCCGCGCAGGATCTCGACCGCCTCGCCCACCGTGGGCTCGACGATATCGATCTTCTGGAAGCGCCGCGCCAGTGCGTGGTCCTTCTCGAAGATGCCTCGGTATTCCTGGAACGTGGTCGAACCGATGCAGCGCAGCTCGCCGGAGGCCAGCGCCGGCTTGATCATGTTGCTGGCGTCCATCGTGCCGCCGCTGGCGGAGCCGGCGCCGATGATGGTGTGGATCTCGTCGATGAACAGCACCGCGTGCGGCACTTTCTTCAGCGCCGCCAGCACGGCCTTCAGGCGTTTTTCGAAGTCGCCGCGGTACTTGGTGCCGGCAACCAGCGCGCCCAGGTCGAGCGAGTAGATCACCGCCTCCTGCAGCACCTTCGGCACGTCGCCCTCGACGATGCGTCGCGCCAGGCCCTCGGCCAGCGCGGTCTTGCCGACGCCGGCCTCGCCGACGTAGAGCGGGTTGTTCTTGCGCCTGCGGCACAGCACCTGGATGGTGCGCTCGACCTCCTCGGCGCGCCCGACCAGGGGGTCGATCCGGCCCTCCTGCGCCATCACGTTGAGGTTGATCGCGTACTCGCCCAGGGCGTCGCCCTTGGTTTCCGCCTCGGCGGCCTCGGCCTTGGCGGCGAGGTCCTCCATGTCCGCCGACTCTCCCTCGCCGTGCTTGGCGATGCCGTGCGACAGGTAGTTCACCACGTCCAGGCGCGAGACGTCCTGCTGGTTGAGGTAGTAGACGGCGTGCGAATCCTTCTCGCCGAAGATCGCCACCAGCACGTTGGCGCCGGTGACCTCCTTCTTGCCCGAGGACTGCACGTGGTAGACCGCGCGCTGCAGCACGCGCTGGAAGCCGAGTGTCGGCTGGGTGTCGCGGCCGTCGTCTTCGGGCAGGTGCGACACCGAGCTGGCGATGGCCTGTTCCAGGTCGCTGCGCAGGCGATGGAAGTCGGCGCCGGTGGCCTTGAGCACGGCCTCGGCCGACGGGTTGTCGAGCAGCGCGAGCAACAGGTGTTCGACCGTCATGTACTCGTCGCGCGCCTCGCGGGCACGCTTGTAGCACTGGCCGATGGTGTATTCGAGATCCTTGCTGAACATGGGGCGGGAGCCTCCGGAAATCACTACAGACCAGATGGGGGTGGCCGCGGGGTTTTCCATGTCCCCGCCATGGCTTCCTTGTAGGTCTTTTCCGGTCCGCCCCGCAAGTCGCGCGGGACATGCCACGACTTCGGGATTCAGCGTTCCGCCGCTGGTCCGATGTCAGGCCTTTTCCATCGTGCACAGCAGCGGATGCTGGTTGAGCCGGGAGTACTCGTTGACCTGCGCCACCTTGGATTCGGCCACTTCGCGCGTGAACACCCCGCATACGCCGCGGCCGCGGGTATGGACGTGCAGCATCACCTGGGTGGCCTTGTCGAGGTTCATGCCGAAGAACCGGATCAGGACGTCGACCACGAAATCCATCGGGGTGTAATCGTCGTTCAGCAGCAGGACGGAGTACAGCGGCGGCCGCGCCACCTCGGGCTTGCCGGTTTCGACGGCAACGCCGTGTTCGCGGTCGTGTTCGTGCTGGTTTGCCATGGCGCGGATTATAGCGGTGACTTGCAGCGGCGACCGCGGCGCGGACGCGTGGACGCGGGCACCTGCCGAAGCGACAATGACCGCCGTTTTTCCGGATGCCAAGGAAGCAAAGCAATGCGCATGACCATCAGCCTCTCCTGCATGATCCTGCTCGCGGGCACCTTGCTCCTGGCCGTGCCCGCGATGGCGGCGGACACGGACGTCGCCGCACGCCTGGATGCAAGCGGGATCAAGTACGAGATCGACGATGACGGCGACTACAAGATCACCGTGGGCTACAAGGACCAGGACCGCAGCCAGATGGTGTTCGTGTCCGGCGGCACTGAAAACGTGATGGGGCTGCGCGTCCGCGAGGTGTTCTCCCCGGCCGCCCGCCTGGAGGCCGATGCCTCCGGCGGGAACGGCGCCGACTGGCTGGCCAAGAGCGCGATGAGCAAGCTCGGCAGCTGGGAACTCCGCGGCAAGGTGCTGTGGTTCGTGGTCAAGCTTCCCGAGGACATGGATGCCGACACGCTGGAAACCGTGCTCAACATCGTGGCGCAGACCGCCGATGACGAGGAGCTCGAGCTGACCGGCGACAGGGACGAGTTTTGACCCTCGCCTCCCTCCCCTGGCAGCCCGACGTGACCGTGGCGACAGTCGTTGTCCGCGACGGCCGCCTGCTGCTGGTGGAGGAGTACGCAAACGGGGGCGCGCAGCCGGTGCTCAACCAGCCCGCCGGCCATCTCGAGCCGGACGAAAGCCTGGAAGAGGCCGCCCTGAGGGAAACCCGCGAGGAAACCGGCTGGGACGTGCGCCTGACGGCGTTCATTGGCGCCTACCAGTGGAAGGCGCCGGTGGAGGTAGACGGGAGCGGCGGCCGGCACTACCTGCGCTTCGCCTTCGCGGCCGAACCGGTCCGGCACGATCCGGCGCGCCGTCTGGACGAGGGCATCGTCCGCGCGCTGTGGATGACGCCCGCGGAGCTGCAGGCGGCGCAGGCACGCCATCGCAGCCCGCTGGTGTGGCGGGTCGCGGCGGACCACCTCGCCGGCAAGCGCCATCCCCTGTCGCTGCTGCAGCAGCTGGGATGATGCGCGGGCACGCCGTCGCCGCGCCCCACCCCGCGACTTCGCCTGCAAGCGGGAGCCGGATCGGCGTGCACCGCCTGGACGCCTTCGATGGCTGTCCGCCAGTTTCGGGACTTGGCAGCCCATGAGCCCGCGGGTGATCGTCGGGATGTCCGGCGGCGTCGATTCGTCAGTGGCCGCGCTGCTCCTGCGCGACGCTGGCGAATCACTGGCGGGACTGTTCATGCAGAACTGGGCCGACGACGGCAGCGGCGACTGCCGCGCCGAGGACGACCGCCGCGACGCCGTGGCGGTCTGCGGCCGGCTCGGCATCCCGATCCACTTCCGCGACTTCTCCGGCGAATACTGGGACGGCGTGTTCGCCCACTTCCTCGCCGAGTACGCCGCCGGGCGCACGCCCAACCCGGACGTGCTGTGCAACCGCGAGATCAAGTTCAAGCACTTCCTCGACGCCGCGCGCGATCTGGGCGCGGAGTGCATCGCCACCGGCCACTACGCCCGGGTCGACGGCGATCGCGGAAGCTGGCGCCTGCTGCGCGCGCGCGACCGCGGCAAGGACCAGAGCTACTTCCTGCACCAGCTCGGGCAGGCGCAACTCGCGGCCACCCGCTTCCCGCTCGGCGAGTTGCCCAAGGCCGACGTGCGCCGCATCGCCGCCGCAGCCGGGCTGCCGACCGCGGCGAAGAAGGACTCCACCGGCATCTGCTTCATCGGCGAACGCGACTTCCGAGAGTTCCTGTCGCGCTACCTGCCGGCGCGGCCCGGCGAGATGCGAACGCCGGACGGCCGCGTGGTCGGCACCCATCCGGGCGTGTTCTATTTCACCCTCGGCCAGCGCGAGGGACTGCAGATCGGCGGCCTGCGCGGGTTCGAGCCGGCGCCGTGGTTCGTGGTCGGCAAGGACGTCGAGCGCAACGTGCTGGTCGTCGACCAGGGCAGCGACAGCCGCTACCTGCTGTCGGACACCACGTGGACCGAAGCCGCGCACTGGATCGCCGGCGCGCCGCCCGCGGCGACGTTTGCCTGCAGCGCGCAGACGCGCTACCGGCAGCATGACCAGGACTGCGAAGTCACCGTGTGCGACGACGGCAGCCTGCGCGTGCGCTTCGCACAGCCGCAGCGTGCGGTGACGCCGGGGCAGTCGCTGGTGCTTTACGATGGCGACCATTGCCTGGGTGGCGCGGTGATCGCGGCCACCGACGCGCCGCTGGAGCGGCGCCACGACGACACGAATTCCCGGAGCGGCACCGAATGATGCAAGAACGAATCCTCGCCCTCGCCGGCCTGGTGCAGGCGCTGAAGCAGGTGCGGCGGATCGCCGAGACCGGGCAGGCGGATGCGTCGGTGCTGTCGACCGCGCTCGACAGCGTGTTCCGCATCGATGCCGAATCGCCGGAAGCGGTCTACGGCGGCATCGGCGACCTGCGCCCTGGGCTGGTCCTGCTGCGCGACTATTTCGGCAACCGGAACAAGGACGAAGCCCTGCCCCGGCTGGCCCTGGCCGTGCTGCAGATCGAACGCCGGTTCGTGCGCGACGGGGCGATGGTGCAGCAGGTCCAGGAGGGCATCGCCAGCACCGCGACGATCGCCGACCGCCTAGGCAGCAGCCACCCGGACGTGCTCGCCGCGCTGGGCAAGCTGTATGCGGACACGGTCAGCAACCTGCGGCCGAAAGTGATGGTGCAGGGCAATCCGCACTACCTCGGGCAGGCCGACATCGTTTCGGAAATCCGCGCCCTGCTGCTGGCCGCACTGCGTTCGGCGGTGCTGTGGCGGCAGATGGGCGGCAGCCTGTTCGATTTCCTGCTCGGCCGCAGGCAGATGCTGGCGGCGATCGAGAGCGAATTGAAGCTGGGGTAAGCCTCGTTGCGGCCCGGATTCCGGTGCCGGAACCCTGCCCGCAGGAGCGGCGGAAGCCGCGAGCTTCTGATTCCTTCGGGCGCGCTTGCAGAAAGCTCGCGGCTTCCGTCGCTCCTGCGGAAAACCCTGCGGGAGACGGCGCTCAGCTTGCCGCCGGCACGATCAGCTTCAGGCCCTTGAAGTAATCGCGGTAGAACCCGGCGTCGCGGGTGATCAGGCCGTTGCACTGCATCAGCGCGTGCGCGCCGGTGAGGAAATCCGGCACTGCGCGTTCGTCGAGCCCGCCGCGCTGGCGATGGCGGCGCTGCATCTCGCCCGCCCGCAGCGCCGACTTGGCCTCGGTGGGCAGGTAGCGGATGCTCATTTCCTCGAGCACGGCCAGCGCCTCGGAGCCGTCCTTGAGCGCGCTGCACAGCTCGGCCAGCACCACGTCGCAGACCACCACCGGGCCGCTGCCCAGGCACTGGCGCAGGCACAGTTCCACCGCGTCGGCGTCGGGGCCGTCGGCCAGCAGGTCGATCAGGGCAGGCGTATCGATGGCGATCATCGGCGCGGGCCTAGCCTCTGGCCGGGTCGCCGGGCTTGCGCCCGCGGATGGTGGTCATCGCCTCGCTGGTATCGGCGAAGCCGTCGAGCTTGAAGCGGCCGCGCGCGCGCGAGATCGCATCATCGACGCTTTTGCGCAGGATAATGCGGCCACCGTCCAGCTCGACCTTCAGGATGGTGCCCTTGCTCAGGCCCAGCGCATCGCGCACCGCCTTGGGCAGCGTGATCTGGCCGCGTTCGGCAACCGTTGCCTCCATGAGCAGGTCCTCCGGAGCTTGAAGTATGGATGGAGTCTACATACTTCAAAATTCATACTCAATCCGTCATACTGTGCCGATTCCCAGCCCCCTCCGGCCGCCCCGCCAGGGTCTCCCGCACCCAGCCACAGGAGTTTCCTCCCCATGAGCGATTCCTTCGCCACCCGCGCCCAACTGGACGTCAACGGCAAGTCCTACACCTACGCCAGCCTGCCGAAGCTGGGCGAGAAGTTCGACATCGCCCGCCTGCCCTACTCCATGAAGATCCTGCTGGAAAACCTGCTGCGCCACGAGGATGGCGGCGTCACGGTCGGCAAGGAGCACATCGAGGCCGTGGCCAAGTGGGACCCGAAGGCCGAGCCGGACACCGAGATCGCCTTCATGCCCGCGCGCGTGGTGCTGCAGGACTTCACCGGCGTGCCCTGCGTGGTCGACCTGGCCGCGATGCGCGACGCGGTGACCAGGCTCGGCGGCCAGCCGGACCAGATCAACCCGCTGATCCCTTCCGAGCTGGTCATCGACCACTCGGTGCAGGTCGACGTGTTCGGCCGCCCGGACGCGCTGGACCTCAACGGCAAGATCGAGTTCGAGCGCAACAAGGAGCGCTACGGCTTCCTGCGCTGGGGCCAGAAGGCGTTCGAGAACTTCAAGGTGGTGCCGCCCAACACCGGCATCGTCCACCAGGTGAACCTGGAGAACCTGGCGCGCGTGGTGATGGAGCGCGACGTCGATGGCCAGACCTGGGCGCTGCCTGACACCGTGTTCGGCACCGACTCGCACACCACGATGATCAACGGCATCGGCGTGCTCGGCTGGGGCGTGGGCGGAATCGAGGCCGAGGCCGCGATGCTGGGCCAGCCCTCGTCGATGCTGATCCCGCAGGTCGTCGGCTTCAAGCTCACCGGCCGCCTGCCCGAAGGCGCCACCGCCACCGACCTGGTGCTGACCGTCACCCAGATGCTGCGCAAGTATGGCGTGGTGGGCAAGTTCGTCGAGTTCTACGGCGACGGCCTGCAGCACCTGCCGCTGGCCGACCGCGCCACGATCGCCAACATGTCGCCCGAGTACGGCGCGACCTGCGGCATCTTCCCGGTGGACGCCGAATCGATCCGCTACCTGCGCCTGTCCGGCCGCAGCGAGGAGCAGATCGCGCTGGTCGAGGCCTACGCCAAGGCGCAGGGCCTGTGGCACGCGCCGGATTCCGCGCACGCCGACTACTCGGCCACGCTGGAACTCGACATGGCCACCGTGCAGCCGTCGCTGGCCGGCCCCAAGCGCCCGCAGGACCGCGTCCTGCTGGGCGACATGAAGGCCAATTTCCACGACAACGTCGGCGGCATGACCAAGGGCCGCAAGAACGGCGTGGGCTGCGCGGTCAACAAGCTCGACGCCGAGGGCGGCGACCAGCCGCAGGCGCCCCACCTGGCCGCCAAGCCGATCTCGAAGATCCGCGTGCAGGACGAAGACCACGAACTGACCGATGGTTCGGTCGTCATCGCCGCCATCACCTCGTGCACCAACACCTCCAACCCGGCGGTGATGATCGGCGCGGGCCTGCTGGCGCGCAATGCCGCGGCCAAGGGCCTGAAGGCCGCGCCTTGGGTCAAGACCTCGCTCGGGCCGGGCTCGCTCGTGGTCACCGACTACCTCAAGAAAGCGGGGCTGATGGACGACCTGGAGAAGCTGGGCTTCTACGTGGTCGGCTACGGCTGCACCACCTGCATCGGCAACTCCGGCCCGCTGCCGGAAGCCGTCTCCAAGGGCATCGCCGAGAATGACCTGGCCGTGGCCGCGGTGCTGTCGGGCAACCGCAACTTCGAAGGCCGCATCCACGCCGAAGTGAAGATGAACTACCTCGCCTCGCCGCCGCTGGTGGTGGCGTACGCGATTGCCGGCACCATCGACATCGACCTCACCAACGACCCCATCGGCCATGACCCGGCGGGCAACGCGGTGTACCTGCGCGACATCTGGCCGACCAACAAGGAGATCGGCGACATGATCGCCGCGACCGTCGGCCCGGAGCTGTTCGCGCAGAACTACGCCGACGTGTTCAAGGGCGACAGCCGCTGGAACGCGATCCAGTCGCCCGACAGCCTCGCCTACCACTGGGACGAGGCCTCGACCTACATCAAGAACCCGCCCTACTTCGACGGCATGACGATGGACGTCGGCGCGATCGACGACATCCACGGTGCGCGCGTGCTGGGCCTGTTCGGCGATTCCATCACCACCGACCACATCTCGCCGGCCGGCAACATCAAGCAGGATTCGCCCGCGGGCCGCTTCCTGCAGTCGCGCGGCGTGCAGCCGGCCGACTTCAACAGCTACGGCTCGCGCCGCGGCAACGACGACGTGATGGTGCGCGGCACGTTCGCCAACATCCGCATCCGCAACCAGATGCTCGACGGCGTCGAAGGCGGCTTCACCAAATACTTCGGCAAGGACAATGCCGCCGGCGAACAGCTGGCGATCTACGACGCGGCGATGAAGTACAAGGCCGACGGCACCCCGCTGGTGGTCCTGGCCGGCAAGGAATACGGCACCGGCTCGTCGCGCGACTGGGCGGCCAAGGGCACGATCCTGCTGGGCGTCAAGGCGGTGATCGCCGAGAGCTTCGAGCGCATCCACCGTTCCAACCTGGTGGGCATGGGCGTGCTGCCGCTGCAGTTCAAGGATGGCCAGAACGCGAAAACGCTTGGCTTCGACGGCTCGGAGACCTTCGACATCACCGGTCTCAAGGACGGTGCGGCGAAGACCGCGACGGTCACCGCGACAAGGGCCGACGGCAGCAAGAAGTCGTTCGAGGCCAACGTGATGCTGCTGACGCCGAAGGAAGTCGAGTACTTTCGCCACGGCGGCCTGCTGCAGTACGTGCTGCGCCAGCTGGCAGGCAAGAAGGCCGCCTGACCCGGGCTTCGGATCGGGCGAAAGCCCGGCCCGCCGCAGCGCGGCGGCGTTCGGACAAGGAAAGGCGGCCTACGGGCCGCCTTTTTCGCATCTGCATCAACAGCGCAACGTTCCAGTCGCGATTCGTTGTGCAACGTCTCGTCGCCTACGGCGCATTCCACGACAGGCTGGTCATCCGCCACTGCCCCCGCTCACGGCGCCAGCCCGAAGTGACGGCATGGGCGCGTCCGGTTTCCGGCAGCAGCCCGCCGCTTCCGCCGGTCAGCACGACGGTCGTGTGGACGGTGGCATGGTCGTCCTGCAGTTGGATGTCGAGCGGGCCCGAGGTGATGCCGATCCTGGCATTGCGCATGAAGTAGAGCGCGGCCAGGCGCCGGGCCCCGTCGCGATCCAGTCCGTCGTTGCCGACGAAGTCCGCTGCCAGGAATGCTGCCATTCCACCCGCATCCCGCGATTCGATGGCTGCCTGAAACGCAGCCACATCCTGCCGCAGCGCCTGCTCGGCGGACTCGCGGCGACAGCCCGTGGCAAGCGCCAACACGGCGAGCACGATCCCCAGCACCGGTAGCCATCGGAATCCGCCCACGGCGCTGCGCTGCCTGATCCGGTGCATGCCGCCCCGTCCTCCATCGTCGACCCCAAGCGATCAAGGCTACCTATTCGAGGGTCTTCGGGACAGGCAGCCATACGGACGCGCACGCCGTCTTGCGAGGGCCTAGAGCCTATGCTCCAATCGATCCACGCACGCCCGCATGGTCGCGGTCGTCAATGGAACATCGGAGAGAACGCAAGATGACGATCGAACGCCCCTGGCTGGCCCACTACCCTGCCGGTGTCCCGGCGCAGATCGATGTCGAAGAGTTTTCCTCGATCCCCGCGGTGCTCGAAGGCTCGATCCGCAAGTACCGCGACCGGCCGGCGTTCGCCAACATGGGCAAGACGCTCACCTACGCGCAGATCGACGACCTCAGCCGCCAGTTCGCCGCCTACCTGCTCGGCGAGCTGAAGCTCAAGAAGGGCGACCGCGTCGCGATCATGATGCCCAACTGCCTGCAGTATCCGATCGCCACGTTCGGCATCCTGCGGGCCGGGCTGACGGTTGTGAACGTCAACCCGATGTACACGCCGCGCGAACTCAAGCACCAGCTGGTCGACTCGGGCGCAACGGTCATCCTGGTGCTCGACAACTTCGGTGTCACCGTGCAGCAGGCCCTCGAGGGAACCGCGATCGGGCAGGTGATCACCACGGGCCTCGGCGACATGCTCGGCTTTCCGAAGGGCGCGATCGTCAATTTCGTGCTCAGGCACGTGAAGAAGATGGTGCCGGACTACGACCTCCCCGGCGCGATCCGCTTCAACGATGCACTGACCCTCGGCCAGCGCCACGAACTGCCCGAGGTGTCCATCGCCCACGACGACATCGCCTTCCTGCAGTACACCGGCGGCACCACCGGCGTCGCCAAGGGCGCGATGCTCACCCACCGCAACCTGGTGGCGAACATGCAGCAGGCCGCGGCCTGGGTCAGCCAGCTGGTGCATGAAGGCGAGGAAACCATCATCACCGCGCTGCCGCTGTACCACATCTTCTCGCTGACGGCGAACGGCCTTGTCTTCATGAAGGTCGGCGCGCTCAACTACCTGATCACCAACCCGCGCGACATGCCCGGTTTTGTCAAGGAACTGTCGAAGGTCAAGTTCACCGCGATCACCGGCGTCAACACCCTGTTCAACGGCCTGCTCAACACGCCCGGCTTCGACAAGGTGGATTTCTCCAACCTGCGACTGACGCTTGGCGGCGGCATGGCCGTGCAGCGTGCGGTGGCCGAGCGCTGGAAGCAGGTCACCGGCGTGACCCTGGTCGAAGCCTACGGCCTGACCGAAACCTCGCCTGCCGCGTGCATCAACCCGATGGACCTGGCCGAATACAACGGCTCGATCGGGCTGCCGGTCCCGTCCACCGATGCCTGCATCAAGGACGAGGGCGGCGCGATGCTCCCCACGGGTGAAGTGGGCGAGCTGTGCATCAGGGGCCCGCAGGTGATGAAGGGCTACTGGAACCGCCCCGAGGACACCGCCCAGGTCATCGATGCCGACGGCTGGCTGCACACCGGCGACATGGCGAGAATGGACGAGAACGGCTTCTTCTACATCGTCGACCGCAAGAAGGACATGATCCTGGTATCGGGCTTCAACGTATATCCCAACGAGGTCGAGGACGTCATCGCGATGATGCCCGGCGTGCTCGAGGTCGCTGCCGTCGGGGTTCCGGACGAAAAGTCCGGCGAGGCGGTCAAGCTGGTCATCGTCAAGAAGGATCCCGCGCTGACGGTCGAGCAGATCAAGGCGCACGCGCGCGAGAACCTCACGGGCTACAAGCAGCCACGCTACGTGGAATTCCGTGACGAACTTCCCAAAAGCAACGTCGGCAAGATCCTGCGCCGCGAGCTTCGCGACCCGTCGCCGGCCTGACGCCGCGTCCCGGCCCCCGGGGCATGCGCCGCTCCGCGCGCCGCCTCACACTGCCCTGGTGCCGATAATCCGCACGTAATAGCCCGAAAAGGCCGCTTTCTGCCCTTAAACCGCTTGCGATCCGGTTCAGTTAGGGTTGAATATGCGCCGTCGGGCGCATTTCCCATTGAACTTTTTCTGCCGTCTCGTTGCGCGACCGGCCGGACGGCTCCATCACAGGGGTACTTCCATGTCAGTCGTCCAGCAGCTCCATTGCGCTCCGCGCTACAACACCCTCCGGCCCGTTGAAGACACCGAGCGCGGTGTCTATCGATGCCACATGCACGCCGACCTCGCGGCAACGCCCGGGCGCGCATGCTTCAAGACGGCCCTGATCAACGAGATCCTGCACTACCAGCAGGCACTGGCCGATCGCCTGCGCTTCGACCAGCAGGACGGCGGCAGGCATTCGATCTCGCACATCGTGCTGGCATCCGACAGCGACGTGTTCAACCTGGGCGGCGACCTCGAGCTGTTCTGCCGCCTGATCCGCAACGGCGACCGCAACGGCCTGCTCGGATACGCGCGGCAGTGCGTGCGTGGCGTGCATGCTTTCCATGCGGGGCTGGGAGTCGGCGCGCACAGCATCGCGCTGGTCCAGGGCGATGCGCTGGGCGGCGGGTTCGAGGCGGCGCTGAGCTGCCATACGATCGTTGCCGAGGAAGGCGTCAACATGGGCCTGCCGGAAGTGCTGTTCGACCTGTTCCCCGGCATGGGCGCCTATTCGTTCCTGTGCAAGCGCATCGCGCCGCACCAGGCCGAAAAAATCATGCTGGAAGGCAACGTCTACAGCAGCGACGAGCTGTACAGGATGGGGCTGGTCGACATCCTGGTGCCGCGCGGCGAAGGCGAAAAGGCCGTCGACGACGTGATCCGCAGCAACCAGCGCATTCCGCACGCGCGTGCGGCGATGCATCGCGTGCGCAGCATGGCGCAGCCGGTGACGCTGGAAGAAATGATGAGCATCACCGAGGTCTGGGTCGACACCGCCCTGCAACTCGGCGATCGCTCGCTGCGTACCATGGAACGGCTGGTACGCGCCCAGTACCGGCGCCATGGCGACCTGAAGGAAGCCGGCTCGCGGGGCTGAGCCCGCGGCAGGCGATCACCTCATCCGGGCCCGTGGCCGGATTGTTCCGGCCCGGGTGCCAGCAGTAGCGCCAGGTCCGCCTTGGCGCGCAGTGCGCTGTCCTCGACCATGGCATCCAGGTCGCGTGTCAGCGCCGGCGCGTCGAGCGCCAGCTGCGTGCTGCTCATCTTCATGATCTGCCGGCAGCGCTGGACCAGCGGCGTCGCGCCGATGTTTTCGGCGACACCGCGCATGGCGTGGGCACAGTCGCGCATCGCATCCCAATCCCCCTCGTTGGCGGCCTTGCGCAGCTGCGGCAGCGCGCGCCCGATATCGCGCAGGCACTGCTCGACGAACTCGACCAGGAACTCGCGGCCGAAGTTCATCGAAGCGAGTTCCTGCAGCACGCTCTGTGCCGGTTCCGCAGGCGCCTGCGCCGCGGCAGCCGCGGCATTGCCTTCCGCCACGGGCTGCACGCCCTGTGGCGCGGCGAAGGCCTCGTTGGCCGCCACGCGGCTGATGGTGTCGAGCAGGCGCGAGACGACGATGGGCTTGGTCAGGTAGGCGTAGGCGCCGGCACGCTCGGCTTCATTGAGCGATTCCACGGTCGCATCCGCGGACAGGACGACGATGGGAGTGCGCTGCATCCCGGCCTGCATGACGCGGGCCTGGCGGATCACGTCGAGGCCGCTCAGGCCCGGCATGTTCAAGTCGACGATGACCATGTCGGGCGAGTGTATCTCGAGCTGGTCCAGGGTCGCTTCGCCGTCCTCGGCGAAGATCAGCCGGTGGCCCGCACGCTCCAGCAGGCGCTGCAGCACGATGCGGTTGGCGGGCTGGTCGTCGGCGATCAGGATGTGCAGCGGACGCACGCGGGCGCGATGGCGGACGAAGGGGTCGTCGAACGCGATGACATTGGCCTGCGACGGGACAATGGCGGCCGGATCGCTTGCCGGCGGCAATTCGACCTCCGCGTCCTGCGCGCGCTGCGTCTGCAGCGGCAGCTCGAACCAGAAGTGGCTGCCGCCGCCGGGATTGGCCTCCAGCGAGATCTTTTCCCCACCCATCGCCTCGACCAGCATCTTGGCGATGGTGGTGCCCAGGCCGGTACCGCCGTAGCGGCGCGAGATGCCGCCATCGACCTGCTCGAACGGTTCGAAGATGCGCGCCCTCGCCTCCTCCGGGATGCCGATGCCGGTGTCGCGCACGGAGAAGAGCACGCGCAGCCTGTCCGCATCCTGGTCGACCAGCCGCACCCGCAGCGACACTTCCCCGGTCTCGGTGAACTTGATCGCGTTCTGCATCAGGTTCAGCAGCACCTGCAGCAGGTGGCCGGGATCGCCATGTACCTGCGCCGGAAGTGCGATGTCCGAATCCATGCTGAGCTTGAGCTGCTTGGCCGCGGCCTGCGGCAGGCACAGGCTGCGCAGGCGCCCGAGGAGTTCGGGAAGATTGAAGTCGACTTCCTGCCGCTTCAGCTTGCCCGCCTCGATCGCGGAGATGTCCAGGACCTCCTCGATCAGCATCAGCAGGGTCTGCGCCGAGGTGTGGATGATCCCGGTCGACTCGCGCTGCTCGGCGTTCAGCTTGCTGGTCGAGAGCAGCTCCGACATCCCGAGGATGCCGTTGAGCGGCGTGCGCAACTCATGGCTCATGTTGGCCAGGAAGCGGCTCTTGGCGCGGTTCGCGCTGCGCGCATCCTCGAGCGCCCGGGTCAGCGCCTTCAGCAGCGACGCGAAGTACAGCGGGATGGCGACCAGGCCAACCAGCAGGCCCCAGGCCAGGAACGGGCTGGATTGCCAGAACGTCGTCGACAGCATCATGACCAGGAACGACATGGCGGCCAGCGCCGTTGCCGAATAGAGATAGCGCGTGCCGTAACGAAGGCCGTTGCCGATGGTGACCCACAGGTACACGCTGTACAACGGGCTTGCGGGTTCCCCCATCAGGCACATCACGCCGGCGAGCGCGGAGTAGTCGGCGAACATGCCGATCCAGCGGCGCACGTGGGACACGCCCGGATTGACGACGATCCCGACCAGCAGGCCGGTGGAGACCAGCAGTTCGCCGATCAGGATCAGCCAGGTGAAATACAGCGCGCCCTGGCTTGCCTCCGACTGCACCTGTGAACCGAGGTAGGCGCAGAACAGCGCGGTGATCGCGAACCTGACGATCACCTGCGCAAGCTCGCTGTCGGGGCGGTTGCGCAGCCGCGAGGCCAGTTGGTGGAAGGAAGGCATAGTCATGGCGCCGTGCCGGTCAGCTGTGGAGGTGGCCGCTGTTGCAGATCTGCTCCAGGCGGGGCCGGTTGCGGATCAGCGCGTCGACGCACCGCGGGTCGAACAGCTTGCCGCTTTGCTGCGAGATGTAGTCCAGCGCCTCGTCCAGGCTCCAGGCGCGCTTGTACGGGCGCACCGAAATCAATGCATCGAACACGTCGGCGACCGCGACGATCCGGGCTTCCAGCGGGATGGCTTCGCCGACCAGGCCGTCCGGGTAGCCGCTGCCGTCATAGCGCTCCTGGTGGCGCAGCGCAATGGTGGCGCTGACCTGGATGAACCGGTTCTGGCTGCCGCTGAGCAGTTCGTGGCCGATCTCCGGATGCTTGCGCATGATCCGGGTCTCCTCGTCGGTGAGCGGCCCGGGCTTCATCAGCAAGGCGTCGGGGATCGCGATCTTGCCCAGGTCGTGCAGCGGCGCGGCCAGTTCGATCATCCGCACCTCGTCCTCGAACAGCCCCATTTCCTCGGCCACCATGCCGGCGATGCGGGCCAGTCGCTCCAGGTTGGCGCTGGTGCCGGCGTCGCGATAGGCGATCGCGCGGGCGAGCCGGGTCAGCGTTTCGCGCTCGCGTTCCTCGACCTCGTTCATGCTCGACAGCAGGCGCTGTTCAAGCGACAGCGCACGCTGCTTCACCGACTCGGCCTGCTGGCGCAGTTGCAGCAGGTTGCGGCAGCGGGCGCGCAGTTCGCGCGGGCGCACCGGCTTGACCAGGAAGTCGATGACGCCCGCGTCCAGGGCCGCCTGCCGGATCGGCTCGTCGCCAACCACGGTCACCAGCACGATCGGAACGTCACGGTGAAGCAGTGGGCGGCGGAAGCGGCGGGCAAACTCCAGGCCGTCGATGACCGGCATGCGGTAATCCAGCAGCAGCAGGTCCGGGCGGTTGTCCTCGCACCAGCGCAGCGCGTCCTGCGGATCGCCGAAATCGAGCACGTCCAGCTCGGGACTGATGTCCTCGAGAATGTGCCGCAACATGGTGCGCGCGGATGTCTGGTCGTCGACGATCACGATGTTCACGCGGTATCCGCCCCTCGAACGTAGTTCCCTGCAAGCCTTGCATACTCGCCCGCTGGTACAGGGCAAGCAAGTCCCGTGCCCTGCCGGCGCCCCGGATTCCGTGCGCCAAGCCACGTTTCCTGCCGGTATCAACGGCGCAATCGAAGGGGCACGGTCAAAGAATGACCTTCCTCGTCACGTCATTCCGTTACCGGCGATTCCCCGCGGCTGCCGCTGGCAGTCCCCGGCCGCCGCCGGCGGGTACGCCTCAACCGATCGTTTCGGGACGCATGTAGGGGAACAGCAGCACGTCGCGGATCGACGCCGAGCCGGTGAACAGCATCACCAGCCGGTCGATGCCGACCCCCAGCCCGCCGGTGGGCGGCAGGCCGACCTCGAGCGCACGGATGTAGTCCGCGTCGAAGTGCATGGCCTCGTCGTCGCCGCCGGCCTTGGCCTCGACCTGGGCGCGGAAGCGCGCTGCCTGGTCCTCCGGATCGTTGAGCTCGGAGAAACCGTTGGCCATTTCCTTGCCACCGATGAACAGCTCGAAGCGATCGGTAATGCCCGGCTCGCTGTCGGACTCGCGCGCCAGCGGCGAGACTTCGACCGGATAGTGGGTGATGAAAGTCGGCTGCACGAGCCCGTCTTCGACCGTCTTTTCGAAGATTTCCAGCAACAGCTTGCCCCAGTCGTAGCCGGGCTTCACCGGGACTTTCAGCCGCGCACAGTGCGCAGCGAGCGCATCGCGGTTGCGGCAGTCGGCGACGCTGATCTCCGGGTTGAGTTCGCGCACGGCTTCTTCCAGCTTCCAGCGGCGGAATCGCGGGCCCACGTCGATCGCGTTGCCTTCCCATTCCAGCGCGGTGGTGCCGATGGTCTCCCGTGCCACATCGCGGATCAGCGATTCGGTCAGGTCCATGACCTCCTCGTAGCCGACGTAGGCCTCGTACAGCTCGAGCATCGTGAACTCGGGGTTGTGCCGCGTGCTCACGCCTTCGTTGCGGAAGTTGCGGTTGATCTCGTAGACGCGCTCGAAGCCGCCGACGACCAGGCGCTTGAGGTAAAGCTCGGGCGCCACGCGCAGGAACAGGTCGAGGTCGAGCGCATTGTGGTGGGTCGTGAACGGCCGCGCCGTGGCGCCACCGGCCAGGTAATGCATCATCGGCGTCTCGACCTCGAGGAAGCGCCGCGCATCCAGCCAGCGCCGGATCGCGCCGATCACCTGCGAGCGCTTGACGAACACCTCGCGCGCCTCGGGACTCACGATCAGGTCGACGTAGCGCTGGCGGTAGCGCTGCTCGACGTCGGCCAGCCCGTGCCACTTGTCCGGAAGCGGCCGCAGCGACTTGACCAGCAAGCGCAGCGTGTCGGCCTTGACCGACAGCTCGCCGGTCTTCGTGCGCATCAGCGTGCCTGCGGCCGCGACGATGTCGCCCACGTCCCAGCCCTTGAATGCGTCGTAGGCGTCGCCGAGCGCGTTCGCCTGCAGGAAGACCTGGATCCGGCCCGAGACGTCCTGCACCTGTGCGAACGCGGCCTTGCCCATCACCCGCTTGGCCAGCAGCCGGCCGGCGAGCGCGACGCGCCTGCCCTCGCCTTCCAACGCCTCGCCGGTCCACTGCTCCGCATCGGAGTAGGCGTCCTGCAGGTCCTGCGCGTAGTCGGCGCGGCGGAAGTCGTTGGGGAACGCGACGCCCTGCGCGCGCAACGCGGCGAGTTTCGCGCGGCGCTCGGCGATCAGGTGGTTCTCGTCGGCGGCGGGCGCAGGGTTTGGCGTGGGTTCGGTCATGTTCGGGAATCGGGAATCGGGAATCGGGAATCGGGAATCGGAAGGAGCATAAGCCGTCCTCCCGGGCGGGGCGAGGAATCTGCCTTTGGCCGGAACCGGCGGGCAGGTCCCCCGCTATGCCCGGGAAGACATGGGATCAAGCCCGGGGGAAGTGGTCATCAGGTCGCGTCGGAGCGCCTGGACCCCGCTTCCAGCCCGGATTTCAGGCTCGCTTCGACGAACTCGTCCAGGTCGCCATCGAGCACCTTCTGCGTATCCGAACGCTCGATGCCGGTGCGCAGGTCCTTGATGCGGCTCTGGTCGAGCACGTAGTTGCGGATCTGGCTGCCCCAGCCGATGTCGGACTTGGTGGCTTCCAGCGCATCGCGCTCGACGTTGCGCTTCTGCACTTCCAGTTCGTACAGCTTGGCCGCGAGCATTTTCATCGCGCGGTCGCGGTTGGCGTGCTGGCTGCGCTCGGTCTGGCAGGCCACCACGGTGTTGGTCGGTACGTGGGTGATGCGCACCGCCGACTCGGTCTTGTTGACGTGCTGGCCGCCCGCGCCGGACGAGCGGTAAACGTCGGTCTTCAGGTCGGCCGGATTGATGTCGATCTCGATGCTGTCGTCGACTTCCGGCGACACGAACACCGAGGTGAAGCTGGTGTGGCGGCGGTTGTCGGAGTCGAACGGCGACTTGCGCACCAGCCGGTGCACGCCGATCTCGGTCTTCAGCCAGCCGTAGGCGTACTCGCCCTCGACCCGGAACGTGGCCGACTTGATGCCCGCGACGTCGCCGCCGCTGACTTCCATCAGCTCGGCCTTCCAGCCGCGGTGCTCGCACCAGCGCAGGTACATGCGCAGCAGCATTTCCGCCCAATCCTGCGCCTCGGTGCCGCCGGCGCCGGCCTGGATGTCGACGAAGGCGTTGGCCGAGTCCATCTCGCCGGAAAACATGCGCTGGAACTCCAGCTTGTCGACGCGGCGGGCGAGCTTCTCGACGTCATCGACCACGGCGTTGGCCGTGTCCTCGTCATCCTCGCCCTCGGCCAGGTCCAGCAGTTCGCCGGCGCCACCCAGCCCTTCGGTCAGGTCGCGGATGCCGTTGACGGTCTTGTCGAGCAGCGATCGCTCGCGCCCCAGCGCCTGCGCGCGCGCGGGATCGTTCCAGACATCCGGGTTCTCCAGCTCGCGCTCTACTTCCTCCAGGCGCTCGCGCTTGGTGTCGTAGTCAAAGAAACCCCCTCAGCGCATCCAGCCGACCGGTCAGGTCGGCGATGCGCTGGCGCACGGGATTGAGTTCGATCATTGATTGGCTGCAACGTGGAAAAAGACCGTGAATTCTAGCAGGCCGGCCCCTGCCCGGCCTACGCAGTCGCGGCGGGCGCGCCGAGCCGCGCGCGCAGCGCGTCGCGGTGGCGCCGGCTGCACGGCAGCGCGGTGCCGTCGTGCAGGTGCACGCGCGCATCACCGCTGTCCAGCGGCTCGATCGAGGCCACCGTGTCCAGGTTGACGATGTAGCTGCGGTGGATCCGCACGAAGCGGTCGGGGTCGAGCTGCGCGGCGATGCCGGCGATGGTGCTGCGCAGCGGGTAATCGCGTCCGCGCACGCGCAGGTTGACGTAGTTGCCGGCAGCCTGCAGCCATTCGATGTCGTTGGCGGCGACGAGGAATTCGCGGCCCAGCTTGCGGACCAGGAAGCGCTCCGTGCGCGCCTCGCGCCCGGTCGCCGAGCCGTCGTCGGGCGGATCGAGCAGCCGCGCCTCGCCCTGCAGCCGTCGCCAGAACCAGCGGTAGCCATGGTCGACGATGACGATCAGGGCGAACGTGCGGGCGTCCTTGAGGTATTCGTAGGCGAAACGACGCAGCCAGTCGTCGATCTCGTAGTGCTCGCCCAGCAGCAGGTAGCCGGCCTTGCGCACCAGAACCATGCCGACCACGTGCACGATCGACCACGCCACGCTCGCGCCCAGGTACAGCGGCAGGCGGCGGCGCCAGGTGTCGGCGTGCATCGGCCAGCGGCTGCACAGCGCCAGCAGGCCGGGCAACAGCAGGAGCGACACCAGCGCACTGCTGCCTTCCCACATCGCCGGCTGCCACGTCGGCAGGACGTGGCCGTCGCGCTGCGCGTCCATGAGGGCGACCATCGTGTTGGCGATGGCGGGAATGGCGAAGGCGAATACCCAGAACGCCACTTCGATCCCACCCTGCCAGGGCAGGTAGCGTCGCCAGGGTTCTTTGGCACGCACGTGCGCGGATGCCTGGTTCATCCGCGCATTCTAGGGCTGCGGACCGATTCGACGGCCGCAGTTCGTCCCTCCGAGCCCGCAACTCGTCCCTGCACGCCCCGATCCGGACACTCCGCGCGCCCGGCCACCACATCGCGACGGCAGTCTGGCCATCCCGCCGCTGCCGTCCACTGCCATGCCTCGTCGCCACGACATCGACGCCCTGCGCGTCATCGCCTTCGCGCTGCTCATCGTCTACCACGTCGGCATGGTGTACGTGGCCGACTGGGGATTCCACGTCAAGAGCGCCTACCTGGCCGAATGGCTGCAGTGGCCGATGATCGCGCTCAACCGATGGCGGATGCCGCTGCTATTCATGATCTCCGGCATCGCGCTCGGCCTGGCGCGGATCGACCGCGCGCCGTTGCGCTTCGCCGCGCGGCGCTGCTGGCGCCTGCTTCTGCCGCTGGCGTTCGGCATGTTCGTGGTGGTCGCGGTGCAGGCGTACTGCGAAGGCCTCGCCAACGGCCGGCTGCAGCCGGGCTTCTGGGCCTTCCTGCTGCGCTACTGGCAGCTGCGCCCGTGGCCATCGGGCAGTTTCACCGGCGCCGAGTTCGGCATCACCTGGAACCACCTGTGGTATCTCGCCTACCTGTGGCTCTACACGATGCTGCTGGTGGCGCTGCTGCCGTTGCGCACGCTGCGGACCGCGGAGTGGCTGGCAGGCTGGCGCTGGCCGACGTGGCTGCTGCTTTCGCTGCCGGTGGCGTGGCTGGCCATGTGCCGGCTGGTGCTGGCGCCGCGTTTCCCGGAAACCCACGCGCTGTTCGGCGACTGGACGGTACACGCGCAGTCGCTGCCGCTCTTCCTCGCCGGTTACGCGATCGCCGGCAACATCGGCTTCTGGGAGCGGATTCGGGCGCTGCGCTGGCCGGTCCTGGCGATCGCGTTGGCCTGCATCACGATCGAGCTGACGATCCGTGCCGGCGGCCGCTACCTGCCCCCGGACGCTGCGGTTCCGGCGTGGATCCCGTGGGCGGAGGTCGAACGCATCGCCCGCGCGGCCTACACGTGGACAGCGCTGCTGGCGATCTTCGGCTGGGGCCAGGTGCTGCTGGACCGCCGCTTCCGCTGGCTGCCGTACTGCACCGAGGCGGTGTACCCCTGGTACATCCTGCACCAGAGCCTGATCGTGCCGCTGGCGTTCTGGCTGTCGCCGGTGCAACTCGGTCCGGTACTCGAACCCGCGCTCGTACTGGGCGGCACGGTGGGCGGCTGCCTGCTGCTGCACGAACTGGTGATCCGTCGCGCACCGCTGCTGCGGCCGCTGTTCGGGCTCAAGCGCGGGCGCGCGACGGCTCACTGTGCCGCCGAACGCGTCTCACATTCGCTTGACTTGACGAAGAACGCACGTTTGCAACGGTCAACGCCAGCCCGCTCTAGGGTTCCTGACGCGTGTCCTTGACCGCAGAAAATGCCGTCAGCTCCCATTCGCTGCCGTTCCAGGTGACGGTACTGGTATGAGTCCAACCACCCTCACTCCACGTTTGCGAGATCGTATCTCCCACGTCGACTTGCGCTGTCGCCCAGTCGGGCGCAGGGACTGCCAAGGCATTACTGCGCGAAGTCGATTCAGTGTGCCGAATCGTGGCCTGAAGGGAAGTGCTGTCCGTCAATAGGGGGTCCGCCATATTGAACCTTGCAAGGTCCATAGCATCCAAGCCCATGCTTGTCCGCAGTTGCTGGACGGCTTCGCGGCCTTTGACGGTTCTGCTGGTTGTGAACTCGCCTCTCTCCGGAATCGTCTTCTGAAACTCTGCGGCCGTCGGCGGCTTGGGCAGATCTCGTGTCTGCGCCATCGCGTAGCCGGTGAATACCACAACAAGCGACGAAAGTAGTGCGATATGTCTCAAGTTCATGATGAATCCATCCTCTCAACGCGCCATCACTGGCGAATTCAACCGTATCGCTCCATATCGAGTTCACAATTAACCTTCTTTGAATGTTAATTCGTCAAGTCGATTTTGAGCTACGAATTCGCACTCGAAGGTATCGGCGCATTCGAAGTCGCCCCAATCTCTGGCTGCAACTTTTGCGTCGCATTTTTTTCATTGCCTGATGCTGGCGATCACCACGCCAGGCTATGACCGACGCGATGTGCTTTTGCGCATCATGATGCGGCCCCGGCTGTTCAATGCGGTCATCATCAACGCACGATGCCAAGTCACATGGCTTGCGTCGCGGCGGCGCGCTTAAACCGCCGATTCGCGGTGCAAGACTAGCAGCTGAATCGCATCGCCGCCGCGATAGTCGTCGGGCGCCAGCCGATAGGCAACGCGGACGCGTGGTCCCGGCGGCGTTCCGCGCCAGCCGCCGAACTCGATTGCCTGCAGGCGCAGGCCCGACAGCCCGAGTTCGAGCTTGAGGTGCTGGGTGCCGACCGGCCGCCATGACAGCACCTGGAACTCACCGTCGAACAGCGGCTCGGGGAAGCCCTGCCCCCACGGCCCGCCGTCGCGCAGGGCGCAGGCGGTGTGGATGTCGAACGCATCGACGGGCAACGCCCCGTCGCTGGCGATGGTGTCGTGCAGGAGATCCGGCGTGATCATCGCGCTTGCGGCTTCGAGGAACGCGGCCTGGAACGCATCGAAATGCGCCCGTGGCAGGCTCAGGCCCGCTGCCATCGCGTGGCCGCCAAAGCGTTCGATCAGGCCCGGCTGCGCGGCGTCCACGCGCGCCAGCGCGTCGCGGACGTGGAAGCCCGGGATCGAGCGTGCCGAACCGCGCAGGACCTCGCTGCCCGGTTCGCCGGGCGCGAACGCGATCACCGGACGATGCAGGCGTTCCTTGAGCTTCGAGGCGACCAGGCCGACGACGCCCGGATGCCAGCGTGCGTCGAACAGGCAGTGGGCGATGTGCGGTGCGCCGGCCGCATCGGGCACCAGCGCGAGCGCGGCCTCGGCGTCACCCACCATTTGCTGCTGCACCGCGCGGCGCTCGGCGTTGATGCCGTCGAGGACAGCGGCCAGTTCGCGCGCCTGCGCGGGATCGTCGCAGAGCAGGCATTCGATGCCCAGCGCCATGTCCTCGAGGCGTCCCGCGGCATTGAGGCGCGGCGCGACGGCGAAGCCGATGTCGGCGGCGGTCAGGGTTTCGGCGCTGCGGCGCGACACTTCGATCAGCGCCTGCAGGCCAGCGCAGCCCTTCCCCGCTCGCAGCCGCCGCAAGCCGGCGGACACGAGCGCGCGGTTGTTGGCGTCCAGCGGCACGAGGTCGGCAACGGTGCCGACGGCGACCAGGTCCAGGAGCGTCGACAGGTCGGCGCCGCCATCGTCGAGGCGCCCTGCTTCGCGCAGGCGCCTGCGCAGCGCCAGCAGCACGTAGAAGATCACGCCGACGCCGGCCAGCATCTTGCTGCCGAATCCATCACCGGGCTGGTTGGGATTGACGATCGCGTCGGCCGGCGGCAGCGCGTCGCCCGGCAGGTGGTGGTCGGTGACCAGCACCTGCCAGCCGTGTGCCTTGGCTGCGGCAATGCCGGCATGGCAGGCGATGCCGTGGTCGACGGTGACCAGCAGTTCCGGCTGCAGCGCGGCCAGTTCCTCGACCAGCGCCGGCGACAGCCCGTAGCCGTGGACAATGCGATTGGGCACCGCGTGCGAGACCCGCGTGGCGCCAAGCATGCGTAGTCCCCGCACCGCGGTGGCGCAGGCGGTGGCGCCGTCGCAGTCGAAATCGCCGACCACCAGGATGTGCCGGTCGTTGGCGATGGCGTCGGCGAGCAGCGCGGTGGCGGCATCGAGCCCGAGCAGGCCGTCGGGCGGCAGCAGGTCGGCCAGGCGCGGACGCGCGGCCGCATGGTCGTGCGCGCCGCGGGCGCTGTAGACGCGGCGCAGCACCGCTGGCATCGAGGCCGGCCAATCGTCGCCGACCACGCAGTCGCGGCGCTGGATCGTGCGCGCGATGGTCACGCGCCGAACCGCGCCAGCGGCCGGCGCCAGAAGCGCCAGCGCTGGCGGGGCGCGAGCGTCCACTGGCGACCGTCGGCGAAATCCAGTACCAGGCTTCGCAACTCGCCGCTTTGCAGCGTCGCGCAGGCGGGCAGCAGCCAGTCGCGCTCCAGCGCGGCGAGGTCGCGCGCGCCCTGCAGGTCGAACACAGCGTCGTCGGCGTCGATGGCGAAAGTGCCAGGCAAGGCACGGGCAATGCCGGCCGCATCGGCAAGCGCCAATGCGATCTCGTCGCCGGAATGAAACTCGGCGTGCGGCGAGGCGACGGCATCGGGCAAGCTGCCGCCGCCCCAGAACCAGAGCGAGTTCACCGGCGCCCTGCCCTGTGCGGCGCGCTGTGTGTTGCGCGGATGGTTGTGCAGCACCACCTGGGCTTCGCCAAGCAGCGTGCGCCAGCGACGGCCCTCACTGCCTTCGGCGAGGTGGTCGAACAGGTCGGCGCCCAGCGCGTCGGCCGGCTCGGCGAAAACTGGCAGCTTTGCACCCTGCGGCATCCGCAGGTACCAGCGCGCCGGGTGCGGCGCATCGATCGGGAAACCGGCGTCGCCGAACAGCGGCCTGAGCGCGGGCAGGAACGCCGCGCGATCTTCCTCGTCCAGCCCCAGCGACGCACCGATGCCGAGCAGGCGCGCGCCGTTGATGTCCGGGCGGACATACGCGGGATCCGCGCGGAGCCAGCTGGAGGCAGCTGCGTCACCGGCATCCATCTGCCGGGTCAGCGCGGCGACCGGCCAATGATCCGGGGTCAGCCGGAAGTAGCGTCGCAGCTGGGTGCGCCGACCTTCCTTTCCTGCTTGCGCCCGGTCGGCTCGACCAAGCGCGCGAGCGACTTCGGCACCTGCCTGCTGGCCGCCGAAGCGCGCGGCCGCCGGCAGCAGGAAGGTTGCACGGGCCATGTCAGCCGACGTAGCGGACTTCGACGATCTCGAACTCGCGGGTGCCGCCGGGCGCCTCGATCGTCACCTCGTCGCCTTCATGCTTGCCGATCAGCGCGCGTGCGACCGGCGACGAGATCGCGATCTGGCCCAGCTTGATGTCGGCTTCCAGGTCGCCCACGATCTGGTAGCGCTTCTCCTCACCGCTGTCGGCGTCGGCCAGCAGCACGGTGGCGCCGAACACGATGCGGTCGCCGGCATCGAGCGTCGAGATGTCGATCACCTGGGCATGCGACAGCTCGCCCTCGAGCTGCTTGATGCGGCCCTCGATGAAACCCTGCTGCTCGCGAGCAGCGTGGTACTCGGCGTTCTCCTTCAGGTCGCCGTGCGCGCGCGCTTCGGCGATCGCGTTGATCACCGCGGGCCGCCGGACCGACTTGAGATCTTCGAGTTCCGCGCGCAGGCGCTGCGCGCCCTGGGTGGTCAGTGGTGCTCTCATGCCTTCTTCAACTCCTGATGCAGTTCCTGCAGCGCCCATACCGGGCCGCTGCCGCGATACTCCAGAGAATGCAGCAAGGCCCTGGCGCCGGCAATGGTGGTCGAATAGGTCACGCCTTGCTGCAGCGCCTCGCGCCGGATCGAGAACGAGTCGGCGATCGCCTGGCGGCCCTCGGTGGTGTTGACGATGTAGTTGATCTCGCCGTTCTTGATCAGGTCGACGATGTGCGGCCGGCCTTCGGCCACCTTGTTGACGTGCGCGCAGTCCAGGCCATTGTCGCGTAGCCAGGCGGCGGTGCCACCGGTGGCCACCAGTGAGTAGCCCCGCTCGACCAGTGCGCGCGCCACCGGCACGACCCGCGACTTGTCCGGATCGCGCACGGAGATGAAGGCCTTGCCGACCGGCGGCGTGCGGATGCCGGCGGCCTCCTGCGCGCGCGCAAACGCGGCACCGAAGTTGCGTCCCACGCCCATCACCTCGCCGGTCGAACGCATTTCCGGCCCGAGGATCGGATCCACGCCCTGGAACTTGGCGAACGGGAAGATCGCCTCCTTCACGCAGTAGTAGTCGGGCACGATCTCCTCGGTCACGCCCTGCCCGGCAAGCGTCATGCCGGCCATGCAGCGCGCGGCGATCTTCGCCAGCGGACGGCCGGTGGCCTTGGACACGAACGGCACGGTGCGCGATGCGCGCGGATTGACCTCCAGCAGGAAGATCACGTCCTCGCCGTTCCCGTCCACCTGCACCGCGAACTGGGTGTTCATCAGCCCGACCACGTCCAGCGCACGCGCCAGCGCGGCCACCTGCTCGCGCAGTCGCGCCTGGGTGGGCGCCGACAGTGAATACGGCGGCAGCGAGCACGACGAGTCGCCCGAATGCACGCCGGCTTCCTCGATGTGCTCCATCACCCCGCCGATCAGCACCGCGCCGGTGCGGTCGGCGATCACGTCGATGTCGACCTCCACCGCGTTGTCGAGGAAGCGGTCGAGCAGCACCGGCGAATCGTTCGAGACCTTCACCGCGTCGCGCATGTACTTGGATAGGTCGGCGTCGGCGTGGACGACTTCCATCGCGCGGCCGCCAAGCACGTAGCTCGGGCGCACCACCAGCGGGTAGCCGATCTCGCGCGCCAGCGCCAGCGCCTCGTCCGGGTTGCGCGCGGTGCGGTTGGGCGGCTGCAGCAGGCCGAGCCTGGTGACCAGCTGCTGGAAGCGCTCGCGGTCTTCGGCCAGGTCGATGCTTTCCGGCGAGGTGCCGATGATCGGCACGCCGTTGGCCTCAAGCGCGCGCGCAAGCTTGAGCGGCGTCTGTCCGCCGTACTGCACGATCACGCCCTTGGGCTTCTCGAGCTCGACGATCTCCAGCACGTCTTCGAGCGTCAGCGGCTCGAAGTACAGGCGGTCGGAGGTGTCGTAGTCGGTCGAAACGGTTTCCGGGTTGCAGTTGACCATGATGGTTTCATAGCCGTCCTCGCGCAGGGCGAGCGCCGCGTGCACGCAGCAGTAGTCGAACTCGATGCCCTGCCCGATCCGGTTCGGCCCGCCGCCGAGCACGATGATCTTGTCGCGGCCGGTCGGCTGCGCTTCGCACTCGTCCTCGTAGGTCGAGTACAGGTAAGCGGTAGTGGTGGCGAACTCGGCCGCGCACGAATCCACGCGCTTGTAGACCGGGCGGATGCCGAACGCATGGCGCAGCGCGCGGACCGCCTTCTCGTCGCTCTGCACCAGCTGCGCCACGCGCGCATCCGAGAAGCCCATGCGCTTGAGCCTGCGCAGGCGCGGCGCGTCGAGTGCGGCGACGCCGGCGGCGGCGACTTCGGCCTCGACGGCCACCAGCTCCTCGATCTGGTCGAGGAACCACGGGTCGACGAACGACAGGCCGAACACGTCCTCGACCGACATCCCGGCGCGGAAGGCGTCGGCCAGGTGGAACACGCGCTCGGGCCCGGCTTCCTTGACCTCGCGGCGCAGCGTCGCAAGGTCGTCTTCGTTGCCGAGATCCAGGCCGGTCGGGTCGAGCCCCACCTTGCCGGTCTCAAGCCCGCGCAGCGCCTTCTGCAGGGACTCCTGGAAGGTGCGGCCGATCGCCATCACCTCGCCCACCGACTTCATCTGCGTGGTCAGGCGCGAGTCCGCCTGCGGGAACTTCTCGAACGCGAAGCGCGGGATCTTGGTGACCACGTAGTCGATCGTCGGCTCGAACGACGCCGGCGTGAGGCCGCCGGTGATCTCGTTCTTCAGCTCGTCGAGGGTGTAGCCCACCGCCAGCTTGGCCGCGACCTTGGCGATGGGGAAGCCGGTGGCCTTCGAAGCCAGCGCGGACGAACGCGACACGCGCGGGTTCATCTCGATCACGACCACGCGGCCGTTCTCGGCGTTGATGCCGAACTGCACGTTGCTTCCGCCGGTGTCGACGCCGATCTTGCGCAGGACCGCGATCGAGGCATCGCGCAGGCGCTGGTATTCCTTGTCGGTCAGGGTCTGCGCCGGCGCCACAGTGATCGAGTCGCCGGTGTGCACGCCCATCGGATCGAAGTTCTCGATCGAGCAGACGATGATGCAGTTGTCCGCGGTGTCGCGGACCACTTCCATCTCGAACTCCTTCCAGCCCAGCACCGACTCCTCGACCAGCACCTCGTGCACCGGCGAAAGCTCGAGGCCGCGCTTGACGATGTCCTCGAACTCCTCCTTGTTGTAGGCGATGCCGCCGCCGCTGCCGCCGAGGGTGAAGCTCGGCCGGATGATCGTCGGATAGCCGACGCGGGTCTGGATGTCGACCGCCTGCTCGAACGTCCGCGCGACCTCGGCCTTCGGGCACTCCAGCCCGATCTCCGCCATCGCCACGCGGAACAGCTCGCGGTCCTCGGCCATGCGGATCGCGTCGCGCTTCGCGCCGATCAGCTCGACCCCGTACTTTTCGAGCACGCCGTTGTCGGCCAGGTCCAGCGCGCAGTTGAGCGCGGTCTGCCCGCCCATCGTCGGCAGCAGCGCATCGGGCCTTTCCTTGGCGATGATCTTCTCGACCGTCTGCCAGTTGATCGGCTCGATGTAGACCGCGTCGGCCATGTCCGGGTCGGTCATGATCGTCGCCGGGTTGCTGTTGACGAGCACCACGCGATACCCCTCGTCGCGCAGCGCCTTGCAGGCCTGCGCGCCCGAATAATCGAACTCGCAGGCCTGGCCGATGACGATCGGGCCGGCGCCGATGATGAGGATGGTCTTGAGGTCGCTGCGCTTGGGCATTGCTCGGTGTTCCGGGGGAAATGGAGAATCAGGGGGTCTGTGCAGTCGCCTGCTTGCTGCCGATGTGCCTGTCGAAGAAGGCCAGCATCTGCGTGTAGAGGTTGACGTTGTTGTCGATGTCGCGGAAGCCGTGGGCCTCCTTCTTTTCGACGACGATCTGCTCCGGCTTCTTGCCCACCGCCGCCATGCGGTCGACCAGTTCGTGCATGTTCTTGATCGGCACGCGCTCGTCCTTGGCGCCGTGCACCAGCATGATCGCGGCCTTGATCCGGTCGACGCCGTAGATCGGCGACTGCGCGTGGCGTTCGGCAGCCGATTCCGGGAACACCATGTTGAGGTAGGAACGACCATACTCGGACTGCGAGGTGTCGCTGTTGTGCCGCTGTACGTCCATGTCGTAGACGCCTACGTAGCCCACGGAGCACTGGTACAGGTCGGGCTCGCGCACCACGCTCATCAGCGCCGCGTAACCGCCGTAGGAAGCACCGTAGATGCACACGCGCGACGGATCGGCAATGCCCTGCGAGACCGCCCAGCGCACCGAATCGGTGAGGTCGTCCTGCATCGTCGTGCCCCACTTGCGGTAGCCGGCGGAGACATAGGCATCGCCGTAGCCACCGGAGCCGCGGTAGTTCATCTGCAGCACTGCATAGCCACGATTGGCCAGCAGCTGGACCTCCGGGTTGAAGCCCCATTCGTCGCGCGGGCCGTGCGGGCCGCCATGCGGGTTGACGACGAGCGGGAGGTTCTTGCCATTGCTGCCGGCGGGGATCGTGAGGTAGCCGTGGATGACCATGCCGTCCCGGGTCTTCACATCGACAGGCTTCATCACCGACATCTGCTCGGGCTTGATCCACTGCATCGATGAAAGAAGGAACCGCGCCTGCCCAGCCTTGCGGTCGAACAGGTAGACCTGTCCCGGATCGCGGTCGCTGTAGACGTGCATCAGCACGCGGTTGCCGTCCTCGGAGATGCCGCTGAACGCCACCACCTTGCCCGGGAACGCCTTGACCAGCCCGGCGAACAGCGCCGTCTCGGGATGATCGGGTGCGATGAAGTCCCAATACGGGATGCCATCGTCGTAGCGCACGGCAAGCAGGGTCTTGTGGTCACTGCTCCACAGCAGGTCGCTGGGATCGACGGTACCGTTGTTGGACACTTCCTTGCCGTTGCCGGTCACCGGATCGATACGCCAGAGCGACTTGGCCGCACCGCCCGGGCTCTTGAACACGAACGCCTGCTCGTCATCGGCGGTGAAGCCGACAGGCACGATGCCGTAGCCGGCGAACGGTGCGCCCTTGTCGACGAGCGTCCAGCGCTCGCCGTCGCGGCGGTACGTCGCGCTCGACCCGTCGTCCATCTCTCCGAAGGCGTAACGCACCCTGCCCTGGTGGTCCACCTCGAAACTGCCGAAGTCCAGCGGGCTGGACGCGACCCGCGTGATCTTGCCGTTGTAGACATTGAGCTTGAACAGGAAGGCGTTCTCGATCGAGCGCGTGACCAGCACCGATTCGCGCTCACCGGGCAGCGTGTCGACCAGCCCGTAGAAGTTGCCGTGCGGGATCGCAATCCGGCGGGTGCCGTCGATGTTGGAGGCATACATGTCGCGCAGGCCGACCTGGAAATCGAAGCGTCCGGTCTTGAAGCTCGTCGCGTACAGGAGGCGTTCGCTGTTGGCCCAGGTGACTCGCTGGAAATAGTAGTCCTTGCCGTAGTCCCAGCTGCCGACGACGCTCTTGTCGTCGACCTTGAGCACCACCATCACGCTGCGATCGCTGCGCGGCATCACCACCGCGATGTGCTCGCCGTCGGGCGAAAGCAGGACGCTTTCGAACTCGGCATCCTTGAAGAAGTCCTTGATCGGCACGTCGGCCGCGACCGCGATTCCCGGCAGGGTCATCAGCAGCAGTATTGCAAGCAGGTGTCGCATTGCTTCTCTCCCCCTCATGGTGGTGCGTGAATTCCGTTTACGGGCTTTTTACAGGCGTGGCGTCAGCGCGAAGCCGTTTGCATCGACTCGATGAAGCGGTCGAACAGCAACGCGATGTCGTGCGGCCCGGAGCTAGCTTCCGGATGCCCCTGGAAACTGAACGCCGGCGCATCGGTCAACTCGATGCCCTGGTTGCTGCCGTCGAACAGCGAGCGGTGGGTGACGCGTGCATTGGACGGCAGCGTGGCCTCGTCGACCGCAAAACCGTGGTTCTGCGAGGTGATCATCACCCGGCCGCCGCCCCCATCCGCGCCGCCGAGGTCGATCACCGGGTGGTTGGCACCGTGGTGGCCGAACTTCATCTTCAGCGTGGTCGCACCGATGGCCAGGCCGAGCAACTGGTGGCCAAGACAGATGCCGTACAGCGGGATCTTCTTCGCCAGGAACTCGCGGATCGCGGCGATGGCGTAATCGCAGGGCTGCGGATCGCCGGGACCGTTGGACAGGAAGATGCCGTCGGGCTTGAACGCCAGCGCTTCGGCGGCGCTGGTCTGCGCCGGCACGACTGTCACATCGCAGCCGCGTTCGGCCAGCATGCGCAGGATGTTGCGCTTCACGCCGAAGTCGTAGGCGACCACGCGATATTTCGGCTCGGCGCGCGCAAAAGTGCCGCTGTCGAGGTCTAGCTGGCCGTCGCGCCACGGATACGCGGTGCGCGTGCTGACTTCCCTCGCCAGGTCCATTCCCTCCAGCCCCGGGAACTTGCGCGCCGCCTCGAGCGCCTTGTCGACGTCGATCTCGCCCGCCATCAGCGCGCCGTTCTGGGCGCCGCGGTCGCGCAGCAGGCGGGTCAGCTTGCGGGTGTCGATGTCGGCGATGGCGACGATGCCACGCGTGCGCAGCCATTCGGGCAACGAGCCTTCGCTGCGCCAGCTGCTTGGCCGCCGCGGCACGTCGCGCACCACCAGACCCGCTGCCCAGGCCTGTGCGGACTCGTCGTCGAGCGTGGTGCAGCCGGTGTTGCCGATGTGCGGGTAAGTCAGGGTGACGATCTGCCGCGCATAGGACGGATCGGTGAGGATTTCCTGGTAGCCGGTCATGGCGGTGTTGAACACCACTTCGCCGACCGAAAGTCCGGGAGCGCCCACGGAAATGCCCTCGAACACGGTGCCGTCTTCGAGCGCGAGGATTGCGGATTCTGTCACGGGGTTTCGCCTACGTCGGGTTGCAGAAAACCGCCGACACGGTGCGCAACCGGCCGGAGGCGAGAGGAATCAGGCGAGCGGGAATGATACCGGGGCGGGCCGGGCTGCGCCAGAGTTCCGGTGATGTGCCGGCCATCCGCGGATGGGGAATCCGGCGCTTACAGCAGGTCCCGCAGGCGCCGGAGGCCCGCCGGGCGCCCGGCGAGCGCCAGCGCGGCATGCAGGGCACCGCGGGCGAAGATGTCGCGGCTGCCGGCGTGGTGGACCAGTTCGATGCGCTCGCCCGCGGTGGCGAACTGGACCGTGTGCTCGCCGACGATGTCGCCGGCGCGGATGCTGGCATAGCGCGGCTGCGCGCCGGCCTTCTGCACGGCGGCGCCGAGTGCAAGCGCGGTGCCGGACGGTGCGTCGAGCTTGCGGGTGTGGTGCATCTCGACGATGTCGCAGTCCCACCCGGGCAGCGCGCTGGCGGCGCGTTCGACCAGCTCTTCCAGCAGCGCCACGCCGAGGCTGAAGTTGGCCGACCACACCACGCCGATGCGCGCTCCGGCCTCGTTCAGGGCCGCGTGCTGCGCCTCGGACAGGCCGGTGGTGCCCGACAAGAGGCCGGCACCGCGCGCCAGGCAGGCGGCAAGGATCGCGTCGAAGCCCGCGGGCAGGCTGAAATCGATGGCAACGTCGAAATCAGGCGCGCCCGCAAGCTCGGCAGCGGCGAAGTACGGCACGCCGTCGATCACCCGCTGCGCCGGCGCGCGCGCCGATACCGCCGCGACTACGCGGCAATCCTCGCGGTGCGCGCACAGCCGCAGCAGGGCCTGGCCCATGCGGCCGCCGGCGCCGTGGATCAACAGTCGGGTGGGTGCGTCCATGCGGGCAGGCTAATCGCGCGCGGGTAGCGCGACAAGCCCGGTGCCGCGGGCCGCGTCATGCCTCGCATGCTCGCAGCCGCGTTCATGGAACGGCTGCAGTCGCGCGTTTTCTGCGCGCGACCCCGGGTCCAGGCGCCAGGAAAAGAAGGGGCTCGCGGCCGCGGTCGCTCCCGCGCAATCGCCCGTCCGCGGAACCGGCGGCCTACGAGACCATCCGGTCCCAGAAACCCTTCACGCCGTCGAAGAACGTGCTCGATTTCGGCGAATGCCGGCGCGCGCCGTCACCGACGAACGTGGCTTCGAATTTCTCCAGCAACTCGCGCTGCTCGGTGGTCAGGTTGACCGGGGTCTCCACGACCGCCTTGCAGTACAGGTCGCCTGGGCTGCGGCTGCGCACGGACTTGACGCCCTTGTCGCGCAGGCGGAACACCTTGCCGGTCTGGGTTTCGGCGGGGATGCGGATCTCGGCTTCGCCGTTGAGCGTGGGCACGCGGACCGTGTCGCCAAGCGCTGCCTGCGAGATTCGGATCGGCACCTCGCAATGGAGATCGTCACCGTCGCGCACGAAGATCTCGTGCGGGCGCACGCGCACCTCGACGTACAGGTCGCCCGGGGGCGAACCCGGCGGACCGGCCTCGCCTTCGCCAGACAGGCGGATGCGGTCGCCGTTGTCGACGCCCGGCGGGATCTTCACCGACAGGACCTTTTCTTCCTCGACGCGGCCGGCGCCGCGGCAGTCCGGGCACGGGTTCTGGAACGTCTGGCCGCGACCATGGCACTGCGGGCACGGCTGCTGCATCGAGAAGATGCCGCGCTGGAAACGCACCTGGCCGCGGCCGTGGCAGGTATCGCAGGTGTGCAGCTTGCCGTCCTCGGAGCCAGTGCCCTTGCACGGCTCGCATTCGGCCAGGGTAGGGATCTCGATCCTGCGTTCGATGCCGGCAACGGCTTCTTCGAGGTCGAGCTCCATCACGTAGCCTACGTCGGCGCCGCGCCGCGGCCCGCGCGAACCGCCGCCACCGAAGATGTTGCCGAAGATGTCGCCGAAGATGTCGCCCATGTCGGCGCCGCCGAATCCCCCAGGGCCTGCGTTGCCGCCGCCCATGCCGTGTTCGAACGCGGCGTGGCCGTGCTGGTCGTACATGCGGCGCTTGCCGCTGTCCGACAGCACTTCGTAGGCCTCCTTGCACTCCTTGAACGATTCGATCGCGCTGGCGTCGCCCGGGTTGCGGTCCGGGTGGTACTTCATCGCACAGCGGCGGTACGCCTTCTTCAGCTCGTCATCGCCGGCATCACGGGCCACGCCCAGGATTTCGTAGTAATCGCGCTTGCTCATGGACGCTGCTTTCCTTCCCCATTACGACAACGGGCAGGCACATTGCCCGCCCGTCGCCGGTGCCTTTCGGCCGATCAGGCCTGCTTGTTGTCGTCGTCCTTGACCTCGGTGAACTCGGCGTCGACCACGTCGTCGCCCTTCGGCGCCTCGCCGGCCGCGCCCGGACCACCTTCGCCGGCCGGCTGCTGGGCAGCGGCGACCGCCGCGAACAGCGCCTGCGCCGCTTCCTCCAGGCCCTTCGACTTGGCCTCGATCTGCGCCTTGTCGTCGCCCTTCATCGCGGTCTCGACTTCGGCGATCGCACCCTCGACGCGGCCGATCAGGTCGCCCGGCACCTTGTCGCCGTTGTCCTTGATGGCGCTGCGTGCGCCGTGGATCAGCGCGTCGGCCTGGTTGCGGGCAGTGACGAGGTCGTGGAACTTCTGGTCTTCCTCGCGATGCGCCTCGGCATCGCTGACCATCCGCTGGATCTCCTCGTCCGACAGGCCGGAACCTGCCTTGATCTCGACCTTCTGCTCCTTGCCGGTCTTCTTGTCCTTGGCGGTCACGTGGACGATGCCGTTGGCGTCGATGTCGAACGACACCTCCACCTGCGGCATGCCGCGCGGCGCGGCGTCGATGCCGGTGAGGTCGAACTTGGCCAGCGACTTGTTGTAACGGGCCTGCTCGCGCTCGCCCTGCAGCACATGCACCGTCACCGCGGACTGGTTGTCCTCGGCCGTGGAGAAGGTCTGCGAGGCCTTGGTCGGCACCGTGGTGTTCTTCTCGATGATCTTGGTGAACACCCCGCCCAGGGTCTCGATGCCGAGGCTCAGCGGGGTCACGTCGAGCAGCAGCACGTCCTTGACGTCACCGGCCAGCACGCCGCCCTGCACCGCCGCGCCGATCGCCACTGCCTCGTCGGGGTTGACGTCCTTGCGTGGTTCCTTGCCGAAGAACTCGGCCACCGCCTGCTGCACCTTGGGCATGCGGGTCTGGCCGCCGACCAGGATCACCTCGTTGATGTCGCTGGCACGCAGGCCGGCGTCATTCAGTGCGGTGCGGCACGGTTCGATGGTCTTCTTGACCAGGTCCTCCACCAGCGCTTCGAGCTTGGCCCGGGTCAGCTTGATGTTGAGGTGCTTCGGGCCCGAGGCGTCGGCCGTCACGTACGGCAGGTTGACTTCGGTCTGCTGCGCGCTGGACAGCTCGATCTTGGCGCGCTCGGCCGCGTCCTTCAGGCGCTGCAGGGCCAGCGGATCCTTGCGCAGGTCCAGCCCGGAATCCTTCTGGAACTCCTCGACCAGGTAGTCGATGACGCGCTTGTCGAAGTCCTCGCCGCCGAGGAAGGTGTCGCCGTTGGTCGACAGCACCTCGAACTGCTTCTCGCCGTCGACGTTGGCGATCTCGATGATCGACATGTCGAAGGTGCCGCCACCCAGGTCGTACACGGCGATCTTGCGGTCGCCGCCTTCCTTGTCCAGCCCGTAGGCCAGCGCGGCCGCGGTCGGCTCGTTGATGATGCGCTTGACGTCGAGACCGGCGATCCGGCCGGCGTCCTTGGTCGCCTGGCGCTGCGAATCGTTGAAGTACGCGGGCACCGTGATCACGGCTTCGGTGACCTTCTCGCCCAGGTAATCCTCGGCGGTCTTCTTCATCTTTTCGAGGATGCGCGCGGAGACTTCCTGCGCGGACAGCTTCTTGCCGTCGCTGGTCGCGACCCAGGCATCACCGTTGTCGTGCTCGATGACCGAGTACGGCACCAGGCCCAGGTCCTTCTGGACCTCGGCGTCCTTGAACTTGCGGCCGATCAGTCGCTTGACCGCGTAGAAGGTGTTCTTCGCATTGGTGACGGCCTGGCGCTTGGCGGATGCGCCGACGAGTACTTCCCCATCCTTGGTGTAGGCCACGATCGACGGCGTGGTGCGATCGCCCTCGCTGTTCTCGATGACCTTGGCCTTGCCGCCGTCCATGATCGCCACGCACGAGTTGGTCGTGCCGAGGTCGATGCCGATGATCTTTGCCATTGTGTGGTTCCTCTCGGAATTGCCTGGTTGCTTGTTCGGAGTGTCTGGGGGCGGCCGGACCGCCCATGGACGCTTATCTGGGGTCGCGCGCAGGCGGTTCAAGCGTTCTTCTTGAATCCCGGCGAACGCCGGGGGACGCCCGTGCCCGTGCAGCCGCGCGTCAGTCGTCGCCCTTGGCCACGGCCACCAGCGCCGGGCGCAGCAGCTGCTCGTGGAGCATGAAGCCCTTCTGGAAGACCTGGGCGACCGCGTGCGGCTCGATGCCATGGGCCTCGACCACGCTCATCGCCTGGTGGTGCGCCGGGTCGAAGGCATCGCCGGCCACGGGCGCGATCTCGACCAGGCCATTGTTCCCGGCCACCCGCGACAGTTCGCGCAGGATCAGGACCACGCCGTCACGCAGCGGATCGGCGTCCGGGGCACTGGCCAGCGCGGCTTCGAGGCTGTCGAACACCGGCAGCAGGTCGCCCAGCAGCTGCTTGTTGGCAAAGCGGCAGGCGTTGCGGACATCGCGTTCCATGCGCTTGCGCTGGTTCTCGAGGTCCGCGCGCTCGACCAGGGACTGGGCGCGGAGCTGTTCGAGCTCGGCCTGGAGCTGTTCGATCTGCTCGTCCTGCGCGAGGGCGGCGTCGTTGCCGGTGTCCGGCGTGGTGATGTCGTCGTGTTCTGGTTGCATGGTCATCGGGTCGGAGGAAAGTCTCGGGAATGTCTCGGGAATATCTCAAAACGGGAGTGGCCTGCGCCCTTCCACCAGCATGGTCGACGGGCCGGTTCGACGTGCGTGCTGATCTGTGGGCCTCGCCGCGGGAATCCAAGCCCCCGGGGGCTCCTTGAGCCAGCCGTGCGCGATGGACGCGGTTGTGGAATCTCCCCGCGCGGGCGGACCCACGGGTCCATCCGTGGCGCAACCCGCGGGCTTCGGGTCGCCCCGCCCCGCCAGTCCGGCCCTGCGCACCGCGCAGTGCGTTCAGTCAAGGCGCCAAGCAATGCCTCGCAAGCGCCTTCCCTTCACCCATGCCGAACGTTCACCGAGGCGCGCGGCAGTGCCGCGCAAGCCCCCCGGCTCACCCGACGCGTTCGGCCATCGTCCGCGACAGCGCCTGGGCGGTGGCCTGGACGGTGGTGATGACGCGGTCGTAGTCCATCCGGGTCGGGCCGATGACGCCGAGCACGCCCAGCACCCGGCCGCCGCTCGCGTAGGGCGCGGCGATCAGGGTGCACTGCTCCATCGACGTGACCCCGGACTCTTCGCCGATGAACAGGCGCACGCCATCGGCGCGCAGGCAGCCTTCCAGCACCTGCAGCAGCTCGCTCTTGCGCTGGAACGCCTCGAACAGTTCCCGCAGCCGCTCGACGTCGGCCAGCCCCTGCGCGCCGCCCATCAGCTTGGTCTGGCCGCTGACCAGCATGTCCTCGTCGTCGGCCGGCTGCAGCGTGGCCTGGGCCAGCGCGACGGTGGCGGCCATGCGGCGGTCGACCTCGCGGCGCTCTCCGTCGAGTTCGGCCACCAGCCGCTCGCGAATCTCGGCCAGGCCCAGGCCGGCATAGTTCTGGTTGAGGTAGTTGGCAATCCACTCCAGCTCGCCGGCCGACAGCGGCCGCGGCACTTCCACGGCCCGGTTCTGGACCTCGCCGTCGGTGAATACCAGGATCGCCAGCACCCGGCGCTCGTCCAGGCGCACGAAATCGATGTGGCGGAAGGCGAAGCGGTCGCGCCGGGGCACGGTGACCAAGCCGACGAAGTGGGAAATGTCGGAGAGGCGCGAAGACGCCTCGCGCAGGACTTCCTGGGTGGACGCCTGCGCGGCCAGACCCTCGTGGATCAGCTGGATCTGGCGCTCGCCTGGGGGACGCCACTCGATCAGGCTGTCGACGAACACGCGCAGCCCGCGCGCGGTCGGAATGCGCCCGGCCGAGGTATGCGGCGCGGCCAGCAGCCCGATCTCCTCGAGGTCGGCGAGGATGTTGCGGATGGTCGCCGGGCTGACATCGAGCCCGGCATGGCGCGCCAGGGTCTGTGAGCCCACCGGTTCGCCGTCGCGGATGTAGCGGCCAATCAACGCGCGCAGCAACTGCCGCGTGCGTGGGTCGAGGGCGTCCTGGCTGGCGATCTTGCGGCTCATGCCTCCGGATATAAGCCCGGCAAGGGGCTGGCGCAAGCGCCCGCGCCTGACGAGCCCCACCGTTGGCGCTGTCGGCGGCCCGCAAGCCGCGCGTCTCACCCCGTGCAACGCAGGCACCGTATCCAGCCTCCGTCGCACGCCCCTTGGTCATTCCCTCGCCCACCTGCACAATTCGCACGCATGCTCACCCATCTCGCCATCCGTGATTTCGCCGTGGTCACGGCGGCCGAACTCGAATTCGGTGCCGGGTTGACCGTCATTTCCGGTGAAACCGGCGCCGGCAAGTCGCTGCTGGTGGACGCGCTGGGCTTCCTGTCCGGGCAGCGCGCCGACAGCGGCATGGTCCGCCACGGCGCCGACCGCGCGGAGCTGCACGCCGAATTCGACCTGGCCGCCGCCGCCGACGCCCGCCGGTGGCTGCGCGAGGAGGAATTCGACGATGGCGAGGCCTGCCAGCTGCGCCGCACCCTGCGCGCGGACGGCGGCTCGCGCGCCTGGATCAACGGTCGTCCGGCCACCCTCTCGCAGCTCGCTGCGCTGGCGGAGCGGCTGGTCGAGATCCACGGGCAGCACGAGCACCAGGCGCTGTTGTCCAGGCCCAGCCAGCTGGCGCTGCTCGACGCCTGCGGCGGCCATGGCGCACTGCAGGCTGCCGTCGCCGCCGCCGCCCACCGCTGGAGCACCCTGCTGCGCGAGCGCGAAACCCTTTCCCGGGCCCGCGAAGGCCGGCCCGGCGATGTCGCCGAGCGCGACGAGTGGCTGCAGCACCAGCTTTCCGAACTCGACCGCGAACCCATCGATCCGGCCTCGATTGCCGAACTCGACGCCGCGCATCGCCGCCAGGCCCATTCGACCGGCTTGATCACGGCCTGCGACGCCGCCCTCGCCCACCTCGACGGCGATGGCGCGACCGCGCTGCCGCGACAGCTGCAACAGCTGCGCGGCGAGCTGGCGCGCGTGCAGGAGCACGAGCCACGACTGGCCGACGTGGACGCGATGCTTGACGCCGCCGCGATCCAGGTCGACGAGGCCGGGCTGCTGCTGGAACGCATCCGCGCCGACCTCGACGTCGACCCGGCGCAGTTCGACGAACTCGAACGCCGGCTCACCCGCCTGCACGAGCTGTCACGCAAGCATCGCGTCGCCCCCGATGGGCTGGCGGCGCAGCGCGACGCGCTGGCGGCCGAACTCGACGCGCTGCGCAACGCCGCCGTGCGCCTGGAGGTGCTCGATGGCGAGATCGCGTCCGCCGCTGCCGACTGGGGCAAGGCCGCCGACGCGCTCGGCAAGGCGCGTGCCAAGGCCGGCAAAGCGCTGTCGAAAGCCACCACCGCGCTGATCGCCGAGCTCGGCATGGGCGGCGGGCGTTTCGAAGTCGCGCTGGAACCCGTCGAAGGCGAGCGTCCCGATCCACAGGGCGGCGAACGCGTGGAATTCCTCGTCTCGGCCAACGCCGGGCAGCCGCCGCGGCCGCTGCGCAAGGTGGCTTCGGGCGGCGAGCTGTCGCGCATCTCGCTGGCGATCGAGGTCGCCGCGCTCGGCCACGACGCGGTCCCGACGATGGTGTTCGACGAGGTCGACTCCGGCATCGGCGGTGCCACCGCGGAAATCGTCGGCCAGAAGCTGCGCGCGCTCGGCGGCACGCGCCAGGTGCTGTGCGTCACCCACCTGCCGCAAGTCGCCGCGCAGGGACACCGGCACTACCGCGTCAGCAAGGCCGAGAGCGCAGGCGTGACCCAGAGCGCGGTGCGGTTGCTCGACGCCGGCCAGCGCCAGGAAGAGCTGGCGCGCATGCTCGGTGGGGTGGAAGTCAGCACCGAAGCCCGCGCCGCCGCCAAACGGCTGCTGCGCAACGCATCGTAGGTCGGGGTTACGCCACCGATGCTCTTCGCCCAGCATGGGCGATGCCAGCGCCGCGGACTTCCGGCGAACCACATCGTGTGTCGAGGAACTCGCCCCGGCCTGCGCCGCTCCCCCGCATGATGGGCGGAGGCTCGGCGTCGGGGCGCAACCCCGACCTGTGGTCGATGGCGCCCGATCAGCGTTTCTTGCGCACGTACAGCACCAGCGAGTGTTCCTCGAGGTGGTAGCCGTACTTTTCGGCGATCTCGTGCTGCAGCTTTTCGATCTCGGGGCTCTCGAACTCGATGATCTTTCCGCTGTCCACGTCCACCATGTGGTCGTGGTGGCCGCCGCGGTCGATTTCGTAAACCGCGGTCCCGCCTTCGAAGTTGTGCTTCAGCACCAATCCGGCCGCCTCGAACTGGGTCAGCACGCGATATACGGTGGCCAGCCCGATCTCGTCACCGTTGTCGAGCAGGTGGCGGTAGATGTCTTCGGCCGACATGTGGTGCTGCGTGCTTTTCTGTTCCAGCAGCTCGAGGATGCGTATCCGCGGATGCGTCACCTTCAGCCCGGCCCTGCGCAGCTCTTGGGATTCCATGGCGCCTCCATTCACTGGCGGTTTATGGCGTGGTCGTTCCGTGCACCGCGCCCTGCCAGGGCGACAGCGTCCGGTCGAAGCGGCACCCGGTATGCCGGATGCACGCCAGAATGCCTCGAATCCCCTCGTTCGCTTGCGCCGCGGGTGACGCCTGGACAGCCGCCAGCGGGCGCCGCGACGGGGAGCGGGAGTGTATCATCGGCGCGGTCTCCAGCCTGCGGTTCCCCATGCGCAAACTCCTGATCCTCGTCGTCGCGGCCCTCATGGTTTCCGGGTGCGGCATCGTCTACCGGCAACCGATCTACCAGGGCAACCTGCTCGAGAAATCGGCGATCGACCAGCTGCAGCCCGGCATGAGCAAGCAGCAGGTCCTCGGGTTGCTGGGCTCGCCGTCCATCGCGGACCCGTTCCACAACCAGCGCTGGGATTACACCAGCACGCAGCGCACCGGGCGTACCGGCCACGTCGAGCGCAAGAACCTGGTGCTGCATTTCGAGAACGACACGCTCGTCCGCTGGGACGGCGACTACTTCCCCGAGCAGGACGAGCAGCTGTCGAAGGACCTGCGCAAGTCGTTCGGCCCGAACCTGGCCAAGGACAAGAGAAAGGGTCGCTGAGGCCGCGCGCCCTGGCGTTTTCTTTCTCCACCCGCGCGCCGTGGCGGCGAGTTGCGCCGCGACTCAGCGCGGCTTGCCGGCGGCAGCCCGTCGCCGCCGCGCCTCTTTCGGATCCACCTGCAGTGGCCGCAGCAGTTCGACGCGGTCGCCGTCGCGCAGCGGCGTCGCGCCGGTCGCGCGCTCGCCGTGGATCGCGTAGCCGCTGATTCCTTCGGTTCCGAAACCGCTCGCGCCAATCGCATCTTCCACGGTGGCGCCAGCGGGCAGCCCGAGCGTCACAGCCTCGGCGCGTCGCGGCCAGCCACGAATGACCTGGACATGCAGCGGCGCCGACATCATTCCGTCCCGCGGTCGGCCACGCGCACGAAGTCGTCCACCATGCGGTCGGCCAGGCCCTGGAAGCCCAGCGTCATCGCCGGCGCCAACAGACGGCTCTGCGGCTCGAAATCCAGCGTCAGCGTCACCTTGCAGGCGCATTCATCCAGCGCATGGAACTCCCAGCGCCCGTCCAGGCGCTTGAACGGGCCGGCGCGCAGTGCCATCGCGATGTGGTGCGGCGGCGACAGCGTGTTTTCGGTGGTGAACCAGGTGCGTAGCGCGCCAAAGCCCAGGTCGAGTCGCGCGACCACGTGGGCGTCGTCGGCCTCCAGCACCTGCGCCGACTCGCACCAGTCGAAGCGGCGCGGATAGGCCGCGATGTCATTGACCAGGGCGAACATGCGCGCTGCGGAGTGTTCGACGAGGGCGCTGCGCTGGATGGTCGGCATTCGGGTCTGGAACCGGATTCGGGCGTCGGGATCGTGGCGGGCCGGCCGCGCAAAATCTCGCGGCAAACTGCGACAATGCCGGCATGGGCAAGAAGAAAGGCGACAAGGATAAGGCAAACGGCGGCGGCACCGTGGCGCTGAACAAGCGCGCGCGCCACGACTACCACCTCGAGCAACGCTTCGAGGCCGGGCTGGCGCTGCAGGGCTGGGAGTTAAAGTCGATCCGGGCAGGTCGCGCCAACATCACCGAGAGCTACGCGGTGATCCGCGGCGGCGAGCTGTTCCTGTTCGGCGCGCAGATCTCGCCGCTGATCCAGGCCTCCACCCACGTCGTTGCGGACGAACGCCGCACCCGCAAGCTGCTCCTGCACCGGCGCGAGATCGACGAACTGGTCGGCCGCGTCGAGCGCGAGGGCTACACCCTCGTGCCCACCGCGCTGTACTGGAAGGGCAACAAGGTCAAGGCGGAGCTTGCCTTGGCCAAGGGCAAGCAGTCGCATGACAAGCGCGAGGCGAGCAAGGAACGGGATTGGGCCCGCGAAAAACAGCGCGTGATGCGGCGACACAATCGCGACGCGTAGAACGTCGTTCCAGCGGCAGGATCGTCGCGCGCTGCGGCGCGTTCCATGCCGCGGCGCCTCATCTGGATCGGGGCGCGGGCCCGCGAGAAACAGCGCGTGATGCGGCGACACAACCGCGACGCCTAGAACGTCGTTCCAGCGACAGGATCGTCGCGCGCTTCGGCGCATACTGCGCCAGCACGACAAGAACGCTTGACCCGCGCGTCCAGTAACCGCATGCAAAGCCATGCCCGCCAATGCACTAGCCCCCACTCTGCCCCTGCTTTGCTTTTGCTTTCGCGCTTGCCCCTGCCTTTGCGGTGCCTTTGCCCTGCCGGGCCCCTCCGAAGCGGCGGAGACGGCGGGTAAAACCCGCAGGGCGCCGCACATGGATGTGCGGCGTTTTCGGCTGGGGCAGGATGCCGCATCCGAAAATTCCCGCCGGCTCCGCGAACCCGGTGCGCAGCACCGGGCGCGCAGGCGGGGGTGTGTTTCTTTGGGTCACGTTTCTTTGCACAGGCAAAGAAAGGTGACTCGCGCCGTCACGGCGCGAAACGCTTTTGAACTTCGAAGCAAAGGCAGTTCACAGCCCTTGCGCCCTCATCCGGCACCTCGCGTCACGCCCCCGCAAGTGGGAGAAGGGTTTGATCCGGCCACGCCCGGGAAACCTCTGAACAACCTCGTTGTGTCATCCCGGGCGCGGCGACGAATCCTGGGAACCCGACAGCAGGGATTGGCCAGCTCCGCTGTTGCGAAGCGTCTTTCGCCAAGCACGAAACGACAGTTGTTCAGAGGTTCCCTAGCCCGCCGCCGCCACCTCCCGCGGCAACGTGAAGCGGAACGTCGCTCCCTCTCCGGGCCTGCCCTCCGCACCGACGGTCCCGCCGTGGCGCTCGACGATCCGCTTGACCGACGCCAGGCCGATGCCGTGTCCCTCGAACTGCTCCGGGTTGTGCAGTCGCTGGAACGGACGGAACAGCTTGCCGGCGTACTCCGGCGAGAAGCCGGCGCCGTTGTCGGTGACATGGAACGCCGCCTGCTCGCCGGGCGCGTCCTCGCCACCCACGACGATGCGGGCGTTGTCTGCGCCGGCAGTGAACTTCCAGGCGTTGCCGATCAGGTTCTGCAGCAGGTTGTGCACCAGCGCCGCATCGCCAACCGCGCGCAGCCCCGGTTCGACCTCGACCTCGACGTGCCGCTGCGGCTGCGCGATGCGCAGCTCGGCAACCACCTCGCGGGCGATCCGGCTGATGTCCAGCGGCGCCAGCGTCAGGGGGCTGCGGCTGACCCGTGACATCTTCAGCAATGCGTCGATCAGGTCGTCCATGCGGCCGGCGGCCTTGCGTACCCGCGCCAGGTAGTCGCGCCCGACTTCGTCGATCTTGTCCGCGTAGCGCTCGCCGAGCAGGCGGCTGAAACCCTCAATCGTCCGCAGCGGCGCACGCAGGTCGTGCGAGACGCTGTAGGCGAACGACTCCAGCTCGTGGTTGGCGTGGGTCAGTTCGCGCGTGCGCAGCGCGACCCGGGCCTCCAAGGTCCGGTGCAGCGCCTGTTCGCGCGCATGCGCCAGCACGCGTTCGGTGATGTCCTCGACCTGCACAAGGCTCGCCACGTCCTGCCCGATCTCGCCCGGCACCGGCGCGTAGGTCAGTTGGGCGTGGCGCAGTTCGCCGCCCGCCGTCCGCCATTGCCGGGTCGTGCGGAACACGCCTTCTGCCACCGCCGCGAACTCGCGACTGCGCCGGGCCTCGTCCCCGGCGTCGCTGAAATGGGCACCGAACATCGAACCAACCAGTGCATCGGTGCTTGTATCGAAGATCGCCGCAAGCGCCGGGTTGGCATCCACGATCGCACCCCTGCGATCCAGCAGCGCCTTGCCGATCGCCGAGAACCGCATCGCATTGCGGAAGCGCAGTTCGCTGCGCTGGTAGGATTCGGCAAGCAGCGCCGCCTTGCGTTCGGCCAGCGATTCGGTGCGCGCCAGCACCAGCGCGACGCCGAAAAGCAGCAGCGAGGCGATGATGCCCGCGCCCAGCGTCATCCGCAGCTCCGGCGTTCGCGCCGCCAGCGCCGTCCCGGCGTCGGCACTGAAATCCAGTTCCCAGCGGCGGCCGTAAAGTTCCAGCGGCACGGTCCGCCGGAAGTCACTTTCACTGCCCCGCCCCGCCAGCTCGGCATGATCGGCGTACAGCACCGTGCCCTCGCCCTGCCCCGAACCGCCGTCGCGGACGCTCAGCGCCGCATGGCGACGCGTACTGTGCAGGGCGGAGGCGACGAACTCGGACATGTCCAGTGGCGCGTAGATCCAGCCCTGCAGGGCCGCACGCCGCGCCGACAGCGTCGCCGGGGTGCCAAACCGGTAAACCGGAGCGAACATCACCACGCCGGTGACCGGGCGGCCGGAGTCCTCGCCCAGTTGGAGTGGCGCAGTGATGCGCACGGCGTCGTCGTCGCGCGCGCTGGCCATCGCGGCATGCCGCAACGGATCGGCGAACAGGTCGTTGCCGATCACCGCGCGATTGGCCTCGGTGCGAGGCTCGAAATACAGGACCGGGCCATAGTTGGCGCGCACACCGCTGGGCCGGACAACGTAGAACCCCTGCCCCGCGTCGCGCATGTCCAGCTGCAGCGCCTGCAGTTCGGAACGATCCAGGTATGGCGCGTACCCCAGCCCGAGCATGTCCGGATAGCTGGCCGCGATGTTGAGCGCGTCGACGTAGCCCTGCCACTGTCCCGCGCTCGGGCGGTCCACCGATGCGAACAGGGACACGCCCCCGCGCGCCACCAGTTCGTAACTGGCGAGCCTTTGTCGCAGGAGCTCGGCGATGGCATCGGTTTCCGCGGCGAACTCCGCTTGCACCGCATTGAGTTCACGCTGCCGTGCGTTGCTCCAGTACAGCCACACCAGCAGCAGCGATGCCACCAGCGCAAGCAACGAGAGCGTATACCCGTGCAGCGGCGCCCGGAGCCGCGCGCCAATGGAGTCCAGGTCGATGCCGCGCAGGAGTCTCATCGGGTTCAGGATAGCCCGGACGTGCGCCGTTGCGCGCGTGAACGGCTCCCACTTGCGACGGGCGCCGCATGCTTGCGTCGGTCCCCGCCGCCCCTATACTGGCCCGGTCAGCGTGATCGACATCCCGGGGGTGCACTGGCTTCGACGGGGGTCGCGAAATCGCCTGGCGCATGCCGAGGGGGTAGCTTTCCTCGTAAATCCAGCTGCAAAACTCTAGTTGCCAACGACGACAACTACGCTCTCGCCGCTTAAGGCGTAAGCCCCGAACCCACTTGTGTCCGTGCTCGTGGATGTAGGGTCATCATCACGGAACCGGCTGTGATGGCTGCCTGTCAGTCACGGCTCAACCCAAACAGGCTGGTGTCCCGATGCGCTTTGCGCGCCGTGCTGTCGGGGGACGAGACCTAACGGAGCGCTAAGCATGTAGTGCCGGGGATGGAGTGCCTTCGGACGCGGGTTCGATTCCCGCCACCTCCACCATTCAAACCCCTGATTTTTCAGGGGTTTTTCTTTCCATAGGATCAAGCAAAAGGGCCATCCTCGCGAATGGCCCTTCTGTTGCCTGCAACTCGCGGGTCCGCGTTACGAACGCACCGGCACTAGGGTGATCTCGACCCGGCGGTTCTGGGCACGGCCTGCGTCGGTGTCGTTGCTGGCGACCGGGCGGGTCTCGCCGGCGCCGACGGTGATCATGCGGTCGCGCATGATGCCGCGCGAGCCGAGGTAGTTGGCCACCGCTTCCGCGCGCTTCTGCGACAGCTGCTGGTTGTAGGCGTCGCTGCCGACGCTGTCGGTATGGCCGGCCACCTCGATGATGGTCTGGTTGTACTGCTGCAGCGTGCTGGCGACGTTGTCGAGCACGGGGTAGAACTGCGGCTGCACTTCGGCCTTGTCGAAGGCGAACGTCACGCCACCGGGCATGCTGAGGGTGATGTTGTCGCCGTTGCGCACCACGTCGACGCCGGTGCCCTGCATCTGGCTGCGCAGCTGCGCTTCCTGGCGATCCTGGTAGGCGCCGATGGCACCGCCAGCGAGGCCGCCGACGCCCGCCCCGACCAGTGCGCGCTGGCGTCGTTCGGTGGCGTCACCGCCGCTGAGCAGGCCGGCGACCACGCCGATGCCGGCGCCGATCAACGCGTTGTTGCGGGTGCGGTTGGGATCATCCGGCGCGCTGGTCTGGCCGGTATACGTGGCGCAGCTGCCCAGCAGCAGACTGCCGGCAAGTGCGGTGACGATGGCGGCGGTGGCAGACGGTCGCATGGAGTTCTCCTGGTCGTTCGGATGAACGTGAATGGGGGACCCAAGCTAACCACGCAACCGTCGCCGCAGGGTGATGGCAGGCGTCGGTGCGCCGCTGGTGATCAGGTGCGGTTAACGATGCCCGCTCCCCGACACTTGCAGCAGCGCCTCGGCGTTGGTCGCGTCCAGCGCCTGGTCCCAGCTGCCCATCAGCGCAAGGTAGAGGAGCTTGTCGAACTCGGCGCCGAACCGTCGGGCCACGGCATCGGGGTCGGGAATCAGCTTGGCATCTGCGATCAGGCCGAAATGGACGCGTCCGTTGTAGCTCAGGATCGACACGCCGACGCCGATCGATCCGGTCTGCGGCACCCAGAACATCATCTCGCTCAGCCGGCACCCGGCCAGGTACAGCGGCTGTTGCGGCCCCGGGACATTGGTGGCCACCGAGGTGGCCTTGCGGCTGAACAGTTCCAGCGCCAGTTCCTGCAGCGGCTGCGGTGCCATGCCAAGAGCGGCAAGAAGTCCATACGCAACAATGGCTTGTCGTGAATTCTTCAACTGATTCATGCAGCTGGCCACGCGCATCAGCCGGCGCACCGGGTTGGCCTCGCCCACCGGAAGGTCGAGGAATACCAGGCCGAAATGGTTGCCCAGCTTCTTCGCGTGCTCCAGCGGCCGCAGGTTCACCGGCACGGTCGCGCGCAGGGTCACGCCGTCGACGTCGTCGCCGCGCTCGATCATGTAGTCGCGCAGTGCACCGGCGGCGGCGGCCATCAGCACATCGTTGACGGTGCAGTCGCAGGCGCGACCCACCGCCTTCACTTCTTCCAGGTCGATCGGCTCGGCCCAGGCGACGCGCTTGCTGACGCCCAGGCGACCGCGCAGCATCGAAGGCGGATCGTCGGGCAGCGCGAGCGCGTGCACCAGTTCGCGCGCGATCTCGCCGCCCTCCTTCGCCAGCATCGCGGCCAGGGTCGGGTCCTGCATCATCTCCATGCCCTTGCCGAACATCCTGCCGCCGAGCCTGGCGTAACGCTCCATCGCGCCGACCCGCCGCGCGACGTCCGCGCCGTCCTGCTTGAGCCAGGCCTTTGCCAGGCCCTTGTCCTTGCCGGCGTTGCGCTCGGTGTCGGTCAGCGACAGCAACACCTGCACCAGCGCGATCCCGTCGGCATAACTGTGGTGCAGGCGCGCGACCAGCGCCGAGCCACCAGCGTAGCGTTCGACCAGGTGGAACTGCCAGAGCGGCCGGTGCTTGTCGAGCGGGCTGGACGCGAGCTGGCTGACGAAGCGTTCGAGCGCGCGCTTCTCCGCGCCATCCCGTGCCGGCCGGCGACCATCGCCACGTCCCGGCAGCGCGGCGAGCTGCACGTGCCAGTCGAGATCGAAGTTCGCATCCTCCTGCCACGCCGCACCCGACGGGGTGTCGACCGCCTTCTGGCGGAAACGCGCGTAGGCGAGGAAGCGTTTGGCAATGACGCGTTTGAGGCGCTCGAGCGACATCGGTTCGGCGAACATCAGCACGCCGGTGATCATCATCGGGTTGGTCGGCCGCTCCATGCGCAGCCAGGCGGTGTCGACCCGCGACATCGGTTCGCGGCGCAGCGCCTTGCGCGGCTTTTTGGTGGCCATCCGTATCTCCCGGCAATTGCAGCGAGTGAATCACGCGGCCATCGGCAGCGTCAATTTCGTGTTCGCATCCGTCATCGCACCGCATTCGGGCGCGAAGACCAGGCTTCGACGAAGCGCATGCACCGGGTGATCGAGCAGGTCTGTTCGCACGCGATAGCGCCCGACGCATCGGCGACTGTTTCGATAGGCCACCCTTTGTCCCGCAGCACAACGGGACTGCCGGCGCGCGCATCCGGATGGCCCCGCAGGTAGATCGCCATCAGGTCCATCGACACGCGTCCGCCGACCTGCGCCGGCGCGCCTTTACACCGGTACCGGTGTAAAGGCGGGTGCAAGCCGCGCGCAGCCATCGCCGCAGCATTCGGCCCTGACCATCGCCATGACCGGGCTCGCCGGCGCATGGGGACGGACCACGGCCAGGTCGCGGCGCATGGAGTCGGCGTGGAGGATGGCGGTGATCGGTCGCGACATCCGGCGTATTCCGTGGCCCGCCGGGCGCCGGGCATCTCCGTTCCGTTCAATGCGACGGGCCCGGCCGGGCCCGCGCCAACTCCAGAAAGCCCGGCTACTCGAAGCTGCCCACCGAATCGTGCGCGAGATTGTCGAAGCGCGTGTACTCGCCGAAGAACTTCAGCTTGATCGCCCCGGTCGGGCCGTTTCGCTGCTTGCCGATGATGATCTCGGCCAGCCCCTTGTCCGGCGAGTTTTCCTTGTTGTAGTACTCGTCGCGGTAAATGAAGACGATCACGTCGGCGTCCTGCTCGATCGCGCCCGACTCGCGCAGGTCGGCCATCACCGGGCGCTTGTCGGTGCGGGTTTCCAGCGATCGGTTGAGCTGCGAGAGCGCGATCACCGGCACGTTGAGCTCCTTGGCCAGGCCCTTGAGCGAGCGCGAGATCTCGGAGATTTCGGTGGCGCGGTTCTCGCTGTTGCCGGGCACGGCCATCAGCTGCAGGTAGTCGATGACGATCAGCCCCAGGTCGTGCTCGCGCTTGAGCCGGCGGGACTTGGCCCGCAGCACCTCGGGCGACAGTGCCGGGGTATCGTCGATGAAGATCTTCGACTCCTTGAGCATCCGGATCGCGCTGCTGACGCGACTCCAGTCCTCGTCCTCGAGCTGGCCGGTGCGCAGGCGGGTGGCGTTGACCCGGCCGTTGGAGGAAATCAGGCGCAGCGCGAGCTGGCTGGCCGACATTTCCATTGAGAACACCGCTACCGCCTTCTTCGTCTTGATCGCGGCGTACTCGGCGATGTTGAGCGCGAAGGTGGTCTTGCCCATCGCCGGGCGCGCCGCGAGGATCAGCAGGTCGGTGGGCTGCAGGCCCGCGGTCATCTCGTCGAACTCGGTGTAGCCGGTGGGCATGCCGGTAATCCCGCCACCGTTGGCGTAGCGGGTCTGGAGGACGTCGAACGCCTCGCCCATCGCCTTGTTGATCGGCACGAAGTCGCTGCGTCCGCGCGCCCCGGCCTCGGCGATCGCGAACACCTGCTGCTCGGCGCTGGCGAGGATCTCGCTGCTGTCGCGCCCCTCGGGCTGGAAGCCGTCGTTGACGATGCCGGTGCCCACTTCGATCAGCTGCCGCAGCACCGCCTTGTCGCGCACGATCTCGGCGTAGGCGACGATGTTGGCCGCCGAAGGCGTGGTGCTGGCCAGTTCGACCAGGTAGGCGCCGCCAGCCACCTGTTCTGCCAGGCCCTGGGACTCAAACCATTCGCCGAGGGTGACCGCATCGTAGGGACGGTTCTTCTCGGCGAGCTCGCGGATCGCCCGATAGATCAGCTGGTGGTCGCGGCGGTAGAAATCGCCGTCGACCAGGTGGTCGGCGATGCGGTCGTAGGCGTCCGGTGCCAGCATCAATCCGCCGAGGACGGCCTGTTCGGCCTCCACCGACTGCGGGGGCACGCGCAGCTGCTCGATCCGGCTGTCGCTGCGTGATTCATTCCCAAACCGGGGTCGTGCGGACATCGTGTTGTCGTGCTCCTGCGAAGCGAAAGCCGTGAAGGGGAAGAAGGGGACCGGTTGTCGAGGCTGGCCAGGCATCGTAGGCGCTCGGCTTGTGGGTTCGCGACGGAACAACCTGTGGATAAGACGAGTTTCTTAGCCGGTCGTCGTCTCGCCGGTTGCGACGGCACTTGGTCGCGCCGCGCCCGCGGAGCGATCCTCAAGCAATGCTGCAACAAAAAGGGCGCCCGGAAGGCGCCCTCTTCGTCGAACCGGATGCAGCGATCAGGCCGCTTCGGGCGCCACGATCACCTTGACCGTGGTCTCGACGTCTGCGTGCAGGTGCACGACGACTTCGAACTCGCCGGTGGTGCGGAACGCACCTTCGCCCAGCACCACTTCCGACTTCTCGACCGGGGTACCGGCTTTGGTCAGCGCCTCGGCGATGTCGCGCGGCCCGACGGAGCCGTACAGCTTGCCTTCGGTGGAAGCGTTGGCGTAGACGGTGACGCTCGCGCCTTCGAGCTTGGCAAGGCGCTCGGTGGCTTCGCCGTGGACCGCGGCGGCCTTGGCTTCGTAGTCGGCGCGCTTGGCCTCGAACTCGGCCACGTTGGCGGCCGTTGCCGGCACTGCCTTGCCCTGCGGGACGAGGTAGTTGCGGCCATAACCCGGCTTGACGTTGACCTTGTCGCCCAGGTTGCCGAGGTTGGTGACTTTCTGCAGCAGGATCAGTTCCATGGTGATGCTCCGTATTCGTTAGCGGCGCGTGGCACCGCAACTTTCAGCTGTCCGAACGGACGGGATTCTTGAAGCCTTTCGCCATCAATCAGGGCAAGGCCGGGTTCTGAAGTCCTCCCCTTCAAGGGGAGGGTTGGGTGGGGATGGTTCCCCGTCAGTCGCAATGCTGTCGAGCAGCACCGCGGCGTCACGGACGCCCATCCCCATCCTTGCCCTCCCCTTGAAGGGGAGGGAAATCCGTAGCCTTCCCTGCGGGAAGGCGCTCCTTACACGTTGTGGTTGTCCGTGTACGGGATCAGGGCCAGGAAGCGCGCGCGCTTGACCGCGGTGGCGAGCTGGCGCTGGTAGCGCGACTTGGTACCGGTGATCCGGCTCGGCACGATCTTGCCGTTCTCGGTCAGGTTCTGGCGCAGGGTGTTGAGATCCTTGTAGTCGATCTCCTTGACACCCTCGGCGGTGAACTTGCAGTACTTGCGGCGGCGGAAGAACTTGGACATGTCAGGATTCCTCAGGCGGCTTCGGCGGTATCGTCGTCGGCGGATTCGGCGGACTTGCCACCGTTGTCGCCTTCGTCGTCGTCTCGGCGGCGGCGCTCGCCACGTTCGGGCTTGTCGCCCTTCTCGTCCTTGTTCTTCATGATCAGCGACTGCTCGGTGTCGGCCTCGTCGCGGCGCATCCCAAGGTGGCGCAGCACCGCATCGTTGAAGCGGAAGCCTTCGACGAGTTCGTCGAGCACGGCCTGTTCGACTTCGATGTTGAGCAGGACGTAATGGGCCTTGACCAGGTTGTCGATCGGATAGGCCAGCTGGCGGCGACCCCAGTCTTCGAGACGGTGGATCTTGCCGTTGCCGCCCTCGATCAGCGCCTTGTAGCGCTCGATCATGGCGGGCACCTGCTCGCTCTGGTCCGGATGGACCAGGAACACGACTTCATAGTGACGCATGGTGTTTCCTCGTGGATATTCGGCCGCCGCCCGGAAAGGCTGCGGCCCGGATAGCCCCCCGACGATCCGGTACGGATGCGGTGGGGCAAGGTCTCCCGGCGCGCGGGAGCCGGACATTGTCGCAGTTCGACGGGCGCCGGGCAACGGTCGTGGTGGCGAAAGCCGGGAGAGGCGCCATGCAGGCCTCTCCGCCCCGACCCGCCCCAGGTTCCCGGGTTCGGCGCCTATTGCTGCGCCGCGATCCAGGCGTCGATGTGCTTTTCCAGCACGTCCAGCGGCACCGAACCAGTTTCCAGCACCGCGTCGTTGTAGGCGCGCAGGTCGAACTTCGTTCCCAGCGTGCGCGCGGCTTTCTCACGGAGCTCCGAGATCCTCATCTGGCCGATCTTGTAGGCCAGCGCCTGCCCCGGGGTGCCGATGTAGCGGTCGATCTCGTTGACTACGTCCTGGCGGGTCTTGGGCGAGTTGTCCATGAAGTACTCGATCGCCCTGTCGCGGCTCCAGCCCTGGCTGTGCATGCCGGTGTCGACCACCAGCCGCACCGCGCGCCACATGTCGTAGGCCAGCTGGCCCATGCGATCGAATGGGTCGTCGTACAGGCCCATGTCGTAGCCCAGCCGCTCGGCGTACAGGCCCCAGCCTTCCCCGTAGGCAACGAAGTAGGCGGTGCGGCGGAACATCGGCGCACCCGGCAGCTCGAGTGCGCGGGCGAACTGGAAATGGTGGCCCGGCACCGCTTCGTGCAGGCTCAGCGGGATCATTTCCCAGGTCGGCCGGGTCTCCGGCTTGTACAGGTTGACGTAGTAGTAGCCGGGCCGGGAACCGTCCGTGGCGCCGGGCATGTAGTAAGCGGTGGTCGTGTCCGGCGCGATGTTGTCCGGGATCGGGCGCACGCCGTACGGCAGCCGCGGGATGGTATGGAAGACCTTCACCAGCTCCGGATCGATGCGCTTGGCGACCGACCGGTAGCGCTCGAGCAGCGCTTCGGGGGTCTTCACGAAGAACTTCGGGTCCGTGCGCAGGTAGGCGAAGAACTCGGCCAGCGTGCCCTTGAAGCCGGTTTCGGCCTTGACCTTCTCCATTTCCGCGCGGATGCGGGCGACCTCCTTCAGCCCGATCTCGTGGATCTGTCGGGGCTTGAGGTCGGTGGTGGTGTAGTAGCCGGCAAGATAGGCGTAGTAGTCGGCGCCGTCCGGCTGGTCGGTGACCGCGATGCCTTCGCGGGTCCGGGGCAGGTACTCGTCGTTGAAGTACGCCTGCAGCGTGCGATAGGCGGGCACGATCCTTTCGCGGATCGTGCGCCGGGCTTCCGCGGCCAGCGCCGTGCGATCGGATGGCGGCACGGCATCCGGAAACTTCGTGAACGGCCGGTAGAACGGGCTCTTCGTCGGGTCATCGACGATCTGCGCGGCGATCTGCGCCGGCACGCGCTCCATCAGCACCTTCGGCGGCACGTTGCCCGTCTTCACGCCTTCGCCCATCAACGCGATGGCTTGGTCGACCTGCTCCGGCATCGCTGCCATGCGCGCCAGCCAGTCGCGGTAGTCCCGGGTCGAAGCGAACGGCAGGAGCTCGGCAATGCCGTCCGCGGTCTGGATGCCGCCCTGGTGGCTGATCGGCTGCAGGTAGCCGCGGAAGCGCTGGGCGGCGATGGCGTGTTCGATCTGCCACTCGAAGGTGTCGTAGTCGAGGCGTTCGGCGGCCGCCAGCTTGTCGCGATCGATCGCGTGCAGTTCCTGCAGCGCGGCGCGGTCCTCGGCTTCGCGCTTCGCGATCGCGGCCAGGCTGTTGTCGCTCCAGCGGTCGTTGAAGCGCTTGTCACCGTTGTAGGTGGCGTTCTCGGGGCTCTCGCGAAGGCCGCGCTCCCACTGCGCAGCGAAGAATGCTTCCAGGGCCTGTTTGGTGGCGCTGTCGGACACGGCCGGCGGGGTTTCCGCGGCGCGCAGGGTCGAAACCGGAACGGCCGCGAGCAACCCGGCCAGCAACAGATGCTTGAACATGGGGACTCCCCGGGACACGAGCCGGAGAGTCTAGCGCGTGGCTACGCGGCCTTGTCGGCGTCGGTGGTGAAGCTCTCGCCGCAGCCGCATTCGGCCGAGACGTTGGGATTCTCGAACACGAACTGTTCGTTCAGGCCCTGCTTGAGGAAGTCGATGCGGGTGCCGTCGACCAGCGCCAGGCTGTCGGCGTCGACGAGGATGCGCACGCCTTCGTGTTCGAAGGCGGTGTCGCCGTCGCGCTGCTCGCGGGCCAGTTCGATCAGGTAGCCCCAGCCCGAGCAGCCGGTGCGCCGGACGCCGAAGCGCAGGCCGATGGCCGATGCGTCGGCGGACAGGAAACCCCGGATGCGCTCCAGGGCGGCGGGTTCGAGATGGATCGACATGGCAGGCATTCTAGCCCTTGCGGCTCCGGTAAACTGTACCGCTCATATCGGCATGATCGAACAGGGATTCAAGGCATGACCACGGTGAGTGTTGCGCAGGCGCTGGCTGGCAAGGTACCCGAGGGCGGCGAAGTCACGGTTCGCGGCTGGGTGCGCACGCGGCGCGACTCCAAGGCCGGGCTGTCGTTCGTCAACGTCAGCGACGGCTCGTGCTTCGCCCCGATCCAGGTCGTGGCGCCCAGCACCCTTGCCAACTACGAAACCGAAGTGAAGCGGCTCAGCGCCGGCTGCTCGGTGATCGCCACCGGCACGCTGGTGCCGTCGCAGGGCCAGGGCCAGAGTTTCGAGATCCAGGCCGAATCGATCGAAGTGGCCGGCTGGGTCGACGACCCGGAAACCTACCCGATCCAGCCCAAGGCGCACTCGCTGGAATTCCTGCGCGAGGTCGCGCACCTGCGCCCGCGGACCAACCTGTTCGGTGCGGTGACCCGCATTCGCGACTGCCTGGCCAAGGCCGTGCACCGCTACTTCCACGAGAACGGCTACTACTGGATCAGCACCCCGATCATCACCACCTCCGACGCCGAGGGCGCCGGGCAGATGTTCCGTGTCTCGACCCTGGACACCGCCAACCTGCCGCGCAATGCCAAGGGCGAGGTGGATTTCTCGCGCGACTTCTTCGGCAAGGAGACCTTCCTCACGGTGTCCGGCCAGCTCAACGTCGAGGCCTACTGCCTGGCGCTGAGCAAGGTCTACACCTTCGGCCCGACCTTCCGCGCCGAGAACAGCAACACCACCCGCCACCTGGCCGAATTCTGGATGGTCGAGCCGGAGATCGCCTTCGCCGACCTGGCCGAGGACGCGCGCGTGGCCGAGGAGTTCCTCAAGTATCTGTTCCGCGCCGTGCTGCACGAGCGCGGCGACGACATGGCGTTCATCGCCGAGCGCGTGCAGAAGGATGCGATCACGCGGCTCGAAGGGTTCGTCAACGCGCCGTTCGAGCGCATCGACTACGGCGACGCGGTGGCGCTGCTGCAGAAGTCGGGGCAGAAGTTCGACTTCCCGGTCGAATGGGGCCTGGACCTGCAGACCGAACACGAGCGCTGGCTGACCGAAGTCCACGTCGGCCGCCCGGTGGTGGTGACCAACTATCCGGAGCACATCAAGGCGTTCTACATGCGCCTGAACGACGACGGCAAGACGGTGGCGGCGATGGACGTGCTGGCGCCGGGCATCGGCGAGATCATCGGCGGTTCGCAGCGCGAGGAGCGGCTGGACGTGCTGGACGCGCGCATGGCGCAGTTCGGCCTGGACCAGTCGCACTACGGCTGGTACCGCGATTTCCGCCGCTACGGCACGGTGCCGCACGCGGGCTTCGGCCTGGGCTTCGAGCGGCTGGTGGTGTACGTCTGCGGGCTGTCCAACATCCGCGACGCCATCCCCTACCCGCGCGCGCCCGGCAGCGCGGAGTTCTGAAATGGTGATCATGTTCTTCGCGCTGCTGTTCGTCGCCGCCGCCATCGCCGGTGCCACCGCGTTCGTGATCTTCTGGCCGCTGGCGCTGGTCCACCTGCGCGACCGCCATCCCGAGGTCAAAGCGCAGCTCGGCGAGGGCGCGTTCATCAAGCCCGAGGCGCTGTGGTGGCTGTTCAGCGGCCGCTACCGGCAGATCCGCGATCCGCAGTTCACCGGCCTGGCCACGCCGGCGCGCGTGGCGCTCATCGTGATCGCGTCCTCGCTGGTCCTGGCCGGCCTGTTGTGGCTGATCTCGAAGGCGACATCGCCGTGAGTGGCGACGCCGTACAGCACGTGTCCGAACAGTGGTGGCTGGCCACCCTTGGCCGCACCGTTGTCTGGGCTCGCCTGCGCGTGCGCGAGGCCGGCACCGCCGAGGTGTTCGACAGCGACGGCAACACACTGGTCTACGACAGCGAGGACACCGCCCGGTCGATGCTGATGGACGCCGAGTTCGTCTCGTTCGACGGCCTCGACGAAGCCGACGCGCTGCAGCGCGGCTTCTCGCTGGAGGAACTCTCGCCACCATCGGGCGACGGCGAAGACGCCCTGCACGCACGGATGGTGCACAAGCTTGGTGGCCGCGCCTAGGTCGCGATGTACACGCCGCGCGCCTTCGTCGACACCAACCTCGCACAGCTCGATGCACTGGTCGCGGGCGATCCGCTCGTCACGCTGCTGACGGTGTCCGGCGACGGCATTCCGCAGGTCACGCACCTGCCCGTGCTGTATCACCGCGACGGTGACAAGGTGCTGGTCGAAGGCCACTGGGCCAGGCCCAATCCGCAGGCCCGGCATGACGGCGCGGCGCTGGTGATCGTGCACGGCCCGCACGCCTATGTCTCCCCTGCCTGGTATCCCGACAAGGAAGAACAGGCGCGCGTGCCGACGTGGAACTACGTCGTCGCCCACCTGCATGGCGTGCTTGAACGCTACGAGGACGAAGCGTCCCTCGCCGACCTCGTCATGCGGATGAGCGACCGCTTCGAGAACGCGATCGGCAGCGACTGGACATTCGAGCCGGGTCGCGAAGACCACCGGGTCCAGCTGCGCGGCATTACCGGCTTCCGCTTCGCCCCCCGGCGGATCGAGATCAAGTCCAAGCTGAGCCAGAACCACCCCGAAGCCAATCGGCGCGCGGTCGCGGACGCCCTGCATGCGCAGGACGATTCGCGCGCCAACGCGATCGCCGCACTGATGCGGGCGCGTGAAACCTGACCACACCGGAGTTCCCATGGACCTGAATCTCAACGGCAAGCACGCCCTCGTCTGCGGCGCCTCCGAAGGCATCGGCCGCGCCACCGCGCACGAACTGGCCCTGCTGGGCGCCAGCGTCACCGTGCTCGCGCGCCGGCCCGAGGCGCTGCGGGAAGTGGCCGCCGCCCTGCCCCGCGCCGGAGGGCAGGTGCACGACTGGATCGCCGCCGATGTCTCGCAGACCGATGCGCTGCGCGATCGCGTCGCGACGCTCGCTGCGTCGGCACCGGTCCACATCCTGGTCAACAACACCGGTGGCCCGCCGGGCGGTCCGGCGCACGACGCAACGATTGACGCCTTCCTGGACGCCTTCAACAAGCACCTGGTCGCCAACCAGACTCTGCTGCAGGCGGTGCTGCCGGGGATGCGGCAGGCGCGCTGGGGCCGGATCGTCAACGTGATCTCCACGTCGGTGAAGGAACCGATCCCGGGCCTGGGCGTTTCCAACACCATCCGCGGCGCGGTCGCGTCGTGGGCAAAAACGCTGTCGCGCGAACTCGCCGCCGACGGCATCACCGTCAACAACGTGCTGCCGGGCTTCACCGAGACCGGGCGGATCGAACAGATCGTGCGCGGCAAGGTCGCGGCCGAGGGCAAGTCCGAAGACGACGTGCGCGCGGCCATGCGCGCCGGCGTGCCGGCCGGACGCTTCGCCACGCCGGAAGAAACCGGCGGGGTGATCGCATTCCTGTGCTCGCCGGCGGCGGCATACGTCAACGGCGTGAGCCTGGCGGTGGACGGCGGGCGGATGAATTCGATCTAGGCTGCAGGTAAACCATGAATCCCTCGCAGGAGCGGCGCAAGCCGCGGGCTTCTTTCGCCCCGCCGCGAAAGCTCGCGGCTCGCGTCGTTCCCACGGGAACCGAAAATTCCCGATCCCCGAAACCCCATGCCTGAAGGCCCGGAAATCCGTCGCGCTGCCGACCGCCTCGCCGAGGCGGTGGTCGGCGAGCGGCTGGTGTCGGCGTGGTTCGCGTTCCCCGGACTCAAGCGCTTCGGGAAGCGCCTGGCCGGCTGCGTCGTCGAATCGATCGCCCCGCACGGCAAGGCCCTGCTGACCCGCTTCGACAACGGCTGGACGCTCTACAGCCACAACCAGCTGTACGGCGTGTGGCGGATCACCGATGCGGGCCAGCGCTCCGATACCGGCCGTTCGCTGCGCGTGGCGCTTGAAACCGAGCGCAAGGCGATCTTGCTGTACTCGGCGTCGGACGTGGCGATGTGGCGCACGGACGAACTGCACGCGCATCCGTTCCTGTCGCGGCTGGGTCCCGACGTGCTCGACTCCACGCTGGACGAAGCCGCGGTCGCGGCGCGCCTGCTCGATCCGCGTTTCGCCGGGCGTTCCCTTGGCGGCCTGCTGCTCGACCAGAGATTCCTCGCCGGCATGGGCAACTACCTGCGCTCGGAAGTGCTGTTTGCCGCACGCCTGCTGCCGCAGCGACGCCCGCGCGACCTGCAGGCCAGCGAACTGGCCGCGCTCGCCCGCGAACTCCTCTCCGTGCCACGCCACAGCTACGCCACGCGCGGCATCGAACATGCCGGCGGCATGCGCGCCGACTACCTGACCGACACGCCCGACGCGTTCCGCTTCCTCGTCTTCGACCGGGAGGGGGAACCCTGCCCGGCCTGCGGGACGCAGATCCAGCGACAGCAGAACGGCTCGCGGCGGCTGTACCTGTGCCCCCGCTGCCAGCGCTGACGGTGCTAGACAGCGGCATTGCGCGGACGGGCCGCGCATCGTGATCCACGGCGCGATTGCAACCCGCCTGCGCACCGATTCCCGCGCATGCATACGTTGCCGAATGGCGCCCGGCGCGCTGACCGGACGCGCGCGCAGCGGTTAAGCTACGCGGATGCAGCAGTTCGCCCACTGGATCGACGGCCAAGCCCGTGAGGCGTCCACGCGGCGCTGGCTGGACGTGTTCGATCCGGCCACGGGCACGCCCTTCGCACAGGTTGCCGACGGCAGCGCCGAGGACGTCGAAGCCGCGGTCACTGCCGCGGCCGGCGCATTCCCGGCCTGGTCGTCCGTGCCCAACGACGAACGGGCGCGCTGGCTGGAAAAGCTGGCCGAGGCGCTGGAAGCACGGTTGGACGATTTCGCCCACGCCGAGTCGCGCGATGGCGGCAAGCCGTTCGCCCTCGCCCGCGACGTCGAGATCCCGCGCGCGATCTCGAACCTGCGCTTCTTCGCGCACGCCGCCACCCAGTTCGCCAGTGAATCGCACCACGGCCAAGCCGGGCTGAACTACACCCTGCGGCAGCCGCTGGGCGTGGTCGCCACGATCTCGCCGTGGAACCTGCCGCTGTACCTGTTCACCTGGAAGATCGCGCCGGCGCTGGCCGCCGGCAACACCGTGGTCGCCAAGCCCTCGGAGGTCACGCCGATGACCGCGACGATGCTTGGCGAACTCGCCGCGGGCATCGGATTCCCGTCGGGCGTGCTCAACATCGTGCACGGCCTCGGCCCCAGCGTCGGCGAGGCGATGGTGGCGCATCCGCAGGTCAAGGCGGTGTCGTTCACCGGCAGTACTGCGGTCGGCCGCCGCATCGCCGGCGTCGCGGCACCGATGCTGAAGAAAGTGTCGCTCGAGCTGGGCGGCAAGAATCCCACACTGGTGTTCGCCGACAGCGACTGGCGTGCGCAACTCGACACCATCGTGCGCTCGGCGTTCCAGAATTCCGGCCAGATCTGCCTGTGCGGCTCGCGCATCCTGGTCGAACGCAGCATCTACGCCGAGTTCCGCGACGCGCTGGTCGAACGCGCGTTGGCGCTGCGCATCGGCGACCCGATGGACCCGGACGCGCGGATGGGCCCGTTGGTGTCGCAGGCGCATTTCGACAAGGTCGTCGCCGGGATCGCCCGCGCCCGCGAGGAAGGCGGCCGCGTGCTGTGCGGCGGCAACGCGCTCGACCGCCCCGGCTGGTTCGTGGCACCCACGTTGATCGAAGGCCTCGGCCCGGACTGCGCGACCAATCGCGAGGAAATCTTCGGCCCGGTCGCCACGTTGCAGCCCTTCGACGACGACGCCCACGCACTCGCGCTCGCCAACGCCGGCGACTACGGCCTGGCCGCGTCGATCTGGACCCGTGACCTCAACCGCGCCCATCGCCTCGCCGCCAGCATCCGGGCCGGCATCGTCTGGATCAACTGCTGGCTGGTACGCGACCTGCGCACGCCCTTCGGCGGCATGGGCCAGTCCGGGCTCGGCCGCGAGGGCGGGCTGGAAGCGATGCGCTTTTTCACCGAACCACGCAACATCGGCATCTCACTGACATGAAACAAGCACTGGCAAAACTGCTCCACAACAACCGCACATGGGCCGATCACGTCCGCGAGGAAGACCCGGAGTTCTTCGAGCGGCTCGAACAGCTGCAGGCGCCCAAGTACCTGTGGATCGGCTGCTCCGATTCACGCGTGCCGGCCAACCAGATCATGGGCCTGGCGCCGGGCGAGGTGTTCGTCCACCGCAACATCGCCAACGTGATGGTGCACACCGACCTGAACTGCATGTCGGTGATCCAGTTCGCGGTCGACGTGCTCAAGGTCGAACACATCCTGGTCGTCGGCCACTACGGCTGCGGCGGCGTCAACGCCGCGCTCAACGGCCTGCGCATCGGCCTGTCCGACAACTGGATCCGCCACGTCGGCGACGTCGCGCAGAAGCATGCCGCGCTGCTGGAGGGATTTCCCGCCGAGCAACGCCCCAACCGCCTGTGCGAGCTCAATGCCATCGAACAGGCCGAGAACGTCTGCCTGACGACCGTGGTCCAGGACGCATGGGCGCGCGGACAGAAGCTCTCGGTGCACGGGTGGGTGTACAGCCTGCACGACGGCCGCGTGCGCGAGCTGGGCATGGACGTGGATTCCGCCGCCGCGCTGATGCCGGCGTACACGCGCGCGCTTTCGCTGCTGTGCGAGCGCCGGGTCGAGGAGGCCCCGTGAGCGGATCGATCGACGCCGGTGGCGCACCGAAGCCGGTCGGCGCGTACCCGCATGCGCGCCGCGTCGGCAACCTGCTGCTGATGTCGGGCATCGGTCCGCGCGACCCGGCAACCAACGCCGTGCCCGGCAACGAACACGATGCCGAAGGGCACCTCGTCTCCCACGACATCGTGGCGCAGACGCGCGCGGTGTTCGCCAACGTGCGCGCGGTGCTGGAAGCCAGCGGTTCGCGCTGGGAGGACCTGGTCGACGTGACCGTCTTCCTCACCGACATGGCGCGTGATTTCAAGGCCTACAACGCGGTCTGGGCCGAACATTTCCCCGACCCGGCCAGCGCGCCCTGCCGCACCACCCTCGGCATCGACGCGCTGCCCACGCCGATCGCGATCGAACTCAAGTGCATCGCTGCATTCAAGGAGTAAGCCATGCTGCCCGCCCCGCTCAACCTGCAGGCCTGGATCGAGGAACACCGCCACCTGCTCAAGCCCCCGGTCGGCAACAAGGTGATCTACGCCGGTGACTTCATCGTGATGGTGGTCGGCGGCCCGAATGCGCGCACCGACTACCACTGGGACGAAGGCCCCGAGTGGTTCTACCAACTCGAAGGCGAGATGGTGCTGCGCATCCAGGAGGACGACAAGCCGCGCGACATCCCGATCAAGGCCGGCGAGATCTTCCTGCTGCCGCCACGGGTGCCGCATTCGCCGCAGCGCATGCCCGACTCGATCGGGCTGGTGATCGAGCGCAAGCGCCTGCCGCACGAGGACGACGGCCTGCTGTGGTTCTGCGAAAAGTGCAACCACAAGCTGTACGAGGAATATTTCTTCCTGCACGACATCGAGAAGGACTTCCCGCCGGTGTTCGAACGCTTCTACGCCTCGCGCGAGCACCGCACCTGCAAGCAGTGCGGGCACCTGAACCCGGCACCCTCGAAGTACGAATTCCCGGATACCTGATCGCCGTGCCCGCGGGATCGCGTGTGCCGGCGCGAGCCACGGCGTTGCAACTCCCAGGCGCCGGGTGCGAGTGCCCCTGGATGCGAATGTCCTCCGGCGTCGACGACCGGCAGACGCCTCCTCCCTGATTTCGCATTCAGGCGCATGCGCACCGGGGCCCGCCAGGTCGCGACGACGCGCGCCATCAGACAACGAACGCAAGCTCGTCCGTAAGAATCAGTCGAAGACCCGGCATTCACCAGCACGTCGCGCAACCGGAACCACTCCGACCTCAGCACCAGCGGGACGGATCGCGGAGAATGCACGGAAACCTGCCGGGAATCGCCCCTTGCTGCGCTCGCTGATCGACATCAAGCCCCGCGACGTCCCGTTCCGGGTCGCGCTGCGCAACACCGTCGCGGTGGTTGCGCCGCTTGCGGTCGGGCTGGCCATCGACCAGGTTCCCGCCGGGTTGGCGATGACCACCGGTGCGATCAATACCATGTTCACCGACCAGCCCGGCCCGTACCGGCAGCGCATGCAGCACATGCTGATGTCGGCGGCCGCGGCGGGGCTGTCCGCCCTGCTCGGCATCCTGGTCGGCGGGCACACCTGGCTGTTCGTGCTGGCCGCTGCGCTGGCCGGCCTGCTCGGCGGCCTGCTGGTGGCGCTCGGGCCGGTCATCGCGCGCGTGGGCATGACCAGCATGATCGTGCTGATCATCACCGCCGACATGCAGGTGCCCACCGCGCACGCACCGGGCGTGGCGGCGCTGATCTTCGCCGGCGGCGTGCTGCAGATGCTGATGGCGGTCGCAGCCTGGCCGCTGCAGCGCTACCGGCCCGAGCGCTTCGCGCTGGCCACCGTGCTGCGGCAGCTGGCCGAAGTCGCACGCTCCCGCCCGGACGCCTCGCAGCCGCCGCCGGTTTCGATCGCCGCCATGGACGCGCTCGAGACCCTGCACGGCGAATACCGCTCGCGCGGCCGGGCGATGCAGTCCTTCCGCATCATCGCAGAACTGTGCGAACGCGTGCGCATCGACCTGCTGTCGCTGGGCGACCTGTTCGTCCGCGTCGAAGACCCCGGCGCCGTCGCCCGCATCGGCGACGTCCTGGCCAATGCGGAAGCAATCCTCGGCCACCTCTCCGATGCGATGCGGGCGGCGGAGAAGCCGCTGCGCGCCGAGCAGGAGGTGGCCACGCTCGGCAGCCGCGTCGACGCGCTGGTGCAGGCGGTCGACACCGTGCCCGGCACCCGCGACCGTCGCCTGCTGCGGATCGCCGCGATGCGCGCGCAGGGACTGGCCGGCCAGCTGCGCGCGCTGGTGCGCAACAGCGACTGGGCCAGCAGCCGCGGCGAGATCCGCGCCGAACTCGCCGATGCGAAGCTGCCGGCGGCGCTGCGCCCCGGCAATCCGCTGCAGACCCTGCGCGCCAACCTCGACCTGTCCTCGGTGGCACTGCGCCATGCGATCCGCTGCGCGGCGTGCCTGGGCGTCGCGGTTGCCTGCGAGCGCCTGCTGGAAATCCCGCACGGCGCCTGGATCCCGATGACCGCCGCGATCGTGCTGCGGCCCGACTTCGGCGGCACCCTGCGCTTCGGCCTGCTGCGCGTGGCAGGCACGTTCGGCGGCCTGCTCCTGACTTCGCTGCTGGTGCACCTGGTGGTGGACGACGTGCTGCCGTCGTTGCTGCTGATGACGCTGCTGTGTTTCGGGTTCCGGATGCTCGCGACGGTCAACTACGGCATCGGCGTGGCCATGCTCACCGGCATGCTGGTACTGCTGCTGGCCTTCGACGGAATCCCCCCCGGCGAGGCCATCCACATGCGCGTGCTGGGCACCACGCTGGGCAGCGCACTGGCGCTGGTCGCCTACCTGCTGTGGCCGACCTGGGAAGGCCAGCGCGCCAACATCGCGCTGGCCCGGCTGGTCGACGGCTACCGCGCGCACATCCGCGCGGTGCTCGGCAACGACATCGAGGCCCTGCGCGAAACCCGCACCGCGGCGCGCGCCGCGCGCACCCGCGTGCTGGCGTCGTTCGACCGCCTGCGCGCCGAACCCGGCCGCACCCGCGCCGACAAACTGGCCACGTCCGAATCCTTCCTCGCCAACGCCCACCGCCTGATCCGCACCTCGCTGTCGCTGGAGGCGGCGCTGCGCGACGAAGGTTCATTGCCCCGACTGCCCGAACTGGCCACGTTCGCCAGCCAGGTCGATGATGCGCTCGCGGCGATCGCCGATGCCCTGCGCAGCCGTACCCCACCGCGGGTCCGTTCGCCGCGCCAGGCGGAGCGCCAGCTGGCCAAGGCGCTGGCCCGCGACGAAACGCTGGCCGCCAGCCCGGCAGGCATGGCCCTGGCCGATACCTGCGACCGCATCACCGACAGCATCGACACGCTCGCCCACCTGCTGCGCCAGGCCCGCAAGCGCGATGCCGAAGCGGTCCCCGGGCCGGCCGGGTAAACTGCACGGCATGCTCAAGATCGACATCCACGCCCACTACCTGCCGCGTGACTGGCCGGACCTGGCGAAGAAGTACGGCGACGACCGCTTCCCGGTCATCCACCACACCGACGACGGCCGCCATCGCATCTACAAGGACGGCAGGTTCTTCCGCGAGATCTGGTCGAATACCTGGGACGCGCAGGAGCGCATCGACGAGTACGCGCGCTTCGGCGTCCAGGTGCAGGTGATCAGCACCGTGCCGGTGATGTTCAGCTACTGGGCCAGGCCGCACCACGCGCTGGAACTGCACGCTGCGCTCAACGACCACATGGCCGAGACCCTGCGCGCGCATCCGCGCCATTACGCCGGCATCGGCACCGTGCCGCTGCAGTCGCCGCGGCTGGCGGTGCAGGAGCTTGAGCGCTGCATCGACGAACTCGGCCTGCAGGGCGTGCAGATCGGTTCGCACATCCAGCTTGCCGATGGCGTGCACTGGAACCTCGATGCGCCGGAGCTGTTCCCGTTCTTCGAGGCCGCCGCCGACCTTGGCGCCGCGATCCTCGTGCATCCCTGGGACATGATGGGCACCGAGTCGATGCCCAAGTACTGGCTGCCGTGGCTGGTCGGGATGCCGGCCGAGCAGTCGCGCGCGGCCTGCTGCCTGGTGTTCGGCGGCGTGCTGGAGCGGTTGCCGAAGCTCAAGGTCTGCCTCGCCCACGGCGGCGGCAGTTTCCCCTACACCATCGGCCGAATCGAGCACGGGTTCAACATGCGCCCGGACCTGGTCGCCACCGACAACCCGCGCAATCCGCGCGAGTACCTCGAACGCCTGTACTTCGACTCGTGGGTCGCCGATTCGCGCGCGCTGCAGTACCTGCTCGACACCTGCGGCACGGACCGGGTGATGCTCGGCACCGACTACCCGTTCCCGCTCGGCGAGCAGACCCCGGGCGCCGGCATCGACGCGATGGATCTCGACGAGGCCGGCAAGGCCCGCCTGTTCCACGGCACCGCGCTCGAATGGCTGGGGCTGCCGAAATCGCGGTTCGCCTGACCGTGCGTGGGAACATCGCCGCGCGCAAACCCCTGCAACTTCCCGCCGCGCGGCATGACGCGCCACCCGGAGACCCAATGACCGAACTGTTCTCCGACGACCACGCGAAGGCGCAGGATGCCGCCGACCCGCTGCGCGACCTGCGCGATGAATTCCTGATTCCGCAGCACGACGGCAGCGACCAGGCCTACTTCTGCGGCAACTCCCTGGGCCTGCAGCCGAAGGCGGCGCGCGCGCACGTCGAGGAAGTGCTGGACAAGTGGGCGAACGAAGCGGTCGAAGGCCACTTCACCGGGCAGGCGCAGTGGATGCCGTACCACGAACTCGTCCGCGACGGCCTGGCGCGCGTGGTCGGCGCGCTGCCGTCGGAAGTGGTGGCGATGAACTCGCTCACCGCCAACCTGCACCTGATGATGGTGAGCTTCTACCGGCCCACCCGCGAGCGGCCGGCGATCCTGATGGAAGCCGGCGCATTTCCTTCTGATCGCTACGCGCTCGAATCGCAGGTGCGCTTCCACGGCTTCGATCCGGCCACGGACCTGATCGAACTGCAACCCGACGAAGCCGACGGCACGTTCTCGATGCAGGCGATCGAACGCGCCATCGCGCGGCACGGCCCGCGTTTGGCATTGATCGTGTGGCCCGGCGTGCAGTACCGCAGCGGCCAGGCCTTCGACCTGCGCGAGATCGCGCGCCTGGGCCACGCCGCCGGCGCGGTGGTCGGCTTCGACTGCGCCCACGCCGCCGGCAACCTGCCGCTGCAGCTGCACGACAGCAATGCCGACTTCGCGGTGTGGTGCCACTACAAGTACATGAACGCAGGGCCCGGCGCGGTCGCCGGCTGTTTCGTGCACGAGCGCCACGCGCGCACCGACCGGCCGCGCTTCGCCGGCTGGTGGGGGCATGAGCAGGCCTCGCGCTTCCGCATGGGCGCCGACTTCGTGCCCACGCCCGGCGCCGATGGCTGGCAGCTGAGCAACCCGCCAATCCTGGGACTCGCGCCGCTGCGCGGTTCGCTGGAACTGTTTGACCGCGCCGGCATGGCCGCGCTTCGCGCCAAGTCCGAGCGCCTGACCGGTTATCTCGAAGCGCTGATCCGCGAGCGCCTGTCCGCGACGCTGCAGATCGCCACCCCGCGCGAACCCGAACGCCGCGGCGCCCAGCTGTCGCTGCGCGTCGTGGAAGGACGCGGCCTCAACGGGCGAGACGCCGGTCGCTCGCTGTTCGACTTCCTCGCCACGCAGGGCGTGCTCGGCGACTGGCGCGAGCCGGACGTGATCCGCATCTCGCCGATGCCGATGTACAACACCCACGCCGACGTGCTGCGGTTCGTGCGCGCGGTGGAGGCATGGCGGCGGGCATGACGCCCTTCCGCGCATGCGTCATGGCCGTCACTCCCGTTTTCGCGGAGATGGCGATTTCGGATGACTGATTCGGATGAGCGACGTGACAGGCACTGATCCAAGATCCCTCACCATCGTCGGCGCCGGCCTCGCTGGCGCCCTGCTGGCCACCCTGCTCGCGCAGCGCGGCTGGCGGGTTGATGTATTCGAGCGGCGCGGCGACCCGCGCCTGCACGGCTACGCCGGTGGGCGTTCGATCAATCTCGCCCTGGCCGAACGCGGCCTGCACGCGCTGCGTGCCGCAGACGCCGCCGATGCGGTGTTGAAGCAGGCGGTGATGATGCGCGGACGCATGGTGCATCCGCTGCACGGGCAGCCGCAGCTTCAGCGCTACGGCCGCGACGACAGCGAGGTCATCTGGTCGGTTGCCCGTGGCGAACTCAACATCACCCTGATCGACGCCGCCGAAGCGGCCGGCGCCACGCTGCACTTCGACCGGGGCCTCGAGTCCGTCGATTTCGATGGGCGCACCGCCAGCTACCGCGGCGACCGGAAACTGCACACGCATCCGTTCAACGCCCTGCTCGGCTGCGACGGCGCCGGCTCCACGCTGCGCGCGCAGATGGCGGCGCGCCGCGACCTCGGCGAACGCACCGAATGGCTCGGCCACGGCTACAAGGAACTCGAGATCCCCCCCGCGCGCGACGGCGGCTTCCGCATCGAGCCCAACGCGCTGCACATCTGGCCGCGCGGCCGCTACATGTGCATCGCACTGCCCAACGACGAACGCAATTTCACCGTCACCCTGTTCATGGCGCTGCACGGAGACGGCAGCAACGATGATCCGGATTTCGATTCGGTCGCCACCGCCGCTGACGCGCGCGCGCTGTTCGAACGCGATTTCGCCGACGCCCTGCCGCTGATCCCGGAGCTGGAACGCGACTTCGAAGCCAACCCGATCGGCAGCCTCGCCACCCTGCGCCTCGACCGCTGGCACCTGGGCGGCGACGCGGTGCTGCTGGGCGACGCCGCGCACGCGATGGTGCCGTTCCACGGCCAGGGCATGAATTGCGCGTTCGAGGATTGCGTCGCGCTGGCGGACTGCATCAAGTCCCACGCCGGCCTGGCCGAAGCCTTTGCCGCCTTCGAGGCCGCGCGCAAGCCCGATGCCAGCGCGATCCAGGACATGGCGCTGGAGAACTACATCGAGATGCGCGACCTGGTCGACGATCCCGACTTCCTGCTCCAGCAATCGCTTGAACGCAAGCTGCAGGAGCGCCACCCGGGCCGTTTCATACCGCACTACTCGATGGTGACGTTCATGCGGATTCCCTACTCGGTGGCGCTCGAGCGCAGCAACGTCCAACGTGCAATCCTCGTGGCGGCCACGCGCGGGCTGGATTCGCTCGACGGCGTGGACTGGGCCGCGGTGGACGCGCAGGTCGAGAGACAGTTGACGCCGCTGGCCGACGATGCCTGACAGGAGCCTGTCGCGACGCCTGCGACGGGCTTGCGGCAAGATGGCCGCAACTCGCCCTTGTAGGAGCGGCTTCAGCCGCGAGCTCTTGCCTTTGTCATCGTTGCAAGAAGCTCGCGGCTGAAGCCGCTCCTAGAAGGACCGCAGGAACTTCCCCGCAGATCCGAGCCCATGCCCGCCAGCTTCCTCTTCTACGACCTCGAAACCTTCGGCACCGACCCGCGCCGCAGCCGCATCGCGCAGTTCGCGGCGATCCGCACCGATGCGCAGCTGAACGAGGTGGAGGCGCCGGTCGAGTTCTTCGTCAAGCCGGCCGACGACCTGCTGCCATCGCCGATGGCCACGCTGGTCACCGGCATCACGCCGCAGGATGCGCTGCGCGACGGCGTGGCCGAAACCGAGGCGTTCGCCCGCATCTTCGAGGAAATGGCGCGCCCGGACACCTGCACCCTGGGCTACAACTCGCTGCGCTTCGACGACGAGTTCGTCCGCTACGGCCTGTTCCGCAACTTCCGCGATCCCTACGAACGCGAGTGGCGCGGCGGCAACTCGCGCTGGGACCTGCTCGACGTGATGCGCCTGGCCCACGCGCTGCGGCCCGACGGCATCGCGTGGCCGAAGCGCGACGATGGCGCGACTTCCTTTCGCCTCGAACACCTCGCCGCCGCAAACGACGTGCGCATCGGCGACGCGCACGAGGCGCTGTCGGACGTGCGCGCGCTGATCGGCATGGCACGCCTGCTGCGGCAGGCGCAGCCGCGACTGTGGGAACACGTCGCACGGCTGCGCGACAAGCGCTACGCCGCAACCCTGCTCGACACCATCGCGATGACGCCGGTGCTGCACGTCTCGCAGCGCTATCCGGCCTCGCGCCTGTGCGCCGCCGCGGTGCTGCCGCTGGCGCGCCACCCGCGCATCGACAGCCGGGTGATCGTGTTCGACCTCGACAGCGAGCCCGACGCGCTGCTGGACCTCGATGCCGACGCCATCGCGGACCGCCTGTACGTGCGCGCCGCCGACCTGCCCGAGGGCGAGTCGCGAATCCCGCTGAAGGAAGTCCACCTCAACCGCTGCCCGGCGCTGATCCAGTGGGCGCACCTGCGCGACCCCGACTTCCAGCGCCTGGGCATCGATCCGGCCGTGGTGGAAGCCCGCGCCGCGCGGCTGCGGACGGCGGCGCCGGCGCTGGCCGAAAAAGTCCGCCGCGTCTTCGCCGGCGCGGCCGAGCGCGAGCCGGCCGACGCGGATGCATCGCTCTACGACGGCTTCATCGGCGACGGCGACAAGCGCCGCTGCGCCGATGTCCGCGCGACGCCGCCGGAGGCGCTGGGCAGCCGCGATTTCGGCTTCCAGGATGCGCGGCTGGTGGAGCTGCTGTTCCGCTACCGGGCGCGCAACTGGCCGGAAACGCTGTCCGCCGACGAGCGCGGGCGCTGGGACGCGTACCGCCGCCATCGCCTCATCGACGATTCCGGCCTGTCCGAGGTGACGTTCACGCAGTTCGATGCGCAGATCGCGGAGCTGCGCGCCGTCCATGCCGGTGACGGCGCGAAACAGGTGCTGCTCGACAGGCTGCAGGACTGGGGTGGACAGTTGCGCGCATCATTGCCTTGACCTTCGCTGGAACGCCCGTCCGGCGGGCAAGGCCCTTCGCGTCCACGAAGCGCTCCTGCGGGAATTAACGCAACTTCAGCACCCGATGATCCTCCTGCCATGACCACCTACTTCACCGACAAGAGCTTCCGGTTCCTGCGCGCGCTGGCCCGCAACAACGAGCGTGCGTGGTTCCAGGCGCACAAGGCCGATTACGAAGCGCACGTGCGCGCGCCATTCCAGGCGCTGCTGGCGGACCTGCAGCCGGACCTGCGCACGGTGAGCGAACACTTCCGCGCCGAGCCCAAGACCGTCGGCGGCTCGCTGTTCCGCATCCAGCGCGACACGCGCTTCGCCAACGACAAGACGCCGTACAAGTCGTGGCAGGGCGCGCGCCTGTTCCACGAACGCTCGCGCCAGGTGCCGGCGCCTTCGTTCTACCTGCACCTGCAGCCGGGCAGCTGCTTCGTCGGCGCCGGGCTGTGGCATCCCGAGACGGCGACGCAGCGACGGGTGCGGCAGTTCATCTTCGACAACCCCGGCAGCTGGCAGCGGGCCGCGCACGCGCCGGCCTTTCGCCGCCGGTTCGAGCTCGAAACCGACGAGATGCTGGTGCGTCCGCCGCGCGGATTCCCGCCGGATTTCGCCTTCATCGACGACATGCGCCACAAGAACTTCGTCGCCTCGCGCGCGGTCGAGGACGCGGTGATGACCGGTCCACGCCTGCGGCAGGCGCTGGCGAAGGACCTGCAGGCGCTGGGGCCGTTCGTCGACTACCTGTGCGCGGCGCTGGACCTGGAGTTCTGAAAGACCCGCGGGAGCGGCCCGCCGGCGTGATCGGGCATTCCCTGCACATCCGATCGCGCCCGCGGGGCGCTCCTGCGAGGGCAGCGGGATCGTCCTAGAATCGCGGCACGATTCCCTCGAGCATCGACGCGATGAAGAAATGGCTCTGGCTCGCCGCCGCGGTCCTGGTTGTCCTGTTTGCCTGGACGGCCATCGGCCCCTACCGGACCTTCGACGCCATCCGCGACGCCGCCCGGGCGCGCGACGCGGCAGCGATGGCGAAACAGGTCGACTTCCCGGCCCTGCGCAGCAGCCTGAAGGCGCAGCTTGGAGGCCACCTGCTGGGCGAGGTCGGTGCGCCGGCGCCGGACAATCCCTTCGCGGTGTTCGGGCTCGGCATCGCCAACGGACTGGTCGGCGGGCTGGTGGACACGATGGTCACGCCCGCGGGGCTCGGCGCGATGATGGAGGGCCGCAAGGTCTGGGACCGCGCCAGCGGCCTGCCGCCGCCATCGAGTGACGAGCCACGCGATGCGTCCGAGCCGCGCCCGCTGCAGGACGCGCAGTACCGCTACGAATCGCTGTCGCGCTTCACCGCCACGGTCCACGACGACCAGGGCCGGCCGGTGGTGTTCGTGATGACGCGGCACGGCATGGACTGGAAGCTGTCGGACATCCGGTTGCCGCTGTAGGTCGGGGCTACGCCCCCGACGCGTGTCGCCTGGACAATCGTCGGCGTCGGGGGCGTAGTCCCGACCTACGGATTCGACACGCCATGCGGCACGTGCCCGGTGGCCACGTGCTGGCGCGCCGAATCGATGTTGTGCAGCGAATCGTCGAAGAAGATGTCGGCGCCGAACACGTCGAGGAACGGGCCCTTGGCGCGCCCGCCGAGGAACAGCGCCTCGTCCAGCCGCACGCCCCATTCGCGCAGGGTGCGGATGACGCGTTCGTGCGCCGGCGCCGATCGCGCGGTGACCAGTGCAGTGCGGATCGGCGAATCTTCGCCCGGCGGATAGGCGGCCTGCAGCCGGTGCAGCGCGTCGAGGAAGCCGCGGAACGGCCCGCCCGGCAGCGGTTCGTGCGCGCGTTCGCGCTCGTGGCGGTGGAACGCCTCGATCCCGCCTTCCTGCGACACGCGCTCGCCTTCGTCGTCGAAGATCACCGCATCGCCATCGAAGGCGATGCGCAGCTGGTCGTGGCGGTGCGCCGGCACGGCTTTCGCCATGGAGGCCGCGGGCAGGATCGTCGCCGCCGCCACGCCGTTCTCCAGCGCACCGCGCACCGATTCCGCATTGGCCGACAGGAACAGCTGCGCGCCGAACGGCTTGATGTACGGCCAGGTCGGCGCGCCGGAGGTGAAGGTGGCGCGCGAGATCGCAAGGCCGTGGTGCTGGATCGAATTGAACACGCGCAGCCCGGTATCGGAAGAATTGCGCGAGAGCAGGATCACCTCGACCCGCGGCGAATCGGCCGGCGCGCCCTCGTTGAGCGCGAGCAGCTTGCGCACCAGCGGGAAGGCGATGCCCGGTTCGAGCACGTCGTCCTCGCGGCTGCGCTGGTGCGCGGCGTAGGCGTCGATGCCCTGCGCCTCGAACAGGCTGTTGCTTTCCTCGAGGTCGAACAATGCGCGCGAGGAAATCGCGACGGTCAGGAGGTCGGCAGGCGCATCGGACATGGCGGCATTGTGCCGCGAATCGGTCGCAACGGCTGCGACGGCCGCGCGCCTTGCGCGAGCAGCCACGGTCGCGATGCCCGTGCCGGAGCAGCCGGCCAGGGGCATTCGTCGCAGCCTGGCCGGCGGCTGGGGCCTGGAGACGAGGCCGGCATCGCGGCCCACGCAGCCTGCAAAGTGGAAGGGCGCGAAGTTCGCGGGCATCATCCAGGCTCCCCCTCCACCACGCCGCTCCGTCATGATCCCCGACACCTTCAAGGCCTTCCGCATCCACAACGATGCTGCCGGGTACCACGCCGGCATCGAACGGGTGTCGCTCGACGACCTGGCGCCCGGCGAAATCGTCGTCAAGGTCGCGCATTCCTCGGTCAACTTCAAGGACGCACTGGCGGGCACCGGCAAGGGCAAGATCCTGCGCCGCTTTCCGCTGGTGGGCGGCATCGACGTGGCCGGCCACGTGGTGGCGTCGACCGATGCGACGTTCCGCGAGGGGGACGCGGTGCTGGTCACCGGTTCGGGCCTGGGCGAAACCCGGGACGGCGGCTATGCGCAGTACGCGCGGATTGAATCCCGCTGGGCGGTTGCGCTGCCCTCCGGGCTGAGCTTGCGCGAAAGCATGATCCTCGGCACCGCCGGGTTCACCGCCGCGCTGGCGCTGCTGCGGATGGAGGAAAACCGGCAGGCGCCGGCGCTCGGACCGCTGGCGGTCACCGGTGCCACCGGCGGCGTCGGCTCGCTGGCGGTCGACATCTTCAGCCGCGCCGGTTACGAGGTGCACGCGATCAGCGGCAAGCCCGAGCACGCCGGATACCTGAAGGCCATCGGCGCCAGCGAGATCCTCGGTCGCGATGCGCTGGCCACCGCCAGGCCGCTGGATTCCACGCGTTTCGGCGGCGGCCTGGACAACGTCGGCGGGCCGATGCTCGCCAGCCTGCTGGCGCAGACCGCGGCCTACGGCAACGTCGCCAGCGCCGGCCTGGCCGCCACCCATGACCTGCCCGCCACGGTGATGCCCTTCATTATCCGCGGCGTGTCGCTGCTGGGCGTGGCCTCGGCCGGCACCGCGCGCGACATCCGCGACGAAGTCTGGCGCCGGCTGGCCGGCGACTGGAAGCCGCGCCACCTCGACCGCATCTGCACGCGCGAAGCGACGCTGGAACAGCTGCCCGGCGTGTTCGACACCATGCTGGCCGGCGGTTCGATGGGGCGAACGCTGGTCAACCTTCGCGAAGCCGTCGCAGCAGGCGCGTGACCGGCCGGCTTGCGGCCACCACGGCCCCGGCTACAATCTCCACGCATCCAACGGGGAACATCATGGCGCGCATTCTGATCGTGGACGATTCGCCCTCGCAGCTGATGGGGATCAGGCGCATCGTCGAGAAGCTGGGCCACGAAGCGCTGACGGCCGAAGACGGCGCCGCCGGCGTCGAGGTCGCCAGGCGCGAACTGCCCGACCTGATCCTGATGGACGTGGTGATGCCGAACCTCAACGGCTTTCAGGCCACCCGCTCGATCACCCGCGACCCGAGCACGAAGCACATCCCGGTGGTGCTGGTGACCACCAAGGACCAGGACACCGATCGGGTCTGGGGCATGCGCCAGGGTGCGAAGGCCTACCTGACCAAGCCGTTCTCGGAATCGGAACTGGCGGAGACCATCATTGGCACGATCGGTGCCGGCTCGCCCGACAGTCCGCCCGAACCGCCGCTCACCGCCGCCTGACAAATCCTGGCGCGCGCGATGCGCCGGATACGGCGCCGCGCGGCTCTCCGATGCCCGCCCGGCCCCGGGCCTGCCGCGGGCCACTCGATGGGTCCCCACGGCTGCAGAACGCGTCCCCCTGCTTGCTGTCACAGGCGCCGGTTTTGCCACCGGCCGTGACCCCCTACTCCCTGCGCCAGTCGCCGGCGAAGGCATCCCGCAGGTTCTCGTAGGCCGCGCGCTGGGCGTCGCCATGGGGCGTCGGTGCCTGCACTTCCAGCTCGACGATCTGGTCGCCGGCCGCGGCGCCGGCGGCGCCGTTGGGCAACCCGCGGCCGCGCAGGCGCAGCTTGCGGCCGGCTTCGGAGTTGGCCGGGATCTTCAGTTCAACCTTGCCGCCCAGCGTCGGCACGCTGATCGTCGCACCGAGCGCCGCTTCCCACGGCGCGACCGGCAGCGTGTAGATGATGTTGCGGCCGTCGACCTCGAACTGCGGATGCGCGGCGTACTCGACCTCCAGCAACAGGTTGCCGCCACCGGTGCCCTGCCCGGCCAGCCGGATCGCCTGTCCCGGCTTGATGCCCTTGGGCACGCGTACCTCGAACGTCTTGCCGTTGAGCCCGACGCGGACGCTGTCGCCGCGATACACCGTCTCCAGCGACACCGCCAGGCGCGCGCGCAGGTCGGCGGGTCCCGGCCGGCCGCGCGCCTGCTGCTGTTGCGAATATCCACCGCCGGCCTGGCGCCGGAACAGGCTCTCGAAAAAGTCGCTGAAGCCGCCGCCCGCGCCGCCACCGGCAAAGACTTCGTCGAAGTCGAAATCCCCGCCTCCGCCGCCGTGCCCGTAACCGCCGGCCGGCGGCTGCACTTCGTCGCCGGGGCGATAGCCGCGCGCGCGCAGCTGGTCGTAGGCGGCGCGCTTCTGCGGATCGCGCAGCGCCTCGTAGGCTTCGTTGACCGCCTTGAAGTTCTCTTCGGCTCCGGATTCCTTGCTGACGTCGGGATGGTACTTGCGCGCCAGCCGCCGATACGCAGTCTTGATCTCGGCGTCGCCCGCACTCGGCTCCACCCCGAGGATGTCGTAATAGTCCTTGAACTGCATCGTGTTGGTATCCCCTGCGGAAGCGGCCCGCGACGTTGCCGCCGCGAGCCGGGATTATCCGCCTTCCGCCCACAACCGCGGTGAAAGGCCTATTGCATGGTCTCGGTGCCGACGCGGATCCGGCGCGGCGTGGTTTCCGGCTTCTTCGGGATGCTGACCTCGAGCACGCCGTTGCGGCCGCTGGCCACGATGCCGTCGGCGTCGGCGCTGTCGGGAAGCGCAAAGCGGCGGTGGAAGGTTCCGCTGCGACGCTCGACGAGCGTGTAATGAACGCCCTCTGCGGCGATGTCGGCCTTGCGCTCGCCCTGGATGGACAGGATGCCCTTGTCCATCTGCACTTCGATGTCCTGCGGGTCGATGCCCGGCAGGTCGGCCCGGATCACGAAACGGTCCGCTTCCTCGCGGATGTCGACCTGCGGTTGCCAAGGGGTGGCGGCATCGGCAATGGCGTTGCCCGGGCGCCTGGCGGGCCACTGGCGGTAATGGACGATGTTCATGCTGCGATTCCTCTGCATTGCTGGGGCGGCACCAGTCGCCGCGATGTCCACGACGTAGGTGCGCGCCGGCGGATTTCAAGCCCGCCTTGACGCCGTCTTTCCTCCCCGCGGCTAGACTGCGTTCACTTCAACAGGATCCCTCCCATGCCCATCCAGCCCGGCGACCCGATTCCAGAAGCAAGGCTCCAGCGCATCGACGAAGGCGTCGAGATCATCGATACCCCCACCCTGTTCGAAGGCAAGAAGGTGGTGCTGTTTGCCGTCCCCGGCGCGTTCACGCCCACCTGCTCGGAGAAACACCTGCCCGGCTTCATCCAGAACTTCGACGAGTTCCGCAAGCGCGGCATCGAAGTGCTGTGCATGTCGGTCAACGACCCGTTCGTGATGCAGGCCTGGGGGCAAAGCCAGCACGCGCCGGAAGGCCTGCTGATGCTGGCCGACGGCAACGGCGAATTCGCCCGTGCACTCGGGCTGGAGATGGACGCAAGCGCCTACGGCATGGGCATGCGCGCGAAGCGGTTCTCCCTGTACGCCGAGGACGGCGTCGTCCGCATCGTCAACGTCGAGGCACCGGGCGAGTTCCGCGTGTCGTCGGCCGAATACCTGCTCAACCAGATTTCCTGACCCGAGGAGCCATTCCATGGCCAAGCAAGCCGCCGACAAGACCGCCGCCAGCCCGGCCTCGCCGATCACCGCCACCGCCACCCTGCGCGCGCGGGCGCGCGAGAACATCGAAGACGGTGCGATCACCGACAGCTATGCCGCCGACCGCAAGATGGTGATCCGCCTGCTCAACGACGCGCTCGCCACCGAGTATGTCTGCGTGCTGCGCTACTACCGCCACTACTTCATGGCCAAGGGCATGCTGGCCGACTCGGTCAAGGCCGAGTTCCTCGAACATGCCCAGCAGGAGCAGGCGCATGCCGGCAAGCTGGCTGAACGCATCGTGCAGCTCGGCGGCGAACCCGACCTCAATCCCGACACGCTGACCGCGCGCTCCCACGCCGAATACAAGGAAGGCAAGGACTTGCGCGACATGGTCAAGGAGAACCTGATCGCCGAGCGCATCGCAATCGACAGCTACCGCGAGATGATCAACTACGTCGGCGACCGCGACACCACGACCAAGCGCATCCTCGAGGAAATCCTGACGCAGGAAGAGGAACATGCGGACGAGTTCTCCGACCTGCTCGACGGATGGGTGGGGTGAGCCAAGGCGACTGCGCGGCACTGCCGCGCGCCTTGGCGAACGCCCGGCCATGGATGGCCGGGCCGGACGATCCGAAGCCCGGATGTTTCGCCATGGACGGCCGCGATGTCTGATCGAGGAAACGGGCACTGCCGCGCGCCTTGGTGATCGCCCGGCCATGGACGGCCGGGCCGGGCGACCCGAAGCCCGGATGTTTCGCCACGGATGGCCGCAGTCAAATCAATCGAAACAACGAGATGCCCTGTCGGCGTCGGTTGCACGCGCAGTTGCCCGCCGCGCGCGCGCGGCCGCCTGCAAAGTCGGAGATCGCACGCTTTTCTTTTCGTAGGAGCGGCTTCAGCCGCGAGCTCTTCGCGCCATCGCCGAAAAGCCATCCGCTGCAGCGCGCCCACCTTCCCCGGTTCGAAAGCTCGCAGCTGAAGCCGCTCTTGCAAGGGCTTCTGCCGACGGTTTCTAGGGAGGAAGCACGCGGAACTGCAGGCTGGCCCACGCCCCGCTTTCCGCGAGCGCGGTCAACGTGTGCTCGCCGGCGTCGCCGAAATCATGCGCGAACGGCCGGGCGCCCTCGGACTCGCCGATCCGGCGCCCGTCCAGCAGCCACTGCACGCGCGAACCTGTCCCCAGCGCACGCAGCGACAGCCGCACCGCGTGCTGGCTGCCCGGCGCGCGCGCCAGCGTCGCGCGGTCGTTGATGCCCTCGATGCGCAGCTCCTCGGCCGCGCCACGCCCGTCCTGCATGCAGTCGGCGGCCAGCGGCGGCAGCCGTGACGCTCGCCGTTCCGCCGCCGACAGCCACGGCGACGCCAGCGCGGGCCAGCGCGCGATCTCGATGCTCCGTGTTTCGTGTGGCAACGAACAAGCCGCCGACACCCGCTCGCCGGTCTGCACGTCGACATCGAAGCGTTCGCGCCCGGCATTCCACAACCGCGCACCGCGCTCGGCGAAAGTCGTGGGCACGACGCCGTCCAGCGTCCACGCCTTCATCCGTCGCTGGCACAGCGCGGGCGGCTGCGCATCGGCCGCGATCCCGAGCGGCCAGCAGACCTCGGTTTCGGCGACGCTCGGCGGCGGCGGTCGCGACGCATTGTCGCCACGCGTGCGCGGAAGGCTGTCGATGACCTCGAACATCAGCGGCAGCGCCGTGACCGCGCCGTACTGTCCCGGCAGCGGCGTGCCGTCGGGCCGCCCCACCCAGACACCGACCGTATGGCGGCGCGTGCCGCCGATCGCCCATGCATCGCGGAAGCCGTAGCTGGTGCCGGTTTTCCAGGCAACCCGCGGCCGGCCGCGTCGATCGAACGTGTCCGCGCGCTCGCCGGGGCGCGGATTGGCTTCCAGCATCGTGCGCACGATCCACGCCGCGCCCGGCGACATCACGCGCCGGTCGATGCGTGGGTCGGAAGGCGTGTAGCGCACGCGCCCGGCAATGCCGTCGCGATTGAGCGCTGCGTAGGCGCCCACCAGGTCCTCCAGCCTTGCACCGGTTCCGCCGAGGATGATCGACAGGTTGGGCCTGGCCCCGCGCGGATACCTGAGCGAGATCCCGGCGTTGTCCAGGCGCGCGGAGAAGCGCGCAGGCCCGACGCGATCCAGCAGGTCGACCGCGGGGATGTTGAGCGACAGCCGCAGCGCCTCGGCCACGCCGACCGGTCCGTTGAATGCCGCGTCGAAGTTGCCCGGCCGGTAGCCGTCGAACGACTGCGGCGCGTCGACCAGCAGGCTTTCGGAATGGACCAGGCCGTCGTCCAGCGCCATGCCGTACAGGAACGGCTTGAGCGTGGAGCCGGGAGAACGCCATGCCTGCACCATGTCAACGTCGCCGAGCCTGTCCTTGTCGGCGAACGCAACCGAACCGACGTACGCACGCGCTTCCAGGGTGGCGTTGTCGACGACCAGCAGCGCCGCCGAGGTGCGCGGCGGAAGGTCGGAGAAGTAGGCCGTGACGCGCTCTTCAAGGGTGCGCTGCAGCGCGGCGTCGAGGGTCGAGCGGATGCGCGCCGATGCGGGGGTCTCGTTGCGCAATCGCTGCGCCAGCAGCGCCGCCGAGAGCGGCACCTGCAGGCTGCGCGAGACCACCGCCTCGATCTTCGCGTCACGGACCTGCGCCGGCGTCCAGACGCCGAGCTCGGCCATGCGGTCGAGCACCTTGTCGCGGGCCACGCGCGCGTCATCCGGATGCCGGTCCGGGCGCCAGCGGCTCGGCGCCTGCGGCAGCACCGTCAGTAACGCCGCCTCGGCGTGCGACAGGCGCGAGGCCGGTTTGCCGAGGTAGGCGCGGCTCGCGGTTTCCACGCCCTCGATGGTGCCGCCGAACGGCGCGCGTTCCAGGTACAGGGTCAGGATCTCGTCCTTGGACAGGTGCGCTTCAAGCTGCACGGCGCGCAGGATCTGCCTGAGCTTGACCCAGGGCGTGCGCGGGTGCCGGCCGTTGGCGGGCCGGTCGAGAATGCGCGCGACCTGCATGGTCAACGTCGACCCGCCTGACACGATGTGTCCGCGCAGCAGCCACTGCCGGGCGGCGCGCAGCAGCGACACCGGATTGACGCCGGGATGGCGCCAGAACCAGCGGTCCTCGTAGTTCAGCAGCACCTGCAGGTACAGCGGCGAGACCTGCTCCGGCGTGACCGGGTAGCGCCACACGCCGTCGGCATCGGCGAACGCGCGCAGCGGCGTGCCATCGCGCGCGACGACCAGCGTGCTGGTGTCGCGTTTTTCGGGCAGCGGCAGCGGGAAGGCGAAATCGAGGACCAGCAGCGACAGCAGCACCGCCACCGTGCCCCAGCGCAGCCACGGCAGGCAACGACGCCAGCCTTTGCTTCTCGCATCGGGAGAAGCTGGCGCGAAGCGTCGAGCGAGGGAAAGGACTTTCAGGGCCATGGAAGCTCTTCGATCCGCGAAGCCCCCGCCCTCATTCGCCCCCGGGCAAGGTGCAGCCCGGGGACGGTCGCTTCGGGCACCGTCTTCCGGGGGCAGGAGGAATCACGGACGTCACGGCTGCACCACCGTGATGTCCGCCGGCACCGACTTGCCCACCCCGCGCAGCTCGGGGCGATACATGTCCTCGACCAGCGGCGGCGGCACGGTGTACGTGCCCGGCGTGACCGCGCGCACGAGATAGAACACGCGCGCGGTGTTGCCCGCATCCAGTTTCAAGGCGGCCACGTAGCGGTCCTCGCGATATTCCTCGTGCACCACGTTCGCGGCACTGGCACGGTCGGTGATCTCGATGCCGTCGACCACCACGTCGGCCCACTGTTTCGCATCGCCGAGGTTGAAGTTCTCCACTTCGAGGCCCGCCGGCAGCAGGTCGGTGAGCAGCGCATCGGCCATGTCACGGTCTGCGGTCATGCTGACCGCGACGATCAGCGCTTCGCCCTCCTTCAGCGGGCCGGGCTTCCACGCCTTGCCGTCGGTGCCGTACCACTTGCGCTCGACCTTGATCTGGCTGAAGTCGGGCGCCGGCGCGGTGCGCGGCACGCCGGCGACTTCCAGGCTCGCATACAGCGGCGGCGTGCCCTCGGGATCGAAGCGCACGCCACGGGCCAGGGTGTCGTAATCGAACATGCGGCCGACGATCTTCGCAGCGCCCGCCGCGTCTTCCGTCTCGCCCACGTGCCAGGTGCCGGACACGCGCTTGTCCTGCCCGGCCATCAGCGACTTGCCCAGCCGCGCCAGCGCCACCTGCTCCTGGGTGCTCAGGTACAGCCAGCGGCTGTTGCGCCGCGCGTCCAGCTCGCGGCCCAGGTCGACCGCACGCGCGTCGTACGCCGGCTTGGCGTAACCGCGCTCATGGGTCAGCGCGATCATCAGCGCGATGTCGCGCAGCGGGCTGCCGTAATCGCCCAGGTAGCCGGGGCGGTCGCCCTTGAACGCGAAGCCCTCGGCAATCGCCTTCTCGCCGCGGGTCTTGTCGCCCTGCATCGCCAGCGCAAGCCCGAGGTGGACCAGCGGCAGCCCGGTCAGCGTCTTCTTGCGGTCGTTGTCGTACAGGGCGCGCAGCGTGCCGAGCGGTGCGCGGTTGACCCGCGCCAGCACGTAGCCGGCGTGCGCCTGGTAGGCGAACTTCAGGTGCGAGCGGTGGTCGCGGCCATAGAACTCGTTGCCGCCGGCCAGCAGGTCCTCGTTGAGCCGCTGCAGCGCCTTCTGCAGCACGTTGTCCGGCACCTGGAAGCCGCCTTCGCGGGCATCGAGCAGGAACTCGACGATGTACGGCGTCAGGTTGGGGCTGACGTAGCTGTCGTCACCCCACATCGAGAAATGCCCGGAGCTGACCTGCATCGAGGCCAGGCGGCCGAGCGCACCCTCCATCCGCGCACGGCGCTTCCCGGCGTCCAGTCCGGTGGCACCCAGCATCTTCGCCGTCTCCGGATCGAGCTCCAGTGCGGCGTAGCCCTTGCTGGCGGTCTGTTCGGCGCATCCATAGGGATAGTTCAATGCACCCTGCAGCGCGCTGGCGAACGGGATCGGCGGGATCGCGCTGACCGTCATCCGCGCGTTGACCGAACCGGGCATCAGGCCGCTGGCGAAGTCGGTGTCGAGCGACACCGCGGCCAGCTGGTCCAGCACCTGGGTCCGCGCGCGCAGCACGCTCGGCCAGGCCGGGCGCACCGGCAGGTCGTAGCGCCGGTCGACCTTGAAGCCGTTGCCCTCGACCCGCACGCGCACGTTGGCGGTGCTGTAGCCCTCCTTCGCGGTCAACGGGAAGCTCAGCGTCGACTTGCCCTCCACCGCGATCTTCGCGTCGCGCGCGTTGTCGCCGATCGATACCGGGCCGATGCCGTCCACGCGCACCTTGAAGTCGCCCGCCTTGCCGGTGAAGTTGGTCAGGTCGAGGGTGATCGTGCTGCTGTCGCCGGGCGCAAGCACGCGCGGCAGGCTGGCCTCGGCGACGATTGGCGCGCGCACCACGGTTTCGACGTCGCGGTTTCCGTAGCGGTCGGCCGAGAACACCAGCGCCGAGACCCGCAGGGTGCCGTTGAAGTCCGGCACCGGCAGGTCGATGCGCGCGTTGCCCCTGGCATCGAGCTTCACCGGGCCGGCGAACAGGTCCACCGTCTGCACGCGTGCCGTCGGCCGCCGCGCCTGCGGCAGTGCCGCCAGCGCCATGTCGCCGCCGAAGCGCAGCTTCGCCATTCCACCCTCGAAGCTCTCGATCACGCGGCCGTACAGGTCATAGGCGTCAACGCCCAGGCGCCGCTGCGCGAAGAAGTGCTTGTTGGCGTCGGGCACCGGGAAGCGGGTGATGTTGAGGATGCCGACGTCGACGGCGGACACCGTCGCGTAGGCCTGCTGCCCGGCGAGTTCGGGCACGCTCACGATCACCCGCATCGGCTGCTCCGGCCGCATCCGTTCCGGCGCCTTCAGCCCGACCGCGACGCGGCGCGCCTTGCGGTCCATCGGCACCCAGGCCACGCCGACCGCGCGCGCCGGCGTGATCTTGCTGGGCACGCTGCCGCCGCGGAACACCAGCGCGGTGACATAGACATCGTGCCGCTCCCAGTCCTTGGTCACCGGGATCGCGAACGTGCCGCCGCCGCCCTTGATGTCGCCGGCCTTGACTTCGATGTCCTGCACGTACAGCAGCTTGTCGCTTTCGACCAGCAGCACGCCCTTGCCGGCATGCGGCGGCGTGATCGTGACCTTGAGCGTGTCGCCGGCCTTGTAACCGGTCTTGTCCAGCGACAGCTTGACCTTGTCGGGGCGCGCGTCCAGCCCGCGGTTGTCGTCGTTCCAGCTCCAGCCGGCGCGGAACGGGTAGCGCATGGTCAGGCCGGTCGCAGGGTCAAGCACGTCGACGCGGTACTCGCCCCACTCCACCGGGAAGTCCAGGCGCACGGCGGTTGCCGCGGAATCGATCGTCTTGGTTTCGACGTTCTCGAAGCGGCGGGTGAAGTCATAGTCCCAGCCGTCGTCCTCGTCGTAGTTCCAGTGGTAGTCGCGGTGCTCGCGCACCAGCGTGACCTTCAGGCCCTTGCCCGGGCGCGGCTTGCCGTCGCTGCCCACGCGCACCAGTTCGAAGCCGGCATTGCCGTTGCTGTCGGCGCCGTCCTCGTCATTGAACAGCGGGCGCACGCCGACCAATGCCTCGGCCGGCCACATCACCCGCTTGAGCGAACGATTGACGCTGCGGCCGCCGGTTTCGTACAGGCTGCCCGAGACCACCACCGCCACCGGCGTGACCGGCTTGACCTCGTCGGGCAGCGGGATGTCCTGCGCGAGCCTGCCCCTGGCATCGAGCTTGGCGTCGATGACGTCCTTCGCTTCCCTCGGCAATTCGACCGTCGGGTCGCCGAAGAAGTAGCCGGGCAGCTGCTCGAGCGGGTGCTGCTCCACCGCCACCGCAAGCCTGGCGCTGAAGCGGTTGTCCGCGGCCGGCGCACCGTACAGGTAGGCGCCGGTGGCTTCCAGCCGGAACGGCTGGCCCGGCTTGAGGGCGGCGTCGGCGGTGGCCAGGTCGAGCTTCATCCGTTCGGGCAGGAATTCCTCGATCCGCAGCGTCATGCCCTCGACCGCTTCCGCGCTCGCGGGATCGGTGCGGAATTCCACCCGCCAGCGCCCGGTCGGCGCGTCCACCGGGATGGTTTTCTCGAACTTGAAGTAGCCCAGCTCGCCGGCCTCGATGCGGCTGTCGAGGAAGGTCTTTCCGTCAGGCTGCTTGAGCCGGACGAACAGGGGTTGCGCAGCCTTGCCCTTCGCCGCGACCGGCTTGCCGTCGTTGTCGCGGAACAGCGCCGACACGCGCACCGTCTCGCCGGGCCGGTACAGGTCGCGGCCGGACCAGGCGAACACGTCGAACCACGCGGACTCGCGGCCGGCGACCGCGAACTCGGAAAGGTCCAGCGCCGGCTGGTTGAACGGCAGCAGCGAGATGTCGCTGCCGCGCCGCGCGACCAGCACGTGGCCGGACTGCAGCTTGTAGTTCAGCAGCGCGTTGCCGTTGCCGTCGGTCTCGCCCTTGAGGAACGTATCGCCCTGCGGGTCGAGGATGCGCAGCTCGACGCCGCCGACCGAGCCGCCATCGCGCAGCGACGCGGTATGCACGTACAGCTTGTCCTTGTAGGCGCGCGCATGCAGGCCGATGTCGCTGACGGTGAAGAACGCGGTCTCGAACTGGTCCTGGAACTGGCCCGATCGCTTCATCACCGCGAAGTACAGGCCCGGCTCCTGTAGCTCCGGGATGTTCTGCACCGGCAGGTAGGTCAGCGCGCGTTCGTTGCGCTTGCCGCCGAGCACGAAGCGGTTCACGTAGACCGACCTGGCCAACTTCGACAGCGGCACGTGCCCGTTGTAGTCGCGCTCCAGTTCCCAGCTGCCGCGGCGCCCGCCGCGCTGGTATTCGCTGAAGAACTGCGCCAGCGACTTCTCTTCCACGCGGAGGAACTCGACGTCGACCTCGTCGACGTTGACCGACACCACCGGCAGCCCGCGCGACTCCTTCGCCGGCAGCACGCTGCCCTGCGAGGCGAAGCCCACGGCGGGATCGAGTTCGCCGGTGAACACCTTCTGCTCGATGTCCTTGCCGAGCTTGCTGCCGTCCGCGGCAGTGAGTGCGCCCGAGATGCGCAGCGTGTAGTTCTTGTTGGCCTCGACGAACGGGAACCGCAGGGTCTTGCCGTCGTCGGCGAGCGACCAGCTGCTCTTGTCGCCCACCGGCTCGGCGAACGTCAGCAGCTTGTCGAAATCCTGGGTGCCGACCAGCGGCTGCGAGAACTCCAGTGCGATGGCCAGCGAGTCGCGGCCCTGGTCCGGGTAGGCGCGCAGCAGCACGAAGCCCTCGACCTTGGCGCGCTCGGCCTTGACCGGCTCGCCGCTGACTTCCGGCAGCTGCCCGTGCGGGCTGCGCTTGCAGGCCACCAGCCCGATCGCAAGCATCAGCACGAAAATCCATTTTGCTACGGCCGCGGCCACCACCAAGTCGCGCTTGTGCATGTCAGGTCCATCTCCCGGGTTGTCCCGAGTATATGACGGACATTGCAGGTTTTTGGGGTCGCCACGCATGGTCGGCAGCCTTGGTAGGAGCGGCCCATGGCCGCGAGCTTTTCGTCAGGGCATCCACCGCAATACGAAAGCTCGCGGCCATGGGCCGCTCCTACGTGCTGTTCAATGAAAAGGCCCGGCGAACCGGGCTTTCCATTGCGTCGTGCGGGAGGGCTCAGCCCGCGGGTGGGGGCGTCTCCGTCTCCGGGGCGGCGACGTCCTCGATGACATCCGCGCCGTTCTCGTCGTCCAGCGAAGCATCGACGCGCTCGATCGCCTGCAGGCTTTCGTCGGCGGCCAGCCGGATCAGGGTCACGCCCTGGGTGTTGCGGCCGACCTGCGAGATTTCCGAGGCGCGGGTGCGCACCAGGGTGCCGCCGTCGGAAATCAGCAGCACTTCGTGGCTGTCCGACAGCTGGATCGCCCCGACCAGCTTGCCGTTGCGGGCTGTGGTCTGCAGCGCGATCACGCCCTGGGTGCCGCGGCCCTTGCGCGGGTACTCGGCCACGGGCGTGCGCTTGCCGTAGCCGCGTTCGCTGGCGGTGAGGATGTCGCCATCGCCGTCGACCACGATCAGGCTGCGCACTTCCTCGCCTTCGGCCAGCTTCATGCCGCGCACGCCGGTGGCGGTACGGCCCATCGGACGCACGGTGCTGCCGGCGAAGCGCACCGCCTTGCCGTTGCTGGCGAACAGCATGATGTCGCGATGGCCGTCCGACAGCTCGGCGTTGACCAGTGCGTCGCCGTCGGCGAGGTTGATCGCGATCTTGCCGCGCTGCAGGCGATAGGCGTACTCGGTCAGCGGTGTTTTCTTGACCGTGCCGCTGCGGGTGGCGAAGAACACGAACAGGTCCTCGCGGTATTCGCGCACCGGCAGCACTGCCTGCACCTGCTCGTCGGCCTCCAGCGGGATCCAGTTGATGATCGGGCGGCCGCGCGCGTGCGAACCGGCCTCCGGCAGCTGGTGCACCGGCAGCCAGAAGACGCGACCGGCGCTGGTGAACGTCAGCAGGGTGTCGTGGGTGTTGACCAGCCACAGCTGGTCGATGAAATCCTCTTCCTTGGTCGCCGCCGCGTTGCGGCCGCGGCCGCCGCGCTTTTGCGCGCGGTAGGCGCTGACCGGCTGGCGCTTCGCGTAGCCGGCGTGCGAAAGCGTGACCACCACGTCCTCGGGCGCAATCAGGTCGAGGATGTCGAGGTCTTCCTCGCTGGCGCGGATCTCGCTGCGGCGCGCGTCGCCGAACTCTTCCTTGACGTTGCGCAGCTCGGTGCGGATCACTTCCAGCAGCACGTCCGGATCCTCGAGGATCTCGATCAGGCCGCGGATGGTCTCCAGCAGCAGCCGGTATTCCTCGGTGAGCTTTTCCTGCTCCAGCCCGGTCAGGCGGTGCAGGCGCATCTCCAGGATCTGCTGGGCCTGGGTCTCGGTCAGCTGGTAGCCCGCGTCGAGCAGGCCCACGCCGGCGGGCAGGTCCTCGGGCCGCGACGCATCGCTGCCGGTGGCGGCAAGCAGCGCGCCCACCAGTCCTGGTTCCCAGGTGCGCGCCAGCATGCGTTCGCGCGCCTCGTTGGGATTGGCCGAGGTCTTGATCAGCTCGATCATCTCGTCGATGTTGGCCAGCGCGACGGTCAGGCCTTCGAGCACGTGGGCACGGGCGCGGGCCTTGCGCAGCTCGAAGATCGTCCGCCGGGTGACCACCGCGCGGCGATGGCGCACGAAGGCTTCGAGGATCTGCTTGAGGTCCAGCAACTGGGGGCGGCCGTCGACCAGCGCCACCATGTTGATGCCGAACACCGACTCCATCTGGGTCTGCTGGTAGAGGTTGTTGAGCACCACGTCGGCCGATTCGCCGCGCTTGACCTCGATGTAGATGCGCATGCCGTCCTTGTCGGACTCGTCGCGCAGCTCGCTGATGCCCTCGAGCTTCTTTTCCTTGACCAACTCGGCGATCTTCTCGATCAGCTTCGCCTTGTTGACCTGGTACGGGATCTCGGTGACCGCGATCGCCTCGCGGCCGTTGTCGGCGACCTCGATCTCCGCGCGCGCGCGCATGCGCACGCGGCCGCGGCCGGTGCGGTAGGCCAGGTGGATGCCGCCGACGCCGTTGATGATGCCGCCGGTGGGGAAATCCGGACCGGGGATGTATTCCATCAGCCCGTCGATGTCGATCGATGGATCGTTGATCAGCGCGATCAGCGCGTCGATCACCTCGGACATGTTGTGCGGCGGAATGTTGGTCGCCATGCCCACCGCGATGCCGGCCGAGCCGTTGACCAGCAGGTTCGGGAACCGTGTCGGCATGACCGTCGGCTCCAGCTCCTTCTCGTCGTAGTTGGGCTGGAAATCGACGGTTTCCTTGTCGATGTCGGCCATCAGCTCGTGCGTGAGCCGCGACATGCGCGCCTCGGTGTAGCGCATCGCAGCGGCCGAGTCGCCGTCCACCGAACCGAAGTTGCCCTGCCCGTCCACCAGCATGTAGCGCAGCGAGAACGGCTGTGCCATGCGCACCAGGGTGTCGTACACCGACTGGTCGCCGTGCGGGTGGTACTTGCCGATCACGTCACCGACGATGCGCGCCGACTTGTAGTACGGCTTGTTGCTGTGCGCGCCGAGTTCGTTCATGGCGTACAGCACGCGGCGATGGACTGGTTTCAGGCCGTCCCGGACGTCGGGGAGCGCTCGCCCCACGATCACGCTCATGGCGTAATCGAGGTAACTGCGGCGCATCTCGTCTTCGAGATTGACGGGGATGATTTCCTTGGCGAGCTCGGCCATTGCAACTCTTTTCGATGTGGATCGGGAGCGTGCCGTGCACCGCGCAAAACTGCTTCGCGCGAGCTTCAGCACAAGGGCGGAATTGTATCACGAAAGCGTCTTCCGATGGCAGCGGATTCCACGCGGAAACAAGCACTTGCGCGTACTTTCTGGGTTGGTCTGCGCCGGCGTGACATGGCGTCTCCCGCCGATGTGCCCGAACGCGTCCGGAGGCCAGACACGGCGTCCGCAGGAGCGCCCCATGGGCGCGATTGCGCGCCCGCGAGAGCGATCGCGCCCATGGAGCGCCCCTGCAGCGGCATGCAGGTCGGGAACTGCCCGGCGCGACGGGCAACGGCTGCGATCAGGCGTCCGCGAACAGCGCCCGCATCGACGCCTCGTCCGGATGCTCGACGATGCCCTTCTCGGTGACGATGGCGTCGATCAGCGCAGCCGGGGTGACGTCGAACACCGGGTTCCACGCGCTGATGCCTTCGGCGACGATGCGCTTGCCACCGACACCGAGCAGTTCGCCCGGGTCGCGCTCCTCGATCTCGATCAGGTCGCCGGAAGCGGTGTCCATGTCCACCGTCGACGACGGTGCCACCACCATGAACTTGCGGCCGTGGAAACGCGCGGCGATGGCGAGCTGGTAGGTGCCGATCTTGTTGGCGACGTCGCCGTTGGCGCAGATGCGGTCGGCGCCGACCACTACCCAGTCGACCTGCCCGCCCTGCATCAGGTGCGAGGCAGCCGCGTCCGCGATCAGGGTGGCGTCGATGCCGTCCTGCTGCAACTCCCACACCGTCAACCGCGAGCCCTGCATCCATGGCCGGGTCTCGCCGGCGAACACCTTGCCGATGCGGCCCTGCGCGACGCCGGCGCGGATCACGCCCAGCGCGGTGCCGAACCCCGCGGTGGCCAGCGAGCCGGTGTTGCAGTGGGTGAGTACGCCGCTGCCCGGCGCCATCAGGCTGGCGCCCAGTTCGCCCATGCGGCGGTTGGCCGCCAGGTCTTCGGCCTCGATCGCACGCGCCTCGCGTTCGAGCACGCCGCGCCAGTCGCTGCCGGCACCTGCGAGTGCGCGCCGCATCCGCGCCAGCGCCCAGGCCAGGTTCACCGCCGTCGGGCGCGCCGCGTTGAGGCGCTGCAATGCAGGCTCGATCAATGCCAAGGCCGAGCTGCCGTCTGCGGCATCGATGGCGCGCGCCGCGAGCACCGTGCCCCACGCCGCGGCGATGCCGATCGCGGGCGCGCCGCGCACGGCCAGCGCGTGGATGGCGGCTGCCACGTCGTTGCTGGTCGTGCATGCCACGTAGCCGACCGCGGCAGGCAGGCCCCTCTGGTCGAGCAGTTCGAGCGTCTCGCCCGTCCAGCGGATCGGGCGGATGCGGTCGTAGCGCGCGTAGTCGATGGGGGAAGCCGGGGTCTCGTGCATCGGGTCATTTTACCCGGCGCCGCGTCACCCGCGCCGCGCAGGAGTCAGCGCACGCGGAATTCCGCGCGGCAACCGCCGTCGACCCAGATGCCGCCACGGTCCCAGCCCCAGTTCTGGCGCTGCACGCAGCGCGTCTTCGACAGCTGGCGAACGATGTCCACGCCGCGGCGCACGGCCACGTTGCAGCGCTGCTGCCGCCCCTTCTGCGACTCGCACCGCACGAGCTGGCCGTACTGGTTGCCGGGGCGATCACCCGGGCCATAGCCACCACCCGCGCCGACGATGAACTCCGCGCGGCAGCCCTCGGACACCCAGATGCCGCGACGATCGTAGCCCCAGCTCCGCCCCTGCACGCAGGGGGCCTTCGAGAGCTGGCGACCGAGCCGCACGCCGCCGCGCGTGTCGGCGTCGCAATGGCGCGTGCGCCGGTCCTGGGATTCGCAGCGGATGTTGCTGCTGTAGCCGTCGCCCGGATAGGAGTTGCCCGGATAGCCGTTGCCCGGATACCCGTAATCCGGATAGCCGGAAGGGTTGCCGGGCGGATATCCGCCGTAACCGTCGCCCGGATATCCGTAGCCGACGCAGCCGGCAAGGCAGGCAGCTGCCAGGGCGATGACGAACCGAATGGCCATGTGCATGGACAAGCCCCCTCGTGGCGGATGGAGATGAATCTACAACCTTTGCGTGAACGGAAACGCAAAACCGCGGGCTGCGATGACAACGCCGGTTTTACGTTCAGGCACGCGTAAAGTCGAACGCGAGCACGTCGGCGATCGACGTCGTGCGCAACATGGCCATCAGCAGCCGGTCCACGCCCAAGGCAACGCCCGCGCACGCCGGCAGGCCATGCGCGAGCGCGGCGAGCAGGCGCGCATCGACCGCCGGCGCCGGGACGCCGCGGCTCCGGCGGACGGCGACATCGCGTTCGAAGCGCGAGCGTTGCTCGCTGGCGTCGAGCAATTCGTGGTAACCGTTGGCCAGCTCGAGCGGACCGAGGTAAAGCTCGAAGCGCTCGGCAACCGGCCAGTCGTCCCCGGCCTGCGCGGCAGCGGGCTCTCGGATGCGCGCGAGCGCGCACTGCGACGCCGGATAGTCGCGCACGACCAGAATCGCGTCGGCCGACAATGCGGGCTGGATGCGATGGGTCATCAGCAGGTCGAGCCAGTCGTCGCGCACCAGGCCGTCGGGATCGATGGCGATGTCGCCGAGCGCGCCGCACAGCGCGTCGCCGGGCGCGGTCATCGGATCGATGCCGAGTTCGCGCAGGTAAAGTTCGCGATAGGTCACGGACTCGACGCTCGCATCGCGCCCCACCAGCGCCAGTGCCATGCGTACGAGCTCCACGGTTTCGGCCGCGAGTTGCACGTGGTCGATGCCGAGCCGGTACCACTCGAGCATGGTGAACTCGGGGTTGTGGCGTCCGCCGGCTTCGCCGTCGCGGAACACGCGGCCCAGTTCGTAGCAGTCACCAGCGCCTGCGCAGAGCAGGCGCTTGAGCGGGTGCTCGGGCGAGGTCCGCAGCCAGCGCGTGCGCGGCGCGCCGTCCGTGCGGCCGGAGAACTCCAGCGAAAACGAGGCGATGTTGGGCTCGGTGTTGCCGGCCCGCGACAGGATCGGCGTCTCGACCTCGAGCACGCCGCGCTGCGCGAAGAAATCGCGGACCGCGGCGTTGAGTCGCGCGCGCAGGTGCAGGGCGTCGAAGGATGCCGAAGGCCGCCAGGTACTCACGAGGTGGGCCCGGAGCCGCGGCGGAACCGGCCTTCCCGGCATCGACCACTAGGCGCGCTCATCCGTGCTCCGCGAGGAACGCCAGCAGCCGGGCCTCGTCCCAGACTTCGATGCCGAGTTCTTCGGCCTTGGCGAGCTTGGATCCGGCCGATTCGCCGGCGACGACGAACGAGGTCTTCTTCGAAACGCTGCCCGCGGCCTTCGCGCCCAGCGCTTCGAGCTTCTCCTTGGCCTCGTCGCGTCCCATCGAGGCCAGGGTTCCGGTGAGGACCACGGTCTTGCCTTCCAGCGGACCGGCTGCTGCGGCGTCGTGCGATGGCAGCAGCGCACGCAGCTGCGCCTGCGCCCGCGCGCTGCGCAGCAGCAGGCCGGCGTTGGCGGCATCGCTGCGCCATTGCACGAATGCATCGACGGTATCGCCCGGCAGGCCGGCGATGACAAGGTTGTGCGCAGGCGCATCCAGCAGTGCCTGTGCATCGGCGAAAGCGGTGGCCAGCTGTGCCGCGCGCACCGGCGTGACCTTCGGGATCTCGAGGTCCACCAGCAGCGTGCCCAGGTCCAGCGACTCGCCCAGCTTCGGGCTCGGCGCGTGCCCGTCGCCGATGCGCACGCCGCGTTCGAGCAACTGGTCGATCACCTGCTGGTTGCCGGGCTGGTCGAGGAAATGGCCCAGCGCACGCGCCACTTCGCCGCCAATGTCCGGCACCCGCTTGAACAGCGGCCACGGCAAGTGGCGGATGAGGTCGAGATCGCCGAACCACTGCGCCAGCGTCTTGGCCGTGCTCTCGCCGACGTGCTCGATGCCCAGCGCGTAGAGGAAGCGCGCCAGGGTGGTGTCGCGGCTGCGGTCGATCGCCTCGATCAGGTTCTCGGCCCACCGGGTTGCCACCTTGCCGGTTTTCACGGTTTCAGGGGTGGTGCCGTCGCGCTCGTCGGCGCGCCGCTTCATCTCCAGCAGGTCGTCGAGCTGCAGCCGGTAGAGGCCGGCGACCGAATCGAGGTAGCCGAATTCGCCCAGCGCCTCGATGTAACGCTCACCGAGCCCATCCACGTCCATCGCACGGCGGCTGGCGAAGTGGAAGACCGACTGCGTGCGCTGCGCCGCGCATGACAGTTCACCGGTGCAGCGCGAAACCGACTCGCCCTCTTCGCGCACGATCTCGGAGCCGCAGATCGGGCAATGCGCGGGCATCTCCCAAGGCTGCGTGCCCTCGGGCCGCAGTTCGGGAACCACCCGCACGACTTCCGGGATCACATCGCCGGCGCGGCGGACGATCACGGTGTCGCCGACGCGCACGTCCAGGCGCGCGACCTGGTCGGCGTTGTGCAGCGTGGCATTGGTGACGGTGACGCCGCCGACGAATACCGGTGCCAGCTTCGCAGCAGGCGTGGCCGCGCCGGTCCGGCCGATGTTGATGATGATGTCCTCGACGGTGGTCGTCTGTTCCTGCGCCGGGAACTTGTGCGCGATCGCCCAGCGCGGCGTGCGGCCGACGAAGCCCAGTTCGCGCTGCGCGGACAGATCGTCGACCTTGTAGACCACGCCGTCGATGTCGAACGGCAATGCATCGCGCTGCGCGCCGATCCTGGCGTAGTAGGCAAGGCAGCCCTCCGCGCCGTGCGCGGTCGCGACCAGGGAACTGACCGGGAATCCCCACTCCCGCAGCCTTGCCAGCACCTCCGAATGCCGGCCGGGCATCGCCGCGCCTTCGACCACGCCAAGCGCATAGGCGTAGAACGCCAGCGGCCGCTGCGCGCTGATGCGCGGATCGAGCTGGCGCAGGCTGCCGGCGGCGGCGTTGCGCGGGTTGACCAGCGGCTTGACCTTGCCCTCCGAAGCACGCGCCTTCTCGTTGTATGCCTCGAAACCCGCGCGCGGCATGTAGACCTCGCCGCGCACTTCCAGCACCCGCGGCCAGCCCTTGCCGCGCAGCTTCAGCGGGATGGCGCGAATGGTGCGCAGGTTGGCGGTGACGTCTTCGCCGGTTTCGCCGTCGCCGCGGGTCGCGCCCTGCACGAAGACGCCCTGCTCGTAGCGCAGGCTGATCGCCAGTCCGTCGAACTTCGGTTCCACCGAGAACACCGGGTCAACGATGTCCAGGCGCTGCTCGATCCTGCGCTCGAAGTCCGCGACCTCCGCGTCGCTGAAGGCGTTGGCCAGCGACAGCATGCGTTCGGCGTGCCGCACCGGCGCGAACGCGCCCGAGGGCGTCGCACCAACGCGCTGCGTGGGCGAATCGGGCGCCACCAGTTCCGGGTGCGCTGCCTCGAGCGCTTCGAGTTCGCGCATCAGGCGGTCGTACTCGACATCGGCGATGTCGGGATCGTCGAGCACGTGGTACCGATAGTTGGCGTCATCGATCAGGCGACGCAGTTCGGCGGCACGGGTGGCGGCTTTGGCGTGCATCACGGAATTCTATGGCACCTGTGCCCGACACCCGTAGGAGCGGCTTCAGCCGCGAGTTTTCCTGCCAGCCCATGAAGGCTCAGGAACCCCAATCTTCGCGGGGGGTGACGCGCGGGCTGCGGGGGCGACGGAAGCCGCTCCTGCGAGTCCAGCGGGGGTTGCGCGCGTTACCAGCGTGGGCTGCGCGTGATCGGCGGCGCTTCGTGCTGGCGGTCGTAGGTGCGCAGCTCCTCGCGCAGGTGGGAGATGCGCTGGCGGCCCAGGGCATTGCGCGATTCGTCCAGCACCACGCCGTCGAGCAGCTCGGCCATGCGCCGGGCGGTGGGTTCCATCGCCTCCCAGGCGTCGAGCGCGTTGACCGGCGCGGGCAGGGTCAGGAAGAAGGCGATCGCCGGGGTTTCCAGCGACTGGATGTGGGCCATGTCAAAGCTGCCCGGCTTCATGATGTTGGCCACGCTGAAGATCGGGCCGCGCTCGGGATGCGTTTCGACAAGGCGGTGGAACACGTTCATGTGGCCGTAGGTCAGGCCGGCCTTTTCGGCGGCGACCACGATGTCCGGACCGCGCAGCACGTTGCCGGCCTTGGCGGCGATGTACAGGGTCACGATCTTGTCGAAGTCGTCGTTCTCGCGCTTGCCGACCTCGCTGGCGGCCATCGCCGCGGTGCTGCCCACGGCGCGGTCGAGCAGTTCCATCTCCGCCTGCACCACGGCGTCGCTGCCGGTCTCCGGCGCTTCGGCCAGTTCGCTTTCGATCTGTGCGCCGAGCGTGGGCTCGGTGCGGCCACCGCGTTCTTCCGGCTTGAGCCGGCGGCCCTGGTCCTTGCGGCGCGGACGCCCGAAGAAGTAGATCGCGGCGATCAGGACCACGCCGGCGACGAGGATCCCGGTACGCAGCAGCCAGGCGTCGGACATTGTGCGGTTCTCCTTAGGCAGCGCCGGCCAGGCGTGCGGCTTCGGCGAGGTCGACGGATACCAGGCGGCTGACGCCCGGCTCGCGCATGGTAACGCCGGACAGCTGCTGCGCGGCCTCCATCGTCGCCTTGTTGTGGGTGACGAACAGGAACTGCACGTGCTCGCTCATCTCCGACACCATCGCAGTGAAACGGCCGACGTTGGCTTCGTCGAGCGGCGCGTCCACCTCGTCGAGCAGGCAGAACGGCGCCGGGTTGAGGCGGAAGATCGCGAACACCAGCGCCACCGCGGTCATCGCCTTCTCGCCGCCGGACAGCAGGGTGATGTTGGACACGCGCTTGCCGGGCGGGCGCGCCATGATCGCCACGCCGGTATCGAGCAGGTCCTCGCCGGTGAGCTCGAGGTAGGCATGGCCGCCGCCGAACAGCCGCGGATACAGCTCCTGCACGCCGGAGTTGACCCGGTCGAACGTGTCCTTGAAGCGACCGCGGGTCTCGCGGTCGATCTTGCGGATCGCGTCTTCCAGCGTTTCCAGCGCGGTGGTGAGGTCGGTGTCCTGCGCGTCGAGGTACTCCTTGCGCTGCGCGGCCTCCGCGTGTTCGGCGATCGCGGCAAGGTTGACCGGCTCCAGCCGCCGCAGCCTGGCGTCGAAATCGGTGACCATCTTTTCCCAGGCCGACGCTTCGGCCTCGGCGGCCAGGCCGGCGACCACGTCGTCGAGCACGAAGCCCGCTTCGGCCACCGCCGACGACAGCTGCTCGGCATGGATCACCAGCGCCTGCTGGTCGAGCTTGCGCTGCGAGATCGCCTCGCGCTGGGCCAGCGACTGTTCGTCGCGCTGGTGGCGGGTCTGTTCGAATTCGCGCAGCTCGTTGTCGATGCCTTCGAGCGCGGCGCGCGCCGAGGCCAGCGCCCTTTCGGCGGTGACACGCTGTTCGAGGACCACCTGGCGCTGGCGTTCCAGCGCCTCGGCCGGGTCTTCCTCGCCAGATGCCAGCTGCGTGGCCAGTTCGCCCAGCCGGTTGTCGAGCTGGCCGCGCTGGCTGCCCATGCGCGCGAGCGACTGCGTCAGCGCGTTGACCTGGGTGCGCTGCGATTCCAGCGTCAGCGCCAGCGCATGCGCGGTTTCGCGCGATTCACGGGCGACGGCGCGCGCCTGGTCGCGGGCATCGACGAGGCTGCGGCGTTCGGATTCCAGCGCCTGACGCGCGCCTTCCAGCTCGGCCATGCGCGACACCGCGTCCTCGAGCCGGGTGCGCGCCTCGCGCGACTGCTCGCGGCTGGTGTCGAGCGTCTCGACCAGCTGCTCGACCTCGGCGTCGATCCGGGCGATGCGGTTGCGCGCGGATTCGAGCCGGCCCTGCTGGCTCTGCAGCTGGCCGGCGAGTTCGGACACGCTGCGGTGGGCCATGTACAGCCCGCGCTGCGCGTCCTCGCGCTGTTGTTCGGCAGCCAGCAGGCGGTCGCGCCAGGCAGCGATGCCGCGTTCGAGCTCGTGCTCGCGCTCCTGCAGCGTTTCGATCTCGACCCGCAGCGACTGGATCTCGCGTTCGCGCAGCAGCGCGCCCTGCTTCGCCGCGCCCGAGCGCAGCACCCGCACCCAGCCGGCGCCGAGGCGCTCGCCGTGGCGGGTGATGACGGAATGATCGGCATGTCCGCCCTCGCCCAGCCGCGCCTGCAGCGTGCGCGCCTCATCCAGCGTCTCGGCCACGTGCAGGCGCGCCAGCAGTTGGCGGATCGCCAGCGGACCCTGCACCTTCGCGGCCAGCGAGGTCGATGCGAAATCGGCATTGCCGCCTGCCGACGACACCAGCGCCAGCCGGCCTTCGCCGAGGTCGCCCAGCGCCTCGACCAGCGCCTCGGGGCTGTCGACCAGCACGCCTTCGATCAGTTGCCCGAGCGCGCCTTCGACTGCGTTCTCCCAGCCCGCTTCCACCTGCAGGCGCTCGCCCACGCGCGCGGCGGAGTCCAGGCCGTGCTGGCGCAGCCATTCGACCGCGGCGCCCTGCTCCTGGCCCAGCGCGGCGTGCTGCAGGGTTTCCAGCGACGACAGCCGGCCGCGCTTTTCCTGCGCCTGCTTGCGCACCTCGGCCAGCTCGGTCTGCGCGGTGCGCTGCTGGTCCTGCAGTTCGGTGACCGCCTGCTTGCGCTGTTCCAGTTCGCTGCCGAGGGTGTCAAGCGAGGCCTTCTGTTCCTCGTGCTGCGCCTCGATGCCGGCGAAGGCTTCGGCCAGCGCGGCCAAGTCGAGCGCGGCGCGCTCGCTGGCCATCTGTTCGCGGCGGCGATCGGCTTCGAACGCCTGCCGGTCGAGGTAATCGACGCGGGTGCGCTCGACGTCGCCGGCGCGCGCGGCCTCGGCCTGCTCGCGGGCGTGGGCGTCGTGGCGCTGCTGCCAGTCGGCCAGCGCGGTCTCGGCGTCGCGCAGGGCGTCCTGGCGCACGCTGTCCTCCTCGCGCAGCTGCTCGAGCTGCGGCTGCGCATCGGCGATCGCTTCCTGCAGCACCTGCAGCCGCGATTCGTCGCCCTGGATGTGCTCGCCGATCTCGGCCAGCGCGGCCTGCGCTTCGTCTCGGGCACGCTGCAGGCGCTGGGCCATTTCGCGCTGGTGCGCGATCTGCTGTTCGATCCGGGCCAGGTTGCCACCCACTTCGTAGCCCTCGGCCTGCGCCTTGTTCAGCGCCTCCATGGCTTCCTCGCGGCGCACGCGGCCGGTCTCGATCTCGCGCTCGGCCTCGCGCTGTTCGGCGATCAGCTGCTGCAACCGCGTTTCTTCCTGTGACAGCCCCTCACGCAGCGCGGCAAGCTGCGCATCGAGGCCGCGGTACTCGAGCGCCTTCCATTCGGCATCGCGGATCTTCCGCTCGGCCTGGATCTGCGTGTACTGCTCGGCCTGTTTCGCCTGCCGGGCCAGGTGCTGCAACTGCTTGCCGACCTCGTCGCGCAGGTCGGTCAGGCGCTCGAGGTTCTCGCGGGTGTGGCGGATGCGGGTCTCGGTTTCCTTGCGACGCTCCTTGTACTTGGAGATGCCGGCGGCCTCTTCCAGATATACGCGCAGGTCTTCGGGCCGGGCCTCGATGATCTGGCTGATCATGCCCTGCTCGATGATCGAGTAGCTGCGCGGGCCAAGGCCGGTGCCGAGGAACAGGTCGGTGATGTCGCGGCGACGGCACTTGCCGCCGTTGAGGTAGTAGTTGCTCTGCCCGTCGCGCGAGACCGAGCGCTTGACCGATATCTCGTTGAACGCCCCGTACTCGCCGCCGATGGCGTGGTCTGAGTTGTCGAAGATCAGCTCCACCGTGGCCTGCGACACCGGTTTGCGCGCGGCGGAGCCGGAAAAGATCACGTCGGTCAGCGAATCGCCGCGCAGGCGGCTGGCCGAGCTTTCGCCCATCACCCAGCGCACCGCGTCGATGATGTTGGACTTGCCGCAGCCGTTCGGTCCGACCACGCCGGTCATGTTGGTCGGCAGGTGCAGCGTGGTGGGATCGACGAAGGATTTGAAGCCGGACAGCTTGATCGTGGACAGGCGCATGCGGCGTTTGCTTGCCTCGGCGGCTCCGGGCAGGCCCGATGCCGCATTCTAGGTGAGAGACGGGATGTAGTTGTGCCGCCAACTCATTGATTGAACTGGCAACATTGCGATCCGTAGACTGCAATCACAGGTGAGTATAACGGCCGGGACGCATGCCCACGACTCGACCTCGCCCCCCTGTCGCAGATGTCGGCGAGCCTCACGCCGGTGGGTACAGCGCATGTGTCACTGGGGACGGCTGCGGCCACCCGTGGACTCACGCTGCGCGCAGCGCGGCGAGGTAGCGCTGCCGCCACGCGTCGATGTCGTTCTCGCGCAGGTGGTCCATCATCGCCTGCCAGCGTTCGATGCGCTGCGGCCGTGGCATGTGCGCGGCGGTGGCGATGGCGTCGGCGACGCCTTCGAAGTCGTACGGGTTGACCAGTAGTGCCTGGCGCAGTTCGTACGCGGCGCCGGCCAGCTGTGACAGCACCAGCACGCCCGGGTCGTCCGGATCCTGGGCGGCGATGAATTCCTTGGCCACCAGGTTCATTCCATCACGCAGCGGGGTGACCAGGCCGATCCGCGCCACCCGGTAGAAGCCGGTCAGGGTGGCGTGCGCGAAGTTGCGGTTGACGTAGCGCAGCGGCGTCCAGTCCGGCGCCGCATGCTGGCCGTTGATGTGGCCGGCGATCTGTTCGAGTTCGTTGCGTAGCAGCTGGTACTCGGCGACTTCGCCGCGCGAGATCGGCGCGATCTGCAGGTAGGTCAGCCCGCCCTTCTGGTCGGCGTGCCGCTGCAGGTAGCGCTCGAAGCCGCGGAAACGCTCCGGCAGGCCCTTGGAGTAGTCGAGGCGGTCAACGCCAATGACCAGCTGGCGCGGCTTCACGCTTTCGCGCAGCGAACGCACGGTGGGTTTGGACATCGCCTGCCGGGCCTGCGCGGCGATGTGCGCGGTGTCGATGCCGATGGGGAATGCAGCAGCGCGGAAACGGTGACCGTCAGGCGCCTCCAGCACGCCGTCCTCGAGCACCCGGCCGCCGCCGAACAGGCGCACGTAGTCCTGGAAGCGTTCGACGTCGCGGCCGGTCTGGAAGCCCACCAGGTCGTAGGCGTACAGCGTGGAGAACAGGCGGGCGTGGTCGGGCAGCGCCGCGGCCATGTCCGCCGACGGCATCGGCACGTGCAGGAAGAAGCCCATCCGGCAGCCAATGCCGCGTTCGCGCAGCAGGCTGGCGAGCGGGATCAGGTGGTAGTCGTGGATCCACACGATGTCGTCCTCGCGCAGCAGCGGCGCGAGCCTGTCGGCGAACAGCTGGTTGACCCGGCCGTAGCCGACCCGGGTCTCGCGGTCGTAGTCGACCAGGTCGAGCCGGAAGTGCAGCAGCGGCCACAGGGTGCGGTTGGAGAAACCGCTGTAGTAGGCATCGAGGTCGGCGCGCGACAGGTCCAGGGTGACGTAGCGGATATCGCCTTCCCGCGCTTCGTGCAGGGCACCGCTGGCATCGCGCACGGCCTTGCCGCTCCATCCGAACCAGAGCCCGCCGCGCTCGCGCAGCGCTGCCTGCAGCGCCACCGCGAGCCCTCCGGCCCGGTTCTCGCCCGGCGCGGCAACGCGGTTGGAGACGATGACCAGGCGACTCACGAGAAATCCTGCCACGGCCGCGACAGGCGCATCGCGGCCATCACCAGGCCGACGTGCGAATACGTCTGCGGGAAATTGCCCCAGGCTTCGCCGGTTTCGAACGACAGGTCTTCCGACAGCAGCCCGAGGTGGTTGCGGCGCGCCAGCACGCGCTCGAACAGCTCACGCGCCTCGTCCCTGCGGCCGATGGCGGCGAGCGCATCGATGTACCAGAACGTGCAGATGGTGAAACTGGTTTCCGGAGTGCCGAAGTCGTCCTCGGCCAAATAGCGATACAGGCCGTCGCCGCGCTTGAGGGTGCGGCCGATCGCCTCGACGGTGGCGATGAAGCGCGGATCGTCCGCCTTCACGAAGCCCAGGTCCGCGAGCAGCAGCAGCGAGGCATCCAGGCGCTCGCCGTCGAACACGTCGACGAAGTGCCCGAGCGTTGCGTTCCACCCGCGCTCGAGAACCAGGGCGCGAATGGTGTCGGCGCGCCCGCGCCACATCCGGCTGCGTTCGTCGAGCCGCAGCGCATCGGCGATCATCGCCAGCCGGTCGCAGGCGGCCCAGCACATCACGCTGGAATAGGTGTGCACGTCGGCGCGGCCGCGGAATTCCCACAGGCCCGCGTCGGGCTTGTCGTGCAGCGCCCAGGCGCGTTCGCCCAGCGGCTCGAGGCGGCGGAAGGCGGCTTCGTCGCCGGGGTTGTCCAGCCGCCGGTCGAAGAACATCTGCGCCGAGGCCAGCATCACGCTGCCATAGGTGTCGTGCTGCTTCTGCAGCCACGCCAGGTTGCCGCGGCGCACCGGCCCCATGCCGCGGTAGCCGCGCAGCGCCGGCATTTCCTCTTCGGCCAGTTCGCCTTCGTAGGCAATGCCGTACACCGGCTGCATGTCTCCGTCCTCGCCGGTGGCGAGGTTGAAGATGTAGTGGATGTACTCCTCCATCGACCGGGTCGCGCCGAGCCGGTTGAGCACGCGCACCACGAACCCGGCGTCGCGCAGCCAGCAGTAACGGTAATCCCAGTTGCGTTGCGTGCCGGGCGCCTCCGGGATGGACGTGGTCAGCGCGGCGATGATGCCGCCGCTGTCCTCGTACTGGCAGAGCTTGAGCGTGATCGCGCTGCGGATCACCGCATCCTGCCACTCGGCCGGGATCGACAGATAGCGCACCCATTCGTGCCAGTAGCCGCGGGTGCGCAGTTCGGCTTCTCGCACGAACTCGTCGACCGGCCGCGTGAGCGTCTCGTCCGGGCCGAGCACGAAGTGCAGGTCGCGGTCGAGCACGATGGACAGCTCGTCGCGCAGCGCGCGCAATGGCATGTCGGTGGTCACGCGCAGCACCATGCCTGGCAGCACGAAGCGCATGTGGTTGCTACCCCAGGTGTGTTCGGGCACGCGCGCGCCCCAGTCGGCCAGCGGCCGCAGGCGCACGCGCACCCGCGGGCTGCCTGACAGCACGCGCACGCGGCGCGCCAGCATCACCGGGCGGTAGAAGCGCCCGTGCTGGTGCCAGCGCGGCGCGAAGTCGATGATCTCGATCACGCCATCGGTACCGTCGCGCAGGACCGTGCGGAGGATGGCGGTGTTCTTGTCGTAGGACTGCTCGGACGACGCCATGCCTTCCAGTTCGAGGTCCCAGGAGCCGCCATCCAAACGCGGCTGCAGCAGCGAACAGAACGCCGGGTCCCCGTCGAATGCGGGCAGGCAGCACCACACCAGTCGCGCATGCGCGTCGAACAAAGCGCCAAAACTGCCGTTGCCGACCAGGCCGAGCGCGAGGTCCTGTGGTCGTGGGGGTTGCAGCGACTCCGTCATCGGATCACTCCGCTCCATGCGCGACTCCCAGCCATCCGCGGACCGCCGCCGGATCGCGCAGGCGATGGCGCGCGGCGCTCGGTGCGCGATCGCCCACCAGCACGCTCACGCCATCGCGCGCGTTCACCACTTCGAAGCCGCTCTCGTCGGTGAGGTCGTCGCCGGCGAACACCGGCAGCCGCCCCCGGAACGGCGGGCTGTCGAGCAGGCCGGCGATGGCCCCTCCCTTGTCGATCGGGTGGTCGCCGTTGCCGCCGGGGTACAACTCGACGACCTGCTTGCCGTGCTGCAGCCGGTAGCCGGGCAACTGTTCGAGCGAGTGTGCGGCGAACGCCAGCAGCGCCGGCTCCGCATCAGGCGCGCGGCGCCAGTGCAGCGCCAGGGCTCGCCCCTTGTCCTCGACCACGGTGCCGTCATAGACCGCGGCCAGGCGCGTGGCGGCCTTGCGCACATCGTCCAGTTCGGGCGCGTGCTCCGTCGGAGACTCGACGCCGCCGCGGCGCTGCTCGACGCCATGCAGCCCCACCGCATTGAAGCGCGACGGCGCGAACAGCGAGTCGAGCGTCGCAATGGTGCGCCCGCTCACCAGCGCCAGCGCTCCGTCCAGGCGCAGCTGCAATGCCTCCAACTGCTCGCGCAGCCCGTCGGGAACGACGACCCCATCGGGGGTGCCGGCCAAGTCGAGCAGAGAGCCGTCGACATCGAGGAACAGCGCCCAATCGTCCGCGGGCGGTGGCGGCGCATCTTGCGGCGCCGCAATAGGACTGGAGACTGCGTCTTGTTTCTGATCTTGGTTGTGCATTCGTTCCATCATGGAACGCGGAGCCGTAAATTCAGCGTGAATCGTCGCACGTGCATCGATGCGCGGGGCAAGCTCGGCGCCTGCGGCCCGGGTCTCGATGCACCCGCGACAAATGCCTGCCGCATCGCCGATCGCCGCTGATGCAGTGCGTGAACCCTCAGCCGATTCGCGCGCCAGTGTCGCTGTCGAAAAAGTGCGCACGTCCCGGCGCGTACGCAAGATGCACGACGTCGCCCGGCGTCGGCAGGTCGTTGGGAGGCTGGCGCAGGATGATCTCGCTGTCGCCGCAGCGCAGGTTGACGAAGGCTTCGTTGCCGACAGGCTCCACCGCTTCGACCCGCGCCGGCAATTGCGCGCGGTCGCTGCCGTCGACGATCCGCATGTCTTCCGGCCGCAGGCCCATGTCCAGTCGCTGTCCAAGCCGTGACCGCAACGCATCACGCATGAAATCCTCCGGCGACAGCGGCAGCTCGATATCGCCGGCGATGCGCAGCCACAACCCGCGATCGCGCTCACTCCCGCCTTCGACGAGCTCGCCCTGCAGCAGGTTCATCTTCGGGCTGCCCAGGAAAGTCGCGACGAAGACGTTCGCCGGCTTCTCGTACAGCGCCATCGGCGTGTCGATCTGCTGGATCAGCCCCTTGTCGAGCACCACGATCCGCTGGCCGAGGGTCATTGCCTCGATCTGGTCGTGGGTGACGTAGACCATGGTCGCGCCGAGCTGGCGGTGCAGGCGCGCGATTTCCACCCGCATCGACATGCGCAGCTTGGCGTCGAGATTGGACAGCGGTTCGTCGAGCAGGAACACCTGCGGCTTGCGCACCAGTGCGCGGCCGAGCGCGACGCGCTGGCGCTGGCCGCCGGACAGCGCTCCGGGCTTGCGGTCGAGCAACTCGTCCAGCTCCAGCGTCTTCGCGGCTTCCGCCACGCGCCCGGCGATCGCGGCCCTGTCGTGGCCGCGCAGCTTCAGCCCGAACGCGAGGTTCTCGGCCACCGTCATGTGCGGGTACAGGGCGTAACTCTGGAACACCATCGCGATGTCGCGGTCCTTCGGCGAGACGTCATTGACCACGCGGTCGCCGATCTTCAACGTGCCCGACGTGATCGTTTCCAGCCCCGCGATCATGCGCAACAAGGTCGACTTGCCGCAGCCAGAAGGCCCGACCAGCACCAGCAGTTCGCCGTCGGCGACCTGGAAGCTGGCGTCGGCCACGCCGACGTAGCCGTTGGGGTAGACCTTGCGCAGGTTGTCGAGCTTGACGCTGGCCATGCGTTCTCCGGTTCGCGGGTCGGCGCCCCGCATTGTCGTCGGCCGTCACGGTTCCGGCGAAGGCCGGGCGAACCCCTGCCGAAGCGCCGGTTCTCGCGCTTCCCGACATTACACTCGCCCGATTCGATACGGTATTCTGGCATGTAATCGTTTTCATGAAGACCGGGCAGCCCGGACCACCCGAGGAAGCATTACCGATGGCGCAAACGCAGCAAAAGGACTTTTCCTTTCCAAAGGGATTCCTGTGGGGAGCGGCCACTGCCGCCCACCAGATCGAGGGTTCACCGCTGGCCGACGGCGCCGGGCCGAGCATCTGGACCCGCTTCGCCCACACCCCGGGCATGACCGTCAACGGCGACACCGGCGACGTGGCCTGCGACCACTACCGGCGCTGGAAGGACGACGTGCGCCTGATGCGCAAACTCGGCCTGCAGGCCTATCGGTTCAGCGTGTCGTGGTCGCGGATCCTGCCCGAGGGCACCGGCCGGGTGAACCAGGCCGGCGTGGACTTCTACTCGCGGCTGGTCGACGAACTGCTGGCCAACGGCATCGAGCCCCTGCTCACGCTGTACCACTGGGACCTGCCGGCAGCGCTCGACGACCGCGGCGGCTGGCTCAACCGCGACTGCGCGGACTGGTTCGCCGAGTACGGCGACGTGCTGTACCGCGCGCTCGACGGCCGGGTGAAGAAGTGGGTCACGCTCAACGAGCCGTGGGTGATCACCGACGGCGGCTACCTGCACGGTGCGCTGGCCCCCGGCCACCGCAGCAAGTACGAAGCGCCCATCGCCAGCCACAACCTGATGCGCGCGCATGGCGCCGCGGTGCAGGCGTATCGCGCGACCGGCAAGCACGAGATCGGGCTGGTGGTGAACATCGAACCCAAGTACGCGGCCAGCGATTCGGCCGACGACGCGGCGGCGGTGAAGCGCGCGCACGCTTACATGAACGAGCAGTACCTGCACCCCGCCCTGCTCGGCCGCTATCCGCCGGAACTGCAGGAAATCTTCGGCGATGCGTGGCCTCGGTTCCCGGCCGAGGACTTCAAGCTGATCGCCCAGCCGCTGGACTTCATCGGCATCAACTACTACACCCGCAGCGTGACCGAGGCGACCGACAGCTACCCGCTGGATGCCTGCGCCGTGAAACAGCCGCTGGGTACCTACACCGAAACCGGCTGGGAAGTCTTTCCCCAGGGCCTGACCGACCTGCTGCTGTGGTTCAAGCAGACCTACGGCGACATCCCGCTGTACATCACCGAGAACGGCGCCGCGTTCTTCGACCCGCCGGTGGCCGGCGTGGACGCTTCGGGCGCGCGCCGCGTGCGCGATCCGCTGCGCACCGACTACCTGCAAAAGCACCTGTCGGCGATCCATGACGCGATCGAAGCGGGCGTCGACATCCGCGGCTACATGGCGTGGTCGCTGATGGACAACCTCGAATGGTCGCTGGGCTACGGCAAGCGCTTCGGCATCGTGCACGTGAACTACGGCACCCAGGAGCGCACGATCAAGGACTCCGGCCGCTGGTATTCTCGAGTGATCGCGAGCCACGGTGGCGTTTTGGCGGAGCCGTTGCCCTAGAAGCACAGGATTGGGGATTGGGGATTGGGGATTCGGTAGGGCAGCATCCTCGCCGCGATCCGGATCCCGTCTTTTACTGCCCAATCCCCAATCCCCAATCCCCAATCCCGAATCCCCAATCCCCAATCCCGAATCCCCAATCCCCAATCCCGGCTCCCATGCACGACACCCTGCTGCTGTTCGGCGCGACCGGTGACCTGGCCCAGCGCTACCTGTTCCCGTCACTGCTGCATCTGCTGCGCGACCGGCTGCTGCCGCCGACGTTCCGGGTGGTGGCCGTGGGGCGTACCGGGCTTGACGATGCCGATTTCGGGCAATGGCTGCGCGAGCGGCTCGACGACGGCGACGGCCGCGACGCCGACGTGCTCGACGACCTGCTCGCGCGCACCCGCTACCTGTCGCTGGACCTCAACGATCCCGAGGCGATGCGCACCGCCCTGTCGCAGTACGCGGACCGGCCCAGCGTCAGCTACCTGTCGACGCCACCCGATCTGTTCGTACCCGCCTGCCGCGGGCTGAAGGCCGCCGGGCTGCTCGAAGGGCAGTCGCGGCTGGTGCTGGAAAAGCCGATCGGCCGCGACCTGGCCAGCGCCTGCGCGATCAACGCCACGCTGGGCTCGGCGCTCGACGAATCCCGGATCTTCCGCATCGACCATTACCTGGGCAAGGCGCCGGTGCAGAACCTGCTGGCGCTGCGCTTCGGCAACACGCTGATGGAAGCGGTGTGGCAGCACCGCTGGATCGCCTCGGTGGACATCCTGGTCGCCGAGACCGCCGGCGTCGACGGACGCGAGGGCTACTACGCCAACTACGGCGCGCTGCGCGACATGGTGCAGAACCACATGCTGCAGCTGCTGGCGCTGGTCGCCATGGAGCCGCCGTCGGAGCTGAGCGCCAACACCGTCCGCGACGAGAAGACCAAGGTCCTGCGCGCGCTGCGGCCGATGACGGCAAGGGACGTGGCCATCGACAGCGTGCGCGGGCGCTACGACACCGGCGTGGTCGAGGGCGAGGCGGTCAACGGCTTCACCCACGACAGCGACGTCGAGACGTTCGTCGCCCTGCGCGCGTACATCGACAACTGGCGCTGGGCCGGCGTGCCGTTCCGCCTGGTCACCGGCAAGCGCATGCCCTCGCGCACCACCGAGGTGGTGGTGTCGTTCAAGCCGGTCTCGCACTGGGTATTCGAACGCCCCGACCGCGAACGCGCGCGGCCCAACCGCCTGCGCATGCGCCTGCAGCCGGAGGAGACGATCGAACTCGGACTGATGGGCAGCCTGGCGGCGCCGGAATGGGGTGCGACCGAGCTGCAGCCGATGTCGCTGGACCTGTCGATGTCGCCGACGCCCGCTCGTCGCATCGCCCACGAGCGACTGCTGGTAGACGCACTCAAGGGCGACCAGACGCTGTTCGTGCGCGACGATGAAGTCGAGGCGGCGTGGGGCTGGATCGACAGCGTCAGCAGCGCGTGGCAGGAGGCCGCGACGCCGGTGCACAATTACCCCGCCGGCTCCTGGGGACCGGCCGCGGCCTCGGACTTCCTGCCGGTGACCCTTTCAACCAGGGGGCAGCGGAAGCAGGGCGGGAAACAGACCGGGAAACCGGCCGCGTGAGCGACATCGGCCAGCACGTGCTGCTCGCCGACATCGGCGGCACGAACGCGCGATTCGCGCTGGCCGATACTGCGGCGCGGATGCCGCTGCGCGAAGACAGCGTGATCGAGTACGCCGTCGCCGACTTCCCCTCGCTGGGCGATGCCGCACAGCGCTACCTCGCCGATGGCGGCAGCGCGATGGCCGGCGGCGAACCGGTCCGCGGCGGCGTGTTCGCCGTGGCCGGGCGCGTCGAGGGCGGGCACGCCCGCATCACCAACCACCCGTGGGTGATTTCCGCGCCGCGCATCCGCGAGATGCTTGGTTTCTCCGCCCTGCGCCTGGTCAATGATTTCGCCGCGCAATCGATGGCGATCCCGGCGCTGCGCGAAGGCGAAGTGGTCGCCGTTGGCGGCGCGACCTGGAGTCCGGACACCACGCCGGTTGATCGCATCTACGCCGTCATGGGCCCCGGTACGGGCCTGGGCGTCGGCATCCTGGTGGTGCGCGATGGCCGTTGCTGGCCGCTCGAAACCGAAGGCGGCCACGTCAGCTTCCCGCCCGGGACACCTGAGGAGATCGCCATCCTCGAGCGACTGTCTGCGCAGTTCGGGCGGGTTTCCAACGAGCGCCTCGTCTGCGGGCCCGGGCTGGTCAACATCCATCGCGCCCTGAGCGAAATCGCCGGCGTCGACCCGGGCCCCATGCAGCCGGCGGACATCACCGCCGGCGCGGAATCAGGCGACGTCCGCTGCATGCGCGCGGTCGACGTTTTCTGCGCGGTATTCGGCGCCATCGCCGGCGACCTGGTCTTGACCACCGGCGCCTGGGACGGCGTGTTCCTGGCCGGCGGCGTGGTCCCGAAGATGCTGCATGCACTGCAGCACTCCGGCTTCCGCCAGCGATTCGAGCACAAGGGACGGTTCTCGCCGAACATGGCTCGGGTACCATCGATGGCAGTGTTGCATCCGCACGCCGGCCTGCTCGGCTGTGCGGTCATTGCACGGCAATCGGGCGCGACGACTATGACCACGACATGATCGAGCACGACGACCACCGGCCGGACATGGAAATCAAGGGCTCGCGCGTGCATTTCCTGTCCTACCAGAGCGCGGAGCAGTGGGCCTGGGCCAGCGCCGTCATCCTGGCCGGCGAACTGCGGCGCGCACTGGAACAGCGTCCGCGCGCACGGTTGCTGCTGTCGGGCGGCTCGACGCCAGGCCCGGTTTACGAAGCGCTGGCGCGCGCGCCGCTGGACTGGCAGCGGATCGACGTCGCCCTCGTCGACGAACGCTGGCTGCGGCCGGACGACCCCGACAGCAATTCCCACCTCGTGCGCAGCACGCTGCTGCACGACAAGGCGGCCAACGCGCGCTTCGAGACGTTGACGCGCCCCGGCCGCAGCATCGAGGAAGCCGTGGCCACGGCCAACCTGCACGCCAACCAGGCCGCCGACGCGGTGGTGCTCGGCATGGGCGACGATGGCCACACCGCATCGCTGTTCCCCGGCCTGCGCGGGCTGGACCAGCTGCTCGCCAGCGCCAAGGCCTACGTCTCCGTCGATGCCACAGGCTGTCCCGGCGCCGGCCCCTGGCCTCGCCGCATCAGCCTGACGCCGGCCGGGCTCGCGCCTTCGCGCATGCGGCTGCTGTTGATCCGCGGCGAGCACAAGCGCCGCGTGTTCGAACGCGCGATGGACGGCACCGACCCGCTGGAACTCCCGATCCGCCTCGCCTTCACCACGCCGGGCGCGCGGCTGCGGGTGCACTGGTGTCCGTGATTGGGGGAGCGGGTTCAGTTACGTTTACTCGACCTGGATGGTGAGCTTCGCGGGCACGGCATGGATGCGCAGCGCGGGAGTGAATCCCGACTCCTGGCCCTGCCAGCGCACGGGCTCGCCATTCACTGTCGCCTTGCCCGGCTTGCCGGAGTAAGGCCACGAAAACACGAGCCCGCCGGTCGGCAGCCCGGTATCCGCATCGATATCCAGCCGCAGCTGGTTGCCGTCGCGTCGCAGCGAGTATCCCAGCGTGCCTTGCGACGTGCGCAGTCCGTGGATCGCCACGCCCTTGCCCTGGAACCAGTCGATCGGAATTCCCGCCGCCAGTTCGATGCTGTCGTCGAACTCGCGCGCGTAGGCGAACATGTCCAGCGCCGAGCGCACGAAATCCGATGCCACCCAGGCATGCGGCAGGTCGCCGACGAAGAACGGCTTGCGCGGCGTGCTCGAGACCACTTCGGCCCACTGGTTCCAAGCCTGCGGCGCGCGATCCTTGAAGAAGAACTGCGTCGCGTCCCATGCCCGCTCGCGCCAGCCCAGGCGCACGAAGGCCGAGACGTTGCGCCACTCGTACGGTGTGTAGTCCTTCCATTCGCGCTGGCCGGTTTCGCGCTGGCGGAACTCGCGCCAGTAGCGCTCGAAGGTGCCGTGCAGCAGCCCGGCATAGTGCAGCCAGTCGCCAGGCGCTCCCACGGGCCCCAAGTCGAGCGCCAACGCCATCGTGGTGGAAGTCGGGTCGAAATCGCCCAGTTCGGCAGCGCCCGGCAGGTAGTCGATGTCGTGCTGCGCCACCGCCGCGAACAGGGAGGCCTGGAGGTCGGCGTGGAACTGGTCGCGCGAAGCCGCCATCCGCCGCGCTTCGTCGTCCTTGCCAAGCGCCTGCGCGATCTCCACCGCATCCTTGTAGCCACGCAGCGCCCAGAAGTCGTCCCAGTACGAATGCATCGGCTTGGCCGAATAGCCCTCGTGGCTGATCGACACCGGCATCAGTCCGTAGAACGCCGGGTTCCTGACGCGGTTGGCTTCGGTGCGCTCGCTCAGGCGCAGCTTTTCCATGTACTCGAACGCGGCGAGCACGTGCGGCCACATCTTTCCCAGGAACGCCTTGTCGCCGTCGTAGCGGTACAGCTCGGCGATGTTGAAGATCAGTTCGCCGTGGCTGTCGTTTTCCGGTACCGGATCGCTGCCGCGGTCGTCGACGCAGCACGGCACCATGCCGTCCCTGAACTGGTACGGCGCATACCAGTCCACGTACTCGCGTACCGCGTCGGTGCGCCCCATCCGCAGCAGGCCTTCGGAGATCATCGCGCCGTCGCGGATCCAGCTGCGCGCGTATGAGCGGGTACCCGGCTGCAGTCTCGGGCCGACGCGCGAGATCAGCATGTGCGCGGTGGCGGTGCGCAGGGTGTCGGCCAGCCCCTGGCCCGCCTGCGGCACCTGGATGCGGACCAGGTCGAGCTTCTGCCGCCATTCGCGCGCCGTCTCGTCCTGCCACGCCGCCGCGTGCCAGTCGTCGCTCGATGGTGGCGCCCCACCGATCAGCGGTGCCAGCAGGTCCACTTCGCGCGACTCCCCCGGCTCGAGCCTGGCTTCGTAAAGCAGCGCGCCGGAGGCGAGGCCTTCGGGATCATTCGCAACGGTTGCGCCCGGCCGGGTACCGGCATCCAGCAGGCTGGCGGCCATGCCGCCGTCGAAGCTGCTTGCGAAGCGTGCGTCCGGCGGCTGCCGCGCGAACAGCCGCGGCCGGCCGTTGACTTCGATGACGCGGGGGCCGATCGAAAGACTGTCGATGCGACTGACGCCGCCGACCGTGCTCAGGAACTGGCTTGGCGGATTGACCTGCAGCGGTCGCACCGCAAGCGCCAGCGTGTACGCCTGCGGCCGGTCGGTGGTGTTCTCCAGCCGGTAACGCGCAACCAGTTGCGCCCGGCCTGCGTTGCCGTGGGCGAACGCGGTGACGTGCAGTGCGAAGCCCGGATGCGTCCACGCCACGCTCGGAATCGGCAGGTAGCCGTCCTGCAGGGACTGGGACGCTTCCACGTCAGCCCAACCGACCAGCCTGTCTCCCAGCAGCACGAACGGCTCGATGCGGAAGCCTCCACGCGAGACCTCGACGGCACCATCCTCGCCGATCAGCCCCTGGTCGCTGCCGCCGTCAACGCCGACGATCGTCCAGTACGGCTGTTCGCCGCTGAAGCCGCGCGGAAACAGCCCCCGCGGCGACTGGGCGGCCACGGAGCGGATGAAGTCGTTGGGCGTGGCCGCGTACGACAGCGGCTCGACCCTGGCCTCCTGCAGTCGACGCGCCTGCCCCGGCCCGCCCTGCACCACGATGCCGACGTAGCGCGCCTCCGACTCCGGCAGCGCGATCCAGTCCGTGCCGCCGTTGCCCTGCGTCACCTGGCGCACGTCGCGGAAGGTCTTGCCGTCCGCGGACAACTGCACCGCGTAGCGCGACGCCTGCGCGCCCTCGCCCCAATGCAGGGTCAGTCCGCCGAACTCGCGCACGCTGCCCAGGTCCAGCACCAGGCGCCCACCATCGCGCGTTTCCCACGCCGTCCGCGGATCGCCATCGACGGCCGCCGATGCATTGCCTGCCGGGGCAGTCGAAGTCGCGTCCAACGGGCTGTCGTCGGCCGCTGCCAGCTGCTCCATCCGCAATGCGTCGAAGCAGACCGAGCCCTTCCCGCCGACCCGGTTGGCGACCACGAACTCCAGCTTCGCGCTGTGGCGCAGCACCCGGTCCGGACTCGGCCCCCAGGCCTTGTCGATGTGGCGCTTCTTGTAACGCACCGGCGTCCATTGCGCGGGGAACCGATAGGCATCCCGCTTCACCCGCCAGACGTTGTCGCCGCTGGCATCGACGAACTTCATCTCCAGGTCGTTGTGGGGCGAGTCGCCGCGCATCTCGAACGCGAACGCGTAGTTGTCCGGGTAGTCGATCGGCAGGTCGCGCTGGATGCCGGCGTAGCCGGAGACGCCATTGAAATCGTAATCCAGGCACAGCGCCCTGCCCTGCGTGCCGTCGACCACGCGCAGCTTGCCGCTGACCTGGTTGGAGGTGACCACGCGCCAGGGAGTGGCGTCTTCGAAACCGTCGAGCAGCCGCGGCTCGCCCAGGACCTCCTGGGCGTTTGCGGGGGCAAACACGAGCGTGCAAAGAATCAGAATGACCTTCCCAATCGTCATCCCCGCGCAGGCGGGGATCCAGGGACGTTGCTGTTCTCGAACAGATGCCGTCAAAGCAAGGTCCGTGGATGGCAAGACATTCGCCGGTTGAAAACTCCGCCTGCGCGGAAATGACGGCGTGGGGATGCTGGGCATTGATTGGATCTCGCTCAATTGGTATCGGTTTGGCCATCCATGGCGCGACCTCGCAGGCTCCGGAACGCCCGGCCCGGCCATGGCGGTGCGTTCGCCATCGCGCGAACCGATGTTTCGCAAGCGCGATGGCTCACCCCTTCACGCTCCCGAGCAGCAAACCCTGGATGTAGTGCCGCTGCAGCGCCAGGAACAGCAGCAGCACCGGCACGATGGTCACCACCGAGCCGGCCATCATCAGTTCGTTGTCCTGCACGTGCTCGCGCGACAGCGAGGCCAGCGCCACCGGCAGGGTCTGCAGGCCCTGGTCGCTGAGCACGATCAGCGGCCACATGAAGTCGTTCCACGCCGCCATGAAGCTGAAGATCGCCAGGGTGACGATGATCGGTTTGAGCGCCGGCAGCACGATCTGGAAGAAGATCCGCATCTCGCCGGCGCCGTCGATGCGCGCGGCTTCGAGCAGCTCGTCGGGGATCGAACGCGCATACTGCCGCACCAGGAAGATGCCGAAGATCGTCGCCATGCCCGGCACGATCGCGCCCATGTAGGTGTTCACCAGCCCCATCTGCTTGAGCAACAGGAACAGCGGCATCATCGCCACCTGCGCCGGGATCACCAGCGCCGCCAGCAGCAGCCGGAACACCCGCTCGCGTCCGCGGAACTTCAGCTTCGCGAACGCGTAGCCGGCCATGGTGTTGAACAGCAGCGCCAGCAGCGTCACGCAGGCCGAGACCAGGAAGCTGTTGAACAGGTAACGGCCCATGCCCGCCTTGGCGAACAGCTCGTGGTAGTTGCCCAGCGTGGGCGCGGCGGGCAGCAGCGGCGGCGGGAAATGCGCCGCTTCGCCGGTCTGCATGAACGAGACCGACAGCATCCACAGCAGCGGCGCCAGGCTGATCACGGCCAGCGCGATCAGGAGTCCGTTGACCACGGCGGTCGCAAGGGGACGCTTCATTCCACGCCCTTCCTGCGCGCGAACCACAGCAGCCCGCTGGTCACCGCAACCATCAGCACGAACAGCAGGAACGCCACCGCCGACGCGTTGCCCAGGTTCCACCACTTGAAGCCCTCGTCGTACATCAGGTACAGCACGCTCTTGGTGCTTTCCAGCGGCCCGCCCTGGGTCATCACGTAGGGCTCGGCGAACAGCTGGAAGTAGCCGGACATGGTCAGGATGCCGACCAGCAGCAGCACCGGCCCCAGCATCGGCAGGGTGACGTGGCGGAACTGCCGCCATACACCGGCACCGTCGATGCGCGCGGCTTCGTATAGATCTTCCGGGATCGACTGCAGCCCGGCGAGGAAGATGATCATGTTGTAGCCGAAGTTCTTCCACACCGCGAACAGGATGATCGTCGGCATTGCCCAGCGTGGGTCGCCGAGCCAGTCGACCGGTTCGATGCCGATCGACGACAGGCCCCAGTTCACCAGCCCGTAGCGGGTATGGAACAGGTAGCGCCAGATCACCGCCACCGCCACCACGGTGGTCACCACCGGGGCGAAGAACGCGGTGCGATAGAAGCCCTTGAAGCGTCCGAGCTTCGAATGCAGCAGCAGCGCGGCGCCCAGCGACACCACGATCGACAGCGGCACGCCGACGATCACGAAGTACAGCGTGTTGCCCAGCGTCTTCCAGAACAGCGGGTTGTGCAGCAGGCCGATGTAGTTGTCGAGAGCGACGAAGCGCAGGTTGTCGATATCGGCCAGCGCGTAGATGTCGAAGTCGGTGACGCTCAGCGCGAGCGCGGCGAGCACCGGCAGGAAGAAGAACACCACGATCACCAGCAGCGCCGGCGCGGCGAAGGTCCAGCCTGCGAGCGAACGCGTCACGGCATCGCTCCGGTCACCGCGTGGCCGTTGCCCTGGTCGAGCATCCATCGCCGCTTTTCCAGGATCGCATCGGTGCGGCGGTCCAGCTCCACGGCCGCTTCGTCGACGCTCATGCGGTCGTTGGCGACCAGTTCACCCACCAGCTTCAGTTCCGTCGCGATGCGCTCCCATTCCGGCACCTTGGGTGTCGAGACCGCGCGTTCGAGCTGGTCGCGGAACGCGCGCGCATACGGGTCGTTCGCAAGCGCCGGATTCTTCCATGGCGAGCGCCTCGGCGGCAGGTTCCCGGTCATGCCGTGGAACTTCACCTGCACCGCCGGATCGGACAGGTACGCAACCAGCTTCCACGCGGCTTCCTTGTGCGCCGACTTGCGGAACACCACGAAACTGGTGCCGCCGGCCACCGACGCGCCCGGCCCGTCGGGCCCCGGCAGCGGCATCGTCATCCAGGTGCCGGCCAGCTCGGGCGGCAGGCGTTTCCTGAACTCGGCGATGTTCCAGGGACCGTTGATGTAGAACGTGTAGTAGCCCTTGCCGAACTCGTCCCAGACATTGGAGATCGCGGTATTGCCGACCCTCGGCGCCCAGTCCTTGTCGAAGATTTCCTTGTAGAACGCCAGCGTGCGCCTGAACCCCGCGCTGCGGAAATTGCCGTAGCGGCCGCCGTCGCGCAGCAGCGGATCGTGGATGGCGAGGTTGAGCAGCGGCTCGAACTCGTTGAGCGGAAGCAGGATCGCGTAGCGCTTCGGCCCGACCTCGCGCTTGACCGCGGCCATCGCCGTGCGCCATTCGTCCCAGTCGGTCGGAGGCCCGTCGATCCCGGCTTCGTGCAACAGGTCGACGCGGTAGAACGGCAAGCGTGTTTCCACGTACCAAGGCACGGCATAGGTGACGCCATCGATGACGCCGCTGTCCCAGGCACCCGCGTAATAGTCGGCGACGTCGAACCCGGGCGTGGCGGCGATCCGGTCGTCGAGCGGCGCCAGCGCGCCAAGCAGCGCGAATTCAGGGATCCAGGTGTTGCCCAGCGGAGTGACGTCCGGCAACGAATCGCCGGCGAACGCGGTCAGCAGCTTCTCGTGCGCCGACAGCACCGGCATCTGCTGCAGTTCGACACGGATGCCGGGATTACGCCGCTCGAACTCCGGCAGCAGTCGCGCGACCTGCTCGCCCTCGAAGCCCATGACCCAGAACGTGATGGTCTCGCGCGCCGGCGCCTGCTGCCGTGCGCAGGCCGACAGCAGCACGATGGCCAGCAGGCATCCGAGCGCGCGCCAGCCGGCCAGCATCCGCGGCGCATGAGGGATGCAGCGTCGTGGCGATGGCTTGGCTTGGCGCATGTTGGCAGTGTATCCGCAGCGATTGCAGGTTCGGTTGCGGCGCGGGCGGCGCCTTGAGCGGCGGCCTCACCGGCGCCGGCGCGTGGCTGCCGGGTTTGCCGCCGACATCCTGCGCGGGCGTCCTTGCGCCCGGCTCCGCTTCCGCCTGCGTCCCGTCCTTGCCCGCCTCCAGCCAGCCTCCGGTGAAACCCGCGCGTTCCAGGCCGAGGCGGACGTAGGGGTCGCGCTTGATGACGTTCCACACGAACTCGTTGCGATAGTTGGCGATCATGGCCAGGATCGGGCCCTGGTCGATGCCGATGTAATCGCTCGCCACCCAGCCCTTGCCCGGCACCAGGCGGCCAGTCTTGAGCGGGATGTCGTAGTCGAAACTGGGGTTGAAGGAGTCGAGGAAGCCGTAGCTCGAGTACAGGAAGTCGCCGTATCGCTCGTGCATCTCCACCGCCGCCGGAATCACCACCTCCGGCGCGAACACCAGCGAACCGAGCGCCGCGGTCGGCGCGATGGTGCCGTCGTCATAGGCATCGCGCAGGCCCGCGCCGCGGGCGCTGTAGTGGCGGAACTCGCGCTCCTCGCCGTTGTACAGCTGCGTCGTGCGCTGCGGCCCGTCCGAAGCGGTCAGCCCCCAGACGTTCTCGTCGTAGCCCTTCCACTTCATCGGGTTCTCGATGGCGTAGGTGCGCTGCGCCAGCGTCGCGCGGCGGCTGTTCTCGAAGTAGTCGATGCCGCGCGCGCGCATGTACTCGTCCTGGATGCCGCGGAAGTCGATCCACACCTCGCTGTACTGGTGGCCGAACTGCGGCGCGAAGCTCAGGTACTCCTGGCCTTCGAACTGGCCCCAGCCGCGGTCGTAGGTGCTGGTCCACGCGGCCCAGGCGTCCGGCTCGATCGGGTGCGTGGGCGAACCCAGCGCCAGGATGTAGACCAGCATGGCCTCGTTGTAGCCTTCCCAGTCGTGCTCGATGAATCCGGTTTCCGGATACCAGCCCATCGAGATCAGCGGCGAGCGCACCTGCAGCCAGGGCCAGTCGACGCGCCGGTACAACTCGTCGGCGATCTTCCGGATTTCCGCCTCGCGCGGGTCGTCATGGTCGTAGTAGCCGCGCGTGAACAGCACGCCCATCATCATCAGCGCCGTATCCACGCTCGACAGCTCCACCCACGGCTCGTAGCGCTGGCCCTTCTGCATGTCGAGGAAGTGGTAGTAGAAACCGCGGTGGCCCGAGGTGCCTTCCTTCTGCGGCCCCATCTTCGCGTCACGCAGGAATTCCAGCGTGGTCAAGGTGCGGTCGACCGCCTGGCGCCGGCTCACCCACCCGTTCTCGATGCCGATCGGATACGCGGTCAGCGCGAACCCGATCGCCGCGATGGACGCGAACGGCCGCGACGGGAAGCGGTCCGGCGTCATCCCGTTGACTTCGTTGGTGGTGTCCCAGAAGAACTGGAACGTGCGCTTCTCGATGTCCTTGAACAGCGGCGGCAGCGCGGGCTGGCCGGCGGTTTCCGGCTCCGGCGCCGGCCGGTCGGCCACGGGCACCGCGGGTTCCGATGCGGGTGATTGCTGTGGCGGCGGTGACCGCTCGGGCTCTTCGATCTTCTTGCATGCCGACAGGACCAGCAACAGGCAAACGGGCAGGTAGAAGATTGCGGAGAAACTGCGGCGGAACATCGGGGGCCAGTACCTCGATCAGGTCGGATGAAGGCCGGCCACGCATGCGTGCGTGGCCGGCGATGGGTTTACCAGTGGAGGCCGAACGACAACTTGAACATCCGCGGCGGCCAGACCGTGCCAACGCCGTTCCGGTTCCCGAAGTTCGGGTTCGCGTTGCCGGGTACGCCACGCCAGGTGTCGTAGTCGGTGTAGTTCTTCCAGTTGAACACGTTGAACACGTCGCCGCGGACATAGAACTCCAGGTCGGTACCCGTGTTCCAGGTCTTCTGGAGCGCAACATCGAGCTGCTTGAATCCGATCGTCCCGTCCGGGATGAAGGAGTCGAAGTAGCAATTATCGGTGCTCGTCGTGTTGTAGCAGTTCGTTGAATCCTTCGGGTTGGGACTGGCAAGCGTGAGCTTGCTCGAGAACGTCATCCCCCAGAAGTCGCCGAATCCGGTCGCGACCAGGCGGTGCTTCGGGATTCCGACCGAAGTGATGAACGGCAGTCCATCGAGGTTGGGATAGTCGAAGTTGTAGTGCTCGTCGCTGTTCGCCGCGTTGAGGCGGTTCTCCTCGGCATCACTGTAGGTGTAGGCGATCGTCACGCCCCAGGGCGAAGAGTTGGTATACGGCTTCTCGATCGACAGCAGGAACTGGTTGAGCCTGGTTTCGATCCCGTTCTCGGCGAGGATCAGCGTGCCGTATCCGGGGATCGGGAAGCCCCACGGCTGGCTGCCCCAGGTCGCACCCGGCTTGGCCGGATCCCGGAAGCTGCCATCCGGCCAGCGATTCCCCAGCGAGAACACGATGCCGTCGTAACTCCTGACATGCGCAATCGCCGCCGAAGTATTCCAGTCGTGTTCCCACACGGTGAAGGTGTTGCGCATGCCCAGGCTGAACTGGTCCGAGTACGGCGTCTCCAGGTCGTTCTTGATCATGTTGACCTCGGAACCGAGGTTGGGATTGGCCGCCACCAGCGAATACAGGTTCGCCACGTCATAGTAGGCCGGATCCCACGCCACGCAGTTCGCGGCGCCCGCGGCGCAGGGGTGGTCGGTGGTGCCGAAGAAGTACGTGTAGCGCGGGAACGTGCTCTTCGATTGCTCGAGCGCCAGGTAGTCGAACAGGTTGCGGTCGTAGGAACGGCCGGCACCGCCGAAGATCACGTGGCGCTGGTCGCCGAACAGGTCGTACGAGAAACCCAGCCGCGGTGCCCAATTGTTCTTGTCGGCGTCGCGGTTGCTGCCATTGCTGATGTAGTCCTCGATGTCGTAGTCCACGTTCGGTCCGTGGATGTTGCTCCAGTTCCGCAACGCAGCGACCAGCGTCGGATCGGTCACGTAGTTCTCGAAACCGGGCGTCTTCTCGAAGTCGTAGCGGACGCCCAGGTTCAGCATCAGCTTTTCGGTGACGGCCCAGTCGTCCTGGATGTAGATCCCGTACTGCTTGTTGCGCGATTCGACATCGCGATCACCGACGCCCGGCAGCGGCGCGCCGAATTCCACCCGCCACGGGAGGAAGTCCGCGATGGCCGTCCGTCCGTCGTCGATGTTCTCGGCGAGGTCATAGCGGAACAACGGGTTGTATGGCTGCTGCTCGAATGCGTTGATCTTGACCGACTTGTACTTGATGCCGGCCTTGATCGTGTGGCTGTCGAACCCGGTGAAGGTGAAGTCGTCCTGCAGGGATTGGCCCTTCTGGCCCTTGTCCTGGTAATCGGGCCCGCCGCCGATATTCAGCAGCGTATCGCCGTCGTTGAAGTTGCTCAGCGTGGAGCGGATCGACTTGCCCGGGCCGATGGTGATCGGACGCGGGCTCCAGAAGTCATCTTCCGACGTCAGGTGCAGGTCGTTGAGCCAAGTGTCACCACTCCACTGCCAGCGCAGGTCGACGCGAGTGCTGTCGTTGGCCTTCCTCGTTCCGTACGAGGGCACGTTGGGGCCGTCGCCCACGTTGGTGACTTCATTCTCTTCGCGCCTCTTGGCCGACAGCTCGATCAGGTGATCGTCGCTGGCCTGCCACGTCAGCTTGCCGAAGTAGTTGTCCTGCTCGAAGGCGGCGTTGGCCGAGCCAAGGTAGGACAGGATTTCCGGCGTGATGTAGGCCGGGTCGAAGTTGCTCGTTCCCAACCGGATCTCACGCGGGCGATTGATCTCCTTGCGCTCGTAGGTCGCAAAGAAGAACAGGCGGTCGGGGATGATCGGCCCGCCGAGTGCCGCGCCGTACTGTTCTTCACTCGAGGGCACCTTGCTGCCGCGCATTTCCTCCGAGAAAGTCGGGTCTCGCCACCCATCGCTGGTGCGGTCCCAGAAGAAGTCCCCGGAAAACTCATTGGTACCCGACTTCGTCACCGCCGTGACCGCCGCGCTGCTGATCTGGTCGTATTCGGCCTTGTAGTTGGACGTGATGACCTTGTACTCGCCGATCGCGAGCTGTGGGAACGGACTGCCGCTGGAAGAGTCCTGGCCGCTCACGCCGCCCTTGAGTACATAGTTCTTCTGGCCGACGCCATCGATGAAGACGTTGATGCCATTCGAGTTCTGCGCGCCGCTGCGCAGCTTGCTGGATCCGTTCGCAGCGGTCTCGAAGATCATGCCGGGCACGGTGTCGGCGAAGGCCAGGAAGTTGCGCGAGGCCTGCGGCAGCGCCTCGATCTGCTTCTGCGACACGTAAGTCGCGACTTCGGAGGTCTTGGTCTCCACCGCCAGCGGCGCCGTGACGTGCACCGCTTCCAGCGTGGTCGCCTCGCCCGCCGGCGCGGTTTCGGCAACGCCGCCGACGCCGAGATTCAAGGTCGCGGTCTGGCCGACCTGCAGGGTGATGTTCTGCGTGTTCGTCTGGCCGTTGGCCGTGACATCCAGCCGGTAAGTGCCCGGTGGCAAGCCGCCGAGCGAGTAGCTGCCGCTGCCCGAGCTCTGCACGCTGCGCGTCAGGCCCGTGGCCAGGTTGGTTGCCTTCACGGTGGCGCCGCCCGCGGGGGTCGAGTCGGCGGACACCTGGCCGCGGATCGTGGCCGAGGTGGATTGCGCCAGGACCTGCGGCGCGGCCAGCAGCATGCAGCTGGCCAGCGCGCAGGCCAGCAGCGTGCGGTTGTGTCTGCGTGTGGAACGATGCGTGGACTTCATGACGTCTCCCCTCCCAGGGCCGGTCAATGTGGGACATCTGCCAACGATGATCTTTTTGTAGTTGCCGTGATTTCTGCGTCCAGATGCCGCCTGCCGTTTCAGGCCTCGGCGGCAGCGGCGGACGCGCGCGCCATGCTTCCTCCTGCTCCGGCGACGCTGGAGTCACGCACCATCAATCCCGGAACCAGTGGTTCCCCCTGCTCCATGCCATCGCCCGGCTCCGCCCGTGTCCCGGCAATGCTGTCGAGCAGCATGTGCAGCGCACGGCCGCCGAGCGCGGCGATGTCCACGCGCATCGTGGTCAGCGACGGGTGCACGTAGCGTGCAAGGGGGATATCGTCGAAACCGGCAATCGCGATGTCGCGCGGCACCTGGACGCCGGCGTGGTTGAGCGCAAACAGGCAGCCCAGCGCCATCATGTCGTTGGCAGCAAACACCGCGTCCGGCCGCTCGGGACCGACCAGCAGTTCGCCGCCGGCACGATGGCCGGAGGCCTCGTGGAAGTCGCCTTCGAGGATCCACGGCCGCGCATCGGGCAGGCTCGCGGCGAGCTCGTCGCGGTAGCCGCGCAGGCGCTCGGAGGCGTCGAAATTGTTGTCCGGGCCGGCGATGAAGGCGATCCGGCGATGGCCCGCGGCCACCAGGTGCCGCACCATTTCGCGTGCGCCCCCGTAGTTGTCGATGCTGACCGCCCGCAGGCCGGTTTCGGCGACGCTGCTGTTCATCAGCACCGCCGGCATCCCGGGACTGAGGTTGTCGCGCACCATTCCGGTGTCGCCCACGAACGGCGACATGACAAGCAGGCCGTCGACTCGCCCGCGCATGGCGCGCAAGGCCGCACCCTGTTCGGCCGGGTTGCCGTGGTAGCTGGAGACCAGCAGGTGCAGGCCGCGCTCGCGGGCGCCCTGGTCGATCCCGCGCATCAGCTCCGAGAAGAACTCCCCGTACAGGTCCGGCAGCACCACGCCTATGGTGTGGGTGCGGCGGCTGCTGAGGCTGCGCGCAGCGTGGTGCGGGCTGTAGCGCAGCTCGTTGGCGACGCTGAGCACGCGCTCGCGCACGGCCTCGGCCACGTTCTCATGGCCGTTGAGGGCCCGCGAGACCGTCGCCACGGATACGTTCGCCTGCTTCGCGACGTCTTTGATCGTGACGCTCACCCGCCCTCCCGCGCCGGTTCACTGCGGCGGACTGTAATCGTTTCCATCGATCAATGTAAAGCCGATGTAACGGCAGCGTGCCTTGGTTCCGCCGGGTCGCGATACGCCGCAAAAACAGGCTTTTCGGATGCTGCAACGCAGCAGTCACCGCTGCCGTGAGTCAATCGCCTGCCGGCGTTCGCGCGCGGATGGACAAGGCGTGGATGTCGGTGACCATCAGGTCACCGAGCGCGTCATAGACCGCACGGTGCCGGGCCAGGGGCGACAGGCCGGCAAACGCCTCGCTGGCGATCTCCACGTCGAAGTGCCCGCGTCCGTCCTGGGCACCGGCATGGCCGGCGTGGCGATGGCTGTCGTCGCGTACTTCAAGCGCGGTCGGCGCGAACGCCGCCTGCAGGGCTGCGCGGATGGCGGCGACGCGCCGGTCGCGCGGCAGCGGCCCCGCGGCCGTCACGGCAGCACCGCGTTGAAGGGGCGCACGTCGACCCGGGCGTAGACGCCGGCGGCGACGTAGGGATCGGCGTCGGCCCAGGCACGCGCCTGTTCCAGCGATCCGAATTCGGCGATCACGATGCTGCCGCTGAAACCGGCCGGCCCCGGATCCAGCGCATCGATGGCCGGGCACGGACCGGCCACCAGCAGGCGGCCGGCGTCGCGCAGGGCGGCCAGCCGCGCCAGGTGCTCGGGGCGGGCCTGCTTGCGCCGCGCCAGCACGTCGCTGCCGTCATGGCCTTCGATCGCGTACCACATGCGGTGCGTTTCCCTTGGGCTGGAGGAGGCTTCGAATTGTAGCTGCCTGCATTCAGCCACGCGCTGGACACGATCTGTGCGAGACCGTACTCTGGCTTCCGGTTTCATGACCGGGATCCTGCAGCGGCCCGTCCCCGGACGCCCGACCCGCTGTTCCCACCGGTCCAGTCCGACGACCTTCCACCGTCCCACGCCGCGACACCGCGCGGCGCGAGCCGCACATTGGCGTCCGGCTGCCATCCGCTTCGAACTGGCGACTCCCATCGCCGCAATGCTGCAAACCGGCCGCGGCCCCGCCGCGCGCCAACGCCCATCATGTGGCCCAAGGGGGCTGCGAACCGCATGACCGAAGACACCGCGTCCGCCGTGCCTGTGCAACACCAGGCGGCCTTGCACCCGCAGCAGCAGGAAATGCCGCTGGCGGTGGTGCATGGCCAGGCCGTGCTGCAGATCCCGCAGGACCTGTACATCCCGCCGGACGCGCTGGAAGTCATCCTCGATGCGTTCGAGGGTCCGCTGGACCTGCTGCTGTACCTGATCCGGCGCCAGAACCTGGACATCCTCGATATCCCGGTCGCGGAGATCACCCGGCAGTACGTCGACTACATCGGGGTGATGCAGGACCTGCGCTTCGAACTGGCTGCCGAGTACCTGGTCATGGCCGCGATCCTGGCCGAGATCAAGTCGCGGATGCTGCTGCCGCGCTCGACCGAGGACGAAGCGCTGGAGGACGACCCGCGCGCCGACCTGGTCCGGCGCCTGCAGGAGTACGAACGCTTCAAGCAGGCCGCCGAAGACCTCGACGCCCTGCCCCGCCAGGACCGCGACACCACGCCGGCCGCCGCGTTTGTGCCCGACCGCGCCAGCGTCAGGCTGCCGCCGCCGGTCGACCTGCGCGAGATGCTGCTGGCACTGCACGACGTGCTCAAGCGCGCCGAGCTCTTCACCGGCCACGCGATCAAGCGCGACGCGCTCAGCGTGCGCCAGCGCATGGGCGAGCTGCTGACCCGGCTTGAGGACGGCAGCTTCCACCGCTTCGAGTCGCTGTTCGAGGCCCGCGAAGGCCGGCTCGGCGTGGTGGTCACCTTCCTGTCGATCCTGGAACTGGCCAAGGAACGCCTGCTCGAGATCGTGCAGGAAGTCGCGCTCGGCCCGATCTACCTCAAGTCGCTGGCCACCCGCGACGGCGACATCGCCGCGCTGGAGCTGTCGAGCGAGTTCGACGAGGACGACGGCGCGGCCAACGACGATGCGGAGCGATAGGACGCTCTGCGTTTCGCCTGTCATGGCCGAGAAGGCGGGAACCCGCCGGGATTACAGCCCATGCCGGCAACACGCCCGGTTCTCACGGGTTCCTGGAATAACGACGAGCACTTCCACGCACCACTGGCAAAAAAGCGCCCCGGTTCCCGCATTCGCGGCAACGGCCGCGAAAACCACACCGCTGACGAACAAGACTTCATGGATCAACAACTCATCAAACGCATCGTCGAGGCGGCCCTGCTCGCCGCCAACCAGCCGCTGACCGTGGTGCAGCTGCAGGCACTGTTCCCGCTGGACGAACCCGCGCCCGACGGCAGCATCCCCCAGGCGCTGGAATCGCTGCAGGCCGAATGCGCCCAACGTGGCGTGGAACTGGTCGAACTGGCTTCCGGCTGGCGCTACCAGGTCAAGGCCGACGTGCACGCATGGGTGGCGCGTCTGTGGACCGAACGCCAGACCAAGTACACCCGCGCCACGCTGGAGACCCTGGCCCTGATCGCCTACCGCCAGCCGATCACCCGCGGCGAGATCGAGCAGGTGCGCGGCGTGGCGGTCAACAGCAATATCATCAAGGCGCTGGAAGAACGCGAGTGGATCCGCGTCGTCGGCCACCGCGACATCCCGGGCCGCCCGGAACTGCTCGGCACCACGCGCGGCTTCCTCGACTACTTCGGCCTCAAGCGCCTGGACGAACTGCCGCCGCTGTCGGAGCTCAAGGATTTCGGCGAGCTCGACCCGCAGCTGCAGTTCGACGGCAAGCCCGACGCGGCCATGCCGGTCGGCGACATCAGTGCCGACGGCGCGGAAGCCGCGTCCGCCGAAGGTGACGATGCGAGGCACGACGTTAACGGCAGCGCCATCGATGACGCCGGCGATGCGTCTACCGACATGGACGGGCCGGCAAGCGAAGCCCACCTTGGAACCGATGAACCCGGCGCGGGCGACGAGGAAGCCACCGCAGCGGACGCCGATGCCCGAACCGACGCGCACCCGGTCACCGACGCCCGGAACGATACCGATACCGACACCAGTCCCGACGCCGACAACGTCGAACAATCCAACCCCGACCCGTCGCAAGACGACACGAACGCAGATGCCCTCGCCGATGAAGGCGACAGCACCCGGAGCAAGACATGAGTGATTCAAACGGCAGCGGCCGCAAGCTTTCCCTGAAGCGCGGCACCGACAACAGCAGCGACAGCCCGCGGCTGGAAGAGCGCCTGCACAAGGTCCTGGCGCAGGCCGGGCTCGGTTCGCGCCGCGCGCTGGAACAGCGCATTGCCGACGGACTGGTCAAGGTCAACGGCGAAGTCGCCCAGACCGGCATGAGCATCAAGGGCGGCGACCGCGTCGACATCGACGGCAAGACCTTCGTCGCCAGCGCGTTGACCGACCCAAGCCGCGTGCTGGTCTACAACAAGCCCGAGGGCGAGGTCACCACCCGCGAAGACCCCGAAGGCCGCCCGACCATTTTCGAAGCCCTGCCTGCGCTCAAGGGCGCGCGCTGGATCGCGGTGGGCCGCCTCGACATCAACACCACAGGCCTGCTGCTACTCACCACCGACGGCGAGCTGGCCAACGCGATGATGCATCCCTCGTTCGAGGTCGAACGCGAATACGTCTGCCGCGTGCGCGCGCCCGAAGGCGAGGAAACCGTGTCGGAGAAGATCGTCGATCGCCTGCGCCGCGGCGTGGCGCTGGACGACGGCCCGGCGAAGTTCGACGAGATCAAGCGCATCGGCGGCACCGATTCGAACGAATGGTTCCAGGTGACGGTGAAGGAAGGCCGCAACCGCGAGGTGCGCCGGCTGTGGGAGTCGCAGGGTTGCCAGGTCTCGCGCCTCAAGCGCATCCGCTACGGTTCGATCGAACTGCCGCAGCCGCTGCTGCGCGGGCATTCACAGGAACTGGCGGACGACAAGGTCGAGGCCCTGCGCCGCGAACTCAAGCTCGAGGAAGGCCCGCCACCGGCGCTGACGCTGCAGCCGGTGATCGGCCAGCGCAAGGCCAGCAAGTCGACCGTGCAGGTCGACAGCCAGCGGCGTTCGCCGGGCTACGTCGGCGGCCACAACACCGCCGACGAGGGCCGCGAACTGCGCCGTTTCGACCATGTGCGCGAGGATCGCGGCCGTGGCAGGAAGCCGCACGGCGGCCTCACGGTCAGCGGCGAGGCCGCGGCCAAGCAGTCGCAGAAGCCCTTCAAGCAGCGCAAGCAGAAGGGCGCCAACCCGCTGCCGGACGGCAACCCCGCGGCATTCCGCACCTGGTACGTGCCCGATGGCGTCAGCACCGGCCCCAGCGGCCATCGCAATGCCGACGGCCGCGGCCCCAGGAAGCCCTACGGCAAGAAGCCCGGCGGTGGCCAGGGCCGCCCCGGCGCAGGTGGCAACCGGCCGTTCGGCAACGAAGGCGGTCCACGCCGGGGACCCGGCCGCAGCGCCGGCGGACCCGGCGGTGAACAGCGCGGCCCCGGCCAGAACCAGAACCGCCCCGCCCGTCCCTACGGCCATCCGGGCAACGCACCGGTGTTCCCGTCCGACCACGCGAACCCGGGTGCCAGCCCCTACGCCCGTCCACGCGCGCCGCGTCCGGCGGGCAACCGTCCGAACAACGGCCCGCGCGGCCCGCGCCCGGGCGGCCCCCGACCCGGCGGCAACCGTGGTCCGGGCGGCCGTCGCGGCGGCGACCGCTGAGCTGCGCCATGCAGGTGGAACATGCCCTCCGCGCGCTGATCCTCGGCTGCCTCGTGGCGATGCCGGCGGCCTACGCCGCGGGCGCGGACACACCAATGGATTTCACCGCTGCAAAGGCCGCCGCCGACGCGGACGAGGCGTCGCAGGGCGACACCGCGCGCGCCACCGCACTCCAGCAGCAGGGCGCCTTCCTCGACGCCGCTGTCGAGGCCTGCGCCGATGCGCGCAGCACGGCGCAACTGGAAGCCTTCGTGGTGGTGGTCGAACTGGACGCGACCGGGCACGTCGTGCGCACGTGGCGCCGCGGGGATTCCCCGCTGGCGCTGTGCATCGAACGCCAGTCGCGCGGCAAGCTCATGTTCGTGCCGCCGCGGGCGCCGTTCCATGCATCGCTGGAAGTGAGCTTCACGCCCTGACCCGTGCGGCAAGGGCGAAAGCCCGGGAGCTTGCCGTCAGGCAGTCCCGGTGCGCCGGATGTCCATGATGCGGTCCAGCCACAGGTAGTGGGCGTGCTCCGGATTGGCGGCGTCGTCAATCCGCACCATCGCGTTTACGCCTTCGCGGCCGCTGCCGTCGCGGAACACCTGGATCGTCGGCCGCGCGGTCACGAAACCTTCCACCCGCGCTCCGTCGGCGAGCCGGATCTCCACCTTGGTCTCGTCGTCGAGCTGCTCGATCCAGGATTCGATGCGCGCGATGTCGCGCTGTTCGGTATAGACGTGTTCGGCCAGCTGGCTCATGGCGGCGGACTTCCGCGAATGGCGTGGCCGCCATGCTGAGGCAGGCAGGGTAAGCAGCGGTGAGGGCGGCGTTAAGCGCGCGCCGACACGGCTGAACACGCCTGTCCCGGGCGACTTCGCGCAGGCTTCACCTTCACCCCATGCCTCGCACGCAGCGCGCGCGCAGCCTGTCGGCATGCATGATGAATCGAGCCGTGGATGCCAGTGGGACGTCGTGATCGTGGGTGCAAGCTTCGCCGGCGCCGCGTGCGCGCTGGCGGCACGGCGTGCCGGACTGCGCGTGTGCGTACTGGAACGCAAGCGCGATCCGGGCATGCGCCTCCACACCACCGGGATCATCGTGCGCGAGGCCGCCGAGGGCACGCACCTGGGGCGGATGCCGCCCGCGCTGTGGCGACGGGTGGAACACGTGCGCCTGTACGCGCCGAACCTGCGCAGCCTCGCGCTGCATTCGCCGGGCGACTATTTCCTGACCACCGACACGCCCAACGTGATGCGCTGGCTGGCCGACGAGATGCGCACGGCCGGCGTCGGGCTACGACTGATGCAGTCGTTCACCGATGCCCGGCGTGAACGCGGCGGCTGGCAGGTCGAAGGCCTCGGGCGCACGCGCTGGCTGGTCGGCGCCGACGGTGCCAAGTCGCGGGTGGCCGCGCGCGCCGGGCTCGGCCGCGTTCGCGATTTCCTTTACGGCGTGGAGCACGAGTACGCCGGGATGCAGCTGGACCAATCCGGCGCCCTGCACTGCTTCCTGAGCCGTCGGCTCGCCCCGGGCTATATCGGCTGGGCGGCGCAGAGCCCCGTCGGCGTGCAGGTCGGACTGGCTTTCCGCCACCGCGCCGCGCGCACCGGCACGCCGGATATCGAGGGCCTGCTGCGCAGGGTCGGCGACAGGCTCGGCCTGCCACGTCGCCTGCCACCCACGTCGGTCCGCGCAGGCCTGATTCCCTGCGGCGGCCCGGTCGCGCAGATCGCGGGCAACGGCGTGATCCTGACCGGCGATGCCGCCGGCATCGTCTCGCCGGTGACAGCGGGCGGCATCCACTCGGCCTGGTGCCACGGCGAAGCCGTCGGCAACGCAATCGCCGCGCATATCCTGCAGGGCGGCCCGTGCCCGATGCAGGCGGCCATCGCGGCCGCGCCGCGCTTCCGCGCCAAGCGCGCGCTGCGCTGGCTGTTCGACCACGCGCAGATGGACTGGCCGTTCAACCTGCTGATCAACACTCCGCCGCTGCGCTGGGCGGCGCGACAGGTGTATTTCCGCAGGCGCAGCACCTGGTAGGAGCGGCGGGAGCCGCGAGCTTTTGGCTTCGCAGGAGGCAAGCCATAAGTTCGCGGCTTCCGCCGCTCCTACGTCGGCAAACGATTACCTCTTATGCAATCGTGAACCGATCGCCGTCCAGCATCGCCGGGAAATGCTCGCGATGCGCCTGCAGCTGCGCCGCCGACAGCGTCGTGGTGACCACCACTTCCACATCGCTGCATTCGCTCAGCGGATGGCCGAGGAAGTCGATCACCGCGCTGTCGCCCGAGTAATGCAGGCCATTGCCGTCGGTGCCGACGCGGTTCAGGCCGGCGACGAAGCACAGGTTCTCGATCGCCCGCGCGCGCAGCAGCGTCTTCCACGCATATGCGCGCGCCGACGGCCAGTTGGCGACGTAAAGCTGCAGGTCGAAATCGGGTGCGCCTGCACGTTCGACGTCGAACCGGTTGCGCGCGAACACCGGGAACCGCAGGTCGTAGCAGACCAGCGGATTGATCCGCCAGCCCTTCCACTCCACCACCAGTCGTTCGCGGCCCGCCGAATAGCGCTCGTGCTCGCGCGCGTAGCGGAACAGATGACGCTTGTCGTAGTGCCGCACCTCGCCGTCCGGCGTGACCCAGAGCATGCGGTTGAACACGCCCGGCCCGCCCGCGGCATCGACGCGCAGCTGCAGGCTGCCGGTGACCACGGCGTCGAGCGCCGCTGCCTGCCCGCGCATCCATTCGAGCGTGGGGCCGTCCATGGTCTCGGCCTGGCCGATCGCGTCGTTGCTGAAACCGCTGGTGAAGGTTTCCGGCAGCATCACCAGGTCGGTAGTGCCGCGCAGCGGTGCGACCAGGTCGCCGTAGTAATCGCGATTGCCGGCCGGGTCGTGCCAGCGGGTGGCGCCCTGGACGAGGGAGATTCGGAGGTCCTGCATGGTCGATGCCCCGGGAATTCCTGTAGGAGCGGCTCCAGCCGCGAGGTCTTCACCGGATTATCCGCGATCCACGGGGAAAAGCCCGCCGTTGGTGCCGCTCGTGCAAATGCATCGCGCCCGCCGCCGAACCGGCGAACGCCTGCAGGCGCGGCGTGGCTCAGAGCTTCTGCAGGCGCTCGATTGCCGCGTCCAGGGTCGCGTCGTTCTTGGCAAAGCAAAGCCGCACCAGGCGCTGGCCCGGCGGCGGGGTTTCGTAGAACGGCGACAGCGGGATCGCGGTCACGCCCTTCTCGATCGTCAGCCAGCGGCAGAACTCGAGGTCGTCCAGGTCGCTGACCGCGGAATAGTCCGCCAGCTGGAAGTATCCGCCCGGCACCGGCAACGGCTTGAGTTTCGTGCCCAGCAGCTGCGCGCGGAAGTGATCGCGCTTGGCCTGGTAGAACGCGCCGAGCTGCTCGTAGTGCTCCGGCTCCGCATCGAGCATCTGCGCAAAGGCGTACTGCGCTGGAGCAAAGGTGCAGAACACGTTGTACTGGTGGACCTTGCGGAACTCGGCCGACAGCGCCGGCGGCGCGACGCAGTAGCCGATCTTCCAGCCGGTGCAGTGGTAGGTCTTGCCGAAACTCGAGATCACGAACGCGCGTTCGCGCAGTTCCGGATAGCGCAGCGCCGACTCGTGGCGCGCGCCGTCGAAGACGATGTGCTCGTAGACCTCGTCCGAGAGCAGGAAGATGCCGGTGCCGCGCAGCAGCCCGGCGACGATGTCCATGTCGGCGGCCGACAGCATCGCGCCGGACGGGTTGTGCGGGCTGTTGATCATCAGCATCCGCGTCTTCGGCGAAATTGCATCCTTCACACGCTGCCAGTCCGGCGCGAACGTCACCGGGTCCAGCGGCACGTGCACGGCGCGCGCCCCGGCCAGGTCGATGGCCGGCTCGTAGCAGTCGTAGGCCGGGTCGAGCACGATCACTTCATCGCCGGCCCGGACCACGGCGTGGATGGCATTGAAGATGGCCTCGGTGGCACCGCTGGTCACGGTGATCTCGGCGTCGACGTCCGGTTGGCAGCCGTAAACGCGTTTTGTCTTCGACGCGATCGCCTGGCGCAGCGCCGGTACGCCCGTCATCGGCGCGTACTGATTGTGGCCGTCGCGCATGGCGCGGTCGAGCGCGCCGACCAGGCGCTCGGGCACGGAGAAGTCGGGAAAGCCCTGCCCCAGGTTGACCGCGCCGTGTTCGGCCGCCAGCTGCGACATGGTGGTGAAGATCGTGGTGCCCACTTTCGGCAGCTTGGTATCGATATGCGGGATCATTAGGGTTGTTCCGGAAAAATGCAGATCTTGCACGAACGAGTTTACGGGCCGGCGGGTTTGGGTTAAACAATGACGATGTCGTCCCCCAACTTCGGCGCCGCGCCGATCGCCGACCTCGTGCGCGCCTACCTGGCCGCGGAGTACCGCTGGCAACACAACAGTGACTGGCACGACCTGCACATCGGCCTGCAGGCGCCTGCGCTGGAACTGCTGTTCCCCGACGCCGGGACCTTTGGCCTGCTCTCGGCCTGGAATCCGCATTCGATCGAATGCGCCGAGCTCGACAATCGCGAAGCCGACCGTGCGCTGCACCAGGACCTGGTCGCGACCGGCGCGCCCTTCCTCGCCGCCTTCGCCTCCGCGCCCAACCGCAGCTGGCGCGAACCGAGTTGGGTGGTGATGGGCCTGCCCGTCGAGCGCTTCGACGCGCTGTCGCGCAAGTACGGACAGCTCGGCACGCTGTGGTGGACCACGGGCCGGCCCGGACGCCTGCGCATCGACGCGGCGCGTCCGGACGGGTTCGACGATGACGAACACGTCGACTGGCTGCGGATGGCGATCGACGCGGCATGACCTCGGCGCGTGGGGTCGAAGCTCGTGCGCGATACCGCCTCGAAACGTGTCGCCGGGACTCGTGCGGCTTGGAGCCGGCAGCGCCGACCCGGTAGCATGCCCGTCTGACCCGGCTCCCGGACGGGCAAGCCGACGCCCAGCCCCGACGACATGCCGCACCCTGCCCCCCTGCTCCGCGCCCGAGACCTGCGGTTCACCCGCAACGAGATGCCGGTCTTCGGCCCGCTCGATTTCGATGTCGACGCGGGCGAGGCCCTGCTGGTGCAAGGCGACAACGGCGCCGGCAAGACCACCCTGCTGCGGGTGCTGGCCGGATTGCTTGCCGCCGACGCGGGCGCGATCTCGATCCAGGGCCGGCTCACGTCGCCGGCGTCGCGTGCGGCCACGCTTGCCTACCTGGGCCACCTGCCGGCGCTGAAGGCCGACCTGAGCGCGCTGGAAAACCTCGAATTCCTCTGCGGCCTGCACGGCCGGCGCCCAACCCAGACGCTGGAAGGCGCGATGGCGGTGGTCGGCCTGTCGGGGTTCGAGGATTCGCCGGCACGCCAGTTGTCCGCGGGGCAGAAAAAGCGCCTGTCGCTGGCCCGCCTGTGGCTGTCGCCGGCGCCGCTGTGGCTGCTCGACGAACCCTACGCCAACCTCGACCTGGCCGGCATCGAACTGGTCAACCGCATGGTGCAGGCGCACCTGCGCGAAGGCGGTGCGGCGCTGGTCACCACCCACGGTGCTTACGCCGCCCCGCCGGTGCGCACGCGGCTGCTGACGCTGGAGAAGCGGGCATGAACCGCACCCTCCGAGCCGACCTTCGCGCAGATGCCAACACTGCTTTTGCTTCTGCTTCTGCTCTCGCGTTTGACCTTGCCTTTGCCCTGGCCCCACCGAGGCCCCTCCGAAGCGGCGGCGGCGGCGGACAAGACCTGCAGGGCGCCGCACACGGATGTGCGGCGTTTTCCGCGGGGGCAGGATCCCCCCTCGGAAAATCCCGCCGGCTCGGCGAACCCGGTGCAAAGCGCCGGGCACGCAGGCGGGGTGTGCTTTCCTTGCGCCAGGTTTCCTTGCACAAGCAAAGAAAGGTGGCTCGCGCCGTCACGGCGCGAAACGCTTTTGATGTTGCCTTGATTCCGGGAGCAGGAAAGCAGCTCGCTGCGATCGCCCCCTCATCCGCCCTTCGGGCACCTTCTGCCGCAAGCGGGAGAAGGGCCGAATTGCGCATCCCCGTACCAGAACTGTTCCCTGTTCCCGCAATACCGACGCGTCGCCGTGGGAGCGATCACCGATGATCTGGTCCGCGGCCAGGGCCCTGATCATCCGCGACCTGCACCTGCTCTGGCGCCGTCGCGGCGACGCCCTGCAACCGGCGCTGTTCGCGCTGCTGGTGATCGTGCTGTTCGCGCTCGCGCTGGGCAGCGAAGCGCAGACGCTGGCGAAGGTGGCACCCGGCGTGCTGTGGGTGGCGGTGCTGCTGTCCGGGCTGCTGTCGCTGGACACCCTGTTCCGCGGCGACGCCGAGGACGGCTCGCTGGAACAGTGGATGCTGGCGCCGGTCCCGCTGGCCTGGCTGGTACTGGTGCGCACGCTGACCCACTGGGCGACCACCGCGCTGCCGCTGATCGTGTTCGCACCGCTGCTGGCCGAACTGCTGCATCTGCCGCACGCGCAGTTGCCGGTGCTCTTGACTTCCCTGCTGCTGGGCACGCCGCTGCTGAGCCTGCTGGGCGCGGTGGTCGCGGCGCTCACCGTGGGCATGCGTCGGTCCGGCATCCTGGTCGCGCTGCTGGCGCTGCCGCTGTACGTACCGGTGCTGGTGTTCGCGGCCGGCAGCGTCGCGGCCGGCGCGCAGGGGCTTGACCCGACCGGCGGCCTGCTCTTCCTCGCGGCCGGGCTGGTGCTGGCGCTGGTGCTGGCACCGCTGGCAACCGCTGCGGCGCTGCGCATCGCCCACGCTTGAGCCAGATCAGCGCGTCGGCGTTCTCGCTGGCTGTCCCCGGGCAGCCGGGCGAAGGCGTCGCAACCCGCGGTTTCATCGGTCCGCTCGGGGGCGTACGCGAGCCGTTGCCCGGGCCCTGGAGCCTCCCGCCGCCAGGCAGCGCGGCACCGGCCCGATTGGATATGAAGCGTAATAGATATTATCTTAGCGTCCGGAGCGCTCTACTCCACGTCGTTCCCCACCCCACGAGAGGTCCTCCCCATGATCCGCAACTTCCTGGCGGCCGCCGCACTGCTCGCGCTGGCACCCTCCGCATTCGCGGCCACCTGCTCGGCAACCATCGAGGGCAGTGATGCGATGAAGTACAACGTTTCCAACATCGACATCAGCAAGAGCTGCAAGACGTTCACCATCACCCTCAAGCACAGCGGCAAGATGGCCAAGAACGTGATGGGCCACAACGTCGTCATTGCCAAGGCCGCCGACATGAAGGGCATCGATGCCGACGGCATGAAGGCCGGGCTGGCCAGCGATTACGTCAAGGCCGGCGATGCGCGCGTGGTCGCCCACAGCAAGGTGGTCGGCGGCGGCGAAAGCACCTCGTTCACCGTGCCGGTGGCCAAGCTGGGCAGCGGATACTCGTTTTTCTGCAGCTTCCCGGGGCATTCGGCGCTGATGAAGGGCACGATCACGCTCGTTCCCTGAGCGGTGCCCGCTGGCCGGCCCGCGGGCGTGGCCGCCGCGCGCTGCGCGCCGCCTGCAAGCTCTGCGTTCCGCCGCAGTCCGGCTTGCCCATCGGGCAAGCTGGACCAGTCGAACGCCTTGGAGGGCGACGGTACTGGTATCCTCGCCTGTCGCAGTTGCGATCCGATGCGCACGGGAGCCTGGGCACGCACGCCGCGCCGCCGGCTGCCCCGCGCGACATCCGAACGCCACCGCGGCCCGCAACCCGTTTCGACCTGATCGACCCTCGATGAACCCCCTCGCATGAATCGGTTGTTCCGCTGGTTCCACCAACTCGGTTCGCCGCCGTACTTCGACCGCTTTGCCGCGCGCTGGACGCCCTGGGCCTACGGCGTCGGGCTGCTGGTGATGGCATGGGGCATCTGGCAGGGCCTGTTCGTGGTGCCGGCCGATTATCAGCAGGGCGACAGCTTCCGCATCCTCTACGTCCACGTGCCCAGCGCCTGGATGAGCCTGGCGGTGTTCGCGCTGATGGCGGTGTACGCCGCGATCGCGCTGGTCTGGCGGATCAAGCTGTGCGAGATCCTGGCCATGGCCTGCGCGCCGATCGGCGCCGGCTTCACCTTCATCACCCTGGCCACCGGTTCGATCTGGGGCAAGCCGATGTGGGGCACATGGTGGGACTGGGACCCGCGCCTGACCACCGAGCTGGTGCTGCTGTTCCTGTACCTGGGGATCATCGGCCTGTACCACGCGATCGACGACCGCCGCGCCGCGGCGCGCGCCGCCGGCCTGCTGGCCGTCGTCGGCGTGGTGCTGCTGCCGGTGATCCGCTATTCGGTCGACTGGTGGAATTCACTGCACCAGGGCCAGACGATCAGCCTGCTGGGCGAGTCGAAGATGGACCCGAGCATGCTGCCGCCGCTGCTGGCGATGGTGATCGGCACGCACATCTGGTTCGTCGGCTCGCTGCTGGCGCGTGCACGCGCCGACAACCTGTGGCGCGAGTCCGGCAAGGACTGGGTGCGCAAGCTGGGCGAGGCACCGCGATGAGCTACCAGAACTACGTGATCGCCGCCTACCTGGTCTTCGCCGCGGTGCTGCTGTGGGACTACGTCGCCCCGCGCATCCGCGTCCGGCAGCTGCTGCGATCCGCGCGCCTGCTGGCCGCGCGCCGTGCCGCCGCTTCTTCTTCCGATACTCCTGCAGGCGACCTGCCCCGATGAACCCGATCCGCAAGCGCCGTCTCTGGATGATCCTCGCCCTGGTGGTCGCCGCCGCAATCGCGGCCACGCTGGTCGCACTGGCCCTGCAGCGCAACGTCGCCTACCTGTACACGCCGGCCGAAGTGCTGGGCGGCACGGCCGGCGAAAGCGTCGCCTCGGGCGAAGCCAAGTTCCGCCTCGGCGGCATGGTCGCCGAGCATTCGCTCAAGCGCGCCGACGGCTCGCTGCAGGTGCATTTCAGCGTCACCGACGGCGATGCGCAGATGCCGGTGGTCTACACCGGCATCCTCCCCGACCTGTTCCGCGAGAACCAGGCGGTGATCGCCACCGGCCGCATGCAGGGCGACACCTTCGTCGCCGAGCAGGTGCTGGCCAAGCACGACGAAACCTACGTGCCCAAGGAAGTCGCCGACAAGATGGGCCTGGCCCACCAGAAGCACGGCGTGCAGACGCCTGCCGACACGCCGCCGGAAACGCGCTGATGGCGCCCATGCAGATGCTTCCCGAACTGGGACAGGTCGCGCTGGCCCTGGCGCTGCTGGTCGCGCTGCTGCAGGCGGCGCTGCCACTGGCCGGCGCGCAGCGCGGCAAGGCGTCGTGGATGGCGGTCGCGCGCCCCGCGGCGTTCGCGCAGGCGCTGCTGGTGCTGTGCGCGTTCGTGGTGCTGACCGTTGCGTTCGTGATGCAGGACTTCTCGGTGCGCTACGTGGCCGAGAACTCCAATTCGCTGCTGCCGGTGATCTATCGCTACACCGCCGTGTGGGGGTCGCACGAGGGCTCGCTGCTGCTGTGGGCGCTGATCCTCGCCGCCTGGACCGCGGTGGTGGCAGAGTTCTCGCGCAAGCTTCCCGATGAAGTGGTGGCGCGCGTGCTCGGAATCATGGGGCTGGTCAGCGTCGGCTTCCTGTCGTTCCTGATCTTCACCTCCAATCCGTTCTTGCGCCTGCTGCCGGCGGCGGTGGAAGGTCGCGACCTCAACCCGCTGCTGCAGGACCCGGGGATGATCATCCATCCGCCGATGCTGTACCTGGGCTACGTCGGCTTCGTGGTGCCGTTCGCCTTCGCGGTCGCGGCGCTGATCGACGGCCGCATGGACGCGCGCTGGCTGCGCTGGACGCGGCCGTGGACCAACATCGCCTGGGGCTTCCTCACGCTCGGCATCGCGCTGGGGTCGTGGTGGGCGTACTACGAGCTGGGCTGGGGCGGCTGGTGGTTCTGGGATCCGGTCGAGAACGCCAGCTTCATGCCGTGGCTGGTCGGCGCGGCGCTGCTGCATTCTCAGGCGGTCACCGAGAAGCGCGGCAGCTTCCGCGGCTGGACGGTGCTGCTGGCGATCGCCGCGTTCTCGCTGTCGCTGCTGGGTACGTTCCTGGTGCGTTCGGGCGTGCTGACCAGCGTGCACGCCTTCGCTGCGGATCCCGCGCGCGGGCTGTTCATCCTGATCTTCCTGTCCATCGTGATCGGCGGCTCGCTGCTGCTGTACGCGCTGCGTGCGCCGCGTTTCGAACAAGGCGCTCCGTTCGCCGCGAGTTCACGCGAAACCCTGCTGCTGGCCAACAACCTGCTGCTGGTCAGTGCCTGCGGCATGGTGCTGCTGGGCACGCTGTATCCGCTGCTGGCGGACGCGCTGGACCTGGGCAAGATCTCGGTCGGCCCGCCCTACTTCGGCTTCCTGTTCGTGCTGCTGATGACGCCGCTGGTGCTGCTGCTGCCATTCGGGCCGCTGACACGCTGGCAGCGCGAGCAGCCGTCGAAGCCGCTGGCCATGCTGGCGCCGTGGGCGATCCTTGCGCTGGTGCTGGGCGTGGTGGCGTTCTTCGTTGCCCCGCAGGGGCCGTGGAAGACCGCTGCCGGCGTTGCCGGTTCGGCGTGGATCCTGTTGGGCACCGGGCGTTTCGCCTGGACACGCCTGCGTGGCAACGGCCGCTTCACGCCCGAGATGATGGGCATGACCCTGGCGCATACCGGCATCGCGGTGTTCCTCGCCGGCGCACTGCTGGTCGAGGCGCAGAACGTGCAGAGCGAACTGGCGATGAAGCCGGGGCAGACCGTTGAGCTGGCCGGCTACGCGTTCCGCTTCGAGGGCGTGGAGGAAACGCAGGGGCCGAACTACATTTCCGACCTCGGCCGCGTGCAACTGCTGCGTGACGGCAAGCCGCTCGCGCTGCTGCACCCGGAGAAGCGCGCCTATGCCAGCGGCGGCCAGGTAATGACCGAGGCCGGCATCCACGCCGGCCTGTTCGGGGACGTCTACGTCGCGCTGGGCGAACCGCTGGGCGCCGCCGATGATCCGGACCGCGCCGCCGGCGACTGGGCCGTGCGCCTGCACATCAAGCCATTCGTGCGCTGGATCTGGCTGGGCGCGGCGCTGATGGCGCTGGGCGCCTTCGTCACCGCCGTCGACCGGCGCTTCCGGGCAAAACCCGCGGCAACCGACACCACGCGGAGGCATGCATGAACGCCCCCGCCGGCCGCCGCGGCCCGGGCCTCGCCGTCATCATCGGCGCGCTGTGCTTCCTGGGTTTCCTCGCGCTGCTGTTCTACGGCGTGAACCAGTCCGGCCGCGGCGACCGCGAGGCCCTGCCCTCGCCGCTGATCGGCAAGCCGGCGCCGGAGTTCGCGCTGCCGCTGCTGCACGAGCCGGGCCGGCTGGTGACGTCGAAGGAACTGCTCGACGCGCCCTACCTGCTCAACGTCTGGGGCAGTTGGTGCCCGGAATGCCGGGTCGAGCACCCGGTGATGACGCGCTTCGCGCTGACCAAGCGCGTGCGCGTGCTCGGCTACAACCTCAAGGATGAACCAGAGGATGCGCTGCGCTGGCTGGAGCAGTTCGGCAATCCCTACATGCTGGTGCTGACCGACCGCGACGGCCGCGCGGCGATCGACTGGGGCATCTACGGCGCACCGGAAACCTTCCTCGTCGACGCCAAGGGCATCGTGCGCTGGAAGCACGTGGGCGCGCTGGACGACACGATCATCGATGGCGAGCTGCTTCCCCTGCTCGAACAGCTGGAGGCCGGCAAGTGAGCCGCGCCGCGCACTGGGCGCTGGCATGCGCACTGGCGTTCGGGCCGGTACTTGCGCTGGCACCGGCAGGCACCGCGACCGCACAGGCATCGACGAATGTCGCGCCGCTGCAGTTCCGCGATGCCGCCGAGGAAACCCGCTTCCACCACCTGACCAGCGAACTGCGCTGCGTGATGTGCCAGAACCAGTCGCTGGCCGATTCCAACGCGCAGATCGCGCACGACCTGAGGCGCGAAGTCCTGGACCTGATGCACCAGGGCAAGAGCGACGACGAGGTGGTCGCGTTCCTGGTCGCGCGCTACGGCGAGTTCGTGCGCTACAAGCCGGCGGTGGAACCGGCAACGTGGCTGCTGTGGTTCGGGCCGGCCCTGCTGCTGCTCGGCGGCGGAATCGCGGTGGCGCGCGTCGTGCGCGCGCGCTCGCGGCGCGAAGTCCCCGCGCCCAGTGAAGACCAGGAGTGGTGATGGCAGTCTTCGTCGCAATCGCGGTGCTGCTGACGGTGGCGGTGTTCGCGGCCGTGCTCTGGCCGCTGTGGCGCGAGTCGCGCGGCGTCGCGCTCGGCGCGGTGCTCGTTTTCAGCCTCGCGGCACTGGGCATCTACGAACTGGTCGGCACGCCGGCGGCGATCAACGCACCCGCGCCCGCCGCGATGCCGCGTTCGATGGAAGAGGCGGTCGTGCAGCTCAAGGCCGAGCTCGAGCGCCATCCCGAGCGCGCCGACGGCTGGCAGCTGCTGGCCCGCTCGTACGAGATGCTCGACCGCCGTCCCGAGGCGCGCGAAGCCTACGCGCGCGCGCTCAAGCTGACGCCGGACGACCCCGACCTGCTGGTGCAGGCCGCGCAGGCGCGACTGTTCGCCGATCCGGGCAAGAAGATCGACGCCGAGGCTGTCGCGATGCTGCGGCGCGCGCTCGAACTGCAGCCGCAGCAGCAGCGCGCGCAATGGTTCCTCGGGGTCTGGCAGCGCCAGGAAGGGCGGCCTGCGGAAGCGGCGCAGACCTGGGAGCCGCTGCTGGCGCAGGTGGACGCGGCCACCGCCAAGACCCTGCGCGTTCAGATCGACGCCGCGCGCAAGGATGCCGGCCAGCCGCCGCTGCCCGCCGCCGAAGCGCCGGCTGCGGTTGCAGGCGCCAACGCGCTGGCCGTGAAGGTTTCGCTCGATCCCGACTTCGCCGCGCGCGTGCGCCTGCGAGGCGACGCCAGCGTGTTCGTCATCGCACGCGTGCCCGACGGCCCGCCGATGCCGGTCGCCGCGGAGAAGCATTCGCTGCAGGATTTGCCGCTGACGGTCACGCTCGACGATGCAGACAGTCCGATGCCGACGCAGAAGCTGTCGTCGCTGAAGGAAGTCGAGGTGTTCGCGCGCCTGTCCAGCAGCGGCGAGGCGACGCGCCAGGATGGCGACATCGATTCGAAGCCGGTGCGCGTGAAGCTGCCGGCGACCGCCCCCGTCGAACTGGTGATCGGCGCGAAATAGCAGCGCTTGCCGCAGGAGCGGCTCCAGCCGCGAGCTTTTGATCCTCAGCGCCGACCGAAAAGCTCGCGGCTTCCGCCGCTCCTACACCGCTCCTGCGCCACTCCTGCAAGCGCCGGCGACGCCTGGGAATCGTTGCCCGGCTACACTTGCGCGCATGACCGAATTCATTCCGCCCGGCACACGCTGGGTCGACCTGCCCTCGCCGTTCCCGATGAAACGCGGCGGCGAGCTGCATGGCGCACGCATCGCCTACGAGACCTGGGGCGCGCCCGACGCCGCGGGCGACAACACGCTGCTGATCCTCACCGGACTGTCGCCCGATGCCCACGCGGCGGCCAATGAGGGCAATCCCGCGCCCGGCTGGTGGGAGGCGATGCTCGGTCCGGGCAAGCCGATCGACACGAACCGCTGGCACGTGGTCTGCGTCAACGCGCTGGGCAGTTGCAAGGGTTCGACCGGGCCGGCGTCGGTCAACCCGGGAACGGGGCAGCCCTATCGGCTCGCATTCCCGGAGCTGTCCATCGAGGATGGCGCCGACGCCGCGCATGCGGTGCTCCACGCGCTGGGCATCGAGCGGCTTGCCTGCGTGATCGGCAACTCGATGGGCGGCATGAACGCGCTGGCCTTCCTCGCCCGCCACCCGGGCATCGCCCGCAGCCACGTCAACATCTCCGGCGCCGCGCGCGCGCTTCCGTTCTCGATCGCGATCCGCTCGCTGCAGCGCGAGGCGATCCGCCTCGACCCGAAGTGGAACGAAGGCAACTACGACGAAGCCAGCTACCCGGAAAGCGGGATGCGCATGGCACGCAAGCTTGGCGTGATCACCTACCGCTCGGCGCTGGAATGGGACGGCCGCTTCGGCAGGGTGCGGCTGGATTCCGACCGCCGCGACGGCGAGGATCCGTTCGGGCTGGAGTTCGAAGTCGAAAGCTACCTCGAAGGCCACGCCCGGCGTTTCGTGCACAACTTCGACCCCAACTGCTACCTGTACCTGAGCCGTTCGATGGACTGGTACGACATCGGCGAATCATGCGGCGGCACCGTCGACGAGGGCCTGGCCCGGATCCGGGTGGAGAAAGCGCTGGCCATCGGCGTGCACACCGACATCCTGTTCCCCCTGCAGCAGCAGCAGCAGATCGCCGACGGCCTGCGCGCGGGCGGCGCGCAATCGCACTTCCTGCCGCTGGAATCGCCGCAGGGCCACGACGCCTTCCTGGTCGATTTCGACCGCTTCGGCCCCGCGGTGTCCGGCTTCCTCGATTCGCTATAGGCCGGAGCTGCGCACCCGACGCGCCCTTGGCAATCGCTGCTCCCGCATCCGGCGTTTCCCGGGTTTCCGGGGCACGGGGAGCAGCCCCGGCCTGTGCCGGCGAAGACCGGGGAAATGCATTCTTCCGGCGCGCTAGAATGGCCGGCAATGAACGCCAATGCCTCGACCGACCTTGCCTTCCCCGGCCGCGACAAGCTGATCGCCGCCGTCGACACCGCCCTGGCCGGACACGACGAACATGCGGTCACCTCCGCGCTGCGCAACAGCATGTGCACGCTGATCCGCGATCGCGACGTGCACCTGCCCGATTGTGTCTTCGACCCGATCGACGACCACTACGCGCGGCGCGAACTGTATCGAAGCGCGGAACACGGCTACAGCGTGGTGGCGATGACCTGGGCGCCCGGACAGGGCACGCCGATCCACGACCACTGCGGCCTGTGGTGCGTCGAAGGCGTCTGGAATGGCGAACTGGAGATCACCCAGTACGAACTGCTCGAGCGCGACGGCGATCGCTTCCGCTTCCGCGCCGCCGGCGGCATGCATGCGGGCCCCGGCAGCGCCGGCAGCCTGATCCCGCCGCACGAATACCACACCATCACCAACGCCAGCGACGACAAGGTGGCGATCTCGCTGCATATCTACAAGGCGCCGATGGAGAACTGCTCGAAGTTCGAGCCGCAGACGGACGAATGGTTCCTGCGCGTCGACAGCACGCTGCAGACCGACAACGCGCCCGCCTGACCGATCGATCGTTCCAGGGGCATGCCCGCCGGCAGGCGGGCGGATGCCACCAACGTGGCCACTTCCGGCCCATGCAACCACCGCTAACCCGATACCTTCCATGCCCAATCCGACAGCTTCGTCCATGCATCCGACCGAGCGGGAGCAGGCGCCGTTCCGGTCGCGCCCGGAGGTGGAATTGTGCCGGCGCGGCGAACTGCGCAGCGAGCGCTTCCTCGACGCGGCTACCGATGCCTTCATCGAGAAAGGCTACCGTCGCGCGTCGCTCAGCGAGATCGTCGGGCGCGCAGGCGGCTCGATGTCCACCCTCTATCGCGCCTTCGGCGACAAGCAGGGCCTGGCGCACGCGATCATCGAGCGCCACATGTCGATCGTCACCGAGCGCCTGCAGGACCTGAGCCTGTCCGGGCTGCCGCCCGAGACTGCGCTGCTGCAGGTCGGCGAAAGCATTCTTGACGCCAGCATCAGCCGCGAATCGCTGCTCGTGCATCGCATCGTGATCGGCGAAGGCCGCGATTTCCCGGATCTGCGCGACTGGTTCTTCAACAACGCGGTGCTGCCGGCGCAGGCGATCCTGACCGACTACCTGGAACAGGAGATCGCTGCCGGCCGCCTTGCGCTGCGCGCGCCGGCGGTCGCCTCCAGCCAGTTCTTCATGATGATCTTCGGGGAAATGATAATTCGCGTGGCCAGCGGCAACCAGGCCAACCCGGACCCGGTGATCGCGCGCGAGGAAGCCCGCGCGGCCGTCGACCTGTTCCTGCACGGCGCGCTGCCCCGCTGACCCTCGGCCCGGTGCCCGCGGCCCGGGCTTGACGCCCGCGGCCCGAGCCTGCACTCTCGGCGTAACGAAGATTACGCCCCTCGGCACGCCAGCAGTCCGGCCAGCCAGGCGCATTGGGGAAGGGAACGATGCGGGTCTTCATAGCCATTGGCTTGGCCACAGCGGGCGTCTTTGCGATCGCAGCATCGCTGGCGCCGATTGCCGCACAGGAAAGCGCATCCGCGGCCGCCCCCTATCAACTCCCGCCCACCCACTTCGGCAGCGAGAATCCGCAGGCAGTCCACGGCTTCGACGCCGCACCGGGCTTCGCCGACGCGCCCGTGCCCAAGAACCCGCTTGCGCCTGATGCCAAGGTCGTCGGCCAGCAGACCTGCACCGCCTGCCACAGCAAGGAAAGCCAGACCTTCGCCCACACCACGCATGCGCTGGGCATGCAGGTCGCCTTCACCGCCAATCCCGATACCGCCACCTGCGAGGCTTGCCACGGCCCGGGCTCGACCCATGCGCAGAACCCCGCGCAAGCCGGCGCGATCATTGCCTTCACCAAGGACGGCGGCACCCCGGTCAAGACGCAGGCCGAAAGCTGCCTCGGCTGCCACGCCGGCGGCCCGCGCGACCACTGGCTGGGCTCGATCCACCAGCGCAACCAGCTGTCGTGCAGCGACTGCCACAACCCGATGGCGCAGTTCTCCGGCGAGGGCCTGCAAGCCAGGCAGTCGATCAACGAAACCTGCGCCACCTGCCACAAGGACATCCGCCAGCAGTTCAACCGCCGATCGCACATGCCCCTGCCCGAAGGCCAGATGGCCTGCGTGGATTGCCACAACCCGCACGGCACCATCAATGTCGCGTTGCTGAAGACCGATACGGTCAACGAGACCTGCTACCAGTGCCACGCCGAGAAGCGCGGCCCGTTCCTGTTCGAACACGCACCGGTGCGCGAGAACTGCCTCAACTGCCACACGCCGCACGGTTCCAACCAGCACGCGCTGCTGGTGGCACCGGTGCCGATGCTGTGCCAGCAATGCCATTCGCACACGCGCCACCCCAACGACATGTTCAACGAACAGATGCTCGGCAATGCGATGGCGCCGGACGAGCGCCTGATGGGTCGTGGCTGCCTGACGTGCCACTCCCAGATCCACGGTTCCAACAACCCGGCGGGCCCGCGGTTCCACAAGTAGGGAGCACGGCGATGCGCAAACGCGAACGCAAGACCGTCCTGCAGCTTTCGCTGCTCGCATCGGCACTTTGGCTGGCGGCGCCCGCGGCCCTTGCGCAGGACTCGGGCCTGGGCACCGACCTGCAGTTCGGCAATGCGCTCGACCCCAGCGGCGGCACCGCGCTGCTGGGCTGCGATCCGGATGGCGCCACCTGGCTTACCGCCCAGCGCAAGCGCACGCCCACGGGCTTCCTCTACCCCTGCCCGCCCGCGTGGCCGGCGTTCTCCGGCGACGGCGCGTGGCGCCATCGTGGCTCGATCGCACTGGGCTACCTCGGTGTGTGGGGCGACGATAACAACACCGACTGGCGGCGCTTTTCCAACTGGGACGACGATGTCTACGTGGGTGCCGACCTGCGCTTCGAAAAGGCCGTGGACGGCAGCTACTTCGACCTGCGCGCCAGCCACCTCAACGAGGACAGCCAGTATGTGCGCGCGGTGTTCGGCCGTGCAGGCAAGTACAGGGTGCAAGCGTTCGCGCGCAGCCAGGCCAATGTCACCAGCGCCAACGCCCGCTCGATCTGGGATGGCGTGGGCAGCAACCATCTCACCCTCACCGGCGGACTGGTCCCGGCCGGCAGCACCAGCGCGCAGGTCGCGGCCGTCTCCGCGGCGCTGCCCGAGCGCATCCTCAAGGTGGTCCGCGAAAAACAGGGCGTGGGCATCAGCTACATGGTCAACCGGCGCTGGACTGCCTACGCCAACGCCAGCCACGAGAGCCGCGAAGGCGCGCGCCCGTTCGGCGGGCCATTTTTCTTCAACTATCCCTTTGCCAACAACGGCGGCATCTACGAGATCCCGCGGCCGGTCGAGGACAGCACGGTGAACTTCAACGGCGGCGCGCGCTTCGTCGGCAACGCCTGGCGCATGGATTTCAGCTATTCGGGATCGTTCTTCCGCCACGCCAACGCGGCATTCGACTACGAGGTGCCGTTCGGGCTGTCGCCGGTGGTGCCCGGCCTCGTGTCGCCAGCGCTCACCACCGGCCAGTTCTCCTACGAGCCCGACAACGACTACCACCACCTGCGTGCCAGCGTCAGCCGCAAGATCGCGTGGAACGGCGATTTTTCGCTGACCGCCACCGGTGGCCGCATGCGCCAGAACGACCGCATCGTCGCGCCGATGACGTGCCAGGGGCAGTTCGGCATACCGGTCATCCCCGGCGCGCTGCACGACTGCAGCAACTGGAACACCACCGACGCACTTTCGCGCAAGCGCGCGGACCTGGGCATCGACACCCAGATGGTCGATGCGCGCGTGGTGCTGCAGCCGACCGACACCGCGACCTGGCGCGCGAACGCCAAGTTCCAGCGCGAGGACTACGACGGCACTTACTGGATGTACAACCCGCTTACCGGGAAGTGGGGCTATCCGGCCGAAAACGGCTCCCAGGGCAGCGTCGTTCCCGGTGAAGCCGGCATCTGGGATCCGGGCTTCAACTCCGCCGCGCCCACCCGCATCCGCAACCTGCCGCTGGACCGCGAGTTGCACCAGCTTTCATTAGGCGGCGACTGGCGCCTGGGCGACAAGAACACGCTGGACGCCACCTACACGTTCGAGCGCACCGAACGCACGCATCGCGAGGTCGCGACCACCAACGACAACTCGCTGAAGATCAGCTGGCACAACCGCGCGCTTGACTGGCTGACCTTCCGCGCCAACTACACCTGGCTGCGGCGCACCGGCAGCGAGTACGACTACGATCCGTACGAGTTCACTTTCTCCAGTGCCCTGCCCGGCTATACCGGAGGGGAAGTCGCGCATACCGTCTCGGCGCTGCGCAAGTACGACGTCGGCAGCCGCACGCAGAACAAGCTCGACCTGATGGCGACTTTCACCCTGCCGCGCGAGATGACCCTTTACGCGTCGGTGCGCGGCGACTGGAACGATTACGACGCCATCCTGGGCCGCCGTGGCTACGACACCCTGGGCGGCAGCCTGCAATGGGAATGGCAACCCACGACCTCCACCGTGGCAAGCGCCTGGTACGGCTATGACCGCTCGGTGCTGGACATTGCCAACGTCAATGACGCGGCGCTGACCGCGGATCCGACACTCGGCGGCACCACGTATCCGGATGCCAACCGCTGGTGGGTCAACGATCGCCAGCGCAACCATTACGCCGGTGCCAACCTGACCCAGCGCATGGGCCGGGTGACACTGGACGCGGCGTGGGACTGGACCTATTCGCGCGGCACCACAGGCTATCGCTACAACTCGCCTGGCGCGCTCACCCTGCCGACGCTGGACCCGCTGCTGACCGGGCAGTTCGCGCCGATGATCCATCGCGTCAACGCGCTGACCGTCGGCGTGACGATCCCGCTGCATCCACGTGTAAGCCTGCGCATCTTCGATCGCTATCAGCGCGGCCGGTTGTTCGACTGGCACTACGCTGGTTTCGAGGATGGCCAGGTCTATGACCACCGCGTCTACATCGACGGCGGCCCCGAGAACTACAGCGTCAACATGGTCGGCGCACTGCTGGAGATGCGGCTATGACGCGCCTGCCTCGCCTGCTTGCGTTCATTGCCGCGTGCACCATCAGTGCGCTCGCCATCGCCCAGTCGCAGGACCCGCCAGCAACGGCGGAAGCCGCGGAAGCCGTTGAAACCCCTGCACCCCAAGCGGAACAGGATGCACCCGCTGCCGATCCGGCCGGCGAATCGACCGGCAAGCCGTCCAGCAAGCCTTATGTCGACCTGCGCCGCGCAAAGCCGATTGCCGGCAACGCCGCGGCGGGCCAGGCCAAGTCCGAACTTTGCGCGGCCTGCCACGGACCGCAGGGCATCTCGCCCGTGCCCACGTTCCCGAACCTCGCCGGCCAGCGCGCCGACTTCCTGTATTGGCAACTGGTGGAGTTCAAGCGCAATCCCGATTCGCCGATGTCGCCGCTGGTCGCCGAATTGAGCAACCAGGACATGCTCGACTTCGCCGCCTATTACGCCGGCCTTGCACCAACCGCCACGCCTGCCGAGCCTGATGCCGATGTGGAAGCCGAAGCCGCTCCAGCAGATGCGACGCTGGCCCGGCGTGGGGAACAGATCTACATGTCCGGCGACCCGTCCAGGGGCATTCCCCCGTGCCAGGGCTGCCATGGTCCGGATGCGGGCGGGCATGTCAACGCGCTCCACGCCGATCGCGACGGCCACGCGCCATATGCGGCCTACCCCGCCCTGCGCGGCCAGCAGGCGATCTACCTGCAAACCAAGCTTGCCGAATACCGCAACGGCAAGATGCGCGACTCGACCACGGATTTCGTGATGACCGGCGTCGGCGAACGGCTGGACGACGACAGCATCGACGCGCTGTCCGCATGGCTTTCATCACTGCCGCCCGGGCCATAGAGCGGGCGGAAAACGAACCCTCGCAGCAGAACCATATCGAAGCGGACCGGTGCCGTTTCGGCGGCAGTGGGATTGGCGATCGGGAGGTGTCCACGGTCCCCTGCGCGCATCAAGCCCCGAATCGGGATCGCGGGCTGCCATTACAACCACGAAGTGACTTGCAGCACCTCGCATCGCGGGCATGCGTTGCTAACCTCGCCGTTCCCGGAACGCGAATCACTCCCGATGCTCACCGACCTGCTCCTGGCGTCCATGCATCACCTGCTGGTCTTCGGCCTGGTTGCGATGCTCGTCGCCCAGTCCGTGCTGCTGCGCGGACACATCGACGCGATCGCGCTGGCGAAGCTCGGCGGCATCGACCGCGGCTACGGTATCATCGCGCTGCTGCTGTTGGTGGTCGGATCACTGCGCGTCTTCCAGGGCCTCATGGGCGCGGACTTCTACCTGCACAACCCGTGGTTCCACGCCAAGCTCGGCGCCTTCCTGCTGGTCGGCCTGCTGTCGGTGTGGCCCACGCTGCGCTTCCTGCGCTGGCGCAAGGCGCTCAAGGCCGACCCCGCATTCCTCCCCGCCCAGGACGAGGTCCGCCACCTGCGGCACATCGTCCGCTTCGAGCTGATCCTGATCGCGGTGATCTTCGTCTGCGCCGCCGCCATGGCCCGCTACGGCGGATTCTGAGCCCCATCCATCCGCTATAATCCGCCTCCGCGCCGAAGTGGCGGAATCGGTAGACGCAGCGGACTCAAAATCCGCCGGCCTTAAAACCGTGTGGGTTCGAGTCCCACCTTCGGCACCACGCACGAGGCCACGCCGCAAAGCGTGGCCTTTTTGCTGGCGGCCTAGCCGTATTGCACGGCGGTGACGCTGGTCGTGCTGTCCACGAAAACCGTCAGCGCACTCGGGGTGCCGCCAAACAGGAACAGCGCATAGGCCTTCACTTCCCCGATGGCCACGGCACTGCGCATGGTCCGGAACCATTCGATCGGCCGGTCCTCGTCGGCAAGCACCCAACCGCCGCGGTCGGGCTTGACACTGAGCATGTGACGCTGCATTTCGCACTCCGCAATGCGGAAGATGTGCCCCGGCCCGGCGACGACTTGCTCAAGGTCGCACCCGATGTCCGTTGCTGAGCGGCATCCAATGCCGTTGCATGGGTGGGCCGCCGGGGCGAAGCCAGCATCGCCGGTTCCGCGGGCGAATACAGTCGGTGAACGGCGCGTCGTCGGGTAGGAAAAACCCTACCCCGCGTGGTCCGTGCCGACGGCGACGCGTGCGGGTACTTCATCCGGAGCGCAGTGGACCCGGCTGCACCGCCCGTTGCCGGGCCGGCCGGGCCCGGCAAGGCCATTCGCCTGCGCGGACGGCGCCGCCCCCGGTGCGCTGGAGGGCACCGAACTAGCGGATTTCCTGGATATCGACGACGCGGCCGTCGCGGATCTCGAAATTGACCTGCTTGTTGTCGAGGTAGTACTCCCAGCGCTCGCCGACCGCGGCGCCGTGGCGGTTCTCGAGGGTGACGATGCGGTCCGGCTTGCGCCCCGCCTTGCGGATCACGGTTGCGCCGCTGTCGCCGGTGGCGACCACGGCGTCGCCGAAACGGAACGAGAAATCAGCCATCGCCGGCGCCATGGCGAGCACGAGAAGCATTGCAAGCAACCATCGCATGGATTTTCTCCCTGGCCCGACCACCGGACCCTGCACCTGCGGAACGTCGCGGCAGGCGGCCCGTTGACGAGCACCTCGCAATCATTGTCCCGCTGTCAGGTTACATTGGGCATCACAAGGGGGCAGCACGATGCAACGACAGAACGGTCGGGAACGTCAGTTCCAATGGTTCGCCGGCGCGGCGATCGCGCTGGCAGCCTTTGCCGCGCTTGCGCGGGAGGACTCGCCTGCACCGAGCGTCGACGCGCTCGCGGCAGCGGAAGACGGCACTGGATGCGCGGACCGGTTACGCGCCCTGCTGGCCGCGCAGCGATGGCCGCTGCCGGGCACGCACCTGCGCGCCGCGCGCTGCCTGGTGCGCGCCGGCGACACCGCTGGCGCGTTGGCCGAAGTGCGGCACGCGATCGACCATCCCGCCTTTCGCGAGCACGACAACCTGGTCGCCGACCCCGACCTGGCGCCGCTGCACGAATCGCCCGAATGGCCGGGCCTGGTGGAACAGGCCTCGTCGAAAGCAGCGCTGCCCGAACCCATGGGATCCGGCGTGCACATTGCCTACATGCGTCGCCACCCGCCGCGCGCGCCGCCGAGGGGCCTCCTCGACAGGACGGGGCCGGTGAACGTGGTACTCGTCGTCTGGGTAGCCCCCGATGCCTCGCCTGCGCAGGTGGACGTCGAGGAATCGAGCGGCTTCGCCGAAGTCGACGCGCGCGCCGTCGCGGCCGCCGGGAAGTGGCGCTACCTGCCTGCCCACGCGGGCGGAGAAACCTTCGGCTACCCGATGCGCATTCCGGTCAGATTCGACCCCTGACCTGGTCGCGGCGCCGCGCCGCGCTACCTCAGCTGCCCAGCCGGTCCAGCACCGCCAGCAGTTCCGGTGCCAGCGGCGCACTGAGCACATAGGGAACGCGGCCGGCGTCGAGTGCGAACTCCATCGAGGCCGCGTGCAGGAACAGGCGCTTGAGCCCGATCTGTTCGCGCAGTCGCCTGTTGACGTCCAGGTCACCGTACTTGTCGTCGCCTGCAACGGGGTGGCCGATGTGCTGCGCATGCACGCGGATCTGGTGGGTGCGGCCGGTTTCGATGCGCACCTCGCAATACGAATGCCCACCGCGGCGCTCGAGCACGCGGAAATGGCTCATCGATGCCTTGCCGGCGTCGTTGACCTGGACGTGGCGTTCGCCGCCCTGCCGCAGGCCGACGTGCAGCGGTGCGTCGACGCTCATTACCCCGTCGGGCATGCGCCCGGCCAGCAGCGCGAGGTAACGCTTGCGAAGGCCGGCGCCGTCCTCGCGCATCAGCGCCTGCAGTTCGGCCAGCGCGGAGCGCTTCTTGGCCACCACCATCAGCCCGGACGTGTCGCGGTCGAGCCGATGCACCAGTTCCATCGGCTGGTTGGGACGCAGCGCGCGCAGGGTTTCGATCACGCCGAAACTGATCCCGCTGCCGCCGTGGCTGGCGATGCCCGATGGCTTGCTGATCGCAAGCAGCCTCGTGTCCTCGAACACGATGCTGGCCGCCATCGCCTCGAGCAGGCTCTTGCCCGGCTGGCCCTTGTCGCCAGGCTCGGTGAGACGAACCGGCGGAATCCGCACCTCGTCCCCACCCTCGAGCCGCGTCTCGGCCCTGGCGCGGCCGCCGTTCACCCGCACCTGGCCGCTGCGCACGATCTTGTAGACCAATGACTTGGGCGCGCCCTTGAGCTGGCCCAGCAGGAAATTGTCCAGCCGCTGGCCGGCGCGGTCGTCCGGCACCCGCACCAGGCGCACGCCGCCGCCCGCGCCGGCTCGCGGCGCGCCGGGCGTCACCGGGGAATCTGAATGGGCCATCGGCTCTCTTGGTCTGATACACTCGCGACGCGAGGTAAGGTTCTGATTTCGCGGGGAGTTACTGCCACACGCCAAGTCTCCGGCAAGCGGCAAACCGGGCCGAAAGCCCACCTCCCGGCGGATAGGTCCGCGCGACACCACTGCCCCCGGGGCATTGATGTTACCAGCGACGGCCCATCGGCTCCGCACCCCCGCCCGGCTTGTCAGAGGCCGGTGGCTGAACATGTCCCGTGTGGCGCCGAGGTCCTGCCAATGCAGGTTCGAAGCCGCCGCCGGTCCCGCAACACATTCGAACAGAACAAGCGCTCCCGCGGTCCGCCGTGGTGTCGTAGCGCTGGAAAACCAGGCCGGGGGCTGCGCATGCGCGGCCGCCGGCACGAAGTCTCCAGGCGAAACGCCCCGGCGTTCCGTGCGCCTGCCGTTTTCGGCAGGATCAAAGCGCGCAAGGAACGATCATGAAACGCATGCTGATCAACGCGACGCAGGCTGAAGAACTGCGCGTGGCCATCGTCGACGGACAGGCGCTCTACGACATCGATATCGAGCAGCCGTCGAAGGAACAGAAGAAGTCCAACATCTACAAGGGCCGCATCACCCGGCTCGAACCCTCGCTCGAGGCCGCCTTCGTCGAGTATGGCGGCGATCGCCACGGCTTCCTGCCGCTGAAGGAAATCTCCCGCGACTACTTCCAGGCCGGCGTCGACCACAGCAAGGCCGGGCTGAAGGAACTGCTGCGCGAGGGCCAGGAGGTCGTCGTCCAGGTCGACAAGGACGAGCGCGGCAACAAGGGCGCGGCCCTGACCACGTTCATCTCGCTGGCCGGTCGCTACATGGTGCTGATGCCCAACTCGCCCACCGCGGGCGGCGTCTCGCGCCGGATCGAGGGCGACGACCGCGCCGAGCTGAAGAAGGCGATGGACGCGCTGGAAATCCCGGACGACATGGGCGTGATCATCCGCACCGCCGGCGTCGGCCGCGATGCCGAAGAACTGCAGTGGGACCTGGACTACCTGCTGAGCGTGTGGCGGGCGATCGCCGAGGCCGCGCTGAAGAAGCCGGCCCCGTTCCTGATCTACCAGGAATCGCGCCTGATCATCCGCGCGCTGCGCGACTACATGCGCGCCGACATCGGCGAGATCCTGGTCGACACGCCGGAGATGTACGCCGAGGCGAAGGAGTTCGTCGAGCAGGTGATGCCGCACAACCTGCGCAAGCTCAAGCATTACACCGACGACACGCCGCTGTTCAACCGCTTCCAGATCGAGTCGCAGATCGAGAGCGCCTACGAGCGCACCGTGCGCTTGCCGTCGGGCGGCGCGCTGGTGATCGACCAGACCGAGGCGCTGACCGCGATCGACGTCAACTCCGCGCGCGCCACCAAGGGCGGCGACATCGAAGAGACCGCGTTCAACACCAACCTGGAGGCAGCGGAGGAAGTCGCACGCCAGATGCGCATCCGCGACCTCGGTGGCTTGGTGGTGATCGACTTCATCGACATGTCGAGCAACAAGCACCAGCGCGACGTCGAGAACAAGCTGCAGAACGCGCTGAAGTTCGACCGCGCGCGCGTGCAGCTGGGCCGCATCTCGCGCTTCGGCCTGCTGGAGCTGTCGCGCCAGCGCCTGCGCGCGAGCCTGGGCGAATCCAGCCAGATCGTCTGCCCGCGCTGCGAAGGCCACGGCCGCATGCGCAGCATCGAATCGCTGTCGCTGTCGATCGTCCGCGTCGCCGAAGAGCACGCGATGAAGGAGAACACCGGGCAGGTGCTGGTGCAGGCGCCGGTCGACATCGCCAACTACCTGCTCAACGAGAAGCGTAGCGCGCTGCGCGAGATCGAGCAGCGCCACGAGGCGCCAATCGTGATCGTCGCCGACGAACAGCTGCACACGCCGCACTACGAAGTCACGCGCCTGCGCGAGAACGAGCTGGGCGAGGAAAGCAGCAAGCCCAGCTACCGCCGCGGCACGCCGCGCAAGGCAGCCACCATTGCGCTGACCAAGGCCAACCTCAACGTGCCGCCGCCGGCCGCGGTGACCAACGTGCGTCCGGCCCAGCCAGCGCCGCTGCGCGAGCAGCGTCCCGAGCCGATGCCCGAGCAGGCCGCGGCGCGCCAGGCACCGGCACCCGTGGCGGCACCCGCAAGCAGCGGTGGCGTGATCGGCTGGTTGAAGAGCCTGTTCGGCGGCGACGCGCCCGCCCGCCCCACGCCGGCCGATCGCGATCGCTCGCAGGGCGGACGCGGTGAGCGCAACGAACGCGGCGGCCAGCGCCGCGACGGCCGCGGCGGCAAGCAGGGGCAGGGTCGCGACCGCGATCGCTCGCGCCGTGACGAGCCGCGCCGCGACGAGCCACGCAGCGATGGCCAGCGCCAGCAGGCGCAGGATGGCCAGGGCAAGGCACCGCGACAGAACAAGCAGGCCGGCACCCGCCAGAAGCAGCCGAAGCAGAACCAGCCAAGGCAGCAGGGCCAGTCGCAATCGCCCAGGGCACGGTCCGACGAGCAGCGCAGCGACACCGCCCAGGAAGCCGCAGCTGCCGAGAAGATCGAGAAGATTGCTTCCGTCCCGGAGACGACGCAGGCAGTCGCGATCACGGCCGCGACGACGGCCGCAGCGATCGCCGCCCCGCTCGCGACGGGCGAGGCAAATGCGGCACCGGATCACGACACTGCGCTGCAGTCCGACGCACAGGCCAGTGCGGATCATCCTGATTCAACCGACGCCAAGGCCGAGGAAGGCGAAGGCACGGGTCGCCGCCGTCGCGGACGTCGTGGTGGTCGCCGCCGCCGCCGTGGCAACGGTGACGCGGTTGCCGCGATGCCGGTCGACGACGATCAGGCCGCAGGCGACGATGGTGCCAAGGCCGCCGATCGCTCGCAGCCCGAGTTCGACTTCGACGACGACGTGAAGACGCCACCGCAATCCGCCGCAGAGCCGCAGGCCGCCTTGCAGCAGCCCGGGAAGGCCGCCAGTGCTCCCGCACGCGAGGAAATGCCGGCTGCCGTGGTCGAGACCGGGACCCGCGAATCCGCCGATGCGATCACCCGGACGGCCGAAGAAGCCGCACCGCAGGTGCAGCCGCCGGAGAACGTTGCGACGCAATCCGACGCGCCCCCGGCCGATGCGCCCGCACCCGCGTCTCCGGCCGCGGCAACCGGAAGCGAGCCCCAGGCGCAGGCCATGCCGCAGATCCTGCACGGCAATGCCGATCTCGCCGCGCCGATCACCTCGTCCTCGCAGGACGCTGCCGCCGCAACCGTCGCGGAGGTCGATGCGCCGGCGTCGCAGCCAGCCACCGCCGTCGTGGAACCTGAAATCGTGCCACCGCCTGCAGTGATCCAGGATCCGGCACCGGTCGCCGCATCCACGCCAATCGTCCAGGTGCCTGCAGCGACGACAGCGAGCAGCGACATCCGCACGCCCGGCCTGTTCGACGAGCCCGCCCATGCGGCGCCGTTGCAGCAGGAAGCTGTGGACGACGAGACGGTTGCCGCGACAACGAAGGCAGGCGAACAGGACGACGCCGACAAGCCCGAAGACAAGGCGGCTTCGCACAGCGCCTGAACACGCGGTCGCCCCGAGGTGGAGAGACCATCCACCTCGGGGTGCCGCTCGCCGCAAAGTGACGATGTACCCGGGGAGTACTAGGCGGAAATATCCGCTACGGACTCGACGCAGCGTCGAGTTACCCCGGGCTTGCCGAAGGCCCGCTTCCCGCTGAAGCGGGCTGGCCGGTTCACCAACTCCAGCCAGCCGCCCACGCCCGGAGCGCGGGCATGCTGTGGACCGCGTCAGGCCGCCTGCGTGGGGTCGGTGAGTCCGTACTGCTGCGCCAGCCGCGCCAGCGATATCCCGTCGTGGATTCCCAGCTTCGCGAACAGCCTGGACTTGTGCGTATTGACGGTCTTCGCGCTCAGGCTCAGGCGCCTGGCGATATCTTCCTGGCGCAGCCCCTGCAGCAGCAGCATCGCCACTTCGAGTTCGCGCCGCGTCAATGCATCGAAAGGCGTGGCGCCGCCGCCGTTCAGACCGGCGAGGGCAAGGTTCTGCGCGACTCCGCTGGCGAGATAGCGCTTGCCCTGCGCGGCCTCCCGCACCGCGTTCACCAGTTCCATCGGATTGCCACCCTTGCCGACGTAGGCCGATGCACCGGCCGCGATCACCCGTTTCGGGATCGGTCCATCCTCCAGCACCGACACGATCACCACCCGCGCACCGCACCGGCCCTTCATGAGCCGCTCGGTCACCTCCAGCCCGCTGATGCCGGGCAGGTGCATGTCGCACACCACCACGTCGGGCCGCAATTCGCGGATCCGCGGCAGCGCCGCCTCCCCGGACTCCGCTTCACCGACGACGTCGATGTCCACGGTATCCGACAGGATCAACCGGATGCCCGTGCGCACCAGCGCGTGGTCATCCACGAGGAATGTCCGTATCGCCATTGTCTTCCCTCTCCGTGCCGCTCCCCAGCGGTTGCAACCCAGACTAAGCGTCGCGGGCGGCCCGGACAAGCGCGGTTCGCCGCGACATCCTGTCGGGAATTTCTGACAGGCGCCGCTCCCGGGCGCCCAGCGGGGCAACCGCTTGCCTCTGCGGTCGGCGGCGCCGGCGCCCGCCTTCACGCCTTCCTTGCCCGGGCGTTGCTAGCGTCCCGCGGATTGGCATGCGAGCAAGGGGGAGTGGATGGCGCGCGATTCGGTATCGACGCTGGGCGAGGCGCAACAGTTGCAGATCCTGATCCATGGCGTCGTGGATTACGCGATCTACCTGCTGGAACCGGACGGCACGATCGCGAGCTGGAACACCGGTGGCGAGCGCATCAAGGGATACTCCGCGAAAGAGGTCCTGGGGCGCAACTTCTCGATGTTCTACACCCCCGAGGACAACGAGAGGGGCGAGCCTGCGCGGGCATTGCAGACGGCCGCGATCGAGGGCAAGTACGAGCGCGAAGGCTGGCGGATGCGCAGGGACGGCAGCCGGTTCTGGGCCAGCGTGGTGATCGATCCGATCCGGGATGGCGACGAACTGATCGGCTTCGCCAAGGTCACGCGCGACATGTCCGAGCGGCGCGAAGCGACCCTGGCCATCCAGAAGGCGCAGGATGCGTTCATGCAGTCGCAGAAGGCCGAGGCGATCGGCAGGCTCACGCTCGGGCTGGCGCACGATTTCAACAACATCCTGACGGTCATTACCAACTCCATTGATCGCATCGTCGCCTGCGATGGCGATGTCGCGAAGATCGCGCGTTCGGCCAGCATCGCCCAGCGCGCCGCAGATCGGGGCGCCCTGCTGACCAGGCAGCTGCTGGCGTTTTCGCGCGGCGACCTGACGCGCACCAAGGTGCAGGACGTCAATGCGGTCATCGTCGCCAGCAAGCCCATGCTGTATCGCGCCTGCGACGCCACCATCGAATTCGGGTTCGACCTCGAGCCCAACCTGCCGCAGGTATCGCTCGAGGCTTCGCAGTTCGATGCCGCGCTGCTCAACCTTGTGATCAACGCGCGCGACGCCCTGCCCGAAGGCGGCCGCATCGACGTCAACTCCAGGCTCCGGACCGCGCCGGGCGGGACCCAGAGCGTCGTCGTCAGCGTGCGCGACAACGGCACCGGCATGTCGCCCGATGTCCTGAGCAAGGCGATGGATCCATTCTTCACCACCAAGGAAGTCGGCAAGGGCAGCGGCCTGGGTTTGAGCCAGGTATATGGCACCGTTGCGCACCTGGGCGGAACCGTGGCCATCGAAAGCGAGGAAGGCAAGGGGACCAACGTGATCCTGTCGTTTCCAGTCAATCCCGCGGATGGGTCGGGCGACGGCGAGACGCCTGTCAAGATCCTCATGGTCGACGACGACAAGCCGATCCTCGAAGTGGTTTCCGAAGCGCTGGCCGACGAGGGCTATGCGGTGCTCACCGCGACGAACGGCGAGGAAGCGCTGGAAAAGATCCACAATGATGCGAGCATCGACATCCTGTTTTCCGATGTCGTCATGCCCGGCCTGTCCGGCGTGGACCTGGCAAAGCGGGCAGCCAGCCTGCGTCCGGAGCTCAAGATCGTGCTGGCCTCCGGGCATGCGGAAGGCTGGATCGAGGGATTGCCGCAGGACGTGCACTTCATCGCCAAGCCCTACCGCCTGGGCGAGATCCTGCAAACCCTTTCCAGGCGCGTCGACGGCTGAAAGGCGGCAGGCGCGGAACACGACCTGCGCCAGGCATACCATCCACCGACGAGCATCCGGCGCGACCGATCCCCCGGGAACGCGCGAAAGCTCCGGAAAACGCGTCCCGATCCCCCCGGAACGAGCAGCGCGAGGGAATGCCTCTACCGGAACCCATTCCGGAACGCGTTGGCGGGGCGGGTTGGCGGGTTGGCGGAGAGAGTGTCTGCGCGGAGGGCTCACAAGACCTGCCAAGACCACACAAAATTACGTCACAACAAATTGATATTTATCAAGTTGTGAGATTTTGTGATGGCAAATCGTCACAAGCTCAACCAATGCAAGCGAATTTTCTTTGGTAGAGTTGATGGTAGAAGAGAAAAGTCTCCGCCATATGCCGAAGAAAGCTAAAGAGCTCAGCGCACTTGAAGTCAGTCGCCTGACACGCCCTGGCAATCATGCTGCTGGTGGAGTCACGGGTCTATACCTCTACGTGAACGAGGCAGATGGGCGATCCTGGGTGTTGCGCACCATGGTGGGCGGCAAGAGGAAACATCTCGGCCTCGGGGGGTATCCGTCGGTCACCCTTGCACAGGCACGTGAAAAGGCCAGAGAGGCTCGAGAACAGATAGCCAAGGGCATCGACCCTGTCCACGGGCGTCGGCTGGCGGCCAATGCGCTTCGTGCGCAGCAGGCTTCCCGCCGCACGTTCGATGAGGTGGCAAGCGCTTACATCTCCTTTCAGGAGTCGGGCTGGAAGAACGCAAAGCACCGTAAGCAGTGGAGCAGCACGCTGGAGACCTACGCGTATCCCGTCCTTGGACAAATGTCGGTCGATGCCATCACTGAGCACCATGTCATCGCCGTGCTTGAGCCGATCTGGACTGAAAAGAGCGAAACTGCGTCGCGGCTCAGGGGACGTATCGAGAGCATTCTCGACTGGGCACGTGTCCGGGGGCATCGCGAGGGCGAGAACCCGGCCCGCTGGAAAGGCCATCTCGACAAGGTCTTTCCCGCGCAGAGCAAGATCCATCGGGTCCGGCACTTCAAGGCCATGGCAGCGACGGCCACGCCTGCGTTCGTCCGGCAGTTGGTCGGTCAACATGGATCAAGCGCGCTGGCACTGCGGTTCCTGATCCTCACTGCAGCACGCAGCGGCGAAGTTCGCGGTGCCGAATGGGCAGAGATCGACTTTGAACAGTCCATCTGGACCATCCCCGCCTTGCGCATGAAAGCCAAGCGGGAACATCGCGTCCCCCTCAGCAAGGCCGCGCTTGATGTTCTGGCCGTAGCCAAATCCCTTCCAAGACCCGGCAAACAGATCCTGATCTTCAGCAATCCCAAAGGCGGAATGCTTTCGGACATGAGCCTGATCGCCGTAATGCGCCGGATGGAAGTGGAAGCCGTTCCACACGGATTCCGATCCACGTTTCGGGACTGGGTTGGCGAGTCCACGCAGTTCCAGAGCGAACTGGCGGAGATGGCGCTCGCGCACGTACTTCCGAACAAGACCGAGGCTGCCTATCGGCGAGGAGATGCGCTTGAGAAAAGGCGGGCCCTGATGGATGCTTGGGCGAACCACTGCCAGTCTGAAATTTCCCATGGGTGAGATGTCTGACCGCCACTTCCTTTTCCCTCGCCAGCTCTTTGCGAAAGACAGGATCAATATCTACGACGCGATCAGCCTCGTCGTATACGCCAAGCTGCCTATGAAAGGCGTGTTAAGCGGAAAAGCGCTGGTAGCGGGCTTCTTCGAGCGTGACGGAACCGGGGCCACCAGTGCCCTTGTCGGCAAGCAACAAAGTGAAGAGATTCTCGCCAGATACGCCAAGACGCTCTCCCCCTTACGCTATCCCGTTCCCCCATCCCAATACGAATCCCTACTGGAAGCGATGCTGGAAGCAGGTGAGAACATCTTTCCATTCTTCATCCACGAGCACCATTTGCTGCTCGACAGGCGCACCAGAGCAGCCATGTTCTTGCAGTTCCATCGAGAGCTTATGGAAGATGCCCGGAAAGGCGCCCTGATCCTCCAAATATCGGACGCGAAGCGAACCACTCTGCTGACAGCGGAAGCCTGGATGACGCAAAGCACCCTCAAGACTTTCCTCGACAACCATGGAGTGACGCCGTGGTGGAAGAATGACGGGAATCTCGCCACGCATTCTCGCCTTGAGCCTATTCTGCCCAGCGATTCACTGGATCTGCCGAGCAACTACGCTCAGGAAGCCTACGACGTCCAGCAGCTTCCCTCGTTCGTGTTCGGGAGGATGCTGCTGAAAAGTTCGTACTTGCCGCCCGGCTACAAACGACCAAGCCGGGCTGCGCAGGCATCCCTGGAGTCCACCGAGAAAACGGCCGACTCCAGGGCCTCATTGCCAGAGAGATTAAAAGAGCCTCGGAAAGCGCCCCAGTCTCCAACCACACCTTCCTTGCCAGCTCCTGTTGTCGACAAAACACCAGCAGAACCCACGCTAGCATCACGGCCAAGCACGGCAGATTCGCCACCTGACGGCTTGGACCAGAAGAACACGAGAGATCCGGCCGCACCAGACGAAAACATGCTGGACAAGAGGGGAGTAGCCAAACTCCTTGACGTATCCGTAGGTACAGTCGACAACTATAGAAAAAGACCAGACTTCCCCAAGGAAGTTACCTACGGACCGACCACAATCCGTTGGAAGAGACGCGAAGTGATCGAATGGCGTGACCAGCCAGATTCCAGAAAGAGCCGCTGATCTCGATCAACGTGAAAGAAGGACTCATTGCGAAGCTTCGGACTCCTCACGTCTCATAGCGACGTGAACAGCCTTCTCTTCGGGGAGCATGTTCCTGATGTGCTCTTGCCCTAGATGCAGTTCCGGCTCCCGCTTGATTCCCTGCTCCCTCAAGGTGCGATGATCCACGCGGGCCGAGTGCCCGTTCATCCTCAGATGATCATTGATCGTGTCTGCGACAGTTCTTCGCAAGTCGATGATCTCGCCCAATCGCTGTTCCTTCTCGTACCCGCACCTCGCTTTTCTCCGCCCACCTTTCTCGGGTTGCTTGCTGTTGTATCTGGAGAAGAACTTTTCAGCAGGCCGATCGATCCCATCCGCCATGCGTTCGCATGTCATTACGTGAGCATGAGGATTCGGCTCACCTTGCAGCGATGACTTCGGCGCGTGAATCGCAACCTGATGCGGCCTTTCTGGTGCAACTTTCTCCACCAGATCATTCACCAGTGCAATGTTCTGCTCCAGCGTCAACTCATTGGGCAGAGCAATGATCGCCTCTCGGAACGCGGTACCGTTCTTGCGCTCGTATTGATCGGAAGCTTTCCACAGTTTGGTTGGAGCCCCTCCTGTCCATTCCGGCAGATTTCCATGTCCGGAATAGACCAGATCTCTCCTTGCTCCATGAGATCCAGCCCTGGCTATGTAGTCTGCGTGAGACTTCGCCTCCCCTCTATACCCGTGCTTGAACTCCACATGAAAGCTAGCCATGTCTGCACCATCCATCCTCTGTTCTGATTAAAAACAAGAAAGCCGACGAATCTGCATCCGTCGGCTTGGGTGATGAGGTTTTGGTGCTTCAATGAGAAACGGTTAACTGCGCGCAGTTAAATCCCCCCCATATATCCAGAGCAATTCAACCACTTGCAACACCTTTATCGTCTATCGAATCCAACCACCTCAGAACATAGTGATGGTGGAGTAAAAAAACATCATGCCGTCATAATCATCTGCGAAGACAAGCACAACCATAACGGGAGCGAGACGAACGCTTCACATCAATGGAGAACACGCGCACTACTGATGACGCTTGCATGGAGATAGGCGAACACCGCATCCCGCTTGCTCATCACCTCGTCCTCCGAATAGCCCATATCGGCGATTCCACTGGCCCACAGGTGGTTCTCGATCTCGCCGCGCAACTGCGCCTGCCTGACCGTCACATCTCATGCCACAACGGCAACGGGGCTGAAGCCGGATGGCGGCATCGGGAGGACCTCGCGCTCTCCCACTGGGACCGGTAGGCGGCGGATCAGGTAGGCAGATTCCAAGCGATCGATGAAGTCGTTGACAGGGACATAGAAGCCGGGGATTCGGTCGTTCTCTTCGTCCGTGAACACCCAGTAGGCGAGCCGCCACTTGAAGTAACCGGCTCTGCGAGTCTCGGCCCGATTGGCGTACTGGGCGACGAACAGGCGATACAGGGCCATCTCAGGATGGAAGCTGCGCCGAACCCAGGTGGCGACATCCTTCTGGTTGAATCGGCTGCCCGAGGGTTGACTGGCCACGAAGTGCTCGTACGTGAGGAGTTGCCAGAGGGCCGGATCCACGCCAAAGACCCAGGCGTGTTCATGCGCCCGCAGGCAGGCCGACCGCACTGCAGGCGGTACAGCATCCAGAAGTTCGCCGACGCGCTCCTCTGCGCTGGCCTGGTATTCGCGCAGGATTCGTGCGATCCGGTCTGGCGAGGTGAGTTCGGGGAGCTGGGCCAGGTCTTCGGCATGCTTCGCGCGCATCAATCGCCGCATGTAGACCTTTCGACCTTCCTTGTCCTTGGAATCCTGAGCTTCGCGCATCTTTCGCGCCTCGGCCGCCTTTGCCTGCTGCTCGCGCAATTGGGCGATTTCCCGGTTGCGTGCCACAACCTGCCCGTCCAGCTCTTGCTTGGACGCCTGCCAATCGGCTACCGCCTCGGGACACGAGATCCAAATGCGGTTGGCCGGCTCGCCGAGCACCGCGTGCTCGAAGCCCGCCAGGTCGTGGGGCGTGTCGCGATCCAGTCGGGACAGGTCGATTTCGACCATCCGCCGTCCATGAGCCTGGACTCGCTCAGCCTTACGGTCACCGACAGCGTGGGTCACGTAGATTTCGATCAGCAGCTCGCCCTCCTCATCCCGGGCGTAGACATCTGGCTGATAGGTGCCGAACGATCGCTCGACTTCAAGATCGCGCAGATCAACACGACGGGCCGGACGATCGATTGGCCGACCCCAGTGGAGCTGCCCCTCATCGTCCCGAGCGTGCGGCGGATTGGGCATATCGATCAGATCGCCGTCCCAAGCTGGGATCAGCAATTCCTGGCGTTCGACGATCAACTGCTTGGCGCGCATGTGAATGCCGCTCTCCCGCCCGGTCTGGCATCCGGTATCGATCAGGTGGGCGAAGTGGGGCCGCTTGCGCCGACTCTCCTGAGCTTTGGCGACCAAGGGGGCATGGCATCCAGGGCAGACGCAGCCACATGCCCTGCCCTTCGCGACCTCGCTGGGCGCCCACACGCGGCCGTCCTTTAGTCCGAACGGGACGCGGAACCCGCGGCGCTGGATGTTTGATCCTGCCGGCGCATTGCCAAGCCTGAACGGCTCTGGGATGGTGTCCATTGTGCTTTCCTTGATTGGAGGGAAAGCAAAACTTCGCCTTACGCCATGGACAGAAACAGCCCAAAACCCGTCGAAACAGGTAATCCGCAGGCTGATGCCCTGCGGTTGGGGATTGATTGGCTGGATAGAGAGGGTGGCCAGCAGCGCAATCCGCGGGCATTGCGGGAGGTGATGGGGATCACCCTGACATCCGTATCACGAGGTGAAGCACCTCCCGAGACCGAGGCCACGATCCTTCGGAAGATCCTGCAGCACGAAGACGGAACCAGCGCACCGGCGAAACCTCTCCGAGCAACCGAACTGGAGAATTGGTGGAAGGCCCGGGAGGAGCAACTTCGACAGATGTGCGCCCGCGAAGGCTGCTCCCTGACACCGCGTCTCGTGGTCAAGACGGGCGGCGGGCGCGGCCTCCCTTCCCGCCTGTCCTTCGACTTTTACCCGACGCTTGGAGCAGAGCCGGAAGCGGATACCTCGACGCAGGAGACCACGAATGAGCTCCTGCGCTACCAAATGGATCCAGTCAAGCCGGCCCTGTGGCTCCGCCTGCTCGTCGGCAGCCGACCGTTTCCGATTCAGTCATGGCGCGGCTATCTGCTTTTGGGTACGGCCGCTCTGGACATGGTGCTGATTGGACTTCTCTGGCTGGGGGTATATGCCTTGTGGATGCAGGGTCAGGCAATCACCACCGCCACGCTTGCCCAACTTGGCCTCGCTTTGCTTGTGACGGCGGGGCTCTGGTGGCTGTCGAAGCCGGTTTTCCAACTGCCCACACAGCGAGTCACGATAGCCGGACCTTCGTTCCTGGCGTTGGGTGAGCTCTATGGTCAGCTCCGCACGATGCCGGCGCTCGGTCGAAAGCTGAAATCCCGCGAGTTTGCCGTTGTACGCCACTGGGGCATTTGCCCGATCTGCTCGGCCGAAGTCGACTTGGACTCCGGACGAACAGCGTTTCCAGACCGGCTGGTCGGCCGCTGCCATGATGCTCCGCTGGAGCACGTGTTCTCGTTCGACCCGGTTCGCCTGGTGGGGAAGCCGCTGATCACAACAACGCGCGACGAGACTGCGACGCCTTCCTAAGACCAAGAAAGGAGGTTTGTAGATCGATGCTGATGGAACGCCTGATCCGTCCACGACTACGGAATGATCCGGGCTCTCTATTACCTGGGGTAGAGCTGGATCGCGGCCTCGGCCAGATCCTTTCCTCGTGCGACGATCCCATCCTCGTCCCAGTTCGTACGACCCATGAAGGCCCCGTTGAGACGCAGCACCGTATGGTCGATGAACAGGCCCCTCTTGGTTGCGAAGTCTTTGTTCTGCGCCTGACGATTGACCGACAGGTTCAGTAGCGTCAGGTTGCCAAGGGTGGTGATGGCTCTACCGCGGTGTAGGACAGCTTGTTGGTGATGGGAAAGCGCTCCCCCTGTCTGCTCAAGGTTGCGAGACAACGCGCTTCCATTGAATCTGCCGTTTCCGGTATCGCCCACGAGCTGTCTAGGTTGCAGTGTTTCTGGCAGCGTTCCGGGCTCGAAGTCCCCCATACACTCACCACGAGCCAAAAAAAGAAGGTCCGGCCACAGCCCGCCAGCCCCTATTGGCTGGCGAGCGACTTGATCGCGAGGTATCCCATTGGCTCTCGCCCGTGGCCGTCACACCCAGCCACGCTCAGCCAAAGCCATGGTCTGGTTGCCGCCCACAACGATGTGGTCAAGCAGCCGTACATCCACCAAGGAAAGCACCTGTTTGAGCCGCGCCGTGACGGCTCGATCCGCGGCGGAAGGTTCAACCGACCCAGAGGGGTGGTTATGCCCAACGATGATCGCGGCGCAGTTCGTCTGGATCGCCTGTCGAACCACTTCCCTCGGGTGTACTTCAGCCCCGTCGATCGTTCCGTAGAACAGCTCCGCGTACTCAATGAGGCGGTGACGGCTGTCCAGGAAAGCGGCGGCGAACACCTCCCGCTGAAGCCCCGACAACTTGTCCCGAAAGAAGTCTTTGGCGGTCTTTGGGTCAGAGAACGATGCGCCCCGACTCATCCGCTGCCCCACGACGGTCCGAGCCGCCTCAAGTACTTCGTCAGGGGAGGCCGCCTTGTAGCGCCTGGTTGAGCTTCGAATGTACAACCGTGACTCATGTCCTTTCTCAGCATCCATCATCAACTCCTGTCCATCTTTTTTGATCACACAGAAAGACGGAGGGGCGCCATTGCGCCCCTGCCTGTCTGACTCAACGCTTGCAGATCGGCTACATCAGGGGAGCCGTGAAGGAAGCAGCCTGCTGCACCGCTTCCGGATCCGATGCATCCAGACCCACCGGCTCCAACGGTTCGTGTCCGACCTTGCCGCGGGCAAAATCAGAACCGCCGAAGATTCCCGTGGCCTCTGCGAACTTGACCACGCCATACATGGCAAATCCGCCCACCACCAAGCCGCCGATTACTCGAAGCACCATGTTGTTCACCTCTCTGTTCGTTATTGGCCGCTCACCAGAGCAACCTTGCCCTGCAGGCGCTCCCGCAGATTCGATGGCGCAGCCGGGCTTCCTTTCCCTTCTGCTGCCGGCGCACTTCCTTCCGGGTAGAACTCTTCGACAACGGCCGGAACATCCTCCACAAGATCCTCGAAGGCTCCGCTGGCAAATCCCCGTTTGGCCGCCTCATCCAGAGCGACCTGATCGAACCCCGCCTCTTTGCGGGCCTCATCGACCGCCCTCGCGTCACTGATGGCTTCCTCCAGCGTCTTGCCGTTCCGGACCACCAGGTCGACGTAGTAGATGGCCGCTCGGTAGCTCATCGTCGTGGACTTCCCCCGGAGCTTGAGCTCCAGCGGCATGCACGACAGCCGCCCGCCCGAGACTGCGTCGAAGTACGCGAGCCGAGCCGTGAGGGTCCGGATTGTGTTGTAGGACGTGGTTCTCAGCACGAAGCTGCCCAGCTCGTCGTCGTCCCCGACCCGGACATTCAGCCGGGCGTAGGCCTTGCACTCGCCCATGGCGAAGGAACAACCATCCGGTCCAGGGCAAAGCTCCTGGGTCATGCCTTCCTTGCCAACGCGCCGCGATGTTTCGCCGTTGCCCACGCACACCGGCCTGCCAGTGGACCGATCGAAGAGCGAGTAGTCCGCCCGCAAGTTCAGGGCCGGCTCGTTGAACAGCAGCCGGACCGGGATCGAGCGCAGCTTCCCGCCGGCACCCTTGCGCAGCGTCTCGTCCAGTGGATGTAGCACCCAGCCGTCGCGGTTCTGGACCTGGCTGGTCAGCGTGAACTGGTCGTCCTTCTCCGGCAGCCGCTTGCCGTTGCGCTCGATCACACGACCAATGGAGATCCGCCCGACCACGGGCGGTGTAATCGCCAATCCTTTCAACATGACTTTGCTCCTTCCTCGGTGTACGGGACGATCCGGAATCGGCGTGATCCGGGCCGTTCGACGGTGAACTCGGCCACGATGGCCGGATGGGTCTGGGCGAGCCGCTTGAGATCGACGCTAGTACCGTCCTTGGAACGCCGATAGGTAATCTCTCCCTTGGCAAAGAGCGCCTTGGAAGCGTCACCCATGGATTCCTCCAGTCGCTGGCGCAGCTGCTCGGCCTGCTTGTCCAGCTGGCCGATCTGATCCCGAAGCGAAACCAAGTCGGCAAAGGTGGCGGAGAGCTCGGCATCCCCCGTGAAGTCGACGCTGGTGTCATTGCCCACGTAAAGGCTGCGCAGAGCCCTGGCAGCCGACTCACTGCCGTCTGCCGGCGGCGGCGTGTCCTGCTCCACGTGCTCCCAGAACCGGGCCTCCAACACGATCAAACGAGAGATCACGTCTTCGTCCCGCTCGATCCGGTGGACCTCAAGCTTCTGGCCGCACAGCAGCACTGCCACATCTGCGGCCTGCTTGCCCGTCACCGTCAGCTGGTGCTGGACCTGGATCTGGACGTACTCCGGCACGCCGTCGCGCCATAGCCGGGAGCCATATTCCCCCGCCGTCTTGCACTCCAGGATCTGGACATCCTCCGCACCCACCACCTCACGGTCGATGTTGGCCAGCATGAAGCTGTACGTCGGATGCTGGAGTACGGCATTGAGCCGCCGGACCTTGCGCTCGGTCCGCTCGGCGTAGGCCGCCGCGACGAAGGGTTCCAGCAAGGTGCCCCAGTACATGGGATCGTCCTGCCCCGGCTCTTCGCTCCGGACGATCCGCCCGGTCTTGTCCATCCACAGCTCCAGCTGGCTCTTGTAGGGGCACAGCCCCACCGCGGCTGCGGCGTCGGAGCTCCCGATGCCTCGCTTGCGGACTTCCAACCACTCCTCGCGCTCCATCGAACGCGTGTCGACCAGGCGTACCGCTGCCGATCTGCTCATTTCAGTTCCTCCAAAGTGAAAAGGCCCAGCCTCCTTGCGGAGACCGGGCCTTGTGGGTTGCCAAGCGGGACGCGCCTACGCTGGCGAGACTTTCATCGCGGACGCCACGATTCCCTCCAGGATGGACTGGGCTCGCCCGCACTCCCCGCGCAGCAGCAGATGCCTGCCAAAGGCCTGCCCGAATGGCTCGGCCACTTCGTAGCACCACACGCCGGGAAACTCATTACTGCAGTCCTGCCACGCCTTCCCCAGCAGTGGAGCTTGATCAATGCAGGCCTGGATGTAGGCCAGCTCACCCTCGAATGGCATCTCCGAGTAGCCGATTGCACTCTTGTCCAGCGCTTGCCTGGCTCCGATGGCGATATAGGCGACATCGAGATCGTCGACCGTCATCGCTCAAGCCACCAGCTTCATGGCTTCGTCCCAAGCCCGTTGCTTGAGCTGGGCACCGGCACCGAACCACGCGGCATCCCTGCGGTGGTCATCACTACGGGCCCGTCGATGGTGATCGACGAACTCCGTGACGCTGCTCAGGACGCCCCAGGCCGTTCCACGGGCACTCGCGAGCTCCGAGCCCTTGCCGGCTCCGTCATACAAGGCTCGTGCGACCTTGAAGGCCTGCTCGTTGACCGAGACACCCTGCCCATCCGGGTTGGGATAGGTCAGCACGCGACGCAGAAGACCGTCCACAGAGTCCGGATCCACCGGGCACTCGACCAGGGCCTTCATACGGGCCACGAATCCGTCCCAGGTCGACACGGTGATCCCGAGCTGACGCTTGACCGCGTCCGGGTCGAACTGGCTGCGGTGCGGCACCTTGATGGCGCCCGCGTTGCTGCCCAGGGCGATGGCCAGAGTGTTGTTGCAAACCACCCGCACCGAGGTGAACTGGGCAGTCGTGGCCAGCGTACCGTCGCAGGCAGTGGCCAACAGCAGATAGCCCTCAACCCGGTCCTTCCGTTTCAGGACAGTGCTCTGTCCGGTCCTGGCAAGCGCCCAGAACTTGCGGCCTTCCCGGAGAACGCCGGCCGTTTCGAGCTCGAAGCCGCCAACCTCAGTCAGGTCGCGGTAGAACTCGAGGATCTCGCCGGGCTGGACCACTTGATAGCGCTTGGACACGACAGACAGCGGCGCATGGGTGTCGGAGCGGTACAGGACCTTCTGCTCCGGAAAAGCATTGATCGCACCGATGCCGTTCTTGCCGACGACGTAGCGGACTTCGGACTCTTCGATCTCCCAATCCATGCCCGCCTGCTTGCGCCAGACATCGATCGGCTGTTGCGGTGCCAGCTTGTTGCCGAGGCCGTGCCAAGGCTTCTCGCCGGCGTAGGCCATTGTTTCAACCAAATGCATGGTCGTTTACTCCTTTGGTGACGGCATAAACGCACAAAGCCCGGACATGTCCGGGCCTTGTGGTCTTGGCGCTTGTTGATCAGGTTTCCTTGATGTCTCCGCAGCTACATTTGACGATGCCTACCAACACCGCCGCGGTCACGACAAGGACGCAATAGAAGGGATTGAGCTTCTCGGGGAACACATTCACTCCTCGAATCGACGCATCAGAGCGGATGCGTCAAGCGCGAAGCTGGATTCTTCCAGATTCAAGAGAGTGATAAAGGTTTGAAATATCTTTGGATAGCAGTGCCCCGGGAAGCATGCAGAATCGGCTGCTTCCGGCCATCGGCACTGACAACAGGCTTGGCCGATGACTCAGGATCGGCTGGATCTTACCAATGTCTGCCAGAGCGCAGTGACCCCAATACCTGGCCTCCGACCCATATGGTCCTGTATGGTCCTGCTGCGCGCCGACGAAGGAATGAATTAAGCTCTTTTCAGCTTTTGGGGGAAGGGCATGCTGAGAGCTCATGAATCATGTTCGCAGCGGGCCACCCGTGCAGCCGTTTAAGGCTTCGCGATTCCTCCGAGAACGAAGCTCTTTGGAATGGGAGGAATAGCCTCCCTATCCGGGAAAGGAAGCGCTGAGCTTGCCCAATGAGTTGACCATCCGCTGGACGATGGCAATCTCAAAATCCTCACCGTCTCCGTCGTGAGTGCCTTTGTTCAAGTAGCGCCACGGTAGTTGCAATAGCTCGGTGAAAGCTTCTTGCCGCTGAGCCCATGCCTCCCCAGGGAGGCGCGCTTGTTCGATACCAGTGGCGACGGCCTTAGACAAGCCATCCACCAGATTCCTGAGTTCAGGCTCGCCAGTGGGACCGCGTAGGAGAAGATTGATCTGGCCTAGGTCAGCGTCCCGATTGGTCAAAGACTTCCACGTCTTGGCCGTGAGGTTCTCCAATGCTTGCCGGCTCGATGCCAGAGCCTGGCGTTCGTCGTTATTTTCCAAGCGTTCGATGGCTCGTCGCAGATAGTGCCGATCTGTGCCCCCAAACACACGGGGTTGATGATCACCGTCATGATGCTTGAGTATGTAAAGCGCTGAGGCGCCTTGGCCCAACCTCTGTTGGACCTGATTGATGAACTCGTTGCCATGACAGGTAATCACCATCTGCTTCTCACGCAGACGCGCATCGCCGAAAAGCGTGTCGCGGATGCCTTCGCGGTGGTCATGATCGATAGCATTCACCGCGTCATCGAAGACCAGCAGCGGCAAGTTCAGCTTGATGTTCTTGGCCAACAAGATAGCCAGGCCCAAGCAGCGCAAATGTCCTTCACTCAAGACCGCCAAGGCATCGTGGCTCTTTGCAGGTGTGCCAGCGAAAGAGACCATGATTCGCTCGCCGCCGCGTTGTGGAAGCGTCAGGTCTGCCAAGATGTCGTTCGCGTGGTCTTGAGGGTTGAAGCTGTTGTAAAGCTCCTTGGTGGTATCGCTCAAGTCCGCAAGCAAGCCAGCAGGCAACCCATCGCGATACGCCCTTATGGCTGTTAGGTAGTGCTCATAGCTCACCTGGATACGCACCTCGAGCTCGAGGGCCGTGGCCTCTGCTTCCACTTCCGCAATCAGTTCAGCGTTGGCCTCGGCGAACCCGTCAATCTTGGCTTGCTCTTCCACCACGTGGACATCATGAAGCCGCCTGCGGGTGCGCAGTTCCTCAACCTGCTCTCTCACGTCTTCTAGCTGCTCAACTTCCGCTTGAAGGAGCGCTCTTTGGTTCTGCCGGTGACGGATACCCGCATCACGATCTTCCAGTGCCCGGATGTTTCGCAACACTGCCCGCCAGGTGGCTGGCGTCATCAGTGCAGTGGTCCAGACAGGCACCTCTTCTTCCTGCTCAATCCATTGCACCAGGTCCGCCATATCGTCACCGGTGAATGGCCTGAACCTATGGGCAGTTTTCAGTTGGTCGCGAAGCCACTTTGAGACTCGCGTGCACTTTCCAGCAAGGTCCCGCTGCTCTTGCTGGAGTTGAGCCAAGTCGCGCAACAGCTCAATGCCAGCTGCTGCCTTCTCAAAGGGGTTGCGGGTGACATTGTCCAGCGGTGTTTCGCACGCGGGGCACGCGGCGTGCTCACCTTGGAGGGCGTGCACTGCTCGATAGAGCTCGAGGAAGGACACCTGCTCCGCTCTGCCTGCCAAGTTGGCTGCACTCTGGGTGCGGTTCTTTAGATGCGACCGCAGAGACTTTCTGAACATGGCCACGCCACTGGCGTCAGCTTCAGACAATGCGGGCAACTGTTCTTGCAATGCAGCATGGATTTGCTGCAAGCGCCCATCTTGCCCATGGAGTCCCAACCGCTCTAGAAGTAGAGCCCACGTAAATCCAGCCTCGAAACTTTGCGCCAGCGCTTCTTGCTCCTCGTTGAACGCTTGAAGCGCGGCACCGTTCCCCTTGATCTTCTGCCTTGCCGTCTCCAACGCTGCATTTTTGAGAGCCAGCTCGCCGGCCTTGGGCGTCGCCAGGCGAAGCCTGCTGTCGAGGTCACCAGTGAAGTTCCCCACAAAGCTGTTGAAGCCGTCCAAGCCGAACAGCGCAGCAATGAGCGCGCTCGCCTGCGCGGGTGGCCGTGAGGCTAGGCGTGCGAAGCCTTCAATGCGGTTTTTTTCGATGATGGTGAAGCGCAGTATCTCGGGATTGGGTTCCACGAGCACGCCATCGTCGGCGCCGGCAGACCACAGCCGTGGCGCGACGTGCTCACCAGCATGAAAATTGTTGAAGTAGCCGTCCAGGTTCTCAATGCGCTTGGCGGTGGCCTCCTCGACATAGCCCAGCAGGGCGAACTCGATGGCTTCGCACAAGCTGCTTTTGCCACTGCCATTGGGCCCCAGGAACAACACAATGTTCTTGGACAAGTCGAACTGCTCTTCCCGTCGGAAGCCCCGGAAGGGGCCAACCGAGAGCTTCTTCAGTCGCGTCCAAGGGAGCGGCGCTGCCGCCCCGTTTGCAGGGGTCTCTTCGATGACATCCGTGGTGCCTGCGAGATCTCGCCGAAGGATTGGCGTGAGCGTGGCTGCACGCTGCCCGCCGTTGTTAACGGTGGGAATGATGGTGTCCAGGTTCGCATGCACAATCTTGGCAATGCGCCTGGCGTCTTCACTTGCTTGAGCGTCTCGCAGCCACTGCAAGAAACGTCCATATTCCTCATGCACTGCTGCCATCGACCAATGCCCCTTAGCGAATCCAAATACAAGCATGCGCTACGAGGGACCCGCCCAAGTCGCACCCTTGATACTAGCCCTTGACCAAACGCAAGTTAGCCCTTCCCGCAGTGGGCTCAGCCATTCTCGGCGCTCCACCCTTCAATGCATTGAGCATCAGCCCAAACGTGAGCTCGTTAATCTCGTCAGAAAAGATGGCTAGCTGCTGGGCAACGTCCGCTTTCGACAAGCCTTCTTCGCGAAGTGCACCGAATACCTTTTCAAGCACTAGTGACTTCTCGTGCGGCACGCCTTCAGGCTCCGACTTGCGGTAGCCCGCTTGCGCCAGCTGGATGCAAAGCGTGCGGTAGGTCCAGTCAGTTGTCAGGCCAAGGGCATGCATCCGGTAGTTCAGCGCTGCCACGGAGACTGCCCAGTGCTTCTTGTGCCGGATGAGACTCGATAGCGTCGGGGCACGCGGCGCCATGGCAAGCACGCTCGCCCGCGGCATGAGGAAAGCGGACGCGAAGGCATTTGCCTCGCGCTCCAGGTCGGGACCATGGGGTTGGGCATGTTGGTGCAGCACCAGGTGGCCCAGCTCATGCGCGGCATCAAACCGGCAGTGTTCGGCTGACTTGAACGTATTGAGGAACACGTAGGGCCGGCCGCCACTCCACATCGAAAAGGCATCCACTTCCTTGGCATCGATTGCCAGGGAATAGACCCGGATGCCCTTGGATTCCAGCAGGGCAATCATGTTCTTGACCGGCAACTCGCCGATGCCCCAGTGAGCGCGCAGCATTTCTGCCGCCGTCTCCGGGGTCTGGGAAGAAGACGATGTCGGATAGGCTTCTGGCTCTTGAGCGTGCTTGTGCACGCTAACGGGGCGACTGTCCCCGCCTTCGCGCCCCAAATCCGGAACGTCCGGGTCTGGCAGGTCGAACCGCGCCTCAATCCATTCGTTCAACAGCAGGGCAACAGCGCCCGCACCAAGCGCGGTGTCGCGCTGGCTGGCTGTCATCTTCGAAAGCGAACGGAAGCTCGCCACATCGGGGTGAGGAACTTCCGGGTCCACACCAAAGAAAAAGGCTTCGGGGAACCGAAGCGCTTCTGAAAGTTTTCTAAGCGTGTTGGCCTCTGGTTCTTGGGAGCCCGTCTCGTAGTTGGAGACGGATTTTTCTGTTACCCCAATCTTCTCGGCCAACTCACGCTTCTTCATCCCCCGCCGTTTGCGGGCGAGGGTGAGCCGTAGAGCATTGAACATGGCAGCCTCGTCAAGCTTTGCGGCGGATCTCAATGTCGATGTCAGGACCACCCGGCTGGAGGATTTCCACAAGGTCATCATCAAACGAAATGCTACCGAGCAAGATGCGTTCCGACCACGACGTGATCTTGCCGTCGTTACCGATTTCAGCCGGCAATGACAGTTCGAAGCGGATCTCACCCTTGGACGTATCCGTGTGGTGCATCAAAATCCAGGTCTGGTTGCCTTCCACATCCTCTTTGACTTCCTGCATGAACTCTTCAAAGAGCAGCACCATCTGTCGGTTCGACTCGATGGCATCGACGGTGTGGCGGCCCTTCTTCGAACGATTGGACGGATGGGCATACGGATTTCCCGTTGCCTCGTCCCCGGAAGCAACCGCAATCGCCAGGTTCAAGGTCTCGTTGACGGTTACCGGGAAGCTGCCCACGTCCTGCCGGATCCAATCCAGCGGCCTGAGCTGATCCCGCAATGCGGCAACGACCTCGCCCCACATAACCAAGCCCGGAAAGTTACGGGGATGGTTCAAGGTCAACCGGGTGCGCTGCAGGTGACCCTGATAGATGGCTTCGCGGAGCGCCACCTCGGTGACCCCCAACTGGTCCAGGCGGCTGGCTATTTCTTCGGGAGCGTCGTAAAGGATGTTCGGGAGCATCGGGAGCGCGCCTCAGGGGGACTTCCGATAATCCTCCCTCATTTGAGGAAGGAAAACAAGAAGTTTGAGCTGCACGCTGACCAGAGCCCTGCCATGCTCCGCCAGCATGTCACGCACCCTCACCGCCACGTAGGCCCCATGGTCGTCGCCCGCCTCGACTTCCAGCATGTCCGCCTCGGCGGCGAAGATCCGCCAGAAGTCCGCTGGGCCGGATTCTCGGCGATTAGGACCGGCAATGAGGCCTCCAAGGCGTCAAGGCGGCGGGTCAGTTCGGGCAGGTCCAGGGGCATGGGAGGGTCCTTGGCAAGTCCTAGCTACGCCGACCCAGGCCAGGGCTGCCACCTTGAACCACTGGACTGCCACCCCGACGTCGCTTCCCATCATCTGGGCCAAGCGCCCTTTCTAATCGTTGCAAGGCCGTCTTGGGCTTAGGTCGTGGCGGATCCTTAGGTAAGGCGCTATCCAGTCTATCGAGCTTCTTCTTTACAGATGCAACGTCTGCAGGACCATGCACGCGGGCAAGCTTCTTCTTTGCGCCGCCTCTGCGCGCTTGCGTGTCCACCGCATCCGCTGCATACCTTCTTGGATAAGTTGTTCCAACAGCGTCAGCACTGCGTATTTTCGATCACTTCTTGAAGGCAAAAACTTCCTCCAGTTTCGGCAACCCCTTTAGGATCCTCACCGTCTCGACGCTCACGCGAACGATGCGTTTGACCAAGTTAACGATGTAGGCAGGGTCATTGGACCACTCGTTGGGATCGTTAACGATGCCAGATGGTTTGTCAGTGCCGTATTGGTAGCGCTCCATCACCCACTCAATCGCCGGTTTTCCGTTGACCACGTAATCGTATGCCTCAGGGGGAATGCCTGTAAGCGTGAGGTGGCTGTTGTAGATGATCACAGAGCGATCCTCTACTTTATCCTTCTTACCGAATCGCATCTTGGCCACACGGAAATCAGATTTCGGATCCAAACCGAGTTGACCGGTCGTTTCACCAAGTGGATACGGCTCAACCGTCTCATAATTCAGGTGCCAATGTGACAACTCTCGCCCTGCTTGACTGAAGGACCAGAAATCCTTTGCCATCGGAATCCTTGGCAGGACCTTTGTGAGATCGGCTTGATACCTCTCCCTGTATTCCGAACTGCTCAATACACCATAGACGTAGAAGAAGAGGTCCTCTTTCGAGATGTCAGAGCCATATGCCTTCTGGAACATCTTCAGCGTTCCGTCCGTGATGGCCTCACGCTTGACATAGCCCTCAGAATCCGGGCTGTCGAACAGCTCCTTGTCCTTACCTTCCGCCTTCTCGTAGAAGTAGAGAGGGAAGCACTGGGCGCCATCAGGAGCCAAGTGCAGGTCCGGAAGAACGTTCACCATGAGAGGAGAGAAGTCTTGGCGAGCACCCGGCCCCACGATGGTAATAGCCATATTCTTGTGCCGGGGCGTGGGGAACAAGCGCGGAATCTGCAGAACCATCTCATTCATCGTTTTATCGAAATACATCCACTGCTTGCAAAACGGACGATAGATGGCGGGCACCACACCTGCAGGATTAAACTCGGCCTTCTGCAAGCTGACCAGCCTGTTCTTCAAACCTCGCGACCAGCTAATTTTCTTCGGGTCCTTATTTATGAAAGAGTCGGCAGTCTGACGTTCATCCTTGGCGAGCTTTGCGTTTTTCTTTCCGTAGGCCTCAACTTGGGAGTTATAGAACTCCGTCATGGACTCCATGTTGGACTCGACGGTTTGCTTGTTGGAGTTGGCCACCCATGCATCCCGGTTTGAGACCAAACCCAACGAGTAAAGGGAGAAGATCACAGACTCGCCGCCCACCCCTTTTTCGCCCATGGGCAAGTATTTCTTGAACTCGGGCGTTCTCTGATCCACCCAGTCGTGGGACTCATTGGGCTTGATGTTCTTCCATTGAATGCCGTCCATGCTCGCGAAGTCGGCAATGATTCGAAGCTTGTCGGCTTGGCTGAGGTAGTCGCCAATGTCGTGGTAATGGACAGTCTTCGCAGCGGGCTTGGCAGGATTCTTGACCAGCAGGGTTATCGCCACGCTGGTCTTTGACCCCTCACCAAACACGTTGCCTCGTTCCTTTCGACGACGCTCTCCGGAGGTGCGAGCGTCACCGCGCAAATTGAAGCAATACACCGAACTGAACTCTTCAGATAGACACTTACGCACGCCATCAAACGTATTTTTGTTAACGAATGAGCCATTGCTAACGAAACAGATGACCCCTTTGTCCTTGATCCGATCGCTTGCCCACCGAAGGGCGCGAACGTAGGAGTCATACAGATTTCGCTTCAGCCCCGCGGTGGAGCCGGCCGCATACGTTTTTTCAATGCGTGAGTCCAAAGTCTTGTATCTAATTTTCGCTTGCCCATCATTCGCGGAGTCTTGACCCACTGAATAAGGTGGGTTACCAATGATCACCCGGATGTCGGTCTTCTTCTGACGCGCGGCGCGCTTGTTGTTCTCTGGGAACACTTCTTCAAACTGTCCTTCGCCTTCCATGAGCTGAAAGGTGTCTGTCAGCACGATCCCATCAAAGGGTTGGTAGTCGCCCCCAGCCAGGCCGTGGTAGGCCTCTTCGATATTGATGGCGGCGATGTAATAGGCCAGCAGCACCAACTCGTTGGCGTGCAGCTCGTCTTTGTATTTGCGCCTGGCATCGGCCGGGGAAATCAGGCCCGATTGCAGCAAGCGCACCATGAAGGTGCCCGTGCCCGTGAAAGGGTCCAGCACGTGCACGCCCTTGTCTGCCAGGCCCACGCCGAACTCCTGGCGCAAGGCTGCGTCAGCGGATTTGATGATGAAGTCCACTACCTGCACTGGGGTGTAGACAATGCCCAACCGGTCGGACATCTTCTTGAAAGCACTCTTGAAGAACGTTTCGTAAAGCTCGTAGATGACCCGTTGCTTGCCTTCGGCGTTGTCGATCTTCTCGGCGCGCTTGCGTACCTGGTCATAGAACTTGGCCAGCCCCTCGGTCTCTTTCTCCAATGCTTGCCCTTCCAGGACCTTGAGCATCTTGTCCATGGAGATGGACACGGGGTTATGCTCAGCGAAGGAATAGTCCTCGAACAAGGCTTCGAACACCGGCTTGGTGATAAGGTGTTGGGAGAGCATGTCAATGGCATCTTCCTTCTCAATGGAAGGATTGATGTTCTTGCGCAGACCCTTGAGGAACTTGTCGAAGGCCCTGTGCTCCTTGGAGTTGGGATCCTCGAGCAAAGCCTTGATGCGAGTCGTGTGGCGCTCGGCAATCTGCGCTACGTCCTCGGCCCACTTCTCCCAGTAACGCCGGTCGCCTACCTTCTGGACAATCTTGGCGTAGATGGCATTGCGCCACTCTTCGAGATGCGGGAAGGCAAAGCCAATTTGGGTGGGCGTGCCGGGCTTGCCCTCGCCGTCTTCTCCAGGGCCACCGCCCACACCGATGATCTGCAGGTGGTCATCACGGCTCTTGTTGAGCTCGATCTTGTTGATCAGCGCATTGAAGCGGTCATCGTGAGCTCGCAGGGCTTGCAGCACCTGCCAGACCACTTTGTATTTTTTGTTGTCCTTCAGGGCCTCTTCTGGGGTGAGTTCAGCCGGGATGCCGATGGGCAAGATAATGTAGCCGTATTTCTTGCCATCGGCCTTGCGCATGACGCGGCCCACGGACTGCACCACGTCCACCACCGAATCGCGGGGGTTGAGGAACAGCACGGCGTCCAGCGCCGGCACGTCGACGCCTTCCGACAAGCAGCGAGCGTTAGTGAGGATGCGGCAAATGTTGCCTTCGTCGCTCGTGTCCTCTTTGAGCCAGTCCAACTTGGCATTGCGCCTGAGCACGTTAAACGTGCCATCCACATGCTCAACCTCACACCGAAGCAGTGAGTCGTCGTCCTGACCGTCGATGTATTGGTTGACGATGACCGGGAACTGTTCGGACACCTTGATGCTGGCCTTGATGTCTTTGGCAAAGGCCACGGCCCGGTGCATGGGGTTGGGGTCGGTCTCAGCGGTGTTGTCGCCCTCAACAGGCGCGATGCGCTTGGACAGCCCGTTCCAGCAGCCCACAATCTTCACCGCGTCATCTAGGGTCAGCTCGTTGTTGGCATCGGCCAACTGCGACTGGAATGTCTTGCTCACCGATTTCTCATCGACGGCAAGCACCATTACTTTGTAGTCGGACAGCAGGTCCAAGCCGACGGCTTCGCCGAAGCCCAAGCGATGGAACTCGGGCCCAAACAGGTTCAGGTCATCCATGGACGCGATTTCTGCCCCGCCCTCTTCGGCCTTGGACTTGCTTTCGTCGGCATAAATGCGTGGGGTGGCCGTCATGTAAAGACGCTTGGCCGCCTTGAGGAACTTCTGATCGTGCACGCGCACGAACGCCGACTCGTCGTCATCGGCCAAGGTAACACCTGTGGTGCGATGGGCTTCGTCGCACACCACCAGATCAAAATCGCCCAAGCCCTTCTTCTGGGCCCCTGCCACTACTTCGATGGACTGGTAGGTGGAGAAGATGACGGTGACGCGCTTATCACCCTTGGGCCGCGCTGTAATGGCTTGGATGAGCCGCTTGGTGTCGGTGGTGGCGGGGAAAGCTAGGTCGTGGGCTGAAGAGTCCTCGTTGTGCTTGCCCACCTTGGTGTCAGAGCACACCGCAAAGCTGCGGAAGTCCATGGCGGCTTGCGCGGTCCACTCCTTCAGCGTCTGTGAAAGCAGAGAGATGGAAGGCACCAAGAACAGCACCAGCCCGTCTTTGGGCACCAAGTGCTCCACGATCTTCAAGCTCGTGAAGGTTTTGCCCGTGCCGCAGGCCATGATGAGCTTGCCGCGATCGTGTTCCTCAAAGCCTGCCGAAACTTTCTTCAGTGCCTCAGCTTGGTGCTTGCGAAGCTTGTTCTTCGTGCGCAGCTTCACCACATCAGGCTTCGCCAGCGAGAACTTGGACCAGTCCACAGAAGACTCATCCAAGTCCTGCACACGCAAGCGGGTGACGGGGAGCTGCTGGTCGGTCAAAGCGTCTTCGGCGTGCTTACTCCACCTATCGGTAGTGGAGACCACGATACGGCTGGAGAACCCGGCCTTACCCGACGCCGTAAAAAAGCTGTCGATGTCACCCTTTTGCAGGGTGTAGGTCGGCGCATAGAACTTGCACTGGATGGCAACGAGGTTGCCCGTGTCCCGCTCCTTGGCCACCAGGTCAATGCCGGTGTCGGGCTTGCCCTTGCGGTCGGGCCAGTCGGTCCACAGCCACACATGAGAGAACCGGGCGACGTAGAGGGGGTCGGTGGTGAGGTAGGCCCTGATGAGACGTTCGAACCGGTCGCCCTTGTCCCGGTGGTCGCTGGCAGCCGCAGCCAGTTCCTCCAGAATGTCGTGGATCGTCGTCTCAGCCATGAGGTCCCCAGTCGGTGCACGCAAGTTAGACCCCGATTATGCCCTGCCGCCCCCAGTCTCCAAAGGTGGGGAGACTCGGTCGGCGAGCGGTAGACTGGATCCCTAGTGCCACGGGGGTTGCATGGGGATCGTCGCTGAGTTCGTACGCTACAAGGCCAAGCTGGCCAACCACTTTTGGGCCGTCTCTGCGCTGACTGACACCGAGATGGTGGCCAGCCTGTGGGAGCACCGAATCAAGGTCGTGGGCAGCCGGTGGGTCTACAAGGACCATCTGTCTCGTTGGATCGGAAACGGCAGCAAACTCATGGGCCAGCACCTGGCCACGGCCCTAGCCGAAGGCAGGCCAGTGCGCATCATAAAAGCCACCACGAACAACATCCCGCTCATCGAGGGCGGCGGGGATGGTTCGAAGGCCAACAACACCTTCAAGGCGCGGCCTGAATGGGTGGGCAAGGTGACGGCGTTCGATGGGGACAACTTCACCATCGTTTCCGTTAGGACCTGAAACCTTGAGCAACACACCCGAATCCAAAAGAATTGTCGCTTTCAAGAACGCCCTCATCAAAGAGATTCCGAAAATCCCGAATAACAAGGAATCTGTTGACGCTCTCAAGTCACTACCGCTATCGAGCCTGTTGATCCACTACATCAACTGGAAGATCAGACTCATAGGGCAAAGGCCGAGAGCGATCTCGGGTAGATCACGCTTGCGAAAGGACACTCGTTACATTCTTCTCAAAGAGAACATAAAATCTTTCTTAACGCAGGTAGAGATTGGCGGCGACCTGACCCCTTACCTGTCTTTAAGGGCGTTGAGCAATGGATTTGCCCCGGGCGCCTATGTCTACGACGGGAAAACCGATCCAGATGAGGACAAGGACCATATCCTCAACATCATGGGGCTACATCATTTTCACTTAGGTCTGATTCGCGAAGTGAAGGGTCATCAGAATCGGACGGACACGGTGCTTCTAGCCTTCGTGGACCGTGAGAGGTTTAGCATTCTTGGTCTCTTTGACCATTCGGTCTTTGAACATCTAGATGATGGAACCATGTCTCCCGAGAGGAAACAGCTCTGGAAGTTCTATGACGCCTACCAGTCCAGGATGTTGCCACAAGGTGGATTTGAGCTTGGCGGCTATGGCAGCATGGGCATTACAACCGCTGGCACAGCTGGGATTGCCACAATCGCCGCTCTTCGGCATGCAAAAGTCATTCGCTATGTGGATGAGAAACTTGATGACCGCGATTTCGTTCGCTCTCTTTATGGAAACACGCCTCAGCCAAAGAACCCGAAGCTAGATTGGATTTACCGGAATCTAGATCTAGGTCTGGTTGATGTAAAGGCCAGTTTTTTCGGACACTTCGAGCTTGGTCCCACTTAGCGCTAGCCACCGATAGCCACGCCCGAGAGACTCAGTATGAATGTTGAACGTCACACCGCCCTGGATCTAATGCGCGCCTTCTCTCGTCTCGAGTTCGCCCTCAAGCAGATCCCGGAGTTCGTCAACGGCGCCGTGGGGGAGACGCCGGAAACGCAATGGTCAGCGTTCTACGTCCACGTTCGCCGGCACATCGAGAACAACCTGTCACGGAAGAGCAAGGATCTTCTGTTGGGAACCGGTCCCAACGATCCACCGCCCATGAGGATGCAGGTTAATGCTCAGCGGCGTATCGAGTTCGTGGATGCACCACTGGGAAACGGCCCTGAGGGTGACCGCTTGATGGATGCTGCTCGACGGGTGCGCAACAATTTGGTCCATGGTGGCAAGGAGCATGCTCGGCAACAGCGATACCCAGGCAATGACGATGAGCTGGCACGCGCCGCCATTGACGTCATGTATTTGGCCATGGCATCGCATCAGGAAGTGTCCCAACTGGCCTATTACGATTAATGCCCCTGCTCGACCTTTCCCAACCTGGAACTTGGCCAAGCCGGCTGCGCGAGGTCCTCAACGAGTTGCGCCCGGTGTTCCGCTCCTGGGAGTTGGACCTACCAGACCGCGCCGCGCCTGCGTTCGATGCAGCTATTCGCACGCTGGGCGAAGCTCTCATGCCGCATGCCCTACGTGGTTACCACTTCACCCGCTTGACCGAAGAAGAAGCGGTGCACATTCGCGAAAACGGGCTGGAGGTGCTCAGCGCCGGGTTGCTGGAAAGACGCATTGCGTCCCAGGTCACGCGAGGCAAGCTTGCCGAAGAGCACGCGCAACGTTTGCTTGCGAACAACCAGGTGCGCGATAGCAACCGGTCTGGCAAGGCTTGGTTCTGCTTTTACCCTGCGCACGAAGTCAGCGAGTCTGGCGTTCGCTCCTTACTCGGACACTGGGGCGGTGAAGCACTCTACAACTTCAACGCCGAAGACACGGAGCTTGGCCCTATTCTCAAGTCCTTGGGCAGCCCTGCACTGATTGAAGCGGAAGTGCCCGTGGCGTTCCTTTCCACGACGAATTGCCTGGCAATAGCCGTATCACGACTTGACCTGATTCACCAAGACATCAGGTCAAGTGAGTATCCGGACAAGTTTGAGGACTACTCCACACAAACCTTGGAAGCCTCCATGGTGCGTCGCGTTGTGCTCCATCCTGGCAGCGAGTTCCTTGAGCTCACCCAGTGCCAGCAATGGTATGAGCCGTTGACCTAGGGCCAAGGCGGGTCATCAGACCCACCCTTGGCCGCCATCGAAGTCGTGCCAGTGCCGGCAACGATAAGGTGATCAAGCACCCGGCAGTCTATGTGGAGGTGGATCTTGACCACGGCCGGACCGCGTTCCCGGACCGTCTCGTGGGCCGTTGCCATGACGCGCCGCTGGAGCACGTCTTCTCTTTCGATCCGGTACGCCTTGTCGGATGGCCTCTGCTGGGTGCGCAAGATACTTGCCGGTGTTCAAGACTTTAAGCCCCAGCCTACCCCCGATAAATCAATCTAATCCCCTGCCCTCAGCGAATCCAACGTTTGACCAAGACCGAAAGCGGACTCCGGGACAGATGCAGGCCACCTCCACGCCCGGTCCGGCGCTCTGGATTTGAAACAGCCAAGTGGCGCTAACGTGCGCCTACTCAAACAGATCCATGAATCCACGTTGGGCAGTGTTTTTACGGACGATCGTATTAAGGACCAAGGCAAAGAAGCTGTCTGAGTGGCGCAGCACCTCTTCATTCAGCCTAACGGCATCTGCCGCGGGCCCTCGGTAGTAGTCGCTATGGTGGCCGTCAACGGTGGAGGTGCAGACGATATCCACCCCAATCATCTGTATCACGTGCCGAGATGGTACTTCCTGGTTCCCAGTGATGTGCTTAAAGCGCACGGTCGTAACCCACGATTCGCCTTCGCGGAGGGGGCTGCCCGCCATCATTACCGGAACGAGATGCTGCGCTTCGCTAAGTGAGCGAGTACGCTGTTCAAAGGCAACCGCAGCTTCTCGCATGGAGATGAGAATCGAGTGGCGCTGCGCCGTTTCGCGCTCTTGCATCATCTCTTGATATCGCCCCACGGCTTCCGTCACATCAGCTTGCGCGTTTTCGCGGGGAGTCTGAATCTCATCGAGACGCTCGATGAGATCACCGATCGATTGAAAGCGTAGGTTTGGCGCGTACTGGAAGCCGACATCAAAGAGGCTGCGTATCCGTACCATTCTAGGGTCGTCGCGTGTAGTGGCCGGAAAGGCACTCCACAGGTGCTTATGCGGTGCTTCGCCGTTCCCACCGAACGACAACGTTCGCGGGTACTCCCCTGTCAGGAGATAGAAAAGGATTGCGACCACGAAGGTAACGTCCGACCTCGGATCGTTGCGTTGCTGACCAGCGGTCATCTCCGGCAGACGCATAAAGCGATTTCCAAGCTCCTGCCCCAATCGCGTGTCGCAGCCTTCCCCGCGATCCTCAGGAGGAAGCCAGGCAATTCCAAAGTCGACAAGATACAGCTTCCCCTTCTTATCGATAATAATGTTCTCCGGCTTGATGTCGCGATGCAGGACATTGTTGCCGTGACATCGTTCAACTATTCGCGATAGCGACAACGCAAGTTCCAACGATTCCTCGATCGACAGGGATCTCTTCACGTATTGCTGCAGATTTCTGCCATCAACCCAAGCCTGGACGAGGTATAGCTCTTCGTCATCGGCGGCTTCGCTAACGTTCGAGTCAAAGACTTCGGGCACCCCGTCTCCTTGGACCTTGGTCAGCCCTGCGACCTCCTGCTTCATCCGCCTACGGCGCTCGTCGCGATCCAGCGGGTCAGGGAGCATTTCTTTGAGTGCGCCAAGCCGACCACAGCCGTGTCCACGGACTTGAGTGATGGAACCCTGTCCGCCACCGCGCTTTTCGACGCTTACAACGGCGACCCATCGATCATTCCAAGGGAGAGACAGAGCCTGTGATTCCACGAGGTTTCCAAGGTGCGACGTATAAATGCCATTCTATCGAACTAACAGCTGAGAGAGGCTCGGCGTGAGGTATTGCTATGATGAAATTGAGTACCCGACGTCGATTTAGGCTCTCTGCGGTCACTCCTCTACCCGCGATAAACACCCCTTATCCGCTGCCAGGCCAGCCTGCACTTCTCTGTCAAAAGCTGACGATGGCACTTTTCACAGAAAGGGCCCTAAACCAAACCAATTGTTGCCCATACGCCGCTTGCATGTTAATCGCTCGTGACTCAAGTAGATCTAACATCATCAGCTTTGAAGCGAAATTTAATCCCTTCCCTCTAGCAATTCGATCACAAACGAAATCACGGGCAAGGCAGGTGGCTGATCACCGTCTGGGGAGCGCCCTTCGAAATCGAAGTGGTCCGGCGGATCGCCACTGGCTTCAATCCTGCGGGCCCATCTCGCCTGCCCGGGCATCTTCCGCGTGTCAATCATGAAGGATGCGATCTCGCTTGATTGAAGATGGCGATCAAATCCATTAAAGCGTTTCATCCGCTTCTTCGCGTAGTAACCTAGCAAGTCTTCGATCATATCTGTCCATTCATCTGGACTGGCGCTATTCATTGGATGACCGACGGATCCTAACCATAGGTCTACTGGTAAACTCTTAAACAGTTCCAGATTTTTGAGGCGACTTGACTTAGTACTGCTCGGCCAGCCAGTGACGAAGGGCGCGAACCTCTCAAAAACTACTGGCCCAAGCGATACCGGCATCACCATGTACCGCGCGTAGTCCCTTAGCCCGAATCCACTTGAACGCAACTGGTATTCGCCGATCAGAGATTTCGCTTGGGTATCCCGATAAAGACTTAGTTTTTTCGAATGATCCATCTCCTCCAAAAGGGATCGCTCTTTCTTGGTGGAGTCTCCTCCGGGAATTATGTCGACAGCGGTCCCCACTTTTGCTTGAATTAAAACAGCGGAGCGTTTGGTGACTCGGCTGTTCTTAGTGACAGTCATTAAAATAAGAAGATCTGCCAACTCACACTGCACAGATGCAGTTCGAGTTGTTGCCTTGGCTTGGGGAGTTCCATCAATCCACACTGACTCTGTTCGAACGACAGCGTGCTGATTTTCTGAGGACAGATAGTCCGCCAGATGCAACGTCAGTTCATTAAGCGTCTGTCTGTCATGCAGATGATGCAAGGCGCGCCGTTCAAGGGCTTTAGATTGAGCATAATTCTTGAGAATTTCTCGCCATGCCTTGTTATCAATTCGTGACATATTTAGCTCCTGATTGGGCGCGTGGCCTGGCCCGCGCCTGCTTCGCCAACGGCTGCATCGGTTCGTTTCGTCCTAGCTTACCTCTGATAACTTGGCCTAATCACTGGATCGCGCAGCCTGCTTTCAGCGGCGGTCTACCTTGGCAGCATCGGAGCGATCCGTCATGGATCCCGGCTCAACGTATGGATTGCGTCGATTCAAATAATTCGGTCAGCTGAGTCGAATCACTCGATGACGGAACGCCATTTCTGGCAGTTGACTCAAGCACAAGGGGCCGGTACGTTGTCGTTGCGCTGGCACGCGCACGATACCGTCTTGCGAAGCTCCTAGAGCAGTGCTTGTAATCCTCTGGCCGATGCCTTCATCCCGGCCTACAGCAGTGGCGACGGTGACGCTGCGGACTAGGCCTTGAGGATTGAAGCGCATGGTTATCGCCAGCATTCGACCGTCCACCGTGGACGGCATCAAACAGCTCGCCAAGAAGATTTGCCGCGAGCGCAACATCACCCACACTGAAGCCCTCGAAGCTGCCAGCCGTCAGGCGGGTTACGAGAACTTCGTGCATGCCAAGCGTCGGCTCGTATGGGCCGGCGCACCGCAGGACTTTCCCGTCTACCTCTCCGTGCACTGGCGGGCTCCGCGCGCGCGCAATGGCAAGCCCAAGCACGACGGTCCGCGCGCCGGCCGGGAGATCCTGTGCGTGAATCTCGCTCGCGCCCTGCCCCAAATCGTGGCCAAGCACCGTGTTTCGTACGGCCGTGGTCTCCACGGGTTCCGCATGGAGTACGAAGACCACTTGGAACACCGCACCGACGTGAAGGGGCAGGACGAGGCCCGCAATGCGCTGCTGACCGCGGCACGCAGCTTGCGCTTCATGGAGGCGACAGGCTTACAACCGGTATCAACCCAGAGGTATTACGACCTCCTGCGGAAGTTGGAAAACATGCCCGGCCGAGACCACGAGTCCCAGTGGTTCGATCCTGCGACTGAAGACTATGTTTTTCTCGATGAACCCTATGCCGCTGCGCTCGAGAACCACTCAGCGGAACGCCAGCATTGGCTCGAACGCAACGGCCTGCAGATGATCGCGCCAGAGTGGGAAGGAATTTACTACCCGGGTGCGTGCCTGCCTCGCCTTATTGGCCATGACGTCGCTCTGCTGCAGCATGTCGCCAGTGTGCTAGCCAAGATTCAGCCGGTGACGGAACCGGAGACGTGGCCACACGAAACGGGCCTCTGTGGCGACGACTTCGTTAGTCCGAAGCGTCAGGCTGATGCGAAGCCTCGTCGGCCGCGGCCCGGGCCGTCCTGGCGGGAACACAAAGGCGCTACGCCTTACGGTGGCGCCGCAGGTGTTCCCTCGCGCTGGCGGCCTACAAAGCCGATGCCGCTCCATCTGCACCAGCAACTCGGCCCCTTGATGCAGAAGCTGTGCTCGGGCTTCTCGTGGCGCGTGAGCCAGAAGCTGGGTAACGCACGGTCGCAGTTGGAGGACTGGTCGATCATGGAGCACAAGCATCAGCACGAGGATGCGGTGTATGACCTCTACTACGGCGGATCGAGTACGTCGATCTGCAACACGGACGCCGAACGTCTGGCGGCGCTTACGGCGGCACGGGCAATCGTCGAGCGGGGCTATGACGACTGCAAGCCGCGGCGCGGTCTACTCGTCGTCCTCGATGCCGCTATTGATGAAATAAAGAAGCACTAACGCGACTGACCAACGCCAGCGCCGTGCCCGGCGTCAGCCGGCGCAGCGCTCAGCTGATACCAGCGCCTGGAACCCATATTCCAGCGTAGCCCGCTTATCCAATGCCATCAGACGTCCTTGATGGCGTCCCCGCCCAGGTCGTCCAGGATCGGGCAGTCGGGCCGCTGGTTGCCGTGGCACCGGCGGGCCAGTTCTTCGAGCGTACGCTGCATCGCCTGCATTTCGGCAATGCGCGTGCCCAAGTCCTGGGCATGTTCGAGCGCCAGCGACTTGACCTCGGCGCTGGCGCGCGAGCGGTCCGACCACAGCGCCAGCAGGATGCCGATCTGCTTCATCGAGAAACCCAGTGCGCGCGCCCGCTTGACGAAGCGCAGCCGGTGCACGTCCTCGTCGCTGTAGAGGCGGTAGCCGGCAGCCGTCCGTGCCGCCTCGGGGATCAGCCCGATGCTCTCGTAGTGGCGGATCATCTTGGCAGTCACGCCGGAAAGCGCGGCGGCCTCGCCGATGTTGTGGAAGCCCTGTTCGCGCGCTTCGCCGAGCTCTGGTGCTGGTGGTTTACGCGGCATGATTGGTCTCCCGATCGGTGTGTGACGGCGCCGGACGCCATCGCTTGAGCAACAGCGTATTGCCCAGCACGCTCACTGACGAGAATGCCATGGCGGCACCGGCGAAAATCGGGTTGAGCAGGCCGATCGCGGCTAGCGGAATGCCGACCACGTTGTAGCCAAAGGCCCAGAACAGATTCTGGTGGATCTTGCTGGTGGTGCGCCGGGAGACGTCGATGGCGTCGGCCACCAGCGTGATTTCCGGGCGCATCAGCGTCACCGCCGCGGCGTGCATGGCCACGTCGGTGCCCGAGCCCATCGCGATGCCGACGTCGCTGGCCGCCAGCGCCGGGGCATCGTTGATGCCGTCACCGACCATGGCGACCACGCCTTGCGCCTTCAGCTCGCGGACCACCTCGACCTTCTGCTCCGGTCGGACGTTGGCGTACACCTCGTCGATGCCCAGGCTGCCGGCGATGCTGCGCGCGGCACCTTCGTTGTCGCCCGAGATCATGACCGTGCGGATGCCAAGCCGGTGCAGGCGCGCAACGGCTTCGCGCGCGCCGACACGGGGTTCGTCGCGGAAGGCCAGCAGGCCGTGTACCCGGACCGCATCGCCATCACCGGCCGCGAGCCAGGACAGGGTGTGGCCATTGCTCTCCAGCTCATTCGCGCGGGTGCGCAGTTCGCCGACATCGGCCTGTATCTCCTGCATCAGCGCCAGGTTGCCGAGCCACACTTCGCGGCCGTCGACAAACCCCTTCAGGCCGCGTCCCGGCAGCGCCTGCGTGTCGGATGCCACTGCTGCCGGCGTCGCTTCGCGCAAGACGGCGCGCGCCAGCGGGTGTTCGCTGCCGCTTTGCAGCGCCGCCGCCAGCGAGACCAGCGCGTCGCGTTCGCCCGCGAGCGGGAGCGCCTCGACCAGGCGCGGTTCGCCCGCGGTGAGAGTGCCGGTCTTGTCAAAGGCGACGACCTGGACCTTGTGAGCGAGTTCGAGCGCTTCGGCGTCCTTGATCAGGATGCCCGAGCGCGCCGCGACGCCGGTGCCGGCCATGATCGCAGTGGGCGTGGCCAGACCGAGTGCACAGGGGCAGGCGATCACCAGCACCGCCACGGCGTTGAGGATCGCGGCGTTCCAATCCTGCGTCGCAAGGCCCCAGGCGAGCATCGTCAACAGCGCGACCGCGACCACGACGGGCACGAAGATCGCGCTGACCCGGTCGACGGTCTTCTGGATCGGCGCCTTCTTCGCCTGCGCGTCCTCGACCAAGCGGATGATGCGGGCCAGCGCGGTCTCGCTGCCAATGGCCAGGGTCTCGACTACCACCACGCCTTCGCCGTTGACGGCGCCGCCGGTGACGCGGTCGCCGGCGTCCTTGGCGACGGGGATTGACTCGCCGGTGATGAGCGATTCGTCGGCGTGGGTGCGCCCTTCGCGCACTTCGCCGTCGACGGGGAAGCGTTCGCCGGGACGCACGACCACCAGGTCGCCGACTTTGACGCGTTCGACCGCAACATCCGTATCGCCGGTGGCGGTTCGCACGCGCGCGGTGGTGGGTTTGAGCGCCTGCAGCGCGCGGATGGCCTCGGTGGTCTGGCGCTTGGCGCGCGCCTCCAGGAACTTGCCGAGCAGGATCAGGGTGATGATCGCCGCGGAGGCTTCGAAGTACAGCGCGCTGGAGCCCTGCAGCAGGTGGTAAACGCTCAGGCCGTAGCCGGCCGACGTGCCCAGCGCGACCAGCAGGTCCATGTTGCCGGTGCCGGCGCGCAGGGCATGCCAGCCGGCGCGGTAGAAGCGCGCACCGAGCCAGAACTGCACGGGCGTGGCCAGTGCGAACTGCAGCCAGCCGGGCAGCATCCAGTGCTGGCCGAACAGCATGCCGGCCATGGGCAGCACCAGCGGCGCGGTCAGGATCGCGGCGATGAGCAGGTGGCGGGCTTCCTTCGGCAGCGCGCCGCGGTCGCTGGCGGACGTGGCCGTTGCATCCGGCACCTCCTGCAACGACCGCGCGATGTAGCCCGCGGCCTCCAAGGCGGCGATGAGCTTGGCCGTGTCGGCGTTGCCGGCGGTGCGCACCCGGGCGTGCTCGGTAGCCAGGTTCACCGAAACGTCGAGTACGCCCGGCACCTGCCGCAGGGCGCGCTCGACCCGGCCCACGCAGGATGCGCAGGTCATGCCCTCTATGGCCAGCTCCGTTTCCCCAGCGCCCACGGCGTAGCCCGCCGCCTCGATCGCGCGGGCGATGTCCGCGGCGGACGGCAGTGCGGAACCCCGGACTTCGGCGATTTCCGTGGCGAGGTTGACGCTGGCGTCCTCGACACCGGGTATTTGCTTCAGGGCGCGCTCGACCCGGCCCGCGCACGACGCGCAGGTCATCCCCTCGATGGGCAGACGCAGATCGGCGGCGGCAATGGCGGTGTTCACGGGAAGATTCTCCAGACTGGATGCGCGCAGCCTAATCCTTCCCATAATGGGAGGGTCAAGAGGTGGCCCTGTATTCCCGTCAACCCGACCGGTGAAGTCCAACCGTCGGATGCCGGCATCTGTTGACCTTCCCATGGGGGAAACCCCGAGACTGGCCACCACACCGGAATGGTCCGGTCACGGGAGTAAGACGATGCGAGTCAAGGTAAAGGGCATGACATGCGGACACTGCGAACGCGCGGTCAAAGAAGCCATCGAAACCCACGGCGGCACCGGCGTGGTGGACCTGGCTGCCGGCACCGTGGATATCGTCGGGATCACTGATCCGGCAGTCATCCGTGATGCGATCGAGGCCGCAGGCTACGAGGTGGTGGGGAATGCGTATCAGGCAGAACCCGTGGAGTAGGCACGGCCTTCTACATGTCGGTCGCCTTCCCGGTCTGGCACGCTCTACACTGGGTCGGGTTCTTGTTCGCAGCTGGATGACCAGGCCTGACGAGGAGGATGCATATGCCCCACCAAGAGCACCATCATCAACCGGCGTCTTCCGGGACGACCGTGGACCCGGTCTGCGGGATGGACGTCGATCCTTCCAGCACTCCCCATCACGCGGAGCATCAGGGACACACGTATCACTTCTGTTCGGCAGGCTGCCGCGCGAAGTTCGTCGCTACCCCTGACAAGTACCTGTCGCCGCAAGCGGCTGACATGGACGCCGCGCCTGCTCTTGCAGGCGCGATGTACACCTGCCCGATGCATCCCCAGATCCGCCAGGACCATCCCGGGACGTGCCCGATCTGCGGCATGGCGCTGGAGCCGGAAATGCCGAGTCTGGAGGATGAGGAGAACCCCGAACTGGTCGACTTCTCTCGCCGCTTCTGGTGGACGCTGCCGCTTACCCTGATCGTGTTGGTGCTGGCAATGTTTGGCCACTATTTCGACACGTGGATCCCGACCACGGTTCGGACGTGGGTGGAACTTGTGCTGACGGTGCCCATCGTTCTGTGGGCGGGCTGGCCCTTCTTCGTGCGCTGCGTCCAGTCCATACGCAATCGCAGCCCCAACATGTGGACGTTGATCGGAATCGGCGTCGGTGCGGCGTTCGGCTACAGCGTGGTGGCCACGCTCGCACCGGGCCTGTTCCCCGACTCCTTCCGGGAGCATGGTCGCGTGGGCGTCTACTTCGAGGCGGCGGCGGTCATCATCTCGCTGACGTTGCTCGGCCAGATGCTGGAGTTACGTGCCCGCTCCAAGACCTCGGCGGCGATCAAGGCGCTGCTTGGTCTGGCGCCAAAGACTGCGCGCCGGCTGCGCGATGACGGCACCGAGGAGGACATCGAACTCAGCCACGTCCACGTCGGCGACCGGCTGCGGGTGCGCCCCGGGGAAAAGGTCCCCGTGGACGGCACGGTGCTGGAGGGGCGCTCCAATGTCGACGAGTCCATGCTCACCGGCGAACCGGTGCCGGTCGAGAAGGCCACTGGCGCCTCGGTAATCGGTGCAACGCTCAACGGCAACGGCAGCCTGGTCATCCGCGCGGAGAAGATCGGCTCGGAAACGGTGCTCTCGCAGATCGTCCAACTGGTTGCCCAAGCGCAGCGCTCGCGCGCACCGATGCAGCGCATGGCCGACAAGGTCGCGTTCTGGTTCGTGCTGTCGGTGCTGGGCATCGCGGTGGCGACCTTCCTGGTGTGGGGACTGTTTGGCCCCGAGCCGTCCTGGACATACGCCGTGCTCAACGCCGTGTCGGTGCTCATCATTGCCTGCCCGTGTGCTCTCGGGCTGGCTACGCCGATGTCGATCATGGTCGCCACCGGGCGCGCCGCCAGTGCAGGCGTGCTGTTCCGCGATGCCGAAGCGATCGAGAACTTCCGTCGGATCGACACCCTCATCGTCGACAAGACCGGCACGTTGACTGAAGGTCGCCCGGCTTTCCGGCAGGCAGTGGGCGTGAATGGTCATGCCGAGGAAGAGGTGCTCAGGCTCGCGGCCAGCCTTGACCAAGGCAGCGAACATCCCCTCGCGGACGCGATCGTCGCGGAAGCCCGACGCCGCGGCCTGCAACTCGAAACGCCGGACAGCTTCGAGTCGTCGACCGGCATCGGTGTGCGCGGCGAGGTGGCGGGCCACCGCCTCGCGATCGGCAACACCGAGTTGATGACGGAGCTCGGAGTCGACCCGGCACCGTTGCGTGAGGAGGCAGAGCAGCTGCGTCGTGACGGTGCCAGCGTGATGTTCCTTGCGGTCGACAGCACACTCGCCGGTCTCATCGCGGTTGCCGATCCGATCAAGGACTCGACGGCCGATGCCATCGCCACCTTGCATGAGGCTGGCCTGCGCATCGTCATGGCCACTGGCGACGGCGTCACGACGGCCAACGCGGTGGCACGACAGCTGGGGATCGATGAAGTCCACGGCGAAGTGCGCCCGAAGGACAAGGTCGATCTCGTCAACCGGCTCAAGGCCGAGGGCCACAAGGTGGCGATGGCCGGAGACGGCATCAACGACGCCCCGGCCCTGGCGGGCGCCGATATCGGCATCGCCATGGGCACCGGCACCGACGTGGCCATGTCCAGCGGCCAGGTGACCCTGGTCAAGGGCGACCTTCGCGGCATCGCGCGGGCACGGACGATCTCCAACGCCACCGTGGGCAACATGAAGCAGAACCTGACGTTCGCCTTCCTCTACAACGCGCTGGGAGTACCCATCGCTGCCGGCGTGCTGTATCCCGCGACCGGGCTGCTGTTGAGTCCGATGATCGCCGCCCTGGCGATGAGCCTGAGTTCGGTCTCGGTCGTCGCCAATGCCTTGCGGCTGGGCCGAGCCGGGTTTGGATCGAAGTCCGCCGGCACATGACCCCATGACCCAGATCAATACAGTACTGCCTCAGAAGTCGTAGGATCGCCTCAGCCATGAACGTCTTCCACCGCCGCACGCGCTTTCGTCTATCGCTTCTCGCGATAGTGGCGCTGCTGTGGTCGCAACTGGCGTTTGCGGTACACCCGGGGTGCGCGGAGGCCTTGGACGCTGCGTTGGCGGCCGCGTCCGTGGTCGAAACGACGGCGCAGGGGTGTGAACACCACACTCCTCCAGAGCAGGATCCGGTCTGCCACGCCTACTGCGCCCAGGGCGAAGCGAGCAGTGATACCGCCCGGGTGCCACCGGTGCCCCCGCTTCTGGGGTTGCTCGCGGTGCCCGAGATGGTCCCGAGTGCCGCCACTGCAGCCGCGATGGATGCCAGGGCTGTCCAGCATCCGCTGCCTGCCGTAAAACGACGACCTACCGCCCATCCGGCGGAACTCCTGCTGATTTGATGCCCAGCCACCGCTGCGCTGCACCCGCGGGTGCGGTGCGGTGGTGCGTGTGGCTGCGCCGAACGTGCGCGGCATGTCCCCTCTGTTCAAGGATCCGGCGCTTGGCGCCGGTCTATTCGGACACTCGACATGGCATTGAAGACGCTTCTGCGGCGGGCCTCCGCCCCGCCTGTTCCATCCACCCCATTTTGGCGACTCCGCCTTGCATCGATCGCGGCATTGCTGGTGCTCGGCGCTCTGCCCATGCCCGCCTTGGCGCAGTCGTTGCCCGGCGAGGACGTAGCCTCGGTGCACGCCTGGCTGCGTGAGCACAACCCCGAGTTGCGCGCACTGCAGGCCGAAGCCGAGGCGGCACGAGCCCGGATTCAACCGGCGGGCGCCCTGCCCGACCCCAGCGCCTCGATCAGCTTCCGCAATCTCGATCCGGACCGCCCCTGGCAGTTGCCGGGCGATGATCGCGAGGTCGGCTACTCGCTCCGCCAGCGCGTGCCGCTCTGGGGCAAGCGCGGACTGGCCCGTACCGTTGCCAGACAGAGCGCCGAGGCAGTCGCCCTGGACCGGGACGCGGTTCTTCGTGAGCTGATTGCCGAAGCGGAGGCGGCCTATGTGCGTTATTGGCACGCCGACCAGGCGGTCGCGGTGCTTGACCGCCGGCTGGACCTGTTGCGGCAGGTCGAGGAGATGGCCGGCGTCCGATACGCATTGGGCATGGCGGCGCAGCAGGATTCCATCCGCGCCCAGGTCGAGCAGACGGTCATGCAGCGTGAGCGCATCCAGCGACTGGCCGAAAAGCGCGAAGCGATTGCTGTGCTCAATGGCGTGCTTGGCCGGCCCGCCGATTCCCCGCTGGCGCCCCCTGCGCAGCGGCCGGTCCTGGCCGTCCATTCGGCTGACCTGGGCGATGCGTTGGACGCCTTGGGCAGCAGCGAGCACCCCGCTGTCCTGGCGCAACAGGCGCGAGCACAGGCCGCGCACACGAACGTCGAATTGCAGCGACGCAACCGCTTTCCCGACGTGACTTTCGGTGTCGGCGCCATGCAGCGCGAAGACGGACTGGAAAGCATGGAGGTGATGCTGGAGGTGGAGATTCCTTTCCAGCAGACGGCCCGGCGCGAACGGGAACGCGAATCGCGGCTGCTTGAACAAGCCGCGCTTGCACGCATGGATGCGACCCGCCAGGCGCTCGCCAGCCAGGTCGCCACAGCCTGGGCGCAATGGCGCAGTGCGCGAAAGCGCCGTGAGATCACCGAGCAGACGCTGCTACCGCAGGCGGACGCCGTCTTCCAGTCCGCACTCGCCAGCTACCAGGTCGGCGAGGTGGACTTCGGCACCCTGCTGGAAGCGCTCAACCAATGGCAAGGCGCCGACCTCGATCGTGTGGATGCCCTGCGTGACGAACTGCTGGGCGCCGCCGCCGTGCGCGCCATCGAAGGAGAAACCCCATGACCCGCAACCAGACACTGTCGCTGGCGGTCGCCGCCGTGCTCGCGGCCCTTGCCGCCGGCTGGATGGTCGGCCGCGCCGGCCACGATGAAGCCACCACCCCGATGGCAAGCGATACGTCGAGCACCGATCGCAAGGTGCTGTACTACCGCAACCCGATGGGCCTGCCGGACACATCACCGGTGCCGAAAAAGGACCCGATGGGGATGGATTACATCCCCGTCTATGCGGGTGGCGAGCCCGCATCGGATACCGGAACGGTCACCCTCTCGCCCGGCAAGATCCAGACGCTGGGCGTGCGCACCGAGCCGGTCCTGCGCTCGCGGTTGGCAAGCCTGGTGCGTGCCAGTGGCACTGTGGAGATCGACGAAACCCGGCAGTACGCGATTGCGCCGCGCTTCGAGGGCTGGGTCGAACACCTGTACGCGAACCAGACCGGCATGCAGGTCAGCGCAGGCCAGCCATTGATGGCGGTGTACAGCCCCCAACTTGCTGCGGCCCGACAGGAGTTCCGGCTGGCCGACGCGGCCGCACGTCGGCTCGCACAGCCCGATCCCGCAAGCGCCGCCTCGATGGAGCGCCTGCGCGATGCCGCGCGCACCCGCCTGCAGAACTGGGAAATCAGTGGCGCACAGCTTGCGGGCCAGGACGGCAGCGACAGCATGGTCCTGACCTCTCCTGCCAACGCGGTGGTCATCGACAAGCCCATCGTCCAGGGCGCCCGCTTCCAGCCGGGCGAGACAATCCTGCGACTGGCCGACCTGTCGACCGTCTGGATCATGGCCAAGGTGCCGGCGATGCAGGCGGCGGATATCGCCGCTGGCCAGCCCGCGCGGTTCGAGACCGACACCCTGCCCGGCCAAAGTTTCGCGGGGGAAGTGACATTCGTGCAGCCGGTGGTGGACGCTGCCTCGCGTACGGTCGATGTACGGGTTGCCCTGCCCAACCCGACCGGCGACCTTCGCCCCAACCTGTTCGGCACGGTGGTGCTGGAACAGCCGTCGCAGCAGCCGGTGTTGAGCGTTCCGCGTTCGGCCGTGCTGGACAGCGGCACCCGCCAGACCGTGCTGGTCCAGACCGGACCGGGTCGCTTTGCGCCGCGCGAGGTGACCATCGGGCGCCGTGCCGGTGACCGCATCGAGATCCTTGATGGGGTCGCCGAGGGCGAAGAGATCGTGGTCTCCGCCAACTTCCTCATCGATGCCGAGAGCAACCTCAACGCAGCGCTGGAGGGATTTGGAGCGGCGTCCGACGAACCCGGCGCTACTGCCCCTGCTTCGCCGCCGGAGGATCCGCATGCGGGCCATGAAATGTCATCCGAAGATCCGCATGTCGGCCATGCCCCGGCGCCGGTGAAACCGTCCGTTGCTGACGATGGCGGAGCAAATCCGCACGAGGGCCACTGACATGCTCGGTCGAATCATCGAGTGGTCTATCCGCAACGTCTTCCTCGTGCTGGTGATGGCGCTGGCGCTGGTCGCCGGCGGCATATACGCGCTCATCAACACGCCGCTGGACGCGCAACCCGACCTGTCGGACGTGCAGGTCATCGTGTTCACCGAGGTGCCGGGCCAGGCCCCGCAGGTGGTGGAAGACCAGGTCACCTATCCCCTCACCAGCGCACTGTTGACGGTGCCCAAGTCCGAGGTGGTCCGCGGCTTCTCGTTCTTCGGCGCCTCGTTCGTGTATGTGATCTTCGAGGACGGCACGGATCTGTACTGGGCGCGTTCGCGCGTCCTGGAGAACCTCAGCGTCGCCTCCAAGGACTTGCCGGACGGCGTCACGCCCACGCTCGGGCCTGATGCGACCGGCGTCGGCTGGGTCTACCAGTACGTGCTCAAGAGCGCGCGGCATTCGCTCGACGAGCTTCGCGCGATCCAGGACTGGTATGTCCGCTTCCAGCTGACGACCGCGCCCGGCGTGGCCGAGATCGCCAGCGTCGGCGGCTTCGTCCGGCAGTACTCGGTCACGGTGGATCCGGTGCGATTGCGCGAGTTCGGCATACCACTCTCGCGCGTTTCCCAGGTCATCGCTGAAAGCAACCGGGACGTGGGCGGCCGCGTCATCGAAATGGCCGAGACCGAGTACATGGTGCGCGGACGTGGCTATCTGCGAGGCATCGCCGACATCGAGGATCTCGTGCTGCGCGCCGAAGACGGTGCGCCGGTGCGGATTGGCGACATCGCGCGGGTGGAACTGGTGCCGGAAGAACGGCGCGGTCTGGCCGACCTCGATGGCGAGGGCGACGTAGTCGGTGGCATCGCGGTGGCCCGCTACGGCGAGAATGCGCTGTCGGTCATCGGCGGACTCAAGGAAAAGATCGCCGAAATCGGCAATGGCCTGCCGGAAGGTGTCAGCATCGAGGCGGTCTACGACCGGTCGGACCTGATCGAGCGGGCCATCAAGACGTTGCGCAACACGCTGCTCGAGGAGAGTCTCATTGTGGCGCTGGTGTGCCTGGTGTTCCTGTTCCACGCCCGCAGTGCGCTGGTGGCGATCGTGATGCTGCCGGTCGGCGTGCTGATCGCCATCATCGCCATGCGTGTGCTGGGGATGAACTCCAACATCATGAGCCTGGGCGGCATCGCGATCGCGATCGGCGCGATGGTGGATGCGGCGATCGTGATGATCGAGAACGCTCACAAGCACATCGAGCGCGATGACGGCACGCGCAGCCGCGCGCAACTGATCATCGACGCCTGTCGCGAAGTCGGTCCGGCGCTGTTCTTCAGCCTGATGATCATCACCGTCTCGTTCCTGCCGGTGTTCGCACTGGAAGCGCAGGAGGGCCGGATGTTCCATCCGCTGGCCTTCACCAAAACCTTTGCCATGGCCGGCGCAGCACTGCTGTCGATCACCCTGGTGCCCGTGCTCATGCTGCTGTTTGTGCGCGGCAAGATCTTGCCCGAACACAAGAATCCGGTGAACCGGTTCCTGATCGCCACCTACCGTCCGATCATCGACGTGGTGCTACGGCACAAGGTCGCGACGATCGCCGTCGCGCTGGTCGCGCTGCTGGTCACCGCGTGGCCGGCATCCAGGCTGGGCAGTGAGTTCATGCCCACGCTCAACGAGGGCACCCTGCTGTACATGCCGGCGTCCCTGCCCGGCATGTCGGTAACCAAGGCTTCGGAGCTGTTGCAGCAGCAGGACCGCATCATCAAGACCTTCCCGGAAGTCGAGTCGGTGTTTGGAAAGGCCGGGCGCGCCCTGACCGCCACCGATCCCGCCCCGTTGGAGATGTTCGAGACGGTGATCAACCTCAAGCCCGAAGACCAATGGCGCGAGGGAATGACCACCGACAAGCTGATCGCCGAGATGGACGCGGCACTGAAGTTCCCCGGCGTCGCCAACTCGTGGACCATGCCGATCAAGGCGCGCACCGACATGCTCGCCACCGGCATCCGTACGCCGGTGGGCATCAAGGTCTTCGGCAGCAACCTCGCCGAGTTGGAGAAAGTCGCGCTGGAGATCGAGGCCGCGGTACGGACGGTACCGGGCACCACCAGCGCCTTCGCCGAGCGCCTCACCGGCGGCTTCTACCTGGATATCGACCCCGACCTGGCCCGGCTCGCCCAGTACGGCATCACCGTCGGCGAGGTCCAGGACATCGTGTCCGCCGCGCTCGGCGGCGAGCGGGTGACCACCCTGCTGGACGGGCGTGAGCGCTTCGGAGTCATCGTCCGCTACCCGCGCGACCTGCGGGACGATCCCCACCGGATTGCCACCCAGGTGCTGGTCCCCACTCCGAGCGGTGCCCAGGTTCCGTTGGGCGAGGTGGCCACCGTGCAGGTCCGCAAGGGCGCGCCCAGTATCCGCACCGAGAACGCGATGCTGGCCGCCTACATCTACGTGGACACGCGTGAGAGTGACATCGGCAGCTTCGTGGAACAGGCACAGGAAGCGGTGGCACGGGATGTCACTTTCCCGCCCGGGTACTACGCGAGCTGGAGCGGCCAGTTCGAATACATGCAACGGGCCGCGGCGAAGATGAAGGTGGTGATTCCGGTAACCCTGGCGATCATCTTCCTGCTGCTGTACCTCAACTTCCGGCGGGTGACCGAATCGCTGATCGTGATGCTGTCGGTGCCGTTTGCGCTGGTGGGCGGTGTCTGGCTGATGTGGCTGCTCGACTACAACGTCAGCGTCGCGGTCGCAGTCGGGTTCATCGCCTTGGCAGGCGTGGCTGCGGAAACGGGCGTGGTGATGTTGATCTACCTCGACCACGCGCTGGAGGCCCGGGCGGAACGCCGGCAGGCGGAGGGCGGCACGCTCACCGACCGCGACCTGCAGGAAGCAATTATCGAGGGCGCGGTGGAACGCGTGCGACCGAAGATGATGACCGTGGTGGCGATCATGGCCGGCTTGCTGCCGATCATGTGGAGCACCGGCACCGGTTCGGAAGTGATGCGTCGCATTGCCGCCCCGATGGTGGGAGGAATGGTGTCGTCGACCGTACTGACACTGGCCGTCATCCCTGCCCTGTATGCGCTGATCAAGCGTCGTCAGTTGCTTCGCCGTGGGCATTGAAGCCGCCTGCCCACGGTGGCTGATCGCCAAGCGGCTGCCATTCACTCCCAATACCAGAGGAACACCCGTATGAAACTTCTCACTTCCCTGTTGACCGTTGCACTCCTGGCCGCCTGCTCGCAGGAGACCAGTAGTGCCGATACCGCAGCCAACGCGGCCGCGTCCCCTGAAGCGCAATCAATGGACATGTCCGAGGCCGAGCACCAGGCCATGGACAGCACCACGGATGACGCCGCGGGGACACCGGCAGCGGCGAGCGGTACCGTCGAGTCCGTCGATGCGGAGGCCGGCAAGATCGTGATTGCACACGGTGCGGTTGACGCGCTGGAATGGCCTGCCATGACCATGGGCTTCTCGGCAACGCACGAGCAGATCCAGACCGTGCAGCCGGGTCAGAGGGTCGATTTCGAATTCCTGTCACAAGGCTCGAAGAACACGATCACGAGCATTGCACCTGCGCAATGATGCACCCCGGCCCACTCCCCATCGTGACCGCTGCGAGCGATGGGGAGCGGCAACCGCCCATTGAGGCATTACCCATCACTCATCCCCACTTTTGTAGCTGCGCCACGCCGATCCCAGCACCCGCCAAGCCGAGCGTAGGAACATCACAAGCAACGCCGCGGCGATGAGCAGGTCGGGCCAGCCAGCATCGAACAACCAGACGCCGACGGCCGCGAGCAGAACCGCCAAGCCTTCGTATACATCGTTGCGCGAGCACTCCCATGCCGAGGCCATGTTCACATCGCCATCGCGATACGGCGTCAGCAGCCACAGGCAGATACCGTTGAAAGCAAGATTGAGCACGGCAGCGATACCGATCGCTTCGAAGATCGGCACGCCGGGGTGTGTGAGTCGCCAGCCGATCTGCGCGGCAACGGCCACCGCAGCGCCGAAGATCAGCAAGCCCTTGACCAACGCAACCTTCGCCTTTGCCTGGTGGCTGGCGCCGATGACGGCGAGGCTCAAAAGGTAGGTCAGCGCATCGCCCAGGTTGTCGAGACTGCCGGACAACAGCGACGACGACCCACTATACAGCGCAGCCGACAGCATCATCACGAACGTGGCGATGTTGATCGCCAGCACGATCATCAGTACGCGTCGCTGCCGCGCCTCCATGGCGCGGATGTCGACAGTGCCGCTACAGCACGAATCACCCATGTCAGGTCTCCACAGTCGTAGGTGACAGGTCACCATTGCGATGCAGCCAACGATAGAGCGCCGGCAACACCAGCAACGTGAGCAGCGTCGAGGACACGATGCCGCCGATCACCACCGTCGCCAGCGGCCGCTGCACCTCCGAGCCGGTACCGACATTGAACGCCATCGGCAGGAAGCCCAGCGACGCCACCAACGCTGTCATGAGAACCGGCCGAAGCCGTCCGAGCGCACCGTCGACGATGGCATCCTCCAGCAAATCACCCTGCTCGCGTAGCTTGCGGATGAACGCGATCATGACCAGGCCGTTGAGCACCGCCACGCCCGATAGTGCGATAAAGCCGACACCGGCGGTGATCGACAACGGAATCCCGCGCAGCGCCAGCGCAAACACCCCGCCGGTCAGCGCCAACGGAACGCCGCTGAACACGATTGCCGCATCCTTGGCCGAGCCGAAGGCCATGAACAGCAGTCCGAAGATCAGTACCAGCGTCACCGGTACCACGACAGCCAAGCGACGACTGGCGGAGATCAACTGCTCGAACGTGCCACCGTAATCGATCCAGTAGCCTTCCGGGATGTCGACCTGTTGCTCGACGCGTTGCTGCAGCTCGGCGACGAAGCCACCCAGGTCGCGGTCGCGCACGTTGGCGGTGACCACCACACGACGTTTGCCATTCTCGCGGTTGATCTGGTTCGGCCCGAGGACCTTCTCGATCATTGCCACCTCCCGCAACGGGATGGTCTGCGGGGTGTCATCCGACCACGCCGGATCGCGGCTGGACTCATCGGCGTTGGTGATACCGCCCAGCGGTATGGGCAGGTCTTCCAATGCCGTTGGATCCGCACGCATCCGCTCGGGCAGTCGCACCACGATGTCGAAGCGGCGGTCGCCGTCGTACAGCTCGCTGGCGACCTGACCACCCACGGCCGTGGCGACGGTCTGCTGCACCACACTCGGGTTCAGTCCGTAACGTGCCAATGCCTCGCGATCGGGCACCACCGTCAACAGCGGCAGCCCGGTGGTCTGTTCGGTCTTGACGTCGGCCGCGCCGCCGACCTGTTTGGCCACTGTCTCGATCTGCTCGGCCACCTCAACCAGCGTATCCAGGTCATCGCCGAACACCTTGATCGCCACATCCGCGCGCACGCCGGAGATCAGCTCGTTGAAGCGCATTTCGATCGGCTGGGTGAACTCGTAGTTGTTACCCGGGATCTCCGAAACCGCGTCTTCGATTTCCGCAATCAGCTGGTCCTTGGGCTTTCGTGGATCGGGCCATGCATCGCGCGGCTTCATCATCAGGAAGGTGTCGGCCACGTTCGGCGGCATCGGGTCGGTGGCGACCTCGGCGGTGCCGATCTTGCTGAACACGCGTTCGACCTCGGGGATCTGCGTCACGCGTTCCTCCACCGCGATCTGCATCTTCACCGCCTGTTCGATGCCGGTGCCGGGAATGCGCATTGCGTGCATGGCGATGTCCCCCTCGTCCAGGCTGGGGATGAACTCGCTGCCCAGCCGCGTCGCCAGCAAGCCACTGACAACAACCAATGCCAGCGCGCCACCGAGCACCCAGGTACGGCGGCGCAGCGACCATGCCAGCAGAGGCGCATAGCGCTGCTTGGCCCATTGCATCACCCGGTTCTCTTTCTCCTCCACGCGACCGCTGAGGAAGATCGCGACCGACGCTGGCACGAACGTCAGCGACAGCACCATCGCGCCGGTCAACGCCAGCACCACAGTGATCGCCATCGGGTGGAACATCTTCCCTTCGATCCCGGTCAGGGCGAAGATCGGCAGGTACACCGCGGCGATGATGAACAAGCCGAACAGGCTGGGTCGGATCACTTCTACCGTCGCCGTGGCGGTCAGGTCCTTGCGTTCGTCATCGGTCATGACCCGCCCGAGCCGGTGTTGCATGTCGCCGAAGCGGCGCAGGCAGTTCTCGATGATGATGACCGCGCCGTCGACAATCAGGCCGAAGTCAAGCGCGCCCAGACTCATCAGGTTGCCGGACACGCCGCCCTTGACCATGCCGATGATGGTGAACAGCATCGCCAGCGGGATGACCGCTGCGGTGATCAGCGCAGCGCGGAAGTTTCCGAGCAGAAGGAACAGCACCACGATCACCAGCAGCGCGCCTTCGACCAGATTCTTCGCGATCGTCTTCATGGTCCGGTCGACCAGCTCGGTGCGGTCGTACACGGCGGTCGCCGCCACCCCGGCTGGCAAGCTGGCATTGGCATTTTCCAGCCTGGTAGCAGCGGCCTGGGCGACCTGGCGACTGTTGGCGCCGACCAGCATCGCCACCGTGCCAAGCACGACCTCTTCGCCGTTCTGGGTGGCCGCACCGGTGCGAAGCTCTGGTCCCTCGCCAACCTGTGCCACGTCGCTGACCCGAATGGGCAAGCCCTCGCGCCGGTCCAGGACGATGTTGCGGATCTCATCGAGCCCGCCGACTTGTCCGGGCACGCGCACCAGGTATTGCTGGCCGTTGCGCTCGATGTAGCCGGCGCCCATGTTCTGGTTATTGGCCGCAACCGCGTCGACGATGTCCTGCAAGGTGAAGCCCAGCGCGACCAGCTTGGACGGGTCCGGAGTGATGTGGATCTGCCGCTCGTAACCGCCCATCGTGTTGACTTCGGTGACGCCGGGCGTGTTGCGCATCTGCGGCCGGATCACCCAGTCCTGCAGGGTCCGCAGATCGGTCGCGGTCCATGGCGTGCCGTCGGGCTTTCGCGCCTCGGGTGCCGCGTCGACCGTATACATGAATATCTCGCCCAGACCGGTTGAGATCGGCCCCATCTGCGGCTCCAGGCCTTCAGGGATCTGCGACCGGATCTGCTGCAGGCGTTGGGCCACCTGCTGACGGGCGAAGTACAGGTCGGTTCCGTCCTCGAACACCACCGTGACCTGCGACAGCCCGTAGCGCGACAACGAACGGGTGTAGTCCAGTTGTGGCAGGCCCGCCAGCGCAGTCTCGATCGGATACGTGACGCGCTGCTCGGACTCCAAGGGCGAGTAACCCGGCGCTTCTGTGTTGATCTGCACCTGCACGTTGGTGATATCGGGGGTGGCATCGATCGGCAGTCTGGTGAAGCTCCAGATACCCACGCCGATCAAGGCGAGCGTCGCCACCATCATCAGCCAGCGATGATGGATGCCGAAACGAACGATTCTCTCCAGCATGCCGGGGGCGTCAGTGCGCATGCGACGCTCCCGACTTCTCGATGTCAGCCTTGATCAGGTAACTCTCCTCGACCACGACCTGATCGCCCTTGTTCAGCCCGGCCGTAATCTCCACGCGTTGCCCGTCGCGTTGGCCCACCTCGACCGGCTGCGCCTGGTAGGCCTCGCCGACGCGCACGAACACCACTTCTTCGCCGCCCATGGTCTGCAGCGCCGTTAGAGGCACCATCAACTCGACAGGCTGTTGCTCGACCGTGATCCGCGCTTTGACCGCCGATCCGGGCCGCCAGAGACCATCGCTGTTGTCGATCGTGGCGCGGGCGACAGTGCTCTGGCTCGCCGTCGCCATGCCCGGCAGCACGCGTTCGAGCATGGTGTCGACCGTCTTGCCATCGCTCATGCGGGTGACCGCGACCGGAACGCCCGGCCGGATGTGCTGCGCGTCGGCGCCGAAGATGTGCAGATCGACCCACAGTTGCGACAGATCGGCGATTTCGAACAACGCCATCCCTTCGCCAGCCAAGCCGCCGACCGACGCATTGCGCGCGGTGACGACACCCGAGATGGGCGCTGCAACGCTGTAGTTGCTCAAACTGAGATTGCTCTCGATCGTCGCCAGCGTCTGGCCGGAGCGCACCTGGTCGCCGACATTGGCTCGCAGTGACCGGATCGGACCGGGGAACCTGGCGGTGACCTCTGCGACGCGGCCCTCGATCGGGGTCAGCAGGCCCTGCACCTCGTGTTCGTCGGCGATTACGCCAGGGCCGACCGGCTGAACCTCGATGCCCGACTTCTCGGCGGTGGCAGCGGCGATGATCGTGCGGCCCTCGTAGCTTGGGTATTCCCAACGCAGCATCTTGTCGCCGATGCTAGCCAGCGCCTCGACATCGAACGAATGGGGTTCCGCGACGGTGTCGATCGCGGCCAGGCTGCCGTCTTCTTGCGGAGTGAGGGTGTAGCTGACGGCCTGGCCGCCCAGGCGAGTCACCCGCACCTCGACTTTGCCGGCCGTCGACGGCAGCGGCTCGCCGTCCTGGTACAGCCAGGCCTGGAACCGTGGCGGCGTGCCGTCCTCGGCCATCGCCAGCTCGACCCGATAGCCGTCCTGTTCAAGCAGACGACCGCCGTGTTCGCCGGTTGCGGCTTCCGCTTCAGCGTGTTCGCCGGATGCTTCTGCGGCGTGCTCGCCGGCGGCTTCGTTGGCGTGGTCATCCGCGTCTCCGCCACAGGCGGCCAGTGACAGTGCCAGCGCGAGCGCACTGATCAAGTGAGAAGACTTCACGGGGTAACTCCTTGTTGGGTCTGCGGCGCCGAACCGGCGAGGAAAGCCTGGCCGGTGAGTCGCTGGATTTCGATCAAGGCACGCTGGGCATCAAGCGCGGCCTCCAGTTGTTGTTTGCGCGCGGCGGTGCGCTCGGCCTGCAGCGTCGCCCATTCCAGATAACTGGCTGCGCCGGCGCGATATGCAGCGCGTGTGGCGGCTTCGGCCTTGCCCAGCCGGGGCAGCACGTCGTCCTGCAGGCGCTCGACCTCGACTGCGGCGACGCGGTAACGGCCGTGGGCCTCGGCCAACGTCGAATACAACGACAAGCCCTTGGCTTCGCGTTCGATCTCCAGCCCCGCCAGTTCGGCCTGGGCGGCGCGAATGCCAGGCTGGGCGCGGCTCGCGCTACCCAAGGGGATCGAGACGCTGCCAATCAGGCCGAAGTCGTCGCTGCCCTGGAACCGGCGCACGCCCACTTGCCAGTCCAGATCCGGGCTGGCTTCGCTGCGGGCGAGCTGCAGGCGCGCCTCACGGATGCGGGCTTCGCCGACAAACTGCGCCAGCTCCGGTGTCCGTGCCAGCCAATCGGCGAGCACCGCGAAATCGGCTACCTCGGGCAGCACCAGCGGATCGCCGCCGGCCACCTCAAATGAGGGGGCACGTTCGCCCCACAGCGCGGCCAGGTATTGGCGCGCCGCAGACTGGCGCTGCTGTGCACGGGCGAGATCGAGTTCGCCCCGAGCCAGCGCCGCCTGTGCGGTCAGCACTACGGATTCGGGCGAGGCGCCGGCCTGCAGTCGCTTGCGGGCTTCGGCAACGGTGCTCTGGCGTTGCCCGATGTCGAGCTGCGCGATTGCGCTTTGGTGTTGCGCCGCGATGATCGACAGATACCGACGCGCCACCTCGGCCAGCAGATCCAGCCGTTGCGCCTCGCGTTCTACCGCCAGCGCGTCGATTCGGCTTTGCGCCAAGGTCCGACGCGCATCGAGCTTGCCACCACGCTCCAGCACCGAGGCCAAGCTCAGGGTGATTTCGGCGCTGTCCAGGCCGCTGGCTTCGCCGGTGCCGAATGCGTTCTCGATGCTGGCACCGGCAACCAATGCCGGGCGCAACGATGCTCGCTCCAGTTCGGCCTCCAGCACGTCGCGACGCGTGCCGAACAGGCGCAGGTTGGGATGGGTATTGGCGACGCGCTTGAAGGCGTCATCCAGGGTCAGGGGGTCGGCGGCGTGCGTGGGAAAGACCACGACACACACGACGACGAGCACGGCCAGGGCCGCGGGTCGCAAACGCATGGGGATTGCTCCGAGTTATTCGAGATGACAGGTACCGGCGTCATGCCGGCGGCGCAGTCACGCGAAAATCGGAGGCCTGAACGGTGAGGTCAGCCGCACCTGCGGCGGCATCGGTGTTTTCGTGATGGCCAGACGGCCGTCTGGCCGTGCCACGGGGAGCGGCTTGAACGCTTGCAGCAAGGCCGCAGTCGCACCGCAGCAGTGAGCGAAGTGCAGGAGCAAGTGCAACGTCCAGGCGTCTTCGCTTTGCTCGTCGCCCGGGATCCCTTCCGCGCCGTCAACCGCACGCAAGTCATGGGCGTGCGAGCCGGACGGATCATGCGCCAACTCGTGATACTCGGCGACGTTCGCCAACACCGGTTGCAGCACCAGGCCGAGGGCAAACAGTCCCAGCACAAGAACGCGCAGGAGCGGCTGCCAGCGATGTGGACGCAAGCGGGTCATGGCCGAGCAGGATACCTGCGAGCGCCGGGGTTACACAATTTCACGGATCCAGTCGCGTGAGGGGCGCTCCCTGAACCCCCGATCGCGAGCCGGTCACGGGAGGCTGTTGCCACCCGTGCGCTGCTATCATCCAGTCTCTGCGCGCAGGTTCTGGTGTGCAGATCTTCTCCTTGGGGAGTAGCCGGCCTCCATTCTGGAGGCGCGTCCGTCAACACACTCGGCCCGAATGGGTCGTGGCGAACGCAACCTGACGGTTGGCGAGACCAACGAGCGATGCGCGTAGCTCCGGTCGGGCGCGCGGATCGCATTCGTTCGTCCGCAAGTCCCGACCGTTGGCAACCCATGAATCCCATTTCGATTCTCCTGCTCGGCTTGGCCATGTCCACCGATGCATTCGCCGCCGCCTTGGGACGGGGCGCCGGCATGGTCAAACCACGCCTGAAGGATGCGCTCCGCGTAGGTTTTATCTTCGGCGTCGTGGAAGGCATTACGCCGGTCATTGGCTGGCTGCTGGGTTCTGCTGCCTCGCGCATCATCGAAACATGGGATCACTGGATCGCATTCGGCTTGCTTGCAGCCTTGGGGGTGCACATGATCTACAAGGCGCTGGTGCCGGACAAGGAGACCACTGCGGGCAGCATCAACGGAAGTGGAAGCCTGCTCTTGGTGGCCGTCGCGGGACTGGCTACCAGCATTGACGCGATGGCCGTTGGCGTGGGTTTGGCGTTTGTCGATGTCAACATCGTTGTCGTTGCCGCGGTGATCGGCCTGTGTACCTTCGCCATGGTGACGCTAGGCATCATGGCTGGCCGAGTCCTGGGAGCGGTCATCGGCAAACGCGCCGAAATCGTGGGCGGCATCATTCTTATTGCAGTGGGTTCGACCATCTTGTACGAACACCTCAGCATCGCTACCTCATGAGCCTGGTGACTGACCAGGACGCGCGCAGCGCTGACACGTCCGTCGCATGATCGCGCCAAGCGACAGTAACTTTGTCACCTGAGATTACGTGTCCAGCACCCGCCTCAGGCGGATGCCGGGGAGACCTTCCGGCAACTGCACCACATGTCTTGGCCCGTGGCGAACTCGGCCGGGCTGAGCTTGCCGTCCTTGGAGGCCGAACGCCGGGTACATCACGCCGGCAGCGGCCGGAACACCGATAGCGTTGTAGAGGAAGACGAACTCCTAAACTAGATTTTGAAATCGTCGAAAGCGACCTGCTCCTGCCTGACCTTGAGCTGGTCCAGCAGGCTCCTTGTTGCCGACAACATCGCTGGCGGCCCGCAAAGATAGAACTCGCACGCATGGAGATCGGGATGGCCCTGCAGCAGTCCTTCGTGTGTGGCCTCGTGCACCAAGCCCTGGATCAATCCCGCGCCATGCTCTGCGGCATCCGACAGCACCAGGTGCCAGCTGAAGTTCGGATGGGTGTGTGCCAACTTTTCCATCTCTCCGGCATAGGGCGCTTCGCGCAGATTCCTGGCGCCATACCAGAAGTGAATGCGTTCACTTGCACCGTGGTCGAGCAGAGAATGGATCATTGCGCGCAGCGGGGCCATACCGGCGCCACCACCGATGAACACCTTCTCCTTTGCCCCTGGCTTGAGCGCGAAGTCGCCGAACGGCCCGCTGAAATGCACGCGATCCCCCGGCTTGAGCGAATACAGGTAGGTCGAACCCTTGCCCGCGGGTTGGCGCTTCCTCCCTCGCCCTCCCGGGCTGAAGCGCGCAAGCAAGGTCACCTTTCCGTTAGCCTTCTCCACCGGCAAGGAAAGCGAGTACGACCTGCGCACTGGCTCCCTGGATGTCAACGTCGGCGGCAAGTCGAGCGCAGCCCAGTCCAGGCGATGTTGCTCAGGATGATCGAGATCGTGCCGCCGCAGTGAATACCCCGGTACGTGCACCTGGAGATAGGCGCCCGGCTGGAACTCCGATGGCGCCAACGCGGCATCCGGTTCAAGCACGATCTCGCGCAGGAACGGCGTCACCGGCACCACGCTGGCGACGGTGGCCGTGCGTTCGGTCCACAGCGCAGCGCCGCCCGCGACTTCGACCTGGATATCGGAGCGCACCGGCACGTTGCACGCCAAGCGGTAACCCAACCCCAGGCGGCTCTTGTCCAAGTGCTCGCGGTCGGCGCTGGTCGGCGCAGGCGCATCGCCGCGCACGCGCACCTCACACAGGCCGCAACTCTGGCCCCCGCCGCAATTGGACGGCAACTGCAGGCCATTCCTGCCCAGCGCAAGATAGACCGTGTCGCCCGAATGCGACTCCACCGAGCGCAGCCTGGCGCCACCGGCCGCAAACACGGTCAACTCATGGCGCGGTCGCCAGCGCGATGGAACGAACTCGCCCAAGCGGAAGCTGGTCACCAGCAGCCAGATGCCCGACAAGGCGATCCACAACCCGCCTGCGCCGGCCATCACGATCAGCGGATTGTTGAAATCCTGCTGCCGGGTGTAATCCATGAAGTGCAACATCATGGCGAAATCGAAGATCCGCCACATGGTGCTGCGCCGTTCGAGGATGCGACCATCCTGCCCGGACAGGTATAGCGTCGTGCCGTCGTCGTCGGCGAACGCCACGCGCCAGATGGGTGCGGCATGGCCACGTGCTTCCCAGATCACCTCGTTCATGAGCTCCGGCGGTGAGGCCCGCCCCTCGCCCACGTAATCGGCCGCCGCGATCGCCGCGACCGCTTCAGCGGTCACCGGCACCGGCTGCCCGTCGTCGACGCTTGCCAGCCAGGTTCCATCCTTGTCGCTGAGCCGGAACACCGGCCGGTTACCCAGCCAATGGGTCTCGATCATCTGCACAGGACGCGTGGCGGCGGCAAGGACAGCCTGGGGGGCAACGGCACTCCCGGGCCAGTTGGGCTTGTCGCCCGCCGGCGCGCGGTGATGCACGTTCTCGACGGCATCCTTGTCGAGAAGGCTCATGGTCAGCCCGCTGCCCAGCCAGATCGTGAATTGCAATGCAACGGCCAGGCCGATCCACTTGTGCAGCTTCCGGATCCAGGGCGTCATGCTGCGGCCCTCTTGCGGAAACTGTAGAACAGCAGCCACACGCCGCTGAGCGCGAACAGGAAGCCCACCGATGCCACAACCCGGAACAATGGATTGTGGACGTTCGTCCTATCCTCGTAATCCATGATGTGGAGCATCCAGAGGAAATCGAACAAGCGCCAGAAATCATGCCGCGTGGCCAATAGTTCGCCCGTCTGCGGCGAGAAGTACAGCGCGGTGTTGATGCGGTCGCCGAACGTGGCCTGCCACATGGGAACTTCGCGACTGGCCACCTCCCTGGGCGCCTTGTCTATCAACTGCAGGGACTGCAGCTTTGCTTCGCCCTGATAAGTGGCCATGGCCAACTGTCGCGCCGCGGGCTTGTCGATTGGTCCGATCGTGGCACCGGTGCGAGCATCGACCAGTGCGATGCTCGCACTTTGGCGTACTTCGTAGACTTCGCGCCCCAGCAACTGCCTGAGGCGAAAACCATCCATTCCCGGATAGCGCTTGCTGATCGCGCCCGGATCGATCAGTGCGGCGTCTCGTGCAAGCGCGGGCGCCTTCGAATGCGCCAGGTGGTCGCCATGGATGTAGTCGATCGACATGACGGTCATGTAGAGCCCGCTCACCGTCCACAGCAAGGCCTGTGCGCCGATGAACAAGGCAATCCATTTATGGGCACGGCGTGCCCAGAATGCGGGTTTCATAGGAAGTTCCTGCCGATACAGGCCAAAAGGGAAACCTGTTCCTCCCCGGCACGCGTGCCGGGGAGGAACGAGCCGGTTACCAGCGGTAGGTCAGCTTCGCGTTCCAGCGACGGCCAAGCAGGTCGTAGGTCATGGTGTCGGTGTTGGCATCGGTGTAGCTCTGGATGAAAGGCGCTTCCTTGTCCCAGAGGTTGTCGATTCCGAACGTGACGTCCATTGCCTCGCTGACGGCATATTTCGCCTGGACGTTGTGGTAGGTCAGGCTTGAAACGTGGTCGCCGATATCACCCTTTGCGGCATTGATGTCCTCTGCCGAGCCGATGTACTGGATGCTGTACGACCCCGACCACGGGCCTTGCACCAGGGTCAGTGCGCCGAACGAACGCCAGTGTGTAAAGCTGCCGCGGCCGCCGGTGATGTTGCCGGCATAGTGGATTTCTTCCGCCTGCGGGAACGGCATCACATCGTAGTTCTTGAGGTAGGAGACATCCCAGTTGAACGTGGCATCGATCTCGCCGATGTTGAACTGGTACAACGCACCCAGGTCGATGCCGGAGACCCGCTCACTGGCTGCATTGACCGGTTGCGCGGACAGGTAGTTGATGTCCCCGGTCAGCGGATTGCGGGTGAAGTTCGACGGCGAGCAGAACTGGTGGGCCAGCCCCGGCGTGTTGTAGCAGACCGCCAGCTTGGTCGATCCGTCGATGCGCTGGATGGCGTTGTCGATCTTGATGTTGAAGTAGTCGAGGGTCAGCGTGAGGCCTTCGGCAAAAACCGGCGTCCAGACCGCACCCACTGTCAGGGTTTCGGCGTCCTCCGGTTCAAGGTTGGGGTTTCCGCCCACCGTTGTCTGGATGGCCTTCCCAAGCTGGGAATAGCCGGCAGGTACGCCAGACGCCTGGCAGTTCTGATAGACGACCGAAGAACTCGGCAAACTGGACCACCCGCTGCACGGGTCCGTCGTGGTCAGGCCGCCCTCGGAAACGCCGCCGAACAGTTCCGGCACGTTCGGGATACGGAACGCAGTGGAGTAGTTCGCACGCAGCTTCAGCGATGGCACCACCTGCCAGTCCAGGCCCACCTTGTAGTTCGTGTCGCCGCCGAACAGATCGTAGTCGGAATAGCGCACCGCTGCATTCAGCGCCAGCGATTCGGCGAGGAACGTGTCCTGTAGCAATGGGACGGCGACCTCGACGAAGACCTCCTTCGCCGTGTACTCGCCTGCGATCGAATCTTGCTGGTTGGTGTTGGCGATCCCGAGCACCGTGAGCGGATCCGGATCACGCCAACCACGCTCCTTGCGCACTTCGATACCTGTCGCAACGCCCACCCATCCTGCTGGCAGTTCGAACAACTGGCCGCTCAGGTTGGCGGTAAAGCTCTTCTGGTCGTTCCCGCCGACGTCGCGGGTCGTGTACAGGATGTAGTCGAGGACTTCCTGGGTCACGTCGCCGTAGCCCAGGTAGTCAGCGCACGGGATCGCGGCGCCCGCGGCATTGCTGCAGATCGCCGTGTTGAGCGTATCGTCGACGCGGTCGAGGTTGGCGACCTTGGTCGAACCATCCTGTCCGGTGTTGCGGCCCCAGTTCATCGCGGCCGACCAGTTCCAGTAGTCGCCGAACATGCCTTCCAGGCCCAGCACCACGCGGAACGTGTCGACGTCCTGGTAGAACTCGCGCGGGCCGGCCTCCTTGAGGCTCCTGCGCTCGAGCAGCAGGTCCTGGCCGGTGGGATTGGTCGGCTGGTTGGCCGCGATGTTGATCGGTCGATAGATGCCCAATGTGCCGGGCGTCGCCAGCTGGTCCGACTGTCGGTTGGTGTACATCAACTCCGTGAACGCGGTGACGTTCTCGGTCAGCGAGAAGTTGCCGAATGCGCTGAAGCTGAGTCGTTTGATCGGATTGACCGCATTGAGCATTGAGTACGAATTCTGGTTGTGCTTCTCGGGTGAGTACGGCTCGTAGAAATCGCCGTCTCCGCCAAGCTCCTGGTTGAAGTTGATGCGACTTCCATCAGGCAGCAGGGCGCGGCCGCCGATCGTGCTCGAGCTACCAACGCACTGAAGCTTGCCGTCCACTTCGCCCAGGCCACACGCGGCGCGATCGGCCATGTTGACTGTGCCGCCCTGCGAGTAGTTGATGGCGGTCATCAACGACCCGCGGTCGTTCGACACACCCCACGCCACGTCGACGGCCCCATCCTCACCGTCCTGCTGGAAGGTTTGGCCGTAACGCACCGAGGCTTCGGCACCGTCGAACTTCTTCTTGGTGATGATGTTCACCACACCCGCCACCGCGTCTGCACCATAGATGGCGGAGGCGCCGTCCTTGAGCACTTCGATGCGCGAGATCAGGGCGACCGGAATGATGTTGAGGTCGACCGAGCTGTTTGCGCCGGTGCCGCCGTTGACGATGCGACGACCGTTGAGGAGGACCAACGTACGGCTGATGCCCAGGCCTCGCAGGTTGACCTGGGTGGTGCCATAGCCGTTGTCCGCCCAGTACGCATTGGTCTGGTTGCCTGCAAATCCGGCGGATGCCGGCAGCCGTTGCAGCAATGTTTCGACCGAGGTCGCACCCGATCGCTCGATCATTTCTTCATCGATGACGGACACAGGGCCAACGCCCGAGATGGCTGCGCCCCTGATATGGCTGCCGGTTACGGTGACGGCGTCGAGGGTGGTTGCGTTGGCCGGCGCTGCTTCATCTGAAGACTGCGCGAAAGCATTCGTAACGAGACCGGCAGACAGCAACGCGCCGATCGCCAACGTGAGTTGGTTGCGTTTACAGAACATGGAGAACTCCTCAAGCGGTTGTCATTTGAACTTGTCGGCGAAGACGCGAGCAACGCAGTACGCATGCGTATACGAAGCTCACGGCAATGGAGGCCACCATGCAGGCAGCCGGACAAGTCAACCGATGGGAGGTCGAAAAACGGAAGAAAGAGAGCTTTTACCGACTGTTTTCGGTTCGGGCAATACGGGTGCGGCGGTGAGCCAGACGGGTCCAGCGGGCGGCACCTTGTGAGCAGCCGCAACTTTGAAGAGGCTGCAAGCGCAGTCACATCCTGCGCCAGCACAATCACAACCGCCGTGCTCGCCGCTGCCCTGCCCTGGCGTTTCCGCGTCTGGACAGTGTGGGGTCGATCCAACGACTCGTGATGCGCCACTGTCCGACTCATGGCTGCCGTGACCGTCGTTCTGGACAGGCTGAACGGTGCTCGCTGCCATGGCGGTGGCCTGCCATAGCGTCGCGCTGCCATTCAGGCAAAAAGCCAGAATCAGCAGGTAGCGGAGCATGGGCGAGGGCCTGGACATGGGATGCGCTGACGCTTCTCAGGTTGTCTATACCACCAGATACCACGCCTCCGAACCGGATGTCAAACGATTGAAGGCAAATGACTGCAGCGGCGGAAATTCGGGATATCGAGCGTCTTCCGCATGTTGTATAGACATGTCATGCTCTGGCGATGGAGAAGCCAAAGCCCCAGTACGCCAAATTGAAGCATTACGTTCTTCAGCAGATCACCAGCGGGAAGTGGCCGCCTCACAGCCAGATTCCGAGCGAGAACGAGTTGGTGGCTCAATTCGATGTTTCTCGCATGACAGTGAACCGAGCATTGCGCGAGCTCACCGATTCTGGAGTGGTGACTCGCGTCCAAGGCGTCGGGTCGTTTGTCGCGTTGCCGAAAGTCGACTCGCCGATGTTTGAGGTTCGTAGCATCCGGGACGAGATCCGCGCACGTGGGCAAACCCATGTAGTCAATGTCCTCACTCGAGAGTTGGTTGTGGCACGTGCGCCCATAGCACGAAGATTCGATCTGCCGATCGGTAGCAGTCTGTTTCATTCGCGCTTACTGCATTTCACCGACAACACGCCCCTTCAACTGGAGGAGCGCTTCGTCAATCCCGCATGTGCACCCGGCTACCTGGATATTGATTTCATGGTCGAGATCCCGCACGAGTACTTGACGCGCGTTGCCCCGCTTGAGCGAACCGAACACGAGATCGAGGCCGAAGTAGCCAATGCCAAGATTGCCAAGACATTGCACATTGAAGCAGGCGATCCATTGCTCATCTTGAGTCGGCGCACCTGGTCACGTGGCCGCGTCGCAAGTCTTGTTCGCCTCACCCACCCTGCGGCCATTTATCGATTCGTCGGCACCTTCCAGGTCGGAAAAGGTTCGCAGTCCTGACGGAGTTTCAATGGATACCGGCATTAATTCGACTGTTTCCGGCCCGCGTGTCGTTCGCGCGCCTCGAGGATCAACACTCTCCTGCAAGTCCTGGTTGGTGGAAGCGGCATATCGCATGCTTCAGAACAATCTCGACCCCGAAGTCGCGGAGCGGCCGGACGATCTAGTGGTCTACGGGGGTATCGGAAAAGCTGCCCGCGACTGGTCGAGCTTCGATCGGATCCTGGCGTCCCTGCGATCACTGGAAGCGGACGAAACCCTGTTGATCCAGTCGGGCAAGCCAGTGGGCGTCTTCCGCACACACGTGGATGCACCACGTGTACTGCTGGCCAACTCCAACCTCGTGCCGCATTGGGCTACCTGGGATCACTTCAACGAACTCGATCGCAAGGGTCTGATGATGTATGGCCAGATGACGGCAGGCTCCTGGATCTACATCGGCTCCCAGGGAATCGTGCAAGGCACATATGAGACCTTCGTCGAGCTTGGACGTCAGCATCATGGTGGCGACTGGTCAGGCAAGTGGATCCTTACGGCTGGCCTGGGCGGCATGGGTGGCGCCCAGCCGCTTGCCGCCACCCTCGCCGGCGCCAGCTGCATTGTCATCGAATGCCAGGAATCGCGAATCGATTTCCGATTGCGCACGCGCTACGTCGACAAGAAGGCGTACTCAATCGAGGAGGCCTTGGCGATGGTGGAGAATGCCACGTCTCCTGTGTCGGTCGGCCTGCTCGGCAATGCAGCCGAGCTACTGCCCCGCTTTGTCGAGCTGGCGCGACAGGGTCACGCCAAGCCGGCTGCGGTGACCGATCAGACTTCTGCGCATGACCTGATCAACGGATATCTGCCTGCAGGATGGTCTATTGGGCAGTGGGATGCTGCTCGCGTCGATGTTGAACAGCACAAAGCTCTACAGTCCGCAGCAGCCAACTCATGCGCGGACCACGTTCGCGCCATGCTCGATTTTCATGAAATGGGCGTGCCCACGATTGATTACGGGAACAACATCCGCCAAGTCGCCCTGGACCAGGGTGTCACCAACGCGTTCGATTTCCCCGGCTTCGTACCCGCGTGCATTCGTCCGCTGTTCTGCCAAGGGAAAGGGCCATTTCGCTGGGTTGCCCTGTCTGGTGATCCTGAAGACATCTATCGTACTGACGCCAAGGTCAAGGAACTCTTTCCAGATGATGCTCCACTTCACCATTGGCTTGACCAGGCGCGCGAGCACATTGGGTTCCAAGGTCTGCCAGCGCGCATATGCTGGTTGGGACTGGGCCAACGTCATGTTGCCGCCATGGCCTTCAACGAGATGGTGCGCTCAGGAGAGTTGAAGGCCCCGGTGGTGATCGGTCGTGACCATCTCGATTGCGGCTCCGTCGCCAGCCCGAATCGGGAAACCGAGGCGATGCAGGATGGTTCCGATGCCGTTTCGGATTGGCCGTTGCTCAACGCCATGCTGGCGATTTCGGGAGGCGCGACCTGGGTCAGCCTGCACCACGGTGGCGGCGTCGGGATGGGGTTTTCCCAGCACTCCGGAGTTGTGATCGTGTGCGATGGCACTGATGACGCCGCCAGGCGGCTTGAGCGCGTGCTGTGGAACGATCCCGCGACGGGCGTCATGCGACACGCCGACGCCGGTTACGAGTTGGCACTCAGATGCGCCAACGACCACGGACTCAATCTTCCTTCCATCGCCGGATGACATCTCAATGCTGACACTGACACCCGGACAAATTGCACTGTCACAACTTCGATCGATCGCAAAGCAGTTCACCGCTATCGCTTTGTCTCCTGCAAGCAAGGCTGGAGTCGACGCCGCAGCGCGCACTGTTGCCTCGCTGGTTGCCGCCGGCAAGCCTGCCTACGGAATCAACACAGGCTTTGGATTGCTTGCGAAGATTCATATTCCCGTCGATCAGCTTGAGCAACTCCAGACCAATCTCGTGAGGTCCCACGCCGCCGGCACGGGCCCCCTCCTGGACGATGCGACCGTTCGTCTTGTTCTCGCATTGAAGATCGCGTCCCTCGCGCGTGGCCATTCCGGCGTGCGTTGGGAAATGCTCGAAAGCCTGGTCGACCTTTACAACGCACAGGTCTGGCCATGCATTCCGTCACAGGGGTCAGTAGGTGCATCTGGCGACCTTGCCCCGTTGGCGCACCTGGCCCTGGCAGCGATGGGTGAAGGGTCGGTCCGAGTCGCAGGCGAGGTGATGCCGGCAAGCGAAGGACTGAGGCGCTCAGGCTTGCAACCGATACAGTTGAAGGCAAAGGAAGGTCTGGCGCTTCTCAACGGCACACAGGTCTCCACCGGCATTGCGCTGATGTCATTGTTCTCCGCCGAGCAGACGTTCGCGGCTTCCGTACTGGCCGGTGCTCTGACCGTCGATGCCGCGTGTGGCTCCGACACACCCTTCGACGAGCGCATTCACGCACTGCGCGGCCAACCCGGCCAGATCCAGGTGGCACGGCTGTATCGTGAGCTACTCAATGGAAGTGCGATCCGCGAGTCCCATCGACTGGAAGATTCGCGCGTACAAGATCCCTACAGCCTGCGCTGCCAGCCACAAGTCATGGGCGCCTGCTGGGATCTGCTGAGTCAATCGGCCAAGGTCCTGCTGATAGAAGCCAATGCGGTCTCTGACAATCCGCTGCTTTTCCCGGATACGGGCGAAGTTCTGTCAGGCGGCAACTTCCATGCGGAGCCGATTGCATTTGCCGCCGACCAGATCGCCATTGCAACCGCTGAGATCGGTGCACTGTCCGAGCGGCGCATCGCACTGCTTATCGACACCAACCTTTCGGGCTTGCCTGCATTTCTGGTCAGCAATCCGGGCATCAATTCCGGCTTCATGATCGCCCACGTGACCGCGGCGGCATTGGCCAGCGAGAACAAGACACTCGCACACCCAGCCAGCATTGATTCGATGCCGACATCGGCCAATCAGGAGGACCATGTCAGCATGGCCACGTTCGCTGCCAGGAAATCGGGCGAAGTCGTTTCAAACGTACGTCGCATCGTTGCCATTGAGTTGCTGGCCGCCTGCCAGGGCATCGAGTTTCGGCGACCGCTGCGTTCATCGGAACGACTTGAACAGGCCTTTGACTTGATCCGCACGGCGGTCCCCAAGTACGACGAGGACCGCTACTTCGCACCGGAGATGGCTGCGTCGGATTCATTGATCGCATCTGATCAACTTGCTGCGCTCTTGCGCACCGAGTTTTCCGATCAGTTGGGCTGATGATGGAAGGTTGGAACGGTCGTATCGACGATCCGGAAGACCCTGAAACATTCCGATGGCACCAGGTTGTTCGCCACCTCGACAATCTGGCAACGCCCGGAATTGCACTGGTGGGTTTTGCCAGCGACGAAGGCGTAAGACGTAACCATGGCCGTGCGGGTGCTGTGCAAGGGCCCTTGGCATTACGAAATGCTCTATCGAATCTGCCAGCGATTCAGTCATGCTCCATCTATGACGCAGGTGACATTGCCTGCCTCGACGGCGATCTCGACGGTGCGCAGAGTCGATATGCCGATCGTGTAAGCCGTTTGCTCGCAGATGGTCATTTCCCCGTAGGCATGGGTGGTGGCCACGAGATCGGCTTTGCCAGCTATCTGGGACTCGCCAGGAGCGATTGCCCTGGCCGCATGGCCATCGTCAATCTGGACGCCCATCTGGATTTGCGCGATGGGTCAGCGGCAACGTCGGGAACATCCTTCTCGCAGGCCATACAACATGCCCGCGCACACGAAATTCCATTGGATTACATTTGCCTCGGCGTGAGCATCTCCTCGAATACCCAGCGGTTGTTCCGTGCCGCACAGGAGGCAGAGGTGCGCCTGCTAATGGACCATGAAATGACGCAGTCGAGTTTAAGCAGCAACATCGACCAACTATTGCGTTGGCTTGAGCCGGCCGATTCCATCTACCTGAGCATTTGTCTTGACGTCCTACCAGGCTGCGTTGCTCCGGGCGTAAGCGCACCAAGTGCCCGCGGTGTCCCATTGGAGATCATTGAGCCACTCATCGCCGCCGTCTCCGCAACTGGCAAACTCAAGGTTTGCGATATCGCAGAGCTGTGCCCACGGCTTGATATCGACAACGCTACCGCCCGAGTGGCAGCACGGTTGATCTATCAACTGGCGATTGCGAGAAGTGCATGTCCTCTGGCCTGACTGCACCGTGGATTCGGATAATCGCCTTGAGTTCCTGTCACAAGGCTCGAAGAACACGATCACGAGCATTGCACCTGCGCAGTGATGCACATCCGCTCCGCGCCGATATCTTCGTTGCGCCGGAGAATGACCAGAAGCACCTGGGCAGACTGTACCGCAGGCCGCTCAGGCTAGCTCATCATTGCTCGAGGGTCTCCCTCAGCATCCACGTATACGAACTCAGCGGTCGCCGCTGGAACGCCAAATCGGCTGCGCCGCTAATTTACTCAACACCCCGCCGGTGCTTCGGCGTCGAGGGATCAGAAAGGCGTCCAAATGACCGATGTGGTGCTGCAATATGGCGACAATGCCGATCTGAAGCGCTTGCTCTAAGGATCAAGGATGAGCAGCAAAAATCCGGGGGCTCGCTCCCTAGCAATATCTGGATACCCAATGGCGCTCACCCCGCTGGGTGGCGTGCCGAGAACTCGCGGAGACCTGCACTCGGGCGTTACGAGCTAGCCTGACAGGCGATCGAGTGTCGGACATGAGTCGGTGCCGGACGCATCGCAACACTCTGTAACCATGCGCTCCAGGTCGACCTCCAACTGCCGTAGTTCATCCAGGCGCTGACGTACCTCGACCAACTTCCGCTCAGCGACCAGCCGCGTCCGTTCGCAACTCCGCTGTCCTTTGATCGCCAGCAGTCCGGCGACCTCGTCGAGACTGAAACCCATGGCTTGTGCTCGGCGGATAAACTGGAGCCTACCTACATCTCCGGGGCCGTAACGTCGAACGCTACCTCTCGGGCGCTCGGGCTCCTCCACCAACCCTCGCCTCTGGTAGTAGCGGACCGTCTCGACATGCACGCCTGCGGCCAATGCCAGCCGGCCGATCGTCATCGCGTGTGTCGCCATGGGGTTGACTCCGTACGCAGGTACGGAGATTACCATGTCGCCATGGCCCGACCCTCCGCCCGTTCCTCATTGCCCGCCCTCTGGGGCGCCGCTGTAGCTGTCATCGGGGCATCGGTATGCTGCGTGGTGCCGCTACTACTAGTCTTGATGGGCATCAGCGGTGCCTGGATCACCAACCTGACCGCACTGGACGCATGGCGTCCATGGTTCAGCGCAGCCACATTGATCTGTCTGGGATGGGCATTCTGGGGGCTCTACGGGCCGGCGTCTCGATGCTGTACCGAGGGCGCCTGTGCCGACCCGGTGCGGTTGCGACGACGCCGACTCTGGCTGTGGGTTGCCACAGTGATAATCGCATTGCTTTTGCTCTTCCCGTACTACGTAGGCTGGTTCTTATAGGAGTCCGACATGCGCAAGATCCTTCTCAGCTTGGCCCTAGTGGTATGGGCTGGACTCGCTTGGGCGGCGACGCCGAAGCAGGTCATCTTGGACGTGGAAAACATCACATGTCCGGCATGCAGCATCACGATCGAAAAAGCACTGAACAAGGTGCCGGGCGTGACGAGCCAGCGTCTCGATACGAAGGCCGCGACGGTGACGGTGATGTTCGATGTCGAGCGCACCAACGCGGCGACCATTGCGAAGGCGATTACCGACGCAGGCTTTCCTGCGAGCACCAGGTCGAACCCAAATGATGGCTGAGGTGCAGCGGAAAAGTTTGCTCACGTGCCCGGCATGCAGACACCAGGCCAGTGAAACCATGCCCACGACAGCGTGTCAGTTTTTCTATGAATGCCCCGGCTGCCATGCCGTTCTGAGCCCCAAGGCGGGCGATTGCTGCGTGTTCTGTTCCTACGGCACGGTGCCCTGCCCCCCTATCCAGGAGCAGAAGCCCTGTTGCGGCAGAGCAGGCTGATCTAAGCGGAAAGTGGCTGGGGATCCGTCCGGCGTTGATAAGAGTCGCACCACGTTTGGCGGGTAAGCGGGAAGAGGGGCTGCCCTCTGGGCAACCCCTCAGGCGCCTTAGCTCGTACCGGCTGCCATGCGCTGGCAGCTGTCGGCGCAGCGGATGCAGATGTCGACGCAGCGCTGCATCTCGGCATCGTCGCCCATGTTGGCGCAGGACTCCGCGCACCGGCGACAAACCTCCGCGCAGGCCCCGCAGATGACGGAATGCACCTGTGACCCGCGGAGCATCGCGTCGGCACTGGTGGCACAGATGTCCGCACACACCGCCATCAGTGCAATGTGCTGCGGATCGGCGTGTTTGCCGCCCTTGGTCAGGCAGTAGTTGATGGTCTCCAGACAGATGGCATGGCACTGCTGGCAGTTGTCGATGCAGTCGTTCATGGCGGGGTTGCGATGTTCGGCGGTGTGGTGGGTCATGATGGATGTTCTCCTGGCTGCGGGCGAAAATCGGCGCGTCCGCTTCACCGCCCCATGTACCCAGCCTGGCTGGCCGGATGTCTAGTCGCAGGATCAGTGTTGCGCGAAGGGCGTGGTCGATCCGTCAATGGCGACCAGCTCGACGGTGTACGCGTCGGACGTTCCATCGGGTGATTCCATCCCCGGCGAGCCCTTGGGCATGCCGGGAAGAACCAGGCCCTTTGCGTCAGGATTCTCGGCCAGCAGTCGTCTCACGTCGGCTGCCGGGACGTGCCCCTCGATGAAGTAGCCGCCGACCTGCGCGGTATGGCACGAGCCCTTGCCGAACGGCACGCCCACCTCCTGCTTGATTGCATTGATGTTGTCGACGTTACGCGCCTCGACGGCGAAACCGGCCTTGCGCATGTGATCGACCCAGGCTTCGCAGCAACCGCAATAAGCGCTCTTGTGCACCACCATCGGGACCATCTTGGTTCCGGTGGCGGGGCTATCGGTGGTTGGCGTATCGGCACCTGATGTGGCGACAACTTGCGAGCTGCCAGTTTCCGGCGGGCGAGCGCACGCACTCAGGGCGGTGGCCGCAAGGGCCACCGCAAGAGCCATCGTCTTCAGTTGAACGTGATGCATTTCGATCCTCAAGATTGCTTCGGTCGTGAAGACCAGTGGATATGGACGATGCGCCAGCCCTCCGGCGAGTCCGCCAGCACCATCGTTTCGGTACTCAACAACGTGACCGGCTTGCCGTCCTTGCTTGTGTGCAGCTCGCTCTCGCTCGCTACCCAGGCCGTGCTGCCGTCGACGCGTGCCTTGCGGCGCATGAGTGCGCTGTGCACGCCGGCGAGGAACTTGGCGTCGGACTTGGCGTGATGTCCCAGGTATTCGCTGCGGCTGCGCTCGGCACCGCCGGTCTCGAGGATGATCACGTCAGGGGCAAGCATCGATTCGACGGCGTCGAAGTCACCGGCAGCCAGCGCCTTGCCGAAGGCATCGACGATGGCGACAGGCGCCTGTGCGGTGGCCGGCACATCGATGGCTGCGACCTTCGCAGGCGTCGCGTGGTGGGCATGAGAGCCGGACGGGTCTTGTGCATTGGCAGCAGGCAGGGCCAAACCGAGGAGCAGTGCGGCACCGAGCATAGGAATTACGTTCTTCATGTATGCGTCCTGTTGAGATCAGTGCTGGTGGTCGTCGTGCATTTCGGGCACGGCGGGCTCAGGTGCGGGTGTGGCTGGATCTACGTGTGCGTCGTCGTGGGCACCGTTCATGCTTTTCGCAGCCGCCGGCGCGGGATGCGACTCGACCGTTCCGTCCGCATGGCGGTGCGTCACTGTTGCAGGCTCCGCCGATCGCTCGGGGGCTGCGTCGTCGTCGTGATCGTCCGGAACACCCGGCGGATGGGCATGGTCGGTTGCCGCCGCGCCCATCTGCATGCCGGCATGCTCGTCGGCGGCTCCACCATGGTGGTCGGGGGCGGTGCTCTCGGCGTGGGCGTGTTCGATCGTCTCGCCACCACCGTGGTCGTGACCGCCACTACTGGCCACCATCGCCTGGTATTGCGCGGCATCCATCTTGGGCAACTCCTGCAGGAACGCCGCCATGTTCCAGATGTATTCGTCGCCCATGCTTTCGCCCCAGGCCGGCATGCCACTGGCCTTGATGCCATGCTTGATGACCCAGAACGCGACGGAGGCATCCACGGTGGCTTTCGACAGGTTGGGTGGTGACGGATTCAGACCCCGGCTCAACTCGGTTTCGTCCATTCCGGGTGCAAGATGACACCCCATGCACATGGCGTTGTAGTTGCCGGCTCCCTGCCGGATGCGCTCGGGCTCAGCCAAGTCGCCCGGTGGCTGCAGATCGTTCGCCCGAACCACGATCGAGCGCTCGCGCATCGTATCGAGCAACGCATACACCGGCCGCGTGTGCTGGTCGTCAGCACCCACATTGTAGATGCCCGACCAGGCGAAACCGGCGGTCAGGGCGACGACCACCGCGATAACAGCGATGCCGCCGATAATCCACGATTTGGTTTTCATGAGCGGTCTTCCCCTGTCAGAACCAGATACGGACACCCGCAACCACGCGGGTATCGTCGATGTCTTCACCATCCGCACGGCGCAGGTCCGCGGTGCCGCCATAGGCGCGCTCCCATGTCACGCCGATGTAGGGCGCGAACTGGCGGTGGAACTCGTAGCGCAGGCGGAAGCCAGCCTCGAGCGTGCTCAGGCCGCTACCTATTCCACGCTGCGGATCGTCCTCGCCCCATGCCTCGGCTTCGACGAGCCACTGGCCGATCAAGCGATTGGTGAACAGCGTTTCGTATTCGGCCGCCACGCTGAGTCCGGTCTGCCCGCCCTGGCCCACATAGGCGGTAGCGTCGACCTCGAACTTGTACGGCGCCAGGCCCATCACGCCGATGGCGGCGAGGGTCTGGGAGGGCCCCTCTCCAAAGTCATGGCGAACGCCAACCACGGCATCCCACCAGCGCGCTATCGCGCGCCCGTATAGCACCTCGACATCACCCGACTCGACGTCACCATCGATTGCTTCGCCCTCGCTGCGCACCCAGAGCCGGTCGAGATCGGTGCCGACCCACCCCAGCGCCTCCCATGCCACTGCGCCACTCTCGTCGGCATCCCACGTTTCGAGCCGGTCCAGCAGCGCATAGGAGTGGATGCCCTTGTCATGCACGGCATGGCCGGCGCCACCGGGGAAAGCGGCGGCGCGATCGGCCGGAGTCACCGGAGGGATGGGATCACGCGGCTCGGCATCCGCAGGCAAGTCCTGGTTCATTGCGGAATGGTCCATCCCTTCCATTGTGGAATGGTCCATCCCCTGCATCGAGGAGTGGTCCATCTGCGAGTGGTCCATCTCCTGCATCGAGGAGTGGTCCATCTGCGAATGGTCCGTTTCCGAGTGGTCCATTGCAGCTTGATCTGCGGATTCCTCCGTCGCTTCCTCTGCTGTTGCCTCCTGCGGCTTCGGCATGACGTGGGCGGAATGGTCGACCGGCGCGGTCGGCGGCGTTGCCGGCATCGCGTGCCCCATGGCGGCGTGATCCACCTCGGTAGCCTGCTGCGTTGCCTCGGCGGCCTCCTGCATCGGCATGGCGTGGCCCGCATGCGGATCTTCAGGGCCCGACTCGCTCGAGGCAGCGGACGTATGTTCGGAGTGGTCGGTTTGCTGCGCCAGCGATGGTGCCGAAACGATGGCGAGCGCGAGCGCCAGTGCATGCAGGCGCGGAGTCTTGTAAGTCATGTTGTTCACTCCTCCACCCGCACTTCGCGGAACATGCCCGCTTCCATGTGGTACAGCAGGTGACAGTGGTAGGCCCACCGGCCAAGCGCGTCGGCGCGCACGCGGTAGCTGCGCTTGCTGCCGGGCGGCATGTCGATGGTGTGCTTGCGCACCTGGAAGTTGCCGTGCTCATCCTCCAGATCGCTCCACATGCCATGCAGGTGGATCGGGTGGGTCATCATGGTGTCGTTGACCAGCACGATTCGCATGCGCTCGCCGTACTTGAGGCGCAATGGCTCGGCGTCGGAGAACTTCATGCCGTCGAACGACCAGGCAAAACGCTCCATGTGCCCGGTCAGGTGGAGCTCGATGGTACGGCCCGGTTCGCGTCCGTCAGGGTCGGAGAAGGTGCTCTTGAGATCGGCATAGGTCAGTACCCGACGGCCATTTTCGCGCAGGCCAATGCCGGGGTCATCGAGCCTCGCGGTCGGCGCCATGGTCTGCATGTCGACCAACGGATTGTTCTCGCTGGCGGGGTGCTGTTGCATGCCGCCTGCACCGTGATCCATGCCCGCCATGCTTCCGCCGGCCATTGCGCCACCCGCCATCGACGACATGTCGTGGCCGCTGTGGTCCATCCCTGCCATTGAACCGCCGGCCATGGCGTTGCTGGACATCGACGACATATCGTGACCGCCGCCGCCCATGCCACCATGACCCATGTCGTCCATTGTCAGGATCGGTTTCGGATCAACCGACGGCACCGGTGCTCGCAGGCCTTCGCGCGCCGCCAAGGTGCCGCTGACGTAGCCGGTGCGGCCCATGTCCTGGGCGAAGATGGTGAACGCATCCTGGCCCGTGGGCTCGACGATCACGTCGAACGTCTCGGCGGTGGCGATGCGGAATTCGTCGACGGTCACCGGATGCACGTACTGCCCATCGGCGGCGACCACCGTCATCTTCAGCCCCGGGATGCGCACGTCGAAGTGGGTCATCGACGAGCCGTTGATGAAGCGCAATCGCACCTTCTCGCCGGAGCGGAACAGGCCGGTCCAGTTGCCCAGCGACGTCGTGCCATTCATCAGGTAGGTGTAGGTGTTGCCATTGACGTCCGACAGGTCGGTTGGCGTCATCCGCATCTCGCCCCACGCCTTGCGGTTCTGGATCGTGGCCGCCAGGCCCTGGTCCTGCACATCATTGAAGAAGTCACCGACGGTCCGCTTGGCGAAGTTGTCGTAGTCCGACATCTTCTTCAGCCGGGCGAACAATGCCGTCGGGTCCAGGTCGGTCCAGTCGGTCAGCAGGACCACGTAGTCGCGGTCATAACGGAACGGCTCGGGTGCCAGCGGGTCGATGACCAGGGCGCCATAAAGGCCGGCCTGCTCCTGGAACGCGGAATGGCTGTGGTACCAGTAGGTGCCGCCCTGCCGGACATCGAAGCGATAGTGGTAAGTCTCGCCGCGATCAATGCCGTCGAAGCTCAGGCCAGGCACGCCGTCCATGTTGGGAGGCAGGAGAATGCCGTGCCAGTGGATCGAGGTGGAATGACCGTGGATCGAGTTGCGCGGCAGTTGGTTGCTGACGAACAGGTCGACGGTCGTGCCTTCCTTCCAGCGCAGAATCGGTGCCGGAACGGTGCCGTTGACCGTAATCGCCGGGCGGGTGAGCCCGGTGAAGTTCATCGGCGTCTCACCGATGTTCAGATCAAAGCGGGTGCCCGTGAGCACATTGGGATTGCCGGGCCCGTTGAGTGCGGGTTGGCCTATGGCCCAACTGTGGTTGGGCCATAGGCCCAAACCCGCTACGGCGCCGCCCGCGGCGAGACCCTGGATGAAACGGCGGCGCGACGCCAGCTCGGGCGCTGGGCGTGTGGAATGCGAGGAAGACATCGGTGACTCCAGATCGACAGATTGACCCGTATGCAAGGCAACGGGATGGCCGTCGCGCAGCCGCGACGGTCTGGGGGCTCAAGGGCCCTGGGGCTCAATCAGGCAATCGGAGGTCGGATGAGGTGCGGCAAAGCCGGTTGGGCGTGACCCAACGAGAGCACGCGTACGCTGGTCGCGTGCACGACCTCGGCGTTTGGCACGGCAGGCATGACCAGCGCGAACACCACGTGCTGCGCGCAGGCGCAGACACACTGGCCGGAGTCGCAGCAGTCAGAACCGCCTGACTCATTCGCCAGCGGCGGCATATCCGAAGCCGGACACGACCCATGGCCGTGATGCGCCATATCCATCTGGATCATGTCGGCTTCGGTGTGGCAAGGCATCGACGTATCGTCGAGGCTGGCACTCGCCGTTCGACCCGCTTCGGAATCCGCATGCAATCCATGCAGCTCCATGGTCGTTGACGCAGCCGCATAGCCCACGCCGTTCAGGACGAGGGTCAGGCTGAGCAGAACACGCAGCAGGATTGGGAGTACGGCGGGCATGGCGGCAGGCACTTTAGCCCGAATTGGGGGGTGTTGGGTAAACCATGCGTGAAGATGTGCGCCGTTGACGCCCATCTTCACGGCCGTCCCGCCAACCACCGTGCAGGCTTCGCCTGTCCCACCTATGGAGCCAGCCATGGCCCATCAAATGTCGGACCATCAGGGGAAGCACACGGCCCCCTACTGGCGCTTTCTGGCAATGATCGTCCTCTCGTTCCTCGCGATGTACGCGTTCATGTACGCGATGGTCAACGCTTGGGAGAACGTTCTTCCCAATTTCAACCAGGCCTACATGGCCGGGTTGATGACCGCTCCGATGGCCATCTTCGAACTGCTCCTGATGGGACGCATGTATCCCAACAAGAAGCTCAATGCCGTCCTGATCGCCGTGGCTGCGGTCACGCTGGCGGTGTTTTGGATCTTCATCCGCAATCAAACGGCCATTTCTGACGAGCAGTTCCTGAAATCGATGATCCCGCACCATGCCGGCGCGATTCTCATGTGCGAACAGACATCGCTTCGCGACCCCGATTTGCTTCGGCTTTGCGATGAGATCATCGCCGCGCAGGAGAAAGAGATCGCTGTAATGAAGGCTGAGTTGAGCGAACGAGAATAGAGGGCACCCGGTGTCGAAAGCGGCCGCTCATGACATCTACGAGATGACTGCTTTGAGTCCACCGTCGGAAGCGGCCTTCCCGGCCACCGACCGCAACTAGCCCATGAAGCACGATTGGCTTGGGACGTACTTAGGTGATGCCATATATCCCCAAGTCATCATCAATCAGATGACGACTCGCGGGGGGCTCCACCCATGGCGTTCGGCCAGAATCTGCCATTCTGGCTTCTTCAGGCCATTCTGTGCATTGCAGTACCCAACAAGCGCATGCGTTTCTTGATACAGCTCATGAAATGTCAACGAAATTGGAGTTGACTTCGCTTTATTGTGCTGATGACGAAATTGAAGCGCACCAACCAGCTGTGCGATCAGGAAATTTAGCCTGTCATCCTCGGATGAGGCTCGAATCTTTCCGAGGGCGACCATGTGGGCAGACATGGTCTTGACCTCGTTCACGGATCTGATGGCTTTGTCGTAGTTGTTCATAGTTCGGACACAGCACGTTTGCCCTTTGATTGGATTGCTTGGATATCGCGTGGAAGCAATTTACGCATGGAATGCGTTGAGCTCAATGAGTGGGAACCCAAGCTGGCCTGCCTGTGGCGCCGCTACGATGCGCATGGACGACTCTGTTACGTCGCCTACTAAGATCGGCTCGTGCCGTGACTCGATGCGCTCAGAGATCTCATCGGCAACGTTTCGCAATAGCAGTCACTTCCGAAAGCGGCTCAGGAGTGTCCCGAGACCGACGGCACCCAGAACCCCTACCCCTATAGAGACGTCGCAAAAAAGCACTTTCCTGCTTATCGAGCCCTTCCCACCACCCGACACACTATTGATCCGGCGAAATTTCGTAGGCGCGAACTATGCCCGCGCCCCATGGGGCTTTCCTACCGTTTTGAGGGAAGAGTGATGAGGCTCCAGGCTCTCTTCGGACTCACGGCACGTGCCCAACTTGCCTAGGCCGTGCATGCCGTCGACCTCCCAAATGCGTGCAAAAGCTCCCAAAACCTATCAAACGAGCGCAATTCCCCTGCCAGATCGCTCAAGCTATGACGAAGATGGTAGAGGTTTTGGTAGAAAGTAATATTTTTCTACCCTAAATTATTGTTTTTATTGAGATACTGGCGGAGAGAGTGGGATTCGAACCCACGGAAGGTTTGACCCTTCGCCGGTTTTCAAGACCGGTGCCTTAAACCGCTCGGCCATCTCTCCATTGTCCGTCGGACATTGGGTCGCGCGTCGTCCGGGTCAGCGGATTGTCGCATGCGCGACTGCGCGGGCGTTCGCGTTGCCGCGCTTTGCGTTTTCCATGGCGACGCCCTGCCCGGCTTTCTTGTGCTCGCAGTTCTGGCAGTCCAGGCGCGATTCCTCGATCAGCGCCGGCAGGCGTTCGGCAAGGAAGTCGATGAACACGCGCACTGCCGGCAGCAGCCCGCGGCGCGAGGCGAACACCGCGTGGGCGATGCCCTGCGGCAGGCGCCATTCGGGCAGCACCACCTCCAGTTCGCCCTTGCGCACGGCTTCGGCGCACAGGGTCTCCGGGAGCATGGTGATGCCCAGCCCCTGCCTGGCCAGCGCCATCAGCATCGGGAAATCGAAACCGGACACGCGCGGCTTGAGGTCGATGCGGCGCATTTCGCCGTCGGCGCCCTGCAGCTCCCAGCGCTGGCGTACCTCGTCCTCGCTCATGGTCAGGGTGACGTGGTCGTGCAGCTGTTCGGGGTCGGTTGGGCGCCCGGCGCGATCGAGATACGCCGGGCTTGCGACCAGCAACTCCTGGATCTGGCCGAAGCTGCGCATCACCAGGCTGCCATCGTCGTCGAACTTCGAGCGCACGCGCACGGCAACGTCGAAGCCTTCGTTGATGACGTCCACGCGCCGGTTGCTCACGTGCATCTGCACCCGCACCTGCGGGTATCGGGCGAGAAATTCCGGCAGCAGCACCGGCATCTGCTGCTGCGCCAGCCCGACCGGGATGCTCACCCGCACCACGCCGCGCGGCTCGGCGCTCAGGCGATCGACCACCTCGCGCGCGGCCTGGGCCTCGGCCAGCATCGATTGCGCGTGCCGGTGCACGCTCTGGCCGACGTCGGTCACCGCGAAACGGCGCGTGGAACGCTGCAGCAGACGTACCCCGAGCTCGTTCTCGAGCTGGCTGATGCGCCGGCTCAAACGTGACTTGGGAATGCCAAGCGCACGCTCCGCGGCAGCGAACCCGCCGTGATCGACGACGGCGGAAAAATAGTAGAGATCGTTGAGATCCTGCATGGCGGAAGTTCCATATTCAGAACATTGAGTGATATTTCATCATGTTTATTCCAACCAAGCAACAATCTAGGCTTCCCTTCATCGCGGCGCTGCCGCATCCAGAACCCTACCGCCATGAAACTGCTGCATCTCGATTCCAGCGCCCTGGGCGCCAATTCCGCCACCCGTGAACTCAGTGCGGCCATCGTCGCACGCTGGCAAGCCGACATCGCGGATCTCTCGGTGGAATACCGGGACCTGGATTCCAACCCGGTCCCGCACCTGACCGGCGCATCGCTGGCCGCCACCGATCCGGAGGCCGCGACCGAATCCGGGCAGGTGCTGCAGCAGTTCCTCGACGCCGATATCGTGGTGGTCGGGGCGCCGATGTACAACTTCTCGATCCCCTCGACCCTCAAGGCGTGGATCGACCGCATCGCAGTTGCGGGCAAGACCTTCCGCTACACCGCCAAGGGCCCCGAGGGGCTGGCAACGGGCAAGCGCGTCATCGTCGCCAGCGCCCGCGGCGGCCTCCACAGCGGCGCGCCAAGCGACTTCCAGGAACCCTACCTGCGTTTCCTGTTCGGCTTCATGGGCATCACCGACGTCGAATTCATCCGCGCAGAAGGCCTCGGACTGTCGCCGCAGCATCGCAGCGAGGCGCTGGCGGCGGCGCACGCAGCGATCGGCGCACCACTGGCCAAGGCAGCCTGAGGCCAGGCGACCATCGGCGGACGCGGCGAGGCGGGCCCTCGCCCGTCCGCCTGGTGGAGAAGCGGCTGGCGCATCACCGGCGCACGGCCTGATGAACGCCCTTGCGTCAGAACGCCAGGGGCGGGGCGCAGAGCAAGGTGGCGCGCAGCGCCGGATGAAGACGCGGGCAAGGCGGTGACGCTCGATCTCCCGCAAGCGGGACAAAGGCCTGGCAAGCAAGCACCGGCGTGGGTTCAATGCACGGCGGCGCTCAGGCGATCCGCTCTGTGCCGCCCATGTAAGGGCGCAGCACTGCCGGCACCTCGATCGAGCCGTCGGCCTGCTGGCCGTTCTCCATCACCGCGATCAGCGCGCGGCCAACGGCCACGCCCGAGCCGTTGAGCGTGTGCACCAGCTCGGGCTTGCCGGTGTCCGGGTTGCGCCAGCGCGCCTGCATGCGCCGGGCCTGGAAGTCACCGCAGTTCGAGCACGAGGAAATCTCGCGATACGTGTCCTGCGACGGTAGCCAGACTTCCAGGTCGTAGGTCTTGCGCGCCGAGAAGCCCATGTCGCCGCTGCACAGCAAGACCTTGCGGTACGGCAGGCCGAGTCGTTCCAGCACGGTTTCGGCGCAGCGGGTCATGCGCTCGTGCTCGGCGTCGCTGTCTTCCGGGCGCACCACCGAGACCAGCTCGACCTTCTCGAACTGGTGCTGCCGGATCATGCCGCGGGTGTCGCGGCCGTAGGCGCCGGCCTCGGCGCGGAAGCACAGCGAGTGCGCGGCCATGCGCAGCGGCAGCTTTGCTGCGTCGACGATCTCGTCGCGGACGATGTTGGTCAGCGGTACTTCCGACGTCGGGATCAGGTAGCGCTTGTCCGGAACCGGCTTCGAGGCCGCCTCGCCCTCGCCGACCACGGTCGCGAACAGGTCGTGCTCGAACTTCGGCAACTGCCCGGTCCCGCGCATCGAATCGGCGTTGACCAGCAGCGGCACGTTGGTTTCCTCGTAGCCGTGCTCGCCGGAATGCAGGTCGAGCATGAACTGCGCCAGCGCGCGATGCAGGCGCGCAAGCTGGCCGCGCAGCACGGTGAAGCGCGCGCCGGAGAGCTTGGCAGCGACGTCGCCGTCGAGCCAGCCGTGGCGGGCGCCGAGCTCCACGTGGTCCAGCACCTTGAAGTCGAAGCTGCGCGGCGTGCCCCAGCGCGACTGCTCGACGTTCCCGGACTCGTCCTTGCCCGCGGGCACCGAGTCATCCGGCAGGTTCGGGATGCCCAGGACGATCGCATCGAGTTCGGCGCGGATGCCGTCCAGCTCCGCCTCCGAGGCTTTCAGCTCGTCGCCGAAGCCCGCGACTTCGGCCAGCAGCGCCGAAGCATCCTCGCCCTTCGCCTTGGCCTGGCCGATCGCCTTGCTGCGGGTGTTGCGCAGATTCTGCAGCTCCTGCGTGCGCACCTGGATGCGCTTGCGCGCGGCTTCCAGCCGCTCCACCGCACCGGCATCAAGGTCGAAGCCGCGCGTGGCGCGCAGCCGTTCGGCAAGGGCGGCGGGGTCTTGGCGCAACAGGCTGGGATCGAGCATGGCAGGCGTGGTTCGAAAGGCGGAAGCGGCAATTATCGCGTGTCACGGCCCGGATTGCCGCTGCAGCGCTATGCCAGAATGCGGCCAGCCCCCGAATCCGGTCCGTCGAATGCCCGCTTCCGACAATTCGCCATCGCCCGGCCGCCGTGCAACCCGCTTTGGCCTTACGCCGCGCTGGTGGCTCTACGTGGCCATCGCCTTCGCGCTCGGCGTCGGGCTGTTCCTGCTGCTCTGGGCCGACCAGCGCGGCTCGGAAGACTACTACCGCGCCGACACCAGCCGGACGAGCGTGAGCGGCAGCGAGTTCGAACCGTTGCCACAACCCGACAGCGGCGACGCTGGCCTGGAGCAGGCTCCGCCAGCGCCCGGCGACGAAGCGGCGCAGTCCGCGCGCATCGTCGAAACCGCGCCTGCGCCGCAACCGGCAGCCGCCGCCCAGCCGCCAGTCGCGACGGCACCGGCCGATCCTGCGGTCGCCGACACCGCACCCGTCGCCATCTCCAGTCCACCGCCGGTTTACCCCCGCGCGGCGCTGCGCCGACGCGAATCTGGCGACGTGCTGCTGCGCGTGCATGTGGGCGCCAATGGCGTTCCACAGGCGGTCGACCTGGTCCGTGGCAGCGGTTCGCGCTACCTGGACCGCGCCGCGTCCGATGCGGTGCGCAAGTGGCGCTTCCGCCCCGCCATGCGCGCCGGGCAGCCGGTCAGCGGCCAGGTCCAGGTGCCGATCTCCTTCAATCCGGGCGAATGACGCGCCCCTGAACAGGCGTGCGGCCGTGACACGGCCTCAACGGCCACTGTGGAACGCTCGGTTCGTCTGAACCACGAGAGTGCCACCCCATGTCGGACCCGATGAACAACCCGCGCGGCAATCCACCGCCCCCCGACGAGCCGCGCAAGGGCAGCAGCCCGCTGATCTGGATCCTGGTGCTGATCGCGCTGATCGCGTTTGCCTGGTACTTCTACAACCGCAATGCCGGCACCGAGCCGATCAACGACCTGACCCCGCCGGCGGCCACCAGCGATGCGATGACGCCCGCACCGAGTTCCCCGGTGGAAGGCGCCAGCAAGCCTTCCCGGGAGAAGGCCCGCGCGCCGAAAAAAGTCACCAGGGCGCAGCCGCGGGACCGCGATGCCACCTTGCTCAACCAACTCGCGCCGAGCTATCCGCCCGAGGCGTTCCGCGCCCGCGAGGAAGGCACGGTAGTGGTCAGGGCGCAGGTGGACGAACTGGGCAACGCCAGCGACGTGGAAATCGTGAGGCGCAGCGGCTCGCGCACCCTCGACCGCGCGGCGATGAACGAAGTACGCACGTCGAAGTTCAATCCGGCGATCAGGAACGGCAAGACCGTGGCATCGAGTGTCCAGGTGCCGATCGAGTACAAGCTCGACGAACAGTAGCGCGGCAATCCCGTCAGGCCGCGCGCAGCCCGAAACCGGACTGCCTCGCGAGCGCGTCGAAGCCAGGGAATGAAGTGGCGACGTTGGCGACGTCGACGATCGTCACTTCTTCTTCCGCAAGCTGGCCCGCAACGGCGAACGCCATGGCGATGCGGTGGTCGCCCAGGCTTTCGATGCTCCCGCCGTGCAGCGCGCTGCCCTCGATCAGCACCCCGTCGGGCCGCTCCTCGACGCGGCCGCCCAGCGCACGCAGGCCGGCGGCCATCGCCGCGATCCGGTCCGATTCCTTGACCCGCAGTTCGGCGGCACCACTGACGATCGTCGTGCCCTGCGCACAGGCCGCCGCGATGGCGAGGATCGGAAACTCGTCGATCATGTCCGCGACCAGCACCTCGGGCACCGCGATGCCATGCAGCGGCGCATGGCGGACCAGCAGGTCCGCGATCGGTTCGCCGCCGTGGCTGTCGTGGCGTTCTTCGACGATATCGGCGCCCATCGCGCGCAGCGCGGCCAGCAGGCCGGTGCGGCGTGGATTCAGGCCCACGGCGCGCAGGCGCAGTACGGAACCGGGCACCAGCGTCGCGGCGACGATGAAAAACGCGGCCGAGGAAAAATCCGCCGGCACGGCGATGTCGGTCGCGCGCAGGCGCTGGCCTCCGCGCAGGCGCGCGAACCCCGGCGAGAACTCGATGTCGACGCCGAACGCGGACAGCATCCGCTCGGTGTAGTCGCGGGTCGGGTGTGGTTCGCGCACCGATGTCCCGCCGCGCGCCTGCAGTCCTGCCAGCAGCACCGCGGACTTGACCTGCGCGCTGGCGACGGGCGACTCGAAGTCGATGCCGTGCAATGGCCGCCCGCCGTGGATGCGCAGCGGCGGCAGGCCGTTGTCCTCCGCGTCGATCCGTGCACCCATGCGCGACAGCGGCTCGATCACGCGCCCCATCGGGCGCCGCGACAGGGACGCATCGCCAGCCAGTACGCTGTCGAACGGCTGCGCGGCCAGCAGCCCCGCGAGCAGGCGCATGCCGGTGCCCGCGTTGCCGCAGTCGAGCACGCCGTCCGGCGCACGCAGGCCACCGACGCCGACGCCATGGACGATCCGCTGCGACGGCGACGGCGCTTCGATCCGCACGCCCATCCGCGCCAGGATCGTCGCCGTGGCGCGCGTGTCCGCGCCTTCGAGGAAGCCGTCGATGTGCGATGTGCCGTCGGCCAGCGCGGCCAGCATCACCGCGCGGTGCGAGATGGATTTATCGCCGGGGATCTCCAGCTCTCCGTGCAGCGGCGCTCCGCTGGAGGCAATCCAGTCCGTGCGCTGCGATGCGGTCATCGCGCCACTCCGGAAAATTCGCTGCCCGAAGCCAACTCGTCCAGCGCTGCCAGCAGCGCGCGGTTCTCCGCGGCGCTGCCGACACTGATCCGCGAGCACTGTGGCAGGCCGTAGCCGGCCATCGGGCGCAGGACGACGCCGCGCGCGAGCAAGCCCTGTTCGAGCCGCGCGGTGTCTTCGCCGAATTCGACCAGCAGGAAGTTGGTCTGCGACGGCGACACCGGCCAGCCGCGCTCGCGCAGCGCCGCGGCAAGAAGATCGCGTTGCGTGGCATTGGCTGCCAGCGTTTCGCGCAGCCAGTCGTCGTCGCCCAGCGCGGCCTCGGCTGCGGCCAGCGCAACCGCGTTGACGTTGAAGCTTTCGCGCAGGCGTTCAAGCAGCGCGATCACGTCGGGGTGCGCAACCGCATAGCCCACGCGCAGGCCCGCCAGCGCGTAGGCCTTGCTGAAGGTGCGGGTGACCACGAGGTTGCGATGCGCCGCCAGCAGCGGCAGCGCGGAAGCGAAATCCGGCGCGTCGGCGATCTCGGCGTAGGCCTCATCGATCACCACCAGCGTGTCGCCCGGCACGCGGGCGAGGAATGTGGCGAAGGCATCGTGCGCGAACCACGTCCCGGTCGGGTTGTTGGGGTTGGCCAGGTACACCAGCCGGGTCTCCGGCGTGATCGTCGTGGCGATCGCATCGAGGTCATGCCCGCGCGGCATGCCGGCATCGCGCGGCAGCGCCGGCGCGATGCGCAGGTTGGCGCCGACTGCCTGCGCCGCAATCGCATACACCGCGAAGCCGAACTGCGACATCGCCACGTCCACGCCCGGCCCGGCGAACACCTGCGCCAGCTGCATCAGCAGCTCATGCGACCCGTTGCCGAGAATGACCTGCGCCGCGTCCACGCCGTGCTTCGCCGCCAGCGCGCGCTTGAGGTCGCCGCCGAGCGGATCGGGATAGCGATGCAGTTCGCCCAGTACCGCCGCCGCGGCTTCGCGCGCCCGCGGGCCGGGGCCGTAGGGATTTTCGTTCGAACCCAGCTCCACCAGCCCGCCCGGTGCAAACCGCCGCCGCAGCGCGACCAGGTCGTGGCCCGGATCGTAGGCACGCAGCCCGCGCACGGCCGGCACCACAAGCGATTCGGCCGAAGCATCGCCCGCTGTTCCGAATCCCGAATCCCCACTCCCGGATCCCGGCCTCATCACGGCACCGCAACCGGATACGAACCCAGCACGCGCACGTCGCCCGCATAGCGGTCGATCTCGGCCAGCGCATCCTTCAGCGGCGATTCCTCGGCGTGGCCGCTGACGTCGATGAAGAATGCGTACTGCCACAGCGCGCCGTGGTCGGGCCGCGACTCGATGCGGTTCATGCTGATCCCGCGCCGCGCCAGCGGTTCGAGGATCCTGTACAGCGCGCCGGGCTGGTCGCGGATCGAGACCATCAGCGAGGTGCGGTCGTTGCCCGACGGCGGGAACGAGGCGCGGCCGATCACCAGGAAGCGCGTGGTGTTGTCGCTGCGATCCTGGATCGGGCCGGCGACGACCTTCATCCCGTAGACGTGCGCGGCGTTCTCGCCGGCGATCGCCGCGGCATCGTCGGACTTCTTCGCCCGGCGCACCGCCTCGGCGTTGCTGGCCACGGCCTGTTTCTCCACGCCCGGCAGGTTCTTGCGCAGCCAGTTGCGGCACTGCGCCAGCGACAGCCCGTGCGAGTAGACGCGCTCGATGTCCTCGACGTGGCCGGTGCGCGACAGCAGGTACTGGTGCACGCGCAGCTCGACTTCGCCGCAGATCATCAGCGGCGAGGTGAGGAACAGGTCGAGCGTGGACTGGATCGTGCCCTGCCCTGAATTCTCCACCGGCACCACGCCAAAGTCCGCCGCGCCGGAGGCGACCTCGTCGAACACCTCCTCCACGCTCGCCAGCGGCAGGCCCTTGGCCGAATGCCCGAACTGCTTGTGTACCGCCTGCTGCGAGAACGTGCCCTCCGGGCCGAGGTAGCCGATCTTCAGCGGCTCTTGCTGCGCCAGGCACGCTGACATGATTTCGCGGAACAGCCGCACCAGCACCTCGTCCGACAGCGGGCCGTCGTTGCGGTCGACCACGCGCCGCAATACCTGCGCCTCGCGCTCGGGGCGGTAGTACTCCACCGCCGCCGCGCGCTTGCCCTTGGCCTTGCCGACCTGGTGCGCGAACAGCGCGCGCTCGGCGATCAGCGACTGGATCTCGCGGTCGATGCCGTCGATCTGCGCGCGCACGGCGAGCAGGTCGGGCTTCGCCGCCCTGGATTCCTTCGGCCTGGCCGCACCCTTGGGCGCAGCGGTCCCGGCATCGGCTTTCTTCGCCGGCTTCTTCGTGGTCGCGCGCGGTGGTGTCATCGATTCGTCATTCCGTAGGAGCGCCCCATGGGCGCGATCTTCTTCGCCGGATTCCGCAGGTATCGCGCGCATGGCGCACTCCTGCGCCCAGCTCCGTCAGCCATGCCGCTGCCGGAAATCGTGCATGAAATCCACCAGCGCCTGCACGCCATCCACCGGCATGGCGTTGTAGATCGAGGCGCGAATTCCGCCCAGCACGCGGTGACCCTTGAGCCCCAGCAACCCCGCCGCTTTCGCCTGCGTGAGGAAGCCGGCGGTCAGTGCGTCGTCGTGCAGGAAGAACGGCAAGTTCATGCGCGACCTCACGTTCGGCGCAACCTCGTTGCGATAGAAGCCGCCGGAGCCGTCGATGGCCGCATACAGCAACCGTGACTTCTCCGCGCTGCGACGCGCGAATTCGTCGACCCCGCCTTCGGCCAGCATCCACTTGAACACCAGCCCGGCGAGATACCAGTTGTAGCTGGGCGGCGTGTTGAGCATCGAACCCGCCTTCGCGTGCGAGGCGTAATTGAAGATGTCCGCGCGCGGCTGGCCGGCGCGTTCGAGCAGGTCGCGGCGCACGATCACCACGGTGACGCCCACCGGCCCGAGGTTCTTCTGCGCACCGGCGTAGATCAGCCCGTAGCGCGACACGTCCAGCGGTTCGGAAGCGATGCTGGAGCTGAAGTCGGCGAACAGCGGCACGTCGCCGGTATCGGGCAGCGATCCCCACTGCGGGCGGAACTCGACGCCGTGGATGGTTTCGTTGGCGGTGACGTGCAGGTAGGCGGCGTCCTTCGACAGCCGCCACTGCGATGCCGGCGGAATGTCGCGGAAGCCTTCGGCCTCGCCGCTGGCGGCGATGTTCGCGCTCACGTACGCCTGCACCTGCTTCAGCGCGACCTTGCCCCAGTGGCCGCTGACCACGTAGTCGGCCGCCTGCCCGGGCGCGGCGAAGTTGAGCGCAACCAGGGCCTGCTGCGTGGTCGCGCCGCCGGACAGGAACAGCACCGCGTAGTCGTCGGGGATCGACAGCAGGCTGCGCAGGTCGGCCTCGGCCTCGGCCGCCACCTGCATGAACTCGGGACTGCGATGGCTGATCTCGGCGATCGAGGCGCGCGCGCCGTTCCATTCGAGCAGTTCGGCCTGCGCCTGGTGCAGGACCGGTTCGGGGAGCGCGGCGGGACCGGCGGCGAAGTTGTAGGCGCGCGACATCGGCGGTTCCTGTTGGCTGGATGACCCTGGGCTGGATGGGCGCCCGCCGCCGAGCATCGGGCGTGGCCCTCGGTGCTAGGCTCGGGACGGACGACCACCGGCTGCGCCCCAAGTATGCCGCAGCGCAACACGGATTGGCGGGGGAATTTCCGGCCATTCCGCGCGTCCTATCCATACTGCCGCCCCGGAACCTCCCCATGTCCCTGCGAGACGCCCTGCGGATCCCCGCTTCCGCGATCACCGATGAAACCGTCTACCGGCAGCGCCGGCAGCTGCTCGCGGTCTTCGCCGCGGCACCCGCGCTCACGCTCGCCGGCTGCGCCGAGGCCGAGCCGCCCCCCCCGCCAAAGACAGCCATCACCCCCGCGCAGGCCCGCTCGGGCTTCCGCACCGACGAGGAACTGACCCGCCTCGACGACATCACCAGCTACAACAACTTCTACGAGTTCGGCACCGGCAAGAGCGACCCCTCGCGCGCGGCGAAGACCTTGCGCACCCGTCCGTGGTCGATCGCGGTGGGCGGCGAATGCGCGAAGCGCGGCGCGCTGTCGCTCGACAACCTGCTCAAGGGCCTGTCGCCGGAGGAGCGCGTGTACCGCATGCGCTGCGTGGAAGGCTGGTCGATGGTGATCCCGTGGCTGGGCGTGCCGCTGGGCGAGGTGCTGAAGAAGTTCGAGCCGACCTCGAAGGCGAAGTACGTCGCGTTCACCTCGCTGGCCGACCCGAAACAGATGCCGGGCGTGCGCTACCGCTCGATCAACTGGCCTTACCGCGAAGGCCTGCGCATGGACGAGGCGATGCACCCGCTGACCCTGCTCGCCACCGGGCTGTACGGCAAGCCGCTGCCGCAGCAGAACGGTGCGCCGCTGCGGCTGGTGGTGCCGTGGAAATACGGTTTCAAGGGCATCAAGTCGATCGTCGCGATCGACTTCGTCGAGAAGATGCCGGAGACCGCGTGGCACGACCTGCAACCTTCGGAGTACGGCTTCTTCAGCAACGTCAACCCGAACGTCGACCACCCTCGCTGGAGCCAGAAGACCGAACGCCGCATCGCCGGCAAGGCCAGCAAGCTGTTCGCCGAGCGCATCCCGACGCGCATCTACAACGGCTATGGCGACCAGGTCGCCTCGATGTACGCGGGACTGGACCTGAAGAAGTGGTTCTGAGCGCCGGCGCACCGCGTTATCCGTGCGGGAATAGCGGAAGCCACGGCGCCTCGCGTCAATCGCGGCTTCCGTCGCTCCTGCGAAAGTCCGTGCGGAGCTGACCCATGCCGCCACGCAAGACCCCGGCGTCCATCATCGCCGCCAAGACCGTCGTCCACGCGCTGGCGCTCACTCCGCTGGCGATCCTCGCGTGGCAGTTCTGGGACGTCTACAGCACCAACAGCGATGCGCTGGGCGCGGACCCGGTGGCCGAGATCGAACACCGCCTCGGCCTGTGGGCGCTGCGCCTGCTGATGGTGGCGCTGGCAATCACGCCGCTGCGCCAGCTCACCAACAAGCCGGCGCTGGTGCGCTTCCGGCGCATGCTCGGCCTATATGCATTCGCCTACGCCTGCCTGCACTTTTCCGCCTACCTGGTCCTCGATCTGCGCGGCTACTGGACCCAGGTCTTCGAGGACATCGCCAAGCGGCCGTACATCACCGTCGGCTTCGCCGCATGGCTGTTGCTGCTGCCGTTGGCGATCACCTCCACGCAAGGCTGGATCCGCCGCCTGGGCCGCAACTGGGGCCGCCTGCATAAGCTGGTCTACGCCGTCGGCGTGCTGGCGGTGCTGCACTTCTGGTGGCTGGTGAAATCCGACATCCGCGAACCGGCGCTGTACGCGGCGATCCTCGCGGCCCTGCTCGGCTGGCGGGCGTGGAAGTGGCTGGCGAAGCGGCGCGCCGCGGTCCGGGCACCGGCCCGGCCGGAACGACGTCCCGACGTCGCGCGCCAGGCCGGCTCCGGCGGCAAGCAACCTCGCCCGGGCCAGCAGTCAGCCGCTGCCGAACAGCAGCAGCAGCGCCAGTAGCCCGGCGATCGCCACTGCCGCCAGCAGCAGCCACGGCAGGCGCCAGGGCGACGCCGGCTGCGTGGCTTGCGCGGCCTCCTCGGCGACGGCCGCATTGGCCTGGCGTTCCTGCGCCTGGTCGCGCGCGCCCTTGCCCCGCATCGGCGCCTCGACCACGAAACGATGGTGCGCATCGAACACCACCTGGTCACCCGGCCTGAGCAGCGCGTCGCGCATCGGCTCGCCGTTGACCAGCGTGCCTTCGGCCGAACCCAGGTCGCGCAGCACAATGCTGTCGCCCACAAGGTCCAGGCGCGCGTGGCGGTCGGCGAACGTGGGGTCATCGATACGGATGTCCGCTTCGGGGCTGCGGCCGACCAGGCGCGGATGCTCGAGCGTGAAGCTGCGGCCGTGGTACTGACCGCCAACGCCGCGCAGCACCATGCGCGGGTCGCCGATCGCATCGGATGCCGCCTCCTGCAGCGCCGCACCGGGCAATTCCGGTGGCTCGGGCCCGACCACGCGCATCTCCACGCCGTCGACGTAGACCGCATCGCCCACGCGCAGCATGGCCATGCGCCGGATCTCGCGCCCGTTCACGTGCACGCCGCGCCCGCCCTCGGCCACCGTCAGCCAGACGCCGCGGCGATCGACGCAAAACCTCACCCGCGCCGCCTGCGTGTCGTCGATCAGCCCGAACTGGCCGTCGCGCCCGTCCAGCGGGCCGACGGCATGCACGCCGACGCCGAGCGGCAGCTCGGAATGGTGGTCATCGGCGAGGCGCAGTTTCAGGAGTTCCATGCCGCGGAAATCTAGCATGCCGCCCGGCACTTGGATGGCGCGGCCGGCGGCCACAGAATGCGTGCATCACTCCCACCGGAGCCAGGCATGGCCGGCATCGACATCCAGCACAAGCACTCCCTCCCGCTCGGCAAGGCGCGCAAGGCCGTGGAAGACGTGGCCAGGAAACTGGCCGACCGCTTCGACTTCGAGTACGGCTGGGACGGCGACGACATGCATTTCAAGCGCCCCGGCGTCGACGGCCGGATCGCGGTGGGCAAGGACGACCTGCACGTCACCGCGCGGCTGGGCATGCTGCTCTCGGCGTTCCAGGGCACCGTGGAATCGGAAATCCGCAAGGTGCTGGACGAAAAATTCTCGTAATCAGTCGAAAGGCCGCGGATGCCCGGCGAACAACCGCTGCGACGCCTTGCGTTCGGATCGCTCGATCTCGGCCACGAAGGCGTCGGCATCGCCCAGTTCCTCGAACGCCGCCACGCCGCGCTCCAGGAATCCCTGCAGCTCGCTCAACCCGGCCAGTTTCGCCGGGCCGCGCGAGAACGCCAGCAGCGCGGCGACGCCCGGCAGTTTCAACGCGCGGCCGAAGCCGCTGCCGACGCGGTCGATCAGGTCGATCTGGCGCCCGCGCAGCCGCGGCAGGCCGACCTCGCGGTAGGCTTGCGCGTACAGCGCCTCGTCCAGCTTCCTGCGCCGCGGCGCCAGCGCCTGCAGCGCGTGCGCCATCCGCAGGTCCAGGGCCTGGGTCAGCGCACCGAGTTCGATTGCATCGGCCACCGTGACCAGCAGCTTCTCCGGCAACAGCCGCTGCATCATCGGCAGCACGCGCGCGATGTCGGCGTCGCGGCGGGTGAAATCGCGGTCGCCGTAGACGTCGTCAAGGAAGAACTCCGCTGCCGGCCTGCGGCTGGGATCGGCGAGGAAGTGGGCAAAGCTGGCGCGCAGGCGCGTGGCCTGCCAGCGGCGCAGTTCCGGCAGCCAGCGCAGGCCGTTGCGCGGTTCGCGCGCGGGATCGTGCAGGGCCTGGTGGCAGGCAAGCCTGCGCTCGAGCCGGCTGGAAACTGACGGACGTGGCATGCATGCATTTTCGCAGGCCGCGGGTGAAGAGCACCACCAAGCCGCGCGGCATCGATCGGCTACACTCCGGCCGACCTTCCCATCGGCGCCTGCATGCTCTCCCTCCACCCGGCCCGGCAACGCGGCAAACCTTCCAATCGCGCCCCGGCCCGGATCGGCCTGGCCATCGCCGGCGGCGGGCCGATCGGCGGGATGTACGAACTCGGCGCGCTGCGCGCGCTGGACGAAGCGCTCGACGGCCTCGATCTCACCGACCTCGACAGCTACGTCGGGGTCAGCAGCGGCGCCTTCCTGGCCGCCGGCCTGGCCAACCGCATGTCGACGGCCGAGATGTGCCGCATCTTCATCACCGGCGACAGCGACGACGCCCGCTTCCGCACCGACACCTTCCTGCGCCCGGCCCTGTTCGAATACCTGCAGCGCGCCGCCAGCCTGCCGCGGCTGACGCTCGACTGGTGGCGCAGCATGCTGCTCGAGCCGCGCGACCTGCCCTGGTCGGACCTGGTCAACCGCTTCGGCGGCCTGGTGCCCACCGGCCTGTTCGACAACACCGAGGTCGAACGCTTCCTGCGCGACATCTTCACCCGCCGCGGACGCAGCAATGATTTCCGCGAACTTGACGCGAAGCTGTTCGTGGTCGCGGTCGAACTCGACAGCGGCGAACCGGTGCTGTTCGGCAGCGACAGCTGGAACGACGTGCCGATCTCGCGCGCGGTGCAGGCCAGCGCTGCGCTTCCCGGGCTCTACCCGCCGGTCGAGGTGCGCGGCCGCCACCTGGTCGACGGCGCGCTGCGCCGCACGATGCACGCCTCGGTGCTGCTCGAACGCGGCATCGACCTGCTGATCGGCATCAACCCGCTGGTGCCGTTCAACGCCGGCCTCGGCGACGCCCGCGGCGGCTCGCCGGTCGACGACGACACCGCCGGCCAGCGCCTGGTCCACGGCGGCCTGCCCGCGGTGCTGTCGCAGACCTTCCGCACCCTGTTGCAGTCGCGCATGCAGGTCGGGCTGGCGCGGTATGCGCGGCAGTACCCGGACATCGACCAGATGGTGTTCGAACCCAACGCCCACGACGGCGAACTGTTCCACACCAACGCCTTCAGCTTCGCCGCGCGCCGCCGCGTCTGCCAGCTGGCATGGCGCAACACCATCGACGACCTGCGCAGCCGGGCCGGCGAACTGCGCCCGGTGCTCGCCGCCAACGGCATCCGCCTGCGCGACGAGGTGCTCGACGACGACAGCCGCACCCTGCTCGACGGCCTCGCCGGGCGCCCTCCCCGCAGCACGGAAACGACCGCCAGGCTGCGCCGGGCGCTCGACGAGACCGAACGCGTCATCGCCCGCCGCAAGGCCGCCCGGAAGAACGCCCGCGGCCGCTGAACCGTTCGCCATGTCTCGTGTGAATGCTCTAGACAATGGGGCGATGCTGCCGCGCAATCACACACACGATTCCGCCCGGAGGGCACATGGCCAAGTTCAAGAAAGCCGCGAAGAAGACCGCCAGTTCGCGTTCCAGCTCCAGCGTCGACATGCAGGCGCAGGCCGAGAAGCTTTCGAAGACGTTGAGCGAATCCGCGCAGCAGATCTGGCTCGCCGGCGTCGGCGCATTCGGCCGCGCCCAGGCCGAGGGCACCAAGCTGTTCGAAGGCCTGGTCAAGGAAGGCCTGAACCTGGAACAGACCGCGCGCAAGTTCGCAGGCACCCGCACCCATGTCGTGCGCGACGTGGTCGAGAACCGCGTCGACCAGGCCCGCGAACGCGCCACCGACACCTGGGACCGCCTCGAGAAGGTGTTCGAGGATCGCGTCCAGCGCGCGCTGACCAAGCTCGGCGTGCCCGGCCGTGACGATCTTGCCGACCTGAGCAAGCGCGTCGAAACGCTGACCGCCGAACTGCGCCGCCAAGGCGGCGGCTCGCCGGCCCGCAAGGCCCCCGCGCGCAAGAAGGCCGCCAAGGCCGCGCCTGCGAAGAAGGCGACGACGAAGGCCGCCGGCAAGCGCGCGACGCCACGCAAGAAGGCCCCCAGCAAGGCCTGACGTTTCCGCCACCGCCCGCGCATCGCCGCGATGGCCACCGCCTGGCCCGCCAATCCGTTCAACGACCGTATGCTCCCCTCCCCCTTACGGTTCCGGGTTGGCGGGCTTCTCCATGCCGGTTCGATCATTCCTGCCTGAGAGCGGCTCCCCGGCCGCGCCCGCCTGAAGCAAGGGGCGCGCAACCGGAACGCGCAGCGACTATCCTTTCGTCCCCGCCAGCGGACGAAATCCCGTGATCGAAAGCGCCCAGTGGACCATTGCCCTGGCCGTCGCCGTGCTGATCGGCGTCGCCGGCACCCTTTACTTCCGCCTGGTGGTCATGCGCCGTGACGAGACCGAAGCCGGGCTGGCTGCACTGGCGGCGATGTCCTGGCGCGAGTTCATCCACCTGGTGCTCGATGCGCTTGGCCAGCGCGGCTATTCGCGCGTGCTCAACCACGAGGCACCCTCCGGCGACAACGACTACACGCTGGAGCGCGACGGCAAGCATTTCCTGCTGTCATGCAAGCACGGCAGCGCCTTCGTCCTCAGCAGCGCGCAGGTCACCGAACTCGCCAACGAGATCCGCCTGACCAGCGCCGCGGGCGGCATCCTTGCGACCCAGGGCAGGATCAGTGCCGAAGCACGGCCCACGGCGGCCATGCAGCGCATCGAACTGCTTGATGGCCCGTCACTGTGGCCCGAGTTGCGCGACCTGATCGATCCGCAGCAGCGCGCCATGATCCTCGCAGGCGTCGTGCGCAAGGCGCGCCAGCGCACCTTGCTGTCGTGGTTGCTGGCGCTGGTCGCCGGCATCGCGGTATTCCTGCTGCTGCCAACGCCGGCGCCCGTGGCAGCGCCCGCGCCGGCGGCCACCCACGAGGCCGCCGCTGCCGCCGAAGCCGCTGCCAAGGCAGCGGCGGCAACGTCGATCGCGGCGCCCGCTCCCGACGACGCTGCAGCGCTCGAGAAGCAGCGCAACGACGTGGCCGAGGCGATCTCGACCCTGCCCATGGTCGACCGCGCAGTGTGGTCCACGCAGTCCACGCTGCAGGTCTTCCTGCTCGACACCCGGGTCGACGCAATCCCGCAGATCTGCCCGCTGCTGCTGCACTACGACGCCCTCGCGCCCTCGCGCGTGCAACTCACGCCGCCACCCGGCAGCAGCGAACGGACGCGGTTCAAGCAGTGCAGGAGCTACTGAGGGCCGCTCCTGCAAGGGCCGGCTACGTGGCAATCCTGCCCTTACCAATGCACCCCGCGCATCAGTGAGGCAAACGCGATCTGCTCCCCGCTCGGCTCGGCCTCGCCCCTGAGTGCCTTCTTGTCGCCCTTGGCCGCAGCCGAATCCGGGAACAGTTCGAACGCGGTGTTCATCACCACCTCGTAGGCCTTTGGCGCCACCGCGTTGATCAGCGCCGCGAAGATGCCCAGGCGGGTTGCGATGCGGCTGGGCCGTTCGATGATCGCCTTGACCAGCAGGTCGGCGGCCTCTTCCGGCGTCAGCGTGGGCACGCTGTCGTACATCTTGGTCGGCGCGATCATCGGCGTCTTCACCAGCGGCATGTTGATCGTGGTGAAGCTGATGCCCTTGCCCGACAGCTCGCCCTGCGCGCAGCGGCTGAAAGCGTCGAGCGCCGCCTTCGAAGCCACGTAGGCGGAGAACCGCGGCGAGTTGGCGAGCACGCCGATCGAACTGATGTTGATGACGTGGCCCTTGCGGCGCTGGGTCATCGTCGGCATGAAGCCCATGATGAGGCGGATGCTGCCGAAGTAGTTGAGCTGCATCGTGCGTTCGAAGTCGTGGAAACGCTCGTAGCTGGCCTCGATCGAGCGCCGGATCGAACGCCCCGCGTTGTTGACCAGCACGTCGACGTGGCCATGCTCCTTGAGCACCGTTGCCACCAGCCGGTCGCAGTCGGCCATGTCGGCAAGGTCGGCGGTGTAGGCGAACACCTTGCCGCCTTTCGCCTTCATCTCGTCGCGGGCCTTGAACAGTTCCTCCTTGCCGCGCGCCACGATCACCGTGATCGCGCCGGCCTCGGCCACGCGCTGCGCGGTCGACAGGCCGATGCCGGACGAGCCGCCGGTGATGACCACCACCTTGCCCCGCACCTTGCCCTTGAGCGTGCGGTCGATGAACAGGTCCGGGTCGAGGTGTCGCTCCCAGTAGTCCCACAGCCTCCAGGCGTAGTCCTCGAGCCGCGGCACGGCGATGCCACTGCCCTTGAGCGCCCGCTCGGTCTCGCGGCTGTCGAAGCGCGTGGGATAGGTGATGAACTTGAGGACACTCTTCGGGATCCGGAAGTCGCGCAGCAGCATGCCGATGAAGCGGCGCACCGGCGGCAGGTTGCCCACCGCGCCGCGGATGCTCGGCGGCACGAAGGCGAACATCCGCGCGTCGATGCGCATCGTCATCTCCGGCGCGTGGCCGGCGCGGCAGAAGGTATTGAGCACCTCGCCCACGCGCAGCGGCTCGGGATCGGTCAGGTGGAAGGTGTGGCCATCGAGTTTTGGCTTGTGCGCGATGTGGTCCATCGCGTCGGCGACGAAATCCACCGGCACGATGTTGATCCGCCCACCCTCGATGCCCAGGGTTGGCATCCACGGCGGCAGCATCTCGCGCAGCTTCTTGATCAGGGTGAAGAAGTAGTACGGGCCGTCGATCTTGTCCATTTCGCCGGTCTGCGAGTGGCCGACCACCATGCCGGGGCGGTAGATCCGCCACTTGACCCGCTTCTCCCCACGCACCAGCGCTTCGGAGTCGTGCTTGGTGCGCAGGTAGGGATCGTCCAGCCCCTCGGCCTCTTCGAACATGTCCTCGCGGAAGATCCCCGGGTACAGCCCGGCCACGGCGATCGAGCTGGCATGGTGGAAACAGCCCGCCTCGATCGCGGCGGCAAGGTCGAGCGCGTTCTGCGTACCCTCGACGTTGGCCACCCGTTGCGCCTCGGCGCTGGCGGAAAGATCGTAGATCGCGGCGAGATGGAAGAAATGCTTCACCTTGCCTTTCAGCGCCCGCACCTGCGCGGCCGTCAGCCCGCACCTGGCAGCCGACATGTCGCCGTGCACCACGGTGATGCGCTTGAGGTCCCAACCCATGTTCTTCGCGATGGCGTCGAACTTCTTCTGCGAGTCCTTGCGTACCAGCACGTGGATCGTGCCCTTGCGCTTGAGCAGGTTGGCAACCAGGAAGCGCCCGATGAACCCGCTGGCGCCGGTGACGAAGTAGCTCATGTCCATGCCCTCGTTGAAATCACGCCGCGCGATCGCAGCCATTGGCAGCTAAATTGCCAGAGTGGCGCCGCTGCGACAATTGCCGGCACTCCTGCCATCCCGAATGCAGCAAGGAAGCTCGCCGGCACTCGGGCGCAGGCAGGATCCCGCGCGTCACCCGGGATGACGGCAAGTCGTGGTACCGGTTGACCCTCCCGGGTCCCCGTGCTGTCATGCGAACTCCTCCGGGAGGTCACCATGTCCGATCTGCAAGCACGCTTCGAACAGGCAAAGCAGGACGTCCAGGCACTGTCCGAGCGCCCCGACAACGACACCCTGCTGCGCCTCTATGCGCTGTACAAGCAAGGCTCCGAGGGCGACGTCAGCGGCGCCAAGCCCGGGTTCTTCGACTTCGTCGCCACCGCCAAGTACGAAGCCTGGGGCAAGCTCAAGGGCACCAGCCAGGACGACGCCAGGCAGAAGTACATCGACCTGGTGAAGAAGCTGGGCAGTTGAAGCGCGCCACGCCCCCTCGCGCTGAAGCCCTCCACTCCACGGGGAAGGTCCGGGTGGGGCTGGGTTTCCGGCCACTGGCGATTGGAAGCGAAGCCCGCCCCATCCCCATCCCGACCTTCCCCTTGAAGGGAAAGCAGGCGAACGGGCCGTCCCCTTGAAAGGCAGAAAGAAACAAGCAGCGCCTCCCCTCGAACGGGAAGCAGACAAGCCGCCGATGGGGAAGGAGAAGACCCGGATGGCCCGCGATACGCGCAAGCGCATCCTCGACTGCTCGCTGGCGATGTTCAACACGCAGGGCGAGCCCAACGTCACCACCAACCACATCGCCGACGAGCTGGAGATCAGCCCGGGCAACCTGTACTACCACTTCCGCAACAAGGACGACATCATCGAGCAGCTGTTCGCGCGCTTCGACGCGCGGATGGACGACGCACTGGCCGCGCCGGACGGCCGGCTGCCCGGGCTGGAGGACGTCTGGCTGCAGTTGCACCTGGTCTTCGAGTGCATCTGGGACTACCGGTTCCTGTACCGCGACCTGGTCGAGATCCTCAGCCGCAACCGGCGCCTGCGCGTGCGTTTCGCGCGGATCCTCCGGCGCGCCGACGACAACGCCCACCAGGTGATGCGCGGGCTTTCGCAGGCCGGGGTGATGCGCGCCTCGGCGGCCGAGCTCGATGCCGCGGCCACCAACATCCTGGTCCTGGCCACCTTCTGGCTGAACTACGCTGCCGTGCGCGGCGACAAGGACGAGAACGCCGCGATCCGGGAGGGCATCGTCCAGGTGATGATGCTGCTGGCGCCCTTCCTGCGCGACGCCGAGCGCGTGCACCTCAACAAGCTGACGCAGGCATACATCGACTGAGGGATCGTGGAACAGGCGCGTCGCCCGTGCATGTCCCGGGAGGCGGCCCGTACCTGCAGCCGCGACTTGGGCTGCGAGCTCTCGATCTCCGAAGCGGTGCCGAACAAGGCCTGGGGCCGATGCGCCGGAAAAATGCGCGTGGTCACCGGATTCGGCGGGGCGTCGGGGGCGTAGCCCCGACCTCCTGCAGAATGCGCCTGGTCACTGGATTCTGCTGGGCGTCGGGGGCGTAGCCCCGACCTACTGCACAATGCGCGTGGTCACCGGATTCGACGGAGCGTCGGGGCGTGGCCCCGGCCTACGGCACCCGGCAAGTCATTGGCGCGTCGCGCGGCCGGTGGAATCTGGAGCCCCTCTCCCGCGTGCGGGAGAGGGGTTGGGGCGAGGGCGCTCTTCGCGCGTCGCGGTCGGCACCCGCGCCCGCCCGCAATCAGCGCCCCTTGCCGGCGACGCGCCGCTCGGCCTGCTTGCGTGCCGACGCCGGCCGCGGCGTGGGCTTCTTCCTTGCGGCCGGCTTGTGGGCCGCACGACGCGCCTTCGGCTTGCCAGCCACCGACTTCTTCGGCGCGCGACCGACGCGCTCGAGTACCGGCGCAAGCCCCCGCCCGACGCGCGCTGCAACCTGCCCGAGCATCGGCGCGGCCTGCTCGCGCACGGTTGCCAGCCCGCCGCGCGCAATCGCGGCCGCGTCGTCAACCATGCCGACTGCGCGGTCACGCAGCCTGCGGGCCTCGCTGATGGCACGAGCACCGGCTTCGCGCGCGCTGCGACGCGTCACGACCGTCGCGCCCAACGACGCCAGCCACAGGTGGCGCAGGTTGGTCTGCTTGCCCTTGGACGTGGATTTCCCGACTGCCATTTCATCACTCCTGCGAGCGACCGAACGGCCGCTTTCCGGCGACCAGACTGCGATGTCGCGGTGGAGCAAACACACTATCGGGCGCTCTCGCGCGAAAGCGTCGGCTGGCTGCAGGGACGCGGGCAAACCTCTCCCCGGCCATCCGGGGAAACCGCGCACGACCACGCCAGCCGGGCGCTTTCCCCCTTGCCAGCCGGTCCGCGCCGGGCAATGCTCGCTGCACCGATCAGACAGGAAGCGATCATGGCTTCGAAATCATCATGGGCCGCCTTTCCCCACGACGCCATGGCCTATGCCTACGCCGGCGATGCGCTGAAGAAGGCGTGGCCGAAGCTGCATGCCGGCGACTGCGAGCCCTTCCCCGACGACAAGCGCGCCGCCGCGCTGCTCAAGGCCGCCGGCAAGGCGGCACCGAAGCTCAACGCGGCCGCGCTGGCCACTGCGCTGCAGGATGCCTGGCGCGACTTCCACCACGGCGACTTCAAGGCCGCGTTCGATGCCGGCAACGCGCTTGGCGCGGTAGGCGCGTCGGTGGCGTCCAAGGCACTCGGCATCCACGCCACCTACCTGGTCGACGACGACGCGGAAAAGCTCAGGCGCCTTGAACTGGCCGCGAAGCTCGCCGAAGCCGCGATCAAGGCGCTGCCGGATGAAGCCAACAGCCACTATCGCCATGCCTTCGCTCTGGGTCGCTACAGCCAGGGGCTGTCGATCGCCAAGGCGCTCAAGCAGGGCATCGCCGGCAAGGTGCGCGAGTCACTGGACACGGCCCTGGAGCTGGCGCCGAAGCACGCCGAAGCCCACACGGCGCTGGCGCTGTACCACGCCGAGATCATCGGCAAGATCGGCGCGATGATCGGCGGCCTGACCTACGGCGCCAAGGCGGCCGAGGCCGAGTCGCACATCAAGACCGCGCTCAAGCTCACTCCTGATTCGCCGATCGCCCACATCGAGCACGGCAACGTGCTGATGCTGCTGCACGGCGACAAGAAGGAAGACGAGGCCGCCGCGGCCTACGAGAACGCGGCGAAGCTCAAGCCGCGCGATGCGATGGAGGCGCTGGACGCGGCGTATGCAAAATCGCAGCTGGAATAGGCCAGTTCGACGGTCGCGCCCAGGTGCGCTCCTGCGCGTCGGCGTGATCGGTGAACGGGCGGCCTCGCCCCTGCAGGAGCGGCCCATGGTCGCGAGCTTTTCGACTCCGATGCAGGCGAAAGAAGAGCTCGCGGCCGTGGGCCGCTCCTGCATGGTGTTGGGTTGATGGATGGACCGCCTCACGCCCGCCCGATCAATCCCCGCTTCATGGCCAGCAGCCGCAACTCGTGGTCCGAGTCGAGCCGCAGCTTGGCGTAGATGTTGGTGCGATGCGCATACGCGGTCTTGGAATTGATGCCGATGGTGGCCGCCACCCGCGCAACCGAATGCCCGCGGGCCAGCAGCAGGAACACCTGCGCTTCGCGCGAAGTCAGCTCCGGCAGCGCACCCTGGCTGTCTTCCGAGACCGCGCCGTCATAATCGCGCACGTCCGTGCCCAGGTAGGTTTCGCCACGACCCACTGCGCGGATCGCATCGACCAGCTCGTCCGGCGCCGAGCTCTTGGTGACATAGCCGCGCGCACCCGCGGCGATCGCGTCTTGCACGTACAGCGCGCCGTCGTGCATGGTCAGCACCACGATCGCCAGATCCGGCCGCTGGGCCAACAGGTGACGCAGCATGACCAGCCCGTCACCATCGGGCAGCGAGAGATCGAGCACCAGCACGTCGCAGGTGGACTGCAGCATCCAGGCCGCCAGCTCCTGCGCGCTGCCAACCTCGGCGATCACCGACCAGCCCGGCTCGAGTTCAAGCAGCTGGCGGAAGCCGGATCGCACGATAGGATGGTCATCGACCAGGACAATACGCAGTGTCGACATCGAATTTGCCCCGGGACGCATCGGAAAACGCGGCCATTGAAGCGCAATCGTCATGGTGGCGTCGACCCGCGCTGATCTGGCTGGCGCTTTACCCGCTCGCCTGGCCGGGACTGTTCGCGATCTCCGGGATCTTCTGGTTCCTGCCCGCCGGGCTGCGCCTTGGCACGCTGTGGCTCCTGCCGCGACGGTTGTGGCCGGCGATGGCCGTGCTCGAAATCGCCACGCTGCTGGTCATGGGTCGTGCGCTGGATCTCTATTCATCCATTCCGGCACTGCTGGTCGGCGCGGCCCTGCCCTGGTGCATCTACGCGGTCGTGCTGCGCGGCATCGGCCGCCACGGCCGTGGTACCGCGAGCCACAGGGCGTTGCCGCGGCTGCTGGCGGTGGGATTCGTCGCCGCGGTGTTCAACAGCATCCTGCTCACCGGGATCGACCTTAACGACGATGGCACCTTGGCCAGCGGCCTGCCCTCGATGCTGGTGTCGTTTGCGCTCGGGGACTTCGCCGGCGTCGTGCTGGTGGTGCCGATCATGCTGGTGCTGGCGGACCAGTCCGGGCCAGCACGCCGCCCATGGCCCGAGCTGCTTGCCTATGGCGTTGCACTGGCGCCTGCGCTGATCGTGCTGGCGCTGGCGCTGCTGCCCGTCATCGAGGCGCCGGTGTATCCGCTGGCGATGGCGCTGCTGCCGCTGTTCCTCATCGCTTACCGCTACGGCTGGCGGCCCGCCACGGTTGCCTACGGGCTGTTGTGCCTGGCCATCGTCGGCGCGCGCCTCCCCATGGTGACCACGCTGCGACCCGGCCAGCTTCCGCTGCTGATGGCGATGGTCGGCTGCGCGGTGCTCCTGCTGGGCGTCGTGACCGAGGCCCTGCGGAACAAGCGCATCGAAATGGATGAAATCGTGCGTACGCTGCGCGGCCGCAGCGCGGAACTTGCCCGCGCGGCCAACCGCATGGCCGCGCTGCAGGAGCAGGAGCGGCGACGCATCGGCGTCGAACTGCACGACCAGATCGGCCAGGACATGACCGCCATCGCCACCCGCCTGCGGATCGTCGAGCTCACCGCCACCAATCCGGCCGTGCTCGAAGGCCTGGCCTCGATCAGCAACCTGGTGACCAGCGCCCACGGCCACCTGCGCGAGGTGATCAACGAACTGCACCCGGCGGTGCTCGACCGCTTCGGCCTCGCGCGCGCCATCGCTGAAGGCCCGTTCGCCGAACTGCTGCGCGACCGCGGCGTGCTCTACACCAGCCGCGTCCAGGGTCGGGTCGATGACCTGCCCGACAACATCGCCTCGGCGCTGTACCGGATCTGCCAGGAAGCCGCGACCAACGGCGCCCGCCACGGCTGCGGCGGACGCATGCACGTCCGCCTGACCCTGGTCCCGACCACGGTCGCCGCCGAATTGACGCTGGAAATCGAAGACCAGTTCGGCCCGATCGCCATCGACCCCGAGCGCCCGGGCCGCGGCCTGCTCAACATCCGCGACCGCGCCGACGCCATCGGCGCCGACTACCGCTTCAACCCGGACTCCGGCATGCCACGGCACCGGCTGCATCTGTGGTTGCCGATCCCGGTCGACAAGCCCCTGCCCTCGCCGCCGCGATGAATCCGGCCCCACCCTGCCGAGAAGCGCCATGGCAAGCGGAGACCCGCGAGACTGCCGGCCAGGGTTGGCAATCCCGTCCCCGTCCAAGTAAACTTCGCGCCCGATCCGGGCGGTTAGCTCAGCGGTAGAGCATTGCCTTCACACGGCAAGGGTCACAAGTTCGAACCTTGTACCGCCCACCAAAGACGTCAACGACGAAGGCCACCTTTACCGGGTGGCCTTCGTCGTTGTGCGGACGCCCGCATGGAATGCCGGCCGCGCGGCTCAGTCCGCCAGCGGCAGTTCCAGGGTCTCCTTGATCTCCTCCATGACGATGTAGCTCTTCGACTCGCGCACGTGCGGTAGCGTCAGCAATGTGCTGCCCAGCAGCTTGCGGTACGAGGCCATTTCCGAGATGCGGGCCTTGATCAGGTAGTCGAAATCGCCCGAGACGAGGTGGCATTCCAGCACGTTCGGCAGCCTGAGCGCGGCGCGGCGGAATTCCTCGAAGATGTCCCCGGACTTGTAGGCCAGGCCGATCTCCACGAACACCAGCAGGCTGGCCTTGACCGCCGAGGGCGCCAGCCTCGCGTGGTAGCCGGTGATCACGCCGTCGCGTTCGAGCCTGCGCACGCGCTCGGTGCACGGGGTGGTGGACAGGCCGACGCGTTCGCCCAGTTCGGTGAACGGAATCCGTCCTTCCTGCTGCAGGATGCGCAGGATCTTGCGGTCGATCCGGTCGAGTTCCTTCGCCTTCATGGCCTGTTACCGGGTGCAGGTGCAGGAATATTACCTGCCTGGCTGGCTGAAGTTGGTGATATTCACCACATACCGCCTCTTATACTGGTGCATTCCTTGAATCGCCTGTGCAGGGCTGACGCCCGCCGGCCTGCTTCCGAGGCAACGCAATGCGCATCCTGATCCTGGGTTCGGGCGTGATTGGCGTGACCAGCGCCTGGTACCTGCGCCAGCAGGGACATGAGGTTGTCGTGGTCGACCGCGAGCCGGGGCCGGCGATGGAAACCAGCTTCGCCAATGCCGGCCAGGTTTCGCCCGGCTATGCATCTCCGTGGCCCGCGCCGGGCATCCCGGCCAAGGCCATCGGCTGGCTGCTGTCGCGGCACGCGCCGCTGGCGATCAGGCCGACCGCCGACCCGGCGCAGTATCGCTGGCTGTGGCAGATGCTGCGCAACTGCACCAACCAGCGCTATGCGATCAGCAAGGCGCGCATGGTGCGGCTGGCCGAGTACAGCCGCGACTGCCTCGAGGAACTGCGCCGCGACACCGGCATCGCCTATGAGCAGCGCACCCTGGGCACCACGCAGCTGTTCCGCACCCAGGCGCAGCTCGACGGCGCGGCGAAGGACATCGCGATCCTGCGCGATTACAACGTGCCCTACGAAGTGCTGGACCGCGCCGGCGTGGTGCGCGTCGAGCCCGCACTTGCGGGCGTCGCCGATACGCTGGCCGGCGCACTGCGGCTGCCCGGCGATGAAACCGGCGACTGCCACATGTTCACGACGAAGCTCGCCGCGATGGCCGCCGCCGCGGGCGTGGAATTCCGCTACGGCAAGCCCATCGACGCGCTGCTGGCCGATGGCGACCGCATCGAAGGCGTCCGCATCGGCGGCAAGGCGGAGGGCGCCAACCGCTACGTCGTCGCGCTGGGCAGCTGGTCGCCACGCCTGCTGGCGCCGGTCGGCATCCGGCTGCCCGTGTACCCGCTCAAGGGCTATTCGCTGACCATCCCGATCACCCGCCCGGACATGGCGCCGGTCTCGACCGTGCTCGACGAGAGCTACAAGGTCGCGATCACCCGCTTCGACCAGCGCATCCGCGTCGGCGGCATGGCGGAAGTGTCCGGCTACGACCTGTCGCTGCCGCAGCGCCGCCGCGAAACCCTGGAAATGGTGGTGCGCAGCCTGTATCCGGAGGGCGGCGACCTCGCCGCGGCCGAGTTCTGGGCCGGCCTGCGTCCGTCCACGCCGGATGGCCCACCGGTGGTCGGCGCGACCAGGTACCGCAACCTGCTGCTCAACACCGGACACGGCACGCTTGGCTGGACGATGGCCTGCGGCTCCGCTCGCTACCTAGCCGACCTGGTCGACGGCCGCACGCCGGCGATCGATACCGAGGGCCTCGACATCTCGCGTTACGATCGCCCCTGGCCGCCGGCCCCCGCCGGCCTGCGCTGACCGCCATGCGCCCCACCCGAGCCCGCATCCACCTCGACGCACTGCGCCACAACTACCGCCATGCGCGCGCGCTCGGCGGCGGCAAGGCGCTGGCCGTGGTCAAGGCCGACGCCTACGGCCATGGCGCCATCGCCTGCGCGCGCACGCTCGACGGCGAAGCCGACGGCTTCGGCGTGGCCTGCATCGAGGAGGCGCTGGAATTGCGCGAAGCCGGCATCCGCGCGCCGATCGTGCTGCTGGAGGGGTTCTTCGATGCCGGCGAACTGCCCCTGATCGAACGCCATGCGCTGTGGCCCGTGGTCGCATCGCCGTGGCAGGTCGAAGCCCTCGAGCGCCACCCGCTGCAGCACCCGCTGCAGGTCTGGCTGAAGCTCGACTCGGGCATGCACCGGCTCGGCCTCGCGCCTGGTGAGTACCTCGATGCATGGAACCGCGTGCGCGCGCTGCCGTGGATCGGCGGGATGGTCGCCATGACCCATTTCTCGCGCGCCGACGAGCTCGGCCATCCCGGCACCTCCGACCAGCTCGCGACCTTCGACGCGACGCTGGCCCGGCTGCCGCCCGGCACGCCGGCAAGCGTCGCCAACTCCGCGGCACTGATGGCGTGGCCGCGCACGCGCCGCGACTGGGTGCGCCCGGGGCTGATGCTCTATGGCGCGCACACGCTCGACGCACCCTGCGCGGAGGCCGAGGCCCTGCGCGCGGTGATGGCGCTCGAATCCAAGGTCATCGCGGTGCGCGAACTGGCCGCGGGCGAGCCGATCGGCTACGGCGGCGCCTTCGTCACCACCCGCCCCACCCGCGTGGGCGTGGTCGCGGCGGGCTACGCCGACGGCTACCCGCAGTACGCCACCTCGGGCACGCCGGTGGTCATCGACGGCCGCGCAGGCGAGCTGATCGGCCGCGTGTCGATGGACATGCTGACCGTCGACCTGACCGACCATCCCGGTGCCGGGCTCGGCAGCGACATCGAACTGTGGGGCCCCCGCCTCCCGGTCGCAGATGTCGCCGCGCACAGCGGCAACAGCCCCTATCGCCTGCTGGCCGGGCTCAAGCGCGTGCCACGGGTGGAGTGCGGAAACTAGCGGACACGCTGGCCGCCCCTGCGGTGGCCTTCAGCTCTTCCGCGGGTCGCCCGGTCCCGGCCCGTGCGACGCCAGTCGACGACGCTGTCCGGCACCTGCCTGCCCCTGCCCGTCACCGGCACGCGCCCGCGCCCCGCTGGCGAGGCCCGGCGCACGGCACGAGACTTGCGTGCATGGCCCTTGCATGACCGGCATTCCCAGGAGGTACTCGTGGAACGCGAACTGTTCTCGATCGAGCAATCGGCCCGCGGCTGGGTGGTCCATACGGCCAGCGGCAACAACGAGCCGCCGGACCCGACGCCGCTGCTGGCGCTGGAACACGCCGAACAGCTGGCCGGTGCCCGCTACCGCCGCACCGGCCGTCCGACCGGCGTGACGGTGAGATTGCGCTGCGGAGACACCGTGCTGATGGCCTGCCACGGCTGACGCACCCGGGACGCCGGGAACATGGCCTGACCCGCGAATCCGCGCTCGCTAGCGCGCCTTCGCCTCGCGCATCGCCAGCACGCGATCGGGGGCTGCAAACGAGTCGCTGCGCGCAACCGACCAGAAATTCCGGAACACGGCGTGCTCCGGAATCCGTTCGAGCAGTTCACCCGGCTCCAGGAACCGGTAAAGCGCCGCCAGCGAGCGCACTTCGGTCTGCGAGACCCGGCGCAGGATATGTTCCGGCCCCAGCTGGCGCGGGTGCTCCAGCCCCGCGGCGCACAGCAGGTCGCGCAGCGCCTTGAGGGTGTTGTCGTGGAACTGGAACACGCGCGTCGACTTGTCCGCGGTGTCCAGCTTGCGCCAGCGCTTAGGGTCCTGGGTGGCGATGCCGGTGGGGCAGCGATCGGTGTGGCAGCTCAGCGACTGGATGCAGCCCAGCGCGAACATGAAGCCACGCCCTGCGTTGCACCAGTCGGCGCCCATCGCCATGGTGCGGGCGATGTCGAAGGCGCTGGTGACCTTGCCGGCGGCGCCGATCCGGATCCGGTCGCGCAGGCCGATGCCCACCAAGGTGTTGTGCACCAGCATCAGCGCCTCGTGCATCGGCACGCCGACGTGGTCGATGAACTCCGCCGGCGCCGCACCGGTACCGCCCTCGGCGCCGTCGACGACGATGAAGTCGGGAAGGATCCCGGTTTCCTGCATCGCCTTGGCCACCGCGAACCACTCCCACGGATGACCGATTGCCAACTTGAAGCCGGTCGGCTTGCCGCCCGACAGCTCGCGCAGGCGGGCGACGAATTCCAGCAGCCCCGCCGGCGTGGAAAACGCCGAATGCCGCGATGGCGAGACGCACTCCACGCCTTCCGGCACGCCGCGCGTGGCGGCGATCTCGGCGCTGACCTTGGGCCCGGGCAGCACGCCGCCGTGGCCGGGCTTGGCGCCCTGCGACAGCTTGACCTCGATCATCTTCACCTGCGGGTCGCGCGCATTGGCGGCGAAGCGTTCCTCGCTGAAACGCCCGTCCTGCTCGCGGCAACCGAAGTAGCCGGAACCGATCTCCCAGACCAGGTCGCCACCGTTCTCGCGGTGGTAGGGCGAGATCGAGCCCTCTCCGGTGTCGTGGTAGAAACCGCCGCGCTTCGCCCCCGCGTTGAGCGAGCGGATCGCATTGGCTGACAGCGAGCCGAAGCTCATCGCCGAGATGTTGAAGACGCTGGCGTCGTAGGGCTGCGCGGTGCCCGCACCGATGCGCAGGCGGAAGTCGTGGGAAGGAATGGACGTAGGCAGCAGCGAATGGTTGATCCATTCGTAGTGCTGGCCGTAGACGTCGCGCTCGGTGCCGAACGGCACCACGTCGACCACGTTCTTCGCGCGCTGGTACACCAGCGCGCGCTGCTGGCGCGAGAACGGCACTTCCTGGGTGTCGGCCTGGATGAAGTACTGGCGGATCTCGGGGCCGATCGACTCGAGGAAATAGCGGAAGTGCGCGAGGATCGGGTAGTTGCGGCGCAGCGTGGTGCGCGTTTGCAGCAGGTCCCAGGTGCCGAGCAGCGCCAGCGCACCGAAGATGCCCAGCGGCCAGCGCCACTGCGGATGCCGCAGCGACATCCAGGCCGAGAACAGCGCCAGCGCGATGCTGGCGACATAAGGCAGGTAACGCAGCATCCGGTGGATCCCCTGGCTTGCGGTCGCGACCATTGTTGCAGACCGCCGACACTCGAGGCGACGCCCGGGATCATGCGCTTGCTGGCACGGCACCAGCCGCGAACCCTTCCGGGCGCGTGCATCGTGGCCCTGCACGAGCGGCTTCAGCCGCGGGCCGTTGCCCGCCGGCATTTGCGTCGGGACGACGCCCATGGGCGGGCATGGCGGAAAGCGCGAGATCATTCGCCATGACGCAAGGCAACTTGAAATTCTCTTGACCCCGAGACCATGCATCCGTCAAGGACACAAGCTCGCGTCTGAAACCGCTCCTGCAAGAGCTGCTCTGCAAAAGCGTGGATGCGAAGCGGAAGCATGGTGCCCGGAGTCGGGATCGAACCGACATGGCCTTGCGGCCGAGGGATTTTAAGTCCCTTGCGTTTACCAGTTTCGCCACCCGGGCGGTGTCGCAACGACGTGCTTCGATGCTTGGACGATCGCAATTCACAGCAACGAGGAAATCCGCCGGTCCCGGCCGCCCTCGGCCAGCCGGGTGCGGATGCGCACGGCGGTCCTGGCGGTGCGAGCCGGAATGGATCCGCACGATGGATGGAGGCCTGGGTCGGAATTGAACCGGCGTACGCGGCTTTGCAGGCCGCTGCATAACCACTCTGCCACCAGGCCGGTGACTCGTTGTCCGGGAGGACGATACCCGGATCCCGGACGGGATGCGCTGCTGCAACTTGCGTCCGAAAAAACGAAACCCCGGCGATGCCGGGGTTTCGCTGGATCTGGAGCGGGAAACGAGACTCGAACTCGCGACCCCGACCTTGGCAAGGTCGTGCTCTACCAACTGAGCTATTCCCGCGGAGGAAGCGGAATTTTACCGTCACGTTCCGAACTGTCAACCGGAATTCCTTCTCCCGCGCGCAAAAAAGGCCAGGCCGCGTGCAAATAGGCCAATCCTGACCACAGCGTGAGCAGCGCAGCGACCGCCAGCAGCCAGTCGCCGACGTGGAAAACCAGGTCGCGCATGAACAAATCGTGCCGCGGCACCCGGTCCGGCGACACCGAGTACAGCAGGCACAGCAGCGCCAGCATCTGCGCCACCGTCTTGATCTTGCCGATGGTCGCGACCTTGACCCGCGCGCGCTGGCCCAGTTCGGCCATCCATTCGCGCAGCGCCGACACCGCGATCTCGCGGCCCACGATCACCGCCGCCCACAGCGCCATCCACGCCGTGGGGTGGCCCTGCACGATCAGGAACAGGGCAACGGCGACCATCAGCTTGTCCGCGACCGGGTCCAGGAAGGCGCCGAAGGCCGAGTACTGGTGGTAACGGCGGGCGATCCAGCCGTCGAGCCAGTCGGTGATCGCGGCCAGCGCGAATACCGCCGTGGCTGCGAAATTGGTCCATTTGTAGGGCAGGTAGAACACCAGCACCAGCACCGGGATCATCAGGATCCGCAGCAACGTCAGCCATGTCGGGATGGTCAGCTTCATTACTCGCCTTCAGTCCGGCCGGCGCTCGTCACCGGGGCCCTGCAACCCGTGCAGTGTGGCGTAAATCCGCTCGGCAAGCGCGGAACTGATGCCTTCGACGTGGGCGATCTCGTCCGCGCTGGCGTTTTTCAGGCCACCCAGGCCGCCGAAATGCTTGAGCAGGCTGGCGCGGCGGCGCGGCCCGATACCCGGGATGTCCTCGAGCCGGCTGCTGTTGCGTGCCTTCTGCCGGCGGCCGCGATGGCCGGTGATGGCGAAACGATGCGCCTCGTCGCGCACCTGCTGCACCAGCTGCAGGCCTGGCGATGCACTTCCCGGATGCAGCTCGCGGCCCGGCTGGCCATCAATGCCCGGCAGCAGCAGGGTCTCGTCGCCCGGCCGGCGCGCTTCGCCCTTGGCCACGCCCACCAGCACCGGGCCGTCGATGCCCAGGTCGGCCAGCACGGCCCTGGCCTGCGCTACCTGCCCTGCTCCGCCGTCGATCAGCAGCACGTCGGGCAGCACGCCGTCTGACCGGCCCTCGCGCACGGCGCTCGGGCGTTCGTCGGCGCGCGAACCAGTGGTTCGCAAACGCACCTCCTCACCCTCCACCGCGCGCCGGAAGCGGCGCTCGAGCGCCTGGTGCATGGCCGCGTAATCGTCGCCCGGCTCGATCCCGGCGATGTTGTAGCGCCGGTACTGGCTGCGCACCGGGCCTTCGGCGTCGAACACCACGCACGACGCCACCGTCGCCTCGCCCATGGTGTGGCTGATGTCGAAACATTCGATGCGCTGCGGTGGCTCGGCCAGCCCGAGCATCTCGCGCAGCGATTCCACCCGTGCGCGCTGCGCGGCCTGGCTGCCCAGTTCGGTGGCCAGGGTCATCTGCGCATTGCGCCGCGCGAGGTCGAGGTAGCCGGCGCGGTCGCCGCGCACGCTGGTCTTGACCTGCACGCGGCGCCCGGCGGCGCTGCTGAAGGCTTCCTGAAGCAGCTCGACATCCTCGATCTCGCGATCGAGGACGATCTCGCGCGGCGGCGGCTGTTCGGCGTAGTACTGCGAAACGAACGCCGCCAGCACTTCGGCCGGGTTGTCGCTGCCGTTGGTCTTCGGGAAGAAACTGCGCGTGCCGAGGTTGCGGCCGTCACGGAAGGCCAGCAGCAGCACGCAGGCGTGGCTGCCCTGCATCGCGCAGGCCAGCGCATCGAGGTCGGCGACGGTGCCGTCGACGTACTGGCGCGCCTGCAGCTTGCGGATCATCGCCACCTGGTCGCGCAGGCGCGCGGCTTCCTCGAAGTCCAGGCGTTCGCTGGCCGCCTCCATCGCCTTGTTCAACTCGTCGCTCAGTTCGTCGCTGCGGCCCTCGAGGAACAACGTCGCGCGGCGCACGTCCTGCGCATAGTCGCGCGCCTGCACCAGGCCGACGCACGGCGCCGTGCAGCGCCCGATCTGGTACTGCAGGCAAGGCCGCGAGCGATTGCGGAACACGCTGTCCTCGCAGCTGCGCAGCTTGAACAGCTTGTGCATCAGGTTGAGCGTTTCGCGCACCGCCACCACGCTCGGATACGGGCCGAAGTAGCGGCCCGGCACGTTGCGCGGGCCACGGTGCAGGCTGATCCGCGGCCATGGCTCCTGGGTCAGCAACACGTAGGGATAGCTCTTGTCGTCCCGCAGCAGCACGTTGTAGCGCGGCTTGAGCGACTTGATCAGCTGGTTTTCCAGCAGCAGCGCCTCGGCCTCGCTGCGGGTCACGGTAACGTCCATGCGCGCGACCTGCGCCAGCATCGCCATCGTCCGCGCCGGCTTGGGCGTGTTGCTGAAGTAGCTGGCCACGCGTTTCTTCAGCGCGCCGGCTTTGCCGACGTACAGCACGCTGTCGTCGGCGGCGAACATGCGGTACACGCCCGGCGCTGTGCTCAGGCCGCGCACGAAGGCCTTGCCGTCGAAGTGGGGAAGCGGCGAAGTCATCTGCCACCGGAACTGAGGGTCAGCAGCGCATCGCGCAAGGCCCGCCCACGCGGGCGTACTAGCGCCCCGGGGGCGCGATTGAAGTTCGTCGGCAAGTCATCGCGCCCATGGGACGCTCCTGCGCCCGTTCCTGCCCGGCCCCGCGGCGTCATTCGCCGATGGGAACGTGGCGCAGCGCCCCGGTCTGGATGTCCAGGCGCAGTACCGCGTGGGCGTCGGTGTCGGCGATCCAGGCCACGCGATCGGCGATCACCAGGCCCGACGGCGCGTGCAGCCGCTGCGGCAGCTCGAACGTGGCCAGTTCGCCGCCGCCCAGGCGCAGCATGCGCAGCGTGTCGTTGCCGCTGTCGGCGATCCACAGCACCGGCGCGTCCGGGTCCAGCGCGATCGCCTGCGGCTGCTGCAGGCGCGCTTCCACGCGCGCGCCATCGGCCTGTCCGAAGTTCCAGGCGTCCTCGCCGAGGAGCGTGGTGACCTGGCCGCTGCGCGCGTTGACGCTGCGGATCGCAGAACCCGCGGCATCGCACACGTAGAGCATCTGCTGCACCGTCGCCAGCCCGACCGGCTCGGCGAAGCTGGCACGCTTGCCGGTGCCGTCGGCGACGCCCAGCTCACCGGAACCGGCCAGCAGGCGCAGTTCCCGCTTGCCCATGTCGTAGGTCCAGATCCGGTTGTCGCCGGCGCTGGCGATGTGCATCGCTTCGGCGCTGAGCGCCAGCGCGCGCGGCTGGTCCAGCGCCACGGCGCGCGGATCGGTGACCTCCCCTTCGACCGGCTCGCCCGGGCGACCTGCGCCGCAGATCGTGTCGATGTCGCCGGTACGCAGCTGGATCCGGCGCACGGCGTGGTTGCCGCTGTCGGCGACGTACAGCATGTCGCGCTGCAGGCAGATGCCGTGCGGTCGATTGAACGCCGACAGCTCCATCGGTCCATCGATGAAGCCCGGGCCGCCGCTGCCGAACTGGCGCAGCACGCGCCCCCCGTGGTCGCATTCGAGCACGCGATGGTGGCCGCTGTCGGCCACGTACAGGTAGTTGGCGTTGACCGCGACGCCGACCGGGAACCGCAGCGGCAGCATCGGCTCACGCAGCGAACGCAGTTCGATCGGCGCGTCGTTGCGCGAACGCGGCACGATCGCGTCGTTGAGTGCCGTGACTGCCGAATCGAGTTCGCGCACCTGGCCATCGCCGACCCAGCGCTCGCGGATCCGGCCTTCGCCGTCGAGCAGCACCACCGTCGGCCAGGCTTCGATGCCGTACTGCTGCCACAGCGTCCAGTCCGGATCATGCGCGATCGGGAAGTCGAGCTTCTGCCGCGACAGCCGCTTGGCCACGCGCCGCGCATCGCGCTCGTGCTCGAAGCGCGGCACGTGCACCGCCACCACGTTCAGCCGCCCGCCGTGGCGCGCGCGCAGGTGGGCCAGGTCATTGAGGCGCTGCTGCGACCACGCCGAGCCGGCATTGATGAACGCCACCGCGCAGACCTTGCCGCGCAGCTGCGCCATGCGCAGCGGCTCGGACAGGTTCAGCCATTCCAGGTTTTGCGGAAATTCCGGAGCGATGCTGACGTCCATGGGCAAATCACGGGTCCCCTGTTGCCGGACCCGGATTATGCGTCAATCGGCTCGCAGTCGCGCCACCGCCGCCCGCGCCGCCGCGTCTACCTGCACCCAGACCTGCTCGAAGTGTGATTCGTCGCCGGTATAGGGGTCGGGAATCGGCCCCGCCAGCCCCGCCCACTCCATGAACAGCGCGCTGCGCCCGCCGCCGGCGCGCGGCGCCAGCGCCTGCACGTCGCGCAGGTTGGCGTGGTCCGCGCACAGCAGCCAGTCGAAGTATGCGAAGTCGCGCGCCGACAGCTGCCGCGCACGCAGGCCGCCGATGTCGACGCCGTGGCGGCGCGCGGTGGCGATCGCGCGGCTGTCCGGTGGATGGCCGACATGCCAGTCGCCGGTGCCGGCCGAATCCACTTCCACCTGCGACAGCCCGGCCTCGCGCAAGCGCGCGCGCAGCGCACCCTCGGCCATCGGCGAGCGGCAGATGTTGCCCAGGCAGATCACCAGCAGCCGCTGCGGCTCAACCATGGCGCGCCGCCTGGAAGTGACGCTCGGCGCGCGCGAGGTCTTCCGGGGTGTCGACGCCTGGCGGGAACGGCTCCGGCGTCAGCGCCACCGCGATGCGGTGCCCGGCCTCGAGCGCACGCAGCTGTTCCAGCGATTCAACCTGCTCGAGCCGACCGGGCGGCATCGCGGCGAAGCGGCGCAGGAAGCCGGCGCGGTAGCCATAGATGCCGATGTGACGCAGCCACTGTCCCGGTTCCGGCAGGCAGCTGCGATCACGCGAGAACGCATCACGCGGCCACGGGACCGGCGCGCGCGAGAAATACAGCGCGTGGCCATCGTCGCCACGGACCAGCTTCACCACGTTGGGATCGAACAGGTCCGCGACGTCGGTGATGGCCGCGGCCAGCGTGCTCATTGGCGCGCCCGAATCCGCGAGCGTCGCCGCCGCGGCGTCGATCCCGGCGGCAGGCGCGAACGGCTCGTCGCCCTGCAGGTTGACCACGATCCGGTCGTCGGTCCAGCCGGCGATGTCGGCGCACTCGGCGAGGCGGTCGGTGCCCGACGCGTGGGATTTCGCGGTCAGCGCCACCCGCACGCCGCTGCCGGCCAGCGCCTGCGCGATGCGTTCATCGTCGGCAGCGACCCATACCTCGCTTGCTCCCGCGGCCAACGCGCGCCGCGCGACGTGCAGCACCAGCGGATCGCCGCCCAGCAGGCGCAGCGGCTTGCCCGGCAGGCGCGAGGCGTCGAAGCGGGCGGGAATGGCCACAACAAAATCGAGGGCGGTCATGCGCCGATTCTAGCCGGCGCCCGGCAGGAGCGCCGCACGGCCACGGTCAGGATCCGTGCAGAAGCAATCGCGCCCATGGGGCGCTCCTACGAAGCGGTTGGCTTGAGCGTCGAGAGGCGATCCAGCAGCGCCACCCAGAACGCCTCCGGCAACTCCGCGCGTACCGGAACGCTGAAATGGCGGCCGGTGGCGAACGGCCGGCATTTGACCGCGTCCTTCTCGGTCATCAGCACCGGCAGGTCGCTACCGAACTCCAGGTCCTGCGCGGCATACCGGTGGTGGTCGGCGAAGGCATGCGGGACCACGGCGATGCCGTGGCTGCGCAGCGTGTCGAAGAATCGCTCCGGGTTGCCGATGCCGGCGACCGCGTGCACGCGCTTGCCGACGAACGCCGACAGCGGCATCGGCCGGACGCCGACCAGCGGCTGCGCATGGTCGGCGACCAGCCGCATCGGCCATTCGCCGAAGCCGGCTTCGATCGCGTCGCCGCCGACGTTGAGCACGCGGAAGTCGCAGGATTCGCCGCGCACGGCCGGCTCGCGCAGCGGACCGGCCGGCAGCAGCTGGCCGTTGCCGTAGCGCCGGCGGCCGTCGATCACTTCGATCTCGATGTCGCGGCGCAGCCGGTAGTGCTGCAGGCCATCGTCGCAAACGACGATGTCGCAGCCTGCCGCGACCAGCGCCCGCGCACCGGCGACGCGGTCGGCATCGGCGCGCACGCGCACGCCGGTGCGGCGCGCGATCAGCACCGGCTCGTCGCCGCCGAGCACCGGATCGGTGTCTTCGTCCACCCAGCGCGGGGTCCCGGCGTCGTCGCGGCCATAGCCGCGCGTGGCCACGCCGGGGTTCCAGCCGGCCGCGCGCAGGCGTTCGACCAGCACGATCGCCAGCGGGGTCTTGCCGCTGCCGCCGGCGATCAGGTTGCCGACCACCACCACCGGCCGCGCGATGCGCACCCGGCGCAGCAGGCGCAGGCGGAACAGCCGCATCCGCAGCGCGATCGCGCCCGCATAGGCCTTCGACAGCAGCCGCGCATGCCAGGGCACCGGGCCCTCGAACCAGTAGCGCGGGGCCTTGCCGCGCGCACTCACGGCGCCGCGCTCATGCGCCTGCCGGCTCGCGGAACTGCATCTGGTGCAGGTGTGCGTACAGCCCGCCGCGCGCCAGCAGTTCGGCGTGGGTGCCCCGCTCCACCAGGCGGCCCTGGTCGAGCACCAGCACCTGGTCGGCGTGTTCGATGGTCGACAGGCGGTGGGCGATGACCAGCGTGGTGCGGTCGGGCATGAGTTTTTCGAGCGCGTCCTGCACCAGGCGCTCGGACTCGGTATCGAGCGCAGCGGTCGCCTCGTCGAGGATCAGGATCGGCGCATCCTTGAGCATCGCCCGCGCGATCGCGACGCGCTGGCGCTGGCCGCCGGACAGGCGGCCGCCATTGGCACCGATCCCGCTCTGCAGCCCTTCGGGCAGGCGCTCGACGAATTCCATCGCGTTGGCGCCGCGCACCGCGCGCTCCAGCGACGCCGGGTCGGCGCCGGCCATCTCGCCGTAGGCCACGTTGTCGGCGATGCTGCCGTCGAACAGCATCACCTGCTGTCCGACCAGCGCGATCTGGCGGCGCAGGTCAGCCAGCCGGTATTCCTCGATCGGATGGCCGTCGAGCAGCACCTGCCCGGCCTCGATGTCATAGAAGCGCGGGATCAGCTTCACCAGCGTCGACTTGCCGCTGCCGGAGCGGCCGACGATGGCGGTGACCGTGCCCGGGCGCGCGTCGAAGCTGATGCCCTGCAGCGCCGGCTCCGCCTGCCCGACATAGCGGGCGCCGACGTCGCGGAACTCGATCAATCCCTTCGCGCGATGCAGCGGCAAGGTGCCGGTATCGACCTCGTCCGGCGCATCGAGCACGCCGAACAGGCGCTCGGCCGAGGCCACGCCCCGCTGCAGCATGTTCTGCACGTTGGTCAGCTGCTTGAGCGAGGGAATGATCGCCATCATCGCCAGCATCAGCGCGACGAAGCCGCCGGCGCTCAGGCGCCCGGCCATGGCTTCGCGGCCGGCCACGAACAGCAGCAGCGCCAGCCCCACCGAGCCCATCAGCTGCACCATCGCCGAGGAGATGCTGCGCGTGGACTCGACCTTCAGCGACAGCTTCATGTGCTTGTCGGCGAGCGCGGAGTAGCGCTCGAACTCGGCCTGCCGCGCACCGTAGATCTTCACTTCCTGGTGGTTGCTCAGCGACTGGTCGGCCGATTGCATCAGGTGCGCGGAACTTTCCTGGATGCGGTGGCTGACCTGGCGATAACGCTTGCCCACCTTGTCCATCACCCAGGCCAGCGGCGGCGCCAGCACCAGCACCGCCAGCGTCACCTGCCAGCTGGTCCAGAACATCACCACCAGCGCGGCGATGATCTGGAACGACTGCTGCAGCATCACCTTGGCCGCGTCGATCGTGGCCTGCGCGACCTGGTCGCTGTCCGAGCCCAGCCGCACCAGCATCGACGGCACCGGCTCGGTGTCGAAGCGCAGCCCGGGCAGGCGCAGGTACTTGCCCAGCACCTGCACGCGCATGTCACGGGCGATGCCCCGGCCCGAACGCGCCATGTTGTAGTCGGTGAGGTAGCCGGCGATGCCGCGCAGCACGAACAGGCCGACGATCGCCAGCGGCAGCCATGCGCTGTTCTTCGCGTCCTTGACCACGAACGTCTCGTTGACGATCGGCTCCATCAGCTTGGTGAACGCGCCGCCCGCGGCAGCCTCGATCACCATGCCCACCAGCGCCAGCAGCAGCAGCCCGCGGTACTTCTTCGCGAATGCGGTCAACCGGCGGTAGATCGGCCACGCCGCGGCGGGCTTGGGCCGGTTCACCTGGCCGGCTCCGCGGCGGCGGGCCGCTGTTCGGGCGCGGTGGCATTGGCGATGCGGCGGAAGCCCAGCTGGCCCAGCGCGTCGTAGGCGGTGATCACCGCCTGCCATGGCGTGCGTGCGTCGGCACGGATCAGCACGGTGCGCTCGCGGTCGTCGCCGGCGACCTCCACGATCGTGCGCTTGAGCGATTCGACGTCGGTGCGCAGCGCCTCGCGGTCATCGACGAAATAGCGGCCCTCGGCGTTGATCAGCAGGCTCAGCTGCCTGGCCTTGGCCTCGCTGCGCTCGCCGTCGGCGCGCGGCAGTTCGAGCTTGAGCACCGAGCGCGCGTCGAACGTGGTGGTGATCACGAAGAAGATGATCAGGCACAGGATCACGTCGATCATCGGCACGAGGTTGATGTCCGGGTTGTCCTCGGCGCGGCGGTCGCGGATGCGCATGGAAGGTCAGCCCTGCGGCGCCGCGGCGGCCACGCGCCTGGCGCGGGGATCGATGGCGTCCATCAGCTGGATCGCCTCGTGCTCCATGTCGACCAGGTAGCTGTCGACGCGGGCGCGGAAGTAACGATGGAACATCAGCGACGGGACCGCGACGACCATGCCGGCGGCGGTGCACACCAGCGCCTTGCCGATGCCGCCGGCAAGCTGGTTCACGTCGCCGACGCCGTAATCCATGATCCCGAGGAACATCTGGATCATGCCGACCACGGTACCGAACAGGCCCAGCAGCGGACCGGCCGCGGCGATCGTGCCCAGCGCGTTGAGGTAGCGCTCCATCCGGTGCGCGAGATGGCGGCCGACGTCTTCGACGCGCTCGCGGATTTCCTCGCGTGGGCGGTTGCGCACGTCCAGCGCGGCGGCCAGCAGCGCGCCCAGCGGCGAGTTGCCGCGCAGCGAATCGATGTGGGCCGGGTCGAGGTTGCCGCGCGAGGCCCAGGTCCGGACCTCGCTCCCCAGGCCTGGCGGCAGCACGCTCTTGCGGCGCAGGGCCCAGAATCGCTCGACGATGATCGCCAGCGCGATCGCAGACAGCAGCAACAACGGCAGCATCGGCCAGCCACCCGCCTTCACCAGTTCCAGCACGCGCAGTCCCCCGGCCAGTGGCCGATTCAATCCGGCCGATAGGATACAAGGGCGGCCTGCCCCGTGCCCTCGCCGGCCAGGCGCTGCTGGCGCCGCACCGCATCCCAGGGGCGCGGATGCGACTGCCGTCTCGGTTCCACCGCGACGCCGCCAGCCTGCAGGCGCACGCGAAGCGCTCCACTGTCCTGGGTGTCATGGACACGCGCTCCGGCCCGTTGCCAGCGCTCCACCACCTCGGCCCGCGGGTGCCGGAAGCGGTTGCCGTAACCGGTCGAGACCAGCGCATGGCGGGCATGGGTGGCTGCGACGAAGCCCGGATCGGAGGATTCGCCGCTGCCGTGGTGCGCCACCAGCACCACGTCGGCGCGCAGCGCGTCGGCATCGCGACGCAGCAGGTCGCGTTCGACCACCTGGCCGATATCGCCGGTCAGCAGGGCCGCGCCGTGTGCGGTCTCGATCCGCAGCACGCAGCTCGATTCGTTGTCCAGGTACGGGAAGTACTCGGGCGGGTGCAGGAAGCGGAAACGCACGCCGTCCCACTGCCACTGCATGCCGGCAAGGCAGGCGCGCGTGCGCTCGATCCCGGAGCCCTCCGGCGACCATGCCAGCGGCATCGGGTAGGCGCGCCGCACGGCGGCAAATCCGCCGGCGTGGTCGTTGTCACCATGGCTGACGATGGCTGCGTCCAGCCGCCGCACCCCCAGCGCACGCAGCGAGGGCACGCCGATCCGTTCGCCAGCATCAAAGCCTTCGGGCTGCGCCGGCCCCATGTCGTACAGCAGGCTGTGCCGCGCCGTGCGTACCAGCACCGACAGCCCCTGGCCGACATCGAGCGCCACCAGTTCCGCTTCGCCGGGCTGCGGCAGTCCGCGCGACGGCCACAGCAGCGGCAGCCACAACAGCAATGCCAGCGCCCTGCCCGGCATGCCGCGCGGCAGCAGGCACCAGAACGCACCGAGCAGGGCCAGCGGCAACGCGAACCAGCGCGCCTCCGGCAGCCACCACAGCGCGAAACGGCTGCCGGCAAGCCACTGCAACGCCGGCCACGACAGGTCGAAGCACCACGCCGCCGCGCGCCACGCCCACTCACCGGCACTCGCGTGCAGCGCCTCCAGCGCGGTCCCCAGCAGCGTCAGCGGCACCACCACCAGGCTCCACCACGGGATTGCGACCAGGTTGGCCAGCGGCCCGGCCAGCGACGCCTGCCCGAACAGCACCACGGTCAGCGGCAGCAGGCCCAGCGTCGCCACGCCCTGCGCGGACAGGAAATCGCCAACGATGCGATGCCCTGCATCGGGCAGGCACCACGCCAGCCAGGCCACGCCGGCGAAACTGAGCCAGAAGCCCGCGGTCAGTGCCGCCAGCGGATCGAACAGCAGGATCGCCAGCGCCGCCATGGCCAGTGCATCGACCACCCGCACCGGCCGCCGCAGCGCCCGCGCAGCGACCACCATCGCGATCATCAGCACCGTGCGCACCGTCGGCAATGCGAAGCCGGCGACGGCCGCGTAGCCCATCGCCCCGGCCAGGGCCGCGACCGCTGCGGCCTGCGGGCGCGGCAGCCGCCGTGCCAGCGCCGGGAATACCCGCCACAGCCCCGACGCCAGCAGTGCGAACAGTGCCGCGACCATGCCGACGTGGAACCCGGAGATCGCGATCAGGTGGGTCAGGCCGGTGGCGCGCAGGGTTTCCCAGTCGATGTCGTCCAGCCCGCGCGTATCGCCCAGCGCCAGCGCCTGCACGTAGCGCGACGAGGAGGACGATACCGCCGCTGCGATGCGCCCGGACATCGCGTCGCGCCAGGCGTCGATGCCGGCGGCACCGGACAGCTCCTTCGCGGTCTGCGCATCGCGCACGTATCCGGTCGCGGCGATGCGCCTGGCCAGCGCGGACTTCTCGCTGTCGAACACGCCGGGGTTGCGCAGTCCACGCGGTGCGCGCAGGCGCAGCTCGAACCGCCAGCGGCTGCCGGGGCGAAGCTCGAATCGCTGCGACGGCGCGGTTTGCTTGTAACCGTCGTACCACGACAGCTGCAGCAGCCGGCCGCGCAGCGGCGCCGGCACGGCCACATCGTCGTCCACCCGCAGCCTGAATCGCGTGCGCCTGGCCTCGTCGGCGGGCAGGTCCACCACGCGCCCGCTTACGACGACATCCTGCCGTTCCAGCGACAGCGGCAGCTGCTGCGACAGCGCGTGGATGACATGCAGCCCGCACAGCGCGAAACCGAACAGGCAGGCGCCGGCGATGCGCTTCCAGCCCTCGCGCGACCACAGCCACGCCCCGGCGGCCAACGGCAGCGCGAGCGCAGGCCACGGAGGCAGCGCCGGCAGGCACAGGCAGGCGGTGATCCCGAGCAACAGCGCCACCGCAGTGGCGATCCCGAATGGCGGCGTCCTTGCCGTCGTGTCCATGGTGTCTCCTTGCACCTGGTTGGCTTGTGGCGTTACACCTTGCTGGCGGGCAATTCCCTGAGCCGGCCTTCGTACAGTTCCAGCACCCGGTCGAGCCGGCGCGCGAGGCGACGATCATGCGTGACCAGCACCAGGCTGGTGCGGTGTGCGCGGTTGAGTTCGAGCATCAGGTCGAACACCGTGGCTGCGGTCTTCTCGTCGAGGTTGCCGGTTGGCTCGTCGCCGAGCACGCAACCGGGCCGGTTGACCAGTGCGCGCGCCACCGCGGCGCGCTGGCGTTCTCCGCCGGACAGCTCACCGGGCTTGTGCTCGAGGCGATGGCCGAGGCCAACCGACTCCAGCAGCCCGCGAGCCGTCTTCGCCGCATCGGCCACCGCGGTGCCGCCCAGCAGCACCGGCAGCATCACGTTCTCCAGCGCGGTGAACTCCGGCAACAAATGGTGGAACTGGTAGACGAAGCCCAGAGCATGGTTGCGCAGGCGGCCGCGCTCGGCGTCCGACAGCGCGCTCATCTGCTGTCCGGCAACGAACACCTCGCCCGCCGTCGGCGTGTCGAGGCCGCCGAGCAGGTGCAGCAGCGTGCTCTTGCCGGCGCCGGACGCGCCCACGATGGCCACCGTCTCGCCCGCGTGCACCACCAGGTCCAGCCCGTCGAACACAGGCGTGCGCAGCGAGCCCTCGGCGTAAGTCTTGGCCAGCCCCTCGGCACGGATCACTTCGCCATCATGCACGTGCGATTGCCCCTGCCCTTCCAAGTCACGGCTGTCACTCATATCGCAGCGCCTCCGCCGGCGCCGTGCGCGCCGCGCGCCACGCCGGGTACAGCGTGGCCAGGAAGGCCATCACCAGCGCGACCGCCGCGATGATAGTGATGTCGCTGGCCTCCAGCTGCGTCGGCAGGCCGGTGATGTAGTAGACGTCCTCGGGCATCAACTGCACGTCGAACACGCGTTCGATCGCGCGCAGGATGTGTTCGAGGTTGAGCGTCAGCACGATGCCGCCGATCACGCCGGACAGCGTGCCGATCATCCCGATCAGCGAGCCCTGCACCATGAACACCTGCATCACCCCGCGCGGAGTGAGCCCCAGCGTGCGCAGGATCGCGATGTCGGCCTGCTTGTCGGTCACCAGCATTACCTGCGACGACACGAGGTTGAACGCGCCCATCGCGACGATCAGCGACAGCAGGATCGCCATCATCGTCTTCTCCAGCTTCAGCGCGCGGAACATGTTGGCGTTGTCGCGGGTCCAGTCGCTGACCAGGTACGGCCCCTTGAGCCGCAGCGCGAGATCGCGCGCCACCTCCCAGGCCAGGTCCATGTCGTGCATCTTCAGGCGCACGCCGGTGACCCCGTCGCCCATGCGCATCAAGCGCTGCGCGTCGTGCAGGTTCACCACCGCCAGGCCCTTGTCATACTCCTGGTAGCCGGCCTCGAAGATGCCGCTCACCGTGAACCGCTTCATCTGCTTGACCGCGCCCATCGGCGTGGCGCGCACGTCGGTCAGCACCAGCACCTTGTCGCCCACGCCGGCTCCGATCCACAGCGCGAGCTCGCTCCCGAGCACGATGTTGAAACTGCCGGGCGTGAGGTCCTCGAGCTTGCCCCGCACCATCTTCCCGGCCAGCACCGACACCTTGCCCTCCTCGACCGGATCGACGCCGCGGATCAGCGCGCCCTGCTTGCGGGCGGCGGACAGCAGCGCCTGCGTCTCGATGTAGGGTGCGGCGCCGGCCACCCGTGGATCAGTGCGGGCCACGGCGATGGCCTGCTGCCAGTTCTCCATCGCATCGCCGCTGGCAGTGACGGTGGCATGCGCGGCCATCTGCAGCATGCGGTCGCGGATCTCGCGCTGGAAACCGCTCATTACCGCCAGCGTGGTGATCAGCGCAGCCACGCCGATGGCGATGCCGAGGATCGAGGCCAGCGAGATGAAGGAGATGAAGCCGTTGCGGCGCTTGGCCCGCAGGTAGCGCAAACCGATGGCGACGGGGATGGGTTTGAACATGGGGTCAGGTCGACGGAGCAGACGCTATGGTGCCACCGATGCCGCCCCGCGCGCAGGCGCGGGGCCCGGCGCGGCCAGCCGCAGTTCACGGCGACGCGCGGCCGGCAGGGTATCGGGGAAGAACACATGCCTGCGCCAGACGCCGTCCGCGTCACGCCATCGCAGGAACGCAATCGGGCCGCGCCAGCGCACCGACAGGTCTTCAACGGGTTTGCCGTCGACCGTGGTGCGGGTGCCGGCAACGCCGGGGATCACGAACTCACCGGGCGCCACGCGGGTCTCGCGCCAGGCGAGCCATGCGCCATGGGCCAGGGCAGCGAGCGCCAGCGGCCACGCCGCGACCGCGGGCATTTCCGAAGCCAGCACAGCGAAGGCGGCAGCGATCGCCAGCAACGACAGCAAGGCGGCCAGCAGCGGCGACGCGCGCCCCTCAAGCCGGCATCCGGCCGCCTCAGCGTGCGGGCGGAAGTGCGCGGATGCGCTGGACGAGTGTGTCGAGTGCGGCATCGGGGGCGGTCTCGTGGCCAAGGAACCAACGCCAGAGCTTATCGTCCTCGCAGGCCAGCAACTGTAGGAAAAGCCCGCGCTGTGCTTCGGAAGATGCCGCCCATTGCTGGTCGAGCCAGCGGTTGAGGAGCTGGTCGAGTTCGCGCATGCCGCGCCGGCTGCGCCAACGCAGGCGCCGCAGCTCGGCTTCGTCGGCGGGCGACAGGCTGCTCATCGCAGGAACAGCAGGTACGCCAGCCATGCCCACAGCACCCACAGCGCCACGCTGCCGGCCAGGTAGGCCTGGAACCGGTGCATGACCTTGTTGTAGCTGCACTGGATGGCGCTGTGGACAACGCGCAACAGCACGAACAGCCAGGCCAGCGCCAGCGTCGCATCGGTGGCAAGTCCGGAAACCGCGGCCACGACCAGCGCCAGGTAGAACAGCACCGGCAGCTCGAACAGGTTGCGGAAGTTGTCGGCTGCGCGGCTGTCGGTCAATCGCGCGGCGGCCTGCGCCGAGGTGGCAACCGCCTGCGGGTGGATGCGTTCGCGCTTCATCTGCGCGATGCTGGTGGTGTACATCCGCAGCCAGACGACGAGGGTCAGCACGACCATCGCGAAGGCGGGCAGGAAGATGGCACGCGGCATGGAGGCTCCTTCGTGGACTGGCTCGCTACTTTGCAATTCCGGGGCGATGCTTTGTCATTGGGACGGCGCCCTGCCGGGAACTTCCCAGGTTCCATCCTGCCGCAATCGCTTTGAGTCCCTCTCCGTGCGGGAGAGGGGTTGGGGGGTGAAGGCACGGCGAAGCGACGATGGCCCCAACCACCTCCTTCTCCGCCCCCTCATCCGGCCCTTCGGGCCACCTTCTCCCGGAGGGAGAAGGAAAAACTTCGGCTGCCCTACTGTTGCCGCGCCAGCATCAGCTGCTTGATCTCGCCGATCGCCTTGGCCGGGTTCAGGCCCTTCGGGCACGTCCGGGTGCAGTTCATGATGGTGTGGCAGCGGTACAGCTTGAACGGGTCTTCCAGGTCGTCCAGTCGCGCGCCGGTATCCTCGTCGCGGCTGTCGATGATCCAGCGATAGGCCTGCAGCAGGATCGCAGGACCGAGGTAGCGATCGCCATTCCACCAGTAGCTCGGGCACGCGGTGCTGCAGCATGCGCACAGGATGCATTCGTAGAGGCCGTCGAGCTTGGCACGGTCTTCCTTCGACTGCAGCCGCTCGCGATCCGGCGGCGGCGCGCTCTGGGTGCGGATCCAAGGCTGGATCGACGCGTACTGGGCGTAGAAGTGGGTCAGGTCCGGGACCAGGTCCTTGACCACGTCCATGTGCGGCAATGGATAGATCGGGACGTCACCCTTGCCGCTGCCGCAGTCCTCGATCGCCTTGGTGCAGGCCAGGGTGTTGGTACCGTCGATGTTCATCGCGCACGAGCCGCAGATGCCCTCGCGGCAGGAACGGCGGAACGTCAGCGTCGGGTCGATCTCGTTCTTGATCTTGATCAGCGCGTCCAGGACCATCGGCCCGCACTTGTCGAGGTCGATCTCGTAGGTGTCGGTGCGCGGATTCTCGTTGTCGTCCGGGCTCCAGCGATAGACCTTGAACTCGCGCACGCGGGTCGCGCCGGCAGGCGCGGCGAAACGCTTGCCCTTGTGGATCTTCGAGTTCCTGGGGAGGGTGAATTCGGCCATGGCTTGCAATCCGGGATTGGAAATTGGGGATTGGGGATTCGGAGAAGCGGTTTTCGCGAAGCTGCTGCTTTTACGAATCCCCAATCCCCAATCCCGAATCCCGGCTGTCAGTAAACCCGCTTCATCGGCGGCACGACCTCGACTTCGTCGTCGAGCGTGTACATGTGCACCGGGCGATAGTCGATGCGGGTCTTGCCCTCGTCATCCACCCAGCACAGTGAATGCTTCTGCCACTGCGCGTCGTCTCGCTCGGGGAAGTCCTCGCGCGCATGCGCGCCGCGGGATTCCTGGCGGTTCTCGGCGGCGACGATGGTCGCCAGCGCCTGGCCGAGCAGGTTCTGCAGCTCGAAGGTCTCGACCAGGTCCGAGTTCCAGACCAGCGAGCGGTCGCTGACCTTCACGTCGGCGAACGACGCGCGGATCTCGCGGATCTTCTCGACGCCCTCGGCCAGCGTTTCGCCGGTGCGGAACACCGCCGCGTCGGCCTGCATGGTGCGCTGCATGCGATCGCGGATCACGGCAGTCGGCGTGCCGCCGTTGGCGTGGCGCAGGTGGTCGAGATTGGCCAGCGAGCGGTCGCAGGCATCGCCTGCAAGCGGCTTGTGCGCGGCACCGGGCCTGATCGTCTCGCCGCAGCGGTTGGCCACCGCGCGGCCGAACACGACCAGGTCGAGCAGCGAGTTCGAGCCCAGGCGGTTGGCGCCGTGCACCGATACGCAGGCGGCCTCGCCGATCGCGTACAGCCCGGGAACCACGTGGTCCGGATTGCCATCCTTCAGCTGCACCACTTCGCCGTGGTAGTTGGTCGGGACGCCGCCCATGTTGTAGTGCACGGTCGGGATCACCGGGATCGGCTGCTTCTCGACGTCGACGCCGGCGAAAATCCTCGCGCTCTCGGAGATGCCGGGCAGCTTCTCGTGGATGTCGGCGGGGTTGAGGTGGGTGAGGTCGAGGTGGATATGGTCCTTGTGCTCACCGACACCACGGCCTTCGCGGATCTCAAGCGTCATCGCGCGGCTGACCACGTCGCGCGAGGCCAGGTCCTTGGCGTTGGGTGCGTAGCGCTCCATGAAGCGCTCGCCGCTGGCGTTGCGCAGGATCCCGCCTTCGCCGCGCACGCCTTCGGTGATCAGGCAGCCGGCGCCGTAGATGCCGGTCGGGTGGAACTGCACGAATTCCATGTCCTGCAGGCCCAGCCCCGCGCGCAGCGCCATGCCGCCGCCGTCGCCGGTGCAGGTGTGCGCGGACGTCGCGGAGAAGTAGGCGCGACCGTAGCCGCCGGTCGCCAGCACCGTGCCGTGGCCGCGGAACAGGTGCAGCGTGCCTTCGCTCATGTCCAGCGCCAGCACGCCACGGCAAACGCCCTCGGCGTCCATGATCAGGTCGAGCGCGAAGTACTCGATGAAGAATTCGGCGTGGTGCTTCAGCGACTGCTGGTACAGCGTGTGCAGGATGGCGTGGCCGGTGCGGTCGGCCGCGGCGCAGGTGCGCTGCGCGGTGCCCTTGCCGTATTCGGTGGTCATGCCGCCGAACGGGCGCTGGTAGATCTTGCCTTCCTCGGTGCGCGAGAACGGCACGCCCTGGTGCTCAAGCTCGATGATCGCCGGGATCGCCTCGCGGCACATGTACTCGATCGCGTCCTGATCGCCCAGCCAGTCCGACCCCTTGATGGTGTCGTAGTAGTGGTAGCGCCAGTCGTCCGGACCCATGTTGCCCAGCGCGGCGGAAATGCCGCCCTGCGCCGCCACCGTGTGCGAACGGGTCGGGAACACCTTGGTGATGCAGGCGGTGCGCAGGCCCTTCTGGGCGAGGCCGAAGGTAGCGCGCAGGCCGGCACCGCCGGCGCCGACCACGATCATGTCGTACTTGTGTTCGGTGATCTTGTATGCGGAAGTCGTCATGGGGGACTCAGGCGAGCAGCGCGATGCGGACGATCGCGTACAGCGACGCCAGCGCGCCGAATACGCACGCGAACGTCACCACCAGTTGCAGGGCGACTTCGAGCGCGCGGGTGTGCACGTAATCCTCGATCACCACCTGCATGCCGAGCTTCGCGTGCCAGAACAGCGCCAGCACGAACGCGGCCAGCAGGATCGCGTTGTAAGGCCTGGCCAGCGTGGCCTGCACCGTGCCCAGGTCGGCGCCGATGAACGACACCAGCGTGCCCACCAGCCACGGCACCAGCAGCGCCAGCCCGATCGCGGTGACGCGCTGCCACCAGAAGTGCCCGACCCCGGACTTGGCCGAACCCAGGCCGCGCGCACGCCCGATCGGGGTGCGGTAGTCGGGACTTGCGGATTTCGCCGCCTGCGAATCGTTCATGCCCCACCCCGCAGCGCGAAGAACCAGATCAGCGCGGTCAGCACGACCGTCAGCACGAATACCGTGTAGCCCGAGCGATACACCTCGGGCAGTTCAAAGCCCCAGCCCGCATCCCAGAGCAGGTGGCGGATGCCGTTGAGCAGGTGGTAGACCAGCGCCAGCGAGAAGCCGAACAGCACGAGCTTGCCGAACGGCGAGGCCAGGCAGGCCGCGGCGCTGGCGTAGGCATCGCCACCGGCCGCCACGGCGAGCAGCCACCAGGCCAGGGCGAAGGCGCCTGCGACCAGGACAATGCCGGTGGCCCGGTGCAGGATCGACATGGTCATCGTGATCTGCCAGCGATAGACCTGCAGATGCGGTGACAGGGGGCGTTCGCGATTGGCCATCGTGCCTCGTTCTCTCGCTGGGCGGCCTCGGCCGCGTGGCTGGCGTCCTGCCAAGGGTGGTTGGCGTCCCCGGGGCCGGGCACGCGATCGACACGTTCTGGCAGAGCACCCGGATCTCGCTGCGCTTGACCCGGACTACGAATGCAGGGCCTCAGAAATCGATGCAGCGTCCGTTTTTCTCCCAGTCACCATAACGCGTCGGGTCGGGGCCTTCACGGCCGCCGATTTCCTGCGCGGGGGTCGCTTCCGGGACAGACTGTTCGGCCTGTTCCGGAGCGGGTGGCTGGGTGGTTTCGCCTATCATTCCGGGGTCTCGCAACTCCTGCAGTCTAAGTCCCGGCCCCCGTTTGGACAAGTTTGCCGCACTGCCACAAGCCCCGGATCAGCCCATGTTCGCCCTGCCCGACCACCACGTTGTCACACTGCGCGGCCGCGATGCGCTGGCGTTCGCGCAGGCACAGTTCATGAGTGATGTCGCCGCCCTTGCCGACGGCCACTGGCAGTGGAGCGGCTGGCTGACGTCGAAAGGGCGCGTGATCGCGCTGTTCGCGCTGTTGAAGGCCGACGGCGAAACCTTGCGGCTGGTGCTGCAGGACGTCGACCCCGAGGCGTTCGCCGCGCAGCTGCAGCGCTTCGTGTTCCGCAGCAAGCTGGTGATCGAACCGGGCGGTGATCTGCGGGTCGGCGGCACGTTCGAGGCGCACTCAAGTGCGGCCGGCCCGCGCGCGGCGATCGATCACGAAGGGTTCGCGCTCGACTTCGGCGGCGATGGCGGCGTGCGCACGCTGCACGCCGGCGCCGGCCTGGCGGCTCCCGCGGATGCCGACGCGCTCGCCCGCTGGGCCGCGTTCGACCTTGCCCATGGCCTGCCGCGGCTGCCTGCTTCGCAGGCCGAGCAGTGGACGCCGCAGCAACTGTCGCTGGAACGGCTGCGCGCCTACAGCGTGAAGAAGGGCTGCTATCCCGGCCAGGAAATCGTCGCGCGCACCCATTTCCTCGGCCAGGCCAAGCGCGGGCTTGCCCTGTTCGAGTGCGACGCTCCGCTCGAAGCCGGGCAGCAGGTCACGGAGCAGGACCGGACTTTCGGCACGATCGTGGCGACGGTGGAAACGCGCGGGCAGTCCCTCGCGCTGGCGGTGCTGCCACTCGAACCAGCTGCCAGCGCCCCCTTGGCACAAGGCCATCCGCTGCGCCCTGCAAGCCTGCGCGGCGGCCTCGCACGCTGACCGGTAGCCCGGCCTTGCGCAGGCCGCGACAAGCGTCGCATTCCCGCCATGAGGCGCTGCTATGCTCGGCCATGGGGAAGCCCCCGGCGGTATGCAGAGCGCGGCCACGGCCGGCCGTCGCCTGGACCGCCCGGACAAGGACATGGGGAGAGTTCAGATGAGCAGGATGAGTTTCGCGGTACCCGCCGTATTGATCGCAGCCACGCTGCTGGCCGGATGCAAGACCCGGGAACCAGCGCCCGAACCCGCACCGCCACCGCCCGTCGTGCAGGACCAGAAACTGTCCGCCGACGGCCTGTTCGCCTTCGGCAAGGCCAGCCTCGACGACCTCAGCGAAGCCGGTCGCGGCCAGCTCGACGCCTTCGCGGCAAGCCTGCTCGGTGGCGCGCCTTACGAGATCGTCCACGTCATCGGCCATAGCGACCGCATCGGCAATGCCAAGGCGAACCTGGCGCTGTCGAACCGGCGCGCAGCCAGCGTGCGCGAATATCTCGTCCAGAAAGGCGTCCCCGCAGACCGCATCACCGCGGTCGGGCGCGGCAGCGTGGAGCCGGTGGTCGAATGCGATGACCGGGACCGGGAGGCGCTGATCGCCTGCCTCGCACCGAACCGGCGCGTCGAAATCCGCGTGATCGCCGCGCACTAGGCGCTGCAGGACGGCTGGGCGGCGCCCACGGACCCGCCCTTACCTGCAAGGGCGGGAACGGCGCAGCCGCACCGCGTTCGCGGTACTCTCGCTTCCGCGATGAGCAGGCCCGACCACCAACGCGAATCCCGTCCCGGCGCAGTCGAAAAGCGCGTCCTGCGCCGCCACCTCGGGCGCCAGGTCGAAGCCAGCGACATGGTCGCCGCCGAAGTCCCGGTCGCCTTCGCCTGCAACGGCGTGCCGTTCGCGGTGATGATGGCCACCCCGGACGACCTCGACGACTTCGCGCTCGGTTTCGCGCTCGGCGAAGGGATCGTCGCGGACGCCAGTGAAGTCACCGTCGAATCGATCGAGACCTCGCTCGAGGGCATCTCGATCACGCTGTCCATTCCGCCGGGCCGCGCCGACGCGCTCGCCGGGCGCCAGCGCAGCCTTGAAGGACGCAGCGGCTGCGGCGTCTGCGGCACGGCCCAGATCGAGGCGGTGCTGCGACCGCCGCCCGTGGTCGGCACGGGCGGGACGATTACGGTCGAAGCCCTCGACCGCGCCCTGCGCGAACTGCAGGGACAGCAGCCTCTCAACGCGTTGACCGGCGCCACCCACGCCGCCGGCTGGGCGAACGCCGAAGGCTGCGTTGCGCTGGTGCGCGAGGACGTGGGCCGCCACAACGCGCTCGACAAACTGATCGGGGCGATGGCACGCGCAGGCATCGATCCCGGGGCCGGTTTCGCGGTGGTCACCAGCCGCGCCAGCTTCGAGATGGTGATGAAAGCCGCCCAGGCCGGCATCCCCGTGCTGGCCGCGATCTCCGCCCCGACCGCGCTGGCGATCGCGCTGGCCGAGACCGCCGGCCTGACCCTGGTCGGTTTCGCCCGCGAGCACGGGCACGTGGTGTATTCGCATCGTCGCCGGCTGCGCGGCAAGATCGCGGGAGTCGCGGCATGAGCACGAAGAAGACCATCCGTCCGTACGACCGCCCTGCCGGCGGCTGGGACGCACTGCGCACTGTCGCCAAACACCTGATCGAACAGGACGTGCCGGTGCACGGCGCGAAGACGCTGCTGTCGGCCAACCAGCCCGACGGCTTCGACTGCCCCGGCTGCGCCTGGCCGGACCGCGACCACACGTCCACGTTCGAATTCTGCGAGAACGGCGCCAAGGCCGTCGCCGCCGAAGCGACGAAGCATCGCGCCACGCCGGAACTGTTCGCGAAGCATTCCGTCGCCGAACTGGCGCGCTACAGCGACCACTGGCTCGAGGACCAGGGCAGGCTCACCCGGCCGATGCGATACGACGCCGCGAGCGATCATTACCTGCCGGTGTCGTGGGACGAAGCATTCGCGTTGATCGCCGGCCACCTCAACGCCCTGCCCTCGCCGGACGAGGCGATCTTCTACACCTCCGGACGCACCAGCAACGAGGCCGCGTTCCTGTACCAGCTGTTCGTGCGCGAATACGGCACCAACAACTTCCCGGACTGCTCGAACATGTGCCACGAGCCGTCCGGCACGGGCATGACGCCGCAGATCGGCGTCGGCAAGGGCACGGTCACGCTGCACGACTTCGAACTTGCCGATGCGATCTTCATCTTCGGCCAGAACCCGGGCACCAACCATCCACGCATGCTCGGCGAACTGCGCCGCGCATCGAAGCGTGGCGCGGCGATCGTGTCGTTCAATCCCCTGCGCGAACGCGGGCTGGAACGCTTCGCCGACCCGCAGGACAAGCTGGAAATGCTGCACGGCGGCTCGACGCGGATCTCGTCGGACTATTTCCAGCTGCGCATCGGCGGCGACCTGGCCGCGGTCAAGGGCATCATCAAGCATGTGCTGGAGGTCGACGAGCAGGCGCGGCGCGATGGCGGAGCGCGCGTGGTCGACGTCGATTTCATCACCCGCCACACCACCGGCTTCGCGGCCTTTGCCGCCGACGTCGCAGGCGAAAGCTGGGACACGATCGAAACCGAGTCGGGCCTGTCGCAGGAACAACTGCGGCGCGCCGGCGACATCTACCTGTCCGCCGGCAGCGTGATCTGCTGCTGGGGCATGGGCATCACCCAGCACAAGCACTCGGTGGCGACGATCCAGATGCTGGTCAACCTGCTGCTGCTGCGCGGCAACCTCGGCAAGCCTGGCGCCGGCGCATGCCCGGTGCGCGGACACAGCAACGTGCAGGGCGACCGCACGATGGGCATCTACGAAAAGCCCGCGCCCGCGTTCCTCGACCGCATCGTGCAGGTGTTCGGCTTCGAGCCGCCGCGCGCACCCGGCTTCGATACCGTCGGCGCGATCGAGGCGATGCTCGACGGACGCGGCAAGGTGTTCTTCGCCATGGGCGGCAACTTCGCCACCGCCACGCCCGACACCGAGGCCACCCATCGCGCGCTGCGCAACTGCGACCTGACCGTGCACGTGGCCACCAAGCTCAACCGCAGCCACCTGGTGCACGGGCGCGAGGCGCTGATCCTGCCCTGCCTCGGGCGCACCGAGATCGACGTGCAGGCGGGCGGTCCGCAATCGGTCACCGTGGAAGACTCGATGAGCATGGTGCACCTGTCAGCGGGCATCAACGCGCCGGCATCCGACGAACTGCTGTCGGAACCGGCCATCGTCGCGCGCCTGGCGCAGGCCACGCTGGGCGCGCGCAGCAAGGTGCGGTGGCAGTGGCTGGTCGCCGACTACGACCGCATCCGCGACCGCATCGCCGAGGTGTTCGACGACTTCCACGACTTCAACATCCGGGTGCGCGTGCCCGGCGGTTTCCGCCTCGCCAACAGCGCCGGCGAGCGGCGCTGGAACACCGCCAGCGGCCGGGCCGCTTTCATCGCCCATGCCGTCCCCACGGACCTGCCGGTGCATCGCGCCCGCGAGTCACGCGACCGGCCCGTGTTCACCCTGACCACCGTGCGCTCGCATGACCAGTACAACACCACGATCTACGGCCTCGACGACCGCTATCGCGGCGTGTTCGGCGAGCGTCGCGTGCTGTTCGCGAACGCCGCCGACATCGCCGTGCTGGGCATGAGCGCCGGCGATTGGGTCGACCTCGAAAGCCTCTGCGACGACGGCGTGCGCCGCCGGGCACGACGATTCCTGCTGGTCGCCTACGACATCCCGCGCGGCTGCCTGGCGGCGTACTACCCCGAAACCAACGCGCTGGTGCCGCTGTCGAGCTTTGCCGACCACGCGCGCACGCCGACTTCGAAATCGATCCCGGTGGTGGTGTCGGCGCACGACGAAGCATCTGCCGCGCCGGGCGGGACACCGCGTGACATCCCGCTTGCCATCGAAGACTGAGCCGGCAGCCGTCGGCGACGCCACCCTGGCCCAGGCCCTGCTGGCCGAACTGGCGCGCGAACCTGACGGCATCTCGCTGCCGCGCCTGTGCAAGCGGCTGGGCCTGCGCATGAGCGTGCTGATGCGCGAACTGGCGTGGCTGGGCGAAGAATCGATCGGCGGCCAGCCCGGCCCCGGGCTGGTGCGCGTGGAGCGTCGAGGCGAGCGCGATGTGGCGATCCTCATCGCACGCAGCAGCGATATCGACCCGCTGTAGGAGCGGCTTCAGCCGCGAACCCTGCAAGCGATTGAAGCCGTCCCCGGAGCGGGGTGCGCCGGCAAAGCTCGCGGCTGAAGCCGCTCCTACGTGGGATGAAAGGCGCCCGGCCTCAGCCGGCGTGCTTCTTCACCCACGCCACGTAGCGATCGACGTAATCCTGCAGGAACTTGCGGGTGTCGTCACTGCCGATGTGGCCGTCGTCGTCGATCAGCCCGTCCTTCATCTGCATGAAGACTTCCGGCTGTCCCAGCGTTGGCGCGTCGAGGTAGGCCAGCACGTTGCGCAGGTGCTGCTGCGCGAGCGCCGTGCCGATCGCGCCGATCGAGATGCCGAGCACGCCGGCCGGCTTGCCGGCGAACGAGTTGGTTCCCCACGGGCGCGAGCCGATGTCGATCGCGTTCTTCAATACGCCCGGGATCGAGCGGTTGTACTCGGGCGTGACGAACAGCACCGCGTCGGCCGCCTCGATGTCCTGCTTCAACCGTGCCGCTTCGGCCGGGTAGTCGGCGTCGAAGTCCTGGCTGTACAGCGGCAGGTTGTCGATGCGCACGTGGGCAAACTCGAAGTCGTCCGGCGCGAGCTTTTCGATCGCCCTGGCCAGCCTGCGGTTGAACGAATCCCTGCGCAGGCTGCCGATGAATAACGCGACGCGGGTCTTGCTCATGGGAACTGCTCCGTTGGGAAACGGGAGTTGCCACTATCGCCACAACCAGGTTGCGGACGCGTCAAGATTTCCCGCCGCCGCCATTCCCCCGGGGCGCTTCCCGCGGCGACGACGATTCCCGCGCGTCGTGCGCGGCCGAAGTCACCGGACCCCCGCCTTCACGGGGATGATGCGTCCATCCTGGCCTGCGACGAGCGACGCTCAGGCCAGCGTATCGGCCGCGGCGACGATCTCCTCTTCCGAAGGGATCACGAGGAAAGCGGCACCGGCCAGCGGCGTGAACGTATCGGCGCCGACCACGCGCCGGAACGGACGCCCGCCATAGCCGCCCTCGGTGATGGCGGTGATGATGCCCTCGCCCACGCCGGCGCTGCGCCTGCCCTCGTCGACGATCAGGATGCGCTTCGCGCTCGCCGCCTGCTCGCGGATGAAGGATTCGTTGAGCGGCACCAGCCAGCGCAGGTCGACCACGCGGACCTTCCAGCCGTGCTTCTTTTCGATCTGCCGCGCCGCGCGCAGGCTCATCGGCACGCCGTTGCCGAAAGTGAACACCACCAGGTCGTCGCTGTCCTGGTCGTAGACGCGGCCCTCGCCGAGGGTCATCGCCTGGTCCGGCGCGGGGTATTCGGTCAGCCAGCCGCCGTCGCCCGCGTCGTACAGGTCCTTGGCCATGTACAGCGCGATCGGTTCGAGGAAGGCACACACGCGTCCGTCCACCTTCGCCAGCGCCGCCAGCGTGCGCAGCATCGTCGCGGCGTCGTCGCCGCGGCTCGGGCAGCCGACCACCAGGCCGGGAATGTCGCGCAGCGCGGTAATGGAGTTGTCGTTGTGGAAGTGCCCGCCGAAACCGCGCTGGTATCCCAGCGATGCGATCCGGACCACCATCGGGTTGCGGTACTGGCCGTTGCTGAAGAACTGCAGGCTCGCCGCCTCGCCGCGGATCTGGTCGCAGGCGTTGTGGAAGTACGCCAGGTACTGGATCTCCGGCAGCGGCAGCATCCCCATGTTGGCGTAGCCCTGCGCCAGGCCGAGGATCACGGTTTCATCAAGCAGCGTGTTGAACACGCGGCGCGCGCCGAAGGCCTTCTGCAGGCCCTTGGTGACGGTATAGACGCCGCCCTTCTGCGCCACGTCCTCGCCGAACAGCAGCGTCTCGGGGTACTTGGCGAACAGGTCGTGCAGCGCGTTGTTGATCTGGATCGCCAGGTGCCGCGGCGCCTGCTTCTCGGGCAGCTTGTCCTTGCCGCCGAACACCTCCTCGCGGCGCTGGCCGTAATCGGCGCGCGCAGCTTCCATCGCCACAGCCTTCGGCGAGTACGGCGCCAGCGGCGCCATCACTTCCTCCAGCGACGACAGGCGCGGGCGGCGGTCGGCATCCTCGGCGGCGGCGAAGCACTTCTTCCTGGTGTCTTCGTACAGCGCGAGCACCTCGTCCTTCGACATCAGCCCGGACTCGAGCGCGATCGCCGCCGAACGCAGCAGCGGATCGGTCGCCTCCACCGCGCACAGCTCTTCCAGCGAGCGCCATTCGATCTCGAAGTCGGTGCCGGCGTGGCCCATGATCCGGGTCGTGCGCAGGTGCAGGAAGGTCGGGCGGCGGGTGCGGCGGCAGTGTTCCACCGCCTTCTGCACGTCGCCATAGCCCGCGGCGAGGTCTAGGCCGTCGGCGGCGAAGTAGTCCAGGTCGCGTCGGCCGGCGAAGTTGCGCGCCACCCAGCCATCCGGCGTCTTCACCGAAATGCCGATGCCGTTGTCCTCGCACACGAACAGCACCGGCGCCGGCAGCTTCTGGTAGGCGGTCCAGGCCGCGGCGTTGAACGCGGTCTGCGCGGTGGCGTGGTTGCTGGACGCGTCGCCGAACGAGCAGATCGCGATGCTGTCGTCGGGGATCGGCAACTGGTGGCCGATGCGGCGCGCCTGCTCGATCGCCACCGCGGTGCCGAATGCCTTGGGCAGGTGCGAGGCGATGGTGGACGTCTGCGGCAGCACCCAAAGCGGCTTGCTGCCCCAGACCTTGTGGCGGCCGCCGGACGCGGGGTCTTCCTTCGACGCCGCGAACGACAGCGCCGAATCCATCACCGGATCCATGCCCGGCAGCTTGCGGAAGCGCTCGGCCATGAAGCCGCCGGAGCGGTAGTGCAGGAACGCCGGATCGGTGTGCCGCGTGAGTCGCGCCACCATCGCGTTGCCCTCGTGGCCGCTGGAGCCGATGGTGTAGAAGACCTTGTTCTGCACCCGCAGCACGCGCGCCATCAGGTCGAGGTGGCGCGAGACCAGCTGCGACTCGAACAGCTCGCGGAAGCCGCGCGCGTCGAGCGCGCTGCCGTCGAGAATGGCGTCGCCGGGCGATGGCTTGGCGTCGCCGCGGCCGTTCCAGTCGCGCACGAATTCACTGAAGTTGACGTCGCAGATCTCGGCGCGGTTGAGGCCGCGCATGCGGGCGGGGATGGATTGTGCGGTCACGATGTCTTCCGTATGCCGGGCCTACGCGCCCGGCGGATTCTGCTGCGCGTGCCCGGGCTTCCGGGCGCCGGGGGCGTAGCCCCGGCCTGCGCGTTCAATCGATCCGCGCGAATCGCGCGGCAACTCCTGCCTCTGGCGCCGGCATGGCGACGAACCCCGGCGTCGCGCGCACTTGCGCCAGCCAGTCGCGGATCGCCGGGTAACCGCCAAGGTCGAAGCCGCCCTCGCTGGCGACGCCGGTGTATGCGAACAGCGCGATGTCGGCGACGCCATAGTCGTGGCCGGTGAACCAGGCGTGCCCGGCCAGGTGGCGCTCCATTACCGCCAGGGCCGCGTGCCCGCGCTCCAGGCAGCGCGGCAGTTCGGCTGCACGGCGCGGCGAATCCGGCGGCGTCCAGCCGCGAATGAAGCGGGCGACCGCGATGTAGGGCTCGTGGCTGTACTGCTCGAAGAACATCCAGGCCAGCGCCTGGGCGCGCTGCCAGGCATCACCCGGCAGGTACGGCGTGCCTTCGGCAAGCCAGCAAAGGATCGCGTTGGACTCGGCGAGGATGCGGCCGTCGTCGAGCTCGATGACCGGCACCCGGCCGTTCGGGTTCTTCGCCAGGAATCCGGTCGTGCGCGTCTCGCCCTTCGAGCTGTCGACCTCGATCCAGCGGTAGTCGCGGCCAAGCTGCTCGAGCAGCAGCCTGACCTTGTGGCAATTGCCTGAGGACGAGAACCCGTGGACGGTGATCACCCCGTCGCTCCCGCGCCTCGCGCGTTCCACTGCGCGCGGGTCTGGCCCCAGATTTCGGTCTGGTGGTCCTCGTACGGCGGCGGCATCCGGCCGGGTCCGCGATTGCTCGAACCCAGCCGCCGGGCCAGTGCCTGCGACGGCAGGTTCGCCGGATCGATGCAGTGGATCACGTCGTCCCAGCCGAGGTTGTCGAAGGCCCAGTCGATGGCGGCCACCGCGGATTCGGTCGCATAGCCGTTGCCCCACGCCGCGCGCCGGAACGCCCAGCCGATCTCGTTGCCCGGCCACCCTTCCGGCCGCCACGGACCCAGCTGCCCGAGCCACTCGCCGCTGGCCTTGTCGAGCACCGAGAACATGCCGAAACCCTGCACCAGCCACGCGCCCGGCTGCTGCAGGAACTTGCGCCACGCGGCGCCGCGCACCATGTGTCCGCCGATGTAGCGCGCCGCCTCCTCGTCGCCGAGGAGTTCGGCGTAGCCGTCGAAGTCCTCGATCCTCGGCGGGCGCAGCATCAGGCGTTCGGTTTCGATGCGGATGTCGGTCACGCTCATTTGCGACTCCCGGAACAAGGTGGGCACGGCTTCGGCCGCAAGCGCTTTCGCCGGCCTTCCGCCGCACATGAAAAGCTCGCGGCCGAGGCCGCTCCTACAGAGGCACGGGCAAGGTCAGAACGCGTTGATGCCGGTCAGTTCGCGGCCGACCACCAGCTGGTGCACGGTTTCGGTGCCCTCGTAGGTGATCACCGATTCCAGGTTCAGGGCATGGCGGATCGGGCAGTGCTCGGTGGTGATGCCGGCGCCGCCGAGCAGGTCGCGCGCCTCGCGCGCGATGTCGATGGCCATGCGGCAGTTGTTCCACTTCGCCAGCGACACCTGCGTGGGCTGCATCCTGCCCGCATCCTTCAGGCGGCCGAGCTGCAGCGACAGCAGCTGCGCGGCGGTGATGCGGCGCGCCCAGTCGGCCATCTTCAGCTGCGCGCTCTGGGTCGCGGCCACAGGGCGGTCGAACAGGATGCGCTCCTTCGAATAGTTCAGCGCTTCGTCAAGGCAGGCGATGGCGGCGCCGATCGGACCCCAGGTGATGCCGTAGCGGGCCTGGGTCAGGCAACCGAGCGGCCCCTTCAGGCCCTTCACGTTCGGCAGGCGGTTGGCCTCGGGCACGCGCACGTTGTCGAAGAACAGCGCGCTGGTCACCGACGCGCGCAGGCTCATCTTGTGCTTGATCTCCTGCGCGCTGAAGCCGGCGAAGCCCTTCTCGACGATAAAGCCCTGGATACCGTCGTCGGTCTGGGCCCAGACGATGGCGATGTCGGCCAGGTTGCCGTTGGTGATCCACATCTTGCCGCCGTTGATGACCCAGTCGCCGCCATCCTTCCTGGCATTCGTCTTCATGTTGGCCGGGTCCGAACCACCGTGCGGCTCGGTCAGGCCGAAGCAGCCGATCACCTTGCCGGCGGCCATGTCGGGCAGCCAGCGCCGCTTCTGCTCCTCGGTGCCGTAGGCGAAGATCGGGTACATGCACAGCGACGACTGCACGCTGGCGAAGCTGCGCAGGCCGCTGTCGCCGCGCTCGAGCTCCTGGCAGATCAGGCCGTAGCTCACGCCGTTGAGGCCGGCGCCGCCGTATTCCTCGGGCAGGGTCGCGCCGAGCAGGCCGAGGCCGGCGATTTCCGGGATCAGTTCGGTCGGGAAGCGCCCCTGGTCGAAGCATTCGCCGATGATCGGCAGCACGCGCTCGTCGGTGAACCGGGCCACGGTGTCCTGGACGGCGCGCTCCTCCTCGCTGAGCAGGGAGCGAACGTCGTAGAGGTCGTAGGGGTGCAGGGCCATGGCGGGTTCTTCGTCCGGAAAAACCGTCATTTTAGCCGGTTGTCCGGGCCAGGATGCGGCCTGTCGGCGTGCCGGGACAAAAAGAAGGGGCCGGATCGCTCCGGCCCCCTTGATCTGCGTCACCAGCCAGCGCGGGATGCTTACCCGTGGCCGTTGTCGCCGGCCGCCGCAGCGGTCTGCGTCACCACCTGGCCATCGATCACCGGCAGGCGCTCGCCCGGCTTCTGGTCCATGCGGATGGTGCGCTCCTCGCCGTCGTAGCGGTAGGTCACGTCATACCCCACGGTCTTGTCCTGCGTGCCCAGCGAGATCCGGCTGCCCGGCTTGCTGCCCATGCGCATCGTGTCGGTGGTGCCGTCCGGGTTGCGGTAGGTCACGTTGTAGCCGACCACGCGGCTCGACTCGGAGGTGTCGGTAACGGTATGGCACTGGCGTTCGGTGCGATTGACCACCTTGCCGCCGACGTGGTTGCGGTCGACGCGGTTGCCGACGAAGCCGCCGGCCACGGCGCCCGCCGCGGTCGCGGCCTTCTTGCCGTTGCCGCCGCCGACCTGGTTGCCGATCAGGCCACCGATGACCGCACCGGCCACCGTGCCGCCGACATTGCCGTCGCGCTCGGGCAGGCGCTCCTGCACCACGACGTCGTTGCAGACTTCGCGCGGAGTCGAGTTGGTGGAGCTTTCACGCACGGGATCGGTGCCGATCACCGTGGCGTAGAGCTTTTCCTTCTCGGTGACCGGCTTCACGCCCACCACGTCGGCGTAGGCGACGCGGCCGCTGTCCGGGATGCTGTTGTCCAGCGGCGCCGCGTCGTCGAGCGCGGTGTCCTGGTCGACCAGGCCGGCCGCGGCGTCGATGCGGCCGGCCTCGTTGGCCGGCGCACGCGCGTGCTGGAACGCGGCGACCGAGACGCCGCCCACCAGCAGTGCGGCAATGGCAATGGCGATGGTGTTCTTGTTCATGAGTCTCTCCTGATGGCGGATGTCCCGCTCGTATGCCCGGCAATTTCAGCACCTGGCACCTGAACGGGGCTTCTTCGCGATCCACTGAAACTGACGCCATGATGAATTCCGCGGCGCGCGACGGCCGGTGGTAGCGTGTCAGCCCCCATCTGTTGCCTCCCACGCCGGCCTCCGGGAATCCCGCCATGCCAAACCCCCTCCTCGCCCCGCTGCTGCGCTGGTTCGGCCGGCTGAGCTATCCGAAGCTGTTCCTGCTGACGGCGGCCCTGTTCGTCGGCGACATGCTGGTGCCGGACGTGATTCCGTTCGTCGACGAACTGCTGCTTGGACTGGGCACCCTGCTGCTGGCCAACTGGAAGCGCATCAAGCCCGCTCGCGGCGGCACCATCGACGGCCAGCCGGGCCATCGCGACTGACGGCGATGCTGGTCGACAGCCACTGCCACCTGGATGCGCCCGAGTTCGATCGCGATCGCGACGCCGTGGTTGCACGCGCACGCGCCGCTGGCGTCGCCCGCCAGGTCGTGCCGGCGATCCATGCCGCCAGCTGGCCGAAACTGCGCGACACCTGCGCCGGTGCGGAGGGGCTGTTTCCCGCCTACGGGCTGCATCCGATGTTCCTTGCCGAGCACCGCCCGGAGCACCTGCCGCGACTGCGCGAGTGGATCGAACACGAGCGCCCGCTGGCCATCGGCGAATGCGGACTCGACTACTTCATCGAAGGCCTCGACCACGATGCGCAGCAGCGCTATTTCGATGCCCAGCTCGTGCTGGCGCGCGAACATGGGCTGCCGGTGATCGTGCACGCGCGGCGCGCGGTCGACGCGCTGATTGCATCGATCCGCCGGATCGGCAGTTCCTCCCAAGTTGCGGGCAACGCGCTGCGCGGCGTGGTGCACAGCTGGTCGGGCAGCCCGCAGCAGGCCGCCCGGCTCTGGGACATGGGCTTCATGCTCGGCGTCGGCGGCCCGGTCACCTACGCGCGCGCGCATCGCCTGCGCAAACTGGTCGCGCAGATGCCGCTGGAACACCTGCTTCTGGAAACCGACGCACCCGACCAGCCCGACAGCGCGATCCGCGGCGAACGCAACGAACCGGCGCGGCTGCGCAACGTCTGCGACACCGTCGCCGAACTGCGCGGCATGGCGCCTGAACAGCTCGCCAAAGCCACGACCGCGAACGCCGAACGCCTGTTCGGCCTGCCGCCACGGTAGGAGCGCCCCATGGGCGCGATGCTTTCCCCGGCAAGGCCATCGCGCCCATGGGGCGCTCCTACGAGGCCGGCTGTTTCCTGAGCAACAGTTCCAGCGCCTTGCCCGCCGCGGCAAACGCGAACGCCCCCGTGATGTGGGTCGCGGCACCCAGTCCCGCGCCGCAGTCGAGCTTGAGCGCGGCATCGGCGCCTAGCTGCGGACGCAGGCCGCACACGCTGCCGTCGGCCTGCGGATAGCGCACGTTCTCCAGCGAATACACCGCCGGCACGCTGAAGTAGCGCTTCGGCCCGGTCGGGAACCGGAACTCGGTGCGCAGCTTGCGCCGGATCAGGGCCAGCATCGCGTCGTGCTCGGTCTTAGACAGGTCACGCACGCGCACCAGGGTCGGGTCGATGCGGCCGCCGGCCGAACCCACCGTCACGATCGGCTGCTTGCGTCGCCGGCACCAGGCGATCATCTCGACCTTGCTGCGGAAGCTGTCGCAGGCATCGAGCACCACGTCGAAGCCTTCGCCCAGCAGCGACTCCATGTTCGATGGCGTAAGGAAGCTGGCCACCGGATCGACCTTGGCCTGCGGATTGATCGCGCGGCAGCGCTCGGCCATCGCGTCGGCCTTGCCGCGGCCGTACTGGCCTTCCAGCGCCGGCAGCTGGCGATTCGTGTTGGACACGCACAGGTCGTCGGCGTCCACCAGCGTCAGCGAGCCGACGCCGCTGCGCGCCAGTGCTTCCACTGCCCACGACCCGACCCCGCCCAGTCCGATGACGGCCACCCGCGATCCCGACAGGCACTCGAGTGCGCCGCGACCGTAGAGACGGTCGATGCCGGAGAAGCGTTCCTGCCACGATGCATCCATCCGCACAGTTTACCGGCGCCGGCTGCGTGGTATCGTCGCCCCAGCCAACGAGGAGCCCACCATGTCGACCACCCCCGAAGCCAATCCGGCAACACCGGCCAAGCCCTCCGCCGCCAGCCGCTACCTCTTCGTGTTCCTGGTCGGCCTGGCGATCGGCGCCATCGCCGTGGTGATGATCCTGCGCGCCGTCGAGGCCAGGAAGACCTGGCAGGACCGCTATCCGGTCGCGGCGATGGACCTGTTCCAGGCACACATGGCGCAGCTCAAGGCCAGCACCGAGGCCAACCGCTGCAGCGCCACCGACATCCTGCCGCACCTGCAATCGTTGCGCACGGTGGCCAACGACATCGAGCCCGCATTCGGCGACCTGCGCGAGGATGCGCGCTTCAGCAAGCACGCCAGCGACCTGCGCGCGGTGCTCGACTCGACCCTGGCCGCGCCACCGCTCAACTGCGCGGGCGTCAGCGCGGCGACCGCCAAGATCGGCGAAGCCTGCAAGGCCTGCCACCAGGATTTCCGCGGCTGATCTCCTGTTGCCGCGGCGGCGGGCGCCACGGCGCGAGCGTTCCGCAAACGGCCCTGCGCATGCGCGGCGCAGCGCATGCCCCGCCGCGATCGACATGAACCCGTTCTGACGCGGATCACGCTGCATCGGCGTGGCACGCGTCGATTGATCATGCGTTCACGGCACGCTGCCTACTGTTCGTGGCCATGAAGCCATGCGCTTCATCCCCCCACGACAGGAGATCGGCATGAATATCCGCTTGCTCGGCGCCACCGCCCTCATTGCCGCACTTGCCACCGCAGGCTGCGCCACGTCGCCGGGTTACGGCGGCGGTTACGGCAACTCGCCGTCGTACGGCAACAGCGGCGCGTACGGCAGCCGCGTTTGTACAGACTGCGGCACGGTCACGCGCATCGAGGCCGTCGCCCGCGGCCAGAACGTCCCCAACGCAACCGGTGCGGTCCTCGGCGGCATCGTCGGCGCGGTCGCCGGCCACGAGATCTCGGACAAGACCGGCGGCAGCAAGGGCAACCAGAACATCGCCGCGGTCGCCGGCGCGGTAGGCGGCGCGGTCGCCGGCAACGCGATCCAGAACAACGTCCAGCAAGGCACCACGTACCGGGTCACGGTGCGCATGGAGGACGGCAACCTGCGCACCGTGCAGCAGAGCGACCTGGCCGGAATCCGCGAAGGCTCCTATGTCCGCATCAACGGCGGCCGTGCCGTGCTGCGCTGAGCGATCACAGGCGTCATGACGACGAAGGCCCGCCGGATGGCGGGCCTTTTTTCGTACCGGCGCGAGGGCCGGGCACGGCACCCGGCCGATTGCTGTTCCCGCAGCGGCACATGCGTGGCGCACCAACCGCGCATTTGTGAGAATGCAACCGCGCGCACGGGACCGCCCCCGGACGCCGTGGAACTCCCTGCCGACAGTCCGCGCCACCAAAGGAAATCCAATGGACCTGCATGCCCTGTGGTACGTGCTCGCTGCCCTGATGGTCGTGGTCGGCCTGGCCGGCATCGTCCTGCCGGCCCTGCCCGGCTTGCCGCTGGTGTTCGCCGGCATGCTGCTGGCAGCCTGGACCGATGGCTTCGAGCGCGTGGAGTGGTGGTGGCTGCTGGTGCTCGGCGTGCTGACCGCGCTGTCGCTGCTGATCGATTTCTGGGCCACCGCGGCAGGAGCCAAACGCGTCGGCGCCAGTCGCAAGGCGGTGGTGGGCGCAGTGCTCGGCACGGTGGTCGGTCTGTTCATCGTCCCGCCGTTCGGCCTGTTCGTCGGCCCCTTCGCCGGTGCCCTGCTCGGCGAGCTCTGGCACGGACGCGCAGTGAACAGCGCGAGCGTCAGCCAGGCGACCAGGGTCGGCTTCGGCACCTGGATGGGGATCGTCTTCGGCATCGTGCTCAAGCTCGGCCTGGCATGCACGATGTTCGTGCTGTTCGCATGGGCCTGGTACGCCTGACCTTTCACGCGGCAAGACAGCTGTCATTGCGACATTGGCCGCGTCGCGCCGCCCAATGAAGGCGGGATACGGCTGCCTGGCTTCACGCAGTCATCCCGTCCCCGCCCCACGACGACCAACGCAAGCCTCCCTCCATCGCAGAATGTGCAACCGCCCGTGACCCGCTTCCTCCTGCAACTCGTCGCCCTGACCGCCTGCCTGCTGCTGGCAGCTTCGTCGCCCGCGCTTGCCACGCTGCAATCCGCGCAAGAAGCCGGATCGCAAGCCGGCGCAGCCGCCGGCGGCGACGCAACCACTTCGCCAGTCGCCGGCAGCGATGCGGCCGCCAGCCGCCGACTGCAGGCAAAGCTCGGCACGGATGAGGACCTCAAGGACGTGACCGCCAGCGTCGACGATGGCGTCGCGGAACTCGACGGCCGCGTCCTGCAGCCAACGCACAGGAAGGAGGCCGGCGAGATCGCCACGCAGACGCCCGGCGTGGCCACGGTGGTCAACAACGTCGAAGTCGACGACAGCCTGGGTGCCCACTTCCATGCCGCATGGAAGCAGGTCACCGGCAAGCTGGTCGCGATCGCGGCCCGCGCGCCGTTGCTGGTCGTGGCGATCGGGATCGTGTTGCTGGCCGCATGGGCCGGCGGCGTGCTGTCGCGCAACCTGCGGATCCTGCGCCTGCGGACCGAAAACCCGTACATGGACGGCCTGATCCGGCGCTCCGTGCGGATCACGATCACCATCATCGGCGTGCTGCTGGCGCTGAACCTGCTCGACATGTCGACGATGGTCGGCGCCGTGCTCGGCTCGGCCGGCGTGGTCGGGCTGGCGCTGGGCTTTGCCTTCAAGGACATCGCCGAAAACTACATCGCCGGCGTGCTGCTGAGTGTGCGCAAGCCGTTCTCGCCGGGCGAGCACATCCGCATCGACAGCTACGAGGGCAAGGTGGTGGCGCTGACCTCGCGCGCGACCATCCTGATGACGCTGGACGGCAACCAGCTGCAATTGCCCAACGCGCTGGTGTTCAAGTCGGTAATGCTCAACTTCTCGCAGAACCCGAGGCGGCGCTTCGATTTCAGGGCCACCATGGACGCCGCGCATTCGATCCGCCAGGCGCAGGCGCTGGCGCTGGATGCGTACTCGCGCATCGACGGCGTCCTGGACGACCCGGCGCCATCGTGGACCGTGGTCCAGAACTCGCCCGCCGGCATCGAGCTGCAGTTCTTCGGCTGGGTCGACCAGCGCAGCAGCGACCTGGGCAAGGTGCGCGGCGAGGCGATCCGCCTGGTCAAGTCCGCGTTCGCGCGCGCCGGCATCCAGCCGCCGCGCACCGTCTACCACGTCGTCCTTTCGCGCGAATCCGAAAACCCGGCCGCGCCCCCGTCGCCGGTCGAGCCGGCGCACGGCGCGAGCGTCGACACATCGGTCAACCGCGACATCGACGACCAGCTCGCCGATGCGCAACGCGCGGACGCTGCATCCTCGGGCAACATGCTCGACCACGACAAGGACGCGCCATGACGCCTTCACGCGCCGCCCTCGCACTGTTCCCCCTTGGCCTGGCCGCGGCGGCAGGCCCTGCCATCGCGCAATCAGCAGGCACACCGGCAGCCGGCAACATCGATGCGTGCGCGCTGGTCGAGGTCGATGCCGACCGGCTCGCCTGCTACGACCGCGTGGCCGGGCGCCACAGTCGCAACCCGGCCATGGCCGACGCCGCCGCGGAACTCGCACGCCAGAACCGCGAGGCCGCGAGCGAGGCCGAGGCCGCCGCAGCGACGCGTGGCGACCGTGCACGCAGCGCCGCCAGCGACCTGTTCGCCTCCGAGCCCGAGGACGCCATCGCCAATGCCGGCAAGGGCTCGCTGCTCGACAGCCGCTGGGAGCTGGCCAAGGATTCCAAGCTCGGCACCTTCAACTTCCGTGCCTACAAGCCTGTCTACCTGCTGCCGGCCTTCTGGAGCAGCGACCAGAACGAGCTGCCGCACTCGCCCAATCCACGCAACACCGCGACCGAGCCGCAGGTGCTGGACGCGATCGAGGCCAAGTTCCAGATCAGCTTCAAGACCAAGGCTTGGGAAAACCTGTTCGGAGACAACGGCGACGTCTGGATGGGCTACACCCAGAGTTCGCGCTGGCAGGTCTACAACGGCGAAGCCTCGCGCCCCTTCCGCGAGACCAACTACGAACCGGAAATCCTGCTGGTGTTCCGCAACAACTACAGCCTCGGCGGCTGGAAGGGGCGGATGGCGGCGGTCGGCATCAACCACCAGTCCAACGGCCGCGCCGATCCGCTGTCACGCAGCTGGAACCGGGTGATGTTCAACGTCGGCCTGGACCGCGACAACTGGGCAGTGACGTTCCGTCCCTGGATCCGCGTTTCCGACGGCAGCGACGACGACAACCCGGACATCGAGGATTACATGGGGCGCGGCGACGTGACCATCGTGCACACCATCGGCGGGCACGAGCTGTCGCTGATGGCGCGGCACTCGCTGCGCGGAGGCGACCGCTCGCACGGGGCGATCGGGTTCGATTGGGGGTTCCCGATCCACAACACGCTGCGCGGGCACGTGCAGGTGTTCGACGGCTATGGCGAGAGCCTGATCGACTACAACCACCGGTCGACCTACATCGGGTTGGGGATTTCGCTGCTGGAGTGGTTCTGAGGGGTTCCCCGCCTCTTTTCGTCTCTTCCTCGATGACTGGAGGCAGAACGGCAGGATCGCCGTTTCGCACGGCGCAGTGCGCGCAGTGCGAACGTGCTGGATGGCACGAGGGCCGTGGCGGGAGGTCGGGCAAAGGCTGCGATCAGGACTGGCGAACGACACGATCGCCGTGCGTTTCGCCGCGCGCCGCTGCCTACCGCGCACTGCGCCAGCGGCGGTGTTCCACCATCAGGCATTCGTCCTGCACCACGTCGATGCCGGCCGCCAGCAGGCGTGCGGCGAAGGCGTCGTTGCGGATGCCGGTCTGCAGCCACACCAGCCTCGGGCGCGCGGCGATCAGGTCATCCAGGTGCGGCATCAGGTCGATGGGCTTGCGGAACACGTCAACCACGTCCACCCGCACGGGGATGTCCGCGACCTTGCGGTACACGCGCTGGCCGAGGATCTCGGAGACCTCCGGGTAGTAGACCGGCACCGGCACTATCTCGCACCCGGCGCGGTGCAGGTAGGCCGGCACGATGTGCGCGGGCCGGTCGGCGCGCGATTCCGGCTTGATGCCGAGCACGGCGATGCGCCGCAGCCTGGGCAACAGGCGGTCGAAGGCGATGTGGTCCTTGATCAGCGTTCCGGGCATGCGCGGCGCTTCCGCTGGCGGGCCTGTCGACGTGGTGGCGGCCGCCTGCCGATCAAGCACCCGCCACGGGATTGTGCATGCCGGGATGTTCGCGCCGCGTGCGGGCGGCCCGCCGCCGTGGTCAGCCTTCGACCACCACCGGGATGCGCCCGATCCGCGACCGCCACTCGCGCGGGCCAGTCTTGTGCACCGACTCGCCGGCCGAATCGACCGCCACAGTCACCGGCATGTCCTGCACGGTGAACTCGTAGATCGCCTCCATGCCCAGGTCTTCGAACGCCACCACGCGCGCGGCCCTGATCGCCTTGGACACCAGGTACGCCGCGCCGCCGACCGCCATCAGGTAGACCGACCTGTGCTTGCGGATCGCCTCAATCGCCGCATCGCCGCGCTCGGCCTTGCCGACCATGCCCAGCAGGCCGGTCTGCGACAGCACCTGCTCGGTGAACTTGTCCATGCGCGTGGCGGTGGTCGGGCCGGCCGGGCCGACGGCCTCGTCGCGTACCGGGTCGACCGGGCCGACGTAGTAGATGAAGCGGCCGCTGAAATCGACAGGCAGCTCCTCGCCACGATTCAGCATGTCGACCATGCGCTTGTGCGCCGCGTCGCGGCCGGTGAGCAGCCTGCCGTTGAGCAGCAGCACCTCACCGGGCTTGAAGCTGGCCACTTCCTCGCGCGTGATGGTGTCCAGGTCCACCCTGCGCGCATTGGCCGGGTTGTAGGTCAGCGTCGGCCAGTCTTCCAGCGACGGCGGGTCGAGCATCACCGGGCCGCTGCCATCGAGGGTGAAATGCGCGTGTCGCGTCGCCGCGCAGTTGGGGATCATCGCCACCGGCAGGTTGGCCGCGTGGGTCGGGTAATCCCTGATCTTGATGTCGAGGACGGTGGTCAGCCCGCCCAGCCCCTGCGCGCCGATGCCCAGCGCGTTGACCTTGTCGAACAGTTCGATGCGCATCTCTTCCAGCCGGTTCGACGGCCCGCGCGCCTTGAGGTCGACGATGTCGATCGGCTCCATCAGCGATTCCTTGGCCAGCAGCATCGCCTTCTCGGCGGTGCCGCCGATGCCGATGCCGAGCATCCCCGGCGGGCACCAGCCGGCGCCCATGGTCGGCACGGTCCTGAGCACCCAGTCGACGATCGAGTCGGACGGGTTGAGCATCGCGAACTTGGATTTGGCCTCCGAACCGCCTCCCTTCGCCGCGACGATCACGTCCACCGTATTGCCCGGCACCACCTTGACGTTGGCCACCGCCGGCGTGTTGTCGCCGGTGTTTTTCCTGCGCCCGGCCGGGTCGGCCAGCACGCTGGCGCGCAGCTTGTTGTCGGGGTGCAGGTAGGCGCGGCGCACGCCCTCGTTGGCCATGTCCTCCACGCCCATGGTCGCGTCGTCCCAGCGCACGTCCATGCCGATCTTCAGGAACACGGTGACGATGCCGGTGTCCTGGCAGATCGGCCGGTGGCCTTCGGCGCACATCCGCGAATTGATCAGGATCTGCGCGATCGCGTCCTTCGCCGCCGGGCTTTCCTCGCGCTCGTACGCCGCGCTGAGATTGCGAATGTAATCGACCGGGTGGTAGTAGCTGATGTACTGCAGGGCATCGGCGACGGACTGGATCAGGTCTTCCTGCTTGATGGAAGCCGGCGGTGTCATGGTCAAGGCAGTGCTCGCGGGGGCTGGCAAGAACAATGCGGATTTTAGCCCACCGGCTGCCCCGCGCACTTCCGGAAACGATGCCGCCGGCGCTCACGGCACCGCCGGGTGCGGAAAGCCGCCTTCCATCGCCCGTCCACCCGGGCCCGTGCGAACGCTTAAACCCCCGCCCTTCATGGCGCATCCCAAGGACTATGCTGACCACCATCGTGACCGCACTGATGCCCGCTTCCGCACCGCCCATGGACGACGACCACGCCCTGGTGCGTGCCTCGCTGCGCGGCGACGCGTCCGCCTTCGAGACCCTGTACCGCCGCCACGTCGGCCGCGTGCACGGGGTGATCTCGCGCCTGCTCGGACGCCAGCGTCAGCGCGCCGAGGACCTGACCCAGGAGGCCTTCGTGCGCGCATGGCAGGCGCTGGGGACGTACCGCTTCGAAAGCGCGTTCGGCACCTGGCTGTACCGCCTGGCCGCCAACACCGCGCTGATGGAACTGCGCTCGCGCCGCGGCGATCCGGCGATGGACGACGAAGATGCATTCGAGCGCATGGGGCATCCGGATTCGGCCGGCCACACCACGGCGCTGGCGATGGACCTGGATCGCGCCGTCGCCACCCTGCCGCCGCGCGCCCGCGCGGTGCTTGTGCTGTACGACGTGGAAGGCTGGACCCACGAGGAGATCGCCGATGAACTGGAGATGGCCGTCGGCACTTCCAAGGCGCAACTGCATCGCGCCCGCGGCCTGCTGCGGGTGCGGCTGGGAGAACACGCATGAACATTGAACACAGCCACGAGCACGGACGCGACGGCGACGCACCGCTGCCGGAAGAACTGCGCCGCTCGCTGCGCGCCCTGCGTCGCGACGAGGTGCCCGGTCGTGACCTGTGGCCCGGGATCAGTGCCCGCATTGCCGTGACGCGAGTCGCCGGCAGCGACGTCCGGCACGCGCCAGTGACGCCCGTACCGGCATCGCCACCAGCCGCGCGGTCCTCGCGCATGCAGCGCAGCCGGCGTTCGCACCGGTTGTTCGGCCTGGCGACCGCCGCTTCGCTGGCCGCGGCGCTGGCGATCGGCTGGGGCTTGCTCATGCCCTCGCAGGATGCACCGTTGCCGGGCACGGCCGCGTCCAGCCCGATGCTCAGGGAGGCCGCACACATGACCCATGAATACCGCACCGCCTGGCGCGCGTTCGATGCGCGGCGCCCGGCCGGCGTCGACGCCAGCGCACTGCGCGAGATCGACCGCAACGCGGCGCTGGTGCGCGCCGCGCTGCACCAGGACCCGGACGCTCGCTACCTGTTCGAACGCCTGCAAAGCCTCTATGCGCTGCGCCTCGACCTGTCGCGGCGCCTGTCTTCCCTGCCGACCCCAGTATCCACCTGACCGGAGATCCCCATGTCCATCCGATTCCTGCTGCCGCTGATGCTCGCAGCCCTGCCGCTGGCCGCACTGGCCTCAACCCCGATCAACGAAACCCGCCCGCTCGACGCCGACGGCAAGGTCGAGATCTCCAACCTCAAGGGCCGCATCGAGGTGCGGGTCTGGGACAAGCCGCAGGTGCGCATCGGCGGCAGCCTCGGACGCGGGGTGGAGAAACTCGAGATCGGCCCCGGCGGCCGCGAGCTCGAGATCAAGGTGCGCTACCCGCGCCGCACCAACGACAACAACAGCGAACCCACCACCCTCGTGGTCGACGTCCCCACGCTTGCCAGCCTCGACATCGACGGCGTCGCGGTCGAAATCAGTGTCACGGGCACCGCCGGCCGCAGCCTGGAGATCGACAGCGTCAGCGGCAATGTCAGCGTTGCCGGCGCACCGCGCGCGGCCGACATCGAAAGCGTCAGCGGCGACCTGCGCCTGACCCTGAACTCCTCCGACGTCGAAGTGCAGAGCGTCAGCGGCAACGTCAACCTGCGCGGACGCCTGGACGGCGAGGTCAAGGCCGAAACCGTCTCGGGCAACATCAGCGTCGACAGCCGCGGCGAACGCCTGCGGCGCCTGTCGAGCAACAGCGTCTCGGGCAACGCCAGCCTGCAGGTGGGGCTTGCCGACGGCGGCAGCATCAAGTCCGAATCGGTCAGCGGCAACATCAAGCTGGTCGCGCCGAAGTCGCTGTCGGCGCAGGTGAAGGGCGAGAGCTTCAGCGGCCACCTGCGCGCGCCAGGCGCGAAGATCGACAAGCCGCAGTTCGGGCCGGGATCGAGCTTCGACCACCGCTACGGCGCCGGCAGTGGCGACATCCACCTGGAAACATTCTCCGGTTCGGTCGAAGTATTGCTGCAGTAGTACGCGCGCCACCGCCGCCGCGGCACGCACCCGCCATCGCCACGCCCGCACCGACGCGGGCGTGGCATTCTTGGGTCCGGCCCGCCTGAAGACTTGCACCTGATGTCGACACCGCCCTGGCTCGGACGCAGGCACGAGGTCCCGGTGATGAACCTGCGCGAGCGCTTCGCCGCGCTGCGCAACCTGCCTCCGTTCCTGCGCGACATCTGGCGCACCAGCCCGCTGCTCGCCCTGTCGAGCCTGCTGCTGCGGCTGGCGCGCGCGCTGCTGCCGATCGCCACGCTGTATGTCGGCAAGCTGATCGTCGACGAAGCGGTGCGGCTGGTCGCGCTGGGCACCGGCGCGCAGGACTTCGCCCAGATGTGGCAGTCCGGCGTGCTCCACCACCTGCTGGGCCTGCTGGCGATCGAGTTCGCACTGGCGGTGGCGTCGGACATCCTCGGCCGCATCGTCGGCCTGGTCGACTCGCTGCTGTCCGAGCTGTACTCCAACGCCACCAGCGTGCGGTTGATGGAGCACGCGGCCTCCCTGGACCTGGAGGACTTCGAGGACGCCGACCTGCAGGACCGCCTCGATCGCGCCCGGCGCCAGGTGTCCGGGCGCAGCTCGCTGATGTCGCAGCTGCTCGGGCAGGCGCAGGACATCGTCACCATCATCAGCTTCGCCATCGGCCTGCTGGTCTACGCACCGTGGCTGATCGTGCTGCTGCTGGTCGCGCTGGTGCCGGCGTTCGTCGGCGAGATGCACTTCAACGCGCGCAGCTACGCGGTCAACTATCGCGCCACGCCGGAGCGGCGGGAACTCGACTACGTACGCCAGATCGGCGCCAGCGCCAGCTCGGCCAAGGAGATCAAGAGCTTCGGCCTGAACACATTCCTGATCGAGCGTTATCGCACGCTGGCCTGGTCGATCTACCTCGCCAACCGCCGCATCGCCATCGGCCGCGCGGGCTGGGGCGGGCTGTTCACCACCATCGGCACGCTTGGCTACTACGCCGCCTACGCCTACATCGCCTGGCGCACGGTGCATGGCGAATTCAGCATCGGCGACCTGACCTTCCTGTCGGCCTCGTTCCGCCGCCTGCGCAACCTGCTCGAAGGCCTGCTGTCGAGCTTCTCGCAGGTCGCGGGACAGGCGCTGTACCTCGACGACCTGTTCTCGTTCTTCCAGATCAAGCCGGAAATCCTGTCGCCGGCAAACCCGCGCCCGTTCCCCACCCCGATCCGCGAAGGATTCGTGTTCGAGGACGTCGGCTTCCGCTATCCCGGCGCCGAGCGCTGGGCGGTGCGCCACCTCGATTTCACCCTGCACGCCGGCGAAGTGCTGGCCCTGGTCGGCGAGAACGGCGCCGGCAAGACCACCTTGGTCAAGCTGCTCTCGCGCCTGTACGACCCGGACGAGGGCCGCATCCTGCTCGACGGCCACCCGCTGGCCGAGTACGACCTCGACGAACTGCGCGCCAACACCGGGGTGATCTTCCAGGACTTCGTGCGCTACTTCATGAGCGCTTCGGACAACATCGCCGTGGGCCGCATCGAGGCCCGCGACGACCACGCCCGCATCGCCGACGCCGCGCACCGCTCGATGGCCGACGAGGTCATCGAGCGCCTGCCTGCCGGCTACGACCAGATGCTCGGCAAGCTGTTCAAGGAAGGCGTGGACCTGTCGGGCGGCGAGTGGCAGAAGATCGCCATCGCCCGCGCCTACATGCGTGACGCGCAGCTGCTGATCCTCGACGAACCCACCGCGGCGCTCGACGCGCGCAGCGAGTTCGAGGTGTTCCAGCGCTTCAAGGAGCTGTCAGAAGGCAAGAGCGCGGTGCTGATCTCGCACCGCTTCTCCAGCGTGCGCATGGCCGACCGCATCCTGGTGCTCGAGCAGGGACGGATCGAGGCCAGCGGCACCCACGAGCAGCTGATGGCGCAGGGCGAGCGCTACGCCGAGCTGTTCGAGCTGCAGGCGGCCGGGTACCGCTGAGCGGCGCCAAACGGACTCGGAGGAGTGGCTCGAGTCGCGAGTTCCTCGCCGGGAAATCGGACGCCCTCCAAGGTTCGCGGCTCAGGCCGCTCCCATCGGTTTTGCCGGCATTCCGGGTGCGGCCGGGGTGGCCCGACGGATGAAAGGGCCCTTGACGCAGCACGGGCTAGGCTGCGTGCATGGACACGAACGAATCCGCGCACGACAACGACCCCGGGGCCCACCAGCCGCGGGGCATCGCCCGCACCACGCAGATCCTGCGTTTCCTGGTCAAGTACCGCAGCGCCGGCGTGTTTTCCGGCCTGGACCTGGATGCCGCCGACGGCGTCGCCGACGGCGAACCGCCCGCGACCGAAGGCAAGCCCGAGGAGTTCGTCGATGACCTCGAGGCGCTGGGCCCGACCTTCATCAAGATCGGCCAGGCGCTCTCCACGCGGCCCGACATGGTGCCGCCGCCGTTCCTGGTCGCACTGGAGCGCATGCAGGACGACGTCGCGCCGATTCCCTTCGAACAGGTCCGCGCGGTCGTCGAGTCCGAGCTGGGCGTGCGCATCAGCAAGGCATTCGCGCAGTTCGACGAACAGCCGCTGGGCTGCGCGTCCCTGGCGCAGGTGCACCGCGCCACGCTGCGCGACGGCCGGCTGGTGGCGGTGAAGGTGCAGCGGCCCGGCATCGTCGACATCATGCGCGCCGACCTCGACGCCCTCGCCCACCTCGCTGGCGGCGCGGACCGCATGACCGACATCGGCCGGCGCTTGCGCTTCGCCGACTGGGTGCAGGAGTTCCGTCGCACCCTGCTGGCCGAACTCGACTACCAGGCCGAAGCGCAGAACCTCGAGCGCTTCGGCCAGCACCTGCAGGGCTATCCGGAACTGCTGGTGCCGGCACCGGTGTGGGACCTGACCGCCAGGCGTGTGCTGACGATGGAGCTCGTGCAGGGCACCAAGGTCACCGAGATCTCCGGCCTGCGCCGCACCGAGCACGACATGTCCGGGCTGGCATCGGCGCTGATGCGCGGCTACCTGGACCAGGTGTTCGTGCACGGCGAGATCCACGCCGATCCGCACCCGGGCAACCTGCTGGTGACCAACGACGGCCGGCTGGCGCTGTTCGACCTCGGCATGGTCGCGCACGTGCCGCCGAAGCGTCGCGAGCGTCTGCTGAAGCTGCTGTTCGCCGCCGTCGACGGCCGCGGCGAGGAAGTCGCCGCCGAGGCGATCGCGATGGGCACCCGGCTGGAGGATTTCGACGAGGCGCGTTTCCTGCGCGAGGTCGGCCAGATGGTCGCCACGTATGCCGCCCGCTCCGGTGCGGGATCGCTGTCGGAAGGCCGTCTGATGATCGACCTGGTCGGCCGCTCCACCATGTGCGGCTTGCGCACGCCCCCGGAAATGAGCCTGCTGGGCAAGACCCTGCTCAATCTGGAACAGGTGTCCCACGCGCTCGACCCGGAGCTCGACGTCAAGGCCGTGATCGAGCGCCACCTCGAGCACGTCATGCGCGAGCGGCTGAAGAAGGCCCTGTCGCCTTCGAACCTGGCCAGCGAGTTGATCGACGTGCAGGCGCTGCTGCGCGAAGCTCCGCGCAAGGTTTCCGACGTGCTCTCGCTGCTGGCCGAGAACCGGATGCAGGTGCGCATGACCGGTCTGGAAGAATCGCACCTGATGGAAAACCTGCAGAAGATCGCCAACCGGGTCAGCGCGGCGCTGGTCACCGCCGCGCTGATCGTGGCCTCGGCGATGATGATGCGGGTCGACACGGACTCCCGGCTGTTCGGCTATCCCGCCATCGCGCTGGTGCTGTTCATCGTCGGCGCCGGGCTGGGGATTTCGATCGTGGCCAGCGCGCTGTTCGGAGATCACAAGGCGCGCCCGCGCGAGGAACGCGGGCCTCGCTGACGGACGGGGAGCTGATGGCGCAGGGCGGAGCGCTATGCGAAACCGTTCGAACTGCAGGCCGCAGGGTATCGCTGAGCCGGGCATGCCACGCCGGGCCTGGACGGGCCGCGCGTGGGCGCGCGTGGGCGCTCCCACCTTGATCGGGATCAACGCATCCGGCTGCCGATCGGCCACACTAGGCACATGCGGCATTCCACGCTCGCCGCCCCACCGGATCCCCTGCCATGGAGAACGCCATGAACATCCTGCTCGCCGTAGACGGCAGCGCCGCCAGCGACCGCGCGACCAAGCATGTCGTGCAGCTTTCGAAACAGTTCGCCAAGCCGCCGAAGCTGACCCTCGTCAATGTGTCGCTGCCCTTGCTCAAGGCCGCAAGCAACAAGCTCGGCCGCAAGGCCACGGCGGAGTACTACGACAGCAACAGCGAGTACGCGGCGCACAAGGCGCGGCGCATGCTGCAACGCGCCAAGCTCGAGTTCACCGAGGTCTTCCTCGTCGGCGAGCCGGCCGATGAAATCGCGCGCCACGCCGACAAGCACGAGGCCGACCTGATCGTGATGGGCTCCCGCGGCCAGACCGCGCTCAAGAGCCTGCTGCTGGGTTCGGTTGCCACCAAGGTCCTGGCGCAGTCGAAGGTGCCGCTGACCGTCATCCGCTGACGCCTTCCCCGGGAGCGGCCGGCTGCGCCTGCGGCCGCTCCTGCGGGCTTTCCCCGCCGTCCGGCAACCGCCCCTGCCCTTGCTCCGGCGCCGGATAGCGCAGCACGCCGTCCACCATCCGCGCATCCGGGCTCAATGGATGCACCGTTGCCTTGCCCGGCGCCATCAGGTGCAGGACCTGCCAGCCGCGCGCGGTGAAGTCGTCGGCGATCAGGCGCCGGTGGCAGCGCCACCACACCGCCTCGGCGCACATCACCGCAACGCGTCGTTCGCGCGCCAGCCGCATCAGTCGCTCGCGCGCGAGGACGAACTCCGGCTCGGCCATGTAATCGGCGTACGCACGGAACGCCTCGACCCGCCACGCGCCGTTGGGCGAATCCGCTCGTGGTTTCCGCCGCCCGCCAAACTCCGGCATCGGCACGTAGTCGATGTCCGCCGCTTCCAGCGCCGGCCCCATCGCCAGCGGCGAGAACTGCGGGTTTCGCCGCGAACCGGCAAAGCGGCGGACATCGGCCAGCACCTCGATGCCGGCCTCGCGCAACATGCCGGCGAATACTTCCCACTCGCGCGTGGAATGGCCGATGGTCCAGAGCGTGCCGGTGGTAAGCGTCATTCCAGCATGGTGCGCCAGCGATCGTGATCTCCCTGTCGACCGGCGCCGCGCGCAGGCGACCGCGTCGCCGCCGCCATGCGATTCCAGGGCACCGCATCTTCCAGGTCGCCGCCAGGACCGGCCGCCGCGGCGCGCATTCCCGTGGCGCCGATTCGTGTCCGTGCTTCAGTCGAACGCCTTGCGCGCACGCACCCCGAGCACCCAGCCCCGCCCCGGCGCCGGTTCGTAGTAGCGGCCGTTGCCGTCGTTCACGATCACCGAGCCGACGTATGCGCGGTCGAACAGGTTGTCGATCCGCGCGTAGCCGCGCCACTGCAGGCCGAACGCCTCGAACCGGCGCTCGGCGGCAAGGCCGAACACCGCGTACGCCGGCGCGCTCTCGTCGCTGCCATCGTCGACGTACACGCGATCGGCGAAGCGTCCGTCGAGCACCAGGTCGGTATCCGCGCCGATGCTCCGCCGCAGCTCCGCCCAGGCCGCATGGCGGGATAGCCCCGGGATGCGATGCCCATCCTCGATCAGCACGTCGCCGTCGCCGCAGGGCATCGCGGCACAGGTGGTGAAGTCGCTGCCGTAGCGCGCGTCGAGGAGCGTGTACGCGGCCGCGTAGCGCCACTGCGGCGAGAACGTGCCGGACAGCGACAGCTCGGCGCCGCGGCGGCGCGTGATCCCGGCGTTGGCGTAGATGCTGCGCCCGCCCCGGTTGGCCACTGCCACCAGCTCGCCGCGCGTGCGACTGTCGAACAGCGCCGCCGAGTATTCCAGCCGCGCGCCGCGGCCGCGCACGCCGACCTCCGCGTTGCGGCTGCGCGCCGCGCGCAGGTCGTTGAGGCCGCTGGCGCCGTCGGCGCGGTACGCCAGCTCGGAGAACGTCGGCGTCTCGAAGCCGGCGCCCGCGTTCGCGTACACGCTCGCCGTGGGCGTAAGCCGGAACAGCACGCCGGCCACCGGCGAACTGCGCGAGTACTGCAGGCGCCCGCTGTCGTCGGGATTGTCGGCGGTGACGTAATCATCGTCGGATGCAAAGCGCACCTGGCTGTGGCGCAAGCCGAGGTTGATGCGCCAGCGCTCGGCGGGCTGCCAGTTGGCCTGCGCATAGGCATCGCGCCCGCTAACCCGGTTGTCTTCGTCGCGCCGCAACGCACCGAACACGCCAAGCCGCTGGCCAACGAAGTTCTCGTAGCCGCGACGACGCTCGCCGGACACGCTGTATTCGACGCCGGCCACCAGCGAGAACGGTCGCTCCAGCAGCTGCGTGCTCCAACGCCAGCGCAGGTCGGCGCCGCCGTACCGGCGGTCGAGCTCGATCGCGCCCCCGCCCTGCAGCGGGTCGGCCTGCACGAACACCGGGATCGACAGCACCTGCGTGGTGTCGCGGGTGCCGCCGTACGCGGTCAACGACAACGCGTGGTGCGCCGACAGCGGTTGCTCGACATGCAGGCCGGCCTGGTCCTGGTGCACGGTCTTGCGGGTGTCGAAGTCCAGCGCGCCCTTGCTGGCCGCACGCCGGTCGCCGCGCGACTGCGCGCCGGTGAGACCCTGCGGGTCATCGGCGCGCAGGTCGTGCGAGTTGAGCAGCACGGTGTAGCGCCCGTCGTTGCCGAACGCGCCCTGGAGCACCGCCTGTCCCGTCGCCTGTCGCGACCTGCTGTGGTCGCGGAAGCCGCTGCCGTCGACATGGTCCATGTCCACCAGCACGCCGCCGTCGCGCTCACCGGGCCACGGCGCATGCCACGACACCAACCCGCGGTGCAGTCCGTCGCTGCCCGCGTCCATCCCCACCGAAAATTCCGGTGTCGCCGGTGGGTCGGCACTGAACACCGAGATCACGCCGCCGGACGAATTGCCGTACAGCGCCGAGAACGGTCCGCGCAGGACCTCGATGCGGCCGGCGGATTCGAGCATGAAATGCGATACCTGCCCCTGCCCGTCGGGCATCGTCGCCGGGATGCCGTCGCTGTACAGGCGCACGCCGCGAATGCCGAAAGTGGAACGCGCGCCGAAACCGCGGATCGAGACCTGCAGCCCCTGCGCCTCGTTCTGGCGGTCGCGCGCGACCACGCCGGGCACCCGCTGCAGCGATTCGGACAGGCTCAACCCCGGCTGCGCACGAAGCAGGGCGCCGGCATCGACCACGTCGACCGCCGCCGGCACCAGCAGCGCATCGTCCGGCTGGCGCGTGGCGGTGACGACCACGCGGTCGAGTTCGGCCGCCGCGGCCGCATCGGCACCGGTCGGCGGTGCCGCAGGCGCGCCGCATGGCACGGCCAGCGCCAGGCACGTCCACGCCGCCCTTCCAGCCCAGCCGAGCAGGCGCCAGTCTCCCATGGGATCTCCGCAGCAAATCAGGCACACAAGTATGGCCGCGACCAGCCATCCTGTAGCAGCAGCCCATGGCCGCGAGCTCCTGCTTGCGAGCCGGATGCCGCTGCTCCCGCCGCAGCCCGGGCTGCCACGGCGCGGTCCGCGGCATATCGGCTAAAATGCGCGCCTCGCAGTTCACCCCCCCTCCCCGCATGTCTCCCGCATTTGGCACCGAAACGGTGCTGGATGTCCGTCACTGGACGGACGACTACTTCAGCTTCACCACCACCCGCGACGACGGTTTCCGCTTCGACAACGGCCAGTTCGTGATGATCGGGCTGGAAGTCCCGCAGGCGGACGGCTCGTCCAGGCCACTGCTGCGCGCGTACTCGATCGCCAGCTCCAACTGGGAAGAGCAGCTGGAGTTCTTCAGCATCAAGGTGCCCGACGGCCCGCTGACCTCGCGACTGAAGGACATCCGCCCCGGCGACAGCCTGCTGATCGGCCGCAAGCCCACCGGCACCCTGCTGCTCCACGACCTGCACCCGGGCCGCAACCTCTACCTGCTGGGCACCGGCACCGGCCTCGCCCCGTGGCTTGCGATCGTCAAGGATCCGGAAACCTACGAACGCTTCGACCACGTCGTGCTCTGCCACGGCGTGCGCAACACCGACGACCTCGCCTATCGCGACTACATCGCCAACGAACTGCCGCGGCACGAATTCCTCGGCGAGCAGATCGCGCAGAAACTGCTGTACTACCCCGCGGTCTCGCGCCAGGACTTCAGCTTCGACGGCCGCGACCAGCGCGGCCGCCTGACCACCCTGCTCGACAGCGGCCGCATCGCCGGCGACCTCGGCCTGCCCCCGCTCGACGCCGAACACGACCGCGCCATGATCTGCGGCGGCCCGCAGATGCTGGCCGACTTCCGCAGCCTGCTCGATGCCCGCGGCTTCACCGCGGCGCCGCGCATCGGCGTGCCCGGCCACTACGTGTTCGAACGCGCCTTCGTCGAGAAGTAGGTCGGGGCTACGCCCCCGAGCTGCGGCATTGCGTCCGGCGTGTTTGGCACGCCCCGCTCCGCCGGATATGCTCGCGCCATCGGACGGGGAGCGGGAATGAAGACGATGCTGATAGCGGCCTGCATGGCCGCCGTGCTGTGCCTGTTGCCCGCCGCGCCGGCCGGCGCGGGCCAGGACCTGCCTGCGCAGCCGCGCCCCGGCGACGTCCCGCCCGATGCGCTCGGCAACGACCGCGACGGAAACCCGGTTACTGTCAGCCAGCACCGTGGCAAGGTCGTGATCGTCACCTTCTGGGCGTCGTGGTGCGGGCCGTGCCGGCGCGAATTGCCGATGCTGGGCAAGGTGCAGGCCGTGGTCGGGCGCGAACACCTCGAGATCATCGCGGTGAACTTCAAGGAAGACCGGCGCGACTTCAACGCCGTCGTGCGCGCCAACCGCGACATTCCCCTGAACTTCATCCGCGACAGCCATGGCCGGACCAGCGACACCTATGGCGTCACCACGCTGCCGAACATGTTCATCATCGGCGTCGACGGCAAGGTCGCCTACGTCCACCGCGGCTATTCGGAGGAGATGATCGACGGCTTCATCCAGGAGATGCTGGGGCTGCTGCCGCCCGAGGCGCTGAACAAGCCCGCCTACACCTGAATCCCCGGCGCACCCGCGGCGCGGGCGCGGGCGCCTATCGCTCTCCGTACTTGAGCCAGATGTCGGCCAAGGCTTCGTTCTCGAACACGCGCGCCTCGATCCCGGCATCGCGGGCGAAGATCTCGCAGAACTCCACCTGCTGCAGCCCCAGCGGCTTGACGTGGGCGATCCGCAGCCGCTCCAGGCCCTCGCCCTGCAGGCCGGTCACCACGCGCAGCCAGTCGTCCTCGCCCAGCGGCGTGCCCACCAGCTCGTCGACCAGCAGCAGCGAAACCGCCTTGCGTTCGCGCGCCGCCCCGGCGATTTCGCGCCAGTAGGCCAGCGTGGTGTCGATGCCGGACTGCCCGGCAACGTGCACGCGCAGGCCCTTGCCGTGCGGCGTGATCGCGATGCGGTACTGGCGTTCGGCAGCCGCCATGGCTCAGGCCAGCGCCGCTTCGATGTCATCGGCCAGCGATTCCGGCTTGTCGGTCGGCGCATAGCGCGCGATCACCTTGCCGTCGCGGCCCACCAGGAACTTGCTGAAATTCCACTTGATCGCATCCAGGCCGAGGAAGCCACCCTTCTCCTGCTTGAGCCACTTCCACAGCGGATGCGCGCCGTCGCCGTTGACGTCTACCTTCGAGAACATCGGGAAATCCACGTCGTAGGTCAGCGAGCAGAAACTGCGGATGTCCGCCTCGTTGCCCGGCTCCTGGTGGCCGAACTGGTCGCACGGGAAACCCAGCACTACCAGCCCGCGGGCGCGGTAGTCGCGCCACAGCCGTTGCAGCCCCGCGTACTGCGGCGTGAATCCGCACTTCGAGGCCACGTTCACCACCAGCAGGACCTTTCCGGCGTAGTCGGACAGTGATTTGTCGTGTCCGTCGATGTCGACGGCGGAAAAATCATGGGCGGTGGTCATGGCGGTGCGTTCCTCGCTTGGCTGCCGCCATCAAACATCGCCGCGCGCCGGCTGGCAAGCGCGCCGGCCGGCGACGCCGGGTTGCAGGCAGGCACGATGGCTCCTTCGCTACAGCCGCGATGCAACGAGGCGGATATCGGCATTGGCCCACGCCCTGTCGAAATCTTTCCGCACCGCGGCGGCTTCACCGGTCTTTCCCTGCAACTCCAGGCTCCGCGCAAGCCCGAACAACGACCAGCCGTTGCCCGGATTGCGCTGCAACTCCTCGCGATAGACCTGCTCGGCTTCGCCCGCGCGCCCGGCATCCAGCATCACCGCGCCCAGCGTGTGCCGGACCGGCGCGTGCCAGCCCGGCGGCTCGTCGTAAGGAATCGCGTCCTCGATCGCGACCGCTTCGCGCAGCGCCGAAATCGCGGCCGCATGCTCGCCGCGCGCGGCCGCCAGCTCCGCGGCGACGCTGCGTTCGGCGATCTTCACCGCATGCGCCAGCGGATAGCGGTCCCACATGGTGAGCTTTTCCATCGCCGGATCAACGGCGTGGCGGCGTAGCGCGTCGAGATGTCGCTGCGCATCGTCCATGCGTGACTGCCGCACCGCCGCCATGCCCTGCGCGTAGTGCCAGATCGCGGTGACGTAGGGCAGGTCCGGCGCCGGATTGCCTGCCGCGGCGATCTCGTCCCAGCGGCCGAAACGCACCCGGTCGAACCACGGCGTCATCCAGTAATGCTGGAGGCCGGCGAAGCCTTCCTCGCGCATCAGTTCGGGCAGGTCGGTGCGCTCGGCGGCTTTCGCCGCGGCCTCGCGCGCAAGCGCGCCGTTGCCTTCCATGCTCGACGCGAACCACAGGAAATGATGGTTGTGCGGCACGTATCCCAGCGGATACACGCCCTGGGTGTTGCCGCGGCACACGGCCAGGTAGGCATCGTCGGCCTCGACCGCGCGCTGGTTGGCCAGCACCGCGTCGTGCCAGCGGCCCACCCGCGCGTAGATGTGCGAGGGCATGTGCACCAGGTGGCCGGAGCCGGGAACCAGCGTGCGCAGGCGGTCGGCCGCCGCCGCGCCGCGCTCCGGATTGGCCGAAGCCTCCACCGCGTGCACGTACAAGTGCAGCGCGCCGGCATGGTCGGGGTCGCGGGACATGACCGATTCCAGGGTCGAGACGACTTCCGCGGTATGGCCCTTGGGCCTGTACTGCGCGTCGTAATAGTCCCAGGGCTGCAGGTCCATCATCGCCTCGGCATGGAGCACCGCGGCGTCCAGGTCGTCGGGACGCTGCCGCACCAGCTCGCGCGTGGCCGCGGCATACGCTTCGTCCAGCGCCCGACGGTCTTCCGGCGGGTTGTCTGCGTAGCGCGCGGAAAGCGTCTGGATGAAGGCGCGTTCGCGTTCGCTCGCTTTCGGTGCGAGCGTCCGCGCACGCTGCAGGCGCGACCAGGCATCCGCGTTGTCCTGCGGGTCCATGGTCGCGTTGACGTGCGGCCCGAGCACCAGCGCCGCTCCCCACCAGCACATCGCGCACGCGGGGTCGAGTTCGGTGGCCTTGAGGAACGAACGCTCGGCGGCGTCATGGTTGAAGCCGAAGGCCAGCATCAGGCCTTGGTCGAACCAGCGCTGCACCTCGGGATGCGTGCTGCTGACCGGGAAGTGGTGGTTGCCGAGTCCTTCAAGCAGGTTGGCGCCGATCAACGCCATCTCCGGCGGCGACACGGCGGGCGCCGGCACTGCCGCGGCTACTGGCGTTTCGGCCTGCCTGCAAGCGCCAATCGCGAGCCCCAGCAATGCCGCGGCGAACGGAAGCACGAAGGGTCTTGGCTTGTTCATGCAGTACCTCGCAAGGAAAGATGAACGGCTGGACCCTGGCTTCCGCGCCCGCCGGCGCGACAGCCCGCCGCAACCGGACCCCAGCCAGGCCCGGCAGCGCCCGCGCAGGCGCGATGACCGGCAGCCAGGCATCCTGGTGCCACGAGGGGTGACACCCGGAACAGGGGAACCCGGCTACCGGTCAGGGAAGGCAACGAGAATCGTTGCGCCGGCAGGCCGCGCGTCGCGACCGCGTTGCGGAAATCCGACGAATGGCCGCCGTGCCGCAGGCATCCCGGCCGGGAAAAAGTAGCAGTGCCCCGGCGGACGGCGCGGACTACCCTGCCGTTTTCGCCCCGGGGAAGCGAAACATGCCCACCGCCGCCGAACTCAAGGCCCGCCACCGCGGCATCCGCGACGCCCAGCCCGAAGCCCTGCGCGTGCGCATCCACCGCGCGATCAGCTGGCTCGCCCGCGCCGAACGGGAAACCGGCGATCCCGACGCCCGCTTCCTGTTCCTCTGGATCGCCTTCAACGCCGCCTACGCCAGCGAATTCAGCTTCGAACACAGCGAACGCGAGCAGGCCCGCATGTTCGTCGCCCAGCTGCTCGCCATCGACCCCGGGCACCGCCTGCACCACGTCCTCTACGACCAGTTCACCGGCCCCATCCGCACCCTGGTCGAGAACCGCTTCGTCTTCGAACCGTTCTGGAAAGCCCTTCGCGAGCATGATTCCAGCGAACGCTGGGCCGAACAGTTCGCCGGCAGCAAGCGCGTGGCGATGAAGGCGTTGATGGCGCAGGAAACCGCGGTGCTGCTGTCCATCGTCCTCGATCGCCTCCACGTGCTGCGCAACCAGCTGGTGCACGGCGGCGCCACCTGGAACGGCGCCGCCAACCGTGCCCAGGTCGGTGACGCCGCCCGCATCATGGGCGCGCTGGTACCCACGGTGATCCTGCTCATGATGGAAGGCGGGGTGGCGGACTTCGGGGAGATTGCGTTTCCGCTGCTGGCAGGGTGAGATGCACGGTCGCCAGGCGGCCTTCTCCAGTGGAGTCCTGTTCGTGCGCAAGAGCGTGGTGATTTCCTCCATCGCGGCAATCGCCGCCTTTGGCGCGTTGTGCCTGCTGTTCTCCGGCGCGCCCGACAATGCGGGCCTGCTGGCGTCCGTCAGCCCGGTCGCCGCGGTGCGCGGCCTCTCCTTCGCGCTGTCATTCGCCGCCGGCCTGCCCGCGCCGGCTGCGATCCTCGTCGCCATCGCGGCATTGGCCCTGGTTCCGGTCGCGGTGTTCCTGGTCACACGTCGCCTCCTGCGCCGTTTCGATCGCTAGGCCGTTCGACATCCGGCCTGGGGCAAGGCGCGAAGCCAGGCAGGCGGGAACCACTGGCTGGCCGTTGCGGGCTCGATGGATCGCCCGGAAAACCCGACGACTCCAGGCCGGCCCCGGCCGTCCGCCCGCCATGCCCCGATTGGCCTCGCGCGCGCTGGCTCCTCGTTTCCCCGATTACCCGCGAATCGCCTGCAGGAGGATGGCAATGGCCATGCCGCCGCGACGCCCGCCTTCATCCAGGCTGCGCTGTTGCGCCGCCCTCCTGCTCGCCGTGGTCGCGGTGCTGCCGGCCGCGCAGGCGCAGGCACAGGCACAGGCGCATTGGGGGCACGCGCTCGGCAAGGTGCATTTCCCGGTGTCGTGCAGCGCGCCGGCACGGCGCGATTTCGACCAGGCGCTGGCATTGCTGCACCACATGACGTATCCGCAGGCACGCGCCGCGTTCGCCGCCATTGCCGCGCGCGAGCCGGATTGCGCGATGGCGCACTGGGGCGTGGCGATGACGCTGTTCCAGCCGCTGTGGCCGACGCGGCCGACGCCCGCCGACCTCGCGCGCGGCAGCGATGAGGTGGCGGCCGCACGCGCCGCAAGGCCGCCCACGGCACGCGAGCGGGGTTTCATCGATGCCGCCGCGGCGTTCTTCGACAACACCGGCGAACCGGGCTACTGGGACCGCATCAAGCGCTGGGAGGCGGCGACGCAACGCGTGCACGCACAGTTCCCGGGCGACGACGAGGCCATCGTCTTCCACGCGCTGGCGATCCTCGCGGTGGCGCCGGCCAACCAGGACGCCCGCGTCAATGCCGACCGCGCCGCCGCCCTGCTGCTGCCGGTCTACGAGCGCAATCCCGACCACCCGGGCGCGATGCACTACCTGGTGCACGCCAACGACACGCCGGGGCGCGAGCGCGAGCTGCTCGGGATCGTGCGCAAGTACGAAACCATCGCCCCCGACAACCCGCATGCGCTGCACATGCCCACCCACATCTACACCCGCCTGGGCGACTGGCCCGCGGTGATCCGCGGCAACCAGCGCGCCGCGCAGGCCGCGCTGGCGCACCCGGCCGGCGACCAGGGCCAGTACGTCTGGGACGAGTTCGCCCACGCCATCGAGTACATGGTCTACGCCTGCCTGCAGCAGGGCGACGACGCCAACGCGCTCGCGCAGCTGCGCCGCCTCCACGACACGCCGCGGCTGGAGCCCAGCTTCAAGACCGCCTTCCACCTCTCCTCCACCGCCGCGCGCTACGCGCTGGAGCGCGGCGACTGGGCATCCGCCGCCGCCCTTCCCGCCCGCGTGCCCGATACGCTGGCGTGGGACAAATCCCCCTGGCCCGAGGGCGTCACCTGGTTCGCACGCGGCGTCGGCGCGGCCAGGCAGGGCGACGCCGAGGGCGCGCAGGCCGCGGTCGCGCGGCTGGCGCAGCTGGAAGACGCGGCGCGGGCCAGTGGCGAGGACCTGTTCGCCCGCAGCATCCGCGTGCTGCGCCTGGCAGTGGAAGGCTGGCGCGCGCAGGCGCTGGGCGAGACGGCGCGCGCACGCGACCTGCTCGCGCAGGCCGCCGCGCTGGAGGCCGCGACGCCCAAGCACGCCGTCACGCCCGGCCCCACCCTGCCGGCCGAGGAGCAGCTCGGCGACCTGCTGATGCAGCAGCACCAGCCCGCCGCGGCGCTGGCCGCCTACGACCGCGCCCTGAAGGCCTGCCCCGAACGCTTCAACAGCCTGCTCGGCGCCGCCCGCGCCGCGCTCGCCAGCGGCGATCGCGCACGCGCGCGCAGCATGCTCGACCATCTGCTGGCCATCTCGAAGGACGGCCCGCGCCGGCAGGCGGCCGAGGCCTGGGGGCGCGAGGCGCTGGAGATCCGCTGAGCAGGCGCCGCGGAACGACCATGGCCGCCATTCCTGCGAACGCGTGAAACTGGCGCCGTCGCCTTCAATCGCCTCGCGCCACGGGATTCACCCGGCCCGACAGCGCCCAGCCGCCCCGGTGTCGTGCCCGTGTCGGCCCCCTGTCGTCACGCACGCACCGCCTGCGGCGGGATGATGGCGGCCACCCGAGCCCCGATGCCCAGGAGCATCCATGCACATCGACAGCGCCCGACTGCGGGAACTGCGCACCGCCCGCCAGTGGTCGCAGGAACAACTGGCCAGCCTCAGCGGCCTGAACCTGCGGACCATCCAGCGCCTGGAATCGGGCGCGAAGATCTCGACCGAATCCCTGCGGGCACTGGCCGCCGTTTTCGAGGTGCCGGCCGAGAGCCTGCTGGTGGGCGACCCGACCCCCAGCCAGCCGGCGCTCAGGGCCATGCGCGAAGGCGTGCTGCGCGGCCTGGAGTTCACCGGCACCACCCGGCGCGCGGACTTCTGGTGGTTCGCGCTTGCCGTGGCGATGGTGCTCGCGTTCGCGGAACTGCTCGCCGAGGTGACCGGTCCGCTGCCGCTGCAGATCGCCTCGCTGGCGGTGCTGCTGCCATGGATCGCCGCCTGCACCCGCCGCCTGCGCGATGCCGGCCTCAACCCCTGGTGGCAGCTCATCAGCCTGGCGCCGGTGGGCGGCATCCTGGTGCTGCTGTACCTGCTGACCTACCCGACCAAGGCGGGCGAGCCGGCGGCGGCTGAGGTTTGAGCCAGCCCGCCCACCGCGCCCTGGGGCCGGCGTGCAGGGTCGCAACAAATGCGACGCTTACGGGTCATCAACCTCTTCCACGCCACAGGGGAACCCACCATGACCGCCCAAACCACCGACACCGTCCTGTATCGCGGCGAGGACTACGACCTGATCGGCCTGATCGCGGCCGAACCCATCACCCCGCAGGACTTCGGCATGACGCCGGCGATGATCAGTACCGCATGCTACCGGGGCTATTTCTGTACCTACGCCATCGAAGACGACCGGCTTTTCCTGGTCGAGATGACCCTGCGGGAGCGCGACGGCCGGTACTTGCCGATTGGCGGCATCCAGCCCGTTGCGGACGCACGCGAAGCCACCTGCAGCTACAAGGACCTGCGGATCCCCGTCGATTACACCGGCAGCCTGCGCCTGGCCAGCGGCTTCGTTCGCGAGTGCTACATCCACATGGGCTACCAGAAGGCCAGCGCGTTCGAGACCGTGTTGGACTTCAGCCTGGACGCGGGCCGCGTTGTCCGCGTACACGACCGCTCCGCGGAAGCTGCCCGCAAGCGCGGCGCGTTCAAGAAGCACTTCGAGGAGAACGTCGCGCGGGGGATCCAGGAGTCGTTCGATCTCGACATGGATATCTGGTGAAGACTGAAGGGCCGTGGGAACCCCGGGCCGGAAGAAGCGGCAGCGCCAGGGGGCAGGATCGGGAGTGATGCCGTTCCCGGGGTGGATGTGGCGCAAAAAGCGGCGATCCCGGGGTTCTTTTCGGGGGTGGATGCCCCTTGTCGGGCCGCGGGGGCGGGAGGGCTCGGGCGAAGCGCCGGGCCCTTACCCGGCGCTCTGCGCCTCCCTCTCCCGCGAAGCGGGAAAGGATTGCAAGGCGGTCTCCCGCGCGGTTCGAACGCGCGCCCCCTCTGCCGCGGGGCGGGAGGGGGTTGAATCGGGGGCTTGATCCGGTGCGGTCGGGGCTTGTGCCTTTGGGCATGCGGCTGCGGGAGGCGGCATACGGTAGGCTTCTAAGTCCGATTCGATGAGGAACACCCCCGATGAAGCACCCGCTCGCCGCTGCGCTGGCCGTCGCCATGGCCGTCGCCGCGCCCGCTTTTGCCCAGGACTCCGCCATGCCCGAAAAGGCCGCCATTGCCGCCCACGCCGACCCGTTCGCCGCCGACAGCCCGCTGCCGCTGCATTACCCCGAATTCAACAAGATCGCCGACAGCGATTTCGCCCCGGCGTTCGACCGCGGCATGGCCGGGCAGCTGGCCGAAGTGCGCAAGATCGCCGACAACGCCGAGCCGGCGACGTTCGACAACACGATCATCGCGCTGGAGAAGTCCGGCCGCGAGCTTGACCGCGCCACCTCCGTGTTCTTCAACCTGGTCGGCACCGACACCAATCCGGCGCGCGAGAAGCTGCGCGCCGAGTACGCGCCGAAGTTCTCCGCGCACGGCGACGCGATCCGGCTCGACCCGAAGCTGTTCGCGAGGATCAAGTCGCTGTACGACCAGCGCGCGTCGCTGGGCCTGGACGCGCAGGGCGAGCGGCTGGTGGAGCGCTACTACACCGACTTCGTCCGCGGCGGCGCCAACCTGGGCGATGCCGACAAGGCCCGCCTGAAGGACATCAACGGCCAGCTGGCCAAGCTGGGCACGCAGTTCAGCCAGAACGTGCTGGCCGAGGTCAACGACTCGGCCGTGGTGGTGGACGACAAGGCGCAGCTCGACGGCCTGACCGACGAGCAGATCGCCACCGCCGCCGAGAAAGCGAAGGAACGCAAGCTCGACGGCAAGTACGTCATCACCCTGCTCAACACCACCGGCCAGCCGCCGCTGTCGCAGCTGACCAACCGCGCACTGCGCGAGCGCATCCACAAGGCCTCGGTGGTGCGCAACAGCCGCGGCAACCAATACGACAACACCGGCATCGTCGCGCAGGTACTCAAGCTGCGCGCCGAGAAGGCGAAGATGCTCGGCTTCGACACCTACGCCGCCTACGTGCTCGACGACGAGACGGCGAAGACGCCGCAGGCCGTCAACGACATGCTCGGCAAGCTGGCACCGGCCGCGGTGGCCAACGCGAAGAAGGAAGCGGCCGACCTGCAGGCGATGATCGACCAGGAACAGAAGGCCAAGGGCGAGCCGACGTTCCAGCTCGAGCCGTGGGACTGGGCGTTCTATACGGAAAAAGTGCGCCAGGCCAAGTACGACTTCGACGAGTCGCAGCTCAAGCCGTACCTGGAGATGAAGAACGTGCTGGAGAACGGCGTGTTCTTCGCCGCCAACCAGCTGTACGGGATCAGCTTCAAGGAGCGCACCGACCTGCCGAAGTACCACCCCGACACGTTCACCTACGACGTGATGGACAAGGATGGCTCGCAGCTGGCGATCTTCATCTTCGACCCGTACGCGCGCGCGTCCAAGCGCGGCGGCGCGTGGATGAACAGCTACGTCAGCCAGTCCGGGCTGATGGGCACCAAGCCGGTGGTGGCCAACCACCTCAACATCCCCAAGCCCGCCGACGGCAAGCCGACGCTGCTGACCTGGGACGAGGTGACCACCACGTTCCACGAGTTCGGCCACGCGCTGCACGGCATGTTCTCCAACGTGGAGTACCCGTACTTCAGCGGCACCAGCGTGCCGCGCGACTTCGTCGAGTTCCCGTCGCAGGTCAACGAGATGTGGGCCGACTGGCCGAGCATCCTCGCCAACTACGCGAAGCACTACCAGACCGGCGAGGCGATGCCGCAGGCGCTGCTGGACAAGGTGATGGCGAGCCAGAAGTTCAACCAGGGCTTCGCCACCACCGAGTACCTGGGCGCGGCGATGCTGGACCAGAGCTACCACCAGCTGCCGGCAGACCAGATTCCGGATGCGGGTTCGATCATGGCGTTCGAGGCCACGGCGCTGGCGAAGGACGGCATCGCGTACGCGCCGGTGCCGCCGCGCTACCGCACGCCGTATTTCAGCCACATCATGGGCGGATACGCGGCGGGCTATTACGCCTACATCTGGTCGGAAGTGCTGGACGCCAACACCACCCAGTGGATCAAGGACAACGGCGGCCTGAAGCGCGAGAACGGCGACCGCTTCCGCGACACCCTGCTGTCGCGCGGCGGCAGCAAGGACGCCTCGCAGCTGTTCGTCGACTTCACCGGGCACGGACCTGACATCAAGCCGCTGCTGATCAAGCGTGGCCTGATGGAAGCGCCGGCCGAAGCCGCGGACGACGCGGGCAACGACGGCTGAGGATCGCCGCTCCTGCCGGAAACGGAACCGCCCGGGTCATGCCGGGCGGTTTTTTTTGGACCTTCTTCCGACTCCGGAAAACGCTGCATCCGCGAGATGCGAAGCGCAGGCGCGGATGCGTGCGGATGCGAGTGCCTCTGGACGCGAATGTCCTCCGGTGCCGGCCTGTGGCCGACGCCTCCCTCTTGATTTCGCAACCAGGGACACTCGCATCCGCATTCCGGCTTGCCGGTGGCTCCACACGCGCAAGGCAGGCGCCCAATTTCCCGGCGAGCCTGCAATCCGATCGGCCCGAAGTGGCCGGCGGGCCTTCGGGGTGAAATCAAGGAGGAGGCATGCGCCGCAAGGCGGATGCCGGAGGACATTCACCCCGAAGGCCTGCCGGCCGCGCCGGGACCCGCACGGGGCCAGCGCGGCATGCAATCAAACAAGACCGATCCCTCATTCCCCGGCCGGAAGAAGATCAGGTATGTGCCCCAGGGCATGGAACACTCCACCCCAGCCGCTCTCCCACAGTCGGCAAGAGGCTGGAGCCGCAGCGGCGATTGCCCGACAGGCAACCCTGCTTCCGCATCCGTGAAGGGCCCCAGCGACCCTGGTGCTACTTCGCGCAGCCCTCGAGCTTCAGCCGCTGCCCCTGGTGGATCGCGTAGCGCGGGGCCTTGAGGCCATTGGCCCTAGCCAGCACCTTGGCATCGCAGGAATACCGCTGCGCGATCGAAACCAGGGTGTCGCCGCGGACGGCGCGGTGTTCGCGCGGCCTGGCGGCGGGGGTCGCGACACCGGTGGCGACGGTGGTCGGGCCTGCGGCCATCGGAGTCACCGTCGGTCCGCCGGTGATCGGGGTGGCCGCGCCGACGCTGACCACGGCCGCCGCCGGGTTACTCATCACCAGTTGCCGGGCGAGTTCGGCGCGGGCGCCGTGGACGCAGTGGCGGTTGTAGAGGCCGGCGATCTGCGCGGTCGCGCGCAGGGTGGTGCCGGCCGGGAGCCAGCTGTCGGCCTGGTAACGCGGGTTGAGGTTGCGCAACACGCGCATGAAGCCGTCACGGGTGCCGCCGTTGCCGAGGCAGATGGTCAGTTCGTAGATCGACGCGGGCTTTTCCAGCTTGAGCTGGTCCGGGCGGGTGCGCACGCGCGGGAAGTGCAGGCCGTACTGCTTCGGGTGCAGGAACAGCCACGCCGCGGCGATCACCATCGGCACGTAGTCGCGGGTTTCGGCGGGGAACTGGTTGTAGACGTCGGCGTCCCAGAAGCCGCGGCCGCCGCTGCCCTGGTACACGCGCAGCGCCCTGCCCTCACCGCCGTTGTAGGCCGCCAGCGACATCTCGATGCTGTGGTTGAGCTGCCCCAGGCGCTCGTTGAGGTAGGCGGCGCTGGCCTCGGCCGCGGCGCGCGGGTCGTAGCGGGTGTCGAAGCCGGAGCCGTCGTCGCCCAGGCCGAAGCGCTTGCCGGTGGCGTACATGAACTGCATCGGCCCGGCCGCGCCGGCGCGCGAAGTGGCGTGGACCTTGCCGTTGGACTCCTTGGCCATGATCCCGAACAGCAGCGCCTCGGGCAGGCCGGCACGTTCGAACGACGGCCACATGGTCTGGCGCAGGTATTCGTAGTTCTCGTAGCTGTCCATCAGCGACGGGCGCATGTCGGTGAGCCAGCGGCGGATGCCGGCCTGTACCGCGGGGTTGTACTGCACCATGCGGTCGAAGCGGTGGCCACGGTCGTCAAGCAAAGAGGCCGCGCGCGCGGCTTCGGGCACGTCGGCGGCCAGGCCGACGTCATCGGCATGGTCGGGATCCGGGTCCATCGGGTCGCCGTCGTCCTCCCAGTCCGCATCGCCGGCCGCCTCGGCATCGGCGTTGAGCTTGAGCAGGCGCTTGAACGCCGCCATCTGGTCGTTGAGCTGGCAGCCCTTCTGCTTCATGCAGGCCGCGACGACGTCTTCCATGTCCTCGATTGCGGCGTTGCTCTGTTCGATCGCCCCGGGCTCGGCGTTGCCGGCCTTCACCAGCGCTTCGCGGTAGCGCTGCTCGGCGGCAGCCATGCGCTGGTTGAGGGTGTCGACGGCGGCGGCATCGCGTTTTGACAGCGCGGCGGCGTCGAAGGACAGAACGGACAAGGCAATGGCGGCAAGCGGCGCCCAGCGGGCGAAAGAGACGGCAAGGACGGGCATGAGGTGCAAGACGTTCCGGAAAATGATGACGACACGCAGGGTAGCGTCGCGGGATGAAGCGCGGCAACCGTTCGCCTTCGCTAGAATCGCCACATCTTCCGCTGAGGCAACGCGATGGACCCCATTCTCGTCGGCAAGGCCGTCACCACGCCCACGTCGCTGCCCGCGAGCCAGGGCAAGGTCTGGCTGCAGCCGAAATTCGGCAACCGCCACGGGCTGGTGGCCGGCGCCACGGGCACCGGCAAGACGGTCACCCTGACGACCATCGCCGAAGGCTTCTCGCGGATCGGCGTGCCGGTATTCATGGCCGACGTGAAGGGCGACGTCGCCGGCCTCGCCGCGGCCGGTGCGCTGAACGAGAAACTGCAGGCGCGGATCGCCGAAATCGGCATCGACGGCTACACCTCCGAAGCCAGCCCGGTGATCTTCTGGGACCTGTACGGCAAGCTCGGCCATCCGGTGCGCAGCACGGTCAGCGAAATCGGGCCGACGCTGCTGGCGCGGATGCTGGAACTCAACGACACCCAGTCGGGCGTGCTGGAGATCGTCTTCAAGCTGGCCGACGACAACGGCTGGCTGCTGCTCGATCTTTCCGACCTGCGCGCCCTGCTGGCCCACGCCAGCGAGACGCGCAAGGAAATCTCCGGCAAGTACGGGCTGATCAGCACCCAGTCGGTGGGCGCGATCCAGCGCGCGATCCTGCAGATCGAGCAGCAGGGCGGCGACCTGTTCTTCGGCGAACCGGCGCTGGAACTGACCGACCTCATGCGCACCACGCCCGACGGACGCGGCGTGATCGGGATCCTCGCCGCCGACCAGCTGATCATGAAGCCGCGGCTGTATTCGAGCTTCCTGCTGTGGCTGCTGTCGGAGCTGTTCGAGCAGCTGCCGGAAGTGGGCGACCTGGACAAGCCGAAGCTGGTGTTCGTGTTCGACGAGGCGCACCTGCTGTTCGACGACGCCCCGCCCGCGCTGCAGCAGCGCATCGAACAGGTGGTGCGGCTGATCCGTTCCAAGGGCGTGGGCGTGTACTTCTGCTCGCAGTTCCCCGACGACGTGCCCGACAACATCCTTGGCCAGCTCGGCAACCGCGTGCAGCACGCGCTGCGCGCGTTCACGCCGCGCGACCAGAAGGCGGTGAAGACCGCGGCCGAAACCTTCGTTTCCAATCCCGACCTCGACGTGGCCAAGGCGATCGGCCAGCTCGGCACCGGCGAAGCGCTGGTGTCGACGCTGCAGGACAAAGGCGTGCCGATGCCGGTCGAGAAGACGCTCATCGCGCCGCCGCGCTGCCGGATGGGTTCGATCACCGACGCCGAACGCGCGACCGTGCGCGCCGGCAGCCCGGTGGGCGCGAAATACGACAGGCCGGTCAACCGCGAATCGGCAGCGGAGATGCTCGCCGCGCGCCGCGCCGAGCCCGCGACCGAACCGAAGACGTCGCAGAAGCCTTCGCGCAGCGCACAGGCCGACGACGGCGAGCGCGGCATGGGCGACGTGGTCAAGGACGCGCTGTTCGGCACCAAGCGCCGCCAGGGCATGATCGAGACCATGGCCAAGCAGACCGCGCGCACCGTGGGCAACCAGATGGGCCGGCAGATCCTGCGCGGCGTGCTGGGCAGCATCTTCGGCGGCAAGCGCTGACCGTCCTTCCGCCTCGACACCGATTCCCCCGATGGAGCATCCGATGACCTACCGCACCGCGTTCACCCTCGGCCTGTGCGCCGCCGCCCTTGCGCTGGCCGCCTGCAAGCCTTCCAGCGACACCGCGGCGCCTGCGGATGCCATGGCGCCTTCCGAGGCGGTCGCGCCAGAGGCCGCCCACGACACCGCCACCGACGTGCTGAAGGAAGTCGACAACAGTCCCGCGCCGGAAGGCCTCGACGTGCGCGCGTTCGCCGGCAGCTTCAAGGGCACCCTGCCCTGCGCCGACTGCCCGGGCATCGACAGCACCATCGAACTCAAGGCCGACGGCAGCTACGCCACCCACGATGTCTACCAGGAGCGCGATGCCAGCTTCGACAGCACCGGCACCTGGACCGTCGAGGAAGCGGGCAAGCGAATCCGCCTGGACCCCAACAGCAAGGACGAAGTGGACCGCCTGTACGAAGTCGTGTCGAACGACGAGCTGCGGATGCTAGACGGCGACGGCAAGGCGATCGAGAGCGGCCTGGACTACAGCCTGCATCGCAGCCGCTGAGGCGGCCCGGCGGGCGCCACGCCAGTCGCGGGATCCCGCGGGGAGCACCGGCTGCCGCGGCATTGGCCGTCGGGCAGGGGATCTGGCGTTGGTGCCGACGCATGGGCGACGGGGGCAGCCCGTTCGCGCCGACGCCGTGGCCGGACGTCGCCGACGCCCCCTTTTCGCCGGCCGCCGCGCCGAGGGCGCAAGAGGAGTTCGTCATGAACCGTTTCAGCCGTGCACTGCGCGCAGTCCTGGTTTGCACTGCGATCCTGGCGGTCGCATCCCCTGTGCTCGCACAGGACAGTACCGCCATCGTCTCCCTCTATCGGGTCGCGCCCGGCAAGCATGCGGAGTTCCTGAAGTGGATGGCCGCGCGCGAAGCGGCCGCCAAGCAGGCCGGCGCCCAGCCCACGCAGTGGTACGCGCACCTCGATGGCGACAGCTGGGACTACATCGCCATCGCACCCGATCATGACCCGGTGCGCGACGGGAAGGCCGACGCGATCGCCAGGCAACAGGGCCTGGCGATCGGCATGAAGGCCAGCCTGGAGCTGCGCGGACTGATGGCGTCGCACACCGACACCATCGCCGCCGGTCCGTTCACCGCTGAGCAGCTGGTGCAGGAAGCCGGCAAGCCCTGAACAGGCGTCTCGCCGCGGGCCTTGTGCGCCCACGGCGACTTTGCGATAACACGATGCCCTGCATCGTGTTGTCGCATGTCCCGCTGGCGTCCACCCGCTGAAAAAAGCACCGCGCTGATTACCGCGCCCGGGCACGCGCGCCTGAAGGCCGAACTCGACGACCTGTGGCGGGTGCGCCGCCCGGAAGTGGTGAAGGCGCTCGCCGCCGCCGCGGCCGAGGGCGATCGCTCGGAGAACGCCGAGTACACCTACCGCAAGAAGCAGCTCGGCGAGATCGATCGCCGGGTGCGCTATCTGTCGAAGCGGCTGGAAACGCTGCGCGTGGTGGACACGGTGCCCACGGACCGCGAGGCGGTGTTCTTCGGCGCGACGGTGGAACTCGAGGATGCCGCCAGTGGCGACCTGTCGCGCCATCGCATCGTCGGCCCCGACGAAACCGATGCGAAGCTGGGCTGGATCAGCATCGACTCGCCGCTGGCGCGGTCGATGCTGAAAAGGCGCATCGATGACGAGTTCGAGGCGCAGCTGCCGGGGGGCATGCGGCGGTTCTTCATCGTCGCCGTGGACTATGGCGAACCGTAGGTCGGGGCTACGCCCCCGACGGCTTTTGATACCCCCGCGCGAATATCCCGCGGCTGAAGCCGCTCCCACGGGAACCGGTTTGCAGGATGCCAACCGTGTCCTTGCGGGAGCGCGCTCGGGCACGAACGGGTTGCGCGGGTAGAGCCATATCGCGCCCAGGTGCGCTCCTACAAAAGCGTGAGCGCGGCCTGCACGCTTCAGGGCAGCCGTTCGAGCTCGTACACACCGCCGTTGGCGTCGGCGGTGAAGTAGCCGGTGGACGACACCGCATCAGATTCCGGCAGCGGTGTGCCGCGAGGCACGTGGCAGAACACCAGCCGCCCGGTGGCGCCGCACTGGATCTCGTGGCCGCCCGCAACGCCAGGGAACAGCTTCGCCAGGCCCGCCCAGCCCATCTCCTGCATCGGCTGCGGCTGGCCGTCGAACCACGCGGTCCAGCCGGCGCTATTCGCCTCGATGCGCAGGGGCGCGGGCATGTCGGGCGCCGCCGGCTCGCCCGCGGGACGGTAGCTGCCGCTGAGCAGGTCTGCCGCCTGCGCCTGCGCGGCGGCGGCCAGCGCCAGCAACGCAGCCAACGCCACCGCCGCGGGCAGAGGCGTCACGCGTTGTAGTCCACTTCGCCGTACAGGTCGTGTTCGTCGCTGCCCATGATGCGCACGTCGACGAACTCACCCGGCTGCAGGCCGGCGTCGCGGCCGTCCTGCACCTGCACCAGGCCGTCGATCTCCGGCGCGTCGGCCATCGAGCGCGCGATGGCCAGCTCGCCGTCGATCGCATCGACGATGCAGCGCTGCACGCTGCCGACCTTGGCTTCGAGTTTCGCGGTGGAAATATCCGCCTGGCGCTGCATGAAGCGCGCCAGGCGCTCCTGCTTCACGTCCTCGTCGACCGGGTCCGGCAGGTCGTTGGCCCTGGCACCCTCGACCGGCGAGTAGGCGAACGCGCCGACGCGGTCGAGCTGCGCTTCGTCGAGGAAGTCCAGCAGTTCCTCGAACTCGGCCTCGGTCTCGCCGGGGAAACCGACGATGAAGGTGGAGCGGATGGTGATGTCCGGGCAGATCGCGCGCCAGCGCTGGATGCGCTCGAGGGTCTTGTCGACCGCGCCCGGCCGCTTCATCAGCTTCAGCACGCGCGGGCTGGCGTGCTGGAACGGGATGTCGAGGTAGGGCAGCAGCTTCGGCGTGCCCTCGGCATTACGCTCGGCCATCAGCGGGATGATGTCGTCGACGTGCGGATACGGGTAGACGTAATGCAGGCGGGTCCACACGCCGAGTTCGGACAGGCCTTCGCACAGCGCCTTCATCCGGGTCTGGTAAGCCCTGCCCCGCCATTCGCGCTCGGCGTAGCGCACGTCGACGCCGTAGGCCGAGGTGTCCTGCGAAATCACCAGCAGTTCGCGCACGCCGCCGCGCACCAGCCGTTCGGCTTCGCGCAGCACGTCGTCGACCGGGCGCGAGACCAGATCGCCACGCATCGACGGGATGATGCAGAAGCTGCAGCGGTGGTTGCAGCCTTCCGAAATCTTGAGGTAGGCGTAATGGTGCGGGGTGAGCTTGACGCCGATGTCGTCATCCATCGCGCGGCGCGGGACCAGGTCGATGAACGGGTCGTGCTTCGGCGGCAGCGCGCTGTGCACCGCGCCCATCACGCTGGCGTAGTCCTGCGGGCCGCTGATCGACAGCACGCCGGGGTGCGCCTGCCGGATCACGTCTTCGCGCTTGCCCAGGCAGCCGGTGACGATGACCTTGCCGTTCTCGGCCATTGCCTCGCCGATCGCGTCGAGCGATTCGGCCACCGCCGAGTCGATGAAGCCGCAGGTGTTGACCACCACCACGTCGGCGTCGTCGTAGGTCTGGACGATGTCGTAGCCCTCAACCTTGAGCTGGGTGAGGATGCGCTCGGAGTCGACCAGGGCCTTGGGGCAGCCGAGGCTGACGAAGCCGACGCGCGGGTTGCTGGCGATGGTGGCGGGCGTGGACATGCAGGTACTGCGAGGCGTGAAGGCCGGCAATTATAGCGGCGGGGCCGGCCCGGCCTGTCGCACCCGGCCATCGCGCTTCCGCGCTTCCGCGCTTCACGGCCCGGCGGCGGCGCGGGAGCGTTTCGCCAAAAAAGCAGGGGCGCCAAGGCGCCCCTGCCGGTTCACGCAGTTGCCTGCAGGCCTCAGTCGAGGAACTCGCAGCGCCCGAACCTGGCACCGCTGGCCACCTTGGCCTTCAGCCCGTTCGGGAAGTTGCCCGGCCGCCGCCGGGCTGCCGCTTCGGCAACAACGCGCGCTGCGCCGCCGTTGCCGGGGCTGCCCGCACGCGGCGCTAGAATGCCTTCCAGCTACCGGAGACCGCCGCGTGGGCCAGCACATCGACATCAAAGTCCCGGACATCGGCGTTGTCGGCGGCTGGCTGGCCCGGCCGGACGGCGCGCCGCGCGGCGCGCTGGTGGTGGTGCAGGAGATCTTCGGCGTCAACGCGCACATGCGCTCGGTGGCCGATGGCTATGCCCGCGACGGCTTCCTGGCGCTGGCACCGGCGTTCTTCGATCCGGTCGAACGCGGCGTCGAGCTCGACTACGGCGAGGACGGCTTCCGGCGCGGACGCGAGCTGGTCGGTGCGCTGGGATTCGACAGGGCGCTCGCGATCGTCGACGCCGCCGCGCGGTTCCTGCGCACGTCGCTGGACAACGCGCACGGGGAGGCATCGGCAGCCGCCGCTGGTCCGCAGCGGCCGCGGGTCGGCGTGGTCGGGTTCTGCTGGGGCGGCAGCGTCGCCCTGCTCGCCAATACCCGCCACGGCCTGCCCGCGGTGAGCTATTACGGCGCCCGCAACGTGTCGTTCCTCGACGAACCCCTGCGCGCGCCGATGATGTTCCACTTCGGCGAGCGCGACGGCAGCATTCCCGCGCCCGACATCGCGAGGCATCGCGATGCGTATCCGGCGGCGGCGATCCACGTGTATCCCGCCGGCCACGCCTTCAACCGCGACGTCGATCCGCGCGCCTGGGAGCCCGCCAGCGCGCGGCTCGCCCACGAACGCACGCTGCAACTGTTCCACGACGCGTTGCACTAGCAGCGCACGGAGACCGCCATGCCACGCAAGCCCGCCCACCACGACCGCTACCAGCTGCATCCGCAGCTGGCGGCGGACACCCATCCGGTCGCCTCGTTCGCGCTCAGCGAACTGCGCCTGATGGACGACAGCAACTACCCGTGGCTGGTGCTGGTGCCGCGCGTGGTCGATGCCGGCGAACTGATCGACCTCGACGCCGGGCAGCGGCGCCAGCTGGGCGACGAGATCGACCAGGCCTCGCGCCTGCTGCGCGACGCGTTCTCGCCGTTCAAGCTCAACGTCGCCGCGCTTGGCAACCTCGTGCCGCAACTGCACGTGCACGTGATCGCGCGCTTCGAACACGACCCGGCTTGGCCGGCGCCGGTGTGGGGCCGGGTCGCCGCGCGGCCGTACACGCCGGAGGCGCTGGTCGAACGCATCAACGTGCTCAACGAGTACCTTCGCGCCTGATCGCCCCGGCTGCGCCATGCAGCCGCACGCTTCTTCCCGCTCGCCCTGACCGCCCCTGGAGCCGTCCATGCGCACGATCCCGACCGTCACCCTGTCCGCCGCGCTCGCCGTCGCCATGCTCGCCGGCTGTGATCGCCAGCCCTCGCCGCAGCCGGTCGCGACGCCGCCGGCAGCCCCGCAGGACGCTGCCGCCAGCACTCCCGGCGATGCAGCGTGGCAGCCGGCCGTCGACGGTTTCATCGAGCAGTACTTCGAATTCTTCCCGGTCTTCGCCGCCAACGCGGGCAAGCACGAGTTCGACGGCCGGCTGCCCGACTACAGCCCCGAATCGATGCAGGCCACGATTGGCTGGCTGCACGCGCAGCGCGACACCATCGCCGCGTTCACCGACGCTGCGCCGGGCAAGCCCGGGCTGGACGACACCCAGCGCTTCCAGCGCGACTACGTGCTGGCGGTGATCGACGCCCAGCTGTTCTGGCTCGAGGAGTCGGGCTTTGCGCACAGCAATCCGGGGCTGTACACCGGCGACCTGTCGCCGAGCATGTACCTCACCCGCCAGTACGCACCGCTGCCGCAGCGCATGGCCGCGTTCGTGCAGTACCAGGAGGCGCTGCCCAAGGCGATCGAACAGATCCGCGGCAACCTGAAGCCGCCGCTGCCTGCGACCTATGTCGACCTGGGCGCCAACACCTTCAAGGGCTATGCGGAGTTCTTCCGCGACTCGGTGCCCGCAATCTTCGCCGGCGTCGACGACGCCGCGCTGCAGGCACGCTTCAAGGCCAGCAACGCCGCCGCTGTCAAGGCCGCGCAAGGCATGGCGGACTGGTTCGCCACGCTGAAACCCACTGCCACGCAGGACTTCGCGCTCGGCGCGGACAGGTTCTCGCGGATGCTGTCGGCCACCGAGCGCGTCGACATCCCGCTGGACCGGTTGAAAGCGATCGGCGAGGCCGACCTGGCGCGCAACCTGGCTGCGCTCGAGTCCGCCTGCGGGCAGTTCGCCAAGGGGCAGTCGCTGCAGGCCTGCGTGGCGAAAGCCAACGCCGACAAGCCCGAAGGCGGCGCAGTGGAAGGCGCGCGCAAGCAGCTGGCCGGGCTGCGCCAGTTCATCCTCGACAAGGACCTGGTCAGCATCCCCGGCACCGAGCAGGCCGAAGTCGCCGAGGCGCCGCCGTTCAACCGCTGGAACTTCGCCTACATCGAGATCCCCGGCCCGTACGAGAAGAACCTGCCGTCGGTGTACTACATCGCCCCGCCCGACCCGTCGTGGCCGAAGGCCGAGCAGGACGCGTACGTGCCCGGCAAGGACGACCTGCTGTTCACTTCGGCGCACGAGGTCTGGCCGGGGCATTTCCTGCAGTTCCTGCATTCCAACCGCGCCGACTGGACGTTCGGCCAGCTGTTCGTCGGTTACGCGTTCGCCGAGGGCTGGGCGCACTATGCCGAGGAGATGATGTTCGACGCCGGGCTCGACGGCGCCACTCCGGAAGTCCACATCGGCCAGCTCGGCAACGCGCTGTTGCGCGACGTGCGCTTCGTCTCCGCGATCGGCCTGCACACCGGCGGCATGACCGTGGCGCAGTCGGAGCAGATGTTCCGCGACAAGGCTTTCCAGGACCCCGGCAACGCGCGCCAGCAGGCCGCACGCGGCACCTACGACCCGGCCTACCTCAACTACACGATGGGCAAGCTGATGATCATGCAACTGCGCCAGGACTGGACCTCGACCCGCGGCGGCCGCAGCGCCTGGCGCGCCTTCCACGACCAGTTCCTCGGTTACGGCGGCCCGCCGGTGCCGCTGGTGCGCGCGCAGATGATGGGCGGCAAGGCGGAGGCGAAGCTGTGGCAGCCGGCGGGTACGGGTTCCGCCACACCGGCGAAGTGACCGCGGCTTCCGTCGGCCCGAAGGCCTGCGGCCCGCAGCGGGCCCGTAAGGTCGCGACGGCGCGCGCGATCGAACAACAACACGCACCCGAACCTGACGCAGGACCACATCGCCGCCACAACGAAGAAGCCCCGGAGTTCACACCCCGGGGCTTCGTGGTTTCCAGCTTGCGCAGGACTCAGTCGGCGTGCACCACGCGGGTGCCGGCGATCAGGTCATGGCCGCAGCGGCGGTCGTTGCGGAAGATCATCAGCACGTCCACGAGCGCGACCACCGGTCCGAGCAGGGGAATATTGCTCGCGAGCTGGACCGGAAAGTAGCGCAGGCCCAGCAAACGCCCAAGCGGCGGCTTGCCGCCCTGCATGTCGACGATCTTGATCTTCAACACCTTCTTGCCCCACGTCTGGCCGCTTGCATTGAGCGGAATGCCCTGCACGATCGCAAAGACCACCAGCCCGACCACCGCCCACATCAGCGTGGTTCCCAGGCCAACCTGCTCGCCAGCCTGGGCCGCCGCCATCGCCGTCGTCCAGTAGCCACCCATGTACATCAGCGGCATCACGATCACCATCAGGATGATGGCGTCGATGATCGCGGCCCCGAGCCGCGCACCGCGCCCGGCCAGTTCATCGCCCGAAGAAAACTCGGCTACCGCCGCATCCGGCCCGCGATAAGGATTCTGTTCGTCCATCTGTTTCCCCTCTGCCTGGTTGGTTTGGATTACACGGTCATGTGCACGTGGATCAGGTGCGCGGCAGCGTCACCCCGGTCTGCCCCTGGTACTTGCCGCCGCGGTCCTTGTAGGAAGTCTCGCACACCTCGTCGGACTGGAAGAACAGCATCTGCGCCACGCCCTCGCCGGCATAGATCTTGGCCGGCAACGGCGTGGTGTTGGAGAACTCCAGGGTCACGTGGCCTTCCCATTCGGGTTCGAGCGGGGTCACGTTGACGATGATCCCGCAGCGGGCGTAGGTGCTCTTGCCCAGGCACACCACCAGCACGTCGCGCGGAATGCGGAAGAACTCCACCGTGCGCGCCAGCGCGAAGGAGTTCGGCGGGATGATGCACACGTCCGACTCGATGTCGACGAAGCTGCCCGGGTCGAACGCCTTGGGGTCGACGATGGTGGAATTGATGTTGGTGAAGACCTTGAATTCGCGCGAGCAGCGCACGTCGTAGCCGTAGCTGGAGGTGCCGTAGCTGACGATGCGGTGGCCGTCTGCGGCGTGCTTGACCTGGTGAGGTTCGAACGGTTCGACCATGCCGTGTTGTTCGGACATGCGGCGGATCCAGCGGTCGCTCTTGATGCTCATTTGGAGAAGATCCCGGATGCAGGTCAATGAAGCGGGACATTGTAGGGGCAACGCCTTGCTCCGCAGGAGCACCCCATGGGCGCGACCAGGCTTCGCCGATAAAGCCATCGCGCCCATTGGGCGCTGCTGGGACGGGCGGGATGCTGACGCAACCCTGCCGGCGGGGGCGTAGCCCCGACCTACAGCAGCGACGCGGAAATCGGCATCGCCGCGCGCGGGCGCTTGTCCAGTTCGGCGATGACGTTGCGGGCAAGCTGCCGGTAGGCGTCGGCCGCAGCCGACCCGGGCATCGCCGCGACGATCGGGGTGCCGGCATCGCCCTGCTCGCGGATTCCGGTCTCCAGCGGCAGCGAACCCAGCAGCGGCACGCCATAGGTCGCGGCCATCCGCTCGCCGCCGCCCTGGCCGAAGATGTGCTCTGCGTGGCCGCAGTTCGTGCAGACGTGCACGGCCATGTTCTCGACCAGTCCCAGCACCGGCACCTGCACCTTCTCGAACATCTTCAGCGCCTTCTTCGCGTCCAGCGTGGCCACATCCTGCGGCGTGGTCACGATCACCGCGCCGGCCACCGGGATCTTCTGCGCCAGGGTCAGCTGGATGTCGCCGGTACCCGGCGGCAGGTCGATGAGCAGGTAGTCCAGTTCGCCGTCGACGCCACCCCACAGGGTCTCGCCGAGCAGCTGCGTGAGCGCCGAGGTCGCCATCGGTCCGCGCCAGATCATCGGCGTGTCCTGTTCGACCAGCAGCCCGATCGACATCGCCTCGATCCCGTGCGCCCGCATCGGCTCGATCGTCTTGCCATCCGGGCTGTCGGGACGGCCCGACAGGCCGAGCATCGTCGGGATGCTCGGGCCATACACATCCGCGTCCAGCACCCCGACCCGGGCACCCTCGGCGGCCAGCGCCAGGGCCAGGTTCACGGCCGTGGTCGACTTGCCGACCCCGCCCTTGCCCGAACCGATGGCGATGATGTTGCGGACCCGCGGCAGCGGGCTGAGGCTGGGCTGGACGGCGTGGGCGCTGACCCTCCGGTGGGTGTTCAACAGACGGCTCCTTCAACGGCGGCCCACAAGTTTAGCGCCGCCCTCGCCTGGGGACTGCGGGCAAAACCAGCCACGCTCCGGGCCGGCTGGAAAGTCGGCCTGCCTTTCGACAGTCAGCCGTGACAACCCTCGTTACATTTGTGTTAGTTTCAGCTCGGGGATGACACAGGGCCATTCCGAAACCGGCTCAATGCCGCGCAAAGCATTGTTTTTATTAACATTCTGGGGGAAACAAAGATGTCACGACGCAAGACTGCTTCACCTACCCGCAGCCGCCTGAGCACAGCACTGTTCGCAGCGCTGGCACTGCCGCTGGCGGGCTCCGCCTTCGCGCAGGACGCAGCGACTACAGCGCCGGACGACGCCAAGACCCTCGACAAGGTCGTCGTCACCGGTTCGCTCATCCCCACCTCGCAGATCGAAACCGCGACGCCGGTGTTGACCATCACCGCCGAAGACATCCAGGCCCGCGGCTTCAACAGCGTGACCGATGTCCTGCAGAAGAGCTCGTTCGCCACCGGCGGCATCCAGGGCGCGCAGACCTCGGCCTCCTTCACGCAGGGCGCCGAGACGCTCAGCCTGTTCGGCCTGGATCCGGGCTATGTGAAATACCTGATCGACGGCCGGCCGATGGCCAACTATCCCGCCCTGTACAACGGCAGTTCCACCTTCAACAACATCAGCGGCATCCCCGTCGACCTCGTGGACCGCATCGAGATCCTGCCCGGCGGCCAGTCCTCCCTGTACGGCTCGGACGCGATCGCCGGCGTCATCAACATCATCCTCAAGAAGCGGATGGACGGCACCGTGCTCAACGTGCGCGGCGGCTGGTATGCTCACGGCGGCGGCGCCAGCACCCGGGTCACGCTCTCCCACGGCTTTGGCAGCGACGATGGCCGTTTCAACGGTCTTTTCGGCCTCCAGCACCAGGAGCGCGACCCGATCTGGGGCTACCAGCGTGACCGGACCAAGCAGTTCAACGTCAACGGCTACAGCGCCCCGCTTGCCAGCCGCGACTACCTGGTCTTCAGCCCGTTCACCAGCTACAAGTTCATGGATCCGGCCAACTGCGCCAACGTCACCAGCGGGTTCGGTGGCACCGAGGGCCTGCAGACGCGCCCCGGTTTCGGCGACGAGAACTACTGCGGTTCGATGTTCACGCCGGGCTACCGGACCATCATGAACGAGAAGAAGAGCACGCAGGTCTACAGCCACGCGACCTTCGACATCAACGACAACGCCCAGCTGTACGGCGATGTGCTGCTCAACCAGGAAAAGACCAGCTACCACGTGGGTTCCAACTTCACATGGTGGGGCACCAGCGTGAAGTGGGGTTACTTCTACGACCCGGACCTGGATGACTTCCTCAACCTGCAGCGCGCCTTCACGCCCGAGGACATGGGCCCCGGCGGCTTCCGCAACACCATGAGCAACGACAAGAGCAAGTCCTACGCGGTCACGTTCGGCGTGGACGGCACGTTCGGCGGCGAATGGGATTACGACATCGGCTTCACCCGGACCCAGTACGACCTGGACGAGACCAGCTGGGTGCGGTTCGCCGGCCCGATGGACGACTACTTCCAGGACCACGTGCTCGGACCGCAGCTCGGGCTTGATCCGTATTACGGCGCGTATCCGGTGTTCCAGCCCAATTACGGCGCCTTCTACACCATCATGCCGGTTGAGGATTTCAGGAGCATCACCGGGTTCGCGACTTCGAAGAGCAAGACGTCCGACAACATGCTGCGCGCGCAGGTCACCAACAGCGCACTGTTCTCCCTGCCTGGTGGCGATGCAGGCATCGCGATCGCGCTGGAAGGCGGCAGCCAGAAGTGGGATTACTCCCCGGCTCCGGGCTTCCTCAACGGCGACATCTGGGGCCAGACGTCAGTGGCCGGTGGCGGCGATCGCACCCGCTATGCAGGTACGGCAGAAATCCGCCTGCCGGTCTGGGACATGCTGACGGTCACGGCATCGGGTCGCTATGACGCCTTCAAGGCGGCCGGCAACACGGTATCCAAGCCCACCTACAGCCTCGGCCTGGAATTCCGCCCGATCGACACCCTGCTGCTCCGCGGCAAGTACGGCACCGCGTTCAAGGCACCGACGCTGTCCGACATGTTCATGGGCGAAAGCGGCTACTACTCGTCGGTTGTCGACTACTACCAGTGCTCGCTGGCCGGCTTCGGGCCCGACGCGGTTGAAAATTGCCCCAACCAGTTCTCCAGCCGCCAGTTCTTCGGCACCCAGTCCGGCAACCCGGACCTCGATCCGATCAACGCGAAGGTCTGGAGCGCAGGCGCGGTCTGGTCTCCCGTCGAGCGGATGTCCATCAGCGTCGACTACCTGCATTGGGACATCGACGACGAGGTCACCCAGCAAAGCGCCAATGCCCTGTCGCTGCAGGACTACCGCTGCCGGACCGGCATCGACGACATCAACTCGGCGCTGTGCCAGGCCGCCTTGTCGCAGGTCACCCGCAATGCGCAGGGCTTCATCACCGAGATCTTCACGCAGAAGATCAACGTGTCGAACGAGACCCTCAACGCCGTGACCCTCGCTGCGACCTACCAGTGGGATACCGCGAATCTTGGCTCGTTCCTGGCCCGCAGCTCCTTCACCGAGAACCTGAAGCACGAGTACCAGCAGTACGCCGGTGATCCAATTATCGACCTGATCAACGATCCGTACTGGAGTTCGGACCCGGTGCGCAAGGCCGATGCCTCGCTCAGCTGGACCAAGTCCCAGTTCAACACCACGCTCTACGCCAACTGGTTCGCGTTCACACCGAACTATGCCGCCCAGATCACGGACAAGGGCTATGGCGGCAACCGGGCAGGCAAGGGGCCGTCGCACATCAGCTGGAACCTCAGCCTCGGCTACAACCCGATCCCGCAGCTGCAGCTGTCGTTCATGGTCAACAACCTGTTCGACAAGATGCCTCCGATGGACTGGAGCTATCCGGGCACCAGCGGCGCTCCCTACAATGGCAATAACTACGACGTCTATGGACGGGCGTACTACATGGAAGCCAAGTACATGTTCGGCGCCAAGTAACCGGCCCCGAACATTGGTTTGAAATCAAAGCCCCGTCTCTGGCGGGGCTTTTTTTCGCGCCCTGAACGGACTGGAGCGTCGCCCATCCCCTGTGCCGCGCGATGCGGTATAAAACCCGCTGCGGGTGTGAAGCGAGCACCCAGGATCGGGTCACCCCTCAACTCCGGAGCGAATCCATGCGCAAGTCACTGTTTGCAACCCTCGTCGCCCTGCCGCTGCTGGTGCTGGCCATGGCGGCCTCCGCCCAAAGCTCCCCGACTGGCCGCTGGAAAACCATCGATGACGAAACCGGCAAGGTGAAGTCGATCGTCGAGATCACCCAGGCCGCGAACGGCACGCTGCAGGGCACGGTGGTCGAGGTCCTGCAGTCCGACCGCGGCCCCAACCCGACCTGCGACAAGTGCAAGGGCGCCAACAAGGACAAGCCGGTGAAGGGCATGACCATCCTCTGGGGCCTGAAGAAGGACGGCGACGAGTGGAGCGGCGGCACCGTGCTCGATCCCGCCAAGGGCAAGACCTACAAGTCGAAAGTGGAGCTGCTCGAAGGCGGCAAGAAGCTCGGCATGTCCGGCTGCATCGCCTTCATTTGCCGGCAGCAGGTGTGGGTGCGCGAGTAGCGCAGTCTTCCCGCCTGCTCGAAACATCGTGACCCGGCTTCGGCCGGGTCATTTCGTTTCAGGGTCATCGCCCGCGAACTCCAGCCCCTGTAGGAGCGGCCCATGGCCGCGAGCTCTTTGTCGACGATGATGGTGATTGAACAAGAGCTCGCGGCCATGGGCCGCTCCTACGAGGGCACCGGGGTGCCGCCCCGGCCCGCCATGCGATAATCACCGGTCGCCTGCCACCATGACCACCATGCCCCGCAACGCCCTTGTCACCAGCGCCCTGCCCTACGCCAACGGCCCGCTGCACCTGGGCCACCTGGTGGGCTACATCCAGGCGGACATCTGGGTGCGCGCGCGGCGAATGGCCGGCGGAACCGCGCATTTCGTCTGCGCCGACGACACCCACGGCACGCCGATCATGCTCGCCGCGGAGAAGGCCGGCACCACGCCGGAGCGGTTCATCGCCGCCATCCAGGCCGGGCACGAGCGCGATTTCGCCGCGTTCGGCGTCGCCTTCGACCACTACGACTCCACCCATTCGGCCGGCAACCGCGCGCTGACCGAGGCGATCTACGGCAAGCTCGACAACAACGGCCACATCTCGCGGCGCTCGGTCGCGCAGCTCTACGATCCGGTGCGCGGCATGTTCCTGCCCGATCGCTACGTCAAGGGCATCTGCCCCAACTGCGGCACGCCGGACCAGTACGGCGACAACTGCGAGCATTGCGGCGCGACCTATTCGCCGACCGAACTCAAGTCGCCCTACTCCGTCGTCAGCGGTGCGACACCGGAACTGCGCGAGTCCGAGCACTTCTTCTTCGAAGTCGGCCAGTTCGAAGCGTTCCTGCGCGAGTGGCTCGCGGGCGACGTGGCCGTGCCGGGCGTCAAGGCCAAGCTGCAGGAATGGCTGGACGGCGAAGGCGGCCTGCGCGCCTGGGACATCTCGCGCGACGCGCCCTACTTCGGTTTCGAGATCCCCGGCCACCCGGGCAAGTTCCTGTACGTCTGGCTGGACGCGCCGATCGGCTACCTCAGCAGCTTCCAGGCGCTGTGCGAACGCAATGGCGCGGATTTCTTCGAGTTCATGGCGCCCGGCAGCGAAGCCGAACTGCACCATTTCATCGGCAAGGACATCGTCAATTTCCACGGCCTGTTCTGGCCCGCGGTGCTGCGTGGCGCAGGCATGCGCGTGCCCACGCGCCTGCACGTCAACGGCTACCTGACCGTCGACGGCGCCAAGATGTCGAAGTCGCGCGGCACCTTCGTGATGGCGCGTACCTGGCTCGACAGCGGCCTGCCGGCCGAAGCGCTGCGCTACTACTACGCGGCCAAGTCCTCGGGCGGGGTCGACGACCTCGACCTCAACCTGTCGGATTTCGTCGCGCGGGTGAACTCGGACGTGGTCGGCAAGTTCGTCAACCTCGCCAGCCGCTGCGCCGGCTTCATCGACAAGCGTTTCGGCGGTCGCCTCGCTTCCGCGCTGCCCGAACCGGACATGTATGCACGCTTCATTGCCGCGCTCGCGTCGATCCGCGACGCCTACGAGCGCAACGAACCGGCAACCGTGCTGCGCCTGGCGATGGCGCTGGCCGACGAAGCCAACCGCTACATCGACGAGCGCAAGCCGTGGGTGCTGGCCAAGCAGGAAGGCGCCGACGCCGACCTGCATGCGGTGTGCACGCAGGGGCTGAACCTGTTCCGCGTGCTGGCCGGCGCGCTGCGGCCGGTGTTGCCGGCCATGGCGCGCGACATCGAGGAGTTCCTCGATGCACCACTGGCGACGTGGAGCGACCTCGATGCACCGCTGCTCGACCACGCCATCCGCGCGTACTCACCGTTGTTTACCCGCATCGACCCGAAGCAGATTGCCGCCATGACCGAAGCCAGCAAGGAAGACCTGAAGCCCGCCGGGAAGCCGGAAGCTGTCGCGGGAGCGGCGGGAGCCGCGACTGCGGTTGCAGCGAAAACGCCTGTCGCAGCCCCCGCCGCTCATGCGGAAGCCGGGTCGATGCCTGCCATCATCGGCATCGACGACTTCGCCAAGCTCGACCTGCGCGTCGGCAAGGTGCTGGCCTGCGAACTGGTCGACGGTTCCGACAAGCTGCTGCGCTTCGAACTCGACGCCGGCGAACTGGGCAAGCGCCAGATCTTCTCCGGCATCCGCGCCAGCTACGGCGAACCGGAGGCGCTGGTGGGCCGCAACGTGGTGTTCATCGCCAACCTCGCGCCACGCAAGATGCGCTTCGGCGTCAGCGAAGGCATGATCCTGTCGGCCGGGTTCGACGCCGGGCAATTGGCGCTGCTGGCAGTCGATGAGGGCGCACAGCCCGGCATGCCGGTCCGGTAGGCGCCTGCGCGATTCCACCAACGGGGTCGCGACGGCCTTGCGCGAAGCCGCCCGCGCATGAAGGCCGGCTGCCCCATTCGCGCCTGCAAGCAATGAAGCAAGTTGACGCCTCGAAGAGAACAAGACACTTGGGGCAAGTCGCCATCCGATCTGCATGTCCAGTTCCCTGACCGAACGACTCGACCGCCTGCTGCCGCAAACCCAATGCGGCCAATGCGGTTACGCCGGCTGCCGGCCGTACGCCGAGGCGATGGCGGCGGGACAGGCGGACATCGATCGCTGTCCGCCGGGCGGCGACGCCGGCGCACTGGCGTTGTCACGCGTGCTCGGCGTGCCGGCAAAACCCCATGACCGCAGTCGCGGCGAGCACAAGCCGGCGATGGTTGCGCTGGTCGTGGAAGCCGACTGCATCGGCTGCACCAAGTGCATCCAGGCCTGCCCGGTCGACGCCATCATCGGCGGCTCGAAACAGATGCACGTGGTCATCGAAGACCTGTGCACCGGCTGCGAACTGTGCGTGCCGGCGTGCCCGGTCGACTGCATCGTGATGCTGTCCGCCGCGGGCGATGCCTGATCAATCTTCGATGCCTGCACCGCGAAGCAGCTCGCGCAGCTCCGCAAGCTCGTTCTCGTAGCGACGCCAGCGCCCGACGGACTTCCGGTTGATGGGCTCGCGCACCTGCACCGCGCTGGCCGTGGCGACCGGCGCCTGGTTCTCTTCGAACGCCAGGCAGGCATCTTCCCAGGGGAGCCCGCAGAATCCCAGCAACTCCCTGGCACTGGCTTCCAGATCGTCGACGATCGCCTCGTAGCTGATTTCAAGGATCCTGCCCGGCATGGCACGGTGCCAGTGGGCGATCAGCTCGCGATACAGGATGTAGTACCGCCCGGTATCCATCAGGTCGAACGAGTAGTCGTAGTAAGGGGACTTGAGCGCAAACAGCTGCCGGAAGTTGCTCAGGCACGTATCCATCGGATCGCGGCGCAGGCAGATCATCCTCGCATTCGGCAAGGCCCTGGCAATGAATCCCGCATAGAGGAAATTGTGCGGGAGTTTGTCGATGAAGCGCGGCGCCACGCCGGTTCCGGCCGGCCGCGTACTCTCGACATACCGGTCGCCCAGCAGTTCCATGTCGACGTTCGCCGCACGCGTGATCGTGTCGGCGTCCAGCAGATGGTTGGTGCGGCTTCCGGACATGCGCTTCAGCACCAGCCCGAATTCCTGCAGCTCTCCGGCGGAACGAACCTGCGAATGGCTCGACAGGATCCGGTCGACCAGCGTGGTTCCAGAGCGCGGCATGCCGAAGATGAAGATCGGCTCCGCGCTTTTACTGCCCCGCTCACCCGGCCGCGGCCCGGGAACCGACATCAAAGCCTTGAACATCTCCCGGTCGCGCTCCACCGAACGGGCGCGTTGCGATCGCTGCGAACCTTTCCCCTGCACGTAGTGCCCGAACGCCTTCGCGTACTGGCCCAGGTCCTCGCGTTCCTTGGCCAGCGCCAGATTCAGGTAAAGACGGGCTTCCGGCACTGCATCGTGTTCAGCCAACAGCGTCTCAAGCGCATCGACATGGTTCGAACCCGGCGACTGCCGGCGCTGCTGTGACAGCGCGAGGTGCGCCTTCCAGCAAGTCGGGTCGAGGGAGATACAGGCTTCGTATTCGCGCTCGGCGGCTTCGATATCTCCCGAGTACATCAACGAAGTCGCCAGATTGAAGCGGTACCCCGCCTGCGCCGGCATCAGGCTGGCGGCCTTGCGGAACACCTGCGCGGCCTTGGCATGGGCATGGGCCTGGCTGAAGATGACACCCAGCGTATCGAGGGTCAGCGGATCTTCCGGGGACAGCAGGAACGCCGCATCCGCCGCCTGGCATGCCTCGTTGAGCAGGCGGGCCGTGGCGAACGCCCGCGCCAGCTGGGCGAAGTAATCCGCACGCCGTGGATTGAGGATCGTCGCCCGCCTGAGAAACGTGATCGCATCGCGCAACTGCTGCAGCTGCAGGGCCGCGACGCCCGCGACAAAGTGGACGCCGGCATGGTCCGGGGCTTGCTGGAGCAACTGCGAGCCGAGGCTTCTGGCCTCCTGCCACTGCCCGCGGTTCAACGCTTCGATGGCGCGCGCGTAGACCTGGGCCGGTTCACTCACGGCCACCACCAGCACATCGGATGCCGCAGGATCACGCCCGATCCGCCCTGCCGGGCCAATCGACGCCAGTCGCCCGGCCTCATTTCGCGGAGCCGCCCGCGTTCGCCACCGGCTTGCACATCGAACAGATGCGCTCGACCTGGTAACCCTTCGCGCGCAGCTTCTCCACCACGCCATCCTCGCCGAGCAGGTGCAGGGCGCCGACCACCACCAGTGTGTCGTCGGTCCCCGGCGCTGCCAGCAACTGCTCGATCTTCGGCAGCCAGGCGTCGTTGCGCTCGACGTTGATGTGCCGGTACAGCTTCGGGAACCGGTCGCGCATGTCGACGCCCATCTCGTTCCAGATCGCGTCGGCGTCGCCGGCGCGCCAGTAAGCGTGCAGCACCTGCAGGTCGTCGTTGGCGGCCTGCGACAAGGCCTCGTCGACGAACTGCAACTGCTCGTCCCTGTCCATGCCGTCGAGCAGTGCGATCTGCTGCGCGGCGGTCTCGAAGCCGCCGGTGCGCTTGCCGGCGAAGCCGGCGGCGGCGATGAAGTGCTGGTCCAGGCCCAGCTTCGGGTCCAGGCCCTGCTTGCCCATCTCGGTCATGCTGATCATCAGGCCGACGAACCACGGCTCGAACATCTGCATCCGCTGGGGGGTCAGCCCGGATGCCTGGAGTGCAACGGCATTGGCAGCCTGCCAGTCGCGCAGGCGCGCGGCGGTCTCCGGCGGCAGCTGGCTGTCGAGCGTGGTGCCATCGGTGCGCACCGCGGCCTGCATCATCTGCACCGGAAGCTGCGGCGAGTTCATTTCTTCCGGCGGCAGCTCGAAGAACACCGCCTCGGCATCGGCGAACGCGTCGTTGACGTCGCCCGACAGCGGGTAGTCGTCCGGCTTGAGCAGGTGGAAGGAACCCAGCAGGTAGACCGTGTTGTCGGCGTCCGACACCTGCCACAGCAGCGGCAGCGGCGAATCCCCGGGCGGCACGAACACGATCTCCGGCTCGGCAACGGGCGCGGGCGCCTCGGCCAACGGCACCTGCGCGCAGGCCAGGCCGGAGGCGATGGCGATGACGGCAGTGATCCAGGACTTGCGGAGCATCGGCTGCGATGGCCGTATCCCCGATGCCTTGCGGCCATCGAACATGTTCAATGCGCCGCTCCGACGTATTTCTTCTCGCCCGCCATGACCGCCAGGTCGAGGCGATTCTCCGGCGGCGGCAGCGGGCACGTCGCGAACGCGGTGAATGCGCATGGCGGGTTGTAGGCCTGGTTGAAGTCGACCACGACGTTGCCGGCGGCATCGGGCTTGTCGGCGTACACGAAGCGGCCGGCACCGTAGCTGCCGTGGCCGTTGGTGCGGTCGGCAAACACCAGGAACAGGCGGCCGTCGCCTTCGTCGAGCGCGTCGATGCGCCAGGTCTTGCCGTCGCGCTGGAACTCCACCGCGCCGGGGCTCGGCTCCTCGTTGATCGAACCGATGATGTCGGCCACCGCGATCGTCTTGCCCGGGGGATTGGGGACGAACTTGCCGGTGATCTTCCACGACGGATCGGCCGGCCAGTAGTCGAGGCCGGCGAACTGCGTGCGGGTTTCCGCATCCGCGTGCTTGACCCTCAGCGCATGGCGTCCGTCGCGCTTGATCAGGGTAACCAGGCCCTTGCCCTCATCGAAGCCGATGACGCTGGGCGCTTCGGACATGTCGTCGTGCAACTCCACGCGCCTGGTCAGCGGCTGCCCGTCGAGCGTCATCGCCACGCCCTTCTCGGGGGTGAAGAAGATCCGCTCTCCTTCCTGCTGCAGCAGGCCCAGTTTCGGCGGACCCTTGGCCAGCCGGATGCCGCTGGTCGCATCGCTGCCGACGAAATGCGCCTTGAGTTCGATCCAGTGCAGGCCGATCAGGCTTGTCCAGCCATCGGGCTTGCGCAGGCTTTCGTCGCGTTTTGCGCGCCAGGCATTCTCTTCGGCCATGAAACTTGCATCGGGTTGCATCATCGTGTCTCCGGCAGGCGCCTGCGGCGAATCGCTGCAGCCGGCAAAGGTCAGTACGCAGCCGGCGAGCGCCAGCCCCAGGGTCAATTGCTTGCGCATCGTCAACGTCCTCGCAGGAACCAGCGGTCGATCTCGGGCAGGGTGAAGCGCGCCCACGTCGGACGACCGTGGTTGCACTGGCCCGAGCGCTCGGTGGCTTCCATCTCGCGCAGCAGCGCGTTCATCTCGGGGATGGTCAGCCGCCGGTTGGCGCGGACCGCGCCGTGGCAGGCCATGGTCGACAGCAGTTCGTCGCGCGCGGCGCGGATGCGCAGGCTTTCGCCGTGCTCGCGCAGGTCGGCGAGGACGTCGCGCAGCAGGGCCTCGGTGTCACCGTGCGCAAGCAGTGCCGGCACGCTGCGCAGCAGCAGCGACTGCGGGCCGGTGCGCGAGAGTTCGAATCCCAGGTCGGCGAGCGTGGCGGCCTCGCGTTCGGCAACGTCCGCCTCGCGCTCGCTCACTGCCACGGCCTGCGGCACCAGCAATGGCTGGGTGCGCAGGCCTTCGCCGTCGTGTGCGGACTTGAGCTTCTCGTAGCCGATGCGCTCGTGCGCGGCGTGCATGTCGACCACGATCAGGCCGTCGCCGGTTTCGGCCAGCACGTAGATGCCGTGCAGCTGCGCGATGGCGTAGCCCAGCGGCGGGACGCGTTCGTCCGCGACCGGCGGCAGCATCGGCGCCGCCACATCGTGTCCTGGCGCGACCGCCGCGCCGGGCGCCGCGTACAGCTGCACGTAGGCGGACCGGGCTTCGTCGACGCGCAGCGACAGGTCGGGCTGCGGTGCACGCATGGCCCAGGGCGGCAGCGCCCCAGCCGATGCGGCTTCCATTCCCGGCGGCTGGGAAGCGCCGGTCGAGACCGCGACACCTGCGCCGGCGCGCGTTTCGGCGAGCGCGCCCTGCAGCGTGCGATAGACGAAATCATGCACCAGTCGCGCATCGCGGAAGCGCACCTCGTGCTTGGCCGGATGGACGTTGACGTCGACGCGGGTGGGGTCGAGCTCGAGGAACAGCACATAGGCCGGCTGGCGACCGTGGAACAGCACGTCGGCGTAGGCCTGCTTCACCGCGTGGGCCACGCTGCGGTCGCGGATGCTGCGGCCGTTGACGTACAGGTATTGCTGGTCGGCGCTGGCGCGCGAATACACCGGCTGCGCGATCCAGCCATGCAGGCGCAGGCCGGCGCCCTCGTGTTCGATGCGCAGTGCGTGTTTGGCGAACTCCTCGCCCAGCGTTTCCCCGAGACGCTCGCCGGACGACATGCCCGGGAGACCCGATTGCCCGTCGCCCCTGTAGCGGCGCGACGGCTTGCCGTTGTGGGACACACGCAGCTCGACGTCCGGGCGCGCCAGCGCCAGCGAGCGCAGCCATTCCTCGACGTGTCCGAGTTCGGTGCGTTCGGCGCGCAGGAACTTGCGCCGCGCCGGCACGTTGTAGAACAGGTCGCGCACCTCGACCGTGGTGCCGCGCGGATGCGGTTTCGGCGCCACCGCGCCGACCTTCCCGCCGTCGACCTGCAGGCTGGCGCCATGCGCGGCGTCGTCGCGGCGCGAGGACAGCATGAAGCGGCTGACCGAGGCGATCGACGGCAGGGCTTCGCCGCGAAAGCCGAGCGTGGCGACGGCCTCGAGGTCGTCGAGCGACGCGATCTTGCTGGTCGCATGCCGCGATACCGCGAGCGGAAGCTCATCGGGCGCGATGCCGCCGCCATCGTCACGGATGCGGATCAGCCGCACGCCGCCTTCCTCCAGGTCGATGTCGACCCGGCGCGCGCCGGCGTCGAGCGCGTTCTCGACCAGCTCCTTGACCACGGACGCAGGCCGCTCGACGACCTCGCCGGCGGCGATCTGGTTGATCAGGGTGTCGGGAAGCTGGTGGATGCTCACCATGGCAATGATAACGGCCACGGGCTTGCATCGTGGGGGATCGGGCGAAGCCCTGGGTCTCGCCACGGATCGGGGCCGATCAGCTCCGATATGGCGGAAAGCAGGTGCGCTCGCTGGGGGTACGAAATATTCCTCTCGGGAACGATCTTCTTCCGGGGAGGAAAGTGCTGCGTCCGTTGGACGGCGGGGCGCCGGGTGCTGTTGCCCTCGCGTGCGAATGTCCTCCGGCGCCGGCCTGTGGCCGACGCCTCCTCCCTGATTTCGCACCCGAGGGCAACCGCACCCGCGTTCCGAGCTGCGCTGTGGCCGTATTGCAAGCGAAAGGCAAAGGCTCGATGTCCCGGCCAGCCTGCGATTTGATCGCCCCGGCGCGGCCGGCAGGCCGTCGGGGCAAAATCAGGGAGGAGGGATTCGCCGCCAGGCGGATACCCTGGACATTTGCCCCGACGGCCTGCCGGCCGCGCCGGAATCCATCAGGTTGCGGCAGCGCGTGTGATCCGGCAGGAAGCCGAAGCTCCCTTCATCCTGAAATCAGGCAAAGGCCAAGCGAAAACCAGAAATGTCTTATCCGTACTTGTCCGCGTAGATCCGCGGCGAGACGCGCTTGCCTTCAGGGACTTCCGCCCGCTCCGGAATCGGCCTGCGCCGAGGCGCGCGCCGCGTACAGCGTGCCCGGCGGCGGCTGGCGCAGGAAGTAGGTGTCGACGCCGCGCAGGATCGCGGTCGCCAGCTTGCGCTGGTAGGCCGGGTCGGTGAGCAGGCGCTCTTCGGTCGGGTTCGAGATGTAGGCGGTTTCGACCAGCATCGACGGCATGTCCGAGGTCCGCAGCACGGCGAAGTTCGCGCGTTCCACGCGGCGCGTGTTGCCGACGTCGCCGAGGCTGTCGAGCACGTGGCGCGCGGCGTCCTCGGAGGCCTTCATGTGCCCGGACTGGGTGAGGTCGAGCAGCACCGAGGCCAGCGTGTTGCCCGACTGCGGCATGCGGCCACCGATCAGGTCGGCGGCGTTTTCCTTGTCGGCCAGCCAGCGCGCGCGCTGCGACGACGCGCCCTTGAGCGACAGCACGTACACCGACGCGCCCGATGCGCTGCGGTTCTCGGCGGCGTCGGCGTGGATCGAGACGAAGATGTCGGCCTTGGCCGCGCGCGCCAGCTGCGCGCGCCGGTTGAGCGGGATGAACACGTCCTTGTCGCGGGTCATGTAGGCCGTCAGGCCGGGCGTGGCGTTGATCTGCCTCGCCAGTTCGCGACCGACGGCCAGGGTGACATCCTTCTCGCGACGGCCGCCCTGGCCGATTGCGCCGGGGTCCTGTCCCCCGTGGCCCGGGTCGATCGCAACCACCAGCGGCCGCATGCCGCTGCGACGGGCCAGCGGAGGCGGCACCACGGTGGCCGCTGCGGCGGACGCCTGCTGCGGCTGGGTCACGGGTGCAGGCACGCCGGTGGCGATCCGGGTGGGGATGCCGGTGGCGATGGTGCCGGACGCCTGCTGCACGGCCGGCGACGAAGTGGACGCCTGTGCGGACGGGACAGGCCCGGACAAGGCAGGCTGCGGAGTTGGCGCGGAAGACGCCGCGTTGGCGGCGATGGAGGCGACCAGCCGCGAGGTCGCCGCCGCCGATGCGAGTGCCGGATCAGGCTGCGGTGCCTGCGCGGGCGGATCAGGCTGCGGGGCCGTGGCCGTACTGCCGGAAGTTACCGGCACCGATGCGCTTGCCGCGGCGATGCGTGCGATCGGATCTCCGGCGTTGTCCCCCGGCCATTCCAGCACCAGGCGCGCTCCGCCCGCGACGGTTTCGAAGTGCGGCTTCAGCAGCACCACGGGCGCGCTCAGGTCGAACACGATGCGGGTCGTGCCCGGCACCGGGTGCCCGGTACGGACGTCCTTCACCAGTCCGGCCGCCGCCGGCAGCTTCAGGCCGCGCACCGGCTCGACGCCGGGCAGGTCCACCACCAGCCGATCCGGATTGGACAGGCTCAGGATCCTGTACTCGACCCGTGCGTCCAGCGAGATCTCGGCCCGGGTTCCGGTTGCGCCCGAGGACACCTGCAAGCTGTTGATTTCAGAGGCGTGCGCAAGATTCCAGCACAGCGCTGCCAGCAGCGCCAGGCCGAGAATGACTTGCTGGACGGAGATCCCCTTCGCTCGCATGGGCGCTAGTCAAGCACCAAGCTGCGGGTTTTGCAACAATTTTTCCCTTATGAATCCGTAGCCTGCCGGCCTTTGCTACGGGTTCTATTCAGGAAGCGGCCGCAAGTCGCTCCGAATTTCCATCCGCTTAACCCACTCGCCCCCGGCGGTGCTCATGGCGAGCAGCCGGACGGCCCTGCCTTGCCCGCGCACGGCCAGTTCGACCTGCAGGTCGGCGACCGGCAGGCTGCCGGCGCCGCGCTCGGGCCATTCCACCAGCCACAGGGCCGCGCCGGCCTCGTCCAGACCGAGGAATTCCAGTTCCCCCGCGCCCGCGATCCGGTACAGGTCCAGGTGCATCGCCTCGCCTTCCGGAATCGGATAGCGCTCCACCAAGGTGTAGGTCGGGCTGCGGATCGGCCCCTCGACGCCAAGCGCGCGCAGCCACGCGCGCGCCAGCGTGGACTTGCCGGCGCCGAGGTCGCCGTGCAGGTACACCACCGCTTGCGCCGGCTGGGTGGCCGCCAGCGCGCGGCCGAGTGCATCGGTCGCCTCGGCGTCGGGCAGGAAACGTTCGATGATGGTCTCGCTCATGGGTTGGCCAGCCGCCGCAGCGGCGCGAACAGGTCGGAGGGCAGCAGCCCGCGTTCGCCGCCGTCCAGCGCCGCGGCATCGCCCGCTGCGCCGTGCAGCAGCGCGCCGCAGCAGGCGGCATCGAATGCGTCCAGGCCCTGCGCGCGCAGCGCGGCGATCACGCCGGTCAGCACGTCGCCCATGCCGCCGACCGCCATGCCGGGATTGCCCGCATCGATGATCCGCGCCGTGCGTCCTGGCGCGGCGACCACCGTGCCGGCCCCCTTGAGCACGACCGTGCAGCCATGGCGCTCGCACATTGCGCGCGCATTCGCGAGGCGGTCGGCCTGCACCTCGCGCGTCGAGATGCCCAGCAGTCGCGCCGCTTCCCCGGGGTGCGGCGTCAGCACCGTGTCCGCATGCAGCGGGCGCGGGCTTGCCGCGAGCAGGTTCAGTGCATCGGCATCGATGACCAGCGCCTTGCCGCTGTCGACCACGCGCGAAAACAGCGCACTCCCCCACTCCTCCTGGCCCAGGCCGGGGCCGATCGCGACCACGTCTGCCGCGATTGCCAGGCCGTCGATTTCCCCCGCCGCGTTGACTGCATGCGCCATCACCTCCGGGCGTCGCGACAGCAGCGCCGGCACGTGTTCTGCGCGCGTTGCAGCGTCGACCAGCCCGGCGCCGCTGCGCAGCGCCGCTTCGGCACTCAGCATCACCGCGCCGCCCTTGCCGTGGTCGCCGCCGACGCACAGCACGCGGCCCGATTGGCCCTTGTGCGAATTGCGTGGGCGCGGCGGCAGGAAGCGTTGCAGGTCACTGGCACGGAGCATTTCGGCGACGGCCGAGTCCGGCGGCAGCATGTCATCGTCCACGTCGAGCGTGGCAAGCTCGCATGCGCCGACGTGATCGAGCGCGGCGCCGGTAGCCAGCCCCGCGTGCGCGCCGATGAACTGCAGCGTGCGCGTGGCGCGGACCGCAACGCCGGGGACATTGCCGGTTCCGGCGTCGACGCCGCTGGGTGCGTCGAGCGCCAGCACGGGTGCGCCGGCATCGTTGATCGCGGCGACGAATGCCGCAGCCGTATCCGCAAGCGGGCGCACCAGGCCGATACCGAACACGGCATCGACCACCAGCTCGGCCCCGCCGATTGCGCCGGAAAAATCAGCGACCTGCCCGCCTGCGTCGCGACAGGCCTGCTCCGCACGCTGCGCCACTGCGCTGCGCGGTGCCACCCCGGGCAGCCGCAGCACGCGTACCTCGCGCCCGGCTTCAAGGGCATGGCGGGCCAGCACGTAACCGTCGCCGCCGTTGTTGCCTGGACCGCAGGCCACCACGATGCGCCGTGCCTGCGGCCAGTGCGCCAGCGCGCAGTGCCAAGCGGCCAGGCCGGCGCGCTGCATCAGGGTGAAATCGTCCCCGGATCGCGCCGCGGCCCGCCTCTCGGCCTCTCGCAGCGCGGCATTGTCGTACAGGGGAAAGGGGCCGCTCATCGCCGCGATTCTATACTTGCCGCGCCGTGTCCCAGTCCGCCGCCAACCCGTCCACACCCGACTATCCCGCGCTCGCCGCGCGGATCCGCCTGCTCGCGCGCGAAGCCGGCTTCCAGCGCTGCGGCATCGCCGGCATCGAACTGGGCGACGACGAGCAACACCTGCGCGACTGGCTGGCCAACGGCCTGTACGGGTCGATGGAATGGATGGCGCGGCATGGCGACAAGCGCTCGCGCCCGGCGGAACTGATTCCCGGCACCCTGCGGGTGATCTCGGTCGGGCTGGACTACGGGCGCAATGACGACGACAGCGCTTGGGACACGCTCGCCGACGGCCAACGCGCCTACGTCGCGCGCTACGCGCTGGGGCGCGACTACCACAAGCTGATGCGCGGCCGGCTGCAGAAGCTGGCCGAACGCATCGGCGAGGAGGTCGGTGCGTTCGGCCACCGCGTGTTCGTCGACTCGGCGCCGGTGCTCGAGCGCGCGCTGGCGCGCAACGCCGGCCTGGGCTGGATCGGCAAGCACACCTGCCTGATCGACAAGGACGGCGGCTCGTGGTTCTTCCTCGGCGAAATCTATGTCGACCTGCCGCTGCCGGTCGACCCGCCGGCCACCGCGCACTGCGGCACCTGCGTGCGCTGCATCGAGGTCTGCCCCACCGGCGCGATCACCGCGCCGCACCGGCTCGACGCGCGGCGCTGCATTTCCTACCTCACCATCGAGCATGAAGGCAGCATCGACGAGGACCTGCGGCCGCTGATCGGCAACCGCATCTTCGGCTGCGACGACTGCCAGCTGGCGTGTCCGTGGAACAAGTTCGCCAGGCGCACCGACGAGCCGGACTTCCGCGCCCGCAACAACCTCGACCGGGCGACGCTCGCCGAGTTGTTCGCCTGGACGGAAGACGAGTTCCTGCAGCGCACCGAGGGCTCGGCGATCCGACGCAGCGGCCATGCGCGCTGGCTGCGCAACATCGCCGTCGCGCTGGGCAACGCGCCGACGACACCGGACGTGCTGGCGGCGCTGGAGTCGCGCCGCGACGAAGCCGATCCGGTCGTGCGCGAGCACGTGGCGTGGGCGCTGGCCCGGCATGGCCGCGCGTAGCGCGGCGCGCGCCATCCGGTCAGCGCCAGATCAAGCCGCCTGCGCGGGGATCGAGTTGTTCGTGTGGGTCAACGCGTTCTGGCGGTCGACGTAGACCAGTGTCGGCTTGAACTTTTCCGCCTCGGCTTCGTCGCAGCTGCCGTAGGCGCAGATGATCACCAGATCGCCCGGCTGCGCGCGATGTGCGGCCGCCCCGTTGACCGAAATGATGCCGCTGCCTTCCTCGGCGCGGATCGCGTAGGTCGCGAAGCGCTGGCCGTTGTTGACGTTGTAGATCTCGATGCGCTCGTACTCGCGGATGCCGGAGATGTCGAGCAGGCGGCCGTCGATCGCGCACGAGCCCTCGTAGTGCAGTTCGGCGTGGGTGATAGTGGCGCGGTGGATCTTGGCTTTGAGCAGGGTCAGTTGCATGGACGGGGCCGTGGGGAGGCGGGAACGCGTCGATTTTACAGGATGCGGGCCAGGCGCCCGCAGCCAGTGGCAAAAGGGCGACCGCAGTCGCGCCTGCATGCACCGTGCGTGCTAGATCGTGAACTCGAGGTTGTCGATCAGGCGCGTGCTTCCCAGCCGCGCCGCAACGAGTGCCACGCGCGCGCCGGATCCGTCGTCGGGCTCGGCGAGGTGAATGTCGCGCAACACCGCGTAGTCGACCAGGAAACCCGCTGCGCCCAGCGCCGCGCGGGCCTGCGCTTCCACGCCCGCACGCGCCATGCCCGCACGCGCGGCGTCGCGCATCGCCAGCAGCGTGCGGTGGATCGTCGGCGCGGCCCGGCGTTCCTCCGCGGACAGGTACTGGTTGCGCGAACTCATCGCCAGGCCATCGGGTTCCCGGACGATGTCCGCCGGCAGCAGTTCGACCGGGAAGGCGAGATCACGCACCAAGTAGCGGATCACCGCCAGCTGCTGGTAATCCTTGCGGCCGAACGCGGCCACGTCCGGCTGCACCTGGTTGAACAGCCGCGACACCACCGTGACCACGCCGTCGAAGTGCCCGGGGCGGTGCGCGCCGTCGAGTACGTCGGTGATCCCGGGCACGCGCATGCGCACGGCGTGGTCGGCGCCGAAGGGGTACATCTGCTCGACGGACGGCATCCAGACCAGGTCGCAGCCCGCGGCTTCCAGCCCGGCGGCGTCGGCCTCCGGCGTGCGCGGGTAGCGGTCGAAGTCCTCGTTGGGGCCGAACTGGGTGGGATTGACGAACACGCTGGCGACCACGCGATCGGCGTGTTCGCGTGCGAGTTTCACCAGCGAGAAGTGGCCGGCGTGCAGGTTGCCCATGGTCGGCACCAGGCCGACGCGCAGGCCTTCGCGCTTCCACGCGGCGATGCGCGCACGCAGGGCCGGAAGTTCGCTCACGGTTTCGATCATGGCCTTCGCTTTCGCAGGAGCGCCCCATGGGCGCGATTGGCAGTCCTGGTAAACCCGGTCGCGCCCATGGGGCGCTCCTACAGGTAGGAATGTGCTTCGTCGGGAAAGCTGCCGTCGCGCACCGCGGCGACGTAGGCCTTCACCGCACCGGCAACGGAACCGCCTTCGGCGAGGAAATCCTTGACGAACTTCGGCCGCCGGTGGCCGCCGTTCAGGCCGAGAACATCATGCAGCACCAGCACCTGGCCGTCGCAGTGCGGGCCGGCACCGATGCCGATGGTGGGGATCGGGACCTCGGCGGTGATCGCCTGCGCCAGCGGCGTCGGCACGCATTCGAGGACCAGCAGCGTTGCGCCGGCTTCGGCAACCGCCGCGGCGTCCGCGCGCAGCTTGCGCGCGGCTTCGTCCTCGCGGCCCTGCACCTTGTAGCCGCCCAGGCGCAGCACCGATTGTGGAGTGAGGCCCAGGTGCGCGCAGACCGGGATCTCGCGCTCGACAAGGAAGCGGATGACGTCGAGCTTGTGGCCGGCGCCTTCGAGCTTGACCATTCCTGCACCGGCCTGAAGCAGGCGCGTAGACGCATCGAGCGCGCGCTCCGGCGTCGCGTCCGCCTGGAACGGCAGGTCCGCGACCAGCAGCGCGCGCGACACGCCGCGGGCGGCGCAGGCGGTGTGATAGGCGATGTCGTCGACCGTGACCGGCAGGGTCGAGTCGTGCCCCTGCACCACCATGCCCAGCGAATCGCCGACCAGCAGCAGGTCGATGCCGTTGTCATCGAACACGCGCGCAAAGCCCGCGTCGTAGGCGGTGAGCATCGCCAGCTTGTGGCCGCCGCGCTTGGCTTCGGCCAGCGCGGGAACGGTCAGGGGCTTGCGATCGTCGGGGGCGTACATGGGCAGGGTCCGGTGAAGCGCCGCAGGCCGCGACGCAGGCGCTCAGGGTAGCGCCTCGATCCCCCTGGCGGCCACGGCCGCGAGCGCGGAACGCGCCGTTCCATGGCCGGGAATCACGACCTCCGGTTCGATCTCGACCAGCGGCACCAGTGCAAACGCGCGTTCATGCAGGTGCGGATGCGGCACGCGCAGGCCGGGCTCGTCGATGGCGCCTTCGCCGAACAGGAGCAGGTCGAGGTCGAGCGTGCGCGGGCCCCAGCGCAGTTGCGCATCATCGCGCTCGCGGCCGAACTGGCGCTCGACCTCCAGCAGCGCGTCGAGCAGCCCGCGCGCGTCGAGCCGGGTTTCCAGCTTCACCGCCGCGTTGACGAAATCGGCCTGCTCGACCCGGCCCCAGGCCGGCGTCCGGTACAGGCGCGAGGCCCGCAACTGCCGCGTGTCGGGCAGGCGATCGAGCGCGGACAGCGCCTCGCGCAGGGTCGCCGCGGCGTCCCCGACGTTGCCGCCGAGTCCCACGAAGGCGATCGTGGCCGGGTTCATTCCGCGGACGCGGCAGGCCTGCGACGACGCCGGCGCCGGCGCGGGGCGGCGGGCGCGTCATCGCCCTCGCCTTCCGGTTCCGGGTGCAGCGCGATCGCGTTGTCCGGATCGTTCTGCGCGTCGCGCCAGAAGGCGACGTCGTCGGCGTGCCCGTCGGACGCGACTTGGCGCAGCGCGAGGAAATCGAACGCCGCGCGGAAACGTGGATGGGCGATCGTGCGCATCACCCGCTTGCGCTGGCGCTGTCCGGACTGGGTGGACGACAGCCGCGACTGCAGCAGCCAGATTTCCTGCATCGGCAGCGAGAACCGGCGCGGCAGCGCGATCGTGGCCAGCTGGTGCACGGTGACCCGGTCGGCGGCGCGGCGCTGGGCTTCGACCGCCTGCATGCCCTGCGCCTGCAGCGCGATCAGCGCGCGGCAGTAGGCCGGCCACAGCAGCAGCGCGAACAGGAACGCCGGCGAGACCGGCTCGTCCGCGCGCACCCGCGCATCGGTGCCGCGCAATCCCTCGATGACCACGCGCCGCAGCGCGCCGCTGCGATTGGCCTTGAGCGCCGCGGCCGACTCCGGGAACAGCACCGCCAGCAGGCCGAAATGTTCCAGCCCGAGGAAGCACTGTTCCGCGTACCCGGACAGGAACAGCTTCAGGCATTCCTCGAACAATCGCGCCGGCGCGGCCTCGCCCAGCAGCGGTGCCAGTTCGGGGATGGGCGCCGCGGTGGCGTCGTCGATGCTGAAACCGAGCTTGGCCGCGAAGCGCACCGCGCGCAGCATCCGCACCGGGTCTTCGTGGTAGCGGGTCGCGGGGTCGCCGATCAGCCTGAGCACGCGGTTCTGCACGTCCTCGAAGCCGCCGACGTAGTCGTGCACCGAGAAGTCGTCGATCGTGTAGTACAGCGCATTGGCGGTGAAGTCGCGCCGCACCGCGTCGTCCTCGACCGTGCCGTAGACGTTGTCGCGCAACAGGCGGCCATCGTCGTGGACCTGGCGGTCGCCGCTGCCGTCGTCGCTGTTGGCGCGGAAGGTCGCGACCTCGATGATTTCGCGCCCGAACACCACGTGCGCCAGGCGGAAGCGGCGGCCGATCAGGCGGCAGTTGCGGAACAGGTGCTTGACCTCTTCGGGCGTGGCGCTGGTGGCGACGTCGAAGTCCTTCGGATTGCCGCCGACGATCAGGTCGCGCACGGCGCCGCCGACCAGGAAGGCCTGGTGGCCGCCCTCTCGGAGGCGGTAGAGCACGCGCAGCGCGTTGGGACTGATGTCCTTGCGCGAAATCGGGTGTTGGTCCCGCGGAACGACACGCAGGGTTACGGCAGCAGGTTGGGTCTGGGTCGGCATCGGGCAGCCAGGGATCTCCGGGGTTGGCTACCGCTTGGCGGCATCCGTATCGTTGCTATACTAGCAAGCTGCACGGCACCAGACGGATGCCGTGCGGGCCGGCCGTCCAGCCGGCGTCGCCCCGGCGACACCCCGCTCCCTTCGTCTAGAGGCCCAGGACGTGGCCCTCTCAAGGCTAAAACACGGGTTCGAATCCCGTAGGGAGCGCCAAATATTCTGTCGTGTCCGAAGCCAACCTTCGCAACGCGACTGGGTCCATGAACGAAGCGACTCTCGCCTGACACCTCCCCCCTCTCCCGCTTGCGGGAGAGGGATGGGGTGAGGGCAGGTCGCCGGCCGTGCGTCCGAAGCCAGTCCGCGCAAGGTGCGGAACGCAACCAGACGCGACTCACGCCCGGCACGACCGCCCTTCTCCCGCTCACGGGAGAAGGGCGCGGGATAAACAAAAGCCCGCGCAGAGATGCGCGGGCTTTTGTTTGTGGGCCTTTCACTCCTGCATTCCACTGATTTCCCGTGGGAGCGGCTTCAGCCGCGAGCCCTTGAATTGCGATCAGGCCCAGACCAAAAAGCTCGCGGCTGAAGCCGCTCCCGCGAAGGTTCCCACGGGCTTTGGCCCGCCCGCAACGCGCAAGCCGCTAAAATGGCCGCGCCATCGAACCCGAGTCCCCGCCATGCCCTTCGTCGTCACCGAGAACTGCATCAAGTGCAAGTACACCGACTGCGTCGAGGTCTGTCCGGTCGACTGCTTCCACGAAGGACCCAACTTCCTGGTGATCGACCCGGACGAGTGCATCGACTGCACCCTGTGCGAACCCGAATGCCCGATCAACGCCATCTACCCGGAGGACGACGTCCCGGCCGGGCAGGAGCAGTTCGTGGCGCTGAACGCCGAGCTGGCCAAGGCCTGGCCGGTGATCACCACGCGCAAGGACGGCCTGCCGGACGCGAAGGACTGGGAAGGCAAGCCGGACAAGCTGCCGCTGCTCGAGCGCTGAGTTGCGGCAGGACGCTGGCCAGCCTGATCAGCGCAATCCCACCTTGTAGGAGCGGCTTCAGCCGCGAGTTTTTCGTGCGACAGGCATTCCGACCCAAAAAGCTCGCGGCTGAAGCCGCTCCTACAAGGGCTTGCGCCTGGGCTTGCCTGTCGACGGCAGCTTGACCGGCTGCCGGTAGAGCGCGACTTCCGCCGGCACGCGCCGTGCCAGCACCTGCAGCAGGTCCGCGGCTGCAGCGCTGCGGGTCGCCTGCCCTTCCGGCCCCAGCGCATCGACCCGGGTGCGCAGCCCCTGCCCGGGCGTCTCGATCACCAGCGCGCGGGTGCGGACAAGGAAGCGCTCGCCGCGATAGCTGACCACGTACAGGCCCAGCATCTGCGCGCGTCCCTCGTATCCGACGCCATCGAGCCCCACCAGGATCTTGCCGATCGTGTTCCAGGTGTCGAGCATGCTTTCGGCGACGGTGAACGCACCGCCATCGGCGGGAACGGGCGCGGCCACGGGCTCGGGCCGCATGTCCGCGCCGCCGCGGCATCCGCCTACCAGGACCGCAAGCGCCGCGGCCATGGCCATGAACGCAGCGCGGCCCGTCACCGGGCCGCGTGGCAAAACGATGGAGCGGGTGGTCATACCCGGCCGGGGATCAACCCGCGCCTAGCGCCGCCTTCAGCGCAGCCACCAGCTTGACCGGCGCTTCGCCCGACGCGGGCATCCCGCGCGGATCGACCGCCGACACGTAGGCGCCGGCCTGGACCTTGGTCACCCGCAGCAGGAACTGGCTGCCTTCGTAATCGACGTCGTAGGTGCCCAGGATCTGCGCCTTGCTGGCGATGGTGACGCCTTCGGTCGATGCCAGCACTTCACCGATCTTGTCGAACACCGCATCGCGATCGCCCTGCACGGTGAAACCGGTGTTGTCCGGCACCGTCGACGCAGCGGGCGCCGCCATCGATGAACGGCTGACCGATTGCGTCGCATCGCCGGGCAGCTTCATCGCACCGGCGGTATCGGGCAGGTTCAGGTCCGGCGGCACTTCCAGCGGGCGGTTTTCCGGGCTCTGCGCATAAAGATCGTTGCCCTTGCGGAACCAGCTGCAGCCGGAGGCGGCGAGAACGGCCACGGCCAGCGCGGCAACGGCAAGGAAGCGGATCGAGGGGGCGGAATGACGCATCTGGATCTCCTGCGGGTCAGGCCGCGAGTGTATCGCGGCCGGAGTGGGCTGTTCACGCGAATCGGACCAAAGACGCCGGCCCGGCGATGCTTCGTCAGCTGGCGTTGCCGGTGCCGGCGAATTCGCCCTCGATCCGGGCGATCGCATCCGACATCCGCTCGGCCAGCCCGGCGTGTGCCGGCGACAGTTCGGTCAGCGGCAACCGCAGCCCCCGGCCCAAGCCCTGGCGGGCCAGCAGCGCCTTGAGCGGGATCGGGTTGGATTCGACGCCGAGGAAGTCGTAGAGCTCGTGCAGGCGGGCATCGAGCGCCACCGCCTCGGCTTCGTCGCCTGCGCGCGCGAGGTCGCACAGTCGGCGGAACGCTCCCGGCACCACGTTCGAAGCCACCGACACGATGCCGTCTGCGCCCGCGAGCATCGCGCGCACCGCGGTCGGATCGTCGCCACTGAGCACTGCGAAATCGTCATTGCGAAGTTCCAGCAGCGCCTGCATGCGTTCGGGTTCGTTGCGCGCTTCCTTGATGCCGACGATGTACTCGTGGCCTGCCAGGTCGGCCGTGGTCGCGGGCAACAGGTCGCAACCAGTACGCCCGGGCACGTTGTAGAGCACCACCGGCAGCGCGCCGTCGTCGGCCACTGCGCGGAAATGGGCGACCAGGCCGGCCTGGGTGGGACGCACGTAGGGCGGCGTGACCACCAGCGCCGCCTCGGCGCCGAGCGCGGCGGCGCGGCGGGTCTGTTCGATGGTCTTGGCGGTGCTCGACAGGCCGGTGCCGGCAATGACCGGCAGGTGCCCGCCCAGTTCCTCCACCGCCGCGCGCAGCAGCGCATCGTATTCGGCGTCGAACAGCGTAGCGGCCTCGCCGGTGGAGCCGGCGACGACGACCGCCTGCGTCCCCGCCTGGCGCTGTGCCTGCAACAGGCGGCGCCAGGCGTCGAGGTCGAGTTCGCCGGCGGCCGTGAACGGCGTCGCGAGCGCGGTGATGCTTCCGGAAAGTCGCACGCTGGGGTCCGCCGGGCTTGGATTCATGGGGTTCGCGTGGGGATTCTCGCACTCCCGCGCGGGCGCTCGATCTGCTGGCGAATGCCGCTGATCTTGCCATTGATCTTACTTGCGGCGCGAAAGCACGGGCAAGTATGCTGGCGGCTGCATCCCGGCCACGCCGGGCCGCCGTTGACGACCTTCTCGCCCCGGACGCCGCCTTGACCGATCCAGACACCGCTGCACGCCCCGCGCCGAACGAGAACTACCTGCTGATCAACGCCTACACGACGCATCCGCAGTCGCCGTTGCTCCCGGTCACGCGGCGCATCTCCGACAGCGGTTGCAACCTGGTCGACACGCGCCTGTCCACGGTCGGCCGCGACGTGTCGGTCACCGCGCTGGCGACCGGCTCGTGGGATTCGGTCGCCAAGCTCGAGGCGATGCTGACCCGGCTCGAACGCGAGGAAGGCCTGAAGCTGGTCTGGTACCGCACCGGGCCCAAGCCCGTGCAGTCCAACCTGCTGCCGTACATCGTCGAGGTGGTGGCTTCGGACAAGCCGGGCATCCTGTTCCAGCTGGCCGATTTCTTCGACCGCCAGACCATCACCATCGAGAGCCTGCACTGCTCGCGCTATCGCGCGATGCAGACCGGCGCCGACATGTTCTCCGCGCAGGTCACCATCGGCGTGCCGGCCGACATGCACATCGCGGCATTGCGCGACGACTTCCTCGAGTTCTGCGACCACCTGAACCTCGACGCCATCATGGACCCGATGAAGTTCTGATGCCCGACACCTATGCATTGAACCCCGGCGACAAGGTCCCGGCGAAGCTGCCACTGGCGCTGTCGAACGGCGAAACCGCAAAGCTGGGCGACTACGCCGGCCAGTGGCTGGTGCTGTACTTCTACCCGAAGGATTCAACGCCGGGCTGCACCACCGAAGGCATCGACTTCAACGCGTTGCTGCCGAAACTGCGCAAGCTCGGCGCGACCGTGCTGGGCGTCTCGCGCGACTCGCTGAAAAGCCACCAGAACTTCTGCGCCAAGCAGGGCTTCCGTTTCGAACTGGTCAGCGATACCGACGAAACGCTGTGCCGGGCCTTCGACGTGATCCACGAGAAGAACATGTACGGCCGCAAGGTCCTGGGCATCGAGCGCAGCACGTTCCTGATCGACCCGAAGGGCCGGATCGCCGCCGCGTGGCGCAAGGTCAAGGTGCCGGGCCACGCCCAGGCCGTGTTCGATGCATTGAAGGCAGCCCAGGCACAGTGACATCCCCGATTTCCACCCCGCTCCACTGCCCCGCCCCGCGGGACGCGGTGGCCTGCTGCTGTCCGCTCGTCAACACGCCACCCGCCAGGACCACCCGATGACCAAAGGCAAGCGCATCTACGTGCTCGATACCAACGTGCTGATGCACGACCCAACCGCGCTGTTCAAGTTCGAGGAACACGACGTGTTCCTGCCGATGCAGGTGATCGAGGAACTCGACAACGGCAAGAAGGGCACGTCCGAGGCCAGCCGCAACGCGCGCCAGGTCAGCCGCTTCATCAACGAGCTGATCGAGGCCGAGGGTGCGGACAAGATTGCCTCCGGCCTGCCCCTCAAGCGCCCGAACGGGCTGCAGCTGCGCGGCGCCGAAAGCATCGGCCGGCTTCGCTTCCAGCTCGGCGCGCTCGAATCGCGCAAGCGCGGTGGCGACAAGGCCGACAACGACATCATCGATTCGATCCTTGCCTTGCGACAGGCCGAACCCGGCACGCCGGTGGTGTTCGTCTCCAAGGACATCAACCTGCGGATCAAGGCAGCGATCGCCGGCATCGTCAGCGAGGACTACGAGAACGACCGCGCGCTGGACGATTTCAGCCTGCTGTACACTGGCGCCAACCCGCTGCCCGAGGACTTCTGGCAGCGCCACGGCAAGGACCTCAAGTCCTGGACCGACAAGGGCCGCACCTTCTACGAAATGGAGATCGGCGAAGACGAGGAGTGGTATCCGAACCAGTTCCTCTACCTCCCCGGCGACGAGCAGACCGAACTGCGGGTCTCGAAGGTCGACGGCAAGCGCGCGACCCTGCAGGTGGTCGACGATTACCGCAGCAACTCGCACTCCGTCTGGGGCATCAGCGCGCGCAACCGCGAGCAGAACTTCGCGCTCAACGCGCTGATGGACCCGGAGATCGACTTCGTCACCCTGCTCGGCACCGCCGGCACCGGCAAGACCCTGCTGGCGCTGGCGGCCGGGCTGGCGCAGACGATGGACCAGCAGCGCTATCGGGAAATCATCATGACCCGCGCCACGGTCAGCGTCGGCGAGGACATCGGTTTCCTGCCCGGCACCGAGGAGGAAAAGATGACGCCGTGGATGGGCGCGCTGACCGACAACCTCGAGGTGCTCACGCACAACCAGGAAGGCGGCAGCTGGGGCCGCGCGGCGACCAACGACCTGCTCGCTTCGCGGATCAAGATCCGTTCGCTGAACTTCATGCGCGGGCGCACGTTCCTGAGCCGCTGGCTGATCCTCGACGAGGCGCAGAACCTGACGCCCAAGCAGATGAAGACCCTGATCACCCGCGCCGGCCCGGGCACCAAGATCGTGTGCCTGGGCAACGTCGAGCAGATCGACACGCCCTACCTCACCGAGACCACGTCGGGCCTGACCTACGCCGTCGACCGCTTCAAGAGCTGGGCGCACAGCGCGCATGTCACCCTGCGCCGCGGCGAGCGCTCGCGGCTGGCGGATTACGCCTCGGAAGTGCTGTAGGGCAGGCGCGCGCCTGCACCGGCCCCCCTCATTCCCGCGCAGGCGGGAATGAGATCAGCGCCCGGAAAATCCAGAATACAAGGCGGCATCCCCGAGTGTTCTTGCCGGGAATCCATGAACATTGGCGGCCCTGCCTGAAAGCTCGCGGCTGAGACCGCTCCCACAAAGTGGAAGGCCGTCATCCCCGCAGGCTGTCGGGGATCGATGCCGTCGCCGGCTTACGATCCTGCGCGCTGCGACTCGATGTACTGCAGCGCCGCTGACAGGTCCTTGAAATAGCTGGCCGGGTCGTCGCGGCGCACGATCCCGACGCGCATCAGCTTGCGCAGCACGCCCAGGTTGGCGCCGCTGGGCAACACCGCGATGCCGCGCCTGCGCAGGTTGTCGAGGGTGGACTCCAGCCGCTTCAGGCCGGTGGCGTCCATGAACGGCACCCGTTCCAGCCGCAGTACCACGTAACGCGGCGGCTCGCGCGTCCACGACAGTGCGCGCTCCAGCGAGTCGACCGAGCCGAAGAAGAACGGCCCCTCGATCGCGTACACCGCCACGTCCTCCGGCAGCGCTTCGAGCCCGGCTTCGGCGAGTTCCTGCGCCAGGCTCGCCTGCCCGTGCTCGACCACCTCAACCGAAGCGCTCATCCGGCGCATGAACTGGAACATCGCCAGGATCACGCCGATGTTCACCGCCACCACCAGGTCGGTGAGGATGGTCAGCGCGAATGTGATCAGCAGGATCGCGACGTCCGCGCGCGGCGCCTTGCGCACCAGCCGCAGGAAGCGCCGCGCTTCGCTCATGTTCCACGCCACGACGAACAGGATCGCCGCCAGCGCGCACAGCGGCACCTTGCCCGCGTACGGGGCGAGGACCAGCAGGATCAGCAGCAGCGTGATCGCATGCACCACGCCGGCCAGCGGCATCGTGCCGCCATTGCGGATGTTGGTGGCGGTGCGGGCGATGGCGCCGGTCGCGGCGATGCCGCCGAACAGCGGCGAGATGATGTTGGCCACGCCCTGGCCGATCAGCTCCTGGTTGGAATCGTGCTTGGTGCCGGCCATGCCGTCGGCCACCACCGCCGAGAGCAGCGACTCGATCGCGCCGAGCATGGCGATGGTGAATGCAGAGGGCAGCAGGAGCAGCATCCGGTCGAAGCCCATGTCCGGCAGCTCCAGCTTCGGCAAGGCGCGCGGGATTTCACCGAAGGTGGATTCGATAGTGGCCACGCCGCGCAGGTCGAACACCGTCACCACGGCCGTGGCCGCGATCATCGCCAGCAGCGGCCCGGGCACGCGCGACAAGCCAGGGATGCGCGGCCCTGCCACCGCCAGCGCCAGGCTGCCCAGCGCCAGCAATGCGGTCGCCGGATGCAGTTGCCCGAACGACTGCAGCAGCTGCCAGGTCTTGAGGTAGAACGGCCCCTCGCCCGGTGCCGGCAGGCCAAAGAAGTACTGCCACTGGCCGATCCAGATGATCACCGCGATGCCGGCGGTGAAGCCGACGATCACCGGATCGGGGATGAAGCGGATCACCGCGCCGAGCCGTGCCAGCCCCATCACCACCAGCATCACGCCTGCCATCAACGTGGCCAGCAACAGCCCGCTGACGCCGAATTGCGCCACCACGCCGGCCAGGATCACGATGAACGCGCCGGTGGGCCCGGCGACCTGCACCCGCGAACCGCCGAACAGCGAGACGGCAACGCCGGCAATGATCGCCGTATACAACCCCTGCTCCGGCTTGACCCCAGACGCGATCGCGAACGCCATCGCCAGCGGCAACGCGACCACGCCGACGATCACGCCGGCGACGATGTTGGGCATCCAGTGGGCGCGGCGGAACAGCCCCGCGCGCCAGGCTTCGACGACCGCGATCATGCGCCGTCCCCCGACTTGAGCCGCACACCGCGTCCGCCGGATGGACTCGCGGTGTTCTCGCCGATCAGTTCCAGGCCCGCGCCGTCGAGTGCGGCGACCACCTTGGTCAGCGAATCGACGTTCCCGCGCACGTTGCCGGTACTCGTCTCCATCCGCTGGATCGTCGGCAGCGAAACTCCTGCCAGCCGCGCCAGGGTGCGCTGGTCCACGCCGAGCAAGGCCCGCGCCGCCCGCATCTGCGCCGCCGTGATCATCGGTTCACCTTAGTCTTCATGCATGCTTGTTGATGTTTAGAACATCACAAAGACCGTATGATACTGCAGCAAATGCGACGCATGTAAAGTCGCGCGCAGACATTCCGCCTGCCATCCACGCCCCGGATACAACGCCCGCCATGCCCAGATCCACCAGCGCCCTGACCATCGCCGGCTCCGATTCCGGCGGTGGCGCGGGCATCCAGGCTGACCTCAAAACATTCGCCGCGCACGGCGTGCACGGCCTGTCGGCGATCACCGCGCTGACCGCGCAGCACACCCGTGGGGTGACCGCGGTGCACGTGCCGCCGGTGGCGTTCCTGCGCGCGCAGATCGATGCCTGCCTCGAGGACTTCGACATCGGCGCGGTGAAGCTGGGGATGCTGGCCTCGGTCGAGGTGATCCACGCGGTGGCCGACGCGCTGCAGGCCTGGCGGCCGCCGCACGTGGTGCTCGACCCGGTGATGGTCGCCACGTCCGGCGCGCGGCTGCTGGAAGCCGATGCGCTCGACGCGCTGCGCACCCGGCTGCTGCCGATGGCCACGGTGCTGACCCCGAATACCCCGGAGGCGGAACTGCTGCTCGGGCGGCCCATCGCCGACGGCGCCGCTGCGGACGAAGCGGTCGTTGCGCTGCGTGCACTGGGCGCGTCCGCGGTGCTGCTCAAGGGCGGCCATCTCGACGAAGGCGACACCGTGACCGACCGCTACGCCGACGCCACGACCACCGCCCGCTGGCAGCAGCCCCGCATGGACGTCGACGGGCACGGCACCGGCTGCACGCTGGCATCGGCGATCGCCGCCAACCTGTGCCTGGGGATGACCGCAGAAGCGGCCTGCGGAGCGGCGATCGGCTACGTCCACGTCGCGCTGGCACACGGCCACGCGCCGGGACGCAGCGCGGTGCGGGTGCTGGACCATTTCGGCGCGCGGCGCACGTGACCGGCACGATCGAAGCGGTCGAACTTCCGCTCGCAGCCGCCGACGGCCACCGCTACTCCCTGCTCGCTTGCATCCCGGCACGCCCGGAACGCGCGCTGCTGTGGCTGCCCGCGCTCGGCGTGGCAGCGAAGCACTACCTGCCGCTGGCCGAGGCCCTCGCCGCGCGCAGCGTGGCGGTGTTCGTGCACGAATGGCGCGGCAACGGATCGAGTTCATTGCGCGCCGATCGCCGCCACGACTGGGGGTATCGCGAACTCCTCGTCGCCGACCTGCCGGCTAGCGAGCAGGCCATCGAACAGCGATTGCCCGGCCTGCCGCGCATCTTCGGCGGCCACAGCCTTGGCGGGCAGCTGGCCTGCTGCCGGCTTGCGCTCGACCCGCGGGCCGCACGGACGCTGTGGCTGGTCGCCAGCGGCGCGCCGTACTGGCGCGCGTTCCCGTCGCCCACGCGCTGGTGGCTGCCGCTGGCCTATCGTTTCCTGCCGTGGCTGGCGAAAGCCTGTGGTGCCCTGCCCGGCCGCCGCATCGGCTTCGGCGGCAACGAGGCGCGCGGGCTGATCCGCGACTGGGCACGCACCGCGCTGGGCGGGCGCTACGCCGCCAGCGGTCTGGACAATGATCTCGAAGCCCGCATGGCCGCGATCGAAGTCCCGGCACGCGCCGCGATCATGTGCGACGACTGGCTGGCACCCGAATCGTCGCTGCGCTTCCTGCTGTCGAAACTGCCGCGGTCGCCGCTGCAGGCAAGGACATTCGACGCCAGCGCGCTGGGGACGCGGGCCGACCATTTCGCCTGGATGCGTGAACCCGCCGCCGTGGCCGCGTTCCTCGCCAGCCCGTAGGAGCGCCCCATGGGCGCGATCTTCCGGGCAAGTCCATCGCGCCCATGGGGCGCTCCTACGGGCCGAGGCCGAGCTTCACGGCCTAGTCATGGCAAGCGGTTCAACCGGCAGCAAGCGCGTCCCACTCGTGCTGCGATGCGACTTCGCCTGCCGCAGCCTCGTCGACCGCGGCACTGCCATAGCCGTCCGGATTCATCGACTGCCAGCGCCAGGCATCGCGGCACATCGCCTCGACGTCGAGCTCGGCGCGCCAGCCCAGCAGTCGCTGCGCCAGCGAAGGATCGGCATACACCTGCGCCACGTCGCCGGCGCGGCGCCCCACGATCTCGTAGGGGATCTCGCGCCCCGAGGCTTTCGCGAACGCACGCACCAGTTCGAGCACGCTGACGCCTCGGCCGGTGCCGAGGTTCACCGTGAGGCTGCGATCTTCCCTCGCGAGGTAATCGATGGCGTCGGCATGCGCGCGTGCCAGGTCCATGACATGCAGGTAATCGCGCACGCCGGTGCCGTCGACGGTGGGCCAGTCGCCGCCGAACACCTGCAGGCGCTCGCGGCGACCCACCGCCACCTGGCTGACATAAGGCATCAGGTTGTCGGGGACGCCGCCCGGGTCCTCGCCGATCAGCCCCGACGGATGCGCACCCACCGGATTGAAGTAGCGCAGGTTGGCGGCGTGGAACGACGGGTCGGATTCGCACAGGTCGCCGATCAGCTGTTCCATGACCAGCTTGGTGCGGCCGTACGGGTTGGTGGTGCGCAGCGCGGCATCTTCGCGCACCGGCACGCTGTCGGGGTCGCCGTACACGGTCGCCGACGAGCTGAACACCAGTCGCTTCACGCCCGCCGCCTGCATCGCCTGCAGCAGGTGGATGGTGCCGGCGATGTTGTTGTCGAAATAATCCAGCGGCCGCCGGCAGGAGTCGCCCACGGCCTTGAGCGCGGCGAAATGCACGACCGCGTCGAAGCGCGGGCCGTCGAACAGCGCATCGAGGTCCGCGCGGACCCGCAGGTCGGCCTGCTGGAAGAAGACCGGGGCACCGATGATCCGCCGCAGCCGCTCGAGCACCCGGGGCGAACTGTTGGCGAAGTTGTCGGCCACCAGCAGGTCGTGGCCGCGCCCGGCCAGCACCGTGCAGGCATGGCTGCCGATGTAGCCGGCCCCACCGCATACCAGGATCCGCATCTTCCCCACCCTGCAAGTGCATTGCTTCGACAAACGCGGGAAGCGCGTGATTCCGGCAAGCACGTCGCGCGAACGGCGGCCGATGGCCTCGCATCGGCGATCAATGCGTTTATCAGGTCACCATCCACTTCTTGTCGCCCCGGGCCGGTCCGATAGACTGCCCCGGTCGACCCACCGGGCCCTTCGATGACTTCGCCAACATGACCGCGGCGCTTCCTGCACAAGACGACATCCGCATCGCCGTGATCGGGCTGGGCTACGTGGGGCTGCCCCTGGCAGCCAGCTTCGGCCGCCGTTACCGGACCCTCGGCTTCGACATCGATGGCGGCCGCATCGCCGAGTTGCGCCAGCACCACGACCACACCCTGGAGATGTCCGCCGACGAACTTCGCGCGGCGGACAAGCTCAAGTTCAGCAGCGACCCGCAGGCGCTGGCCGGCTGCAACGTATTCATCGTCACCGTTCCGACGCCGATCGACGACTACAAGCGGCCCGACCTGCGTCCGCTGGAGTCGGCCAGCCGCACGGTGGGCCGCGCGATCGGCCGCGGCGGCGTGGCGATCTACGAGTCGACGGTGTACCCCGGCGCCACCGAGGAAGTGTGCGTGCCGATCATCGAAGCCGAGTCTGGGCTGAAGTTCAACCAGGACTTCTTTGCCGGCTACAGCCCCGAGCGGATCAACCCCGGCGACCGCGAACACCGGCTGGAAACCATCCTCAAGGTCACCTCCGGATCGACCCCGGAAGTGGCCGATTTCGTCGACGCGCTGTACGCCAGCATCATCACCGCCGGCACCCACAAGACTTCCAGCATCCGCGTCGCCGAGGCCGCCAAGGTCATCGAGAACACCCAGCGCGACGTCAACATCGCGCTGATCAACGAGCTGTCGCTGATCTTCCACCGCTTGGGCATCGACACCCACGAAGTGCTGGAAGCCGCCGGGACGAAGTGGAACTTCCTGCCGTTCCGCCCGGGTCTGGTCGGCGGCCACTGCATCGGCGTGGATCCGTACTACCTGACCCACAAGGCCCAGCAGATCGGCTACCACCCGGACGTGATCCTGGCAGGGCGCCGGATCAACGACTCCATGGGCAGCCATGTCGCGCAGCGCGTGGTGAAGCTGATGCAGCAGCGCGGCTTCCAGACCACCAACGCGAAAGTGCTGGTGCTGGGGCTGGCGTTCAAGGAGAACTGCCCGGACCTGCGCAACACCCGGGTGGTGGACATCATCCGCGAGCTGAAGAGCTACAACGCCGATGTCGACGTGCACGATCCGTGGGTCGCGTCCGCGCACGCCGAAGCCGAGTACGGGCTGGCACTGGTCGACAAGCCGGAACCCGGCCGCTACGACGCCGTGGTGCTGGCAGTGGCGCACGACCGTTTCGTCGCGCTGGGGGCCGAAGGCGTGCGCGCATTCGCCAGGCCCGGCGCGGTGCTGTTCGACGTCAAGCGTGCGCTTCCGCGCGAGAGCGTGGACGGCTGCCTGTAACCGAAAACAGGGGCAGCCCTGCACCAGCTTCCCGTACAGGCGGCTTCGCCCGCGAGCCTTCCTCGAGAGCGCCCGGCGCCGCAGGTGCACGTTCACATGCTCCGTTGAACGGGATCCCGCGAGGAGCGACTGCCGGGCATCCGGTCCAATTGACGGCATCCCGGTCCACAGTTCGAGGCTGAACCCATTCCTGCAAGGACGCTGCCCGTTGCCTCCTGCCGGTCGCCTGCTACCGTTTACCCTCTGTCACCGCTCCACGAATCCAAGACACCACCATGCGCATCCTCGTCACCGGCGCCGCCGGCTTCATCGGTTCGAAACTCAGCGAACGCCTGCTGGCGCGTGGCGACGAGGTGCTCGGCTACGACAACCTCAACGATTACTACGACCCGCGGCTGAAGGAAGCGCGGCTGGCGCGGCTGATGCCGCTGCCCGGCTTCTCGTTCCTGCGCGCGTCGCTGGAGGACCGCGCCGCGCTCGACGCCGCCTTCGTCGACTTCAAGCCGCAGCGCGTCGTCAACCTCGCCGCCCAGGCCGGGGTGCGTTATTCGCTGGAGAACCCGCACGCCTACGTCGAGAGCAACATCGTCGGCTTCATGAATATCCTGGAAGCCTGCCGCCACAACGGCGTCGACCACCTGGTCTATGCGTCGTCGAGCTCGGTCTACGGCAACAACCGCAAGCTGCCGTTCGCGGTCGAGGACAGCGTCGACCACCCGGTGAGCATGTATGCCGCCACCAAGAAGGCCAACGAACTGATGGCGCACACCTACAGCCACCTGTTCAACCTGCCGACCACCGGCCTGCGCTTCTTCACCGTGTACGGCCCGTGGGGCCGACCGGACATGGCGCTGTTCCTGTTCACCCGCAAGATCCTCGCCGGCGAGCCGATTGACGTGTTCAACCACGGCCACCACACGCGTGACTTCACCTACGTCGACGACATCGTCGAAGGCGTGATCCGCACCCTCGACCAGGTCCCGGGGCCCGACCCGGCGTACGACCCGCTGGCGCCTTCGCCGGCGACGTCCAGCGCGCCCTACCGCGTCTACAACATCGGCAACAACCGGCCGGTGGAGCTGCTGCGCTACATCGAGGTGCTCGAGGAGTGCCTCGGCCGAAAGGCCGAGAAGCGGCTGCTGCCGCTGCAGCCGGGCGACGTCCCGGACACGTATGCCGATGTGGACGCGCTCCAGCGCGATACGGGCTACTCGCCGTCGACGCCGATCGAGACCGGCGTGGCGCGGTTCGTCGAGTGGTACCGGGACTTCTATCGCGCGTGACCGCGCCGGCTCCGCCGGCGCACCATCCAATCCCGTCGCCGTCTGGCCGCCCGCGCACGCACTTCGCGTTCGTATCGACAGGCTTCGAGGAGTACCACTGAGATGCGCCACCTACACGGAATGATGCTTGCCGCCGGCCTGTCAATACTGCTGGGTGCGTGCGCCAGCGGTGGCAAGGCCGCCTCCGGGCCTCCGCCCGCCGCCGCCATCAAAGCGGTCGAATCCTACATGATCGGCGTCGACGACATCGTGCAGGTGACCGTCTGGCGCAACCCCGACCTCGGCATTACCGTGCCGGTGCGCCCGGACGGCAAGATCTCGGTGCCGCTCGTCGGCGACGTCGCAGCCGCCGGCAAGGCTCCGGCCGATGTTGCACAGGACATCCAGGAGAAACTCGCCACGTACGTACGTGATCCGCAGGTAGCGGTGATCCTCACCGACCTGCGCAGCCATGAATACCTCTCGCGCGTCCGCGTCACCGGGGCGGTGCGCCAACCGGTCTCGATCCCGTATCGCCCCGGCATGACTGTGCTCGACGCCGTGCTGGCCGCAGGCGGGGTCACAGAGTTCGCCGCACCCGACCGCTCAGAACTGCATCGAAAGAGCAGCGAGACGGCATCGGCCTACTCGGTGCGGCTTGACCGGATCCTCGGCAAGGGTGACCTGTCGACCAACTACCCCGTCTCGCCTGGCGACGTCATCACCATCCCCGAACGCGTGCTCTGATGGCCCAGATCGCACTGCCGTCGCGACGACCCGCCCTGGTCGCCGCAGCAGCCAACACGCTGCCGCCCAACGAACTGATCCCGATCCTCCTGACCGAGGGGCGCAGGCGGATGGTGTCGATGGTCGCGATCTTCGCCACCATCGCACTATTGACCCTGCTGGTCGGCCTGCTGCTGCCGAAGAACTACAGTGCGTCCACCACCATCCTGGCGCAGGAAAGTGACATCATCCAGCCGCTGCTCGAAGGCCGCGCGGTGGCCACTGGCGTGATCGACCGCGCCGGCATCGCCCGCCAGGTGATCTACAGTCGGCGGGTGATGGAATCGATCCTCAAGTCCGGCGGCTGGCTCGAGAACAACCCCTCGCCGCTGCAGCGTGACCGCCTTCTGGAAGACATCCAGAGCCGCATCCGCATCACCGCCCCTCGGGTGAACCTGGTCGAAATCGAGTACCGCGATTCGGATGCCCGGCGCACCTTCGAGGTGACCGACCAGCTCGCTGCGCTGTTCATCCAGGAGTCGCTGGCCACCAAGGAACGCGAAAGCCGCGATGCCTACGAGTTCATCAACAAGCAGGTCGAGGACTACCACAAGAAGCTGACCGACGCCGAGAACAACCTGCAGGCCTACCGCGGCCAGAACGCCGATGCACAGCCCGGCACCGCAACCGACGTCAACACCAGGATCAGCTCGCTGCGCACCCAGGTGGAACAGACCCGCATGACCCTGCTTGAACAGCAGTCTCGGCAACAGTCACTGGCGTCGCAGCTGGCGGGGGAATCCGCGGTCACCGCGGTACAAACCCGTGATACCTTGTATCGCTCGCAATTGATGGAGCTGCAGACCCAGCTCGACAGGCTGCTGCTGACCTACACCGACCAGTACCCGGACGTGGTACGGATCCGCCACCAGATGGCCGACATCCGCCGTTCGATGGAGGCCGAACAACAGTCCGGCACCAGCAGCCAACAGCGCGGCAACGCCTTCGAAGACACCCAGCTCAATCCCCACTACCAGGAACTGCGCAGCCAGCTGGCCCAAGCGCAGCGCGATGTCGCGGCGACCCAGTCGCGCCTCGGGATCTCCCAGTCCATGCTCGATGGCGAACTCGACCGCAGCCGCCGCGTCGCGGCATCGGAGAGCGTGCTCGCCGAACTCACCCGAGACTACGAGGTCAATCGCGACCTGTATCAGGATCTGCTGCGGCGGCGCGAGAATGCGCGCGTCTCGATGGAGCTCGATCGCGAGAAGCGTGGCCTGACACTGCGCGTGCAGGACCCCGCTGTGATGCCGCTGCGCCCCACCGGCCTGCGCTTCATGCACATCGCCTTGGCGGGGCTGATGTTCGCCGTGGCCGTGCCGCTGGGGCTGCTGTTCCTGCTGGCGAGGTTCGACCCGCGAATCCGCTCGGCGCGCACGCTCCAGCGGCAAACCGAACTTCCTCTGCTGACCGTGGTGCCGCTGTACAACACCCGGCATGATCGCCGCACCAGGTTCATGCGCACCGTGACCAGCTTCGCCATCGTGACAATTGTGGTGGTCGCCTATGCAGCCATCTATGGCTACAAGCAGATGCACGGCTGAGATGCAAGACATGAATAGAAACGACAACGACCACACAGCGCTTTCCGGCACGCACGGCAGCCGTGAGCCGGGCACCGATGCGCCACGCCGCTCGATCATGCGCGCGGTGGAGTCGCAGGCACTCAGCACGCGCGTCCTCGAGGACCGCAGGCTGATCCATCGCAACGATTCCGTGCGCGAGCATGCCGATGCCTTCCGCGAGCTGCGCACCAAGATCCTCGCCGCCAGCGGCAACCGCAACAGCGTCACGCTCGTGGCTCCGATCGCGCACGGTTGCGGCGGCAGCTTCGTCTCCCGTAACCTCGCCGTGGCCTTCGCGTTCGACGAGACGCGCTCGGCGCTGCTGATCGATTGCGACTCCCGCCATCCCGCCCAGCAAGCGGCGCTCGATATCGAGGCGAGCGGAGGCGGCCTGATGGACTACATCGACGACCCGGCGATGGACATTTCGCGGGTCGTCTACGCCACCGGCATCCCGCGACTTCGCCTGGTTCCGAGCGGCCAGGTGCGCGAGGCTACCGGCGAGCGATTCACATCGTTCCGGATGCGCGCGATGGTCGACTCGCTGCGCAGCCGCTTCGACGATGCGCAGCTGATCATCGACAGCCCTCCCGTGCAGGGCTCGCCGGACGCGCGGATCCTCTCGGCCCTGGCCGACCACGTCGTGCTCGTCGCGGGATACGGGCGCGTGACCACCGAGCAGATCAGCCAGGCGGCGGCAAGCTTCGAGCCGGAAAAGCTGGTTGGCGTGGTGTTCAACAACACCCCATAGCGAAGGGAAGGCAGTGCCATGAGCACCAGACGCACCGATAGGGCAGGACATCGGTTCTCCATGCTGGCGGTGGGACTGCTTGCCGCGACCACTGCTGATGCCGCGCAAATCGATTACACCATCGACGCCGGCATACAGCAGGACGACAACGTCACGCTTGCCACGAACGATCCCATCGAGCAGCGCTTCCTGCGCGCCGGGATCGGGTTCGGCGTGCGCCAGGAGTCATCCGCGTTGCAGCTGAGCCTCGACGGCCGCGCCGAGTACCGCAACTACCGCGACGACGTATTCTCGGACACGCTCGACGGCACCCTCACCGGACGCCTGAACTGGGTCGCGATTCCCAGCCGCCTGCACTTCACAGCCGAGGACAACCTCACCGTGCAGCCGGTGGATGCGCTGATCCCGAACGCACCGGGCAACCGCCAGCAGGTGAACGTGCTTTCGGTCGGGCCGACCATGCTGTTCAAGTGGTCGCGGACGCTCGACGGACAGGCCGACCTGCGCTACATCGACAGCCGTGCGGAAATCACCGACGAATTCAATTCCCGGCGCTATGAGCTGTCGTTGCGCGGGATCAAGCAGCTGAACGCCATGTCGAGGCTGTCGCTCAACACGCAATTCCAGGACGTTGATTTCGACGCCGATGCCTCACCCGATTACCGGCGCGCCAATGCCTATGCGCGCTACGCGCGCACCCTGTCGCAGTTCGACCTCGGCATCGACGCCGGCTACTCGTGGATCCATTACCGCACCAGCACCCGCGAGGATCCATTGCTACGCTTGAACCTCGGATGGCGCCCCACCCAGCGCAGCGAGTTCACGCTGGCCGCGATCAGCCAGTTCTCCGACACCGCCAGCGATGCCCTCGCCGGCATCCCGCCCAACGCGACCGTTCCGGAGTTCGTCCCGGTCGGCGACACGGTCATCAACGCTTCGGCGTTCCGCACCCGGCGCCTGTCGCTGGATTACAGCTATACCGGCACACGCCTGCAATTCCAGGTTGGCCCGTACATCGAAACCCGGCGCTACATCGACGCGGACATGTACAACGAGGACGGCGAAGGCGGACGGTTCGATCTCAGCTGGCGCCTGCGGCCTCTCACGACGCTGGGCGCGCTGGGCAGCTACGAGGTGCACGACTACACCGTGCTCCAGCGCAAGGACAAGGTTCTGCGCACCAGCGCCTATGCGCAGCGCGACTTCTCCCGCCACTGGAGCAGTCGGCTGGAATGGATCCGCTACGAGCGAACCTCCTCGCTGGCGGCCCGGGATGTGGCGCAGAACACCATCTATCTCAGCGTCATCTACCGCAACCGCTGAAGCCGACGACGATGCCTGCCGACCGCCAGTTTCGACACGCAACGTGGCGACGCGCGGGGCCGGGGATAGCGCTCCTCGTGCTGGCCGTTGTGTTCGCCGCGGTCGACAGATGGGGAACCGGCGATGCCCAGGCCCGGGTCGAACCGGCCGTTGACGACATCGCGCTGCAGTCCGAACCGGCACCCGCGCCAGTGCAGGACAGGCCTGCCACCGAGCCGCCTGACGCGCCGGCCGGTCTTGCGATGGACTTGTCGTTCGTGGATCGCACGTCAGCGGCGTACTCGCAGTTCCGGAATTGGGTCGACCTCGCCGTCTCGGGCCGACCCGGTTACGCATTCTCCGCCAGTGATGCGGCACTGATGCATCAGCTCACCGGAAACGCGAAGTATTGCGCGCTGGCAGTGAACATGATCGAGGAACAGGTCGCTGCCGCCGAAGCGGCGATCGCCTCCGGCAGCAAGCCGGAGGTGGCCCGCGATTCGTACCTGTATGTCGGCGAGATGATCGCCGACCTGTCCACCACCCTACAGGTCTGCGCCGCGCGCGTGTCATCCGCACAGAAGACCCGCTGGTCGAACTACGCCCAGCAGGCCGTGTGGAACGTCTGGAATCCGAGCGCCGCCACCTGGGGCGGACGCAGTTTCCCTTGGTCGGGCTGGTCCACCAGCAATCCCGGCAACAACTACTACTACAGCTTCATCGAGGCCACGATGTACTGGGCCCTGGCCAGCGGCAACAGCACCTGGATGAACCTGCTGCGCA
>NZ_AULN01000013.1 GCF_000422305.1 Luteimonas mephitis DSM 12574 | reverse complement strand
ACTCCTTGGCGAAAAAGGCCGCGGCTTTTTTAGAATGTCCCGCTCCATCTTCAACCGGGCCACTTCTTTCTTCAGACGCTCGATCTCCGCCTGTTCGGGCTTCATCTGCCCTTGGCCCGGGAAAGCCTGCTGCGGGTCCTGGTCGTAATCCTTGAGCCACTTGCGCAGCACATTCAGATGGATCCCCAAGTCCCGGGAGGCTTGCGCCACCGATGTTCCCCGCTCCCGCACCAGCTTGACCGCCTCAACCTTGAACTCTCGGGTAAAGGTCCGCTTTGCCATTTGCCACCTCCGGTTTCATCATCACACCTAAACCAGGTGTCTGTGAAACCGGCAGCAGTCCAGGCGGCAAGCCTGCGGCTTGAAGCAACAGCTGCCGAACCGCGACCGGTTGATCCTGACTGATGAACTGGAATTTCGGCCTGAACCTCGATGTACCGCCGTACCAGCACCCGATGAGCATCAACACAAAATTCAACGCATCACGCTCAACGACCTGATGGTCATGGCGAAGCGCTTCCGCGTGGCCGGCGCAAGCGACGCGCTGGCATGGGTGCGCGAGGCGATGGGGCAATGGATGGGCTTTGCGGATGCGGCAAGGCTCGAAGAGGACGAGGCGCGCGCAAAGGTTCCGGCCCATGGAACATGAGGAGAAGCCGCGCGCCTTCCTCGATCGCGGACTTGATTTCGATACACTGCTGCCGATGTTGGCAGGCATGCGCAGCCCAAGCTTCCACCCGCGTGCTTCGGAACCCTTGGCGGGGTGCGATCCGGCGTACACGCGTGACTTGATGCGCCATGCGTACACGGTTACCGGATGCGTCGCGGACACGCGGGCGACCACGGCTGCAAATTCCCGTGCGTAGCCACGCGATGGCCGCGGGCCGGCATGTGCTGTGGATCGTCGGTCCGGCACTGGGACATGCCTCCCGATGCCTGCTCATTGCACGCGAGCTGCGCGCCAGCCATGGCATCGACAGCCATTTCATCGGCTCGGACCGGCATGGCTTCCATGCACGGTTGCTGGCCCCGGACTTCGGCACAACCGACCTGGGTTGTGCACCCACGGACCATGGCCGGTTCGCGGATGGTGTCCTTGCGCATGCGCGCCAGTCGCGGCCCGGTGCCATCTGTATCGATTGCTCGCCGGTGCCATGGATGCTGGCGATGCCGCCACTGCCGGCGCCAACGGTCTACCTGACCAATCATTTCCTCAGCCATGGTCCCGCCCGCACGCTGCAGGACGATCTCTGGCAACAGAATCAGGTCCCGTGGTGCGCCGAGAGACAGTCCCGCGGCCTTCGCGCCATTGCCAGCGCCCGCGCACTTTACGAGGCCAGCCTCGTATTGTTCTGCGATCCTTCGTCTCTGGTGCCGCAGTCGCCGCAGCCTCCCGCCAATGCGCAAGTCATCGGCGCGTGCTGCTGGACGCCCGCGGCCAACCTGCCGGCAGCGCTCGAACCGTTGCAGGACGTCCTGTTCGTATCGTTCGGCTCAACAGGACGAGGCACCATTCCTGCCGAAATGCTCGAGCGACTTGCGCGCGTGGGCAGGACGACGCCACGAACCGTCGTCCGGATCGACCAAGGTAGCATTCGCATCGATGACCAACGCCTGCCACTTGGCGGATTCGTGCCAACGCCCGGGATCCTGGGACGTTCAGGCCTGGCATTGACCCACGGCGGTACCGGCTCCACCTACCAGGCCATGGCCCATGGCGTCCCCACCCTGGTCTGGCCCGCGCACCGCAACCACCACGTCCTGGGCGAACGCATCGAGGATCTCGGGATCGGCGTCCTGCTGGATCCTTCCGGCTGGACGGACGGACTTGCGCGGTTCGAGACGGACTTCGATGCGCTCGTGTCCCGCTCGCGCGCGCATGCGTTTGACCTCGCGCAGGGGCCCGCCCATGGCGCACGGCTGATCAGCGAACTGCTGCGAGCCTGATGCGCGGGACACGGCGGCCGCCGGTTTGACCCGCGTGATCGCTGGTGGAAGCACCCCTGCCGCATTGCGAATCCCACCGGATCTGGTCACGATCGCGGGCCACAAGCCTGTTCTGGAGAAGCTCATTTGAGCTCCGTTCGCCCCATCATCATTCTTGGCTGCCAGCGCAGCGGCACCACCTTGCTCGGCCAGATTCTGGGAGCGCACCGCGATGCGGTCCTGATCGATGAGGGCGACGGCTCGACCGAACTGTTGCGGAAGGCCTGTCGCCAAGGGGCGCTGGATCCTGCAACGCTGCTGCCAGGCCTGATCAAGGCTCGCGCCAAGTACCGGGACGACGAACGGGTCGATGCGGCTGGAAGGCTCGCGCCGCGGGTAACCCACGTCGTGATCAAGGCACCCAACCTCACCTACGAAGTCGACGGCTTGCGTCGCCTGTCCGGGCAACCCTGCATCCTGTTCGCAGTCAGGGACGTCCGCGACGTGGTGTCATCGATGGCGCGCCTTCCGCACGTCCCGATGATCGCCAACCAGCTCGCGCTCATGCGCAGTACGCCGGCCGTCAGCGAGCGCTTCGCAGCCGAAATTGAACAGCTCCAGGACGAGTCCATCCCGCCGCACGTCAAGCGCGCGATCATCTGGAAGGTCAAGACCTCATATCACTCCGAATTTTCCGCCGCTGGCATCGATGCGCTGACCGTCCGCTACGAATCGCTGGTCGAGGATCCGCAGGCATGGCGGCAACGACTGTTCGAACATGCGGGCCTGGATCCCGCTCACGCCACCAACCACGAAGACGTGATGCGCGGTATCGGGCCGGGCTTCACCATGCGCGGCCGTCCGGTTGACGACGCCTCTGCGCAGCGCTGGAAGCGCACGCTTTCCGATACCGAGGAGCAGCAGGTCTGGGACCAGGCCCAGCCCCTGATGGACGAGCTGGGATACGAGCGCCAGCCGAAGGCCAACGCACCGTGCAAGGCCCTCGACGAGGAGGTCCTGACCAGCCCCGTCATCGCCACGGGACGGGGCGGCAGCGGTACGCGACTGCTGTCGCTGGCGCTGCAGCAGCTCGGCGTTTTCCTCGGCAATCGACTCAACGGCACCGCCGACTCCATTGAATGGGTCGACCTGATCTACGAAATGGTGGTCAAGTCGGGGCTGGACGCGGCACCGCGACCGCAGGACTGGACCGCGGAATTGCGCGCGCGCGCAACGTCGATACTCGTTCAGGGTTCGTGGCAAGCCGGCATGCCGTGGGGATGGAAACTGCCGGAGTCAATGCTGGTGGTCCCCGAGCTCGCCCATGGCCTCCCGGGATCGAAGTTCATCCACCTGGTTCGCGACCCGCTGGACACTTGCCTGCGCCGCACCCACATGACCTCCCGGGCGGACAATCCGGTTGGACGCACAACATTGGCCACGGCTTACGCAGCCCTGGGTTGGCAGCGCGATCCCGCCGCCGATCCGGACCACATCCGCAATGCGGCGTCCTGGTGGCTGCAGGTCAGCGCGATGCAGCGGCACGCCTCGACTCCGGGCATTCGCTGCCTGGAGCTGCGCTACGAGGACTTGTGCACGCAACCGCAGCACACCGCAGACCGCATCGCCGCATACCTCGACATTCCGGAACGCACGGTCGACCTGCCAGTGGATGAAGCCAGGCGCTGCGTGTGGACCGCCGGCGATGCAAGGGCAGCGGAAGTCTGGCGGATCTGCGGCGACGTGGCCGCAGGCTACGGCTACTCGTTCAACCCGACCGACTGACCGGAAGCGCGGAGCCGATCGCTGGTCCCTGGGAGAATCACTGCATCCGTCGCAACGCCCAGTTCCTGCCCGAGACATTCGCCTCCGGCTGCCGCAACGGCTTACTCCACCGTGACGGAACGATTTCGAACGGGATTCATCCCCGTTCGAATCACTCCACCGTCACCGATTTCGCCAGGTTCCTCGGCTTGTCCACGTCGGTCCCGCGCGCCAGGGCTGCGTGGTAGGCGAGCAACTGCACGGGAATCGTGTGCACGATCGGGCTGAGCACGCCGACGTGGCGCGGGGTGCGGATCACGTGGACGCCCTCGGACTCGCTGAAGTTGCTGTCGGCGTCGGTGAACACGAACAGTTCGCCGCCGCGGGCCCGGACTTCCTGCATGTTGGACTTCACCTTCTCCAGCAGGTTGTCGTTGGGCGCGATCACCACCACCGGCATGTCGGCGTCCACCAGCGCGAGCGGGCCGTGCTTGAGTTCTCCGGCCGGATACGCCTCCGCGTGGATGTAGGAAATTTCCTTGAGCTTGAGCGCGCCTTCGAGTGCAATCGGGTAGTGCACGCCGCGACCGAGGAACAGCGCGTGCTGCTTCGGCGCGAAGCGCTCGGCCCAGGCGGCGATCTGCGGCTCCAGGTTGAGCGCGTGCTGCACGCTGCCGGGCAGGTGGCGCAGCGCCTCGATGTACTCGGCTTCCCTGTCCTCCGGCAGCCGGCCGCGCAGCTTGGCCAGGGTCGCGGCCAGGGTGAACAACGCGACCAGCTGCGTGGTGAACGCCTTGGTCGACGCCACGCCGATCTCGGCGCCGGCGCGGGTGTAGAGCACCAGCCGGCTCGCGCGCGGGATTGCGCTTTCGGGCACGTTGCAGATCGACAGCGTCTTGTCGTGGCCCAGTGACTTGGCGTACTTGAGCGCCTCCATCGTGTCGAGCGTTTCGCCCGACTGCGAGATGGTCACCACCAGGTGCTTCGGATTGGCCACGGCGCTGCGGTAGCGGTACTCGCTGGCGATCTCGACGCTGCACGGCAGGCCGGCGATCGCCTCGATCCAGTAGCGGGCCACGCTGCCCGAGTAGTAGCTGGTGCCGCAGGCGAGGATCTGCACGCCTTCGACATCACCCAGCACGGCCTGCGCATCCTTGCCGAACAGCTCCGCACCAAAGGCATTGGCATCCATCACCGCCTCGATGGTGTCGGCGATCGCGCGCGGCTGCTCGTGGATCTCCTTCTGCATGAAGTGGCGGTAGGGGCCGAGTTCGAGCGAGGCCAGCGACACGTCCGAGACATGCACTTCGCGTTCGACCGCCGCGCCTGCCTCGTCGAACACGCGCACGCCGGCGCGCGTGACTTCTGCCGTGTCGCCTTCCTCGAGGAAGATCACGCGGCGCGTGGCCTGGATGATCGCCGAGACGTCGGAGGCGACGAAATTCTCGCCCTCGCCCAGCCCGACCAGCAGCGGGCAGCCCATCCGCGCGCAGACCATGCGCTCGGGCTCGGCGCGGCTGATCACGGCCAGCGCATAGGCGCCGTGCAGGTCCTTGACCGCGCGCTGCAGGGCGGCGAGCAGGTCGTTGCCACCCTGCAGGTAGTGGTGGATGAGGTGGGCGATGACCTCGGTGTCAGTCTGCGATTCGAACTGGTAGCCCAGCGCCTGCAGGCGCGCACGCTGCTGTTCGTGGTTCTCGATGATGCCGTTGTGCACCAGCGCCACGCCGTGGCTGACGTGCGGGTGCGCGTTGAGTTCGGTGACGCCGCCATGGGTGGCCCAGCGGGTGTGGCCGATGCCCAGGTCGGCATGGAAGCCTTCGGCAGCGGCTTCCATTTCGGCCACGCGTCCGGTGCGGCGCACGCGGCGGATGTCGCGGCGGGCGCCGTCGCCGTCATCGACCACCGCGATGCCGGCCGAGTCGTAACCGCGGTATTCGAGGCGCTTGAGGCCTTCGATGAGGACGGGAACCACATCGCGATCCGCGATCGCGCCGACGATGCCGCACATGAATGGGGAACTCCTGCTTGTAGATCATGAATTGTAGTCGGCCACCGGCCGCCGTCGGACCAGGCTTGCCCCGGCGCACGCGCTGTGCATCGGCAGCCGGCGCGCTCGGAGGCAGTCCGGCCTGCTTCCAGGGAAAGCAGTCGTCGCCGTGCCCCCCGTTTGAACGCAATTGCCGGGGCAAAGCGTCCGCGCGGACACTCCGGGTGTCCGCGCGGACACCAATGACTGGCCATAAAACTTAATAAATTCAATATGTTATGATTGGCACGCGATTTGCGCATGCAACCGTATGAAGCCTTCGAACATCCAAGACCTACGCATGGACAACCGCCCCCGCATCCGCGACACCTCCGGACAGGACCACGTGGTGTCGCCCGCCAGCCCGGGCAAGCGCCATCGCAGGGGTTTGATCATCGGCGGCATCGTTGGCACGGCTGTACTCGCGCTGGCGGCCTGGGTCGTCATCGGCTGGACGTCCGGCGGGCGCTCGTTCGATGCCAGCCGCGTGCGCATCGCCCAGGTCACCCGCGGCGACCTGGTCCGCGACCTTTCGGCCGACGGCCGCGTGATCGCCGCCAACAGCCCGACCCTGTACGCCATCGCCGCGGGCACGGTCGCGCTGAAGGTGGTCGCCGGCGACGTGGTCAAGAAGGACCAGCCGCTGGCGGTGATCGACAGCCCGGAGCTGCGCAGCAAGCTGGTGCAGGAAGAATCCACCCTGGCCAGCATGGAAGCCGAAGCCAGCCGCGCGGTGCTCGACGCACAGATCGCCCGCGCGGCGGCGCGCAAGGTGGTGCAGCAGGCTGAAATCAGCCGCACCGCGGCGCAGCGCGACCTGGAGCGCTACCAGCGTGCCTTCGAGGGCGGCGCGGTATCGCAGAACGAGCTGGCCAAGGCGCAGGACGATCTGAAGAAGGCCGAGATCGAACTCACCAGCGCGCAGAAGGACAACGCGCTGCAGGGCGAAGGCGCTGGCCTGGACGCACGCAACAAGCGCCTGCTCGCCGACCGCCAGAAGGCGGTGGTGGCCGAGGCCCGGCGCCAGGTCGACGCACTGACGATCCGCTCGCCGTTCGACGGCCAGGTCGGCCAGGTACAGGTGCCGCAGGGCACCAGCGTGGTCGCCAACGGGCCGGTGCTGGGCGTGGTGGACCTGGGCAAGTTCGAGGTCGAGATCAAGGTGCCGGAAAGCTTCGCCCGCGACCTGGGCATCGGCATCCCGGCGCAGATCACCAGCAACGGCAAGGTCTACAAGGCGGAGGTTTCGGCGGTGTCGCCAGAGGTCGTCAACGGCGAGGTCAACGCCCGCCTGCGCTTCGCCGACGGCCAGCAGCCGCCGGGCCTGCGCCAGAACCAGCGGCTGTCGGCGCGGATCGTGCTCGACACCCGCAAGAACGTGCTCATGGTCGAGCGCGGCCCGTTCCTGGAACAGGACGGCGGCAGCTTCGCCTGGGTGGTCGAGGACGGCAGCGCCACGCGCCGCCCGATCCAGGCCGGCGCCAGCAGTTTGAGCAACGTGGAAATCGTATCCGGCCTCAAGGAGGGCGACCGCATCGTCGTCTCCGGCACGGACCAGTTTGGCAACGCGGACCGCGTCCGCATCAATGGAGGATGACAATGAGTACCCCCGCTTATTTCTCGTTCCCGCAGCAGTGGAACGCACAGGACCTGGCCGACGCCATGCCGCGCCGCCTGCGCCTGTCGCAGATGACCGATTTCGACGCAGGCCGCGCGGGCGCCGCCGCCTGCGCCAATGCACCGGCGCGCAGGCTGCATACGACACGGCACGGCTACCTGCGCAACGCGGACCTGCCGCAGCTGTTCCGCGTGCGCTGATCCGGTTCGCCGGCATCGCGCAGGCAGGCAAGACAACGCAACGCCCCCTTCCACCGAACAGGAACACTCCCATGCTGGACATGCGCCAGGTCTCCAAGGTCTACCGCACCGAACTGGTCGAGACGCACGCGCTGCGCTCGCTCGACCTGCACGTGGCCGAAGGCGAGTTCGTCGCCGTCACCGGCCCGTCGGGTTCGGGCAAGACCACGTTCCTCAACATCGCCGGGCTGCTGGAGACCTTCACCGGCGGCGAGTTCACGCTCGACGGCGAGAACGTCAAGGGCCTGTCGGACAACCAGCGCAGCAAGCTGCGCAACCAGAAGATCGGCTTCATCTTCCAGGGCTTCAACCTGATCCCCGACCTCAACCTGTTCGACAACTGCGACGTGCCGCTGCGCTACCGCGGCATGCCGGCGAACGAGCGCAAGCTGCGCATCGAGGACGCGCTGGGGATGGTGGGCCTGGGCTCGCGGATGAAGCACTACCCGGCGGAACTCTCCGGCGGGCAGCAGCAGCGCGCGGCGATCGCGCGCGCGCTTGCCGGCAGCCCGCGCCTGCTGCTGGCCGACGAACCCACCGGCAACCTCGACTCGCAGATGGCGCGCAGCGTGCTGGAACTGCTGGAGGACATCAACTCGCAGGGCGCGACCATCATCATGGTCACCCACGACCCCGAGCTTGCCGCGCGCGCACAGCGCAACGTGCACATCGTCGACGGCATGGCCACCGACCTGTCGGTGGAGCCGAGCCTGGCGCGCGTTGCAAAGGCGACGGCGGGGGCTGGGAGCTAGGGACCAGGGGCTCGAACTCAAAGCCGGCGTCCCTCGCAGCCTCGAATCAACCTGCTTCCCGCGCCCTCCAGATCCCAGATCCCAGCCCCGCGACCAAAGGGAGCACCCCATGTTCACCTACTACCTCAACCTCGCGCTGCGCAGCTTCCGCCGCAACAAGGCGCTGACGGCGCTGATGGTGCTGGCGATCGCGCTTGGCATCGGCGCCAGCATGACCACGCTGACGGTGTTCCACATCCTGTCCGGCGACCCGGTGCCCACGCGCAGCGGCGAGCTGTTCTACGTGCAGCTCGATCCGGAGGGTATGACCGGTTACACGCCCGGCGAGGAGCCCGCCGAACAGGTGACCCGCTTCGACGCGCAAACCCTGCTGCGCGAGAAGCGCGGCGACCGGCAGGCGATGATGACCGGCGGCAGCCTCGCGATCACCCCGCAGAAGCAGGGCATGTCGCCGTTCTATGGCGACGCGCGCTACACCACGGCGGACATCTTCCCGATGTTCGACATGCCGTTCCTGTACGGCGGCGGCTGGAGCGCGACCGAGGACGAGCGCCACGCCCGGGTCGCGGTGATCGCCAAGGCGCTCAACGACAAGCTGTTCGGCGGCGCCGACAGCGTCGGCAGGACGGTGCGGCTGGATAGCGACGATTTCCGCATCGTCGGCGTCCTCGACCAGTGGCGGCCCACGCCGCGCTTCTACGACATGAACAGCGACCGCTTCGGCGAGCTGGAGCAGGTCTTCGTACCCTTCTCCACCTCCCGCGACCTGAAGATGAGCCGCAACGGCAGCATGGATTGCTGGGGCGATGCCGGGTCCGATCCGGAAGGCGCGGCCGGCGTGAATGCGCCGTGCGTCTGGATCCAGTACTGGGTGCAGCTGGGCACGCCGGCCAAGGTCGACGCGTACCGCCGCTACCTGGTCAACTACTCCGACCAGCAGCGCAGCAGCGGTCGCTACGAGCGCCCGACCAACGTGCGCCTGCGCAGCGTGATGGAATGGCTGGACTACAACAAGGTGGTGCCCAGCGACGTGCGCCTGCAGGTGTGGCTGGCATTCGGCTTCCTCGCGGTCTGCCTGCTCAACACGGTGGGCCTGCTGCTGGCGAAGTTCCTGCGCCGCAGCGGCGAGGTCGGCGTGCGCCGCGCGCTGGGCGCGTCGCGTCGCGAGATCTTCATGCAGTGCCTGGTCGAAGCCGGCGTGGTCGGCATGGCCGGCGGCATCGTCGGCCTGGCGCTGGCCTGGCTCGGGCTGTGGGCCGTGCGACAGCAGCCGGCCAGCTACGCCGAGCTTGCGCACCTTGATCCGCTGATGCTGCTGACGACTTTCGTCCTGGCCGTCGGCGCCAGCCTGCTGGCCGGCGTGATCCCGGCCTGGCAGGCAATGCAGGTCACGCCCGCCATCCAGCTCAAATCGCAATAGCCCCTGTAGGAGCGCCCCATGGGCGCGATGCTCCTGCCCTGATGTCACACGAAAGAGCTTCGCGCCCATGGGGCGCTCCTACGAGAACCGAAACGAGGACTCCACCATGGAACTGCGCCCCATCCTCTCCACCCTGCTCCGGCACAAGACCGCCGCGGCGCTGATCGTGCTGGAGATCGCGCTGAGCTGCGCGATCGTCTGCAATGCGCTGTTCCTGATCGGCAACCGCATCGAGCGGATCAACCTGGTCAGCGGCGTGGCCGAGAACGAAGTCGTGCGCGTGCAGCTCACCGGCATCGGCAGGGACGACAACGCCGATGCGCTGACCCGCAGCGACCTGGCCACCCTGCGCGGGCTGCCGGGCGTCAAGGCCGCGACCGTCACCAACCAGGTTCCGTTCGTGAATTCATCGTGGAACACCTCGGTGAACATGACCAAGGACCAGAAGCAGCCGACGCTCGGCGCCACCGTCTACATGGCCGACAGCCAGTTCCTCGATACGCTCGGGCCGAAGATCGTGGCCGGCCGGCAGTTCGCGCCCGACGAGTTCATCGAATGGGCGGCGCTCGATGCGCCCGACAGCAAGGTGTCGATCCCCTCGGTCATCATCACCCGCAGCCTGGCCGACAAGCTGTTCCCCGGCCAGGACGCGGTCGGCAGATCGTTCTACAGCTGGGGCGATGACCCGATCCGCATCGTCGGCGTGGTCGACCACCTGGTGCGCCCGAGCGATCAGGGCGGGCCGGCAGCGCACGAGTACTCGATGGTCTTTCCGATCAACGTCCCGTACTCGCTGGGCGGCAACTACCTGCTGCGCACCGAGCCCGGGCGCCGCGCCGAAGTGCTCAAGGCGGCGGTGGCCGCGCTCGAGCGCAACGGCCCCAACCGCATCATCCTCACCGACAACACCAAGACCATGGAAGAACTGCGCAGCGCCTACTACCGCGCCGATCGCGCCATGGTCTGGCTGCTGGTCGCGGTGATCGTCGCGCTGCTGGTCGTGACCGCGCTGGGTATCGTCGGCCTGGCCAGCTTCTGGGTGCAGCAGCGCACCAAGCAGATCGGCGTGCGCCGCGCGCTGGGCGCGACCAAGGGGCAGATCCTGCGCTACTTCCAGACCGAGAACTTCCTGCTCGCCACGGTCGGCATCGCGCTGGGGATGCTGCTGGCGTTCGGCATCAACCAGATGCTGATGGGCAAGTACGAGCTGCCGCGCCTGCCGCTGGTGTACCTGCCGATCGGCGCGGTGGCGCTGTGGCTGCTCGGCCAGTTCGCGGTGTTCTGGCCGGCGCGACGCGCCGCGGCGGTGCCGCCGGCGGTGGCGACGCGGAGCGTGTAGCTTCAAGCCCTTTTTCTTGTCCACGGGAGACGGTTGGGGTGAGGGCGCTAGACGAAGGGCGCACCCTCATCGGCGCCATGGGCACCTTCTCCCGGAGGCGGGAGAAGGGCCTCGCCAATCCTGGACCATAATTCGCCCATGCCCACCATCCTCGTCATCGATGACAATCCTTCCGTCGCCACCGCGCTGGACGTGCTGTTCTCGCTGCACGACATCGACACGCTGCGCGCGGAGTCGCCGCAGGCGGGACTGGAGCAACTGCGGCGGCACGACGTCGACCTGGTGATCCAGGACATGAACTTCCACGCCGACACCACGTCGGGCGAGGAAGGCATCGCGCTGTTCCACGAGATCCGGGCGCAGTACCCGGACCTGCCGGTGATCCTGCTTACGGCGTGGACACACCTGGAGTCGGCGATCGACCTGGTCCGCGCCGGCGCCGCCGACTACCTGGCCAAGCCGTGGGACGATCCCAAGCTGATGGCCACGGTCAACAACCTGCTGGAGCTGGCCGACGCACGCCGCGAGCTGTCGCGCGAGCGCGCCGGCGAACGCCAGCGCCGCGCCGCGCTGCTGCGCGACCACGACCTGCGCGGGCTGGTATTCGACGACCCCGCCAGCGAGGCCACGGTGTCCCTGGCCTGCCAGATCGCGCGCTCGGACATCCCGGTGCTGATCACCGGTCCAAACGGCGCCGGCAAGGAGAAGTACGCCGAGATCGTCCACGCCAACTCCAACGTGCGCAACGGTCCGTTCGTGGCGCTCAACTGCGGCGCGCTGCCGGCGGACCTGGTCGAGGCCGAATTGTTCGGCGCCGAACCCGGCGCCTACACCGGCGCCAGCAAGGCGCGCGAAGGCAAGTTCGAAGCCGCCGACGGCGGTACGCTGTTCCTCGACGAGATCGGCACGCTGCCGCTGGCCGGCCAGGTGAAGCTGCTGCGGGTGCTGGAAACCGGCCGCTTCGAGCGTCTGGGCGGCAACCGCGAGCGCAGCGTCAAGGTGCGCATCGTCAGCGCGACCAACGCCGACCTCGCCGTCCTGATTGCCGAGGGCCGCTTCCGCGAGGACCTGTTCTACCGCCTCAACGGCATCGAGTTGCGCCTGCCACCGCTCAGTGCGCGCCCGCGCGACATCCTGCCGCTGGCACGGCACTTCCTGCCCCACGGCAAGCGCCTGGGCGAAGACGCCGAGCGCACGCTGCTGCGCCACGCCTGGCCGGGCAACGTGCGCGAGCTGCGCAACACGATGCAGCGCGCGGCGCTGCTGGCGCGCGGCGACCGGATCTCGGCTACCGACCTTGCCCTGCAGCCGGCACCGGGCCCGTCCATCGGCGCGGCCGCGAGCGACGAACCGGACCGCGCGGCGATCGAAGCCGCGCTCGAGCGCCACGGCGGCGTGCTGGCGCAGGCCGCAAACGAACTCGGGCTGTCGCGGCAGGCGCTGTATCGGCGCCTCGACCGGCTTGGGATCAGGCGCGACTGATGGGTAGCATGCGGCCAGCGAACCTCGCACGCGCGACCGCGGGAAACCACTGATGCACTGGTGGCACCGCCTTCCACTGGATGCCGTCTACGCCGCGCTCACCCTCGGCTACATGCTCGCCGCGGCCGCGCTGGCACTGCTGCTCACGCGCTGGCTGCAGCCGTGGGCGGCCGTGGCGCTGTCGGTTGCGCTGCCGCTTCCGCTGCTGCTGTACCACGTGCGCCGGGTCTTCGCACCGGCGCGCTCGCTGTTCCGCGCGCTCGCCGGCAGCGTCGCGAACTATCGCGACGGCGACTACAGCTCCGGCGTCTCGTGGCAGGGCCGCGGCGGGCTGCGCGAACTGGTCGACAGCCACAACCAGCTGGGGAAGGTGCTGCGCGAGCAGCGCCAGTCGCTGGTCCAGCGCGAACTGCTGCTCGACACGGTGGTGCAGAACACGCCGGTGGCGATGCTGCTGGTGGACGCGGCGCGGCGCGTGGTGCTCGGCAACCTCGCCGCGCGCAAGATGTTCGGCGAAGGCAGGAAGCTCGAAGGACAATCCCTCGACACCCTGCTCGCCGGCACCAGCGAGCCGGTGCGCGATGCGTTCTCGCGTGGCGGCGACGGCATGTTCACGGTCGGCGAGGAGGACAGCGCCGACATCTACCACCTGTCGCGGCGTACGTTCCGGCTCAACGGCCGCCCGCATGAGCTGGTGCTGCTGCGCCTGCTGACCGCGGAGCTGCGCCGACAGGAAGTACAGACCTGGAAGAAGGTGATCCGGGTGATCAGCCACGAACTCAACAACTCGCTGGCGCCGATTGCATCGCTGGCGCACTCGGGCGCCGAACTGCTGCGCCGCGGCCAGCATGAGCGCCTGCCGGTCGCGCTGGCGACCATCGAGGAACGCGCGCGCCACCTCGAAGGCTTCATCCGCGACTACGCCCGCTTCGCCAAGATGCCCGCACCGCGACTGGAGGCGGTGGAATGGCGACGGTTCATCGCCCAGTTGCGCAGCCAGGTGGAGTTCGTCGACGACCTGCACCCGGCCGACGGCACCGCGCGCATCGATGCGGCACAGGTCGAACAGGCGCTGCTGAACCTGCTGCGCAATGCGCACGAATCCGGCAGCCCGGCACAGGAGGTACGGCTGTCGGTGCGCGGCATTCCCGGCGCCTGGCGCATCGACGTGCTCGACCGCGGCAGCGGCATGAACGACGCGGTGCTGGCCAACGCGCTGCTGCCGTTCTATTCCACCAAGCGCCACGGCACCGGCCTGGGCCTGGCGCTGGCACGCGAGATCGCCGAAGCCCACGGCGGCCGCATCGCCCTGCTCAACCGCGACGGCGGCGGCTTGTGCGTGTCGATGGTGCTGCCGGGGTAATCGGGATGTAGGTCGGGGCGACGTCCCCGACGGCACAATTCACGGTACGCGGAATGTCGGGGGACACCGTTTCTGTCCCTGCAGGAACGCGTAGGTCGGGGCTACGTCCCCGACATCTCGCACAACGTGACCCACAACCGTCGGGGGCGTAGCCCCGGCCTACGGCTGTTTCTTCGGGCGCTGCCATCCTTCAATCGCCACCTGCCGGGCGCGCGCGACGGTGAGTTTGCCCGCCGGCGCGTCGCTGCCGATCACCGAGCCGGCGCCTATGGTCGCGCCCTTGCCGATCGTCACCGGCGCCACCAGCGAGGCGTTGGAGCCGATGAAGGCATCGTCCTCGATCGTCGTGGTGGACTTGTTGGCGCCATCGTAGTTGCAGGTAATGGTGCCGGCGCCGACGTTGACCCCGGCGCCGATGTCGGCATCGCCGAGATAGGTCAGGTGGTTGGCCTTGCTGCCGACGCCGACGCGCGCGTTCTTGGTCTCGACGAAGTTGCCCACGTGCACGCCGTCGGCGAGGACCGTGCCCGGACGCAGCCGCGCGAACGGGCCAACCTGCACCGCGCCTTCGGTACGCGCGCCGTCGATGTCGCAGTGCGCACGCACCTCGGTGCCGGCGGCAAGGTCGGCGTCGCGGATGCGGCAGAACGGCCCGATGCGCACGCCCTCGCCGAGCGCGACCCGGCCCTCGAGCACGACGTCGACGTCGATCTCCACGTCGCGTTCGACCGTCACATCGCCACGGATGTCCACCCGCGCCGGGTCGGCGAAGCGCACGCCCTGCACGCACAGCGCGCGCACCTGGCGGTGCTGGAACGCGCGCTCGAGCTGGGCCAGCTGCCAGGGATCGTTGGCACCCTCGGTTTCGATCGGGTCTTCGACCGCGACCATTTCGGCTGCGGTGTACTCGGCGGCGGCCATCGCGAACACATCGGTCAGGTAGTACTCGCCCTGCGCGTTGTCGCTCGACAGCCGCTGCAGCCAGCCCTTGAGCGCGACCGCGTCGGCGGCAAGGATGCCGGTGTTGACGGTGTGGATATGGCGTTGCTCGTCATCGGCGTCCTTGTGTTCGACGATGGCGCCGACGCGCCCTTCCGGATCGCGCACGATGCGGCCGTAGCCGGTCGGGTCGTCGAGGTCGGCGACAAGCACCGCGATGCGGCCGTCCGCGGCCAGCAGGCGCTGCAGCGTGGCGGTGGTGATCAGCGGCACGTCGCCGTACAGCACCAGCGCCTGCGCGTCGTCCGGCACGTCAGGCATCGCCTGGCGGACCGCATGGCCGGTGCCGAGCTGGCGCGCCTGCTCGACCCAGTTCAGGTCGGGCTGGTCGGCGAACGCATCACGCACCTGCTCACCGCCGTGCCCGTGCACGACATGGATGCCGGCGGGGCGCAGCCCGCGCGCCGCGGCGATGACGTGGGCCAGCATCGGCCGCCCGGCGACTTTCTGCAGCACCTTGGGCAGCGTGGACTTCATGCGCTTGCCCTCGCCGGCGGCGAGGATCACGACGTGCAGGGGTGCGGTCATGCCATGTCTCGGGATGGAATCGCTGAATTCTAACGGCGCGGGCATTACGATGCCGCCCATACCCGCTTCCGCGACGCCTGCATGCACGACGCCATCACGGCCACACTTGCTCCCGCCTCCATCCCTGGCGCCGTGCCTGCATGAGCCTGGGTCGACAGGGCCGCCACTACCTGATCATCGGTGGCATCCAGTGGCTGGTGGACTGGGGCGTGATGGTCGCGCTGAGCCACTTCGGCATGCGCGTCGCACCGGCCAACGTCGCAGGACGCGTCAGCGGCGCGCTGCTGGGCTACTGGCTGAACGGCAAGCTGACCTTCGCCGGCGAGGACACCGCGGTCGGCCGCACCCAGTTGCTGCGCTTCCTGGCGATGTGGCTGGTGACCACCGCGATCAGCACGTGGTCGATGGCGCACATCGACGAGCTGTTCGGCCTGCGCTGGGCGTGGCTGGCCAAGCCGGGCATCGAGCTGGCGCTGGGCGTGCTGGGGTTCGTGCTGTCGCGGCACTGGGTGTACAAGCGGTGATTAGGGCTTAGGGATTGGGGATTAGGGATTCGGAAAAGCAGAAGCCCCGCTTGCGCGGGGCTTCGCATATGACCGGCCGACGGCGGCCCTTGCCGGAGAAGGCTTTCCCGAATCCCGAATCCCGAATCCCGAATCCCCGCCGTCAGTGCTTGAGGTTCTTGCGCAGCCGCTCCAGCGCGCTGAGCTGGGCGATGCTCATCGCCAGCTGGGTCTGCGCTTCCTCGGCCGACATCTTCGGGTCCTTGTTGGCCAGCGCGCGTTCGGCTTCTTCCTTGGCGGCGCGCACCGCGGCCTCGTCGATGTCCTGCGCGCGCACCGCGGTGTCGGCCAGGATCGTGACCAGCTGCGGCTGCACCTCGAGGATACCGCCGGAGATCGCGAAGTCGAGCGTCTCGCCGCCAGGCTGGGTCACCACCACCTTGCCGGGCTTGAGCCGGGTGATCAGCGGCGCGTGGCGCGGCGCGATGCCGAGCTCGCCCATTTCGCCGGTAGCCACGATCATCTCGGCCTCGCCGTGGAAGATCTCATGCTCGGCGCTGACGATGTCGCAACGGATGGTGCTTGCCATGTTTCCTCGCTTCGCCCGGAAACGGGATTCGGGATTCGGGATTCGGGATTGGCAAATCCAATCTCCGCATCACAATGAATACCGCGCTACCCGCTTTGCCGAATCTCTGATCCCGAATTCCGAATCCCTAAGGTTGCCGCTTACGCGGCGACCTTCTTCGCCTTCTCGATCGCTTCGTCGATGCCGCCGACCATGTAGAACGCCTGCTCCGGCAGGTGGTCGCATTCGCCGTCGACGATCATCTTGAAGCCGCGGATGGTGTCCTTCAGCGACACGTACTTGCCCGGCGAGCCGGTGAACACTTCGGCGACGTGGAACGGCTGCGAGAAGAAGCGCTCGATCTTGCGCGCGCGGCCGACGGCCAGCTTGTCCTCCTCGCTCAGCTCGTCCATGCCGAGGATCGCGATGATGTCCTTGAGTTCCTTGTACTTCTGCAAGGTCGACTGCACGCGGCGTGCGGTGTCGTAGTGCTCGTTGCCGATCACGTTCGGGTCGAGCTGGCGCGAGGTCGAGTCGAGCGGGTCGACCGCCGGGTAGATACCCAGCGAGGCGATGTTGCGGCTCAGCACGACGGTCGCGTCCAGATGCGCGAACGTGGTCGCCGGCGACGGGTCGGTCAGGTCGTCCGCGGGCACGTACACGGCCTGGATCGAGGTGATCGAGCCGGTCTTGGTCGAGGTGATGCGCTCCTGCAGCACGCCCATTTCCTCGGCGAGCGTGGGCTGGTAGCCCACCGCCGACGGCATGCGGCCGAGCAGCGCCGACACTTCGGTGCCGGCCAGGGTGTAGCGGTAGATGTTGTCGACGAAGAACAGTACGTCGCGGCCCTTGCCGGTCTCGTCCTTCTCGTCGCGGAAGTATTCGGCCATGGTCAGGCCGGTGAGCGCGACGCGCAGGCGGTTGCCCGGCGGCTCGTTCATCTGGCCGTACACCATCGCCACCTTCGACTCCTTCATGTTCTCCAGCTTGATGACGCCGGCCTCGGCCATCTCGTGGTAGAAGTCGTTGCCTTCGCGGGTACGCTCGCCGACGCCGGCGAACACCGACAGGCCGCTGTGCTCGGTCGCGATGTTGTTGATCAGCTCCAGCATGTTCACCGTCTTGCCCACGCCGGCGCCGCCGAACAGGCCGACCTTGCCGCCCTTGGCGAACGGGCACATCAGGTCGATGACCTTGATGCCGGTTTCCAGCAGTTCGTTGGTCGCGGCCTGGTCCTCGTAGGACGGCGCGGTACGGTGGATTTCCCAGTGCTCGGTCGCCTCGACCGGACCGGCTTCGTCGATCGGCTCGCCGAGCACGTTCATGATGCGGCCCAGCGTCCCGGTGCCGACCGGCACCGACACGGCCTTGCCGGTGTTCTCGGCCACCAGGTTGCGCTTCAGGCCGTCGGTGGAGCCCAGTGCAATGGTGCGCACCACGCCGTCGCCGAGCTGCTGCTGCACTTCCAGCGTGATCGCGGTGTCCTTGACCTTCAGCGCGTCATACACGCGCGGCACGCTCTCGCGCGGGAATTCGACGTCGACGACGGCGCCGATGATCTGGACGATCTTGCCCTGGTTGCTCATCACTCTAGTCCTCTGGAACTCGGTATCTGTTTTTTGTAGGAGCGGCTTCAGCCGCGAGCTCTTGATTTTTCTTGTAAGAGCTCGCGGCTGAAGCCGCTCCTACAGGAATGATTTGTTCGCTGAATCAAACCGCCGCGGCACCGCCGACGATTCCGGTTGTTCCTGTTACACCGCTGCTGCGCCACCCACGATCTCGGAAATTTCCTGCGTGATCGCCGCCTGCCGGGCCTTGTTGTAGACCAGGTTCAGCGTGTCGATCAGCTTGTTGGCGTTGTCGCTGGCGGCCTTCATCGCCACCATGCGCGCGGCGTGTTCGGAGGCCACGTTCTCCATCACCGCCTGGTACACCAGCGACTCGATGTAGCGCGTCAGAACATGCTCGAGCACTGCCTGCGCGTCGGGTTCGTAGATGTAGTCCCAGTCGTGGCGGGCAACGGCATCGTCCGAGGCCGGCAGCGGCAGCAGCTGGTCGAACGCCGCGCGCTGGGTCATCGTGTTGACGAAATCGTTGTAGGCGAGGAACACCTTGTCGACCTTGCCGCTGCCGTAGGCGTCGAGCATCACCTTGATCACGCCGATCAGCTGGTCGACGCGCGGCTGGTCGCCCAGGTGGGTGACGGTGGCCAGCATTTCGACCTTGATCCGGCGGAAGAACACCGAGGCCTTCTGGCCGATGGTGACCACGTCGACCTCGACGCCCTGCTGCTGCCAGTTGCGGATCTCGCCGAGCAGCTTGCGGAACAGGTTGTTGTTCAGCCCGCCGGCCAGGCCGCGGTCGGACGACACGATGACGTAGCCGACGCGCTTGATGTCCTTGCGCTCGACCAGGTAGGGGTGCTGGAACTCGGAGTTCGCCTGCGCCAGGTGGCCGATGACCTGCTTCATCGCACGCGCGTACGGGCGCGAGGACTTCATCCGCTCCTGCGCCTTGCGGATCTTGGAAGCCGAGACCATTTCGAGCGCGCGCGTCACCTTGCGGGTGTTCTGCACGCTCTTGATCTTGGTTTTGATTTCTCTGCCGCCGGCCATCTGTGCTCGCTCCGCTCGCCGGGATTGGTGATTCGGGATTCGGGATTCGCAAAAGCGAATTCCTGCCCGTCACGTTGCCCTGCTGTTACGAATCCCTAGTTCCGAATCCCTGACCCCGCTGGCTCAGAACGAGCCAGTGGCCTTGAAATCCTCGATGCCCTTCTTGAAACCGGCCTCGATGGCGTCGTTCCAGTCGCCGCTGTCGTTGATCTGCTTGAGCAGGTCGCCGGCGGTGTTGGCGAAATGGGCGTGCAGGGCTTCCTCGAACGCACCGATCTTGCTGACCGGCACCTCGTCCATGTAGCCCTTGTCGACCGCGTAGATCGACAGCGCCTGCTCGGCCACCGACATCGGCGCGTACTGCTTCTGCTTCATCAGCTCGGTGACGCGCTGGCCGCGCTCGAGCTGCTTGCGGGTGGCCTCGTCCAGGTCGGACGCGAACTGCGCGAACGCGGCGAGCTCGCGGTACTGGGCGAGCGCGATGCGGATGCCGCCCGACAGCTTCTTCATGATCTTGGTCTGGGCCGCGCCGCCGACGCGCGACACCGAGATGCCGGCGTTCACGGCCGGGCGGATGCCGGCGTTGAACAGGTCGGTCTCGAGGAAGATCTGGCCGTCGGTGATCGAGATCACGTTGGTCGGCACGAACGCCGAAACGTCGCCGGCCTGGGTCTCGATGATCGGCAGCGCGGTCAGCGAACCGGTCTTGCCCTTGACCGCGCCGTTGGTGAACTTCTCGACGTAGTCCTCGTTGACGCGCGCGGCGCGCTCGAGCAGGCGGCTGTGCAGGTAGAACACGTCGCCCGGATACGCTTCGCGGCCCGGCGGGCGGCGCAGCAGCAGCGAGATCTGGCGGTAGGCCACGGCCTGCTTGGACAGGTCGTCGTAGATGATCAGCGCGTCTTCGCCGCGGTCGCGGTAGAACTCGCCCATCGTGCAGCCGGAGTACGGCGCGATGTACTGCATCGCGGCCGATTCGGCGGCGGCGGCGGCAACCACGATGGTGTGCGCCATCGCGCCGTGCTCTTCAAGCTTGCGCACGACGTTGGCGATCGAGCTGTTCTTCTGGCCGATGGCGACGTAGATGCACTTAACGCCGGTGCCCTTCTGGTTGATGATCGCGTCGATCGCGACCGCGGTCTTGCCGGTCTGGCGGTCGCCGATGATCAGCTCGCGCTGGCCGCGGCCGATCGGGATCATCGAGTCGATCGCCTTGTAGCCGGTCTGCACCGGCTGCGACACGCTCTTGCGCGCGATCACGCCCGGGGCGATGGTTTCCACCGGCGCGGTCTGCGCGGCATTGATCGGGCCCTTGCCGTCGATCGGCTCGCCCAGCGCGTTGACCACGCGGCCGAGCAGCTCGGGACCGGTCGGCACTTCGAGGATGCGACCGGTGGTCTTGGCCACGTCGCCTTCGCGCAGGTGCTCGTAGTCGCCCAGGACCACGGCACCGACCGAGTCGCGCTCCAGGTTCAGCGCGAGCGCGTAGGTCTCCGCGCCGCTTTCGGAGGCGGGCAGCTGGATCATTTCGCCCTGCATCACGTCGGCCAGGCCGTAGATGCGCACGATGCCGTCGGACACGCTGGTCACGGTGCCTTCGTTGCGCGCCTCGGCGCTGAGCTTGACCTTCTCGATGCGGGTCTTGATCAGTTCGCTGATTTCGGACGGGTTGAGCGTGGTGGTTGCCATTGCTGTTTCCTGTAGGGCGGGCCCAGGCCCGCCATCACGGTTTGCATTGCGGCGGGCCAACGGGGCCCGCCCACGATTCGAATCAACTTGCGAGAGCGGCCTGCAGGCGTTCGAGCTTGCCCTTGAGCGAGCCGTCGATGACCACGTCGCCGGCGTCGATCACCGCGCCGCCGATCAGCGATGCGTCGACCGCCGACTCGACCTCGACCTCACGGCCGAAGCGCTTCTTCAGCGCGGCCTTGATGGTGTCGAGCTCGCCGGCCGGAAGCGCCGTCGCCGACGTCACCCGCGCCTTGACCACGCGCTCGGCCTCGGCGCGCAGGTCCTCGTACAGGCCGGCGATTTCCGGCAGCAGCACGAGGCGGCGGTTGTCCGCCAGCAGCGCGAGGAAGTCACCGAACAGCGGCGGCGCGCCGTCAGGGGACAGCAGCGCCACCGCATCGGCGTCGGCCAGCCGCGGGTTGCCGAGCAGGCCGGCGACCTGCGGGTCGGCCGCCACGCGCGCGGCGAAGCCGAGCGCGCCGGACCAGTCCGCGAACCTGCCTTCGTCGCGCGCGATGGAGAACGCGGCGCGGGCGTAGGGACGGGCGAGGGTGAGGGCCTGGCTCATCGATCAGGCCGCTTCGGACGACAGCTGGGCGGCGAGCTCGTCGAGCAGCACCTTGTGGGCGCTGGCGTCGATCTCGCGGTGCAGCAGCTTCTCGGCGCCGGTCACCGCCAGAGCGGACACCTGCTTGCGCAGGTCCTCGCGGGCGCGGTTGGACGCAGCGGCGATCTCGCTTTCGGCCAGCGCCTTCTGGCGCGTGCCCTCGGCGACCGCCTCGGTCTTGGCCGCATCGACGATCTGGTTGGCGCGCTGGTGGGCCTGCTCGATGATCTCGTTGGCCTTGGCGCGGGCCTGCTTCAACTCTTCGTTGATCTGGTCCTGCGCCTGGGCCAGCGCCTTCTGGCTGTTGTCAGCCGCGGCGAGGCCTTCCGCGATCTTCTGCTGGCGCTCTTCGATGGCCGCGATGATGTACGGCCAGCCGAATTTCATCACCAGCCAGGCGACCGCGAAGAACGCGATGCCCTGAATGATCAAAGTGAGGTTGGGTAGCATGGTGCTGTGCTCCTGGTGCCGGCGGCCTTGCCGCCGGCTGTGCCTGAATCGCTTGCCTGGTCAGCGCGGCGGTCAGCCGGCGATCGAACCCAGCAGCGGGTTGGCGAACAGCAGCAGCAACGCGATGGCGACGCCGATCATCGGCACGGCGTCGAGCAGGCCGGCGACGATGAACATCTTGGTCTGCAGCATCGGGGTCAGCTCCGGCTGGCGCGCCGAACCTTCGAGGAACTTGCCACCGAGGATGGCGAAACCGATCGCGGTGCCGAGGGCGCCGAGGCCGATCAGGAGGCCGGCTGCGATGACGGTGAACTTCAGCACTTCAGCATTGAGGACTGCGATATCCATGGTGTACTCCGGTTGGATCGTTTGACTGTTGCGTCAGGTGGATGGGAAAAACGTAAGCGGTGGCGCCGCCGGCTCAGTGGCTCTCTGCCGACATGCTGAGGTAGACGATGGTCAGCATCATGAAGATGAAGGCCTGCAGGGTGATGATCAGCACGTGGAACGCGGTCCATGCGAAGCCCGAGATGAACTGCATGATGCCCATGGCGTAGGTGCTGACATGCAGCAGCGACGAGTTCAGCGTCATCAGCGCGATCAGCACGAAGATCAGTTCGCCGGCGTACATGTTGCCGAACAGTCGCAGCGACAGGCTCAGCGGGCGCACGCCCTCCTCGATCAGCCGCAGCAGCAGGTTGGCCGGGGCCAGCAGGATCTTCATCAGCGTGCCTTCGGCGTGGAACGGCGCGGTGAAGATTTCCTTGGTGAAGCCGCCGACGCCCTTGTGGCTGATGCCGAACACCTGGATCAGCAGGAACACGGCGATCGACAGGCCGAACGTGGTGTTCAGGTCGGCGGTGGGCACGGCGCGCAGGTAGGCGTGCGCGGGGTCGTGGCCGGCGGCGATGTAGCCGTTGGCCCAGGCCCACGGCAGCAGGTCGACCGGCAGCATGTCCAGGAAGTTCATCAGGAACACGAGCAGGAAGATGGTGATCGACAGCGGCGCGATCAGCTTGCTGCGGCCGTGGAAGGTCTCGCGTACCAGCCCGTCGACGAAACCGACGATGATCTCGACGAAGGCCTGGAACTTGCCCGGCACCCCCGAGGTGGCGCGACGCGCGGTCAGCACGAAGGTGGCCACGAACAGCACCGACAGCACCGCGGTGAAGAACAGCGTGTCCACGTTCAGCGTCATGAACTGGCTGTCGCCCACGCTCACCTGCAGGTGCTGCAGGTGGTGGTTGATGTACTCGGTGGATCCGCCGGTTTCGGCGGCCGGGCCGTTGTTTTCAGCGATCACGCGTTCAACCCTTGCTGTGTACGTCTTGCTTGAGGAAATTGAGTGCCAGCAGGTAGGCCAGCAATCCCGCCACCAGTCCCGCCAGCATCGGCAGCGGCGGCAAGCGCCAGGTCGCCAATGCAGTCGCGAGTACCACGATCGCGACCAACCACTTGCCCATCGCAGCCAGCAGCAGCCTGCCGAATGCGACCGGTGCCGGGACGATGCCGCCCAGCGCCACGACGGCGGAAAGCGCATTGCCCAGCACCAGTGCGAGCCCCCCCACCCCCACTGCCAGCGCCTCGCGCACGTCCCGCGCGAGGAAGGCTGCTGCCAGCAGCGCGACGGCCAGTCCCTGGACGGCCACCGCGCGCAGCGCTGCCCGGCGACCGGCGGCGATGGGATCGTGCACGCGAATCACCTGTTCAGCTTGTGGGACTTGCCGCGGAGGGCCGCATGATCTGCCCTGTGCAAATCCCTCCTGCGAAGCCGCAGAAGTATAGCAGGGGCCGGATTTGGGCGGCAACCGCCGGAAGCCCCGATTCGGCGGCTTCCACGCGTGCGTCCCGGCCTGCCGGACCCGCCCGGCCGAAGGAACCTTTCGCGGCGGGCAGGGTCAATGATCGCGAGGCCTGTGTCCCCATTCCTCGTCGGATCCGCTGCAGGCCCCGAAGCCCCGGTTCTCTCCATGGCCGGGGCTTCCTTTTGCCCGCTTTCGCGGCCCGGCTCCGGACTCACGGACCAGTGCCGGGAGACCGCCGGCGCCCCGTCGTCGGGGCGCCGGCGTTGCCACTCAGTTGCGCAGCTGCACGTCGTCCACGTAGGCGTTGACGGTGTAGCTGGTGTTGGCGTGCAGGAACCAGATCGCGTCGAGCTTCACCGTCGACGCGGTGATCGCGCCGTTGCTGTTGCCGGCCCAGGCGTTCCACTGCGCTGCGTCGGACAGCTTCCATTCCACGTAGGTCCACTTGTTGGCGGGGACCGCCTTGGATGTCGAGCGCTCGGTGCCGTCGCTGTCGTCGATGCCGACCGCCACGCTCATGCCGCTGCCGGCGACGAACACCCAGAACCCGACCCGGCCGTTGCGCGACAGCGCGGTGTTGCTGCCGGGGTTGCCGCTGCCCGAGAGCAGGCGCACCGCCCACGAGGCCGACGAGGACGTGTTGTCCACCAGCCGCACCTGCAGCGAGCACGAACCGCCGTGGCGGATGCTGCAGTTGCGCGCAGCGGTGGATGCGGTGGAGATGCCGGTGGTGCTGCCCGAGTACGCCGGGCTGGTCACGAAGTGGCCGACGCTGCTCTCGAAGCTGTCGAGAATCTTGGTCGTGCCGCCGGAGCCGGGGTTGATCAGGCCGTAGTACTTCGACCAGTTCCAGTACTTGCCCGGGTCGGTGTGCGAGTTGTCGGTGAGGTTCTGGTGGCCGAGGATGTCGTAGCTCGAGTCGCTCAGGTCAGCCGACGTGTAGGTCTTCATCGCCCGGGTGCAGACGATGCCGGCGTAGCGCGCGCACGACTGGCGCGTGATCGCCGCCGAGGCGTTGTACATCGCGGTGGTGTACCAGTCGGGGTTGCTGATGTAGCCCTCGTGCTCGATGCCGATCGAGTGCGGGTTGTGCGAACGCACGTGCCAGGCCTTCTGGCTTTCGCGCACCATCTGCGTGACCTGGCCGTCGGAGCTGCGGATCAGGTAGTGCGCGCTGACCCCGGCGCTGGCCTTCTGGAACCACGAGATCGAACCGGCGTAACTGCCCTGCATGGTGTGGATGGCGACCTCGCGCACCGCCGTGCCGCCGCGCGAGGAATAGTTGGGCGATGTCACCCAGCGCGCGCCGGGGAAGTCCACCGTCGCCAGCGACTGGACGCTGCCTGCGCCTGCGATGCCGTTTCCTGCGACCGCGTTGCCCGCGGCCTGCCGCGTGACCAGCTGTTCGGAGCGCGGATCGATCGCGAACGCTTCGGCTTCCACCGTGTCCCGATCCAGGTCCAGCCGTACCAGCGGCGCGTTCAACCTGGCCAGCGTGTCCGCGGGGAATGCCCGTTCCCACTGCACCGCGCGCTCGGGCACGCGGATGCCGTTGTCGTTGACCCCGCGATCCATGCCCAGCAGCACGTCGAACGCGAAGCTCTCGCGGGCATACGCATCCACGGCGCCGACGGTGGCTCCTGGGCTTTCGCCGAAGCCGGCGTAGCGCTGCAGCGCCTGCGCCAGGGCTTCGTCGTCACGCGCGCTGCCGCGCAGTTCGCGATCGAGCAACACCGCCGCGGCAAGGATGTTGGTGGACGGGCTGTGCTTGACCTGTTCGGGCGTGGTGCCCAGCAGCGCGGCGGCTTCGCCCACCTGGTCGGCGAAACCATCGCCGGCATACAGGCCCATCACGCCCCAGGCGCGCGGCATGTCGCCATGCGTCGGCTCGCCGTTGCGATCGGGCCGCAGCTGGTGCCAACGGCTCTGGCTGTACGCCAGCGCTTCGAGCGCGCCGGCGGGAATGCGCGGATAGCGCGCGTAGGCGGCACGGAACATCGCCGGATAGTACGACCGCTCGGCTTGCAGGCGTTTTTCCTGCGCCTGCAGGCTCCGTGCGAAATCGCCGGTGGCACCGGTTTCGGCCAGCGCCCTGGCTTCGTCGGCCGTCGTGCCGTGGGCGTCGCCCGCGACCGCTGTCGTGCTGACCGTCGCGCAGGCCAATGCCAACGCCGTCCAGATCACATGCTTCATCTAGCTCTCTCCCTGGATATCCCCTGTACCGACTGGATACCGGCCGCGGCGACATCGCGGCATCTGGGGCAAACCCGTGGCTGCCCGGCGCGCGTCACAGTTCGATGCGCCGGCCGTGCTGCGCGGCCGCGCGATCGGGTTGCGTGACTGCACAGTCCTGGGAGAAGGAAAGGTTCTTCTTCGACTCAAGATAAGGCGCTGCAGTCGGGAGGCGGGTGGCGCCGGCTGCGAGCGCCCCTGGATGCGAATGTCCTCCGGCGCCGGCCGACGGCCGACGCCTCCCCCTTGATTTCGCATCCAGGGGCGCTCGCACCCGCGTTCCAGCTTGCACCGTGGTTCTGCAAGCAAGCGCAAGACAGGGTTCCCGCTTTCCGGCAAGCCTTCGATCCTGCCGGCCGCGTCGCGACCCGTCAGGTCACGGCAACGCGTGCAATCGGGCAGGAAACAGGAGCCACGCCAGGGCAACGCGGGTCGAGCCGCCCTTGCTCGCCGTTTCCACGAAGGCCGGAGCGCTCTTCACCAGCTGAAGGGCCGATCAACCCAGCGGCCTTGTCTTTCAACGGGCTGGTGCCGTTGGATCTTCGCCTTTGCGGAAATGACGACGCTTGTCCAGCGTCGCTGCAGGGCAGTGAAAGAAAGCCCCCGACAATGCGGGGGCTTCTTTGGAAGCTGCGATCACTTCTTCTTCGGGATATACAGGTCGGTGATGGTGCCGTCGTAGACTTCGGCCGCCATGCCCACCGACTCGCTGAGGGTCGGGTGCGGATGGATGGTGTGGCCGATGTCGGCGACCTCGCAGCCCATCTCGATCGCGAGCGCCGCCTCGGCGATCAGGTCGCCGGCGTGCACGCCGACGATGCCGGCACCGATGATGCGCTGCGTGGCCTCGTCGAACACCAGCTTGGTGAAGCCCTCGGTCCGGCCCAGGCCGATCGCGCGGCCCGAGGCGGCCCACGGGAACTTGCCCACGCCCACCTTCAGCCCCTTGGCCTTCGCCTCGGTTTCGGTGACGCCGACCCAGGCGATCTCCGGATCGGTGTAGGCCACGCTCGGGATCACCCGCGCCACCCACTCCCTTTTTTCTCCCGCCGCGACTTCCGCCGCGAGCTTGCCCTCGTGCGTCGCCTTGTGCGCCAGCATCGGCTGACCGACGAGGTCGCCGATGGCGAAGATGTGCGGCACGTTGGTGCGCATCTGCGCGTCGACCTCGATGAAGCCGCGCCCGGTGACGCGCACGCCGGCCTTCTGTGCGTCGAGCTTGTCGCCGTTGGGCACCCGCCCGACCGCGACCAGCACGCGGTCGAAGGTCTTGGTATCAGGAATGCTCTTGCCGTCGAAGCTGCAGGCAATGCCGGCCTTGCCCGCCTTGGCCTCGACCACCTTGGTCTCCAGGTGCACGGCCACGCCCTGCTTCTTCAGGCGGTCGGCGAGCGGCCTGACCAGGTCGGGATCGGCGCCGGGCATCAGCTGCGTGGCCAGTTCGACCACCGTGACCTCGCTGCCGAGCGCCTTGTACACCGTCGCCATTTCCAGGCCGATGATGCCGCCGCCAACGACCAGCAGCTTCTTCGGAACGTCGGCCAGTTCGAGCGCATCGGTCGAGTCCATGATCCGCGGGTCGTCCCACGGGAAGCCGGGCAGCTTCATCGCCTGCGAACCGGCGGCGATGATGCACTGCCCGAACTTCAGCAGCTGCGTCTTGCCGTCGTCGCCGGCGAGCTCGATCTCGTTGGCGGACACGAACTTCGCGTGCCCGGTCGCCACCCGCACCTTGCGCTGCTTCGACATCGCGGCCAGGCCGCCGGTCAGCTGGCCGACCACCTTGTCCTTGTAGCCGCGCAGCTTGTCGAGCGCGATCTTCGGCTTGCCGAAGTCGACGCCGTAGTCGGTCGCGTGCCGCGCCTCGTCGATCACCGCCGCCGCGTGCAGCAGCGCCTTGGATGGAATGCAGCCGACGTTGAGGCAGACGCCGCCGAGCTTCGGGTAGCGTTCGATCATCACCGTGTCGAGGCCGAGGTCGGCGGCGCGGAACGCGGCCGTGTAGCCGCCGGGGCCGGCGCCGAGCACGACGACGGCGCATTCGATGTCGGGCTTGCGACCGGTGGCTGCCGCGGCCTGCGGGGCCGGCGCGGCGTTGCCGCCGGCCTTTTCGCTTGCGGGCGAGGGCCCGGCTTCCGTAGCCGCACCCTCGCCCGGCACGCTGCGCGCACTTCCCCCTGCCGCTGGCGGGATCGGTGCCTGTTTCGCATTCGCCGAAGCCTCGGGGGAAGGACTTGCATCGGCGCCCGCGGCGTCCTGCGTTTCCACCACCGCCACCACGCTGCCTTCCGACAGCGCGTCGCCGAGTTTCACGCGCAACTCCTTCACCACGCCCGCCACCGGCGACGGCACTTCCATCGTCGCCTTGGCCGACTCCAGCGTCACCAGCCCCTGGTCCCTGGCAATCGTGTCGCCGACCGCGACCAGCACCTCGATCACCGGCACGTCGTCGAATCCGCCGATATCGGGAACCTTCACTTCGAGCGTCGCCATGTCGTTACTCCTCGTGGGACTGGCGGCCGTGCGCGTGGCCGGCCTTGGATTGTGGGGAAAGGGCCGCTTCACGTTCGGCCTGCAGGCGCATCGCCTCGTCTTCGGCGATGCGGCGCTGGGTGTCTTCGGAGGCATCGTTGCCGGCCAATGCCAGGCGCTCGGCGGGAGCCACCGCCTCGGGCCCGGTGGCGACGGGCTCGGGCTCGACGCGTTCGTGCAGCAGGCGCTGCATCGCGCGCTCGCCTTCCAGGCCGAAGGCCGAGCGCATGCGCAGGTCGCGCTGCGGCACCGGCACCTCGATGCCGTGCTCCTTCAGCGAGCTGTCCAGCTCCCACAGGTAGGCGGCCTGGATCGCAACGTTGCGCCGCGCCGCGGCACCGGTCAGCCACACCACCAGCAGGAACTCCACGCCGCTCTCGCCGTAGTTCACCAGCCACACCTGCGGACGCTGCTCGCCCTCGATGGCGAGCGTGAACGGCACCCGCGCTGCGGCTTCCAGCGCGGCCTTCTTGACCAGTTCCTTGTCGACGCCGAATGCGACCCGAAATGGCACCCGGATGCGGCGGTTGACGCTGCGGTGGGTCCAGTTGACGACGCGGCCGTTGACGAACTCGGAGTTCGGCACCAGCACGCCGATGTTGTCGTTGGTGATGATGCGGGTGGCGCGGATGTTGATCGCGTGCACGGTGCCGCGGGTGTCGTTGTCGAGCTCGACAAAGTCGCCGACCTTCAGCGATCGGTCGAACAGCAGCACCAGGCCCGCGATGAAGTTGCCGAAGATCGCCTGCAGGCCGAAGCCCAGGCCCACGCCCACCGCGCTGGCGAACAGCGCGAACTTGCCCAGCGATATCCCGGCAAAGTCCATGGCCAGCAGGATGCCGGCGAGCAGCAGGACGTAGTGGATCAGACGCGACACCGCGTACAGCGCGGCCCGGTTCACGCCTTCGTGGCGATCGCCGAACCGGCGCACCGCGCGTCGCACCAGGGCGGAAACCAGCCAGGTCAGCCCGATCACCAGCACCGCGGCGATCAGCCCGCCGACGGTGACGTCCAGGCCGGAGGTGCGCAGCAGGTGGAAGTCGAGCACCGTGCCCAGGTCGTTCCAGCCGCGGTCCACTGCGGCGCCGGCCGCGTCGCGCACCCGCTCGCCGGCGGTGCCGGGTGCAGCCTGGGCGACCATCGCCAGCATCGGCCAGCGCCTACAGCAGCGCGCGCCGCATGTCGCCGAGCAGCTGCGCCAGGTACGCGGTGAAGCGCGCCGCGGCCGCGCCGTCGATGACGCGGTGGTCGTAGGACAGCGACAGCGGCAGGATCAGCCGCGGCTCGAATTCCTTGCCGTTCCAGACCGGCTTCATCGCCGACTTCGACACGCCGAGGATCGCCACTTCCGGCGCGTTGACGATCGGGGTGAACGCGGTGCCGCCGATGCCGCCCAGCGAACTGATCGAAAAGCAGCCGCCGCTCATCTCGGCCGGGCCGAGCTTGCCTTCGCGCGCCTTCGACGCCAGCTCGCCGGTCTCGCGCGCGATCTCCAGCACGCCCTTGCGGTCGCAGTCGCGCACCACCGGCACCACCAGCCCGTTGGGCGTGTCGGCGGCGAAGCCGATGTGGAAGTACTTCTTCAGCGTGAGGTTCTCGCCGCCGGCGTCGAGCGAGGCGTTGAATTCCGGGTACTTCTGCAGCGCGGTCACGCTGGCCTTCATCAGGAAGGCGAGCATGGTGAGCTTGACCCCCGCCCCGCTCTTGTCCGCGGCCGCTTCCTTGTTGAGCGCGACGCGCAGCGCTTCGAGCCCGGTGACGTCGGCATCGTCGTGCTGGGTGACGTGCGGGATCATCGCCCAGTTGCGGGCGAGGTTGGCGCCGGAGATCTTCCTGATCTTCGACAGCGGCTTGACCTCGATCTCGCCGAAGCGGGAGAAATCCACCTTCGGCCACGGCAGCAGGTCCAGGCCACCGCCGCCCGCGACCGCCGCGCCGCCGGCCAGCGCGCCCTTGACGAACTGCTGCACGTCGTCCTTCGTGATGCGGCCGCCGCGCGCACTGCCCTGCACACGCGCAAGGTCCACGCCGAGCTCGCGCGCGAACAGGCGCACCGCCGGGCTGGCGTAGGGCACCTTGTCCGGCATCAGGCCATCGGCGTCGAGCCGGCGCGCAGGCGTCGGCACCGCGTCGCCCGACTTGGCCACGTCGCCGCGCGCGATGTTGTCGCGCTGTGCGGCGACGGCCACCGGCTCGACCTTGGCCGCGGTTTCGGTGGTGCGATTGGCGGGCGGCGCGGCGGCCTTCGTTGCTTCGGGCGGCGCGGCCGGTTCTGCTGCCGCTGCGGGCTTTGCGGCGGCCTCGTCGGCGGCCTCGATCATCGCCACGACCGCGCCTTCGGACAGAGTGTCGCCGATCTTGACCTTGAGTTCCCTGACCACGCCGGCGAACGGCGATGGCACTTCCATCGTGGCCTTGGCCGATTCCAGCGTCACCAGCCCCTGGTCCAAGGCGATCGTGTCGCCGACCGCGACCAGCACCTCGATCACCGGCACGTCGTCGAAGCCGCCGATGTCGGGGACTCGTGCTTCCTTCAGTTCGGCCATGTGACGCTCCGGGGGATGCCAGGGAACGGCCATTGTCGCCCGCTGGGCGGTCAGCGCCAACTCCGCGGCACGCGGGGCGCCCGGAAAAAGTGCGCCCTCCGTGGGGGCACGGAGGGCGCGGTGCCCACGCCGCAGGGGAGAAAACGGCGTGAACGCGAGCTCTGGCAGCTCAGTGCGCGGGCCTGGCGTGATCCTTGACCTCGACCCGCAGCAGCTCCAGCCGCTGGCCTTCGTGGCGGTACTCAAGCGCGTTGTCGATCCGGTCCAGCGACTGCATCGCGCGACACAGCGTTTCGGCATTGCGCTCGAGGGCGCTGGCGCGCGGTTCGACCACCGCTTCGATGCGGGCATCGAGGTTGTCCAGCTGCTCCAGCTGCGCGGTATCGCCGCTCAGCGCGGCACGCAGCGCCCCGCCGACGATGTCGCCGACCACGCGCGGGACCACGCCGGACACCGCCTCGCCGATGCCCTTGCCCAGTTCGGCGCTGTTGAAGCGGGTGGCGCTGACCGATCGCGCCAGGTTGCGCTCGAGTTCGGCGCGCGCCTGCTTGAGCTTCGCCTCGGTCGCCGCCGGGTCGCGGCTGAATCCCTTGGCCACCTCGCCCAGCGTGGTGAACGCGATGGTCGCGGCGTCGCTTGCGATCTGCGCGGCCAGCGGCATCGTTGCCCGGGCCTCGCGCTCGTAGGCGATGAGGCGGTCGCGGTCGGCGGCGCCGACGTCGACCCACTTGTTGTCGATGAACAGCCGCCCCTGGCGCATCAGCACCGTCCTGGGCACGCCGTCCTTGCGCGTCAGGACGACGCTCTTGTGGGTCAGCGCGAAGTCGTAGTCGCTGTGCACGTCGCAGTCGACGCTGACGTTGCTCGCGCGGGCCATCGCGCCAGTGGAGGCGAGCAGCAGCACACACCACAGTGACGCGATCCGCATCTTTCTTCCCCGAATCCGGCTTGCGTTCAGTTTGGCCCGGCGAGCGTCGCGCGACGCGTGCCGGTGGAGGGAGTGACCTTCGTCATGCGACGGCGCGTTTGGGTGCTTGCTCGCTTAATCAGGCGTCAAAGTTCCCTGAACGCCGCCAGCGCGAACAAGCGGGGTTCATGCGCACGTCGCCAGGATGTCCATGCCCCTCTCCCGGGGGCATAGAACAATCAACGAGGAGACTCCCCCATGTTGTCCATTCGCACACTGACCCTGGCCCTTGCCGCCACCGCCGCGTTCGCACCCGCCGCATTCGCGCAGGACGGCTCGGGCGACACCGCCGCCGGCAAGCGCTTCAGCGTGGTCGGTGGCTATTCGCTCACCGAACCGACCCGCAATCCCGTCGTCGACGGCCAGCTGACCAAGGCCGAAGGCGAAGGCACGCCGACGCTCAGCGCGGCGTGGAACATCACCGACAACATCTCGGTCGAAGCCTGGGGCGCGGACAAGGCCGGCTACCGCGTGTCCACCGGCGGCAACAAAACCGCCAGCATCGACGGGCAGGCGTACTCGCTCAGCGGCCAGTACCACTTCGGCGCGGCCGACAACACGTTCCGCCCGTTCGTGGGCCTGGGCTACCACGAGACCAACTACAGCAACGAGAAGGCGGCCGACACCGGCGCGCTCGCCGGCAACCGCATCGGCGTGGAAACCGCCAAGGGCGCGGTGGCGACGATCGGCGTGGACGTCAACATCAACCCCACTTGGTTCGCCCGCGCCGACGCGCGCTACTTCGACGGCGACGGCGATATCAAGGTCAACGGCGTGAAGGCGGGCACCACCGAGTTCAATCCGGTGATGGTCGGCGTCGGCATCGGCGCGCGCTTCTGATCGCGCGCGCGGCGCTGCCGCGCATCCGCTGCAACACGGCAGGACGGGCTTCGGCCCGTCCTGCCTTTTTTTTCAGCGCGCTTTCGATCGATCAATCGCCGACGATGCGCAGCCCGAACGTCAGCGACGCCTCGGGGATGTAACGAGCGCTGCCGCTGACATCCAGGCGGATCGTCATCGGCTTGCGGAACACCTCCCGCGCCTGGGCCTCGGTCAGGCCGTACATGTCGACAAGGCTGCGCCTGGTCAGGAAGCCGGCGATGCAGACGTTCGAGTCGCGCAGGCTTTCGTATCGCTGCTCGAATCCCAGCAACGTCGCATGGAACTGCTCGCTCGAACTCATGGCCGTGCTCAGGCGGCCGTCGAAGGGCAGGCCGGTACCCGGATCCACCAGCGAGGGATCGCGCAGCACTTCGCTCTCGATCGTCAACCCCGGCCGATAACGCAGTTGTGCAGTCACCGGCTCCGCGCCCGGATTCTCGTAGGCAAGCCCCAGGAGCGGCGAGAACCAGTAGCACAGCAGCGAATGCGCGGCGTTGCCCGGCAAGGTGATGCTGGCGGTGTCCTGGAAGCTGAAGAAGGTCGTCTGCCCGGGCGAAGTCTGCTGGCAGTGCGCACCCGCGCGCTGGTACTCGGGCAGCGAGCAGTCCTCGCTCAGGTAGATGTCGGCCTGGGTCACGCCCAGCCATTTCAGCGGACGACCGAACGAGTCGGGATCGCCCACGTCCTTCCGGGTGGGTGTCCCTGGCGCCGGAGGCAGGGGAGGAAGTGGAATTGGAATCCCGACCGGCGGCCGCGCCGTGTCCGGCGTGGCTGGCGACAGCGACTGCGGGCGATCCGTCGCGGCCGCGGCGGTGTGCGGGGTCGAAAGGACACGCTGCAGGGACGGCTGCGCCGCATAGGCGACCAGCGAGGCGAGTGCGGCGGACAGGGCGCCGATGGCGAGGTAACGACGTGGCTTGCGCATGGGAAGCGACTCCGGGGATGGGGGACCCTGGAGGATTCGTGAAAACCGGCGTGCGACTGACAGCCCGGGCTCAGGCCGTCAGGCTCAGGGATGCTCGACCGGTTGCCCGTGCTCCACGTTGCGCACGCGCTCGCGCCGGATCATGTACAGCCCGCTGGCAATGATGATTCCCGCCCCGACCCAGGTCATGCCGTCGGGCAACACCTGCCACAGCGCCAGGTCGAGCATCACGCCCCAGACCAGCGCGGTGTACTCGAGCGGCGCGATCATCGACGCCTCGCCGCGGCGGAACGCCTCGGTCAGCAGCACCTGCGCCAGCGTCCCGACCACGCCGATGCCCGCGATCACCCACCCGTGCCGTGCCTGGATCGGCATCCACTCGTGCCACGACAGCGCGCCGCCGCCAACCACCAGGATCACCATCAGCCAGAACACCATCGCCTGGGTGCTGTCGCGCTGCGCCAGCAGGCGCACGGTGATCGCCGAGGCGGCGTAGCACACAGCCGCCAGCAGGATCGCCAGCCCGCCCAGCGTCATCATCCCCTGCCCGGTCGGGCGCAGCACCACCAGCACGCCGATCAGCCCGACGAAGATCGCTGCCCAGCGCCGCGGCCCGACCTTCTCGCGCAGGATCGGCACCGCCATCGCCGTGACCAGCAGCGGCGCGACGAATGTGATCGCGTAGACCGTCGACAGCGGCAGCGTACGCAGTCCGTAGACGAAGCCGGCCATCATCGCCACGCCGAGCACGCCGCGCAGCAGGTGCAGCGGCCAGTGCACGCGCAGCAGCCCGCGCACGCCAACCGAGGCCATGGACCACGCCAGCACCAGCGGCAGCGCCGAGGCGCCGCGCAGGGTGGCGACCTGCATCGCCGGATAGTGCGGCGACAGCAGCTTGAGGCCTGCGTCCATCAGCGCGAACAGCGCCACTGCGACCAGCATGTACAGCGCGGGGCCGGCGCGCCGCGTGCTGCCGGCTGGCGGAAGGAGGGAGGAAGGGTGCGACATCGTGCGACGTTGCCCGCGCGACACCGCGCGCGCAAGTGCGATCAGTGCGGCCGGCACGGGCCTGCGATGCCGATCACGCACCGACGGCGCGCGTCGCCACGCGGGAGGCCCGCCCGCCGGCCACTGCCGCACCGGCTCGCCCGGCCTCGACCAAGAACGGTGCCAACGGCGGGATCGCGACGGGCGTCAACGCAGGCGGGAGACTCGGGCACGGGCGCTCCATGGGCGCGGGGGAGCGCGCATGTTGCGCCGGTTCCGGCGCTGCCGCGCCGGGCTGCGCGCAACAGACCGTGCCATACATGCGCTAACCTGCACCGTCCCACTTCGCACCAGAAACCGCCATGCCTTCCTTCGATATCGTGTCCGAAGTCGACACCCACGAGCTCACCAACGCCGTCGACCAGGCCAACCGCGAACTGACCACCCGCTTCGACTTCAAGGGCGTGGAGGCCAGCTTCGAGCGCAACGACAACATCATCAACCAGTCGGCGCCCAGCGAGTTCCAGCTGCAGCAGATGACCGACATCCTGCGCGCGCGGCTGGCAGCGCGGAAGATCGACGCCCGCTGCCTCGAGTTCGGCGACGTCGAGACCAACCTGGCCGGCGCGCGGCAGAAGGTCACCGTGCGCCAGGGCATCGAGCGCGAACTGGCGAAGAAGATCCAGGGCGCGATCAAGGACGCCAAGCTCAAGGTCGACAGCCAGATCAACGGCGACAAGCTGCGCGTCACCGGCAAGAAGCGCGACGACCTGCAGGCCGCAATGGCGCTGCTGCGCGCGCAGGAGTTCGATCTGCCGCTGCAGTTCGACAACTTCCGCGACTGACCGCCTTTGCAGGAGCGGCGGAAGCCGCTGAGGGCCGCTGCAATGACCGACCCCATCGCCGACACCCGCCGCTGGATCGAGCGCGCCGTCATCGGCCTGAACCTGTGCCCGTTCGCCAAGACCGTGGTCGCCAAGGCACAGGTGCGCTACGTGCTCAGCGACGCGACCACGCCCGAAGCGCTGCTGGAGACCCTCGGCGAGGAGTTGCTGCGGCTGCGCGACACGCCGGCGGACGAGATCGACACGACGCTGATCGTCCACCCACGGGTGCTGGCCGACTTCCTCGACTACAACGATTTCCTCGACGACGCGGACGCGCTGGTCGAGCAGCTGGGGCTGAATGGCGAGCTGCAGGTCGCCAGCTTCCATCCGCAGTACCAGTTCGCCGGCAGCGCGCCGGACGACATCGCCAATGCCACCAACCGTTCGCCCTGGCCCACCCTGCACCTGCTGCGCGAGGACAGCGTGGCGCGCGCGGTAGCGGCGTTCCCGGATCCGGATGCGATCGTCGAGCGCAACATCGCCACTTTGGAGAAGCTGGGGCGCGCAGGCTGGGAGCAATTGACAGGCGGCGGCACGCCGGAAAACGACAAAGACGCATGAAGGCAGCGGATCTCGCCCTGTAGGAGCGCCCCATGGGCGCGATGGGTTCGTCGATCGGCGGCATGCCCATCGCGCCCATGGGGCGCTCCTACGGCGGACGTCTTTATTGTTGGAACAGCTGCTCCCACTCTCCCGGCCCGAGCGTGCGCCACGCGCCCTCGGCCAGTCCGCCCAGCGCCAACCCGCCAACGTGGCTGCGATGCAGCGCTTCGACGTGGTTGCCGACCGCCGCGAACATCCGTCGCACCTGGTGGTAGCGGCCCTCGTGCAGGGTCAGCCGCGCGCGCGCCGGCGACAGCGCTTCGAGTTCTGCAGGCAGCAGCGGTGTCTTCTCCGATTCGAGCATCAGCGTGCCGCTGGCGAAGATCGCGGCCTCGTCGCCGCGCAGCGGCTGCGCCAGCGTCGCCTCGTAGACCTTGGGAAGCTTCGACTTCGGCGAGATGATCCGGTGCAACAGCGCGCCGTCGTCGGTCAGCAGCAGCAGGCCGCTGGTGTCGCGGTCCAGGCGTCCGACCGTGGACAACTGCGGCGAGCGGCGCGCGAAGCGCGGCGGCAGCAGGTCGTAGACGAGCCGCCCGCGATCTTTCGTCGAGCAGGTGTAGCCGACCGGCTTGTGCAGCATCAAGAGCAGGCCAGCCGGCGGGTCGAGCGGTTCGCCGTCGATGCGCACGTCGGCGTGCGCCGGCTCGTCGTCCGTGTACAGCACCTCGCCGTGCGCGTCGGTGACGCGGCCTTCGCGGATCATCGCGGTGACGTCGCGGCGGCTGCCGTAGCCGAGGTTGGCGATGGTCCGCAGCAGCTTCATCGCGCAGCGCCCGTCGTCGTGCGGCCGGCCTTCACCGCCTCGACGATCTTGAAACCGTCCCGCTGCGCGACCAGCCGGGTGCTGCCGAAGCTGGCATCGAGCACCGATTCGTAGGGCAGGTGGCGGTTGGCGACCAGCAACAGGCGCCCGCCGGGCTTGAGCGCGTCGGCGGCCACGGCAATGAAACGCCGGCCGATATCCGGGCGCGCCGCGTTGCCCTGGGCGTGGAACGGTGGATTGCTGACGATCACATCGAAGCGCTGCGACAGCCCCGCGGTCACGTCGTGCCAGTGGAACGCCAGGGCGGCGCGCCCGGCGAACGGCGCGAGGTTCACCCGCGCCAGTTCCAGCGCGCGCGCCTCGGCTTCGTACAGGTCGAGCGCGGTGATCCCCGGGCAGCGCTGCAGCAGCTCCACCGACAGGTAGCCCCAGCCGGCGCCGAGATCGGCGGCGTGGCCGTGCAGGTCGCCCGGCAGGTGCTCGGCCAGCAGCGCGGATGCGGCATCGATGCGATCCCAGGCGAACACGCCAGGACGACTGCTGAAGCGGCCACCGGCGATCGGCCGCGGCGAATCCAGCGCGCGCCACTGCGCGGCGAGCGCCACGTCGCCACCGGCCGCGCCCGGCCGGGTCCAGAACACCCGGCACTTGTGCTTGGAGCGCGACACCAGCGGCCCGGCGATGCGGGCCAGGTCGGCCTCGTGCGATTTCGCGCCGGCGTCGTTGGCGGCGCTGGCGACGATGACGCCGCCGGGCTGCAGGCGCGCCAGCGCGGCGGCGAACAGCGCGCGCGCCTCGCCGCGCTGCCGCGGCGGCAGCACCAGCACCAGCGGGTAGCGCGCCTCGTCCGGCGCACGCACTTCGAAGCCGGACCGCTGCAGCGCGTCGGCATCGGGCCGGAAGCCCTGCTCGCAGACCAGCCCCGGCAGCGCGCGCTCATGCAGCGGCCAGCCGTCGCGCGCACGCAGGAACAGCGCGCCTTCGCCGGGCCAGGCCAGCGTGCCGTCGGCGAAGGGAAGCATCAGCGCCTGCAGGGCGGGGTCGGCTTGCGTTGCGGCCATCGGTGTCGCGCAATCCAGCGAGAACGAAAGCGCAATTCTAGTGCGCGCCGGCGCGTCACGGTGCCGGCGCAATCCGAATGCCGGCTTCATCGACAACGAACGCGGCGGCCGGCACGATGGCCACATCATCCCAGCACACCGGAGTCAGCGATGCGCGCACTTTTCGTCGGCGGAACCGTGGACAACAGCGAACTGAACATCGACGGCACCGAGCCGCCGCTGAACTACCCGCCCAGCACCGGCAGCGGGCAATCGCGCTACCGCCTGCACCATGTCGGAAAGCAGGGCGACAGCGCGGTCTATGCGGTATACGGCGCGCCGGACCTGGCCGATGCCGAGGTCCGGCGGATCAGCGAGGAACGCGGCTACGCGCGCCGCTTCGGCGCCAGCAGCGTGGACACGGTGTCGTAGCGACGCCGGCGGCGCGCGCTCAGGCCGGGCGCGTGCCGTCGTGGCCAGCCCGGCGACGCAGCCACTCGAACGACCACGACAGCCCGAGGCATCCGGCCAGCAGCACCGTCCATTCCACGCCCTGCACGCCGATCGCCGCCTGCAACTGCGCGGACACGCTGGCGCCATAGACCAGCCCCGCCGCCAGCGCGCACAGCGCGAACACGGCCACGAGCGCGCGCAGCAGCGCCTGTTCGAACGCGCCCGACTGCGACAGCAAGCGCGGCCGCATGCCTTCCGGAACCGGAACCGGAATCGGCGCCGGCACCGGCGCCTCGGCGATGCGCGCGACGCGGGCGGCGAAATCCACTGGCAGCTCGACCCGGGGCGGATGGCGCAGGGCCGCGGCGATGCGGCGATACGCGGCGTCGGCGGCGTCCGGCGATGCCGTGCTCGTGGCGTCGCGCACCTGTTGCCGCGCGCGCTCCTGCGCGGCCCACTCCTGCGCTTCCGGTTCGCGTGCATCGCGCGCCATGCCGGGTGTGTCCTGGCCGGGCGTGCCCTGATCCGGCGTGTTCATGCGCTCACTCCGATGTTCGGTTCCAGCAGCGCTCGCAGTTGCCGGCGGCTGCGGAACAGGTGGCTCTTGATGGTGCCTTCGGCGATCCCGGTGATGCGTGAAATCTCCGGGATCGGCAGCTCCTCCAGGTGGTACAGCGTCAGCAGCGTGCGCTGCAGCGGCGGCAGCGCTTCGATCGCCGCGTGCAGGTGGCGGTTGATGTCGTCGTCGGCAATGGAAGCCTCCAGGTCATGGCAGTCGCCCACCGCCTCGGCCAGCGACAGGCCGTCACCGTCGATCGCTTCGGCCAGCGGGATGCGCCTGCGCTCGAGATGGCGCTTGGCCACGGAGTACGCCACCTGCGCGATCCACGACTTGAGCGGCGCATCGAAGCGGTACTGGTGCAGGTAGCGGTGCACGCGCAGGAAGGTGTCCTGGCACAGCTCGCGGGTGTCCTCCGGGTGCCGAACCATGCGCTGGATCACGTGCCAGCACAGCCCCTGGTGGTCGCGCACCAGCTGCTCGAACGCCCCCGGCATGCCGGCGAGCACGGCTTCGACCAGCGCGCGCGCTTCCGGCGCCGCGTCCGCGGCCGGGTCGATGGGTCGGGCTGCCTGCATGACCATGGAGATACGCCGGGCGCACCCACGGTTGCAAGCACCATGGGGCCTGCAACCGCCGGGCATGGACGACATCGGGCCAGCCCCGTTGCAACCGCAGGCCGCACGGCCGTATCCAAGGTCCGCACAAGCCCCGACACCCACCCGGAAACCCCGCCATGAACTTCGAGATCCTGATTCCCATCACCCTGTTCATCTGCATCGCCTATGCGATCAAGGCCGTCGTAGATGCGCGCGTGCGCCGGCAGATGGTCGAATCCAACGGCTCCGAAGCCCTGGTGCAATCGATCCTCGAAGGCGAGGAACTGCGCCGCCGTCACGGTTCGCTGCGCTGGGGCATCGTGCTGGTGGCGCTGGCCGCCGGCTTCGCCATCGTCCAGGGCAGCGGTTGGACCGAGCCCAACGCCGGCACGTTCGCCGTGCTGCTCGCCGCGGTGGGATTTGGCAACCTTGCCTACTACCTTGCCAGCCGTCGTTTGAAGTAGTCGCCACGCGGCGCGCATGGCCGCAGGCGACATCCGTTCCACGCAAACGCGCGTGGAACGCGCATGCCGAAACGCCGCGCCCGCACTGACCACGCGACGGCACGCGCGGGCATCCACGACAACATCCGGGAAAACCATGTTGCCGAGCCGTGACAGATCGCCGATCAGCATGATCGCGCCGCTGATCCTGGTTGCAGTCGCGTTGCCTGGCACGGGCCGCGCCCATGCCGCCACGGCTCGGCCAGATGCCTGCGACCTGGTCGATATCCCTGCAGCCGAAGTCTTGATGCGCGTGCCGTTCGAGGTCGTGGACGGGCGCATCTACGTGCAGGCAAGGGTCAACGGGCGCGGCCCCATGAGGTTCGGCGTCGACACCGGCGCAAGCGGAATGGCCCGGGCGGACGCAAGCCTGGCCTCCTCGCTGGGCCTGGCAGTCAAGGGACAGACGACCACCTCCGACGGCGTGCAGACCGCGAAGGTCGACATGGTCCATCTCGACTCGGTGCAGATCGGCGGCCTGGCCCGGCGGAACCTCGACGTCATCACCCGGGATTACGGCAGCAGCATGTCGCCTGGCGCCACGTTCTCCGGGATCATCGCGCGGGAATTCTTCGGCGATGGCGTGCTGGTCATCGATTATCCGGATCGGACGCTGTCGTTCAGCCGGACGCGTGCGCTGTCGCCTGCACAGGAGAACGTGCTCACCTATGCGCGCGCGTTCCGCATCCCGGTTTCCATTGGCGAACTGAGGACCGAAGGCAACCTGGATACCGGCGCCAACGTGACCTTCGTTCTTCCCCGGGCCCTCTACGAGAAGGTCGCCGCCAACCCGCTGGAGCAGGCCGGGCGCGGCCAGCTCATGAATGGCGGAATCAAGACCGGGCGCTCGACGATTCCCGGGCCCTTCCGAATCGGCAGCGCCACGCTTTCCAACGTCGAGGTGCGTGTCTCGGATGACTATCCCGAGCTTCTCGTCGGGGCACATGCACTCCAGGACCTTGTCCTGGTGATCGACCAGCGATCAAGCAGCATTGCGATCTGCGAATGACGCTTCCGCACCCGGAGGCGTGGTCCGGGCGCACGGTCCAACCCCTGGAGGCTCGCCTCAGCCGTCGATCTCGCGCAGCGTCACCGACGGCGGCGCGTCGACCACGCGGCGCGTGGCGAACAAGCCGGCCGCAAGCGCCGCGGCCATGCCCAGCGCGCCGCCGGCCGCGGCCATCGCCCAGTTCGGCTGCCACGGCAGGTCGAAGACTTCGCGCGCGACCACGCCCGACAGCACCGACGCCGCGATCGCCGCGACCAGCCCGGCCAGCAATCCGATCGCCGCGAACTCCGAGGCCTGTGCCAGCCGCAGCTGGCCGCGGCTGGCACCGAGCACGCGCATCACGCCGCCCTCCTGCAGTCGCTCGTCCTGGCTGGCGCCGACCGCGGCCAGCAGCACCAGCACCCCGGCGGCGAACGCGAACCAGAACACCACCTGGACCACGGTCGAGACCTGGTCGCCGATCGAGCGCACCTGCTTGAGCACCACGTCGATGTCGATCACCGACAGGTTCGGGAAGCGCTGCACCAGTCCTGCGGTGAAGCGCGGCTTCGATACCGGCACGCTGACCGCGGTGATGTAGCTGGCCGGGTAGCCATCGAGCGCGCCGGGCGAGGCGAGCACGAAGAAGTTGGGCCGGAAGCTTTCCCAGTCGATGCTGCGCAGGCTGGTGATGCGCCCCGTGAATCGCTGGCCGGCGATGTCGAACGTGATGCGGTCGCCAAGCTTCCAGCCCAGCGACGCGGCGAATTTTTCTTCGACCGACAGCTCCGGCCGTGCCGGGCGCGTCGTGCGCCAGAACTTGCCGGCAACCACCTTGTTGTCGTCGCGCAGCGCGTCGGCGAACGAGAGGTTGAACTCGCGCTCGGCGCGTCGCTGCGCCTGCCGCGCGTCGCCGCCCTCGGCCTCGACGCGTTCGGCCACGCTCTCGCCGCGCGCCGGCGTTCCGTTGCGCTCAATCAGCCGCGCGCGAACCATCGGTACCAGCGTCGGCGCGGCCAATCCCTGCGCGGCGATGAAGTCGCGCACCGGCTGCACCTGGTCGGACTGCACGTTGATGATGAAGCGGTTGGGCGCGTCCTGGGCGAGCGACAGCTGCCAGCGATCGAGCAGGTCGGTGCGCACGAAGGTCAGCAGCAGCAGCGCCATCAGTCCCAGCCCGAGCGCGGTCACCTGGGCGATGGACGAACCGGCGCGGCGGCTCACGTTGGCCAGCCCGTAACGCAGCGCGCCGCGCAGGCGCGCGCGCATCCGCCGCACCAGCGCGATCATGGCCCACGCCAGCAGCGCCAGCGCGCCGAGGGTGGCGCCGATGCCCAGCAGCATCGCGCCGCCGAGCGTGGCCGAGCCCGCCTTCCACCACACCAGCGCGGCCAGCCCGGCGAATCCCGAGAGCAGCACCGCCCACGCGGCCGGTTCGGCGCGGTCGAGGTCGCGCCGCAGCACGCGCAGCGCCGACACCCGGCGCAGCGCCAGCACCGGCGGCGCGGCGAAGGCCAGCAGCACGACCATGCCCACCGCCAGCCCCTGCAGCGCCGGCAGCCAGCCCGCGGGCGGAATCGACAGGCCAAGCGCCTGCGCCAGCCACGCGCCCACCGCCCACTGCAGGACGAACGCGATCGCCACGCCCAGCGCGGATGCGGACAATCCCAGCAGCAGCATTTCGCCGACGTGGATGCCCACCAGCGTGCGCTGGCTTGCGCCGAGGCAGCGCATCACCGCCGCGCCCGACAGGTGGCGCTCGCCGTGGCGGCGCGCGGCCATCGCCACCGCGACCGCGGCCAGCACCACCGACACCAGCGCGGCCAGGCCGAGGAAGCGGCCGGCGCGGTCGAGCGCGGAGCGGATTTCCGGACGCGCGTCGGCGATGGTTTCCAGTCGCTGGCCGCGCCCGAGCGAAGCCTTCGCGACGCCGGTGAATCGTTCCACCGCCGCGGCATCGCCGGCCACCACCAGCCGGTAACGGATGCGGCTGCCTTCCTGCACCAGCCCGGTCGCGGGCAGGTCGGCAAGGTTGAGGAAGACCCTGGGCGCGACGTTGAAGTAGTCCATCGCCGCGTCGGGTTCCTGCACCACCAGCGCGGCGAGCGTCAGCCGCGATTGCCCGATCGACACCGCATCACCGGGGCGTGCACCGAGCTGGTCGGCGCCGGCACGGCTCATCCACAGCGTGCCGGGCGCGGGAATGCCGCCGGCGTCGTGTTCGCCGCGCACATCGTCGACCACGAAGCGGCCGCGCAGCGGGAAGCCTTCGCCCAGCGCGCGCAGGTCGCCGAGGCGCAGGTTGGCGTCGGCACCCTCGCCGACGCGGATCATGCTCTGGAACTCGACCGTCTCGGTGTGTGCGAGGCCCGGCGCCATCGCCGCCTCGCGCAGCGCGCCGGAGATCGGCTGGTCGCCGCGCAGCACCGCGTCGCCGCCCAGCAGGCGGTTGGCCTCGATCGCCAGCGCGCGCTCGGCGCGGTCGGTGACGAAGCCGATCGCGGTCACCGCGACCACCGCCAGGGTCAGCGCGGCGATCAGGATGCGGATGTCGCCGGAAGCAAGGTCGCGGCGCAGCTGCCGCCATGCCAGCCGAGGCAGCTTCATGCGCCCACCAGCCGGCCGCCGTCCAGCCGCAGCACGCGGCTGCAGCGCGCGGCGAGGTGTTCGTCGTGGGTGACCAGCACCAACGTGGTGCCGGCCTCCATGTTCATCGCGAACAGCAGCTCGATCACCGCCTCGCCGGTGTGCGTGTCGAGATTGCCGGTGGGTTCGTCGGCCAGCAGCAGCGACGGCCCGGTGACGAAGGCGCGCGCCAGCGCCACGCGTTGCTGTTCGCCGCCGGACAGCTGGCGCGGGTAGTGCGCGAGCCGCTCGGCCAGCCCGACCTTGGCCAGCGTCGCGCGCGCCGGGCCTTCCGCATCGGCGTCGCCGCGCAGCTCCAGCGGCAGCATCACGTTCTCCAGGGCGGTGAGGGACGGCAGCAGCTGGAAGCTCTGGAACACGAAGCCCACCTTGTCCGCGCGCACCTTCGCGCGCCCGTCTTCGTCCAGCGCCGACATCGGCGCGCCGTCGAGTCGCACCTCGCCGCTGCTGGGCACGTCGAGCCCGGCCATCAGCGACAGCAGCGTGCTCTTGCCCGAACCGGATGCACCGACGATGGCGACGCTGTCGCCGGATGCGATGGAAAAGCCGATGTCCTCGAGGATCGTCAGCTCGCCCGAGGGCAGCGGCACGCGCTTGCCGAGGTTGGCGACATCGAGGGCGGTGCGGCTCTGCGTTGCGGGGGAGGCGGCGTCGGGCATGGAAGATCCGGATCGGTTGGCGGGAAAGGGGGCGACAGCCGCATCCATGCGCCATGAGGCAATTGTGCCCGGGCCGGCCTTGAACCGGCGGGGACAGGTCGCCATCACTACCGGGGTGCGGGCATCGCTGGTTCGTACGGGCTGTCTTCGTACGGGCTGTCGCCGAAGCATTCGCGCCCGGCTTCTTGTCTTCCCGAACGCAGCGAGGGATCTTTCTCGGAGTGACAGGATCCCTTGCTGCGCTCGGAATGACGGCAGGAAGATGCCGTCACTCGTCATGCGTTCATCGCCTGCCCCTCCGGAGACGACAGATGAAGTTTTCTTATGCGGCGCCATGGCGGCCATTTCAATGGGCCATCGGCCTGCTCGTCCTGCTGTTGACGCTGCCGGCGCTTGCACAGGAGCCGCCCAGGCCCGTGCCGGGCATACCGCCGACGATATTGGTCATGGGCGATTCGCTCGCCGCAGGCTACGGACTGGCCGCGGACCAGGGTTGGGTGGCGCTCACCGCGCGGCGCGTCGCCGAGCGCAAGCCCGATTGGCGCGTGGTCAACGCCAGCATCAGCGGCGAGACCACCGCTGGCGGATCGTCGCGGATCGTGCGCGAGGTGCTGCGGGTGAAGCCCGCGGTGGTGGTGATCGAACTGGGCGCCAACGACGGGCTGCGCGGCCTGCCGCTGCGCGAGATGCGCCGCAACCTGGCGCGCATGATCGGCGCATCGCAGTACGTGGGCGCGAAGGTGCTGCTGGTCGGCATGCGCATTCCGCCCAACTACGGCGCCGACTACGCCAACGGCTTCGAACAGGTGTATCGCGACCTCGCCGCGCACTTCGACGTCGCGCTGCTGCCGTTCCTGCTCGAACCGATCGCCGCCGACCGCGGCAACTTCCAGGACGACAACCTGCATCCGGTCGCAGGCGCGCAGCCGGCGCTGCGCGACCACGTGTGGAAATCGCTGACACCGCTGTTGCAGAAGCCGCAATAACATCCTGCGCAGCGCCGTGTGCGCGGCGAAAGCCGCAAGCTCGGTCCAGCGCGCAGCGGCCGACTCGCACCGTTCGGCGATCCCGTGCTACCCAACCGGGAGCGGCTGCAGCCGCAAGCTCCGGCAGTTGCCTCGCGCGGGACGTCAGGGATCGGCTGCGAGGGATTTTCCGGCCTCGCGGTGATTCTGGCGACGCCCTCCACACGCCAGGCAGCGTAACGCGTCCATCAGCAGTGCTGGCTTGCATTCCTCCGAGCACGACGGACGCGTGAACGCGCAGACGCGGGGACACAACGCGCGGCTGGATCGCTCTTGCACGACCCCGGGTTCGGGCGGTTGGCTGTCTCAGGGTGCGCTTGCGCGCAGCAGCGGGTACGGATTGATCGCGGTCCCCTCCCACCACCGCTTCTCCGGGCCCAGCAGGAAAATCGCGAAATGCAGGTGCGGCGCGGAGGCACTCGCATTGCCGGTGCTGCCGACGTAGCCGATCACCTCGCCCTGCCGGATCCGCTGCGCCTCGTGCAATCCCGCGGCGTACGACTGCAGGTGCGCGTAGTAGTACGCATAGCGGCCGCCGGGCTCGAACTGGTAGACCGTCAGGCCGCCGCGGTCGCTGGTGAACAGCTTCTCGACCTTGCCGTCGGCGACCGCGAGCACCGGCGTCCCGGCGGGCGCCATGATGTCGATCGCATCGTGGCTGCGGCCCTCGCTGCGAGCGTCCGTGTAGGTGTCGACGAGCGTGCCCGCGGCAACGCCCCTGACCGGCACGATCAATCCGGCCGGCTTCGAGGCGGCGGCGCGCACCGCGTCGACGGGCGCCGGCGAAGAGTCCGGACGCGCGGACCGCGGCGTCTGCGCGCCCGATGCGGGTTCGGCCGTCGGAGCTACCGCCACGCTTGCAGCGTCCCCGGCATCGATCCTGTCATGCTGCGCCAAGCGCTCAGCCGGCTCCACGCGGGCATCTCGCTGCACGCCGGCGTCCCGCACCGATCGGGTCATCGCGAAGTACACGACGTTCGCGCCCACCAGCACGCCGATCAGCAGGATCAGCAGCGCGCGCAGCACGCAGCTACTCCTGCAACACGGCCGGCGTTCCCGGCGCCACCGAATCCGACAGCAGCTTCGCCGACCAGTTGGTCAGCCGGATGCAGCCGTGCGATTCGGTCTTGCCGATCTTCGCGGGCTCGGGCGTGCCATGGATGCCGTAGTGCGGCTTGGACAGGTCGATCCAGACCACGCCGACCGGATTGTTCGGCCCCGCGGCCAGGGTGGCCTTTTCGTCCTTGGCTTCGGCGTCCCAGAACAGCTCCGGGTTGTAGTGGAACTTCGGGTCGCGCGCAACGCCCTGGATCTTCCACTCGCCGACCGGCAGCGGGTCGTGCTCGCTGCCGGTCGAAGCCGGGAACAGCGCCATCACCTTGCCCGCGGCGTCGACCATCGCCACGCTGGAATCCGACTTGTCGACCACCACCTTGGCGGCCTTGCCGGGCGCCGCGACGCCGGCGACGTTCGGCACCACGATGGTCGTGCCCGCCTTGGCGAAGTCCGCGTCGGGATTGAGCTGCTGCAGGAGTTTCGGACTGGCGTGGAACTTCTCTCCCAGCAGTTCCAGCGCTGACTCGAAGCCGAGCGCCGGCAGGCCGGCCTTGGCGGCCGTGTCCTCGGGCAGCTTCGCGAACGGACCGGCAACGTCTTCGGCTGCGATCGTGTACTCCACCAGCACCTCCGGCGCGCCGGCGTTGAGCGCCTGCCAGGTCGGCGCATCGAGCTCGCCGTTCGCATCGAGATCGCGGTTGCGCTGGAACGCGCGGATCGCACGCGTGGTGTTGGAACCTGCGCCGCCGTCGATTTCACCCGGCGAGAACAGCGCGCGGTCCAGCAGCACCTGCGCGCGCAGGATGCCCGCGTCGCCCGCCGTGGCCTCCGCGGAGTTGACCGCCGCAGGCGTCAGCGCGTCGGCAGCGACGGACAGGCCGGGCAGCGCGCACAGCGCGATGACCAGGGGGGCAATGCGAAACATGTGTCGGCTCATCGAAGCGGTCCTGCATGATGGTGGACCGATGCTGCCCAGTCGGGCCGCACACGATGCGTGAAGGCGTCCTAGTGCGCCCCGCCGCGTTCAGGCTTGTCGCAGTGCAGGTAGCGCGAACCGTTCAGCCACGCCGCGTCTTCGGCGTAGGCGAATACCAGCTGCCCCTGCTTGAGGCTGTCGATCACGCCGTGCGCCACCGACTTGCGCACCGCCGGGCATCCCCAGCTGCGCCCGAGCCGGCCCTGCCTGCGCGCCTGCGCCGGATCGACGTAGTCCGCCCCGTGCATCACCAGCAGGCGCTCGCGCGCATTGTCGTTGATGCCCGGCTCCAGCCCGTCCAGCCGCAGCGAATATCCGTTTTCGCCCTGGTAGGTCTCGGCGGCGACGAACAGCCCGATGCTGGACTGGTAGCTGCCTTCGATGTTGGAAAAGCGCGTGGCCATGTTGCCGCCGCTGCCGCGTCCGTGGGCCACGTGCTCCTCGTACAGCAGCGCGGCCTTGTGCAGATCGAAGATCCACAGCCGCTTGCGCGTCGACGGCAGGGTGTAGTCGATGACCGCCAGTCGCTGCGGACCGTCCACCGCTGCGTCCGACATCGCGCATTCGCGCGCTTCCAGCGCCAGCGCCAGCACTTCCGGATCGATGTCCGGCGCCGCCGCCAGCAGGCGCGGCAACAGCTCCTGCGCCGATGCCGTCGCGAACACGGACGGCAGCAGCAGGCAGGCGGTGATCAGGGCCAGGCGCATCGCACGAGCATATCGCGCGCGCGGCGGTCGCAGGCGGCGCATCCGGTTCGCGCTCAGGCCCCGGCCGCGAGCTGTCGCAGCGCGCGTTCGAAGACGTCCACCGGCTGGCCGCCCTGCACCAGGTGGCGGTTGTTGAAGATCACAGAGGGCACCGCGCTGATGCCGCCGCCGGTGTAGTGGCGCTCGCGCTCGCGCACCGCGTCGGCGTATTCGTCCGAAGCAAGGATCGCCCGCGCACGCGCGCCGTCGAGCCCGGCCGACGCCGCCAGCCGCGCCAGCGTGTCGTGGTCGGAAACGTTCTCGCCGTCGGTGAAGTAGGCGCGCAGCAGCGCGTGCTTGAGCGCGCGCTGCCGGTCCAGCCCTTCCAGCCCGGCCCAGTGCAGCAGGCGATGGGCGTCGAAAGTGTTCCAGACGTGGCGCCTGCGATCCATGTCGAAGGTGAAGCCCAGCTCCGCGCCGCGACTGCGGATCGCCTCGCCGTTCTGCCTGGCCTGCGCCTCGCTGATGCCGTACTTGGCGGTGAGGTGCTCGATCGCGTCCTCGCCCGCCTCCGGCATCTGCGGGTTGAGTTCGAACGGCTGGAAGTGCAGCTCCACCGCCACGCCGTCGACGCGCGCGATCGCCTGTTCCAGCGCCTGCAGGCCGATCGCGCACCACGGGCAGGAGACGTCGGAGACGAAATCGACGCGGATCGCGGGGCTGCCGGCATCGGCCATGGCTGAATCCTCGGGGACGGGTACCGGGAAAATGCGCCTGAAACGGGAGGAATCAAGCCATTTCCGGTCCCTAGGGTCGGCCCGTGCTGGGGCCAGCCCCGGGTTGTCGCGACTCCGTACGGATGGGTATCTGTGCACTTGCCATCTTCGTGCCCGGGGAAACGCCATGAACTTCCGCGTCGACATCCAGACCAGCGACATGTCCGCCCGCTATGGCGAGATCGGCAAACACGAGCCAGCGCAGTCGGCAGCCGACGGGCACGACACCACGGTCGACACCCGGACCGGCGCGTCGCCGGCCCTGGATGACGCGGCACCACGGTCGCTGCCTTCGGCGGACGGTGCGATCGCGCGCCAGGAGTTCGTCCAGCGCCTGCAGGCCGACATCCCCACTGGCACGCCGGACCACGCGCGCACCGCGTTCACCGCGCAGCCGCGAGCGCAGGCCGCCACCGCCGGCAGCAGCACGCCGATGCTGTGGAACGACTATTCGGTCTTCGTCACCCATCACGCGGCGTTGCGCCACGGCTCGCTCGAAGTCGCGCAGTCGCAGCTGCACGGCGAGATCTCGACCCTGTTGATGCGCGCCGCGCCGGCGCCGGCATCCGGGCTGCTGACGTTCTCGCCCGCCGCCCTGGGCACGCTGGCCACGCTCGCCGGCAACGCCGCCACGCTTCCGGCGCCGTTGCTGGCCGGCGCCGCGCGCTTCGTCAACACCGCGGCCGACGCGATCCAGCAGCAGCACCGCATCGCGCAGTCGCTGGACACGCTGCAGGCCATGTCCAGGCCCGAGCCGCCGCCGCTGACCGTGCAGGAGATGAAGGACCAGCTGTGGATGGAGCTGAAGATCCCGGAAAAGGCCTTCAAGAAGATGAGCGAGGCCGAGGTCCGCGCCAAGTACGACGAACTGATGGGTGCGCTGGCCGGCCCGGCCGGCAGCCACAAGACCAGGGTCGGCAAGTACAAGGTCGAGTTCAGCGTCGACGGCAACGGCAACGTCACCGAGTGCAAGGTCAAGAAGAAGGGCTTCTTCGGCAGCCTGTTTTCGGGCATCGGCAGCTTCTTCGGCAAGTTCGGCAAGACGCTGCTGGCGGTCTGCAGCTTCATCCCGATCCCGTGGATCGCGATTCCCGCGCGCATCATCAGCGGCGTGATCGCAGTGGTCGAAGGGGTCAAGAACAAGAACTTCCTGCAGGCCGTGATCGGCGTGGCGGGCGCGGTCGCCGGCGGCGCCGGTGCGATCGCCGGCAAGGCGGTGTCCGGCGTCGCCGCGGGCGTGGCCAAGGTCGCCGGCATGGTCGGCAAGGCCGCGCAGGGCGTGCAGGCCGGGGTGCAGGCGATCAAGTCCGGCAACGTGATGGGGGTGGTCTCCGCGGCTGCCTCGCTGGTGGGCTCGGCCGCCGGCGTCATCGGCGACGCCGCCGACGCGGTGGCCGACGTCGCCACCAGGGTCGGCGAGTGGTCGAACCGGGTGCTGGTCGGCGAGCAGGTCTACGTCAGCATCAAGAATGGCGAGTTCGTCAGCGCCGTGGACAAGGCCGCTGGCCTGGTCGCGGACGTGGCCGGCGACATCAAGGGCGGCGGCAAGGTCGCCGACATCGCGCGCCAGGTGCAGGCCAACGCCGGCCAGCTGGACCAGGTGGTGGACGTGGTCGACGACATCCGCCACGGCGACATCGCCGGCGCGCTGGCCGGCGGCGCGCGCGTCTACACCGCGCTCGACACCGCCTTCGGCAGCGGTTCGGCCGAAGGGAAAACGCCGGACGTGGCCCGCTACCTGCAGTACGCGGGCACGGCGGTGGAAGTCGGCACGCACGTCGCCCGCGGCCAGTACCAGGCGGCGTTCGAGCAGGCGTCGGCCTTGGCCGGCGCGGTCGCCACGCAGGAATTCGATGGCAAAGGCTTCGACCCCAATTCCGGCTGGCCGGCCACCGTGCAGCAGTGGCTCGACCACGGCACGAAGGTGGTGGGCATCGTCGACGACATCCGCGCCGGCCGCATCGAGCAGGTGTTCGACGTCGCCCCGGGCGTGATCAACGACATCGCCTGGGACTTCGCCAACTCGGGCCTGGTGCGCGCGCCGGATGCCGGTGACACCCGCGACGACTGGGCCATCGGCCGCCAGATCGAGACCTGGAGCCGCCGTGGCGAAAGCGCCTGGGAGATCGCCGGCCAGGTCCGCGACGGCGCGTATGCCGAGGCCGCGCGGCGGGCCGTTTCGCTGGGCGCCGACATCGCCGGCAATGCCGACGCCGGCTGGGCCACCACCGCGCAACGCGTCATCGGCTACGCGGAGCAGGCGGTGCAGGTCGGTCGCGACGTGGCCGGCGGCCGCGTCGACACCGCGCTCGACGGCACCGCCGTGCTGGCGGCGCAGGTCGCGTCCGAACTGGCGCCACCGGATTCGAACGCCGCGCGCGTGCTGCAGGACATCAGCGTGTGGAGCGGCCGCGGCGCCGACGCCTGGCGCATCCGCCGCGAAGTCGCTGCCGGCGACTACGAGAACGCGGCGCTGGGCACGCTGGAGCTCGGGATCGACCTGGGCGGCGGCATCGGCGCCGGCTGGGGCGAAGACGTGCGGCTGCACGGCGGCCGCCTGATCGAAACCGGCTTCGATTTCGGCCGCGCGCTCGACGGCCGCGACGTGCTGCGGATCCTGTCCAGCGCCGGCGAGTTCGGCGACGCGCTGCACGATGCGGTGCAGCGCCTGCAGCAGGACGACCACGCCCTGCCGCGCGCGGCCTGACCGGCATCCCCGGGGGCCGCCAGGGTGGCCCCGGCAGCATCGCGGCCGCGCGGACGCCACGCCGCACCGCTGCCTGAAGCCTGCGCTCCCGGGCGGCGCGAATCCGGCCGATCGCGAACGACCGGCCCGCGACGCCGACCCATGCGCGCGCCAACCTCTGCAGCCTTGCAGGCGGCGGTGTGCCGGAAGGCTGGCCGCTCGGGTGGTCGGTTAACATTGCGTCGATCCGCATTCCCCCGCGGGCGCGAACCGACGACCCGATGAAACTGCAATTCCCGTTCATGCAACTGCCGATCCAGTTCGACGCCGATGCGCTGGCGCGCGAGGTGCTCGCGCTCGACGAATCGTGCTGGCGCGCGCGCATGGGCGGGGTCGCGGGCAACAGCGCCCTGCCCCTGATCACCACCGGCGGCGCGGTGGAGAGCGATGAACTCGGCGGCGACATGCGGCCGACGCCGTGGCTGGAGCGCTGCCCATACATCATGCAGGTCATGGACGCGCTCGGCGCGACCTGGGGGCGGTCGCGGCTGATGCGCCTGTCGGGCCGCTCGCACCTGGCCGCGCACGTCGACACCAACTACTACTGGCAAGAGCGCATGCGGGTCCACGTGCCGATCGTGACCACGCCTGCGGTGCGTTTCCATTGCGGCGATTCCGACGTGAACATGGGTGCCGGCGAATGCTGGATCTTCGACACCTGGCGCCGCCACGGCGTGGTCAACACCGGCGACGTCGACCGCATCCACCTTGTGATGGACACCGTGGGCGGCGAACGCTTCTGGCAGCAGGTCGCAGAAGGCGGGCGGCCGGTCGGCGTCACCGATGCCTCCGGGCGGCCGTGGAATCCGCGCTTCGTCGGCTACGACCGCCAGGCGCCCGCGCCCACGCTAGACTTCGAGTCGACCAACGTGCCGGTGGTGATGACGCCGTGGGAAGTCCGCGAGCACGTCTCGTTCCTGCTGCGCGAAGCGGTGCCGGATCCGCGGCTGGGGCCGATCCAGCGCGCGCTGTCGACCTTCACCCGCCACTGGCAGGCCGCGTGGGCCTGCCATGGCGAGGATCGCGCGGGCTGGCCGCGCTATCGCGCGCTGCTGCAGTCGCTGCACGCCGAACTGGTGGCGCTGGGCGTGGAGCAGATCGGCCTGCGCAACGAAACCGGCCTGATGAATGCGCTGACCGCCTGCCTGTTCGAGGTGGCGCTGGCCGACGGTGCGAGCGGCCAGGACGAAGCGCGCCGCGACCACCACGGCACGCTGGCAGGGACGGACGCCGCGCCGGCCACGCCACGCGACGCAGCCGCGAGCCGCGCCGAAGCCACGTTCGATCGCCCGGTGTTCATCGTCAGCCCGCCGCGTTCGGGTTCGACCCTGCTGTTCGAAACCCTGGCGTCGGCGCCGGGCGTGTTTACCATCGGCGACGAGAGCCACGGCCTGATCGAAGGCATCGCCGCGCTGGACCCCGCGCAGCGTGGTTTCGACTCCAACCGCCTGCAGGCAAGCGATGCCGACGAGCACGTGGCCGCGCAGCTGCGGCAGCGCTTCCTGGCCGCGCTGCGCGATCGCGAGCGCCACCCGCCCGCGCCTGCGCCCGTGCGGATGCTGGAGAAGACGCCGAAGAACGCGCTGCGCATCCCGCTCCTGCGCAAGGTCTTCCCGGACGCACGCTTCATCTACCTGCATCGCGACCCGCACCAGGTGCTGGGCAGCATGCTCGACGGCTGGCACTCCGGCGGTTTCCGCACCTATCCCGCGCTGCCGGGGTGGCAGGGACCTGCGTGGTCGTTCCTGCTGGTGCCGGGCTGGCGCGAGCTGTCGGGCAAGCCGGTCGAGGACATCGTTGCCGCGCAGTGGGCGCGGACGAGCCAGATCCTGCTCGATGACCTCGATGCCCTTCCAGGCGACTGCCGGATCGGCCTGGATTACGACCGCTTCGTGCGCGACCCGCAGGGCGAAACCATGCGCCTGTGCGAGTGGGCCGGGTTCGGCTGGGACCGCACCCTCGGCGAAGAGTTGCCGCTGTCGCGCTACACCCTGACCCCGCCGAGCGCGGACAAATGGCGCCGCCACGCCGCACTCATCGAACCCAGGCTCGCCGCGCTGCAGCCGCTGGTCGAACGCGCCCGCGCCGCCGCGCGGCACTGACGCCTGGGCCAGCACCGGGCGGCAGCATGCGTGCAAATGCCTCGTAAAAGGGGCAGGATCGGGTTTACGCGCCGACAGGAGGTATCCATGAAAGCCACCGCATCGATCGCCTGGCTGCTCGCAGGCCTGCTGGTTACCGGCACCGTTCCGGCAAAATCCTCCAACGTCACCGATCCCGACGCGCCCCGCAGCCTGCCAGCCGACGGCGCGGTCGCCGTACAGTGGACGGATCCTGCGCAGTTCAACGAAATCCTGCGCAGCAGCAACCCCTGGGAAGCGCGCCGCGGCACCTGGGTGGCCGACCTGGCCAAGTACCTGCGCAAGCGCGCAAGCACCCGCCTGCCCACGGGCGAGCGGCTCGAGGTCACCATCACCGACATCGAGCGTGCCGGCGAGTTCGAGCCGTGGCACGGCGCGCAGGCCAGTTCGATCCGCTACATGCGCGACATCTACCCGCCGCGCATCGCGCTGGACTTCAAGCTCGTCGGCGCCGACGGCGAAGTGCTCGCACAGGGCTCGCGCAAGCTTTCGGACCTGGGCTACCTGCAGCGCACCATGCGCCCGACCAACAGCGACTCGCTGCGCTACGAAAAGCAGCTGATCGACGACTGGCTGCGCGAGGAATTCGGCAAGCCGGCGGCGTGACCGGGCGGCAGTCGCGTGGCATGCACCTTGCCACGCGACGAGCGGGCGCGACGCTGTTTCGCTAAAGTGTCGCGACCCGTTCCTGCGCCAGGTCGATGAAAAGCGGCCCCGACTCCAGCCCCAAGCAAGCGTCCGCGCACGCGACGATCTACCGGCTGGCGCTGGCCAGTATCGGCGTCGGCATGCTGGTGCTGGGGCTCAAGTTCCTGGCTTGGAAGCTGACCGGCAGCGTGGCGCTGTACTCGGACGCGCTGGAAAGCATCATCAACGTCGCCACCGCGATCGCCGCGTTCATCGCGATCCGGGTCAGCGCGATGCCGGCCGACGACAACCACCCCTACGGCCATACCAAGGCCGAATACTTTTCCGCGGTACTCGAGGGCGTGCTGATCATCCTCGCCGCGCTGGCGATCCTGCGCGAGGCGTGGCGGGGCTTCTTCGCACCCGAACCCATCGACGCACCCGCGCTGGGATTGGCGATCAGCGGCGCGGCGACGCTGATCAACCTGGCTTGGGGCGCGCTGCTGATCCGTCGCGGCCGGCGCCTGCGCTCGCCGGCACTGGCCGCCGACGGCCAGCACCTGATGACCGACGTGTGGACGTCGGCGGGCGTGATCGTGGGCGTCGCGCTGGTGGCGCTGACCGGCTGGACCCGGCTCGACCCCGCGATCGCCGCGCTGGTCGCGCTCAACATCCTGTGGGCGGGCTGGAAGATCATGCAGGCCAGCGTCGCCGGGCTGATGGACGCCGCGCTGCCGCCGGAGGACGTCGCCCGCATCGAGGCGATCATCGCCGCCACCCGCGGCCCCACCAACGATGTTCACGAGCTGCGCACGCGCCACGCCGGGCGCCTGACCTTCATCGACTTCAGCCTGCGCGTGCCCGGCACGATGAGCGTCGACGATTCGCACGCGGTGTGCGACGACCTCGAGGATGCACTGCGCCGCGAGTTCCCCGAGTCGTCGATCACCATCCACGTCGAACCGCGCGGACACGCGGATTGAACGCCGCGCCGTGCATCGCCGGCGGCCTCGAATCGCACCCGCGATGACGGTCTACGTCGACGACGCGGTCACCCTCTGGCGCGGCCACCGCTGGGCGCACCTGATGGCCGACACGCTGGAGGAGCTGCACGACTTCGCCGCGCAGCTGGGCATCCCGCGGCGCGCGTTCCAGGACAAGACCAGCGGCGCGCATTACGACGTCACCGCACAGCTGCGCGAGCGCGCGATCACGCTTGGCGCCGTCGCGATCTCGCGCCACCACGACCGCGCGCTGATGCGGCGGGTGATCGCCAACGCGCGCGCACAGGGGCGGCGCGAAGCGCGCTGAGGCCACAGGCAGTCGAAGCAGGCGGCGGAGCAGCCATCGCCGCCTCCGCGGGGCCAGTCAGGTGCAGCGGAAGATCGGATCGACGTGGCCGTCGACGTAATGCAGGTCGGTTCCATAGCCGCTGCTGTTGCCATAGCCGATGCCGAAATCGCGCTGGCGATGCAGGTGCGTCACCGGCTCGGCAGTCGGCACGGGCGGCGGTTCGGGCCGGGTCCGGCGGCCCTTGGGAAGCGGCTTCTTGTTGGGTGGTCGGCGGGCGTTCATGGCGGACACTCCGTTAGGGGAAGGAGCGTGGGCAGCTTGCGCCTGTCGCGCGCTTCCGGCGCGTGCCAAGCGTCATGCCCCTCGACGCGCAGACGGTCGGTATGCCTCTTGCGCCACCCCGAATGCATGCCCAATCACCCGGATGCCACGGCCAACAGCGCCTGCGTTGCCCGCACCCGGCAAGGCCACGTGCGCACGGAGCGGCAATCGGCGGCATCCGCATGAGCAGCGATCCGCCGACGCCGGCGCCCATGCCAAAGGACTGTCCGCAATGGATTTCACAAAGCGCGAGTGGAGTGGAAAGATGAACATGCAAACCACGCAGCAGGAGTTGCTGCACGCCGAAGGCAGCGCGATGCCGATCAAGGGCTGGGTGCGCAGCGTGCAACTGGAAGAACAGGCCCACGCGCAGCTGCGCAACATCGCGTCAAGGGATGAGGCGTGCCTGGACCTCGGCCGCTCCCCCGGGACGGACCTTTTTTCATGTCCCGGCCATGGCCAGAGCGCTTATCCTTCCCGTTTCACGGCGCTGCCGCCGTGCGGAGAATCCAGATGAGCCAGACCCCTCCCGACCGCCTGTCCAGCGATCCGCGCAGTCCATTCCACGATGCCGCGGCGCTCGAACGCGGCGTTGGCGTGCGCTTCAACGGCCAGGAAAAAACCAACGTCGAGGAATACTGCGTGAGCGAAGGCTGGGTGCGACTGCCGTTCGGCAAGACCCTGGACCGCCGCGGCAACCCGATGACGGTGAAGGTCAAGGGCACGGTGGAACCCTGGTTCAAGGACGGCGCACCGCCTACGACTTGAGCTTCCAGCCGGTGCGGAAGATCCACCACACCACCAGCAGGCACAGCGCGAGGAAGCCGAGGATCGCCGCGACGCTGATCGCCACGTTGACGTCGGCGATGCCGTAGAAACTCCAGCGAAAACCGCTGATCAGGTACACCACCGGGTTGAACAGGGTGATCTTCTGCCACACCGGCGGCAGCATCGAGATCGAGTAGAACGCACCGCCCAGGAACGTCAGCGGCGTGACCACCATCAGCGGGATCACCTGCAGCTTCTGGAAGTCGTCGGCCCACAGCCCGATGATGAAGCCGAACAGGCTGAAGCTCACCGCGGTGAGCACCAGGAAGCACAGCATCCACAGCGGGTGGGCGATCTCGTAAGGCACGAACAGGCGCGCCGTGGCCAGGATCAGCACGCCGAGCATCACCGACTTGGTGGTGGCCGCGCCAACGTAGCCGATGATGACCTCGATGAACGACACCGGCGCCGACAGCAGCTCGTAGATGGTGCCCGACCATTTCGGCATGTAGATGCCGAACGACGCGTTGGAGATGCTCTCGTTGAGCAGCGACAGCATGATCAGGCCGGGGATGATGAAGGCGCCGTAGCTCACGCCGTCGATGTCGCCCATGCGCGAGCCGATCGCCGCGCCGAACACCACGAAGTACAGCGAGGTCGACAGCACCGGGGATGCGATCGACTGGGTGATGGTGCGGAAGGTGCGCGCCATTTCGAAGCGGTAGATGGCGCGGATGGCGGGCCAGTTCATTCTCATTGCTGGCTCCCCTGCTTGTCTCCTTCCCCTTCAAGGGGAAGGCGGGGATGGGGATGGGTTTCGATGGGGCTTGGGGGAAACCCATCCCCACCCAACCCTCCCCTTGAAGGGGAGGGCTTCAGTGCCGAGGCGTCGGCACGGCTGCCGTGCACCAGGCTCACGAAGATCTCCTCCAGCGAACTCTCGCTCGAATGCAGGTCCTTGAAGTCGATCCCGTGCGCGCCCAGCTGCCGCAGCAGCGCGGCGATGCCGGTCTCGTCGGTCTGGGTGTCGAAGGTATAGACCAGCGACTGGCGGTCTTCGGACAGCTCCAGCGGCAGCCCCGAAAGTTCAGCCGGAACGCGTTCAAGCGGCGCCTGCAAGGTCAGCGTCAGCTGCTTCTTGCCCAGCTTGCGCATCAGCACGTCCTTGTCCTCGACCACCACCAGCTCGCCCTTGTTGATCACGCCGATGCGGTCGGCCATGTCCTCGGCCTCCTCGATGTAGTGCGTGGTCAGGATGACGGTGACGCCGCGCCCGCGCAGGTCGCGCACCATCTGCCACATGTCGTGGCGCAGTTCGACGTCGACGCCGGCGGTGGGTTCGTCGAGGAACAGGATCGAAGGCTCGTGCGACAGCGCCTTGGCGATCAGCACGCGCCGCTTCATGCCGCCCGACAGCGCGAGGATCTTGCTGTCGCGCTTGTCCCACAGCGACAGGTCGCGCAGCAGCTTCTCCAGGTAGGCGTCGTTGCGCGGCTTGCCGTACAGGCCGCGCGAGAAACGCACCGTCGCCCACACGCTCTCGAACGCGTCGGTCGACAGCTCCTGCGGCACCAGCCCGATCTTCGCCCGCGCGGCGCGGTAGTCGCGGACGATGTCGTGGCCATCCGCCGTCACCCGGCCGCTACTCGCGTTGACGATCCCGCACACGATGCTGATCAACGTGGTCTTGCCGGCGCCGTTGGGCCCGAGCAGGGCGAAGATCTCGCCGCGGCGGATCTCCAGGTCGATCGACTTGAGTGCCTGGAAGCCCGAAGCGTAGGTCTTGCCGAGTTGCTCGATCGAGATGATGGGTTGCATGCGGGAGCGAGCCGTCAGGGGGACACGAATCCTACCGGAGCGCGCGCGCCGCGACTGTCCCGAATGCGGGAAGATCCGGTCCAACCGGCGCGGCCCGCGCGCGGACGCCATAATGCACCCTCTCCCAACCCCGGAGCACGGCATGCAGTTCCTGGCCCTGGTCTACATCGACAACGCACTGCTCGAAGCCCTGCCCGCCGGCGAACCCGACGCGATGATGCGCACCTGCCTCGGCCATGCCGACGAACTGAAGGCGGACGGCAAGCTGCTCGGCTTCCAGCAGCTCGAGGACGCGTCGACCGCGAAGTCGGTGCGCATCCGCAACGGCCGCACCAGCGTGGTCGACGGCCCGTTCGCCGAGACCAAGGAAATCCTCGGAGGCTTCAACCTGATCGAGGCAGACAGCATGGACGAAGCCGTGCAGATCGCCTCGCAGTTCCCGTGGGCGCGCGTGGGTTGCTTGGAAGTGCGCGCAGTGCGCGACGTGGACGCGGTGCGGCGCCGCGTCGGCGCCTGATGCGGCAACCGGCCCCCGCGCACGACGCGCATCGAGGCCCCTGAATGCGCGAATGCGCGGCTTGGCGCCGGCACCGGCGAGCCGCATCACGCGTCCTTTCCATGCCGGCGCCTAGCCTCGCCACAGCCGATTTCATCTTGCATCTCCCACCGGCCTTGGCCAGGAGGAATCGATGAAGACGCGACACGTATTCGTGACCGGCTCGGTCGCGCAGGCCACCGCCGCGATCGCCGCCGCCCGGCGCGCCGGCATCGGCGAGCACGACATCTCGCTGATCGCCGACTCGGCCATCGAGATGGAAGAAGTCCCCGCCGACCTGCGCAACGCCGAGAACGACTTCATGCCTGCGGCGGCGCGCGGGGCGATGGCCGGCGGTTCGCTCGGCCTGGTCGGCGGCTTGGTCGGCGTGGTGGTGCCGGCGATCGGCCTGACCATCGCCGGTGTCGCGATCACCACGCTGATCGGCGCGGCGGTCGGCAGCTGGGTCACGGCGCTGATCGGTTCGATGGTGCCGGACGAAGTGCATCGCCGCTTCGAATCCGAGATCCGCGCCGGGCGCGTCCTGCTCGTCGTCGACGAGACGCCCCGGGTGATGGCCGCGGCCGAAGCGGCGCTGCGCGAAGCCGGCGCCGAGCAGCTGCCTTACGAAGCGGCCAGCGCAATGCATCGATGACGCGCGCGCCAGGAACATGCGCGTCGCGCTGCGCAAAGCCGCGCGGCAAGCGCAACGCGGCCTGCCGCGCGTCGAACCGCGAACGAGGCGCGCCCCGCGGGGCGCGCCCCTGGTGCGTCAGTCCTTTTCCTTGCCCATCACCGCGCCGGTGACGGGATCGATCTTGAGTTCCACGTCCCTGCCGGCCGGGTCGTCGGCTTCGGCATTCCAGATGCCGTCCTCGTAGTCGACGTCATGGACGTTGATGTAACCGGCGGTCGCGAGTTTTGCGCGCACGTCGGCTTCGGTCAGGTTGGCGACCAGCTCGTCGGGGCGGATCGTGCCGGTCTCGGCGTCGATGCGCACGTCGACCCGGTTGCCGTCGGCGCTGCGGGCGTCTGCCTTCCACACGCCGTCCTCGAACTTGATGTCGTTGACCTTGGTATAGCCCTGCGCTTCGAGCTTCGCGCGGACCTGGGCCTCGGTCAGGCCGTCCTGCGCGAGCGCGAATCCGGTGGCGCACACCAGCGCGATGCCAAGCAGCGATGCAGGTTTCATGTCGTTCGGCTCCTGTGGAGGGAACTGCAGTGTTGGCGCCGCCGCGGCAACCTCGGATGAAGCGGGGCATCCATGGTCACGCGCGGTTCCGGGTCATGGACGCGGCGTGAACGCGGGGCGCAGGTGGGGATTTCCCGACCCCCGATTGCGGCGATCGCCGGCATGCGCAGCGCCATGGGCCGACTGTCTGCTGGCGGCCGCCCGGATAGCCTTGTTGCTGCGCCCGCGGCGGCGCGACCACCTCCCGCATTCCAAGGAAGGAACCATGCGCCTGACCTGTTTCCTGCTGCTCGTGCTGCTGCCCTGGCTGGCGCCAGCGGCCGCGTTCGCCGAAGGTGCGGCGCCGCCCCGACTGATGCTTGCTACGGGCTACCACGCCGGGCTCGACGTCGGCGACTATTTCGTCAGCGAGAAGCTCGACGGCGTGCGCGGGCGCTGGGACGGTCGCGCGCTGTGGACGCGCGGCGGCCAGCGGATCGATGCGCCGGCGTGGTTCACCGCGGGCTGGCCACCGGTGGCGATGGACGGCGAGCTGTGGATCGGCCGCGGGCATTTCGAGGAGGCCAGCGGCATCGTGCGCGCGCAGCGCGCCGTCGACCGCGACTGGCGGCGGATGCGCTTCATGGTCTTCGACCTGCCGGACGACCCGGGCCGGTTCGAATCGCGCGTACGGCACATGCGCACGCTGCTGGATAAGGCGGACATCGCCTGGCTGCGTCCGGTGGAACAGTTCCGCGTCCGCGACGCCGACGCGCTCGACGCGCGCCTGGCAGCGGTGGTGGCCGGCGGAGGCGAAGGGTTGATGCTGCACCGTCGCGATGCCCGCTACCGGATCGGCCGCAGCGACGACCTGCTCAAGTACAAGCCGTACAGCGATGCCGAGGCGCGGGTGGTCGCGCATACGCCGGGCAAGGGCAAATACCGCGGCATGCTCGGCGCGCTGGTGGTCGAACGCGCGGACGGGCTGCGCTTCCGCATCGGCTCCGGGTTCAGCGACGCCCAGCGCGCCGCGCCGCCGCCGGTCGGCAGCTTCGTCACCTACCGCTACAACGGCGTATCGGCCAGGGGCGTGCCGCGCTTTGCCCGGTTCCTGCACGTGCGCCACGAGATGCCGCCTCCGGATCCGCGCTGACGGGGCGTCGAGCCTGCACGCGCGGATGGGCCGCGCCGACCGGATGAGCCGCAATCGCCGTCGCTGCTACCATCGGCACCAGCCGAACGGGCTCTCTCCACGGGTACGCCATGACACGCCTTGCCGCCTCGCTGCTGTCCCTCTCGATCACGCTGGTGCTGTCGCCGGCGATCGCCGCGCCTCCCGCGGACGCGCCTACGTTCGATCCGCAGCGCATGTCCGACATGGTCAAGACACTGTCGTCCGACGCATTCGAGGGCCGCGGCCCGGCGACCGCGGGCGAGAAGAAGACCATCGACTATGTGGTGGCGCAGATGCAGGCCGCCGGGCTGCAGCCGGGTGGCGACCTGGTCGACGGCAAGCGCAGCTGGACCCAGGCGGTGCCGCTGCTGCGCGCGCAGATCAGCGGCGAGCCGGCGCTGTCGGTCACCATCGACGGCAAGCCGCAGCCGCTTTCGCAGGGCGAACAGGTCGCGATCCGCGCGGCGATGGACGGCTCGACGTCGGTGGAGATCAAGGACGCGCCGATCGTCTTCGTCGGCTACGGCGTCACCGCCCCGGAACGCGACTGGGACGACTTCAAGGGCGTCGACCTGAAGGGCAAGGTCGCGCTGGTGCTGGTCAACGACCCGGACTTCGAAACCGGCGACGGCGATTTCGGCGGCAAGGCGATGACCTACTACGGCCGCTGGACCTACAAGTACGAGGAAGCCGCGCGCCAGGGCGCGACCGGCATGCTGGTGATCCACGAAACCGAACCGGCGTCCTACGGCTGGGCGACGGTGAAGAATTCCAACACCAACACCATGTTCGACGTCGTGCGCGAAAAGCCATCGGACACGCATCCGCAGATGGAAGGCTGGATCCAGCGCGACCTCGCGGTCCAGCTGTTCAAGGACGCCGGCCTCGACTTCGAGGCGCTGAAGAAGCAGGCGCAGACTCGCGACTTCAAGCCGGTGGAGCTCAAAGGCCAGACGTTCTCGGCGAAGTACGCGGTGGATTCGCAGGTCATCACCTCGTACAACATCGTCGGCCGCATCGACGGCAGCGAACGCCCCGACGAGACCGTTGTCTACAGCGCCCACTGGGACCACCTGGGCGTGGGCGAGCCCGACGCCAGGGGCGACCGCATCTACAACGGCGCGGTCGACAACGCCACCGGCACCGTGGCGCTGATCGAGATGGGGCGCGCGTTCGCGAATGCCGCGGAAAAGCCGAAGCGCTCGCTGGTGTTCCTCAACGTCACCGCCGAGGAGAAGGGCCTGCTCGGCTCCGAGTACTACGCGTCGAAGCCGCTGTACCCGCTTGGCAAGACGGTCGCGGTACTCAACATGGATGCGCTCGACCCGCACGGCCCGGCGCACGACTTCTCCACTTCCGGCAGCGCGAAGCAGGACCTGCTCGACCAGCTGGTCGAGACGGCGAAGCTGTGGAACCTGCGCTACGCCACCGATTCCAAGCCCGAGGCCGGCTACTTCTTCCGCTCCGACCACTTCCCGTTTGCCAAGCGCGGCGTGCCGGCGGTGTCGTTCGGGTCGGGCGAGGACATGGTCGACGGCGGCGTCGCCGCGGGCAAGGCAGCGGCAGCGGAATACACCGCGAACCGCTACCACCAGCCGGCGGACGAATGGGAAGCGGGCTGGGCCTTCACCGGCATGGCGCGCGACCTGCAGCTGCTCTACACGGTGGGCAGCGACCTGGCCAACTCCGACCGCTGGCCGAACTGGGACAAGGCGTCCGAGTTCCGCGCTGCGCGCGACGCCACGGCGGACGAGCGCAAGTAACGCGGCCGTCGCGCGACACCGGCAATCCGTCCGCGGGTGGGGCTCGTGGGTGAGCTGCTCCGCATGTGGAAGCGAATTTTGGGGGAGCGGCTTCAACCGCGAGCTCTCTGCTTCGGCCACTCCCCCTGCGACGGCAGGGGAGGGAGCCAAAGCTCGGGGCTGAAGCCGCTCCTACAGAAAGCCACAAGTCGCTCCACGGGCGAGATCGGTGTGGCGGCTGGTTTACGGCACCCCATCGCGGCCGCCATGCTATGCAACTCCGGCGCTCACGCCGCCCGCCAGTGATTCGATGACCGAAGCCCCCAGGCTGCGCGCGCAACGCAGCGACGATCGCCAGGGACTGGCCTTCCACCACCCGCTCGCGTTCTGGGCCGGTTGCGCGCTGATCATCGCCGGCGTCGCCTCGCACATGCCCATGTTCATGATGGGCCAGCACACGCACTGGCAGATGGTGGGCATGCCGATGGACGCGTGGATGCTGTGGGGCATGGCGATGATCCCGGCCGGCGTGCTGCTGGCCGGTTTCGGCCTGATGCCGCGCCTGGACCAGCTGCGTGAATCGCTGCTTGGCAGCGGCCAGCTTCCCGGGCGCCACGCGCATTTCCATGTCGCAGACGGCGTACCGCTCAACCGCGAGCACTGGAAGCTGGTGGTCGTGCTGGTGGTGGCACTGGCGGTCGACGTGATGAAGCCGGCGACGCTCGGCTTCGTCATGCCGGGGATGAGCGCGGAGTATTCGATCACCAAGCCCACCGCCAGCGTGCTGGCACTGGTGGCGCTGATCGGCACCACGGTCGGCTCGATCGTCTGGGGCCGGCTGGCGGACGTGTTCGGGCGCCGCGCCGGCATCCTGCTCTCGGCGCTGATGTTCATCGGCACCGCGATCTGCGGCGCGATGCCGACGTTCGAATGGAACCTGGTGATGTGCTTCCTGATGGGCGCGTCGGCCGGCGGCATGTTGCCAATCGCATTCACGCTGATGGCCGAGACGGTACCGGCAGCGCATCGCGGCTGGCTGCTGGTGGCGCTGGGCGGAGTCGGCACGTCGGCCGGCTACCTGCTCGCGGCGGGCGCGGCGGCGACGCTCGAACCGCTGTTCAGCTGGCGCGTGCTGTGGCTGCTCAACCTGCCCACCGGACTGCTGATCCTGCTCCTCAACCGCTACATCCCCGAGTCGCCGCGCTTCCTGTCCAACGCCGGACTCGAACGCCAGGCGCACGCGGTGCTGCGCAAGTTCTCCGGCACCGCCGCCGCGGTCGAGCACGACGACAGCCACCATCCCGGCCCGCCGGTGCTGGACGATCCACGCGTACTCACCGGCATGCGCGCGCTGCTGCGCGGCCGCCACGCCGGCATCACCTGGGGGCTGGTGGTCTGCGGCGTGGCCTGGGGGCTGGTGAACTTCGGCTTCGTGCTGTGGCTGCCGGTCAACCTGGTGCAGTTCGGCGTCGATCCCGCCGGCGTCAACGCAGTGCTGGCCGAATCGGCATTGCTCGCACTGCCCGGCATCGCGCTGGTGGTGTGGCTGTACCACCGCTGGAGCTCCGTGCGCACGCTGGTGTTGTTCATCGCCCTGACCACGGCGTCGCTGCTCGCGTTCTTCGCCATCGCGCTGTCCGGGCTGCAGTCGGCGCTGGCCACCACGCTGGCGACGGTCGCGCTGCTGGTCAGCGTCAGCGGCGTGATCGCCACGCTGATCCCCTACGCCGCGGAAATCTACCCCGTGCAGCTGCGCGGCACCGGCTCGGGCGTGATCGCGGCCAGCTCCAAGTTCGGCGGCATCCTCGGCGCGGCGTTCGGCGTGGTGGGGCTGCTCGAACACTTCATGCTCTCGGCGCTGCTGATCGCGGTGCCGATGGCGGTTTCGGCGGTGATGCTGTTGCGCAGCGGCATCGAGACCCGCGGGCAGGGGCTGGAAGACATCCAGGACGCGCTCGCCTCGCGCGACGCCGCACCCTAGCGTCGCGCAATCCCGGCCGCCACGAGCAGCGCCTGCAGTCTCGCGGCGTCGGCGATCGCGTGCCCGTATGCGGTGTTGTCGAAGATGATCCATGGCGTGGTGCGCACCGGCGTACCGGCACGCACCGCCGCTGCCAGCGCGGCCAGCGCCTCGTCGTCGTAGGCGCTGTAATACATGCGCGGCGCGCCATGCCAGCGCCAGTAGCGCCACGGCCCCGCACCGGAGGCGACATCCGAAGCGGGCAGCGGGGAAGGGTCGACCGCCACCCTCGCGATTCGATGCCGTGCCCACAGCCGGTCCGCGGCCGCATCGAACCAGCTCGCATGACGCGGCTCGCACGCGATCGGCACGGTGAAGCGCCGCCGCAGCATGGCGAAAAACGTCGCGGCCACGCGCGCGTCGAACACCAGGCTCGGCGGCAGCTGCACCAGCACGCCGCCCAGCTTGCGCCCCAGGCCGCACACCTCGCTCTCGAACCGATCCAGCAGCGCCCCGGCCCCGCGCAGGCGCGCATCGTGGGTGATCGACCGCGGCAGCTTGACCGAGAATCGGAAGCCAGGCGGCACGGTTGCAGCCCAGCGCGCATAAGTGGCGTGCCGGTGCGGGCGGTAGAAGGAGGAATTGATCTCAACCGCGTTGAAGCGCGTGGCGTAGCGCGCAAGCACGTTGTCGCCGGCGCCGAACAGTCGTGCGTGAACGCCGGGGATCGACCAGCCGGCGCAACCGATGCGCGGTACTTGCGGGGAACGGGTGACGGGCGACATCTTGCAAGACCAGAGGAAGGAACCGGAGTTTCGCTGGCGCGCCGCGAGCGCCGATGTGAAGGGCGCGCGTGGCGCTGCTTTCGCAGCGACCGGCTACGTTGCAGGAGCGCGACATCCTGAACGCTTCAGCTTGCGGCCGGCTGGCACTGCGCGCGATGCGTGGCGTTCGCGCCGGCATGACGCTGCAAGCACGCAGCTTGAACGTTGTTGCTGTCATGTTGGACTCCCCACGCACGAGGAGCACCAAGATGACAAGCCAAGACCGCGACATGAACCGCGACCCGATCAGCGACGCGCCGGGATCTCATCCGGTCGGTGTCGGCGTGGGCGGCGTCGGAGGTGCCGCAGCAGGCGCCGTGATCGGCGCATTGGCCGGACCGATCGGCATGCTGGTCGGGGGCGCAGCGGGCACGATCGCCGGCGCCGCGGCAGGCAAGCGCGTGGCCGAGCGCGTCGACCCGACGGGCGAAGCCGAATACTGGCGCGGCGAGTACGAGAACCGACCCTACGTCGACCGCAAGTACGGCTACGACGACTACGCACCGGCCTACGCCTATGGCAACAACGTGCGCGAGCAGTACATCGGGCGCAACTGGGACGAGTCGCTGGAGAACGACGTTCGGGCGGGCTGGGAAAAGGCGAAGGACAAGTCGCAACTGACCTGGGAGCAGGCCAAGGGCGCGGTACGCGATGCCTTCGATCGCAGCGACCGCACCTACCGGACCTACGAAGCAACGGACAGCTACTATCGCGACCAGCATCGCAACACCGACTACTACAAGTCAGAGTACGACTACGACAGTGACTACCGTCCGGCGTATCGCTACGGCGCATACGCGCGCAGCGCGCATGCCGGCCGCGAATGGGACGACAACCTTGAGGCCGACCTGGGCCGCAACTGGGAAAACGCCAAGGGCCAGTCGCGCATGGGATGGGAAGATGCAAAGCACGCCGTGCGCGACGCCTGGCACGGAGTGGAGCGCGCGCTGCCGGGTGACGCCGATCGCGACGGGCGCTGATTCGCCTGCTCATCCGATCCACGATCGGGAATCTCGCGGCTGAAGCCGCTCCCACAAGCAACCCCGGACCCCGCTGCGGCGGGGTTCCGGTTATTTGCGTCCGGCTGCCGCGGGTGCGTGTGGAGATGGGCGATGGATGCGCGTGCAGGCGATGAACGTGCAAGCGCAGTTCACCATGCAATGCCGCGTGCGTTCCGGCTCAGTCGGCGAGCAGCGGAACCTTGGAAAGACGGGCGTCGTGCCGCGCCCACGCGTACACCAGCAGGCCGGCGACCGCGGTGGCAGCGCCGACGTAGCCGGTCGAGGTCCAGCCCAGGCCGGCGCTGATCGCCATGCCGCCGAGCCACGGCCCCAGCGCATTGGCGGCGTTGAACGCGGAGTGGTTGGACGCCGCCGCCAGCGTCTGCGCGTCGCCGGCGACCTCCATCAGGTGCGCCTGCAGCACTGTCGCCAGCGCGCCCATCGTGCCCACCGCGACCACCACCAGCAGCAGCGACCAGGCCGCATGCGCCGCCAGCGGGAACACCAGCAGCACCGCCGTCGACCACGCCAGCAGCAGCGCCACCGCGCTGAACTGCAGACGGTCGTACAGCCAGCCGCCGCCGAGCGTGCCGATGATGCCGCCCACGCCGAATGCGACCAGGCCCAGCGGGATCCACGATTCCGGCAATCCGGTCACCTGGGTCATGGTCGGCGCCAAGTAGCTGAACACGCAGAACATGCCCGCGAAGCCGATCGCGCCGATACCCAGCGCCAGCCACACCGGCTTGCGGTTGAAGTCGCGCAGTTCCCGGATCGGGTCCTGGTGCGGCTCGTCGGGATCGGGCGGCAGCGAGCGCGCCACCATCGCCACGGTCATCAGCGCGATCAGCGCCACCAGGCCGAAGGCGTAACGCCACTCCAGCACCTGTCCGAGCCAGGTCGCCAGCGGATTGCCGGCCAGCAGCGCGATGGCCAGGCCGAGCATCACCCGCCCGACCGCCTGTCCGCGCTGCTCCGGCGGGCTGATCGACGCCGCCACCAGTGCCGCCACGCCGAAGTACGCGCCGTGCGGCAGTCCGGCGATGAAGCGGAACAGCAGCATTGCGTGGTAGCCCGGCGATAGCGCGCTGGCGAGGTTGCCCAGCGCATAGAACCCCATCAGCGCCAGCAGCAGCGTGCGCCGCGGCAAGCGCGCGCCGAGGATCGCCAGCAGCGGCGCTCCCACCACCACCCCCAGCGCATAGGCGCTGATCACGTGGCCGACCTGCGGCTCGTTGATGCCCAGCCCGCGCGCGATCTCCGGCATCAGGCCCATCACCGCGAACTCGCTGGTCCCGATCGCGAATCCGCCCACGCCCAGCGCGAACAGGATCAGCTTGACCGTGCGCGGCGACAGCGGACGCGCCGCAGGCGGGACGGATGCGGCCGCGCCAGGGGAACCGGAAGAAGACATGCCGCATATTGTGCGCCGCAACATGCGTCCGTGCCATAAGCCCGGCCAACCAGTGGCCGAACGCCGCGGTGCGCGGCTGGCGCGTGGGCACCGCGACGGCGATTCAGCGCGGCGGCGGGGCGTCGGTGCCGCTCGCCAGCGGCCGCACCTCGGCCAGCAGGCTCACCAGCAGCTTGCCCGGCTCCTCCCACGGGATCATGTGCGCCGAGCGCTCGAACCAGACGCCGCGCTTGTACGGCGCCTTCACGCGTTCAAGCCACTGCGCGGTCGGCGCGGACGGCGTGGTGTAGTCGTGGCGGCCCATGAACATCACCACCGGGACCGGGAACTCGCGCACGTCCTTGTAATCGACCTCGAGGAACTCCGGCAGGATCCTGCCGAGCGTGAACACGTTGCCCGCGTCGATCGCCTTCACGTCCGCGGCGTCGTACTCCGGCGACAGCAGCGCCGCGCCGAAGAAGTACTTCGCCGAACCGTCGCGGTACGCACTCATGCCGCCGTAGAACTGCGGCCACTTCCTGGCGATGATGATCCGCTCGCGGGTGATCGGCCGGTCGCCGGGATACGGCGAGATCGATTCGAGTTCGGCAACCGCTTCCGCGTTGCCGTGCTGCCTGGCCTGCGCCAGCCCGTACTCGACGCTGATGCGTTCGTTGTCGCGCACGTTGATCACCTGGCCGATGCCGACGTAGGCGTGGAACAGGTCCGGGCGCTTGAGCGCCGCGCCCATGCCCACCACCGTACCCCAGCTGTGCCCCATCAGGATCACCTTGTCCTTGTGGTAGCGCTTGCGTACGTACTCGGCGATCTCGATCGCGTCATCGACGTAGCGGTCGATGTGCAGGGTGTCGGCGACCGCATCCGGATCGTTGGCGAGGAAGGTCTTGCCGGCGCCGCGCTGGTCGTAGTTGACGACCGTGAAGTATTCCTCGATCGGCCGCTGGAACTCCCAGGTCGTCGGCGTCAGCGGCGATGCGGGGCCGCCGTGGATGAACACGATGACCGGATTCGCCTTGTCCTGGCCGCGGACGTTGATCCACTGGTCGATGCCGCCGATCCGCGCCTTGTAGCTTTCCTGGATCCCCTCCGGCGCGACGATGCGTTCGAGGTCGCGGACGACGTCCCTCGCTTTGGCGTACGACGCGTCGTCGCGCGGCGCCTCCCCCGCATGGGCCGCCGGGCACAGCGCGGCGATCAACAACAGCACGATGGCGGTCTTTTTCATGAATTCGGCTCCGTCGATGGCATGCAGGCGCCGCACGCGGGCGCCGGCACTTCACCGGCAAGTTAACAGCCCCTGCCGGAGCGGTCAGTGCCATTGGTACCGCCGCACATCGCCTGCGCGGGCGCTGCAAGTCTTCGCAAGAACGAAACGTGTGAGCGGGCACACTTCACATCGACGGCTCCCCCCGGCCGATCAGACCCGGAGTCAGCATGGCGTCCTCGCCCCCTTCGTTCGACCACCTGCGCTTCGCCATCACCGCCGGGCGCAGGCCGTGCGCCGCCAGCCCGATCCAGGCGCAGCTTTTTCGCAACGGCCAGATGAAGTACGAACGAACGCATGCCGGCGCGGCGGATGCGGAGATCGTGATGCCGGACGGCGAGATCATCGTGCGCGACGCAAGTGACGATCGGGATCCCGGCGCGCCGTTGCAATCACGCTAGGCCGGCATCCGGGCGGAAGCCCGATGCAAGCTGGCGCGGACGCGCGGCAGTCACGCCTGGCAATGCCGCCGGCAACAGGGCGATCAACGCCTCGGCCCGGCGCATCATTCCGTGAATGCGGCCAGTTCGCGCTGCCCGCGCGCGGTCACGGCCAGCGCGCGCGAGTGCTGCCTGCGACGCAGCCAGCCGAGTTCAAGATAGCGTTCCAGCAGTGCCGCACCCAGGGCGCCGGCCAGGTGGTGCCGCCGCTCGCTCCAGTCCAGGCAGGCACGGCACAGCGGGCGGCGCGAGCGTGCCAGCGCATCGAGATCGATGCCGGTGCCTGCGATGAAGCCGCGGCCGGCGTAGGTCAGCTGCAGCGCATCGGCCTCCAGTCGCAGGAAGCCGCGGCGCACGAAGCTGTCATGGATGCGCACGCCCCATTCGCCGGCCAGGTGGTCGTAGCAGGCGCGCGCCTGCCGCAGCGCCGGATCGACCGGCCCGGTCGACACCGGGGCGCTGGCGATGCGATGGGCCACGCCCATCAGGCCTTCCAGCAGGCCCGCGACGTCCTCGTTGGCGAGGCGGAAATAGCGGTGCCTGCCCTGCTTCTCCACCTCGAGCAGGCCGGCGCCGGTGAGCGCCGCCAGGTGCGCGCTGGCGGTCGGCCGCGCGACGCCGGCGTGGTCGGCCAGTTCGGTCGCGGTCAACGCGCGCCCGGCCATCAGCGCGGTGAGCATGTCGACGCGCGCGCGGTCGCCGATCAGCGCCGCGATGCGGTTGAAGCTGGCGGTGGTGTCCATGCCGCGATCCTGGGCCCTGGCCGATGCGCGATGCTTCGATCCTGGCCGAAGCATCGGCCGCGGGCAAACGCGACCATGGCACCACGGACTCGCTCGACACTTCCTGCAGTCCTGCCACCTGCCTGCCCCGCGGTTCGCGGCGGCATGCGCCACGACTGCTTCCCCGACACAGGAGCCAGGAACGAACCGCATTCGCCTGGTGTGAACGCGCCGCCTGCCATTCCCGCCAAGACCGGGATGACGGACGGGATCGACGCCCCGGGCAAACGCGCTTCGAACCACAACCCATGCGCATTGCCTGCTTCATCGAGTACCGGATCGACCCATTCCAGCGCGACGCCTTCGCCACCTACGCAGCCAACTGGGGCAGCATCATCCCTCGCTGCGGCGGCGATCTGGTCGGCTATTTCCTGCCGCACGAAGGCCGCAACGACGTCGCCTGGGGCGTGGTCGCGTTCGACAGCCTTGCCGACTACGAAGCCTACCGGACGCGGCTCAAGTCCGACCCCGCCGGTCGCGACAACCTGCGCTTCGCACGCGAGCAGCGCTTCATCCTGCGCGAGCAGCGCAGCTGGCTGGAAATCGTCGACGGCGCATTCGCCCTGCCGGCGCGCGCGGAGGTGCGGTCGTGATCGTGGTGATTTTCGAGCTGATCCTGCAACCAGGACGCCAGCACGATTACCTTGGTGCAGCCGAACGCCTGCGGCCGCTGCTGGCGGACATCGACGGCTTCATCTCGATCGAGCGCTTCGAGAGCCTGTCCGAACCCGGCAGGCTGCTGTCGCTTTCGTGCTGGCGCGACGAGGAGGCGGTCAGCCGATGGCGCAACGCCGAAGCGCACCGGCAGGTCCAGGATGCCGGCCGCCGCGCGATCTTCGCCGACTATCGCCTGCGCGTGGCCCGGGTGCTGCGCGACTACGGCATGCGCGACCGCGAACAGGCACCCGCGGATTCGCGAAGCGTGCATGGCGACTGCAACGAAGCGGGCTCCAACGGATGAATGCGGGCGCATTCCAGCCCGAATGCCAGCACGGAAAGCACTGTCGCCGGCAGGCAACGATGCGAGGCCCTAGAATGCGCGACCGCCTCCACCCCGGCCGTGCAATGCCGCGTCGCCTGCTCAAGCTGTTCCTCGGACTGATCGCCTACGGCGTGTCGATGGTGATGATGCTGCAGTCCGGCCTCGGGCTGATGCCGTGGGACGTGCTGCACCAGGGCATCGCGCTGCAGGGCGGCTGGCCGATGGGCCGCGTCGCCATCGCGGTGAGCTTCGCGGTGCTGCTGATGTGGATCCCGATCCGGCAGAAGCCGGGCTTCGGCACCGTGTGCAACGCGGTGGTGATCGGGCTGGTGTTCGACCTCGTCAACGGCTGGGTCGGCGATCGTCTGCTCGATACATCGCTCGCGTCGCGCGCGGTGCTGCTGCTCGGCGGCATCGTGCTCAACGGCGCCGCGACGGCTGCCTACCTGGGCGCGCACTTCGGCCCCGGCCCGCGCGACGGACTGATGACCGGCCTGGTGCGACGCACCGGCCGCTCCGTGCGCCTGGTGCGCACGATCATCGAAGGCAGCGTGCTGGTGTCCGGCTTCCTGCTCGGCGGCACGCTGGGCGTGGGCACGGTGGCCTACATGCTGCTGATCGGGCCGCTGATCCAGGCGATGCTGCCGTGGTTCGATGCGCGTACGCGAGTGGCCGCGACGAGTGATGCGGCCTGCGTGGAGGATCGATCCGCGTAGCGCGACCCGGGCACGGCGGCAGCGCAACGGCTTGCGCATCGAACCGGACTTCTACCTGGCCAGGGCCCGGGCGCCGGCTCGGGGTTCGCACGCGCGGTGCGGGCGATGCTGGCGACATGAACGGGCGCTTCCGGCGCACCGGCGCCCACGCTTCACGCGCGATGCGCGGATGCAGCAGCGCCTGTCACGCGCGCGGCTGGACGACGTCGTTGGCGAAGAATTCCTCCGCCCGCGCCGGGCGCGGATTGCGATACTCCGAACCGCTCGCGCAATAGCCTGCCACGCGATGCCGCAATGCCAGGCCCTGCGCCCGCGCACGCCGCGCCGGACGCAGGCACCCGCGCCGGATGCGATCAATCGGCGACTCGGTTGCGCCCCGCGGCCTTGGCGGCGTACAGCGCGCGGTCGGCCGCGTGGACAAGCTGCCCGGCCGAAGCCGCTCCGTCCGGCACCATGCTCGCCACGCCGACGCTGATCGTGACCACCCCGTCGGGGCTCGCAGGATGGGCGATCGCCAGCGCCTGGATCGTCGCGCGCATGCGCTCGGCGATCACGTGCGCCTTGCGCAGCGGCGTATCGGGCAGCAGGCATGCGAATTCCTCGCCGCCGTAGCGCGCCAGCACGTCGCTCGACAGGCTGGCCGATGACTGCAGCGCCTTGCCCACCGCATTGATCACCTCGTCGCCGGCAATGTGCCCGAGGTTGTCGTTGACGGCCTTGAAGTGGTCGATGTCGATCATCAGCAGGCCCAGGCTGTGCTCGGTCAGCCGCGCGCGATCCCACTCCAGGTGCAGCGCCGCGTCGAATGCGCGGCGGTTGCCGATGCCGGTCAGCGGATCGCGCCAGGCCAGGTCGGCCATCGCGTCGCGGTCGCGTTCGGCCAGGCGCGCGGCGCCGATGTGGTGCACCTGCTGCAGCGTGCTGCGGATGCCGTAGCCGAGGATGGTCAATATCGTGCACGCGATCCCCAGCTGGAAGGTGTTCCGCGCCGCCAGCGCCGCCACCACGACCACGGTGATGGTCAGGAAGAACGGCGGCACGGCGGCGGCGAAGCGCAGCAGGCGCGGTGCCGCCGGGCGCGGTGCGGGCGCGTCCGGATCGACCAGCAGCGCCACCAGCACGAACGCCATGAACGGCACCCCCACCATCACGTCGTACCGGGTGCCCGCGGCAATCCCCTGCGCGACCACGACCTGGTGGTTGTAGTACACCGCGACCGCCATGTAGATGCCCGTGTAGATCGTCAATGCGGCGTACAGCGCGCGGCTGCGGCTGTCGGCCGCGGCCAGCAGCCGGAGGGACGCGAACAGGAACAGCAGGAAGTTCTCCGCGTCGAACATGGTGATGTAGCCCGACAGCAGCGCGTCGCCGCCCATGTTCGACAGCTGGAAGGTATTGACCAGGATCAGCACCGTCAGCAGCACGACCATTGCCGCGTCGATCACCCGGATCAGCGGCGACGCCCATTCGGTCGGCGAGGTCGCGAGCACCAGCAGCATCGGCACGCCATAGAGCACGTAGGCGGCGATGTCGATCCCCGAATCCGGATCGCATGCCGCAAGGTCGATGCACAGGCTCGTCGCCATGCCCGCGGCCCAGAGCACGAACGCCAGCGCGACCAGGCGCCAACGCGTGCGGGTCACCATGCCCGGATCGCGTCCCTGCCACCACGCCACCGACGCCGCCACCAGCGGCGCCAGCACCTGCATGCCGTAGGACAGCACCATGGGATCGAACCGCTGCTGCGACACCGCGAGCAGGTGCAACAGGACGAACCCCGCGGCCAGGCCACAGGCGACCATGGCGCGCGGCCGGATGATCCTCATCGCCTCCCCAAACTGTATCGACGCGCTGGAATGTAACCGAAGGCCCGGCATTGGCCCGTGCAGCGGGATCGCGTGTCAGCCGGCCCCGGCGCGGCGCGGCAGCTTCCAGCCGGGACGCACGAAGTGGCAGGTGTAGCCGGTGGGATAGTGCTGCAGGTAGTCCTGGTGCTCGGGCTCGGCTTCCCAGAAGTCGCCCGCCGGTTCGACTTCGGTCACCACCTTGCCCGGCCACAGGCCGGAGGCGTCGACGTCGGCGATCGTGTCGCGCGCCACGCGCGCCTGCTCCGGCGTGGTGAAGAAAATCGCCGAACGATACGACGCACCGCGGTCGTTGCCCTGGCGGTCCGGCGTCGACGGGTCATGGATCTGGAAGAAGAACTCCAGCAGCTCGCGATAGCTGATGCGCGCCGGGTCGAACACGATCTCCACCGCCTCGGCATGGCTGCCGTGGTTGCGATAGGTCGCGTTGGGCACGTCGCCGCCGCTGTAGCCCACGCGCGTGGAGACCACGCCATCCATCTTGCGCAGCAGCTCCTGCACGCCCCAGAAACAGCCACCTGCCAGGATCGCCCGCTCGGTCGCCATCACGCACCCCCGGATCGTGCAGGCGCGGCTTCAGTCGCGCGCTTTCCCGGCGCCTCCACCTGGTCGAGATACGCCCCGTACCCGGCCGCCTCCATCTCGCCGCGCGGAACGAACCGCAGCGCCGCCGAGTTGATGCAGTAGCGCAGTCCGCCCTGGTCGCGCGGGCCATCGTCGAACACGTGCCCCAGGTGGCTGTCGCCATGCGCGGAGCGCACCTCGGTGCGGATCATCCCGTGCGAGGTGTCACGCAGTTCGGCAACATGCGCCGGTTCGATCGGCCGGGTGAAACTCGGCCAGCCGCAGCCGGACTCGAACTTCGCCGACGACGCGAACAGCGGCTCGCCCGAGACGATGTCGACGTAGATCCCCGGATCGGCGTTGTGCAGGTACTCGCCGGTGCCGGGGCGCTCGGTGGCGCCTTCCTGGGTGACCCGGTATTGCTCGGCGGTGAGGCGTGCGACGGCTTCGGGGGTCTTGCGATAGGCGGTCATGGCGCATCTCCGGAAGGGAATGGCTGTCATATGGGGGCCGCCTGGCTGGTTCGAAAGCAGGCCCGGCAGGGCATCGGCGCATGCGCTTGCCCGAAGCTGGAAATGAACGCGGATCCGTCACATCCATGCGCTTTCCCCATGCTAGTCTCGCCGTCGAAGGGGAGTAGCTCCCAATTGCCGCCACCGTCATTACGAGCTTCGGCTCCGGTGCGGCAGCAGGCCATCCCAGGCCTGTGAGCGAGACCTTCGCCGTCCACGGCGAAGGTGCATCAGCCCGATGCAATCCGGCCGTGGCGCCGAGTCTCCGCACCCCCTGAACCAACCGTCGAGTACCGAAGCGCGTCTTCATGCGCCCGGCGATGGCATGGGGGTCCGGCGACTTCCCCACCATCGACGGAGATTCCCATGCAGTGTCCCACCTGCGACAACGTGAACCTGGCCATGGCCGACCGCCACGGCATCGAGATCGACTACTGCCCGCAGTGCCGCGGCATCTGGCTTGACCGCGGCGAGCTCGACCGCCTCATCGAACGCGCCGAACAGGCCACCGCGTCCGCGATGCCAGGCCCGCCGCCGGCTTGTCGCGACGCACCTGCACGCCACGCGCGCCACGACGGCGATCGCCACCACGGCTACCAGCCCGACTACCGCAAGAAGCGACCGCAGTCGCTGCTTGGCGAACTGTTCGACTTCTGACCGGCCCGCCCGCGCCCGACCCGGGCGCATGACGCCACCCGACCCCATCGACCAATCCCCCGGAACAACTCCCAATGGATCAACTCGCGAACCCGGAAATCTGGATCGCCCTGGCCACCCTCACCGCGCTCGAACTGGTGCTGGGCATCGACAACATCATCTTCATCTCCATCCTCGCCGCGAAGCTGCCGCCGGCGCAGCGCAACAAGGCGCGCAAGGTGGGCATCCTCCTCGCCGCGGTCACGCGACTGGGCCTGCTGATGGCGATCGCCTGGATCGTCGGCCTGACCGCGCCGCTGTTCTCGCTGTTCGGGCATGCGTTCTCGTGGCGCGACGTGATCCTGATCGGCGGCGGCCTGTTCCTGATCGGCAAGGCCACCCACGAAATCCACCAGAAGCTCGAGGGGCCCGTCGAACCGATCTCCACCGCGGGCGCCGCCGCAACGGCGGCCGGCATGACATTCGGCACGGTGATCGCGCAGATCATGGTGCTCGACATCGTGTTCTCGCTGGACTCGATCATCACCGCCGTCGGCATGGTCGATGAGCGCTGGGTGATGGTCACCGCGATCGTCGCCTCGATCGTGTTCATGCTCGTGTTCGCGCGGCCCATCGGCGAGTTCGTCGAGCGCCACCCCACGGTGAAGGTGCTCGCGCTGAGCTTCCTGATCATGATCGGCCTGGTGCTGGTCGCCGACGGCTTCGGCCAGCACATCCCGAAGGGCTACATCTACGCGGCGATGGCGTTCTCGGTGTTCGTCGAGATGATCAACCTGTGGATCCGCCGCCGCGCCGAACGCGCGGTGGCGCCGGTGAAGCTGCACGAGAAGTACGCCGGCGACGAGCAGGCGCCCGGGTAGCGCCGGACGCAACCTGGAGGAGCGGCTCCAGCCTATTCCGCCAGCGGCATGCGCAGCTGGTAGAACTCGACCAGGCGCGTCGCCGCCTGCGGGTCGACATTGGCCAGCGCGACGACGACTTCATCGAGCGTCGGGAAGATCCGCAGCTCGCCGTTCATGCCTTGCGCGCCACCGCCGTGGCCGTAGGCGGGCACGCCCTCCAACTCCGCCACCATGAAGCCGTAGCCGTACCACGGGCTCTGCTTGCGGGTTGCCTCGGCCAGCAGCGCGGGCGACAGCAGCTTGCCCGACTGCAGCGCGCGCGCGAACTTCAACAGGTCGCCCGCTGTGCTGTAGCCGCCGCCGGCCGCGGTGCCGCGGTAGGGCAACGTATCGGCGGCGTCGGCCCACGGCGCGGCATCGTCCTCCCGCGTGTAGGCATGCGCACGTCCGGGCACGGCCACGTCCTCTGGCAGCGAGCCGCTGTCGCGCATCCCGGCCGGCGCGAAAACGTGCTGGTCGACATAGTCGTAGTACGACTGCCCGCTGACATGTTCGATGATGTCGCCCAGCAGCACGAAGCCGTAGTTGCTGTAGCGGTGTTCCTTGCCGGGCGGATGGTCGGGCCCGCGCGCGCCGTACAGGCGCACGTAGTCGTCGTGGGTCTTCAACGCCAGCCGCTGCTTGTCGAACTCCGGCCCGAAGATGTCGCCGGTGCCGCCCGAGTGCGTGAGCAACTGGCGGATCCTCACCTTCGCAATCTCCGCATTCGGATACCCCGGAAGGTACTGCCCCACGGTGCCGTCGAGCGACAGCTTGCCGGCCTGCACCAATTGCAGCGTGGCAACCGCGGTGAACATCTTGTTCATCGATCCCAGCCGGAATTTCGTATCCAGCGTCACCGGCGTGCCGGCCTTGCGATCGGCCAGGCCCCAGGCGCGCTGCAGCATGATCTTGTCGCCACGTGCCACCAGCAGCACGCCAGCGAAGGCATCGCGCTTCGCCGCCGCATCGGCCTTGTCCGCGAGCGCATCGATTGCCGCGGCCTGGTCCAGGCGCGGGATGCGCAGGTCCGCAGGACGTTCGATGGCTTCGATGGCGAGCGCAAGGGGCTTGCCCGCCTGCACCGTGGCCGTGATCCGGGCCACGGTGTCGGAGTCGCGCTCCTGTACCAGCGCCTGTGCCGAACCGGCATCCGCCGGCTCGCGCCGGAGCAGCCGGAAGCCGCCGGTCTGCCGGTGGAACCCGAGCATGCCGTCGACGTCCAGCGTCGGCTTGTAGCGGTCGCGGAAGGCTTCGAGCTGCTTGCGGTCGTTGGCGTTGAACGCCGCCAGCCATGCGTCCAGCGCCTGGCGGGCGGGGTCGGACTCGGGCGCCACGGCCTGCGCCGTGGAGGCGGGAGCGGGCGACGCCGTGGACTGCGCCAGGGCGGAACAAGACAGGCAGCAGCCCAGGAACAAAGCGAGGCATCGGGTCATGGCGGCACGCGGCAGTCGGGAATGTCCAACCAAAGATGCGCGCACCGCCGCAGCGGTTGCAGTCTTCGACAAACGCAGCAACGCACGTCAATGCCCCGTCCTGTAGGAGCGGCTTCAGCCGCGAGCTTCTCGGAGAGTCGCTTCCGGAATCAGGAGCTCACCGCTGAAGAAGGGCAGGACATGCCCTGTGCCACCCCGCGTAAATATATTTCACCAAACGGTTGACAATTCCACCGAGCAGGATATATTCAACTTTATGGTTGACAATAAATCCGACGTTCCGGACGCCCCGGACAGCCCGCTCTTGGACAACCTGTTCAAGGCACTCTCAGATCCGACGCGGCGCGCGATGCTGCGCGACCTGGCGCGGCAGCCCCGCACGGTCGGGGAGCTCGCCGCGCCGTTCGAGATCTCGCTCGCCGGCGCCTCCAAGCACATCCAGGTGCTCGAACGCGCCGGCCTGATCCAGCGCGAGGTGCAGGGCCGCGTGCATACCTGCCATCTCGACGCACACGCACTGCACGCCGGCGCGGAATGGATCCGCCACTACGAACGCTTCTGGAACCGGAAGCTCGACGCCCTCGAGGTCCTGCTTCGCACCAACGACGACGGCCCCGGCAAGCCCGGCAAGCGCGCCGCCTCCCCCGTGCACGACAAGAGGAAGAAGAAGTGAACGCAACCACCTCCCCCGCCGAAGCCGACTACGCCGCCGTCAGCGACACCGACACCGTGCGCCTGCAGCGCGTGCTGCCCGGCCCCATCGAGCGCGTCTGGCAGCACCTCACCGACGCCGGGCTGCGCCGCCAGTGGCTGGCCGGCGGCGACGACGTGCAGCCGCGGGCCGGCACGTCGTTCGAACTGGTCTGGCGCAACGACGAGCTCACCGATCCGCCGGGCAAGCATCCCGACGGCTTCGGCGACGAACATCGCCTGCAAAGCCGCGTCACCGAATGCGATCCGCCGCGCCGCCTCGCCTTCACCTGGGACGGCGGCAGCGACGTGGCCATCGACCTCGAACCGCGCGGCGACAAGGTGCTGCTCACCCTCGTCCACCGCCACCTCGGCAGCCGCAACCGCGTGCTGATGCACGGCGCCGGCTGGCACGCACACCTCGACCTGCTCGTCGACCGCATCAGCGGACGGCGGCCCGAACCGTTCTGGGACAGCTGGATCGCCCTCAAGGCCGATTACGACGCGCGACTCCCCGCCTGAAGGAGACCCTGATGGACAGCCGCGACTTCACCGCCCGCTTCACCGTCGACCAGTCACCGGACGCCGTCTTCGCCGCCATCTGCGACGTGCGCCGCTGGTGGTCGGCCGACATCACCGGCAGCGCCGACCGCGTCGGCGACCGCTTCGTCCACCGCGTGCGCGACCTGCACCGCTGCGAGATCGAGGTCACGCAGATGGTTCCCAGCAGCAGGATCGCGTGGACCGTGCTCGACAACCATTTCAGCTTCACCAGAGACACGACCGAATGGACCGGCACCGACCTCGTGTTCGAGATCGCGACGGCCGACGGCCGGACCGAACTGCGCTTCACCCACCTCGGCCTGGTTCCCGAGTACGAGTGCCATGACGTCTGCAGCGACGGCTGGAACACGTACATCGCGAGCCTGCACGACCTGGTCGCGACCGGACACGGGCGGCCCTATGCCGGCGAAGCAAGGACGGCCAGCGAGCGGGTGCTGATGGACCAGGGGCCGAAGGATCGGGCGCCGAAGGATCCGGCGCAGGCCTGATCGGGCACGGCCCCGGCCGGCCAGCCCGCGTCGGGTGCCGGCGCGGCCGTTGCAGGCCGCCGCCGGCACGCCGGGCAGGACGCGTCAGCGCGGGTGGACGCCACCCATCACAGCATCCGCCGCAGGGTGTCGTCCCTGCGCAGCCAGTGGTGCCACAGCGCGGCGAGGATGTGCGCGCCGATCACCCAGTAGAAGATCGTGCCGATCGTCTCGTGCAGGTCTTCGAGCGTATGCGCCAGCGCCTCGTTCTCGGGCAGCAGCGCCGGCAGTGCGATCTGCGTGAACGGCACGAGCACGTCCTTGCCGTCGCTCCAGGCCGTGGCCAGCCCCAGCAGCGGCTGGACCACGAAGAACAGGTACAGCGCCACGTGCAGCAGCCCGCCGGCCCACGCATTCCACCTGGCCAGCGCGGGCGTGACCGGCGGCGCGCCGTCGCGCAGGCGCAGCCGCAGTCGCCACACCACCAGCAGCAGGACCGACAGCCCGACCCAGAAGTGCCCCTGCACCATCGCCGCGCGCGGCGCACTCCCGCGCGGGAACAGGCCGCGCTGCTCGATCAACAGGTAGGCCGCGGCCACCAGCAGTGCCATCAGCCAGTGCAGGCGCCGCAGCGCGGGGGAATAGCGTGGGCGCATGGCAGTCATCACGATGTCTCCGGGCTTGGCTGACGCCTACGCTAGCGCGACCGTGCGTGTCCGTATTGATCCGGGTCAAGCCGATGCGCTGCGGGCTGCATCGGCGCAAAGCCCGGCGGGCAGGCCGCCGTGCCGTCCCGGCCCCGGCCGCCCGCAGCACGGGCTCAGCCCGCCATCGCCTTCGGCACCATCACCATCCAGCCCACGCCGAAGCGGTCGACCAGCATGCCGAACGCGGTGGCGAAGAAACTCTCGCCCAGCGGCATGTTCACCTCGCCACCGTCGGCCAGCGCATCGAAGCGGCGCCTGGCCTCGGCATCGTCGGCGCACACCAGCGTCAGCGAGATGCCCTTGAACTCCGGCTTGCCGCTGCACATGCCGTCCGACAGCCCCAGCTCGGTGCCCCCGATGCGCAGGCCGGCGTGCATCACCTTGTCGGCCGGCGGCTTGAACCCGCCCGGGCACTCCCCGTCGCCCTCCGGCGAATCGCCGTAGGTCATGCGCATCAGGAGCTCGGCATCGAGCGCCTTGCCGTAGAACGCGATCGCTTCGTCGGCGCGACCTTCGAAGAACAGGTAGGACTGGACGGACATGGGGAGCCTCGCTTGGGGGACGGAATGGCGGCGCCGGCATGGCGCGCTTACAGGGACGACGAACCGGCGCGGCCGGGATCGACAAACCCCGCCCGGCTGCCGCGCGGAAGGGTTCCATCGGCGCGCGCAAAGCGCTTCGCGACACCCTTTTTGTCCTTCCGGAAGCCCGATCCACGCCGGTCACGGCCCGGAAAGCCTCGCCGCTGGCGCAAAAAGCGCCACGGATGGCGCTTTCCGGTCATGGGGCAGGCGAAAAAAGCGCCAGCGCCGACCCTTCCCGCGCCGGTCGCGGCGCTCCAGTTGCCAGCATTGGCGCAAAAAGCGCCACGCGAGGCGCTTCCTGGCTCAAGCTCGAGTCAACAAGTGCCGCGACTGACGCTTTTTGGGGCAACGGAGCCGCCGGGAGCGACTGCGACGACACTTGCGGCGACAGTGATGGCGCTTTTTGCGTCACTGGAGGCGAATCCTGGGGCGGCCTTGCGGCCCGGACCCCTGCATCAACGCACGGGAGTTCCTCTGATCCCGGTTCTGGCCCGTGCTGATCAGGTGCGCATTAGAAAGTTATAAAGCGTGTCGCCAGTGGTTATCCTGGCGCCCATGGAGCGCTTGCTGCCCTCGACCAGTCTGCCTTTTGAAGTCGGTGCGCTCTACAACCGACGCGAACAGATCCATGGTCTTTTGGGCGGCCAGCGACAAGGTGGCATCTCGACACCTGCCACCAGTCCATACGTGATCCTGTTTACCGGAGAGGCCGGCAAGCAGCACGGCTATCACGACTTCTGGGACGAAGAGAACGTTCTGCATTACTACGGCGAAGGCCAACGCGGGGACATGACGTTCTCTGGCGGAAACTTGGCTATTCGCGAACATCTACGGAGCGGCAAGCGTCTCCTTCTCTTCCAGATGATGGGGCATGGCCGCCCATATCGTTTTCTGGGGGAATTCCAGTTCCTGAGCACCTATCAGCAAGTCGGCGTTCCCGATACCAATGGCATGCCTCGCAAAGCACTCGTCTTCAAGTTGCAGCCTCTTGAATCAGCTTTCGAGCCGTTCCAGAGGTCAATCACCGACGCAGCGGCGCCGGAAATTGAGTTGGCAGCCACTGCCAACAGCCAAATCATGGAAGTTAGAACCAAACAGTCCCTCTTCAAACGGCGATTGCTGATCGTGGAGAAGGAGTGCCGACTCACTCGCATCGCAGACCTTCGCTTCCTGCGAGCGAGCCACATCAAACCATGGTCGAAGTGCGCATCTGGAGATGAGCGGGTCGACGGAAATAACGGGCTTCTGCTGAGCCCTACTGCAGACCATCTGTTCGATCGAGGCTGGATTACCTTCGAGGATAACGGCGCGCTTGTTCGTTCCCAACATTTGCCCAGTGACGTCATCAGCCGGATCGGCATTGACTTGGGCCAAGGCCGGAAGTGCGGGTCCTTCAGTACCAACCAAAAGACCTATCTCGAATATCACCGGAATGCCGTATTCGAGAATGCTTTCAAGAAACTCACGGACCCCTTGCTCGATCTGCTCACGACATCCCGCGGCTGACCCCGTGGTTTGCGCATGCCCCACTCTCATTGAGCGAGAACACTTCCGCTACTCTCATCAAACCCTCACCAGTGAGCCTGGCCGTCAAAAGAGAACTACAGAGCTACTGATCAGGATTTGACCCTGCCACGTTCAACGGAGTACGAAGCTGGCCACTGGAATCAACTCGTAGGGTGGGTATCGCTGTGCTCAACCCATTCTACGGAACCTCGCGTTCTTCCGGCACCGCCGACTCTTCATCGTTCAAAACCACCTCTGTGGCAGCACTTGAATCCTGCACTGTCGCAAACCAAGCCTTATAAGAATCGGGACCGTAGAATAAGGCGGACTCAATTTCCCTCAATGGGAAAAGAGGAGTCGGGTTCACTTTCTATGATCTCGTAAGTGAACCCGACCCGTTCTCGCGCTGGCGTTTTCCCATGCCAGCGGTGCGCATAGGGGCTGATCAATCAAATGATGCGCACCTGCCTCTGGGCTTGCTCCTGTTCGAACGGCCTCTGCTGCAACGCCGGATCATGGCGCTCGAGGGATTCAAGGTGCGCCAGCGACTCCCGCACCGGCGTTTCGACGGCAGTTGCGGTTGTCGCATGGGCCCGTAGATGTGCCGGATCGTCCAGCCGGCCTTGCACAATGAACACAGCCTCCCCTGCGCGCGCTGTGCTGGTTTGCTGACTCAGCACGACATGATCAATGCGCTCCATGCCCTTCCGATGCGCAAGAACGGCGAGGCTGGCACTCATTCGTTCACTTGCATCGTCGAAAGCCCGACCGAGTGTTCCGTCAAGACGCGCGACCGCTTCGCGTGCCTGCCGCAGCAGCGGATGATCATCCGGCGCGCCTGTCGGGACGTGTGTTCGCCCGGCTTCACCGATGGAGCGGCCCGGCACCTGATCATGATCACGATGGGGCGCCTCAGCTAACGTGATGCCGAGGCTGCCGGGCCGATAGTCCTGCACGATCACCGACTGTCCTCGGCCGTCACTGATCACCAGACGGGTGCCATCCATGCGATAGCTATGCTGCCCATCTTCGCTGCGAAACACGTCTGCGGGGTCATTCTCATGGTGTGAGCCGCCGGTGAGGCGCTGACCATGCCAGATGATCCCGCCGCGCAGATCGTCGTCTCGAATGATGTCGCCATCATCCACCACGTAGGTGTCGTCACCTTCGCCGCCTCGCAGCCTGTCGCGGCCGGCCCCGCCGATGAGCACGTCGTCGCCACGACCGCCGATCAGCGTGTCACTTCCACCCTCCCCGAGAAGAAGGTCGTTGCTATCGACTTCACGATCATTACTGCGTGTGGCATCAAGTGTGGCGGCATGAGTCGGGGCGACGGCAACGTTCGCGGAATCGCGGCCCGGGTCAATATGGATGGCGCCAGCGTTGAAAGCTTCGTCGCCAAGCTGCCCCGCAATCTCTGGATACCTGGTTCTCAGATCGGATAGCAGCCGTATCCTTGCGGGCTCAAGTGCTTCGGCTACCGTTTTGACGCTTCCATGTGTGTCCAGGATACCGGCATAGTCGCGGTTGGCCTCAGCGATGAGATTGCGCTGGCCGGGGTTTCCGTCGATGTCGACACCCCAACGCTGCTCGTCATCATTGATGCGCTCGCGATGCAGTTGATACATCCGATAGCTTGAAACTGCTTCTTCGGTGGAAACATTGTTCGGGTCGTCGTAAAGGCCGAAGAGTTCCGATTCCATATAGCGGCGCTTGCGCAGGCCTGCCTCATACATGGCATTGCTTCCCCACGCGTTGTAGCGCAATTCAAACCAGGCCTCGCTGCGATCACCGGCCGCAACAGCATCACGAAACGGCTGCATGGAAGCACGATATGCGCCCGCGCCGCGGTTGTAGACCAGCGACACAAGTGCCGCGCGCTCCTGTGACACCGGCATGTCGAGCCCCTCGATGGGACGCTCATACTCTGGCAGCGAAGCCACGAGAAGCTGATCGCTCTCCGCGGCAGTGAGCGTGCGATTGAATGCGAGCCCCAATCCCGTGCGGTCACGCGGCCTGCCAGCATCGATCTCGGCAAGCTGCCGCCATTCGGATTCCGCGAGGTGAATGCCGGAGTCCCTCCAGAGATCAACATTGTTGTCGCGGTTGAAGGTATAGCCGTAGCCGATGGTGGCACGGCCATCACCGATGTCTTGTGCGCGCGTGTGCAGGCTTTCCGTAAGCTTGATCAGATCACCGACCAGCTCGTTGTACTGATCTTGGGTGAGCGTGTTGTATTCCATGACATGAAGCTCCCTTTGAAACGGACGGCGTCTACATCAGGTCGGAGTAGTCCCCGATTTCGTTGCACACCTCGGTGGGCGGATTGCTGACCTTCGTGATCCTGTGCTTGCCGGCATCGACTTCTGTTTTCGGGTCGACTATGCCGTAGAGGAGATAGAGCGCGCCTTGGTATTCCCACAGGCCGAACGTGGAGAGATCCGAGAACGCGTACTGCGAGCCATCGATTCGCGTGACCTGGAATGCGCATTCCGAGTAGGACGCCCATCCGCACTCTGCATGCAGGACTCGGAGCCCACCACGCCCTGCAAGGTCAAACCGATAGGTGCGTCCGCCTTCTTCCGAAGTTTCGCTTGGAAGGATCCGCGTCGCGTCTTCAGATGCGGCCGAACTCCAGCCGCGAGCTTCCTCGCAGAGCGAGGCGGACGCTGCTTGGCTGGCCTCGACGGTAGTGCAACCCGCAGCTGCGGCCACCATGAGCCAACCGAAATATCTGATCTTCATCGGCAATCCTTGTCCTGTTACGGTGGGCCCGTTCGGCAACCACCTCTGTGGTTGAACCCGAAAGAAGATTGGTAAGGGCTTGTAGCGGTGGAAGCAACGATCCAGACCCGAAAATGAGAAGGGCGGCCCGTTCGGCCGCCCTTCCTGGTCCATCCATGCCTCACGCATGCAGCGGATTCGGCCTCTCCACATCGATCTTGTAAAGCTTGATCGCCCGCGAAACGTCCTTCGCCGTCATCTTGCCTTCCGCCGCCAGCGCCGCGATCGCGGCCTGGGCGACGTGGTAGCGGTCGACCTCGAAGTGCCGGCGCAGGTTGTCGCGGGTGTCGCTGCGGCCGAAGCCGTCGGTGCCCAACACGGTGTAGTGCATGGGGACGAAGGCGCGGACCTGTTCGGGGTAGGCGCGGATGTAGTCGGTGGCGACGATGGCCGGGCCCTGGCGGCCTTCGAGCTGCTGGGTGACATAGGCCTTGCGCGGGGTCTTGGCTTCGGGGTGGAAGCGGTTGTGGCGCTCGGCGTCCTGGCCGTCGCGGGCCAGCTCGTTGAAGCTCGGGCACGACCAGATGTCGGCGGTGACGCCGAAATCCTTGTCGAGCAGTTCGGCCGCGGCGATGACTTCGCGCAGGATGGTTCCGGAGCCCATCAGCTGCACGCGGTGCTCGCCCTTCTTCGGCTTGCCGGCGTCCTTGAACAGGTACATGCCCTTGATGATCCCCTCGGCGCTGCCCGCGGGCATCTCCGGGTGCACGTAGTTCTCGTTCATCAGGGTGATGTACCAGTACTCGTCGTGCTGCTCGGCGAGCATGCGCTGCATGCCGTGCTGGACCAGGGTCACCACTTCATAGCTGAAGGTGGGGTCGTAGCTGCGCACGTTGGGGATCAGCCCGGCCTGCACCAGGCTGTGACCGTCCTCGTGCTGCAGGCCTTCGCCGTTGAGCGTGGTACGGCCGGCGGTGGCGCCCAGCAGGAAGCCGCGCGCGCGCATGTCGCCGGCCTGCCAGGCGGCGTCGCCGACGCGCTGGAATCCGAACATCGAGTAGTAGATGTAGAACGGCAGCAGCTGCAGGTCGTTGGTGCTGTAGCTGGTGGCGCAGGCGAGCCACGACGCGAACGCGCCGGCCTCGGTGATGCCTTCCTGCAGCACCTGGCCCGCGGCGTCCTCGCGGTAGTACATCAGCTGGTCGGCGTCGACCGGCTTGTACTTCTGCCCGTGCGGGGCGTAGATGCCGATCTGGCGGAACAGGCCTTCCATGCCGAACGTGCGCGCCTCGTCGGCGACGATCGGCACCAGCCGCGGGCCGACCTGCTTGTCGCGCAGGGCGATGTTCAACATCTGCACGAACGCCATCGTGGTGCTGATCTCGCGCTCGCCGGTGGACTTGAGCAGGCGGTCGAAGGTTTCGAGCTTCGGCACTTCGAGCGAGGTGCCGGCCTTGCGCCGGCGCTGCGGCAGGTAGCCGCCCAGCGCGCGGCGGCGCTCCTGCATGTATTCGATTTCCGGCGACTTCTCGCCGGGGTGGTAGAACGGGATCTGGCCGTCCTTGAGCTGGTCGTCGGTGACCGGGATCTGGAAGCGGTCGCGGAACGCCTTGACGTCCTCGTCGTCCATCTTCTTGGTGCCGTGGGTCGGGTTGAGCGACTCGCCGGCCGCGCCCATGCCGTAGCCCTTGACCGTCTTGGCCAGGATCACGGTGGGCATGCCTTCGCTGTGCACGGCCTCGTGGTAGGCGGCGTAGACCTTGTGCGGGTCGTGGCCGCCGCGGTTGAGGCGCCAGATGTCGTCGTCGGACAGGTTGGCCACCAGCGCGGCGGTCTCCGGGGTCTTGCCGAAGAAATGCTCGCGCGTGTAGGCGCCGCCGAAGGCCTTGCAGTTCTGGTACTCGCCGTCGACGGTTTCCATCATCACCCGGCGCAGCGCGCCGGAGGTGTCGCGGGCCAGCAGCGGATCCCAGTAGCTGCCCCAGATGGTCTTGATCACGTTCCAGCCTGCGCCGCGGAAGTTGCCTTCCAGCTCCTGGATGATCTTGCCGTTGCCGCGCACCGGGCCGTCGAGGCGCTGCAGGTTGCAATTGATGACGAACACCAGGTTGTCGAGGCCCTCGCGGCCGGCGACCGAAATCGCGCCCAGGCTCTCGGGCTCGTCGGTCTCGCCGTCGCCGAGGAAGCACCAGACCTTGCGGTCGGTCTTCGGCATCAGGCCGCGGCTTTCGAGGTACTTGAAGTTGCGCGCCTGGTAGATCGCCGCGATCGGGCCCAGGCCCATGCTCACGGTGGGCGTCTGCCAGTACTCGGGCATCAGCCACGGGTGCGGGTAGGAACTGATGCCGCGGCCGTCGACTTCCATGCGGAAGTTGTCGAGCTGGGATTCGCTGATGCGGCCTTCCATGAACGAGCGCGCGTAGATGCCCGGCGAGCCGTGGCCCTGGATGTAGAGCAGGTCGCCGGGGTGGTCGGCGCTGGGCGCGCGCCAGAAATGGTTGAAGCCGACGTCGTAGAGCGTCGCGGACGAGCCGAACGTGGCGATGTGGCCGCCGAGGTCGCCGGGCTTGCGGTTGGCGCGCACCACCATCGCCATCGCGTTCCAGCGGATCAGCGAACGGATGCGCCATTCCATCTGCGCATCGCCGGGCGACTTGGCTTCCTGGCCCGGCGGGATGGTGTTGATGTACTCGGTGGTCGGCGCGAACGGCAGGTGGGCGCCGGCTCGGCGGGTGAGTTCGACCATGCCGTTGAGCAACTGGTGCGCGCGCGCCGGGCCCTCGCGGTCGATGACGGCCTTGAGCGACTCGAGCCACTCCTGGGATTCGGCCGGATCGGGATCGTTGACGAGGACTTCGTTGAGCCAGTTCATGGTGCGTGCTCCGCCGCGGCCTGCTGGCCGCGCAGTGGTCGTGGAATCGAGCTTCCATTCTATCAGGGGGCCTACCGGGGGACTGTCGCGGCCGGCCGGCACGCAGCGTTCCCGCGGCGGCGGCCGGCAACGCCGTCGCGCGTGCAGCACCGGGCCTGCGGCTCGGTTGCGATCGGCGGGCGCGCCGGCCATCATCACGCTCCGGGGGGCCGTGGACGCGTGGGCGTTCGCCTCTTTCCTTGTCCAGGCGAAACGCATGCCCACCAGCCGTCAACCCGAACCGACCCCGAAGTGGCGCCTCGCGCTGCTGCTGCTGGCAGTCGCGCTGATCGTGGTGGTGCCGGCGGTGCTGCTGCGCAACGCCGCCACCGACACAGTGGCCGCGATGGAGCAGGTCAACCACTCGCAACAGGTGGAGGCGCAGGCCTACGCGCTGGCCTACGACGTGCGCAACGTGGAGTCGGCGGTGCTGGCGACCGCCGCCGGCGTCGACAACGCTGAACTGCGGGTGCGGCTCGAGGAAAGCCGCGCGCGGATCGCCCCGGCGCTGGACACGCTGCAGGCGCTGACCCGCGACAACGCCGCGCAACAGGTGCGGATCGGCCACCTGCGCGCCAACGTCGACCAGCGCATGAACGAAATCGCGCGCAGCGGCGAGGGCGCGTTTTCCGCGGCGAGCCTGGAGGCACTCGTGACGCGCTTCCCGATCCGCGGCATCGTCTCCGAAATGGTCGCCGAGGAACGCAAGCTGCTGGCACGGCGCGTTGCGGCGGCAGACCGCACCCGCAGTCGCGCCGAGTTGCTGCGCTGGGGCGCAATGCTGGCGCAGCTGTCGCTGCTGGGGACGGTGATGTTCTTCGCCACCCGGCAGATGGCCGGGCGGGTGCTCGCGGAGCAATCCACCCGCCGCGCCAGCGCGCGCGCCGCGGTGGTGCTGGACACCGTGCGCGAGCCGATCGTGCTGGCCGACGCGAACCTGCGCGTGGTGATGCACAACGCGGCGTTCGCCGAAATGTTCGGGGTCCAAGGCGACGCGGCGGGGCAACCGCTGGCCGAGGTCGGCAGCGGCGCCTGGAACGACGAGGAAACCCTGCGCCGGCTCGGCGACGTGATTGCGCGCGACCGCGAGCTGTGGGATTTCCAGCGTCGCCAGGAAACCGCCGACGGCTTCGAGCGGATCATGCTCATCAATGCGCGCCGCATGTCGCTGCCCGACAGCGAGGACGACGCGGTGCTGGTGACCGCCAGCGACATCACCACGCAGAAGGCCAGCGAACACCAGATCCGCGAACTCAACCGCCAGCTGGAAGGCAAGGTGGAACTGGTGTCGGACGTGAACCGCGAGCTGGAGGCTTTCAGCTATTCGGTCTCGCACGACCTGCGTGCGCCGCTGCGCCACATCGCCGGCTTCGCCGACAAGCTGGGGCGGCAGCTGGGCGACGACATCGACGACAAGAGTCGCCATTACCTGGACGTGATCTCGGGCTCGGCGCGGCGCATGTCGGCGCTGATCGACGACCTGCTGGTCTACTCGCGCCTGGGCCGCAGCGCGCTGCGTCCGCAGGTGGTGGACCTGCAGTCGATGATCCACGACACCCGCTCGATGCTCGATGCCAACGCCCAGGCCGACAACCCGGGCCACGTGATCCACTGGAAGATCGGGCCGATGCCGGTGCTGGTCGCCGATGACAACATGCTGCGGCAGGTGTGGCTGAACCTGCTGGGCAACGCGGTGAAGTACAGCGCGCACAGCGAGCCGGCGGTGATCGAGGTCAGCCACGCCCGCGAAACCGACGGTAGCCATCGGTTCAGCATCCGCGACAACGGCGCCGGTTTCGACATGGCCTACGCGGGCAAGCTGTTCGGCGTGTTCCAGCGGCTGCATGCGGCCTCCGAATTCTCCGGCACCGGCATTGGCCTGGCCAGCGTCAAGCGCGTCATCACGCGACATGACGGCCGCGTCTGGGCAGAATCCGAACCCGGCCGGGGCGCCACCTTCCACTTCACCCTGCCAGCCAACCTCGAACCCATCAGCAAGGGCACGCCGATCGCATGAGCACCATCCGCACCATCCTGCTTGCCGAAGACAGCCCGAACGACGCCGAGATGGCGATCGACGCGCTGCGCGACGCCAACCTGGTCAACCCGATCGTGCACGTGGAGGACGGCGTCGAGGCGCTCGACTACCTGCTGCGCCGCGGCCGCTTCGCCGACCGCCCCGAGGGCGATCCGGCAGTATTGCTGCTGGACATCAAGATGCCGCGCATGGATGGACTGGAAGTGCTGACGCAGCTGCGCCAGCAGGACCACCTCAAGCGCCTGCCGGTGGTGATCCTGTCGTCTTCGCGCGAGGAAAGCGACCTGGCGCGCAGCTGGGACCTGGGCGTGAACGCCTACGTGGTCAAGCCGGTGGACGTGGACCAGTTCTTCGAGGCGGTGAAGACGCTCGGCCGGTTCTGGGCGGTGTTCAACGAGGCGCCGCAGGACATCTGAGGCGCAATGGCAACGTCGGGAACAGGTTCCCCTCGGCCCGCCTTCCCGAACGAAGGAGGAAGCGCCGGCGCCGCTGCGTCGCGACCCGCGGCGTCGACGCAATGGCGCGTGCTGATCGTCGACGACAGCGCGGATGACGCCGAACTCGCGCGCATCGAACTGCACGGCGCCGGCATTGCCGCCGAGTGCCGGCGCGCGGACAGCGAGGCGTCGCTGCTCGCCACGCTGCTGGAGTTCGCGCCGCAGCTGGTGCTGTCGGACCTCAACATGCCGGGCTTCAGCGGCGAGCACGCCTTCGCCATCGTGCGCGAACGCGCGCCTTCGGCCCGCTTCGTGCTGCTGACCGGCGCACTCGAGGAAGACGCAGCCCTGCCTTCCGTCGACGCGGTACTGCTGAAACATGAGCTGCATGCGCTGCCGGGGCTGGTGCGGGAGCTGTTGGGTTGCTAGGCGTGCCCCGGCCTTGTCCACGACCTTGTAGGAGCGGCTTCAGCCGCGAGCTTTTCGATGACGGGAACAAGAAGCAACAGCTCGCGGCTGAAGCCGCTCCTACAGGTTGGCCGGGAAGTTATCCAAGCCAGATGGCATCCCAATAGGGGTAGTCCCCAGCGCGCGGAACGAGATTCGCGCGAACCGGATTCATTACCAGATAGCGGGCAACTGGAAGCAGGTTCTCTTCCCTGCGGATCGCATGGTCGTGATAGCCCGGCGCCCAGATCCGACCGAGCACTTGGTGGTGTTGTCGCAATGCGCGTGCACTTCCGCCTTTCAATCTGCGCACGCAATCAGCAAGCGTGACATCACAACCAAGCTCGACCAGGCCATGCCAGTGGTCGGGCATCAGCACCCAGGCCAGCAGCGTACTCGCCTGCCAGGCCGGCGATCCGGCCATCAACCGCGATGCCTCGGCGGCTGCCGGCCATTCACGAAAATGCGGCGTCCGGTTGGCAGTCGTGAACGTCAACAGGTAGATCCGCCCCGCTTCCGACCACCGTCCCCGACGCAGCGCGTGATGTCCTGGTCCCATGGCAACAGCGTGTGCCGCGGACTTGCTTGCCGGTATCGGCTGGCTCCGCGTTGCCGGGTAGGAAAGCCCCGCGACCTCTTGCAGGAACGGCTTCAGCCGCGAGCTTTTTGTTGAACGGGAGAAAGCTCGCGGCTGAAGCCGTTCCTACAAGTGCGGGGGTGTGGGAGTGCGGGGCTATGCGCCCTCGCGCTGCAGCTTCCTGATCTGCGCTTCCACCGCCACGATCGCGGTCATGTTGACCACGCGGCGCGGGGTGCTGGCCGGGGTCAGCACGTGCGCGGGCTGGTCGATGCCCATCAGGATCGGACCGATGGCCACGCCGTCGGTCATCACCCGGATCAGGTTGTAGGCGATGTTGGCCGCGTCGAGGTTGGGCATCACGAACAGGTTGGCGCGGCCCTTGAGCGTGGTGTTGGGGAACATGCGCTCGCGCAGGTCGGCGTGCCAGGCGGTGTCGCCCTGCATTTCGCCGTCCATGTCCAGGCGCGGGGCGCGGCGGGCGAGGATCTCGCGCACCTTGCGCATCTTCGCCGCCGAGGCGTTGTCGTGGCTGCCGAAGTTGGAGTGCGACAGCAGCGCCACCCGCGGTTCGACCCCGAACAGCTTCAGCCGGTAGGTCGCCTGCAGCGTGCTCTCGGCGATCTGCTCGGCGGTGGGGTCGAGCTGGACGTGGGTGTCGAGGAAGAACCAGAGGCCGCGGTCGTTGATCACGCCAGTCATCGCCGAGGTGCTGGTGACGCCTGGATCGAGGTCGAACACGCTGCGCAGGTAGCCCAGCTTCTTGTGGTAGCGGCCGACCATGCCGCAGATCAGGCCGTCGGCTTCGCCGCGCTCGACCATCAGCGCACCGATCAGCGACGGGCGCGAGCGCAGCAGGTTCTTGGCCGCGTCCGGGGTCACGCCGCGGCGTTCGGTCAGCGCGTGGTACTGGGTCCAGTACTCGTGGAAGCGCGGGTCGTCGTTGATGTTGGTGAGGTCGAAATCCTCGCCTGCGCGCAGGCGCAGGCCCAGGCGCGCGATGCGGCTTTCGATCACGTCCGGGCGGCCGATCAGGATCGGCCGCGCCAGCTGCTCGTCGACCACCGTCTGCACCGCGCGCAGCACGTTTTCTTCCTCGCCCTCGGCGTAGACCACGCGCTGGATGTCGGCGCGCGCGCGCTCGTACACCGGCTTCATCATCAGGCCGGTGCGGTGGATGAACTGGCCGAGCTTCTCGCGATAGGCGCCCATGTCGGCGATCGGGCGCAGCGCGACGCCAGACGCCATCGCCGCCTCGGCCACGCACGGCGCCAGGATCGTCAGCAGGCGCGGGTCGAACGGGCGCGGGATGATGTAGTCGGCGCCGAACGAGGTGACGTCGCCGCCGTAGGCGCTGCCCAGGTCGGACGATTCCATCTGTGCCAGCCGCGCGATCGCGCGCACGCAGGCCAGCTTCATCGCCTCGTTGATCTCGGTGGCGCCCACGTCCAGCGCGCCGCGGAAGATGTACGGGAAGCACAGCGCGTTGTTGACCTGGTTGGGGTAGTCCGACCGGCCGGTGGCGATGATGCAGTCCGGGCGCACCTTCTTCGCGTCCTCGGGAAGGATTTCCGGGTACGGGTTGGCAAGCGCGAGGATGATCGGCTTGTCGGCCATCGTCGCGACCATCGCAGGCGTCAGGATGCCGCCGGCCGAGAGGCCGAGGAACACGTCGGCTCCGTCCACGATCTCGGCCAGCGTGCGCTTGCCGGTGTCGCTGGCGTAGCGGGCCTTGTCGGGATCCAGGCCGGGGCGGCCGGTGTAGATCACGCCGTCGCGGTCGAACGCCAGGATGTTGTCCTTGCGCACGCCCAGCGCCACCAGCATGTCGAGGCAGGCGATGCCCGCCGCGCCGGCGCCGGTGGTGGCGACCTTGACCGTGGCGATGTCCTTGCCGGCCACCTGCAGCGCGTTGAGCATCGCCGCGCCGACGATGATCGCGGTGCCGTGCTGGTCGTCGTGGAACACCGGGATCTTCATCCGCTCGCGCAGCTTGCGCTCGACGATGAAGCACTCCGGCGCCTTGATGTCCTCGAGGTTGATGCCGCCGAAGGTGGGCTCCAGCGAGGCGATGATCTCGACCAGCCTGTCGGGGTCGCGCTCGTCCACCTCGATGTCAAACACGTCGATGCCGGCGAACTTCTGGAACAGGATGCCCTTGCCCTCCATCACCGGCTTGCCGGCAAGCGGGCCGATGTCGCCCAGGCCGAGCACCGCGGTGCCGTTGGAAATCACCGCCACCAGGTTGCCGCGCGCGGTGTAGTCGTAGGCGGCGGCGGGGTCGGCGGCGATCTCCTCGCAGGCATAGGCCACGCCGGGCGAGTACGCCAGCGCCAGTTCGCGCTGGGTGACCATCGGCTTGGTCGCCGCGACCTTGATCTTCCCGGCCGGGGCCAGGCGGTGGTAATCCAGTGCTGCCTGGCGGAAATCTTCGGCGGATTCGGGGGTGGCAGGCTTCTGGTCGGACATTTTGCTTCGCGCGGCTGGCGGGCCTTCGATTCTAGCCGCTTTCGATTTCCCTCCCGGTGCGAGGCGGCGCGCTCAGCCACCGACCAGGCGGAAGAAGCTGATCACCGGGCGGTAGTTCCAGCCGGCATCGCGCACCACCCGCATGACCGGGCCCTTCACCTCGCGCGAATCGAAGGTGTAGGCGTACTGCAGCGCCATGACCGGCCTGCCGTCGCGGAACTGCAGGCCGTAGGTCCGCTCATGCTGGTATTCGAAGAAGCTGATGCCCCGGCTGGCCTTCCACTTGAGCGCGGCACCCTCCACCCCGGCCGCCCAGTCCAGCGATGCGAAGCGGTCCTGTGCGCGGGCACTGTGCTGGCCCGGATCCAGCCGCAGCACCAGCCGGTAGCCCCGGGACATCCCGCCCTGTCGCGCGAGGTTCATCCACCTGGCGTCGGCGTAACGCCAGTCGATCACGTACTCGTCCGGATGCGTGCCGCGGGTCACGGCCCAGGGCACGTCGAGCTGGTTCAGCGCCATCAGGCGGTTGCCCAGTTCGGCAGCAGACACCGCCGCCACGCCCGGCTTCGCGGGTTCGCCCCCGGCCCACGAGGCGATCCGCCCGAACAGCAGGAACTGCAGGCCAGCCCAGAGGAATACTCCGGCCAGCAACGCGTGGCGGACCGGCGCGGGCGCCACCCGCCAGTCGCCGTCGGGGCCGTCGCCGAGGCCGGGCAATGCCGCCAGCTGGCGTTCGACCGCGGCGGGATCCATGCCGACCACCAGCAGCAGCCGGTTGCCGCTGCGTCGCACGTGGCCGTGGTAGCTGTTTTCGGCGTGCAGGCGCTGGTCGTGCGCATCCGCCGCCAGCTCCAGGCCGAAGCGTTGCGCCAGCTGCCGCGCGGCCTGCTGCAGCTGCGCGGGTGAATCGGCCAGCACCGCCATGCTCATGCTGCCGTCGCGCCCGGTGAGCAGCGACACCGCACGCGCGGACGGGAACTGCACGCCCAGCGACACCGTCGGCATCCCATCCGCCGCCAGCAGCCGGGCTGCGTTGACGAAGCGGCCATCGGCGACGCCCCAGTTGGACGCGCTGGGCGGCGGCACGTTCAACGCGCCGTGGAAATGTTGCACCACCAGTCCGACCAGCGCCGGCAATCCGATGCCGAGACCGAAGAAATACAGGAAGAACATCAGGACCCGCAGGGGTTTTGGCATGGCCTGTTCCCGAGTTGCACGTGGCGCTCAGCGCTGCACCGCCAGCGACTTGCCGAGGCAGTGGAGTGCATCGGCACGGATTTTCCGGTCACTGCGCCACGCACGCGGCGCGACCCCGCACTGCTGGTCGCGCTGGTGCAGCCAGCGCAACTGGTCTGCGCGCAGGGCATCGCGCGCGGCAGCCCCGGGATTCGCGGCCAGCGCCTGCTGGTACTGCGCGGCCAGCAGGCGATCGGCGTCGCCCATGCGCTCATCGCTGCACAGCAGGTGCTCGACCTCCGTGGTGGCCCTTGCGCAGTTGAAATCCGGTTTCGCACCCGTGACGCCCAGCAGGCCGGGATAGACGACGGCGCCCGCCGACGACAGAAGCAATCCGATCCACAGCCCCATGCCCAGCAGCGGCATCGACAGCGACTGCAGCAGCGCGCGCCAGCCCTGCACCGGCACCGCGGCCGGGCGCGCGCGCACGACCACGAAGGCGTACAGCAGGCCCCACGACAGCATCAAGGCCGCCAGCACCAGGATCAGGATGTCGGCGTTCATGCCGTCGCTCCCCGCGCATCGTCCACCAGGCAGGCGACGGCAAGGCGCGGTGCATGGCCGCAGGCGGGGCTCATGGCTCGAACCCTCGCGTGGGTTCAAGCAAACCCGGGTCGTAATTGCCGGGGTAAGCCACCCGCAACCCGTGCTTGCCGGACTTCGCGGTGAACGCCTCCATCGGGCATTCGTTGTCGGGGTCGTCGTGCGCCGCGAACGCGAGGGTGCCCGCCGCCCTGTCCACGTCCACCCGCACCAGCACCGGCTTGTCGAGCACCGAGCCGGCGCACTGCAGCACCGCGTACTCGGCGCGATCGCTCGCCAGCAGGATGATCCGCATCCCGCCGGTGTCGCCGGTTTCCTCCGACGTCCGCAGGCTGGAATACACGCCGCCGATGTCAGCGGGCGGCGCAGCAGCGGTTGCGGCCGCGGCAGCCAATGCCGGCACGAGGATCACGCGATGCACGCAGGCGATGCTCATGGGCGGGCGAACACTCCGCTTGCAGCATCCCAGCGCAGCGCCAGCGGCCGGGTCACGCCATCGGCGGTTTCCTGCGACTGCCGCACCGCATCCTCGGCCTCGTCGCCAAACCATGCGCTTGCCACCAGGCCGCGGCCATCGGCCTGCGGGCGATAGTCAACCGAAGGCGTGACGCCCTGGAATTGCAGCGGCATGGCCACGCCGGGCCTGAGGAATTCTTCCGGCGCGATCGTCGGCAGCATGCCGTGGCCAGGCAACAGCGCCAGCTGCCCGCTGGCTTCGCGCGTGAACACTTCCACGTGCTGGTCGCATCCGTCCACGCAGATCGAGCTGGATACCAGCAGCCGCGGCGTACCGTGTGCCGGCAGGTACACGGCCATGGTCAGTTCGCTATCGTCGAGCGCGCCGCCCAGGGCGAGGAAGCCGACCCGGTGGTCGATCGCCTCGACCCGCGCAAGCTGCCCATCGGCCAGCAGGCGGTCGGCATCGGCGCCGGCGTCCACCGCGTTGAAGATGACCGGCAGGTAGCGCTGCGGATGGGCCTGGAGATCGGCTTTCGCGTAGGCGTAGTACGCCGCGAACCATTCGTGGATGTCGACGGCGGGAACCATCGCACCCGGCGTTCCGGACGGCACGGAGGCTACGCCGGCTGCGTCGTCCGCTGATCGGCACCCGGCGATCAGCAGGCACATCACCGCCATGGTGGTGGCTGCAGGCAGGCCGCGTGGACGCAGGCAGCACCGCACCGTCATCGCCCAAGAATGCGGTTTGATCGCACCCGCCGCACCTGCGCGGGCGCCAGCATTCGCGGCATGGATGACTGCACGGGTGGCACGCAGGGCGATGCCCGACATCAAGGCCGCCAGCACCACGCCGCCGATGACGATCACGATCCACAGATGCATCCCCTGCTCCTCCCCGATGGCACCGCATGCGCCTCGTCCATGAATGCAATCGCCGAACGGCAGCCAAACCCGCCATCGAGTTTCGGCATTCACCGGTCCCGACCCGGTGCGCGCCGCAACGGCCCGCCCTTCAATCCGCGGCGGGGGCCGGCGTGATCGACAGCTGCGCAATGCACAGCTGCGTCCACCGTGGACGGTCCGGATCGGACTGGTCGACGTCGCAGCCACCCCGGGTCCGCCAGGCCAGCAGGCCGTGGACAGGATCGAAGGCCAGCGGCAGGTCGCCGGGCCGGCTCGCGGCGACCCGTCGCTGCACGTTGCCCACGAGGTCGCCATGCACGATGCCGGTGTCGTCGGCGAACACCACCTGCCTGGTTGCCGGGTCGTAGAACACGTTGAGCACCTCCCACGATCCCCACGCCAGCAATCGCGGCGGCGCTCCGGCGCCGGCCGCCTTGGCTTTGAGCGATACGGTGCCACTGCGGCTTTCCAGCCACGGCGCATGCGCATCGCCGACGCGCATTGCAAGCACGTCGCAATCGTCGCAACGCGTCGGTGCCGAGGCGTTGGCAAACACGGGTACGCCGCCGGCCTGCGCGGCATCGAGCAGCGCAAGCACGCGGGCAGGCGGATCACGCAGTTCACGGCGGCCGTCCCCGGTTGTCGCGAACACCCGCGCGGGCCGGCCTTCGCCGCCTGCCATGCGTACCAGCAGCGTGTGCGGGCCATCCCATGCCAACGACTGGATCGTGCCCCTCGGCTGGCCGCCACCGGCAGCCGGAGCCGGCGTTGCCGGGAGCAGGCGCTCATCATCGAGCCGGTACCACCAGGCCTGGTCGTGCACCTCGCGGTCGCGTCTCTGGATGACCACTGCCAACGAGCGGCCATCCGGCGAGAACCGGGAGCGCGGCGCCGCCCTGCCGTCGGCGCCCATCAACACCCCGGCGTAGATGCCGTCGGCGCGATAGAAATCCAGGTCCACGCGCGCGCTGCGCAGGGGATCGTCGGCCAGCGTGCGCACCGGATCGCGCGACCAGATCGCTCCGTGCGCAAGATAGCGCAGCTCACTGATGCGATTGACATACGTCTGGCGCAGATAGTCTTCGAACAGTTCCGCTTCCGGGGGCGCGTCGGGACCGAACAGCTTGCGCGGGCCGTATACGCGGTCGCGCTCGGCGATCCAGCGCCGCTGCTGCGCCCGCAGCGCTTCCCGCGCGCCCGCGTCGGTGGCGGCCTGCATTGCATCGCGGTACGCCTGCGACAGCGAACCGTCGAGCCAGCGCATCCGCGCGTCGGCGCAGATCATGCGTTCCATCGGCCTTGCCGCCTTGCTGCAATCGAACCCGGCGGGCGGATCGAACGACTGCGCCGAGGCCGCGCAGGAGCAGGCACCGAGGACGACAGCGAGCAGCGCGATCCCTGCCCTCACCTCATTCTTCCTCGTCCGGGCCGGGCATGCGGACCGCGACGCAGGCTGGCGCATCGCGCTTCAGCACCACCTGGCGCGCGATTGCGTCGGAGTTGCCACAGAACGCCTGCGCGACGCCGTCGAAATCCACCGTGTACGTGTCGCCCGCCTCGTTGCGGCGGATGCGCAGCTGGCTGCCGGGCACGCCGTCGTCTTCGCTGGCAATGTCGACGGTGGTGTCGCCATTGCCGGCCCGCGTCCAGTCGCTGGCGTAATCGCCGCGGCCGGCCTGGATCAGGCACGCCGCGTGGGTGCCATCGCCGACCGGGACTGCGCTTGCGTACTCCAGCTCGATCACCCGGCCATCGGTGCCGAGGCCAAGGTGCAGCTTGTGCGTCACTGCCGCATCGGTCGCCATCGTGCAGGTCGTGGACTCGGTCATGAAATAGCCCGGCTCGGCGTCGCCGCCGCTGTCATGCGCGGTGACGCGACGTTCGCCCTCCGGCACGGTGGTGACGACGAAGGCATCGCGATCCCATTTCACGTCCAGGCCGTCTTCGTCGCCGCTGGCATAGGCGTATGGCGTGACCACGAAGCTGCTGCCGGTCCAGTTGCCGATCAGCCACAGGCCGCCGCGCTCGTATCGCAGGTCCAGCGTGACCAGATGCCCGCCCCAGAACTGCGGCCGCAGCCGGTCGTCGACGATCGCAGAATATGCATCCGCATCGACGGCGTAGGTTTCGCTGGTCTCGCCGTCCGGGCCGCGGTGCTGGAAGCGCAGTTCGACCGGCGGCGACATCGCATCGAAGCCGGACACCGTGTCCGGATCAACCTTCGGCAGGCATTCCAGCAAGCGGAAACTGCCCTGCTGCGAGGAGAACCCGGGCGACAACGCCGTGCAGCCCTTGTCCGGCGGCGACCATGCCCCGGCGGCGACCTGCGCAGCGTTGCCGGCCTGTGCGGCGCGAGCAGCTGGAAGCGCCGGCTCCTGCTGCGCCTGGCCTTGTTGCGCAGGGCCGCGTTCGCATCCGGCCAGGACCGCGCAGCATGCCGCAAGCGTCAGGATGCAGACGCCGCCGCGCCCATGTCGCGATGATTCGTGTGGCACGCGGGGCTTGGTCAAGATCGACGGCATGTCGCGGCTCCATGGCGTGGCGTCGGCTGCCGGGACGCAGCGCACGCCGATGCAATCGACCAATCCGGCGCGATCCGGCCAATCCACCGTGCCGGCGACTGCCGTCGGCTGGAACCGGTCACCGCTGTGACAGGATCTCGGCCTTCTTCGCCTCGTATTCCTGCATGGTGACCAGGCCGCGATCGTGCAGGGATTCCAGGTCGAGCAGCCGCGTGGCGATGCCGGCCGCCTGCGCGCGCGCCGCCCCGGTCACGATTTCGTGGTTGAAGGTGACGTGTCGGTCTGCGTGATCAGCGTGCGCAATGCGTCCAGGGTCGCCGTAACGCGGGGCGCCCTGATTTCCGGGGACGCCGACAAGGTATCGCCGGAACCGGCGCATCGCGGCCACGGCCGCGATATCGGATCGCGGGTTCCTCCGCTAATCCAGCTCGCGCTGCAGCCAGGCGCGCGCGGTCAGCCAGTCGCGGCGCACGGTGCGCTCGGAAATTCCCAGCGCCTCGGCGGTCTCCGCCTCGGTATAACCGGCGAAGTAGCGGCATTCCACCACCTGCGCCATCCGCGGCGAGCGCAGCGCCAGCTTCTGCAGCGCATCGTGCACGGCCAGCACGTGGGTATCGTCGGCAACCGCGAGGATCTCGTCATCGACCTGCAGGTGCGTGGCACCGGCGCCACGCTTGGCCCGTAACTGCGCGCGCACCCGCTCGATCAGGATGCGGCGCATCGCGATCGCCGCCACCGCCAGGAAATGTCCGCGGGTGCCGAAGCCCCTGGTGCGCGACAGCCGCAGGTACAGTTCGCTGACCAGCGCGGTGGTCGCCAGGGTGTCGCCGGCCGAGATCCGCCGCCGCTCGCGGCGCGCGCTCGCACGCAGTTCCTCGTAAAGCAGCGGCAGCAATTCATCAACCGCAGCCAGCACTTCCGGCGCACGCTGGCCATCCAGCACGTCGATGTCGGCCATCGCCTGAGACTCTTCCATTGCCCCACCCGCACGAGGAGTCGCCCCGATTCTGCGGGATAGCCACGGCGTTTGCATCCTTGCCCGGATTGCGCGGCCGCCTGCACCGTCCAACGCCGAAGCTTCCCGGCCAACGTCGCCGAACAGTCGTCATCCTGGTTTGCACGCTCTTCTCACGGGATACCGCGCCATCCCGGCATCTCCCTGCGCGCTAACCCGATGGCGGCTGCTTCGGCGGGACTGTCGAGGCAACCGTGGCAGCTGGTGGACGATAACCGCCGTGCACGAGAACCGCGGGCACGGTACCGGCGATTGCATCGTGCGATGGCCGCATTCTTGCAGTCACGGCGATACTCGGGCTGAAACGGTTGCGTGGGCAAGCCGTGCATACTGCGCGGGACCGCACCCACCCCGCCCCGCACCGGAACCGGGAGAGACATGGAGCCGCAGACACCCAGCACCGATGCGGAACTCTGGGCGCAGGTGGAAGCACTGTTCCCCGACCTGCTTGCACTGCACGCCGATGCGCGCGACGCCTTCCTGTCGCGCCACTGCGCCGGCCAACCGCAGCTGCGCGCCGAGCTGGAATCACTGCTGGCGGCGTCCGGGCATCCCTCGCCACTGGATGCGGCATCCGTGCTGACGTTGACCGGCGGCGGCGACCCCGGCCATGAAGACGATCCGCCGCTGCAGGCCGGTACCCGCATCGGCGACTGGCGCGTGGTGCGCCTGCTCGGACGCGGCGGCATGGGCGAGGTCTACCTGGCCGAACGCGTCGCCGGCGGGTTCGCGCAGAACGCCGCGATCAAGCTGCTGCGCCGCGACGCCCTGCAGCACGCCGAGCGCTTCGACACCGAACGCAGCATCCTGGCGCAGCTGGACCACCCCAACATCGCGCGCCTGTTCGGCGGCGGCATCGAGGCGGACGGTTCGGCATGGATGGCGATGGAACACGTGCAGGGCGAAAGCATCAGCGCCTACTGCCGCCGCCATGCGCTGGACCTGCGCGCACGGCTGGCGTTGTTCGAGCAGGTCTGCGCGGCGGTCGCCTACGCGCACGCCAACCTGGTGGTGCATCGCGACCTCAAGCCGGCCAACATCCTGGTGACGGCGCAGGGCCAGGTGAAGCTGCTGGATTTCGGCATCGCCAAGCTGCTTGGCGGCGATGGCGATGCCACCCAGGCGGCGCCGTTCACCCCCGACCACGCCGCGCCCGAACAGCTCGACGGCGGCCCGGCCACCACCGCCGTGGACATCTACGCGCTCGGCGTGCTGCTGTACGAGCTGCTGTGCGGGCAACGGCCGTGGTCGCTGGGCAACACGCCGGTTTCGCAGGCGGTGGATCGCCTGTTGCGGCAGGAGCCGCCGCCGCCCAGCCGCGTTGCCGCCGAGCATCCCGCGCAGTCGCCGCTGCCGCCCGATGCGCTTCGCGGCGACCTCGATGCCATCGTCGCCCGCTGCCTGCGCAAGACCCCGCGAGACCGCTACTCGTCGGTCGAAGCCTTGCTGGCGGACCTGCAGCGGCGCGATGCACACCAGCCGGTGCTGGCGCGGCAAGGCAACTCCGGCTACGTGCTGCGGCGCTGGCTGCGCCGGCACCGGGTCGGCACGCTGACCGCGGCGCTGGTGCTGGCGGCATTGCTCGGCGGCCTCGGCCTGGCCCTGTGGCAGGCACAGAAGGCGCAGCGTGCCGCCCAGCGCGCCGAGTACGTCAAGGACCTGGTACTCAGCGCGTTCCGCGAACAGGATCCGTTGTCGCGGCCCGGCAGCGACAGCCGGACCCCGGCGCAACTGATCGGCAACGCCGTCGCCGGCATCGACCGCGACCTGGCGCGGGACCGCGCCTTGCACGCCGAACTGCTCGACGATTTCGGCGAGATCCAGGGCAGCCTGGGCGACATCACCGGCGCCGCCGCCACCCTGCAACGCGCACTCGAAGAACGCAGGTCGCTGTTCGGCGATGAGCATGCCGATGTCGCGGAAACCCGGCGCAAGCTGGCCGGCATCTCCCTGCTGCAGGCCGATTACGACCAGGCGCTTGCCCAATCCACCCGGGCGCTGGCCACGCTGGACGGCCTGGGCCTGGCCGATTCCGCGGAAGCCGCGCGCGCCAAGCTGCTGATGTCCATGGTGATGGTGGTGCGCGGTGACCGCGAGCGTGCGCTGGAACTCGACCTCGAAGCCACCCGCGCGCTGGAAGCGGCATTGGGCCGGGACCACCCGGAAACCGCGCAGGCCTTGCTGCGAACCGCGCAGGTGCTGACCCAGTTGCGCCGTGACGCCGAAGCCGAAGCCAGCGCGCGCGATGCCGTCGAACGGATCGAACGTTCGCAAGGCAGCGAATCACCGCGCCTGATCGCGGCGTTGACCGTGCTGGGCAACGCACTCAAGCAGGACTCGCGCATCAGCGAAGCCGACGCAACCTATGAACGCGCCATCCCGCTGGCACGGCGCTGGCTCGGCGAGCGGCATACCGGCCTGTCCAGCCTGCTGCATGCCCAGGCCAGCCTGCGCATGCGCCAGGGGCGGCTGGAGGAATCGCTGGCACTGTTCAGCCAGTCCGAGGCGGCCACGCCCGAAAGCGACCTGTCGCAGCAGGCCAACCTGCTTGCCGCGCGCGGGCGCGTCTACCTGCGGCTGGACCGTTTCGACGAAGGCGAGCGCGACCTGGAGCAGGCGTTCAAGCTGCGCCGCAAGATGCTGGGCGACGACGCCGGCCTGACCTGGTTCAGCGCCAGCCTGTGGGGCATGGCATTGCGCAAGCAGGGCCACCTGCAGCAGGCCGAAGCCGTGCAGCGCGACGCGCTCAAGCGCGTGCAGGCGATCCTCGGCCCCGATGGTTATCAGAACGCACTGCTGATGGACGAACTGATCGACACGCTGATGGAGAAGGGCCCGTCCCTGGAAGCCGTCACCCTGGCCCGCAGCGCGCTGCGACTCACCCTGGCGAAATACCCACCCACGCATGCCCTGGTCGCCAGCCGCCGGCTGCGCCTGAGCGATGCCCTGGCCAACACCGGTGACCCGGCACTGCGCGGAGAATCGATCCGCGCCTGCGACGATGGACTGTCCACCTATCGCGAAGCGAAGGACGCCGATCTTGGCGACGGCCTGCTCAACTGCGCGCGCATCCGGCTGTCGCTGGATGATCCCGCGAGCGCCCGCGCCCTGGTGCAGGAAGCCGTTGCGGCGCTGCCGGCCGATGCCCCGGAAGGCGACTCCATCGCCCAGCGTGCGCAGGCGCTGCTGGCCCGGATCAATGCGGTGGCAGGTGACGACGACATTGCCAAGACGCAAGGTGGCGGCGCCGACACCGAGGCCGGGAAAGAGGCCGCGCCCTGATCCGCGGGAGCGCCCCTTCGCGCGATGGGGCTTCGCCGGCAACACCTTCGCGCCCAGCGGGCGCGCCTGCGAAGATCAGATCTCGAACGTCGGCGCGTCCTCGGACACGCTGTCCAGCCGGATCCGGTTGGCGAACAGCGAGAACGCGAGCATCCCGGCCAGCCCGTTCGCGCGCGAGACCCAGTGCGGCAGCCAGCGCGGCGGCGACAGCACGCCGGCCTCGAACAGCGGCGCGAAGCGCTGCACGTCGCCCAGGGTCATCTTGCCGGCGAACAGCTGCCGGCACAGCCGCAGCTGGCCCTGGCGCAGCGCCCAGCGGAAGAACGTATGCACGCCGATCAGGCCGCGCAGGTACACCGCATCCTTGGTGAAGGCATGGCCGCCGGACAGCGGCACGCCGCGGAACACGCGCTGGGCGGAGGCGAAGCTTTCCTGCGCCGATTGCCCGGCGCCGAGGAAGTAGCGGAACACCTCGATGAAGCCGGCGCCGTCGAGCGCCATCGCGATCGCCTCGATCCGCAGGCTCACCCGCTTCATCCGCTCGATGTCGATGTTGCCGGTGATCTGCTCGGCGAACACCGCCAGGCCTTCCTGGGTGGCGGTGGTGCGCGGCGACGACAGCCCGAGGCTCCCCAGCACCACCTGTTCGCGGCCGTTGAGCGCGGTGAGCGAATGCACGAAGGCCTCGTGCTGCAGCAGCTGGTGGTGGTCGTAGTCGGTGTATTCGGCGCTGCTGCGCAGGCGGATGCGGCGCGCGCCGGCGGCGGCCTTGGCGATCATGCCCGGGTCGAGTTCGACCGCGATCACCCGCTCGCCGAAGTAGCGGTCGAGCTCGGCCTGCAGCTGCAGCTGCAGCGCGGTGGCGGAGATGGTGACCTGCTCGGCCGGCGAGAGCAGCTCGCGGTCGAGCTCGTTGGCGATGTCGATGAAGTGGCGCGCGGCCTCGCGCGCGGTGGGGCCGTTGCCGGGCAACGGCTCGTCGGGGCGGCCGAACAGCGCGATCGAATGCGCGCCGACCGCAGGCGTTCCCAGCGATTCGAGCAGCTGCGCGGCGATCGACCAGCTGCGCGTGGATTCGACGAGGTAGGCCCCGATCGGATGCGCGGGATCGGCAGCGGCGGCGATGGCGTCGAGTTCACGCCGCGCGTCGCTGAAATCGTGTTTCGGATAGGCGACCTCCGGCAGCACGTCGTGGCCGCGCGCATGGCCTTCGAGGAAGCGCTGCTGCACGTCCGCCGGCCAGCTCACCAGGGTCAGCAAACGGATCCCGCGCGCGGCCACGACCATGCGCGCGTCGAGCGCTGCGTGGTGGGCCATGTCGGGGGTGGACATGCTTACGCCCTCCCCTGCGAAGGCAGGGGGTGAGGAGGCGCGTTCACGAGCCATTGGCTCGTGCGCCGACGAACGCACGCCAGCTGTGCTGGCGGGCCGGACGGGCTGGGGAGGGGTTGCGTGTTCGCCCGTGGAGGTTCGGCGCCTTGCGCCTCGCACCCCCTCCCCACCTCCCCCTGCATTCGCAGCGGGAGGAGTCGATCAATCCTTGCCATATTTGTCGTCCAGGCGCTTGTGCAGCGCCTTGCCCTGCACTTTCGCCGTGGCCTTCTGCGCCAGCCGCGTGGCCAGCCTGTCGGCGGCGCCGGCGACTTCGTCGCGCAGCTTGAGGTAGTTGGCGAAGCGCTGCGGATCGAGCGTGCCGGCCTCGATCGCGGCGCGCACCGCACAGCCCGGTTCGCGCGCGTGCCTGCAGTCGCGGAACCGGCACTGTCCGGCCAGCGCCTCGATGTCGGCGAAGCCGCCCTCGGCCAGGTTTTCCTCGCCGGTGGGCTTGAGTTCGCGCATGCCGGGCGTGTCGATCAGGCACGCGCCCGACGGCAGCGGGATCAGCGCGCGGTGGGTGGTGGTGTGGCGGCCGCGTGCGTCGCTTTCGCGCACGCCGGCGGTCTTCATCTTCTCGGTGCCGAGCAAGGTGTTGGTCAAGGTCGACTTGCCGGCGCCGGAGCTGCCGACCAGCACCGCGGTCATGCCAGCCTGCAGCCACGGATCCAGCGCCGCGACGCTGTCGCGATCCTTGGCGTTGACCGCGAACACCGGCACGTCCTGCCCGGCGACGCCGGCCAGCGCATCGACAGCGGCCTGCACGTCGCTGTCCTCCTTGTCGGCCTTGGTCAGTACCACGATCGGTTGAGAAGCCGCCGGCTGCGCGCCGCCGCCGTTGACCAGGAGCAGGTAGCGCTCGATCCGGCGCGGGTTGAAGTCGCCGTCCAGGCCGCAGACCACCAGCACCGTGTCGATGTTGGCGGCGATGACCTGCTGCCTGTAGTGCTCGCCGGCCGCGCCGCGCTTGATCGCGCTGCGCCGCGGCAGCAGCGCCACGATGCGCCCGCCTTCGAGCAGCACCCAGTCGCCGACCGCGGCGCGCTGTTCGGCCGAGGTGGTGCCCTTGCGGTAACCCGCCGGCCGCTGCCATTCGGGCAGCGATTCGACCGCGAAACCGGCGTCCGGGCCGTCGGCGACGATGTAGCCGGAGCGGTGCTGTTCGACCACCCGCGCGGGGCGCGCCTGCGGGTGCGCGGCCATCATCTCGCGCCATGCCGCATCGTCCGGTTCGCCGGCCCAGGGCCAGCCGATGACGCGCAGGGCGGTGAAGTCGGATTTCAAGCGTGGCAGGCGTGCATGTGCATGGGCGGGATTCTAAGCGGGCAGGAGCGCCCCATGGGCGCGATCGCCGTTGGCGGGGAAAGCCATCGCCCCCATGGAGCGCTCCTGCGGATGCGATCGTGCCTTGCGAGGCGCGCCGCGCAGGGTTTTCCGCTAGGCTTTGCGGCCACTTCCGCCTCCCGTTGCCCGATGTCGCCGCCCAGCCTGAAGACCCGCGAACGCCTCTCCGAAGTCCGTTATGAAATCCGCGGCGAACTGGCCCGCCGGGCGCGCGAACTGGAACTCCAGGGCCGGACCCTGATCAAGCTCAACATCGGCAACCCCGGCGCGTTCGGCTTCCGCGCCCCGGAGCACCTGCAGCACGCGATCGCCGACCGCATCGCCGACACCGATCCCTACACCCACCAGCAGGGCCTGCCGGCCGCGCGCGAGGCGATCGCCGCGTTCCACAAGGCGCGCGGCACGCCCAACGCGATGCCCGAACGGGTCTTCATCGGCAACGGCGTCAGCGAGCTGATCGACCTGTCGCTGCGCGCGCTGCTCAACCCCGGCGACGAGGTGCTGCTGCCCTCGCCCGACTATCCGCTGTGGTCGGCGGCGACCATCCTCAACGACGGCCGCCCGGTCTATTACCGCTGCAAGGTCGCCAACGACTTCCTGCCCGATCCGGACGAGATCGAGGCGCTGGTGTCGTCGCGGACCCGCGCCATCGTGCTGATCAATCCCAACAACCCGACCGGCGCCAACTATCCGCGCGAGCTGCTCGAACGCGTCGTCGCGATCGCCGCGAAGCACGGCCTGCTGCTGATGTGCGACGAGATCTACGACGGCATCCTCTACGACGACGCGAAGTTCGTGCCGGTCGCGCCGCTGGCCGGCGACGTGCCGTGCCTGTCGTTCGGCGGCCTGTCCAAGGTGCATCGCGCCTGCGGCTGGCGCGTGGGCTGGGCGGTGCTGTCGGGCGATCCGCTGCGCAGCGGCGACTTCCACCACGCCATGGACCTGCTTGGCGCGCTGCGGCTGTGCGCCAACGTGCCGGGACAGTTCGCGATCGAAGCGGCGCTGCACGGCATCGATACCATCTCCGCGCTGTGCGCGCCGGGCGGGCGGCTGTACGAAGCGCGGCGCGCCGTGGTGGAAAGCTGCGCGGCCAGCGAGCACCTGGAGCTGGTGGCGCCCGAGGCGGCGCTGTACGCGTTTCCGGGCGTGACCGGCGCCGCGGCCGAGGGCTTCGACGACCACGCCTTCGCGCTGGAACTGCTCGAAAACGAGAACGTGCTGATCGTGCCCGGTTCAAGCTTCAACGTGCCGTACCGCAACCATTTCCGCGTCACCCTGCTGCCGCAGCCCGATGCGCTGCGCGAGGTGTTCCGCCGCATCGACCGGGTGCTGTCGCGGCGCGCCGAAGCGGGGCGCCGCGACGGCGCGCCGCAAGCGGCGATGGCATGACCGCGGCCCGCACCACGGGCGGCCCGTTGCCGCCGCTGCGCGCGCTGCGCTACCTGGCGCTGGGTGACAGTTACACGATCGGCGAAGGCGTGGCGCCCGAGGGACGCTGGCCGGTGCAGCTGGCGCACGCGCTGCGCGCGGAAGGCGTGATGCTGGGCGACCCGCAGATCGTTGCCGCCACCGGCTGGACCACCGACGAGCTGGCGGCTGCGCTGGATGCTTTTGATGCATCCAACGCCTTTGCAGGAGCGGCTTCAGCCGCGAGCCATTCTCCTTCCGAAGGGGAGGAGCTCGCGGCTGAAGCCGCTCCTGCAAAGGCAAAAGGTGGCTGGGACTTCGTCAGCCTGCTGATCGGCGTCAACAACCAGTACCGCGGCCGCGGCGCGGAGGACTATCGCGGGCAGTTCGCCGGCCTGCTCGCGCGCGCGATCGGCTACGCCGGCGGCCGCGCCGGCCGCGTGCTGGTGCTGTCGATCCCGGACTGGGGCGTGACCCCGTACGCGGCGCGCGAAGGCCGCGACGGCGCGCAGGTCGCACGCGAGCTCGACCTCTACAACGCCGTCGCACGCGAGACCTGCGACCGGCACGACGTCGCCTTCGTCGACATCACCACCACCAGCCGCGACCGCGGCGACGAGGCGGACATGCTCGCCGAGGACGGCCTGCATCCTTCCGCCGCGATGTACGCGCGCTGGTCCCGGCTGGCCCTGCCGGTGGCACGCAGGCTGCTGGCGCGATGAGCGGCGAGCCGCTGCCGCGCGCGCAGGCGATCTCGATCGCACGCGGCTACCTGCCGCCGGGCCTGCTGGGCAACCGCTGGGACTACTACTACGCGCGCAGCAAGCTGGCCACGGACCCCCTCTATCCCGGCGCACTGCGCGCGCTGCGCGGCAGCACTGCGCCGGTGATGGACCTGGGCTGCGGCCTGGGGCTGCTCGCGCATGCGCTGCGGCAGGACGGGCAATCGCTGGAATATTTCGGCGTGGACAACGACGCGGCCAAGATCCGGCGCGCGATCGCCGCGGCCGGGCGCACCGGGATGGCGTCGGCGCGCTTCGCCTTCGTCGACCTCGCCCATCATTTGCCGGATCACGCCGGCAGCGTGGCGATCCTGGACGTGCTGCAGTACCTGCCCGCGCCCGCGCAGCGGCAGTTGCTGGAGAACGTGATCGCCATGCTGACGCCCGGTGCACGGCTGGTGATCCGCACCGGGCTGGTCGATGGCAGTCGTCGCGGCCTGGTGTCGCGGATCGGCGACCGGGCGGCAAACCTCGTCGGCTGGATGCAGTCGACCCCGCGCTGCTACCCGAGCGCCGACGGCCTGCGCGCGATCCTCGAAGGCAGCGGGCTGCAGGTGACGATCGAACCGCTGTGGGGGCGCACCCCGTTCAACAACTGGCTGGTGGTCGCAGAACACCTGAATTAAGCCGACTCGCGAAGCGGGTTCGGTTTGAATGAATTGTTAGACCGCGGGCTCGCCTAGCAGAAAGCGAGACAATCGCAGCCACGGCTGGCTAGTAATGGCCAACAGCTCAGTGATGTGTACTGCCACCATTGCCCCGCCAACCCAGATATAGACAGGATGAACCCGCTTAAGTGCGATCCAATCGCGGGCAATTGCAACCAGTAAGAGTGAGTCGGCAAGTAGGGAGAAGGTGACGAACGGGTTGGGAACTCCAGGAAGCAGGTGGCGCATCCTTAGCCAAGCTGGCGCGAGCGCAGAAATGGTAGCTAGTAGAAGCAGCCGCTTATGGCTCTCGCTGTCGCGACGGAAGGCAATGGCTGCCCCCACCAAGGATCCGAACAAGAACATCTCGATGAGAATATTTACAAACTGACCGAGAACAAAGTCGTCACCTCCAGCCGCGAGGTCCCTCCGGGTGACGTGAAGTCCGATAAGAACGCCAGAAGCGACGATGGCGATACAGAGCGCCGCGCCAATGACGCCAAGTTGGCGGTGAGTAAGGAAGCTGCGCCTTTGAATGAGTGAGGCTTGCACGATAAAGAAGAGCAGCCAGCCAAAAAGAAGTGCTCCGTGTATGTGAATTATCGGGGGCGCACTGAATGTTCCCTGTGCGAGAGGGATGAAAAAGGTTGTAGAGAAGCCGATAAGAGCAATGACCAAGAATGCGTATGCCATGTACATGAAGAACTTGGGGCGTTGCGCTGCTCTTGTGGTCATACACGTTTCCCCGATGTGTTTCCCGCGGTCCAACACGGTGCGTAGGAGCGCCCCATGAGCGATTGGCGTTGCCGGCAAGCCGACCGCGCCCATGGGGCGCGCCTACAATTGTTCCGGCAGCACCGTCGCGTAACCAAGCGCCTGCATCCGCTGCAGCAGCAGCGCGATCATCTCGACGCTGCGGCCATGCCGCGCGCCTTCGTGCAGCAACACGATCGCGCCGGGCGACAGCTCGCGTTCAAGCCGCGCGACCACCGCCGCGGGGTCCGAGCGCACCGCGTCGTAGGCGCGCGCATCCCAGGCCACGCGCGCCAGCCCGCAATCGCGCAGCGGTGCCGACACGAACGGATTGGCGTGGCCGACCACCGCCCGGAACCAGCGCGGCGCGACGCCGGTAATCGCGCGCAGCGTGTCCTGGCACTGCACGATCTCGCGCCGCATCCGCGCCGGCCCCAGCGCCCAGAAGCGCGCCTGCGGATGCCCCTGGCTGTGGTTGCCGACGCCATGGCCGCGCGCGGCGATCTCGCGGACCAGGTCAGGGCGCGCGGCGGCACGTTCGCCGACCAGGAAGAACGTCGCCTTTGCGCCGTGCGCGTCGAGCAGGTCGAGGAGCGTACGCGTGTCGTCGGATGGACCATCGTCGATCGTCAGCCACACGCGCCGGTCGTCGATCGGCAGGTGCGACAGCACCGGGCCGTACATCGCCGAACGCGGTCGCAGCGCGCCGCACAGGAACCCCAGGTGCACCACAACCAGCAGCGGCAGCCCGCTCCGCCAGCCCAGTTGCCACCACGCCGCGAACACCACCAGGTGCGCGGCGAGCAGCGCCCAGAGCCACGCCGAAGACGCGCGCGGGACGCGGTGCAGGGACGGCAGCGGCGCGCGGATCGCAGGCATGCGGGCATGATGCCATGCGGCATCGTGGCGACGGGACCCGGCGCGCTCGGGTGCATTCCCGTTGCCCTGCGCGGCATTGCCGGGAAGGGAAATGCCGGAAAACGGGCTCGCCGCGTTCATTACAAATGCTTCGTGAATCAATAGACTGCCCGCATGACGACCGGAACCCGCGACCTGTCCCCCGCCGAAGCCGCCGCACGCGTCCGCGACGGCAGCCTCACCATCGTCGACGTGCGCCCGCCCGAGGAGCGCGAACTGGCCGCGATCGCCCTGCCGTACGCGGTGCTCGAAGCCGGCGGCCTGGAAGAACTGCTTGCGCTGCCGAGCGACCTGCCGCTGGGCTTCCTGTGCCACCACGGCGGGCGCAGCGCGCAGGCCGCCGGGCACTTCGGCGCGCGTGGTTTCACCGAGGTGTTCAACATCGTGGGCGGCATCGATGCCTGGGCCCAGGACGTGGACCCGTCGGTACCGCGTTACTGAGCGGTCAGAAGCCGCCGCCGGCGTCGAGCCAGACCTGCTCGTCCGGCGTGTTCACCCGGCCCAGTTCGCGATTGCGGTGCGGGAAGCGGCCGAAGCGCGCGATCACGTCCAGGTGCGCGATCGCGTACTTCAGGTACTCCTCCGGCAGGCCGCGCGCCAGCTCGACGCTGCGCTGCTGGTCGGCCATGTCCTCGGAATGTTCGAACGGCAGGTAGACGAACACGCGCAGCGCCGGCTCGACCTGCGCGTCGAAACCGGCTGCGACCGCACGCGCCGCGTAATGCCGCGCCAGCGGGTCGGTGGCATACGCGTGGCCGCTGCTGCGGAAGCAGTTGCGCGGGAACTGGTCGAGCAGCAGCAACAGCGCCAGCGCGCCGTCGGCCCCGTCCATCCAGTGTTCCAGCTCGCGCCGCGACGCGGCCCAGTGCGCTTCGAGGAAGCCGTCGCGAAAACGCGCGTCGAAGCCATCGTCGCGCGCGAACCACTTGCCGGGGCCGGCCTCGCGCCAGAAGTCGATCACGCGTGCGGGTTCGATCATGGGACTGACTCCGTCATTTCGTCTTCGTTGCGGTCATGGCGATGGTCTCCGGCGGGGCGCCACCGGAAAGCCCACGGCTGAAGCGGCACCAGCAAGGGCTGGGGCCGCCACTGCGCAGGTGGCGCTGCGCCGCCGACACCCGGCGAGATTCAAGTGCGCGGGAATGCCCGGGTCGAAGCCGGAAGCGGAACCCCCGCGCTGCGCTCCGCGCCTTCCACTCCCGCAAGCGGAAGAGGGGCAGTCCCCCCGGATGTCGGGGGACTGCGCGCCGGCACCGCAGCCGCTGCGGCACCGGCATGCAAGAAACGCCAGCTGCCGCTACTTCGCCAGCTCGTTCCACAGGAACGTGTAGTTCAGCGCCCACACGTGCGCCGACTGTTTGTTGGTGGCGCCGGCGCCGTGGCCGCCTTCGGTGTTCTCGTAGTAGCGCACGTCCTTGCCGGCGGCGAGCATCTTCGCGGCCATCTTGCGGGCGTGGCCGGGATGCACGCGGTCGTCGCGGGTGGTGGTCCAGATGAACGTCGCCGGGTAATCCTTCGCCGGGTCGAACATCTGGTACGGCGAGAAGGTCTTGATGTACTCCCAGTCGGCGGTGTCCGGATCGCCGTATTCGGCCATCCACGACGCGCCGGCCAGCAGGTGGCTGTAGCGCTTCATGTCCAGCAGCGGCACCTGGATCACGATCGCGCCGAACAGCTCCGGATACTGCGTGAGCATGTTGCCGGCGAGCAGGCCGCCGTTGCTGCCGCCCTGCGCGGCCAGGTGCCGCGGCGAGGTGACCTTGCGTGCGGCCAGGTCCTGCGCCACCGCGGCGAAGTCCTCGTAGGCCTTGTGGCGATTGGCCTTCAGCGCGGCCTGGTGCCAGCGCGGGCCGTACTCGCCGCCGCCGCGGATGTTGGCCACGACATACACGCCGCCGCGTTCCAGCCAGCCCTTGCCGACCGTGCCCGAGTAGCCCGGCGTCAACGCAATCTCGAAGCCGCCGTAGCCATACAGCAACGTCGGCGCGCTGCCGTCGAACTTCAGGGCCTTCGGCCGCACCATGAAGTACGGCACGCGGGTACCGTCCTTGCTGGTGGCGAAGTGCTGCTCGACCACGTCCTTCGAACCGTCGAAGAACACCGGCATGGTCTTGAGCGTTTCCGGCGCGGCCTGGCCCGGGTTCTCGGCCAGCATCAGCGTGGTCGGGGTCAGGTAGTTGGTGGTGGTAATCCAGACCGCATCGCTCTCGTCGGCATCGACCGCGCCGACGCTGGTGGTACCCAGCTCGGTGGCGCCGATGTCCAGCGGCGTCGAGGTCCAACCCTTGTCGCCGTGCCTGAACAGGAACAGCCTGTTCTTGACGTCGTCGAGCACGTTGAGCACCAGCTGGGTCCTGGTCAGCGTCGCGCCGGCCAGCGAGGTGGTGTCGGTGGGCTCGAACAGCACCTCGAAGTCGCGCTTGCCGGCCATGAAGTCGTCGAAGCGGGTGACGATGTAGGAACCGGCCTTGTAGGTCTTGCCGCCGACTTCCCACGGCTCGCGCAGCTCCAGCCCGAGCCATTCGCGCTGCACCGACTTGTTGGCCGAGTTGGGCGCATCGACCTTGGCCAGCGTGCCGTCCTTGCCGCGCAGGTACAGCTCGTCGTTGTAGAACGCGATCGAACGCTGCACGAAGTCGCGCTCGAAGCCGGGCGTGTCGTCGTGGCCGGCGGAAATCGACATGTCCTTGGCGGTGCCTTCGTACACCACCGTCGCCGACTCGATCGGCGTGCCGCGCTTCCATTCCTTGACGATGCGCGGGTAGCCCGAGTCGGTCATCGAGCCGGGGCCGAAATCGGTGGAGACATACACCGTGTCGCGATCGATCCAGCCCAGGCTGCCCTTGGCCTCCTTGCGGAAGAAGCCGTCCTTCACCCACTGCTTCGTCGACAGGTCGAACTCGCGGGTGACGTCGGCGTCCGCGCCGCCGCGCGACAGCGCGACCAGGCAGCGGGTGTAGTCCGGGCGCAGGCAGTCGGCGCCGTGCCAGACCCAGTTTTCGTTCTCGGCCTTGTTCAGCGCGTCGAGGTCGAGCAGGGTTTCCCACTTCGGCTCGTCCTTGCGGTATTCCTCCAGCGTGGTGCGGCGCCACAGGCCGCGCTCGTGCTGCGCGTCCTGCCAGAAGTTGTAGTAGTACTCGCCGCGCTTGCTGACGTAGGGGATCTTGGCGTCGGAATCGAGCACGGCGAGGATGTCGGACTCGAGCTTGTCGAAGCCCGGCGCGCCGGCGAGTTCGGCCTCGGTCTTCGCATTGTGCTCGCGCACCCAGGCCAGCTGCCTGTCGCCGGTGACGTCTTCCAGCCACTGGTTCGGATCGGCGGCGGCCGGCATGGCGTCCTCCTTCGGTGTGTTCTCGTCGGCCTGGGCGGCCAGGACAGGCGTGCCGGCCAGGCCGGCGGCGGCCGCGAGTCCCGCGGCAAGGCAAACATGCGACAACTTGGGCATTCGGATCCCCGAGGATTCAGTGGCGTTGAAACGGCCAACGCTAGCACAGGCGCGCGCGACGGCCGACGTGCCGAAAGCCAGTGGATCGAAGCCGCCACGCCCCGTGGGAGCGCCCCGTGGGCGCGATCGCTTCTCCCGGCGGCATTCCGGCGCTATGCATCGCGCCCATGGGGCGCTCCTGCAGGCCGCACACAAGGCAGGGATGAGCGAGATGGCGCGCGTCACGCTGCGCGCGGCAGGCGCGTGCGCATCGGCGCGGCGCGGCGCCGCGCCTGCACGGTGCCCGGCCGGCGCCGCCGCATCGCCGGTGACGAGTCCGGCATGCGGCGGCGCGGCAGGCGCAGGGAAGAACGGGAAACCGCCAGCGCGGCCAGGCTGGCCAGCGGCATGCCCAGCAGCCACAGCGGCATCCACCCAAGCACGGCGCTGTCGGCGCGCGCGGCCGGCAGCGAGAGCACGGCGATGACGCCGAGGAACAGCGCGCCCAGCAGCCACGTGGCGAGCGGCGGTGCCGCGGCGGTGGTATCGCGGGAGAACGTCAGGCTGGCATTCGTCATGGAGGCGCTCCTCGAATCGGGGGTGCAGCGTCGCGCGCGGGCATCTCACAGGCTGCGACCGTCTCGCCGCGAGCACGAACGTTCCGGCAGCGTGCTCCGGCAGGAGCGGCGGAAGCCGCGATGCTTCCACCGGCAAGGCTTCGCGGCTTCCGCCGCTCCTACAAAAGACCAGGGATTCGCGGGCTCAGTATCCGGCCAAGTCCAGCGCTTTCTCCGCTGCTTCGCGGCCGATGCCGACCAGTTCCTTTGCGCGCCAGAATTCGTAGAACTGGCACACGTCGCGCGGGATCTCGATGATCAGCTCCGGCGGGTCCAGCGCCAGCTGCACGCGCGCGATCTGGGCCTGCATGGTGTCGAGCGCGCGCGACATGGTGTCCAGCAGGCCCACTTCGGCCGGCGGGTTGCCCAGGTGGCGGTCGAGCCAGCGTCCCAGCCGCGAGTGGTGCGCGGCTCGCGCGCGGCGGCCGTCGGCCGGATCGCCGGGCGGCTGGCGCGGGCGGCTGTGCATGTCCACCGCCACCAGCCGGTGCGCATCTGACAGCCGGGTGGCGGTGATCGGCAGCGGCGCGAGCAGGCCGCCGTCGACCAGTTCGCGGCCATGCACGACCTGCGGCGTGAACAGCCCCGGGATCGCGAACGACGCGCGCAGCGCATCCCACAGCGGGCCGCTGCGCAGCCACACCACGCGCTGGCGCTCCATGTCGACCGCCGCCGCGGTGAACGGGACCGGCAGTTCCTCGATGCGCGGATCACCGACCACCGCGCGCATCGCATCGACCAGGCGCGTGCCGGCGATCACGCCCGGGCGCCCGAGCACCGGGTCGAGCAGGCGCAGGAACTCGCCGCGCGACAGGCGCTCGAAACCCTCGCGGAACTCGCGCAGCTTGCCTGCCGCGTAGACGCCACCGACCAGCGCGCCGCTGGATGAACCGGCCACCGAGACGATCCGCAGCCCGCGCGCCTCCAGCGCTTCGATCACGCCGATCTGCGCCAGCCCGCGCGCGCCGCCGGCGCCGAGCGCCAGCGCGATCGGCTCGCCCCGCGCGGTGGAGTCCGTGCTTTCCGGCGCGGCCGCGGCCATCGGCTCAGCGCTCGTAGTTGCCCAGCGCCAGGGTGAGCAGCGTGCGCGCCTGCGCGCGCAGCGACTCGGGCTCGACGATCTCCGCGTCGCTGCCGTAGTGCAGCACGTCCATCAGCAATTCGCGCGGCGCGCTGTACGGCACCTTCAGCTCGTAGCGGCCGTCGGCGAGATAGCGCCCCTGCTGCTGCGAATGCCAGTGCTCGTCGGCCACCCAGCGCGCGGCCTTGGCGCTGAACACGATCGTCGCCACGCCCTTGGGCGGGCCGGAGAAGATGCCGTAGCTGCCGGCCAGGTGTTCGTTGAGCAAGGCTTCGTCGACGTCGCGCGCAGCGGCATCGAGCTGCCGCGCAGCGCCGATGCGATCCACCGAGAAGCTGCGCAGCGCCTCCTTCTCCTCGTCCCAGGCGTCGAGGTACCAGTTGTCGCGGTAATGGGTGATGCGCTGCGGCGACACCTTGCGCCTGGTCTTCTCGTCGGTGGAGCGCGCGCGGTATTCGAACGACAGCTGCTTGCGCGACAGCACCGCCGAACACACGGTGCGGAACGCGTGCTCGTCCATGCGCCGGGTGCGGTGCGGGATCACCCGCACGCGCTCCATCGGCCACGGGTTGCCGGTGCTGTGCTCGGACAGCAGCTTCTCGATCCGGCCCTGCAACGGCGCCAGCGCCGACGACAGCACCCCGCCGCCGCTGCGCGCGAGCAGCTGTTGCGCGGCGAGCAGCGCGTAGAGCTCGTCGGAGTTGAGCCACAGGCCGGGCAGTTCGAAGCGGTCGCCTTCGTCGGCGTCGTAGCGGAATCCCGCCTCGCCGTCGCCGACCACCGGCGCCATCAGCCCGTCGCGCAGGAAAGCCAGGTCGCGATAGACCGTGGCGCGCGAGCATTCGAGTTCGTCGCGAAGCCTGGGCACCGTCACCGGGTAGCGCGCGGTCTTGAGGATGCGGTGCAGCGAGAGGATGCGTTCGTATCGGTCCATGGGCCGATTATGGCGCGCGCTGGCCTGTTTCGCTGCGCTCTTGCCGTTTGCCTGTGGAATACGCCTTCTGCATGGAGTTGCACATGTCCAGACCCCTCCCGCTTGCCGCCCTTTCGGTCCTGCTCGCCGGGCCCGCGCTTTGGGCCTGCCAGGCCCGCACCCCCGCGGCCCAGGATTCGCCCGCCACCGCTTCGGCTTCGGTGGCATCCCGGGTCGCCACTGCGGCCGCTGCGCTCAATCCGCTCTCGAACCCGGAGGAGGAGGTCCGGGCCGCAATGCGCAAGCTGCTGGCGGCGACGTCATACCAGGTCACCATGGAGATGCAGGCCGGCGCGCGCGGCAAGATGGTCAACCAGCTGGAGTTCGCGGCCCCGGACCGCTTCCGCATGACCATGCAGGACCTGGGTTCGCAGGTGATCATCGGCAACACCATGCACATGAGCGTCGCGGGCCGGACGATGAGCGTGCCGCTTCCCGCCGGCACCCTGGACAAGTGGCGCGACCCGGCCATGCTCGAACAGAACACCACCGGCATGACCGTCCAGGCCCTGGGCAGCGACAGCGTCGGCAGCAAGCCGGCGCGCAAGTACCTCATCAAGCACACCAAGCCACAGCCTGCCGAGGTGTTCCTGTGGGTCGGCAGCGACGGCTTTCCAATCCAGATGCAGGTGCCGGCCAGCGCCAAGGGCCAGGGCACCGATACCTGGATGCGCTACTCGCGCTTCAACGACCCGTCGATCGTCATCGCCGCACCGAAGTAGGCAGTCCCCGCTGCGGATAGCCGGGCTTCAACTGGCGCCCGGACAGACTCCGCGTCTTTCCGGGCGCGGGGCAGCGGATGCAGGCAGGCAAGCTGGATGGCGAACGCGTCGTCGCCAGCACCGCGATGCTGGCCGTGCACCTGCTGCCGTGGTTTTGTGACTGGCACGCGCCGCGCGTGCACAATGCGGCCATGCGCCCGCCCAACGAGCCAGTACTGGACCTGTCGCCTTCGCCGGGCGACGAGGTCAAGACCACGACCTGCTACATGTGCGCCTGCCGCTGCGGCATCAAGGTCTGGCTGGCCGACGACGGGCAGCAGGGAAAGACGATCCGCTACATCCAGGGCAACCCCGCGCACCCGGTCAACCAGGGCGTGCTGTGCGCCAAGGGCGCGGCCGGGATCATGCAGCACTACTCGCCGGCGCGGCTGGAGAAACCGCTGCTGCGCGTGGGCGAACGCGGCCGCGGCGAGTTCCGCGAGATCGAGTGGGAAGAAGCGCTGCAGGTCGCGACCGGCTGGCTGGCGCCGATCCGCGACCGCAATCCCGACGAGCTCGCGTTCTTCACCGGCCGCGACCAGTCGCAGGCGCTGACCGGCTGGTGGGCGCAGCAGTTCGGCACGATCAACTACGCCGCGCACGGCGGCTTCTGCTCGGTCAACATGGCCGCCGGCGGCCTGTACACATTGGGCGGCAGCTTCTGGGAGTTCGGCGAGCCCGACTGGGACCACACGCAGTACCTGATGCTGTGGGGCGTGGCCGAGGACCACGACTCGAACCCAATCAAGCTGGGCCTGGGCAAGCTGAAGGCGCGCGGCGCCAAGATCGTCGCGGTGAACCCGGTGCGCAGCGGCTACGGCGCGATCGCCGACGAGTGGATCGGCATCCGCCCCGGCACCGACGGCCTGTTCGCGTTCGCGCTGATCCACGAGCTGCTGCGGATGGACCGCATCGACCTCGACTACCTGGTGCGCTATGCCAACGCGCACTGGCTGGTGGTGCGCAATCCAGGCGGCGCGGACGACGGGCTGTTTGCGCGCGATGCCGAGGGCAACGTGTTGTGCTGGGCCGTTGCTCCTCCCCCTGCCGAGGCAGGGAAGGGAGCACAGGCGCGCGCCGATGCGATCGACATTTCGCCCGCGGTGGTCGGCGAATACACGCTGGCCGATGGCCGCAGGGCCGTGCCGGTCTTCCAGCTGATCGTCGAGCGCTACCTCGACCCGCAGTACGCGCCGGACGCGGTGAGCGGACATTGCGGCGTCCCCGCCGACACGATCCGCCGGATCGCGCGCGAACTCGCGCAGGCCGCGTTCGACAGCAACCTCCGGTTGCCCATCGCCTGGACCGATGCGTGGGGGCGCGAACACACCGAGATGGTCGGCCGCCCGGTGTCGATGCACGCAATGCGCGGCATCAGCGCGCACAGCAACGGCTTCCACACCTGTCGTGCGCTGCACCTGCTGCAGCTGTTGCTGGGCGCGGTCGACGCGCCGGGCTCGTTCCGCTACCAGCCGCCGTACCCCAAGCCCATTCCGCTGCCGAACCGGCCCGGCAAGGCGCGCAAGCCCGACGGCACGCTCGACGCCGGCCCGCTGGGTTTCGTGCACGGCCCGGAAGACCTGCTGGTCGACGAACACGGGCAGCCGCGGCGCATCGACCACGCGTTCTCGTGGGCCTACCCGCTGTCCGCGCACGGGATGATGCACACGGTGATCCGCAACGCGCACGCCGGCGATCCGTACCCGATCGACACGCTGCTGATGTTCATGGCCAACATGAGCTGGAACTCGAGCATGAACACCGGCCAGACCATGCAGTGGCTGACCGACAAGGACGAAAGCGGCAACTACCGCATCCCGCACATCATCTATTCCGACGCGTTCGCCTCGGAGATGGTGGCCTACGCCGACCTGGTGTTGCCCGATACCACCTATCTCGAACGCTTCGACGCGATCAGCCTGCTCGACCGGCCGATCTCCGACGCCGACGGCGCCGCCGACGCGATCCGGCATCCGATGTTCGATCCGGCCACGCAGGCCGGCAGCGACGGCCAGCCGCGCGACGTGCGCGGCTTCCAGTCGGTGCTGCTCGACCTCGGCGCGCGCCTCGGGCTGCCCGGCATGGTGCATGCAGATGGCTCGCCGACGTACCGCGATTACGCCGACTACATCGTCCGCCACGAACGCGCGCCCGGCGTCGGCCTGCTTGCCGGCTGGCGCGGCGAGGACGGCACGCAGCACGGCAAGGGCGCGCCGAATCCGGACCAGTTGCAGCGCTACATCGACAACGGCGGCTTCTGGCGCGAGGAGATCCCGGAGCATGCCCGCTACTTCAAGATGGCCAACCGCGGCTATCTCGAGTGGGCGCAGAAGCTCGGTTTCGTCGGCTCCACCGCGCCGATCGTGCTGCAGCTGTATTCGGAACCGCTGCAGAAGTTTCGCCTCGCGGCGCAGGCCCACGGCGAGCACCAGCCGCCCGAAGAGCATCGCGAACGCGTCGCCACGTACTTCGATCCGCTGCCGATCTGGTACGAGCCCTTCGAATCCGCGCAGACCGGAGCCTCGCATCGACCTGGTCGCGACGAAGGCGATCACAGCGGCTCCCGCACGGCACCAACGCCCCCTCTCCCCCCGGGAGAGGGCTGGGGTGAGGGAGCGCACGATCCGATCGCAGCGAACCTTCGTCGCAACGGAACCAACGTGCCCTCATCCGGCGCTTCGCGCCACCTTCTCCCGCCGGGAGAAGGAAACAACTCCTTCCCCCTCCACGCCGTCACCCAGCGCCCGATGTTCATGTACCACGCGTGGGGCTCGCAGAACGCGTGGCTGCGGCAGATCACCGCACGCAACTACCTGTACCTGCATCCCGACACCGGCGCGAAGCACGGCATCGCCGACGAGGACTGGATCAGCGTCACCTCGCACCACGGCAGCATCACCGTGCAGGCGAAGTTCGCCGGCAACGTGCAGCCCGACACGGTGTGGACGTGGAACGCGATCGGCAAGCGCCGCGGCGCGTGGCGACTGGCGAAGAACGCACCGGAAGGCGAGAAGGGCTTCCTGATGAACCACCTGATCTCCGACATCACCCCGCGCGGCGACTACGCCAATGCCGACCCGGTCACCGGGCAGGCGGCGTGGTTCGACCTGCGCGTGCGCATCGACAGGGTCGCCGTGGATGCCCCCGCGCAAGCGCAGCCGCAGTTCGCGCCACTGGGTTTCGCCGAAGCCGATGAAGCACCGCTGCGCTACGGCGCCGCACTGCGCGCAAGGAGGCGCGGGTGATGCGGGCGATCTCGCGAATCATCCGCTGGGCCTGCCTGCTGGCCGGCATCTGCGGCCTGGCCATCAGCACCTGGGCCTTCATCGACCCGTCCGCGTTCCCGCAGATGGGCATGGACAGCATGGTGCCGCCGCCGTCGCCACGCTGGCGGGCGGCATTGGGTTTCCTGTTCTCGCTGCTGCTGGTCGGCTACGGCTCGGGCAAGCTGCGCCACCGGGAACTGCCATGACCGCGCTGCCGACGCCGTCGAAGGTCAAGCTCGGCCTGGTGATTGACCTGGACACCTGCGTCGGCTGCCACGCCTGCGCGACCAGCTGCAAGGAGTGGAACGCCGGCGGCATCGCCGGGCCGCTGACCGACGAGAACCCCTACGGCAAGGATCCGTCCGGGGTGTGGTTCAACCGCGTGCACAGCTACGAGATCGCGCCCACGCCTGCCTGCGCGTCGCAGGGCAGCATCGCCGCCGAGGCCGCGCAGCCGGCGATGACGCTGCACTTCCCGCGCTCGTGCCTGCACTGCGAGACGCCGGCCTGCGTGACCGTGTGCCCCACCGGCGCCAGCTACAAACGCGCCGAGGACGGCATCGTGCTGGTCGACGAGGACAAGTGCATCGGCTGCAAGCTGTGTTCATGGGCTTGCCCGTACGGCGCGCGCGAATATTCGCCGGTCGAAGGCGTGATGAAGAAATGCACGCTGTGCGTGGACCGCATCTACAACGAAAACCTCGACGAAAGCGAACGCCAGCCGGCCTGCGTGCAGGCCTGCCCGACCAAGGCGCGCCACTTCGGCGATCTTGGCGACCCGGAATCGAAGGTCTCGAAGCTGGTCGCCGAACGCGGCGGCGTGGCGCTGATGCCGGAGCTGGGCTACAACCCGGTCAACCGCTACCTGCCGCCGCGGCCGCGGCGCCATGGCACCGGTGCCGATGAAAGCGTGGCGCAAGGCACGGTCACAACCGCGGCATCGCCGTTACATTGGCTGGGGCGCTTGCTGAAGCGTTAGGTTGCGCAGCTTTGACGGCTGCCCCGGCAAACGTGGGACATCGAACACGCGCTGCAACCTGCACGTCCACCTGAAGCCGGAAACTCGACCGACCACCATGCACCCTGCCCTGTCCGTCATCTTGTTCACCACTCTGTCCGGCGCCGGCTACGGGCTGCTGGTCTGGCTGGGCGTGTCGGTCGCGCTGCTCAACTTGCGGGGCCAGGTCCTGCCCGCGCTGACCGGCGTGCAACTCGCCGCGCTGGCGTTGGGGTTGGTGCTGTCGACGGCCGGCCTGCTGCTCTCGCTCGGCCACCTCGGCAAGCCGCTCCGATCCTGGCGCGCGTTCTCGCAGTGGCGCACGTCGTGGCTGTCGCGTGAAGCCGTGATGGCCATTGCAACCGTGCTTCCCGCCTTGCTCGTCGGCGCCCTGCTGTGGCGAGGCATGCCCGGTCCGACCGCCACGCCGTTGCTGGCGATCGCGGGCATCATGCTGGCGCTGTTCGCACTGGCCACCGTGGCCTGCACCGCGATGATCTACGCCTCGCTCAAGCCGATCCCGGCATGGCGCCATCCGCTGGTTGTGCCGGTGTACCTGCTGTTCGCACTGCTGACGGGCCTGGCGCTACTGTTTGCGTTGATGCTGCTGATGCTCGGCGACCAAGGCCCCGAGACGATGCTGCTGACCTTGGCAGTGGTCGCCTGCCTGCTGGTCGCACTGAAGTGGCTGTACTGGTACGAGACCGACCGCGACGGGCTGCCCGGCAGCCGCGCCACGGCGATCGGCCTGCCCGGGCGCGAGGCCACGGTATTCGAGCGCCCGCATACGGAAGCCAACTACGTCACCCGCGAGATGGCGTTCCAGGTCGCGCGCACCCATGCGCGCTGGCTGCGCATCGGAGCCAGCGCGCTGGTCGTCGGTGGGCCGTTGCTGGGCTACCTGCTTCTGGCAGCCGGCAGCCCGGCCCTTGCGCTGGCGGCCGCAGCCGCGCTGATGCTGGCCGGCGCGTTCGTCGAACGCTGGCTGTTCTTCGCCCAGGCCCGGCACGTGGTCACGCTGTACTACTGAGCATCTAGCAGGCAGTGCCTGCGGATACGCCGAAGCCGGCGTCGTGGGCCGGGGAACCCGTCGACTTCCTGAATGCGTGGCCGCGTTCACGCTTCAGGCGCTGGATTGTCATCGTGGGGCCGGCATAATCCCATGTAATCGCTTCCATCGAGCCTTGCCATGCCCGCGGTCTGGTGGCTGGCGCTTGCCGGCCTGCCCGTGTTCCAGCAGCCCTTGCCCGAATCGCCGGGCGAGCCGGCGGTGCTTGCCGTTGCGGCGGGGCACGTCTCGCTGCGCGCGCCGTGCTACCGACTGGTCTGTCCGGACGCCGAATGGCTGGCGGCCACGCCCTACACCACGCTATGGAAGCCCAGGGTACCCGGCACGGTGCCGCGCCTGCGCCCGGTGCGGACGTCGCCGCTGGCGACCCGGCGCTACGCCGCGCTGCACGCGCCGGCCACGCAGCGCGAATGGGTCGACGCCGAAGCCAGCCACGTGAAGGTCGACACCACGTTCGGGATGGAAGCGATCCGCCGCCCCGGCACCCAGGTGCAACTCGAGCTGGGCACCGGCTACCGCCTGCAGCCCTACGCCGACTACGGCACCGCTTCGATCGGCATGATCGCCACCGGCGGGCTGCGCGTGTCGCAGCGCTTCGGCCAGTGGGCCGAGCTCAACCAGCAGATCCGGGTGGAAACCGGCCGCCACAACACCTTCGTGCGGCAGACGCTCGGCGTCGACATCATGCTGCAGCCGCGCTGGACGCTGCAGTCGCGCCTGGAGGTCAACCACGACAGCGCCGGCGACGGCGGCCGTGGCAGCACCGACGCCCATGGATCGCTGAACCTGCACTACGCGTTCTGAGTGCAACTGCCACGCTGCACGCCGCCGGCCACCACGCGTGGGCCGCGCGCCTGCAGCGCTCCCACCTCCCGACACAAGGAGCCGCAATGCTTCGCAAGTCCATCCTGTCCCTGCTGCTGGCCGCCGCGCCATTCACGATCCATGCGCAGGACGCCCCTGCCGCCGACACCGATGCCGGCGCCTGGACCGGCACCGGCGAACTCGGCCTGGCGCTGGCACGCGGCAATGCGCGCTCGGAAAGCGTCAATGCCAAGCTCGCCCTGGGCAAGGAGGACGCGCGCTGGAAGCACGACTTCCACGCTTCGGCGCTGCGCTCCAAGGGCGAGGTGACCGGTGATTTCGACGGCGACGGCGTGGACGAAAAGCGCTACGAGCTGAGCGCCAACCGCTACGAGCTCGGCGCATCGAGCGCGCACAAGTTCGATCCGCGCAACTACATCGTCGGCGCGGCGCGCTACGAGAACGACGACTTCTCGCCGTACGACTACCAGGCGGTTGCATCGCTCGGGTACGGCCACAAGTTCATCGACAGCGAAGGCACCCGCCTGAGCACAGAGATCGGCCCCGGCTTCCGCCGCGCGCGCGATTCCGAAACCGGGCTGGTCGAAGATGGCGTGGTCGGCCGCGGCCAGCTCGAGTTCAAGCACCAGCTGACCGGCAATACCGTGCTTTACGACACCTTGCTGGTGGAGACGGGCAGCGACAACACCTTCATGCAGAACGACCTCGGCATCGCGGTGGCGATGAACGAAAGATTCGCGCTGAAGGCCGGGCTGCAGGCGCGTCGCAACAGCGACGTCGAGCCGGGGATGAAGAAGACCGACACCCTCACCACGATCAACCTGGTCTACAAGATCCAGTAACGGCTTCGCGGCGCCGCGAAGCCGCGACGGCCGCGGGTCACTCGCGCGGCGGCAGGAATGCCCCCGCGCCCGCATCCAGCAGAGCGCGCGCAACGGTGGCGCCGATCGCTTCGGCCCGGGTCGCATCGCCCGCGTGCTGCGCGCGCACGGCGCGGCCGTCATCCGCGCAGCCGACCAGCCCCTGCAGCAGGAGCTGCGCGCCGTCCAGCCGCGCCAGCGCGGCCACCGGCACGTGGCAACTGCCGTGCAGCGCCCGGTTCATGGCGCGCTCGGCCTCGACGCAGGTGCGCGTGGGCGCATCGTCGAGCACCGCGCACAGCGCGCGGGTCTTCGCGTCGTCGTCGCGGCATTCGATCGCGATCGCGCCCTGTGCCGGCGCCGGCAGCCAGTCGGGCGCATCGAGCCGCGCGCGGATGCGCGTGCCGAAGCCGAGCCGCTGCAGGCCGGCGCAGGCGAGCACGATGGCGTCGTAATCGCCGGCATCGAGCTTCGCCAGGCGGGTGTTGACGTTGCCGCGCAGGTCGAGCAGCTGCAGGTCCGGGCGCCGCGCGCGCAGCTGCGCCTGGCGGCGCAGCGACGAAGTACCGACGCGCGCGCCTTCGGGCAAGGCATCGAGGTTGTCGTGGCGGTTGCTGACGAAGGCGTCGGCGTGGTCGGCGCGCGCAAGGATCGCCGACAGCGCGAACGGCCCTTCGAGTTCCATCGGCACGTCCTTGAGCGAATGCACCGCGCAGTCTGCGTCGCCGCGCAGCATCGCCAGCTCCAGTTCCTTGAGGAACAGGCCCTTGCCGCCGATCGCCGCCAGCGAGCGGTCGAGCACCTCGTCGCCGCGGGTGGTCATCGGCACCAGCTCCACGGCCAGCCCCGGATGCGCCGCGCGCAGCAGGTCGGCGGCGTGCTCGCTCTGCCAGAGGGCGAGCGGGCTCTTGCGGGTGGCGATGCGGATCGTGGCCATGCGCCATTATCGCCGCTGGCGCCCGGCCCGTGGGCAGCCGCATGCCGGAACCATCCGTCAGGTGCCCGGCGCCCGGGAATGCAGGAGACCAAGGGTCGTCGGGGGCGTCGCCGCGACCTACAGCTGCTTCACCACATCCTTGAGCCCGGCCACGCAGCGACGGCTGACTTCGAGCGGCTGGCTGCCGTGGCGCAGGATCGCGTGCACGCGGCCGTCGGATTCGCGCCGCAGCTCCACCAGTTCGTGGCGCGCGATCAGGCAGTTGCGGTGGATGCGCAGGAAGCGTTCGCCGAACTCCTCCTCCAGCGACCTCAGCGATTCCTCGATCAGGTCCTCGCCGCGGGCGTGGTGCACGACCACGTACTTCTCCTCGGCCTGCAGGTAGTGGATGTCCTCGATCGGGATCAGGCGCAGGCTGCCACGCAGGCGTGCGCACAGATGCGTGCGCTGGCGACCCTTGCCGTCGCGACCAACGGCGGCGCTGTGGTCGCGGCCGACGATGAACGTGCGCGCGCGTTCCAGCGCCGCGTGCAGGCGTTCGGCGCGCACCGGCTTGACCAGGTAGTCGACCGCCGCGGCCTCGAACGCCGACAGCGCGTGTTCGTCATAGGCCGTGCAGAACACTACCGCCGGGCGCGGCTCGAACGCGGCCAGGTGGCGCGCGGCCTCCAGCCCGTCGATGCCGGGCATGGCGATGTCCAGCAGCACCAGGTCGGCATCGTGTTCGGCGCAGGCATGCAGCGCTTCGCGGCCATCGCCGGCCTCCGCGACCAGTTCAAGATCGGGGTGGTCGGCCAGCAGCATGCGCAGTCGCTCGCGGGCCAGCGGTTCGTCGTCGGCGATGACCACCTTCATGGCCGTGGCGTCCTCGGGGCGGCAGTGGGGCAGGTTCGCCCCGATAGTAACGGTCGCGCCGCGGCGGGGCCATGCGGGGATAATCCCCGCCCCGGGCCGCTGTAGGAGCGGCTTCAGCCGCGAGCTTTTGCGTCGGTGTTCATCAAAAGCTCGCGGCTGAAGCCGCTCCTACAAGATCATGCACTCGCCAGCCGGCGCGACAGCCAGTCGCCGAGGTCGCGGATTTCCTCCAGGCACACCGAATGCGGCATCGGGTAGGCGTGCCAGTCGACGCTGAATCCCAGCTCGCGCAGCAGCGCAGCGCCCTGCTCGCCGGCGCGCAGCGGCACCACCGGGTCCTGGGTGCCGTGGCCCATGAACACCGGCTGCGCGTTGGCGCCGTCGGCCAGCACCGCCGCGGCCTTGTGCGCGGCGGGGATGTAGGTCGACAGCGCAATCAGCCCGGCCAGCGGTTCGCTGCGGCGCAGGCCGGCGGCGAGCGTGATCGCCCCGCCCTGCGAGAAGCCGGCGAGGAAGATCCGCGACGCCGGCACGCCGCGTTCGACCTCGCGCGCGATCAGCGCCTCCACCTGCTCCACCGACGCCGCCACGCCGGCCTCGTCGGCGCGATTGGCCAGGTCCGCCTCGCGGATGTCGTACCAGGCGCGCATCGGCACGCCGTTGTTGATCGTCACCGGCCGCACCGGCGCGTGCGGGAACACGAAGCGGATCGGCGGCCACGCCGGGCGCACCAGTTCCGGCAGGATCGGCACGAAGTCGCTGCCGTCCGCGCCCAGGCCGTGCAGCCATACCACGCTGTGGCGCGGGGCCGGTCCGGTTTCGCGTTCGATGGTGTCAAGCATGTTGGGTCCGTGCGTGGGAGGCGCGGACATTATGCCCACGCCGGTGGATGGCGGATTCGCGGCCCGGCAGCCGATGCCTGCAGGAGCGCCCCATGGGCGCGATGAAGCCCTGCCGGCAAAGCCATCGCGTCCATGGGGCGCTCCTACGCAACCTGTTTCGCGCGCAGCTCGCTGGCACGCACCAGCACGTTTGGCGGCGAGAGCTCTTCGGGCGTGCAGAAGATCCTGCGCCGGCGCAGCCACTGCCCCGGCGCGCGCGCCGAGGTCAGCATCACGATCGGGATCGACAGCACCAGGCCGAGGATCACCGGCGACATCCACGCCGCCAGGGCCGGCGAGATGCTCCATGCCATCACCGCCGCCAGCACGCCGAGGAACGTCAACCCGCCGTAGCTGCGCAGCAGGCTGGAGAACGGCAGGCTGCCGTCGTCGCGACGCTGCGACTCCCAGCCCGAATCCTTGCCTGCCAGCACCTCGGCGACGCCGCGCGACTGCACGTACATCGTCACCGGCGCCATCAGCGCGGCCAGCAGGGTTTCCAGCCCCATGCCCACGAATGCACGCCACGCGCCACCGCAGCCGCGGCGCATGTCGCGGTCGCTGATGGTGGCGACAAAGCCCATGAACTTCGGCGCCAGCAGCATCCCCATGGTGAACACGAATATCCACAGGAAGCGGTCCGGGTCGCGTTCGCGCCAGTACGTCGCCGGCGAGAAATCGGTCAGCGCGACGGTGTCCCACGACAGCCCGGCGTGGTGCAGCGGGATCGCCAGGCCAATCAGCATCAGCATCGCCCACATCGGCGCGGTGAAGTAATGGCCGATGCCGATCAGCATGTGCCAGCGGCTGACCCAGTGCAGGCCCTTGCCCGTGAGCACCGCGCCGTGCTGCAGGTTGCCCTGGCACCAGCGGCGGTCGCGCACCAGCATGTCGGTCAGCGACGGCGGGCCTTCTTCAAAGCTGCCGCCCAGGCTGGGCACCATGTGCAGCGCCCAGCCGCCACGGCGCAGCAGCGCGGCCTCGACGAAATCGTGGCTGAGCACGGTGCCGGCAAACGGCTTCACCCCGCGCAGCTCCGGCAGGCCCGCGCAGTCGGCGAACGCGCGCGTGCGGATCATCGCGTTGTGGCCCCAGTAGTTGCTCTCGGCGCCGTGCCACCACGCCACGCCATAGGCGATCACCGGGCCGTACACGCGCCCGGCGAACTGCTGCATGCGCGCGAACAGGGTGCTGCCGTTGACGATCACCGGCAGGGTCTGGATCAGGGCAACGTCGTCGTTGGCTTCCATCGCGCCGGCCAGGCGCACGATGGTGTCGCCGGTCATCAGGCTGTCGGCATCGAGGATCAGGAAACGCGGGTACGCGCCGCCCCAGCGACGCACCCAGTCGGAGATGTTGCCGGCCTTGCGCTCGTGGTTGTCGTCGCGCAGGCGGTAGAACACCCGCGCATCGGCGCCCAGCCGCTGGCACAGCGCGTCCAGTGCGATCCGCTCGGCGCGCTGGATGTCCGGCTTGCGCGTGTCGCTGAGCACGAAGAAGTCGAAGTGCTGCAGCTGCCCGGTCGCGGCCAGCGATTCGTGGATCGCCTGCAGCCCCGCCATCAGCCGCTCGGGGTCTTCGTTGTAGGTGGGCATCAGCAGCGCGGTACGCGAGGACAGCGCGGGCATCGGCTTGCTCGCCGACAGCCCCAGTCGCGCGCGCCGCTTCGAGACGATCAGCACGAAGCCCGCGAGCGCGCCGACGAACGCCTGCACGATCCACGCGAACAGGAACACGAACAGCACCAGCAGCGCCGTCTCCAGCACGTCGGTGCCGTCGCCGCGCAGCAGCCACCAGATCTGGTAGGTCGCCACGAACGTGAGCAGCACCGCGGCCCCGATCACCGCGGCGCGGCGCCAGACCATCCCGCCGGGCGTGGTCGGGAAGCGGCGCCCGCGCAGCCGGCCCTCGCGCAGCGACTGCACCGGCATCTCCAGCGGTGCGTCGGGTGGCAGCGCCGGTGCGACGCTTCCCGTCGCTTCGATGGCGCTCACGCCATCCACCGGTACAGCCAGGTTTCCGACAGCGGCCCCTGCGCGTCGACCAGGCGCGCGCGCAGTTCGCTCACGCCTGCGCTGCCCGGCTCGAGTTCGAAGCTCATGCGCCAGGTGCCGGTATCGGCGTTGCGGTACGCGACCGGATTGCGCAGCTTGCCTTGCGACGCGGCCACGTCGACGCGCGGCTTCGCGCCATCGGCCAGTTGCGACAAACGCCCGCCGGCAAGGTCGACCACCACCAGCCGCGCGCCGTCGTGCGCGGCGCCGATGCGGGTCGCGGCCACGGTGGCCAGCTCCGGCTTCCACGCGTGTTCGCCGCACCAGTGCAGGCGGTAGCGCCAGCGATGCTCCTTGCCGGCGGCGATCGGCTGCTTCGGCCGCCAGAACGCGACGATGTTGTCGTGGTATTCGTCGGCGGTCGGGATTTCAACGAGGTGTACCTCGCCCTCGCCCCAGTCGCCGACCGGCTCGACCCACGCGCTCGGACGTTTCTCGTAGTGCGCCTCGGCGTCCTGGAAGTCTTCGTAACGTCGCTTGCGCTGCATCAGCCCGAAACCGCGCGGATCGATGTCCTGGAAGCCGCTGTGCTGCAGCGACGCAGGATTCTGCAGCTGCCGCCAGGCCTGTTCACCCTGCCCGTTGAGCATCGCCAGGCCATCGGAGTCGTGTACCGCGGGGCGGTAGTCGTCGATACCGATGCGATCGCTGGGATCGAACTCGAACATGCTGGTCAGCGGCGCGATGCCGGCATGGACGAGGTCGACGCGCGGATACAGCCGCATGTCGACGTCGAACACGGTGTCGTCGCCCGGATCGATCGCGAAGCGGAACGCGCCCGCCGCGCTCGGGCTGTCGAGCAGCGCGTGCACCACGATCGACTGCGCGCCCGGCGCAGGGCGCTCCAGCCAGAAGGTGGTGAAGCGCGGGAATTCCTCCGCCGCCGGCTCGCCGGTGCCCAGCGCCAGCCCGCGCGCCGACAGGCCGTAGTTCAGGCCCCTGGCCACCGCGCGAAAGTAGCTGGCGCCCAGGAAGCTGCACAGTTCGTCGTAATGATCGGGACGGTTGATTGGCGCGTGCAGGCGGAAGCCGGCGAAACCGACGTCGCCGATCTCCGGCACCGACTGTGGCGCGTAGTCGAACAGGTCGGTGGAGAACGCGAACGGCGTCGCCTGGCCGTCGTGCACGGTGTAGACGTCAACGCGGTCCTTGAACAGGAAACCGCGATGGAAGAACTGCGCCTGGAACGGCAACCCGTCATCGCGCCACAGCGCGCGCGCGGCGCGATAGCGGAAGTCGCGGTACTGGTCGTAGCCGATCTTCGCCAGCGCCGGCGGCAGTGCGTTGTCCGGCGCGCGGTAGGTGCGTGCGGCAAGCGCGCGGGCAAGTCCGGCGACGGTGCCGGCATCGAATCTCCCGGCCACGGCGGCGACCGGTGCGCGACGTGCTGCAAACGTTTCCAGCGTCCCGCCCAGCGACAGCAGGGGGAGCGACAGTCCTGCAAGGATGACTTCGCGACGTTGCACCCGATGCCCTCATGCGCGAATGCGCGGGCGCGCACTATACGAAAGCGCGGATCAGCGGGAGGTAAACGCGCGTGCCAGCGCGACGCAGCGGCACTTTTTCGTGACCGCCATCCTTGTCCGAAGAGGACGGCGCGCGACCTGCATGCGAGCTACTGCCCGTGGTGCGCGAACGGTTCGGTGCCGCCGTCTTCGCGGACCAGCTCCACGACGTAGGGCTGCACGCGCCCGTCGGGCATCTCCATGCCCGGCGATCCGGCCGGCATGCCCGGCACCACCAGTCCCCTGGCCGCAGGCTGTTCGAGCAGCAGGCGCTTGATGTCCGCCGCCGGCACATGCCCTTCGACGAAGTACCCGCCGACCTCCGCCGTGTGGCACGAACCCTTGCCGAACGGCACGCCGACGCGCTCCTTGACCGGATTGACGTTGTCGAGGTTGCGCACCTGCACCGGGAATCCGGCCTGCTGCATGTGCTCGACCCACAGGCCGCAGCACCCGCAGCTCTCGCTCTTGTGGACGACCACCACGGGCAGCGATCCGGTCGCGGCAACATCCGGCGCGACGGCCGCCACGGCATCCGCCGCTGCAGATGCCGTGTTACCTGGAATGGTCGGCGCGGCTTCGGGCGTGCGCGCGCAGGCGGCCATGGTGCCGGCGACGAGAATCACGGCCAGCAGTGCGATTGATCGTTGAATCATCTGGAAACTCCTCATGCCGCCTTCGGTTGCGGCGGCCAATGGATGGGGAAGAAGCCCGCCGTCAGAACCAGAGCCGCAGGCCGGCCACGACCCGCGTGTCGTCGACGCGCTCGCCGTCGCCACGGCGCAGGTCCGCAGTGCCGCCGAAGGCGCGTTCGTGGACGACCCCGATGTACGGCGCGAACCTGCGGGTGAACTCGTAGCGCAGGCGCAGGCCGGCCTCGACCGTGCCAAGCCCCGAGCCGATGCCGCGACGCGCATCGTCCCGGCCGTGAACGGTTGCTTCGAGCGTCGACTGCAGGATCAGGCGGTTGGTCAGCAAGGTCTCGTACTCCACTTCGACCGTGGCCGCCGTCTGCCCCGACTGCCCAATGTAGGCGGTTGCCGCAACCTCGAACTTGTACGGCGCCAACCCGATCAGCCCGATCGCGGCGAAGTCCTGCGAACCCCCGGGCTGGACGTCGTGGCGGATGCCCGCGACCACGTCCCACCAGCGGGCGACGCTGCGGCCATACAGCACTTCCACGCTGGCAGCTTCGGTGTGCCCATCGACACGCTCGCCCTCGCTGCGCAGCCAGACGCGATCGAGATCGGTGCCGATCCACGACTGGCCGGCCCATCCAAAACCCGTGCCCGGGTCGGCATCCCAGGCTTCGAGCTGGTCGAGCAGCACGTAGCTGTGGATGCCGTTGTCGTGCATGCGATGCCCCTGCACGGGCGGGAACGCCGCCGCACGATCCGCATCGGTCGGCGTCGGGATCGGCTCGATCGGTGCGGTGGGCGCGGCCGCACGCGCACCGTGGTCCATGCCCGAGTGATCCATGCCGGCGTGGTCCATCCCTGGATGCTCCGTCGATTGCGGTTGCGCGGGCACGGCCGGCGCCGAAGGCGCGGCGTGGCCCATTGCGGCGTGATCCATCGTGGCGTGATCCATTGCGGCGTGATCCTCCGCCGCGCCATCGTTTGCCGACACCGCTTCCGCATCTGCGGGTGCGTGGGCCGCGTGGTCCATGCCGGAGTGATCCACCGGCGTGGCCGGCACGCGGCGGCCCATCGCCGCATGGTCCATCTGCGCGGCCGCTTCGGGTGTGGACACCTGTCCGGCTGCCTGCTCCGCACGCGCGCTGGCCGGTAGCGCCGCAGCGGCCGGTTCGCGGGCATGCGAATGCGTCGCGGTCTCCGCCGCGTGCGCGCCGGCGTGATCGTGCTGCTGCGCCAGCGCCGCGCACGGCAGCAGGGCCAGCGCGGTTGCAGTGGCCAGCAGCCCGCCGTGCAGGCGCGCAGCAGACGCCCTGGCGGTGGAAGCATGCATGCTCATCCCTCCACCCGCACTTCGCGCATCATTCCTGCTTCCATGTGGTAGAGGAGATGGCAGTGGTAGGCCCAGCGGCCCAGCGCATCGGCACGGACCCGATAGCTGCGCCTGCTGCCCGGCGGCATGTCGATGGTGTGCTTGCGCACGTGGAAGTTCCCGTGCTCGTCCTCCAGGTCGCTCCACATGCCGTGCAGGTGGATCGGGTGCGTCATCATCGTGTCGTTGACCAGCACGATGCGCATCCGCTCGCCGTAGGTCAGGCGAAGCGGCTCGGCGTCCGAAAACTTCCGGCCGTTGAACGACCAGGCGAACTTCTCCATGTGCCCGGTCAGGTGCAGTTCGACTTCGCGGCCCGGGTCGCGGCCATCGGGATCGGCGAACGTGCTTTTCAGGTCGGCATACATCAGCACCCTGCGTCCGTTGTCGCGCAGGCCGATGCCCGGGTCGTCCAGCTTCGGCAGCGGCGCCATGGTCTGCATGTCGATCAGCGGGTTGCCGGCTTCGCTGGCCGGGTGGGCCTGCATCGCGCCGCCGCCGTGATCCATGCCGGCCATCGAGCCGCCGGCCATCGCGGCCATGTCGTGCCCGGGATGATCCATGCCCGCGCCCGCATCGTGCGTGGTTGTCGCTGCGCCGTGCCCACCGGAATGATCCATCCCGCCGTGGTTCATGCCGCCATGGCCCATGTCGTCCATGGTCAGCAAGGGGCGCGGACCGAGTTCCGGCACCGGTGCGCGCAGGCCTTCGCGCACCGCGAGGCTGCCGCTGACGTAACCGGTGCGTCCCATGTCCCGGGCGAAGATGGTGAACACGTCCTGGCCGCTGGGCTCGACGATCACGTCGAAGGTTTCCGCGGTCGCGATCCGGAATTCGTCGACGCTGACCGGGTGCACGTACTGGCCGTCGGCGGCCACCACCGTCATCTTCAGGCCGGGGATGCGCACGTCGAAGTGGGTCATCGCGGAACCGTTGATGAAGCGCAGCCGCACTTTCTCGCCGTGGCGGAACAGGCCGGTCCAGTTGCCCGACGCCGTGGTGCCGTTCATCAGGTAGGTGTAGGTGTTGGCGTTGACGTCGGACAGGTCGGTCGGCGTCATCCGCATCTCGCCCCACAGCCTGCGGTCGTCGACCGTCGCGGCCAGCCCCTTCGTCCTGGCATCGCGCAGGAAGTCGCCGACGGTGCGCTTGTAGGTGTTGTCGTAGTCCGACATCTTCTTGAGCCGCGAGAACAGCGCGGCCGGGTCGAGGTCGGTCCAGTCCGACAGCAGCACCACGTAATCGCGCTGGTACGAGAACGGTTCGGGTGCAAGCGGATCGATGATGATCGCGCCGTACAGTCCCGCCTGTTCCTGGAATCCGGAATGGCTGTGGTACCAGTAGGTGCCGCCCTGGCCAACGTGGAAGCGGTACTGGTAGGCATCGCCGCGCGCAATGCCGTCGAAGCTCAGGCCCGGCACGCCGTCCATGCTGGCCGGCAGCAGGATGCCGTGCCAGTGGATGGACGTGTCATGGCCGTGGATCGAGCCATGCGGCAAATGGTTGGCCACGCGCAGGGTCACGGTGTCGCCCTCGCGCCAGCGCAGGATCGGCGCAGGCAGCGAACCGTTGACGGTGACCGCCGGACGCACGCGGCCGGTGAAGTTGACCGGGGTCTCGCCGATGGCAAGGTCGAACCGGGTGCCGGTGAGCACCACGGGCCGGCCGGGCGCGGCCGCCGACCAGGAGGCCTTCGGCCAAAGGCCCAGGCCAGCGACGACGCCGCCTGCGGCAAGGCCCTGCACGAAACGACGCCGGGAAGGCCGGGACAAGGCGCCGGATCCGGCGCCGGAAAAATCGGATGACATGGAGCACTCCATGGAAGCGTCGGGGCCTGGCGCCAGCCGGAAGGCTGCATCGCGCAGGACCGTGCGGGGATGCCGCCGCGCAATCGCGGCAGGCAACGGACAGGCGGGAAGGGCGCGATGCGCGCCCGGGGCCATCAGCCGATGGGAGGCCGGATCACGCCCTGCAAGGCCGGCGCCGGCCGGCCGAGGTCCATGGCCTGCGGCATGTCGGTGCCGCCCGGAATTGTCGCCATGATCGCAAGCGCGGGCATCGCCACGCAGGCCGGATTGACGCACAGGCAGCCGCAGGCGTCGGACTGGCAGCAACCCGGAGGCGAGTCTCCGGATGCCATCCTCGTCGTATGGCTGCCCATTTCCTCGCAGCCGGTTTCGGGTGCTGGCATCGTGGTCGGATGGTGTTCAACGCGCGATGCGTCCACGCCGGCATCGGCATGCCCGCCGGCGTCGGCCAACGCCATGTGCCCCACCTGCATGTGCACGGCCGCCACCGCGTAACCCGACCCGTTCAGGATCAGCCCCGCAGCGAGCAGCAACCGCAACACGATCGACCAGACAGCCATGCCGCAACTTTACCTTGCCTGCACCCGGAATTCGTCGCCGCGGTGTCCAGGGTGGTGATGAGGTTCTGGGCCCACCAGGACTCGAACCTGGAACCGAGGGATTATGAGTCCCGCGCTCTAACCATTGAGCTATAGGCCCGTACGGCGCGCAGTTTAGAGGAGCGCCATGGCTGCAGTCATGCGGCTTGTTCCCCGGTCCGACCGGCAGCGGGCTGTCGGCAGCGCGGTGGCGCACCGGGCAACGTCAAGGTGCTGGACGCGATCCGCGAAAAGGCGCGCAAGCGGGCCGAGGACATCGAGGCCATCCCTGGGGGCACGATGAGCGATCGAGTCGTTGCCGGCGACTGGCTCAGCATTGCCTCGAGCCTCGATGCGGCCTGCAGGTCGACGGGCCGCGTGCCGATGCAGGAGATCAGCGCCTGCAGGGTGTGGGACGGCAGGATCGTGCACGAGCAGTTCTTCTACAGCACCTGATTTCCATGGTCCCGTAGGAGCGGCCCATGGCCGCGAGCTCTTTCGTGGGGCAATCAAGGTTGCGTGGAATGGAAGAGCGCGCGGCCATGGGGCGCTCCTGCAAAAGTGGAACGGCACAAGAAAAACCCCGCGAGTGCGGGGTTTTCCATTGCAGCGACAAACAACCGCGTCACTCGATGTCGAGGAAGCTGCGCAGCTGCTCCGACCGGCTCGGATGGCGCAGCTTGCGCAGCGCCTTGGCTTCGATCTGGCGGATGCGCTCGCGGGTGACGTCGAACTGCTTGCCCACTTCTTCCAGCGTGTGGTCGGTGTTCATGTCGATGCCGAAGCGCATGCGCAGCACCTTGGCCTCGCGCGGGGTCAGGCCGGCGAGCACGTCGCGCACGGTTTCCGACAGGTTGATGTCGGTGGTGGTGTCGATCGGGGACATCACGTTGGTGTCCTCGATGAAGTCGCCCAGGTGCGAGTCCTCGTCGTCGCCGATCGGGGTCTCCATCGAGATCGGTTCCTTGGCGATCTTCATGACCTTGCGGATCTTGTCCTCGGGCATGTCCATCTCTTTCGCCAGCTCTTCCGGCGTCGCTTCGCGGCCGAACTGCTGGAGCATCTGGCGGGAGATGCGGTTCAACTTGTTGATCGTCTCGATCATGTGCACCGGGATGCGGATGGTGCGCGCCTGGTCGGCGATCGAGCGGGTGATCGCCTGGCGGATCCACCACGTCGCGTAGGTCGAGAACTTGAAGCCGCGGCGGTGCTCGAACTTGTCCACTGCCTTCATCAGGCCGATGTTGCCTTCCTGGATCAGGTCGAGGAACTGCAGGCCGCGGTTGGTGTACTTCTTCGCGATCGAGATCACCAGGCGCAGGTTGGCTTCGACCATTTCCTTCTTGGCCTTGCGCGCCTTGGCTTCGCCGTAGGCCATCGTGCGGCTGATGTCCTTGATGTCGACCAGGTCCACGCGCATCATTTTCTCGATGGCGATGGTGGCTTCCTGGTGGGCGATGATCTGGTCCTTCACCTCGCGCAGGCCGCTCGACCACTTCTGCTTGCGCTTGAGCACGTCGTCGACCCACTCGAGGTTGGTCTGGTTGCCTTCCCACGAGCGGATGAAATCCTTGCGCGGCATCTTGGCCTTGCGCGTGGCCAGTTCGAGGATGCGGCGCTCGTGGTCCTTGATCTCGCCCAGCACTTCGCGCAGCTTGCGCACCAGCACGTCCACCAGCGGCAGCGGCAGCTTGAAGCTGACGAACAGGTTGGCCATTTCCTCGCGCAGCTTGGCGGCCTGCTTGGCGCTGGCGCCGCTCTTGGCGTAGACCTTCTGGAACTTGGCGTACAGCGCGGCCAACTCGTCCATGCGGCGCGCGACCTCGACCGGATCCGGACCGGTCGGACCGGCTTCCTCGGCCTCGGCCTCGGTCTCGTCCTCGTCGCTGTCCTCGTCGCCGTCGCTGTCGTCGTCCTTGTCCTTGCCGTTGGCCACGGGCGCAGGCGCAGGCGGCTCGGGCTCTTCATCGAGGCCGTCGTTGAAGCCGACCACGATCTCGGCCAGGCGCTTCTTGCCGGCCTTGTGCAGCTCCCAGTCCTCCAGCAGCAGCTGCACCGACCACGGGAAGCTGGCCAGCGACAGCAGCATCTGGTTGAGGCCTTCCTCGATGCGCTTGGCGATCGCGATCTCGCCTTCGCGGGTCAGCAGTTCGACCGTGCCCATCTCGCGCATGTACATGCGCACCGGGTCGGTGGTGCGACCGCCCTCGGCGTCGAGCGCGGTCAGCGTGGCCGCCGCTTCTTCGGCCGCGGTATCGTCGACCTCGCGGTTGCCGGTGTTGTTGTCGCCGAGCAGCAGCGTGTCGGCATCCGGCGCAACTTCGTGCACCTCGATGCCCATGCCGTTGATCATGCCGATGATGTCTTCGATCTGCTCCGGATCGACGAGGTCGTCGGGGAGGTGGTCGTTGACTTCGGCATAGGTCAGGTAGCCCTGTTCCAGGCCCTTGCTGATCAGCTGCTTGATGTCGGACTGCGGGGCCTGACGTTCGTTGGCCATGTGGGGCGCCACCGGAGAAATTCAGTGAAGAGAACCCTGCATTATACCGGGTGGCCAGGGGGCCTGGCGACGCGGACTGCCGGGAATGACCCTGCCGGGGGCCGGGTCCGCCGCGGATCGGGTCCGGGACGGCCTACGCCTTGAGCAGGAAGGTGACCGGGCCATCATTGACCAGGCTGACCACCATATGGGCACCGAAACGCCCGGTTTCCACCCCTGGCGGGTGATTTTTCCTGCAGCTTTCAAGCAGCCGGCCGAAGATCCGTTCAGCCTCGCCCGGGTCGGCGGCGGTACTGAACCCGGGCCGCATGCCGGAGCGGGTGTCGGCAGCCAGCGTGAACTGGCTGACCAGCAGCAAACCGCCGCCGCTGTCGGCCAGCGAGCGGTTCATGCGTCCCTGATCGTCGGCGAAGACGCGGTAGCCGAGCAGGCGCGTGGTCATCCGTGCCACCTGTGGTTCATCGTCGCCGGGTTCGATGCCGACCAGCGCCAGCAGCCCGGGCCCGATGGCGCCGACCGTGGTGCCGTCGACGGTGACGCTGGCGGAGGTGACGCGCTGGATGAGGGCGAGCATGGGCAGGGGCGGAATGGGGATTGGGGATTGGGGATTGGGGATTGGGGATTGGGGATTGGGGATTGGGGATTGGGGATTGGGGATTGGGGATTGGGGAGCAGCGTAGCGTTTGCGGGTCATTCCCGCGAAGGCGGCGATGGGCGCTTGGGCGGTCTTGGCCTCCTCCCCGTACCCGGAGCACCGTTTGCGCCCCGCTACACTCCCCGCATGACCCGATTCGCTGCCTGGCTGCTGTACGCCCTCGCCGCCGCGCTCGGCCGCCTGCCGTGGCCGTGGTTGCGCAGGCTGGGCGACGCGCTGGCCTGGGGCTGGCTGCGCTCGGGCGCGCGCGAAAGCGTGGTTGCCGCGCGCAACCTCGAGCTCGCCTGTCCGGACCTGCCGCCACCGCAACGCGCCGAGCTGCAGCGCGACGTGCTGCGCACCACCGCGCGCCAGGCCCTGGAGACGCTGCGGTTCTGGACCCGGCCGCATGCGCACAACCTGGCGTTGCTGCGCACGCATGATGGGGTGGAACTGCTCGACGCGGCGATCACCTCCGGCCGCGGGGTGATCGTCGCGGCGCCGCACTACGGCAACTGGGAACTGCTCAACCAGTGGCTGGCCGCGCGCACGCCGCTGGCGATCCTGTACCGCGCGCCCGAGTCGGCCGTGGGCGAGGCGTTCCTGCGCCGCGTGCGCGCCGACACCGGCGACCGCGTCACCCAGGTGCGCGCCGAGGGCGCAGGCGTCCGCCAGTTGTTCAAGCTGCTCAAGGCCGGCGGCGTCACCGGCATCCTGCCCGACCAGCAGCCCAAGGCCGGCGACGGCGAGTTCGCGCCGTTCTTCGGCGTGCAGGCGCTGACCATGACGCTGCTCGGCCGGCTGGCCGAACGCAGTGGCGCGACGGTGCTGTTCGGCTACTGCGAACGCATCGGCTCGGGCCCGGAATTCGCGCTGCACTTCGAGCCGGCACCGGCGGCGATCGCCAGCCCGGACCCGGCCGAGGCCGCCGCCGCGCTCAACGCCGCGGTCGAGCGGATCGCGCGCCGCGACCCGGCGCAGTACCAGTGGACGTACAAGCGCTACACGCTGCGCCCGCCCGGCAGCGGGCAGGCCAATCCGTATCGCGACCTGGAGCGGCGGCGATGAGCGAACCGAATCCGACCGCGGACGCCACGCCGGCGCCGGCGCCGGACGACTGGCAGGCCCTGCCGGCGCGCGCGCGAACGCTGTTCGTCGGCACCACTGCGCTCGGCTTCGCGCTCGCGGCGACGGTGGCCGTGGTGGTGCTCTGCCTCAGCGCGCGGCCGTCCTGGCTGTCGTGGCTGCTGCCGGCATGCGTCCTGCCGGCAGCGGCGTTCGGCGCGTGGCTGGGCTGGCGCCGCTACCGCCACACGCGCTGGCTGCTCGACGGCGACGGCTTCGGCCTGCGCCGCGGGCGCCTGTGGTTCTCCGACACACGCGTACCCGGCTCGCGCGTGCAGCACCTGGACATCCGCCGCGGGCCGCTGGAGCGGCACTTCCGGCTGGCGACGCTGGTCATCCACACCGCCGGCACGCGCCACAGCGAGGTGTCGGTGTCCGGGCTCGACGCCGCCGACGCCGAACGCCTGCGCGACCACCTCGCACGCCAGACCGACGACGATGACGACGCCGGCGACTGAGCCCGGTCCGCCGCGGGCGCCGGCGGGCGGACCAAGCGGCGAGGTGCGACGGCTGCACCCGATGTCGTGGCTGTTCGTGCTGCTGCAGCAGCTCAAGCAGTTCGTCGTGCCGCTGCTGGTGCTGGTGTTCCTCGGCCGCGGCGACCGCAACCAGCTGTGGTCGCTGATCGCGGTAGGCGGGTTCGTGGTGGTGGCGCTGTGGCGCTACCTGACGTTCCGCTACCGCATCACCGCCGACAGCGTGGTCATCGACAGCGGCCTGCTCGAGCGCAGCCGGCGCCAGGTGCCGTTCTCGCGCATCCACAACGTCGCCATCCACCAGTCGCTGCTACACCGGCTGTTCGGCGTGGCCGAGGTGCGGCTGGAGTCGGCCGGCGGCGACAAGCCCGAGGCGCAGATGCGGGTGCTGCAGCTCGATGATGCGATCGCGCTGGAGGCGCTGGTGCGCCGACGCGGGGCCGCGGCGCCCGCGCCGGCCGTCGCCGAAGCCACCGCGCCCGACGACAAGGCCGAAGGCCGGGTGCTGCTCGCGCTGCCGCCGGCGGAGGTGCTGCGCCTGGGCCTGATTTCCAATCGCGGCATGATCGTCGTCGGCGGCGCGGCGGTGGCGTTCTCGCAGCTCAACCCGCAGCTGCCCGACGACGTGTCCGACCGCTGGAGCCACGGCCTGGAAGCGTTCTTCGGCAACCTCCACTTCAGCTACGGCCAATACGCGCTCGCGATCCTCGCGGCGTTGCTCGGTTTCGCGGTGCTGCTGCGGGTGTTCTCGGTGGCGCTGGCGCTGCTGCAGTACTGGGGCTTCCGGCTGGAGGAACACGGCCGCCGCCTGACCGTCGAACGCGGGCTGCTGACCCGCCTGCGCACCAGCGCGCCGCGGCGGCGGATCCAGTCGTGGACGCTGCGCGAGAGCGTGCTGCACCGCTGGTTCGGCCGCCGCACGCTGGACATCGATTCGGCCGTGGCCGAGAACGGCAACCAGCGTCGCGGCCTGCGCGAACTGGCACCGATCGCCACCGCCGCCGCGTGCGACGCGCTGGTCCGCAACCTGCTGCCCGGCGCGGCCTGGCCGCCGGAACGCTGGCAGCCGCTGCATCCGCGCGCGTGGTGGCGGCTGTCGCTGCCGGGCGCGGTGGTCGCGCTGGTGCTGGCCGCGGCGCTGTGCTGGCGCCTCGGCGCGTGGGGGCTGGCCGCGCTGGCGTGGCTGCCGTGGGCGGTGTTCGTCGCCCGCCAGCACGCGCGCCGCGCCGGCTACGCGATCGACGACCGGCTGGTCGCCGCGCGCAGCGGCTGGTGGTCGCGGCGCTGGCGCTTCGCCGAACTCGACAAGCTGCAGGCGCTGGAACTGCGGCAGTCGCCGCTCGACCGGTCCCTGGGCATGGCGACGCTGTGGCTGGACACCGCGGGCGCGGCGTCCGGCCCGCTGCGCCTGCGCTACCTGCCGCTGGCGCAGGCGCAGGCACTGCGCGCGCGGCTGGGCCGCGAAGTCGCGCGGCGGCCGCTGCGCTGGTAGCCGGCGCCGGATCCCGGCTTCAGCGCGCCGCCGGGCCCCAGTAACCCAGTTCCCGGCGAATCTGCAGGCTTCGCAACCACGCGCCGGCCGGGCGTCGGCGCAGCGGCCCGAGCGTCCCCGCGAGCAGGGCGTCGGTGGCGGCAATCACCCGCTGCGAGGACTGGCCGTCGCGATACGGATGGATGCGCTCGGCATACGCGGCCAAGGCGGCGAGCAGGTCCTGCGTCGGCGCGAAGCCGCGCGCCAGCATGGCCGGCAGCGCCGCCGGGTCGTCGAAATCGAGCATGTGCGGCTTCGGCGCGCGGTTGCGGAACGTGACCACCGGCTTGCGCTGGACCACGAACTCGCTGACGACCGATGTCGTGTCGGCCAGCAGCACGTCGGCGGCGCGCTCGGCGCTGACCAGCTGTTCGGTTTCGACGAAGCACGCGTTGTCGCCGGCCAGCGCGCGGTAGCGCGCGACCCATTCCGGCGCGCACTTGGGATGCAGGGTCAGCAGCCAGTAGCGTTCGCCCGCGGCGACCTGCGCGGCAATTGCGTCGTACAGGTGCGGGGCGGCGCTGAGGCGCTCGGTGAAGGTGGAGGCGAACATCACCACGCCGCGCCCGCCGGCCGCCGCGCGCAGCCGCTCGGCCAGCGGATCGTCCGGCGCGAACAGCGGATCGAGCTTCGGCCAGCCGGTCTCGACCACCTTGAAGTGCCCCGCCCGGTCGGCCAGGGCCTGGAACGGGGCGGTCGTCGCCGGCCCCTGGGTGCAGTACAGGTCGAACAGCCCGCGCACGCGGAAGTGGCCGCGCGCGTCCTCGCGCTTCTCGACGTTGAAGCCGTGGAACAGCTGCACCTTGGCCCCGGCGACGAACGACGGCACCCAGTTGGCCGCGCTGAACACCGCGCGCGGGCGCAGCGCCACGGCCGCGCGCGCGGTATCGATCCTGCGCACCGGCGCTGGCAGCGACGCGCCCGCGGCGCCGTCGACCAGCCAGGCGTGCACCGCGTGGCCGGCGTCTTGCAGCGCATCGGCCAGCGGCTGCAGGATGGGCAGCGCGTAGCGCTCGGTCGCGAACAACAGGTAATCCGCCATCAACGCATCCTCTCGCCCCAGGCCCGCGATCTCGGCCTGCATTATCGCGTTCAACGAGGCCGACCGGATCGGCGACTGCCTGGCGTCGCTGTCGTTCTGCGACGAGATCGTGGTGGTCGATTCGTTTTCCACCGACGGCACCGCCGACATCGCCCGCGCGGCGGGTGCGCGCGTGCTGCAGCGCCGCTTCGACGGCTTCCGCAGCCAGAAGGCGTTCGCGGTCGAACAGGCGCGCCACGACTGGGTGCTGTGCGTGGACGCAGACGAGCGCGTCGGCGATACGCTGCGCGGGTCGATCGAGGCCGCCCGCCGGGCCGGCTTCGACGATGCCGCGGGCTATCGCTTCGCCCGCCTGGACCACTACTTCGGCCGCTTCCTGCGCCACGGCAACGCCTACCCCGATCGCGTGCTGCGGCTGTTCGACCGCCGCCGCGGCGGCTGGCGCGGCAGCCGCGAAGTCCACGAAGCGGCCAGCGTCGACGGCCCCGTGCGCACGCTGGCCGGCGACCTCGTCCACTTCCCCTATCGCTCGTTCGAACAGCAGCTGGCCAAGACCCAGCGCTATGCGCGGATGATGGCCGAGCACGATTTCGCCCGCGGCAAGCGCGCGTCGCTGGGCAAGCTGGTGGTGTCGCCGGCGTGGCGCTTCTGGCGCGGCTACCTGCTGCGCGGCGGTTTCCGCGATGGCTGGCACGGCCTGGTCTACGCCTACGTGCGCGCCAACTACGTGCGCCAGAAAACCATCATGCTTTGGCTGCTGCAGAACGGGCAGCCGCTGGCGACGCCGGCACCGCCCGCCGCTTCGAACGACTGAAGCCGCCGGCATGTGCGGAATTGCAGGCGCCTGGGCGCCCCACCCCGACGACGCCAGCGTCCTCCATGCGCTGGGCACCGCGATGGGCGCCGCCATCGCCCACCGCGGACCCGACGACGCCGGCACCTGGGTCGACGCCGACGCCGGGCTGGTGCTGTCACACCGGCGCCTGTCGATCCTGGACCTGAGCCCGCTCGGCCACCAACCCATGGCCTCGGCCGACGGCCGCTGGCAGCTGGCCTACAACGGCGAGATCTACAACCACGCCGCGCTGCGCGCCGAACTGGCGGCGCTCGGCCACGGCTTCCGCGGCCACTCCGACACCGAGGTGCTGGTGGCGGCGATCGCGCAGTGGGGCGTGGATGAAGCGCTGTCCCGCGCCAACGGCATGTTCGCCTTCGCCGCCTGGGACACACGCGCGCGTGCGCTGTGGCTGGCGCGCGACCGCGTCGGCAAGAAGCCGCTGTACTACGGCTGGAGCGGCGACGGCAGCTTCGTATTCGGCAGCGAGCTGGCGGCGCTGCGCGCGCACCCGGCGCTGTCGGCCGCGGTCGACCCGGACGCGCTGGCCCTGCTGCTGCGCTTCGACTACATCCCGGCGCCGCACGCGATCCTGCGCGGCGTGCACAAGCTCGCCGCCGGCAGGTTGCTGCGCGTCGACGCGCGGCGTCTGGCCGGCGGCGCGGCGGGCCATGATCCGGCGCGCGACCAGCAGGCCTGGTGGAACGCGCGCGAGCGGCAGGAGGCAATGATCGCGCGCGGATTCGACGGCGACGAGGCCGCCGCACTCGACGCGCTCGACGCGCTGCTGCGCGATGCCACCGCGCTGCGCATGGAAGCCGACGTGCCGCTGGGCGCCTTCCTCTCGGGCGGCACCGATTCCTCGCTGGTCACCGCGCTGATGCAGGCGCAGTCGCCGCGGCCGGTGCGCAGCTTCTCGATCGGCTTCGACAACGCCGTGCACGACGAAAGCGCCCACGCCGCCGCGGTCGCCCGCCACCTGGGCACCGAGCACACCGAGCTGCACGTGGACGGCCACGCCGCGCTCGACCTCGTGCCGGCGATGCCGCGGGTGTTCGACGAGCCCTTCGCCGATTCCTCGCAGCTGCCGATGGCCCTGCTGTGCCGGATGACCCGCCGCCACGTCACCGTGGCGCTGTCGGGGGACGGCGGCGACGAACTGTTCTTCGGCTACGGCCGCTACGCGCGCGCGCTGCGCAACCACCGGAACATGGCGCGCGTGCCCGCACCGCTGCGCAGGACGCTCGGCCATGATCGCGGCGAGGCCGCGCGGCTGGGCGGGCTGGCCGCGCTGCGTGCCGCGCTTGCCGCCGATGGCCTGCAGGGCGCCGCCCGCCAGCGCGTGCAGCGCTGGCGCGATCCCGAGGCCGTCGTCATCGGCGCGCATCGGCTGTCCACCGCCTACGACAGCCCCTCGGCGCTGCCGCGCAACGGCACCGCGGCCGACGCGCTGATGGCGCTGGACTTTGCCTGCTACCTGCCCGAGGACATCCTCGCCAAGGTCGACCGCGCGAGCATGGCGGCGTCGCTGGAGGCGCGCGCGCCGCTGCTGGACTGGCGGGTTGCCGAGTTCGCCTGGTCGCTGCCGCTGGCCATGAAATGGCAGGGCGGCACCCTCAAACACCTGCCCAAGCGCCTGCTCGGCCGCTACCTGCCCGAGGCGCTGGTGCACCGGCCGAAGTCGGGCTTCGGTGCCCCGGTGGGCGACTGGCTGCGCGGCCCGCTGCGCGACTGGGCCGAAGCCCAGCTCGATGAACGCCGGCTGCACGAGGAGGGGCATTTCGATCCGGCACCCGTTCGCGCGCTGTGGCGCGAATTCCAGGCCGGCCAGCGCAAGTGGCATACCCATCTGTGGGGTGTGCTGATGTTCCAGGCCTGGCGACAGACACTGGACACGTGACGCCAGCGCGTTATTTTTGCCGGGCTGGCCACATTCCTCCCCCAGATGTCCCCGCACCCCGACCGCTGCAGCGTCGTCATCACCACCTACAACTGGCCCCGCGCGCTGCGACTGGCGCTGGCTGCGCTGGCGCGCCAGCATGTCCTGCCGCACGAAGTGATCGTGGCCGACGACGGCTCGGGCGCGGAAACGCGCGCCGTGATCCATGAAGCCGCCCGCGACTACCCCGTGCCCCTGCGCCACAGCTGGATCGAGGACCGCGGCTTTCGCGTGGCCCTGGCGCGCAACCGGGCGATCGCCGCGACCAGCGGCGACTACGTGCTGCTGCTCGACGGCGACATGCTGGCCCATCCGATGTTCGTCGCCGACCACCAGCGCGCGGCGATGCCGGGCAGCTTCGTGCAGGGAATGCGGGTGCTCACCGACCCCTGCGGCTGCCAGCGGCTGCTGGAAGGCGACAAGCAGGCGCTGGGCTTCTTCGACCGCGGGCTGGCACGCCGGCGCCACACGCTTCGCGTTCCACCGCTGGCAGCGCTGTCGCTGCGCGCTTCGCGCAGCCAGAGCCGCCGCGCGATCAAGACCTGCAACCAGGGCTGGTGGCGCGCCGACCTGGTGGCGATCAACGGTTTCGACGAGCGCTTCGAGGGCTGGGGCCGCGAGGACAGCGACCTGGCGCTGCGCGCCTTCCACGCCGGCCTGCAGCGGCGGTCGCTGCGCTTTGCCGGACTGGCCACGCACCTCTACCACCGCGAACGCCACGAAGCGGGCGAGAGCCCGAACGAACGACTGCTGGCCGAGACCGTCGCCAGCGACCGGGTCCGCAGCGCGGCCGGGCTTGACCGGCACCTGGCGGAGTTCGCCGCGCATCCGCTGCCCGACCTGCGACCGGCCCACCGGAACCGGGAAAGAGCCGCATAGGCTGTCCGCGCCCGTCGTTGCCGCGCGGGCGGGGATCACGGCATCCATTCAGGTGCTCGCTGGACGCGACGGGCGTCCAGCGCGCGTTCGTGGCGTGGCGCGGCGCGGCTGGCAAAGGCGGAGGCCGGCCGCAGCGCGCGGAATCACGGCGGACGCGAAATGCCTGCTGATCAGGCGTCGTCGGGATCCGGCTCGCCGGCGACGCCCGCGGTTTCGGGCAGCACGCGACAGTCGCCCGGGATGTCCGGCGTAGACACCAGCCGCCAGGTCCGCCGGTTGGCGGTGCCCACCGGCTGCGCGCGCGCGCGCCGCAGGCAGTCGGCCAGCTCCGGCACCTCGCGCACGAACAGCCGCCGCGCCTGCGGTGCCTGCGATGCCCAGGCCACGGCCGCGTTCCACTGCTGCACCGGCGTGCGCCTGAAGCCGAACTCCACCGTCGGCCCGCGCGCCTGCAGCAGGTTCTGTTCGCGCCACGCCACCAGCCCGACTTCGACGTCCGGCCCGACCAGTGCGCGCACCTCGCGCATCAGGTCGCGCGACGAACTTTCGCCATCGAGCTGCGGCGCGATAGCCAGCCCCCAGCCGCACCACAGCACCGCGATCATGATTGCGGTCAGCGCCACCGCGCGCCGCGGCTGCAGCCACAGCGCGGCGGCGGTGATCGCGCTGCCCATCGCCGCCAGCGCCCACCACAGGCCGTCCTGGCCGCCGCCCATGCCGCGCCCGGCTTCCAGCTTCAGTTCGAATCCCGGCTCCGCCACGAGCGCCGCCGCGCCGGCAGCCAGCAAGCCCAGCCCCAGGCCCAGCGACAGCGCGAACAGCGCACGGCGCACGCCGCGGCGCTCGAGCATCTCCGGCAAAAACGGCGCGGCCGCCAGCGCCAGCATTGGCAGCGCCGGCAGGATGTACATGTCGCGCTTGCCGCTGCTCAGGCTGAAGAACAGCACCACCAGCACGCAGGTCGCCAACGGCCACCACACCCGCGCGTCGCGCGCCCGCCACGCCTCGCGCCACGGCTTGAACAGCCACGGCAGCAGCAGCGAGAACGGCAGCCACGACACCGCCACCACCCGGACGAAGTACCAGGGCGGCTGGCTGTGGTGCCACGGCTCGGCGTAGCGGGTGGCGGTCTGGCGGAACAGCAGGTCGTCGACGTAGGCGCGATGCGCCGGGTCGCCGCCCGCCAGCGCCATCCACAGCATCGGTCCCAGCCACAGCCCGATCGCGGCCAGGAACGCAGCCGCGCCCAGCAGCCAGCGCCCGGCGCCGCGCGGGGCCGGCGTGCTCAAGCCCGACCAGCCGCGCCAGCGCATCCACGCGTAGGGCAGCAGCGCGAGCAGCGCCAGGAAGCCCACGCCCTTGCTGATCACCCCCAGTCCCGCGGCGAAACACCCGGCCCAGAACCAGCGCCAGTGCGGCCCGAGCAGCAGGTGCCGGCCGAGGCCGTAGAACCCGAGGGTGATGAAGAACACTACCGTCGGATCAATCTGCGCGCGCTTGGCCTGGTAGACGAACTGGAACGCGCACAGCACCGCCGCGGCGGCCCACAAGCCTGCCCGGTGCCCCCACAGCCGCTTGCCAAGGTCGTACGTCAGCCACAGCGTGCCCAGCGCGGCCAGCAGCGACGGCAGCAGGAAGGCCACGGTCCAGTCGCGCACCAGCGCGTAGCTGGCGCCGAGCAGCCAGAAGAACAGCGGCGGCTTGTCCGAATACAGCTCCTGGCCGCGATGCGGGAACCACCAGTCGCCCGACGTCCACATCTGCTGGGCGACCAGCACGAAGCGCGGCTCGTCGGCCGGCCACGGCGCGCGCAGGCCGATGCCGGTGCCGATCACCAGCAGCGCCACGCAAGCCAGCAGCCAGAGTTCACGCGACTGTGAAGTTTTCAGCATGGCGCGGATGATAAGCACGCGCGGTGTCGGATTTCCGTCGCCGGCGGCGGTGGCGCTCGGCGATCCGCGCTCAGCGGTCGGCAGGCGACGCTCGGCGCTCAGCGCTTGCGCAGGCGCGCGTAGAAGAAGCCGTCCATGCCACGCTCGCCCGGCAGGCGCTGTCGGCCGGCGCCAGACACGCGGCCGAAGCGGTCGTCCAGCGGTTCGGCCACGGCGTCCGCGGTGCGCGCGAGGAAGGCGTCGACCTGCGCGGCGTTCTCGGCGCGCAGGACCGAGCAGGTCGCGTAGAGCAGCGTGCCGCCGGGCGCGAGGACCCGCCACGCGGCGTCGAGCAGGCGCGCCTGCAGCGCGGACAGCGCGCCAAGATCGGCGGCGCGACGGTGCAGCAGCACGTCCGGCTGGCGGCGCACGATGCCGGTGGCCGAACACGGTGCGTCGAGCAGCACCGCATCGAACGGCACGCCGTCCCACCACGCCCCCGGCGCATCCGCGGCAAGCGCCGCCGCATCGGCCGCGCGCAGCGTGGCGCCTGCGCCGACGCCGAGGCGCGCCAGGGTGTCGCGCACGCGTTCGAGGCGTTTGGGATCGACGTCGAGCGCGGTCAGCTGCAGCGACGGGTCGCGTTCGAGCAGGTGCGCGGCCTTGCCGCCTGGTGCCGCACAGGCATCGAGCACGCGCCGCCCCGAAGCCGGTGCATCCGGTGCCAGCGCGTCGGCCACCGCCTGCGCGGAGCCGTCCTGCACCGAAACATCGCCGCGGTCGAACCCGGGCAGCGCGGCGACCGCAACCGGTTCGTCGAGCCGCAGCGCATCGGCCAGCGCATCGTCGGCCGTCGCCGCGATCCCGGCTTCGCGCAGCCGCGCCGCGTAGTCGTCGCGGCTGCCATGCAGGCGATTGACCCGCAGCCACATCGGCGCCGGTGCCGCGCTGGCCGCGACGATCGCGTCGTAATCGTCAGGCCAATCCGCGCGCAGGCGTTCGCGCAGCCACGCCGGCCACGCGGCGTCGGCCGGTGCGGCGGGCAATCCCTCGCGCTGCGCGCGCCGCAGCAGTGCATTGACCATCCCGCGCTGGTGCGCGCGGCCGAGCACGCGCGCGGCGCCCACCGTCGCGTCCACCGCCGCATGCGGCGGCAGCCCGAGCGGATCGAGCTGGGCGAAGCCGGCGTGCAGCAGCGCGCGCAGTTCGCCATCGCGCTTGCCCAGGGGCCGCGGCACCCACGCCCGCAGCGCCGCGTCCGCCCGCGCCTGCTGGCGCAGCGCGGCGAAGCAGATCGCCTCCACCAGCGCGCGGTCGCGCACGTCGGCCAGCGCCGGCAGCGCCTGCGCCAGTTCGGCTTTCAGCGAACGCCCGCGATGCAGCACCGCATCGAGCACCTGCGCTGCGATCGCGCGCGGTCGCGCGCCCTTGTCGTCATTCATCCGCGCATTCTCCGCCAGTCGGCGGGTCTTGTGGTCCCGCGGCGCCTGTTTGTTGCTGCGGCGTCTCTTTCGTGCAGGAGCGGCTTCAGCCGCGAGCTCCCCGGGGCAGGCAGACGGCGGCGGCTTGCGAAAGGCTCGCGGCTGAAGCCGCTCCTACGAAAAGGCGTTCCGGCCCTGCTTCACGGGATCGAAACCGCCCGTGTCGTCGGCAGACCCGGAGGGCGGCGCACATCCTGTGCGGCGCCCTCCGGGTCTGCCGACGGGCGTGGGGATTCAGGGTTCAGGAGAAGCAAAAGCTGACGGCTGACGGCTGACGGCCCAGTTTCAAGGCGCCTGTCCGGGAACGGCAATCGGGGGCTGCAGCCGCGATGCGCGCCGGATCAATCGCGCGCAGCTGCTCCGGCACCGGCGGCGGCCGTCGGCTTCTTGAGTTCGGCCAGTGCCGCCGCGATCGGCGCGTCGCCGTCGAGCACGTCGCCGGCGTTGCTGCCGGCGACTTCCTCGTCGCCGTGCAGGTGGCCGGGCAGCAGCGCTTCGGCATAGTCGGCGCGCGTGGCGGCGCCGTCCTTGCCTTCGGGCCTGAGCACCACGTCCGGCTCGATGCCGCGCGCCTGGATCGACTTGCCGCTGGGCGTGTAGTAGCGCGCGGTGGTGAGCTTCACCGAGTCGCCGTTGTCCAGCGGCAGCAGGGTCTGCACCGAGCCCTTGCCGAAGGTGCGGCTGCCGACCACGCGCGCACGCTTGTTGTCGTGCAACGCGCCGGCGAGCACTTCCGAGGCGCTGGCCGAACCCGCGTCGACCAGCACCACGACCGGCGCGCCGTGCATCAGGTCGCCGGGAGTGGCGGAGAACTTCGCGTCGCTGATCGGGGTGCGTCCGCGGGTGCTGACGATGCCGCCCTTGTCGAGCAGGTCGTCCGCGATCTGCACCGCCGTGGTCAACAGCCCGCCGGGGTTGCTGCGCAGGTCCAGCACCAGCCCGCACAGCCGGTCGCCGCTGCCGGCTTGCAGGCGCTTGAGCGTCGACTCGAAGTCGGCGGCGGTATCGGCCTGGAATGCGCTGATGCGGATGTAGGCGTAGCCCGGTTCCAGCATCCGTCCGCGCACGCTGGCGACCTTGATGGTGCCGCGGGTGACGCTGATCTGCAGCGGTTTGGCTTCGCCCTCGCGCACGATGGTGAGCCTGAGCGTGCTGCCCGGTTCGCCGCGCAGCGGCCCCTGGCCGGCGGCGCTGGCCGGGGTCAGGGTCTTGCCGTCGACGGCGATGATGGTGTCGCCGGCCTTGATCCCGGCGCGCGCGGCCGGCGTGTCGTCTATTGGCGCGATCACCTTGACCTTGCCGTCGGGCAACTGCTGCACCTCCACGCCGATGCCGTCGTAGGCGCCATTGGTGTCTTCGTCGAAGGCTTCGGCGTCGTCCTTGTCGAGGTAGGCGCTGTGCGGGTCGAGGTCGAGCAGCAGGCCGCGGATCGCCGACCCCATCAGCTCCTTGTCGTCGACGGGTTCGACGTAGGCTTCCTTGATCGCGTTGTAAACCAGCACGTAGCGCCTGATCTCGTCGAGCGGCACCGCGCTGGCCGCGCTCTCGGCCGCTTCGGCATCGTCGCCGGGAGCGACGGCGTCCGCGGAAGGTTCCCCGCCCGATGCATCCGCCGGCCGCTCCTGTGCGAATGCGGGCCGGGCCAGCAACAGGGCAATGGCGAGGATCGAAAGGGAACGACGCATGCAGGGCTCCGCGGAAGATCGTGGCGTGGACGCGCGTTGGACCACCAGGCCGGGCGCGGGTTCTGCGATTATGCGGGGTGCGGCGGACGTTCCGTTAAGGAAGGCCTGAACAGCCCGGGATTCCCGCTGCAACCGGAACGACGATCCTGTACTGCGCCGGCCTTGCCTAGCGTTTCTGCAGCCAGCTGTTCGGGTTGACCGGGTCGCCGTTGCGGCGCAGCTCGAAGTACAGCGCGGGCCGGCCCTGGCCGCCGGAGTTGCCGACGCTCGCGACCGGGTCGCCGCGCCTGACCTGCGCACCGGCGTCCTTGAGCAGCGCATCGTTGTAGGCATACAGGCTCATGTAGCCGTTGCCGTGGTCGATGATCAGGATCAGGCCATAGCCGGTCATCCATTCGGAAAACACCACGGTGCCGTCGGCGACCGCCTTGACGGTGGTGCCGGCGGGCGCGCCGATCAGCACGCCCGAACTCTTGTGGCCGTCGGGCATGGCCGCGCCATAGCCGGCCACCAGGGTGCCGGACACCGGCCAGCCGAGTCCGCCGACCTTGATCGGTGCGGTCGTGGCTACTTCGATCGGCGGTGGCGGCGCCTTGTGCCCCGGCTTCGCTCCGCCGTCTTCCTTCGCGCGTGCAGCCGCTGCCGCCTCGGCGGCGCGGCGCTGCGCGGCAGCCTTGGCCGCGGCGACGCGCAGCCGCTCCAGCAGGGTTTGCAGCGACTTGGCATCGCGACCCAGGGCCTTTTCGCGGTCGCGCCGGTCCTGGTAGCGCTTGTCGAGCTGGGCGACGGTGGCGCTGCGTTCGCGGCGGTCGCGTTCGAGTTCGGCCAACTGCGCCCGCTGCGTGGCCTTGGCCGCATCCAGCGCGGCCTGGCGCCGGGTGATCTCGTGTTCGACGCGCTCCAGCTCGGCCAGCTCGACGGTCAGCGCGCCGATGCGTTCGGTGCGATCGCGCTGCAGGTAGCGGTGGTAGGCCAGCGCGCGGCCGGCCTCGGCGACCTGGTCCTGCGACAGCATCAGCTTGAGCGGGGCGTCGTCGCCGATGGCGTAGGCGGCCCGCAGCAGCTGGCCCAGTTCGCTGCGCTGCGCGGCCAGCGACACCTGCAGGACATCGCGCTTGCCGCGCAGTTCCGCCAGCGCCGCCTGCTGCCGCGCGAGTTCGGCCTCGGTCTCGCGCAGGCTGCGGGTCGAGGCCCCGACCTTCTCGTCGACCTGGCGCAGCTGGCGACTGGCATCGCCGCGCTTGCCTTCGATCTGGCGGCGTTCGGCGGCAACCGCCTTGAGCTCCTTGTTGACCTTCTCGAGCTTGCGCTGCGTTTCGCGGCTGCTCTGCGCCTGCGCCGGCACGACCACCCCCGCCAGCACGCTGGCGAGCACGGCCGCCGTCAGCCACCCGGGGCGGCGCGCGACGCGCATCAGCCGGGCGCGAACAGGCTGCGGCCGGTCATCGCATCCGGCTTCGGCAGGCCAAGCAGGTCGAGCACGGTCGGGGCGACGTCGCGCAGCGAGCCACCTGCGCGCAACGCCACGTCGCCGCGTTCGCCGACGTACACCAACGGCACCGGACCTACCGTGTGCGCGGTATGCGGCTGGCCGGTGACCGGGTCGCGCATCATTTCCAGGTTGCCATGGTCGGCGGTGACCACCAGCGCGCCGCGTGCGTCGCGCACCGCGGCCTCGATCGCGCCCAGCGCGAGGTCGACCGCCTGCGCGGCCTGGATCGCGGCCTGCAGGTCGCCGCTGTGGCCGACCATGTCGGGATTGGCGATGTTGCACACGATCAGGTCGAAGCGCCCCGAACCGATCGCCTCGACCAGCTTCGCGGTCAGCTCCGGGCAGCTCATCTCCGGCTGCAGGTCGTAGGTGGCAACCTTGGGGCTGGGCACCAGGATGCGCTCCTCGCCGTCGAACAGGTCCTCGCGACCGCCGCTGAAGAAGAAGGTGACGTGCGCGTATTTTTCGGTCTCGGCGATGCGCAGCTGCTTCAGGCCGCTGTGCGCCGCCAGTTCGCCCAGGGTGTCGCGCAGGTCATCGGGCGGGAAGGCCACCGTCGCCGGCAGCTTTGCGTCGTACTCGGTCAGGCAGACATAGCGCGCAAGCTCCGGCCGGCGCGCGTCGAAGCCATCGAAGCCGGGTGACACGAACGCCGCGCTCAGCTCGCGCGCGCGGTCGGCGCGGAAGTTCATGAACACCACCGCGTCGCCATCGGCGATCGGCGCGGCGCCGTCGATCACGGTGGGCAGCACGAACTCGTCGTTCTCGCCGCGCGCATACGCCGCTTCGAGCGCCGCGGCCGCGCTGGCCGCGCGATGTTCCGACTTCGCCTCGACGATCGCGTCCCAGGCCAGCCGCACGCGCTCCCAGCGCTTGTCGCGGTCCATTGCGTAGTAGCGGCCGCTGACGGTCGCGATGCGCGCGTTGCCAAGCTTGTCGCAGCATGCCTGCAGCGCGGCCAGGCTCGCGGCGGCCGAGCGCGGCGGGGTGTCGCGACCGTCGAGGAAGGCGTGCACCGCGACCTTGGGCACGCCGGCGCGCCGTGCCAGCTCCAGCATCGCGAAGACCTGCGATTCATGGCTGTGCACGCCGCCGGGCGAGAGCAGGCCCATCACGTGCAGGGTGCCGCCATCGGCCTTCACCGCGTCGCAGGCGCCACGCAGTCCGGCGTTGTCGAAGAAGCTGCCGTCCTCGATCGCCGCGTCGATGCGGGTCAGGTCCTGGTAGACGATGCGGCCGGCGCCGAGGTTCATGTGGCCGACTTCGGAGTTGCCCATCTGCCCGTCCGGCAGGCCGACGTGGCGGCCCTCGGTATGGACCAGCGTGTGCGGGCTGCCGCTCCACAGGCGACGCCAGTTGGGCAGTTGCGCCTGCGCCAGCGCGTTGTCGGCAGGATCGTCGCGGTGTCCCCAGCCATCGAGGATCAGCAGGACGACCGGCTTGGGACGGGGGGCGCTGGAGGCTTCGGGCACGTCGGGAGGGCCAGTGACTAAGGACAGATGCGATTGTAGCGAAGCACGCGCAGGCTAAGCCCTGTCGGCAGAATGCCCGCAAGTCGTCCCATCCCGCCCTGTCGCGCACCGGAGTCCGCCATGCCCGCCACAACCCGCCTTCCCCTCGCCCTCGCCCTGTCGCTGTTGCTGGCCACCGGCACCGCGCTCGCGTCAGGGGACGCGGTCGCGCAGGGCGTCGACATCGACAAGGTGAACGGCAGCATCACCGCCGAATCCGGCCAGGTCTACGGCGATCTCGAAACCGTCAACGGCAGCATCCGCCTGGAGGACGGCTCGCACGCCAAGGACGCGCAGACCGTGAACGGCAGCGTGAAGGCCGGCGACAACATCGAGGCGGAGGATCTCGGAACGGTCAACGGCAGCATCCGCGTCGGCAAGCAGGCGCGCATCAGCGGCGGCATCCAGACCGTCAACGGCGGCATCTTCGTCGACCGCGGCGGCAACGTCGGCAAGGGCATCGAAACCGTCAACGGCGCGATCGGCATCGTCGCCACCGAACTGGGCGGCGGCATCGCGACGGTCAACGGCGACATCACCGTCGGCATCGATTCGCACGTCCACGGCGGGATCAAGGTCACCAAGCCGACCAGCAACTGGATGCCGATCAAGTTCGGCGGCAACCGCAAGCCGCGGATCGTGATCGGTCCCAACGCGGTGGTCGACGGCGACCTGGTATTCGAACGCGAGGTCACCCTGTACGTGCACAGCAGCGCGCGCATCGGCAAGGTCTCCGGCGCCACGCCGGTCGCGTTCGACACCCCGAGCGCGCCGCGCGACTGAGCCCACGGCCGCGCAGGCGCGCGCTGGGCGGATCCGGCAGCATCGGCCGCTTGCGCCTAGAATCCGCGGTTTCCCCTCCACAGGATCACACGGATGCAAGCCCGACACCTCCTGTTCTGCCTGCTCGCCGGCACCGCGCTGGTCGCATGCAACCGCGAGCCGGCCGCGACCGACGCCTCGACGCCCGCACCGGCCACCGCGCCGGCGGCCGACGCGCAGGCCGCGGCGCACACCTTCAGCGACGACATCAACGCCGGCGACTTCGCCGAACTGGTCAAGACCCTGGCCTCGGACGAGTTCGAGGGGCGCGGCCCCGGCACGCCGGGCGGCGAAAAGTCGGTCGAGTACATCAAGGCGCAGTTCGAGCGCATCGGCCTGCAGCCCGGGAACCACGGCGCCTGGTTCCAGGACGTGCCGATGACCGAGACCACCGCCGACGAATCGACCGCGCTCAAGTTCGACGTCGGCGGCAAGGCCGAGACGCTGGAGTTCGGCGACGACATGGTGATCGGCACCCGCTCCGGCGAGAAGGAAGTCAAGGTGCAGGACAGCCCGCTGGTGTTCGTCGGCTACGGCGTGGACGCGCCGGAGCAGGGCTGGAACGATTACGCCGGCGTCGACGTCAAGGGCAAGACGGTGGTGATCCTGGTCAACGACCCGGGCTTCCACGCCAATGACGCCAGCCTGTTCGAAGGCAAGCGCATGACCTACTACGGGCGCTGGGTCTACAAGTTCGAGGAAGCCGCGCGCAAGGGCGCGAAGGCGGCGCTGATCATCCACGACACCGCCGGCGCATCCTACGGCTGGGACGTGGTGCGCGGCTCGTGGTCCGGTGCGCAGTACGACCTGCGCGCGGCCGACGACCCGGCGCCGCGCCTGCCGGCGCAGGGCTGGATCACCGGTGAAGCGGCCAAGGCGCTGTTCGCCGACGCCGGCCTCGACCTCGACGAGATGTACAAGGCCGCCAACAAGCGCGGCTTCAAGGCGGTGCCGATGAAGGCGACGGTGTCGTTCGACCTCAAGAGCACGATCTCCGAAAAGTCGTCGCGCAACGTGATCGGCGTGCTGCCCGGCACCGAGCGGCCCGACGAGGCGGTGGTCTACATGGCGCACTGGGACCACCTGGGCAAGCATGACGGCGAGGAAGGCGACAACATCTACAACGGCGCGGTCGACAACGCGACCGGCGTGGCCGGGATCATCGAGGTCGCGCAGAAGTTCGCGCGGACCACCCCGGCGCCGAAGCGCTCGCTGGTGTTCGTCGCGGTCACGCTGGAGGAATCCGGCCTGCTCGGCTCGCAGTACTACGTCGCGCACCCGGCGTTCCCGCTGGACAAGACCGTCGGCGTGATCAACATCGACGCGATGGGCGTGTACGGCAAGTCGCGCGACCTGGTGGTGGTGGGCAAGGGCAACTCGGAGCTGGAAGACCTGCTCAAGGCGCAGACCGACCGGCAGGGCCGCACGCTGGAAGAGGAGAGCACGCCGGAAAGCGGCTTCTACTTCCGATCCGACCATTTCAACTTCGCCAAGGCCGGCGTGCCGGCGCTGTACACCGAGAGCGGCGAGGACCTGGTCGAAGGCGGCCGCGCCGCGGGCGAGGCGGCGGCGAAGGATTACAACGCCAACCGCTACCACAAGCCCGGCGACGAGTACTCCGACAGCTGGAAGCTCGACGGCGTGGTCGAGGACCTGCAGGCCCTCTACGGCGTCGGCCGCGTGCTGGTCGACGGCGACCAGTGGCCGAACTGGTACGAAGGCAACGCGTTCCGCGCCGCGCGCGACAAGATGATGGCGGGCAATAATGACCAATCGCACGTCGGCGGGAAACAGGAAACGCAAGCGGCCGGGGACTGAAACCGGCGCGATGGATTCCTGCGGAAACGGCGCCATTTTGGCGCCGTTTCCGTGCCGCGCATCACATCGTCGGACTCGGTGTCGCATTGCGGCCTGCTACGATCAGCCTTCGTCAGGAACGGACGGATGCATGGCAATGGACAGCACGCTTCGTAGCACACCGATTGATTCGGAATCCGGGCGCGCATCGCACGCGACACACTATCGGTGGCAAGCGGCGACACGGTTCCGGGTCGCGCCCGCGTTCGTCGCGCTGCTGCTCGTCGTCGCGTCAACGGCATCGACGGCACAGGATCCCGTACGCAAAGCGGTCCCGCCCACCGGCGAAGAACTGCTGCGATACAACCACGAGTCGCTCCGGCCGTCGTACCAGGCATGCATGGATTCCGCAGCCGGAAGCCTGGGGGAGCAGGAGGAATGCATCGACGAGGAGTTCGCCTACCAGGATGGTGAACTCAATCGCATCTACCGCGAGAAGCTCGCCACGCTGTCGGGCCGGGACCAGAACGCCCTGCGTGAGATCGAGCTTCGCTGGATTCGCCAGATCTATGGCGACGACGGCTGCAAGATGCCTGCAGACCCTACACCCGCCCAGCGTCTGGACACCAAGCAATGCCTGACCGCCGCGACGATCATCCGGTGGCGGCAACTGAAAGACCCTCGCTTCGTCGCCAAGCGCATCCATGATTGGCTGAACCCGCGCAAGTCCGACGACACAGGAGAGCGGGAGATCCCGACATTCGGCGATTTCGGACTGCCGGATTCGGATGGAAAGCTGGAGCTGCAGGTTGGCGACATCAGCATCCGCACCCAGGTCGAAAACTGCAAGGGACAGACAAAGCTCTATTGCCAAGTCAAGACGCTCGCAATCACTGCGCCCTGGGGCGAACAGGTGCTGGCGCCGCCGCAGCTCTTCTTCCTTGATGCGGCCGATCAGATCCGCGGTTTCGACGTCACCGCCTACCGCGGCGACATGTCCGGGGGCTTCGGCAGCATGCTGCCCACCTTCATCATCTACGACCTCAACAGCGACGGCGACGAGGACCTGATGCTGTGGACCGATCCCTACGGCAGCTACGGCGATCCTTCGTACACCTATTTCCTGTTCGATCCGGCCCGGAAGGCATTCGTGGAAATACCCGCCCTGACCGAGGCCACCCGGGGCTTCACCCTGTCCAGGATCCGCCTCAACCAGTTGGACCTGTGGTACCGCAGCGGGCCGTGCCTGCGCGGTGAGAAGGTCGTCGCGATCCGCGGAACGATTCCGGTCGAGATTTCGCACAACGACTACAGCACTTGCGACTAGCAGCATGGTCACCCGGCGGAGGACGCGCCGGTTCAACGAAAGGGAATTTCCATGAGCGATGGTTACGGCAAGCACACGACCGGGTTCGGCATTACCCGGGAACACTCCATTGACCTGATCGTCCAGGCCTGCCTGGACAACAACATCACCGACACCCGCCAGATCGCCTATGTGCTGGCGACCGCGCAGCACGAGTCGAAGAACTTCCAGTCGCCGGAAGAAGATTGGGGCAGGAAGCAGGCCGTGCGTCTGGCCTACCACGGAGGCGAGGCGTATTACGGGCGCGGCTACGCACACATCACGCACTATGAGAACTATCGCGACATGGACGCCAGGCTGGGGCTTGACAGTACCCTGGTCGTCACGCCGCAGCGTGCCGCGGAGCCGGAGATCGCCACGCGGATCCTCGTCATCGGGATGCGCGACGGCAGTTTCGTACCCGGGCAGTCGTTGGAGCGCCACATCAACGCGCGACAAGCCGACTACGAGGGCGCCCGTTCAATCATCAATCCTCGCGACACCAGGACGGTGGCTCCGATCGCCGCCTTGGCACGGCACTGGGAAACCGAAGTTCCGGCCCTGGTCCGGAGGATCCAGCGCGACGGCATCGACCCCCTACCCGCGCAGGCCGGACCGGCGCCCGCCATGCTGCTCGCCAGGGGCGATGCCAGCCAGGACGTGTTCGAGATGCAGCAGTACCTCGCTGCGCTTGGCATGCAGGACGGCAGGAACAGGCCCATCACTGTGGACGGCGATTTCGGCCCGGGAACGGAACAGGCGGTGCAACGTTACGAGCGCAGCCGGGGTATCGAGTCGCCCACGGGACGGGTCGAAGCAAGCCTGTTCGCCCAACTCAGGGCCGACACCCTGCAGGCAGATCCGGATTTCAAGCGCCGAACCATGACGGACCTGTACGGCGCACTGGGCGACAATTCGCTTGATCCCGGCGAGAAAGGTGAACCGATCTTCGAAACGCGTCTGCAACTGGAGAAACTTGGCTATATCCCGCATGCACAGAGAAGCTGGAATACTGATCGTGTCTACGATCAACAACTCGAAAACGCCGTCCGCCAGTTCCAGCGTGAGTCACGCATTGAAGAAACTGGTGTAATGGATTCAGCTACTCGGCAGCGACTGAACGAACTTGCCACCGCACGCGGCTTCGCCCCCACCACCGAGTTCGACCGCGCCGAAAGCTGGCCGCCGATGCCGCCACCCTATACGCGCAGCGAGTACCAGCTTGAACAGGCCCCGCGCGCGCAAGCGGCGCCGGCAATGCGGCAGCGGACTGACGACTCGGGTCGGCAACGCGACGATGCCGCCCACGGTGCCGGGCCGGCGGCGAGACATCGCGTCGCGCCGGGGACTGGCGATGCGCGCGGCATGGATCCGTCTCACCCCGCCCACCCCCGCCACGCGCTCTACCAGGACTGCGCCTCCGGCGTGGACGCAATCGACCGGCAACTGGGCCGGACACCGGATGAACGCAGCGCCTGCATGAAGGCCAGCCTGGTCGAACTGGCCGCCCGCAGCGGACTCGATCGCGTGGACCAAGTGCTGCTCAGCATCCGCAGCGGCGAGGTGCAGGCGGGCCGGAACGTGTTCGTGGTGCAGGGCGCGCTCGGCGATCCCGCCCACCGGCGCGCGCACATGCCGACCAACCTGGCGTCGGCCACCGAGGTCGATGCGTCGTTTCGCAAGCTCATGGCGCTGGACAAGAACCGGTCGATCGAGCAGGCGCCGGAGCAAAACCTGCAGGAACAGGAAATCCAGGCGCGCAGTGCGGGCGCCAGGCGCGCTTGACCGCACTTTCCCACGTGTCGCGAAAGAAGCAGAAGCTCGCTGCTGAAGCCGCTCTTGCAAGAAATCCTGGCGCAAGGCGCTTTACCGCGCGGCGAAGCCGGGCCAAGCTTCGGGCATCTTCCCCGAAACGAAGGTTCCGCCATGTCCGTCGCCTACTGGTGCATCCTGGCCGCCGCGCTGCTCCCCTACCTCTGGGTCGTCTTCGCCAAGCGCGGCCCGCGCTACGACAACAGCGACCCGCGCCGCTGGCTGGCAAAGCAGGACGATGCGCGGCTGCACCGTGCCAATGCCGCACACCTCAACGCCTTCGAGGCGTTCGCGCCGTTCGCCGCCGGCGTGCTCATGGCACAGGCGGCCGGCGTCGAACCGGGGCTGGTGAGGACGCTCGCGCTCGCCTTCGTCGCGTTCCGGGTGTTGCACGGCGTCTTCTACATCACCAACGTGCACATGCTGCGCAGCCTGAGCTGGGTGGGCGGATTTGCCTGCGTGCTTTGGCTGATGGGATCGGCGGCACTGCGAATGGCCGCCTGAGTTCAGCCGTCGCGGCGCGCGCGGCGTTCGATCCGCGCCAGCACCAGCAGCACCAGCAGCGTGAGCGCGGTTGCGCCGAACGCGAGCAGGTGCGCATGCAGGCCCACCGCGATGCCGATCGCCGCCACCATCAGCAGCGAAGCGGCCGTGGTCAAACCGGCGATGGCGTTGCCGCCGCTGCGGCGGAAGATCGCGCCGGCGCCAAGGAAGCCGACGGCGGCGACCACCGCCTCGACCAGGCGCAGCGGATCGACCCGCACCATCGCGCGGTAGGACTCGTCGGCGTAGCGCACGGCCAGCAGGTCGCCCAGCCCCACCAGTAGCGCGGCGGCGCCTGCCACCAGCATGTGGGTGCGAAAGCCGGCAGGCCGGTCCTTGAGTTCGCGTTCGAACCCGATCACCCCGCCCAGCAGCATGGCGTAGGCGGTGGTCGCGAGGGTGGCCAGCTGCGCCGGCGCGTCGTCGAAGATCCCGATCATCGCCGCAGTCTGTGGCAACAGGTGTCGTCGGCGCGTGGACCGGGGCCACGGAGACATCCGTCCTTCAGCCCGAGTGCGGCAGACGGTACGCCTCGTGCGTCCGGACAGGCGGTTCCTCGCCGCTCCCCGGATGACGCCCGCCCCTTGCCGCTTACGGTCATCCCGGCGAAAACGGCCATGGCCGCGATTCGCGCAAGGACATCGCGGCCACGGCCGCTCCCGCCAAACCTACGCCGCGACCAGCCGCACCCGCGCGAAGTTGCGCTTGCCCACCTGCAGCACGCCCTCGAAGCCGGGCGCGAAGGTGCTGCCGGCGTCCTCGACCACGTGGCCGTCGACCTTCACCGCGCGCTCTTTCAGCTTGCGGTTGGCCTCGGAGTTGCTGGGCGTGATTCCGGCGGCGGTGAGCAGCGCGGCGATGCGGATGCCTTCGGCCGGGATCGCCACGTCCTGCAGCGGAAGCAGCGCGGCGTCGCCCTGCCCGGTCACCGCGACATGCCAGCCGGCGATCGCGGTTTCGGCGGCCGTGGCATCGTGGAAGCGCGTGGCCAGTTCGCGTGCCAGCCGCAGCTTCACATCGCGCGGATTGAGCGCGCCGGTGGCGACGTCGGCCTGCAGCCGCTTCGCCTCGTCGATGCCGATTTCGAAGCTCAGCAGCTCGATCCAGCGCCACATCAGCGCGTCGCCGATCTTCATCGTCTTGTTGACGATGTCGATCGCCGGCTCGTCGATGCCGATGTAGTTGCCCAGCGACTTGGACATCTTGTTGACGCCGTCCAGGCCCTCGAGCAGCGGCATCGTCAGCACGACCTGCGGCGGCTGGCCATGGCTTTCCTGCAGGCCGCGGCCCATCAGCAGGTTGAACTTCTGGTCGGTGCCGCCGAGTTCGACGTCGGCCTCGAGCGCCACCGAGTCGTAGCCCTGCACCAGCGGATACAGGAACTCGTGGATCGCGATCGGCTGCTGCGCCGCATGGCGCTTGGCGAAATCGTCGCGCTCGAGCATCCGCGCGACGGTGTGCTGCGCGGCCAGCCTGATCATGTCGGCGGCGGTCATCTTGCCGAACCACTCGCTGTTGAAGCGCACTTCGGTGCGTTCGCGATCGAGCACCTTGAACACCTGGTCGGCGTAGGTCTTCGCGTTCGCCAGCACGTCCTCGCGCGTGAGCGGCTTGCGCGTCACGTTCTTGCCGGTCGGGTCGCCGATCATTCCGGTGAAGTCGCCGATCAGGAAGATCACCTGGTGGCCGAGGTCCTGGAACTGCCGCATCTTGTTGAGCAGCACGGTGTGGCCGATGTGCAGGTCGGGCGCGGTCGGGTCGAAACCGGCCTTGATCCGCAGCGGGCGCCCCCCCGCCTTCATGGACGCGCCGAGACGCGCCTCGAGCTCCTCGCGCTTGAGGATCTCGTCGGCGCCGCGGGCAATGATCTCCATCGCAGGCGTCTGTGCGGCGAGGGCGGGGGGCAGGTCGGTGGCGTGGGGCACGGGCGGCTCGGGGTGACGGTGGCGGGCAGGAAGTGACAATCGCCGTGATGGCGTTTGTAAAGCAAAGTTAACACGCAGTTAAGGGGCGTTTTCGGGAATTCCCTGCCCGCTCAAACGTTTGACGCACACTTTTCGCGTGACTATGGTAACGCCCTGACGGGCCCTTCACGTGGGCCAGGATTGCCCTTTGATGACCGAACCCACCTCCCCCCAGGACCCCGGTCGCGGGCGCCTGATCCGGATCCGGAACCTCCGCGCCGCGGCCCTGAACGGGACGGAATTCGCCGCCGCACTGCCGGCCGGCTTCAACGGCCGCTGGACCCGCCGCCACTGGGCCCACGCCAGCCTGTTCGCGATGCTCGGCACGCTGGTCATGGCGCTGGTCCCGGGCTTCTCCAACGCGATGTCGTCGAGCGCGGAGCAGTCCGCCTCCCTCACGCCCAGCACCACCCTGTCGCTGCTGCTGCCGCCGCTGCCGCGCGCCGCGAAGCAGCAGCCGGTCGCCGCCGGCCCCAACTGGCAGCTGGTCAGCGTCGCCAAGGGCGAAACCCTCAGCCATGTGTTCGAACGCATGGCGCTGTCGCAATCCGACCTGCAGCGCGTCCTGTCCCAGCCCGGCGCCAAGGACACCCTGCGCCGGCTCCGGCCCGGCACCGAGCTGGCGTTCGAGCTGCAGCCGGTGGCAGCCGGCAAGCCGACGGCGCTGCGCGCATTCCGCTACGACCGCGACGACACCCACAGGATCGAGCTGCACGTCGACGGCGACAAGGTCACCGAGAAGGTGATCGAGCGCCCGGTCGAGGTCCGCACCGCGGTGATCAGCGGCAAGGTCGGGCGCTCGCTGTTCCACTCGGCGCGCAAGCTGGGGCTGTCGGGCAACAACATCCGCACGCTCACCGACGAGATCTTCAAGTACGACATCGACTTCAACTCCGACGTCGCCGCAAGCGACCGCTTCTCCGTCGTAGTCGAACAGACCTGGCGCGAGGGCGAGATGATCAAGAGCGGCCCGATCCTGGCCGCGACGTTCACCGCCCACGGCGACATGCACAGCGGCTTTCGCTTCGAACGCGGCGGCAAGGACGAGTACTTCAGCGCCGATGGCCGGCCGCTGAAGAAGGCCTTCATCCGCATGCCGGTGCAGTACACCCGCATCAGCTCGAAATTCACCAGCGCGCGCAAGCACCCGATCCTTGGCCGCACCCGCGCGCACCAGGGCGTGGACTTCGCCGCGCCCACCGGCACCCCGGTCATGGCGGCAGGCAACGCGCGCGTGACCTTCGTCGGCTGGAAGGGCGGCTACGGCCGCGCGGTGATCCTCGACCACGGCCGCGGCTACACCACGCTGTACGGGCACCTGTCGGCGTTCGGCAAGATCAAGCCAGGCCAGAGCGTTTCGCAGGGCACGGTGATCGGACGCGTCGGCAGCACCGGCCTGGCCACCGGCCCGCACCTGCACTACGAATTCCGCATCAATGGCGTGCACCGCAACCCGATGGCGGTGACGATGCCGCCGCCCGAGCCGCTGCGCGGCGCGCAGCTGGCCGAGTTCCGCACCCAGACCGGCCCGGCGCTGGCGCGCATCCGCAAGGTCGAAGACATCATCTACGCCGACGTGGGCGAGCCGTCGAAGGACAAGCGCGTGGCGAGCGCGGCGAAGCCCGGTTCCAAGAAAGGGTAAGCGGCGCGCCTGGCCGACACGTCATCGGCGTTGGCCGCACTCGTGAGCGCACGACCACGGGTGGATGCAAGGCGCTTGCAAGGCATCGCTTCGCGCCTCGGCTGAACGCGCTGCGCGAGTTCGGGCTGGCCGATCGGGCAAACCGGAGCCGTGCTGTCGCGTCACGCAGGGCAGCGGATCCGCCCATTCGACCCGGGAACACCCATCGCGCCCATGGGGCGCTCCTACAATGCAGCCATGCCTGCCTCCCTCTATCTTGGCCTGATCTCCGGCACCAGCGCCGACGGCATCGATGCCGCGCTGGTGGACTTCGACGATCCCGCCGGCACGCCCGCATCAAAGGCGCGCCTGGTCTTCGGCCGCACCTATCCCTGGCAGCCTGCGCTGCGCGCGCAGCTCGTTGCGCTCGGCCAGCAGTCGGCGCAGGTTTCGCTCGACGCGATCGCCGAACTCGACGTGCGCATCGGCCGCGCCTTCGCCGATGCGGCGCTGCAGGCGCTGGCCGACAGCGGCATCGCGGCCGCCGATGTTGCCGCGATCGGCTCGCACGGCCAGACCCTGCGCCACCGCCCCGACGGCGAGTCTCCGTACACCCTGCAGCTGGGCGACCCGAGCACGATCGCCGAACGCACCGGCATCCGTACGGTCGCCGATTTCCGTCGCCGCGATGTCGCTGCCGGCGGCCACGGCGCGCCGCTGCTGCCCGCATTGCATGCCGCCCTGCTGCGCGACGACGGCGAGGACCGCGCGGTGCTCAACCTCGGCGGCATCGCCAACCTCACCCTGCTACCGCGCACCGGCGACGTGCGCGGCTTCGACACCGGCCCGGCCAACGGACTGATGGATGCCTGGTGCCTGCGCCACCGCGGCGAGGCCTTCGACCGCGACGGCGCGTTCGCCGCGCAGGGGCGGGTCGATGACGCGCTGCTCGCGCGCCTGTGCGCGGAGCCGTGGTTCGCGCTGCCGCCGCCCAAGTCCACCGGTCGCGACCAGTTCCACCTGGGCTGGGTCGAGTCGCGGCTGCGCGGCGACGAAACGCCGCAGGACGTGCAAGCCACGCTGCTGGCGCTGACCGTGTGCACCATCGCCGACGCGCTGCGCGCCATCCAGCCGAACACCACGCGCCTGGTCGCCTGCGGCGGCGGCGTGCACAACCGCGCGCTGATGGCCGCGCTGGCCGGCGCATTGCCCGGTTGCGAGGTGGAGTCGAGCGCGGCGCACGGCCTGGATCCCGATGCGGTGGAGGCGATGGGATTCGCCTGGTTGGCCCGGCAGGCGCTGCGCGGCCTGCCGGGCAACCTGCCCTCGGTGAGCGGAGCGCGGGGGCCGCGTGTGCTGGGCGGAATCTACCCGCCGTAGGAGCGCCCCATGGGCGCGATCAGGCATTCCCGACGAAACCGGATCGCGCCCACGGGGCGCTGGGCACGGATCGATATCGCGCGACTGATCTCAGGCGTCAACGGCGCAAGCCGCGAGCTACGCGCCGGATCCGTCGCCGGGCAGCTTGCCGATCATCGCGAAACCGGCGTCGTCGGGGATGCCCTCGAGCGCGGCGAGCGCGGCTTGCAGCACCTCGTTCTCGGAATTGTCGAAATGCACCCGGCCGTCGCCCTCATACACATGCAGGCCCTGTTCGAGCAGGTGCAGCAAGGTTCGCGGCATGGTCCAGCCGCGCGCGTCGGCGACCCGCCTGATGCGATCGACGAGCACCTGGTCGACGTCGTGGAGGACGATTTCGGTCATGCGTGGTCCCATGGCTTCCTGCGCAGGTGCGCCGTCCGGCGGCGCGGCTCCTTGATACCGCGCAAGGGCGTTGCAGGCAAGCGCCCGAAGGCGTGCCCGACGGGCCGGGCGAACGCGGCACTCAGGCCGCGTCGCCGCCCCCTGCATCGTCGACCCGGAGCCGGCGCCACAGCCACGCCAGCAGCAGCAGGGTCGGCACGACGGTGAACGCGCTCAGGGTGAAGAAGGTGGCGTAGGAGGTCGCCTCCACGAAATATCCGGACACGCCGCCGGCAAACTTGCCCGGCAGGTTGGCCAGCGACACCAGCAGCGCGAACTGGGTCGCGGTGAAGTTGCGATCGGTGAGCGCCGACATGAATGCGATCAGCACCACCCCGGCAAAACCGAGGAACAGGTTGTCGGCGCTGATCGCCGCGTAGAACGCCCACAGCTCGCCCGGGTTGTGCGCCATCAGCAGGTAGGCAAGGTTCGACAGGGCGACGCCAAGCGCCGCCACCAGCAGCATCCGCCGCACCCCGAAGGCGGCGACCGCGATGCCGCCGAGGAATGCGCCGCCAATGCCCATCCAGATGCCGAACAGCTTGGACACGGTGGCGATGTCGGCCTTGCTGAAGCCGGAGTCCAGGTAGAACGGCCCGGCCATCACCCCGATCACCTGGTCGGGGAACTTGAACAGGCCCACGAACACCAGCAGCGCCAGGCCCAGCACGACGCCGTTGTTGCGGAAGTAGCTGGCGAACGGCTGCCAGAACGCGCCGAGGAAATCGATCCGGCGCTCGACCGTGGCCGCGCGCGCTTCCGGCTCCTTGCACAGCAGGGTGGCGGCCACCGGGATCAGCATCAGCGCCGCCATCCACAGGTACGACGGCCGCCAGCCCTGGAACTCGGCGATGTACAGCGCGCCGGCGCCGCCGACGATCAGGCCGAAGCGGTAGCCAAGGGTGTAGGTCGCGGCCAGCGCCGCCTGCGCCGAAGCGGGGGCCACCTCGATGCGATAGGCGTCGACCACCGAGTCCTGGGTCGCGCCGGCGAACGAACCCAGCAGCACCCACGCCACCAGCGCGCCGACGCCCAGGTCCGGCCGCGTCATCGCCAGCGCCGCCAGGCTCGCGCCCACCAGCAGCTGCGACACCAGCAGCCAGGAGCGGCGGCGGCCGAGGAACGCGGTCAGCGGGAACGCGTAGCGGTCGATCAGCGGCGCCCACAGGAACTTGAGCAGGTAGAAGAAGCTGGCCAGGCTGATCAGGCCGATGCTGCCCAAGTCCAGGCCCACGTCGCGCAGCCGCGTGGACAGCGTCATCGACGCCAGCAGCAGGAACGGCAAGCCGGAGCCAAACCCGAGCACCAGCAGCGTGAACGCCGACGGCGTGGTGAATGCGCGACGAATTCCGGACCAGCCCTTGTACGACACCGCGCCTTTGCTGGTGGCACTCATCCGGCGTAATCCACCGTGAACGGCGCGTGGTCGGAGAAGCGCGGCTCGCGCAGGATCGAGCAGGCCCGCAAACGGTCACGCAGCGACGGCGTGGCCAGCTGGTAGTCGATGCGCCAGCCGACGTTGTTGACGCGCGCGGCGCCGCGATTGCTCCACCAGGTGTAGTCCTGGCCTTCCGGATGCAGCGCGCGGTAGGCGTCGACCCAGCCGTCCGCGCGGCCCGGCGTGCCGTCGCTGCCGCCGTCCTCGCCGATCATGGCGTTGAGCCAGGCGCGCTCGGGCGGCAGGCAGCCGGAGTTCTTCTGGTTCGACTTCCAGTTGCGGATGTCCAGCGCACTGCGCACGATGTTCCAGTCACCGCACAGCACGTAGTCGCGGCCGCTGGCCAGCCACTGGTCGAGGATGGGCTTCAGCCACTCCATCGCCTCGAACTTGAAGCCCTGGCGCAATTCACCCGACGAGCCGGACGGGATGTAGAACGACACCACGCTGAGGTTGCCGAAGCGCGCCTCGATGTAGCGGCCTTCCTCGTCGAACGACTCGCGCCCCAGCGCGGTGCGCACCTCGTCGGGTTCGCGTTTGGCGTAGATCGCCACGCCGCTGTAGCCCTTCTTGGTGCTGGCGTCGCGGAACCAGGCGTTGTAGCCGCTGGGCAGGAAATCCGCATGCAGGCCGTCCGCCCCGGCGAGCTGGTGCTCCTGGGCCTTGGTTTCCTGCACGCACAGCACGTCGGCATCCTGCGCGGCGAACCAGTCGAAGAAACCCTTGCTGGCCGCGGAACGCAGGCCGTTGGCGTTGAAACTGATGATGCGCATGGGGGGAGAGCCGGGATTGGGGATTGGGGATTGGGGATTGGAAAAATGCAGGGGCAACGCCGCTGGTCTTCCTGCTTCGGCGGGAACGACGTCCGGCATTCGGTCGCCGCGCAAGGTTAACCCAAGCCATCCACGCAGGCCGGTGGCCGTCGCCCTGTACCCGCTACCATGCCGGCATGTTCGCCAAGCCCGACCTTCGCGTCACTCCGGTCAAGCCGGAACTCGTCGAAGCGCTGCGCGCGCTGCGCGTGGCGCCCGGACAGCAAACTTTCGTCGGCGACACCGGCTTCAACCTCGACGACGCCATGCGCGATCCGAACAGCGAAGCGATGGCGATCGTGGTCGGCGCCACGCCGGTCGGCTTCTACCGCCTGGACTTCGCGCCCACCATCGTCGCGCGCCGCTCGATCGGCGAGGCGGGCATCGGCCTGCGCGCATTCTTCCTCGACGCCGGCTGGCAGGGTCGCGGCCTCGGCACGCGCGCGGTGCAGGCCTGTTGCGAAGACCTGCAGGCGCGCCATCCCGACCGCCACCTGCTGGCGCTGAACGTGGACTGCCGCAACGTCGCGGCCATCAACGCCTATCGCAAGGCCGGCTTCGTCGACACCGGCGAGCTGTGCCTGGGCGGCAGCGCCGGACCGCAGCACCTGATGGTGCGGCGGCTGTGAGGCGGGCGCGCCGCCCGGTTCCACCGCAGGACGGGCTTCAGCCGCGAACTCTTCCGCGAATCGCCAGCAACGCTTCGAACGCTCGCGGCTGAAGCCGCTCCTACAAGAGCAGCGCGGCGGCTGGCATCATGGTGCGGTCGCCACGCCCGCTACGCCCGCCCGAATGCCCGCCGACCACCGCCAGCGCTTCCTCCAGCTCGCCCTCGACGCCGACGCGCTGCGCTTCGGGCAGTTCACGCTCAAGTCCGGGCGCAGCAGCCCGTACTTCTTCAACGCCGGGCATTTCGACTCCGGCGCCGCGCTGGCCGCGCTGGCCGGCTGCTACGCGGACGCGATCGACGCCGCGGGCGTCGACTTCGACCTGCTGTTCGGCCCCGCCTACAAGGGCATCCCGCTGGCCACGGCGCTGGCCTGCGAGTACGCGCGCCGCGGCCGCGACCTGCCGTTGGCATTCAACCGCAAGGAGGCCAAGGACCACGGCGAGGGCGGCCGCCTGGTCGGTGCGCCGCTGGCCGGGCGCCGGGTGCTGGTGGTCGACGACGTGATCACCGCCGGCACCGCGATCCGCGAGGCGCTGGCGATCATCGCCGAAGGCGGCGGGACGCCTGCGGCGATCGCGATCGCGCTCGACCGCCAGGAGCGCGTGGCCGAAGACGACGACCGCTCGGCGGCGCAGGCCGTCGCGCAGGCGCAGGGCATCCCGGTGGTCGCCATCGCCACGCTGTCGGACCTGTTGGCGTTTGCCGGCGAAAGCGCGACACTGGCGGCCGAACGCGACCGCCTGCTCGCCTACCGCGCGCGCCACGGCAGTCGCACGGGCTGATCGACCGGCCGGGGGGACGGAACGATGAAGACAACGATCACTGGACTGGCGTGCGCCTTGATGCTGGTTGCCGCCACGGCGGCCGCGCAGGACAAGGCGCCGGCCAAGAAGATCTATTGCTGGGACGAGGGTGGCCACAAGGTCTGCGGCGACGCGCTGCCGCCCGACGCCGCCGACGCCGCGCGCACCGAGATCAGCGCCCGCACCGGCATCACGGTGCGTTCGGTCGAGCGCGCGCTCACCGACGACGAGCGCGCCGCCGCGGCCGATGCCCACAGGCAGGCCGCGCTCGATGCCGAAGCCGAGGCCGCCACCAAGCGCAGGGATCTTGCGATGGTGGAGTCCTACGCCACCGAGGACGACCTGCGCCGCGCCTACGGCGAGCGCATCACCCTGGTCGAGGAATCACTCAAGACCTCGCGCCTGGGCCTGGCCAACCTGCGCCAGAGCCTGCTGAGCCTGCTGCGCCAGGCCGCCGACCTGGAGCTGCAGTCCAAACCGGTGAACAAGGCCCTGACCGGCAACATCCTGCGCCAGCACGGCGACCTGCTGCGCCAGCAGGCCATCCTCGAGCAGCAGTTGCAGGACCGGCAGTCGCTGGGCAGCGACCTGGAGCAGGCGCTGGCCCGTTACCGCGCGCTGAAATCGCCGGAAACCGCCGCGACGCAGGGCTGATCCAGACCACCGGGACCACGGTTCCGCCGGTGCGCGCTGCACAGGGCGTCTTGCCATCGTTTGCACGAATGAACGCGAATGGCGCCTGGAAGCCTGATGGCGGGTGCCTGGGCATTCCGCTCGACTCCGGGCGCGTCGAGGCATTCGATCTCTCCGCGTCGTCCGTGTTCATCCGTGAAAATCCGCAGTGCCGTCCCGGCCGCCTTGAACCGCACTTGCCCACCCGGACAAACCTCCACGAATCGCGCGCGGGCCGCTCGCTATACTTCCGGGCTTTCCCGAATGGACGTCCCGCGCGTGCCGCAAGTGCAACCGTCGCCAACTCCGCCGGTGTTGGCGATCACGGCCCATACCGCCACCACCGCGCTCGGCCGCGGGCGCGATGCCCAGGCCAGCGCCCTGCGTGGACGCCGCGGCGGCCTGCGCCGCAATGATTTCGGCGATGGCGTGGCCGGCGACCAGCGGCTCGACACCTGGATCGGCCGCGTGGACGGGCTCGAAGACGTGGTGCTGCCGGCGACGCTCGCGCGCTGGGACTGCCGCAACAACCGGCTGGCATGGCTGGCGCTGCAGCACGATGCGATGGCCGAGCGGGTCGACGCGCTGCGCGCGCACCGCGGCGCCAAACGCGTGGCGCTGGTGCTCGGTACATCGACATCCAGCATCGGCGCCACCGAGGAGGCCTACGCGCGCCTCGTCGATGGCGACCGGCGGTTCCCGCCCGGCCTCGACGAGCCGATCGTGCATACGCCGCATTCGCTGGGCCACTTCGTCCAGCAGCTGACCGGCCTGCGCGGCCCCTGCATCACCGTCGCCACGGCCTGTTCATCGAGCGCCAAGGTGTTCGCACAGGCGGCGCGGCTGATCAATGCCGGCATCGTCGACGCGGCGCTGGTGGGCGGCGTCGACACGCTGTGCGGCAGCGTGCTGTTCGGCTTCAACTCGCTCGGGCTGGTTTCGGCGGCGCCGTGCCGGCCGTTCGACGCCGCGCGCGACGGACTGTCGCTTGGCGAAGCCGGCGGTTACGCCATCATCGAGCGCGCCGAACCCGGCCAGCCCGGGCTGCGCCTGTGCGGCTACGGCGAATCCAGCGACGCCCACCACATGTCCACGCCGCATCCCGAGGGCCTCGGCGCGCGGCTGGCGATGCAGGCGGCGCTGGCGCGCGCCGGCATCGAGGCCGGCGACGTTGGCTACCTGAACCTCCACGGTACCGCGACCCCCGCCAACGATGCGGTCGAGGCGCGCGCGGTGGCCGCGCTGTTCCCGGACACGCTGCACGCCGGTTCGACCAAGGGATGGACCGGGCACACGCTGGGGGCGGCCGGGATCGTCGAATCGGTGTTCGCGCTGATCGCGCTGGAGGAGGGCCTGCTGCCGGGCACCCTCAACAGCGACGCGCGCGACCCGGCCTGCGGGGCGCAGATACATTTCGACAACGCACGATCGGGCAGCCTGCGCTATGCGATGAACAATTCCTTCGGCTTCGGCGGCAACAACTGCTCGCTCGTGTTCGGGACGGCCTGACGGATGCCGGGTCGCACGGTCACGATCGAAGGCATCGGCTTCTGGACCGATGGCCTGCCTTCCTGGCAGGCGGCGCGCGATTTCGTCGCCGGCGGCGCGCTGGTGGCCGACGCACCGCGCAAGCCGTCGCCACGGCTGCTGGCGCCGAACGAGCGCCGGCGCGCGCCGGAAACGGTCGCGGTGGCGCTCGAGGTCGCGCTGGCCGCCTGCACCGCCGCCGGGCGCGATCCCGCCTCGCTGCCGTCGGTGTTCGCCTCCACCCACGGCGACCTGGCGATCACCGATTACATGTGCGCCACCCTCGCCAGCGATCCGCTGACGGTATCGCCAACGAAGTTCCACAACTCGGTGCACAACGCCGCCGCCGGCTACTGGACCATCGGCAGCGGCTGCATGCACGCCAGCACCGCGCTCAGCGCCTTCGGCGCGACCTTTGCAGAGGGCCTGGTGGAAGCGCTGGCGCAGCTGGCCGACGGCGCGGAAACGGCCCTGCTGGTGGGTTACGACGGCGCCGCCGTGGGACCGCTGGAATCGACATCGCACAGCCGCGGCCTGCTGGGCGGGGCGCTGGTGCTGTCGCGCGCGCCTGGCAACCTGCGCCTGCGCGCGACCCTGGTCGATGGCACGCCGCCGCCGGCGACCGGCGCGCTGTCGCGCCACGCCGCCGGCAACGCGATGGCGCCGATGCTGCCGTTGTTCGAAGCGCTGGCCGGCGACGGCGACGTCGTCGTGCTCGACGCCGGCCCGGGCCGGATGCTGCGCGTGGAAATCGCGCATGGCTGAGCCCCTGACCGCCGCGAGGGCGGCCGTGCGCCTGCATCGCGGCAACGTCGCCGTGGTCATCCCGGCGCTCAACGAGGCACTACGGATCCACGACGTCGTGCGCGACGCACTCGCGCACTGCGATCACGTCATCGTCGTCGATGACGGCTCCGACGACGGCACCGCCGACTGCATCGCCGGCCTTGGCGCGACCGTCCTGCGCCACCCGCGGCGCCTGGGCAAGGGCGCGGCGCTGCGCAGCGGGTTCGCGCAGGCGCGGCGCATCGGCGCGCAGGCGGTGGCGACGATGGACGGCGACGGCCAGCACGCCGGCGCGGACATCCCGCGGCTGGTCGATGCGGCCAACCGCCACCCCGGCTGCGTGATCGTCGGCGCGCGCCTGCGCAAGCGCGCCGCGCAGCCGGTGTACCGGCGCATCGGCAACGACTTCGGCGACTGGGGCATCGCCTGGGGCTGCGGCTTCCGCGTGGTCGACAGCCAGAGCGGCCAGCGCCTGTACCCGCGCGCGGTGTACGCGCTTGACCAGGTGCCGGGCGAAGGGTTCGTGTTCGAGGCACAGATGCTGATCTCCGCCGCGCGCCGGGCGGGCGCGCGCGTGGTCGCGGTGCCGATCGAGACCCGCTACGCCAGCGCCGACGGCCCGGTGCAGTTCCGCAAGAGCCATTTCCGCCTGTTCCGCGACCTGTGGAACATCACCTCGCACGTGGTCCGGCAGGTGTGGGCGCATGGCGACGTGGTCGCCGAGTACCGCCGCTGCCGCGCGCGGCCGCCGGTGATCGACGACCCCGACGGGCAATTCGCCGCATTGCCGGCCAGCACAGGAGTGGAACGCGCAGGATGAGCACGCACACCGATATCGACATCACCATCCTCGGCGGCGGCCTCGCCGGGCTGACGCTGGCAATCCAGCTGCGGCGGCAGGATCCCGGCCTGCGCGTGGCCGTGCTCGAGCGCAACGCGCATCCGGTGCGCGAGGCGGCGTTCAAGGTCGGCGAGTCGACGGTGGAGATCGGCGCGCACTACTTCGCCCACGTGCTCGGCCTGCGCGACCACCTCGACCGCGCGCACGTGCGCAAGTTCGGCTTCCGGTTCTTCTTCTCCGAAGGCCGGATGGACATCGAGCGCTGCACCGAGCTGGGGGTGAGCAAGCTGCTGCCGACGCCGTCGTGGCAGATCGACCGCGGCCGCTTCGAGAACTTCCTCGGCCAGCGCGCGCGCAGCCTGGGCATCGACTTCCGCGACGGTGCCACCGTGCGCGGGATCGCGCTGGGCGAAGGCGACGACGCACACCAGGTCACGTTCGAACAAGGCAGCGCCGCGGCCACGCTGTCCTCGCGCTGGGTGGTCGATGCCAGCGGCCGCGCCGGCCTGCTCAAGCGCAAGCTCGGCCTGGCCCAGGACAACGACCACGATGCCAACGCGGCGTGGTGGCGCGTGGAGGGCCGGATCGATCCCAACGACTGGTCCGACGACCCGCAGTGGCTGGGCCGCTGCACGCCGCCCGACCGCTGGCGCTCGACCAACCACATGTGCGGGCCGGGCTACTGGTTCTGGCTGATCCCGCTGGCGTCGGGCACGCATTCGCTGGGCATCGTGTGCGACGCCAGGGCGCATCCGCTGGAGATGATGAACACGCACGACAAGGCGATGGCCTGGCTGCGCGAGCACCAGCCGCGCGTGGCCGCGTCGCTGGAACAGCCGGGGCACGCGCTGTGCGATTTCCGCTTCCTGCGGCATTTCTCGCACGGCTGCCGGCAGGTGTTCGGCAACCGCTGGGCACTGACCGGCGAATCGGGCCTGTTCCTCGACCCGTTCTACTCGCCGGGCAGCGACTTCATCGCCATCTCCAACACCTTCATCTGCGACCTGGTGGCGCGCGAACGGGCCGGCCGCAGCTGGACCTCGCACGCGGAGATCTACCAGCAGCTGTACTTCTCGTTCTACGAGAACACCATGACCCTGTTCCAGGACCAGTACGCGCTGTTCGGCGACGCCCGGGTGATGCCGGTCAAGATCATCTGGGACTACACGTTCTACTGGGCGCTGCTGGCGCCGATGTTCTACTCCGGCCGCATCGTCGACATCGCCATGTTCGGCCGCCTGCGCGCGCAGTTCGAGCGCGCAAGCGCGCTCAACGCGGCGATGCAGGCGCTGCTGCGCGAATGGGGCGAGCGCAATGCGGGGCGTCCGCTGCCGCTGGACGCGCGGGTGCTCGACCAGTACCACATCGACTGGTTCCACGAACTCAACCGGGCGCTGGCCGACCAGCTCGACGACGACGCATTCGCCGCGCGCATCACCGGCAACGTCGCGCGCATGGACTGGCTGGCGACCGAGATCCTCGCCCGCGCGCGCGCCGAACATCCCGGCATCGGCGACCACGGGCTCGACGCGCTGTGCGCGGGCACGGATGCGCCGTCGTCGCTGTCCGCACCGTGGTACGCCAGCGCCGCCTGACCTGACCCGCTTTCCAGCGGACCAACGGAAAGATTCGCCGTGCACCACAGCCCCCTGCTCCTGCAGCTGGTCATCATCCTCGCGGTCGCGCGCGGCTGCGGCCTGCTGCTGCGCTACGTGGGCCAGCCGCCGGTGATCGGCGAAATGGCCGCGGGACTGGTGCTGGGGCCGATCGTGTTCGGTGCCTGGTTCCCGGAATTCCACGCGGTCGTGTTTGCGCCCGAATCGCTTTCGGGGCTGTCGTCGCTGTCGATGCTCGGGCTGGTGCTGTTCATGTTCATCGTCGGCGCCGAACTGCGCGCACCCGACGGCGTGCGCGCGCAGTTCAAGGCCGCCGGCTGGGTCGGCGTGTCCAGCGTGCTGGTGCCGATGGCGCTGGGGATCGCGGTGTCGCCGCTGCTGCATCCGCTGGCGCCGGCGGGCGTCGGCTTCTGGCCGTTCGCACTGTTCATGGCTTCGGCAATGTCGATCACCGCGTTCCCGATCCTCGCGCGCATCCTCAAGGAGCGCGGCATGACCCACACGCCGCTGGGCCGGCTCTCGCTCGGCGGCGCTGCGATCGCAGACGTGCTGGCGTGGATCATGCTGGCGCTGGTGGTCGCGCTGATCGGCTCCGGGGACGGTTACGCGGGCTTCCTCAAGACCACGCTGGGCCTGGTGGCGATGGGCGCGGTGGTGTTCGGCGCGCTCAGACCGCTGTACGGCTGGCTGCTGCGCCGCCATGCACCCGACGGCCAGCCGTCGCTGATGGTGCTGGCGACGATCCTGATCGGCGCGTTCGCCTGCGCCGCGACGACCGAATGGCTCGGCCTGCACGCGGTGTTCGGGGCGTTCCTCTTCGGCGCCTGCCTGCCGCGCGACGACCGTTTGCTGAAGTCGCTGATCGAACGCGTCGAGTACATGGCGATCGTGGTGCTGATGCCGATCTTCTTCGCCCTTGCCGGCCTGGGCACCACCGGCGATGCGTTCGTCGGCGCGGGCCTGGGCGCGATGGCGCTGATCCTGGTCGCGGCGGTGGCCGGCAAGGTCATCGGCGGCGCGGCCGGCGCGCGCATGGCCGGTTACGGCTGGCGCGACAGTTTCGCGGTGGGTTCGCTGATGAACGCGCGCGCGCTGATGGAACTGATCGTGATGAAGGTCGGGCTCGACGCGGGCCTGATCGGCCCGGAGCTGTTCACCATGCTGCTGGTGATGGCGATCCTGACCACGGTGATGGTCGGGCCGATGCTGGCGCTGTGCGCGGGACGCAAAGCGCCGATGCCTGCCGCGACCGCCGAAGCGGATTGAAGTCGCGGCTCAGCGCTGCGGCTGCGGCTCGGGAGCCGATGCCGGCGCGGGCGGAGGCGGCGTCTCGTCCACCGCGGCCGGGTTGGGCACGTAGATTGCGATGCCGCGCGCGTACTTCTGCCGCGGGCTGATATTGATGCCGACGCCGCCGCCGCTGAAACTGCTGCCGCCGACGCGGCCGCCGCCGGCACCCACGCTCATGCCGCCACCGCCGTAGCCGTCGGCCGTGCCACGGAACAGCACGCCGTTGGCGCCCAGCTTCGCCGCTTCCTTGCGCAGCTTGGCGACCACCGAATTCATCTTGTTCTGCTCGCCGTAGGTGAACGCGCCGCTGTTGCTTTCCAGCAGGGCGATTTCCTCGAAACCGCCCGGCGGCGCCTGGAAGTACACCCGGACCTGTGACGGGTCGATCGGCGCGCGCGGCGTGCCGGTGACCAGCGCGGAACTGGCGCAGGCCGACAGCGCGAGGCACAGCAACAGGGTCAGGACATTGCGCATGGCGGGTTCCGTTCGGGGCCTCTCGGTGCGACCGATGCTACGCGATTGCAGCCGTCCGTCGCATGAAGGCAGCCAGGCGTCCAGGGCCGACCCGCGGCGCGCAGATTTGGCGCGCGCGGGCCCGGCAACGACGATTGCCACCTGGCCGGCGGTCGCGGCTTCCGGCTCAGGCCATCCCGCCGTTCACGCCGATGACCTGTCCGGTGACGTAGCCCGCCGCATCCGAACACAGGAAGCGCACCACCGCGGCGATTTCGTCGGGCGTCCCCGCGCGCCCGGCCGGCACCACCTGCTTCACCACCTCGGGCGGGAAGGCCGCCTCGGCCATGCGTCCGGCGACCACGCCCGGCGCGACCACGTTGACGGTGATGCCGCGCGACGCCATCTCGCGCGCCAGCGACCTCGATGCGCCATGCAGCGCGGATTTGGCCGCGGCGTAGTTGGCCTGGCCTCGGTTGCCGAGCACCGCCGCGACCGACGACACGCTGACGATGCGGCCCCAGCGCGTGCGCGCCATCGGCAGCAGCAGCGGCTGGGTGACGTGGAAGAAGCCGTGCAGCGAGACATCGATCACCCGCTTCCACTGCGCTTCGGACATGCCCGCCATGGGCGCGTCGTCGTGGATGCCGGCGTTGTTGACCACCACCTGCACCGGCCCGGTTGCGAGCAGCCCCGCGATCGCCGCGCCCGCGGCTTCGCCATCGGCGACATCGAACGCGACCGCCTCGGCACTGCCGCCGGCGGCGATGATTCCCGCGACCACCGCTTCGGCGCGGGCGAGGTTGCCGTTGGCGTGGACGATGACGTGGAAGCCGTCGGCGGCCAGCTGGCGGCAGATCGCGCCGCCGAGGTCGCCGCTGCCGCCGGTGACCAGGGCGCGACGCAGGGAGTCCGGTTGTTTGTCCATGCGCGCGATTATCGCGGGGAACGCTGTCGCATGCGATCACCACCACGACCCAGGCTGGGCCGTCGCGCCGGCCTACAGCATGACCGCGGCGCGGCCCTCGGCCAGCAGCGTGCCGGCATGGTGGATGCGGAAGCCGTACTGCTGGCTGGACTCGGCCTCGACCAGCACTTCTGCTTCGCATTCGAGGGCACCGGGCAAGTCGTCGATGCGCGCGACGTGCAGCTGCACGCCGCGCAGCGCGACCAGCAGGCCGGGCTTCGCCGTTCCGCCGGACGCGCGCGCGCGCAGGCCGCCGTGCACGGCCATCGCCTGGGCACCGTACTCGCACAGATGGATCGCGCGCAGGCGGTTGCCCGAGCGCAGTGGATGGGCACCATCGCGATGGTTGTCCGCACGCAGGCGGATCGATCGTGCATCCCACTCGACCACTTCGTCCCACAGGCACATGGTGCCCTGGTGCGGGATGAGGGCGAGGATCTCGTCGCGGCTGATCATGGATCGCTCACCCCGGCCGCGTCGGGGTCGTTCGGCGTCGCCGGCTGGCGCGAGATCAGCAGCGCCAGCACGAAGTTGCCGAACACGCCCAGCGCGACCGTGCTGCCGATCGCGCGCAACACCGGGATCGACGACAGGGCCAGCAGGAAGAACACCAGCAGCGTCATCAGGCTGCACACGATCAGCGCGTGCAGCGTGCGCAGCTGGTCGGCGTAGTCGTCGCCGGCGTGGTCGAAGAACAGCGCGTAGTCCAGGCCGAGCCCGGCGGCCAGGATCAGCGCGACCAGGTGGAACAGGGTCAGCTCGACGCCGCACAGGCGCAGCACCGCGAGGATCAGCAGCGTGGTCAGCGCCATCGGCAGCAGCACGCGCGCGGTGCGGCGCGCGGTTTCGCCGGAGACGCCGGCTCGCGGCGGCAGCGGCGCACCCGTGGCATGCGCCACGCGTCGCTGCGCGAGCACCGATAGCCGCATCGCGATCCACACCGTCAGCGCGAGCAGCAGCGATGCCACCGCAAGCGCGGCCAGCACGCGGCCGCGATAGGCCACCACCAGCGATTCGGACGCGGCTTTCATGTCCAGCAGCGCGGCGCCGTTAAGCCGCGCCACGCGCGCGACCTCGGCCGGATCCTCCAGCCCGGCCAGCGACACCAGCGCGGTGGCGTGGCCGCTGCCGCCCAGCAGCAGGCCGCCGACGGCGGTTTCCAGCGGCGTGCCGGCCAGCTGGGCCGGCAACAGCGGCGGCAGCGCCTTCGCCTTCGCCACGTCGTCGACGAACTCGCCGAACACATCAGCGCGGAACGGGCTGTCGGCCAGCGCCGCGTCGAGCGCGGCGCGCAGCGTCGCGGCATCGGGCAGCGACTGCTGGCGCGCGCGTTGCACCGCGGCGCTGGGCAGGTAGCGCGCCGCCATGTCGTAGCCGGCCAGCGCGCCGTCGCGCACCAGCTGGTCGAGCGCCGGGCGCAGGCGTTCGGACGCTTCCAGCACCGCTTCGTCGTCGCGGCCCTGCAGCGTCAGCACATAGCGCACATCGGGAGCGCCGAGTTCGGCGCGCAGGTCGGCGTCGCGTGCCAGCGCGTCGGCCGGCACCGGGGTGAGCTTCGACAGGTCGTTCTGCCAGAACGCGCCGGGCGCCAGCGCGGTGGCGGCAAGCGCCGCCAGCGCGAACGCCAGCAGCGACCAGCGCGGCCGCGGCAGGTGCCGCGTCCATGCCCACATGCGCGCGAGCAGGCGCGAGTCGGCGAAGTCGCGCGGCGTCGGGTCGATCAGTCGCGGCAGCAGCAGGCGCGTCGACAGCGCGGCGACGAGCAGGCCCGCAACCGTGAACACCGCCAGCTGCTGCAGGCCGTCGACGCCGGAGAACAGGAAGGTGAAATAGGCGATGCAGGTGGAAACCACGCCGGTCGCCAGCGTCGGCCACAGCGCGCGCGCATTCTGCAGCGGCGTGACACCCGGGCGCTGGTGGCTGAACAGATGGATCGGATAGTCCTGCACCACGCCGATCAGGGTGAAGCCGAACGCGACGGTGATGCCGTGCACGCCGTCGAACAGCAGCGCCACCGCGCCCAGCCCGGCGAGGCCGGCGCTGGCCAGCGGCAGCACGCCGAGCACCGGGATCTTCCAGCTGCGGTAGGCGACGATCAGCAGCACGACCAGGCCGATCGTGTCGAAGGTGCCGATCCACTGCGCCTCGGCCTCGGTGCGGCCGCCGATCTCGACCGAGAACGCGCCGGGACCGCTGAGCACCATCGCGCCCGCGCCGTTGCCGCGCGCCTTTGCATACGCCGCGTTGATCGCATCCACCGCGCGCTGCTGGCCGGTTGGGTCGAACCCGGCGGCGCGCGTCTGCACCACCAGCAGCGCGCGCTTGCCGGCGCGGTCGAACCACACGCCCTGCACCCGCTGCGGCGCGTTCGCCGGCTGCAGCGCCTCGGCCACCTTCAGCGTTTCCAGGGTCGGGTCGCTGCCGACCAGCGGCTCGACCAGCGCGCCGGCGGGCGAGCCGAGGTCCTGCACGCGCTCGTCGAGCTGTCCGGCCAGGTAGGCGGCATCGAGCGGCTGCGCGTCGAGCGTGGGCGAGAGCAGGTAACGGTACGGGCGCAGGCGCTCGGGGATCGCGTCGAGGTCGGCGTCGCCGTTGGCGACCAGCGCGAACTGGTCGTCGGCCGCAAGCGCGGCGTGCAGCGCCTTCGACTGCGCGGCGAGCGTCGGCGCGTCGGCGCCGGACAGCGCCACCAGCAGCAGGCGTGATCCGGGCCCTTCGCCGAGTTCGTCGATCAGCAGCTTCTGCTCCGGGGTTTCCGGCGCGGGCATGAACTTGCGCAGGTCGCCGGTCAGCTGCAGGTGCGCGCTGATCCACCAGCCGGCCAGCAGCAGCAGCGCCAGCCACAGCAGTGCGAACGTGAATCGCAGGCGCGCGTCCATGGCAGGCGTCCGTGCGGCGCGCGCGGTTACGGCGTCGGCTCGCCGCGGCACAGCGCCATCACGGCTGCCGCGCTGGTGGTCTCGTGCGCCACGCGCGCCGCGCCGGCCAGCAGCGTGCGCTGGACGTCGCCCTCGACCGGTCGCGTCTCGATGCAGCGCAGCTCGATGCCGCGCCCGTACAGCGTGATGTCGCGCAGCTTGTCCGACAGCGGCGCGGCCTTCGGCACCAGCCGCATCTCCCACTTGCGCCGCGTGCCCTCGGCGTGGATGTCGTAATGGCTTGCGAGTGCGGCCCGGTTGCCCGCCAGCAGCGCGCCGAAGCTGGCCTGCAGCCGCGCCAGTTCCGGCACGCGCGACAGCGCGAAGGTGCGCGGCGACTTGCCTTCACGCGCCACCGTGGCCTGGCTGGCGCCGGCGGCATCGGTGGTGATCGTGGTGGTTTCGACGTACGGCACGCGCACCTGGCGCACCAGCGTGTGCTCGTCGGGGCGCTGGTATTCGCCCGACAGGCGCAGCGGTTCCTTGAGCAGGCGCGAGCTGCGGATCTCGACGAAGTTGGTGCGCATCGGCGCCGGGCGCGCGAGGATCCGCAGCACCCAGTCGCTGTCGATCGCGGCGCCGGGGTCAGCCGCCTGCGGTGCCGCCGAGGCCATCGTGGCGGCGCCCAGCGCCAGCGCCGACAGTAGGGTCGGCAGCAGGTTCGGCAGCCACTTCCAGCGTGGATTGCGGTTGCTCATCGGGATTCCAGAAATCATAGAAGTTGAACCAGTTGTAGGGCGCCAGCCGCGCGTAATGCTCCAGCCTGGCGGCATAACGCTGGATGAGCGCGGCCATGCGCGTGGCGCGCTGGCCCCGCGGCAGGTCGAGGCCACGGTCCTCGAACGTCTCGAACACCAGGTCGTAGCGGTTGCCGCCACGATACAGGCCGAAGGCCAGCGACAGCGGCAGCTTGAGCACTGCGGCGATCATCCACGGCGCCACCGGGAACCGCGCCGGCGCGCCGAAGAACTGCACCGTCTGGGTGGCCGCGCCCGGCTGGGTACGGTCGACCAGCAGTGCGATCAGCGCGCCTTCTTCGGCGGCCTGCTTGATCGCCAGCATCAGGCTCGGGCCGTCCTGGCTGGCATCGATGACGCCGGCGGCGATCTCCGGGCTGAGCGCGTCGAGCAGCTGCGTCATCGCCGGGTTGTGCGCCTTGTCGAGCACCACGCGAATGCGGTAATCCGGCCGCTTGCGCGCGATCACCCGCAATACCTCGAAGCTGCCCAGGTGCGAGCCGAACAGCAGCACGCCCTGGCCGCGGTCGAGCTGCGCGTGCAGCACGTCGACGCCGTGCACCGTGACGTCGAAGCGTTCGATCTGCCCGCCCAGCAGGAACACCCGGTCGAGGATGGTGGCGGCGAAGGTATGGATGTGGCGCGCGACGTCGCCCAGCGTCGCCGGGCGGCCGAGGATGCGGCTCAGGTTGGCGCGCGAGTCGCGGCGCTCGGCGCTGCGGCGCAGCAGGAAGTAGCCGGTGATCGGATACAGGAACAGCCGCGCCAGCGCGCGCCCGCCGTGCCGGCCGATGCCGCGGATCAGCCAGATCGCGAACCAGCCGCCGCCCTCGCGCCGCTGCTTCCAGCCGCCGTCCCCGCCGGCGTTCATGCCGCCGATGCCCCTGCCGCCGCGATCTCGCCGCTGGCGACCAGCTCGCCGTCGCGTTCGACCCGGAAACGCCAGCGCGATGCAGGCGCGCCGGTTTCCACGGGCGCCGCGGCTTCGATCACCACCTGCGCCGGCTCGCCGGGCAGCAGCGGCCGCACGAACTTCACCTGCGGCAGCCGCAGCGCGGGCAGCGGGCCGTGCGCGGCTTCGACCGCATCGAGCACGCGGTCGAGGACCACCACGCCCGGCACGATCGGGCGGCCGGGGAAATGCCCGGCCAGCGCCGGGTGGTCGTGGGCAATCGTGAAGCGATTCATGCGCGGGCCGCACCGCTATCCAGCATCGCCAGCACCGCCGCGCGCGCGTCGTCGGCCAGCGCCTGGCGATCGACCGGCCCTTCGGCGGTACGGGTCGGCAGCGGCGCGCCGAAGCGCACGTGGATCACGCCCGGGCGCACGTGGAAGAAGCCTTCCGGATACAGCACCGCGCCCGAGCCCTCGATCGCCACCGGCACCACGCCCACCCCCGCGTCGATCGCGGCCTGGAACGCGCCGCCCTTGAACGCGGCCACGGCGCCGCTGCGGCTGCGCGTGCCCTCGGGGAAGATGCACAGGTTGCCGCCAGCGCGCACCAGTTCGGTCGACTGGCGCAGGAACGCGACCGCTGCGCGGCGATCGCTGCGATCGATGAACACCATGCCCATCGCCTTCGCGTACCGGCCCACGAGCGGCACCCGGGTCATCTCCTGCTTGAGCAGGAAGTGCAGCGGCACCGGGATGGCGCGGAACAGCGCGCAGATGTCGATGGTCGACTGGTGGTTGGCGACGAAGACGTGGTTGCGCGACCAGTCCACGCGTTCCAGCCCGCTCACCCGCAGGCGCGCGCCGGCGCCCCGCAACAGCCCCGGCGCCCAGCAGCGCGAGGCCATGCGCAGCGGCCAGTGGCGGTCGCGCAGGACCGCATGCAGCGCCAGCGCGACGCCGATCCAGGCCGCCGTCCACGCCAGCGTGAAGGCGAACTGCAGCGCGTTGAACGCCGTCCAGGCGAGGTTACGATCGATTCGCCGGGGCGGCGACGATGGCATGTCCATGATGTCGTCTTGCTGTTGCACGATGCGAAGGATACCGAAGAGCCGGAATTGGAGATCCGGGATTGGGGATCCGGGATTGGGGATTGGGGATTGGAAAGAGCGCGACAGCGTCGGCGCCGCCGCCATTCCGGATGCCGGATCCCTGTCGTCAGGGCTTCAGGAAATCGCGCCAGAACGCCGGCCCCAGCGCGGCCAGCTTGCGCACGAAGCCCAGGAAGCTGTCGTAGCGGCCGGGAAAGCGGCGCTTGCGGAACTGGTATTCGATGACGAAGAAGCCGCCGACGATGCCGTAGTTGCAGATGTTGGCGAACCACGACCACTGCGTGCGCGTGACCGGCAGCGGCGAATGCAGGCCCAGCGTGGCCAGCAGGCCGTCGGGTACCGCGACCAGCGCCAGCACCAGGTTCACCAGCGCCAGCGCCGCCAGCAGCCACGCCCAGGCCGCGGTCAGGCCGCGGGTGTAGCGCAGCAGGTCGGGCGCCATCCGTTCCGGCGCGACGTCGTCCATCCGCGCCACGATGCGGGTGATCAGCGCCACGCGCCCGTGGCGCAGGCTGCGCCCGAACCACCACGCGACCAGCGCCACGAACGCCACCGGCACCAGCACCATCGGCGCGCGCACCAGCCCGTCGCAGTACAGCACCAGCACTTCCAGCCACAGCAGCGGCAGCGCCAGCCAGGCCCACCAGCGCCGCTGCAGCATCGGCGCCAGCAGCAGCATCAATGCCAGCAGCGCCAGCGCGATCGCGGCCAGCCCGGGGCGGTCGAGCGCATTGGAAAGGTGCGCCAGCACGGTGTAGGCCAGCGCCAGCAGCGCCTGGAAGACGAGGATCACTGCGCGGTCACCGATAAGGGGAAGCAGGCGTGGCGGCGAACCCGGTGCCCGTGCGCCGCGGTTGCCGCGCGGTTGCGGCGGGGATGCGTGTCCGCGGGATGTCGCCGGGCGGCGCGCGCGATCAAGCCGCCTTGTTCTGTTCGACGTGCGCCGACAGCGCGCGCAGCGAGGCGAAGATGTTGCGGTTCTCGTCGTTGTCCGAGCGCAGCTGGAAGCCGTAGCGCTTGCTGATCGCCAGCGCCAGTTCAAGCGCATCGATCGAATCCAGCCCCAGGCCGGAATTGAACAGCGGCGCCTCGGGGTCGATCGACCCGGGTTCGACGTCTTCCAGGTTCAGGCTTTCGACCAGCAGGTCGGCAAGTTCACGTTCGGCTTGGGTTTGCGGGGACATCAGGCTTCCGTTCGACTCGGCGTTGCGGCGGGCGGATCCCGCAGCTTCAGGGGCTGCAACGATCCAGCATCGCGTCCCTGCGCGCAACCGCCGCGGAGGCCAGCCGTTATCATGAGCGGCCATCCCGCCCGACAACAACGCATTCAGGATGACCACGATTCCCACCCAGCCAGGACCCGGCGTCGACAACCCGGCGGCACCGCCGGTGCCGGTGGATACCGACGTGCTGGTGATCGGCGGCGGCCCGGCCGGCAGCACCATCGCCACGCTGCTGGCGCGCAAGGGCTGGCGGGTGACGATGCTGGAGAAGGACCGGCACCCGCGCTTCCACATCGGCGAATCGCTGCTGCCGATGAACATGCCGATCCTGCAGCGGCTTGGCGCGCTGGAGAAGGTCGACGCGATCGGCATGCTCAAGCTCGGCGCCGACTTCCCGCGCGACGAGGGCGGCTACAACACCTTCGACTTCGCCAAGGCGCTGGACGCCAAGTTCCCGCATGCGTACCACGTCAAGCGCGAGCAGTTCGACCAGGTGTTGTTCGAGCACGCGCGCGAGAACGGCGTGGACGCGCGCGAGCAGGTGGCGGTCGAGCGCGTCGAATTCGATGCCGGCGGCCGCCCGGCGCTCGTGCACGCGCGCGGCGCCGACGGCAACGCGCTGGCGTTCCGCCCGCGCTACCTGGTCGACGCCAGCGGCCGCGACGCCTTCCTCGGCGGCAAGCTCAAGCTCAAGCGCAAGAACCCGCGCCACCAGTCGGCGGCGGTGTTCAGCCACTACCGCGGCGTCGAGCGCCGCCCCGGCCGCGATGCCGGCAACGTCAGCATCTACCGCCACGACCACGGCTGGGCGTGGCTGATCCCGCTGGCCGACGGCGACATGAGCGTCGGTGCGGTGTGCTACCCGGAATACCTCAAGACCCGCAAGGGCGACAGCGAGGGCTTCCTGCTGCGCACCCTGGACACGATTCCCGAAGTGGCCCGGCGCATGCGCGGCGCGCGGCGCGTGGCGCCGGTGCACGTCACCGGCAACTACGCCTACGAATGCACGCGCATGGCGGGGCCGGGCTGGCTGCTGGTGGGCGACGCCTGGAACTTCGTCGACCCGATGTTCTCCTCCGGCGTGTACCTGGGCATGTACGGCGCCGAGCAGGGCGCCGAGGTGGTCGACGGCGCGCTGCGCGAACCGGCGCGCGAGGCCAGGCTGCAGCGCGACACCGAGCGCCGGCTCGTCGACGGCCTCGACGAGTTCAAGTGGTTCATCTACCGCTTCACCTCGCCGACGATGAAGTACCTGTTCGCCAATCCGCAGAACTACCTGCAGATCGAACAGGCGGTGGTGGCGATGCTGGCCGGCGACGTGTTCGACAGCCCGCGCGTGCGCCGCCGCCTGCGCATGTTCCGGGTGCTGTACGCCGCCGCCGCGCTGGGCATGGCGCCGCGCGCGCTGCGCAACTGGTGGCACCGCCGGCGGCAGGCGCGCGCCGGCTTCGACGGCGACACCCTGCAGGCGGGCAACTCGTGAGCCGGCCGCTGCAATCCATGCCCGGCGACCCGACGCCGCGGCTGCAGGTCGAATACGTGCACGCCGCGTCGCCGGCGCCACTGCTGGCCGGGCACGACATCCTCGCCGTGCTCGGCTTCGGCGATGCGCCGCAGCTGGACGATCCGCGCTACCTGCGCGTGCCCCTGATGCCCCACGGCGTGGCGCCGTTCGAGGTCTGGCACGGCAATGCGCCGGTGGTCCACGGCCGCGACGGCGACATCCGCTGGTCGAGCGACGGGCAGCTGCTGTTCGGCGTGATCGAGGTCGACGAGGCGCGGTTCGAGGCCGCCGGCGAGTCCGCGATCACTGCCGCCGCCGAGCACGCCTACGCACGGATGACCGGATTCGTCCGTGGCAGCGACACCCCGCACCTGCTGCGCATCTGGAACTACCTCGACGCGATCACCCTCGGCGAGGGCGACGCCGAACGCTACCGCGAATTCTGCGTCGGCCGCGCACGCGGGCTGGGCGACTTCGACGCCCTCGACCTGCCCGCGGCCACCGCGATCGGCCGCTGCGACGACGCCCGCGTGGTCCAGGTGTACTGGCTGGCCGCGCGCGCGCCCGGCACGCCGGTGGAGAATCCGCGCCAGGTCAGCGCCTACCGCTACCCGCGCCAGTACGGCCGGCAGCAGCCGAGCTTCGCCCGCGCGATGCTGCCGCCGCCGGGCAGCGCGATGCCGCTGCTGCTGTCGGGCACCGCCAGCGTGGTCGGACACGCCACCGCGCACGTCGGCGAGCTGCTGGCCCAGCTCGACGAAACCTTCAACAACTTCGACGCCCTGATCGATGCCGCGCGCGCGCGCCGGTCGGACCTGCCGGCGAATTTCGGCGCCGGCTCGCGACTCAAGGTCTACGTGCGCGACCACGGCGACATGGCCGCGGTCGCCGAAGCCCTCGACCGCCGCCTCGGCGACCGCGTCCCGCGCTTGCTGCTGCACGCCGCGATCTGCCGCCGCGAGCTGGCGGTGGAGATCGACGGGGTGCACGGGTGAAGGGCCGGGATTCGGGATTCGGGATTCGGGATTGGAAAAAGCGGGTAGCCGCCCTACCTTGAGAGTCGCGGGACTGCCTTTCCGAATCCCCAATCCCCAATCCCGAACCCTGAACCCCCACCCCTTCCACGAGGACCCACCCATGGGACTGATCAGCCTGCTCTGGGGCATCGTCGCGATGATCTGGATGATCGTCGCTCTCATTCCGCTGCTCGGGTGGGGCAACTGGTTCCTGATCCCGTTCGCCGCGGTCGGCGCGATCATCGCCGCCATCGGCGTGCTGTTCACGGCGCCCGGCAGCCGCGGCCGGGCCAAGACCGGACTGGTGCTCAACGGGCTGGTGATCGTGGTCGCGGTGGCAAGGCTGATGCTGGGCGGCGGAGTGCTCTGACAGCACCGGCCTGCTGAACCGGGAGCGCGCGGGAGCGGCTCCGGCCGCGAACTCCGGATCTGCCGCAGTCTGTGACAAAGCCCGCGGCTGCAGCCGCTGCCGCGACGGACCGCGCGGCGACCCCGCGTCACGGCGGGGGTAAAATGCCCGCATGACCTATCCCTACGTCCGTCCGCGGCGCATGCGCCGCGATGATTTCTCGCGCCGGCTGATGCGCGAGTCCGTCCTCACCGCCGACGACCTGATCTACCCGGTCTTCGTGCATGAACCGGCCGGTCGCGCCGCGGTGCCATCGATGCCGGGCGTCGAGCGCCTGTCGATCGACGAGCTGCTGAGGGTCGCGGAGACCGCAAGCGAGCTGCGCATCCCCGCGCTGGCGCTGTTCCCGGTCACCGCGCCCGAAGCCAAGTCGCTCGATGCCGTCGCCGCGTGGGACGACGATGGCCTGTGCCAGCGCGCCGTGCGTGCGCTGAAGTCGCGATTCCCGGAGCTTGGCGTGATCACCGACGTCGCGCTCGACCCCTACACCTCGCACGGGCAGGACGGCATCGTCGACGACGCCGGCTACGTCATCAACGACACCACCGTCGATGCGCTGGTGCAGCAGGCGCTGTCGCACGCACGCGCCGGCGCCGACGTGGTCGCGCCCAGCGACATGATGGACGGCCGCATCGGCGCGATCCGCGCCGCGCTTGAGCAGGACGGTTTCATCCACACCCGCATCCTCGCCTACGCGGCCAAGTACGCCAGCAGCTTCTACGGCCCGTTCCGCGACGCGGTCGGCTCGGCGTCGGCGCTGGGCAAGGCCGACAAGCGCACCTACCAGATGGACCCGGGCAACTCCGACGAGGCGCTGCGCGAGGTCGCGCTGGACCTCGAGGAAGGCGCCGACATGGTGATGGTCAAGCCCGGCATGCCGTACCTGGACGTGGTGCGGCGGGTGAAGGACGAGTTCGGCGTGCCGACCTACGCCTACCAGGTCAGCGGCGAGTACGCGATGCTCAAGGCCGCGTTCGCCAACGGCTGGCTCGACGAGCGCAAGTGCGTGCTCGAGGCGCTGCTCGGCTTCAAGCGCGCCGGGGCCGACGGCGTGCTGACGTACTTCGCGCTCGACGCGGCGCGCTGGGTGAAGGAGCGCGCTTAGCGGACGCACTCAAGGCGTTCGCTGCGCTCCGGAACGCCCGGCCACGGACGGCCGGGCCGGGTTATCCGAAGCCGCTGCAGTCGCGCCATGGAAGGCAGTTGCGTCCCTTTCGAACGCGCGCACGTTGCGCAGCATCTCTTGCAGGAGCGCCCCATGGGCGCGATGTCCTGCCGGCAAAACGCATCGCGCCCGTGGGGCGCTCCTACAGGCAGCCGTCCTTGCCGGTCACCGCCGGGGCGCGCATGCGGTAGATGTCCGTCTTGCCCGCCTTCGGCGCCTTCGCCGAGCCGCTGACCAGCAGCTCGGTGGGCTTCGACAGGTCCAGCACCGGGCCCAGCGTGCTGCCGTCGGCGGCATTGAACGACAGCGCCAGCGGCTGCGCTTCGGCGTACGCGCTGCCGTCGCACTGCGCGAGCATCAGCCGGACCGGCGCGCGCGCGACGTCGTCCGAGCGTGCGAACACGATCGCCCTGCCGTCTCCCAGCCACGCGGCGTCGAACTCGTCGGCCGCGGTGTTGATCCCGGGCACCGGCTGCGGATCGACGAACGCCTTGCCATCCCAGCGCGCGACGAACAGGTCATGCCGGCCGGCGCCGCCGAACGAATCGCTGGCGAACAGCAGCCGCGTGCCAGCGGCGCTCGGCGCCCATTCGTCGCCCTTGCCATTGACGCCGGCGCCGAGGTTTTCGACCTCGCCGAAACCGCCATCGGCGAGCACCGCGGCGCGATACAGGTCGTCACCGCCGAAGCCGCCGGCGCGGTTGGAGAAGAAGTACAGCCAGCGGCCATCGGCACTGAAGGCCGGGTCGAAGTCGTTGCCCGGCGAATTGACCGGCAGCGGCCGCGGGTTCTGCCAGCGCCCGTCGCGCAGCGTGGCCTGCCACAGGTCCCAGCCGCCGGCGCCGCCCGCGCGGTCGGTGCTGCCCCAGACGATGCGCTGCCCGTCGGGGCTGACGCTGCCGCGCACCTCGGCGTGCGGCGTCGACACCACGCCCATGCCTTCGATGCCGAACTCCTGCAGCGCCGCGCCCGCCGCGCCGCAGCCCGACAACACGGCCGCGGACATCGCCATCGCCAGCACCCTCGCCACGTCCGTTTCCATCTGCATCATCGCTGCGCTCCGTCCGGATCGGCGGCAGTCTAGCGGGCCGCGCGGGATCGGTTGGCGGATGCGCGGCCCGCACACCCTCCGCGCCGATGCGCATGGACTTTGCATACCATCGCAAGGACTCCACAAGCCGGCGGAGTACACTGCCCGTGGCCGCTGCGGCGAACGGGAAACACGCCGCCGCGCCCGCTTCTTGATCACGTTTCCTCGACGCACAGGGGCTGTCATGACCGAATCCCACCATGCCGTCTTCGGCCACCCGATCACGCACTCGCTGTCGCCGCGCATCCACACGCGCTTCGGCCACCAGACCGGGATCGTGATCCACTTCGAGGCGATCGACGCGACACCGGAAACTTTCGCCACTGCGCTCGATGCTTTTGTCGCGGGCGGCGGCACCGGCGCCAGCGTGACCCTGCCATTGAAGGAACTCGCATTGACCCTGTGTGCGGACGCCAGCGACCGCGCGCGCCGCGCCGGCGCGGTCAACACGCTGGTCCGGGAGGGCGACCGCTGGCTCGGCGACAACACCGACGGCATCGGCCTGGTGCGCGACCTCACCGGCCGCCACGGCCTGGACCTGCGCCAGCGCCGCACCCTGCTGCTGGGCGCCGGCGGCGCCGCACGCGGCGTCGCGCCGGCGCTGATCGATGCGGGCATCGGCGAGATGTTCATCGTCAACCGCAGCAGCGACCGCGCCGATGCGCTGGTGGACACGCTGGGCCAGCCAAAACGCGTGCATTCGCGCTACTTCGAAGACCTCCCGGCGCTGGGCGAGTTCGACCTGGTGGTCAACGCCACCTCGGCCGCGCGCAGCGGCGGCCTGCCGACCCTGCCCACCTCGCTGGTCGGCGCGCGCACCGCCTGCGTGGACCTGAGCTATGGCGAAGTCGCGATCCCGTTCCTGGCCTGGGCCCGCGCCGCCGGCGCCCACCACGCCATCGACGGCGTCGGCATGCTGGTCGAGCAGGCCGCGGAAGCGTTCAAGCTCTGGCACGGCGTGCGTCCGCACACCGACGAGGCCTACGCGGCGCTGCGCGAGCGCGACGTACTGCTGGTAACCGGGGATTAGCCAGCTCCCGTAGGAGCGGCCCATGGCCGCGAGCTTCTTCTTGGCGCGACGAATCAAGAGTTCGCGGCCATGGGCCGCTCCTGCAAGAGCACCGACTGCGGTTACAGCATCCCGTCGCGCTTGATCGCCAGGTACTTTTCCACCAGCGCCGCCGGCAACTGTTCGCACGTCACGTCCAGCACCATCACGCGCTGGTGGCGCAGGGCGTCGTGCACCGCGGCGCGCTGCGCGAGGTAGCGCGCGGCGGCGGCGGCGCGCAGGGCATCCGGCAGCTCGTCGACATCGGCGTCCAGTGCTCCGTCGATGGCGCGTTCGCGCAGGGAAGCCACCACCACCAGGTGGCGGCGCTGCAGCATCCGCACCGCCGCCAGCAGGTCTTCACTGTCTTCGTCGCGCAGGTTGGTCACCAGCATCAGCAGGCCGCGACGGCGCTGGCGCAGCGACAGGCCGGTGGCGGCGGCCAGGTAATCGGTCGCGACCGGCTGCGGCTGCAGGTCGTAGCTGGCGCGCAGCAGGGTGTCGATCGCGCCCAGGCTGCGCTGCGGCGCGACCCAGCGCTGCTCGCCGCCGGTGGCGAACAGGCCGACCGCATCGCCCTGCCGCAATGCGAGATACGACACCACCAGCGATGCGTCCAGCGCGTGGTCGAAATGCGCCAGCGCGCCGTCGCGCGCGAGCATCCGGCGGCCGGTGTCGAGCACCACGATCAGCTGCTGGTTCTTCTCGTCCTGGTATTCGCGCGAGATCAGCTTGCGCGCGCGCGCGGTGGCCTTCCAGTCGATCTGGCGCAGGCTGTCGCCGATGCGGTATTCGCGCATCTGGTGGAAGTCGGTGCCCTCGCCGCGGCGGCGCTTGAGGTGCGCGCCGACCATCCGCGAGGCCTGCTCGGCCGACAGCAGCGCGAAGCGCGCCAGCGGCGCGAAGTTGGGGAACACGCGCACCGTTTGCGGCAAGCCCGCCACGCGCGACTGCCGCCACAGCCGCCACGGCGACAGCAGGCGCAGCTGCACGCCCTCGAAGCGGAAGTCGCCGCGCGCCGTGGGCCGCAGCCGGTAGCCGAAGCTCGACACCGTGCCGGGCGGCAGCCGCAGCGAGCGCGGCAGGCCGGTCGATTCCCAGCCGCCCGGATGCAGGTCGAACACGTCCAGGCGCTGCCGGCGCGGGCCGGATTCGAGGTGCAGCGTGACTTCGCGTTCGATCCCCACCGGCAGCGCCTCGGGCAGCTCGCGCACGACTTCCGGGGTGGCACGGCGGCGCAGGCGCAGCAGGTCGAGCAGCGCGGCCACGGCAATCGCCGCGCCCGCGAGTTGCCATGCGCGGGCAGGCAGCACGCCGAAGCTCGCCGCGACGCCGACCACGCCCCACAGCGCGAGCACGGCGACCAGCGCCGGGCCCGGTCGCGGCAGCGCGCTGCGGCTGGCGACGGCGTCGCTCACTGCCGCGGCGCCTCCACCTTGGCCAGCAGCGCGTGCAGCACCTGGTCGGGATCCTGGCCTTCGATCTGCAGCTCCGGCGCCAGTGCGATGCGATGGCGCAGCGCCGGCTTGGCGATGTCGCGGATGTCGTCGGGGGTGACGAAGTCGCGGCCCATCAGCACCGCCTGCGCGCGCGCGGCGCGCACCAGCGCCAGGCTGCCGCGCGGGCCGGCGCCCAGCGCGATGCCCGGCCACTTGCGCGTGGCCGCGGCGATCCGCACCGCGTACTGCACCACCGCGTCGTCGAGCGTGACCTGCGCGGTGCCCAGCTGCATCGCCACGATGTCATCGGCCGACAGCACCTGCGCGACCTGCGACAGGTCGAAGTCGGCGGCGGTGCGGCCCTGGCTGACGGCGATGACCATGCGCGCCTCGTCGGCCTGCGATGGGTAGTCGATCAGCACCTTCAGCAGAAAGCGGTCGAGCTGCGCTTCGGGCAGCGGATAGGTGCCCTCCTGCTCGACCGGGTTCTGCGTGGCCAGCGCCATGAACGGCGGCGCCAGCGCGAAGCTCGAGCCTTCGATCGTGACCTGCCGCTCCTGCATCACTTCCAGCAGCGCCGACTGGGTCTTGGCCGGCGCGCGGTTGATCTCGTCGGCGAGCAGCAGGTTGGTGAACACCGGGCCGCGGCGGACCACGAAGCCCTCGGTCTTCGGGTCGTACACGGCGTGGCCGCTGACGTCGCTGGGCATCAGGTCGGGGGTGAACTGCACGCGTGCGAAGTCGCAGCCCAGCGCGCGGGCCAGCGCGCGCACCAGCAGCGTCTTGCCAAGGCCGGGAACGCCCTCGACCAGCACGTGGCCGCCGGCAAGCAGCGCGACCAGGATCTGGTCGAGCACGTCGGCCTGGCCGATGAAGGCCTTCGACACTTCGTCGCGCACCGCGCTGACGCGGGCGGCGAGGTCGTCGCCGGTGATCGGGGCGGGAAGCGTTTGCGGATCGGTCATAGCTGTTGCCTCAACTGGAGGAGTCTTGCGATGCGGTGGCGGAAGTCGGCGCCGTCGTTGGGACGCGGCGTCTGCAGGGCGTGTTCGACATCGGCGATCGTGACGCCGGTGCGCAGCGCGATGGCCTCTGCCTGCGCACGCCCGTCGAGCGCGGCGGCCAGCGGGTCGCGGCGGCGCAGGCGGGCCATGAACACCTCGCGCACCGCGGCATACAGCGCCGACGCGCGACCGTAGCGCCACAGGTGCTCGCCGCTGGCCTGCACGTGTTCGAGCAGCGCGCGCCGCGCCGGCTCCGGCGATGGCAGCCGCGGACCGAAGCGCTGCGTGCGCAGCCACAGCCACGCGGCCAGCGCCAGCAGCGCGGGCAGCCACGCCATCCACGCGGTTTCGAGCAGCAGTCGCCACAGCGACGGCATGTTGGCCGCGTACACCAGGTGCACGGTGCCGCGCTTCCAGCCCGGCTGCAGCAGTTGCCGCGCCAACGTGCTGGACGCGGGACGTTCCAGCGAAGCGTTGGTGAGGAAGTTGAAGTCCGCCACCACGTCCACCGTACCCTCGCCGTGCGCCAGGCGCGCGTAGGCGTAGCCGTTGTCGAGGTCGCCCCACGACTGCAGCGGTTCGACGCCGAGCATGCGGAAACGGGTGCCGCCGCAGAACGCAACGGCGTGTTCCGCCGGTTCGCCATCGTCGTCGCGGTCGTGGTCGTGCTTGCCTTTGTCGCTGCGATCGCGGCCGCCCTGCGGCTGCGCGATGCGCATGCAGCCGAAGGACGCCACCGGCCGCAGCTGCAGCGCCTCGAACAGTTCGCCCGCGCGGGTGGCCTCGCCTCGCTCCAGCGGCGGCGTGCGCACCAGGAGGTGGCCGCCGTCCTCCACCCAGTCCAGCAGGTCGTTCACGTCCTCGACCGACAGCGTGCGCGGGTCGTTGAGCACCAGCACCGTGTCCTGCGCGCCGGGCGGCACGTCGTCCAGCTGCAGGCGCTGGCGCGACGTCGCCTGCACGCCGTCGGCCTGCAGGGCGAGCTTGAGCGCGTACAGCGGGTTGTAGCTGGCCTCGCCGCGCGGCCGCAGGGTGACTTCGGTCTCGACGTACTCGTAGTTGTACGTCCACCACGCCGTTGCCGCGGCGGCGACCAGCAGGCCCAGCACCACCAGCACGACGTTGCGCCCGGACACCTTCATCGCGCCCACCCGAAGCGCTGCGCGAGCGTGTCGAGCAGGCGGTCGAACTCGCCTTCGTCCGGCAGCCGCTGCGCATAGGCCGCGTACTGCCAGACGCGGACAACGCGCGCGAACGCATCGCGGTCCTGCGGTTCGGGCATGCGCCTTGATGCGCGCAGGCATTCGGACTCGGTCGCGCCGGGCACCAGCGTCACCGCCGCGCGCGCGGCCATCGCCTCGACGCTGGCGCGGTACAGCAGGGCCAGCGCGCGCCGCGGCCGGCCTTCGCGCCACAGCCGGCGCGCCGCCGCGGCGATGTCCTCGGGCAGCACGTCGGGCAGCGTGGTGTCGGCCACTTCGACCGGCGCGGGTGGCTCCCGGACCAGCACGCCGCCGCGCAGCCACGGCAGCCAGCGCTTCGCGGTGGCGGCCAGCACCGCGAGCAGCGCGAGCAGCAGCAGCCACAGCCCGAACTCGCCGATGAAGGCAACGACCTTCGCCAGCGCGGGGAACGGCAGCATCGACGGCGGCGCCTGGCGCTCGCGCTTGCGCGCCTGCCAGTGCGACTGCGTGCGCTTGGGCCGCAGCAGCGGATCGCGATAGGCCTGCTCGACCGCCTTGTCGAAACCGGGATCGTCGACGTACGCATCGCCGAATATCTCGCCGATGCGCGCCGCCTCCGCGCCGCTGCGCGCGGCCGCATCTTCCGCACGCGGGCGCTGCCGCGCGGGGGCTTCGTCCTGCGCGGCGTGCGCCTGCGGCGCGGCGGCCTGCGACGGCAGCGGGAGCAGCGACGACATGCCGGCGACGAGCAGCAGCGCTGACGCCGTCGTCGCCAGCCGCGTGCGCATGCGGCGCAGCGCGATTTCCACGTCCCAGGCCTCGATCCGGGTGCGCCGGTTGAGGTACAGGCCAAAGCCGGCGCCGACGTAGAACGGCTCGATCGCGCTGGTCGCGATCCACGCCACCGCATGCAGCGTGAACTGCGCCCACGGCGGCGGCTGCACGGTCAGCAGCGACCAGGCCGCGCGCACCGATTCGGACAGGAACTCCCACGGCACGAACAGCAGCGCCAGCGACAGCATCGACAGCGACAGCGCCACCACGAACAGAACGCAGACCAGCGTCAGCAGCATCGCCTGCCCGCCCACGCCGCTGCCCAGCACCCTGCGGCGCTCGCGCAGGCGGCCGCCGTCGGCGCCTTCGAGCAGGTCGACCGGCAGCATCAGCGCGCGGGTCAGGCTGATGCGGCGCCACAGCAGGTGGCCGCGCATCGCGCGCCAGCCCCAGCCGCGCTGCGCGGCCAGCGTCTGCCGCGTGGTCGGCGTTTCGCCGAACACCGCGCGCGAGAGCACGAACAGCGGGATGCGGTCGAACAGCGGCTTGAGCCACCACATCGCCAGCCACGCGATCCAGATGCGGCCCGCGGCCAGCGCGCCGAGGTTGACCGCGACGAACACCGGCACAACCACCAGCAGCCACGGGATCCAGATCGCCGCGGCATTGCGACGCACCAGCGCGGTGCCCAGTTCGACCGCTTCCCACGGCGAGCGCGGGCGCAGTTCGACGCGCAGCGATTCGAGCTTCATGGCGTGCGTCCCCGCTGCCGTCCATGGCGCGACTGCGTCGGCTCCGGAGCCACCGGCCCGGCCAGCCCGGCCTCGCGCAGCGCGCGAGGCGTTCGGTCAGGGCGCGAGGCAGTGCCTCGCAAGCGCCCTGACCTCACCCATGGCCGGTCGCTCGGCGAGCCGCGCAGCAGTGCTGCGCGAGCGGGCTCGCCTCGCCCGGCGAACGCGAGCCAACCGAGCACCAGCGCCCACAGCATGCCGCCGACGGCGAACTTCACCGGTCCGGGGATCGACCCGATCGACGACCAGAAGGCTTCCACGAACGCCGCGAACAGCAGCATCGCGAACACCCCCAGGCACAGCTTGCCGCCGACCTTGCCGCCTTCGACCAGTGCATCGAGGCGGCTGCGCCGGCCCGGCGCGAGCAGGTCGAGTCCCAGTCGCAGCCCGGCCGCGCCGGCGACCACGATCGCCGACAGTTCCGGCGCCGAATGCCCGACCACGAAGCGCCAGAACGGCCCGCCGTGGCCGATGCCCTGCAGGTGCCCGGCGACCGCGCCGAAGATCACGCCGTTGGACACCAGCACCAGCAGCGAACCCACGCCCGCCAGCAGGCCGCTGGCGAAGGTGCGGAAGCCGATGCCGATGTTGTTGGCAATGTAGTAGCCGAACATCGCCAGGTCGCTGCCGCTGTCGCGGCCGAGCTTCGCGCCCGGCGCGGCCGGGTCGTACATCGACTCGAACTGCGCCAGTTGCTGCGGATCGAACAGGCTGTGGATCAGCTCCGGCCGCCAGCGCACCGCGAAGTACATCGCCACCGTGGACCCCGCGAACAGCAGCGCCGATACCCACAGGCAGCCGCGCTGCGCGCGCACCAGGCGCGGGAAATCGGCCAGCAGGAATTCCAGCGCCCGCCGCCAGCGCGGCGGCGCCGGACGATACAGCGCGTTGTGGCCGCGCTGCATCAGCTCCTGCAGGCGCGCCGTCACCACCGGGCTGTAGTTGCGGCGCCGGGCGAGGGCGAGCTGCTGGCACAGGCGCCGGTAGCGCGCCGGCATGTCCTCGTCGCGCAGGCCCTGCCAGCCGCGCGCCGCGCGGGCGCTGCGCGGGCTGCCGGCGCGCGCGTCGAGCCACTGCGCGAAGGCATCCCACTCGCGCTCGTGGCGCGCGACGAAGTGCGCCTGTTTCATGGGGCGGGGATTCGGGATTCGGGATCGGGGATTCGGAAAAGCGGGAGGCCGGGTCCGTTGCCTGCCCTCGAAAGGCCCGGGACCGCGTGCGTGCGTGCGGGTGCGGCAACGGCGCGCCGCGTATGCGCCGTTCCGAATCCCCGATCCCGAATCCCGAATCCCGGCTTCACCATCACCGCCGCCCCAGCAGCCAGTTGGAAATGCCCAGCAGCCGCATCACCCCGGTTTCGCCGCGCGCGCCGGTGGCCGGCTCGGCGATGTCGGCCAGCTCCTCCTGCCGTTCGGGCGTGAGCTGCGCGGCGCGTTCGGCGAAGGCAATGACCGCCACCTGCTCCTCCGGCCGCAGCGGATGCAGCGGCGCCTGCACGCCCACCACCGGCGGCGCGGGTGGCGTGCGCAAGCGCGGCGCGTGCACCACCAGGGTGCCGGCCACCATGTCGCCCAGGCGGCGCCCGAACGGATCGGACAGGCTCGCCACCAGGCCGAAGCCGTAACCGACCGGCAGCGCATCGACCGTGCGCAGCAGGTTGCGGATGAAGGATGCCAGCCAGCCGACCGGCGCGCCGTCGGCGGAGACCACGCGCAGCTCCATCGCCCGCTTGCCGGGCGTCTGGCCGTCGAACATGGCCTCGAACACCACCGGGTACAGCCACAGCATCACGAACACGAGGACCATGTACAGGCCGATGCCGGCCTTGCCGAGGATGCCCAGCAGCGCGCTCGACACGCTCAGCACGCCGATCCGGATGCCCAGGTCGATCAGCCACGCCAGCGCGCGCGGCACCGGGCCGGCGGCGGGCAGCCGCAGCGCGACGCCCTCGGGCGTGTGGACTTCGCGGAAGGTATCGAGCATCAGCCTGCGGTCGCCCCGCCGCGCACGCGCGCCGCCATCAGGTCATCCATGCCGTCCGCATCCGAAGCCGATCCCCGTCGCTACTCTACCGACTCATGACGTCGGCGCAAACGCGTCGCGCCAGGATCTGCCTTCTGCAGGAGCGGCCCATGGCCGCGAGCTTTTGATCCAGCCCGGGAGTCTGCAAAATCTCGCGGCCATGGGCCGCTCCTGCAACGGCTCGATCTACGGCACGCCTGCGGCGATGTACTCGTCCTTCAGCCGCACGTAATGCTGCGCGCTGTAGTGCAGCCCCTCGATCTCGGCGTCGCTGAGCATCCGCAGCTTGCGCGCCGGGTTGCCGACCCACAGCTCGGCCTCGCCCACGGTGCGGCCGGGCGGCACCAGCGCACCGGCGCCGACGAAGGCGTGCTTTTTCACCAGCGCGCCGTCGAGCACGATCGCGCCCATGCCGATGAGCACCGCGTCCTCGACCTCGCAGGCGTGCAGGATCGCCTTGTGCCCGATCGTCACGTCCTGCCCGATCACGGTGGCAAATCCCCCGAGCTTCGCGTGCGGGCCATCGTGGCTGACGTGGATCACGGTGCCGTCCTGCACGTTGGTCCGCGCGCCGATGCGGACGAAGTTGACGTCGCCGCGGATCACCACCTGCGGCCACACCGACACGTCGTCGCCGAGCACCACGTCGCCGATGACGCTGGCATCCGGGTCGATGTAGACGCGCGCGCCGAGGCCGGGGAAGACGTCGCGATAGGGGCGGAGGCTGTTCATGCCCGGATTCTAGCCGCCTGGCGGGAGCGCCCACAGGCGCGACGGGGAGTTCCCGGTGAAGTGATCGCGCCCTCGGGGCGCTCCTACAAATGCCCATGCGGCGACGTATAGTCCTGCAATGGACACCCTCGACAGCCCCGCTTCCGAACTGCGCCCCACTCTTGACCGCCTGCGCGATGCCTGGCGGAACAACCGCCCCGATGCGCGCCAGCGCCTCGACGACCTGGCCCGCCTGCGCGACGCCTTCAAGGCCGGCCGCGGCGCCATGCTCGACGCGGTCGGCGCCGACTTCGGCCATCGCTCCGCGCACGAAACCCTGCTCGGCGAATCGATGCCGGTGACCGCCGAACTCGACCACCTGCGCGGCAAGCTGCGCAGCTGGATGAAGCCGCGCCGGGTCGGCAGCGGCTGGCGGCTGTGGCCGGCGCGCGCGCAGCTGCGGCCCGAACCGCTGGGCGTGGTCGGGGTGATGTCGCCGTGGAACTATCCGATCAACCTGGCGCTGATCCCGCTGGCCACCGCGATCGCCGCCGGCAACCACGTCTACCTCAAGCCGTCCGAGCACACCCCGCGCACCAGCGCCTGGCTGCGCGACCTGCTGGCGCAGGTGTTCCCCGCCGATCGCGTCGCGGTCGCGCTCGGCGACGCCACGCTGGGCGCGCAGTTCTCGGCGCTGCCGTTCGACCACCTCGTGTTCACCGGTTCCACCGCCGTGGGCCGCAAGGTGATGGCGGCCGCGGCGCCCAACCTCACCCCGCTGACGCTGGAGCTGGGCGGCAAGTCGCCGGCGATCGTGGCCGCGGATTTCCCGCCCGCGCAGGCCGCCGCGCGGCTGGCGACCGGCAAGTGGCTCAACGCCGGCCAGACCTGCATCGCGCCCGACTACGTGCTGGTCGACCATGCCAGCCGCGACGCGCTGGTCGCCGCGCTGCGCGAACAGGCGCGTTCGCGCTACGGCGACCTGAAGCAAGCCGACGACCTCACCCGCATCATCAACGAAGGCCAGTACCGACGCCTGCGCGGCTACCTCGACGACGCGCGCGCGCGCGGGCTGGAGGTGATCGAGCTGATCGCGCTCGACCCCGTGCGCGCGGAAGCCGAACGCATGATCGCGCCCACACTGGTGCTGGAACCGGGCGACGACGCCAGCGTGATGCGCGAGGAGATCTTCGGCCCGATCCTGCCGATCCGCAGCTATCGGAACCTCGACGAAGCGCTCGACTGGGTCGAGGCCGGCGACCGGCCGCTGGCGCTGTATCCCTTCAGCCGCGACCGCGCGACGGTGGAAAGGATCCTCGGCCGCCTGCTTGCCGGCGGCGTCACCGTCAACGACACCCTGCTGCATTTCGCCGCCGGCAACCTGCCGTTCGGCGGCGTCGGCGCCAGCGGCATGGGCCAGTACCACGGCCGCGCCGGCTTCGACGCGATGACCCACGCGATGCCGGTGCTGTGGCAGCCGCGGAAGGCGGCGAGCGACCTGCTCAAGCCGCCGTATCGGGGATTCGTCGAGCGCATGGTGCAATTCCTCGCCGGATGAGACCCCGTATCCTGCAGGAGCGCCCCATGGGCGCGACGTTTTGCCGATGAAGGCTGATCGCGCCCATGGGGCGCTCCTACAGGGCACGCACATGAAAATCGCCAGCTGGAACGTCAACTCGCTCAACGTGCGCCTGCCGCACCTCGAACAGTGGCTGCGCGACGCGCAGCCCGATGTGGTCGGCATCCAGGAAACCAAGCTGTCCGACGACAAGTTCCCCGACGCTGCGCTCGCCGGCCTCGGCTACCGCAGCGTGTTCTCCGGCCAGAAGACCTACAACGGCGTGGCGATCCTTGCGCGCGACCGCGCGATCGACGACGTGCAGGCCGGCATTCCCGGCTTCGACGACGAACAGAAGCGGGTGATCGCCGCCACCGTCGACGGCGTGCGCGTGGTCAACCTGTACGTGGTCAACGGCCAGGACGTCGGCACCGACAAGTACGCCTACAAGCTGCGCTGGCTCGATGCCGTGCACGACTGGCTGGCCGAAGAGATCAAGGCGCACCCGCGGATGGTGGTCCTCGGCGACTTCAACATCGCCCCGGACGACCGCGACGTGCACGACCCGGCGGTCTGGAACGACACCCACATCCTCACCTCCACCGACGAGCGCGCCGCGCTGCAGCGGCTGCAGGCGCTGGGCCTGCACGACGGCTTCCGCCTGCACCACGACGCGGCCGGCATCTTCAGCTGGTGGGACTATCGCCAGGCCGGCTTCCGCCGCGACCTCGGCCTTCGCATCGACCTGACCCTGGTGTCTGACGCCCTGCGCCCGCACGCGATCGAAGCGGGCATCGACCGCGAGCCGAGGACCTGGGAACGCCCGAGCGACCACGCGCCGGCGTGGGTCACGCTGGGCGCGTGAGCAAGCCGGCACGTCGCGTCACACGGCGAATCGAAGGCACCCGCCGACAACCCGCCAGCAACGACATACGTTGTTGTTGTTGTTGCGGTTGCGGTTGCGGTTGCGGTGATATTGCTTCTGAAGATCACACCGCGCCACCAGTATTCGTAGACCCGGAGGGCGCCGCACAGGACGTGCGGCGTTTTTCTATGAGGCAGGATGCCGATTAGAAAAATCCCCGCGCAACGTGACGCTGCTGCGGGAGGTGTGTACGGGAAAAGCGTTTTCTTTGGTTCGTTTCTTTGACGCTTATCAAAGAAATGAACTCGCCCGCGAAGCGGGCGAAACGCCCTTGATCCTTGCTTCTTCTACGGTTTCTGAGATCGAAACCAACGGCGAAAGCAAACGGCGAAAATCAGAAGCTTTCGCCTTCGGCGACTTCATTTCTTTTGATAAGCGTCAAAAGAAACGAAGCAAAGAAAAACGCTTCCTCGTACAGAGCTCACCCGGCGATTCGTCGACGCGGGGATTTTTCTAATCGGCATCCTGCCTCGTAGAAAAACGGCGCACATCCTTGTGCGCCCCCCTCCGGGTCGGCGGATATCGATAGTCCGGCGTGATCATTAAAAGCAAGGAAGCAACGGCGGCGGCGGATCCAAAAACAAAGGCCCGGCATCGCCGGGCCTTTGCTAACGCGCGAACGCATGCTCAGCGCACGCGACCACGCCTGAACAGATTGACGATCGCCAGCAGGATGATTGCGCCGATCAGCGAGGCGAGCAGCCCCATGATGCTGAAATCACCGCTGTTGACCGTTCCCGTGCCCAGCAGGGGCGCGATGAAGAAGCCGCCCAGGAACGAACCGACGATGCCGACCACGATGTTCAGGATCACTCCCTGCTGCGCGTCGGTCTTCATGATCATGCTTGCAAGCCAGCCGATGATCCCACCCACGATCAACCAGATGATGAAACTCATGCTGCGACTCCTTCAGTTTTTTGGCGAGAGACCCGACGCCTCCTCGCAGGAGGCAGCATGGAGTCTGTCGGCGGCCGCGTGACGACCGCGTCGCGGAGGTCGGGCGAGGAGGGGTCAGCCGTTGTTGCCGTGCAGCAACCGCAGCAGCGCGGCGCGCGGCAGCTTGCCGGTCTCGTTGCGGGGCAGGGCCTCGACGCAGCGCAGGCGGCGCGGCAGGAACACTGGATCGATGCTGCGGCGCAGTGCCCGCAGGATGTCGGACTCGGTCAGCGCCGGGGCGACCACCAGCGCGGCGATGCGATGCACGCCGATGCCGTCGGCGTCGTCGAGCTGGAACACCACGCCATCGCGCACCCCGGCGATGGCCAGCAAGCGCCGCGTCAGGTCGCCGAGCGAGGCGCGCTTGCCGGCGATCTCGAGCAGGTCGCCCTGGCGGCCGCGCAGCACGAAGCGGCCTGCGGCTTCGCGGCCGCTGTCGAGAAGTTCCACCAGGTCGGCCAGCACCACCGGCTGCGGCAGGTGCGCGGCGTACACGAGGGTGCCATCGGGCTGCGGTGCGACGCGCACGCCGGGCAGCGGCGTCCACGCGTCCTCCAGCGCGGTGCGGCGGCGCGCGATCACGCAGGTCTCGGTGGAGCCGAACAGCTCGCGCACCTCGCAGCCGAAACGCGCTTCGGCCGCGGCGGCCAGCGGCTGCGGCAGCGGCGCGGTCGCGGTGACGATCGCGGCCATCGGCGGCAGTGACACCCGTGCCTCGACCAGCGCGCGCAGGTGCACCGGCGTGGTCACCAGCAGCCGCGGCGCGCGGGCCTGGGCCAGCGCTTCGACGACGTCCTGTGGGAAGAACGGACGCGCGTTGTGCACGGCCACGTTGCCCAGCAGCGGCAACAACACCGACATCTCCATGCCGTACATGTGCTGCGGCGGCACCGTGGCCACGGCCTGCGCGATGGCGTCGTCGGGCCACAGGCCCGACAGCGCGGCCAGGTTCTGCGCGGTGCTGGTCCGGAAGCTGCGCCAGGTCTTGGCATTCGGCTTTGGCGCGCCGGTGCTGCCGGAGGTGAAGCCGATCGCGACCAGCGCATCGTCGTCGATCCGCGGGCGCTCGCCGTCGCACTGCGGCAACGCGTCGGGCATGCGCACGTAGTGCGGCAGCGGCGCGAGCGAGGCGTGCGGGCAGCCGCAATGGTCGCCATCGCCCAGGCAGTAGCTTTGCGGGTGCTGCGCGCGCACCTCGTCGATCGCGGCGCGCGTGCGCGACGGCGGCAGCAGCGTGGTCTGGCCACGCAGCGCGACCGCGCAGAACGCGACCAGGAAGCGGTAGCGGTCCTCGCACAGGTTGATCGCATGGCCCGCCTCGGGCAGCTGCCGCGCCAGGCCGCGCACGTGCGAGAAAAAGGTATCGAGCGAAACCGCGCCCGCCGCGTCGAATGCGACCGCGCGCGCGCCCTCGCCGCGGGCGAGTGGCTGTGCGGAAGCGGGTGCCGTCGCGGACGGCCCTGGCTGGCTTTCGATGACTGCCGACATTGCGTGGTTCTGGCCGGGCGACGATCGCCGCCCTGTGTCCCTATCCGTAGATCCCCGTCGATTAGCTTACGCTGAGCGGCGTGCCAGACGCCAAGCCGCGATTCATGTTCAGCCTGTCCGACGAGCGCGCCATCGGTCCGCTGCGCTGCGCCTGGGGCCCGTATCGCCACGGCACGCCGGCCGAGGCGCTGGTGCGGCCATGGCTGGTCGAAGCGCTGGGCCTGCCTGCCGACGCGCTGCCGCTGCGGCGCGACATGCATGGGCGCCCGAGATTCGATCCGCCGGCCGCCGACGCCGACGTGAGCTGGAGCCACAGCGGCGAAAGGCTGCTGGTGGCGCTGGGCCACGGCGTGCAGGTGGGCGCCGACCTCGAACTGCTGCGCCCGCGCCCGCGCGCGCTGGCGCTGGCCGAACGCTTCTTCGTCCGCGCCGAAACCCAGGCGCTGGCGGCGCTGCCGGCTGCGGCGCAGGAAGCGGCGTTCGTGCGCCTGTGGTGTGCCAAGGAAGCGGTGCTCAAGGCGCACGGCCGTGGGCTGGCGTTCGGCCTGCACCGGCTCGAGTTCGCCCTGCGCGGCGGCGACTGGGCGCTGGTGGCCTGCGATCCGGAACTGGGCGCACCACCGGACTGGACGCTGCACGCGTTCACGCCGATGCCGGGCTATCTGGCCAGCCTCGCCTGGCGAACGCTCCCGCAGCCCCCGTAGGAGCGGCCCATGGCCGCGAGCTCTTGCTTCGTCGAGCCCTCGCCTGCCTCTGCGGAAGAGAGCAACGGCAAGAGCTCGCGGCCGTGGGCCGCTCCTACAATGTGCCGATGAATGCTGCTGCCTCCGATCCCGCCCTGCGCGCCGAACTCGACGCCGGCCTCGCCGCACTCGGCCTCGACGCCGCGCTGGCCGTGCCGCTGCTGGCCTACCTCGCCCTGCTCGACCGCTGGAACCGCACCTACAACCTCACCGCGATCCGCGACCCGCGCGCGATGGTGTCGCTGCACCTGCTCGATTCGCTGGCGATGCAACCCTTCGTGCGCGACCTGGGCAACCTGGCCGACCTCGGCAGCGGCGCCGGCCTGCCGGGCATCCCGCTGGCGATCGCGGTGCCGGCGCTGCAGGTCACCCTGGTCGAGTCCAACGGCAAGAAGGCGCGCTTCCTGCGCGAGGCGGCGCGCACGCTGGCGCTGGGCAACGTGCGGGTGGCCGAATCGCGCGCCGAAGCGCTGGCGCAGCCGGGCGCGTTCGACGCCATCACCGCGCGCGCGATGGCGGCCCTGGCCGACCTGCTCGCCGCCGGCGCACACCTGCTGCGCCCGGGCGGACGGCTGCTGGCCATGAAAGGCGTGGTGCCGGACGACGAGATCGCCGCGCTGCCGCCCGGCTGGCAGGTGCAGGCCGTGCATCCGCTGGTCGTGCCGGGGCTGGCCGCGGAGCGGCACCTGGTCGTGGTCGGCCGGGCACCGCACTGAAGACAGCCGCGCGCGCCGCCGGCATCGACCGCCGCGCGTGCCGTGCGCCGCCAGGCCGGGGGCGGACGGCCACGCGCCGGCCGCCAGCCATGGCCCCGTCCCCGGGGCAGGCGGCTGGGGTGATGCATAATCATCGGCCCGGATCGCTGGCCCGCGCCCGCGTCCGCACCCTACGCACCGAGGCTCCGGACCCCATGGCCCGCATCATCGCCATCGCCAACCAGAAAGGCGGCGTCGGAAAGACGACGACGGCGGTGAACCTTGCCGCGGCGCTGTCGCGCACGCCCAAGCGCGTGCTGCTGGTCGACCTGGATGCGCAGGGCAACGCCACCATGGGCAGCGGCGTGGACAAGCGCGAAGTGCAGGCCTCGACCTGCGACGTGCTGCTGGAGGAAGTGCACGCGCGCGACGCGATCGTGCGCACGCCCGAAGGGCTGGACCTGATGCCGGGCAACACCGACCTGACCGCGGCCGAGATCGAGCTGATGGACGAGGAGGGCCGCGAGCAGCGCCTCAAGCGCGCGCTCGACCCGCTGCGCCCGGACTACGACTTCATCATCATCGACTGCCCGCCCGCGCTGTCGCTGCTCACCTTGAACGCGCTGACCGCCGCCGACTCGGTGCTGGTGCCGATGCAGTGCGAGTACTACGCGCTCGAAGGGCTGACCGCGCTGCTGCAGACCATCGACGCGCTCAAGGCGCGGCTCAACCCGGGGCTGGAGATCGAGGGCGTGCTGCGGACCATGTTCGACGTGCGCAACAACCTGGCCAACGCGGTCTCGCTCGAACTCACCAACCATTTCGGCGACAAGGTCTTCCGCACCATCGTGCCGCGCAACGTGCGCCTGGCCGAGGCGCCCAGCCACGGCCAGAGCATCGTCGGCTACGACCGCGGCAGCCGCGGCTCGGTCGCCTATCTGGGCCTGGCCGGCGAGCTGCTGCGGCGCCAGCGCGAACGCGAGAAAGGCCAGCGCGAAACCAGCAGGCAACAGGAACCCGCACCGATGGAGAACCCGGCATGAGCGCCAAGGCGCCCGCCAAGAAGCGCGGCCTCGGCCGGGGCCTGGAAGCCCTGCTGGGCCCCAAGGCCGCGGCCGAGGCCCCGGCGCTGGAAGCCACCCCGGGCGACACCCTGCGCGCGCTGCCGGTCGATGCGATCGCGCCGGGCAAGTACCAGCCGCGCAAGCAGTGGGACCAGGACAAGCTCGACGAACTGGCCGAGTCGATCCGCGCCCAGGGCGTGATCCAGCCGATCGTGGTGCGCGAGCTGCCCGACCGCACCTTCGAGATCATCGCCGGCGAACGCCGCTGGCGCGCCTCGCGCCTGGCCGGGCTGGCCGAGATCCCGGCGGTGGTGCGCCGCGCCGACGACCGCACCGTGGTGGCGATGGCGCTGATCGAGAACATCCAGCGCGAGGACCTCAACCCGCTGGAGGAAGCGCAGGCGCTGCAGCGGCTGATCGACGAATTCGACCTCACCCACGCGCAGGCCGCGGGCGCGGTCGGGCGCTCGCGCGCGGCGGTGTCCAACCTGCTGCGGCTGCTGGAGCTGCCGCCGGCGATCCGCGCGCTGCTCGAAGCGCGGCGACTGGAGATGGGCCACGCCCGCGCGCTGCTGACGCTGTCGCCGGAACTGGCCAGCAAGCTGGCCTCGGACGCGGCCGAGAACGGCTGGTCGGTGCGCGAGGTGGAGCACCGCGCGCAGCAGTTCGCGGCCGGCAAGCTGCCCGTGGCCGCGAAGAAGGCCGGCGGCGGCAAGGCGCGCCCGCAGGCCGACATCGCCTCGCTCGAAACCGAGCTGTCCGAATCGCTCGGCACCCGGGTCAGCGTGGTCCACGGTCGCGGCGGCAAGGGCCGGCTGGTGATCCACTACAGCGACCTGGACACGCTCGACGGCGTGCTCGAACGGCTGCGCGCCAAGGCCTGAGCACGAACCTGCACGCGCGCCGTCCGGCTCCCATCGCTCCCGTCCGCCACCATCCATGAGCACACCGCAGCTGTCCATCGTCGTCCCGGTGTTCAACGAGCAGGACAACGTCGCGCCGCTGGTCGCCGAGATACTGGCCGCGCTGCGCGGACGCGCGGCGGATGACGGCGGCGACTTCGAAATCGTCTACGTCGACGATCATTCGCGCGACGGCACCTTCGACGCGCTGCAGCGCCTGAGGGCCGCAACGCCCGAGCTGCGGGTGCTGCGCCACGCCGTTCAGAGCGGCCAGAGCACCGCGATCCGCAACGGCGTGAAGGCCGCGCGCGGGGCGTGGATCGCGACCCTCGACGGCGACGGCCAGAACGATCCGGCCGACATTCCCGGGCTGCTCGCGCAGCGCGCGCTGTCGCCGGCCGAGGTCAAGCTGTTCGCCGGCTGGCGCGTCAACCGCCAGGACTCGGGCAGCAAGCGCTGGGCATCGAAGTGGGCCAACGCGATCCGCTCGCGGATGCTGCGCGACGACACCCCCGACACCGGCTGCGGGATCAAACTGTTCGAACGCGCCGCCTTCCTCGACCTGCCGTATTTCGACCACATGCACCGCTACCTGCCGGCGCTGATGCAGCGCGCCGGCTGGCAAACCACCAGCGTGCCGGTGAACCATCGCCACCGCACCACCGGCGTATCGAAGTACAACAACCTCAACCGCGCGCTGGTGGGCATCGGCGACCTGCGCGGCGTGGCATGGCTGATCCGCCGCAGCAAGGTCACCGCCGTCGAGGAAGCCGACTGAGCGCCTGCGCCGCGCGGCGGCTGCGCGGGGCACGGGCCTCGTCCCGGACCCGGCTTGTCATCCCCGGCGCAGCAGGGGATCTTTTCCACGCCCGGATCGACCCTGCCTCCACGGGAACCGGGATGACACCCCAAGGCACGCCCCGGAGTACCGTCGATGATCCCCGCCACCGATTTCATGAACAGCCCGATCGAGTGGCTCGCATGGACCGGCCTGCACATGTCGCCATGGAAGCTGATCGGGCTGACCGGCGCACTGATGTTCGGCGGCCGCTGGGTGGTGCAGTTCCTCGCGTCGCGCAGGCACCGCAAGCCGGTGATCCCGCGCCTGTTCTGGTACATGAGCCTGGTCGGCAGCGTGATGACGCTGAGCTATTTCGTGTTCTCGCAGAAGCAGGACTCGGTCGGCGTGGTGCAGAACCTGTTCCCCGCCTTCACCGCGGCCTACAGCCTGTACCTGGACATCCGCCACCGCGGCTGGAACCGCGACCGCGCCAGCCACTGAGCCGGCCGCGCAACGGACTTTCGCCATGGGCACGAAATCCGGGGCGCGGATAGGATGGGGAGATATTTCCCGGGGGTTCCTGCCTTGAACCAAATTCGACTGTCCTGCGTGCTCGCAATCGCGCTGGCCGCGCCGCTCACCGCGTCCGCACTCGCCGCGGACACCGCCACCACGCCTGCCTCCTCCGCAGCGTCCGCCGCCGACGCGGCGTTCCGCGCCATCTACGAAGCCGAATGGGCCTGGCGCGAGCGCGAGTTCGGCATCGCCGGCGACGAGGACGATGAAGGCGGCGCCGACCTGCCGCGCCTGCCCGACGTCGGCGCCGCCGCGCAGCAGCGCCGCCTGGCGATGTGGGACGGCGTGCTGGAAAAGCTGCAGGGCGTCGACCCGGCCACGCTGTCGCCCGCCGAACGGATCAACTTTGCCGTCTACAGGCCACAGGTCGAAAACCTCGCCGCCAGCGTCCGCTTCCGCGACTACGAGATGCCGTTCAATTCCGACAGCTCGTTCTGGTCGAACCTGGCGTTCATGGCGCGCCGGCCGATGCGCGACGCGCGCGCCTACCGCAACTACATCGGCCGCCTGGCCGACGTGCCGCGCTACTTCGACCAGCAGGTCGAAAACATGCGCGCGGGCCTTGCGCGCGGCTTCAGCGTGCCGAAGGCGGTACTGGCCGGGCGTGACGTGTCGATCGCCAACGTCGCCGAACTCGACGACCCCGAACAGTCGGCGTTCTGGAAGCCGTTCGAGAAGATGCCTGCGTCGATCCCGGAAGCGGAGCAGGAACAGCTGCGCGCCGACGCGCGCAAGGCGATCGGCGAACGGCTGATCCCGGCCTTCGGCAAGCTGCTCACGTTCTTCCGCGAGGAATACGTGCCCAACGCGCGCGACACGCTCGCCGCCGAGGCCATGCCCGGCGGCGAGGCCTGGTACCGGCAGCAGATCCGCGAATACACCACGCTGGACCTGACGCCGGAGGAAATCCACCAGGTCGGCCTGCGCGAGGTGGCCCGGATCCAGGCCGAGATGGACGCGATCATCCGCGAGGTCGGCTTCAAGGCGCCGGCCGGCAAGGACACGTTCGCCGCGTTCCTGCACTTCCTGCGCACCGATCCGCAGTTCTACGCCAGGACGCCGGAAGAACTGCTGCGCCGCGCCGCATGGATCAGCAAGCGCGTGGATGGCGAGATCGGCAAGATCATCGGCACCCTGCCGCGCGGGCGCTTCACCATCGTGCCGGTGCCGGACGACATCGCGCCGTTCTGGACCGCAGGCCGCGGCGGCGCCGACACCTACTGGGTCAACACCTACGACCTGCCCTCGCGCCCGCTGTACAACCTGCCGGCGCTGACCCTGCACGAATCGGCGCCCGGCCACTCGCTGCAGGGCTCGCTGGCCCGCGAACAGGACGCGCAGCCGGCGTTCCGGCGCAAGAACTACATCTCCGCCTACGGCGAGGGCTGGGGCCTGTACAGCGAGGACCTCGGCGTGGACATGGGCATCTACCAGACGCCCTACGAGGACTTCGGCCGCCTGACCTACGCCATGTGGCGCGCCTGCCGGCTGGTCATCGACACCGGCGTGCACCACAAGGGCTGGACCCGCGACCAGGCGCTGGCCTACCTGCGCGACCGCACCGCGCTGTCCGAGCACGAGGTCACCACCGAGGTCGACCGCTACATCTCGTGGCCGGCGCAGGCGCTGAGCTACAAGCTCGGCGAGCTGGCCATCTCGCGACTGCGCAAGGAGGCCGAACAGGCGCTCGGGCCGCGCTTCGACCTGAAGCGGTTCCACGACGTGGTGCTGGCGCAGGGCTCGGTGCCGCTGCCGGTGCTGGAAAGCCAGGTGCGGGCGTATATCGCCGAAGCCGGGATCGTGGCGTCCGGGGTGCCCGCCGCCGCCGCGGGCGCCAGCCGCTGACCCGCGGCGAACGGGCCGTGCTCGCCGGCTCGCGCGCGGCGCCGAGGCACGGCCCCGGGGCCGGCTGCGGGACGGGATTGGGCAGGCCCGCTCCGGCGCGGCGCAGGCGGTGGCGCCGGCCGGCAGCGCGGAAAGCGCGGGGCTGTCGCCGCTCCCCCGGGCAGTGAATTGAGGTGCCCGGCACCCGCAAATCCTTGCCCGGGGCGCCGCCTGCCGGCATAATGCGCGGCTCACTGCGTCCGGTCGGCCCTTCCAGGCCTGTGACCGGGTGGGCCCGGAAGCGCGATTCCGGCCCGCCGCCGGCAGCGAGGATCCAACCCGTCTTGCGTGGCGCCTTCCCATCCGGGGTGCGCCGGGGCCGCCGTCTCCCAGGCCATGGGCGACAACAACTTACTTCGAGGTGCGTCATGTCCCGGACTTGTCAGGTCACCGGCAAGCGCGTGATGAGCGGCAACAACGTCTCGCACGCCAACAACAAAACCCGTCGTCGTTTCCTCCCCAACCTGCACGAGCGCCGCTTCTGGGTCGCCAGTGAGAACCGTTGGGTGAAACTGCGCGTTTCCGCAGCCGCCATGCGCACCATCGACAAGAACGGCATCGACGTCGTTCTGGCCGACCTCCGCGCCCGCGGCGAAAAGGTCTGAGGAGGACACCATGGCTACCAAGCGCGACAAGATCCGTCTGATCTCCTCGGCCAACACCGGCCACTTCTACACCACCGACAAGAACAAGAAGAACACGCCCGGCAAGATGGAGGTCAAGAAGTACGACCCCGTCGTGCGAAAGCACGTGATCTACAAGGAAGGCAAGATCAAGTGACGATCTTCCAGCCAACGCGATAGCGTTGGCGCCGGCAAATCGTCATCCCCGAGCGCTTCAATCGGGGATCCAGGGCCCGCCGCAAGGCGGGCCTTTGCTTTTCGCCGACCAGCCAACGCGCAGCGATGGCGCCAGCGAATCGTCATCCCCGAGTGCTTTAGCCGGGGACCAGCGACCCGAGCTCCGAAGAAGCCCGCCCCATGGCGGATTTCTGTTTGCCCACACGTCGCACGTTCGCCTGTGCCGATGCGTCATCCCCAATACTCCAGTCGGAATCCAGCGCCTTTGAGCTTTGGAGAACACTCGCCGCAAGGCGCGTTTTCTTTTGCCTGCGCCCGCTCCAGTCTTTCGTAGGAGCGGCCTCAGCGGCGAGCTCTCCAGGCGCTGCGAAGATCAAGAGCTCGCGGCTGAAGCCGCTCCTACAAAAGTGCCGGACACGATCGCGCACGCCGGGCTCCCGGCTACACTCGCCCTGTCGCCGTCGAGGGCACCGCATGCTGCCTGGCTGGATCCTGCTGCTGGTTTCCGTGGCCTACGCCGCGCTGCTGTTCGTGGTGGCGTGGTGGGGCGACCGCCACCCGCAGTATTCGCAGGGCAACACCTGGCTACGGCCGCTGGTCTACAGCCTGTCGCTGGCGGTGTACTGCTCGTCGTGGACGTTCTACGGCGCGGTCGGCACCGCGGCGCGGACCGGCATCGGCTACTTCCCGATCTACCTCGGCCCGCTGCTGATGCTGCTGTTCGGCTGGCGCATCCTCGAGCGCCTGGCTCTGGTCGCGCAGACGCAGGGCACGGTCTCGATCGCCGACTTCATCGCCGCGCGCTACGGCCGCTCGCAGCGGCTGGCGGCGATGGTGTCGGTGATCGCGCTGATCGCGGCGGTGCCGTACCTGGCGCTGCAGTACAAGGCGGTCGCGGTGAGCCTGGGCGTGCTCGGCGGGCGCGCGGTGTCGCATTCGGCGCTCGGCGACCCGGCCCTGTACGTGGCGGCGCTGATGGCGGTGTTCGCGATCCTCTACGGCACCCGCCAGGTCGACGCCAGCGAGCATCGGCCGGGCATGATGCTGGCGATCGCGCTCGAATCGATGGTCAAGCTGGTGGCGCTGGTCGCGGTCGGGATCTTCGCGATCAGCTGGTTCTCCAGCCGCGACCTGCACCTGGTCGAAGCCACTCGTTCGCTGCTGGTCGAGCACCGTCCGGTCGGCTTCATCGGCCAGACCCTGCTCGCCTTTGCCGCCATCATCTGCCTGCCGCGGCAGTTCCACGTCGCCGTGGTCGAGTGCGTGGAAGTGGCCGACATCCGCCGCGCGCGCTGGATGTTCGGCACCTACCTCGCGGTGATCTCGCTGATGGTGCTGCCGATCGCCAGCGCCGGCGTCGCGCTGTTCAACGGCGACCCCGACGTTGCACCGGACAGCATCGTGCTGGCGCTGCCGCTGGCGGAAGGCCGCGACTGGCTGGCGCTGGCCGCCTACATCGGCGGCTTCTCCGCGGCCACCGGCATGGTGATCGTGGCCAGCGTCGCGCTGGCGACGATGGTCAGCAACGACCTGGTCATGCCGCCGCTGCTGCGGCGCGGCTGGGCGCAGCGCCACGGCGGCAACGTCGCATCGACCGTGCTGTGGATCCGCCGCATCGCGATCGTGTGCTTCGCCGCGATGGCCTACGGCTACTACCGCGTCAGCGGCAGCGACACCACGCTGGCGGCATATGGCCTGATGTCGTTCGCGGCGGTGGCGCAGTTTGCGCCAGCGCTGATCGGCGGCCTGTACTGGCGCGGTGCCAGCCGCCAGGGCGTGGAGGCCGGCCTGCTGCTCGGCTTCGCGGCGTGGCTGTACACGCTGCTGCTGCCGGCGCTGACCGATGCCGGCTGGTTCGACCGCGGCTGGATCGACCACGGCCCGTTCAACATCGGCTGGTTGCGGCCGCGCCAGCTGTTCGGGCTGGTCGGCTGGGATTCGCTGACCCACGGCACGTTCTGGTCGCTCCTGCTCAACATCGGCGCGCTGTTCCTGGTGTCGGCGCGCTGGCGACCGGGCTTTGACGAACGCCTGCGCAACGCGCCGTTTCTCGATCCCTATGCAACGCGTCCTGCGCTGGTGCCCGGTGCTTCGCACAGCGGCGTGCAGGTCGCCGACCTGCTGGCGCTGGCCGCGCGCATCGTCGGCGAACAGCCGGCGCGGCGCGCATTCGCCGAGCAGGCCGAAGCGCGCGGCGACGCGCTCGCACCTCATGCACCAGCCGATCGCCACTGGGTGCAGTTCACCGAACGCATGCTCGCCGCCGCGATCGGTTCGTCAAGCGCGCGCCTGGTGCTCACGCGCGCGCTCAAGGGCTCGGGCATGGACGTGGCCGAAGTGGTCGCGGTGCTCGACGAAGCCGGGCAGGAGATGCGCTTCAACCGCGAGATCCTGTCGAGCACGCTGGAGAACCTCGGCCAGGGCGTGAGCGTGGTCGACCACGACATGCGCCTGGTGTCGTGGAACCGGCGCTACCAGGAGATGTTCGAATACCCCGACGGCATGCTCTACGTCGGCCGGCCGGCCGCCGACCTGATCCGCTACAACGCCGAGCGCGGCGAACTGGGCCGCAGCGAAGCGGTCGACGACGACGTGCAGGCGCAGGTCGACAAGCGCATCGGCTACATGCGCGCCGGCTCGCCGCACGTGTTCGAGCGCGTTCGCGCATCCGGCCAGGTGATCGAGATGCGCGGCCAGCCGCTGCCCGGCGGCGGTTACGTGACCAGCTACAGCGACGTCACCGACTACAAGCGCGTCGAGTCCGCGCTGCGCGAGGTCAACGAAACGCTGGAGCAGCGCGTTGCCGCCCGTACCCGCGAAGCGACCGACGCGCAGCAGTCGCGCACCCGCTTCCTCGCCGCGCTGAGCCACGACGTGCTGCAGCCGCTCAACGCCGCGCGCCTGTTCACTTCCGCATTGCGGGAAGCCGAGGAACCCGCCGAGCAGCGCCACCTGGCCGAACGCGTCGACACCTCGCTGCGTGCCGCGGAAGAACTGCTCGACGGCCTGCTCGACGTCTCGCGCCTGGACGCCGGCGCGCTGCAGCCGGAACCGACCGACTTCGACGCCGGCGAACTGCTGCGCGAGCTGGCCGCGCAGTACGCGCCGATGGCCGCCGCGCGCGGCATCGACCTGCGCCTGCACCTGCGGCCCACGCCGGTACGCAGCGACCGCCGCCTGCTGCGCCGCGTGCTGCAGAACTTCCTCGCCAACGCGCTGCGCTACACCCGCGAGGGCCGCATCGTGCTGGCCACGCGCGCGCGCGGCGACCGCGTCGAACTGCAGGTGTGGGATACCGGGCCGGGCATCCCCGACCACCACCTCGGGCAGATCTTCGAAGAGTTCATGCGCTACGAGCAGCCGACCAACTGGGGCGAGCAGGGCCTCGGCCTGGGGCTGTCGATCTGCCAGCGCATCTCGCACATCCTCGACCAGCCGATGCACGTGCGTTCCACCCCCGGGCGCGGCAGCATGTTCTCGATCTTCGTGCCGCGCGCGCACGGCCCGGTGGCGGCGCTGGAACAGTCGCGCGGCGGCCTGCCCGATTCGCTGTCGGGCATGCGCGTGCTGTGCGTGGACAACGACTCCGACATCCTCGCCGGCATGGCCGCGCTGCTCGGCCGCTGGCAGGTCGAGGTGCTGCGCGCGGCCACCGTCGACGAAGCGCTGGCGAAAATGGCCGACAAGCCCGACGTGCTGCTGGTCGACTACCACCTGCACGACCGGCTCGACGGCCTCGACACGCTCGACGCACTGCGCGAAGGCCACCCGCACCTGCCCGGCGCCCTGGTCACCGCCGACGGCAGCGACACCCTCAAGCAGGCCGCCCGCGCACGCGGCTACCGGGTGCTGACCAAGCCGATCAAGCCGGCGTCGCTGCGGGCGTTCCTCGCGGCGCAACGCAATCAGGCCACGCGGGCCTGAGGACGCATCGAACCAACGCACCGCGCTCGTCACGTCGGTTTCGCGCACTTCGGCGCCCACACTGCGGCGCGAAGCTGGACGACGGCTGCGCCGCTGGACGGCCGCGGCGCGCGACGCCACGATGATGGGCCTCGCGCCGCGTGCGCACCGACGTCTTTTCCATGGCAACCGCCCTCATCTGGTTCAGCGACGACCTGCGCCTGCGCGACCACGCGGCGCTGCACGCCGCGCTGCAGGCGGGTTTGGCTCCGGTGCCCGTCTATATCCATGCGCCGCAGGAAGACGGCCGCTGGCGACCCGGCGCGGCATCCGACGCGTGGCGGCTGCGGGCGCTGCGCGCACTGGACGCTGACCTGCGCAAACGGGGGACGCGGCTGCACGTGTTCCGCGGCGGCAGCCTGCCGACGCTGCGCGCGATCGCGGCACACGCGGGCGCGGCGGCCATCTTCTGGCACCGCAGCCACGAACCGACACGCGCCGCGCGGGACGCAGAAGTGCGGCGCGCGCTGCGTGCCGACGGCCTGCGTGCCGACGCGTTCAACGGCAGCCTGCTGTTCGAGCCGTGGCAGTTGGGAACGCAGGCGGGCGATCCGTTCCGCGTGTTCACGCCGTTCTGGAAGGCGGCACTGGCGCACTGGAACCCGCCGCGCACGCGCCCCGCGCCCGAGCGGCTGCCTGGCATCGCGGCGCTGCCGGGCGAAACCAGTCTGGAAGCGCTCGGGCTGGCGCCGGCCCCGCGCTGGGACGCGCCGTTCTGGAACGAGTGGACGCCGGGCGAGGCGGGTGCCGAGCGCGCGCTGCGCGCGTTCGTCGACGCGGCGCTGGCGCGATACGCCGACGGCCGCGACCGGCCCGACCTCCCGATGACCTCGCGCCTGTCCCCGCATCTGCACTTCGGCGAGATCAGCCCGTGGCGCATCGTGGAGGCGGTGCGCGCCGCCGGGGCCGGCGCGGCCGGCGAGGCCTTCATCCGCGAGCTGGGCTGGCGCGAGTTCGCCCACCACGTGTTGCACCATTTCCCGGACACGCCGGAGTCCAACTTCAACCCGCGCTTCGACCGGTTCGAATGGGCCGATGCCGACCCGGGCCTGCTCGAAGCATGGCGACGCGGCCGCACCGGCGTACCGCTGGTCGACGCCGGCATGCGCCAGCTCTGGGCGACCGGCTGGATGCACAACCGGGTGCGCATGATCGCCGCCAGTTTCCTGTCCAAGCACCTGCGCGTCCACTGGCAGCACGGTGCGCGCTGGTTCTGGGACACGCTGGTGGACGCGGACCTGGCCAACAACACGCTGGGCTGGCAATGGGTGGCGGGCACCGGCGTCGACGCCGCGCCCTATTTCCGCGTGTTCAACCCGGTGCTGCAGGCGCGCAGGTTCGATCCGGACGGCGCCTACATCGCGCGCTGGCTGCCGCAGCTGGCCGGCCTGCCGGCGAAGTACCGCGCCGCGCCGTGGGAAGCGCCCGCAGGGCTGGCCGGGCGCGTGCACGACTATCCGATGGCGCCGGTGATCGACCTGGCCTCCGGCCGCGCGTCGGCGCTGGAGGCGTTCTCGGCACTGCGCGGCAACTGACGGCCGCGCGGCAAGGAATCACAGCGCCTGCGGGTTGAGCCGCCAGACGCTGAAGCACAGCGCGGCGGCAAAGCTCACCCAGGCCAGGTATGGCAGCAACAGCAGGCCCGCCAGCGCGCGGATGCGCCAGAACGCGACGAGCGTGCACGCCAGCAGCGCCCACAACAGGATGATGTCGATGAAGGCCAGCGCGCCCAGGTGCCAGGCGAAGAACAGCCAGCTCCACAGCGTGTTCGCCACCAGTTGGAACACGAACAGCCCGAGTGCGGCACGCGCGCCGCGCCAGCCGCCGCCGTGGCGCCACGCCAGCCAGGCGGCCAGCGCCATGAGCAGGTACAGCACGCCCCACACCGGGCCGAACACCGTCGCCGGCGGTGCCCAGTGCGGCTGCGCCAGGGTGGCGTAGAAGTCGGCGGCGCGGATGGAAGCCGCGCTGCCGAGCGCGGCGGCGGCGAAGGTCAGCAGCAGCCAGCCTCCCAGGGCCAGCCAGTCGTTACGTCGCATCGGGGCCATGTCGTTCTCCGGGACAGGTGTTGACTTCATATCCGGCTGCTCGTCATGCGCACGTCGAGGGGCGGTGGTCGACCAGCATGCCGCCGGTGCAGGCGACCCAGCATTCGCGCGGTGGCAGGAGGTGGCCACCGGTGAAAGCGGAGAACGCCGGCAACACCAGCACCCCGGATCGTCGCCAGAACGCGGGATGGCGCCCGGGCAGGCCGGGCAGGCGCACCACCGGGTGCACGTGCCCGCATACCACGAATCGTCCGGGCCCGCCGGCGGCCGGCGCGTGGCGGAAGACGAACGGACCGTCGACCGTCGCGTCGGCCAGCGCGTCCACGCCCGCCGCGGCGGCGTCCAGCGCGCGGTCGTGGTTGCCGGCGATGACTGCCACCGCGCAGTCCGCGTGCGCGTGGCGCCATGCGCGCCACGCCGCATCCACGCGCGCGCCACGCCGGCCGTGCAGGAAGTCGCCGAGGATCCACAGCTCGCGGGCGCCGGTGGCGGCCAACAACGCATCCAGTCGCGCAAGGTCGGCCCGGGTGCCGCCGCTGGGCACCGGAATGCCCGCGGCACGCAGGATGTCGCCCTTGCCCAGGTGCAGGTCCGCCAGCATCAGCCGCGAACGCGCCGGCCAGAACAGCGCGCGACCCGCCAGCAGGCGCAGCCGCTCGCCTTCGACGTGAACGTCAAGCGCGTCCATGGTCCGCTTCCAGTCGCACGGCGGCACGCTGCACGCGCGTGCGCCAGTCCTCCGTGCTCAGCTGCCCGCGCAGCGCCTCGGCCCACAGCGGGAACGACAGCGGGGTGAGCCCGCGCGGCCGACGCAGCACGATCCTGCGCTGGCCGCACGCGCGCAGCGTGGCGTCGAGCGCGCGCACCTCAAGCTGCTGCTCCAGCACTTCGCGCCGGGCCTGGGCGAGCAGCACATGGCCCGGATCGTGGCGCGACAGCACGTCGAACAGCAGGCCACTCGAGGCCTGCAGCTGGCGCAGCGACCGCGCCGCCCGGCCGGGCAGCGAAGGCGGCAGCAGGCCGGCCACGCGCGCCACGTCGCGGAACTGGCGGCGCGCCAATTCGGCAAGGTTGAGGCTGGCCTCGAGGTCATCCAGCAGATGCTCCGGCGCAAGCAGCCGTTCGAGCTGTCCGGGCGCGGGCCAGGTCTCGGCCTGCGCCGTCAGCGCCAGTCCGTAGTCGTTGACCGCCCACGTGAAGCTGTTCGGCGCGCTGCGCGCCCAGCGCAATGCCAGCAGCGCAGCCAGGCCCTCGTGCACCGCGCGTCCGGCGAAGGGATACAGGAACAGATGCCAGCCCTGGCGCGTGCGCAGCGCCTCGGCCAGCAAGCGGTCCGGGGCAGGCAGCGCGGACAGCCCGGCCTGCAAGGCCAGCAGCGGAGCCAGCGCGCGCATCTCGGGACTGCCCGCGGGCTTCGCCAGGATCGCCTCCACCTCGGCCGCCAGCGCCGTGGACAGGGGCATCCGCCCGCCCTGCCAGCGCGGCACGAGGCCTTCGCCGCCTGTTGCCAGGCGCACATACGCGGTCATGTCCTTGAGCTGCATCAGCTCGAGCGTGCGACCGGCGAACTGGAAACGGTCGCGCGGCTTGAGCCGGGCGACGAAGGCCTCTTCGACGCTGCCCAGGTGCCCGCCCTTGGCGAACCGCACCTGCACGCTGCCGTCGCTGCCGATGGTGCCGATCGACAGCCTGTGCCGGAACGCCACCCGGCGGTCATGCACGCGGTAGACGCCGTCGTCGTCGCGCACCACGCGGTGGTAGTCGGGGTAATGCTCCAGCGCGCCGCCGCCGCGCACGATGAAGTCGAGCACTGCCTGCCAGGCGCTTTCGTCCAGGCCGCGGAACGCATCGGTGTCGCGCACCTCGGCCAGCAGCGCCTCCGGCTCGAATCCACCGCCCAGCGCCAGGGTCACGCAGTGCTGCGCCAGCACGTCCAGCGACAGCCGCGGCGGCGGCCGGTCTTCGATCCGGTCGTGCGCCAGGGCCACGCGCGCAGCGGCGTATTCGGCCAGCTCCAGCGCATGCGTGGGCACGCACACCACGTGCCCCGTTTCGCCCGGGCGGTGGCGCGCGCGGCCGGCGCGCTGCAGCAGGCGCGCCACCCCTTTGGGGCTGCCGACCTGCAGCACCTGGTCGACGGCCGGGAAATCCACGCCCAGGTCCAGGCTGGAGGTGGCGACCACGCAGCGCACGCTGCCGTCGCGCAAACCCGCCTCGGCGGCCGCGCGCAGGCCGGCGTCGAGCGAGCCGTGGTGCAGCGCCAGCGTTTCCGGCGCATCCAGCCACACCGACTGCAGGGCCTTGTGCCACAGCTCCGCCTGCGCGCGGGTGTTGGTGAACAACAAGCTGCTGCGGGCACGCTGCAGTACCGCGGTCACACGCGCGAGCTGCGACAGGCCGAGGTGACCGGCCCACGGGAATCGCTCGCCCGCAGCGGGCAGCAATGTCTCCAGCGTGGGGCGTCGGCGCGGCGCGGCGATGATCGGCGCCGACGGTGCGTGCGGCAGCAGCACGTCGCGCGCCTGCGCCAGGTTGCCCAGGGTCGCCGACAGGCCCCAGATGCGCGCGCCCGGGGCGATGGCGCGCAGCCGCGCCAGGCCCAGCTGCAGCAGCACGCCGCGCTTGTTGCCGAGCAGTTCGTGCCACTCGTCCACCACCACCGCGCGCACGCCGGCAAGCCGCGTGGGCGAGTCCGGGTAGGACAGCGACAGCGCGAACGATTCGGGCGTCGTCACCAGCACGTCGGCATGGCCGGCCTGCGCCAGCCGCCGGTCGCCGGCGCTGGCGTCGGCGGTGCGCATCGCCACCGTCCACGGCACGCCGAGACCGGCGATCGGCTCGGACATCGCGCGCACCGTATCGGCGGCCAGCGCGCGCAACGGCGTGATCCACAGCACGCGCAGGCGGGGCGGCAGCGGCACGCCGCGCCGCTTGCGCGGCGGCGCGTCGCCCAGCCGCAGCGCTTCGAGCAAAGGTCCACCCAGCGCCGCGAGGGTCTTGCCGCTGCCGGTCGGCGTGACCAGCAGGCCGCTGTCGCCAGCCAGGTAGCGCCGCCAGGCTTCGCGCTGGAACGGGGCGGCGCGCCACCCGCGCTGGTCGAACCACGCCAGCAGCGGCGCCTGCGGCCCGGCGCGCGGGCGGGGACCGGGCGTCACCGCGCCAGCGCCCGCAGGCGGTCGACCGCGTCCGCCTCGGCCGCGGACTTGTCCTCTCGCCAGCGCAGGATGCGCGGGAACCGGACCGCGACCCCCGTCTTGTGGCGGGCCGAGCGGTTCACGCCTTCGAACCCCAGCTCGAACACCTGCACCGGCTCGACCGCGCGCACCGGGCCGAAGCGCTCGCGGGTGTGCGCGCGGATCCAGCGGTCCAGGCGCAGGATGCTGGCGTCGTCCAGGCCGGAATACGCCTTCGCCACCGGCACCAGCGCGCCGCCGTCCCAGAGCCCGAACGTGTAGTCGGTGAACAGCGTGCTGCGACGCCCGTGGCCGGACTGCGCGTAAAGCAGTACCGCGTCGACGTTGAGCGGATCGACCTTCCACTTCCACCAGTCGCCGCGCTTGCGCCCGTGCCGGTAGGGCGACTGCGCAGCCTTGAGCATCAGTCCCTCCACGCCCAGCGCGCGCGCCTGGTCGCGCAGCGAAGACGCGCTGGTCCAGTCGTCGGCGGCCAGGCGCGGCGACAGCGCCAGCCGGTCCGTGTCGCATCCTTCCAACAGCGCCGCCAGGCGCGCACGCCGCTGCGCCAGCGGCAGCGCGCGCAGGTCCTGCCCGTCCTCCTCCAGCAGGTCATAGGCCAGCACGCGTACCGGCGCGTCGGCCAGTGTCTTCGGCCCGGGCCTGCGGCGCTGGATGCGGGTCTGCAGGACGCTGAAAGGCAGCGGCTCCGCGGCGCCGGGTCGCCAGGCCAGCAGCTCCCCGTCCAGCACGCAGCCGGCCGGGAGCGCAGCGGCGGCGGCCTCGATCTCGGGGAAGCGCCCATCCATCCGTTCCTCGCCGCGCGACCACAGCACCACGCCGTCGGCCCGGCGTAGCACCTGCAGGCGAATGCCGTCCCATTTCCACTCCAGCCACCACTGGCGCACGTCGCCCAGCGATTCGGGCGAAGCTTCCAGTGGAGACGCGAGGAAGAACGGATACGGCAGCTGCCCGTCGCCGGGCTGTGGTTCGGGCGAAACGAGCGCTTCGAAGAACGCGGCATCCGGCGTCCACGTGCCGAGCATGCGCTGGGCGAGCAGGGCGATCTCCACCCCGGAGAACGCAGCCAACGCCTGCTGCACCAGGCCTTGCGACACGCCCACGCGCAGCGCACCGGTCAGCAGCTTGTTGAAGACCAGCCGCTCGCCGAAGCGCAGGCTTCGCCAAGCCCCGACCACCAGTGCGCGGCGCGGCGCCTCGTCGGCATTGGCCAGCGGCGCCAGCCGCGTTTCGATCCACTGCGCGAGTCCCGCGTCCGGCGCGAGTTGCGCAGGCGCCGGGTCGTCGAACAGCAGGGCCAGGGTTTCGGCCAGGTCCCCCACCTGGTGGTAGCAGTCCTCCACGAGCCAGTCCGGCAAACCGGATTCGGCCGCTGCCCATGCGCGCAGCTCGCCGCCGGACGCAATGCGCGCGCGCGCGCCGCCGACCTTGCCGCCCGACAGCAGCCATGCCGCCCAGGCCGCATCGGCCGCCGGCGCCTGCCGGAAGTAGTCGACCAGCGCACGGCGCTTGTCGCCGGTCCCGGTGCTGCGGTCAAGCCGTTCGTACAGCGCGGCAAAGCGGCGCATCAGTCGTCCTCGCCGTAGCCGGCATCCAGTGTCGCCGCGTCCAGGCCGCGGCTGCACAGCACCCGCACCAGCGCGGCGCTGTCGCCATGCATGGCCACCACGCGCCGCGCGCCGGTCTGCTCGACCGTGCGCAGCAGCGACGGCCAGTCGGCGTGGTCGGACACCACGAAGCCACGATCGAGATTGCGGCGCCGCCGATTGCCGCGGATGCGCATCCAGCCCGACGCAAAGCCCTGCTGCGCGCGGCGGAAGCGCCGGATCCAGGGACTGCCTGCCGCCGACGGCGGCGCCAGCACCAGCGCGCCGGCCACGTCGGCATCGCGCGCAAGCTCGCTCACCCGCTGCGTGGGCAGCATTTCCACGCCCGCATCGCGGTATACCGCGACCCCGGCGTCGATCGCGCCGTGCAGCAGTGCGGGGCGCGGGCTGATCGGCGCCAGTTCGGCCAGCACGCGCTGCGCCTTTCCCAGCGCGTAGCAGTACAGGATCGCGGCCTCTCCCTGTGCTTCGCACTCCACCCGCCAGGCCTCGATGTCGCGCGCCACGTCGCTCGCCGGCGCCCACCGGTAGATCGGCAGCGCGAACGTCGACTCGGTGACGAACACGTCGCAGTGCACGACTTCGAATGGCAGGCAGGTCGGGTCGGGGTCGCGCTTGTAGTCGCCCGACACCACCCAGGTTTCGCCGCCGGCTTCGATCCGCACCTGGGTCGAACCCAGCACGTGCCCCGCGGGATGCAACGACACCTGCACGCCGCCGATCCTGAATCGTTCACCGGCCGGATGGACGCGGTAATCCTGCTTGCCGAGCCGCCACTGCAGGATCGGCAGGCCTTCCCGCGCCACGTGGTAGGTGCCCATTCCGCTGCGGGCGTGGTCGCCGTGCCCGTGGGTGATGACCGCCACGGGCACCGGGCGCGACGGGTCGATGTGGAAGCCGCCCGCCGGGCAGTACAGGCCCTCCGGCGAGGCGATGACCAGGTCATCGGCGCGCGACGGCATCGCGTCAGCGCAGGTCGACGTCGCCGACCTTGTCCTTGTAGTCCTCCTTCGGGTCCATGCCGAGCAGCATCTTCACGCCTGCCAGCAAGCTGGATGCGTCGATCCACACCTCCGCCTCCGCGGCATCCAGGCGCAGCAGCCGCAGCTTCGGGTCGTCCTTGCCCTCGAACCAGGCGGCAACGAACGGGTTCCACAGCCGCTCGACGACCGCGCGGTCGGTGTCCTCGCGCAACGTGCCGCGGATGCTCGCGAACAGATCGTGGCCCTTGGAGGCGAAGCCCGCGATCGCCGGCCCGCTGCCGCCGGCCAGCGCCTGCACCAGCGCGTTGTCGCGCGAGGTGAAGAACCAGATCGGCGTGCGCCGGTCCTCGGCCTGCGCGGTCATCGGCCGGCAATGGCCCTGCTCCCGGCCGTCCAGGCCCAGCATGACGGTGCGGTCGCTTTCCAGCGCCTTCCAGAATTTTTCTTCAAGTTCGCGGGGGTCGCCCATGGCACGTTCCTGGCCTGCAAGGCCGTTGTGGGGGCCTCCGATGTAGCACCGTGCAAGTGAGGGCCGCGTGGCTGCATCAACGATCGCCGTGTCGGTCGTGCACGCGCGCACGGCCGGGCGTGACGATGCGGAACCGCGGCGCCGTTCGTACAGCCGGCGGATCCATGCTGCCTGACGGCGGCGACTGCTCGAGTTCGTCCGGCTGCGGCTCCATGGCGCCCTGCTCACCGGCGATGGCAGCGACGCCCTCGAGCAGGCCGCCCGCGCGCGGCTACCGGGTGCTGACCAAGCCAATCCAGCCGGCGTCGCTGCGGGCGGTCCTGGCGGCGCAGCGCCACCTTGCCACCCCTTCATCCGTGAACTGAACGCGGCAACCCCGCACGATCGCGGACCGGCTGCACACGGGCCGCGCGCGCACCCGTCGCTGCACTACCCAGACGAAGCGGCATCGTCAGCATGCGCCGCCGGCCCCTCTTCCCGTGCATCGTCCCGACGAGCGCTCGCGCCGCGTGCCCGCTTCCCGCCCGTTCATCCGTTGACCAGCGGAGACCTCTGGCCAGACACCGCACCTGCATGCGTGCCAACGAGAGCGCCCCAATGCATCCCCTCCCTGAAACGACACACGACTACAGCGTGCTGGTTCCGTGCTTCAACGCATCGACCACCCTTGAGCGCGCCCTGCTCAGCGCGCTGGCCCAGAGCGTGCCGCCGGCCGAGATCATCGTCGTCGACGATGGCTCCTCCGACACCGCTGCAAGCAAGGCCATCGCCCGGCGACACGCGCCTACGGTGCGCTTCGTCGAACAGGACAATCGCGGGCCAGGCGCTGCGCGCAACGCGGCTGCACGCCTCGCATCGTCGCGCTGGCTGGCATTCCTCGATGCCGACGACGCCTGGCTTGCAGACAAGATGGCGCGCCAGCTCCGGCTTGTAGCCGGGCCCGAAACCGGACTGCTTCTGGACAGCCCCACGAAGAACGGCCGGCCCGCACCTGCGACGCCCGGTTTCGACGACCTGTGGCAGCTCAACTGGGTCCGCACGTCGGCCGCCGTTGTGCGCCGCGAGGCCTTCGCGTCTGTGGGCGGGTTCGAAGAGGATCGCGCGCTGATCGGCGCCGAGGACTACAACCTCTGGCTGCGCCTGCTGGCCGCGGGCTGGACCGCCGCTGCCGACAGCGCGTCGCTGATCCATTACACCCCAGCCGCCAACAGCATCACCCGCCAGATCGAACGCTGCGCGCGTGGTGAACTCGACAACATCGACCGCCTGCATGCACAACTCGGCATGGACGCCGCGCGCGTGTGCCGCAAGCGCCGCACCATCCAGCTCGCCTTCGGCCGCGACCTGCTGCATCACCGGAACCTGCGCGCCGCACGCGCCATGCTCGGCGCCCCGGCCCGACACGGGATGCCCGAGGCGCTGCTGTTCTGGCTCGCGACGTTCGCGCCCACCGGATTGCTGGATCTCCACCGGAAGCTGAGGGCGCGCCGCAGGCAGCCGAGCCGGACGTGAAACCACGGTGGGCTCTACGCAAGGCAGGCGAGTGCCAAGGTCACCGACCACCATGTTTCGGCAACGACCGGGACGACAGACCATGGCATTTCCGGAGCCGGCTCCCACACCTTGCTGCACCGGCAATACGGTGATCAGCTTCACAACCGCTTGTTCCGGCTGCCATTGAGGACTCGGCAACCTGCCGGCGCCGTCATTATGTGCCTGGCATCGGGCGGGGTGAGGGTGGCAGGCACGGTGTTGCTGTTGTGTTGCCGCCGAGGCGCATCCGGATGACGGCGCCTGCACCGCGGTCCGTGGCTCGCCAGCGCGATCTCGCCACGGTGATCGCCGGACCACCCATCTCCGCCGACCTCCCCGCACGTTCCGCTGCAAGGCACATGGCCGGATCTTGCGAGATCTGGCGATAGCACCGGCAAACCTCGGTCATTCCGACCGAGGCGTGACTGCCATCGCCATCGGGGAAACCGCTCATGCACACCATCCGCTACCTGCTCGTCACCGCCTGCGCCCTCGGCGGTCTCTGTCTCCTGCCCGGCACCGCGCGTGCCGCGCAAAGCTACGACAACTGCACCGGCTTCATCGACTCGGTGCCTGCCACCATCAGCACGGCCGGGGTGTGGTGCCTGCGCAAGAATGTCAGTACCGCCAACACCAGCGGCAATGCCATCACCATCAGCGCCAACAACGTCACCATCGACTGCAACGATTTCAAGATCGGCGGGCTGGCCGCGGGAAATGCTTCGCAGGCCAATGGCATCTACTCCAGTAGCCGCCAGAACGTCACCGTGCGGCATTGCAACGTGCGCGGGTTCCTCCGGGGGATCAGTCTCAATGGCGGCGCGGGCCACCTGGTCGAAGACAACCGCCTGGACAATAACCTGCGCACCGGAATCAGTGTTTCCGGCGACAACAATCGAGTGCGCCGCAATGCGGTCTACGACACCAGCGGATATGGCGGATCTGGTGCGATGACCGGCATCCTGGCGGCTGCTGACATCATCGACAATACCGTGGCCGGGGTAGTTGCAACCGCGACTGCGACAGATACCGTCTGGGGCATCTACGCATCCGCTCCCGGCAGCGAGATCCGTGGCAACCAGGTGCGGGGGCTGGCGTTGACAGGCTCGGGCTTTGTGTTTGGGATCGTGGTAACAAGGTCCGGCCTCACTGTTGCCGGCAACCGGATTTCGGCGACGACGATGACGAAGGGCCTGGGAATCGACGGAGCCGGCGCCGACACCTTCTGTACCGGCAACACCGTGGTCAACTTCACGACGGCTTATCACAGCTGTGAGTACAGCTTCGGCAACCTGCCGGCGCCGTGATCATGTGCAGGGCGTCGAGCAGGGCGGCATGCCGGCGCGCCCCTCTGTTGCCCTGTTGCCGCCATGGCTGGCAGGCGATGGAGCCTGCACGCCATCACCATCAACGCCAACAACGTAACCATCGATTGCAATGATTTCAAGATCGGCGGGCTGGCAGCGGGGAATGCTTCGCTGGCCAATGGCATCTATGCAGACAACCGCCAGAACGCCACCGTGTGGCACTGCATCGTGCGTGGGTTCTACTACGGAATCAGTCTCGATGGCGGCGCGGGCCACCTGGTCGAGGACAACCGCCTGGACAACAACCTGCGCGTGGGGATCAACGTTTCCGGCGAGAACAATCGGGTTCAGCGCAACCGGGTTTACGACACCGGTGGTGCTCCTCACGATTATCGCAGCTGGGGCATCGTTGGCTATGCGGACGTGATCGAAAACACCGTGGCCGGGGTATTTTCAACTTATGCGAATGCTATGGTGATTGGAATTTACGCACGCGGCCGTGGCTATGTAACGCGCAATCGGGTGCACGAACTGGTAGCGACAGGCTCTGGCACTGCGTATGGGATTACTGAAAACAGTAGCGGCGCCAGAGTTGCCGACAACCATGTTTCAGCCACGGCGATGACCGCGGGCGATGGGATTGACGGGGGCAACGCCAACACCTTCTGCACCGGCAATACCGTGGTCAATTTCAGCATCGCTTATGCCGACTGCACGCGCAGCCTCGACAATCTGACCCTGCCGTGATCGCGGCGTGAGATCGGTAAGGCGGCGGGGGGGTAATCGCAACGAGTCACCTCGCCATGAAACACCCGGCAGGCTGACAGCGGAGCAACGGTGCGCGCTTGCCTGCGTCGATGCCCGCGCGCAGCCGACCTAGGGTCAACCCGAATGCCACGGCGACCACGCCGTCGCTACCTTGTCCGTATTCGCGAACCAGGGCGCCGCCATGTCCGAGATCTACGGCATCGACAACCGAACCTATCGGACACTCCCACCGGAGGACCAGCAGGCGGTGCGCCGCAGTTTCGAGCAGGCGCAGACGGACTCCGGGGCTGCGGAACCGGTGCCGGCGGCCACCGTCGCTGCAACCGAACCAGTCACCTTCGCCAACGCCGCGACCCCCGCCCAGGCCGTCGAGTCCATCCACGCGCTCGCGCTGCCCACCGCGAACGACCTGCCCCGCGGCCTGCCCGATGACGCGCGCAGCTCGATCTACGGCGCGCGCGTTGAAGCCTTCAACGAGCGCCGCGGCGCGCAGGCGCAGGCCGCACTCGACCGCCTGGCGCCGCAGCTGTCGGATTACGCCGGGCTCAACGGCCCGACCGCGGCAATGGAACATCGCGACGCGATCAGCGCCTACAACAATGATCCGTACGTGCAGGAGCTGCGCCGCATCGTCGATGAATCGGCAGCGTCGCCGCAAACCGTACCCGCCTATCTCGCCTCCGGCGGCGACATGGCGCGCGATGCCGCGCGCCTCGACCTGGGGCAGATGACGGACGCGCTGGCGGTGCTTGGCGTCGAGCTGCCGGCCAACCCCACTGCAGAACAGATCCAGGCCGGCTACGACATCCTCGGCACCCTGCCCGACGGCGTCTTCGCGTTGGCGATCAATCCCGGCCAGCAGGTGCGCTTCGAAACGCCCGTGGCCGGCGCAGCCACGCTGCCCACGCCGGTGCGCGCAAGCGCCGACATCCGCGTCATCGGCGAAGTCGAGATGTCCGGCGTGCAGACCGGCATCGACTTCAACCAGACCCAGACCTTCGAGATGTCGGTCGAAGCCCAGGGCGCGGCCACCGTCGCGGTGGGCCGGACGCCGCTCAACCGCATGTACGAATGGGCCGGCAAGCTCGGCGCGCTGCCGCAGGGCGCACAGGACCTGGTCAACGGTTCGCCGTTGCTGCGCAGCGTGGTCAAGGGCCTGCCGATCCCGGTGTCGGGAAGTTACAGCCAGTTCGCCGGCACGCGGCTCACCTATGAAGCCGTGGTCACGCCCGAACAGGGCGCGCGCATCGCCGACGGCGACCTGTCCGCCGCGCCCGACCCGCTCGACCCGATGGCGATGGCGATCGGCACCGGCGTGCTCATCCGCGGCCAGACGCTCACCGGCAGCCAGTTCGAAGCCAACTACAAGGCCTTCCACCTCAACGGCGAGTCGCGTGACCTCGAGGGCCAGGGCTTCGGCGTGCAGCGCATCGACGAACACACCGTCGAAGTCGTGGCCGGCGACATCGACACCGTCGAGAACGACCTGTTCGCCGGCCTCGGCTACCGCGGCATGGCGTCGGTGGGCGTGAGCGTCGACAAGAGCCTCGAGGATCGTTCAATGTCGGTGGCACGCATCGATCTGCGCACCGCCGAGGGCCAGGCCGCCTACCAGGCTTTCATCAGCACCGGCCAGGTGCCGTCGTGGTCGCCTCCGGGCGTGCCGCAATCCGGGACGACCGAAATCCTCAACGGCCAGCACGACGCGCGCTTCGGCGTCGAACTCGGCGGCTTCAGCTGGGGCACGCAGATCAACAGCAGCGAGTTCAACATGGTCCAGACCACCTGGGCCGACGGCAGCGCCGACTACACCAACTCCGTGCGGATGGGCGACGACCACCACGCGCAGGTGAGCTGGTCCACCGACGCCTCCGGCCAACGCGTGCCGGGCAGCCTGGCGTACAGCCTGATGCTGGCCAACTACGACCAGGCATCGGCGTCGTATCTGCAGGACAGCTACCGGATTGACCCGGACAACCTCGCAAATGCGAGGCAGGCGAACTTCGACGGCGACCAGCACGCGAGGCTGGAATTCACCGAGGCCGACCTCATGCAACTGCGCAGCAACGCGCGCGACTTCATGCAGTCCGACAGCTACCGCAGCGACCGCCTCGAAGCGCTGGAATCGCAGGACATGGGCGGCACCAACCTCATCGAGAGCCTGGCCCTGGCGGGCACGCCTGACGAAGTGTTCCAGGTGGTGGCCAACGATTTCCACGCCGCCGGCCTCGGGCAGGACCTGCTCGGCCTCATGCTCGACACCGGCGCCAACACGCCCGGGAAGCTGGCCATCCGCGACGCAGGATAGGCGGGGAACATGGGCTTCCGTGACTCTCCCGGCAAGCCGGGATGGACGAGGGCATGAGAGCCGGCCCGCTTCGATTCAGAGGTTCACGTTGCCGCCGGCGTCGTCGCAGTTCGTGATCAGGGTGGAGAACCCGGCCACGGTGTTGTTCCGGCAAAAGCCGCTGGAACCGTTGATGGCCGTTCCGCTTATCGGATAGCTCGAGATCACCTGGTTGCCGTCGCAGACCATCGTTGGGCTGTCGGAACTAATGCCGACGGCAGTGCCGGCACCAGCCGTGGTCAGCCGGCGCACCTGGTTGTTTCGGACTATGCGGCCACGGCCATAGAGCTCGATGCCGCGCGAAGAAGCATCCGCCGCCATTGCGAAAACCCCATCCACCGTGTTGTCGATGACACTCGCCTTGCTGAGGATGCCGTAGGAGTAGCTGCTGTCCACGGCTCCGCCGGTGTCATACACCCGGTTGCGCCGCACGAGGCTGTTCTCGCCGTGCACGGAAATGCCGACATACAGGTTGCCGTTGAGTCGATTGTCCTCGACCAAGTGCCCTGCTCCGCCAAAAATATCGATACCAACGTGGAAACCACGCACGTTGCAGTGACGCACGGCGACGTTCTGGCGATTGCCGGCACGAATACCACGGGTACTGGATCTTTTGCCCGCCTCCAACCCGCCCAGCTTGAAGTCGTTGCAATCGAGGGTGACATTGTTCGCGGCAATGGTGACGGCGTTGCCGCTGGTCACGCTGGTGCCCAGGTCCTTGCGCAGACACCATACGCCCGGTGTGGTGATGGTGGCGGGCACCGAGTCGACGAAGCCGGTGCAACTGTCGTAGCTCCGTGCGGCGTGGGCAATGCCCGGCAGGAGAAGCAGGCTGCCAAGGACAAGCGCTGCGGCAAGCAGGCGGTGGGAATCGAACATGAGGGCGGTCTCCTCGGGGGTGGTGGCAGTCGAGCCAGGACCAGGGTTGCCTGTGCTTTCCGTCATATCGATGAAAGGACCCGATGACTGCCATCGGTCGGCGAAGGCGTCACGCCCGCCGTTCGAATGCGCACGCGCACGCCTTCTCCGATGCTTCGAGGGGTGATGTGGGAATCGCGCAAGCGCCATGCTTGCGAATACTGGACACGCGCAGGATCCCGCGGGCCAATGATCCCGCGCATCACATGCCCGCGTTTCCGCCGCCGTCCTGGCAATTGGAAGCCGCGACCGAAAATCCGGAGACGGTATTGTTTCGGCAGGCGCTGGAAGCGCCCGCGATGCCGCTCCCCGTGATTGCTGCGGTCGAGATGATCTGGTTGCCGTCGAGGGTCATTCCCGTGGTACCGGAGAACATCCCGCCAGCCTTACCGGTACCAGCGGCGACCAACCCGCTCACATGGTTGTTGCGTGCCAAGGCACCAGGGGCATACAGGACAATGCCGTACACATAGCCGTTCTTCGCGACTACAAACACCCCTTCCACTACGTTGTCGATTACATCCGCCGAAACATTCATGCCGTAGATGGGGCTGCCATCCGGAGCGCCGCCGGTGTCGTACACCCGATTGCGTTGCACAAGGCTGCCGATGCCGCCCAATATGCGAATTCCGGCAAGCAAGTTGTTGTCGAGACGATTGTCCTCGATCAAATGCCCTGCACCACTGAAGATATCGATGCCAACATGGAACCCACGCACGTTGCAGTGACGCACGACGGTGTTCCTGCGATCTTTGGCGTAGATTCCACTGGCCTTGGAACCGTCGCCCGCCGCCAGTCCGCCGAGCTTGAAGTCGTTGCAGTCGATGGCGACGTTGTTGGTGGCAATGGTAATGGCATTTCCGTCGGTGATGTTGGTGCTCAGGTCCTTGCGAAAGCACCACACACCTTGCGTGGTGATGGTGACGGGTACCGAGTCGATGAAGCCGGTGCAGCTGTCATAGCTCTCGGCGGCACGGATGGTGCCAGGCACGAAGCACAGGCTGCCTAGGACGAGCGCTGCGGCAAGCAGGCGATAGAGACTGGACATGACGATGGTCTTCCCGGGATGGTGGCAGGCAGGCCGCGGCCGACAGGGCCTGGGCCTCCTGTCATATCGCCGAAAGGGGCCGGTGACTGCCACCGCCTCGCAGGAAACCGATTGCCTCCGGGCACGTGGCCCGCACTGGCGTCTCCCGCATCCATACGCCGGGGTCCGCCAACGCGTGTCCGCAAGGGACGATCGATTGCCCGGCCGCTCCTGTTCGCCTTCCTCAGGCTGCGGCTTGATCGCTCCCGGCTCCAGCATCTGCCGGCTGGCGACCAGCATCGGAAATGGTGCCAGGGGCAGCTCGCACCTCGGAAGGATGGCCAAAGGGATCGCAGGGGCAATCCTGGCCCGAGGGATGCGGGTGGGCTGAGGCAACTCCGCGGCCTGCGCCGGTGATCGAATGCTTCAGTTGGCCGCGAAGATTTCGCACATTGCACGCATCCGTCGACATGCCGGAATGTCGCGGATTCGGGAGCTCACGCCGCGCGTGCCAGCACGCAACGCGCGTCGTCGCCCGCCTTGCACGGGGATGTTCCTGGTTCTTGATTCAGTGTACGACGTTGCCGCCATCGTCCCAGCAGGTGCCGTCGAACCCGGTAGGGAATCCGATGATGTTGTTGTCGCGGATGGACACGCCGCCATAGGTGCATTTGATTCCAACTGAATTGGCAACCGTCGACGTCATGTAGAGATTGTTTCCGGCAAACAGGATGCGGCCGGCTGTGTTGCCATAGTTCGTGTTCGTGAAGCCATGCGCCGTCATGCCGGTGCCCGTAGGCGCCAGGCCGGAAATGCTGTTGCCGGTAATCTGTGCGCTTGTACGGTTCAAGCCGCTGACATAGTTGCCCCGGATGATCCCGACCACGGCGTTGTAGTACCCCGGGGTACCGGCCACGCCAGCGACGATGTTGTCGGCCACCTCGACCGCATCCCCACCGTAACTGTAGATCCCGGAGCGGGTGGAGTTATCGGGGGAACCACCGGTGTCGTACACGCGATTGCCGCGGACGATGCTGTTGCTGGCGTCCGATGCAGCGATGCCGATGGACAGATTGTTGTCCAGGCGGTTGCCCTCGACCAGGTGCCCGGCGCCACCAACCAGAAGAATGCCGTAATAGAAGCCTCGAACATTGCAGTTGCGCACCGTGATGTTCTGGCGGCCATCCGCCCGGATACCGGAAGCCTGCGACGCGCTGCCTGCCGACAGTCCGCCCAGCTTGAAATCATTGCAATCGATGGTGACGTTGTTGGTCTGGATGTTGATGGCATTGCCACTGGTGACTCCGGTGGAGACATCCTTGCGCAGGCACCAGACACCCTGGGAACTGATCGTGGCGGGGACCGAATCGATGAAGTTGGTGCAGTTGTCGTAGCTCTGCGCAGCCTTGGCATAGGTGGGGATCAACAGCACACAGGCGATCAGGAGCGGAGCGGCGAGAAGGCGGGTAGCGGTCATTGGAGTTCTCCGGGCAGGTCATGGATGGCAGGTCATCGCCCCATTGCAGCCAGGTAATCGCCGGATGCTCGCGGTTCCGGCCAAAAATCATCCATGCCCGTCGAATCAGGGCGCCAGGGGCCAAAGGGGATGGTCGGAAGGGGGCGGAATCGGTCCCCCGCAAACTGATTGCCGCGCCGCTCCTACTCGCCTTCTTCCGGCTGCGGCTTCACCGCCCCCGGCTCCAGCGCCAGCCGGCCGGCGATCAGCACCGCCTGGGTGCGGTTGCTGGCGCCGAGCTTGCGCAGGATCGCGGTCATGTGCGCCTTGATGGTGGCCTCCGACACGCCGAGTTCGTAGCCGATCTGCTTGTTGAGCAGGCCTTCGCCGAGCATCTGCAGCACGCGGAACTGCTGCGGGGTGAGGCCCTGCAGGCGCTGGGCGGCGTCATGTTCGTCGGCCGAAGCAGCGGGCGCGGCGTGCGCGGCGGCGGGGGCCCAACGGTCGCCGTCGAGGACGCGGGTGATCGCTTCGCCCAGCGTGGCGGCGTCGGCGGACTTGGGGATGAAGCCCATCGCGCCGTGGTCGAGCGCGCGCCGCATCACCGCCGGTTCCTCGCGCGCGGACACCATCACGATCGGCAGTTGCGGGTGCAGCGCGCGCAGGTGCACCAGCGCGGAAAACCCCTGTGCGCCGGGCATGTTGAGGTCGAGCAGCAGCAGGTCGGCGTCGGGCTCGGCGTCGACCAGTGCATACAGCTCATTGACGTCCTCGGCCTCGCGCAACTGTACGTCGGGCAGCACGCGCTGCACCGCGCCGCGCAGGGCTTCGCGGAACAGCGGGTGGTCGTCGGCGACGAGGATGGTCGAGGCCATCGGTGTGTCAGTCGGGCACGCGGCGCTGCTTCACCAGCGAATCGACCACCGACGGGTCGGCCAGGGTGCTGGTGTCACCGAGCTGGTCCGGCGCGTTCTCGGCGATCTTGCGCAGGATGCGGCGCATGATCTTGCCCGAGCGCGTCTTCGGCAGGCCCGGCGCCCACTGGATGTAGTCGGGCGTGGCAGTCGGGCCGATCTCGCTGCGCACCTGCTTCACCAGCTCCTTGCGCAACTCCTCGCTTTCCTCCTCGCCGGCCACCAGGGTCACGTAGGCGTAGATGCCCTGGCCCTTGATGTCGTGCGGGAAGCCGACCACCGCGGCCTCGGCCACTTTTGGATGCAGCACCAGCGCGCTTTCCACTTCCGCGGTGCCGATGCGGTGGCCGCTGACGTTGATCACGTCGTCGACGCGGCCGGTGATCCAGTAATAGCCGTCGGCGTCGCGGCGGCAGCCGTCGCCGCTGAAGTACATGCCGGGGTAGGTCTTGAAGTAGGTGTCGATGAAGCGCTGGTCGTCGTTGTAGACGGTGCGCATCTGGCCCGGCCACGAATCGAGCATCACGAGGTTGCCCTCGGCCTCGCCTTCGAGCACTTGCCCGTTGGCGTCGACGATCGCCGGCTGCACGCCGAAGAAGGGCCTGGTCGCCGAACCGGGCTTGGTGGCGATCGCGCCGGGGATCGGCGAGATCATGATGCCGCCGGTCTCGGTCTGCCACCAGGTGTCGACGATCGGGCGCTTGCCGTCGCCGACCACGTCGAAGTACCAGCGCCAGGCTTCGGGATTGATCGGCTCGCCGACGGAGCCGAGCAGGCGCAGCGAGGCGCGCGAGGTCTTCTTCACCGGGCCGTCCCCCTCGCGCATCAGCGCGCGGATCGCGGTGGGCGCGGTGTAGAAGATCGTCACCTTGTGCTTGTCGATCGCCTGCCAGAAGCGCGAGAAGTCCGGATGGTTGGGCACGCCTTCGAACATCACCGCGGTGGCGCCGTTGGCCAGCGGGCCGTAGACGATGTAGCTGTGGCCGGTGACCCAGCCCACGTCCGCGGTGCACCAGTAGACGTCGTCTTCCTTCAGGTCGAACACCGCTTCGTGGGTGTAGGCGCAGAACACGAGGTAGCCACCGGTGGTGTGCAGCACGCCCTTGGGCTTGCCGGTACTGCCGGAGGTGTAGAGGATGAACAGCGGGTCTTCCGCGTTCATGCGCTCGGGCTCGCAGGTGTCGGGCTGGCTGTCGACGACGGCGTCGAACCAGCGGTCGCGCGGCATCTGCATGTCGACCGCGCCGCCGGTGTGGCGCACCACCAGCACGGTTTCGACGGTGTGGGTGCCCGGCATCTTCAACGCGGCATCGACGTTCGCCTTGAGCGGCACGGCCTTGCCGCCGCGCAGGCCCTCGTCGGCGGTGATGACGACCTTCGACTGGCAGTCACGCACGCGATCGGCGATCGAGTTGGCCGAGAAGCCGCCGAAGACCACCGAGTGGATCGCACCGATGCGCGCGCAGGCCAGCATCGCCACCGCGGCGTCGACGATCATCGGCAGGTAGATGGTGACGCGGTCGCCCTTGCCGACGCCGAGGTTGCGCAGCGCGTTGCCGAGCCGGCACACGCGCGCGTGCAGTTCGCGGTAAGTCACGTTCTGCGCCGGCGCGTTCGGGTCGTCGGGCTCGAACGCCAGCGCGGTCTTGTCGCCGCGCGTGGCCAGGTGGCGGTCGAGGCAATTGACGCTGGCATTGAGCTCGCCATCGGCGTACCAGCGGATGTGGAAGTCCTTCAGCTCATAGCTGACGTCGCGGATCTTCGTCGGCTTGCGGTCCCAGTCGAGGCGCTCGGCCACTTTTCCCCAGAAGGCATCCGGATCGCGGACCGACTCGGCGTACAGGCGCTCGTAGTCGTCGTGGCGGATGGCGGCGCTGGCCGCGAAGGCGTCGGGAACGGGATAGATCGAGGGGATATCGGACATGGCCTCCACCAGGGTGACGCGGGTACCGCACCAGTGTGCCCCATCGCGGGCGGGCCGGCGTTAGACCTTCGTCTAGGCGACCAATGGCGAATCGACGCGCCGATGGCGGTCGCGCACCCTGCCGGCGCACTCCAACGCGAAGCCCTGGGAGGGGAATCCATGACTGCAATCCGCAGCACCGGCGGGCGCATCCCCGCCGCCATCACGCATCGCCGATTGCTGGCGCTGTCCGTCACCGTCGCCCTGCTGTTGCCCGGCGTGGCGCTGGCGCAGACGGCGAAGGAAAAGGAACTCGAGGCGCGCGTCGCGCAGCTCGAACAGATGGTCCAGCAGCTGGTGGCACAGCAACAGCAGACGCAGGCCGCAGTGGTCGATGCCCAGGCACAGGTCAGCGAGGTGAAGACCGCGCAGGCACAGGCGCCCGCCGCGGTGCCGGCCGGCAAGCAGCCGATCCAGGCCACCGCGATCAATGCCAGCGCCAATCCCGGCACCACGTTCACGTATGGCGGCTTCATCAAGCTCGACGCGATGGCCACCGACACCAGCGACGGCCGCATCGCCGACGGCTCCGCGGGCCGCCTGTTCTACCTGCCCAGCGCGATCCCGGTCGGCGACGACAGTGCCAAGGGCGGCGATCCCTACACCGACGTGCACGCGCAGTTCTCGCGCTTCTGGTTCAGCGCCGACACCGTCACCGACGGCGGCGACAAGCTCAAGGCCTACATCGAGGCCGACATGTTCGGCGGCGGCAACAATTCATTCGCCGGCAACGAGACCTCGACCAACACCTACGCGATCACGCTGCGCCAGGCCTACGTGAGCTGGAACAACTGGCTGGCCGGCCAGACCTGGTCGAACTTCCAGGACACCGCGGCATTGCCCGAGGCGGTGGATTTCGTCGGCGTCACCGACGGCACGATCTTCGTGCGCCAGGCGCAGCTGCGCTATACCAGCGGCCCGTGGTCGTTCTCGGTCGAGAACCCGCAGACCACGGTCACGTCCTACCTCGGCGCCTCGCGCTTCAACAGCGGCGACGGCGTGGCACCGGACTTCACCGGCCGCTGGCTCACCAAGGGCGACTGGGGCCACTTCACCGTGGCCGCGCTGCTGCGCCAGTTCAAGTACGGCGAGGAGACCGAAACCGGCGGCGCGGTGAGCGTGTCGGGCAGGTTCAACCTCGGGGCCAGCGACGACATCCGCTACATGGCCAACGCCGGCAGCGGCATCGGCCGCTACATGGCCTTCGGCCTGGGCACCGACACCGTGCTCGACGCCAACGGCGAACTGCACGCGCTCGACGGCTACGGCGGCTTCGTCGCCTGGCGCCATGCCTGGAGCGCGAAGCTGCGCAGCAACCTGATGTATTCGGCGGCGCATTTCGACAACGACAAGTCGCTGACCGGCTTCGGCGTGACCGAACGCGCGCAGTCGCTGCACGCCAACCTGATCTATTCGCCGATCCCCAAGCTCGACGTCGGCGCCGAACTGATGTGGGGCCAGCGTTCGCTCGAAGACGACCGCGAGGGTGACCTCAAGCGCCTGCAGACCACCGTCAAGTACAGCTTCTAAGGGGAGCCACCATGTCCAGCACAACCGCGACCGCAGCCTCGATGCCCGGGCCGATCACCAAGAGTCACAAGAAGGTCATCTTCGCCTCCAGCCTCGGCACTGTCTTCGAGTGGTACGACTTCTACCTGTATGGATCGCTGGCCGCGATCATCGCCAAGCAGTTCTTCACCGGCCTGAATCCCACCAGCGGCTTCATCTTCGCGCTGCTGGCGTTCGCCGCCGGCTTCGCGGTGCGCCCGTTCGGCGCCCTGGTGTTCGGCCGCATCGGCGACCTGGTGGGACGCAAGTACACCTTCCTGATCACCATCGTGATCATGGGCCTGTCGACGTTCCTCGTCGGCGTGCTGCCCAGCTACACCACGATCGGGTTCGCCGCGCCGGTGATCCTGATCACCCTGCGCCTGCTGCAGGGCCTGGCGCTGGGCGGCGAGTACGGTGGCGCGGCCACCTACGTCGCCGAGCACGCGCCGCAGGGCAAGCGCGGCCTGTACACCAGCTTCATCCAGACCACCGCGACGCTGGGCCTGTTCCTGTCGCTGCTGGTGATCCTGGGCTGCCGCTATTTCCTCGGCAGCGAGCAGTTCGAGGCCTGGGGCTGGCGCATCCCGTTCCTGGTGTCGTTCCTGCTGCTGGCGATCTCGGTGTGGATCCGCCTGCAGCTGAGCGAGTCGCCGGTGTTCGCGCAGATGAAGGCCGAAGGCAAGACCTCGAAGGCGCCGATCACCGAAAGCTTCTTCAGCAAGAACGGCAGGATCGCGCTGCTGGCGCTGCTCGGCGCCACCGCCGGCCAGGCGGTGGTGTGGTACGCCGGCCAGTTCTACTCGCTGTTCTTCCTGACGCAGACGTTGAAGGTGGAAGCATCGACGGCCAACCTGATGATCGCGGCCGGCCTGATCATCGGCACGCCGTTCTTCATCGTCTTCGGCTGGCTGTCGGACAAGGTCGGGCGCAAGCCGATCATCATGGCCGGCTGCCTGCTGGCGGCGCTGACCTACTTCCCGATCTTCAAGGCGCTCACGCATTACGCCAACCCGGCGATCGAGGCGGCCGCGCAGACCAGCCCGGTGGTGGTGACCGCCGACCCGAGCACCTGCACGTTCCAGTTCAACCCGGTGGGCACCAGCAAGTTCACCACCTCGTGCGACATCGCCAAGAGCGCGCTGGCCAAGGGCGGCACGCCATACTCCAACGTCGATGCGCCGGCGGGCACGGTGGCGACGGTAGCGATCGGCGACGTCGTGGTCACCGCGTTCGAAGGCAAGGGCCACGATGCCGAGGCGCTCAAGACCGACGGCGCACGCTTCAACGGCGAACTGCAGGCGGCACTGACTGCGGCGGGTTATCCGGAGAAGGCCGATCCGGCGCGGATCAACACGCCGATGGTGGTCCTGCTGCTGGCGATCCTGGTGATCTACGTGACGATGGTCTACGGCCCGATCGCGGCGTGGCTGGTGGAACTGTTCCCCACGCGCATCCGCTACACCTCGATGTCGCTGCCGTACCACATCGGCAACGGCTGGTTCGGCGGCTTCCTGCCGACGATCTCGTTCGCGCTGGTCGCGGCCTCGGGCAACATCTACCAGGGCCTGTGGTACCCGATCGTGATCGCGGTGATGACGCTGGTGATCGGCACGCTGTTCCTGCCGGAAACCAAGGATCGCGACATCACCCAGTAGCCCACCGCCACCCGGTAACCACGACGCCGGCCCGCGAGGGCCGGCGTCTTTCGTTTGCGTGACGCGCACGCCGGCAGCGATGACTTCCTGCACATGCGGCGAACGGTTGCGGGCGCACGATGGCGCGTTCCCCCTGCCCGAGGATTGCGCATGCGTTCGTCCCGTCCCCTTGCCCTGGCGGCGCTCGCCGTCGCCCTCGCCGGCGGGCTCGCCGGATGCCAGCGCGCGCCCACGCCCGACGCGGGCGCCGCGCACGCCGACCAGGCCGCCGCGCCCGACGCCGGCGCGACCGAGGCCGTCTCCGGCATCGACCTGGCCGGCATCGACAAATCCGTGCGGCCCGGCGACGACTTCAACGCCTACGCCAACGGCACGTGGGAAAAGAACACCAAGATCCCCGACGACCGTTCCAGCACCGGTGCGTTCGTCGCGGTGTTCGAACTGGCCGAGAAGCGCACCGCCGAGCTGATCCAGGGCCTGGAGAAGACCGACCCGGCCGCGGGCAGCGACGCGCGCAGGATCGCCGACTACTACGCCGCGTACATGGACGAGGCGGGCATCGAGCAGCGCGGCCTGGCGCCGCTGCAGCCGGTGCTGGACGAGGTGGGCGCCATCGACTCGGTCGCCGCGCTGTCCCGGTACATCGGCGGCAGCGTGCGCGCCGACACCGACCCGCTCAACTACACCCATTTCCATACCGACAACCTGTTGGGCGTGTTCGTCGCGCGCGGGCTGGAAGGCCCGCCGCGCAACGTCGCCACGCTGATGCAGGGCGGCCTGGGCATGCCCGACCGCGAGTACTACCTGTCCGGCGCCGAGGCGATGGCGAACAACCGCAAGGCCTACCGCGCCTACATCGCCGCCGTCCTCGGCCAGGCTGGCACGGCCGATGCGGAAGCGAAGGCCAGGGCGATCTTCGACCTGGAGATGAAGATCGCCAGGGTCCACGCCAGCGTCGTCGACAGCCAGGACGTGCACAAGGGCAACAATCCGTGGGACGTCGCGTCGCTGGCGCACAAGGCGCCGGGCATCGACTGGAAGGCCTTCCTCGACGCGGCCGGACTGTCCGGCGAGAAGACGATCGTCGCCTGGCAGCCCGACGCGATCCGCGGGCTGTCGGCGCTGGTCGCCAGCGAGCCGCTGGCGGTGTGGAAGGACTACCTGCGCTTCCACGCGCTCGACCACAGCGCGGCGCTGCTGCCCAAGGCCTTTGCCGACCTGCACTTCGGCTTCCACGGCAAGACCCTGCAGGGCACGCCGCAGCAGCAGGACCGCTGGAAGCGCGCGGTGGCGTCCACCAGCAAGGCGCTGGGCGACGCGGTGGGCAAGCGCTACGCCGAGCGCTATTTCCCGCCGTCGTCGAAGGCGCAGGTCGAGCAGATGGTGCACAACATCCTCGCAGCGTTCCGCGACGGCGTCGACCAGCTGGACTGGATGACCCCGGAAACGAAGAAGATCGCCAAGGCCAAGGCCGCGACCATGCGCGTGAGCGTGGGCTACCCGGACGCCTGGCGCGACTACTCGGCGCTGGAGATCCGCCGCGACGACCCGCTGGGCAACGCGCTGCGCGCCGAGGAGCGCGAGTACCGCCACCAGCTGTCGAAGCTGGGCAAGGACATCGACCCGGGCGAATGGTGGATGACGCCGCAGACGGTGAACGCGATCCAGCTGCCGCTGCAGAACGCGATGAACTTCCCCGCAGCGATCCTGGAGGCACCGTTCTTCGACCCGAAAGCCGACCCTGCCGCCAACTACGGCGCGATCGGCGCGGTGATCGGGCACGAGATCAGCCACGGCTTCGACAACACCGGCGCCGAGTTCGGCGCCGACGGCCAATTGCACAACTGGTGGACGCCGGAGGACAGCGCGCATTTCAAGGCCGCCGCCGACAGGCTGGTGAAGCAGTACGACGCCTACGAACCGCTGCCGGGCCTGCACATCAACGGCGAGCAGACCCTGGGCGAGAACATCGCCGACGTCTCCGGCCTGCAGGCCGCCTACCGCGCCTGGCGCGCGTCGCTGGGTGGCAAGGAGGCGCCGGTGATCGACGGCCTGACCGGCGACCAGCGCTTCTTCCTCGCCTACGGCCAGGCCTGGCGCACGAAGATGCGCGAACCCACGCTGCGCGCGCGAGTCATCGGCGACGGGCACGCCCCGGGGCCGTACCGCGCGCTCACCGTTCGCAACATCGATCCCTGGTACGCCGCCTTCGACGTCGAAAAGGGCCAGGCGCTTTACCTCGACGCCGGGGATCGCGTGAGGATCTGGTAGTCCGCGCGGGCGCGGGACGCCGGCCGATGGCCGGTGTCCCCGCACCCTTCCGTTGCCTCCGGCGTGCGCTTCCCGCAGCACCGCGCACCCCACGTCCCCGGAGGAACGACGATGCAGCTTGCGAAGCCATTCCTGTGCGTCTTCTTAGCGGCCGCCTGCGGCGCGGCCATCGCCGGCAGCGACCCGCCGGCCGCACGCACGGTCGACACCGTCGACCACGACTTCGGACTGTCCCTGCCCGACCCCTATCGCTGGATGGAAGGCGAGGACAACGCCGAGTTCAACGCCTGGCTGGGAGCGCAGGGCGCGGCGTCGCGGGCCAGGCTCGATGCGCTGCCCACGCTTGCGCACTGGCGCGAACGGCTGTCCGCGGCGGCCGGCGCAAGCACCACGCATCGCGGGCACCAGCTGGTCGGCGACCGCCTGTTCTTCCTGCGTGCCCAGGCCGGCTCGGAAGACGTGCTGATGGTGCGCCACGGCGACGGCGGCGAACGCACGCTCTACGATCCCAATGCGGTCGAGGGCGGCGCCAGCATCGGCGGCTTCAGCGTCTCGCCGGACGGCGGCAAGGTCGCCGTCAACGTCGGCTTCGGCGGCAACGAGATCGGCGAGATCGCGCTGTTCGACGTCGCCAGCGGCGAGCGCCTGGACGACACCCGCAAGCCGGTGTGGAGCGAATTCAGGGCGAACTGGCTGCCCGACGCCAGCGGTTTCTTCTACACGCGGATGCGCGATCCCGGCGACGGCGAAGATCCGCTGCAGGGCATGGCGGCCTACCTGCACCTGCTCGGCCAACCGCAATCGGCCGACGTCCTGGTCGCGCGTGCCGGCGCCGACGACGCGCTGCGCATCGTGCCCAGCGACTTTCCATCGGTGCACGTGTCAGCCGGCAGCGACTGGGCGGTGCTCGACATCAGCGGCGCCCGCGCATCGGGCCGCGCCTGCGTCGCACGCCTGGCCGATGCCGTGGCCGGGCACGCCGCGTGGCGCTGCCTGGTGACGGATGCGGACAACGTGCAGGGTGCAGGCCTTCACGGCGACACGTACTACCTGCTGTCGGCGAAAGACGCCTCCCGCCGGCGCGTGCTGGCGCTGGACCTGCGCGATCCGCAGGCCGTCCCGGCCACGGCGAAGGTCGTCGTGCCCGAACCCGCGGACGCGGTGCTGACCGAAATCTCCGCCGCCAGCGACGCGCTCTACCTCAAGTCCATGCACGGCGGGCTCGACCGCGTCGAGCGCCTGGATTACGCCAGCGGCGCACGGACGCCGGTGGCGATGCCGTTCGACGGCGCCGTCTACCTGATGCGCACGCACCCGCTGCAGGCCGGCGCGCTGCTGTCGCTCGAAGGCTGGACCACGCCGGCGAAGGTCTACCGCTTCGATCCGGCTGCCGGGACGCTGGCCGACACCGGGCTGGGCACGATCACGTCGATGTCGTTCCCGGACCTGGTCAGCGAGGAAATCGAGGCGACCAGCGCCGATGGCACCCGGGTGCCCCTGAGCGTGGTGCATCGCCGCGACCTGGCGAAGGACGGGCGCGCGCGCGCGATCGTCAATGGCTACGGCGGCTACGGCATGGTCAGCCAGCCGTTCTTCTTCCCGGTGCTGCTGGAGTGGACGCAGGCGGGCAACGTGCTGGCCGATTGCCACGTGCGCGGCGGCGGCGAGAACGGCGACGCCTGGCGCATCGCCGGCAGCGGCCCGAACAAGCAGCGCGGCGTCGAGGACTTCATCGCCTGCGCGAAGGAGCTGGCCAGGCGCGGCTACAGCACGCCGGCGCGCACCGGCGGCTTCGGCGGCAGCATGGGCGGCATCCTCACCGGCGGCGCGTACACCACCGAGCCGGACGCCTTCGGCGCAATGGTCGTGCAGTCGGGCATCTTCAACCCGGTGCGGCTGCTCGCGGCGAAGAACGGCGCCAACCAGATCGCCGAGATGGGCGATCCGCGCACTGAAGCCGGCATGAAGCAGCTGCTGGCGATGGACCCGTACCAGCGGGTGCGCGACGGCACCGCCTATCCGCCGCTGCTGCTGGTCACCGGCGCGGTGGACCAGCGCGTGGCGCCGTGGAACAGCGGCAAGTTCGGCGCGCGGGTGCTGGCGGCAGCGCCGCGGACCCCGGTGTGGTTCCGCACCGACGACCAGTTCGGCCATTTCGCCACCAACGTCAACGCGGCGGCGCTGGAGTTCGCCGACATCTTCGCGTTCTTCGACGCGCAGCTGGAGGATTGACCGGCCACGCGACGCCGGCCCCGCGCCGGCGTCGTGGTGGCCGCCGGCCGTGTCAGTAAGACACGTCCAGCCGCAGCCACGCGGTGCGTCCCGGCTCGTGGATGCGCACCGGATCGGCCGGATAGCCGAAGTCGGCGCTGCCCGACAGGTTGAGGTGCTCGGCGTAGTCGCGGTCGAACAGGTTGTCGATCCCGGCCGTGAGCTGCGCGCGCGGGCCGAAGTGGTAACCGCCGTTGACGGAGAACACCGCGAAGCCGGGCGCGGGACCAAGGTCGCGGCCGACAACGTTGCCCTCGCCGATCGACACGCGCTGCTGCCGCGCCGCCACGCGCAGCAGGCTGCCGAACGACCAGTGCTCGCCGCGCCAGGCCAGCGACCAGCGTCCTTCCAGCGGCGGCATCTGCGGCAGCGGACGGCCGCTGTCGCGGTTCTCGCCCCAGGCCCAGGCCAGGCTGCCGCCGACCGTCCATGCCGGCGACGGGCGCCACTCGACCCCGGCCTCGGCGCCGTGGATGCGCGCGTCGACGTTCGACACCGACGACATCGGCCCCATCATCCCGCCTGCGTCGTAGCGGAACAGCAGGTAGTCGTCGAGGCGCCCCGCGTATGCCGACACCCATGCGTCGAGGCGGCGCGTGCGGTACTGCAGGCCGACGTCGAGCTGGGTGGTGCGCTCGGGCGCGACCGACGAGAACGCGTTGACCGACCCCGCCGGTCCCCGGTCTGCGGAGAACAGCTCCCAGTAGTCCGGCATGCGCTGCGCGTGGCCGAGCCCCGCGTACCAGCCCAGCGGCGCGCCTGCGGCACCGTGCTCGTAGCGGACGAAGCCGCCGGGCAGGGTTTCGTGGCGCACCTGGCCTGCGGTGGGATTGGCCATGCCCATCATGCCGGTGGTCACACGCTGGTCTTCGGCGCGCGCGCGATCAACGCGCGCACCTGCGACCACGCGCTGCCGCTCGCCGGCCTTCCACGTGAGCTCGGCGAAGGCACCGACGTTGTCCAGCCGTGCGTCGCTCGACCACGGCCGGTCCCGGTAGGCGCCGCGTCCCATCGCGCTGCGGGTGCGATGGCGGCTGTCCTGCGCGTCGACGCCCGCGGTCACGTCCGCGATGCCGCCACGCCAGGTCGCCGCGACGCGGCCGCCGATGGTGGTGCGCTCGACGTTGGACGCCATCGGCATCGGCATCGGGCTGTTGGGGTTGGGGTCGCGCAGGGTGTAGTTGTCCATCACGTGGTCTGCGCGGTTGCGGTACAGGCTCGCTTCCAGCACGTCGACGTCACCCGCGTTGCGGCGGGTGACGTGCGCGCTGGCGCTGTCGCGCCGGAACTGCGCGCCGTCCATGCCGCGGCCGGCGTAGCGCGCGCGGCCGTCGCCGCTGCCGGCGGCCAGCTCCAGCACGGTGTCGTCGTCCGGCGTCCAACCGACGGCGGCGTCGGCATTCCACTTGCGCCACGCGGACGGCACGCGCGCGCCGCTGCCATCGGCATAGTCGTCGGCCTCGGAACGGTTGCCGTTGGCGCGCAGGTAGCCCAGCGGATTGCCGGCGGTGGCGTCGAACACCTGGTCGTTGCGCCCTGCCGAGCCGGCGAGCAGGCTGCCGCGCAGCTGCAGCCCGGGCGCGTCGAAGCGCTCGCGGTCGCGCTCGAAGCGCACCGTGCCGGCGGACGCGCCCGGCCCCCAGAGCACGGTCTGCGGCCCCTTGGTGACGACCAGGCGGTCGTAGGTGTCGGGCGACACGTACGACAGCGGGTTGTCCATCCGCGCCGGGCACGCGCCGGGCATGCTGCCATCGTTGCTCAACAGGTTCAGGCGCGAGCCGAACATGCCGCGCAGCACCGGGTCGCCGTTGCTGCCGCCGTTGCGGATCGCGGTGAAGCCGGGAATGGTCTTGAGGTAGTCGGCGCCGTCGCTGGCCGGCACCGGCTGGCGGGGCAGGCGCGGGTCGGTTTCGAAGGTGAGCGCCGAACGGGGACGCACACCGGTGACGACCACGCGGTCGAGGGTGGTGGCCGCGTCCGCATCCGATGGCGCGGCGGCAGGTGCCGCGAGGGGCACGGCAAGCAGCACGGCCAAGGCCGCGGCCGGGCGCGTACGACGCGCCGCGGAAAATGGAATCGACATGGAAACTCCTGGCGAGATAGGCAACGGGCGCGCGGCGGCGCCGCACGGCGGTCGGTTGGCGTGATGGCGTGGTGGCGTGTCGAACGCGGGCGACGCACGGCCGCCGGCTGGACGCGACGGTCCGGCGCGGGTTTCAGTCAGCTCGCTGGCATCGTCGCGCGCGCGGGCACGGCCTCACGCGGGCAGGCAGGCTTCCGCGCGCGGCGGCCCGCGCGAACCCAGGCCGCAGGGGTGGACGAACCCGTGCGACGCCGCCGCCGGCCACCATCCCGGCGCGGCGCCGGCCAAAGCCGCGCGCAGCCATAGCAGCCAGCAGCCGGCCGCGAGCAGCGACAGCAGCAGCGGGCAGTAGGCGCAGTCCGGTGCACCGGGATCGTGCGGACGCTCCGGCGCCGTGCCCAGTGCACCGGCGTGGTGCAGGCCGGCGACGGGCGTCGCGGCTGTGAACGCGGCGACGTCGACATAACGCAGGCCTTCAGCCGTGCACAGCGCCGCGAGTCCCGCGTCCGCCACACGCGGCGCGAGCCGCCCGAGCGTGGGCACCACGGCCAGCAGCAGCGCGGCCAGGAGCGCGACACGGGCGATGGCGGCATGGAGGCGGGGATTGCGCATCTGGCGCGGATTCTAGGCCGCCGTCGCGGTGGCGTTCTTGATCTGGCACAAGCCGGGCCGCTTCCGCGGCATCACCCGGTATCGCGTTCCACCGGGCATCTGTTCGCGCGGGCCTGCGCCTGCGCAGATGCGCGCCGCCATCACGCCGCCGCGCACGATCGCCGCGAGCCCCCTACTGCGGCGGCGCGGCCAGTTCGCGCGCGCCAAGGCTACCGTCGCGGTTGACGTCCTGCTTGTTGAACGTCGCGGCGATGCGTGCCCGATATTCGTCGCGCGTCACCGGCTTGCCCTTGCCGCCGGGCAGTTCGTCGGGCGTGAGCACCCCGTCGCGGTTGCGGTCCATCGCGTCGAACGCGTAGCTCATCCAGTCCTGGTATTCGGCCAGCGAGATGCGGCCGTCTCCGTCGCCGTCCATGCGCGACAGGTAGTCGCTGGTGGCGTTGACCTGCCCGTGCGCGGCGAGCGGCGCCAGCGACGACAAGACAAGGAGGGTGAGTCGTTTCACCGGCACATTGTAGGCCGGGTACGTCACGCCGCAGGAGCGGCGGAAGCCGCGAGCCTTTGCTCCCTCCCCTGCGAAGGCGGGGCGTGAGGAGGGCTGCTTGCAAGCCACTGGCTCGCGACCTGAGGAACGCCCTGCCTTCGCAAGGGAGAGGGCAAGCGCTCGCGGCTTCCGCCGCTCCGACGAGGGTCCTGCGCATGAAAATGGCGGGCCATTGGCCCGCCATCGTCGATCACGCAAGGCGCCGCACACGGCGCGGGGCTTACGCCCGCGCGGGTTGCAGCGAATAACCCTTCAGCCGCTCCGAGTACTCCTGCAGCGCGCGGATGCCGCTGGCCTCCGCTTCCTGGCACCAGGCCTGCAGGTTGCGCAGCGATTCGCCGGCGTTGTGGGTGCGCGCCTCGAGCACCGCGGCAAGCCGCGCACGATGTTCCACCAGGGTGCGGATGCGCGGACGCGCCTCGACCCACTGCTGCAGCTGCTGGCGCGCGTCGGGCTTGAGCCAGCGGCCGTCGTCGACGATGCCCTTGCGCAGCTGCCGCGGCAGCAGCGAGCGCAGCTTGGCGCCGGCGGCCCGGGCCTCCTCGCGCAGCGCCGGCTTGAGCACGTTGCGCTGGTAATCGGTCATCGCCTGGAAGCGGTGCGCCAGCAGCGCGCGCATGGTGTCGGCATCGGGCACGTTGATGTTGGGCCGCACGTCCAGCGACGGCGCCACGCGCAGCACCCGGGCCAAGCGCAGCTTCTCCAGGCCCTTGATCACGCCCCAGCCGATGTCGACTTCCCACTTGCGCAGCGCGAACTTGGCCGAGCTCGGGAACGCGTGGTGGTTGTTGTGCAGCTCCTCGCCGCCGATCCACACGCCCCACGGGGTGAGGTTGGTCGCGGTGTCGGAAGTCTCGAAGTTGCGGTAGCCCCACCAGTGGCCGAGGCCGTTGACCACGCCCGCGGCCCAGAACGGGATCCACGCCATCTGGATCGCCCACACCGCCACGCCCATGAAGCCGAACAGCGCGAAGCTGATGAACAGCAGCACGGTCGGGCCCATCGTCGCGTGCGGGGTGTACAGGTGGCGCTCGATCCAGTCGTCCGGCGCGCCCTTGCCGTACTGCTCGATGTCCGCGCGCATGCCGCGCGCCTCGCGGTACAGTTCGACGCCGCGCCAGAACACCGTCTTGATGCCCTTGTGCATCGGGCTGTGCGGGTCTTCCTCGGTCTCGCACTTGGCGTGGTGCTTGCGATGGATCGCCACCCATTCGCGGGTGATCATCGACGTGGTCAGCCACGTCCAGAAGCGGAAGAAATGCGCGATGGCCGGATGGAAATCGACGCCGCGATGCGCCTGGCTGCGATGCAGGTACAGCGTGACCGCGAAGATGGTGAGCTGGGTGGCGACCAGCAGGTACAACAGCATTTCGCCCCAGCCGAACTGGAGCAGGCCGCCGGCGAGGAAATCGAGGATTGAAGCGGGCATCGTGGCAATGACTTCGGTGTGTGTGCCCGGCCATGATGGGGGCTGCCGGAACACATTGCCATCCATGCGTTCGCGTATGGCTGGCCTCGTTCACCTGCTTGCAAGCCACCCGCCTGCGCGTTCACTTTCATGGCGGGCCGGCCGCGGGACACGGTGGCACTGCGCGCCTGGCAGGTTTCGCGCCGTGGCCAGCGCGGGGCCGGCCGTGCCGCTGCCGCCAAGGGGCGCGCGAAGCCGGCAGGACCAGCGACGCCCGGTCGACGATCCTGCGCCCGGCCTCGCGCTGGTCCGGCCCGCCACGCAGGCCTTCCGGCGCCGCGGTCCACGCCGGTCTGCGACACTTCGCGCATGCCCGAGCTGCCCGAAGTCGAAACCACGCGCCGTGGCCTGGCGCCGCATGTCGAAGGGCGGCGCGTGACCGCCGTCACGCTGCGCCGGCCGGACCTGCGCTGGCCGATCCCGCCCGAGGTGGCAGGCCTGCTGCCCGGCCAGCGCATCACCGCGGTGCGTCGCCGCGCCAAGTACCTGCTGTTCGACACCGATGCCGGCAGCGCGCTGCTGCACCTGGGCATGTCCGGCAGCCTGCGGGTGCTGCCATCCGACACGCCGCCGCGCGCGCATGACCACGTCGACATCGCGTTCGACGCCGCGGGCCGCAGGCCGGGGCGGATCCTGCGCTTCAACGATCCGCGCCGCTTCGGCTGCCTGCTGTGGCAGCCGCGGGGCGAGGTGCATCCGCTGCTGCGCGACCTCGGCCCGGAACCGCTGCCCGATGCCGATGGGCCCGGGCCGGACGGCGCGACATCAGGCCGGGCCATGTTCAACGGCGACTACCTGTTCGCGCTCAGCCGCGGGCGCAAGGCACCGGTGAAGACCTTCCTGATGGACCAGCGCGTGGTGGTCGGCGTGGGCAACATCTATGCCGCCGAAGCGCTGTTCGCCGCCGGGATCTCGCCGCTGCGCGCCGCCGGCCGGGTCTCGCGCGAGCGCTACCGGCTGCTTGCCGGCGCGGTGCAGCGCATCCTTGCCCATGCCATCGCCCGCGGCGGCACCACACTGCGCGACTTCATCGCCCCGGACGGCGCGCCGGGCTACTTCGAGCAGGAGTTGTCGGCCTATGGCCGCGGCGGCGCGCCCTGCCCGAACTGCGGCCGGCCGCTGAAACAGGCGGCGATCGGCCAGCGCGCCACGGTCTGGTGCGGCCACTGCCAGCGCTAGGCGCGTCGACTCCGGTCCACGCGCCCGGCCTGGCGCTTGCAGGCAGTAGCGCCGATCGGCCCGGCCGGCGCGGACGCAAGCGGTCGGCGGGGGCGCGCGGTATAGTCGCGCCGCGCCTTTTGGGGAAATCGATGACGCAGACTGCCGACATCACCGCCTTGCTCGACGCCGCGCGCGACGGCGACCGCGGTGCGCTCGACCGCGTGCTCGCGACGCTCTACCAGGAGCTGCACACGATGGCGCGTCGCCAGCTCGCCGGCCAGCACGGCCAGACCCTGGACGCGACCGCCTTGGTGCACGAGGCCTACCTCAAGCTGATCGGCCGGCGCGAGGCCAAGTTCGACGACCGCGCCCACTTCTTCGCCTACGCCGCATCGGCGATGCGCTCGGTGGTGGTGGACTACGCGCGGCAGCGGCTGGCGCAGAAGCGCGGCGGCGACCTGCACCGCGTCACCGACCTGCCCGAGGACATCGAGGGCGGGCTGCGCCTGGACGAGGACATGCTCGGCCTGGACACCGCGCTGACCCAGCTGGCGGCGGTGGACGAGCGCCTGGCGCGCGTGGTCGAGCTGCGCTACTTCGCCGGCCTGTCCGAGCTGGAGATCGCCGCGCTCCTCGAACGCTCCGAGCGCAGCGTCCGCCGCGACTGGCAGAAGGCGCGGCTGTTCCTGCTGGCGTCGCTGAAGGAATCCTGACGCCGGCCGGTGCGGCGACCCGCGCGTCGCCCCCGGCACTCCGAACGCAGCGAGGAATCATCCGTGCCACGGCCCAACCAGAAGCAGGTGCCTCATCCGGCCCGGAACGACAGGCGGCCCGCGCGCCGCCCACCGCCGGACTGACCGATGGACGCCGAACGCTGGCAGCGGCTGTCGCCACTCCTCGACGCGCTGCTTGAACTCGACCCCGCGACCCGCGAGCGCAGCCTGGCCTCGCTGCGCGCCGAGGACCCGCAGCTGGCCGACGACCTGGCCGGACTGCTGGCGCTGGAGGCCGAAGGCGACGACTTCCTGTCCGAACCGCTGATCGCGCCGCTGCCGGGCGCGCGCCCGGATGCGCTGATCGGCCCGTACAAGCTCGAGCGCCTGCTCGGCGAGGGCGGCATGGGCCAGGTCTGGCTGGCCAGCCGCGCCGACGGCCTGTACCAGCGCCGGGTGGCGCTGAAACTGCTGCGCCCGGGGCTGGCCGACCCCAACCTGCGCCTGCGCTTCACCCGCGAGCGCCAGATCCTCGCCCGCCTCGGCCACCCGCACATCGCGCGCCTGCTCGACGCCGGCATCAGCGCCGACAACCAGCCCTACCTCGCGCTGGATTACGTCGAGGGCGAGCCGATCACCGACTGGTGCAAGGCCCGCGCGCTGGACGTGCGCGCCTGCCTGCGCCTGTTCATGCAGGTCTGCGAAGCGGTCAGCCACGCCCACGCCAACCTGATCGTGCACCGCGACCTGAAGCCGTCCAACATCCTGGTCACGCCGCTCGACGAGGTGCGCCTGCTCGACTTCGGCATCGCCAAGCTGCTCGACACCGCCGAGCAGGCGCCGGACAACACGCGCACCGGGCTGCGCGCGTTCACCCTGCACTACGCGGCGCCGGAACAGATCCGCGGCGAGCCGGTCACCACGATGACCGACGTGTACTCGCTGGGCGTGGTGCTGTACGAACTGCTCAGCGGCGCGAAGCCTTACCGGCTCAAGCGCCAGACCGATGCGGAGTGGGAGGAGGCGATCCTCGGCGTGGATCCGCTCAAACCGTCGTCGACGCTGCTGCGCGGCACTGACGACGGCACGACCGGCCGCCCGGCCACGCCGCGCCGCCGCGCGCGGGAAGTGGCGGGCGACCTGGACAACATCGTGCTCAAGGCGCTGGCCAAGCGCGCCGAGCAGCGCTATCCGTCGGTCGAGGCGCTGGCGCTGGACCTGCAGCGCTACCTCGACGGCAAGCCGGTGCTGGCGCGCCCGCAGAGCGTGGCGTACCGGCTGCGCAAGTACGCCGGCCGCCACCGCTGGGCGCTGGTCAGCGCGTCGCTGGTGACGATCACGCTGGCCGCGGCGCTGGGCATCGTGGTCTGGCAATCGCGCCAGTTCGTGCAGGAAGGCGCGCGTGCGCAGGCGCTGAAGGACTTCGTCGTCGGCCTGTTCGAGAACGCCGGCAGCACGCCCGAAGGCGTGCCGCTGGACGTGCGCCAGCTGCTCGACGCCGGCGTCGAACGCGGCGACCGCGAACTGGCGCGGCAGCCCGAGGCGCGCGCGGAGCTGTTCGGCGTGATCGCGCGGCTGCGCGTGGGACTGGGCGACTACGAAGACGCCTTCAGGCTGCTCGGGCGGCAGGCGGCGATCCTCGATGCGCTCGACGACGTGCCGCCGAGCCTGCGGCTGGAATCGGCCACCGACATGGGCCACACCCGGCGCATGCTCGCCCAGTACGCCGACTGCATCGCCGGCATGCGGCCGTGGCTGGCGCTGGCGCGGCGCGAGGAGCACCAGCTGCCGGCGCAGGCCTCCGAGTTCTATTCCCAGCTCGGCCGCTGCCAGCGCCACGCCGGCGACTACACCGCCGCGCGGCTGATGTTCGAGCGCTCGCTGGCGCTGCGCCGCGACCCGCTGCACAACGAAGCCGGCGTGGTCGAGAACCTGGCCGACCTGGCGCGCCTGCGCGCCGCGACCGGCGACAGCACCGGGGCCCAGGCCGACCTGCGCAGCGCATTGGCGCAGCTGCACGCCGGGGTCGGCGACCGCCACCCGCTCGCGATCGACATCCTCGGCAGCCTGTGCACGCTGCAGCGCGCGCAGGGCGACATCCGCGGCGCCGAGGCCGAATGCCGCAACGCGCTCGCACTGTCGCTCGACCTGCAGGGACCGCAGCATCGCGCCACCATCGACGCCCGGCGCCAGCTCGCCGCGCTGCACGTCGACGAGGGCCGCTACAACGAAGCGGCCAGCGAGTTCGCCAGCGCGCAGGCGTGGCTGCTGGCACGGCTGGGGATGGAACACGAGGAAGTCGCGCGCAACTACAACAGCCTGGCCATCGTCGACTGGGAGCGCGGCGACACCGGCGCGGCGCTGCGCAACCTCGACCGTGCCATCGTCATCAGCCGCAAGCCCGGCCACGCCCAGCTGCTCGCCAGCCAGCTGTTCAATCGCGCGATGATCCTGCACAGCGTCGGCCGCGACGCCGAAGCGCGGCTGCAACTGCAGGAATCCCTGCGCCTGCGCCGGGCACTGCCGGGCCAGCACGCCGGGCTGATCGGCGACACCCTGCGCCTGCTTGGCGAGGCCAATGCCGGGCTCGGCGACCGCGCGACCGCCGAGCGCCAGCTGCAGCAGGCCGTGTCGCTGACCGGCCAGGGCTACGGCCCCTCGCACCCGCACGCGTTGCGCAGCGAACTGTCGCTGGCGCGCCTGCAGGCGCGCGACGGCGACAAGGCCGCGACGGGGGAACTCGAACGCCTGGCCAGCCTGTCGGTGAAGGACATCGAGCGCCGCCGCATCGCCTGGCTCGCGCGTGCCTACCTGGCCGAACGCAGCTGCCACGGCCCGCAGCGCAGCCGCGTGCTGCAGGACCTTGCCGCACTCCACCTGTCGCTGCAGCAGGCGCAGCCCGAGGGCGGCGTCGTGGTGCGCGAGATCGATGCGATCCGCGCGGGCTGCGAGGCGGCCGTCGACGACCCGCGCTAGCCTCCGGCGCGCGCATGTCCATTGCCTGCGCAGGAGAAAACGGATCAAGCCGGCCAGCGAAGAACTGGGCGAACGCCGTCATCCCGCAGCGGCGGGGATCCGGCGACTTCGAGGTCTCGAATGCAAGCGCCGTGGATGACCACGCATTCGCCTGGTGAAAGCCCCGGCCGCCCGGAGCGGACGATCAGCGCAAGGCAGTTCAAACCTTTCTAGTCGCGCGGCGGCGCCAGCGGCAACCGCTCCTGCAGCGGCTCGATCCGACCCTCGCCGCGCACGATCTTCTTGAACTCTGCGCGGCTGACGGAGATGTAGCGCTCGTTGCCGCCGATCTCGACCTGCGGCCCGTCCTGCACCGCGTAGCCGTCGGCGTCCACGCGCACGGTCATTGTCGCCTTCTTGCCGCTGTGGCAGATGGTCTTGATCTCGCTGATCTCGTCGGCCCAGGCCAGCAGGTACTGGCTGCCCTCGAACAGCTCGCCGCGGAAGTCCGTGCGCAGGCCGTAGCACAGCACCGGGATGCGCAGCCGGTCGACCACTTCGCTCAATTGCCAGACCTGCGGCTTGCGCAGGAACTGCGCCTCGTCGACCAGCAGGCAGTCGATGCGACCGTGCGCGGCGATGTCGGCATTCGCCCATGCCAGCAGGTCGTCGCCGGGGTCGAAGCCGACCGCGTCGGCGCTCAGCCCGATGCGCGAGGCCACCTTGCCGCTGCCGGCGCGGTCGTCCAGGCGCGGCGTCAGGATCGCCACCCGCATGCCGCGCTCGCGGTAGTTGTGCGCGCTCTGCAGCAGCGTGGTGGTCTTTCCGGCGTTCATCGCCGAGTAGTAGAAGTAGAGCTTGGCCATGGGCGCAGTTTATGCGCTGTCGCCATCGGCGAGCGTTCTCGCGCGCCATCGCCGGGTGCGCTTTCCGGGAACCTCCTTGATGTCGGTGCGAGCACCGCGGGCACGCGCGGTTGCAGCCGCTGTCGTCGGCATGTGAGACGCGCGACCCAAAGTGCGCATGCGGACGAACGTATATTGGCGGGCAGCGACGCATCGGCAGGTTCGGGGAGGAACGGCAGCCCGGTTCGACGCAAACACTGGTGACGGTCCATCCGATCCGCCGGCTTCGCGCCGACTCCGGCCCGCGGACGCGACCACACGCGCGTCTCGATCTTTGCAAGAAAGCTTCGGCTCCCCGCCGCCTGCCGAGTCGTTGCGCATCACGCGCAAGGAGGGCGGCCGTGTCGTGTTCCTTGTCCACCACAAAGCCAAGGAGCATGACCATGCACGATCCGCGCATCCCCCGAATCCGCCCCCTCGCCCTGTCGCTGCTGCTCGCCTGCGGCGCCGGCGCCAGCCTGCCGGCGATGGCCGGCATCACCTGCATCGTGGCCGACAGTGACGCCGGCACCCAGGACAACGGTGGCGCCGACACCGGAACCGAGGACGACAGGGCCACCGCCTGCGGAAAGGGCACGGTCGCAGGCCTTGTCGCCACCGCACTGGGTACGAACGCGGAGGCCACGGGCAGGGCAAGCGTAGCTCTGGGTTATGACTCCCATGCCACCGGCAGCGCCGCGATCGCGATCGGAACCCGCGCAAATGCGTCCGGCGACTGGTCCTTCGCCATGGGCGAAAACGCGAAGAGCAGCGAGTGGGGCGCGATCGCCCTGGGCGTTGCCAGCAGCGCCACGGGCCAGTTCAGCACCGCCAGCGGAGTGTTCAGCCAGGCTGCCGGCGAGAACAGCCTGGCCCTGGGTGGTTTCCTCGGCGATTCGACCACCAATATCGATCCCTACCGTTTCACCCAGGCCACCGCAGCGCGCGCCGTCGCCGTCGGCAACGCGTCGCAGGTCCACGCCGAAGAAGGCGTGGCGCTGGGCGTCAAGACCCGGGTGCTGGCCGGTGCCGAGCGCGCCGTGGCCCTCGGCAGCGACTCGGTCGCCGCGGAAGCCGACACCGTGTCCTTCGGCCATCTGGCCACGGACGAGGACGAGATCAACGGCGGCACCTACGGCAGCGACCTGCAGCGGCGGCTTGTCAACGTCGCCGACGGCATCGGCGACCACGACGCGGCGACCGTAGGCCAGCTCGGCAACTTCGTCGCGGCGCTGGGCGGCGGCGCCGGCTTCAGCGGTGGCGTGTTCACCGCGCCCAGCTACGTCATCCAGGGCGCCAGCTATGGCGACGTGGGCGCTGCGTTTGCCGCGGTCGACATCCGCCTGGGCGAACTGCAGGACAGCATCGACGCGATTCCGGCCGGGCCGCAGGGACCGGCGGGTCCACAAGGCCCCGAAGGTCCCACCGGGCCGCAGGGACCGAATGGCCCGCAAGGACCCGAAGGCCCGACCGGCCCGCAGGGACCGGATGGCCCGCAGGGCCCCGAAGGTCCCTCCGGGCCGCAGGGACCCGAAGGCCCTGCTGGCACCGGCACCGGCAGCGAGCTGGCGGTGGAGTACGACGACGCCGGCAATGCCAGCCTCACCCTCGGCGGTGCCAGCGGTACCGTGGTCTCGAACGTGGCCGACGGCGTGGCCGCGGGCGACGCGGTCAACAAGGGCCAGCTCGATGCCACCGCCGCGTCGGCCAACGCACACGCCGACGCCGGCGCCGCGGCCACCCTCGCCTCGGCCAATACCTACACCGATACCGTCGCGGTGCGGACGCTGGACGCGGCCAACACCTACACCGACGCCGTGTTCGCGAAATTCAACAGCGAGCTCGACACTTTCCGCGACGACGTCGACCAGCGCTTCCGCGAACAGGATCGCCGGATCGACAAGCTCGCGGCGATGAGCGGCGCCTACGCCGGCATGGCGATGAACACCGCCGGCCTGGCCGGGGCCAACCGCATCGGCGTGGGCGTCGGCGGCCAGAACGGCGAGTCGGCGCTGGCGGTGGGCTACCAGCGCGCGATCGGCAATCGCGCCAGCGTCTCGATCGGCGCGTCCTTCGGCGGCGGCGAGTCGAGCTTGATGGGCGGCGCCGGCTTCAGCTGGTAGCGCCGGCAGCGGCATGACGGCCGCCGCCGCCCGTCCGGCGGCGGCCTTCCGCGCTTCCCGCGCCTGCACCGCGCCTCGCGGCACCGGCCCGGCAACAGGCGCCGGGTAAGATGCGCGTCCGCCTCCACCGCTTCCACGATGCACGGCCTCAACCCCCAACAATCCGCCGCGGTCGCCCACGTCGAAGGCCCGCTGCTGGTGCTCGCCGGCGCGGGCAGCGGCAAGACCCGGGTGATCGTAGAGAAGATCGCGCACCTGATTGCCACCGGCCGCTATCCGGCCAAGCGCATCGCCGCGATCACCTTCACCAACAAGTCGGCGAAGGAAATGCGCGAACGCGTCGCCAAGCGGATCCGCGGCGACGGCGCGGACGGCCTGACGATCTGCACCTTCCACGCGCTGGGGCTGAAGCTGCTGCAGATCGAACACGCCAGGGCCGGGCTGCGGCGCGGGTTTTCGATCTTCGACGCCGACGACACCGCGAGCCAGCTCAAGGACCTGCTGCCGGGCGCCAAGCCCGACGCAGTGCAGGCCGCGCACGGGCTGATCTCGCGGGCGAAGAACGCCGGGCTGTCGCCGCAGCAGGCGCTGGACGCCGCGCAATCGACGCGCGAGCGCGAAGCTGCGGCGCTGTACGCGAAGTACCAGGCGCGGCTGTCGGCGTTCAACGCCGTGGACTTCGACGACCTGATCCGGCTGCCGGTGGAACTGCTGGAGAACGATGCAGACGTCGCGCTGGGCTGGCGCGAGCGCATCGGCTACCTGCTGGTCGACGAGTGCCAGGACACCAACGACGCCCAGTACCGGATGCTCAAGGCGCTGGCGGGGACCAAGGGCAACTTTACCTGCGTGGGCGACGACGACCAGAGCATCTACGCCTGGCGCGGCGCCAACCCGGAGAACCTGTCGCAGCTGGCGCAGGACTACCCGGCGCTGAAGGTGGTCAAGCTCGAACAGAACTACCGCTGCAGCAACCGCGTGCTGCGCGCGGCCAACGCGCTGATCGCCAACAACCCGCACGAGCATCCGAAGACGCTGTGGAGCGCGCAGGCCGACGGCGAGCGCATCCGCGTGTGGGAGTGCCGCGATTCCGCGCACGAAGCCGAGCGCGTCGCCGGCGAGATCCACTTCATCAACCAGGCCCGCGGCGCGCCGTGGAGCGACTTCTGCATCCTTTTCCGCGGCAACCACCAGTCGCGCGCGCTGGAGAAGGCGCTGCAGCTGCTGCGCGTGCCCTACCACCTGTCCGGCGGCACCGCGTTCCTCGAACGCGCCGAGGTCAAGGACGCGCTGTCGTGGCTGCGGCTGCTGGCCAATCCCGAGGACGACGCGGCGTTCCTGCGCGCGGTGCAGTCGCCGGCGCGCGGCGTCGGCGCGACTTCGCTGGCGAAGCTGGCCGAGCTCGCGCAGCACGCGCACCTGCCGCTGTCGCGCGCGGCCGAATCGATCAGCCTGCTCAAGCAGCTGCCGCCGCGCGCGGCGAACGCGCTGTCGGAATTCGCCGACATCGTCCGTGGCCTGCGCGGCGATGCGTCGCACCTGCCGCCGGCCGAGCTGGTGCGGAAGTTGAACGAACGCTCCGGCCTGCTCGCCGCGCTGCGCGCGCAGTGCAAGACCGAGCAGCTGTTCGCGATCCGCCGCGGCAACCTCGACGAGCTGGCCGACTGGTTCGAGGGCGCGAAGGGAACCAGCGCGGGCGAACTCGCCGCGTCGCTCGCCCTGCTCACCCGCGCCGACAAGGACGACGCCGGCAACCAGGTGCGGCTGATGAGCCTGCACGGCGCCAAGGGCCTCGAGTTCCGCTACGTGTTCATCGTCGGCGTCGAGGACGGCACCCTGCCGCACGAGGCCAGCCTCGACGAAGGCCGCCTGGACGAGGAGCGCCGCCTGCTCTACGTCGGTATCACCCGCGCCAAGGAGCAGCTGTGGCTGTCGCATTCGCGCGAGGCGCAGCGCTGGGGTTCGAAGCTGCGATTGCAGCCCAGCCGCTTCCTCGACGAACTCCCGGCCGCCGAACTCCAGCGTGATGGCGCCGACCCGGTCGCCGACGCCGCGCGCAAGGCCGAACGCGCCAGCGTCGGCTTCGCGGCGATCAAGGCAATGCTGGAAGGCTGAGCGCGCGTCCGTCGCAATGCCCTGCGCACCTCTGCGATCCAGCCCTCGATCGCCTGTTGCCGGACTTCGCTAGACTCGGCGGCCTCCCCGCTCCCGCAGGACCGCCATGCGCCACTCGATGTTCGCCGTTTCGCTGCTTGCCGCCGCGCTGTCGCTGGCGGCCTGCAAGCCCGCCTCGTTCACCGCGCCGCAGGGCGACGCATCGATCCCGGAGGCCACGGCCGCGGCGCAGGCAAAACCGGCAGCGGACGCCGCGACGCTGGCCGACGACAATCTCAACGCCGTGCTCTGGGTGCAGGCATCGGCCGAGTACCGTGCCGCGGCCGAAACCGTCTACCGTGCTGCCGCCGACACGCTCGACCTCGCATTGAAGGAACGGCACTGGGACGCCCTTGTACCGACCGAGCGCGACAACGCCGGCAACACCGCGCACCTGAAACCGGCGGTGATCATGGACGTCGACGAAACCGTGCTCGACAACTCGCCCTACCAGGCGCGCCTGATCCGCGACCAGGCCCAGTACAGCGACCCGACCTGGGACCTGTGGGTGGCCGAGAAGAAGGCCAAGGCCGTGCCGGGCGTGGTCGAGTTCGCCAAGGCAGCCGCGGCAAAGGGCGTGACCATCCTCTATCTGTCCAACCGCGCCGTGCACCTGAAAGACGCCACCATCGCCAACCTCGAGGCGGTAGGGATGCCGGTGGCCAGCGACGACGTCTTCCTCGGCCTCGGCACCGTCGTGCCGGGCTGCGACCAGAGCGGCAGCGAGAAGAACTGCCGCCGCCGCCTGGCCGGGCGCGAGTATCGGGTGCTGATGCAGTTCGGCGACCAGCTCGGCGACTTCGTCGAGGTCGTGGCCAACACCCCACAGGACCGCGCCGGGCTGCTCGACGAATACGGCGACTGGTTCGGCGAGCGCTGGTGGATGCTGCCCAATCCGACCTACGGCGGCTGGGAGCCGGCCCTGTTCAATAACGACTGGGCCCTGCCCACGCCCGAGCGTCGCCAGATCAAGCGCGAGGCCCTTGATTTCGCAGACCAATGATATCAATGGCTTGAATGAATTTATTTCAGGTGTTGCATTAGGTTTTTGGTCACGCTAGCCTGTCCACATCCGGCCTTGGTGCCGGAGCCATGCCACAACCGAAAGTCCTCCGGCCCAGCCGGACATTTGCAGGGGAAGGCCCAGTGCCTTCCCCTTTTTTATGCGCGTTCCGTGCCGGGCGGCACGCGTCTCCCATGAAACCGGTCGTCAACCTAGGGTTGGCCACAGGTGATTGACGCCGGAGCGTTGCCATACGCTGGAATCGGGTGCCTGCGCCCGACCCCTGGAGGGCCTTGCGATGACGATCGGACCAGTGAGCGGCAACGGGGCGTTCGTGCACGCGGGCACGCCCGGCAATTCGGGCAAGGGTGAGCCTGCAGAACCGCTCGGCACGCACGGCGACAAGGGCAACCACGGCGACAAGGGCAAGACGCACGGCAACAACGGCAACGGCAACGGAAACGGCAACGACGGCGTGCAGCAGGGCAATGGCCCACGCACCGGTGGCAACAACCCCGCGGCGCAGGAAGGCAATCGCGGCAACGGGGAGATCCGCGGCAACCAAGGCAACCAGGGCAATCAAGGCGACCAGGGCGGCGTTCGCGGCTCGGGTTCGATGGGTACCGGCGGCCCCGGCTTGCCGGGCATGTTGGACGTCGCCCCCGGCATCGCCCGCCAGCTCGGCAATACCCTGTTCTCGATGGCCAACGGCGTACAGAGCGTGCTGCGAGATTCCGATGGACGGCCCGAGCATCGCCACGTTCCCGGACCACCCGCCCACTCGAATGCGAATTCAACCGCCGGCAATCCTTCCCAGGCTGCCAGCGCACAGGCCCACGCAAACGCAGGAGCTTCGGCCCATGCGCGGGCCGACGGAATCCCCATGCCATCGGGCATGAACGCGGCCAATGCCGCCGGTCGTGCGCAGGGTGCCTTCGCCGCCCAGGGAGGTGCCGCCACCGGCTTCGCCAATGCCGCTGCCAATACCGCCGCGACGAGCACGAACACCGCCGGCATGACAGCCGGCACCACGCTGTCCCAGGCAAGCACCCTGGCAGCGCAACAGCGCGCAGCCTCGGACGCCGCGCTGCTGGCGCCAAACCGGCCGGCAGATGCCGCCCTGGCCGCTGGACGCACCGCAACCACCGCTCCGGCTACCGCACCTCCTCCCCCGACCGCCACTCCCCCGACCTTGCCCGCCGCGCCCGCGCTGCCCTCCGGCAGCACCGCCGCGCTGGCCGCGGCCGGACTGACGATGGCCACGGCACCGGTCAACCAGCCCGCGGACGCGCGCGGCGTCATCCTTCCCGCCAACGACGCGGTCGCCGCAATGCGCGCCGAGAACATGCTCAACGCGGCCGGGCACACGCTCGACGGCGCGCAGCGCCGCAGCCTGCGCAGCCGGTTGGGATCCATGCCCAAGGGCGGCGTGGCCCGCCTGCTCTGGGCCATGGGCGCGCTGGGGCACACGAATGCCGGTGAGGCGGGATCCGAACGCGAGATCGCACGTGCGATGCAGTGGCTGTTCTGGATGCTGGCGATCATCGCCTACGGCTGCCTGGCCGCTGCCATTGTCATTTTCATGGGCCCCGGCCACATGGCCGATGATCTCGTGGGCCAGAGCCACACCCGCTGGCTTTCCGCATTCGGGCTGGCAACGGGCGCCGCCGCCTGGTGGGTGGCTCGCCGCCTGTCGCGGCATCGCCGCTGACGGCACCGCCGCGATACAGCGCCTGCCGCAGTTCTCCCGCCACGGCTGATCGACGATCATGCCGACGACACGACGCGTGTCTAGAGCTCTGCGTCGCTCGATCAGCCCTGCCTCGACCGATGCCACTCCAGCCCATGCCGGGAACGATGGTGGCGCTTCCAGGGATGGCGCCCAGGCAATGCGCGGTGACTACGGCTCCTGCAGGCGCCAGAGAACATGCCCGGCCAAAGAGAGTTGTCCGATCGAACATGCGGCAGGGCTCCATGCGCAACCGGACCCATGCTGACGACGTCGATCCACGGAGCAGCGGAAATGACAGCCAGCGCGCAGGCAACCTCCGCAACGATCGATTTGTAGAAGAAACTGCAGGCGGCCAGCGGCGTGGCTGGCGTCCTCCCTTCACCGAAGCCGCACAGGACGCCTCCGCCGGCTTGCCGAACGGCTGGCCCCGGCACACCAGCGGTCATCGCCCGCCGTAACGCCTTTGCTGATCCGGGTACGTGTATGACGGCGACCGGCAACGAATGAGCCACGGCTCACGCCGACCCGCTTCATCCGTCAATGTCGAACGCACTGCGACTGGGCACCACGGCACAGCCGTCCCCCAACCCAACCCGTCGCGGGGGATGCCACGCGCCGCGCACCTCGAAGTTGCATCCCTGGAAAGCCGAAGGCCAGGCGCTGGCGCGCCTGGCCTTCGGGGACATCCTTGTGGCAAGCGCCTTACTGCTTGCGGGCGATGCTCTGGTTGCCTTCGCCAATGGTCTTGATGATGGTGCTGATGGCGTCCATCAACATCTTCATCTGCTGTGCCATGGCCTGCATTTCAGCGTTCAACTGGGTCAGGTTGCTGTTCTCGACGGACTTGCCGTCGTTCCGGGCCTTGGCTTCCTTGTTCATCTGCTGGTCGATCTTCTCGGCCTGCTTGACGATCGAGTCGCCGAGCCTGTCAGCCATCTTGCCCAGCATCGTGGCAAGCGCCACCAGCCAGCTGCCCTTTGCCGCGGCAGTCTTGCTCGTCTGTTCGTTCCTGACTTCACCCACATACGAGAAATGGAAACCTTCGATGCTCATCTTGATATCTCCGAAATAAGAATGGTGAGACGCGTTCTTGTGCAGCAATGACGGAGCTATCTGACGGGCGGGCCACGCAAACGACGTGAGCGGGACTGGGTCACCGTGTCGCCCGAAGCGGCGTGCTTCAACTGCGGCGACGGAGGAGACGAGGGTTGTTGTGCCTTCGGCGCCTCGGCGGTCTGGGCCCGCAGCCATTCCAGCGCGCCTTGTTCGTCCTGCTCGCTGCAGCGGCGGCTGAACTCGAGCGCCACTTGCACGTTGCGGCTTTGCAGTGGCTGCAGCGCCTGGTCGAGCTGTCGTACCAGGGTGTTGCTCTCGTCCTCGTCCACGACACCCATGTCGCGCAGTGCTTCGAGAGTCTCCAGCCAGTCGGAGCGCTCCAGTGGCCTGCTGGTTGCACCGCTGGATGCCGCTTCCCGGACCGCAGTCCGGAACTGCTGGCTCAGGAACTCGCGTCCTTCCTGGTCGAGATCGGCATCTGCCTGCAAGGAAGCATCGAAGTCGTTGATCAGCGCTTGCGTGTCGTCAGCAGCAGGGGAAGCTTGCTGGCCTGAACCCTCACCGCTGCCATCCAGCACGCTGCGATCCCGCAATCCCCAGTTCGAGGTAGCGGTGCTGGCTGCTGTGGAAGTGCGGCGCGGCGGCTTCTGCATGGTCAATTCCCAGGATGCCTCGTGGGTTTCCAAGTCCAATCCTTGCTGATGACTGCAACATAGGAGCTTCCAGGCTCCCAGTCATCTAGGACCGACCCTAGGTCGCCATGACGGCTGTTGTCCGTGCCGGTATCACCGCGCAACAAAGCCGTGCTCGGTGAGTGCTACCTGGCGCAGCTCGATTCCCATGCGCCTGCCGATATCGTCCACCCCGGCCCTCAGGCTCGCCTGGTTTTCCGGATCGCGCGCGTTGTGCCGGGCGGCCGCTACCAGCATCGCCAGCAGGGCGAGCGCCTCGGTGTTTTCTTGGCGGGTTTCAGCGCTAAGTTGCGGCGGCGCCTGTCCACCTGAAAGCGTACGGCGAAGCTCTGCTCGCAAGCCTCTGAACGCAACTGCCTGATCGACTTTCCGCCCGTTCACCACGGCCCATGCATCGATCAGGAAAGCGTTGCTGACATCGGCAATGTTGTTCGCCGAATACCCGTGGCTTTCGAGCCTTTTCCGGAAGCGATGCTGCAACACGCCTGCATTCAGCGCCCCGAACACGACGTCCCTGGTGCCGCCAACCTGCGCGGCCAACAGGCGCCGGAAACCGGGATGCTGCAAGAAGCAGGCTTCCAGCAGCTGGGTCGTGCTGGAGGGTTGCTCGGCCGGCCGTCCGACAAGCACGCTCGCCATGCTTGCATTGACATGCCTGGTAACCGTTGCGGACGGCTCGTACCGCAGTTCGCGCATCGCGTCGAGGTACTCGGCTTCCGCACTCGCGGCCACCGGCGTAACTACCGCGTCGGCTTCTTCCCGCTTCGGATGCTTGCCGACGTCGCGATTGTCCTGCGATCGCTCGATCTGCCTTCTGAAATCATTTGCCCCGATCCACGAGCCGACGTAATCGACCTGGGCATGCGCAGCTCCCGCAATGGAGAGGAGCAGGACGGCAGCTGAAGCCGCTTTTTTCATGTCGATGACATCATTCCGGGCTGCCGCAGCATCCGCGGCTTGGATTCGCGAAAACGGATGCTGGAGAGCAATACAGGAGTACGCGTGATGTCCTCGTGCAAGCCCATGGCGGCCCCTTCCGGGGCCGCTAGGGCGCAGGTGTGTTCACCGCCGACAGGGTGTCGACGACACGCCGCGTCCTTTCGCCATCGCGTTCGCCGAGTTCGCGCGCCTTGGCGGCGAGCCACTCGTCGGCGCTTGGCTGCCCATCCCGGGCAATGCGATCGTTGTATTCAGGCACGATCAGCTTGAGCTCGTCCTGCAGCGAACGACGATGCTCCTCCATGTGGCGGATCAGCGTGTTCTGGTCGTCGCCGTCGATGATGCCTTCCTGATGCAGTCGCTCGACGTCTTCGACCCACCCGCGGTTCACGGCTCAGCCCCCGCCGTTCAACGCGAGGTTCAGCGCACCGTCGTAGTTGCCCTGGAACAGCTGCTGCGCGGCCTCTGCCAGCCCGGAATCACCGAGGATGTCGCCCGACTGGCCGCTGATGGCCTGCCCGAGCATGTCGCCGATCATGCCGCCGATCATCGAGCCCAACGGGCCGCCGATCGCGCCGCCAATGAGCTGTCCCGCCAGTTTTGCAATTCCGCCAAGATCAAAAGACATTGTCATTCTCCCTTCTGGTTTGGCCGGGATACGGGCTCCATGTGGCGGAAGCGGGCGTCCCGGAACGCAATCGCAGTGTCGGCGAGCGCCAGGAGGCCTCCAAGCTAGGACGTGCCCGATCTGGGGTCGACCCTAGCCGGGAGCGCGCTCAGCCATGGAAATGCGGATCGATGCTCAGCGTGCCCAGGTTGCGTTCGGCGAACCGGCGGGCCAGTTCCGGCGCAGCCTCGCGGATCGCGTCGAAGCTGCTGCGCGAGCGCACGTCGGCGCGCAGCATCCAGCCCTCCGGCGTGCGGCTGAGCAGCAGGTCGGTGCCGGGCAGGGTGGCGTCGGCCATGCGCAGCAGCACGCGCCCGTCGCCGGCGCCGTCGGCCGCACCGCGGTCGGCGGCCATCTGCTTGAGGTGGCGCTCGACCATGTCCGCAAACGCGTTGGGGTTCAGCGGCGGCGGCGCCGCGGCCTGCGGCAGGCCGTCGCGCATCGCCATCTGCATCTGGTACAGCGCGGCCGGGTCGAGGGTCTGCTGCAGCGAGGGGCCGCCCGCATCGTCGCGCTGGCGGCGCAGCGCATCGTCCTCGTAGTGTTCGGATGCGGCGTCCTGCCTGCCCGCGATGGCTCCCTCGTCCTGCTGCCATTGGGGCGCTTCCTGCCCTTCGCGCCGCCCGGCCTGCTGCAGCGGCTGGCCGTCATCGCCGGGCTGTCCGGGCCCGCGCGGGTCGCGCGATTCGCGCTTGCCCTGCATGAGCCGCTGAAAGTCGTCGACCTTGTCGCGCGGCGCCGGCTCGCGGGGGCGGGTGTCAGGCTTGTCGCGGCTGATGTCCCGGGTCGTCGCCGGGGTGGATGACGCGCTGCGGTCGATACTCATGGTCGTCCTCTCAATGCGTTGGCCGCGCGCCGTGGTGGCGCGCGAGCAGCATGTCGGCGGTGATGTCTTCTTCCTGGCGGGCCTCGAGTGCGCGCTGCTCGCCGCGCCAGTGGTCGCGTCGCTTCTCGAGCGCTTCCTGGCGGGCCTTGGCACGGAAGAACGCGTCGCGCGCCTGTGCCAGTTCGTGTTCGGCCGCCTGCAAAGCCTTTTGCGCCTGCACCAGCCTCTGGCGCGCGGCCTCCACCTGCAGGCCGAGCCAGTCGATGTGCGCTTCGCGCTGGGCCAGCACGGTGGACCAGTCCACGCCGGGTGGCGGCGCATCGAGCAGGCGCGCGCGCTGGCCACTGCGTTCGTCGTTCAGTTGCTCTATCTCGTGCCCGATCCGCGTGCAGGCGTCGCGGCAGGCCTGCACTGCGCGCTGCTTCTCCAGCACCACCATCCGCGCCGCATCGGTGCGGTGTTCGCGCAGGCGCAGCAGGGTGTGGAGGGGATAGTGCTTCATCCGAACAACCTGCGCACCGCGTCTGCCGAACGTTCGAACGGCACCAGTTCGCCGGCCGACTGCTGCAGCAGCTGGCGCATCGGGCCGATCTTCTCGATCGCGATGTCGGCATCCGGATCGGTGCCGCGCTTGTACTCGCCCAGCTGCAGCAGCAGTTCGATGTCCTGGTACTTGGCCAGGTACTTGCGCAGCTGCCCCGCCGCGCGCTGGTGCGCGGGCTCGGTGACGCGCGGCATCACGCGGCTGAGGCTGGTAAGCACGTCGATCGCCGGGTAGTGGTAGGCCGCCGCCAGTTTTCGCGAGAGCACGATGTGGCCGTCGAGGATCGAGCGCACTTCCTCGACGATCGGGTCGCCGCCATCCTCGTCCTCGGCCAGCACGGTGTAGAAGGCGGTGATCGAGCCCTTGTCGTTGTTGCCGGCGCGCTCGAACAGCCGCGGCAGCGCGCTGAACACCGAAGGCGGGAAGCCGCGCCGCGCCGGCGGTTCGCCGACGGCCAGGCCCACGTCTCGCAGTGCGCGCGCGAATCGCGTCACCGAATCGAGCAGCAGCAGCACGCGCTTGCCCTTGTCGCGGAAGTGCTCGGCGATGGCGGTGGCGACCCACGCCGCGCGGCTGCGCTCGAGCGCCGGGCGGTCGGAGGTGGCCACCACGATCACCGACTTGGCCAGGCCTTCGGCGCCGAGGTTGTCGTGGATGAACTCGTTGACCTCGCGGCCACGCTCGCCGACCAGCGCGATCACGTTGACGTCGGCGTCGCCCCCACGCGCGAGCATGCCCAGCAGCGTGCTCTTGCCGCCGCCGGCGACGGCGAAGATGCCAACGCGCTGGCCTTCGCCGGTGGTCATCGTGGCGTCGATCGCGCGCACGCCGGTGGAGAAGGGACGCTCGATCAGGCTGCGGGTCAGCGGGTTGGGCGAGGCGGCGTAGATCGGCGCTTCGACCGTGTCGCGGATCGGGCCCTTGCCGTCGATCGGCTCGCCGTGGGCATCGAGGATGCGGCCGAGCAGGCCGTTGCCGGCACGCACCGCCGCCTGGCGCCCGGTCGCGTACACGGCGGTGGTGGCGGACACGCCGTCGAGCGCGCCCAGCGGCGTGAGCAGGGTCATCTGCTTCGACACGCCGACCACCTCGGCCGCAAGGCGGAATTTCGGATCGCCCTCGCCTGGCGGGTTGCGTAGTTCGCACAGCTCGCCGATCGCCGCCTTCAGGCCGGTGGCGCGGATCAGCGTGCCATGGGCCTCGGCGACGCGGCCGACGCGCTCGATCGCCTGCACCCTGGCCAGCGCACCCAGCAGGGGATCATCCATCCCCGGCGTGGTCCGGACCGCATCAGCCGGCGTGGTGAACGGCAGGTTCATCCGTCCTGCCTGCCAACGCCCGCAAGCGCGGTGCGGATCGCCTCGATCTGCTGCGCGACGCCGGCGCGCACTTCACCGGCCTCGGACACCACCACGCAGCTCAGCGGATCCAGGCTCATGTCCTCGACCAGCTCGATCACCCCGACCGCCGGATGCGCCTGCCGCACCGCGCCGAGGCCGGCGGCGACCTCCTCGCGCACCGACGGATGCACGCGGATCATCAGGAACTGTTCGGCCTGCGCGGCCTCGACCGCCTGCATCACCAGCGGCGGCACCACGGCGCGGGCGTCGAAGCCGGGGGCGACGCGCGCGACGATGGCGCAGGCCAGCTCGGTGACGCGGCTGCTGGCGTCTGCCAGGACCCGCGCGCGACGCTCGTTGAGCGCGGCGAGGTGTTCGGTCATCTGCTGCTGCACGCGCGCCAGGCCGTCGGCGAAACCGTCCGCGTAGCCCTTCTCGCGCGCCTGCTCGATTTCGGCGCCGGCCTCGACGTACAGCGCGTTGACCTGCTCGAGCAGCGCGTCGAGCTCCTCGATGCGCTGCCACTGCCGCGCGGGCACCACATTGCCGGCCAGCGCGCGGTCGAAGCGACGCGGCTCGAAGACCGACACCGTGGCCGACGTGGCCGATGGCCTGGAAGCGGTGCGTGCTGGCTCTGCGGACATGGCCTCGTTCCGGTGTCAGGCCGCGCGCGCGCGGGCAAGGTGGTGGTCGTGCAGGAATTGCAGCTGCTGCTGCGGCAGGTGCGCCTCGGCGGACGATTCACGCGGGTATTGCAGCACCATCCATTCGGCGAGCGCAGGGTCGCGCGGCGCCGCCCAGGCGTGCAGTTCGCTGCGGCCCTGGTGGTCGAACAGCGCATGCAGCGCGGCATCGTCGCGGCCGTCGGACAGCGCGGCGCCAAGACGCCCGCGCAGCTGCGCGGCGGTCGACGCCTGCACCCCGCCGTCCCAGACCTGCTTGTCCAGCGCCAGCAGGTAGCTGTTGCCGAGCGCGCGCCGCAACTGGCGCACCGGCTCGCGCCGGACCTCGGCGCGAATCGCAGGCGCGTAGGCCAGCACGCCGACGTCGCGCAGCAGCGCCGCCAGGCGCGCACGCGGCCAACGCAGCACCGCCGCGGCAATCGCGCCGTCGGGGCGCGGCGCCAGCACTTCGCCGCCGACACCGGCCTCGCGCATCAGCCAGCGCGCCAGCATCCTGCGGCCGAGCGCGCTGTCGCGCGCCTGCTGCAGCAGTTCGGGGGAAATCGAAGCGGACTCGTGCTCGTCCGCGCCCGCCCGGTGGTACCAGTCGGGATGGATCTCGGCGATCACCGCCAGCAGGCTCATCGCGCCGCCCGGCTCATCCGTTCCACACGCGCGGCGGCTGCCTGGACTGCGCCAGGCGCGCGCGGATGCGCCCGCCGAAGGCGATCGCCAGCGACAGCAGCACCGCGATCGCGACGGTGATCGCGATCACCAGCGGGCTGATCGACGACAGCGCCGGCATCGCCGCCGGGCTGCGCGCGGCCTGCTTGCCGGCCAGCGGCGTGCCGACGGTGAAGAACTTGATCGTGACCTTGTTGACGTCGTCCAGGCCCTCGATGCTGTCCTTCACGCCAACCTTCAGGTCGGTTTCGCGGTCGCGCAGATCGGCGCCAGGCGCCTGGTAGATGAAGACCGACGCCGAAGAGTCCGCCTCGTTGCCGCCCAGCGGGTCGCGGTCGGGCAGCGCGATCGACACCGCGGCGTCGACGACGCCGTCGATCTTGAGCAGCTTCTGCCGCATCGACTCTTCCAGCCCGAACACGTACAGCGCCTTCTCCTGCGTGGCCGAGGTGGCGAAGCTGTCCTTCTTGAACAGGTCGCCCATCGTGAACGACTGTCGGCGCGGCAGGCCCTTGGCATGCAGGATGGCCATGGCCCGCGGGATATCGCCCTTGGCGATCCGAACCTCCCATCCCTTCTTGTCGGTCGAAAGCGACTTGTCGGCCTGGATACCCGAGCCGAGCAACTCCGCCATCACCTGGTTGGCCTGCTGTTCCTCGAGGTTGCTGTACAGCGCCGTGCCGCTGCAGCCGGCCAGCGCGAGGCACGCCAGCAGGGTTGCCACGACCATGGGACGCTTGATTGCGTTCGACGCCTTCATGCCTGCTCCCGCCTTACGACTGCTGCTTGAACAACTGCTGGACGCCGTCCGAGGTGCGGTTGGCGACGTTGGACGTCAGCTCCGCCTTGAACAGGAACTTGTGCGCCTCCATCGTCACCTGCAACAGCTGCCCGGGCGTGGGATCTGCCCCGCTGCTGGTGATCATGTGCGACATCGCGCTGATCTTGTCGGCGCCGGTGTTGAGGTTCTCGAACGTCGACATGAGCGCACGCATGCCCTCCGAGGGCGGCGCCGGCGCGGAGACCGTTGCCGGCGCGCTGCTGGCGGTGCCGCCGTTGGCGTAGGCGTCGGCGAACTGGCTGACTTCGAACATGGTCGCCTGCGGTTGCGCCGCGGGCGATGTGGCCGCATTGGCCTGCGCGGCTTCCGCCGCGACCTGGATGGCTTCGATCATTTCCGTGTCTCCTGTGGACCTGGCGAGATGCGGGGCGGCGTGTCGGCATGCACGCGCGGCGGCGGCCTGCCGCCACGCACGCAATGACAACGCACGCCGGGCATTACTGGCGCTTGCCCAGCGTTTCGAGCGCCTGGCCGACGCTGTTCTGCGAGGTCGCCGCGTTGTTGGACATGAACTGCATCTTCAGGCTCTCGGCGGTCAGCTTGACCATGTTCGAGGGCTGATCGCCGCCGGATCCGATCACGTCCGACAGGTTGGTGATCTTCGCGGCCTGTCCGTCGAGCGTCTGGCCCCAGGCCTTGGACATCGCTTCATACCAGCTGCCACCGTCGGTGGACGATGCGCCGCCGCGCCCGACCGACGCGCTGCCGACGCCTGCGCGACCGATGAAGCTTGTGACCGGGTTCATGGGATTGTCGTTCATGACTTTCTCTCCTGTGGTGCGATCGATCGATCGCCTTGATGTCGATGGAACCCGACGCCGCGATGACGTCGCGTGAAACGCCTACTGCTTGTCGTGCGTACTGCTCCTTGAACCGGTGCCCGCCGCACGTGCGACGCGGCGGTCGACGTCGGCGGTATCGTCCGCGGCTTCCATGCCGGCATCCTGCTGCGCGGCCGGGACGCCAGCGGCCGTCGCGTCCTCCGCGGCCTGTTTCTCGGCCGCGGCCGCGATCTCCGCCGCCGTCACCGGCTGCGGGATGATCTTGTGGAGCACGCCGTCGGCGGTGACCACGTGCGCCGACTCGCCGATGGAGACCAGCGTGCCCCGGCCCGGCACCTCGGCACCGACCGGATACTCGGTGCCGTCGACCGCGACCAGGTGCGGCGTCTTGCCGCGCACCACCGACACGATCCGCGTCGGACCCGGCTTCACGGCGCCCTCGGTCGGCCCGTTGGCGGTGCGCTTGGCCTGGTCGGGCTCGACGTAGTTCTTGACCAGCACCCGGGTCACGCCCGGGACGTCGTCCATCGCCCGCGAACTGGCGGCGGCGCGCATGGCGTCCATGTCCTCGAAGCGGCCGCTGGCCTCGACCACGCCGTTACCCATGTAGCGGGTCTTGGCATTGATGTTCTGCGAGCGCAGCACTTCGCTGACGTCGGCGGCGATCTTCTCGGCCGAGCGCAGGTCGAGCGCGGCCTCGAAGCCGGCCTGCGCGACCCGCGCCTCGATGCTTTCGCGCTCCTTGTCGTTCTTGACCGTGCCCCTGAGCACCGGCCGGCCGTGGGCGTCCTCGACCACCTGGCCGTCGCGCATCTGGAATTCGGTGATCAGCGCGCCGAGCTGGCTGCGCGGATCAGGCGTCGCCTCGTGCCTGGGCATCACCGCGGCGAAGATCGCGAGCGACGCCAGCGACAGCACGGCCAGTGCCGCCACGATCGGCAGCTTGCGCATGCCGGTGGCCGGCGTGCGGATGTCGTCGATGGCGAAGTCGGGCGCCAGCGATGCCCAGTCCGGGTCGTCTTCCTCGCCGAAGGCAATCGCCGCTCCACCAAGCTGGATGCGCTGCAGGCCGCGCAGTTCGACCGGGTCGCCCGGGTGCAGCGGCTGGCCGTCGACGCGCAGCGGCGCATCCAGCGCGCGCAGCGACGACATGCCGCCGATCAGGTTGATCAGCGCGTGGTGACGCGCCACGCCCTGGTCGGCCAGGACGATGTCGCAGTCGTCGCCGCTGCCGACCAGGATCATTTCCTGTTCGGCGAGGTCGCGGCTGGCGCCGGCATGCAGGCCCGAGAGGATCCGCAGGACATTGGCCCGTGCGGGGGTGTCCGCGTCGGCGGCGACTTCGGCGGTGACGGTGGATTCGGGCTTCTTGGATGACATGGCGTGGCCCCTCGCGAAGTTCTGCGTAGTCGTTGTTACGGCGTCATGCGTTGATCTGGCCGGCCTGCACGATGCGCAGGTCCGGGGCGAGTTCCTGGTACGACAGCACCGGCAGTTCGAAGAAATCGACTTCCATCAGCTTGCGCAGGTGACGGCGCACGTCGAGCGAGCACAGCAGCACCGGGTGCACGCCCTCGGGCTGGCGCGCGAGCTGGCCGCGCACCTCGTTGCCCAGCCGCGCGGCCAGTTCCGGCGAGATCGCCAGCTGGCTGGCGCCGCCGGCCACGCGCACCGACTGGCGCAGCTTGTCCTCGAGCTCGGGATGGATCAGCAGCACGTGCAGGGTGCGGTCGGCGTCGGCGTAGCGGTCGGCGATCTCGCGCTTCAATGCCACCCGCACGTACTCGGTCAGCAGCACCACGTCCTTCTCGCGGCCGCCGACGTCGGTGATCGCCTCGAACGCGTCGCGCAGGTTGCGCACCGGCACGCCTTCCTCGGCCAGCCGCCGCAGCACGTCGGCCACGCGCTGCGGCGCGACCACGCGCAGCATCTCCTTGACCAGGTCTGGATAGTCGCGCTGCATCTTGCCGAACAGGTTGGCGGTTTCCTGGATACCGATGAAACCGCCCATGCGGCGCTTCAGCGAGCTGCGCAGGTGGTCGCTGACCACGTCGATCGGCCTGGGCGTGCCGTCGTTGGCCGCGTCGGCCCATTCGCCGTCGAGGGCGGGGAAGAAGCCGGGCAGCTTCGGTGCCGCTTCCATGCCCGCGCGCGCGGGGCGGAAGTGGGCGTCGCCGCGCATGCGCCCGGACGCGATGCGCGCGCCGTGCGCGGTGAGGCGGTATTCGCCTTCGCCCAATGCGCTGGTCACGCGCACCTGCGGCACCGGGATCGGCACGCCGTATTCCTCGCGCATGCCCTGCGCAAGCCCGGCGACGCGGCGGCGGGTCTCGGCCTCGTCGCCGAGCAGGGCCGCGAGAGACGGCGCGATTTCCAATTGCAGCGGTGCAGGCGGCGCCAAATCGTCGGCATCGGCCGGCTTGCGCGACTCGACCATCTCCTGGTCCTGCACCCGGAATGCACGCCGCAGCACGTCGAACTGGTGGCGGTAACGCCACGCGCTCATCGTCAGCATCGCGACGCCGAGCACGGCGAACACGATCTTCGGGAAGCCAGGCACCAGGGTCATCAGCAGCGCCAGCAGGCCGGTGATCAGCAGCACCCGCGGCTGCCCCGAGATCTGCCGGGTGATCGCATCGCCCAAGTGCTTGTCGTCTTCCTCGCCGGCGGTGCGGGTGACCACCAGGCCGGCGGCGATGGTCGCCAGGATCGCCGGGATCTGCGAGACCAGGCCGTCGCCGATGGTGAGGATGGAATAGGTGTGGGTGGCCTCGCCCAGCGGCATGCCGTGCTGCAGCACGCCCACCGCCAGGCCGCCGAGCAGGTTGATGATGATGATGACGATGCCGGCGATGGCGTCGCCCTTGACGAACTTCATCGCGCCATCGAGCGAGCCGTGCAGCTGGCTTTCCACTTCAAGGTGCCGGCGCTTGCGCCGCGCCTCGTCCTTGTCGATCAGGCCCGAGCGCAGGTCGGAATCGATCGACAGCTGCTTGCCGGGCATCGCGTCGAGGGTGAAGCGGGCGGCGACCTCGGCGACGCGCTCGGCGCCCTTGGCCACGACGATGAACTGCACCACGGTGATGATCAGGAACACCACCAGGCCGACCACCAGGTTGCCGCCGGCAACCATCGTGCCGAAGGTCTCGACGATGTGGCCGCCCTCGGCGTTGAGCAGGATCGAGCGGGTGATCGCGATCGACAGCGCGAGCCGGAACAGCGTGGTCAGCAGCAGGACGCTGGGGAAGCTGGAGAACGCCACCGGCGTGGGGATGTAGATCGCCAGCAGCAGCAGGCCGAAGCCGATCGAGATGTTGACCGCCACCAGCGCGTCGATCGCCATGACCGGCAGCGGCAGGATCATCACGCTGATGATGGTGACCGCGGCGAACGCCAGCACGACGTCGCTGTAGCCGGCGCGCTGGCGCGGTGCGTTACCGGCAGGCGCGGCGAGGAGCGACCCGATCAGCGCGCGCACGCCACGCCACCATTCGTGGGCGCATGCAGCGCGTTTGCCTGCAGGCGAGGCGATGTCCGTGCCACGCCGCGGGCGGGACACCGGACGAGTCCGTATGGCCTGCCGCCAGGCGTGGGGTGCTCATGAAAGATGATCCGGACCTGCCGCATTTGCCCCTGACCTCATGCGTCACTTTGTGGCAAATTACGATACCTTCCGGAATTGCACAAGGCGTAATGGCGATGCTCAAAGCGGCGTCATCCCGGCTTCCCGGATTCAGGCAGATGAATGCAAGTCCTTGTAATGAATCGGTAATTCAGCGCTCACGGCAAGTTAACGCGGGGACGCTATATGACGGGGGTCGAGCTCGCCGGCGGTCTGCGATATCGGGGCGGGTTCAATGTCCGATTGTTCCAAATTCGTGATCAATGTCACCGTTTGAGCCCCCACTCCGACCGCGAACAGACGACCGGAGCGGGACTTCACCACCACGATCCGCTCCCGGGACCCCACCGGCAGGATCTGCAGGATCGTCAGCGGCGCGTCCTGCCCGGTGAGGCCAAAACGGCGGCGGACGAAGTACAGCACGGCAACCAGGGCAATGATGACCAAGGCCAACGGCAGCAGGATCCCCAGGACTTCACCGGCAATCGAGCCCGGCGCCGCGGGCTGCGCGGCGTCCGGCGCGGCGAGGACGGCCAGCGGTGCGCAGGCCAGCAGGATGCCGAGGCAGGCGGAAAGGAGTGTCGGGCGATGGAAGGTCATGGCATTCCGGAAAGGCGGCGGGAGGTGCCGCCGGGTCGCCGGTTACCGTAGCAGCCGGGCCGCGCCGGGCAACAGCGGCCCGCGCGCGGCGGCGATGACGACGGCGCGGGCCGCGTGAGTCCGGCGCGCGCCAAGGCGGCCAAGGCCGGGCCGGAAGCCGGCAGGCGGCCGGGGCCCGCCCCGTCCGCACCCGGCGCAGGCACGCCCGGTGCGCTCTCCCTGCTCGAAGCCGTGCCCTTCGCCTGCGCGGCCTACGCCCGCGACGACGGCGCGCTGGTGGCGGCCAACCGGCGCTTCGACGAAGAATTCGCCGCGCTGCCCGAACACCGCCAGCGCGACCGGCTGCTGGCGCTGCTGCGCGACGGCGCGCTCGACGACGCCGAGCCGGCCGAGGTGCGCGCACCGCACAGCGGCCGCTGGTATGCGCTGCACTGGGGCGAGGCCGAACACGACGGCCGCGCGCTCGCGCTGCTGACCGCGATCGACATCAGCGAACGCATCGAAGCGCTCGACTCGCACAAGTCGCAGCAGGAGAAGCTGCTGTTCACCTCGCGGATGATGTCGGTGGGCGAGATGGCCGCGACGCTGGCGCACGAGCTCAACCAGCCGCTGGCGGCGATCGTCAACTACCTCAACGGCTCGCTGCGCCTGGTCGACCAGGCCGGCGGGCCGGCGCAGGTCGAGCGCGCGCTGCAGGCCGCGCGCACCCAGGCCGAGCACGCCGCGGCGGTGATTTCGCGGGTGCGCGAATTCGTCCGCGCGCGCGAGCCGCGCCGCGACGCCCAGGACGTACACGCGATGGCCGCGACCGTGCTCGAACTGCTGCGGCTGGAGGCCGAGCGCCAGCAGCTGCGCATCGACACCGCGCTCAGCCCGTCGCTGCCGCCGGTGTACGCCGACCGGGTGATGGTGGAGCAGGTGCTGCTGAACCTGGTCAAGAACGCGATCGAGGCCATGCGCGGCATTCCCGTGGCCCAGCGCGAACTGCGCGTGGAAGGCCGGGTGAACCTCGACGGCGAAGTCGAGATCCGGGTCTGCGACCGCGGCACCGGGCTCAGCTCGGCCGAGCAGGACCAGCTGTTCTCGCCCTTCTTCACCACCAAGAACGACGGACTCGGGATCGGCCTGGCGATCTGCCGTTCGATCATCGAGTACCACAAGGGGCGGCTTTTCTTCGAACCGCGCGAGGGCGGCGGCAGCGTGTTCGGCTTCACCCTGCCGCATTACGAGGAGAGGGCCCATTGACGTGATGGGCATCAACCGGTCCGGGGGAGGCTGATCCATGGGCGAGGCACGGGTGTACCTGGTCGACGACAACGCGGGGTTCCGCGATTCCACCGCGTGGCTGCTGGAAACCTCGGGCTTCGAGGCGATTCCGTTCGCATCGGGGCCGGAGTTCATCGAGGCTTACGGCAGCGATCGCCACGGCGCCGAGCCCGAGTGCCTGGTGTCCGACATGCGCATGCCGGAGATGAGCGGGCTGCAGCTGCAGGACGAACTGCATCGCCGCGGCATCGTGCTGCCGCTGGTGTTCGTCACCGCGCACGGCGACGTGCCGCTGGCGGTGGAGGCGATGCGCAAGGGCGCGGCCAACTTCCTCGAAAAACCCTTCAGCGAGGACGCGCTGGTGGATGCGATCCGTGCCGCGCTGTCCAGCGCGCGCAACCACGGCGCGGTCGGCGCGGTGGGCGAATCGCTGGCCAGGCTGAGCCCGCGCGAGCGCCAGGTGCTGGACCTGGTGATCGCCAGCAAGCCCAACAAGATCATCGCCGACATCCTCGGCATCAGCATCAAGACCGTCGAACTGCACCGTGCCAACATGATGAGCAAACTCGGGGTGCGCTCGCTGCCCGAACTGATGAAGGTAGCCCTGGGACATGCCTGACAGCGCAACAAGCAAGCCCAAGACAAGCGCGCGCAAGCCGGCGGCCCGCGCGCCGCGCGCCGCGCCCGTCCGCGACCTGCGCGAATGCATCCCGCAGGTTGCGCCCGCGCAGGCCGAGGCGCTGCGCGGGCTGTTCGCCGCGCCGCGGCACTGGCCGCTGGGGGATGGCGCGGCGCTGCATTTCACCCCGGGCGTCGCACCGGCGGCGGACGAAACCTTTTGCGTCGACGCCGAAGGCACGCGGCTGCAGCTGCGGCTGGACACCACCGACGCGGGACAGGCCGGACCCACCGGCCTGCACTGGAGCGACTATCACGGCCGCGCGCGCCTGCTGGCCTGGAGCCTGGCCCACGAACGCGCGCTGATGCGCCTGAGCGAACTGCTCGGCACTTCGCTGCTGCCGCAGGAAGCGGCCGACGGCGACAGCGCCGACGACGACGCGGTGTGGCTCGCATTCGCCACCGACCCGCACCGGGACGCGCACGCGGAACCACTGGGCGGCGCGATCCGGTTCCCGGTGCACTGGTTGCCGCGCCTGCAGGCCCGCGCCGAACCGGTCTACGAAGACGACCCGCTGCCGCGGCTCGACGCGCTGCGCGACCTGCCGGTGCCGATCCTGGTCGGCTTCGACGGCCCGCGTCTGCCGCTGGCCGACTGGCAGGGCCTGCGGCCGGGCGACGTCGTGCTGATCGGCAACGGCAGCCTGCCGCCGCTGCAGGCGCGCACGACGCAACTGGCGTGGCCGCTGGTGGCCGCACCCGACGGCTGGCGGATCGCCGCCGCCGCGCAACCGCGACTTTATCCCCTGGAGCCTTCCACGATGAACGACGAATTCCCCAACGGCGCCACCGGCGACGGCGTGGACAACGAGACCGGTGGCGAAGATGCCATCGCGCGCAACCTGCCGGTGCAGCTGGCCTTCGACATCGGCCGGGTCGAGATCGGCATCGGCGACCTGGCCGCGCTGCAGCCGGGCTACGTGTTCGCGCTGCCGGCGCAGTTGCAGGGCGCCAACGTCACCATCCGCGCCAACGGCCGCAAAACCGGCCGCGGCGAGGTTGTGGCGGTCGGCGACACCCTCGGCGTGCGCCTGCTGGCCTGGGAATGAATCACGGCGGCGGCACCGGGGTGCGCCGCACGCAGCCGCTCGCATGCGTGGCTGCGTACGCTGCGCGGGTCGGCAGCGCGCACTAGCAATCTGGCAACACAACGCAACAGACAGGGGCTTGCATGGATTTCAACACCCTAGACCCGGCACTGGTCCTGCTTACCGTCGTCAGCCTCGCGCTGGCGCCGTTCGTGGCGGTGATGGTGACGTCATTCACCAAGATCGTGGTGGTGCTGAGCCTGCTGCGCAACGCGCTGGGCCTGCAGCAGGTGCCTCCGAACGTGGTCATCAACGGCCTGGCGATCGTGCTGTCGATCTACGTGATGTACCCGGTGATCCTCGACACGCAGGCGGCGATCGAGGCGCGCAAGAACGGCCAGCCGCCGCCGGTGCCCTCGCTGCTCGCCAAGCCCGCACCGCGCGCGTCAACGCCGGCGGCGACCACGCCGCCACCGGCTACCTCGCCCGCCGCGGCCGACGGCGAGGCCGCGGCGCTGGCGGCGGCCGCACGTGCCGGCGAGCGCGGCCCGTCCTTCGCCAACGTGCGCGACGGTCGCGACGAGGCCCCGCCCACCCCGACCGCCGCCGAGAATGCCGCGGCCGGGGAAGCCGCCGCGCTCGAGCCGCTGCCCGAGAAGGGCGTGGCGCGGATGCTCGGGCTGGCCAACGCCGGCAAGGAGCCGCTGCGCGCGTTCCTGCTGCAGCACTCGAACAACGCCGAGCGCGCGTTCTTCCTGCGCAGCGCGCAGCGGCTGCTGCCGCCGGCGCAGCGCGACCAGATCACCGCCGACCACTTCCTCGTCGTGGTGCCTGCGTTCACCGTCAGCGAGCTCACCGCGGCGTTCCAGATCGGCTTCCTGATCTTCCTGCCGTTCCTGGTCATCGACATGGTGGTGGCCAACATCCTGCTGGCGCTCGGCATGATGATGCTGTCGCCCACCACCATCTCGCTGCCGTTCAAGCTGCTGCTGTTCGTGCTGATCGACGGCTGGGCCAAGCTGGTGCACGGCCTCGTGCTGACCTACGGCAGCTGAGGAGGACGCGATGAACGAGGTGATCGAACTCACCAAGCAGGCCCTGTGGCTGACCCTGATCCTGTCCGGGCCGCCGGTGGGCGCGGCGGCGCTGGTGGGCCTGCTGGTGGCCTTCCTGCAGGCGGCCACCCAGCTGCAGGAGCAGACGTTCGCCTACGCGCTGAAGTTCCTTGCCATCGTGGTGACGCTGTTCATCACCGCGGCGCTGATCGGCGGCACGCTGTACACCTTCGCCGACCGGATCTTCGTCGACTTCCCCGGCCTGGTCCGGCACTAGCGCGGGCTGCCGCTGCCGATGCAGTTCGAGCAATTCCTCGGCAACCCGCTGCTCGCGCTGGGCCTGACCCTGCCACGCATCGCGGGGGCCTTCATCATGCTGCCGCTGCTGACCCAGCAGAACATGCCGGCGATGGTGCGCAACAGCTTTCTGGTGAGCCTGGCGATCGTGGCGCTGCCGGTGGCGCTGGCGGGATTGCCGGACACCAGCCTGGAGATGTCGGTGATGGCGCCGATCGTGCTCAAGGAGCTGTTCATCGGCATCGCCATCGGCTTCGTGTTCGGCATCGTGTTCTGGGCGATCGGCGCGGCCGGCAACATCCTCGACACCCAGATCGGCATGAGCATGGCGTCGATCTTCGACCCGATCCAGGGACACCAGACGTCCCTGCACGGGCAGTTCCTGTCGCAGCTTGCAGCGTGGCTGTTCATGGCCAGCGGCGCGTTCCTGGTGTTCCTCGACCTGCTGCTGACCAGCTACTCGGTGTGGCCGGTGATGTCGTTCTTCCCGGCGATCCAGATCAGCGGCATGCACCTGTTCGTCGGACAGTTCAGCTACCTGATGACCGCCGCGCTGCTGCTGGCGGCACCGGCGGTGGTGATCATGCTGATCATCGACCTGTCGTTCGGCCTGGTGAACCGCTACGCGCCGTCGCTCAACGTGTTCGCGCTGACCCTGCCGATCAAGGCCTGGCTGGCCACCGCGATCATCCTGCTGATGCTCGGTTCGCTGATGGAGTTCATCATCCAGCGCCTCGGCGACAGCCGGGGGTTCCTTGATGTGCTGCAGCGGGTGTTCACTCCCTAGCCGCGGGCTGCGGCGCGGCTACGCGGGCGGCCCGCCCTCGTCACCTCCGCTTCCGCTCCCGTCGCCGATCTCGCGGCGCATGCCCTCGGCCCAGTGCAGGACTTCGGCCACGGCGTCGAAGAACTCGCTGCCGATGTAGTTGTCCAGCTCGACCTTCTCGTTGAGGCCGCGCGCCAGCTGCACGTTCTGCAGGATCGGCACGCCGGCTTCCTCGGCGGTCTTCCTGATCAATGCGGCAACGCCGTCCTCGCCCTTGGCGACCACCACCGGCAGGTCGTCGACGCCGTGTTCGTACTGCAGCGCGATCGCGATGTGGGTTGGATTGGTCACGACGACGTTCGATCCCCGGACGGCACTGAGCATGTTCTGCTGCGACCACTCCTGGTGCAACTGCCGGCGGCGCGACTTGATGTAGGGGTCGCCCTCGTTCTCCTTGACCTCCTGGCGGATGTCGCGCCGGCTCATGCGCAGCTGCTTGGTGTAGGAGAACTTCTGGTACCAAGCGTCGAGGACCGAGACGAAGAAGAACACGAAGATCGTCCAGATGCCGATGCGCAGCAGCGCGTACCACACGGCCGAACCGATCGCCGCCGGCGGCGACGACGGCAGCCGCAGCAACGCCGGCAGCATGCCCCACAGCACGAAGCCGCCGATGAAGATCAGCGCGGCGCTCTTGATGACCGACTTCACCAGCTCGACCAGGTTGTCCATCGAGAACATCTTCTTGATGCCCTCGACCGGGTTCATCTTGTCGAGCTTGGGGGTGATCTTCTTGATCGTGACCAACGGCCCGACCTGCAGGAATTCCACCAGCACGCCGAGGAACAGCGCCAGCGCGAGCAGCGGCAGCGACAGCCACAGCAGGGTGTCGAACGCCATCCGGCCGACTTCCTGCATGCTGACGTCGAACGGCCGGCCCACCGCGCCCAGGCTGGCATCGAACAGCTCGCGCATCTTGCGGTACATGAAGCCCATCATCAGCCAGCCGCCGACCAGCCAGCCGAGCACCAGCACCGTGCTGGTGAGCTCCTTGCTCTTGGCGACGTTGCCTTCCTTGCGCGCGTCCTTGATCTTCTTCGGGGTCGGCTTCTCGGTCTTGTCGGCGCCCTTGTCCTTGTCTGCCATGCCGGCCTCTGCTGCAAACGGTGTGATGCGATGCGTGCGAGGGCAGGCTAGCATGGCGCCCGCGGACGCCCGGTCGGCGCCGAGACGGCGCGCCACGCGCCCGTGGCGTGGCCGGGTTTGCGGCTGAACGCAGGCCGTCATGACACTGTCATCTAGGGTTGCCCCCAGATGGCTGAACAGGCGCTTCGGGGCTATCTTCCCGCCATCGCCGCCAATGCGGCCCCCGCAGGTTCCAGCGCCTCCCCATGAGCACCATCGGCAGTTCCGATCCGCACCTGAACCGAGTCGGCCTCGACCGCCTCGACGGACAGGTGTCGCTGGAAGAACTGCGTGGTCGCGACCAGGGCACCGGCGCGGGGCAGGCCACGGGCCTCGAACAGCTTCGCGGAACCGCACCCGACGCCCGCACGCCCGGCACCGACGCCGGCGAGGACGTGCTCAACGCCGCCGCCTGGGATGGCGTGCCCGACGGGCTGCGCATGCTGGCCGGCGACCAGGGCTTCGAAGCACAGCTGGGCGCGATGGAACTGTCCAGCGCCGCCGACAGCGCCGCCGACGCCATCCTCTCGGCCATCGGCTGACCCGCGCAGCGAACCTGCTCGCCCGATCCGGGCGCCGCGCCTAGACTGGCGCGCATCGATTCCCCGCGCGATGCCATGAACGCCCACTCCCATCCGGTTCCCACGCCGACCGAGCTGCGCGCCGCCGCTGACCGGCTGGTGTCCGCACTGGCCGCGCACAGCGACCCCGAGTACCGCCTGACCGTGCTCAAGCGGCTGGTGCGGCGGCTGGGCGAGGACCGCTATCCGCTGTTCCTGCGCCTGTTGGGCGTGGTGGCGGAAAGCGACGACGCGCGCGCGCAGCGGCTGCTGGCCGAGACCTTCGGCACCGCGCTGCGGCGCATGGACATGCCCGGCGGCGCGCTGAGTTCCTGGGGCGCGGCGCGCCTGCCCGACAGCACCGGCCCGCTGGACGCGAGCGCGTTCTCCGGGCGCTTCTTCGGAGCCACCCCGCAGCGGCTGCTGGGGCCGGTGGAATACCTCACCGTCTGGCACCTGCAGCGCACCCAGCGCACCGCGCTGGGCGCCGCCACGTTCCGCACCGCGCTGTCGCGGATGATCGCCCTGCTCAACCGCAGCGACGATGCCCGCGCGCTGTATCCGCAGAAGCTCGCCGCGGACGCCCAAAACGAACTCGAGGGCGCCTACACCCGTGCCACCCGCGAGCGACTGGCGGCGATCGCAGCGGCGTGGAAGGCAGGTCGTTCGCCGGACGAGGTCGCCCAGGCCGCGCTCGACGCGCAGGCGACCGACACCCCCGCACACTGGGTGGTGCGCGACCTGTAGGCCGGGGCCACGCCCCGACGGCCGGTGATTCGGTTGATTCGGCCAGCCGGTGGTTCGGCCGGAAGCGGCGTGTTTCGGCCAGGGCCGTCGGGGGCGTAGCCCCGACCTACGTAGCTGCACTGGAAGCTCGCGGCTGCGATTCGCGCAAGCGCGCATCCGGTCACATCCGGGGAAGCTGAACTTGCGGCCTCCGGGACCCCCGGCCAAGATGCCGGTTGCCCTCTCCGGGACCGACACATGCGCCATCGTTGCTGGCTCCCGCTGCTGCTGGCTTGCCTCTGCGTCCTCGCGGCGGCCTGCCGCCCGGCGGCGGAAGCCCCCGCCGCGCCCGCCGCATCGGCGCCCGGCGCGGACAAGCCGGCGCAGGCCGTGCGCCTGCTCACCCGCCACCTCCGGGACAACGCGCTGGACGCCTACGCCCGCGATGCGGTCCCGCCCGATCTCCATGCCCGGCTCGAGACCGCCTGGCACGAAGGCCGCACCCGCTGGCCGCTGGACGAACTGCCGCTGGGCGAACACCTGCCCGGGATGCTGGCGGCGCTGGAAAAACCGGATGCGGAAGCGCGCTGGCGCAAGGTCTTCGACCGCCAGTTCGCGAACGCCGACCGCGAGATCGACTCCACCGCCGCGACCCTGGGCCTGTTCGGCGTCCAGTACGTCCAGAACGAAGGCGATTTCAGCGAATCCGAGCGCGACCACTACACCCAGATCGTCGCCGCGATGAGTCGCTGGGCGCAGGCGGCGCCACTGGCCGATCCCGGCCGCGCGCATGCCGCCCTGCCGCGCCTGGTGGCTGCGGCGCGCCAGACCGGGCTGGCCTCCGCGGCCGATTTCGCCCGCTTCGGCATGGACGACAGCCTGCGCCGGATGACGCCGTTTTCCGCGGCGGTCAAGCAATCCCTGGCCAGCTATGGGCTGGACCTGGACGCCAGCCTCGCCGCGCTGGACGCCAGCCTGCAGTCGCAGACCGGCGATACCGCGAAGGTGCGCATGCGCTACCAGCTGGGCGGGGAGCCGATCGACACCGTGGTTCAGGTCGAGCGCCACGACGGCCGCTGGTACCTGAGCGACGTACTGCGCCACGCCCGCGCGGCGCTGGAACGGCCAGCCAGCGCCACGGCGGCCCCGGCAGCCGCGCCTGCACCGGCCAGGCCGCGCCCGGCGACGGCAAGGCAACCGCCTTCGGCATAATGCCGGCGATGCCCACCCAGCCGAACCTGTTCGACCCCGACCCGAAGCCGTCCGGCAGCGCCGACGACGCCCCGCAGGGCGAATCCGCGCGCCCGGAGGCCACGCCCGCGCCGGCAACCGACGCCCCAGCCGGGCCGATGCCGTCCGGCAACGAGGTCCGCGCCGACGACGCGTTCGCGGCCGCGCAGCCCGCCGGCGACATCGACGACGACGCGCCGGGCCGGCAGCCTTCACTGCTGGGCGATGAGCCGCCTCCGGCGGTGGTCCAGCTGCGCGAACGCCGGCCGCTGTGGGCGCAGGTGCTCGGCCGCCTGCTGCGGCCGTGGATCACCCTGCGGATCGAGCCGCAGGCGCCGCAGCAGTTCGTCGACCGGCGGCCGGTGTGCTACGTGCTCGAGGATTACGGCCTGTCGAACGCGCTGATCCTCGACCGCGCCTGCCGCGAGCACGGCATGCCGTCGCCGCTGCGGCCGCTGCCCGGCGACCCGCTGGGCCGCAAACGCGCCTACGTGGCGCTGTCGCGGCGCAGCGCAGGCAGCACGCTCAACTACCTGGCCTCGGCCGGCAAGCCGGCCCCGGCCAAGACCCATTCCGAATCGCTGGCGCGGCTGCTCGAGGCGCATCGCAAGGATCCGGCGCTGGACGTGCAGCTGGTGCCGGTATCGATCTTCGTCGGCCAGGCGCCGGACCGCGCCAGCGGCTGGTTCTCGGTGCTGTTCTCGGAAAACTGGGCGCTGGTCGGCCGCTTCCGCCGGCTGCTGGCGATCCTGCTCAACGGCCGCAACACCCTGGTGCGGTTCGCCGCGCCAGTGAACTTGCGCGCCAGCATCGACGAAGGGCTGCCGCCCGAGCGCACGGTGCGCAAGCTGTCGCGCGTGCTGCGCACGCACTTCAACCGCATCCGCGAGGCGATGATCGGGCCGGACCTGTCCACCCGCCGGCTGCTGATCGACAAGGTGCTGTCGGCTGAAACCGTCAAGGACGCGATCGCCGACCAGGCGCGCCGCGACAAGTCCACGCCCGCCGAGGCCTGGAAGAAGGCGCATGCCTTCGCCTACGAGATCGCCGCCGACTATTCGCACCCGGTGGTGCGCTCGGCCAGCTTCCTGCTGACCACGGTCTGGAACCGCATCTACCGCGGCGTGCTGGTGCACCACCTCGATCGCCTCAAGGCGGTTGCGCCCGGGCACGAGATCATCTACGTGCCCAGCCACCGCAGCCACATGGACTACCTGCTGCTGTCGTACCTGCTGTACGACCGCGGGATCGTGCCGCCGCACATCGTCGCCGGCATCAACCTCAACCTGCCGGTGATCGGCACGCTGCTGCGCAAGGGCGGCGCATTCTTCATCCGCCGCTCGATCCGCGGCAGCATGCTGTACTCGGCGGTGCTCAGCGAGTACGTCGCGCAGCTGGTCGCCGGCGGCTACTCGATCGAGTACTTCATCGAGGGCGGACGCTCGCGCACCGGTCGGCTGCTGCAGCCCAAGGGCGGGATGATCTCGATGACGGTGCGCGCGTTCCTGCGCCAGCCGTCGCGCCCGGTGCTGTTCCAGCCGGTCTACATCGGCTACGAGAAGCTGATGGAAGGCAGCAGCTACCTCGACGAGCTGACCGGCAAGCCCAAGGAAAAGGAATCGATCTGGTCGCTGCTGTGGGGCATCCCCAGGGTGCTGCGGCAGAACTACGGCCAGGTGGTGGTGAACTACGGCGAGCCGATCGCATTGGGCACGGTGCTCGCCGAACAGGCGCCGGAGTGGGACGGCAAGCCGGTGCCGGAAGAGGACAAGCCCGCGTGGCTGTCGTCGACCGTCGACAGCCTGGCACAGCGCATCCAGGTCAACATCAACCGCGCCGCAGACGTCAATCCGATCAACCTGCTGGCGCTCGCGCTGCTGTCGACGCCCAAGCACGCGATGGGCGAGCGCGACCTGCGCGCGCAGATCGCGCTGTCGAAGACGCTGCTGCACGACGTGCCGTACAGCGAACTGGTCACCGTGACCCCGCATTCGCCCGAGGACATCATCGCCCACGGCGAGGAGATCGGCGTGCTGCGCCGCATCGCGCATCCGCTCGGCGACGTGCTCAGCGTGGCCGATGAAGAAACCGCGGTGCTGCTGAGCTATTTCCGCAACAACGTGCTGCACCTGTTCACCGCGTCATCCTGGATCGCCTGCTGCTTCCAGCACAACCGGCGCATGGCGCGCGCGAACCTGCTGCAGATCGGCCGCAGCGTGTATCCGTTCCTGCAGGGCGAGCTGTTCCTGCCCTGGGACCAGGACAGTTTTGCCGAACGCCTCGACGCGACCATCGCGGTGTTCATCCGCGAGGGGCTGCTGGAAGAGGTCAGCCAGGACGACGGCGGCATCCTCGCGCGCAACGCCGGCCAGACCGACGAAGTGTTCCGCCTGCGCGCGCTCGGCCATCCGCTGCAGCAGGCCTTCGAGCGCTATTACATCGCGATCTCGGTGCTGGCCAAGAACGGGCCCGGCACGCTCGGCGCCGGCGAGCTGGAAAGCCTGTGCCAGCTGGCCGCGCAGCGATTGAGCCTGCTGTACGCACCGGCCGCGCCGGAGTTCTTCGACAAGACGCTGTTCCGCGGCTTCATCCAGAAACTGCGCGAGCTGGAACTGGTGTGGCTGGACGGCAACAGCAAGCTGGTGTTCGACCAGCGCCTGGTGACCTGGGCACGCGACGCCAAGGTGATCCTGGGGCGCGAGCTGCGCCACACCATCGAGAAGGTGAGCCCCGAAGCGGTGCGGGCAGAGGCGGTGGAAGAGGCCGCTCCGCCGCCGACGGCGTGACCGCAAGACCGCTTCGTCCTTTCCTCCTTCCCGTTCAAGCTAGCGAAGCGCGGATCTTGCGAGCCATCGGCCTCGCGCGCCGATGGACGCCGCGCAAGCGGATCGTTCTCACCCCATTGAAGGGAAAGGCTACGCCGGCTCGTCCGGGATCAGGTCGGATTCGAGCCGCGCGATCTGGTCCTTGAGCAGCAGCTTGCGTTTCTTCATCCGCTTGACCGCCAGTTCGTCGGCCTGGATGTCGGCCTGCAGGCGGGCGATCGCGAAGTCGAGGTCGCGATGTTCGAGCTTGAGCTCGACCAGCTGCTGGCTGATGACGGCGTCGTTGGCAGGTTCCATCGCCGCCGAGCTTACACGCGCGCCGGCACGGCAGTCATCGCGGGGCCAGGCACCGCGCGCGGCCGCTAGAATGGTCGGTCCATGAGCACCATCCTGCCCCTCTCCGAACCCGTCCGCCGCGCGGCAGCCGGCCCCGACGCCGAGCGCGAACCGCACAAGCTGGCCCGGCGCCTGCGACACCAGGTGGGACGCGCGATCGCCGACTTCGGCATGATCACCGATGGCGACAAGGTCATGGTCTGCCTGTCCGGCGGCAAGGACAGCTACACCCTGCTCGACATCCTGCTGCAGCTGCAGAAAAGGGCACCCGTGTCGTTCTCGATCACCGCGGTCAACCTCGACCAGAAGCAGCCCGGGTTCCCGGAACACGTGCTGCCGGAGTACCTGCAGTCGCTCGGCGTCGAGTACCGGATCCTCGAGCAGGACACCTATTCGGTGGTGACGCGCGTGGTGCCCGAGGGCAAGACGATGTGCTCGCTGTGTTCGCGCCTGCGGCGCGGCGCGCTGTACACGTTCGCCGAAGACAACGGCTACACGAAGATCGCGCTCGGGCACCACCGTGACGACCTGGTCGCGACGTTCTTCCTCAACCTGTTCTTCCACGCGAAGATCAGCGGCATGCCGCCGAAACTGCTCAGCGACGACGGCAGGCACGTGGTGATCCGCCCGCTGGCCTACGTGCGCGAGGACGACATCGTCGCCTACGCCAAGGCGAAGGCCTTCCCGATCATTCCGTGCAACCTGTGCGGCTCGCAGGAGAACCTGCAGCGCAAGCAGGTCGCGCGCATGCTCGAGCAGTGGGAACGCGAATCGCCAGGCCGCGTCGACCAGATCGCGCGCGCGCTGGGCGACATCCGGCCGTCGCAGCTGAGCGACCCGAAGCTGTTCGATTTCCTCGCGCTCGGCCGCGGCGCCGGCGCCGCGCTGCCCGGCGCGCAAGCCTGGCTGGCGGGCGAGCCGCAAGACCACGACGAACCCTGACCGCTGATGTTCTTCCAGCCGCCATCTCCGCGCAGGCGGGATGGCGGACTGTTCTTTCGATACCCGATTCCCGCCTCCCTTTCCCGGACCCTCCATGTTCTTCAGAAACCTCACCCTGTTCCGCTTCCCCACCACCCTCGACCTGTCCGACCTCGACACCCACCTGGCCGAGTTCCCGCTCAAGCCGGTCGGCGGCCTGGAGCTGTCGTCGCGCGGCTTCGTCTCGCCGTTCGGTCGTGACGCCGAGGCGCTGAGCCACCGCATCGACGACGCGATCTGGCTCACCGTCGGCGGCGAGGACAAGCTCCTCCCCGCGGCCGTGGTCAACGACCTGCTGGCGAAGAAGGTGGCCGAGATGGAGCAGCGCGAAGGCCGCAAGCCCGGCGGCCGCGCGCGCAAGCGGTTGAAGGAGGACCTGGTGCACGAACTGCTGCCGCGCGCCTTCGTCCGGCCGTCGCGCACCGACGCGATGCTCGACCTCGAACACGGCCTGTGCATCGTCGACAGCGCCTCGCGCAAGAGCGCCGAAGGCGTCGTGTCGGAGATCCGCAACGCGCTCGGCAGCTTCCCCGCCCTGCCACTGAACGCGGAGATCGCGCCACGCGCGGTGCTCACCGGCTGGATCGCCGGCGAGCCGTTGCCTGACGGTTTCAGCCTCGGCGAGGAATGCGAACTCAAGGACGCCGCCGAGCATGGCGCGGTGGTCAAGTGCCAGAATCAGGAGCTGCAGTCGGACGAGATCGCCAAGCACCTGGAATCGGGCAAGCAGGTGACGAAGCTGGCACTGGTGCTCGACGACCACGTTTCGTTCGTGCTCGGCGAGGACCTCGTCATCCGCAAGCTGAAGTTCCTCGACGGCGCCGTCGACCAGCTCGAAGGCACCGAAACCGAGGACATCCGCGCCGAGCTCGACGCGCGCTTCGCACTGATGGCCGGCGAGCTCAAGCGCCTGTTCGCACTGCTGGAGCCCGCGTTGAGGCTGTCAAAGGCGGATGGGTGAGGCGCTTGCGACGTTCCGGCGCGCCCGTGCGTATCCCCTGATACCGTCCAGTCCCTGGGCCAGCACAGGAGGTTGTCGCGATGAAACGAGATCTTTCCGCACTCGCAGTCGCACTGGCGATTGCCGCCGCGCTGGCGGTTCCGGCGCTGGCGGTCGCGGCGGAGCCGGCGACGCCTGCCGGCGCCACGACGCAGTTCCCGGACAAGCTGACCGAAGCGGGCAAGCAGTTCATCGACCAGTGCTCGGACGACACGCTTGCGGCCAGTCCCGATCCGCTGGTGGCGTCCGCGCGCTGCCAGTCCCTGTACCGGCAGTGGTATTCGCAGGCGGGCGAACCGCTTCCCCGGCAGTACCGCAGCGGCACCTTGAAGTCCAATATTCCGTTCCACAGTTCGGTGATGATGCCGGTCACTCGCGCGCTCTAGGCGCCCGGTGCACGCTCGATCCATTGCGACGGCCCTGCCCGGGGCCGTCGTTTTTCTTTTCTTCCGCGGTGTTTTGCCGCATCCTGACGCGTGACCGATTTCGTTCCGGCGCCTACGCGCATTCCCCCGCACGCATGACCTCCCCGTTCCGTTTGCTGACGCCGAAGCCGCGTGCGGTCGAGCGCGATACGCTCGCGTTCGCGCTCGACGACGGCCGTTGCATCGAGATCCAGCGCGTGCGCGACCCGCGCGCGCGCCGGCTGCGGCTGTCGGTGGACGAACGTGGCGCGCGCCTGACCCTGCCGTTGCGCGCCAGCCTGGTGTCCGGCGAACGCTTCGTGCGCGAACACCGCGACTGGCTCGCGCAGCAGCTGGCGCTGCACGACGACGACGACGGCATCGCACCGTTGCTGCCCGGCGCGACCTCGCAACTGCCGCTGCGCGGGCGGATGCTGCCGCTGTGCTGGCATCCGGGGCGTTTCACGCGACTGCAGTTCGACGGTGACGCGCTGGCCATGCAGGCGCCCGCGCGCGCCGGCCTGCCGGCGCTGCGGCGCGCGCTGCGCGACTTCTACGAAGCGCAGGCGCGCGCCGACCTCGGCCGCTGGCTGCCGCGCTACCTGCCGACGCTGCCGCGCGCGCCGTCGCGGATCCGCTTCAAGGTGATGTCGTCGCAGTGGGGCTCGCTGGCCCCGGACGATGCGATGTCGCTGGACCTGTCGCTGGTGCTGGGCAGCCCGGCCGCGTTCGAATACGTGCTGGTGCACGAGCTGTGCCATCTGGTCCACCGCGACCATTCGGCGGCGTTCTGGCACGAAGTCGAAGCGCGATTCCCGGATTGGCGCGCGCAGCGCCGTTATTTCCACGTCGAAGGCCGTCGGCTCAAGGCCGGCCTGCGACGCCTGCTGGCCTGCTGACCACGCCAATCGCGTTTCACCAGTATCCCCGGCCGTCACCGGGCCACAGCGAACCACCTCGTGTCGATCCACCTGCCCGCCGCCATCCTGGCCATGCTCCTGCTGTCACTGGCCGCCGCGTCAGGCTGCCGGCAGTCGCGCGAAGCGTTCGCCGATTCCGCGCGCGAACATCCGCCGATCCAGCTGCCTGCGCACGATGCGTCGCGCGTGCCCGTCCACGACCGGCCGGGCATCGCGCACGGCGGCACGCTGTCGCTGCCCGCCGACTTCCCCGACGACATCTACCTGCCCGCCGGCTACCGCATCGACAGCCTGATGGATCGCGGCGCACTGCGTGTCGTCAGCCTGCGGGTGCCGGGACAGGTGTCGACCCTGTTCGACGACGCCCGCGCCAGCATGGACGAGCGCGGCTGGAAGCAGACCCTGGCGATGCGCGACGCGAGCGACAGCGCGCTGCTGAACTACGAGAAGGACAACCGTGCCGCCGTGCTGTCGTTCAGCGACGACCATGGTCGCGGCGGCGTGACCATGAACGTGCAGCTGCACAGCGGCATGCACTGACGACGCGCACCTCCCTGTACTGCACCGGCCCGCGCCGGCGCGGCCATCACGATGCATGGGACAAATCGTCGCGATGCGCCAGCAACCGCCGGGCGCGTGGCCCCGGCCTACGGGTCCGGGTGCGCCTGGCGCAGGAAGAAATCGCCGATCGCCGCCGCGACCGCGCGCGGATCCTCCATGTGCAGGTGGTGGCCGCCCGGCAGCATGACCCGCTCGCCATGCGGAAGCAGCGCGGCATGTTCGCTGCGCAGCGGTTCGGGCAGGTAGGGCTGCGGCGGATCGGCGTAGATCACGCGCGCCGGGCATTCGATCCCGGCAATCAGGTTGCGCACCTGCGCTTCGGTCATCCGCACCATCGTCGGCAAGGTCAGGCGCGGGTCGCTGCTCCACTCGTAACCGCCCGCTGCGCCATCGCCCTGCACCGCGCGCATGCCACGCTCGACCAGCAGCCGCGCGGACGCCTCGCCCAGGCCGTTGGCGTGCATCCGCGCGCGCACCGCCGGCTCGATGTCGGGGAAGACGCGCAGCCGCTTGCCCGGCAGCGCGCGGGTGGCGGCTACTGCGTCGCGCAGCCGGCGCGCGGTGTTCTCCGGCGCTTCGGGCAGCGCGCCCAGCGCCTCGATCGCCAGCAGCCGCTCGACCCGGTGCGGGCAGCCGGCCGCGACCAGGCTGGCGATCCCGGCGCCCATCGAGTGTCCGAGCAGGGCAAAGCGCTCCCAGCCCAGCGCATCGGCGATGTCGAGCACCGAATGCACGGCGCCGGCGAACGAATAGTCCGCGCCCGGCGGCAGGTGCGCGCTGCGGCCGTGGCCGGGCAGGTCGGGCGCGACCAGGTCGATGCCATGCAAGCCTGTTCGCTCGAACTCCGCTGCCAGCGGCACGAAGCTGGCGGCATTGTCGAGCCAGCCATGCAGCGCCAGCACCCGCGGCGCGCCGGGCTCCCCGCTGCGCAGGCCGGAGATGCGGCCGATCGGGATGTCGAGTTCGAACCCGCGCGTCAGCGCCATGCATCCAGCTCGCGCTGCACCAGCGCCGCCAGCGCATCGGCATGCGCCGGCGCGTCGTTGAGGCAGGGGATGTAGGACAGTCCGCCGCCGCCCGCGGCGCGGAAGATCTCCGCGTTCTGCAGCGCGATTTCCTCCAGCGTTTCCAGGCAGTCGGCGGGAAACCCGGGGCACATCACGTCGACGCGCTTGATGCCGGCGCCGGCCAGCGCGCGCAAGGTGGCATCGGTCGCCGGCTGCAGCCACTGCTCGCGACCGAAACGGGACTGGAAGGTCACCAGCCACTCACCGTGGCCCAGCCCGAGCGCCTGCGCCAGCGCGGCGGCGGTGGCGTGGCACTGCGCCGAATACGGATCACCGTTGTCGACCAGCCGCTGCGGGATGCCGTGGAACGAGAGCAGCAGGCGTTCGCCACGTCCGTGCGCCTGCCAGTGCGCGCGCACGCTGTCGGCAAGCGCGGCGATCACGCCCGGGTCGGTGGCGTACTGGTCGATCATGCGCAGCGCCGGCGCCGCCCCTTCCTTCTCGACGCGTGCGAGCGCGTCGGCAACCGACGCGGTGGTGGTGGTCGAGTACTGCGGATACAGCGGCAGCACCAGCACCCGCGCACAACCCTGCGCCTGCAGCGCGCGCACTTCGGCGGCGATCTCCGGGCCGCCGTAGCGCATCGCATGGGCGACGCGCACGGCCGGCAGGCGTTCGCCGATCGCAAGCGCCAGACGCTGCGTATGCACCGCCAGCGGCGAGCCGGCGTCCATCCAGACTTCTGCGTACTTCTTCGCCACCTTCGGCGAGCGCAGCGGCAGGATCAGCCCGTGCAGCAGCGGCCACCACAGCAGGCGCGGCAGCTGCACCACGCGCCGGTCGCTGAGGAATTCGGCCAGGTAGCGGCGCACGGCGGCGGCCGTCGGCGCTTGCGGCGTGCCGAGATTCACGACGAGGAGGCCCTGCATGGATGCGGGTGCGGGTGTATCGGCGCCGTCGTCGGCGCTGCGGGCTGGCATGGCTGGCATCTGCATAGGATGGCAGGCCGGCCGGCAGTTGGCACCGCCCGGTGGGAAAATCGACGCCGCGCCTGCACGCCGCGCGCGGAACCATCGCTGCGGCTGCACGGTCCTCAGAGTGGATTCATCCCCCCGCCACTAGCCTGAAGCGCCTGCGTCGCGCGATCCGCGCGCCGCGCCATGATTTCCGCCGGAGCCCGCCATGTCCCTGTCGAACCCGCTTTCGTCGAAACGCACCGCCACGCCGCGCCTGGCATCGCTCGCCATCGCGACGCTGCTCGCCGTGGGCATGGCCACCGCGGCGCACGCCGGGGCGCAGGAGGACGCGCGCTCGGCCAACGCGGTGCGCGTGCTGGCCGACATCCAGGCGATCCCGGAATCGGCGATCCCGGACAAGCTGCTCGACGAAGCGCGCGCGATTGTCGTGGTGCCCGACACGCTCAAGGTCGGGCTGGTGCTCGGCGGCCGCCGCGGCCACGGCCTGATGTCGGTGAAGAATCCCGACGGCACCTGGTCCAACCCGGTGTTCGTCAAGCTCACCGGCGGCAGCATCGGCTTCCAGGCCGGCGTGCAGTCGGCCGACGTGGTGCTGGTGTTCCGCAACGACCGCAGCCTCGAATCGATCGTCAACGGCAAGGTCACCCTCGGCGCCGACGCCGGCGTGGCCGCCGGCCCGGTCGGGCGCAGCGCCGCGCTGGCCACCGACGGCCAGCTCAAGGCCGAGATCTGGTCGTGGTCGCGCGCGCGCGGGCTGTTCGCCGGGGTCGCGCTCGACGGCGCGGTGCTGTCGATCGACGACGCCGCCAACGAGGCGGTGTACGGGCTCGACACCACGCCGCGGATGATCTTCGAAGGCCGCGCCAGGCACGCGCCGTCGACGGCGGTGGTGGATTTCCGCGACCAGCTCGAGGAAGCCACCGCCGCGGCCCGCGCCGCGCGCGGCACCGGCGCGGCATCGCAGCCGGTCGCATCGCAACCTGCGACGAGCGCGCAGCCGCAGCCGGCGGCCACCACCACCCAGCCGCTGCCGAGCGAACCGCAGCCGCAGCCGTTCGAAACGGTCGAGGGCAACCCGGCGACCACCGAGCCGCTTCCGCCCACGCCTTGATGCGGGCGGCACGCGCGGCGCCGCCGTTCGCGGCGCGCTGCGCTATCCTTCGCACTCCTCCAACGTACATGCGAGACAAGCCATGGGCGGTCTGAGCATCTGGCACTGGCTGATCGTGCTCGCGGTCGTGCTGCTCGTTTTCGGCACCAAGCGCCTGACCAGCGGCGCCAAGGATCTTGGCAGCGCGGTCAAGGAATTCAAGAAGGGCATGCGCGACGACGACAAGCCCACCGGGCAGCTCGGCAACCAGTCGCGCACCGACGAAACCGCCACGGACAAGCAGCGCGACGACGACCACGTCCAGCGCTGACGCCGCAGCGCGGCGCCCGCCATGTTCGACATCGGCTTTTCCGAACTCCTCGTCATCGCCGTCATTGCGTTGCTGGTGCTCGGCCCGGAACGGCTGCCGAAGGCGGCGCGCTTCGCCGGCCTGTGGGTACGGCGCGCGCGCGCGCAGTGGTACTCGGTGCGCAGCGAGCTGGAGCGCGAGCTGGCCGCCGACGAACTCAAGCGCAGCCTGCGCGAAACCGAGACCCAGGTGCGCGACATCGACGCGTCGGTGCGTGCGGCCGACGCCGAAGCGCGGCGCGAGTTCGACGCCATGCGCGGCGCGACCAGGGCGATGCCGGCGGAAACCGTCGAAGCCGTTGAAGCCGTCGAATCGCCAGCCGCAGTGACGCCCACCGACCGGCGCGGCGCAGCCGCCCATGCGCACGGCGACGCGTCGCCGGAGCCGGACAGCGCTTCCGACGACGCGACCGGCGAGGCCCGCAATGACCGCGCCTGACGCCGGCGGCGAAGGCAGCCTGCTCGACCACCTGGTCGAACTGCGCTCGCGGCTGCTGCGCGGCATCGTCGGCGTGCTGGTGCTGCTGGTGGCGCTGCTGCCGTTCACCAGCCAGCTGTACACGTGGCTGGCCACGCCGCTGGTCTCGCGGCTGCCGGCCGGGCAGCAGATGATCGCGATGAACCCGGCCGGCGCCTTCTTCGCCCCGATCAAGCTGACCTGCTTCGTCGCCCTGTTCGCCGCCGTGCCGTGGCTGCTGTACCAGGCCTGGGCATTCATCGCACCGGGGCTGTACAAGCGCGAGAAGAAGCTTGCGTTGCCGCTTTTGGGATCGGCGGTGACGCTGTTCTACGCCGGCTGCGCGTTCGCGTACTTCCTCGTGCTGCCGATGGTGTTCAACTTCCTGCTGCGCTTCAAGCCGGACATCGTCGCGATCACCCCGGACATCAACGCGTACCTGGAGTTCGTGCTGGTGATCTTCCTGGCCTTCGGGATCAGCTTCGAACTGCCGGTGGCGCTGGTGATCCTGGTGCTGCTGGGCTGGGTGACCCCGGCGCAGCTGAAGGAATGGCGCGGCTACGCGATCGTCGGCATCTTCATCGTCGCCGCGGTGATCACCCCGCCGGACGTCGTATCGCAGCTGCTGCTGGCGATCCCGATGATGCTGCTCTACGAGGCCGGCATCCTCGCCGCGCACGCGGTGGTGCCGAAGCCCGGCCCGGCCGACGGCGCCGCGGACGACCGCACGCGCTGATGGTCGCAGCCGGGTTCTGGCGCCGCTGCGCGGCCTGGTCGCTGGATGCGGTCCTGGTCGGCGCGCCGGTCGCGCTGCTGGCCTGGCCGCACGTGCGGCACGCGGTCGGCGAACTGGGCGACCAGTATCGCGCCCTGCTCGAAACCGCGGGCCACGGCTTCGGCGATGCGGTGCTGGCGGGTACGCCGCTGGCCACGGTGGCGACGCAGTGGCTCGCCGATCCCGCGCTGCGCGCGGCCACGCAGGCCCTGCAGCACGCACTGTTCGCGCTGCTGTGGCCGCCGCTGCTGGGCTTTGCGGCGCTCGGCGCGCTCTACCACGTGGTGTTCGAATCCGCGCCGCGGCAGGCAACGCCCGGGCAGCGCGCGCTCGGCCTGCGCGTGGTCGGCGTGGACGGCACGCGCATCCGGTACGCGCGCGCACTGCTGCGCCACTTCGCCGGCGCGCTGTCGTGGCTCACCCTCAACATCGGCCACGCCCTGGTGCTGCTGCGCCCGGACGGCCGCGCGCTGCACGACCTGGTCGCCGGCACCCGCGTGGTCCAGGATTGCGCCGCCGGCACGCCGCTGCCGGCCTGGGCGCGGGCGTGGCTGGGCCTGCAAGTGCTGGCGCTGGTCTACGCAACGGTTGCGTTGACCGGCTTCACCCATCGCGCACTGCAGGCGGGACTCGACGCCGCGCTGGGGCTCTGAACCGCGCTCATGCGCAAACCCCTGCCTTGCCCTGCAAGAGCGACTTCAGCCGCGAGCCACTGAATCCGAATTCGCGGATTGAAGGGTCGCTTGCACCACGGAGCGCGAGCGTCATCGAAGAGCTCGCGGCTGAAGCCGCTCCTACACGAACCGCGCGCGGCGTTGCCGCGCATCCTGCTCAGAGCTCGACCTGTCCCGGCGGCAGCGGCGTCGCTTCGCCGCACACGTCGCGCCACATGAAGTACATGACCCCGAACATCACCACGTACATCACCAGCAGCCCGCCGAAATAGACCGGTGCGGCCAGCAGCACCGCCAGCACCGGGTGCACCAGCCCGCCGATCGTGGCCAGCAAGCCGATCACCAGCACCATCACCAGCGCGAACACGAGGAAACCGGCGAACGCCGCCACCGCCAACAGCGCGATCGGCAGCACGTTCTTGAGCGTGCCGGCGATACCGTCGGCCAGCGCGCTGCCGACCGTGCGGCCGGCCAGCGCCACCTGGCCGAAGCCGATCGCGTAGATGCCGCTGAAGAACAATCCCGCCAGCGTCCCCAGCGCCATCATCGTGCCGAAGCCGTCGGGGATGTCCTGCATGACCTTCGCCTGCGCCGCCGGGTCGTTCTGGGTGCTGGCGCTGAGCAGCTCCATGTACCAGTCGAAGAAGCCCTGCCCGAACAGCGCCACGACGGCGACGAACAGCACCAGATAGGCGACGAACATCACCACGCCGAAACCGATCAGCCGGCCGGCGCCGTGGCCGGCCTGGAAGGTTTCGAACAGCGCCGCGGCGCGGGTCGGCCGGCCGTGTTCGGCGGCGTCGATCACCCGCAGCAGGCCGCCGATCAGCAGCGGATACACCACCACCATCAGCAGCGTGCAGGCAGCCATGACGCCCAGGCTCGCGGTCGGCCCCAGCCCGAGCCCGGACTGCAGTCCAAACTGGATGACGCTCGGTACCAGCGCGACCAGCGCCAGCAGGCCGACCGCGCCGAATACCGCCCCGGGATTGCTGCGTCCGATGTTGACCGCCTGCTTCAGCCAGGACCAGCCGGCAGCGGGGCTTCTTGCATGGGTGGACATGACGTTGGGCGCCTCGCGCCGAAGTGTGGAAAACAGACCGGTATCGTACGCGACCGGCATCGCGGGAGCGGCTTCAGCCACGAGATTTCAAAGGACGGAAGCCGGCAAGCTTGTCGCCCCTGCCCTTTGAAAGGGGGTGTCGGGGATTCGCTGCAAAATTCAGTGGCCGAAGCCGCTCCTGCAAGACCGCGGCAACACGACAACCGGAGAGAGGTCAGCGCTGCCGCAAGGCCCCGCGCGCATGGCGCACGAACCGCCGCAGCACGCTGCGCGCATGCGGCGCGGCGGCCACCTCGCTCGCCAGCCGCTTCGGACAGCGTCCTTCTCGGGCCAGCGCATCGGCGCGGGCCTGCACGTAACCGCGCATGTGCACGGTGCCGAACTCCGGATGGAACTGCACGCCCCAGGCAGTGTCGCCCCAGCGGAAAGCGTGGCAGGCATCGTGCACCGAACACGCCAGCACGGTGGCGCCCTCGGGCGCCCGCAGCACGCTTTGCAGGTGCGTGGCCTGGGCCGGGAAGCTGGCCGGAAGCCCGGCGAACAGCGGGTCGGATGCCGCATCGGGCAGCAGGTCGATCGCCACCGTGCCCATCTCGCGCCCGTTCGGGTTGTCGCCCACCTCACCGCCCAGCGCGTGCGCCAGCAACTGGTGGCCATAGCAGATGCCGAACACCGGCACGCCGGCGCGCGCGGCATCGCCCAGCCATGCGGCGCTGCGCTCGCTCCAGTCGCGGCGCTCGGTGACCATCGCCCCGGAGCCGGTGACGATCACCCCGGCCAGCCCCGCATGCGACGGCAGCGCGCCGCCACCTTCGACGTCCAGCGTCGCGGTTTCGCCGCGCGCCAGCCCGGCGGCGCTGCGGATCCAGTGCGGGAAACCGCCGTGGCGGCGCATCGAGGCCACCGGCTGGCCGGTTTCGACGATCAGGAAAGGCTTGTCGGCAGACGTATGCATGGCCGCGATTATCGCCGTCCGCGCGGGCGCCGTCGCCTGCCTCCGGGCACGTGCCGGGGAACCCGCCCGCTATACTGGCCGGCCTTCTCTTGCGACCCGTGGCGATGCAGGGACCGACCTTCCAGCAGCTGATCCAGAAGCTCAACGCCTACTGGGCCGAGCGCGGCTGCGTGCTGATCCAGCCGCTCGACCTCGAGGTCGGCGCCGGCACCTTCCACCCGGCCACCTTCCTGCGCTCGCTCGGCCCGGAGCCGTGGAACGCCGCGTACGTGCAGCCCTGCCGCCGCCCCACCGACGGCCGCTACGGCGAGAACCCCAACCGCCTGCAGCGCTACTACCAGTACCAGGTGGTGATGAAGCCCTCGCCCGACAACATCGTCGAGCTGTACTTCGACTCGCTCAAGGAGCTGGGGGTCGACCCGCTGGTGCACGACCTGCGCCTGGTCGAGGACAACTGGGAATCGCCGACGCTCGGCGCCTGGGGCCTGGGCTGGGAAGTGTGGTTGAACGGGATGGAAGTCACCCAGTTCACCTACTTCCAGCAGGCCGGCGGACTGGAGTGCCGGCCGGTGCTGGGCGAGATCACCTACGGCCTCGAGCGGCTGTGCATGTACCTGCAGAACGTCGACGACGTGTTCGACATCGTCTGGACGTTCGGCCCCGACGGCCGGCCGGTGACCTATCGCGACGTCTACCACCAGAACGAGGTGGAGCAGAGCGCGTACAACTTCGAGCACGCCGACGTGGCCGAGCTGTTCCACCGCTTCGACGCCTGCGAGACGGAGGCGCTGCGCCTGGTCGAACAGGGCCTGCCGCTGCCCGCCTACGAGCAGGTGATGAAGGCGTCGCACAGCTTCAACCTGCTCGACGCGCGCCGCGCGATCAGCGTCACCGAGCGCCAGCGCACCATCCTGCGCGTGCGCCGCCTGTCGCAGGCCGTGGCCGAAAGCTACCTGGCGCAGCGCGAGAAGCTCGGGTTCCCGGGTTTGAAGAAGGCCGCGCAGGCGGCGTGACACCAACAACCCCCTCCCCTTCAAGGGGAGGGCTGGGGTGGGGATGGGTTTCCGTGACGGCGACGCGTCGTGCCGGAAACCCATCCCCGCCTGAATCCGTCCGGCCCTCGCGCATAGCGCTCGGGCGTTCGGACAAATGCGAGCCAGTGGCTCGCAAACATTTGTCCTCACCCCCTTGAAGGGGAGGACTTCAAGGCAAGAGGCTTTCGATGTCCAACACCACATCCCTGCTCATCGAACTCGGCACCGAAGAGCTGCCGGTCAAGGCGTTGCCCGGGCTGGCGCAGGCGCTGTTCGACGGCGTGGTCGACGCGCTGGGCAAGCGCGGCATCGCCGTGGAGCACGGCGGCGCGAAGCCGCTGCATACGCCGCGCCGGCTGGCGGTGCTGCTGCCGTCGGTCGCCGTCGAGCAGCCCGAGCAGGCGTCGGAAGTCCTCGGCCCCTACCTCAACATCGCGCTCGACGCCGACGGACAGCCGACCCGCGCGCTGCAGGGCTTCGCGGCCAAGGCCGGCGTCGAGTGGACCGCGCTGGAGCGCACCAGCGACGCCAAGGGCGAGCGCTTCGTGCACCGCGCGGTGAAGCCGGGCGTGGCGACGCGGGAACTGCTGCCGGAAATCGTGCGCGAGGCGGTCGCGGCGATGCCGATCCCCAAGCCGATGCGCTGGGGCGACCACGACCACGCCTTCGCCCGTCCGCTGCACTGGCTGGTACTGCTGCTGGGCAACGACGTGGTCGAGGGCGAGCTGTTCGGCATCCGCGCCGACCGCATGAGCCGCGGCCACCGCTTCATGCACGACAAGCCGGTGTGGATCGGGCGCCCGGAGGATTACGTCGACGCACTGCGCGGCGCGAAGGTGCTGGTCGATCCCGACGAGCGCCGCGCGCGCATCGTCGCCGAGGTCGAGGCCGCGGCGGAACAGGCCGGCGGCAGCGCCCGCATCGAGCCGGGCAACCTCGCCGAAGTGAACTGCCTGGTCGAATGGCCCAGGGCGGTGGCGTGCTCGTTCGAGGCCGGGTTCCTCGCGGTGCCGCCAGAAGCGCTGGTGGCGACGATGGAAGCCAACCAGAAGTTCTTCCCGGTGCTCGGCGACGGCGGCCGGCTGTCCGAGCATTTCATCGGCGTGGCCAACATCGCGCCGAAGGACGACAGCGAGATCCGCAAGGGCTACGAGCGCGTGATCCGCCCGCGCTTCGCCGACGCGCAGTTCTTCTTCGTCGAGGACATGAAGCAGGGGCTGGCGTCGATGAACGACGGCCTCAAGACCGTCACCTATCAGGCCAAACTGGGCACCGTGGCCGACAAGGTCGCGCGCGTGGCGGCACTGGCCGAAGCCATCGCGCCGCAGGTCGGCGTCGACCCCGCGCTGGCCAGGCGCGCGGCGCTGCTGTCCAAAGCCGACCTGCAGTCGCGCATGGTGGGCGAGTTCCCCGAGCTGCAGGGCATCGCCGGCCGCTACTACGCGATGCAGGATCCCGCGCTCGACGACCTGTCGCATGAGGACCGCAACGCGCTGGCCAACGCCCTCGACGAGGCCTGGCAGCCGCGCTACTCGGCCGACGACATCGCCCTGTCACCGCTGGGCAAGGTGCTGGCGATCGCGGAGCGGCTGGACACGCTGGCCGGCGGTTTTGCCGCGGGGCTCAAGCCGACCGGGAACAAGGATCCGTTCGCGCTGCGGCGCAATGCACTGGGGCTGGCGCGGACGGTGATCGAAAGCGGGTTCGATCTTGATTTGAATAGATTGCTCGCAGATGCCTCCATTAGATGCAACAGCAAGGTGTTGAGCGCAGATCTTCCCTCTGCGAGTGAACTGGAAAGGTCTGTCGAAGTTCTTGAAAGTCTGGATATTTCATCGAAAGAACTCATGTCGGCACTTGAGTCGATTCTGGGAGAGCAGTTCGACGAGAAGTTCACAATTGGCGTCGTCAACTGCGTTACGGATCAGGTGCCGCACTTGAAGGACTTCATCCTCGACCGCCTCCGCGGCTACTACGCCGACAAGGGCGTACCGGTGCAGCACTTCAACGCCGTCGCCGAGCTGCGCCCGGCCTCGCTGTACGACTTCGACCGCCGCATCGACGCCATCGGCACCTTCGCGCAGCTGCCGGAGGCCGAGGCACTGGCCGCGGCCAACAAGCGCATCAACAACATCCTGAAGAAGGCCGGCGACGGCATCCCTGCGACGATCGATCCGTCCCTGCTGAAGGAGCCGGCCGAGGCTGCACTGGCCGAGGCCGTCGAGGCGGTCTATGCCGAGACCGGCCACGCGCTGGCCCATGGCGACTACGTCGACGCGCTCGCGCACCTGGCGCGGCTGCGGCCGCAGGTGGACGCCTTCTTCGACAGCGTGATGGTCAACGCCGACGACATCGCGCTGCGCAACAACCGCCTCGCGCTGCTGCGGCGGCTGTCCGAGCGCCTCGGCAGCGTGGCCGCGATCGAGCACCTGTCGGGCTGAGCCTGGACCGCGTTGCCATTGCTCTTGTAGGAGCGGCGGAAGCCGCGATGCTTTACCGGCAAAGCATCGCGGCTTCCGCCGCTCCTACAAATGCCAAGCCATTCCAAACACCAAGCCATCCCAAGCGCCTCGCCACCGCAAGCGCCAGGACAACGGCTCGCGGCTGAAGCCGCTCGCACATGACATTCACCTGGTCTTGTGATCTACCCGTTAATCGCCTTTTGACGCATGCCGGTTATTCTCCCCGCATGCCCCCGGCCCTCCCCCGCATCGCCGCCGCAGCCCTGCTCCTGTTCGCCTGCGGCGCCGTCGACGCGGCGACCGTGCGTTCGGTCGAAATCCATGGTCTCGACGAGGCCATGACCGAGAACGTGCGGACCTCCCTGTCGCTGGTCGATGCGATCGGCAAGGACGTGGCCGGCAGGCGCCTGGGCTACCTGGTGCGCGAGGCCGACGACGAGGCGCGCGAGGCGCTGGAGCCGTTCGGCTACTACTCGCCGCAGATCACGGTGGAACGCAGCCGCAGCAATGGCGGCAATGGCAACGGCAACGGCGCTACCGACGTGGTGATCACCATCGATCCCGGTGAACCGGTGCGGGTGCGCGACGCCGACATCGCGATCCTCGGCGCCGGCGGCCGCGACCGCTACCTGAAGCAGGACCTGGGCAAGTTCAGGCCCAACACCGGCGAGGTCTTCAACCACGCGCTGTACGAGGCCAGCAAGACCCGCATCACCCGGCGCCTGGCCGAGCGCGGCTACTTCGACGCCGACTTCGCCTCGCACCGGGTCGAGGTGACGCGCGCGCAGAACGCGGCCGACATCGACCTGGTGTGGACCAGCGGCGAGCGCTATGACATGGGCGTGACCACCTTCACCCAGTCGCCGAAACCGGTGGTCAGCAACCGGCTGCTGGACAAGCTGGTGTACTGGAAGGCAGGCGAGTACTACCACCAGGGCCGCCTGGACCGGCTGCGCCAGTCGCTGATCGCGCTGGACTACTTCAGCCGCATCGACATCCAGCCGCGCCCCGAGGATGCGGTCGACGGGCAGGTGCCGGTGCAGGTGGCGCTGACGCCGGCCAAGCGCGACGTCTACACCGCCGGCGTGAGCTACGGCACAGAGAGCGGCGCCGGCGTGCGCTTCGGCCTGGAGCGGCGCTACGTCAACCAGCGCGGGCACAAGGCGCTGGCGCAGGTGGATTACGCGCAGAAGCGCAAGACGCTCACGCTGCAGTACCGGATCCCCGCGTTCGCCTGGCTCGACGGCTGGTACACCGCCAGCCTGCAGTTCGCCGACGAACAGACCGATTACATCGATTCGCGCCGGATCGAGTTCGTGGCCAGCCGCAGCGGCCAGTACAACCGCAACCTGAACCTGGTCGCCTCGCTGCACGTGCTGCGTGAGCGCTGGGCCTACGTGGCCGAGGACGACGGCGACCCGGACACACCCACCCAGTACCGCTTCGCGACGTTCGCGTTTCCGGCGCTGCGGGCCGAGTACATCGACGTCGACGACAAGCTGTTTCCGCGCCGCGGGATCGGCGGCTCGGTGATGCTGCGCGGCGGCCTCGAAGGGGCGGGCTCGGACGCGAACTTCTTCCAGGTGCATGCGCGCGCGAGCTGGTTCAAGGGACTGGGCGAACGCAACCGGCTGATCGTGCGCGGCGAGATCGGCCACACCTTCACCGACGCGCTGACCGCGATGCCGCCGAGCCTGCGCTTCTACGCCGGCGGAGACCGCAGCATCCGCGGCTACGAATGGCGCGAGGTCGGCCCGCGCCTCGGCAAGTTCTCGACCGGCGCCAAGAACGTGGTCACCGCCAGCGGCGAGTTCGAGCATTACTTCAACGACAGCTGGGGCTTTGCTACCTTCGTCGACGGCGGCAGCGCGTTCGACGGCACCGACGTCGACTGGCACACCGGCGTCGGCGTCGGCGTGCGCTGGAAATCGCCGGTGGGGCCGCTGCGCTTCGACATCGCACACGGCCTCGACCATCCCGACTCGCCGTTCACGATCGGCCTGAGCATCGGGGCGGAGTTCTGAGCATGGCCCCGGGCTTCCGCCACCGCCGCCGCATCGACCCCGACCTCACCCCCGAGCAGCGCGAAGCGCGCATCGCCGAGCTGCGTGCCCGCCGCCGTGCGCGTGCCAGGGTGCTCGCGCGGCGCAGCGCGTTCACCGCCGTGGGCCTGGCGCTGCTGGTGCTGGTTGTGGCGTGGTGGCTGCTGTCCACGCTGGGCGGGCGTGACTTCCTGCTCGCGCAGGTCAAGGCGAGGCTGCCCGCGGGCACCAGCCTGTCGTGGAGCCGGGCCGAAGGACCGGCCAGCGGACCGTTGACGATGCACGACGTGCGCTTCGTGCAGAAGACCTGCCCGCAAAAGGACGGCGAGCCGGTGCCCTATGGGCAATGCGCGAAGCCGGGCACGCTGACGTTCACCGCGCGCCGGATCGTGATCGACCCCGACATCCGCCCACTGCTCGGCAGGCTGCTGCGCCTGGACACGATGATCGTCGAGGGCGCCACGCTCGACCTGCCGAAAACCGACTCGCCGTTCGAACTGCCGACGTGGCCCGAGGTGCTGCCCGACATCACCCCGCCGCTGGGGCTGCAGGCCGACGCGATCCGCATCGACGGCTTGAGCATCTCGCAGGAAGGCGAACACCTGATCGACATCCGCAGCGTGCGCGGCGGCCTCGACGCGCGCGAGCAGCAGTTGCACCTCGAACACGTCGTGGTCGACAGCGACCGCGGCCGCTTCACCGCGCATGGCGACTACGCGCCGCGCGACGATTACCGCACCGACCTCACCGCCACCTTGGTGATCCCGGTGACGGGCAACAGCGCGTCGCCTCTCCAGCGCGCGCCATTGCGGGTGGGCCTGGTGGCGCGCGGCAACCTGCAGCGCATGGACGTCGGCATCGGCGGCGCGCTGCCCGGCCCTGTGCGCGCCACGCTGCAGCTGCGCGGCAAGGACACGCCCGTCTGGCAGCTGCGGGCGCAGGCCGACCGGCTCGACACCGCGCTGCTCGCGGGTGCCAGCGAGCCCAGCCCGACGCCGACGTCGCTGCAGCTGCGCGCCGACGGCATCGGCGGCAGCGCCACCGTGCAGGGCCGGTTCGAACAGGGCGAACTGCGCGCCACCGTGCGTCCCTCGAAGCTGATGCTGGAGAACAAGGTGCTGGCGTTCGAACCGCTGGAGCTGGAGATCTTCGATGGCACCGTCACCGCGCGCGGGCGCGGCGATTTCAGCGACGGCACGCAGGCCACGTTCCGCTACGCGGTCAACGCGCGCGGCCTGCGGTTCGGCGGCGCGCCGGCCGATCCGGTCGCCGGCACCGGGGCCACGCCGCTGATTGCGGTCGACGCCGACCTCGGCCTGGCCGGCACCACCGCCGCGTGGGCGGCGGTGGGCAAGGCCGACGTCGCGCGCAACGGCGACCGCGCGGCGGTGACGCTCGATGGCCGCGGCCACGACGGCGGCATGACGCTCAAGACGCTGCGTGCGACAACGCCGACGGGGACGTTCGACGCGCGCGGCGAGATCGCGTGGAACCCCGCGACCAGCTGGAAGCTCGACGCCACCCTCGACGGCTTCGATCCGGGCTACTTCGCCGCCGGCTGGGATGGCGACATCGACGGCAAGATCGCTACGCAGGGCCGCGCGCTCGATGCCGGCGGCTTCGACGCCACGCTGTCGGTGCCCTCGCTCACCGGAACCCTGCGCGGCCGTGCGCTCGACGGCAAGGCCGACGTCACGGCGCGCGGCGAAACGTATTCCGGGACCGTGAATCTCGCGCTCGACCGCGGCCGCATCGACGTCGAAGGCCAGGCCGGCACCGCGCCGCGGCTGCACTGGGACGCACGGGCGACGCTCGACGGTTTCGATCCGGGCTTCTTCGTCGACGGCTGGACCGGCGCGGTCGATGCCGACATCGCCAGCAAGGGCAGCGCGCGCGAGGACGGCGGCGTGGATGCCACCGTCGACATCCCGCGCATCGGCGGCCAGCTGCGCGGCCGCGCGCTCAAGGGGCGCGCCCGCGCCGAGTTCAAGGCGCTGGCCAGCTCCACGGTGCAGCCGGTCTATTCGGGCGAAATCGCGCTGAGCGCGGGCAACAGCCGCATCGACGCCGAGGGCCGGGTGGCCAACGCGATCGCGATCGACGCGCGGCTGTCGCCGCTGCACCTGGACGACCTGCTGCCCGATGCCGCCGGCACGCTGCGCGGCACCCTGCGCCTCGCCGGCCCGCGCAACGCGCCCGATGTTGAAGCCGACCTCGCCGGCGCCGGCCTGAAGTACGGCGACTACGGCGCCGCGTCGCTGCTCGCGAAGGGCCGCCTGCCCTGGCATCGCGGCAGCGGCGCGCTGGCGCTGTCGGCGCAGGGCGTCCATGCCGGCGTCGCGCTCGACGCCGTGCGCATCGATGCGACCGGCGCGGTCGAGAACCTGCAGCTCGACGCCAGCGCACGCGGCGCGATCGGCGCGCTGGACCTGGCCGGCAGCGCACGGAAGACCGGCGCCAACTGGCAGGGCATGCTGGCCTCGCTGCAGCTCGCGCCGGCAAAGGGCGCGAGCTGGCGCCTGCAGTCGCCGGCGCGCTATGCGCAGCAAGGGCGCAACTGGACGCTGTCGCAAAGCTGCTTCGCCGCCAGCGACGGCGGCACGCTGTGCGCCAGCGCCGACTGGCCGCGCCGCGGTCTTGCCGTCGAAGGCCACGGGCTGCCGCTGTCGCTGGCCACGCCCTACCTGCCCGAACGCGAGGAAGGCCGGCCATGGGTGCTGCGCGGCGAAATCGCGCTCGACGGCCAGCTTCGCCCGGCCGGCAACGCCTGGCAGGGCCGGGTGAACGTGTCCTCCACCGAGGGCGGCCTGCGCATGAGCCAGCGCGCGCGCCACGACGTCATCCGCTACCGCAACCTCAACCTCGACGCCGACTTCAACCCGCAGCGGATCAACGCCATGCTCTCCAGCGCGCTCAACGACGACGGCCGCATCAATGCGCGCGTCGCCACCGGCTGGGACGCAAACTCGCCGCTCTCCGGCGAAGTCGACGTCGATACCGACGAGCTGACCTGGCTGGAACTGTTCTCGCAGGACATCGTCGAGCCCGCCGGCAGGCTCAGCGGCCATGTCACCCTCGCCGGCACGCGCGCCGAACCGGCGCTGGGCGGGCAGGCCCGGCTCACCGGCTTCAGCACCGAACTGCCGGCGCTGGGCATCGCGCTGGACAGCGGCGACGTGCGCCTGGACGCACTGGCCGACGGCACCGCGCGCATCACCGGCAGCGTGCGTTCCGCGCCGCCGGACAGCGTCACCGGGGCCGGCATCCTGCGCCTGGACGGCAGCCTGGGCTGGCGCGGCGACGACATGCCGCTGGTGCTGCGCGTGCACGGCGACGAGGTGCTGCTGTCCAACACCCGCGACCTGCGCGCCATCGCCAGCCCCGACATCACCGTGCGCTATGCCGCGCGCCAGCCGCTCAGCGTCTCGGGCAAGGTGACCGTGCCCAGCGCACTGATCGACCTGGAGCGCCTCGACGAAGGCGTGTCCACCTCGTCCGACGTCGTGGTCCTCGATCCGGTCGACCCCGAACGCACCGGCGCCTCGCCGCTCGACCTCGACCTGGCCCTGGCCATGGGCGAGGACGTGAAGCTCAAGGGCTTCGGCCTCGACGGCACGCTCGGCGGCGAGATGCGCGTGCGCGCGGTGCCGGGGCGCGAGATGACCGCGACCGGCAACCTCGAGGTCGGCGGCAAGTACGCGGCCTACGGGCAGAAGCTGCAGATCACCCGCGGCCACCTGGTGTGGTCGAACAGCCCCGTCTCGGATCCGATCCTCGACATCCGCGCCGAGCGCCGGATCGAAGCACAGGACATCACCGCCGGCATCGACGTCACCGGCCGCGCGTCTTCACCGCAGGCGAGGGTGTGGACGGATCCGGCCACCAACGATTCCGAGGCGCTGTCCTACCTCGCGCTCGGCCGCTCCACCGCCAACCTGTCGAGCGACGAGAGCAACCAGCTCAACGCCGCCACCACCGCGCTCAATGCCGGCGGCAGCCTGCTGGCCGGGCAGATCGGCAGCAAGATCGGCCTCGACGACGCCGGGGTGATGGAGTCGCGCGCGCTCGGCGGCAGCGTGCTGGGCGTCGGCAAGCAGCTTTCGCCGCGGCTGTACGTCGGCTTTGGCGTCTCGCTGCTGGGCACCGGCCAGGTGCTCACGCTCAAGTACCTGCTGCGCAAGGGCTTCGACATCGAAGTCGAATCCAGCTCCGTGGAGAACCGCGGCTCGGTGAACTGGCGCAAGGAGAAGTAGCCGCCGGACCGGGCGCTGCGGATGCCCGCGCGCATTCGCAGGCGCGCGGGTCGACCGACATCCCGGGCGCAGCGACGGATCTTCGCCTTCCGGCCGGCACTTCCCCTGCCGCACTTGAGGTGACATGGCCGGGCAATGCATGCAACCCTTGGGAGCCATCCGGCCGCCGCGACGAATCCATTCCCGGAGTCCTTCCATGCGCACCCTGTTCGCTTCCCTCGTGCTGCTGGGCTGCACCACCGCCTTCGCCGGCACCCCGCTTCCGGACGCCCCGCACGTCGTCGCGTCCGGCCAGGGCAAGGTCTCCGTGAAGCCGGACAGCGCCCGCGTACAGTTCGACTTCGAGCAGCGCGCGCCACGGCCGTTGCCGGCCAAGCAGGCCGTCGATGCCGCGGTCAACCGGCTGCTCGATGGCCTCCACGCCTACGGCGTCGCCGACGACGACATCGCCGCGTCCAGCCTCGATGCCTCCGAAGACGTCGATTACGACGACGAAGGCAAGCGCACCAGCAACGGCTTCGTCGCCTCGCGCAGCGTCACCGTGCTGCTGGAGGACATCGATCGACTCAACGAGTTCCTCGACAACGGGCTTGCCTCGGGCGCGCATGGCATTGGCAGCGTCGCGTTCGAATCCAGCCGCAAGGGCGCGCTGCGCGAAGAGGCCCGGAAGAAGGCGGTCGCCGATGCGCGCGCCCAGGCAGGCGAGATGGCCACGGCGTTCGGCGCGCGGCTGGGCCCGGTGTACAGCATCGGCAGCATCAATTCGCGTTACGAGAACCAGTACGGCGCCACCACCCTCGACCGCATCGAGGTGACCGGCTCGCGGATCGACCCGGGCCGCTACGTGCAGCCCGAAGTCGAATACATCGAGTCGGTCAACGTGGTGTTCGAACTGCTGCGCTGACGCCACCGCACGCTCAGCGCGGCGGTGCGATCCGCATCCCGTGCAGCTGCGGCACGCCGGCCGCCACATCGGTCCAGACCAGGAACGCCTCGCCGTCGCGCACGGCCAGCTTCGGGAAGCCGGTGGCGCGCCCGCGCCCCTGCAATTTCGCGACCTGCGTGCGCGATAGTTCGCGCGACAGATCCGGCGCGTAGCGGGCCAGCCACAGCGACTGTCCAGCGGCGTCTTCGCGCAGCCACGCCACCCAGGCCTGCTTCGCGTCCAGCGCCACGTCCACGCGGCCCTGCACCGCTTCGCCCGCATCCACCTGCACCGGCGCGGCGAACGTGTCACCCGCGTCGACGCTGTAAGCCAGCTGCACCTTTGGCATATCGCCGGCGGCGCTGTACCAGGCCACGACTGCGTTGTCGCCGGCGGCGGCCACCGCGGGGCCGTTCACCGGGCAGGCCGCGATCTTCCAGCCATCGGCATGCACGACACGCGACGCGCGCCAGGCGTCGCCTTCCAGCCGCGTGGCATGGATGTCGCGGATCTCGTTGTCGGTGCGGTCGCGATAGACCAGCAGCGGCCCGCGCGCGGTCACGGCCACGTCGGTGCCGCAGCAGTCGCAGACCGACGGATCGACTTCCACGGCATCGGCGATCCGCGACGCGGTGTCGATGGTCGCCGCGCGCAGCGACATCATGCCCGCGCCTTCGGCCGTGCCGTTGCCACCATCGTGCGCGGCATGCGCCGCGTGCGCGCCGCCGGTATTGCGTCCGTCCAGCCACGCCATCCCGAGCCGGTCGCGGGCCGCGGGCCAGAACGAGACAAAGCCATGCTCGACCGCCTTGCCGTCGTCGTGCGCACGCACCGGCGCGCTCCAGGTCAGGCCGTCGTCGACCGAATGCGTGACGATGACGTCATACGCCGCACCGCCATCTTCGCCACGCGTCTTCTGCAGCCAGTGCGCCCAGATCGTGCCGTCGGCGGTGGCGGCCACATGCGGCGTATCGGCCCAGTTGACCACCATCGACGCGCCCACCGCGATCGTCTTCGGCGTCCACTGCCACGGCCCCTGGCGATCGAAAGTGGTGTACTGCAGCGCGTGCCGGCTCTTGTCGTACGGCTTGATCCAGCTCAGCAGCAGCCGGCCGTCGGGTGCCAGCGACAGGTCCGGCTGCGCGGACCCGGCAGCGGCAGGAACCGGCCACTGGGTCAGGGTGTTGCCGGCGGCGTCGGTGGTGGTTTCAGGCCGCGGCACCTGCTGGCAACCGGCCAGCAACGCGCATGCGACGATCGTGGCGAGGGCGTTGTTCATGGTGCGAAGCCTACTCCAGCCGGCACGGGCGCGGCGCATCCGCGCCATCCATGCGAACGGACAGCGGCGGGAAGTTACCGACACTCCGAAAGCAGCCGAACCAGCTATGGCAGCGGGATGTCCTTCTCGTCGGTCGGCAGCCCGAAGGTTGCGCGATCCTTGCGCAGGAACTCCGGCATGGGCGGGCGCGCGATACCATGCTCGCGCAGCCAGACCTGGCACTTGCGCTGCCACTCCTCGCCCCTGGGCTGGACCGGCAGGTAATGGATCGCTTCCAGGATCGGCCAGCCTTCAAGGTTCTCGCTGCCGGTGTATTCCGGTGGCGGAGTGGTCTTCACGGTCGGATCACCCCCGTGTTGCAACAGCCAGTACGCCTCCTCGAAGTCACCGAGGCGGGCGTACCACGCCATCACCGGATCGGCCATGTTCCCATGCAACGCATAGTTGACGTCGGCACGACGTCGCGCACGAAGCGGTGACGCGGCACGCCATGGAAGACGTCGTGCAGCCCAGCCTGGATGCCCGCACCCGGCAGATGACACGAAGTGCTGGAGCGCCTGCGCACGCTGCGCCACAGCCCCGAACCACCGGTACATGCGGCACCCGCCCGCGGCGATGGTCACGCCTCGTTGCTCATCGACGACCCGCACCACGCCGCCTTCCCGCTGTACCGGGGCGCCGAGCGCGGCGTATTCACCCACGATGCACAGGTTGGCGGGCAGCCGGACCTGCGCAGCCGGCAGCTGGCCGGTTCGCTGGCCGCCGAGGTCCATGCCGCGGGCGGGTCGCGCGTGGACCACGTGCTGATGAGTCCGGACGCCAGCCGCACCTTCGGCGTGCAGGGCAGGCTCGACGATCCGTCCCACCTGCGCGTGAGCGTCGACACCGTCGGCGCGATGGCCACGTCGCTGCGGCAGAGCACGCAGCGGGTCGCGGAGACCGACGCGCGGCAGGCCCGGCAGCAGGCGCAGGCGCTCGAACAGCCGCAGCAGGCCAGGGTCGCCGGCCCGCACCTGGCCTGATCCCGCGTTCGCACTGCACGGCCGGTCCGACGGCTCCGCGCCTCGACCGGCATGGCGCGATTGGCGGTGGCGGCGCATCATCGCTGCACGATGTTCACCACCGTCGCCCACTACACCGATCCGATCGAGGCGCACCTCGCGCGCGGACGGCTGGTGTCGGAAGGCATCGACGCGCACCTGGGCGACGAGCACCTGGCGATGGCGAACTGGGAGTGGCGGCTGGCGGTTGGCGGGGTGAAGCTGCGCGTGGCCGACTGCGACGCCGAGCGCGCGCGCCGGGTGTTGCAGGCCATCGACGCCGGCGAGTACGCGCTCGACGCCGACAGCGACGAAGCCCGCGCCCTGCAGGCGCCCGACCGCGAAAGCTGGTCCAGCCGACTGGCGTGGCTGGCGCTGATGCTGTTCGCGATCCCGCTGCCGTGGCGGCGGCGCGCACGCGACGACCGCGCCCAGCGCCGGCTCTGACGCTGGCTCCGCGCTGGGCATCGCGCAGCGGCAAGTCGATGCGCTGTCAACCTGTCGCCGCAGGCGCGGCGTTGCGACAATGCGGGCATCGCGACGCATGTCGCATGGAACCCGGACACGATGCAGGCCCTTTCCCCCGCGCTCGCGCGCAAGATCGCCGCCACCATCGCCGACGAGATCGGCGCCCGGCCCGCACAGGTCGAAGCGGCCGTGGGCCTGCTCGACGAGGGCGCGACGGTGCCGTTCATCGCGCGCTACCGCAAGGAAGTCACCGAGGGCCTCGACGACACCCAGCTGCGCAACCTGGAAACGCGGCTGGCCTACCTGCGCGAACTGGAGGACCGTCGCGCCGCGATCCTGGCCAGCATCGACGAGCAGGGCAAGCTCGACGACGCGCTGCGCGCCGACATCGAAGCGGCCGACAGCAAGTCGCGGCTCGAGGACCTGTACCTGCCCTACAAGCCCAGGCGCCGCACGCGCGCGCAAATCGCGCGCGAGGCCGGGCTGGAACCGCTGGCCGACGGCCTGCTCGCCGACCCGTCCCGCGTGCCGGAGACGTTTGCTGCGGCGTTCGTCGATGCCGAGCGCGGCGTGGCCGATGCCAAGGCCGCGCTGGAAGGCGCGCGCGCGATCCTGATCGAACGCTGGGGCGAGAACGCCGCGCTGGTCGGCGAGTTGCGTGAATGGCTGTCGGCCAACGGCGTGATCCGCGCGCGCGTCGCCGACGGCAAGGAAGAGGCCGGCGCGAAGTATCGCGACTACTTCGACCACGCCGAGCCGCTGGCGAAGATCCCGTCGCACCGCCTGCTCGCCCTGTTCCGCGGCCGGCGCGAGGAGTTCCTGCAGCTCGAACTCGATCCCGGCGCCGACGTCGAGGCCGGCAATGCCTACGCCGAGGGCCGCGTTGCCCTGCACGCCGGCATCCGCATCGACAACAACGCCGCCGATGCCTGGCTCGGCAACGCCTGCCGCCTGGCCTGGCGCGCGAAGCTGCAGCTGCACCTGATGCTCGACCTGTTCAACCAGGCGCGCGAGAAGGCCGAGGCCGAGGCGATCGCGGTGTTCGGCGACAACCTCAAGGACCTGCTGCTGGCCGCGCCGGCCGGGCCAAAGGCGGTGCTGGGACTCGACCCCGGCCTGCGCACCGGGGTGAAGGTCGCGGTGGTCGATGCCACCGGCAAGCTGGTCGCCACCGACACCATCTACCCGCACGAGCCGCGCAGGCAGTGGGACCAGTCGCTGCAGTCGCTGGCGAAGCTGTGCAAGGCGCACGACGTGGCGCTGGTCGCGATCGGCAACGGCACCGCCAGCCGCGAAACCGACCGGCTCGCCGGCGAGCTGATCGCGCGCCATCCCGAATCCAGGCTGCAGAAGATCGTGGTCAGCGAGGCCGGTGCGTCGGTGTACTCGGCCTCCGAGCTGGCGGCCAGCGAGTTCCCCGACCTCGACGTCTCGCTGCGCGGCGCGGTGTCGATCGCGCGCCGGCTGCAGGATCCGCTGGCCGAACTGGTGAAGATCGATCCCAAGTCGATCGGCGTCGGCCAGTACCAGCACGACGTCGACCAGTACCGGCTGGCGCGCGCACTCGACGCGCGCGTGGAGGACTGCGTCAACGCGGTCGGCGTGCACGTCAACACCGCGTCGGCCGCGCTGCTGGCGCGCGTGTCGGGGCTGTCGGCGACGGTGGCCGGGAACATCGTCGTGCACCGCGATGCCAACGGTCCGTTCAAGCGCCGCAGCGAACTGCTCAAGGTGCCGCGGCTGGGCGAGAAGACGTTCGAACAGTGCGCCGGCTTCCTGCGCATCGCCGACGGCGACCAGCCGCTGGACGCCTCCGCGGTGCATCCGGAGGCCTACCCGGTGGTCGAGCGGATCGTGGCGGAAAGCGGCCGCGACGTTGCCCGGATCATCGGCGACGGCGCGTTCGTGCGCGGGCTGAAGGCAGAGCGCTACACCGATGAACGCTTCGGCGTGCCGACCGTGCGCGACATCCTGAAGGAGCTCGAGAAGCCCGGCCGCGACCCGCGCCCCGAGTTCAAGGCCGCGCGTTTCGCCGAAGGCGTCGAGGACATCAAGGACCTGCGCGTCGGCATGGTGCTGGAGGGCGTGGTGAGCAACGTCGCCGCGTTCGGCGCCTTCGTCGACATCGGCGTGCACCAGGACGGGCTGGTGCACATTTCGGCGCTCGCCGACCGCTTCGTCAAGGACCCGCGCGAAGTGGTCAAGGCCGGTGACATCGTCAAGGTCAAGGTGCTGGAGGTCGACGTGGCGCGCAAGCGCATCGCGCTGACGCGGCGGCTGGACGACGCGCCGGGCGAAGGCAGGCCGGGCGACGGACGCAATGCCAATGCGCCTGGTGCGGGCGGGCGTGATGCACGCGGACGCGACGCAGGCGGACGCAGCGCCGACAACCGCGGCGTGCGCCGCGATGCACGCCCGCCGAAACCGGCGGCGCCGCCCCCTGACAATGCGCTGGCCGCGGCCTTCGCCAAGGCCCTGAAACACTGACGCCGTTCTGCAGGAGCCCCCCATGCGCGCGATGCTCCACAGGGAAAACCATCGCGCCCATGCGGCGCTCCAGCAACGAATCAAACGTTCCCCGCGGAACCACAGGTCGGGGCTACGCCCCCGACGCCCGGAGTCGGCACCGGCGTTTGCATTCGTGCAGCCGGATTCCGGACACCACGTGTCGCGGGACTTAGCCCCGACCTACGCCACCTCGCGGTGCGCCCGCGACAGGTGCACCAGCAGCAGCGAGACCGCCGCCGGGGTGACGCCGGGAATGCGCTGGGCCTGGCCGACGGTCTGCGGCCGCACGCGTTCGAACTTTTGCCGCACCTCGGCCGACAACCCGCGCACCGCCGCATAGTCGAACCCGCCGGGGATCGCCATGGCCTCGTGGCGCTGCGCACGCGCGATCTCCTCGCGCTGGCGCTCGAGGTAGCCCGAATACTTGGCCTCGATCTCGACCTGCTCGGCCACCGCCGGGTCGCCTGTTGCCGGTGCGAAGGACGGCACCGAAACCAGCCTTGCGTAATCGAGTTCCGGACGGCGCAGCAGGTCGAGCCCGCTGCTCTCGCGGCTGAGCTCGATGCCCAGCGTGGCCACCGCGTCGCGGCCGGCGGCGTTGTTGGGCGAGGCCCACAGCGCGCCAAGGCGCTGCGTCTCGGCAGCCACCGCATCGCGCTTGCGGGCAAACGCGTCCCAGCGCGCGTCGTCGACCAGGCCCAGCTCGCGGCCGATGCCGGTCAGGCGCAGGTCGGCGTTGTCCTCGCGCAGCTGCAGCCGGTACTCGGCGCGCGAGGTGAACATGCGGTACGGCTCGATCGTGCCCTGGGTGATCAGGTCGTCGATCAGCACGCCGATGTAGGCCTGGTCGCGACGCGGCGACCAGGCGTCGCGTTCCTGCACGAAGCGCGCGGCGTTGAGCCCGGCCACCAGCCCCTGCGCCGCGGCCTCCTCGTAGCCGGTGGTGCCGTTGATCTGGCCGGCGAAGAACAGCCCGGCCACGGATTTGGTTTCCAGCGAAGCCTTCAATCCGCGCGGGTCGAAGAAGTCGTACTCGATCGCGTAGCCGGCGCGGGTGATGTGCGCGCACTCGAAGCCGCGGATCGACCGCACCAGCGCCAGCTGCACGTCGAACGGCAGCGAGGTGGAAATCCCGTTGGGATAGATCTCGCTGACATCCAGCCCTTCGGGCTCGACGAAGATCTGGTGCGAGGCCTTCTCGGCGAAGCGCACTACCTTGTCCTCGATCGACGGGCAGTAGCGCGGACCGATGCCCTCGATCTGGCCGGAATACAGCGGCGAGCGATCCAGCGCGCCGCGGATGATCTCGTGGGTGCGTTCGGAGGTATGGGTGATCCAGCAGGAGACCTGGCGCGGATGGTCCGCGCGCGAACCCATGAACGAGAACACCGGGCGCGGGTCGTCGCCGGGCTGTTCGTCCATCACCGAATAGTCGAGCGTGCGGCCGTCGATGCGCGGCGGGGTGCCGGTCTTGAGGCGGTCGACCACGAACGGGCGCTCGCGCAGCTTCGCGGCGAGCGTGGTGGCCGGCGGATCGCCCATGCGTCCGGCCGCGTACTGGGTCTGGCCGACATGGATCTTGCCGGCGAGGAACGTGCCGGCGGTCAGTACCACCGCCGGCGCCTCGAAGCGCAGGCCGGTGTTGGTGAGCGCGCCGCGCACGCGGTCGTGCCCGCTGCCGTCGGACTCGATCAGCAGGTCGTCGACCGCGGACTGGAAGATGGTGAGGTTCGGCTGCGCTTCCACCGCGCGACGGATGAAGGTGCGATACAGGCCGCGATCGGCCTGGCAGCGCGTCGCGCGCACCGCGGGCCCCTTAGACGCGTTGAGCCGGCGCCACTGGATGCCGGCGGCGTCGGCGGCTTTCGCCATCACTCCGCCGAGTGCATCGATCTCGCGCACCAGGTGGCCCTTGCCGATCCCGCCGATGGCCGGGTTGCAGCTCATCGCGCCGACGGTCTCGATGTTGTGCGTGAGCAGCAGCGTGCGCGCACCGGCGCGCGCGGAAGCGAGCGCGGCCTCGGTGCCGGCGTGGCCGCCGCCAATCACGATGACGTCGTAGCGATGGAAAGAATCGGTCATGCGATGCCGGGCGCCGCGCGGAAAGGAAGCGATGCCGCAGGCGACGGCGAAACCGTGCGCACGGCCACAAAACGGAGGGGAGGCATTCTAGGCCCTGGCGGACGATCGCGACGCACCGAAGCAGTTGGCACGCTTCCTGCAAACTGTCCCGTTGCACCCGACGTGGCAAGCGCGAGGGGGCGCAGGCTGGAAATCGGAACAGGGCCGGCCAGGCGCACGACGGGGTAGCAACGGGGCCGAATGTCGGGGGACATTCGGCCCCTTTTCATTTCCGGGGAGGGTGCGCCAGTGGCGCCTTGTCTAGGCGCCGACGCCCGGCGGAGAGCGGAACAGGGGGGATCCGGATTACTCCGCCGGGTGTCGACATTGGTCAGTCCGCATTACGTCAATAAAGGACGCAACCGGTCAGTCGCGCCTAGCTTGCGTCCAGTTTGCGCCGGACGCAAGCGCATCAGCGCTCGTGTTTACGATCGGGTTCACGTTCCCGGAAACTCGGTGTCGAAGTTGGCCGGGACGGACGCGATACCGGCGGGGCCGGACGCGGCGGGGTGGAAGCCGGTCGATAGCTGGGCGCGGGTTGAGGGCTGCTGGACGGCGGGCGCTCCGCACGCGGCGCCGGCCGCGACATCGGCGGCGGGCCGGCGTCGGCGCGGCCACGCCAGGGCGCTTCCTGGCGCGGCGGCAGCATCGGCCGCTCGCCGTTGCGCGGAATCACCTGCGCCGGACTGCGTGGCGGCTGGCTGCCGACCACCCGGCTCGGCGGCAGGCGGCCGCCGGTCACGCGCGGCGGGACATCCTCATGCGGCGGCTTGTGGGGGCGGTGCGGACGATGCGGCCGGTACCACCAGTACGGCGGGTAGTAGCCGCCGTAGTAGCTGTAGGGATAACCGTAACCACCGTAGCCGTAGCCATAGCCGATGCCCACGCCGCCATACCAGCTGCCCGGATAGCCATAGGCACTGCCATAGGGCGCGCCATAGCCGTAATCGTAGTAATCGACCGTCGGCCGCCCGTAGTAGTAATCCCCGCCGGCGCCGCCCCGATAGCTGTAATCGGTGGCGCAACCGGCCAGTGCGACGGCGGCGGCGAGAATGGCAATTTGACGGAACATGGCGGCTTCCCCTGTTTATCTGCGGCCAGCATCGGCCCCGGGCTTTGAATCCGTGCTTAATTTTCGCCAAGCGGCGTTCTGTTAGCTGAACAGCCTCGCCCATCGTACGCTGTGCCCATGGATCACGCCGCGCTGCCCGGTTTCAACGACATCCTGTCTGCAGCGGCGCGCATCGCGCCGCATGCGCACGTCACGCCGGTGCTGCATTCGCGCGGCCTGGACGCCATCGCCGGCTGCACGCTGCACTTCAAGGCCGAACCGCTGCAGCGCGCCGGTGCATTCAAGTTCCGCGGCGCCTGCAACGCGGTGTGGTCGCTGGACGAGGCCACCGCCGCGCGCGGCGTGGTCACGCATTCTTCCGGCAACCACGGCGGCGCGCTGGCGCTGGCGGCGCGCACGCGCGGCATCCCCTGCCACGTGGTGGTGCCGGACAACGCGGTGGCGGCCAAGCTCGCCGCGATCGAAGGCTACGGCGCGGTCCTGCACCGCTGCGCGCCGACCATCGCCGCACGCGAAGCCATGTGCGCACAAGTCCAGGCCGACACCGGCGCCGAACTGGTGCATCCCTATACCGATTCGCGCGTGATCGCCGGCCAGGGCACGGCAACGATGGAACTGCTCAATGCGACCGGCACGCTCGACGCGATCTTGGTCCCGGTCGGCGGCGGCGGACTGGCCTCGGGCACCGCGATCGCCACGCGCGCGCTGGCGCCCGGTTGCCGCGTGTTCGGCGCCGAGCCCGCGGGTGCGGCCGACACGTTCGAATCGCTGCGTCGCGGCGAACGCGTCACCGACTTCATTCCCGACACGATCTGCGACGGCCTGCGCGGCACCCTGGGCGCGCCGGATTTCGAGCTGCTGCGCGAACACGGCGTCGAAGTGCTCACCGTCACCGATGGCGACACGATCGCGGCGATGCGGCTGCTGTGGCAGCGCATGAAGCTGCTGGTCGAGCCGTCGTCGGCGATCGCGCTGGCGATGGTGCTGGGCCATCGTGAACGCTTCGCAGGCCAGCGCGTGGGCGTGGTTCTCACGGGCGGCAATGTCGACCTCGACGCGCTGCCGTGGTGAGGCCGGCCCGCGCGTTGCAGGAGCGGCGGAAACCGCGACCTGCGACGTGCGAGGAAGACGCTCGCGGCTTCCGCCGCTCCTGCAAGAACAGAGTGCGTCGGCTCAGCGCGGCCCCAGCTGCGCCAGTCCTTCGTTGAGCATCAGTCGCGTCGCCGCGACACGCTGTTGGGCAGGAACGGCCTGCAGCGCATCGAGCATCCAGCCGAACGAGCGACAGCGCGCGTCGCGGGCGGCGGCGTCGTTGCCTTCGGCGGTCATGCCGAGCAGGAAATCGTCGTGCAGCAGCATCGCGGTCACGCCGGCGGACTTGAGTGTCTGCTTCGCCGCGATGGCGTCGTAAGGCTGCCGCGGGTTCTGCAGGCCGGCGGCGGCGATGTTGGCCAGGGCGATGGCGAAACGTTCGCGGCGGTCGGCGCCGAGCCGGTTGGCGGTGGCGGCGAGCGCCTCGAAGCCGCGGTCGGCGTGCGGGTCGAACAGCGTGCACAGGATCTTTGCGTCGCGCGGCGACTGCGAAGCGGCATGCGTGGCCTGGAACAGATCGTCGATCGCGGCGTCCGGCGCGCGCATCAGCACGTCGCCAGCGCTGGCGAGGATCGCCGCCGGGTCGATCTGCGACAGGTCGACGACGTATTCGTCCTGCGCGAGCGCGGGCGAAGCCGCCAGCGCGCCGGCAAGCAAGAGCGGGACGAGGCGGAGCCGGACGGACATGGCGGCTTTCGATGAGGACGGTTGCGGCGAGTGTAGGCGGTGGTGTCTGAATCGAAGCAACTGGCACCAGAGACCTTGCGGGGAGACGGCTTCGCACTTCAATTGGATCGTCGGCGAACAGCTAGTTCCTGGCCTATTTTCTTCTTGCTGATATCGCGTAATGCAGATCACGGTCCGTACACCGCGTACGAGGTACAAGGCCGGCGGAGGAGAGGAGAGAAGCGGGGAAGTTGATTCAGCGTTCGCAAGCACATTCATTCGGTTTCATTCTGCAAGCCAGTGTGTTGTGTCGAATCGCGAAGTTGACTGTCTACCAAAGAGTTTTCATGAAGAATATTCCCTCAATCATCGCCATCACTCTCTCGCTGGGCCTTGTAGGGAGTGGTTCGGCGCATGCCCGCACATCCGATGTAGAGACTGTCACCACTTCGACAGCGACCTACGGCGTGACCTCGCGCGAGGGGCGTCAAATCATTGATTGGCTGATGGCACACGACGCACCTTCAAAGCAGGGCTTGTTCGAGAGTTCTGATTTGAAGGGGGAGTTCCTGGTATCGATCAAGACGGTTCGGGGGAGCGCGTCGGATCGAGCGAATGTGGGTGGCGAACCGCCAGTTCCGCTGCCACCCAGCGGAACCAATGGGGAGACACTCACCATTGCGCATACGGGTGGCGGCATTACCGAAACATGGACTTACACATGGGTAAGCAATGGACAAGGCGGCGGGTGGGTTTTGACATATTACGAGTTCCAACGCAGTACACCCCCGACCAGTGAACCGTGAACCGTGAACCGTGAACGCGCAGGATATTTCAGGGATGGCCGCCGCTTTGGCGGCCATCTCCTGCTGGCAACGCATTTTCCCGTGGCCTGTCGCAGACAAAGCTGAGTGTCGGCCCCTGTTCTGGTTGCTTTCAGTATCCCGCCGCTGAATCGCACGCAGAACAGGAACCACCGCGTCGGACCTCATCGCCGCCGGATCGGGATCTTCGACACCGGGATCGAGGTCACGTCGAAGCCGCCCTCGCGGATCGGCGCGCCCGGCTGCGGGCCCCAGGCCTGGGCGTAGATCACTTCCCACGTCACGGGCAGGCGGCCGTCGCGGCGCTCGTGTTCGTATGCGCTCGCGGCGGCGGCAAAGCGCGCCTTGCCGGTCAGCGTGGGCCGGCGCGACGCCAGCGCGTTGGTGGCGCCGATCGCGCGCAACTCGTGCATCAGCGCCGGCAGGTCGTCATGGCCGTGCACGAACACGTCGCGGTCGAGCACCGGGTCGTGGAAGCCGGCGTGCATCAGCGCATCGCCGAACTGCGCGATCGAAGCGAACGGGCTGACGTGCGGCGCGCTGTCGGCGGCGGCGAACGCCTCGCGCAGCTCCTGCAGGGTGTCGGGACCGAAGGTCGAGACCAGCAGCAGGCCGCCGGGCTTGAGCACGCGGCGGAAGCCGGCGAACGCGGCCGGCAGGTCATCGACCCACTGCATGCACAGGTTGCAGAACAGCACGTCGACGCTGTCGTCGGCCAGCGGCAGCGCGCGCGCGTCGGCGTTGATGCGGTCGATGGGCTTGTGCAAAGGGTTCCAGCTGCTGCGCCGCCGCGCCTGCTGCAGCATCGGCAACGCGATGTCCATCGCGACCACGCGCGCCCGCGGCCAGCGCTTGCGCATCGCCGCGGCGGCGTGACCGGGGCCGCAGCCGAGGTCGAGGATAGTGTCCGGCACGCGGTCCTCGAGGTAGTCGAGCGACTCGAGCAGGCGCGACTCGACTTCATGCTGCAGCGCCGCGGCCGCGTCGTAGCTGCTCGACGCGCGCGAGAACGCACGCCGCACCTGGCGCGGATCGAACACCTTGCTCATGCCGGCAGTCCCTGCATGAAACCGTCGAGCAGCGCGGCGACTTCGTCGGCATGGGTGAGGAACGGCGCGTGCCCGCCGTGTTCGACGACCGCGAACTTCGCATTCGGCGCCATGCCTGCGGCCGCGCGCATCGCGCGCGGGTCGACCAGGCGGTCGCGGCGACCGGCGATCCACAGGCTGGGCACCGCGAGCTTCGGCAGCTCGTCGCGCAGGTCGGCGGTCTCCAGCAGTTCCAGGCCGTCGGCGAGCACGTGCGCGGCCGGCTCGCCGCGCGAGAACACTTCGGCGCGCAGGGTACGCAGTTCGCCGCGCGCGTCGTCGGAGCCGAACGCCTCCAGCGCGATGAAGCGGTCGAGCGTGGCGCGGTAGTCGCTGCGCAAACCCGTCGCGAAATCGCGGAAGACCTCCGCCGACATCCCGTACTTCCATCCATCATCGCCGGTGCCGTCGCCGCGCACGAAGCGCGGGCTGGCGCACAGCATCACCAGGCCCCGCACCGCGTCGGGCCGCGTCGCCGCCGCGTGCAGCGCGACCAGCCCGCCCAGCGACCAGCCGCACCACGGCGCGCGCGGGACCCGCGCGGCGATCGCTTCGGCGCAGGCTTCGGGCGCCAGCGGCACGGCGCTGTCGCGGCTGCGGCCGTGGCCGGGCAGGTCGACGATGAACAATCGGTGGCGTTCGCGCAGGCGTTCGACCAGCAGTGCGAACACGCCACCGTGCATCGCCCAGCCGTGCAGCAGCACCAGCGGCGAGCCTTCGCCGGTTTCCTCGATATACAGGTCGTTCTCCTTCATGCCCCGCGATCCGTCCGCAGCGCGCGCGTGCGCGGCAGGCTGCCGGCGCTGCGGCGCGCCACCAGCGCGGCGAACGCGACGATCCCCAGCACCACCAGCACCGCGCCCCAGATGGCAATGCCGCGCGGCCAGGCTTCGTGCAGGAACACCACGCCCAGCACCGTGGCGAACAGCAGCTCGGCCGCCTGCATCGCCTCGGCGGCGCCGAGCGCAGCCGGGTTGTCGCGGACCATGCCGGTGGCCTGGAAGAAGAGGATGGTGGCGATCACGCCGGCGCTCAGCGCAACCCCGCCGGCCAGCCAGACGTGCCCCGCGGACGGGACGCCGGCCTCGTGCCAGGCAAAGGCTGCAATCGCGATCCACAGCGGCTGGCTGGCCAGGGTCATGCCGAACACGCGCTGGGTCGCGTTGAGGTCTTCGCCGGTGCGCTCCAGGTGCAGCAGCAGCAGGCGGTTGCCGAGCGGATACATCACCGCCGCGCCAAGCACGCAGGCCAGTGCGATCCAGCCGGCACGGTCGAGTGCGCCATCAGCGTGGCCGAACTGCAGCAGCAGCACGCCGGCAACGATCACCGCGCCGATGGCCAGCGCCGCGCGCGGGATCCGGCGCCGCGCATCGCGATAGATCAGCGGCGCGCACAGCATCCCGGCAATCACGGTGAACTGGAAGCTGCCGGCGACCAGCCACGACGGCCCGCTGTCGGCCGCATAGCAAAGCAGCACGTAGAAGCCGACGAAGCCGATCGCGCTGCAGCGCAGCCATACCCACGGATGCGCGCGGATCGCGCGCCACGCCGGCGCCACGCCGCCCTGCCACGGCATCAGCGGCAGCAGCAGCGGCAGCGTGATCAGGTAGCGCAGCGATGCCGTCCACGCCCAGTGCCCGCCATCGATGGCGCTGGCGCGGTTGAGCACGTAGGTCAGGGTGAAGAACAGCGCCGAGGCCAGCGCGATGACGACCGCGGCAAGCGCGCGGCGGGTGTCGGCGGTGGTCTCGTTCATGGCTGTGGAATCGCGTCTTGCGCAACGTCGGCGGCGGCCGCGACCCGTTCCGTCGCAACGGCCAGCGCATCCACCAGCGCCTCGATGTCCTCCGGCGCGTGCAGCGCCGACAGCGTGACGCGCAGGCGCGCGCGGCCTTCCGGCACCGTCGGCGGGCGGATCGCGGCGACCCAGAACCCCTGTTGCTCCAGCGCGGCCGCCATCGCCAGCGCCTGCGCGTCGCTGACGCACAGCAGCGGCTGGATCGGCGTGTCCGATGGCAGCAGTTCCAGGCCGCGCTGCGCGGCGAGGCGGCGGAACTGCGCCACCTGCGCCAGCAGCTTGTCGCGGCGCCAGCCTTCGCGCCGCGCCAGCTTCACCGCGGCGAGCGATGCGGCGGCCTGCGCCGGCGGCAGCGCGGTGGTGTAGACGTAGGGGCGCGCGGTTTCGGCGAGGTGTTCGATCAGGTCGGCATCGCCCAGCACCGCGGCGCCGTAGCCGCCCAGCGCCTTGCCCAGCGTCACCAGCTGCAGCGGCGCGGCGCCGGACAGGCGCGCGGCGGCCACGCTGCCGCGGCCGTCAGGACCGACCACGCCAACGCCGTGCGCGTCATCGACGTACAGCAGCGCGTGCTGCGCCTGCGCGGCCAGCGCCAGCTCGCGCAGCGGCGCGATGTCGCCGTCCATGCTGAAGACGCCGTCGGTGGCGAGCAGCGCGGCGCCATCGGGATTGCCACGCAGCTGGCGCAGCGCGCCGTCGGCGTCGGCGTGCGGATAGCGGCGCAGGCGGCAGCCGGCCAGGCGCGCGGCATCGACCAGGCTGGCGTGGTTGAGGCGGTCCTGCACGCACAGGTCGTCATCGCCGAGCAGCGCCTGCACCACCGCCAGGTTGGCGAGGAATCCGCTGCCCAGCAGCAGCGCGCGCGGCGCGCCGATCCAGTGGGCCAGCTCGCGCTCCAGCTCGTCGTGCACGGCGTGGTGGCCGCAGACCAGGTGCGAGGCGGTGCTGCCGACGCCCTCGCGGGCAGCGGTGTCCTGCAGCGCGTTGACCACTGCGAACTGCTGCGACAGGCCGAGGTAGTCGTTGCTGCAGAAGTTCAGCAGCCAGCGGCCATCCACCTCGACGCGCACGCCGTCGCGCCGGGTCACCGTGCGTCGCACGCGCGTGCGCCCGGCCGCGGCACGCTGCTCGCGCTGCGCCGCGATCCGTGCGTGCAGCTCGGGACGCTCAGCCACCGCGCTGCGCCCAGAACGCCAGCGCGCCGAGCACCGCGCCTGGCATCAACATCAACTGGCCCAGTGCCATGCCCAGGCGACCGGCCGGCGTGATGCGCGCGCGTTCGGCGAGCCGCCTGTCGGCGAGCGTCTTGCACGCAAGCACCCCGAGCGCGCACAGCAGCGCAACGCCGTAGGCGAGGCCGGCGCCCTCGCCGCGGAAGTACAGCGCCACGCCGCAGCCCAGCACGGCGACCGCTGCCAGCTGCAGGAGCGCCAGCAATGGGTGTCCGCTGCGCAGCCCGGCGACGAATCCGCCGGCGCCGATCAGGCACAGCAGCACGAGGTAGGCCCATCCGTACCATGGCATGTCAGGCGTTCCCGGTCATGATTGCCGGCCTCTCGTTGCGGGCTAGGCCGCGCACGAACAGGCGGACTGGACGATATCGGCGTGCACCGTGCCGCCGTGGTCGTGGTCGCCGGCGTCGACGGTCACCTGCATCGGCCGCAGGCCCAGGCGTTCGAACAGGGCCAGGTCGCGCTCGGTATCCGGGTTGCCGGTGGTCAGCAGTTTCTCGCCGTAAAAGATCGAGTTGGCGCCGGCGGCGAAGCACAGCGCCTGCAGTTCGTCGCTCATCTGCTCGCGTCCGGCCGAGAGGCGCACCATCGACCTGGGCATGGTGATGCGGGCGACGGCGATCGTGCGCACGAACTCGAACGGATCCAGCTCCGCGGTGCCGTGCAGCGGCGTGCCTTCCACCTGCACCAGGCGGTTGATCGGCACCGAGTCCGGGTGCGCCGGCAGCGTGGCCAGCGCCTGCAGCAGGCCGGCGCGCTGGCGCCGCGACTCGCCCATGCCGACGATGCCGCCGCAGCAGGTCTTCAGCCCCGCGTCGCGCACGTGTGCGAGCGTGTCGAAGCGGTCCTGCATCTCGCGGGTGTGGATGATGTCGCCGTAGAACTCGGGGTCGGTGTCGATGTTGTGGTTGTAGTAGTCCAGGCCCGCGGCCTTGAGCGCGCTGGCCTGCTCGCCGGTCAGCATGCCCAGCGTGGCGCAGGTTTCCAGCCCCAGCGCCTTCACTTCGCGGATCATCTCGGCGACCTTGGGGATGTCGCGGTCCTTGGGCGAGCGCCACGCCGCGCCCATGCAGAAGCGCGAGGCACCGGCGTCCTTCGCCTGTTTCGCCTTCGCCAGCACATCGTCGGTGCTCATCAGCTTCTGCGCCTCGACCCCGGTGTGGTAGCGCTGCGCCTGCGGGCAGTACGCGCAGTCCTCCGGACAACCGCCGGTCTTCACCGACAGCAGGGTGCTGACCTGGACCTCGGCCGGGTCGAAATGCGCGCGGTGTACGCTGGCGGCGCGGAACAGCAGCTCGGTGAACGGCAGGTCGAGCAGGGCCTCGACCTCGCGGCGGCTCCAGTCGTGGCGCGGCTCGGCGGTCGCCGCGGCGAGGTCGCGGGGTTCACTGACGGTGGGCATGGCAGGTTCCTGACAGACAGCGCGGGACAAGCTTGGCAGTCTGGAAAGCATGTCGATGCCTGTCAACCAAACGACCCGCCCGGATGTTGACGGCCGCTGGCAACGCCTGCTCGGCCGCCTGTGGCCGGGGCGCTGCCTGGCCTGCGCCGAGGCCGCCCCGCCCGGGCGCGACCTGTGCGACGCCTGCTTCGCCTCGCTGCCGTGGAACCGCCACGCCTGTGCCCGCTGCGCGATCCCGCTGCCCGCCACGCCTGGCGCGGCCGACGCGCCGCAGGCCTGCGGCGACTGCCTGCGCAAACCGCTACCGGTGCAGGCCACCCACGCCGCCTTCGTCTACGCCGCCCCGCTCGACCGCCTGCTGCCGCGCTTCAAGTTCCACCACGACCTCGCGGCCGGGCGCCTGCTGTCGCAGCTGATGGCGCAGGCCCTCACCGATGCCGGGCGTCCGCAGGCCCTGGTCCCGGTACCGCTGCACCAGGCCCGCCTGCGCTCGCGTGGCTACGATCAGGCGCTGGAGCTGGCGAAGCCGCTCGCCCGGGCCCTGCGCCTGCCGATGCTGCCCGACGCGCTGCGACGCATCCGCGCCACCGCGCCGCAGTCCGAACTCGACGCCACGCGGCGCAGGCGCAACCTGCGCCGCGCATTCGACACGCGACGGGACCCGCCGCTGCCCGCGCACGTCGCGCTGGTCGACGACGTCATGACCACCGGCGCCACGCTGCACGCGGCGGCCGAAGCGTTGCGGCGCGCCGGCGTGGCACGGGTCGATGCATGGGTGTGCGCGCGGGTGCCGTGACCGGCCGCCATCGCAGGCGGACGTACGATAGGCGCACCGGCAACACCGCTTCCCATCCGCCGGGACTGCCTGGAATACGGACGCACATGTCGGCCCAGCCCGGAATCGAGATCCTCAACCTGATCAACGCCATCGAACGGCGTACCACGGCCCGCATGCAGCGCCTGCTGCGCGAGGCCGGCGTGGGCCTGGCGGCGATGGAAGCGCGCACCCTGCGTTTCGTCGCCCGCCATCCGGGATGCACGCAAAGCGACATCGTCCGCGCCAGCGGCCGCGACAAGGCGCAGATCGCCCGCATCATCAAGGTCCTGCGCGAGCGCGATTTCATTGCACCCCCCGCCGGCGGCGGACGGCGTCCGCAGCCGCTGGCGCTGACGGCAACCGGCACCGCCATCCATTCGCGCGCGGAGTCGCTGCGCGCCGACACGGCGCGCGAACTGGTCGCCGGACTCGGCCCCGACGAACGCTCGCAGCTGGAGGCGCTGCTCGGACGGCTTTCGCCGCTGGAATCCGCCGACCAGGATTGACCGGGCCGCCCGGACTCTTTGTTGACAATATCAACTTATTCCACAATAGTTGACATTGTCATCTTGGCTCGCCGGGCCGAGCCACCCCGCCAGGAACCTTCCTCCCATGCCGAACCCGACACCCCTCGACACGGATCCTGCCGGCACCGACGCCGCATCGATGCTCCAACACCTCCGCCGCCAGCTCCGGGATCGGCCGCCTGCGGTCCTCATCGACGGCCGCTGGCAACCGTGCGCATCCGGGAAGACGCTGCCGGTCGACGATCCCGCGACCGGCGAGCCGATCGCCGCCATCGCGGCCGGGGACGGGGCCGACATCGACCTCGCCGTGGTCGCGGCGCGCCGCGCATTCCGCGAGGGCCCGTGGCCGCGCATGCCGGCCTGGCAGCGCGCGGCCCTGCTGCAGGCGCTGGCCGATGCCATCGAGGCCCGGCGAGAGACGTTCGCCTTGCTGGAATCGCTCGATGCCGGCCACTGCATCGCGTCGGTCCGCGACGGCGACCTGCCGCTGGGCCTGCGTGCGCTGCGCGACTGCGCGGGCTGGGCCACCAAGCTCTCCGGCGAGGTGCCCATGCGCCCGGCCACGCAACCGGGCATGGACTATTTCCTGCGCGAGCCGATCGGCGTCGCCGGCCTGATCACGCCCTGGAACGCGCCTTTCCTGATGGTGCTGCAGAAACTCGCCGCGGCATTGGCGACCGGCTGCACCGCCGTGGTCAAGCCGGCCGAACTGGCGCCGCTGTCGGCGCTGCTGATCGGCGACCTGTGCCGCCAGGTCGGCATCCCGGACGGCGTCGTGAACATCGTCACCGGCGCGGGCGCCAGCGCCGGCCAGGCGCTGGCCGACCACGCAGGCGTCGACATCATCAGCTTCACCGGCTCCACCGCGGTGGGCAAGTCGATCATGGCCGCCTCCGCGCGCGGCAACCTCAAGCGCGTGGTGCTGGAGCTGGGCGGCAAGTCGCCGGTGGTGGTGTTCGCCGATGCCGACCTGGACCGGGCGGCCAGGGCGATCGTCGGCGAGATCACGTTCAAGTGCGGGCAGTACTGCGCGGCGGGCTCGCGGGTGTTCGTGCAACGTTCCGCGTACGAGGCCCTGCTGCAGGGCATGCTGGCGGCGATGGACGGCCTGCGCATCGGACCGGGCTATGAGGAAGGCAGCCAGGTGGGGCCGATGATCTCCGCCGCGCAACGCCGGCGCGCCGAAGACATCATCGGCCACAGCGTGGCCGCCGGGGCGCGCCTGTTGCGCGGCGGCCACGCGCGCCCGGGCAGCGGCTACTTCTTCGAACCGGCGATCCTGGTCGACGCGGCCGCGGACATGCGGGTTTCGCAGGAGGAGATCTTCGCGCCTGCGCTGACGGTGACGCCGTTCGACGACGACGCCTCGCCGGCCGCCGTCGCTGCGCTCGCCAACGATTCGCGCTACGGTCTCTCGGCCAAGCTGTGGGCCCGCGACATCGGCACGGTGCACGCGCTGGTCGGCCTGCTGGAAAGCGGGCAGGTCATCGTCAACGGCGGTGGCGGCAGCGCGACCCTGCCGTTCGGCGGCGTGAAGCAGTCCGGCTATGGCCGGGAAAACGGCCGCATCGGACTGGAGCACTTCACCGAGGTCAAGGCGGTCAGGCTCGGCTACTGAAACCGACCGCCGGCCCGTGCCGGCAACGCGCGGAGGCGAGGCCGCTTCCACGCCATGCTCATGGCATCACCGGCGGCACGTACTGCAACGTCAACCCCAGCAGCCATAACAGGCCCAGCACCAGCGGGATATGCACCAGCAGCTGCAGGAAGGTGAAGCCGACGATGTCGCGCGCGCGCAGGCCCAGCACGCCCAGCAGCGGCAGCATCCAGAACGGGTTGATCAGGTTGGGCAGCGCCTCGGCGGCGTTGTAGATCTGCACCGCCCAGCCCAGGTGGAACTGCAGGTCGTTGGCCGCCTGCATCACGTATGGCGCCTCGACGATCCACTTGCCGCCGCCCGAGGGCACGAAAAAGCCCAGCACCGCCGAATACGCGCCCATCACCAGCGCGAAGGTGTCGGTGGAGGCGACCTGCACGAACACTTCCGACAGCCGGTGCGCCAGCGTCTCGCCGCCGCGGCCAGCGGCATGGGTGAGGATCAGCGCGATGCCCCCGTACAGCGGGAACTGGATCAGCACCCCGGTGGTCGCCGGCACCGCGCGCGACACCGCATCGAGGAAACTGCGCGGGCGCCAGTGCAGCAGCAGGCCCAGCGACAGGAACAGCAGGTTGTAGGTATTGAGGTTGGCGATCGCGGTGACGGCGGGCTTGCTCGCGAACTCGCCGAACAGCCAGCCGAACGCCAGCAGCGACAGCAGCACGGTCAGCAGCGGGCTGTATTCGAGCCACTCGCCCGGGCGCGTGCGCGGCGGCAGCGACGGCGCCTTTGCCTCGTCCACGTCGACGAACTCGCGCGCGGTGCGCGCCGCATCGCCGCCCGGCGCGGTGATCCATGCCACCAGCAGCGACACGCTGATCAGGATCGCGGTCAGCGCGATCGACTGCCACAGGAAGATCGTCTGCGAGAACGGCAGCACGCCGGTGATCTCCACCAGCCCCGGCGGCATGCTCGCCGGATTGGCCTGCAGCTGCGCGGCCGAGGACGACAGCCCCATCGCCCACACCGCACCCAGGCCCAGGTAGGCCGATGCGCCCGCAGCACGGTAATCCATCCGCAGGTCGCCGCGCCGCGCCAGCGCGCGCACCAGCAGGCCGCCGAACACCAGCGAAAACCCCCAGCTCAGCAGCGACGCCAGCATGCTCACCAGGCCCACGTACACCACCGCCCCGCGACCGGTCTTCGGCATCCGCGCCAGCAGGTCGATGAAGCGCGCCACCACCGGCGCGGTCGCCACCACGTAGCCGCCGATCACCACGAACGCCATCTGCATGGTGAAGGGGATCAGGCTCCAGAAGCCTTCGCCGAAGGCGTTGGCGGTCTCGGCCGGGCTGGCGCCGAAGCCCATCGCGCACGCCGCCACCAGCACCACCCCGGCCACCGCGAACACGTAGGCATCGGGGAACCAGCGCTCGGCGAAGGCCGCGCTGCGCAGCGCGAAGCGGACGGGCCAGCCTTGGGCCTGCGGTTCGGACATGGTGGCGTCTCCCGGTGGCGAAGGCCGCATTGTCGCGCGCGCCGCGGCCAGCCGGCCCCCGACTTTTGCAGGAGCGGCGGAAGCCGCGATGGCTTTACCGGTGAAGCATCGCGGCTCCCGCCGCTCCTGCAACGCGCCTACAAAGACAACAGCCGGGCACCGGCCTCCGTCGCCATGAAGTAATCCAGCGCGATCCCGGCGAACACCGCCAGCCCCACCCAGTGGTTGTGCAGGAACGCGCGAAAGCAGGCGTCGCGGTCGCGGTCGCGGGTGATCACGAACTCCCACGCCACCAGCAGCGCCGCCACGCCGAGTCCGCCGAAGTACCAGGCGCCCAGCCCCGCCTGCTGCCCGGCCAGCGCCAGCGCCGCGAACACCAGCGCGTACAGCACGCCCTGGATCCCCAGGTCCGCGTCGCCGAACAGGATCGCGGTGGACTTGGCGCCCATGCGGATGTCGTCGTCGCGGTCGACCATCGCGTACCAGGTGTCGTAGGCGGTCGACCACAGGATGTTGGCGCCGTACAGCAGCCACGCCACCGGCGGCACCGTGCCCTGCACCGCGGCGAAGGCCATCGGGATCCCCCAGCCGAACGCCATGCCCAGGTACACCTGCGGCAGGTACGTGTAGCGCTTGAGGTATGGATAGCTGGCGGCGAGCGCCACGCCGACGAAGCTCATCAGGATCGTGAGCCGGTTCAGCGTCAGCACCAGCGCGAACGCCGCCAGCATCAGCACCGCAAACAGCACCAGCGCCTCGCGCCCGCGCAGCGCACCGGTGGCCAGCGGGCGGTCCTTCGTGCGCTCGACCTGCGGGTCCAGCCAGCGGTCGGCGTAGTCGTTGATCACGCAGCCGGCCGAGCGGGTCAGCCACACCCCCAGCGAGAACACCACCAGGGTCCACCACGGCGGCACGCCTTCCGCGGCCACCCACAGCCCCCACCAGGTGGGCCACAGCAGCAGCAGCCAGCCGATCGGTCGGTCGCCGCGGACCAGCTTCCAGTACTGGCCCAGCCGCTCGCGCCAGCGGGGCACCGGTGCCGGATGGAAACGTTCGTAGGACATGGCCAAAGCGTACGCGACTCGCGCGGCAGGGCGCGATTGTGGACAATAGCCGACCGGGCGCCTGTAGCTCAGCCGGATAGAGTAGTGGCTTCCGAAGCCATTGGTCGGGGGTTCGAATCCCTCCAGGCGCGCCAGACTCTATACTTTGTGCGACAAGCACGGCCTCCGATAGCGGCCGCCAAGGGTGAAACGTGCGCAACTACGATCTCGAGTTCCTCAAGCATTTCTCGATGGTGATCGGCTTCCTGGTGGTGGTCTCGCTGGCCCTGCTCTGGCTCGCCCATCACCTCAACGGCGTCATCCCGCCGGAAGTGTCGCCTTCCGCCGTGCGTGCCACGCAGGCGCGGATCGCGCCGGCCGGCGACGTCTATGCCGGCGCGACCGGCGCGGCCTCGCAGGCTGCCGCGGCCGCCGCCGCCAGTGCCGCCGCCGCCGCGCAGGTCGCCTACGACGGCACGATGGACGGCTCGGTGATCTTCGGCAACCTGTGCACCGGCTGCCATACCTCCGGTGCCGGCAACGCGCCGACCATGGACAAGGCGCACTGGGCCGCACGCATCACGCAGGGCACCGAGACGCTCTACAAGCACGCGATCGAGGGCTATACCGGCCCGGACGGCGGAATCATGCCGCCCAAGGGCGGCAATCCCGCGCTGAGCGACGACCAGGTCAAGGCCACCGTCGACTGGATGCTGGGCAACCTCAAGTAACCGCTGCCCCAACGCAGCACGATGACGCCGCCTCCGGGCGGCGTCATCGCATCCGGGCGCCGGCCAAAGGCCAATTTCGCCGATCCTGTCCCGATCATCGACGAAATCCAAGCATCAGGGTCCGAACTCCACGCTCCCTCGCACCCCGGCTGCGACCACCGCCGCGCGCCGCGGCGGCGCAGCGCCTATCATTCCGCGCATGGCCAACCCTCCCTTCCCCGACGTTTCAGGCCCGGTCACCCTCGCCGGTCCGGCGGGGGCGCTGGAGCTGCACGTCGACCTGCCCGGGGACGAGGCCGCGCCGCTGCCCCTGGTCGCCATCGTCTGCCATCCGCTGCCGACCGAGGGCGGGACCATGCACAACAAGGTGGTGACGATGGCCGCGCGCGCGCTGCGCGAACTCGGCGCGACCAGCGTGCGCTTCAACTTCCGCGGCACCGGCGACTCGGCCGGTACGTTCGACGAGGGCCGGGGCGAGGTCGACGACTTGCACGCGGTTGCCGCCTGGGTCCGCGAACAGCGGCCCGGCGACGCGCTGTGGCTGGCCGGCTTCAGCTTCGGCGCCTATGTGTCGCTGCGCGCGGCGGCGGCGCTCAAGCCCGGGCTGCTGATCAGCATCGCGCCGCCGGCGGGGCGCTGGGAGTTCGACAGCATCGAGCTGCCGACCATGCCGTGGCTGGTGATCCAGGGCGAGAACGACGAGATCGTCGATCCGCAGGCCGTCTACGACTGGCTGGAGCAGTCGAAGGCGCAGGCCGAACTGGTGCGCATGCCCGGCACCAGCCACTTCTTCCACCGCAAGCTGATCGACCTGCGCGGCGCGATCAAGAACGGCGTCAAAGCCTACCTGCCCGCGGCGACATGACGCCTGCGCACGACCCGGCCAACGGGCGCCGCCGCGCGCCCGGATCATCGCTGCGGACGTCGCTCCGATGAGCGACAGCAACATCAAGGCTGACGGCAGCCCGCCGTCGTCGCGCTACGCCGCCGGCGTTGCCCGCGGCGAGTGGAGCGACGACCCCGCACAGCGCAAGGTGCTGCGTGAACTCGACCGCATCCACGCCGCGCTGCAGCGGGCATCGGCGCGCGCGGGCCTGCTGGGCAGGCTGTTCGGCAAGGACGATGCGGATGCCGTCGCGGGCCTGTACCTGTGGGGCGGCGTCGGCCGCGGCAAGACCTTCCTGATCGACCTGTTCTACGCCGGTTTGCCGCTGCCGGAGAGCAAGCCCGGCGGCGATGTCCGCAACGGCAAGCGCCGCACCCATTTCCATCGCTTCATGCGCAGCGTGCACGAGCGCCTGCGCGCGCACGCCGGGCAGCGCGACCCACTGGCAGTGATCGCGCGCGAATGGCGTTCGCAGCTGCGGGTGCTGGTGCTGGACGAGTTCTTCGTCAGCGACATCGGCGACGCGATGCTGCTCGGGCGCCTGCTCGAGCGCCTGTTCGCCGAGGGCGTGGTGCTGGTCACCAGTTCCAACACCGCGCCCGCCAACCTCTACAAGGACGGCCTGCAGCGCGCGCGCTTCAAGCCCGCGATCGCGCTGATCGAAAAGCATTGCCACGTCGTGCACATGGAAAGCGACACCGACTACCGCCTGCGCGAACTGACCCGCTCGCCGGTCTACCGCGCGCCGCTGGACGACGGATCCGAGGCGTGGCTGGAATCACGCTGGCACGCGCTCGGCGGCGACGACGCGCACCGCGACGGCAGCATCGAGCTCGAAGGCCGCAGGATCGACACCCGCGCACGCTGCAAGGGCATGGCCTGGTTCGAGTTCGCCGCCCTGTGCGACGGCCCGCGCGCGGCCGGCGACTACATCGAGATCGCACGCGAGTTCCACACCGTGCTGCTGGGCAACGTGCCAGTGATGGGCGCGGACGACGACGATGCCGCACGCCGCTTCGTGACCCTGGTCGACGAGCTCTACGACCGCCACGTCAACCTGGTCTGCACGGCGGACGCCCCGCCGCCCGCGCTGTATTCCGGCGAACGCCTCGTCGGCGCGTTCGAGCGCACCGCGTCGCGCCTGATCGAGATGCGCAGCGAGGAATATCTGGGGCGCGAGCACCGTGACTGAGGCGAAGCGGCATTTGTCGCCCGTGATCCTGCTGTTGTAGGAGCGGCGGGAGCCGCGATGCCTTTCCGGTGGAGCTATCGCGGCTTCCGCCGCTCCCACATCCAATGTCCGGGCTAGAAACCGGCCGGCTTCGCCGGCGCCGCCACTTCTGACAGCTCGAAGCGGATGCGGCGGCTGGCCGGATCGGCTTCGACCAGTCGCACCTGTACCTGTTCGCCCAACGGCAACTCGCTGGCGGCCTCGACGCGCGCCAGGATCGCCGGCTCGCGCAGCATCACTTCGCCCTTGCGCGGGTCCTTGCTTTCGACTTCGACGATCGTGCCTTCGAAGGCCTCGCCCACGCGCGGCGCGAGCGCGGCCGCTTCGGCGAGGTCGAGCACCGCGTTCTCGTAGCGGCCGGCGCGGCGCGCGGACTCCTGCATCGTCGCCGGCAGCCCCGGCAGCGCATCGAGCACCCATTGCGGCACCGGCGTGCCGGCGCACAGGGCCACGCAGACCTCGCCGGCGTAGCGGTCCACCAGCCGTCGCAGCGGCGCGGTCACGTGCGCGTACTGCGCGGCCAGCGCCGCGTGCTGCGAGTGTTCGGGCACGGCGCCGTCGAAGGCGACGTAGCCGGCGCCGCGCAACACCGTGGTGCAGGCGGTCATCATCGCCACGTGGCGCGGATTGGCGGGGTCGAGCGAACGGATGAAATCCGGATAGCCGCGAGAGGCCGGCCAGTCGATGCCCAGCGCGCGCGCGGTGCGGTGCAGGCGCGCGATCGCGCGCGGGTCCGCCTCGGGCAGCGTGCGCAGCAGGCCGACCCGGTGCTGCACCATCAGGTGCGCGGCGCCCATGCCGGTGAGCAGCGAGATCTGTTCGTTCCAGTCCTCGACCGGGTGGCGGGCGCGGAACTCGAGCGCCCAGCGGCCGTGCTCGACCCGCACTTCCTGTTCCGGCAGCGGCAGGCTGACGCCGCCGCGACGCTGCTCGCGCTGCTTGCGCAACTCGCCGATCTCGCGCAGTACCGCCCACATCGGGTCGGCCTTGCCGCTGTCGATATCGGCCTGCACGCCGGCGTAGTCGAGCTTGGCGCGGCTCCTGACCAGCGCGCGGCGCACGTCGACCGCGATGCCCTCGCCGCCGGCATCGATCTCGATCGTCCACAGCAGTGCCGGCCGCAGCTGGCCGGGCAGCAGCGACGCAGCGTCTTCGGACAGGACCTTGGGATGCAGCGGGATCTTCTCGTCGGCGCCGTACAGCGTCTCGCCGCGGCGATTGGCTTCCAGATCGACCGGATCGCCGGCGCCGACGAACGCGGCCACGTCGGCAATCGCGTAGTGCACCCGGTAGCCGTCGCCGTGGCGCTCGACGAACATCGCCTGGTCGAGGTCCATCGCGTCGGGCGGGTCGATGGTGACGAAGGCGATGTCGCTGCGGTCCTCGCCGGGCAGCCGCGGGTTGGCGGCCGCGGTGGCGGCGGCCTGCTCGACGTCGGCCGGGAACCCGTCCGGCAGGCCGAGTTCGCGCTGGATGTCGGCCATGCCGCGCTCAAGCACCGGGTCCTTGCGCGCGTGCAGGCGGAGGCGGCGTGTGGTCGTCATCGTGGCTCCGTCTTCGGCATTCCCGGCATGACCCCGATTCTAGTCGGCGTGCGCGGAGCGCATGTCCCCGGGCGGCGCGGCCTCGCGGGGCGTTGGCACCCGTCGTCCCCGGCCCCGCGTGCAACGATCGGGCGGCGGGCGAGCAGATTCCCGACTCCACATCATTTTGCGTTGACCGATCACGCTGACCACACTATGTTGTGCCCGTCGGTTCCGTTGGCTCGCACCATCGGATGAAAAGGGAAGCCGGTTGGAATCCGGCACTGCCCCGCAGCGGTATGTGGAAACGACCGCCGTCACACAGCACTGGGATGGATTCGATCCCGGGAAGCGACGGCCAGTAGATGGAATGGATTGTTGTAGGAGCGGCGGAAGCCGCGAACGCTTTTCCGGATCGAAAAGCCCGCGGCTTCCGCCGCTCCTACAGACGCCATTCCGCGTCCACGAGTCCGAAGACCTGCCGACAGCCGCGCGCATGCACGCCGCGCGGTGCCGGCCGCGGAATCTCCGGGGGGAGATGGCTGGTGACGCAAGCCCGGCCTCGCCTCCGCGACGGTCGCGGTCGCTGCGACACCGCGCCCACACCCTGCGAAGACGCCGCACGCCGCTGCAACGCCCCGTGCGTTGCAGCGACACGGTCGGGCGCGGTCGCGTGGTGGCGCTTGTGCGCCCCGCGCGATCACGTTCCTTCGCCGCCTCCGCGGGAGAGGCGACGGTGCGCCATCGCGAGGAGCCATGCCATGAACCAGAACGACACCGCCGTCGCCACCACGGTCGCCGCGGATACGACACAGGAGGACGCGTCCTTCCTGCTGACCCCGCCCCCCACCGCCACCGCGATGCGCGTCAGCAAGCGCAATGGCGGCAGCGAGCCGGTCGACCTCAACAAGATCGTGCGCGCGGTGCAGCGCTGCGCGGAGGGGCTGCACGCGGTCGACCCGATGCGGGTGGCCACGCGCACCATCTCCGGCCTGTACGACGGCGCGAGCACGCGCGAACTCGATGAGCTGTCGATCCGCACCGCCGCGCTGCTGACCGCCGAGGAACCCGAGTACAGCCGTCTCGCCGCGCGCCTGCTCGCCGGCGTCATCGCCAAGGAAGTCTCCGGCCAGGAGATCCACGCGTTCTCGCAGTCGGTTGCGCGCGGGTTTGACGTCGGCCTGATCAACGAGCGCCTGCTCGGCTTCGTGCAGGCCAATGCGCGCAAGCTCAACGATGCCATCGACGTGTCGCTCGACCTGCGCTTCGACTACTTCGGCCTGCGCACGCTGTACGACCGCTATCTGCTGCGCCATCCGCACACGCGCAAGGTGATCGAGACACCGCAGCAGTTCTTCCTGCGCATCGCCTGCGCGCTGAGCGAGGACGTGCCCGAGGCGCTGGCGCTGTACCGGCGCATGGGCAGCCTCGACTACCTGCCAAGCTCGCCGACGCTGTTCAACGCCGGCACCACCCACGAGCAGCTGTCGTCGTGCTTCCTGCTCGATTCACCCCAGGACTCGCTGGAGTCGATCTACCAGAAGTACGGCGACATCGCCCAGCTGTCGAAGTTCAGCGGCGGCATCGGCGTCAGTTACACCCGGGTGCGCTCGCGCGGCGCGCTGATCCGGTCCACCAACGGCCATTCCAACGGCATCGTGCCGTGGCTGAAGACGCTGGATTCCTCGGTGGCCGCGGTCAACCAGGGCGGCAAGCGCAAGGGCGCGGCCTGCGTGTACCTGGAGCCGTGGCACGCGGATGTCGAGGAATTCCTCGAACTGCGCGACAACACCGGCGATGACGCACGCCGCACCCACAACCTCAACCTCGCCAACTGGATCCCCGACCTGTTCATGCGGCGCGTCGAGAGCGATGCCGACTGGTCGCTGTTCGACCCGAGCAAGGTGCCGGAGCTGACCGACCTGTTCGGCGACGCCTTCGAGCGCGCCTACGAACAGGCCGAGGCGCAGGGCAAGGCGGTCAGGACGATCAAGGCGCGCGAACTGTACCTGCGGATGATGCGCACGCTGGCGCAGACCGGCAACGGCTGGATGACGTTCAAGGACAAGTGCAACCGCGCCAGCAACCAGACCGCCAGGGCCGGCAACGTTATCCACCTGTCAAACCTGTGCACCGAGATCCTGGAGGTCACGTCCGCCGACGAGACCGCGGTGTGCAACCTCGGCTCGATCAACCTCTCGCACCATTTCGACGAAGACAACGAGTTCGATTTCGACAAGCTCGCCGAAACCGTTCGCCTCGCTGTGCGCCAGCTCGACCGCGTGATCGACCTGAACTTCTATCCGATCGAATCCGCGCGCCGCGGCAACCTGCGCTGGCGCCCGATCGGGCTCGGCGTGATGGGCCTGCAGGACGTGTTCTTCAAGCTGCGGCTGCCGTTCGACGGAGAAGCCGCGCGCGCGTTGTCGGCCAGGATCGCCGAGACCATCTACTACTTCGCGCTGGAGACTTCCTGCGAACTGGCGCAGGAACGCGGCCGGCACCCGGCATTCGCCGATACGCGCGCGGCCAGCGGCGAGCTGCAGTTCGACGCCTGGGACTTAGTGCCGCAGGATCGCGAGCGCTGGGATGGCCTGCGTGAACGCATCAAGACCAACGGCCTGCGCAACTCGCTGCTGATCGCGATCGCGCCGACCGCGACCATCGCCTCGATCGCCGGCTCCTACGAATGCGTCGAGCCGCAGGTGTCCAACCTGTTCAAGCGCGAGACGCTGTCCGGGGATTTCCTGCAGGTCAACCGCTACCTCGTCGATGAATTGAAGAAGCTCGGCCTGTGGACGCCGGAAACGCGCGACGCGATCAAGCACGCGGAAGGTTCGGTGCAGGGCCTGTCGCAGCTGCCCGCACCGCTGCGCGCGATCTATCGCACGGCGTGGGAGATCCCGATGCGCTCGCTGATCGACATGGCCGCCGGCCGCGGCGCGTTCATCGACCAGTCGGCGTCGCTCAACCTGTTCATGGAGAGCCCGAACATCGGCGCGATGTCGTCGATGTACATGCATGCGTGGAAGCAGGGCATCAAGACCACCTACTACCTGCGCTCGCGGCCGGCGACGAGGATCGCGAAGGCGACGGTGGGCAGTGCTGAGGGTGCTGCCGCAAAAGCGGAATACACGCCGACCGAGGCGATTGCCTGCTCGCTCGAAAATCCGGAAAGCTGCGAGGCGTGCCAGTGACGCGCTTTTCCTTCTCCCTCCGGGAGAAGGTGGCGCGCAGCGACGGATGAGGGCGGGAGCCCCGAGAACCGGCGCGACGCTGCAACCTGAAACATCTTTCCCTCATCCGCCCTTCGGGCACCTTCTCCCGGAGGGAGAAGGAAGCAAAAGCGAGAACCACCCATGTCCACCCACAACCGCCAGCTCCTGCTCGACCCCGGCTTCGAACTCACCCTGCGCCCGATGCGCTACCCGCAGTTCTACGAGATGTACCGCAACGCCATCCGCAACACCTGGACGGTGGAGGAAGTCGACTTCTCGCTCGACACCACCGACCTGAAGACCAGGCTCGGCCCGGCCGAGCGCCATCTGATCGAACGCCTGATCGCGTTCTTCGCCACCGGCGACTCGATCGTTTCCAACAACCTGGTGCTCAACCTCTACCAGCACATCAACGCGCCCGAGGCGCGGATGTACCTGTCGCGGCAGCTGTACGAGGAAGCGCTGCACGTGCAGTTCTACCTGACCCTGCTCGACACCTACCTGCCGGACCCCAACGAGCGCGCCAGGGCGTTCGCCGCCACCGAGAACATCCCGTCGATCCGGCGCAAGGCCGAGTTCTGCTTCAAGTGGATCGACAGCGTGCAGGACCTCAAACGCATCGAGACGCGCGAACAGCGGCGCCAGTTCCTGCTCAACCTGGTGTGCTTTGCCGGCTGCATCGAGGGACTGTTCTTCTTCGGTGCCTTCGCCTACGTCTACTACCTGCGCTCGCGTGGCCTGCTGCACGGGCTGGCGTCCGGCACCAACTGGGTGTTCCGCGACGAGAGTTGCCACATGGCGTTCGCGTTCGAGGTGATCCGCACCGCGCGCGAGGAGGAGCCCGACCTGGTCGACGACGCCTTCAAGGCGCAGGTGGTGGAGATGATGACCGAGGCGGTGGACTGCGAAGTCGGATTCGCCGAGGACACCCTGAGCGGCGGCGTCGCCGGGCTGTCGATCCGCGACATGCGCCAGTACCTGGAGTATTGCGCCGACCAGCGCATGGCCCAGCTGGGCATGCCCAAGCACTTCAACGCGCGCAACCCGTTCCCGTTCATGGAACTGCAGGACGTGCAGGAACTGGCCAATTTCTTCGAACGCCGGGTGTCCGCGTACCAGGTGGGCGTGCAGGGCGAGGTCGGTTTCGACCACGCGTTCTGATGATCCGCGAGCCCGCAGGAGCGCCCCATTGGCGCGATGCATTCCCGTGCACGCCATCGCGCCCATGGGGCGCTCCTGCGGGCCTTTCTGGAGGCGCTGCATGACCGACAACGCGACCACCGCACCCACCGAAGCCCGCCTGCTCGAGATGGTCTTCCCCGACCACACCAACCATCTCGGCACGCTGTTCGGCGGGCAGGCGCTGGCGTGGATGGACAAGGCCGCGTTCATCGCCGCGTCGCGCTACGCGCGGCGCTCGGTGGTGACGGCGCGTTCGGAGCAGGTCGATTTCCGGCTGCCGATCCGGCAGGGACAGCTGGTCGAGACCATCGCGCGCGTCGTCGGGGTCGGGCGCAGTTCGATGCAGGTGGAAGTGGAACTGGTCGCCGAGGACCTGCTCAGCGGCGAGCGCGAACCGTGCACGCGCGGACGTTTCGTGATGATCGCGCTCGATGCGCGCGGCCGACCGACCGTGCTGCCGCCGCTCCCGGGGTAGCATCGACGCCATTCCCGTCGAAGGATCCCGTCATGCGCCTTGCCCACCACATCAGCCCCCTGCTGCTGGCCCTGCTCGCCGGCCCCCTGTCGGCCGTCGCCCAGGACGCCGCGCCGGCACAGCGCCCCGAGGTCGCCGCCGCCGCGCAGAAGCTGCAGCAGCCGGTGGTCGAATGGCGCCGCGACTTCCACGCCCACCCGGAGCTGTCCAATCGCGAGGAACGCACTTCGGCCAAGGTCGCCGAACACCTGCGCGCGCTGGGACTGGCACCCAGGACGGGCATCGCCCACCACGGCGTGGTCGCGATCATCAAGGGCGGCAAACCGGGGCCGAAGGTCGCGCTGCGCGCCGACATGGATGCGCTGCCGGTCACCGAACAGACCAGCCTGCCGTTCGCATCGAAGGCCACCACCACCTTCAACGGCCAGCAGACCGGGGTGATGCACGCCTGCGGCCACGACGCCCACACCGCGATCCTGCTCGGCGTCGCCGATGCGCTGGTGGCGATGCAGGGCGAACTGCCGGGCGAGGTGATGCTGGTGTTCCAGCCATCGGAAGAAGGCGCGCCGGGCAAGGAGGAGGGCGGTGCCTCGCTGATGCTCAAGGAAGGGCTGTTCAAGGACTTCAAGCCCGATGCGATGTTCGGGCTGCACGTGTTTTCGTCGGTGCAGGCCGGCCGGATCGCGGTGCGCGGCGGCCCGCTGATGGCGGCATCGGACCGTTTCAACATCACCGTGACCGGCCGCCAGACGCATGGCTCGGCACCGTGGAACGGTATCGATCCGATCGTCGCCAGCGCCGACCTGGTCTCCACCGCGCAGAGCATCGTCAGCCGCCGCACCAACATCTCGAAGCTGCCGGCGGTGGTGACCTTCGGCGCGATCCACGGCGGCATCCGCTACAACATCATCCCCGACAGCGTGGAGATGGTCGGCACGATCCGCACCTTCGACGAGGACATGCGCCAGGACATCTTCGCCGACCTGAAGAACGTCGCGCAGCATGTCGCCGCGGCGCACGGCGCGACCGCCGAGGCCAACGTGCCCGACCAGGTCGGCAACCCGGTGACCTCCAACGATCCCGCGCTGACCGCCCGCATGCTGCCGAGCCTGCAGGCGGTGGTCGGCGCCGACAACGTCTACGAACCGCCGCTGCAGATGGGCGCCGAGGACTTCGCGTACTACGCGAAGGAGGTGCCGTCGATGTTCTTCTTCGTCGGCTCGACGTCGAAGGGCATCGACCCGGCGACCGCGCCGAGCAACCATTCGCCGAAGTTCGTGCTCGACGAGTCGTCGCTGGACATCGGCCTGCGCGCGATGCTGCAGGTGACGCTGGACTATCTCGACAGTGCCGCGCAGACCTGACCCCTCCCGCAGAAGCGGCGGAAGCCGCGACCTGTTGCCGATCGCAAACCGCGGCCGAGGCTTCCGCCGCTCTCGCACGGGGCCGGCAACCCAGGGCAGCTCGTTCGCCGAATGCGGATCGATCGAGTCCCAGAAAGTCGCGTCGAGGAACCGGGGCTGGGCGCGCGCGCGCTCGATCCAGCCGCGCAGGTCCGCATGCGGCCGCAGCGACAGGCTATCGGCCTCGTCGGCGCGGCTGGCACAGGCGAACAGCGCGATATCGGCAATGGTGTCCGCGTCGCCGGCAATGAAGTCGCGCCGCGCGAACTGTGCATCTAGCATCTCCAGCGCGCGCAGCGCAGCATTGCGTTTCGCCTCCACCAGGGCGGGCGCGCGCCGCGCCCGCTTGCCGGTCAGCGTGCAGTGGCGCAGCGCGCCCACCTGGCTTTCGATCCGCTCCTGCTCGAACGACAGCGACTGCCACACCTTCTCCCGTCCGCACGCGTCCTCCAGCTGGCAGCGCGTCGTCGGCGAGGAAGCACAGGATCGCGTTCAACTCCGCCAGCGCGCGGCCGTCGTCGAGTTCGAGCGCCGGCACGGTGCCGGTCGGGCTCGGATGCCGGAATGCCCGCGCAGGCCTTCGCCGGTGAAGAAGCCCACGTATCGGGCGCGATGCAGGCGCGGCAGCTGGTCCAGCAGCGGGCGCACCTTCCGGGCGTCCTGCGACGGCAGGCAATCGCGGGAGCTCGGCACGATGGTTTGATCCGTTGCAAAACCGGGCGCACGATGACCCTTCGCCGCCGGCCCGCGCACTTCGTTTCGCGCGCGCGTATCCGCGTAAAATCCGCGGCATGACTTCCCCGGACATTCCGCTCGGCCGCGCGGTCGACTATCCCCGCCGCTACGATCCCGCGCTGCTGTTCCCGATCCCGCGCGCGCACGGCCGCGCCGGCCTCGGCCTGGAAATCGGCGGCTCCCTGCCGTTCGAAGGCAAGGACCGCTGGCACGCCTACGAGCTGGGATGGCTGGACGCGCGGGGCAAGCCGGTCGTCGCCACCGCCACGATCACCGTGCCGGCGCACTCGCCGCAGCTGATCGAATCCAAGTCGCTCAAGCTCTACCTCAACTCGCTCAACGCCGCGCGTTTCGAAGCGACCGGCACCGTGCGCGAACGCATCGCGCATGACCTGTCGCAGGCCGCCGGCGCGCCGGTCGAGGTCGCGTTCGGGCTGCCGCCCATCGACGCGCACGATGACGCCGTGTCGATCGATGCGATCGAGGTCGACTGCGCGGTCTACGACATGCCGCAGCCCGCGTTCCTCGAAGCCGATGCGGCGGACGTCGTCGACGAAACCCTGCGTTCGGATCTGCTCAAGTCCAACTGCCCGGTCACCGGCCAGCCCGACTGGGCCAGCGTGCGCATTGCCTACCGCGGTCCGCGCATCGACCACGCCGGGCTGCTGCGCTACCTGGTGTCGTTCCGCGAACACGCCGAGTTCCACGAGCAGTGCGTCGAGCGCATCTTCGTCGACCTGCTGGCGCGCTGCCGCCCGCACATGCTGGCGGTGGAGGCGCGTTACACGCGTCGTGGCGGCCTCGACATCAATCCCTGGCGCATCCTGCCGGGAATGAACGCGCCTGTCGCGGCACGCGACCTGCGGCAATGAACGTGCACTTCAGGCTTTCCCGCGACGCGATGTTTTCTTAACAGTCGCCGTGGGACGCTGCCGTCCGCAAAACGCGGCACAGGAGGCCCCGATGAGCAACCCCAACAACCCGAACGATCCCGACTCGCTGTCGCTCGCTCCCAGCGGCGGCGGCAAGAAGGCCGATTTCTCCAACGTCCAGGGCGGATCGAGCAGCACAGAGGCCCCGGCATCCACGCCCAGGGCCGATTTCAGCAACGTCCAGGGCGGATCGAGCAGCACCGAGGAAACCATCGGCGAGCAGACCTACACCGTGCAGAAGGGCGACACGCTGTCGCACATCGCCAAGCAGTTCTACGGCAAGGCCGGCGGCTGGAACCGGATTTTCGAGGCCAACCGCGACCAGCTCGACAATCCGGACCTGATCAAGCCCGGCCAGGTGCTGAAGATCCCCGCGCAGGCCGACTGACCCGCGGCGCGCCCGCTTCCGGCTTCCGCTTCCTTTCCATCACGGAGACACTCCATGACCCGCAAGACCCTCAATATCGCGATCGCTGCCGCCCTTTTCGGCTCGCTGGCGCTGGTCGGTTGCAAGAAGAAGCAGGACGACGCCGCGATGGCGCCGCCGGCCACCACCGAACCGGCGCCTGCGCCGACCACGCCCGAACCCGCGCCCGCGCCGGCCGCCGCGGCTTCGGTCACCGCGGTCGACCTCGGCAACGCGATTGGCGCCGACATGAAGGTGGCCGCGCCTTCGACCACGTTCGCGCCGAAGGACACGATCTACGCCTCGGTGGCCACCAGCACCAGCGATGCGACCGCGAGCATCCCGTCCAGGCTCACCGCCAAGTGGTCTTTCGAGGACGGCCAGGTGGTCAACGAGGAATCCAGGGACGTCAGCCTCAGCGGCGCCGGCAACACCGAGTTCCACATCAACAAGCCCGACGGTTTCCCGGCCGGCAAGTACAAGGTCGAGATCTCACTGGATGGCAACGTCGTGCAGAGCAAGGACTTCGAGGTGAAGTAAGTCGCCTGCACGCTGGCACCAGGTTGCAGGGAAAGGGCGCGGCGCAAGCCGCGCCCTTTTCGTTGTCCGCGCCGAACCCGGCCTCGGGTTGTCCCCAGCTGCGGCCGGCCCCAGCTGCCGGCGCCGACGGCTCACCGCCATCCTGTACGTGCAACGCCCGTCCAGGAGCAATTCCATGCTGTCCATTTCCGGTTCCGGCAACGCCGCCGCCCTCCATCCGATCGACGCCCGGGGAGCTGTCGACGCGCCTGCCAGCAACGATCCCGCCACCCGCGCGCCGGTCGCCGACGGCATGGCGCGCATGCTGCGTGCGGTGCCGCCGGACGGCGGTGCGACACCCGCGGGAACCGGCGAGCGCGAGCTGCTGGCCTCCGAGGACAGCGTTACCGCCGGCGGCGTGCGCGACGCCTACGACATGCAGCTGTACCGCGAGCCCGACGGCAGCCACACGCTCGAACTGGACATGAAGATCGAGTTCGATTTCACCGAAGGCCCGGACGGCCAGACCTGGACCGCCGACGAAAAGGAACAGTTCATGGCCGACTACCGCGAGGCGGTCGAGGGCACCTGGGACGGCCACACCATCACCACCGACGATGGCCAGGAGGTCACCCTGGACGTCAACCTCGAGCTGGTCGAGAAGCCCGGCGGCTTCCTCGGCGGCGTCCGCGATGCCTTCGACGGCAGCGAGAACTGGAGCATCGAGGTGGTGAAGATCGACAAGGGCGGCTTCAATCAGAGCTACGTCGTCCCCAGCCAGAACACCGGCCGCTTCGACAGCGAGGACGTGAATCCGATCGCCAAGGGCGCGTCCGATCCGCAGGTCGGCGCGGCGCACGAGTTCGGCCACATGATCGGGCTGCCCGACGAGTACAACGGCAGCGCCGGCGCCGACGCGCAGAAGGACACCGACAGCGTCATGCACACCGGCATGGACGTGCGCGAGCGCCACCTGGATATCATGGAGTCCTGGATCGAGGACAACACCTGAGCACGGGCGCCGATGAACAAGCTGCCGCTGCTGGCCTGTACCCTGCTGTTCGTCGCCTGCAGCGGCAGGCTCAACGGTGAAGACATGAGCGCACACCAGGATTTCGACGCCGCGTGGCAGGTGGTGCAGGCCGCCGGCACCGCGCAGGACCAGCGCAACAGGATCGATGCCTTCCTGGCAATGAACCAGCAGGCCGGCGCGCCGCCGCTGCAGGTCAACGTGCGCAAGCGCGCCACCGGGCAGGCGGCGCCGATCGACCAGGCGCTGTGGGATCATCCCGGCGATTACGAAGTCACCCTGCGCTACGGCGACCGCCGCTACGTGTTCGTGCCGCAGTCGCGATCGAGCCTGGAACCGCTGTTCCACGAATAGCGCGGTGCCGCTTCCCGCGCTTCCCGCGCATCCGGCGTATCCGGCGTATCCGCGGCATTCGACCGCGCAAGCAGCGACACGCCGGCGCCTGCAACGCAGCCTTCCACCCCGGCAGCGGCCACGCGCTTGGCCCGCATGCGGCCGGCGGGCGACAATGGACGGCCATGGCGCGCCCCGGCGCGCGTGCCGCAGGCCGATTCCGCGCCCCCTGTTCGCGTCCAAGCGAGATTCCCGATGCCCGAGACCCCGAAGATCCTCTACACCCTGACCGACGAAGCGCCCTGGCTGGCGACCCGCTCGCTGCTGCCGATCGTCCAGGCCTACGCCGCCACCGCCGGGATCGCGGTGGAAACCCGCGACATCTCGCTGGCCGCGCGCATCCTGTCGCAGTTCCCCGAGGCGCTGCGCGACGACCAGCGGGTATCGGACGATCTCGCCGAACTGGGCAAGCTGGCGACCACGCCGGACGCCAACATCATCAAGCTGCCCAACATCAGCGCCTCGGTGCCGCAGCTCAAGGCGGCGATCGCCGAACTGCAGGCGCAGGGCTTCGCGCTGCCTGCGTATCCCGACGAACCGCGCGACGAATCCGAGCGCGAGACCAGGGCGCGCTACGACCGGGTCAAGGGCAGTGCGGTCAACCCGGTGCTGCGCGAAGGCAACTCCGACCGCCGCGCGCCGGCTTCGGTGAAGGCCTACGCGCGCAAGCACCCGCACCGCATGGGCGCGTGGAGCGCCGACAGCAAGTCGCACGTCGCGCACATGGACGCAGGTGACTTCTACGGCAGCGAGCAGTCGGTCGAGATCGCGCAGCCCGGCAGCGTGCGGATCGAACTCGAAGGCCGCGACGGCCGCCGCCACATGCTCAAGACCGGCATCAAGGTGCAGGCCGGCGACCTGATCGACGCGGCGGTGATGGACGCCGCGGCGCTGTCGCGCTTCGTCGCCGAACAGATCGATGACGCGCGCGCACGGGGCGTGCTGTTCTCGCTGCACCTGAAGGCGACCATGATGAAGGTCTCCGACCCGATCATGTTCGGCATCGCGGTCGAGGCGTTCTACAAGCCGGTGCTGGACAAGCATCGCGCGGCGCTGGAAGAAGCCGGCTTCGACCCCAACAACGGCATCGGCGACCTGTACGCGCGGCTGCCGTCGCTGCCGGCCGACGTGGCCGCGCAGGTCACCGCGGAGATCGACGCGCTCTACGCGCAGCGCCCGGGCGTGGCGATGGTCAACTCCGACAAGGGCATCACCAACCTGCACGTGCCCAGCGACGTGATCGTCGACGCCTCGATGCCGGCGATGATCCGCGACTCCGGCCGCATGTGGAACGCCGACGGCAAGCTGCAGGACACCAAGGCGCTGATCCCCGACCGCAGCTACGCCGGCATCTACCAGGCGGTGATCGAGGACTGCAAGGCGCACGGCGCGTTCGACCCGGCGACGATGGGCAGCGTGCCCAACGTCGGCCTGATGGCGCAGAAGGCCGAGGAATACGGCAGCCACGACAAGACCTTCCGCATCCCCGCCGACGGCACCGTGCGCGTGCTGGACGAGGCCGGCAACGCGCTGATGACCCACGCCGTGCATGCCGGCGACATCTGGCGCATGTGCCAGACGAAGGACGCGCCGATCCAGGACTGGGTGAAGCTGGCGGTCAACCGCGCGCGCCTGAGCAGTACGCCTGCCGTGTTCTGGCTCGACCCGCAGCGCGCGCATGACGCCAACGTCGCGCGCAAGGTCGAACGCTATCTCAAGGGCCACGACACCACGGGCCTGGACATCCGCATCCTGTCGCCGGTCGAGGCGATGCAGCTGTCGCTCGAACGCATCCGCCGCGGCGAGGACACCATCTCGGTCACCGGCAACGTGCTGCGCGACTACCTCACCGACCTGTTCCCGATCATGGAGCTGGGCACCAGCGCCAAGATGCTGTCGATCGTGCCGCTGATGGCCGGCGGCGGCCTGTTCGAGACCGGCGCCGGCGGCTCGGCGCCCAAGCACGTGCAGCAGTTCGTGGAAGAGGATTACCTGCGCTGGGATTCGCTGGGCGAGTTCCTGGCGCTGGCCGCGTCGTTCGAACACCTGTCCGAGACCACCGGCAACGCACGCGCGAAGGTGCTGGCCACGGCGCTGGACGCGGCCAACGCGCAGTTCCTCGACAACGACAAGTCGCCGTCGCGCAAGCTCGGCGGCATCGACAACCGCGGCAGCCATTTCTACCTGGCCCTGTACTGGGCGCAGGCGCTGGCGGCGCAGGACGACGATGCAGGGCTGAAGGCGACCTTCGCGCCGCTGGCCAGGGCGCTGGCGGACGGCGAGGAGAAGATCGTCGCCGAGCTGGCCGCGGTGCAGGGCAAGCCGGTCGACATCGGCGGCTACTACCGCCCGGACCTCGCACGGGCCAACGCGGCGATGCGGCCGAGCGCGACGCTCAACGCGGCGCTGGAAGCCCTCGCGGCGCGCTAGGCGCGCACCCGCCGCGACGGCGGATGCGCCGGCACTCCGGACCGGCGCATCCGGCGCCACGGGTCCGCGCGGCCGATTCCACGAGCACAAAAGCAGGCCCCCGGCGTTGCCGGGGGCCTGTGCGCGTCAATCGCAGCCGGCCTTCGGCCGGAGTGCAGCACACGCGTGCTGCGGTGCCGCGGTCACGCTGCGCCGGCGGCGCCGCGGCAACGGCACCGCCTGCAGACGCCGCGCCCCGGGCTCAGCCCTGGGTGCAGGGTCGCGACGGTGGCTGTCGCGGCGCGCGCCCGCGCCGATCCGTCCCCAGAGGCTTGAACATGCGCGCGGAAGCGACGCGATTGCCGTAGGTCTGGGGGAACGGCTCGCCGGCGTCGTAATTGTGGCCGGCGGTCATCGGGCGCCCGCCGAGGAACAACAGGGTCTGGAAAAGATTCATGGCATGCCTCCGCATGGATTGGGGGAGTGGGCGGCGCGCTGCGCCGCGGGTGGAACCGGTGGGCGCGTCGCCGCGCACGGCGTGGTCGCCGCCGGCAGCGTCGGCCCGCTGCGGGTCGATCGACAGCGACAGGGCAAGGCCGGGGTCGGCGATATGCCCGTCCAGGAACAGCAATCCGCTATGGATGTTCATTGCGCCCTCCGCTTTCACTTGAGTGAAATGAAAGATAGGCGCATGATTCGCGCTAGAAAAGCGACTGTTTTGCAAGATTGACTTGAATAGATCTCAAGTATAGCCGATCGGGGAGGCGACATGAACCGGGCTCCGCTGCACGCCCTGCAGGGATTCCTCGCCGCCGCGCGCCTGGGCAACCTGTCGCGCGCGGCCGAATCGCTGCACCTCACCGTCAGCGCGCTGAGCCACCAGATGCGCGGGCTGGAGGAGCGGCTGGGCCAGCAGCTGTTCGTCCGCAGCTCGCGCGGGGTTTGCCTGACCGCCGATGGCCAGCGCCTGCTCGACCGCGTCGCGCCGCACCTCGATGCGATCAACCAGGCCATGCAGCCGTTCGCCGCGCGCCACGACAACCGCCTGACGGTGAGCGTGACGCCGTCGATGGCGTCGGCATGGCTGGTGCCGCGGCTGGGCAGCTTCCTCGCCGCGCACCCGCAGATCGAGTTCAGCCTGCAATCGAGTCCGCAGGTGGTCGATTTCAGCCGCGACCTGCAGGTCGACGCCGCCCTGCGCATCGGCCTCGGGAAATGGCCGGACGTGATCGCCGAGCCGCTGTTCGACGAATGGATCGTGCCGATGGCCAGCCCGGCGCTGGTGGCACGCATGGGCGATCCGGCGCCGGCGGACCTGGCGGACTGGCCGCTGCTCGGCGACCCCGACGGACAGTGGAACCGCTGGTTCGAGCAGCGCGGCGGGCAGCCGCCGGCGCGCTACGCGGCCTCGTTCGACGACTCCGAAGCGCACCACCGCGCCGCGCTCGACGGCGTCGGCGTGGCGCTGGGGCGGATCACCCGCGCACGCCTGCTGCTTGATTCCGGGCAGCTGGTCGCCCTGACCCGCGAGCGCCTGAAGACCAATTACGCGCATTACCTGGTGTATCCGGAGCGTTCGGCCACGCACCGCGGCCTGCTGGCATTCCGCGACTGGCTGCGCCAGCAGGCCGCCGAGCACACAGCGCACATGGCCAAGGCGATGCCGGCTGCGGCACGCGCCGGCAATCCGGACTAGGCCACCACGCACGCGCATCGTCGGCCGCACCGCGCGGCTCGCGCCGTGCAATTGACCAGGTGGCGGCACCGGGCCAGACTGCCGCCGCGTCGCGGCTGCCGGCGCCACTTCGCGGCCGCGCCTTTTCCCAGGCCCCTCCCATGTCCGGCGACAGCCACGATCGATCGTTCCTGCCGTCATCGGCCGCCCTGGACTGACCTGCCGGTCTGGCCCACCGCGCTGCCGCCGACGGCAGCTGCCCCGAGGCGAGCCCATGAACCAGACCTCCCGCCACACCTTCGACGCCGCCGCGGCGGCGCGCCTCGCCGCGCCGTTTGCCGGACTCAACATCGCCGACGGCATCGAGCGGCTCAACGCGCTCGAACCCACGCAGGCGGCGGCCACCGTGCTCGCCCTGCCGTGGCCGCGCGTGATCGACATGTTCGACCGCTCCGAACTGCAGCACGCCAGCACGATCATCGCGCTGCTGCCCGGCGACGATGCCGCGCGTCTGCTCGACGGCATCGCCGACGACCGCGCCGCCGACATCTTCGTCGAGCTCGACGACGCTACCCGCGCCGGCCTCGCCGGGCGCCTGGGCGCCGGCACGCTGGCTTCGCTCCGCACCCTGATGCGCTACCCGCCGGGCACGGCGGGCAGCCTGATGACCACCGAGTTCGTCAGCGTGCCGGCGCACTGGACCGTCGCCGAAACCCTGGCGCACATCCGCCACGTCGAGCGTTCGCGCGAGACCGTGTACGCGATCTACGTGCTCGACGCGCAGACCCGCGCGCTGCTGCGCATGGTCAGCCTGCGTCGCCTGATCAGCGGCGACCCGGAGGCCTCGATCCTCGACGTCGCCCAGGAAACCGCGCCGGTGACGGTGGCACCGCTGCTCGACCAGGAGGAGATCGCGCGCCTGATCCGCCGCCACGACCTGCTCGCCATTCCCGTGGTCGACGACGCCGGCCACGTGCTGGGCATCGTCACCGTCGACGACATCATCGACACCATGATCGCCGAGACCACCGAAGACGTGCAGAAGTTCGGCGGCATGGCCGCGCTGGAAAAGCCCTACATGCAGATCGGCTTCGGCCACATGATCCGCAAGCGCGCCGGCTGGCTGAGCGCGCTGTTCCTCGGCGAGATGCTCACCGCCAGCGCGATGCAGCATTACGAAGGCGCGCTGTCGCAGGCGATCGTGCTGACCCTGTTCATCCCGCTGATCATGAGCTCGGGCGGCAACTCCGGCTCGCAGGCCACGTCGCTGCTGATCCGCGGGCTGGCGCTGCACGAAGTGCGGCTGCGCGACTGGTGGCGCGTGGCGCTGCGCGAACTGCCCACCGGGCTGCTGCTGGGCACGCTGCTGGGCGTCATCGCCATCGTGCGCATCGCGGTGTGGCAGATCGCCGGCTTCCACGACTACGGCGCGCACTGGGAGCTGATCGCGGCCACCGTGGGCGCGGCTCTGGTGGGCATCGTCACGTTCGGCTCGCTGTCGGGCTCGATGCTGCCGTTCGCGATGCAGCGGCTGGGCTTCGACCCGGCCAGCGCGTCGGCGCCGTTCGTGGCGACCCTGGTCGACGTCACCGGGCTGGTGATCTATTTCAGCATCGCCTCGATGATCCTCGGCGGGACGTTGCTGTAGACGGCAGGCTGGTTTCCACGCCTCTGCGCCAGCCCGCTTCGCCGATATGGCACGCTGTCACCCCCGTTCCCGGAGATCCCCCATGCGACACGTCCTGATTGCCTGCGCGCTGGCCGCGGGCCTGAGCATTTCCATCGCCGCGATCGCACGCGCGCAGGAAACCGCCGCCGCACCGGCGCACGCCGAGGTCGATGCCGCCCTGCAGCAGGCCGTTGCCGGCGACTGGCGCGGCGCGGAGAACACCGCGCGCGACCGCTATCGCCATCCCGCCGAAACGCTGGCGTTCTTCGGCGTGAAGCCGGACCAGACGGTCATCGAGATCACCCCCGGCGGCGGCTGGTATGCCGAGATCCTGGCACCGCTGCTGCGCGACAAGGGCCACTACATCGCCGCAGTGGTCGATCCAATGGCGGTCAAGGAAGGCGGCAGCCGCGATTACCAGCAAAAGTCGAAGTCGGGGCTGGAGGCGAAGTTCGCCGCCGCGCCGGCGCAGTTCGACCGCGCACGGGTCGTCGCCTACGATCCGGCCGCGCCGGTGTTCGGCGCACCGGGTTCGGCGGACGTGGTGCTGACCTTCCGCAACGTCCACAACTGGCGCTCGGCCGGCCAGGCGGAGGGCATGTTCCGCGGCTTCTTCGCGGTGCTCAAGCCGGGCGGCGTGCTGGGCGTCGCCGAACATCGCGCCAACGGCGACGTCGGCGACGACGACAAGTCCGGTTACGTCGGCGAACAGCAGGTGATCGCGATGGCCGAGGCGGCGGGCTTCAAGCTCGATGCAAAGAGCGAGGTCAACGCCAACCCGAAGGACACCAAGGACTATCCCGGCGGCGTGTGGACGCTGCCGCCGACCAACAAGCACGACGCCGAAGACAATGCGAAGTACCGGGCGATCGGCGAGAGCGACCGGATGACGCTTCGGTTCGTGAAGCCCTGAAGAGCCGGGAATCGGAAATCGGAAACGGGGATCCGGAAGGGCAAAGGCAGCTAACCGCTACTGGCGGGCGTGATGGCAAGGCAGCGGGAACCTGCACCTCTGCCATTCCCGATTCCCCATTCCCCATTCCCGGCTCCACATGCTGATCGCCTTCAACAAGCCCTTCCACGTGCTGTGCCAGTTCACCGACCGCGGCACCCCGGCGCGGCGGACGCTGGCGGAGTTCGGCCTGCCTGCCGGCGTGTACCCGGCCGGAAGGCTCGACCACGACAGCGAGGGCCTGCTGCTGCTCACCGATGATGGCGCCCTTGCACACCGGATCACCGACCCGCGCCACAGGCTGCGCAAGACCTACCTGGTGCAGGTGGAAGGCACGCCGACCGATGCGCAGCTGCAGGCGCTGCGCGAAGGCGTTGACCTCAACGACGGCCCCGCCCGCCCCGCGCTCGCGCGACTGCTGGACGCGCCCCCCACGATCTGGCCGCGCGATCCGCCGGTGCGCTTTCGCAAGAGCGTCCCCGATGCGTGGCTGGAACTGGGGATCAGCGAAGGCCGCAATCGCCAGGTGCGGCGCATGACGGCCGCCGTCGGGCTGCCGACGCTGCGGCTGGTGCGCACGGCGATCGGCAGCGCGCGGCTGCACGCATTGCAACCGGGCCAGTGGCGCCCGCTGGCTCATCCGTTTTTCTGAACGCGTTCAGCTTCGCGCGCACTGCGACCGCGTGCGCCGCGGCACAAGTGTGGGCACGCCGGGTGATTCTGGTAACGTGACGCGCGGGGCAATCGCATTCAGCTTCATTGGGGCCGCGGAACAACTCCGACATGACCACCCACACGGCCAACGCGTCCGGCAGCATCCTCGTCGTCGACGACCAGGCGGCCAACCTGCGGGTCGTCAGCACCCTGCTCTCGCGCCACGGTTACGAAGTGATCACCGCCGACAGCGGCGAGGAAGCGCTGGCGATCGCCTCCGAGCAGACGCCCGACCTGATGCTGCTCGACATGATCATGCCCGGCATGGACGGCTTCGCCCTGCTCGAACAGATCAAGCAACGGCCCGAACTGCTGCGCCTGCCGGTGGTGTTCCTGACCGCGGCGCACGACCGCGAACTGCTGCTGCGCGCGTTCGACGCCGGCGCGGTGGACTACGTCACCAAGCCGTTCATGCCCGAGGAGCTGCTGGCACGGGTCAATGCGCACGTCGGCCTGAAGCAGACCCGCGACCGCCTCGAACGCGTCGCCCGCGAGCGCCAGGAGCTGGTGAACCTGGTCGCGCACGACCTCAAGAACCCGCTGACCAGCGTGCTGTTCGCCAGCGACATCCTGATCCACCAGGGCACGAAGCCCGAGCGCATCCCGCGCTATCTGGAAATGATCCACGACAGCGCCAACGACGCGCTCGGCTATATCCGGCGCTACCTGGAGGCGCAAGCCGACGACCTGATGTCGCGGCAGCATGCCGAAGCCCACGCTGTCGCCGCGTCGCTGCCCGAGGTACTCGACTGGCTCGCGCGCCGCTACGGCCTGCAGCTCGAAGGCCGGGGCCTGCGGCTGCACGTCCAGGCGCCGGCGCAGTGCCGGCCGGTGGCGATCGACCACCTGGTGCTGCGCCAGGTCGCGGAAAACCTCATCAGCAACGCGATGAAGTACGCGCCCGACAGCGACATCGAGATCTCGGTGCGCGCCAGCGCGCCCGGGTTCTGGCAGCTGCTGGTGGAAGACCGCGGCGCCGGGATTCCCGCGTCGCGTCAGCGCGAACTGTTCAAGCCGTTCGCGCGCCTGACTGACGTGGACCCCGCCGATGGTCTGTCGAGCGGACTGGGACTGTCGCTGGCGCGGCAGATCGTCGGCAATGCCGGCGGCCAGCTCTGGTACGAGGACCGCGACGGCGGCGGCGCACGCTTCGTGGTCGAACTGCCCGAGGCGCTGTCGGCGAACGGCGGCTGAAAGCGCACGCCCGCGCTGCGGTAGGAGCGGCCCATGGCCGCGAGCCTTGCTCCCTCCCCTGCGAAGGCAGGGGAGGGTTGGGCAGGGGTGTCTTCAGCAGCACCGTTAACCGTGGACACCCCCTCCCAATCTCCCCCTGCGTTCGCAGGGGGCGGAGCAGGATCAGGGATCCAGGATCAGTCGGTCGTGGCCTTGCGCGCGCGCTTGCTGGCCGTGCGCGGCGCCGCCTTCTTCGCCTCGATACGGGTCGCCTTGCCCTCGATCGCCTGTTCGCGCGACTTGCGCTGCTGGCGGCGCACCGCATACAGCAGCAGGCCGGCACCGACCGCGCCGGCCACGGCAACCGCTGGGTTGCGGCGCACGAACTTCGTCGCCGCGCGGCCGCCGGTCTTCAGCGCACCGAGCGCGGCGCCGGTTCCGATCCATTGCACGGCGCGGTCCGGCACGCGCTCGCGCAGGGTGTCGCCAATGCTGCCGGCAAGTTCCAGCGCGCGGCCGGACAGGGATTCGAGTTTGCTCATGGGGGATGCCCGATGGGATTGACCGGCAGCCAGTTTCGGCGGCGCGGCGTTGAATCGGCGTGAGTATGGCCACGGCCGCTGACCGTCGGTTCATCCGCCTTGAACGGGATGCAGCGGCGCTCGTTGCGCCTGGCGAAACCGCTTCAATCCCCGGCCCTGTTCGCCGGTCCGGCGCCGATGAAAATTACGCGACCGACGCGGCGCACGCGACGGCGTCGCGCGCGGCCTCGACTGCCGGTCAGGATCCGCGCGGCTTGGCGCGATGGGTGGCGACGGCGTTCCATGGGTCCTCGGGCCACGGATGCTTCGGATAGCGCCCCTTCATCTCCTTGCGCACTTCGGGATAGACGTTTTCCCAGAAACTGCGCAGGTCGCCGGTCACCTGCAGCGGGCGGCCGGCGGGTGACAACAGGTGCACGGTCAGCGCGACGCGGCCGTCGGCAACGCGCGGGGTGTCGGCCAGGCCGAACAGCTCCTGCAGCTTCACCGCCAGCACCGGCGGCGCGGCGCGGCCGTCGTCGCCGATCGCGTAGTCGATGCGGCGCTGCATGCCCGAGGGCACCTCGACGTGGGTTGGCGCGAGCCGGTCGATGCGCCGGCGCAGCGACCAGTCGAACGGCGACTTCAGCGCTTCGGCCAGCGCCTCGGCCGACAGTGCGTCCAGGCGCGTCGCACCGGCGAACGCCGGGCGCAGCCAGTCGTCGAGCGAGGCGAGCAGGGCGTCATCGCTCAGGTCGGGCAGGTCGAGTTCCGGCATCCATTCGCGCAGCGCCTGCACGCGCGCGCGCCACTGGCGCAGGCCGTCGCTCCACGGCAATGCGTAGAGGCCGAGGTCGCGCACCGCGTCGGTAAGCGCCTGCGCGGCCTGCGCGGGATCGGCGCGGCCGGCCGGGCGCGCGTCGAGCACGATGCCGTCAAAGCGTTGCACGCACTCGGCGACCAGTGCGCGGCGGTCGCCGTCCCAGCGGGTTTCGTCGCGGTCGGAAAAATGGCCGGCGAACGCGCTTCGCAGGAAGCGCTCGTCGACCGGCGCCGCGCGCAGCAGCAGCGCATCGCGCGCGTCGAAACGCAGTTCGCTGGCGACCAGCCACGGCTCGCCGACCAGCGCGCTGTCGTCGAACAGCTTGGCCATGCGGCCGTTGGCGAGCTGGTAGCGGCGCGGGTCGGTGGCGTGGCGATGGGCGATGCGATCGGGGAAGGCGTGGGCCAGGAGATCGCCGAGCCGGTGCGCCTCGATCTCGCGCGGCGGCACGGCGTCGACGCGCAGGCGTCGGCGCCACTGCCTTGCCGCCGCGTCGATGGCGGCCAGCGCGCCGCGATTGGCGTCATGCGGAGCGCGCCCGTCGCGGAACGCGGCCAGCGCGCGCCAGCGTTCGGCCAGCGCGTCGGAGCGCGAGCGCAGCGGATCGCGCGCTTCGACCAGCGCGGCCAGGTCGCAGGCCAGCGCGCGGTCGTCGTCCGCATTCGCGGACAACAGCATCGCCGCCAGCCGCGGATGGGTGCCCAGCGCGAGCATGCGCCGGCCCGGCGGCGTGATCGCATGCGTGGCGTCGAGCGCGCCGAGCCGCTGCAGCAGGTCGCGCGCGGCGGCCAGCGCGCCGGGCGGCGGCGGGTCGACGAAGCGCAGCGCATCGCTGCCCCAGCCGGCCAGTTCCAGCGCCAGCGCGGCCAGTTCGACCTGCATGATCTCCGCGCGCCGCTGCGGCTCCAGCCGCTGCGACTGCGGCCACAGCCGGTACGCCCAGCCCGTGGACACGCGCCCGGCGCGGCCGGCGCGCTGGTCGGCGGAGGCCTGGGTAATGTTGACCACGTCCAGCCGCGAGAAGCCGCTGTTGGGATCGAAGCGCGGCTCGCGCGCGAGACCACTGTCGACCACCGCGCGCACGCCCGGCAGGGTGACGCTGGACTCGGCGACGTTGGTCGCCAGCACCACGCGGCGGCGGCCCTGCGGATCGGGTTGCAGCACCTGCGACTGCTGGTCGAGCGGGAGGTCGCCATGCAGCGGCAGGACCGCGACGCCTTGCTCATTCCCCTGCGCAGGCAGGGAGGCGAGCAGGGCCGCCTGCACCCGCATGATCTCGCGCTGCCCCGGCAGGAACACCAGCACGTCGCCCGGATGCGCGGCGAGCGCGTGCTCCACCGCGCGCCGCGCCTGCGCTTCCATCGACTCCTCGCGCCGCGCCGGGAAATGCGCGATGTCGACCGCGAAGCTGCGGCCCGCGCTCGACAGCCGCGGTGCATCGAGGAACTGCGCCAGGCGCTCGCCGTCGAGCGTCGCCGACATCACCACGATGCGCAGGTCTTCGCGCAGGCCCGCCTGCACGTCCAGCGCCAGCGCCAGGCCCAGGTCGCCGGACAGGTGGCGTTCGTGGAATTCGTCGAACAGCAGCGCGCCGACGGCGTCGGGCGTGCCGTCGCCCAGGGTGGGATCGTCCTGCAGCATCCGCGTCAGGATGCCCTCGGTGACCACTTCGACGCGGGTGCGCGCGGACACCTTGCGCTCGAAGCGGATGCGGTAGCCGACGGTCTCGCCGACCGCTTCGCCGAGTTGCGCGGCCATGAAACCCGCGGCGGCGCGCGCGGCGACGCGGCGCGGTTCGAGCATCACGATCCTGCGACCCGCCAGCCACGGCGCATCGAGCAGCGCCAGCGGCACCTGGGTGGTCTTGCCGGCGCCGGGCGGCGCTTCGAGCACCAGTCGCGGATGCGCGGCAAGCGACGCGCGGATGTCCGGCAGCAATGGCGAGATGGGGAATCCGGGCGCGTCCACGCGGCAAGGATACGGGCGCGATCGTCCCGGATGTGCACGCACGCGCACGCGCAGGTTCTGCGCAACGCGAGCCGCTATGCTTTCGCCCACCGCGAACCACCCAATGCGAATCCCCGTGCAACTGATCGACATCGGCGCCAACCTCACCCACGACAGCTTCGACCACGACCGCGACGCGGTGCTGCAGCGCGCGCGCGATGCCGGGGTGGTGCAGATGGTGGTCACCGGTGCCAGCCGCGAGCATTCGCCGCAGGCGCTGGCCCTGGCGCGCGCGCATCCGGGCGAGCTGTTTGCCACCGCCGGCGTGCATCCGCACCACGCGACCGAGTACACCGCCGAATGCGACTCGGAAATGCGCGAACTGCACGCGCATCCCGAGGTGGTGGCCGTGGGCGAATGCGGGCTGGACTATTTCCGCGACTTCTCACCGCGCCCGGCACAGCGCAAGGCGTTCGAACGCCAGCTGGAGATCGCGGCGGAGACCGGCAAGCCGCTGTTCCTCCACCAGCGCGACGCCCATGTCGATTTCATGGCGGTCATGAAGGCCTTCGACGGCCGGCTCGGCCCGGCGGTGGTGCATTGCTTCACCGGGACCCGCGCGGAGCTGTTCGACTACCTGGATCGCGATTGGCATGTCGGCATCACCGGTTGGCTGTGCGACGAGCGCCGTGGCCAGCACCTGCGCGAGCTGGTGAAGCACATCCCGGCCGACCGGCTGATGATCGAAACCGACGCGCCCTACCTGCTGCCGCGCACGGTGAAGCCCGCGCCCTCTCACCGCCGCAACGAGCCGATGTACCTGGCGCACATTGTCGAGGAGCTCGCGCGCGACCGCGGTGAGGACGTGGCGGTCACCGCGGCGAACGCCACCGCGACCACGCGCGCCTTCTTCGGCCTGCCGGCTTCATCCTGAGCAGGGCCTGGGCCGCTGCCGTCATCCCCGCGCTTGCGGGGATGACGGGCAGGGCAGCATTGCCCGGGATTTCCCTGGCGATCAGGGATGCCGGCGCCGGGTGCTGACGTACACGTCGCCGGGATCGGCGGCGGTGAGCTTGCGGCCGAAGTACAGCCGGGTGCCGTCGCCCGACAGCGAAGCGCGGGTCTCGGATCCGGGCGTGTTGATGTCCGGATCGGCGATCCGCACCGGCGCCGACCACGGCGCGCGCACGCTGCGGCGGGTGGCCACGTAGATGTCCTGGTCGAACGGCGTGGCGCCGGCGCGGTTGGAGCTGAAGACGATCTCCAGCCCGTCCCTGCGCACGTTGGGCATGCGGTCGTCGGCCGCGGTGCTCAGTTCGGCCACGCGCTTGCCCGGCAGCACCGTGCCGTCGCGCAGCACCCGGCTGGCATAGATGTCCTGGCCCTGGCTGTCGTCATAGCCGTTGCTGGAGAAATACAGGAACGTGCCGGCGGCGGTGTGGACCAGCGACGGGCTGAACTCGGCGCCGGCGGTGTTGGGGCCGTTCGGGGCGCAGCCCAGGTGCAGCGGCGCGATCCAGTGCCCGGGGCGGAATTCCCAACTCAGGTAGATGTCGCCGGGCGCGGGGCCGCCGGGCGGCGCCGGCGGCGGGGCGTCGCCGGGAACGCAGTCGTCGGCGTGCGCGCGCGAGCTGACGAACATCAGCCAGCGGCCCACCAGCGGCGTGGGGCAGTAGTCGAACTCGGTCGAGTTCACCGGCGTGCCCAGGTTCTGCGGCGTGCCCCAGTCGCCGAAGCGCCCCTTGCCGCGGCGCGAGCGATAGATGTCGAGCTTGCCCTGCGCGCCCGGCGCGCTGCGGTTGGAGGCGATGTACAGCTCGCGCCCGTCGGGCGATTCAATCGGGCAGCCCTCGGCGGCCGCGGCGGTGTCGACCGCCGGCGGCAGCATCTGCGGGTCCCCCCACGGGCCGAAGCCGTGCGCGCGGTGGCCGGCAACGGCCGCGGGCGCGGCGCAGGCGAGGGTGGTTACCGCGGCGGCAAGAACGGTGTGCATGTGGATGCGATTCATGACGATCTCCCTGGTCGACCGGAGGCTCCGATCGGAAACACCGGCGGATGCCGGCATCGCCAGCGTCCGCCGCGCGCCGGCGCCAGTCTTGAGGCCGCGGCTTGGCCGCCGCTCGGCTTTGCTTGGAAAGCTTGGGAAATGCTTGGGGCCGGTCGCCACGGCTTTGCGCGTATCCTCGGCTGCGCCCCGGTTCTTCCGTGCAAGCCTCCATGCAGCAGCCCGCGCCGGCCAGACTTGCCTTCGACGACGTGCTGATCGATTTCGCCGGGCGGCGGCTGGTCCGCGGCGGCGCCGCGCAGCCGCTGGAACCCAAGGCCTTCGACGTACTGGCGCTGCTGGCCGGCAGCCCGGGCCACGTGTTCACCCGCGACGAGATCCTCGACGCCGTCTGGGGCCACCGCCACGTCACGCCCGGCGTGCTGAACCGGGTGATGACCCTGCTGCGCCAGGCGCTGGGCGAGGACGCGCACCATCCGCGCCTGCTGCACACCCTGCACGGTGTGGGCTACCGCTTCGACCTGCCCGCCGACGCGGCCGCACCGGTGCCGGCGGCGCTCCCGGCCGACCCGGCTGCAGAAGATCCCGCTGCGGCTTCCACTGCCGCACCTCCATTGACTGCGACCGCACGGCAGCCGCCGCAGCGTCGAGCCAGCGACCAACCATCGCATCGTCGTGCATGGCGCTGGTGGCTGCCGCCGCTGCTGGCCGCGCTCGCCTTCACGGGCTGGCTGTGGTGGCAGCCCGCCGAGCGCGCGCCGGCGAGCGCTGCGCCGACAGGTGCTGCGCCGGCAGCGCCGGGCGTGGCTGCCGCCGGGCGCAGCATCGCGGTGCTGCCGCTGGCCAACGCCAGCAACGACGCGGAGCAGCAGTTCTTCTCCGATGGCCTGTCGGAAAGCCTGATTGACGCCCTGTCCCGGTTCGAGGGACTGAAGGTGATCGGGCGCACCTCGTCCTTCCAGTTCCGCGGCGGCAACGCCGACAGCGCGAGCATCGGCCGCAGGCTCGGCGTGTCCTACCTGCTCGGCGGCAGCGTGCAGCGCGCGGGGGACATGGTGCGCATCAACGCCGCGCTGACCCGGGCCGCCGACGGCAGCACGCTGTGGGCCGAGCACTACGATCGCCCGTACCGGGACCTGTTCGCGCTGCAGGACGAGATCACGTCCGCGGTCGCCGCCGCGCTGCAGGTGAAGCTTCTGCCGCCCGAGGAGACCACGGGGCACGGCGACCGGCCGCCCAGCGGCAACATCGACGCCTACGACGCTTACCTGCAGGGCCTGAAGCACTGGCACGACGAGGATTTCCCGAGGGCGGCCGAGTACATGGCCGAAGCCGTGCAGCTCGACCCCGCTTACGCGATGGCATGGGCCCACCTGTCGGGGGCACGGAGTACCGCCGCCGTGTTCTGGAAGGAACCTCCCGTCGTTGCCCGCGAACACATGCTCGAAGCGCGCCTCGCGGCGGACAGGGCGCTGCAACTGGCGCCCGGACTGGGCCCGGCCCACGCCGCGCGCGCCTACGTGGCGTTCTACGGGTTCGATCACCGGGGCGCGCTGGCCGAGTGCCGTCGCGCGGTGCAGCTGGCGCCGGACGATGGCACGGTCCTCAACGGCTGCGGCTACACCCTGGCCGGGATCGGCAAGCTGCACGAGGCGATCGCGCTGCGCGAGCGCCTGCTTGCGATCGAGCCGCTCTACACCGTCAACCATTCCGAGTACGCAAAACTGCTGATGGCCACCGGCCGCCTGGACGACGCGCAGAAGTACCTGCGCATCGCCGAAGGCCTGTCGCAGCCGAAATCGTCTCCCTCGATCCAGTTCATGTACTTCGCCATCGCGCGCGGCGACTCGCGGGCCGCGCTGGAAGTCGCCCGGGACCGGCCGTCGCCGTGGCGGGAAATGAACCTGGCGATCGCGCTGCAGGCTTCCCCGGATCGCGCGGCCGCGGATGCCGCGCTGGCAAAGGTGCTGGCCGACCGGACCTGGGAGAAGACCGACCCCTACCTGGTGGCGCGGGCCTACGCACTGCGCGGCGACTACGGCCGCACCGTGAACTGGCTGGAGCGCGCGCCGGCCGGCGACATCCTGTTCATGCTGGGCGACCCGATCATCCTGCGCGCCCGTGACGACCCGCGCCTGGTCGCCTTCTGCAAGAAGGCAGGCCTGCCGCCACCGGCCACGAGCGAGGCGCTGGGCCTGGACCAGATCCGCGCCGCGGCGAAGCACTGACCGCGCCCCGGAAACAACGCTCCTGTCCGCGGCGACGTGAAAGAACGGCTGTCGCGAATTAATGTACCTGTCAGTACAATTGCGCCCGCGCTGCCACCCGGTGGTGCCCCTTTCCTCCGGGAACATTGCATGCACGCCCCCAGAGTCGCCGTCGCCGCCTGCCTGGTCCTCCTGCTGTCGGCCTGTGGCGACCAGCCCGGCGCCGCCGGCCAGGACGCCCCCGCCTCCACCCTCGCCGTCACCCTGGCCCGTGCGCAAATGCGGCCGATCCAGCGCGCGGTCGTGGTCTCGGGGCCGGTCGCGGCGTTCGAGGAGATGCAGCTGGGCGTGGAGATCAGCGGCGCGCGCGTGACCACGCTCAACGTCGACGTCGGCCAGCAGGTCCGCAAGGGCGACGTGCTGCTCGAACTCGACCACCGCAGCCTCGACAGCGAACTGCAGCAGGCCAACGCCGCACTGTCCGAGGCCGAAGCCGGCGTCGCGCTGGCGCGCGCCAATCTGGCCCGCGCCGAACTGCTGGTGAAGGACAGGTTCATCAGCGCCTCGCAGCTCGACGAACTGCGCGCCGCGCGCACCCAGGCCGAAGCGCGGCGCAACACCGCGCGCGCATCGCGCGACGCGGCGCAGCTGCGGCGCGACTTCGCCGAGCTGCGCGCACCGGCCGACGGCGTGATCTCGAAGCGGCTGGTGCAGCCCGGACAGGTGGTCGCCGCCGGCACCGAGCTGCTGCGGCTGATCCGCGACGGACGCCTGGAATGGCGCGCGGAACTGCCCGAGGACGATCTCGCCCGGGTCGAACCCGGCGCCACCGTGCAGCTGCCGTCGCGTGACGGCACCGTCACCGGCCGCATCCGAGCGGTCAGTCCCGGCGTCGACAGCCAGACCCGCACCGGCACGATCTACGCCGACCTGCCCGAGCCCGGTCCGCTGCAGCCGGGCGCATACGTCGAAGGCCGCATCGTCACCGGCGCCGGCAGCGCGCTGACCGTGCCCGCGGCCTCGGTGGTGCAGCGCGACGGCCACGCCTACGTGTTCACCCTCGACGACAGGCACGTCGCACACCGCGTGCGCGTGGCCATCGGCGCCAAGGTCGACGGCCGGGTCGAGATCGTCGACGGCCTGGAGGCCGGCGATGCGGTGGTCGAACACGGCGCCGGCTTCCTCGGCGACGGCGACACCGCGCGCGTCGTTGCCGCCGCCGGCGCGCCGGCAGCGGCAACGAAGGCCGACACCGGCGCGGCGACCACGCCATGAACTTCTCCGCCTGGGCCATCCAGCGCCCGCTGCCGGCGCTGATGCTGTTCTTCGTGCTGTGCGTGGCCGGGCTGTGGGGCTTCCACGAGCTGCCGGTGGCGCGCTTCCCCGACATCGCCTTCCCGATGACCACGGTGACCATCACCCAGCCCGGCGCTTCGCCGAGCCAGCTGGAGGCCGAGGTTACGCGCCGGGTCGAGGACTCGGTGGCGACGATCCCCAACATCAAGCGGGTGATGTCGAGCGTCAGCGAAGGCGTGAGCGTCACCAGCATCGAGTTCCATCTGGAAACGGATCTCGCCACCGCGCTCGACGACACCCGCGACGCGGTCACCCGCATCCGCACCGACCTGCCGCAGGACATCCAGGAGCCGGTGATCTCGAAGGTCGACATCGGCGGCTCGCTGATGACCTACGCGGTGGTCGCGCCGAAGCTGCGGCCGGACGAGCTGAGCTGGTTCGTCGACCGCGAGGTGGCGCGCGCGATGTACGGCGTGCCCGGCGTGGCCCAGGTCAAGCGGGTGGGCGGCGTCGACCGCCAGGTGCGCGTGGACCTCGATCCCGACGCGCTGCAGGCGCTCGGCGTCACCGCCGGCGACGTCTCGCAGCAGCTGGCGCGGATCCAGGTCGAGCGCGCCGGCGGCAAGGCCGAGCTCGACGGCGAGCAGCAGGTGATCCGCACCGTCGGCACCATCGACAGCGCCGCGGCGCTGCGCGACTTCTCGATCAGCCTGCCCGACGGCCGCGCGGTGCGGCTGTCGGCGGTCGCGCGGATCACCGATGCGGCGGCCGATCCCACCGAGGCCGCGCTGCTCGACGGCAAGCCGGTGGTGGCGTTCTCGATGTCGCGCACCCGCGGGTCGAGCGAGGTGGAAGTCGCCGCAGGCGTGGAAAAGGCGCTGGAGCAGCTCAAGGCCGACCACGCCGGCGTCGATTTCCAACTCGTCACCACGGTGATCGACGAGACCGTGCGTTCCTACGAGTCGTCGATGACGATGCTGTGGGAAGGCGCGCTGCTGGCGCTGCTGGTGGTCTGGTTCTTCCTGCGCGACTGGCGCGCGACCTGGGTGTCGGCGGTGGCGCTGCCGCTGTCGATCATCCCGACCTTCGCGGTGATGCACTGGTTCGGTTTCAGCCTGAACCTGATCACGCTGCTGGCGCTGAGCGTGGTGGTCGGCATCCTGGTGGACGACGCGATCGTCGAGATCGAGAACATCGTGCGCCACCTGCGCATGGGCAAGAAGCCGATCGACGCCGCGCGCGACGCCGCCGCCGAGATCGGCACCGCGGTGATCGCGACCTCGCTGACGCTGGCGGCGGTGTTCGTGCCGGTGGCGTTCATGCCCGGCATCGCCGGCAAGTTCTTCCGCGAGTTCGGCTGGACCGCGGCGACGGCGGTGATGTTCTCGCTGCTGGTCGCGCGCCTGCTCACGCCGATGATGGCCGCCTACCTGCTCAAGCCGCACGGCGAGGAGAAGCGAGAGTCGAAGCTGATGACCTGGTACCTGGGCTGGGTGGACGCGGCGCTGCGGCACCGCGCGCGCACGCTGTGGATCGCCACCGGCCTGTTCGTCGCCTCGCTGGCGATCGTGCCGTTCATCCCCACCACCTTCATCCCGACCTCCGACCTGGGCCGCAGCAACCTGAGCCTGGAGCTGCCGCCGGGCACCACCCTGCGTGACACCACCGCGGTGGCCGAGCAGGCGCGCGCGCTGCTGGCCGATATTCCCGAGCTCGAACAGGTCTACACCGCGGTCGGCAGCGTGCTCGACCTGGGCGATCCGTCGAAATCCGGCATCGGCGAACCGCGCAAGGCCACCCTGATCCTCGACTGGGGCAAGGCCGACGACCGCGACCGCGACCAGAAAACCCTCGAACGCCTCGCCCGCGGCAGGCTCGCCGACCTGCCGGGCGTGCGCGTGAGCTACATCAGCTCCGAGCCCGGCGAAATGATGCAGCTGGTGCTGGCCGGCGACGACCCGCAGCGCCTGCAGTCCGCGGCCACCGCGCTGGAGCGCGACCTGCGCGGCATCGACGGGCTGGGCAGCGTGACCTCGTCGGCATCGCTGCTGCGCCCGGAAATCGTGATCACGCCCGACCCGGCGCGCGCCGCCGACCTGGGCGTGGCCACCGCCGACATCGCCGAAGCCGCGCGCATCGCCACTGCCGGCGACTACGAGCAACGCCTGGCCAAGCTCAACCTGCCCGAACGGCAGGTGCCGATCCGGGTCGGTTTCGCCGAATCCACGCTCGCCAACCCGGCGCTGATCGGCCAGCTGCGCGTGCGCGGCAAGGACGGCCCGGTGCCGCTGGCCGCGGTGGCCGACATCCGCGCCGCCAGCGGGCCATCGCAGATCTCGCGCTACCAGCGCCAGCGCAACGTGACCCTCACCGCCGAACTCAACGGCCGCCCGCTGGGCGAGGTGATGAACGAAGTGCAGGCGCTGCCGAGCGTGCAGCACCTCCCGGACGGGGTGAGCTTCCTCAATACCGGCGACTCGGAAGTGTTCATCGAACTGTTCGTCGGCTTCGCGATCGCGATGGTCGCCGGGCTGGCGTGCATCTACATGGTCCTGCTGCTGCTGTTCAACCACGCGCTGATGCCGCTGACCATCCTCACCGCGGTGCCGCTGTGCGCGGGCGGTGCGTTCGGCGCGCTGCTGCTGACCCAGAACATGCTGTCGCTGCCGGCGCTGATCGGGCTGCTGATGCTGATCGGCATCGCCAGCAAGAACTCGATCCTGCTGGTGGACTACGCGGTGATGGCCGAGGACGAGCACGGGCTTTCACAGCACGACGCGCTGATCGACGCCTGCCGCAAGCGCGCGCAGCCGGTGATCATGACCACGCTGGCGATGGGCGCGGGCATGATGCCGATCGCGCTGGGCTTCTCCGGCGACTCGAGCTTCCGCGCGCCGATGGCGATCGCGGTGATCGGCGGCCTGATCACCTCGACGCTGCTGAGCCTGATCGTGATCCCGGCGGCGTTCACCGTGATCGACGACGTGGGCGAATGGGCGGCGAAGAAGTTCCATCGCCGCGGCGCGCACCCGGCAACGGCAGAAAGCTGAGCCCCGCGACCCGAACGCGTAGGAGCGGCCCATGGCCGCGAACTCTTCGGCGTGCTGACTGGCGCCGCCCACGCGTGGTCGATCATCGACCCGGGCTCGCGGCCGTGGGCCGCTCCTACAGGGCTGGGTCCTCGCGCCGCGAGCTGTACGCCTGCAGGTGCACCCACGCCGTGGCCAGCAGCGGCGCATCGATGCCGGCGTCGCGGGCGCGGCGCAGCATGTCGCCGACGATGTGTTCGCCCTCGATCGCCTGCCCGGCCTGCAGGTCGCGCAGCATCGAGGCGGTGAGCGGCGAACCGGGCTGGGTCAGCGTCGCGCGCGCTTGCTCCGCCGCGGCGTCCGGCACCGGTTCGCCTGCGGCCGCGGCGATGGCCAGGCATTCGCGGTGCAGCGCCTCCATGAACGCCGCGCCGCCGTCGCCGGCGACGATGCGGCCGATGCTGGCGCGCATCAGACAGGTGCCGGCGGCGAGCGCGGCGAGGAAGCTGTACTTGCTCCACAGCTCGCGCGCGATGCGCGGGCTGCACAGGTGGTCGATGCCGGCGCGCGCGCACAGCGCCGCGAACGCCTGCGTGCGCGCGCTGTCGCTGTCGCCGCCGCGCTCGCCGAAGGTGATCGACGCCGGATGGCCCAGGTGCAGGATCTCGCCGCCCGCGCCCTTCGCCGCGCTGATGAAGCACAGCCCGCCGAGCACGCGCTCCGCGCCGAAACGTGCGTCGAGCGCGGCGTAGTGGCGCAGGCCGTTGAGGATCGGAAGGATCGTCGCATCCGGCCCGATCGCGGGCGCGATCGCGTCCATCGCGCTGTCGAGGTCGTAGGCCTTGCAGCTGAGCAGCACCAGGTCGAACGGCGCCTTCGCGACCAGCGCGGGCAATGCCTCCGCCGTCGTGTGCGCGACGTCGAGGGCGGCGTCGCCCAGCGGACTGCGGATATGCAATCCGTCGCGCTGCAGCTGCGCCGCGCGCGCCTGCCGGACCAGGAAGGTCACGTCGGCGCCCGATTGGGCCAGGCGCCCGCCGAAGTAGCCGCCGGTTCCGCCGGCGCCGAGGACAAGGATTCTCATCGTCTTGCAGCCTCCAGCAATTGGGAGCGATCCATGGCTCGACCGCGCCGCAGGTCGGGGCTACGCCCCCGACGCGTGCGGACCAAAGCCGTCGGGGGCGTAGCCCCGACCTGCCGCAGGCTCAGCTGCGCAGGCCCACGCCGCGCCGCAGCAGCCACAGCGCCAGCGCGGCCAGCGCGACGACGAAGCCCAGCATCAGCACGTACGCCACCCACAGCGGCACGTCGCTGACCCCGAGCAGGCCGTAGCGGAACGCGTTGACCATGTAGAAGATCGGGTTGGCGTGGGTCAGCGTCTCGGCCCAGCCGGGCAGCAGCTTGATCGAATAGAACACGCCGCCCAGGTAGGTGAGCGGAGTGAGGATGAAGATCGGCACGATCGCCACGTCGTCGAACTTCTTCGCGTACACCGCGTTGACGAAGCCGGCCAGCGAGAAGATCGTCGCGCCCAGCAGCACCGTGCTCAGGGTCACCAGCGGGTGGGGGATGCGCACGGTGGTGAACAGCATCGCGATGCACAGCACGATGACGCCGACCATCAGCCCGCGCAGCACCGCGCCGGCGACGTAGCCGCCGAGGATCACCCAGCTCGGCATCGGGCTGACCAGCAGCTCCTCGACGTGGCGGCCGAACTTGGCCCCGAAGAAGCTCGACGAAATGTTGCCGTAGCTGTTCTGGATCACGCTCATCATCACCAGCCCGGGGACGATGAAGTCCATGTACCGGATCCCGTCCATCTCGCCAACGCGCGAGCCGATCAGGCCGCCGAAGATCAGGAAGTACAGGGTCATGGTGATCGCCGGCGGCACCAGGGTCTGGCCCCAGATCCGCAGGATCCGCACCACCTCGCGGCGGGCGACGGTGTATAGCGCGGTCCAGTTGCGGCGGGCGTCGGTGACGGCGATGGGCGTGGCCGTCGTGCTCATGCGGCCTTCCCCGGTTGCTGTGCGACGGCGTTCGGCCCGGTCATGCGCACGAACAGTTCTTCAAGGCGATTGGACTTGGTCCGCATCGAACGCACCCGGATGCCCGCCTCGCCCAGCACCGCGAACACGCGGTTGAGGTCCATCGCCCGCGGCATGTCGAGGTCGAGCGTCTGTGCGTCCAGCGCGACCAGGGTCGCGCCCTCGATCGCCGGCAGCGTCTCCGGCAGCGCGCCGTCGACGTCGAACAGGAAGCCTTCGACGTCGAGCTTCGCGAGCAGCGAGCGCATCGGCCCCTGCTCGACGATCACGCCGCGGTCGATGATCGCCAGGTGCCGGCACAGGTTCTCGGCTTCCTCGAGGTAATGCGTGGTGAGGATGATGGTGGTGCCGGCGGCGTTGATCTCGCGCAGCGTCTTCCACATGTCGCGGCGGATCTCGATGTCCACGCCCGCGGTGGGTTCGTCGAGGATCAGCAGCCGCGGCCGGGTCATCATCGCCCGGGCGATCATCAACCGCCGCTTCATGCCGCCCGACAGCGTGCGCGCGATCATCTGCGCCTTGTCCCACAGCTGCGCGCGCCGGAGCTCCTCTTCCGCGCGCACCAGCGCCTGCGCGCGCGGGATGCCGTAGAAACCCGCGTAGTTGACCAGGATGTCGCGCGGCTTCTCGAACATGTTGAAGTTCAGCTCCTGCGGCACCAGCCCGATCAGGCGCATCGCCTGGTCGCGGTGCGCGTGCAGGTCCACGCCGAACACGCTCACTTCGCCGGACGTCTTGTTCACCAGCGAGGAAACAATGCCGATGAGGGTCGACTTACCGGCGCCGTTGGGGCCGAGCAGCGCGTAGAAATCACCGGGATGCACGTCGAGCGAGATCCCCTTGAGGGCCTCGACGCCGTTGTCGTAGGTCTTGCGCAGGTCGCGTACCGACAGCGCCGGAGGCGACGCCGCCGATGCGCCCGCGAGGGGCTGCGTGGATGCGGTCATGGGGCTTCCTGGAGCCGCGGTGTCGCGGCAAGCCGGTATTATAGGCGGCCAGCGGAGCCCGCTCCGGCAACACAACGTCCGATCCTTGTCCGCCATCAAGCGCTTCCCATTAAGGCTCACCGGACGGCGCATGCTGGCGCCGACGGTCGCGCACCTGTCGTTCGTGCGCGACGACGGCCAGCCCCTGGATTTCATTCCCGGGCAGTTCGTGCAGGTGCATTTCGAGTACGCCGACGGCACCGCGACCAAGCGCAGCTATTCGCTGGCGACCATCCACAACCACACCCAGGCCCCGGGCGACGCGGTGGAAATCGCGGTGAGCTACGTGCCCGGCGGCGCCGCGACGGCGCTGTTCGAGGGCCTGGACGAGGGCGGCCACATCGAGGCCAGCGGCCCCTATGGCCGCTTCTGCCTCGCGCCCGCCGACGCCAACGCGCGCTACCTGCTGATCGGCACCGGCACCGGCATCACCCCGTACCGCGCGATGCTGCCGCTGCTGGCGCGGGCGATGGCCGAGCGCGGCGTGGAGGTGGTGCTGCTGGCCGGCGCGCGCAATCCGGGCGAGCTGCTGTACGGCGACGAATTCCGCGCCTTCGCCGAGGCGCACCCCGGTTTCCGCTACCTGCCGTGCCTGTCGCGCGAACTGCCCGAAGCCGGTTCGATGCATGCGCATGCCGACGTGCGCCACGGCTACGTGCAGCAGTTCCTCACCGAGTTTGCGCCCGATCCGGGCCGTGACATCGCCTACCTGTGCGGCAACCCGAACATGGTCGATGCCTGCTTCGAGGCGCTGAAGGAACACGGCCTGCCGGTGCCGCAGATCCGCCGCGAGAAGTACGTCTCGTCCAAATAGGCCGGCCCTTGCAGGAGCGATTGCCCCTGTAGGAGCGGCCCATGGCCGCGAGCCCTTCCCGTGGCCGTCGAAAAGCTCGCGGCCATGGGCCGCTCCTACGAAGAGCCGCGAGAGCCGCGGCCCAACTCCTGTCACATCCGGCGCGGGGCCGCGTCGTGTCATCCTGACCCTTCGCTTCCATCCCGCCGCCGCAGGCCGCCATGTCCCGCAAAGCCCGCTTCATCCTCGTCGCGCTGCTGCTGCTCGCGTTCTTCGGCTATCGCCAGTACCGCGACCACGCCCGCGACGCATCCGCCGACGGCGCATCGACCAGCGCCGCCGCCGCACCGGCCAGGGCGACAGCCGCGCCGCCGTCCAGGCCGCGCATGCTCGGCAGTCTTGCGTTCACTCCCTGCACCCTGCCCTCGCAGCTCGGCGCGCCCGGGGTGGAGGCACAGTGCGGTTCGCTGCCGGTGGCGGAAAACCCCGCGCTGCCGCAGGGACGCAAGGTGGTGCTCAACATCGCCTGGATCCCGGCCGATGAAGATGGCGACAAGGCGCCCGACCCGGTGTTCCTGCTTGCCGGCGGCCCCGGCCAGTCGGCCACCGCCAGCTATCCCGCGGTGGCGCCGGCGTTCAAGGACGTGCTCAAGCAGCGCGGCGTGGTCCTGGTGGACCAGCGCGGCACCGGCAAGTCCAACCCGCTGCAGTGCGCGGATGTCGCCGAAGGCGATCCGTCGCTCGACGAGGCGGCCATGCAGCAGGCGATGCTGGCGGCAGTCGAACGCTGCCGCGACGCGCTGGAAAAGCGCGCGGACCTGCGCTTCTACACCACCACCGACGCGATCCGCGACCTCGACGCGGTGCGCCAGGCGATCGGCGCCGACACGATCAACCTGCTCGGCATCTCCTACGGCACCCGCGTCGCGCAGCAGTACGCGCGCGCGTATCCACGGCACGCGCGCACCCTGGTACTCGATTCGGTAGCGCCGAACGACATCTACCTGGGCAACGACTTTGCCCGCAACCTCGAATCGGCACTGGACCTGCAGTTTGCCCGCTGCGGCAAGATCCCGGCCTGCGCCAAGGCGCTGGGCAACCCGCGCGAACAGCTCGACGCGCTGATGGCGCGACTCAAGGCCGACCCGCCGCTGGTGACCTATCGCGACGCCTCCACCGGCGAGTCGAAACAGGAACGCCTGCTGCCCGCGCACATCGCCGGGCTGGCGCGGATGTACGCCTATTCGCCGATGGTGTCGTCGATCCTGCCGCTGCTGATCCACGAGGGCGTGCAGGGTCGCTTCGACGGGCTGATGGCGCTGTCGAAGATGCTCGACAGCCAGCTGTCGGACCAGATGGCCTACGGCATGCAGCTGTCGGTGATCTGCAGCGAGGACGCAGACGGGCTGAAGGACGATCCGGCGATGGCGTCGTCGCTGCTGGGCAACTCGCTGGTTGCGGGCCTGGTCGCGCAATGCGGCGCGTGGCCGAAGGGCAAGCGCCCGGACGACTTCCACGCACCGCTGGCCAGCGACGTGCCGGCGCTGCTGCTGTCGGGCGAACTCGACCCGGTCACCCCGCCCGACTACGCCGCGCGCGTGGTGAAGACCCTGCCCAACGGCCGCGCGCTGGTGCTGCGCGGGCAGGGCCACAACGTGATCGGCGCCGGCTGCATGCCCAAGCTGTTCGCGCAGTTCCTCGACACGGCCGATGCGAAGTCGCTCGACGCGAAGTGCCTCGACAAGCTGGCGTACACGCCGCCGTTCACCAGCTTCAACGGGTGGGGGCCATGAAGCCGGGATTGGGGATTCGGGTTTCGGGATGGGAAGACGCCCGGAACGAATCCGATGTCCCGATCGCCCCTGCGCTTTTCCGAATCCCCAATCCCGAATCCCGAATCCCATGATCACTGCCGAACACCTGCGCAAGACCTTCCCCGGCAAGGGCAAGGACAAGACCCCCGTGGTCGCGGTCGACGACGTCGGCTTCGAGGCGCGTGACGGGGAAATCACCGGCCTGCTCGGCCCCAACGGCGCCGGCAAGACCACCACCCTGCGCATGCTGTATTCGCTGATGGCGCCGGAAAGCGGGCGCATCATGGTCGACGGCCGCGACGTCGCCGCCGACCCGGTCGCCGCACGGCGCGCGCTGGGCGTGCTGCCCGACGCGCGCGGCGTGTACAAGCGCCTGACCGCGCGCGAGAACATCCAGTACTTCGGCGAGCTCCACGGCCTGCCGCGCGCCATCATCGACACGCGCATCGGCAAGCTGGCCGCGGCGCTGCAGATGGAGGATTTCCTCGATCGCCAGACCGAGGGCTTCAGCCAGGGCCAGCGCACCAAGACCGCGATCGCGCGCGCGCTGGTGCACGACCCGCGCAACGTGATCCTCGACGAACCCACCAACGGCCTGGACGTGATGACCACGCGCGGCCTGCGCGGCTTCCTCAAGGACCTGCGCGCCGAGGGCCGCTGCGTGATCTTCTCCAGCCACATCATGCAGGAGGTGGCGGCCTTGTGCGATCGCATCGTGGTGATTGCGCACGGCCGTGTCGCCGCGCAGGGCACGCCCGACGAGCTGCGCGCGCAGGCCGGGCACGACAACCTCGAGGACGCTTTCGTGACACTGATCGGTTCGGACGAGGGGCTGCACGCATGAAGGCGCTGTGGACGGTTTGCATGAAGGAGTTGCGTGAGCTGTCGCGCGACCGCCGTACGCTGATGCTGGCGCTGGTGATGGGGCCGCTGGTCGTGCCGGCGCTGCTGCTCGGGATGCTGACCCTGGCCCAGAGCCGCACCAAGAGCCAGATCGACAAACCGCTGCAGATCGCGATCGTCGGCGCCGACCGCGCGCCGGAACTGGTCAAGTGGCTCGCCGCCGAGGGCATCGAGCGCAAGCAGCTTGCCAGCGATCCGGACGCCGCGATCCGCAGCCAGGACGAGGATGCCTACGTGCGCATCGGCGACGATTTCGGCAAGGACTGGCAGGCCGGCAACCCGGCGCTGGTGGAGATCGTGCACGACAGCACGCGCCAGGATTCCGCGATCCCGGTGAAGCGGATCGAGAACGCGCTGCAGCGCTACGGCCAGCAGGTCGGCGCGCTGCGGCTGCTGGCGCGCGGGATCAATCCGGCGGTGGCCGCGCCGCTGTCGGTGGCGCACAAGGACCTGTCCACGCCCGAAGCGCGGCGCGGCATGGTGATGGCATTCCTGCCGTACCTGCTGATCCTCAGCGCCTTCGTCGGCGGCGCCTACCTGATCATCGACACCACTGCCGGCGAGCGCGAGCGGCAATCGCTCGAACCGCTGCTGGCCACGCCGGCCTCGCGCGGCGCGATCGTCAGCGGCAAGATCGTGGCCGCTTCGCTGGTGGGCCTGGCGACGCTGCTGCTGACCCTGCTTGCGCTGAAGGTCGGCGCGCAGTTCGTGCCCGGCATCGGCAAGATGATGGACGTGCGCATGCTGGCGATCGCCAAGATGCTGCTGATCCTGCTGCCGATGCTGTTCATCGGCACCGCGCTGCTGACCTTCATCGCCGCCGGCGCCAAGTCGGTGAAGGAAGCGCAGAGCTACATGTCGATGCTGATGCTGCTGCCGATCGTGCCCACGGTGATGCTGATGGTCAGCCCGATCCGCACCCAGCTGTGGCAGTACACGGTGCCCTTCCTGGCCCAGAACCAGATGCTAATGAAAGTGATCCGCAGCGAACCCGTCGAGGCGCTGGAATGGGCGGTGTACTTCGGTGCCGGCTTCGGCGTTGCGGCGCTGCTGTGGTTCGCCGCCACGCGGCGCTACCGGCAGGAGCGATTGGCGATCTCGACGTAAGGGCACGTCCGCTGCCCTTGCATCGCCGCGATTTGGCGCCATCCTCGTGCCATGCACCTGGACACGCCCGAACCGCCGCTCGACGCCGCCGCACAGCGTCGCCACGACCGCGCGCGCCTGCTGCGCGCGCTCAAGGCCAGCCTCGCCTTCGTGCTGCTGCTGGCGGTGGTGTTCTCGGCGCAGCAGTCGCTGGACTGGCGCCCGTTCGCGGTGATCCCGCAAACGGCGGCCGGCCTGCTCGGCGTGCTGACCGCGCCGCTCCTGCACGGCTCGCCGGAACACCTGGGCGCGAACGCGGTGTCGCTGCTGCTGCTCGGCACCCTGGCCGGCAGCGTCTATCCGCGCGCGACGATCCGCGCGTTGCCGCTGGTCTGGCTCGGCTCGGGCTTGGGCGCCTGGCTGCTGGGCGCCGCGGGTTCGCATCATCTCGGCGCCAGCGGGCTCGGCCACGGGCTGCTGTTCCTGGTGTTCGTGCTCGGCCTGCTGCGCCGCGACCGCGCCTCGATCGCCGCGGCGATGATCGCGCTGTTCCTCTACGGCGGCATGCTGCTCACGGTGCTGCCGCGCGAGATCGACGTGTCGTGGCAGTCGCACCTGGGCGGCGCGGTGGCCGGCGTGGTCGCTGCGTTCGCGTTCCGGCGCCAGGATCCGCAGGCACCGCGGCGCAGGTACAGCTGGGAGATCGAGGAGGAGCAGGCCGCGCTCGACGCGCAGGCCGCGGCGGCCGACCGCGACCAGTTCGAGGCCGAAGCGCCGCGCGACGTGCCGGTGCTGTGGCAGCGCCCGGTGCAGGAAGAGCGCGGCGTGGTGCTGCGGTTCCCTCCGCGGGATCAGTAGCGTGGTGCATTGGTAAGCGCCGCCCCGCGCAGGCACCGCGACTTGTCGCGCAGTCGGCAAGCCGGACCGGAACTCCCGCATGCGAATACTTCCAATTGCCGCCCGCGGCGGCGATCGGTAGCCTGCGGCCGCCCAATGACGGGCTACCCGAACAACAGGAACTGCAAGATGAGAAGAATGTCCGCGGCGGTCTTCGCCCTGGCCCTGGCCGGCCTGTCCACCACCGCCAGCGCCGCCAGTTTCATGGCGCTGCAGGCAGGCCGCACCGATGGCGACATCGACGTGTCGGACGTCGGCAGCATCGGCGACAAGGGCAACAACTGGTCGGTGCGCGGCGGCTACTACTTCCATCCAAACTGGGCCGTCGAAGGCTTCTATACCCATGTCTACAACGACCGCTGGGACGGCTTGTCGCTCAAGGCCACGGCGCTGGGCCTGGGCGTGGTCGGCAAGAAGAACTTCGGCGCCGACGGCAACGGCTTCTTCCTCAGCGGCCGCGCCGGCGTGGCGCAGGGCAAGCTGGAAGGCGAGATCGAGGGTTACGGCCGTGACAGCGCCGATTCGATCGATCCGTACTTCGGTGCTTCGGTCGGCTACGACTTCAGCCCGAACTTCGGCATGAGCCTGAACTTCGATCGCCTCACCGGCGGCCGCGACGGCGTGGACATCACCGCCAACGTGCTCACGCTCGGCATCGAGTTTCGCACCGAGTAAAAGCAACCCGCGCACCGGAAGCGGCCGCCACAGCGCGGCCGTTTCCGTTTTCAGCCGCAGCCCCGCCGGCCGCGCCGGCTGGCTACAATCGGCCGATGCGCCGGATCCGTTCCCTTTCGCTCCTGCTGGCCGTGCTCGCCGGCTGCACCACCGGAGGCGACACGATGCAGTCCCCGGTCGATGCGCTGATGCGCGACTACAGCGGCGACGCGCCCGGCGCGGCGGTGCTGGTGCTGCGTGATGGCGAGCCCCTGCTGCGGCGCGGCTACGGGCTGGCCGATCTCGAAGCCCGCACGCCGGTGACGCCAGCGACGAACTTCCGCCTGGCCTCGGTGAGCAAGCAGTTCACCGCCGCGGCCATCCTGCTGCTGGCGCAGGACGGCAAGCTCTCGCTGGACGACCCGGTCCGCAAGTGGCTGCCGTCGCTGCCGGCCAGCACCGATGCGATCACGCTGCGCCACCTGCTCACCCACGCCTCGGGCCTGGTCGACTACGAAGACCTGATGGCGCCCGACGCGACGGAGCAGGTGCACGACATCGACGTGCTGCACCTGCTCGAACGCGAGGAGCGCCTGTACTTCGCGCCCGGCACCGGCTATCGCTACAGCAACGGCGGCTACGCGCTGCTGGCGCTGGTCGTGGGCAAGGCGTCGGGGCGGGATTTCGCCACGTTCCTGCGCGAGCGCATCTTCGAGCCGCTGGACATGGCGCACACCGTGGCCTACGAGAACGGGATCTCGACGGTCGCCAACCGTGCGTACGGCCACAGCCTCGTCGACGGCAGGTGGGCGCGCACCGACCAGAGTTCGACCAGCGCGGTGCTCGGCGACGGCGGCATCTATTCCTCGATCGACGACCTGGCCAAGTGGGACGCGGCGCTGTACGACGACCGCCTGCTGTCGGACGCGATGCGCGCCGACGCCTTCACCCTGCACAACCCGATCCATGACGAGGTGGACGTCGACGGCTACGGCTACGGCTGGCGCATCCACGGCGAGGTGCTGTGGCATTCGGGCGAGACGATCGGCGGGCGCAACGTCATCGTGCGCTGGCCGAAGCGGCATTTCACCGTGGTGGTGCTGACCAACCGCAACGACCCCGAGCCGTACCGGCTGGCGCTGGAGATCGCCGACCTGTACCTGCCCGATCCGCCAGCCCCGCAGGTCGGGGCTGCGCCCCCGGCGGCTTCTCAGGGATCAACAACGGTTCCGTGAGCCCGCATGCAGCTTGCAACGCCTCTGCGCGCGTTATCCCGCGACATCGCGGAGAACCATCGGGGGCATAGCCCCGACCTACGCGCCGACGCCGCAGGTTGCCGCAATCCCCACAAGGGTGGCATCGTGCGCTCGGGGAGGGGGCGATGCACGACCAGGCCAGCGATTTCGCAGGGCAAGACAACGTTTACGCTCCACCGCTGGCTCGCGTCGGCGAGTTGGCGAGCCGATCGCACGGGGCCCTCGAGTTCTACGTCGTTGCGCCGCGAAAATTCCTGCTGCTGTACTTCTTCACGCTTGGCCTCTACCAGTATTTCTGGCTGTACCAGCACTGGGCGCGATACCGCTCCTGGCACCAGGAATCACTGTGGCCGGTCCCGCGGGCGATCTTCTCCATTTTCTTCATGCACAGCCTCAACGGGAAGATCGACGCTGCGCTGTCGCGATCGGGGTTCCTGCACCGCTGGTCGCCCGCTGCATGTGCGACCGGGTACGTGGTGTTCCAGATCATCTCCAGCATCTTCGACCGCCTGTCCGCACGTTCGATCGGCTCCCCGCTCAGCGACATCATCAGCCTTGCGCTGCTGATTCCGATCGGTGGACTTCTCTTCGCCACGCAGAAGGCAGCCAACGTTGCCTGTGGTGATTCCGCCGGAGGTGGCAATGCCCACCTGGGCCTGGCCAACTACGCGTGGATCATCCTGGGCGCCTTGCTGTGGGCACTGGCCCTGTTCGGGCTCACCCTGCCGGACGGTGCCTGACCGGCACGACGCACGTCCCGAGCTGGCGATCGTGCAGTCGCGACCACAGCAGCAGCGACGCGATCGCGCCGAGCAGGCACAGGAACATGTCCCACTGCGTGTCCCAGACATCGCCCTGGGTGGCGAGGAAGGCGTCGGCCTCGGCGCCGAAGGCGAGCGCGGCCCACCATTCGAACAGTTCGAACAATGCGCTGAAGCTGAGGCAGGCGGCGAGCACGAGGTAGACCAGCCAGCCGCCGCGACGCAACGGCGTGAGCCGCAGCAGCAGTTCGCGGGCGAGGATCGCCGGCACGAAGCCCTGCATCAGGTGGCCGACGCGATCCCAGGGATTGCGCTCGAATCCGAACAGGTCGCGCAGCCAGAATCCGAGCGGCGTCTGCGCGTAGGTGTAGGTGCCGCCGTGGATGAGCACCAGCGCGTGCGCCGCGAGCAGCCAGCACAGCAGGCGCGTGAGCGGGAAGCTCGACCAGCGCCATGCCAGCAGCGGCAGCGCCGCAATCACCCAGACCACCTCCAGCAGCCACGTCATCCGGTCGCGGGCGATCGCCAGCGACCAGGCCAGCGCAATCGCCACCACCGCAAGCAGGAAGAAGCGCTCGAAGCGCGTCGGCGGCACGGCGATGGCATGGGAGGGTGCGGTCATGGTGGATCCAGCTGGCGGCCCGCCTGCGAGCATAGCCGCTGCCCCGGCGCGGCATCGCGCAGGCGCGGCCCATGGCCGCGAGCCCCTGCGCTTGTTCCCCGCATGGCTTCGCAGAGGGGCTGCCGTAAGCTCGCGGCCATGGGCCGCGCCTGCGGCGGGCGAAGCGAGGTCGTGGCCATTCCGCTGTGCTAGCGTCGCGGCTTCCCAAGCCGGAACCTTTGCGATGCGCCGCGCCGCCACCACCGCCTGCCTCCTGGCCCTGCTCTGCCTGGCCGCCTGCAACCGCGACGCGCCGCCGGCCGACGCCGCTCCAGCCGCGGACACCACGCCGGCGCCCTGGGCCAACGACCCGTCCGCACGACGCATCGAAGCCGACGTGCGCGCGCTCGCCGACGACGCGATGGAAGGCCGCGAAGCCGGCACCCGCGGCTACACGATGGCATCGGATCATGTCGGCAAGCGCTTCGCCGCCATCGGCCTGCAGCCGGCCGGCGACGACGGCACGTTCTTCCAGCGCGTGCCGCTGCTGAAGTCCACGCTCGAACGCGACGGCGCGCGCTTGACCGTCACCCGCAACGGGCGCAGCATCGCGCTGCGCTTCCAGGACCAGTTCCTGCCGCTGCCCGGCTTCAACGCCGCGCAGGCGGAAGTCGAAGCGCCGGCGGTGTTCGTGGGCCAGGCGGTGTATGCGCCGGCGCTCGGCGTCGACGATTTCAAGGGCCTGGACCTGGAAGGCAGGATCGCCGTCCTGTTCGGCGGCGCGCCGGCGCGCTTCGACAACGATCGCCGCGCGTTCCATTCGTCGTACCGCGAGAAGCTCCGCGAAGTGGCCGAACGCGGCGCGGTGGGCGTGGTGTTCGTCAACACGCCGCAGGACGAAGCCGGCTGGCCGTGGGCGCAGCGCGCGGCGAACTGGGTGCGCCCGGCGATGCGCCTGCGCGGCGATGACGGCAAGGGGATCGATACCTTCCCGCAGCTGCGGGTGGCGGCGACGGTGAGCGCCGCGGCGGCCGACCTGGTGTTCGCCGACGGCGCGCAGACCGCCGCGCAGCTGTTCGACGCCGCCGAAGCGGGCACGCTCAGGGGTTTCGCGCTGCCGGGCACGATCAGCCTCGGCTCGCGCTCGGTGATCGAACCGATCGAGTCGCGCAACGTCGTCGCCCGGCTGCCGGGCGGCGATGCCGCGCTGGCCGGCGAGCACGTGGTCTACAGCGCGCACCTCGACCACATCGGCATCGAGCCGCCGGGGGAAGGCGACCGCATCAACAACGGCGCGCTCGACAATGCGCTGGGCGTGGCGATCATGCTCGAAACCGCGCGGCAGCTGTCCGCGGCGAAGGAACGGCCGAGGCGCTCGCAGCTGTTCGTCGCAACGACGGCCGAAGAGAAGGGGCTGCTCGGCGCCGAGTGGTTCGCGACCCATCCCACCGTGCCCGCGGGCTCGATGGTGGCCAACATCAACATGGACATGCCGGTGCTGATGGCGCCGACCACCGACGTGGTGCCGATCGGCGTCGAGCATTCCACGCTGCAGGCCGTGCTGGAAACCGCGGCGAAGGAGATCGGCGTGGAGCTGTCGCCGGATCCGTTCCCGGAGGAGAGCGTGTTCGTGCGCAGCGACCAGTACGCCTTCATCCGCGCCGGAGTGCCGGCGGTGTACCTGAGCGGCGGCGTGGTGCCGGCGGACAAGGACGGCGGCCGCGACCCGAAGGTGGCGCTGCGCTATTTCCTGCGCAACTGCTACCACCGTCCCTGCGACGACGCCAATACCCAGCCGATCCAGTACGGCGACGCCGCGCGCATGGCGCGCCTGAACGCGCGCATCGGGCAGCTGGTCGGCGAAGCGCCCGAGCGGCCGCGCTGGAACGACGGCGATTTCTTCGGCGGGATGTTCGCGAAGTAGCATCACCGCCCCTGCAGGAGCGGCCGTGACCGCTCCCGGGACGGCAACACGAGTGCGTCCGCATGTCGCGCGACGCAGCTCCGCACGCCCGTTGCCGGCACCGCTCACGTATGCAATCGTTGCCCAAGGGCTGCTTTCGGGGTCACGGGCCGGAAGTGGCATGTCACGGGGGACGGGGATGACTGCTGCCATTGGGATCGCCGCGAGGCCATTGTTTCTCGCTTGCGTATTGATGCTGTCCGGCCCGCTGGCGTTGGCGGCGGATGCTCCTGAAGTGGCGCTGGACCCGTCCTACGCCGGTGCACCGACCGAGGTGCGCGAGTTCCTCGTTGCAGCCCACGCCGCCGACCTCATCACCGATCCGCTGGGGCGGTGCCTGGCCTTTCCCGATCTTCCCGGCAACCAGTGGCCAGAAGGCATGGCCCGGGCGCATTGCGAAGCCAACCATGGACCCAAGATCACCCTGGCCCAAGTGCAGGACTTGCTCGACCGCGATGCGGTTTCCGGGATCGACGCGCTGTTCGCCGCCGATCTGGAGCGTCACTTCAGCGCCACCGGCTTCAGCGAAGCGATCCATTCGGATTTTCATGCTTTCGACGCAAGCTACGAGGCCGGACGGCTGACCAAGGCGTGGCTCGACAAGGCTCCCGGGAGCGCCTACGGCCAGGCCGCGCGTGCATCCTACTACCGGCGCATGGCATGGCAGGCCCGGGGCTACGAGTGGATGAAGGACACGCCCGGCGAGAACGTCGTGCGCATGAGGGAGTTTGCCGCGCTTGCGGTGAAACACTATCGGCGCGCGATCGAGATCGAACCACGCCTGCTGCCGGCTTACGTGGGCCTGATCAACATCGCAAACATGATTTCCGATTCCGGGATGGAACAGTGGGCCTTGCAGGCCGCCAGAAGCGTCGATCCTGCCTGCCCGGACGTGGCCGCAACCAGAATGGCCTCGCTGGAACCCCGCTGGGGCGGCAGCTACGCGCTGATGCAGGCGTTTGCCGACGAACAGGCCCCCTTCGTGAGTCGACGCCCGCTGCTGGCGCTCAGCATCGTCGCGCCCGCCATTGATGCCGCCAACGTGTTGATGGACAGCGACCAGTACGCGCAGGCCATCGAGGTCCTGCGGCCCGTCGCGTTGCGGGCAACCGCGCCCGACGCCCAGGAAGACCTCGCCGATTCGATGCTCCAGATTGGGCAGGGCTCGTGGATGACGCTGGTGCACCTGCTCGAAGCCGCGCGTTTCCGCCAGGGCCGGCCCTACATCGTCCGCACGCTGGGGCGATCATTGCTGTGGCATGCCCGGGATCCCGCGTGGGCGCTGCGCTACCTCAAGCAAGCGAACCGGCTCGATCCGGACGATGCCTACGTCCACTACCTCATGGCGTCGTCCTATCGGCGGCTGGGCAGGATCGCGGATGCCGAACGCCATTACCGGATCGCCATCGAGGACGACGAGGTCGAGAACCTGCGGCGCGACTCCCTGCACGAGCTGGTCACGACGCTGGGAGAGGGGCAACAGTACGAGAAGGCGCTGGTCGAGGTGGAGATTCTCAATCGCGAATTCCCGGAGTTCGCGCTGGGCTGGCGGGATCGCTTCCTCGTGCTGGGGCCCATGGGAATGGAAGGCGGGCTGGAAGCCGCGGAGAAGTACGTCGAACTCGCCGATCGCAGCGACCCTGCCGTGCGCGAGGACGTCGAACAGCTCGAACGCGGGATCGCGAAGCTCCGGGAGGAGATCGATGGCCGGTGACCACATCCGCGTCCACTGCGGCCTTGCGCTGGCGGCCCTTCTGGCGGCGGCGGCCGCGGCCGAACCGGCGAGCCCGGTGGTGCCGCCAGGCGAGAAGGTCGATGGCCTCGATCAACGCGAGCATGCCGTGCGCTGGTGGCAATGGGCCAACCTCGTGCCGCCAGGCGTGCGGCCGTACCAGGATCCCACCGGCGCGCAGTGCGGCCTCAACCAGTCGGGCGCGGTCTGGTTCCTGGCCGGAACCGACGGCACCGCCGACACCACGCGTCATTGCCGCATGCCCGCGGGCAAGTACGTGTTCCTGCCGATCATCAACATGCTCGCGCACTCGCGGCCCGGCAAGCCACTCACATGCCAGCAGGCGCGTGTAATGGTAGCGGCGAACAACGACCATCTCGGCAAGGTAGAAGTCACCATCGACGGCCAGGCGATTACCCGGATCGGGCGGTTCAGGCAGTCGACCCCGCACTGCTTCGACGCGTTTCCGGTCGCTCCCTACCTGGAGAGGACGAAATCGTGGTTCCCCGCCGCGACGGACGGGTACTGGCTCATGATCCGTCCCCTGTCGGTCGGCATCCACGTCATCACGGTCAGGGCCCGCTACGACAACCCGGGCGTGAAGCTGGGCGACTTGGAGCAGGTATTCGAGTACCAGCTGCAGGTCGAGGATGAGAAGGAAACGCCGGAGCCGCCGACGGCACGGCCTGAGGCCGGCAGCCTGTATCTCTGAATCACCCGGCTGTCCTGATCCGACGTGCTCTCGCCGTTGCACGCGCATCGCTGGCGATCGCGGCAGCCGCCGACCCACGGGAGCGGCCTCCGGCACTTCGTGGGCTTTGGCAGCCGCTTTAAACTCGGTCTTCCCATCGCAAAGGACGCCCACATGGCCCACTGGTACTTCAGCTCCGGCAGCAACAGCCCGCGCGTCGGCCCGCTCGACGACAACGCCGCGCATGTCCATGCGCAGCAGCATCCCGAGGACCTGTGCTGGCGCGAAGGCATGCCGGCGTGGCAACCGGTCGGCGACGTGCCGGAGCTGGCGCTGGCCGCGAGCGCGCCGCCGCCGTCGATGCCGGCGCTGCCCTCCACCGGCTCCGGCCGCAGCCAGGCCGACGAGATCGACTACCGCATCGTCGGCGGCGACATGCAGTTCGTCGAGATCGAACTCGATCCCGGCGAGAGCGCGATCTCGGAAGCCGGTGCGCTGATGTACAAGGACGCGGCGGTGCAGATGGACACGGTGTTCGGCGACGGCTCGCACGCCGGCCAGGGCGGCGGCGTGTTCAACAAGCTGCTGTCGGCGGGCCGGCGCGTGGTCTCCGGTGAAAGCCTGTTCACCACGATGTTCACCCACGGCGGCAGCGGCAAGGCGAAAGTCGCGTTCGCCGCGCCCTATCCCGGCACCGTGATGGCGATGAAGCTCAGCGACCACGGCGGGCGGCTGATCTGCCAGAAGGACAGCTTCCTGGCCGGCGCGCGCGGCGTGTCGATGGGCATCCATTTCCAGCGCAAGATCCTCACCGGCCTGTTCGGCGGCGAGGGCTTCATCATGCAGAAGCTCGAAGGCGACGGCTGGGTGTTCGTGCACGCCGGCGGCACGGTGATGGAGCGGCAGCTCGCCGCGGGCGAGCGCATCGACGTCGACACCGGCTGCGTGGTCGCGTTCCATGCCGGCGTGGACATGGACGTGAAGGCGGTCGGCGGGATCAAGAGCATGCTGTTCGGCGGTGAAGGCGTGTTCCTCGCCACGCTGACCGGGCCGGGCACGGTGTGGCTGCAGTCGCTGCCGTTCTCGCGCATGGCCGGGCGCATGCTGGCCGCGGCGCCGCAGGGCGGCGGCAAGGACCGCGGCGAGGGCTCGATGCTGGGCGGGATCGGGCGGCTGCTCGATGGCGACAACAGCTTCTGACGCAGTGAGCCAGTCGCGGGACGGGTGGAGCGGCTGCGCGGCTGGAGGCCGTCTTCGACCCCGCCCGTCCCGTGGCCCGGTCAGAACAGCGCGCGCGCCTTGAGTACGGCGTCGACGGTGTAGCTGCGCACGTCGTCGCGGAAGCGGTCGACGTCATCGCGCTGGAAATCCTCCGGACCCGCGATCCCGACCTCCACCGCGGTCCGGGTTTTCGCGCGCTCCAGCGCCGCCGCCTCGTAGGCATCCATCTCGTGCCTGCAGCCGGCAAACGCGCCCTCGGCGATCTCGGTCGCCGACGCCTGCGTCGACTTCGCGTACTTGCCCGCGTACTGCGCGTGGCACGCCAGCACCGCCGCGGCGACTTCATCCGCGGCAGGCGCGGTGGGCGCGGCGGCGCAGGCCGGGCCTGCGGCCAGGAGCGTGGCGACGATGGCCAATCGCAACAGCTGTTTCATCGTGCGTGATCTCCCTGTGGCTCCGCCCGGTCGGTTTCGATCGTCGCCTCGCCCCGGCCCGGGCCTGCAACGCGATCGGCGATATCGAACACCGCTCGCGCGAGATGGCCCAGCACCACCAGCACCAGCCCACCGGCGAAACCCGCGCAAATCGGGATCAACAGGGTCAGCAGCATTTCCATGCGGGCCAGGCGCGTGCCCATGAGGATGGCCAACGCCATGCAGGCGAACATGGCCAGCCAACCGACCGCCGCCAGCACGGCAGCCAGCCTCCGCGACATTCCATAGCGCGTCATCCGTGTCCTCCATTGCGCGATCGACGATACAGCCGGAGCGAGCCCGTTGGCTCGTCCTGCAACGCGACCCCTGCCGGTGCCGGTGCGCGGCTGCCGATACAGCTTACCGCTGCCCCGACTCCCGCTGCGCCGGCCCGCGCGACTCGCCCAGCCGGTCGCGGTGCGCGATCGCGTTTAACACCAGCGCATAGCTGCCGATGGTCCCGCCGCGCCAGATCGGATTGATCGCGAACAGCAGCACGTTGCCGGTTCCGTAGCGCGCGTTGACCACCGCGGCGCGTCCGGCCAGTTCGTCGCCACCGTCGAGCAGGCCGGACACCAGCAGCTCGTCGGCATCGGCGAAGCGCAGCACCACCTGCGGCCTCTGCGCGGGCGGGATCACCCACGGGTTGTTGCGCGCCTGTTCCTCGTTCAGCGCGGTGGCCTCCCAGCGCTTCGGATCCGGCAGGGCCGTCGCGGCGACGAACGGCCGGCCCTGCGGCATGTCGACGTCCTGCTTGCCGCCGCGGCCGGTGGGCCGTTCGAAGTCCTTTGCCGTCGCCAGCCCGCGCCTCGTCGGCGCGCCGCCCGGCGTGGCGAGGTTGGACACCTGGAACGACAGGCCGCCCTCGCTGTAGACCGCCAGCTGGTCGCGGTCGTAACCATCGGCCACCGGGTGCGCGCGGTCGACGAAATCCGCCTTCAGCACGCTGCCGACGACCTTGAGCTTGTCGCTCGACGCCACCGACACGCCGGGCGCCAGGCCCACGTCGATCGCGAACACCGCGCTGTCCCCGGCCGCGACCAGCAGCCCGCCTTCGGCGACGAACTTCTTGAGGTTGGCCACGCCGCTTTCGCCCATGCCCGGGCGCATGTCGTCGGTCGCGTCGATGCGGCCGAGGTTGGGCGTGAGCTCGGTCTTCTTCCACGGCAGCGCGTTACCCCACATCGGCAGGCCGTCGATGATCTGCCGCGTGTTGCCGCGCCCGACCGGCGCGAACAGGATCACGTCGTACTTCGCGCGCAGGTCGGCATCACCGGTGATGTCCTGGGTGCTGATGTAGGCGTACGGCACCTGCATCTTGTCCAGCTCCATCCGCCACCAGCCTTCGGTCTGGGTGCTGAGCCAGGTGTGCATCAGCGCGATGCGCGGCAGCGGCTTGCCGGCGGCCGGCACGTCCACGCTTGCCAGTCCCTGCGGCACGGCGATCGGGTCGTCGACCTTGCGCATCGGCGCGTCGAGGATCGCGGCGTCGGTGACCCGCGCAACCTGCACGTCGAACAGGTCGCCCATCGACCAGCCGGTGTCGTCGTACGGCGAATCGTACTTGTCCTTCGGCGACCAGTACTGGCGATCGAGCAGGGTGTCGGCGATGCGCGAGTACGGCTGGTCCATGCGCACCACGTAGCTGCCGGCCGGGAAGCGGCGCTTGCCGGACGCATCGCCGGTCGGCTTGCCGGTTTCGTTGCTGCGCGCGGGTTCGTCCACCGCCACCGCCGCTGCCAGGCGGCTGACTTCCACGTGCTGCAGCTGCATGATCCGCAGCAGCCGCGCCTGCGAACCGCTGCGCTTGTCGCCGGCCGGGAACACGTAGGCGGCGGGGCCCGATTCGCGCGGCTTCTGGATCGAGCGCTTGCCCTTGTCGTAGAAGTTGCGCAGGAACATCGGCCCATTGCCGGCGAAGTAGTGCAGCGCGGTGAGCAGCGCGGCCTGCTGGTAGTTGTTGTTGTTGCGCGCCGACCACAGCACTTCGGGCCACGGCGGATTGGGCCGGTACCAGGTGCGCGAATACTCCTGCGGACGCAGGATCCGCTTGACCGTGTCGGCACCGTCGTTGCCGTAGGTTTCGTACAGCCGGCTGATGCCGTTGTGGGTGGCGGCCATGAACATCAGGTAGCCCGGGCTCCACGCATCGAACTCGCCGTGCGTCCACACCCCTGGCATGCCCATCTTCGTCAGCTGCTGGACGTTGTCCCAGCCAAGCTGTTGCCACTCGCCGACCAGGATCGGGTCGATCCAGGCGTTGTACGGCCCGGTGCCGATAGTGTTGTCGTACAGGAACGCGTACGACTCGTGCAGGTCGTGGATGACCTGCGCGCCCTGGCCGACGTAGGTGTCGAGCACGGCGCGGCTGAGGTTGAGCGTCAGCCCCATCGCGTCGCGGTTGTTGTCGTGGGCGACGTAGTGGCCCCAGTAGGCGAGCGACGGATACGTCTTGCCTGGATTGGCCAGGTGCCAGTTGTAGACATCGACCTTGCGGTCGCGCCCGTCCACTTCCACCACCGGCGTGATCAGGGTGATGACGCCGGCGCGGATCCTCTGGATGTACGGCGACTCGTCCACCGCCAGCCGGTAGCCCAGCTCCATCAGCGCGGTCGGGGAACCGGTTTCGGTCGAATGCAATGCGCCCGTGATGTAGTAGACCGGCGTGGTTTCGGCAACCAGCGCCTGCGCCTGCGCGTCGTCCATGCCGATGCTGCGCGGATCGGCCAGCTTGCGCAGGCGCGCGGCGTTGGCGTCGAGATTGGCGATCAGCGCCTCGTCGGCGATCGCCACGGCGATCATCTCGCGGCCCTCCTCGCTCTGCCCGATGCGGATCACGCGCACGCGCGGGCTGGCCTTCTCCAGCTCGCGGAAGTAGCGGTGCACGTCGGCGCTGTACGGCAGCCAGCCCTCGGCGCCGGCGATCTTGCCGAAGACCTGCAGCGGCGTGGGCACCGTGCTGGACGCCGGCAGGTAATCGGTGAGCGGCGAGTTGAGCGCGGGATCGGTCGTGTATTTCGTGATCAGGTCGGTGTAGGCCTGGTCGATCGCCTGCTCGGCTGCGCGCCGGTACTCGGGTGGAACTGCACGCTTCTCGGCGGCGACCGATAGCAGCGGCGCAAGCGCCAGCACCATGCCCAACAACATGCGGATCTCGCGCACAGCCACTCCCCTTGGATTGATGCAGCGTGTCGTTGCGGCCATTGGAACGTGATGCCTGGCCGCAGTTGCGGGTCCCGCCGGCTTCGGCCGCCATGCGCTCCAGGCCTCCCGCTTTAGTTACGACGAACCAGTGCACGGCTGCCCCCATCCGGGCAGCCGCATCAGGCGCTTCATAAGGTTTGGATCATTGCCGAGATCAGTTGCACCACTGGCGCTCGCATGGTTCGCCGTCATTGTTGCCGTCCATCTGCGTGCCCGGGCAATGCCGGAGAAAATAGGTCGCTTCCGCGCAGGACGTCATCTGCGAGCAATGGGTTCTTCCATCGCATTTGAATGCCCCGGCCGAAGCGCTGCCCGGCGCTGCCGGGGTGGCGTCCGACTTGATCCACGACCGGTCTTCCACCGGCGGCGGCGCCTGCCGCACCGGCCGGGCTGCCTGCACAGCCTGTGCCTGTGTTTCGTCCGCCGCGTAGGACTTGTATTTGTCGTAGCCGACGAGCGCGACCCCGCCGAGTACGACAAGAACAGCCAGATCCTTCACCTTCATCGCGTAGCTCTCGCAGTCGACCGGGCGCATCGCCATGCTCTATGTCTCGCGAGCCAGCCTGCGCTAACGAGACCAACATGAAAGTGTGTGTAAGGCGACTCCGCCGGCTTGCGGGCCGCGACACCCGGCAGCTGGCTCAAGCGGACGACGGGGCTTTGAAGACATCGCTGCACTGGTACGTCGTTCTCGGACTTGGCTTTGGCATATGGATACTTCTGAAGTTGGGTCAGGATGTCCACTAAATCGCAGGAACTACCGTTTTAGCTTGAATGCTGAAATGGACTCCTCCCGCGTCGCCAAACGGTCTCGTGGGCCACACTGAACTTGCGATTTCAGTCAACGGGATCACGAGAGGAGTCCACGTCATGCATGCTACGACCGTCGCGATCGATTTGGCAAAAGAGGTGTTCGAACTGGCGTAACCGCCTCCAGCCCAGCAATGCACAACGATCTCGATCATGACGAAGGGTTCGGTCCCCGGGTTGGGCAAGGCCGATGACAATTCCGGCGCACGACGCCGTTTGAACGATAGGCCCCAACCCGCGGATTTCATGATGGCCCGAGTCAAACCGCTCACCTCAAGGCCGAATACACGACTGCGACCGTTCCGCTTCGGATGATCAACGATTAGTCAGTACGCTTTTGCAAGAGGAGTACATACATGAAATGTTAGACCAGCGCACCGCAGCACCTTTTGTACTTGACGCCGCTACCGCAAGGACAGCGCTCATTACGTCCAACCTTTTGGGGCTTGGGCCTAGGTGTCTCGATGGGCGGAATAGGCGAATCAACGACCTGCATGGTCATTCCTCCAAAGATCATTGTCTCTGGCGGATAAACCGGCTGCTTCTCATAGCCGGCCAACAATGTCTTTAAGACCTCATGGCATACCTGTCTCAGCGCTGCTTTCTCTGGACCACCCATAGCCTCTTCACGCGAGCCGTCAGAGAAGTTCCAGCCTAGCGAGTTACCTCTGGATAAATCCGCATATTTCCTATCAAGCGCAGGATCCACATGTGCACCACCATCCTGGTTCGCGACAGCAAGGACAAGTTCTTTCCTTGATACGTTCCGTTTCTGTGAATCAATAAAAACTGGTGCGTTCCACCACTCGTCGAAGTCTCGAAGCGTTGGCTGCTCAATGCCATCGTCCAAGAAAGCGTAGTACTTGGCTCCGCCTGAACCCATGGCCGTGACTATCAGGCCGCTATGCGAGGTCATATTTCCGGGTGAGGTTGGTAGCGATGTGTCTAAGAATTGACTGGACTTAAGACCAAGTTGACCGAGCAGAGATGTAGAATTTCGGGTGTCGTGCATCAGTACTCGGATGGCAACAGCAATTCGCTTCGCTTCTCCCTCAAATCCAGAATCATAGGCATCAGCGGACGCCCTCAGAAACGAAATCTGCTCTTCAAGGTGGGCCTTGAGTTCTTCTTCGGACTGCTGATGAACTGTCATAGCTGGTCTCACACCTGCTTCTACTTCTCCGCCGCAGCATAACGCCGCGCCGTTGCCCATTGGATAGCGCCACTATTACGCTCCGGGCAGCGGCATCCCGCGGAACGCCTTGACCGTGCGCAGCACGAAGCTGGAGTTGACGTCGGCGACCCCGGGCTGGGCGAGCAGGCGGTCGAGCAGGAAGCGGGAGAAGTGTTCGAGGTCGCGGACGGCGACCTGCAGCAGGTAGTCCATGTCGCCGGTGAGCGCGTGGCAGGCGACGACCTCGTCCCACTCGTTGACGAAGCCGGCGAAGGCGGCGACCGAGGCGGCGTCGTGGTGGTTGAGCTGGACGCGGACGAAGGCCTGCAGGCCCAGGCCCAGGCGCTCGGGATCGACCTCGGCGCGGTAGCCGGCGATCACGCCGTCGCGCTCGAGCCGCTGCACGCGACGCAGGCAGGCCGAAGGCGAAAGATGGACGCGTTCGGCCAGCTCGGCGTTGGCCAGGCGCCCGCGGCGCTGGAGCTCGGCGAGCAGCTGGAGGTCGGTGCGGTCGAGGCCGGTAGCGGTCATGGCGTGCGCGATTTGCCTTTTGAACGCAATAATCTTGCGCCAACGCCGCATTGAGGCGCAACTTTGCAATCCCGTTGCGCGGATTCGCGGATAAAGTGAAGAGTCGTACGAAAGGAGAGCCGCCATGTCCGCCACCCCGCGCCGCGTCGAGAACCTGCACACCGACAAGGGCAAGGTGCCGGTCTACGCCACCGGCATCGTCGAGCAGCCCTGGGACGACTATTCGGCCGACGACCACGCCACCTGGGCGACGCTGTACGCGCGCCAGCGCGAGGTGCTGGCCGGCCGCGCCAGCGACGAATTCATCCAGGCGCAGGACGCGATGGGAATGACGCCCGATCGCATCCCCAGGTTCGCCGACCTCAACGAGGTGCTGCGCGACGCCACCGGCTGGACCCTGATCGGCGTGGAAGGGCTGCTGCCGGAGCTGGATTTCTTCGACCACCTCGCCAACCGCCGCTTCCCGGTGACGTGGTGGATCCGCCGCCCCGACCAAGTCGACTACATCGAAGAACCCGACCTGTTCCACGACCTGTTCGGCCACGTGCCGCTGCTGATGAACCCGGTGTTCGCCGACTACATGGAAGCCTACGGCCGCGGCGGCGTGAAGGCGCACGGCATCGGCCCGGAGGCGCTGCAGAACCTGACCCGGCTGTACTGGTACACGGTGGAGTTCGGCCTGATCCGGCAGAAGGACGGATTGCGCATCTACGGCAGCGGGATCGTGTCGTCGAAGGGCGAGTCGCTGCACTCGCTGGAAAGCGCGGCGCCCAACCGGATCGGCTTCGACCTGGAGCGGATCATGCGCACCCGCTACCGCATCGACACCTACCAGAAGACCTACTTCGTCATCGACAGCTTCGAGCAGCTGATGGACGCGACGCGTCCTGACTTCACGCCGATCTACGCGCGGCTGGCGCGGCAGGACTCGATCCCGGCCGGCACGGTGCTCGACGGCGACAAGGTCTACCAGCGCGGCAGCGGCGAGGGCTGGGCCAGCGACGGCGACGTGTAGCGCCGACGGGCTCTAGGGAACGGCGCCCGCGCGCGGCGGCCGCAGCGGCAATGCTTCGCGCCGCTTCCGGCAGCGAAGCTCCGCGGCTCAAGCCTCGCCTACGGCGCGGTGGGGGCTGCCGGCGCCGACGGCGCGGCGAGCAGCTGCGCGTTGCCGTAGGCTCCCGCGGCGAGGCGGCCGTCGCGGACCCAGTCGGCCATCATGCGGAAATAGCCGTCGGCATAGCCGGTTTCCATGCGCTCGCCGTCGGCGCCGGTTTCGAAGGCGACGATGCCGTGGTCGGTGCCGGGGAACACCTGCGTCGTGATCGGCCGGCCTTCGGCGGCGAGCGCTTGCAGGCGCCGCATCGTTTCCTCCGGCGGCGCTTCGCTGTCGGCGCCGGCGATGATCCACAGCTGCGGGATCGCCAGCGCGCGCAGCACCGGCATCGGGTCGTAGTCCCAGCTGGTGCCGACTTCCACCGTCGGCGCAATCGCCTCGACTTCGGCGCGCGTGTGGTGCGCGACCATGCCGGTGAACTCGCCCTGCATCGCCGGCCACCACGGCTCGCCGGCGTACTTCGCGCGCACCACGTCGAGCTGCTCCCAGCCGCGCGCGCCGCGCGAGGCGACAACGCGCGCGGTGGCCTCGGTCACCTCGCGCGCCCTGGCCAGCACGTCGTCGCCGTAGCCGGCCTTGCGCAGGTCGAGCATCACCTGGTCGCGGTCTTCGGCCAGTGGATCGGTCGCCATGCCGTAGGTGACCAGGACGAACTCCGCCGCCGGCGCGGTGCTGGCCGCCAGCGGCGCGACCCAGCCGCCCTGGCTTGCGCCATGGAAACCGATGCGGCCGGCACGCTCGCCCGCCAGCCGCCGCGCCTCGAGCAGCGCCGCCTTCGCATCATCTGCCAGGAGCTGGAAATCCTGGGTGTAGCTGCCGGTCGACTCGCCTGTGCCGCGCTTGTCGTACACGAACACGCCCACGCCCTGCGCCGGGAACAGCTGCTGCATGTAGTTCAGGTCGACCGCCGAATAGGGCTCCGAACCATGCACTTCGACCACGACCGGCACACGGCCGTCTCCTTCCGGCAACACCAGGCGGCCGCGCAGGGTCACGCCGTTGCCTTCGAACGTGGTGTCGGTGACGTCGAATGCGAGCCGCTTGCCGGCACGGCCTTCGAAACTGATGCGCTGTTCGCCGCAGCGGCCGAAGCCGACCGCGACGCCGTCGGCGCGATCGGTCCAGCCAAGCGTGCTGGTCCACGCACCGTCCCCGTCGCGCCTGAGCAGGCCGGTGCGGCCGTCGATGCGGCGCCAGCGCAGCTGCGAGGCCTCGCTGACGGCGCCGATCGCGACGATTGCGCCGTCGTCGAGCTGGTAGGTGCCGACGTGGCAGCGCACGTCTTCGGCGGCGAACACGGATGTGCTTGCCAGCAGGACCGGGAGCAGGAAGTGGCAGGTTCGCAACATTGATGTCATCAGGGGTTTCTCGCTGGCGGAATCGAGGCGGCGGCGTCCGGGTCCGATGTCCCGGGCGTGGCTGGTCGGAAGCGGTTTCCCGCCGTCACCGCGGGCGCTGCGAGGAATCCTGTCGCTGGAACAGATTCCTCGAAGCGCTTGGCATCACGGCTGCCATGGAGCGCAGGTCCGCCGGCAATGCCAGCCTGCGCCGCCGGCGCAACGGCGCGCAGTGCCCTTCGTCATTGACCGACCTGCCGGAAGTCACGACTTGCGCGCCGCGCATTGCAGCCGACGCGCGCACGCCGCAGCATGCCCGCATGCGCTTCCCGCCCCTCATCCTGCACCCCTCGCTGCGGCCGCTGATGCACACGCTGGTGGTCGCGGGCGTCGTCACCTGGCTGGCGGTGGCGCTGTCGCTGCACTTCCTCGGCGAGACGCACGTGGCGCTGGGCTGGGGATTGCTGCTGCTGTTCCTGGCGGCGTTCCTGGCCGAGATCCTGCTTCGCGAGGGCCATGCGGCGCTGCGCGCGGGCCTGCTGCTGGTCGAACCGGCCGCGGCGCTGGCGCTGATGTGGCTGGACGCGCGGCCGGGCACCGCGCAGGTGCTGCTGATCGTGTGGATCACGCAGGTGGTCACGGCCTGGAAGCCGCTGCGCGCGCTGCTGGTCGTGGCCGCGGCCGACGTGGGGATGTACCTGGTGTTCGCTGCGCAGGACCATCCCGCGCCGCTGGTGGCCTCGCTGCTCAACGTCGGCTTCCAGATCTTCGCCGCGCTGTGTGCCCACTACGCCGACAGCGCCGGACAGTCGCGCGACCTGCTGGCGCGGGTCAACGCCGACCTGCTGGCCACGCGCGCGCTGCTGGCCGACAGCGCGCGCGACGCCGAACGCGTGCGCATGGCGCGCGAACTGCACGACGTGGCCGGCCACAAGCTCACCGCGATGACCTTGAACCTGCGCGCGCTGGCCGCGGACCCGCAGCTGGCCGGGCGCGAGGAAGTGCGCGTGTCGCAGCAGCTGGCACGCGAACTGCTCGGCGACCTGCGCGGCGTGGTGCAGGCGCTGCGAGATTCGCGCGGGCTGGACCTGGCCACCGCGCTGCGCGCGCTGGCCGCGCCGCTGCCGCGCCCGTCGCTGCAGCTGGCGATGGGCGACGACGTGCAGGTCACCGATCCGGCCGTCGCCGAGGCGATCCTGCGGCTGGTGCAGGAGGCGCTGACCAACAGCGCCCGCCACGCCGATGCCGACGTGGTGCGGGTGCGGCTGGCGCGCGACGGCGACGCGATCGCGGTGCACATCGAAGACGACGGACGCCTGCGCGGCGCGATCCGCGAGGGCAACGGCCTGGCCGGGATGCGCGAGCGCATCACCGCGCTGCGCGGCGAGCTCAGCCTCGGCACCGGCGCACGCGGTGCGCTGCGCATCGAAGCGCGACTGCCGTCGGCACGGGAGGCAACATCGTGACCGTACCGCTGCGCGTCGCGCTGGCCGACGACCAGGCGCTGGTCCGCGCCGGCCTGCGCGCGCTGCTGGAGAACCTCGGCATCGTCGTCGTCTTCGAAGTGGACGACGGCGGCGCGCTGCTCGCGCAGCTCGGGCAGACGCCGGTCGACGTGATCCTCAGCGACATCCGCATGCCGGGCATGGACGGCATCGCGATGCTGCGCAGCCTGCGCGAACGCGGCGACGCCACGCCGGTGCTGCTGCTGACCACCTTCGACGACGGCGACCTGCCGCTGCAAGCGGCCGAGGCCGGGGCGCAGGGCTTCCTGCTCAAGGACGCCGCGCCCGAGGACCTGCGCGAGGCGATCACCCGGGTCGCGGCCGGCGATTGCCTGCTGCAGCCGGTGAGTCCCGATCCGGTGCGCGCGCGGTTCCGTTTCCGCGACGATGCGCCGCCGGTCGACACCTTCAGCGAACGCGAGGTGGCGATCCTGCGGCTGCTCGCCGGCGGCTACTCGAACAGGGAGATCGCGCGCTCGCTGTTCCTGGCCGAGGGCACGGTGAAGAACTACGTCTCGGTGATCCTGGACAAGCTCGGCACGCGCGACCGCACCCGCGCGGTGCTCAAGGCGATCACGCTGCGGGTGATCTGAGCAAGTGACCGTGGCTGCCGGCGGCGCCGGGTGATGGACCGATGGCGGCCACCGCCTTCAATCGTGGCCACCAGTCGGTGTGCTCGAACGATGCCGGGTGCTGATCTTCTCGACCCCCGGCATTGCGGGCCACTCCGCCACCTTCTTGACGATCATCTGCTTGCCTTCGTGGAGGTACTCGATGCAGCTCTCGAATGCCAGGCAGAACAGCCAGATCGCGTCGTGAGGTCGGTCCTTCGACGCGTTGCCCTCGCCCCACGCCAGGTCATCGAAAATGAGGACGCCGCCTTCGCTGAGCAATGACCAGGCGATGGCGGCATTTGCAAACGTCAGTTCGCGCCGCTTTCCGGTATCAAGGTAGATCGCGTCAAACTGCCGCTTCCTGAACATGGCGTCCATCGCCGCCAGTCCGCGGTTCTTGATCTTGGTGACACGGTCGCCATAGGGCGCCATGTTTCGATCGAAACGGCGTTCGACTTCGGGATCCACGAATATGTCGATCGCCGTCAAGTGGCATCTCGGGAGATACTCCAGGAACGCGATCGCGGATCGCCCCTCATAGGAGCCGACTTCGAGGATCTGGCAGTCAAGGTTTTTCAAATGGGCCAACGACGGGAACCAGTGATTGATTTCAGAGCCCAGCCAGTTGGTGGTGAGTTCCTTGCGGTCAAACCAGCGCCGCCAGTTTTCGACCTCCTGCATCGCTTCTACCTTCCAGGCCTGTTCTTCGCGTTCGTTCTACCACAGCGTTCCGGAAGATCGGAGCGTTGCACGGCGACTTGTCCCGCGTGCAAGCCGGAAGCCGCTGGTCCCTGCTTCTGGCGCAAGGAGAAATAGCCGCGGCCATGCATGTGGATTCAGCAACTGTCCGCCGCGCGCAGGTAGGCGTCCAGGCCGCGCGCGGGATCTTCATCGAAGCTGCGACCGGTGTCGTGGATCGCGGCGATGCGGTCGGGGCGGAAGTCGCGGAAGTCCGTGCGCAGCCGGCACCACGCGCCCAGCGTCCACACTCCGCCCCAGAACGCCAGGCACAGCGGTTCGACCTCGCGCGCGGTGATGCGGCCATCGACGTCGCGATAGTCGAGCAGCAACAGCGTGCGCGATTCGATCGCGGCGTGCAGGCGGTCGATCGGCCCGCGCGCCGCGTGTCGGCCCGGGATCACCGGCGCGAAGATGCGGGTGCGGCGGCTGCGCTCGCGCAGTTCCGGCGGCAGCACCGCTTCGATCTTCAGCAGCGCCGCGCGCGCGGCCACGCCGAGACGCTCGCCGCCGAACGCGCGCACGAAGCGCGTGCCCACCACCAGCGCCTCGAGTTCAGCGGCGTTGAACATCAGCGGCGGGATATCGGCGCCCTTGCGCAGCATGTAGCCGACGCCGGCCTCGCCCTCGATCGGCACGCCGGAGACCTGCAGGTCGGCGACGTCGCGGTAGATCGTGCGCAGCGACACACCCAGCGTCTCGGCGAGGCTGCGCGCGGGCAACGCCGCCCGGCGCCCGCGCAGGGCGTGGATGATCAGGAACAGGCGGTCGGCGCGGCGCATGCGGCATCAATGATCACCGATGCGGCTTCGGCGGCGAAGCCTCAGCGCGGCGAGCACGGGCCGACCCTGCTGCCCTCGCTGTCGCGGAACCGGGCAAACACGCCCGGGCCGCCGTGCAGCCCGCTTCGCGGCACCAGCACTTCGCCGCCCCGCCCCGGCCGGCGCTCGAGCACCGCGGACACCGATTCGACCGAGAGATGCACCGTGGTGCCGGTCATCGAGGGCGCCATCTGCGGATGCGCCACCAGCGCACCGGACGCGTCGGGCTTGCCGGCGCAGGGAAACACGGCCAGCTCGTCGGCGGCGGAAGCGTTCGCGGGTGAGCCGGGCGTCGAGCAGGGCTTCGTGGAAGGCGTGGGCGCGGGCGCGGTCGGCCGCGGGAATCTCGAACCGCGCGGGGACATCGGCGTCGGGCATTGCAGTCTCTCCAGTCCCGGGCGTGCACGTCGCACCGGGACAGGCTGCGCGCCTGCTGCTGACAGCGTGGCGTCAGCACGCGGACGAATCCGCGGCGGACAAATGCGACAATGGCGGCCTCGACACAGAGGGTTCCCGACATGCCGCACGCCGCTTCCCCTGCGCCTTCCTCCAGCCAGCGCTCGCTGACCCGCTTCCTGATCGAGGAGCAGCGCGCCGGGCACATCAACCCGCAGCTGCGGCTGCTGATCGAAGTGGTTGCACGGGCCTGCAAGCGCATCTCGGTGGCGGTCGGCAAGGGTGCGCTGGGCGGCGTGCTCGGCGACGCGGTCGCGGCCGACGGCGGCAGCGCCAGCATCAACGTGCAGGGCGAGGCGCAGAAGAAGCTCGACGTGCTCAGCAACGAGATCCTGCTGGAAGCCAACGCCTGGGGCGGGCACCTGGCCGGGCTGGCATCGGAGGAAATGGACCACAGCCAGCCGATCCCGGACGCCTACCCGCGCGGCAACTACCTGCTGCTGTTCGATCCGCTCGACGGCAGCAGCAACATCGACGTCAACGTCGGCGTCGGCACGATCTTCTCGGTGCTGCGCAGCCCCGAGGGCGTGGCCGAGGTCAGCGACGAGCACTTCCTGCAGGCGGGCCGCGAGCAGGTGGCCGCCGGCTACTGCATCTACGGTCCCAGCACGATGCTGGTGCTGACCGTGGGCCACGGCACCCACGCGTTCACGCTCGACCGCGAGCAGGGCTCGTTCGTGCTGACCCAGCGCGACATGCGCATTCCCGAGGAAACCAAGGAGTTCGCGATCAACATGTCCAACCAGCGCCACTGGGAGGCGCCGATGCAGGGCTACGTGCGCGACCTGCTGGCCGGCAAGGAAGGCCCGCGCGGCAAGGACTTCAACATGCGCTGGATCGCCTCGATGGTGGCCGACGTGCACCGCCTGCTGACCCGCGGCGGGATCTTCATCTACCCGTGGGACCGCAAGGATCCGACGAAGCCCGGCAAGCTGCGGCTGATGTACGAAGCCAACCCGATGTCGATGCTGGTCGAACAGGCCGGCGGCGCGGCTACCAACGGCCGCACGCGCATCCTCGACGTCGCGCCCACCCAGCTGCACCAGCGGGTGCCGGTGTTCCTGGGTTCGAAGCATGAAGTCGAGGCCGCCACCCGCTACCACCTCGAGCACAACGCGACGTAGGCCGGGGCTGCACGCCGCGCGGGCGAGCCGCAGGAGCAGCGCCCGGCGGGCGTGATTGGCATGCCGGTACTGCAATCGCGCCCGTGGGACGCTCCTACGCGAAGTCACCATCCACGTAATACCAGCGGCCGTCCTCGCGCACGAACCGGCTGGTCTCGTGCAGCCGCGCGGCGGAGCCGCCACCGACCTTGCAGCGGGCGACGAATTCGACCACGGCCGCGTCCGGCGCGGCTTGCTGGTGGCGCTTGACCGACAGGCCGAGCCAGCGCACGGCGGGATCCAGTTCCAGCGTCGCCGGGCGGGTGGACGGATGCCAGCTGGCGAGCAGGTAGTCGCGCCCGCCAAGCACGTAGGCGCTGTAGCGCGAACGCATCAGCTGCTCGGCGGTCTGCGCCACGGCGGTGCCCGCGAGGAGCGGGCCGCAGCAGGCGGCAACGGCGCGGCCGGAACCGCAGGGGCAAGCCGTGGCGGGCACGCCTAGTTCCGCCGGCCAGGCAGGTTCGGCGCGAAAGGGCGCTCAGGACGCATCGCGGTCATCGCCTGCCTTGTCCCTGCCCGGCCCCGCCGCATGCGTGCGTGCCATGGCCGCTCCGAACGCCACGCCGATGGCGACGCCCACGCCGATGCCGAATGCGAGGTTGCCGAAAACCAGTCCAGTCGCGACCCCGATCGCGACCCCCAGCGAAAGCCCGGCTCCCATGTAGCGTTGCCGCGCCCGGTCGTTCTCGGCCGACATGCCCGGGATCTCCTTCAGCCTGACGAGTCATTATCGGCGAACCCGACCGTCTTCTTCCGCCAGCGCGCCCCGGACCGGTCCTCCGGGATCCGCACACGCCTGCACGAACCGGGCTCGCCGCATTAGGATGCGCCAATGACCACGAGCCCTCCCCTGCAGGACGACCGCATCGAACAGCTTGCCGAACTGCTGGAACGTCGTGCCGTGCCGTTCGGCGGACTTGGCCTGGAAGCGCTGGACGGATTCCTTTCGGCGCTGGCGGTGGGCCCCGAGGCGATTCCGGACGCCGAATGGCAGGCGGTGGTCTGGGGCGGGCGGGCACCGCGCTGGAATGACGACGACGAAGCGCGCGAAGTCGCCGCGCTGCTGGCCGAAGCGCGCGAACTCGCCCTGCGGCGCGCCTGCCACGACGACGACAGCCTGCCCGACCGGCTGGCGCCGCTGCTGTGGCTGCCCGAGGATCCCGACGCCGCGCAGCCGGACGAACTGGACGCGGGCAGCGACTGGGCCGAGGGATTCCTGCGTGCGGTCGACCTGCGCGAAGCGGCATGGGACGCCTGGCTGGACGAGGACGAGTGGATCGCCGCGATCCTGGGCCTGCTCGACCAGCTCGCCAGCGGCGACGTGCTCGACGGCGACGATCCGGCCGCGCCGTCGACGCCGCTGACCTGGCGCGAACGCATCGACATCATCGGCGCGCTGCCGGGCATGCTGGCCGACCTGCAGCACCACCGCATCGCCATGCTCACCCCGCGCACGCCGCTGCGGCGCACGGACGCGCCGGAGCGCAACGCGCCCTGCCCCTGCGGCAGCGGGCGCAAGTTCAAGAAGTGCTGCGGAGCGAACCCCGCGTCGAACCTGCCCTCGTAGGAGCGGCTTCAGCCGCGAGTTCTTGCCGATCATCAAAAGCTCGCGGCTGAAGCCGCGCAGGTCAGGGCAACGCCGCCGACGGCGTTTGGGCAAAAAGTCCGTCGGGGAGGTCGCCCCGAGCTACGGGTGGCCGTCTCGCGGGTGGTTGAGCACCAGCCAGTACAGGCCGACCTGCTTGACCGCCCACACGAACTGTTCGAAATCCACCGGCTTGCGGATGTAGCTGTTCACGCCCAGCGCGTAGCTGGCCTCGACGTCGAACGGCTCGGTGCTGGTGGTCAGTACCACCACCGGCAGGGCGCGGGTCCTTTCATTGGCGCGGATCGCCTGCAGCACCTCGCGGCCGTCGACCTTGGGCAGGTTGAGGTCGAGCAGCACGATCGCGGGCAGGTCGCCGGGATCGCGATGCGCGTACCGGCCGCGCGCGAACAGGTAGTCGAGCGCCTCGGCGCCGTCGCCGGCCACTTCCAGGCGGTTGGCCACCTTGGCCTCGGCAAAGGCGATGCGGGTGAGCTCGACATCGTCCGGGTTGTCCTCGACCAGCAGGATCTCTTTCTGGCTCATGCCTGTGTTCCGTTGTCCGGCACCGCCGGCAGCTCGATGAAGAAGGTACTCCCCGTGCCGGGTTCGGACTGCGCCCAGGCGCGGCCGCCGTGGCGCTGCGCGATGCAGCGCACGATGGCCAGGCCGATCCCGTTGCCGCTGGCCTCTTCGGCGCCGTGCAGGCGCTGGAACGGTTCGAACAGCTTGCCGGCGTAGCGCATGTCGAACCCGCTGCCGTGGTCGCGCACGCGCACGATGACGTGGTCGCCGCGCGGCTCGCCGTCGATCTCGACGCGCACGCGGTCGCGGTCGCGCGAGAACTTCCAGGCGTTGTGCAGCAGCTGGTTCACCAGCTGGCGAAGCTGGCGCTCGTCGCCCAGCACCTGCAGACCGGGCTGGACGTCGATCTGCGCGGCGCGCCCCGGCTCGGCATCGGCGAGTTCGGCATGGGCCCAGTCGACCAGCAGGCCGAGGTCGACCGGCGCAGGATGCAGCTCCGCGCGCATCGCCCGCGACAGCTCGAGCAGCGAATCGATCAGGGTGGCCATGCGCGCGCTGGCTGCGCGGATGCGCGCGATGTAGTCGCGCGCGGTGGCGTCGAGGTTGCCGTCCAGGTGCGTGGCGAGCAGCGCCGAGAAGCTGTCGACCGCGCGCAGCGGTGCGCGCAGGTCGTGCGAGACGCCGTGCGCGAACGAGGCTTGCAGCTGTTTCATGGATGCAAGCGCGGCTTCGGCTTCAGCCAGCCGTTGCGAAAGCGCATCGGCATCGGCATCCGCATCGCCTTCGGCGTCGGCATGTTCACCGCCCGCGCCGTGCCCGGCGACCACCTGCAGCACCAGCGAGCGCACGCCACCGCCGGCACCGTGCATCGGCGTGATCCCGACGCTGGCATGGATCTCGTGGCCGTCATCGTGCAGCAATGCCAACTGCAACCGCTGCGATTGCGCATCGCCTGCAACAAGTGCGGCCTGCAGCGCAACGCGGAGTGCGTCGGCATCGCGCGCCGTCGCCACGGCGATGAGCGGCTCGCCGGCGAGCCGCGCGATGGTGCGTCCCAGCAGGCGCTCGATGGCGGGATCGGCCTCCAGCCAGCGCCCCTCCCGATCAAGGATGGCTATGCCTTGGACAGGCGCTGCCGTCTCGGGACGGGAGCCGCCGCCGTCCTGGGTTCCGCTGGAAATCTGTGCCCTCGACATTGCCGGACCCTGCATGCTGTGAAGAAGGTATCAAGCCGGCGTCACGGCGAAGTGTAGACATGGTGAAGGCCTTCGCAGGCAGAATGCGCCAATGGCCCTGGACCAGATCCTGTTCCTGCTCATCCTCGCCGGCGGACTCTACCTGTTCGTCAGCGAGCGCGTGCGCATCGATGTCAGCGCGATGCTGATCCTGCTGGCACTGGTGGTGACCGGGGTGCTCGACGGCGACCAGGCGCTGTCGGGGTTCGCCAGCGAGCCGGCGATCATCGTCGCGGCGGTGTTCGTGATCTCCGGCGGCCTGGCGGCCACCGGGATCACCGAGCACATCGGCCAGTGGATCGGCCGCGCGTCGGGCAGGAGCGAAGGCCGCGCGATCGCGGTGACGATGCCGGCGGTGGCGGCGATGGCGTCGTTCACCCACCACGTGATGGTCACCGCGATGATGCTGCCGATCCTGACCCGCTTCGCCAAGGCGAACGGACTGTCGGCGTCGCGGCTGCTGATGCCGATGTCGTTCGCCGCCTCGCTCGGCACCACCCTGACACTGGTCAGCGCACCGGCATTCCTGCTCGCCGACAACCTGCTCGAACGCTCGGGCGAGAAGGGGCTGGACATCTTCTCGATCACCCCGATCGGGCTGGCGCTGGTGGTGGTCGGCGTGGTCTACATGCTGCTGGCGCGCTGGATGCTGCCCAAGCGCACCGGCAAGTCCGGCGACGACGAGTACCTGCGCCTGGACCGCTATCGCACCGAACTGCTGGTGGTGAAGGACTCGCGTTGGAACACGCGCCCGCTGGGCGAGCTGCAGAAGGCGCTGGGCGACAAGTTCCGCCTGGTCGGCTGGATCCGCGACGACAAGCTGCGCAGCGACCTGGGCAAGGGCAACCCGCTGCTCAGCGGCGACGTGCTGCTGGTGGAGGCGTCAGCCGACGCGCTGGCGTCGCTGCACGACGACCCGGGCATCATGCTCGCGCCGGTCGCGCGCTTCGGCGGCAAGGCCAGCGACGACGAGGCGCAGCTGGTACAGGCGGTGATCGGCCCGGGTTCGGAATTCATCGGCCGCAGCATCCGCGAGCTGGAATCCTCGCGCCAGTTCCAGGCGGTGATCGCGGGACTGTGGCGCCGCGACGGCGGGATCGCGCAGCGGCTGTCCGACGCGCGCCTGCGCGAGGGCGACCTGCTGGTGCTGTGGGGCAAGCCGGAGAATTTCGCCGACCTGGCCACGCATCACGGCTTCCTGATGCTGGTGCCGTTCGCTGGCGAGGCCAAGCGCCGGGTGCGCGCGCCGCTGGCGCTGGCGATCCTCGGCGCCACCGTGCTGGCCGCCGCCACCGGCTGGCTGCCGGCGCCGATGGCGTTCCTGTTCGGCGCGGTGGCGATGGTCGCGCTGCGCTGCGTCGAGATCGGCCAGGCCTACCGCAGCATCGACGTGCGCGTGTACGTGATGATCGCCGGCGTCATTCCGCTGGGGATCGCGATGGAGCAAAGCGGCACCGCAAAACTGCTTGCAGACGCGCTGCTGCCGCTGGTGCACGACTGGCCGACGCTGCCGATCCTGCTGGTGATGTTCACCGCCGCCGCGCTGCTGACCCAGATCCTGTCGGATTCGGCGACCACGGTGCTGCTCGGCCCGATCGCCGTCGCCCTGGCCGAGTCGCTCGGGCTGCCGTCGACGCCGTTCGTGGTCTGCACCGCGTTGGGCGCGGTGGTGGCGTTCCTGACCCCGATCGGCCACCACGGCAACCTGCTGATCCTCGGCCCCGGGCAGTACCGGTTCTCGGATTTCATCAAGATCGGCGCGCCGTTGACGGTGCTGCTGGCCGTCGTCTGCGCATGGATGACGCGCTGGCTGTGGCTGGGCGGCCCGCTGCTGCCATTCGCGGGCGGCTGACCGCACGCGCCGCGCCGCTCGCCGGTTGCCATCGGCCCGTGCCGCCCGCGGCGTCGGCTGCACGGGCACATCCGCATTGCCGGCCCGCGAACGGGCAGGCCGCCGCCTCGTGCGTGGACCGCGGCTTTCACTTTGCCATCGTCCCGTCTCCGCTTACGCTGGCGCGCAGGCGTTGCAGCGGCGGTGACATCGCACCGCACGACGAAGGAGCCCGACCGCATGTTCGACCCGCTGCACGACGCCTGGCAGGCGTTCATCGCCATCCCGCACCTGCGCCTGTACATCGCCGCGATCTGGATTGCATACCTGGCCTGGCTGGGCGGCTGGATCGTGCTGCAGAAGCGCGAACCGGTCGCCACGCTCAGCTGGCTGCTGGGGCTGGCGGCGCTGCCGGTGGTGGGCTTCCTGGTCTACCAGGTGTTCGGACCGCAGAAGATCAAGCGCCATCGCCTGCGCCGCAGCGGCAGCCGGATGCCGCGCGAGGCCGCCGGTCCGGAAGACGCGCACGACGAAGCAGTGGAGCTGGCACGGCTGGGCGCGGCAACGACCGGACTGCCGCCGTCCACGGCGCGGTCGGTACGGCTGCTCATTGACGGCGCGGCCACCTACGAAGCCCTGCTCGAGGCGATCGGCAACGCGCGCGCGCACATCCACCTCGAGTACTACATTTGCCAGCCCGACCGCACCGGCAGCGCCCTGCTCGAGGCGTTGGTCGAACGCGCGCGCGCCGGCGTCAAGGTGCGGCTGCTGCTCGACGCCGTCGGTTCGTCGAGGGCGACCAAGCGCTTCTTCGCCCCGTTGCTGGCGGCCGGCGGCGAGTTCGCCTGGTTCCATCCCGTGCGCTTCGGCCGGATCTGGACGCGCACCTGGATCAACATGCGCACCCACCGCAAGATCGTGGTGATCGACGGCGTGGTCGGTTTCACCGGCGGCATCAACGTCACCGACGACGAGAACGATTCGCTGCGCGACGACGCCTATCGCGACCTGCACCTGCGGATCGACGGCGACGCGGTGCGGGCGCTGCAGGTGGTGTTCGTCGAGGACTGGATGTACGCCACCCACAGCCGTGCGTTGCTGGCCGAACTGTCGCGAGACCCACCTCCGCGCAGGTCCGGGCCGGTCTCCGCGCAGGTGCTGCCGTCGGGGCCGGATTCGTCGTGGGAGTCGATCCACCGCATGCACGTCTCCGCGATCCACGCCGCGCGCGAACGGGTCTGGCTGTCGACGCCCTACTTCGTGCCCAGCGACGCGGCCCTCATGGCGCTGACCTCGGCCGCGCTCGGCGGGCTGGACGTGCGGCTGATGGTGCCGCGGCGCAGTGACAGCCTGCTGGTGACGCTGGCGGCGCGCTCGTACTTCGACGACCTGATCGCCGCCGGGGTGAAAGTGTACGAGTACGGGCCGCGGATGCTGCATACCAAGGCGCTGCTGGTCGACGACGCGTTCGCGCTGATCGGCTCGGCGAACTTCGACAACCGCAGCTTCCGCCTCAACTTCGAGCTGTCGGTGCTGTTCCACGACACCGCGATCGCGGCGCAGCTGGCCGCGCTGTTCGAGCACGACTTGGCGAACGCGCCGCAGGTGCGCGACGACCGCGCGCGGCCGCTGCTGCACGCCCGCCTGCCCGAGGCGCTGGCGCGGCTGGGGGCGCCGCTGCTGTAGCGGGGCGTTGCGGGCCACGCCGCCTGCGCCACCTCCAATTCTTCCGATACCCGTAGGAGCGGCCCATGGCCGCGAGCTTTTCGATCGCGCGCTCATCAGGGAGAAGCTCGCGGCCATGGGCCGCTCCTGCGGGGGATGCCTTGGCGCGTAGAGTGAAATCCGTCGCAGTGCCACCCTGCGACGCGCGCTTCCGGCCGGTTAGACTGTCGGCGTTTCCACGACCGGGGAATGGCGCATGGTCTGGCTCTACCTGCTGTTGGCGCTGGCCGCGTTCGCGGTGGCGCTCAAGTCGACATCGATCGCGCTGTCGGTGCTCTGCCTGCTGGCGGCGCTTGGCTTCCTGCTGGCCACGGTGCTGGGCGTGCTGGCGCGCCGCATCGGCAGCCAGAGCCGCGATGAAAGCCTGATCCTCGACCCGGCCGAACTCCGCCGCCTGCGCGAACAGGCCCAGGCCCGCCGCGCCGCTGCCGGCAGCGAGCCGCCGCCGGCGTGAGCCGCCAGCGCGCATGACCGTCCTCAGCGTCAACCTCAACAAGGTCGCGGTGCTGCGCAACTCGCGCGGCGGCGACGAGCCCGACCTGCTGCGTGCCGCGCGCACCTGCCTGGACGCGGGCGCGCACGGCATCACCGTGCACCCGCGCCCCGATGCGCGCCATGCCCGCGCCGACGACGTCTACGCGCTGGCCGAGCTGACCCGCGCGTACGGAGTCGAGTTCAACCTCGAAGGCAACCCGTTCGCGCCGCCGCGCCCGGGCTACCCGGGCTTCCTCGCCTTGTGCGAACAGGCGCGCCCGGCGCAGGCGACCCTGGTCCCCGACGGCGATGCCCAGCTGACTTCCGACCACGGCTTCGACTTCGCCCGCGACGCCGAATCGCTGGCGCCGCTGGTCGCGCGGCTGCAGGCGCTGGACTGCCGGGTCAGCCTGTTCGCCGACACCGGCGCCGACGTGGCGCGCGCCGCCGCGATCGGCGCCGCGCGCATCGAGCTGTACACCGGGCCGTACGCCGAAGCCTTCACCGCGGGAACGCAGGCATCCGCGCTGCCCGCCTACGCCGATACCGCGCGCGCCGCCGCCGCGGCCGGACTCGGCGTCAACGCCGGCCACGACCTGAGCCAGGCCAACCTCGCCGCCTTCCTCGACGCGGTGCCGAACGTGCTGGAGGTGTCGATCGGCCACGCGCTGATCGGCGAGGCGTTGTACGAGGGCCTGGCCACCACGGTCCGCCGCTACCTGGCGCTGCTGGCCTGACGCCACCGGCGCAGCGGCGCCGGGGACATTCGATGTCGTGCAGGTGGCGCCTTGGAGGCAAGCGGCGTTGGCTGCGGCATCCCGGCCAGCGTGTCCCCGGTCGCTGCCGGCATGTCCGCACGTGAAAGCGCAGGCACCAAAAAAACGCCGCCCTGGAGGGCGGCGTTCAAAGGTAAGCGCGGGTGGCGCACTGCAGGTGCGCCGCCCCCGGTGGAACGGTTACTTCTTGACGAAGCCGATCTTCTGCATCTGCGCGTTCCGGGCGATCGCCAGGACCTTGGCGAGCGTGCCGTATTCGGCCTGGTCGTTGACGTCGATCTCCAGCGTCGGCTGGTTGTTGACGTCACGCTCGACCTCGGCCTCCATCATGTTGCGCAGCGCCGACATCGGCGTCGGGCTGTCGTTCCAGAAGATGGTGCCGGACTGGTCGATCCGCAGGCGGATCGGCTCGGGTGGATCCAGCGGGTTCACCGGCGGAGTCAGTGAACGCTGCGGGAGATCGATATCGATCGGGTACGACGGGATCGGAGCGGTCATCATGAAGATGACCAGGAGCACGAGCATCACGTCCGCGAGCGGGATGATGTTCATGTCCGACATCGCACCGCCATCGGAGTTGGAAGAAAAGGCCATGGCGCGATGTCCTCAGTGGTTCTGTTCTTTCGTGGCGACGAAACCGACCTTGCGCATCCCCTGCGCCTGGGCCATGTTGACCACGTCCTTGATCGCCTGGTACCGGGTGGTCTTGTCGCCGCGGATGTTGACCGCCGGCTGCGGCGTCTTCTGCGCTTCGACCGCCAGCTGGCTCTCCAGCACGTTTGGCGTCACCGCCTGGTCGTTCCAGTAGACGGCGCCGTCTTCGGTGATCGCCAGGGTGATCGGCTGCACCTTGTTCTTGGCGTCATCAACGCTGTCGAGGTTGGCCTCGGGCAGCTTCACCTCGATCTTGTGCGACATCAGTGGTGCCGTGACCATGAAGATGATCAGCAGCACCAGCAGCACGTCCACGAGTGGAACGACGTTGATGTCAGCCTTCGGCGCGCCGCTGCCGCTGTCGTTGGCACTGAAAGCCATATCCGGACTCCGTCAGACGATGCGGATTACCGCTTGACCGAAACTTCGCCGACGCGCGAGCCGGTGGCGAAGAAGTCATGCAGGTCGTGCGCGAAGGTATCGAACTTGTTGTTGGTGATGCGGTTCAGGCGCACGAAGAAGTTGTAGCCGAGCACCGCCGGGATCGCCACGAACAGGCCGAACGCGGTCATGATCAGCGCCTCGCCCACCGGGCCGGCCACCGCGTCGATCGACGCCTGGCCGCCGGCACCGAGCCGGATCAGCGCGCCGTAGATGCCCACCACGGTACCGAGCAGGCCGACGAACGGGGCGGTCGCACCGATCGAGGCGAGCACGGTCAGGCCGCTTTCGAGCTTCATCGATTCGCGGGTCACGCCCTGGCGCAGCGCGCGGTCGACGAACTCGGAGCGGTTGAGCGACTCGACCAGGCGCGAGCCTTCGCTGCGCTGGTGGTGTGCCGCGGCCTGGGCGGCGTCGAGCGCGATCTTCGAGAACGGCTCGCTGCGCGGCTGTTCTTCCATGTAGCGGATCGCATCCTGCGCGTTGGTGGTTTCCCAGAACGTGGACACCACCGCGTCACCGCGGCGGCGCAGGTTCGCGTTCTTCAGCAGGTTGACGACGATCCAGTAGATCGCCATCACCGACATCAGGATCAGGGTCAGGGAAACCACCCACTGGACGACGTGCTGTCCCGGGTTGGAGACCATTTCGTTGATCAGATGGTCGGCACCCATCTGGGAGAGGGCGGCGGCGGCATCGCCTCCGGGTGCAGCGTTGGTGATTTCCTGCAGCATGACGCTTACCTTTGGATTGTTGTGGTTTGGAGTTTGTTTGAATCGTTGGAACGGGTGTTGCAAATGAAGCTGGATCTCGGTGCCGACCGGTCGGTCAGCCGCCGAGGTTGAAGTCGACGGGGACGCGGACCCGGCCTGCGGCCTTCTGCCCGTTCACCAACGATGGATTGAAGCGCCAGGTCTTGGCTGCGGCGATCGCGGCCCGGTCGAGGTCGCGGTTGCGGCTGGATTTCTCCACCGACACGTCGACCACGTTGCCGTTGGCATCGACGTCGATGATCAGGATCACCGTGCCCTCGATGCCCGCGCGGACGGCCGACGGCGGGTACTTCGGCGGATTCATGTTCTTCGACGAGATGTCGACGCTGGCGCCGATGTTCTGCTGCGGCTGCGGCGGCGCGGGCGGCGCGGGCGGCGGCGCGGGGGTGTCCATTGGCGACGGCTCGTCGAACACCACCGGCGGCTCTTCCGGCGGCGGCGGCAAGGGGGTGGGCTGCGGCGGCGCCAGCTGCTTGATCTCCTGCGGCTTGGGCGGCTCCGGCGGGGGCGGCGGCGGCGGCGGCGGCGGCGGCGGCGGTTCGATGATGACCACGCGGGTCACGTCTTCATCCTCCTGCCCGCCGCCCGGAGGAGTCACCGGTGCCAGCAGCACCATCAGCGCCGCGACATGGACCGCGATCGCCAGGGTGATGCCGGTGATGCGCGGCCAGTTCAGGCCATCATCATCCTCGCGGTCATTGTGCTTCGGGTGGATCGGCAACTGTTCCGTCATGCGCAGCGGGCTCGAAATAGGGCCGGACGCCGCGGCGCCCCGGGTGTTGTTGGTCCGCGGCGTTTTCGGTCGCGGGAACCTGCAAGCTTATACCAATCGAGGCAGTCGATACCAACAACCGCCATCCGGATCAAACGGATCCTCAGCCCTTCTGGGCGAGGACCTTCCTGGCTTCCTCCGGCTTCTTCACGCCCTTGTCGAGCGCCTTCTGCGCGGCCTGCTTGGCCTCGCCCAGGCGGTTCTCGCTCCACAGGATCCGGGCCAGGTTCAGGTAGGCTTCGCCGTCCGGCGCCAGCGGTGCACCCTTCTGGTAGCTCTCGATCGCGAGCGCGGGCTGGTCGGTGAAGTAGTAGGCCTGGCCCAGCGCAACGTAGGTCTTGTAGTCGGGCTTGATCACGCCCTTGTCCAGGCCTTCGTTGATGACCGCGATGCCTTCCTTCTCGCGGCCTTCGGTATTGAGGTAGAGGGCATAGAGGTTGCGGTAGTCGCGGTCCTCGGTGAGCTGGCCCTTGGCGCGCATCTTTTCCAGCAGCGCGATCGCCTTGTCGTTCTGGCCGGCCTGCATGTAGATCGAAGCCAGGTTCAGCTGCAGCTTCTTGTCATCGGGGCTCTTGGCCAGCGCCGCTTCGGCGATCTCCGCCGCCTTGGCGGGCTGGTCGCTGTCGAAGTACGACGCCATCAGCAGCTGCTGCCATTCGGGCTTGGCCTCGGCACCGGCGACGTCGATCGCCTGGGTCAGGGCGGCGATCGCCTCCGGATAGCGCTCCAGCCGGTACAGGGCGTTGCCCTTGATCGCCAGCACCTCGGGGTTGGTGGTCCGCGTCTCGGCAATCAGCTTGTCGATGGTCGCCAGGCCCTTGGCATCGTCATCGCCCTGCATCTGCAGCTGGCCGAGCATCAGCATCGAGTCGTAGTGCTCGTTGTTGCTCAGGCCGTTGAAATCGAGCGCCTTCTGCAGGTAGGCCATCGCCTTGGCATCGTCCTCGCCGACCAGGCTGGCGGCAGCCAGGCGGGCGGAGATGGCGCGTTCGTAGGCGTTGGCCTTGTCGTTGGCGATCATTTCGTCGGCAAGCGGGACGACCACGGCCGGATCGTTCTCGCCGTAGGCGTCGAAGATCTTCTTCAGCTTCGCGCTCAGCTTGGCCGACGCCTTGGCCTCGGGCTCCTCGCGGGTGGCGTTGGGGTACTTGGCTTCCACCTTGGCAGCCGAGCCCTTGTCCTGCTGCTGCTCCTTGTCGGCCTTGCGTCCCTTGCGCCCGCTGTGGAACGCATCGGATGCGGACTGGGCGAAGGTTTCCGTCGCGGCTCCGGTCAGGAACAGGGCAAGCAGGGCGGTGCCCAGGGCGTGGCGGACGGGGAAGGTCTTCGACATGGGATCACCTTGCAATCGTTGCTAAGAGGATGGCGCCCGGCCGCGGCCGGGCTGCGAAAGCTAGCAGAAACCGCTGAAACGCGCGCTATTTCAATTTAACGCAAGCTCAGCCACAGCGCGGCGTGCGGCCGCTGGCACGGGCCTGTTCATAGCGCGGCAGCAGGCCATTGGCTCGCGCCTGCAGCTCGCCGATGCGTGCCTTGGGATCGGGGTGGGTCGACAGCCATTGCGGCGGACGGTTGCCGCCGGCACCCATCATGTTCTGCCACAGGTTCACCGCCGCGCGCGGATCGAAGCCGGCCTTGGCCATCAGGTCCTGGCCGACGATGTCGGCCTCGGTTTCCTGGTCCCGCGAGTTGGGCAGCAGGAAGAAGCCCTGCGCGGCGATGCTGCCCAGCTGGGTGGTGGTATTGGCCGCGGCGTCGCCGTAGCCGGCCCCGACCAGGCCGCCGGCCACGCCCAGCGCGCCTTGCGCCATCATCTGCCGGGTGATGCGCTCGTCGTGGTGGTGGGCGATGACGTGGCCGATCTCGTGGCCGATTACCGCGGCCAGCTGGTCCTGGTTCCTGGCGGCCTTGAAGATGCCGGTGTAGACGCCGACCTTGCCGCCCGGCAGGGCGAACGCATTGGGTTCGTCGTTGACGAACACGGCCGCGTCCCAGGCCGTGCCCTGCCCGCTGTTGGCGGGCAGCTCCCGCACCAGCGCGGAGACCACGCAGCGCACGTACGCCAGCTGGCGCGCATCCTTGCTCTGCGGCGTCTTGGCCTTGGTTTCGGCAAACGCCAGCGCGCCCATCTGGTTGAGCTGGTCCTGCGAGACCGCGCCGACGTACTGGGTGCGGCCGGTCGGTGACGTGGTGGTCGCGCAGGCGGCGACGCCGGCGGCGATGGCAAGGCCGAGCAGGAGCTTCTTCATGGCGGGTTTTTTCCTTGGCATCGAATCGATGGTTGTAATCGAGAGTGGATCAACAGTCCGTCAATGCACGCTCCACAGCAGCAGCGCGCTGGCGACCAGGTTGTTGAGGGCATGGGCGCCAATCGCGGCCCACAGGGTCCCCGTGCGACGGTAGACCCAGGCGAACAGCGCCCCCATCACCGCGTAGCAGGTCCACAGCAGGGTACCGGCCAACGGCCCGTTGCCGCCCGTCCCCGGCAATTCGTGCATGCATGCGAACGCCGCGCTGCTCAGCACCAGCCCCAGCAGCGGCCGGCCGGCGGCCCAGAGCCGGCCGAACAGCACGCGCCGGAACAGCAGTTCCTCGTACAGCGGTGCCAGCAGCACGACGAACAGCGGCAGCAGGATCGGGTGCCGGGCACCAACCGCCTCGATCAGCGGCTGGTTGGCCGGCACCTGCTCGATCCCGGCCTGCTGGGCCAGCGTGGTGACCGTGGCGCTGATGGCGAAGGCCGCCATGCCGGCCAGCGCGGCCCAGCCCCAGGTCGACGCCCGAAGCGCGGCGGCACGTGACGCCCGCCGCTCGCCGGCCGACGCGCGGCCGCGCCAGAAGTACAGCGCCAGCGCCGCCGCCGCGGTGGCGAACACGCTGATGACGAGCAGGGCCGTGCCCTGTGGCTCGCCGATCCGCGCGGCCACCTGCCCGGGATCAAGCGCTGCCCCGCCCTCGAGGCCCAGTTGCGCGCCCCGGACCACGGCCCAGGCCGCCAAGCCGGCAACCGAGAGGCCGAACACCAGCCCCATCGCCAGCAGCAGATCGACCGCGAACGCGGCCAGCGACTGCCGCCACGGCTGCGCCGGCAGCGGTGGCGGTGGTGGCGCAGCGATGATGTCGGTGCGAACCTCCACCCGCCGACGGTCGTCAGATGTCGAGGTTGGACACCTTCAGCGCGTTGTCCTCGATGAACTCGCGACGCGGTTCGACGACATCGCCCATCAGGGTCGAGAAGATCTGGTCGGCGGCCACCGCGTCCTCGATCCGCACCTGCAGCAGGCGCCGCGTGTCCGGATTGACCGTGGTGTCCCACAGCTGCTCGGGGTTCATTTCGCCCAAGCCCTTGAAGCGCTGGATCTGGCGGCCCTTCTTGGCCTCGTCGAGCAGCCAGGCCTGCGCCTCGGCAAAGCTGGCGATCGGCTGCGCGCGGTTGCCGCGCACGATCTGCGCGCCTTCGCGGATCAGGCCGTGCAGCAGCGCAGCGGTGTCGCGCAGCGGACGCAGCTCGCCGGTCTCGAAGGCCGCGAACGGCAGCACCTGGATCAATTCCTCGCCCATGTGCTGGCGCTTGACCAGCAGCGCGCCGGGGCGGGTTTCATCCGCCGCCTGCAGTTCCAGCGAATAACGCGGCTTGCCCAGCCCGCTGCGGTTGAGGCGCTTTTCCAGCGCATCGAGCTCGTGGCGCTCGTCGGTATTGCGCGCCAGGTGCTCGGCGTCGAGCGGGGTGAAGTCGATCAGCGATTCGAGCACCAGCGGGTCGAAACGGTGCGCGTTGCGGGCGATCGCATCGCGCGCGCCGGCGTAGGCCAGCAGCAGTTTCTCCAGCGCCGCGCCCTCGATCGCCGGTTCGCCCTGCGCCGGGACCAGCGACGCGCCCTCGACCGCGTTGCTGGCGAGATACGCGTTGAGCGCCGCGTCGTCCTTCAGGTACAGCTCGGTCTTGCCCTGCTTGATCTTGTACAGCGGCGGCAGGCCGATGTAGATGTAGCCGCGCTCAATCAGCTCCGGCATCTGCCGGTAGAAGAACGTCAGCAGCAGGGTGCGGATGTGGGCGCCGTCGACGTCGGCGTCGGTCATGATGATGATGCGGTGGTAGCGCAGCTTGTCCGGGTTGTACTCGTCGCGGCCGATGCCGGTGCCCAGCGCGGTGATCAGGGTGCCGACCTGGTCGGAGGACAGCATCCGGTCGAAGCGCGCGCGCTCGACGTTGAGGATTTTCCCCCTCAGGGGCAGCACCGCCTGGTTCTTGCGGTTGCGGCCCTGCTTGGCCGAACCGCCGGCCGAGTCGCCCTCGACGATGAACAGCTCCGACAGCGCCGGGTCCTTTTCCTGGCAGTCGGCAAGCTTGCCCGGCAGCCCGGCGATGTCGAGCGCGCCCTTGCGCCGGGTCAGGTCGCGGGCCTTGCGCGCAGCCTCACGCGCACGCGCAGAGTCGACGATCTTGCCGGCGATTGCGCGGGCTTCGTTGGGGTTTTCCTGGAGGAACTCCTCCAAACGTGCGCCGAACGTGTGCTCAACGACCGGTCTCACCTCTGATGAGACCAGCTTTTCCTTGGTCTGCGAGGAGAAGCTCGGATCCGGCACCTTGACCGACAGCACCGCGATCATGCCTTCGCGCATGTCGTCGCCGGACAGGTTGACCTTGGCCTGCTTGGCAATCCCGTTCTGCTCGATGTAGTTGGTCAGCGTGCGCGTGAGCGCGGCGCGGAAACCGATCAGGTGGGTGCCACCGTCCTTCTGCGGGATGTTGTTGGTGAAGCAGAACATCGTCTCCTGGTAGGAGTCGGTCCACTGCAGCGCCACGTCCACGGTGATGCCGGCCTCCTCGCCGCTGACCGAGATCACGTTGGGATGCAGCGGGGTCTTGAGCTGCGCCAGGTGCTCGACGAACGAGGCGATGCCGCCCTGGTAATGGAACGCGTCGCGGCGCCCTTCGCCGCGCTCGTCGATCAGGTTGATCCTGACCCCCGAGTTGAGGAACGACAGCTCGCGCAGCCGCCGGGCGAGGATCTCGTAGTGGAATTCGATGTCGCTGAAGGTTTCGGTGGCCGGCCAGAACCGCACCAGCGTGCCGCGCTTGTCCGACGGCTCCAGCCGCTCCAGCGGCGCCACCGGCTCGCCCATGGCGTATTCCTGGTGGTGATGGAAGCCGTTTCGCCAGATGTCGAGGGTGAGCTTCTGGCTCAGCGCGTTGACCACCGAGACGCCGACGCCGTGCAGGCCGCCGGAGACCTTGTAGCTGTTGTCGTCGAACTTACCGCCGGCGTGCAGCTGGGTCATGATGACCTGAGCCGCAGAGACACCCTCTTCCTTGTGGATGTCGACCGGGATGCCGCGGCCGTTGTCCGACACCGAGACCGAGCCATCCTCGTGGATGGTCACGGTGACGTCGTCGGCGTGGCCGGCCAGGGCTTCGTCGATCGAGTTGTCGACCACCTCGAACACCATGTGGTGCAGGCCGGTGCCGTCGTGGACGTCGCCGATGTACATGCCCGGGCGCTTGCGCACCGCTTCCAGGCCGCGCAGCACGGTGATCCGGCTGGAATCGTAGACGTTGCTCTGGCCCTGCCCGGCGCCCAGGTTGGATTCGGTCATTCGGCTCAAGACTCCCGCGGCGGCGGCGTTTGCCGGCACCGAGACACATTAGCTATGGATGCTTGAATTATAGCAATTCACGGGGTTCCACGCCGTTTCCATCGCATGGCAAGACGATCAGGCCGGCGCGATCCGGCCTTGTTCCACGTGGAACAAAGCGTATTCATGTCCACGCAACGCAGCCTCCGCCGGCAGCTCGGTGCCGGTGACGAAGACCTGCGCCCTGCCCGCAACCAGGCGCGCCAGGATCCGCTGCTGGTGTCCGCGATCGAGCTCGGAAGCGAGATCGTCGAGCAGCACGACCGGCCACTCGCCGCGCACGCCGGCGTAGTGTTCGGCCTGGGCCAGGACGCAGGTCAGCGCGGTGAGCTTGGCCTGCCCGCGTGAGAGCGTTTCACCGTTGGGCAGGCCAGCGTGGCGGATCCGCCAGTCCGCACGGTGCGGGCCGACCGAGGTAAAGCCCGCCTGCAGGTCGCGATCCCGCGCCAGCAGCAGCGCGTCGGCAAGCGACAGCTCGTCTCGACGCCATCCAGGCTGGAATTCCACACTGGCCGGGCCGAGAATCGGGGCAAGTTCGGCCGAAATCGCGCCCAATGGCGCCTGCAACTGCGCCAGATAGGCCTCGCGCAGCCGCGTCATCGGTTCGCCGGCCTCGGCCAGCTCGCGGTCCCAGGCATCCAGCTGGTCGTCGCGAACACGCTGCTTGAGCAGGCTGTTGCGCTGCTTGAGGGCGCGCGCGTAGCGCCGCCAGAGCGGCAGGAAGTCGTGTTCCACGTGGAACAACCCCCAATCGACGTAGCGGCGCCGCGGTTCGCCGCCGCCGCTGACCAGGGCGTGGCTGCCGGGCTCGAAGCTGACCACGGCCAGCGCCGCGCACAGATCCCCGAGATAGGCGACCGGCTGGCCGTCGAGACGGCCTTCCCAGGCTTGCCCGCCATGCCGCAGGCCGGCCTTGCGACGGCGCGTGCCGGTTTCTTCGTCCCATTCGATGTAAACCTCGAGCGCCGACGCGCCGCTGGCCACCAGCCCGTCGCGCACGCGGCCACGGAAGCTGCGTCCATAAGCCAGCAGGTGGATGGCTTCGAGCAGGCTGGTCTTTCCGACGCCGTTGCCGCCGACGAGCAGGTTCAAGCCGCGATCGGGGGTGAGCGCCACCTCGGCGAGGCTGCGCAACTGCCGGACCTCCAGTCGTGACAGGCGCATGCAGCTCAGCCGACGCAGAACAAAACGCCCGGGGCAGGCCGGGCGTCGTGTTCCACGTGAAACAACCTCAACCAGCTCACAGCCGCAGCGGCATCACGACGTGGCGGCAGCGATCATTGGAGGCCTCGCGCACCAGCGCCGAAGAGTTGGCGTCGCGCAGGGCAATCACCACGTGTTCGTCGCGCAGGGCGCTGAGCGCGTCAAGCAGGTAGTTGACGTTGAAGCCGACCGCCAGGTCATCGACCTTGGTGTCGGCCTCCACTTCTTCCTGCGCCTCTTCCTGCTCGGGATTGTGGGCGTTGATCTTCAGCTGGCCGGGGGATACTTCGAGGCGCACGCCGCGGTACTTCTCGTTGGACAGGATCGCGGCGCGCTGCAGGGCCGCGCGCAGGACTTCACGGTCGATGCGGACCTCGCGATCGGCGCCGATCGGGATGACCGCGGCGTAATCCGGGAAGCGGCCGTCGATCAGCTTGCTGGTGAAGGTGACATCGTCGCGCTTGACCCGGATATGGTTGCGGCCCATTTCCAGCTCCAGCGTGCGGTCGCCGCCTTCGAGCAGGCGCTGCAGCTCCTGCACGCCCTTGCGCGGCACGATGATCTGGCGCTTGGTCTGGCCTTCGGCTTCCAGCGCGGTTTCGCACAGTGCCAGGCGGTGGCCGTCGGTGGCGACGCAGCGCAGGTGCCGGTCGCCCAGGTCGAACAGCAGGCCGTTGAGGTAATAACGCACGTCCTGCTGCGCCATCGCGAATGCGGTGCGCTCGATGAGCTCCTTGAGCGCGGATTCCGGCACGCTGACTCGCTCGGTGGCTTCGACCTCGTCCACCGACGGGAAGTCGTTGGCCGACAGGCTGGCCAGGGTGAAGCGGCTGCGTCCGGCCTGCACGGTGACCTTGTCTCCGGTCTGCGAGATGGAGACCTTGCTGCCGTCGGGCAGGGCGCGAACGATATCGAACAGCTTGCGCGCCGGGATTGTGGTCTCACCGTCCTGGGCGTCATCGACCGCGGTGCGGGCGATCATCTCGACTTCGAGGTCGGTGCCGGTCAGCGACAGTTGCCCGCCCTTGACCTGGACCAGCAGGTTGGCCAGCACGGGCAGGGTCTGGCGTCGTTCGACGACGTTGACCACCTGGCCCAGCGGCTTGAGGAAAACTTCGCGCTGCAGACTGAAACGCATGCCGTTTGTGTCCCCTATGCCCTTGCTCTAAGAATGGGATAAATACAAAAGCTGGTGGTGATGGAGTCGCAAAAATCTGGTTGTAACGTTTGTAACTATTTGAATAGTAAGCGATTAATCCGAAAACAAGTCCGTGAATAAGCGCTGCTTCATCGCTGGGGCAAACTGTGGATAACTTTTCGGGTCAGATGCCATCCCCGGGTTGTCCACAGGCTTTCCATGTTCCATCCACTGTCTTGGCCAGCCCGTTGTGCGATGCCTGGCGTGGCGGGCCGACGGCCCGTTTCGTTCATTCACTGAGCTTTCGGATCAGCTTGTCCCAGTCCTCGTGGAGCTTGCCGTCGGTGTCGAGCAGACCGCGGATCTGGCGGCATGCGTGCAGCACCGTGGTGTGGTCGCGCCCGGCAAACGCGTCGCCGATCTCGGGCAGGCTGTGTTCGGTCAGCTCCTTCGCCAGTGCCATCGCCACCTGGCGGGGGCGGGCCAGCGACCGGGTCCGGCGCTTGGACAGCAAATCCTTGATCTGCAACCCATAATAGTCTGCCACGGTCTTCTGGATGTTGGCGATGCTGATCGCCTGCTGCTGCGCCCGCAGCAGGTCGCGCAAGGTCTCCTGGGCGAACTCCTGGGTGATCGCGCGGCCGGTGAAGTTGGCGCGCGCCGCCAGGGTGTTGAGTGCGCCTTCCAGGTCGCGCACGTTGGAGCGCATCTTCTTGGCGATCAGGAAGGCGACGTCCTCCGGCAGGTGCGCGCCGCGCTCGCGCGCTTTCGACAGCACGATCTGGGCGCGGGTCTCGAAGTCGGGCGGGTCGATCGGCACGCTCAGGCCCGAGGCCAGGCGCGATTTCAACCGCGGCTCGAGCCCTTCGACTTCGCGCGGGAAGCGGTCGCAGGTCATGATGATCTGCTGCTTGCCGTCGAACAGCGCGTTGAAGGTGTGGAAGAACTCCTCCTGGGTGCGGTCCTTGCCGGCGAAGAACTGGATGTCGTCGATCAGCAGCGCGTCGACCTGCTGGAACTGGCGCTTGAAGCCGTCCATCTGCTTCTCGTTGAGCGCTTTCATCATCGCGCTGAAGAACTGCTCGCTGCGCACGTACAGCACGCGCATGCCGGGGTTGTGGCGGCGCATCTCGTTGCCGGCGGCGAACATCAGGTGGGTCTTGCCCAGGCCGGTGCCGCCATACAGCAGCAGCGGGTTGTGGGCGCGGTTGCCCGGGTCCTGGGCCGCGTGCCAGGCCGCGGCCCGGCCGAGCTGGTTGCTGCGGCCCTCGACGAAGTTGTCGAAGGTGTAGTGGCTGTCGAGGTTGCCGGCGAAGGCCACCGCCTCCTGCGTGCCGCGCGCCGCGAGCGACGCCGGCGCGGCCCGCTCGGCGGCGACCCGCGGCAGCGAGCCGATCTCCAGCGTGACCTCGGCGTTGCCGGCGAAATGGTCGAGCAGCTCGCGGATCCGCCCCAGGTAGCGGGAGCGGACTTCGTCGCGGACGAAGGCGTTGGGCGCATACAGCACGGTGGCGTCGTCGCGCCAGGTCGCCTGCAGCGGCCTCAACCAGGCATGGACGTCCTCGGCGGGAAATTCGGCTTCAAGGCGTTCGAGGCAACGGGGCCAGACATCCATACGATCGATTCTGCGCAATGACGGCGCCGCGTCGTGCGTCCGGATCCGGGCGCGCAACGGTCGCGGCAGCAAAGGGAACAGGCAGACTACCACCGCACCCGGACAGGCGCACGGACGCGCCGTGGCGACCGCGCCGCGCGCGGGCAGGGCGGCCCAACGCCAGATCATGTGGACCCGGCTTGACCGGCCGAAACCCGCCACAGTAAAATCGCCGGTTCTTTCCGCCGCGTATTCGCTCGAGTCCCGCCATGGCCACCAAGCGCACCTACCAACCCAGCAACCTCAAGCGCAAGCGCGACCACGGCTTCCGTGCCCGCATGAAGACTGCCGACGGCCGCAAGATCCTGGCCCGCCGCCGCGCCAAGGGTCGCAAGCGCCTGACGGCCTGAGGCCGTTTCGCCCCGGCCGGCCCGCGGCCGCGATTGCACCGCTTTGCCTTGCCCATGACGGCATGACTGCCCGCTTCCCGCGCCACGTGCGGGTACGCGCACGCGCCGAGTTCGACCGCGCCTTCCAGCAGGGCCGGCGTACGGCGTCGCCCCTGTTCTCCCTGCATTTCGTCGCCGGTCCGTCGCCGGCGCGGCTCGGCCTTGCCGTGTCGCGCAAGGTCGATCCGCACGCGGTCGGGCGCAACCGCATCAAGCGCGTCCTGCGCGATGTCTTCCGCCGGCTGCGTACGCAGCTGGCTGACGGCGACTACGTCGTGGTCGCGCGCCGGACCGCCTCCGAAACCGGAAACCAGGCCCTTGCCGAGGGTTTCGTGAACCTGCTGCAGCGCGCCGGCGCATTGCCGCAGGCTGGTGCGGACGGCACAATCCCCTCCGCGGCGCCCGCTGCCCCTCCTTCCCATCCCGCGTCGGACGATCGACCCGACGGCCCGAGCCTGCCTGCCTGATGAACCAGACCCGTACTTTCCTGATCTTCGCCTGGATGATGGTGGCGGTACTGCTGTGGATGGAGTGGGGGAAGGAGCGCAATCCCGCGCCCGCCGCGGCCGAAACCGCGCAAACCGCGCCGCAGGCGCCGCCCAGCGCCGGCGCGCTGCCGGGCATGGCGCCGGGCGAGGTGGATGCCGGGATCCCCAGCGCCACGCCCGCCGGCTCCGGGCACGCGGCGGTTGCCGCGGCCACGCCCGCGCCGGTCGCCGACGACCACCGGGTGACCGTGACCACGGACGTGCTGACGCTGTCGCTCGATGGCGGCAACGTGTTCGACGCCAAGCTGCTGCAATATCCGCAGACCAGGGCCGAGGGCAGCCCGCCGGTCAAGCTGCTCGACGACGACCCGGCCCATTACTACGTCGCCAAGAGCGGCTGGACCGCGCAGGGCGGGGCGAGCGTGCCGATGCTGGTGCCGGAGGTGCCGCAGCAGCGCGAGATCACGCTCGCCAGCGGCGAGCCGGCCGTGCAGGTCAGCTTCGTTTCGCCGCCCGGCGCCGCGGTGCGCATCCGCCGGACCTACACGCTTACCCGCGGCAGCTACGCGATCGCGGTGCATGACGAGGTGGTCAACGAGTCCGGCAAGCCGTGGCAGGGCTATGTCTATCGCCAGCTGGCGCGAATCCCGCCGCAGGCCAAGAGCGGCGTCGGTGCCATGACCAACCCGGAGTCCTACAGCTTCGCCGGGGCCAAGTGGTTCAGCGCCGCCGACGGCTACGAGGGCCGCAGGTACAAGGACTTCATGGAGGACGGCCCGCTCGACATCACCGTCACCGGCGGCTGGATCGCGCTGCTGCAGCACCACTTCTTCACCGCCTGGATCCCGCAGAAGGACCAGGCCGCGCGCTTCGGCCTGACCAGCGCCGGCAGCGTCGACGGCATCCATGCGATGGGCCCGTCGTTCTCGCTCGCGCCGGGCGAGAAGGCGGTCAGCGACGCGCGCCTGTGGGTCGGCCCGAAGCTGGTCTCGCAGTTGCGCGCGCAGGACGTGCCGGGGCTCGAGCGGGCGGTCGATTACAGCCGCTTCCAGGTGTTTGCGGTCCTCGCCCAGGGCCTGTTCTGGGTCCTGGCCAAGCTGCACGCGCTGTTCGGCAACTGGGGCTGGGCGATCATCGCGCTGGTCTGCATGCTCAAGCTGGTGCTGTTCCCGCTGTCGGCGGCGCAGTACAAGTCGACCGCCAAGATGCGTCGCTTCCAGCCGCGCATCGCGCAGCTCAAGGAGCGCTACGGCGACGACAAGCAGAAGTTCCAGATGGCGATGATGGAGCTCTACAAGAAGGAGAAGATCAATCCCGTCGGCGGCTGCCTGCCGGTGCTGCCGCAGATGATCATCTTCATGGCGCTGTACTGGATGCTGATGGAGTCGGTGGAACTGCGCCAGGCGCCGTGGACGCTGTGGATCCAGGACCTCACCGCGCGCGACCCGTACTTCATCCTGCCGGCGCTCAACATCGCGATCATGTGGGCCACGCAGAAGCTCACGCCGATGAGTGGCATGGATCCGATGCAGCAGAAGATGATGCAGACGATGCCGATCATCTTCGGCGTGGTCCTGGCCTTCCTGCCTGCCGGCCTGGTGCTGTACCAGGTGGCCAACGGCGGCCTGGGCCTGCTGCAGCAGTGGGTGATCACGAAGAAGTACGCCGAACCCCCGCAGAAGCCGCTGGTGGAGAAGAGCTGACCGGCACGCGTCGATCAGCGCAGCCAAGACCCCGCAGGCCCGCCGCACGGCGGGCCTTGCGCATCCGCGGTTCGCTCCTGCGCGCCGGCCGGGTCTGCGAACATGTCCACCATGAGCCACGACCACGACACCATCGTTGCCATCGCCACCGCGCCGGGCGCGGGCGGGGTCGGCATCGTGCGCCTGTCGGGGCCGCGCTCGCGCGACATCGCGCGCACGGTCTGCGATGGCCGGGTGCTGCGGCCGCGAGTGGCGCGGCACGTGCGCTTCGTCGATGCCGATGGCGCGACGATCGATGACGGCATTGCCCTGTACTTCCGCGCGCCGGCCAGCTACACCGGCGAGGACGTGGTCGAACTGCAGGCGCACGGCAGCCGCGCCGTGCTGCAGCAGCTGGTCGCACGCTGCCAGGCGCTGGGCGCGCGCGGCGCGCGGCCGGGCGAGTTCAGCGAACGCGCATTCCTGGCCGGCAAGCTCGATCTCGCCCAGGCCGAGGCGGTCGCCGACCTCATCGCCGCCGGCGACGAGCGCGCCGCGCGCGCCGCGCGCCGCGCGCTGGACGGCGAGTTCTCGCGCCGCGTCGACGCCATCGCCGCTGAGCTGCTGGCGCTGCGGGTGCACGTCGAGGCCGCGATCGATTTCGCCGACGAACCGCTCGACACCCTCGGCGGTGGCCCGCTGCGCCGGCGCCTCGACGACGCGATCGCGCTGCTCGACGCGCTGCTTGCCGACGCCGAACGCGGCCGCAAGCTGCGCGACGGCCTGCACGCGGTGATCGTCGGCCCGCCCAATGCCGGCAAGAGTTCGCTGCTCAACGCGCTGGCCGGCAGCGACCGCGCGATCGTCACCGACATCGCCGGCACCACCCGCGACCTGCTTCACGAGACCATCCGCATCGACGGCGTCGAGCTGACCCTGGTCGACACCGCCGGGCTGCGTGAGTCCGGGGACGTGATCGAACGCGAAGGCATGCGCCGCGCGCGCGACGAACTGGGGCGCGCCGACATCGCCCTGGTCGTGCTCGATGCCCGTGCGCCCGAAGCCGGGCGCGCCGAGCTGGCCGAGGCGGTAGCCGGCGTGCCGACCCGGCTGTGGCTGCTCAACAAGAGCGACCTGCTCCCGGATACCGGGGTGCCGCCGGCCGGGCTGGATGACGCGCTGTCGGTCTCGGCCCGCACCGGCGCCGGCCTGGACCGCCTGCACGAACGCCTGCGCACGCTGTGGCAGGGCAGCGCGACCGACGCCGCCGAAGGCGCCTTCACCGCCCGGGCGCGCCATGTCGACGCCCTGCGCCGCGCGGCCGGCGAGCTGCGGGTCGCCCGCCAGGCACTGGCCGCGGACAGCCTGGACCTGGCGGCCGAAGCGCTGCGCGCCGGCCACGACGCCCTGGGCGAGATCACCGGCCGGATCGCGCCCGACGACCTACTGGGTCACATTTTCTCGAGCTTCTGCATCGGCAAGTAGCGCGATGCGCGCGCCTGGCGGCCTGGGGAGTTGACAAACCGGTTGTACTATCGCGTCCTAGGCAAGTGCACCAGTCGCACATCCAGGGGGAGTACCGATGTCTTTGTCACAGTCCATGTCACCGCTCGCGCCCGACGCACGGCCGGCACACCTGCGCCTGGCGCTGGGCGTGCTGCTGGTCGTCGCGGTCAGCGCCTGCGGAAAGAAGGAAGACGCCACGCCGGCCTCGGGCGCCGAAACCGCCGCCGCGACCCAGCCGGCGCAGCCGCCGGCGCAGGCGGTCTCGGCGGAGGTCGCCGCGCTCAGCGCCGACGACCTGCGCAAGAAGGCCACCGAGGCCTACCAGGAAAGCAAGCTGTACGCGCCGGCCGGCGACAACGCGATGGAGTACTACCTCGCGCTGCGCGACAAGCTGCCCGGCGACCCCGGCGTGTCCAGCGCGCTGACAGACCTGCTGCCGATGACGGTGATCGCGACCGAGCAAAGCCGTGACCGCGGTGACTTCGACGAGGCGCAGCGCCTCTACGGCCTGATCGAAAAGGCCGACAAGGACCACCCTTCGCTGGCGCGGCTGAAGGCGAGCATCGCCTCTGCCCAGGACGCCGAGATCAAGCGCGTCGAACAACAGAAGCTTTCCGCCGAAGAGGAAGCCGCCAAGAAGCTGCAGCTGGAGAAGGAGCGTGCCGCGCAGCAGCAGTTGCAGCAGCAGCAGGCCGCCGAACAGCTGGCCGCGCAGCAGAAAGCCGAGCAGGAAGCGGCCGCCAGGCGCGAGGCCGAGCAGCAGGCCGCCGCCAAGCGCGAAGCGGACCAGAAGGCCGCGCAGCAGCGCGCAGCCGAGCAGGCACCCAGGCCGGTCGAGAAGGCGACCGTTTCGGCCAGCGACCTGCGCCCGATCAGCACCCCCGCGCCGCGCTATCCGGTGGAGGCGCTGCGTGCAGGCCAGTCGGGCGAAGTGCAGGTGGAGTTCACGGTCGCCGCCGACGGTTCGGTCACCAGCGCCCGCGTGGTCCGTGCCGACCCGCCGCGGGTGTTCGACCGCGAAGCGGTGAACGCGGTCAAGCGCTGGCGCTTCGAACCGACCGGCGCCCCGGTCACCACCCGCCGCACCATCGGCTTCAACCCGGGGGGGTGAGCGACCGCGCTTAGCCGATGTCCTATCGACATCGGCTGCGGTCGCGAACGCCCGGCCAAGGATGGCCGGGCCGGACGATCCGGAGCCCGCGTCGTTGCGCCATGGATGGCAGCCATCCATTTCCAGATGAAACGTGCCCCAGCGGCACTGCCGCGCGGCCTGCCGAACGCCCGGCCAGGGATGGCCGGGCCGGACGATCCGGAGCCCGTGTCGTTGCGCCATGGATGGCAGCCATCCATTTCCAGATGAAACGTGCCCCAGCGGCACTGCCGCGCGGCCTGCCGAACGCCCGGCCAGGGATGGCCGGGCCGGACGATCCGGAGCCCGTGTCGCTGCGCCACGGACGGCCGCCATCGATCTCGCAATGAAACGTGCCCCAGCGGCACCGCCGCGCGGCCTGCCGAACGCCCGGGCAGGAATGGCCGGGCCGGACGATCCGGAACCCGCGTCGTTGCGCCATGGATGACAGCCATCCATTTCCAGATGAAGCGCGCCCCAGCGGCACTGCCGCGCGGCCTCGCCGATGCGGTGCGCGATAATGCGCGCATGAACGACACCGTCCCCACCATCCGCCTGCGCAACGCCTGGCGCGGCAGCCACCCGTGGATCTTCCAGAAGCTGGTGGACAAGCCGGCGCAGCGGCCGAAGCCCGGCAGCATCGTCGACGTGGTCGGCGTTGACGGCACCTGGATCGGACGCGGCTTCTACAACGGCCACTCGCGCATCGCGCTGCGCATGCTGGAAGCCGACCCGGGCGTGGCCGTCGATGCAGCCTGGTTTGTCCACCGTATCGGCGAGGCCGTGCGCCTGCGCCGCGAGATCCTGCGGTTGGACGCGGTGTCCAACGCCTGGCGCGTGGTGCACAGCGAAGGCGATGGCCTCAGCGGGCTGGTGGTCGATCGCTACGACGACCTGCTGGTGGTCGAGTTCTTCAGCGCCGGCATGTATCGGCACCGCGAGTGGATCTACGACGCGCTGCGGCATGAGTTCCCCGACGCGCGCTTCTACAGCTTCGCCGACGAGCACGTGCAGAAGCAGGAGAGCTTCGACTATCGCCCGGTCAGCAGCACCGGCGCGACGCCGGAGCCGGCGATCATCACCGAGCACGGCGTCCGCTTCCGCGCCGATCCCGCGGGCGCGCACAAGACTGGCTTCTTCGCCGACCAGCGCGAGAACCGCGAATGGCTGTCGCACCAGGTCGAGGGCAAGCGCGTGCTCGACCTGTGCTGCAACACCGGCGGCTTCGGCGTGTACGCGGCGGTGCGCGGCGCGAGCGAGGTGGTCGGCATCGACATCGACCAGGACGTGCTCGACATCGCCCGCGGCAACGCGAAACTCAACGACGTGCGCATCCGCTTCGTGCAGGCGGACATCTTCCCGTGGCTGCGCGACGCGGCAAACGCGGGCGACGCCTACGACGTGGTGATCCTCGATCCGGCGAAGATGACCCGCGACCGCGAGCAGGTGATCCCGGCGCTGAAGAAGTACCTCGACATGAACAAGCTCGCGCTGGGCGTGGTGAAACCCGGCGGGCTGCTGGCGACGTTCTCGTGTACCGGCCTCGTCAGCGAGGAGCAGTTCCTCGACATGCTTCGCCGCGCCGGCTACTACGCGGGGCGCACGCTGCAGGTGCTGAAGGTGTCGGGCGCCGGCGCCGACCATCCGTTCCTCGCCAACGTGCCGGAGTCGCGCTACCTCAAAGCGGTGTTCTGCCGCGTGCTGGACTGAGGCGCCGCCGACGCGCCGGCACCATCCGCACGGCGCGCCGTGACTTCCCGCACTCGACCGCACACGGCGCGCGCCGCGATCCTGCGGAGCCCACGCCACGCCGGGTGACGCGATGAGAGGACGAAAGACGACGTATGCGCTGGTCGCGGCCCTGGCCTGGTGCGGCCTGGCGCAGGCGCAGGTCGACCTGTCGATGCTCGACAGCGACATGGCCGGGCCGCGCGCACGGGTGCTGGTGCTGGGCAGCGTGCATCTGTCGCAGCTGCCGGAAGGCACGGAGTTCGACCGTGCATCGCTGCAGCCGCTGCTCCGGAAGCTGGTCGCCTACGCACCGGACGTGATCACCATCGAGGCGTTGTCGGGCGAAACCTGCGACCTGATGCGGCGCCATCCCGCCGTGTACCTGCCTTCGGACGTCGACCATTACTGCCCCGACACGGCGCTTGCGAAGGGCGCGACCGGCCTGGACGTGCCCGCGGCGATCGCCGAGGTGCGGCGGACCCTGGAGACGTGGCCGCAGGCGCCCACCCCCGAGCAGCGCCGCCGCCTGGCGTCGCGGTTCCTGGCCGCCGGCGACCCGGCCTCGGCGCTGGTGCAGTGGTGGCAGCTGCCGGATGCGGAGCGCCGCGCCGGCGACGGCCTCGACGACGCACTTGTGCAGGATCTGCGTGCGCGCGAAGCCAGGGACAACGAGAGCTACCAGATCGCCGCGCGCCTGGCGGCGCGGCTGGGCTTGGCGCGGGTGTATCCGATCGACGACCACACCGCCGACAACGTCGACCTGGGCGGCAGCGCCGAGGAATACGGCAAGACGATCATGGCGCTGTGGGACCAGGCCGCGCCGCGGGCCCGGCCGATGCGCGACCGCGAGGACGCGCTGGCGCGGCAAGGCGAGATGCTGGCGCTGTACCGGTTCATCAACGCGCCCGCGAACCTGCAGCTTCGGGTCGAATCGGATTTCGCCGCGGCCCTGCGCGACGCATCGCCGCAGCACTTCTCCCAGCGCTACGTGGCCGGCTGGGAGGGTCGCAACCTGCGCATGGTCAGCAACATCCGCGCAGCGTTCGGGGATCGCCCCGGGTCGCGCGTCCTGTCGATCGTCGGAGCCACGCACAAGCCCTGGTTCGACAGGCTGCTCGGGCAGATGCAGGGCGTGGACATCGTCGACGCGGAGCAGGTGCTGGAGTAGCGGTGTTTCGCGATCGGTGCAGTGGCCGCCCGTTTCGCCCGGTCAGCGCCTGCGGTGCGTGCGCAGGTACTCGCACAGCGCGACGGCATTGTTGTGCTCTTCCTCGCGCGTGCCGAACAGCAGCGTGTTGCGCCCCTTCGCCACCAGCGCCCCGCGCAGTGCGGTGACGCCTTCGGGATTGGCGTCGAGCTCGGCGAAGTAGCGCTTGCGGAATTCATCCCACTTCGCCGGCTCGTGGCCGAACCACTTGCGCAGCGCGTCGCTGGGGGCGACGTCCTTTATCCAGGCCACGTCGCCGAGTTTTTCCTTCGACAGGCCGCGCGGCCACAGCCGGTCGACCAGGACGCGGTTGCCGTCGCTCTCGTCGGCAGGAAGGTAAACCCGTTTGCTGCGCAGTTCCACGATGCTCTCCTCGGCGGCGCCTGCGCCACGCATCATGGCCACGGCGCGGTGATGCCGGCGTCGATGACGCGATGGGTGTGCGCGCGGTGCATGGCGGCAGGGGCGGGAATCGCAACCGCTGCGACGGCCGCGCTTACACTGGCGGCATGTCCGACACCCAACTCCTGCTGCTCCTGCTGGCCGCCGTGTTCGCGGCGATCATCCTGCTGGTCGTGCTGCTGCTGCGCAAGCCCGGGCGCGCGCTGGAGGCGGCGCTGCGCGAGGAGCAGCGCGACGGCCGCGGCGAACTGCGCCAGCAGCTCGACAGCCTGTCGTCGGCGCAGGCGCAGCGCATCGACGGCTTCGGCGCGCGCCTGACCGAGTTCAGCACCCGCACCGACCAGCGCCTGGACGTGCTGCGCGAGGCCCTGACCGAGGACGCGCGCAAGGCGCGCAGCGAGGGCGCCGACCTGCAGCAGCGCTTCGCCGAAACCCTTGGCCTGCGCCTGGCCGAACTGACCCAGCGCAACGAACAGCGCATCGGCGAGATGCGCGCCACGCTCGAGACGCAGCTGCAGAAGCTGCAGGCCGACAACGCGTCGAAACTCGAGCAGATGCGCGCGACCGTCGACGAGAAGCTGCAGTCCACGCTCAACACGCGCCTGGATGCGTCGTTCAAGCTGGTGTCCGAACGGCTGGAAGCGGTGCAGCGCGGCCTCGGCGAGATGCAGCAGCTGGCGGTCGGCGTCGGCGACCTCAAGCGCGTGCTCGGCAACGTCAAGACCCGCGGCACCTTCGGCGAGGTGCAGCTGGGTGCGCTGCTCGAGCAGGTGCTGACGATCGAGCAGTACGAGACCAACTGCATCACCGTCCCCGGCAGTAGCGAGCGGGTCGAGTTCGCGGTCAAGCTGCCCGGCACCCACGCCGACCAGCCGATCCGGCTGCCGATCGACGCCAAGTTCCCGCGCGAGGACTACGAGCGGCTGATGGACGCGCACGACCGCGCCGACGCCGACGGCGTCGCCGCCGCAGCGACCGCGCTCGAGCGCCAGGTCCGCGTGGAAGCCAGGCGTATCCGTGACAAGTACCTGGCGCCGCCGCACACCACCGACTTCGCGCTGCTGTTCCTGCCCACCGAAGGGCTGTACGCCGAAGTGCTGCGCCGACCGGGGCTGTTCGACGGCCTGCAGCGCGAGTTCCGGGTGACACTGGTGGGCCCGACCACTTTGCTGGCATTGCTCAACAGCCTGCAGATGGGCTTTCGCACGCTGGCGATCGAACAGCGTTCAAGCGAGGTGTGGCAGCTGCTGGGCGCGGTGAAGGCCGAGTTCGGCAAGTTCGCCGGCGTGCTGGAAAAGGCGCACGGGCAGCTCGACACCGTGCAGAACAGCATCAAGGCCGCCGGCGTGCGTACGCGCGCGATCGAGCGCCAGCTCAAGGGCGTGGAGACGCTGCCGGGCGCGGAGGCGCAGAAGCTGCTCGGCGACGACGACGGCGAGTGAGGCTGTAGGAGCGGCCCATGGCCGCGAGCTCTGGCCGTGGTCGCTCGCCTCTCCGTCAGGCAAAAGCAGGAACTCGCGGCCATGGGCCGCTCCTACGAGGCAGGCAGGTGGGGCCGCTGCGGCGGTGAGGCTCAGTTGGTCGGCGCGCCCGGGATGATCGGCATCGCGTCCACCGGCACCATCGGGTTGCCGTTGTCCTCGCGCAGATAGTCGGGCAGCGCATCGTCTTCGGCTTTCTGCTCGCGGTCGCCGAAGATCTGGTAGTTGCGGCGCTGCAGCCAGGCATCGCGCACCAACGTGTAATCGTCGACCGCGCCGGCGCGCATGCTGTCCACGGCGAACAGCTGCGTGCGCACGTCGACCAGTTGCAGGCCCTGCAGGAACACGCGGGTCTTGTCGTCCTCGACCTGGCGGATCGGCGACAGCTGGCCGTCGCCGACCAGGCCGAAGGCATCGCGCACGGTACGCGGGCCGAACAGGGGCAGCTCGACGTAGCGCGAGGTCTTCCAGCCCCACACGCCCAGCGTCTGGCCGAAGTCCTCGCTCTTGTTGGGCAGCTTGGCGTCGCTGGCCGGATCGAAAATGCCGCCGATGCCCAGCGTGCTGTTGAGCGCGAAGCGGCCCAGCGCCTGCGCCGCCTGTTTCGGCTTGCCCTGCAGCAGCGCGTTGAGCGCGCTGACCGGCTGGCCGAGGTTGTGGAAGAAGTTGCTCACGCCCAGCCGCACCGGTCGCGGCACTACCTTCACGTAGGCCTTGGCCAGCGGCTTGGCGATGGCACGGTCGACGGCATTGTTGAACGTGTGCACGCGGCGATTGAGCCCCTCCCAGGGGTCGTAGCTGCTGGGCAGCTGTGCCGGCGCGGGCAGGGTGGCGTCGTAGACCGGGTTGTAGGGCGGCTCGCCGTAGAGCGCGGCGTAATCGAGCTCGGCCTGGGTGGGCACGGTGGCGTCCACCGCGCCGTCGGCCGCAGCGGCGGCGCCCGGTTCCGGAACGCCGTCGTCGCGTGCCACCGCGTTCGCCGCGCCGGCATCGGCGGATGGCGCCGGTGTTGCCGCATCCACCGCATCCGCCGCCTGCGGCTGGATCGCCGGCGCCGCCGCCGCGACCGCCGCCACCGGCGGTGGCGCATCGTTGCGCACGCCGTGGCCGGCGCAGGCGGCCAGCGCCAGGACCAGCGGGATGCAGAACGTGATGCGGTAGGCGGCAAGGCGGGTCATGGGGCGGGGGTTCGCTGGAATCGGGGGAAGAAAAGGCGCGCGTGCCGGGCGGTCGTCGAGGTGCTCAGGCCGCGAAGCCCAGCGCCGCGTCCAGCCGGTAGGCCGCGCGCAGTTCGGCCAGGCCGGCGGGCGTGCCGTCGATGGCGATGCCGCCGCCTGCGCGCGTGGTCAACTCGGCCAGCAGCGCGAGGCCGGCGCTGTCTATGCGGGACACCGCCTGCAGGTCGAAACGGCGCACCCCGTCGAGCGCGGCCGCCGCCTGCCGCCACAGCGCGGCCACGTCGTCGCGCAACAGCGCGCCGGCGAACACCAGCGCGTCGCCGTCGCGGCGCATGCCGGCGTTACTTGTCGGCATCGGCCTGCAGCTGCCCGTTGCGCAGTTCGGCCGCGACCTGCGCGATCGACTTGTTCTGCAGCTCCTGGTCGAACTGCTGGCGGAAGGTCTGCACGAACGACACGCCCTCGACCATCACGTCGAACACCTTCCACTGGCCGCCGGACATGCGCATCAGATAGTCGACCGGGATCGCGTCGCCGTCGCTGCGCAGCATCTCGCTGGACACCTTCACACCGAGGCCGCGCGGCAGCGGGGTTTCCGACTTCACCCGCACCCGCAGCCTGGTGTTGAAGCTGAGCAGCGACGTGCCGTAGCGCTGCATCAGGTTGTCGGCGAGCGCGTCGCCGAAGGCCTTGATGTCGGCGTCCGACGCACCGCGGCCGTGGCGGCCGAGGACCTGGCGCGCGGCGTAGTCGCGGTCGAACATGGTGTTGAACTCGCCAATGACGAACTGGCGCAGCGCGGACGGATTCTTCGTGAACTCGGTGCGGCGGCTTTCCAGCGTCGACAGGATGCGCTGGCTGTTGTCGAGCACCAGCTTGCTGGGCGAGGCCACGCGGACCTCGGACGCGGCTTGCGGCGCGGCCTGCACCGGCGCCACGCCCGGCACCGTGGCCAGCAGCGCGCCGGCGACAAGAAGGGGGATGAGCTTGCGGGTCATGGCTGGGGGGCTTCCGTGGGAGTGGGAGGTTGCGCCGCGCCGGCATCGTTGCCGGCCGCTTCGTTCGAGGTGGCCGCGGCCTTCTCGCCGCCGCCGCTGAACATGTACTTGCCGACCATCTGGATGATGTCGACCGCAGGCGTGGTGAATGCGATCTCCTCGCCCGGTTTCAAGGTCTCGACGTCGCCGCCGGGCTGCAGGCCGATGTAGCTTTCGCCGAGCAGGCCGTTGGTGAGGATGCCGGCGGAGGTATCCGCGGACAGGTCCTTGTAACGGTTGTCGATGTCGAGCGTGACCACCGAGTCGAGCTTGACCGGGTCGAGGGTGATGTCGCCGACCCGGCCGATGGTGACGCCGCCGATCTTCACCGGCGCCATCGGCCGCAGCGGCCCGATGTTGGTGAAGCGCGCGGTGAGTTCGTAGGTGTCGCCGCCGAAGCCGAACTTGCCGTTGGTCGAGGCGATCGCCAGCACCAGCAGCGACGCGAGCGCCAGCAGCAGGAACGCACCGACCGCGAATTCGAGACGTGGACCGCGGGTTGTCATGTGGGAATCCTCAAGTGTTTCCAGGCGCCGTCAGCGGAACAGCAGCGCCGACAGCACGAAGTTGAACATCAGCACCAGCAGGGACGCGTTGACCACCGCGCGCGTGGTCGCAACCGACGTGCCTTCGATGGTCGGCTCGGCGTGGTAGCCCACGTACGAGGCCACCAGCGCCGCGGTGCCGCCGAACACCGCCGACTTCTCGAACGCGACCAGGAAATCGTGGCGATAGTCGACCGCGTCGCGCAGCACCTGCCAGAACGTGCCGGCGTCGATGCCGATCACGTGCACGGCTTCGAAATAGCTGGCGCTGATGCCGAGGCTGCAGAAGAAGCCGGTCAGCAGCGGCACGCAGATCACCGCCGCCCAGAAGCGCGGCGCGACGACCTTGGCGACCGGATCGATCGCCATCAGCCCGAGCGCGGTGATCTGGTCGGTCGCGCGCATCAGGCCCAGCTCGGCGGCGATCGACGAACCGGCGCGACCGATGAACAGCAGCGCGGTCAGCACCGGCGCCAGCTCGCGGTACAGGCCCAGGCCGACCAGCGCGCTGATCTGGTTGGCCGCGCCGTAGGTCTCCAGCGCGCGGTAGCCCAGCAGCGTGACCGACAGGCCGACGAAGGCGCCGCCGACCGCGATGATCGGCAGCGAGCGCGCGCCGATCTTGTAGATCTCGCGCACCAGCTCGGCGAAGAAGTCCGCGCTCGGCTTCGACGCGCGCAGCACCGACAGCGAGAACAGCCCCGCACGGCCGAGCGAGCGGGTCGCAGCGACGAACGGCATCACGCGGCCTCCCGGCTGCGTTCGGCGGTATCGAACGCGATGGGCCCGTCCGGCTCGCCGCGCAGGAACTGCAGCACCAGCGGATCGGCCGTGGCCTCCAGCTCCGAAGGCGTGCCGGAGAACACGATGTGGCCGTTGGCGATCACGATCGCGCGGTCGGCGACCGGCAGCGTCTCGTGCACGTGGTGGGTGACGATGATGCTGGTCAGGCCGAGGCTGGCGTTGAGGCGCGCGATCAGGCTCATGATCACGCCGCTGGCGATCGGGTCGAGCCCGGTCAGCGGCTCGTCGTAGATCATCAGCGGCGGGTCGAGCGCCAGCGCGCGCGCCAAGGCGACGCGGCGCGCCATGCCGCCGGACAGCTCGCGCGGGTAAAGATCCCCGGCGGTGCGCAGGCCCACCGCGTGCAGCTTCATCGCCACCAGCCGGTCGATCACCGGCCGCGGCAGCCTGGTATGCGTGCGCAGCGGCAGCGCGACGTTCTCGGCCACGGTCAGGTCGGTCAACAGGCCGTTGCCCTGCAACAGCACGCCGATGCCCTTGCGCAGCTCCAGCAGCGCGCGCTGGCGCCGCGGCACCGGCTGGCCGAACACCTCCACCGTGCCGGCAGCCGGCACCAGCTCGCCGGTCAGCGCCGCCAGCAGCGTCGACTTGCCGCTGCCCGAGGGCCCCAGCACCGCGGTGATGCTGCCGCGCGGCACCGCCAGGTCGATCCCTGACAGCACCGCCCGCGCGCCGCGGTCGAGGCGGACGTCGGTCAGGCGCACGGCGATGTCTTGCGTTGGCGTGGCGACGGGCATGCGGGGGAGGCTCGGAAGCGGGGGACCGCAATCATGCGGACGAAATCCCGCGCAGCTTGGACAAAACCGGCTGAACAGGGCCGGAGTGGGTGAACCGGGCGGTACAGGAATTATGGCGTAATTCCGCCAGCTCCGTAGGAGCGGCTTCCGCGCTCTGGACCCTGGTTGTTGTAGGAGCGGCGGAAGCCGCGAAGCTTTACCGGGAAGGCTTCGCGGCTTCCGCCGCTCCTACGCCGCAACCCCGCCCGACATTTTCGTATCGCGGGGTGCGACAACGCTCCGGCATCATGAACGCATGGCTGCGCGCACCGGCGACTTCCGCCTCTACCACTCCAATGCCCTCGACGTGCTCGCCGCGCTGCTGGCCGAGGAGCTGCGCACGCCCGCGCCCGGGCAGCCGCTGCTGGCGCCGGACACGATCCTGGTCCCGCAGGTGGCGATGCGGCGCTGGCTGCAGGCGACGCTGGCCGCGCGCCACGGCATCGCCGCCAACCTCGAGTTCCTCACCCCCGGCGAATTCGTCGCCCGCGCACTGGCCGCCAACCCGGCGCCGGATGCAGATGCGAGTACCGAAGAACTCGACGCCGACAGCCTGCACTGGCACCTGTACGCCGCGCTGCTCGACCCGGCCCTGCGCGCGCGCCCGGCGCTGGCGCAGTTGGCCGCCTACCTCGACGGCGACGATCCGCTGAAGGCGTGGACCCTGGCCGGTGAACTGGCCGGCGTGTTCGGCAAGTACCAGGCCTGGCGCCGCGACTGGCTGCTGCGCTGGGAAGCCGGCGCCGACCGCGACGACCCGCAGGCGATCCTGTGGCGCGCGGTCGCCAGCGGCCGCGACCACCGCGCCCGCCGCATCCAGGATTACCTCGCGAGGTTCGGAAGCCTGTCCGGCGACGACAGCGCCGCCGTGCCCGCAGGCCTGCCGCCGCGGCTGTTCGCCTTCGGCACGCTCAACGTCTCGCCCGACGTGCTGCGGGTGATGGCCACCCAGGCCCGCGCCGGCACGCTGCACTTCTACCTGCCCACGCCGACGAAGGAATACTGGGGCGACCTGCAGTCGCTCGGCGCGCGGCTGCGCGCGGGCGACGAGCCATTCGGGGACGAAGCCGCCGACAACCCGCTGCTGCGCGCCTGGGGCTCGGCCGGAAAAGATTTCATGGCGCTGCTGGGCAGCTACGAAGTGGTGCATCCCTCCGGCGAGATCGCCGCGTATGCGGATCCGGAAGCCTCCACAGCACCAACCCTCGCCGAAGGCGGGCTGCGCGACAGCCTGCTGCACCGCATGCAGGCCGACCTGTTCCACCGCCGCGCGCGGCCGGCCGGCACGCCGCGCGCCGAGGTCGATCGCGACGATCCCAGCCTGCAGGCCCACGCCTGCCACACCCGCCTGCGCGAACTGCAGGTGCTGCACGACCGCCTGCGCGCGCTGCTGGAAGACAAGCGTTTCGACCCGCCACTGCAGCCGCGCGAGATTGCGGTGCTGGCACCGGACATCGATCCCTACGTGCCGTACCTGGACGCGGTGTTCGGCGGCCACGGCGACGGCGCGTCCGGACCGCCGATCCCGTGGGCGATGGCCGACGCCAGCCCGCTCGCCGATGAGCCGCTGGCCGCCGCGTTCCTGCGCCTGCTGGCGCTGCCGGTGTCGCGCTTCGGGCTGGTCGAGACGCTCGACCTGCTCGCCAGCCCGCCGCTGGCCGAGGCCGCGGGCCTCGATGCCGGCGCGTTCGAACGCCTGCACGGCTGGCTGCATGCCGCCGGCGCGCGCTGGGGCATCGACGCCGCGCACCGCGCGCACCAGGGCGCGCCGGACGACGACGCCTACACCTGGCAGTTCGCGCTCGACCGGCTGCTGCTCGGCCACGCCAGCGGCGACGACAGCCAGATCCGCGGCGACGCGCAGGTGGTCGCGCCGTGGCCGGAGCTGGAAGGCGGCGCGCTCGACGCGCTCGACACCCTCGTGCGGCTGCTTCGCGTGCTTGCCCGGCACCAGCGCGTGCTGGGCGAAGCCATGTCGCCGGCGCGCTGGCGCGAGCGCCTGCTCGAACTGCTCGACGCGCTGCTGCCGCGGCCGCCTTCGACGCAGGGCGGCCAGCGTGCGCTCGACCGGCTGCGCTCGCTGGTCGAAGCGTTCGCCGCCCAGGCCGAACGCGCCGGATTCGACGCGCCGGTGCCGGGTGAAGTGGTGCGCGCGCACTTCGCCGCCGTGCTGGGCGAGGCCGATACCCGCGCGCCGCTGCTCACCGGCGGCGTCAGCTTCGCGCGCATGGTGCCGATGCGGCTGCTGCCGTTCCGGGTGATCTGCCTGCTCGGCATGAACGACGGCGACTTCCCGCGCCGCGATCCGGCCGCCGGCCTCAACCGCCTCACCGCGGCGCTGGGCACAGACCAGCGCCGCTACGGTGACCGCTCCACCCGCGACGACGACCGCTACCTGTTCCTGCAGCTGTTCTCCGCCGCGCAGGACGTGTTCCACGTCAGCTGGCTCGGCGCCGACCCGCGCGACGGCAGCGCGCGCGAGCCGTCGGCGGTGGTGTCCGAACTGCTCGCCGCGGCGGCGGACTACCACGTCGCGCCGGACGATCCCGCGCGTTCAAAAAAGAAGGCGGAGATCGTCGAAGCGCTGGTGCTGCGGCATCCGCTGCAGCCGTTCTCGCCGGCCGCGTTCGGCAGCGGCGACGCGCGCCATTTCAGCTATCGCGAACACTGGCACCCTGCGGCCGGGAGGCTGTCCGGCACGCGCACGACGCTGGCGCCGTGGATGGACGCGGCTGCCGCACTGGCGCCGCCGTCCGAGCCCGAAACCGAACTGTCGCTCGACGCGCTGCGCCGCTTCCTGATGGCGCCGGCCGAGCAGTTCCTGCGCCAGCGCCTGGGCCTGCGCCTCGCGGAAGTGGACGCGGCGGGCGAAGACATCGAACCGCTGCAGGCGCCGGGTCGCGGACTCGAACGCAACCAGCTGCAGCGCGCGGTGTTCGACGCGCTGCTCGCAGGCGACAAACCCGACGCCATGCATCCGGCGCTGCGCGCGCGCGGCCTGCTGCCGTCCGGGCCGCTGGGCCGGCGCGCACTGGCCGAGGTGCTCGATGAAGTGCGGCCGTACGCGCAGCACTTCGCGCAGTGGTGCGGCGACGCGCAGCCGCAGTCGCTGTCGCTCGACGTACAGATCGACGGCCTGCGCCTGCACGGCCGCCTGGCCGACGCGTGGCCGCAGGGCATCGCGCGGCTGCGCTTCGGCGAACGCAACGGGCCGTCGGCGATCCGCAATGGACTGGACTGGCTGCTGGCCGCGGCGGCCGGGCTGGAACTGCCGTTCGTCGAATTCCAGGACAACGTGGATCACGGCGTCGGCGCGTATCCGCGCGAGGCGCTGTCGCGCGACGCCGCCATCGACGCGCTGCGCGGCCTGCTGGCCCTGCGCGCCGAAGGCCTGCGACGGCCGCTGCCGTTCGCGCCGTACAGCGCGTGGGCCCTGTTTGCCGCGCCGAACCAGGAGCGCGGCGTGCGTGCTGCCCGCGACCGCTGGCGCGGCAGCGCGCGCAGCTGGGCCGAGGGCGACGGCGAGGCGCTGCGGCTGGCCCTGCGCGGGCGCGACCCGTTCGCCGATGCCGAAGCGCTGCAGGAGTTCGCCGACACGGCGTTCGCCATCTACGGCGCGGTGCTGCACGGCCAGCCCGCGGCCGCGCCGGGCGGGTTCGAACCCCCCGCTGACGACGATGCGGAGGACGCCGCATGAGCGACGTTTCCGCACGCGACCCGTACCTGGACCTGCCGCTCGACGGCGTGCGCCTGGTCGAAGCCTCCGCCGGCACCGGCAAGACCTTCACCCTAGCCACGCTGGTGGCGCGGCTGGTGGTCGAACGCGGCCTGCGCGTGGGCCAGGTGCTGGCGGTGACCTACACCGAGGCGGCCACGCAGGAGCTGCGCAAGCGCATCCGCGAACGCCTGCAGCTGGCGCTCGAACTGGTCGACGCGCGCGCGGGCGAAGAAGAGAACGCCGAAGTCGCGTTGACGCGCGACATCCTGCGCGCGCATCGCCAGCGCAGCGGCGAAAGCGAGGACGCGCTGCGCCGGCGGCTGCAGCGGGCGGTGATGGAAGTCGACCTCGCCGCGATCTTCACCATCCACGGCTTCTGCGCCCGCGTGCTGCGCGAGCACGCGCTGGAAAGCGGGCAGGGCTTCGACCCGCCGGACCTGCTGGGCAACGACCGCGAGCTGCGCGAGGCGCTTGCCGCCGACCTGTGGCGTGCGCACGGGCGCGACGCCGACGGCGCCGACGACCTCGCCGCACTGTGGAAGGAAGGGCCGACGGCGCTGGCCGCCGACCTCGGCGCGCTGCTGCGCGAACCGGTCCTGCTGCCGCCGGCTGCATCGCTGCCGCCGGTTCCCGCGCCCGCGCTGCACGCGGCGGGGCAGGCGCTGGCCGCGGGCTTCCGCGCGCACGGCGATGATTTCCTCGCCGTGCTGCTGGACGCCGTCGACCGCAAGGTGCTCAACGGCAACAGCTACAAGGCCGACTGGATCCGCGCGCTGTGGGCGCAGCTGGACGCGTGGTGCGAGGCCGGCGACTTTGCCGCGCAGCTCGACCAGCGCGTTGCGCGCCTGGCCCCGGAAGCGCTGCAGGCCAGGACCAACAAGACGCACGCCGGGCGCACGCCCGACTCGCCGCTGTGCGCGCTGGTGCCGCCGTATCTCGACGCGCTGCAGGCCCGCGAGGAATTCCTCTCCCGTCGCCGCGTCGTGCTGCTGCACCACCTGCGCGACGATGCGCGCGCGCGCCTGGCGCTGCTCAAGCGGCAGAACCGCGTGCAGACCTATGACGACCTCATCGACGGCGTCGCCGACGCGCTCGACGGCCCGCGCGGCGATGCGCTCGCGCGCGGCCTGCGCGCGCAGTACGCGGTGGCGCTGGTGGACGAGTTCCAGGACACCGACACGCGCCAGTGGAAGATCTTCGAGCGCGTGTTCGGCGGCGGCAGCGCCGAGCCGGCGTTGTTTCTCATCGGCGATCCCAAGCAGGCGATCTACGGCTTCCGCGGCGGCGACGTGCATGCCTACCTGCAGGCGCGCGACAGCGCGATCCAGGCGCCGCCGCTTGCCCACAACTTCCGCTCGCGGCCCTCGGTGCTGGCGGCGGTCGACGCGCTGTATGCGCAAGCCGGCGAGGACGCCTTCGTCGATCCGCGCATCGGGTTCCGCAAGGTCAGCGCCGGCGGCCGCCGCGTCGACGCGGACTTCCTGCGCGATGGCGCGCCGGCACCTGCGCTCACCGTCTGGCAGGCGCCCGAGCCGCCGCCCGATTCCCGGGGCAGGGTCAAACCCTGGAACGCCGAGGACTCGCGCACGCTCGCCACCGGCGCCTGCGTCGCCGCGATCCACGCCGTGCTGGGCGATGCGCGCGCGGGCCGCGCCACGATCGACGGCGCACCGGTGCAACCCGGCGACATCGCCGTGCTGGTGCGCACCCACTTCGAGGCCAGCCGCATCCAGCAGGCGCTCGCCGCCGCCGGCATCCCCGCCGTTGCGGCGGGCAAGCAGAGCCTGTTCGCCACCAGCGAAGCGCGCGAGCTGCACACGCTGCTGCTCGCGCTGCTGCAGGGCGGCGACGACGGCCGCCTGCGCGCGGCGCTGTCCACGGTGCTGGTCGGCGAGGATGCCGCCGCCATCGATGCGCTCGAGCATCCCGTCGACAAGCCGGCCGGCGACGCGCACCGCGAGTGGCAGCGCAAGGCGCTGGCCTGGCGCGAACGCCTGCTGCGCGGCGGCCCGCTCGCCCTGGTCGGCGACCTGTGCGCGGCGCACGCGCAGCGCCTGCTCGGCCTGGTCGACGGCGAGCGCCGGGTCAGCAACTACCTGCAGCTGGGCGAAGCGCTGGCCGAAGCGCAGGCGCTCGCGCTTGGCCTGCACGGCCTGGTCGACTGGCTGGGCCGGCGCATCGCGCAGGCCGATCCCGACGACGAAACCCAGCTGCTGCGGCTCGAGTCCGACGCGCGCCGCGTGCAGATCGTCACCCTGCACAAGAGCAAGGGCCTGGAGTACCCGCTGGTGTTCCTGCCGTTCGCCGGCATCGGCCGCAAGGAACCTTCGCCCGGCCGGCACTGCGTGGCGCACCACGAACACAGCGAGCGCCGCCTGCACTGGCAGATCGCCCTCGACGATGCGGACTGGGAGTACGCGAAGGAGGCATGGAAGATCGAGCAGCGCGCCGAGGACGCGCGCCTGCTCTACGTCGGCATGACCCGCGCCGAACATGCGCTGTGGATCGCCACCGGCCTGTTCTCCAACCACGACAACGCCGCGCTGGCGCCCATGCTGCGTGACGAGGCTGCGCTCGCCGCCGTGCCCGGCATCGCCTTCGACGACAACCCGCCGCCCGCGCAGCTGCCGCGCCTGCCGCCCGAATCCGACGCCGCCGTGCCGCCCGCGCGCGTCGCCACGCGCATGCTGTCGCACGACTGGTGGGTCTACAGCTTCACCCAGCTGTCCAACGCCGACGCCGGCAACGATCCGTCCGCCGCCGCCACGCTGCCCGTGCCCGGCGGCCGCGACGAACCGGCCGCGTCCGAAGACGTCGATGCGCCCGGTGCCGACGCCTTCGACCCGCGCTTCGCAGGCACCCGCTTCGGCGTCGCGCTGCACGCCGCGTTCGAACGGATCGCGCTGCAGCCGGCGGGCTTTGCCGCCTGGCGCGACTGGCAGCCCGGCGACGCGGCCCCGGCCGGGCAGGCGCGCGTCATCGCCGACGCCCTGCGCGCCGAGGGCTACGCCGCCGACGTGCTCGACGACGGCATCGCCCTGGTCACGCGCCTGGTCGGCGCCACCCTGCGCGTCCCGCTGCCCGAGGGCGTGCGCCTGTGCGACGTGCCCGACGACGCGCGCCGCCCCGAGATCGAGTTCCAGTTCGCCCTCCAGCCCACCCGCGTCGACGCGCTGCTGCAGCTGCTGCACGCGCACGGCGTGGTCCGCGACCGCCACGGCTTCGGCCTGCGCCAGCGGCTGGAAGGCCTGATGACCGGCCTGGTCGATCTCACCTACCAGCACGACGGCCGCTGGCACGTGCTCGACTACAAGTCCAACCGCCTGCCGCGCTACCACGCCGCCGCGCTGCGCGACGCCATGGCGCACAGCGAGTACGACCTGCAGGCGCTGATCTACACCCTGGCGCTGCATCGCTGGCTGCGCTTCCGCCTCGGCGACGCCTCCGACGGCGGCGCCTATGACTACGCGCGCGACTTCGGCGGCATCCGCTACGTGTTCTGCCGCGGCATCGACCTTGGCGCGTCCGCGGAAGGGCCGCCGGCAGGCGTGCACGCGCAGCGCTTCGATCCCGAACTGGTCCACGCCCTCGACGCCCTGTTCGCCGGCGGCACCGAACCACCTTCCGGATCAAAGCCCCGCTCCCGCCTGCGGGGGAGAGATCGGGATGAGGGCGCGTCAGGTCGCGAGGAAGCATCCCCATGACCACGACCCCGCTCCTCGACGCCCTCCGGCGCGCCGGCATCCTGCGCACGCTCGACCACGCCCTTGCGCAAAGCCTGCGCCGCCTCGACCCCGACACCCCCGACGCCGTCCTCGCCGCCGCCGCGCTCGCCTCGCTCGCCGTCGCCCGCGGGCACGCCGGCTTCGACCCGGCCGCGCCGCGCATCCTGGTCGACCACGACAGCGAGATCCCGTGGCCCGACGCCGACGCCTGGCGCCGCGAACTGGCCGCCTCGCGCTGGGTCGCCGTGCCCGCAGCCGGCGCCGATGTTTCCGACGCGAGCCGCCCGCTGGTGTTCGAAGGCGCGCCCGGCGCATCGGGCCTGCTCTACCTGCGCCGCTACCGCGAGTACGAGCGCCGCGTCGCCTCCGGCCTGCAGCGCATCGCCGCGCAGCCCGGCCCCGGCGGCGTCGACCTGGTCACCGGCGGCCCCGGCACCGGCAAGACCACCACCATCGCCCGCCGGCTGGTGGAACACGTCGAGCAGGCCCGCGAAGCGCACCGCGCCGAACCCCGCATCGCCCTGGCCGCCCCCACCGGTCGCGCCGCCGAACGCATGGCCGAAAGCGTGCGCACCGCGCTGCGGGTGCTGGCCGTCGACGGCACCGACACCGGCGTCATCGACGCCTTGCCCACCACCGGCACCACCCTGCATCGCCTGCTCGGCACCATTCCCGACAGCCCGCGCTTCCGCCACCACGCCGACAACCCGCTGCCGTTCGACGTGGTGGTCGTCGACGAAGCCTCGATGATCGACCTGCCGCTGATGGCCAAGCTGGTCGAAGCCGTCCCCGACGGCGCGCGCCTGATCCTCATCGGCGACCCCGACCAGCTTCCCTCGGTCGAAGCCGGCGACGTCCTCACCGGCATCCTCGCCGCGGCGGCGGGCGACGCCGACGCCGCCAACGCCGCCAACGCATTGCAGCCGCAGCCCGGCCCCGCAGGAGCGGCCCATGGCCGCGATCACGCAATGACTGCGTCAAACCCGAACTTCCCCGCCCGCCGCACCCACCTCACCCATTCCTGGCGCCAGCACGAAGCCCTGCAGCTCGCCCCGCTCGCCGCCGCCGTGCGCGCAGGCGACAGCGCCACCGCCCTGTCGCTGCTGCGCGGCGGCACCCTGTCGGGCGTGCACTTCCACGAAGGCAGCGCCGACCCGCTGCAGACCCACCGCGACCACCTGCTCGCCCACTGGCGCGCGCTTGCCAACGCCGGCAACCCCGCCGAAGCCCTCGCGCTCGCTTCGCGCCTGCGCCTGCTCACCGCCGTGCGCGAAGGCCCGCAGGGCGCCCGCACCCTCAACGCCCGCATCGAACCCCTGCTCGCCGGCCCCGGCGCCGCCGCGAACCGCCACTTCCACGGCCGCCTCCTGCTGGTCACCGAGAACAGCTACCGCCACCGCCTGTTCAACGGCGACATCGGCATCTGCTTCCGCGACACCGACGGCAGCATCATGGCCTGGTTCCCCGGCGACACCCCCGACGCACCGCGCGCCTTCCACCCCGCCGCGCTGCCCGCGCACGACAGCGCCTTCGCGATGACCGTGCACAAGGCGCAGGGCTCGGAGTTCGATGAAGTGTGGTTGCTCCTCCCCGCCCGCGACAGCCGCGTGCTGTCGCGGGAGCTGGTCTATACCGGCATCACGCGCGCGCGGCGGGAGTTGCATGTGGCGGGGAGTGCGGAGGGGATCACCGAGGCATTGGCGCGGCATGCGAGTCGGTGGTCGGGGTTGGGGTGGAGGTTAGCGGAGTGATGTTCGGCTAAGAGTGGCGAGCTACGCCAAAGCTACTCGGATGAAGGTTGGAAAGCCGGGTCAGAAGCGAAGACATTGCGATGGATGAGGAACTGCGATAATTCAGTTGCTCGTGAACCGGAGCCCGAGTCAGGAGAACTAACGATGGCTAGTGGCAAGCTGCTACGACAACTGATCAAGTCGGGGACACTAGGAGACGTTGCCGGATTTCGTGTTGCGTCGGAAGCCGTTATTAAGGAAGAGCGGGAAAAGAATCATCACCTTCTCGCCAACGATCTCGAGCGTTTGCTTTATGGCAGCCACTCTCTACTGTCAGTGGGCAACCGCAGCCAGTACATGCTGGCCGATGCTCCGGTCAACAAAGACAACGGTCTCCCATTGCTGGAGGAGCGTCCAGTCGTCCGCGAAGAGAACGACATCATTCTGTCGGACATGGCGCAATCGGTGCTCGATGAAGTCCTGATGGAGCACAACCGAGAGGACATGCTGCGCTCGTACGGACTTCTGCCTGTCCAGAAGCTCCTGTTCTGCGGGCCGCCTGGTTGCGGCAAGACGTTGGCCGCCGAAGTTATCGCTAGTGCCCTGTCCCTGCCCTTGGTATTGATCCGGTTGGATTCGGTAATCTCATCACTGCTTGGTGAAACAGCGGCCAACCTGCGCAAGGTGTTTGACTACATTTCGGCGCAACCCGTCGTGGCTTTGTTCGACGAGTTCGATGCGTTGACCAAGGATCGTGGCGACAGCGCTGATCACGGCGAACTGAAGCGCTCCGTCAATGCCGTACTGCAGATGATGGACGGCTATCGGGGCGAGAGCATTCTGATTGCAACCACCAACTACGAATCACTATTGGATAGGGCCATATGGCGGCGTTTCGACGAAGTAGTTCGCTTTGAGCTGCCAAACAGCGAACAGATAAAGCGGCTTCTTAGCCTTAAGTTGTCTGGTATACGAAGGAACTTCGATATCGATGACCAACAGGTTGCCTCAATGTTTGAGGGAATGTCGCATGCTGATGTCGAGCGGATTCTCAGACGCGCCATAAAGGATATGATCCTTTCGGGGAAGGAGTTTCTAGAAACGAAGCACCTTAACGCGGCGCTAGCCCGCGAGTATCGCCACGGGAGCTAAGGGGGTGGCATGTCCTATGTACATCTGCGGTTGGGGCGGGAGACGCCCTCTACAGAGCGGCACCCTAAGAATTTTCCAGGCATAAGACCGCCTGCAGATCTGAAAGAACATGGCCGCAACCTAGGCACAAGCCTCAGACGATATCGTCAGCAACTCGCCGAACAGGATATTGGCGGGTTTGATGATCGCAAGCTGATCAAAATCCGTCTTCGGGACGGTGACAAGATGCTCCCGGAGCTCGAATTAATTGCCGGCGTAGAAATCGTCAGCCAAGAAGAGGACACCATTGTCCTGGCCTTTGCCTCCGAACAAGGCTTGGGCGAATTCGAGAGTCGGCTGAGCACGCTGGCGCGCGATGGATCTGTCACCAGAAAGGACCTGTTCTACGCCATCGCAGATTTTGAGCGTTGGGCGCCTGAGGACCGTATGGGCGCAGCTCTGCGTGAGCAGGGTTTCCCGGACACTGATACGTTCAAGTTGGATGTGGAACTCTGGCCTCAGGATCGGCAGGATCACCGTGAGGCCATGGTCGGGGCATTTGAGCAGCTCCTCGTCCAAAGTGGCATTGAAAAGCTGGACAAGCTGGTTCAGCAATCTCTAGTTATGGTTCGAGTGCGATGCACTCGTGCGCAAGCCGAACAGTTATTAAACTATCGGGACGTCCGAACGGTCGATCTTCCACCGCGTCTTGGCGTATCAATCCGATTGCTTCTGACTGACGTCAACCAGTTTCCTCAGGTTGTGCAACCAGCTGTGGATGCGCCGGCCGTCGCGGTACTGGATTCCGGTCTGACGAGTGGTCACTCTCTGCTTGGGGTTGCTGTAGGCGATGCCCAAGGCTATCTCGCACCGGATTACAGTCCAGATGATGCATCACCTTGGCATGGCACCTTCGTGAGCGGTGTCGCCCTCTATGGCGATGTGCAAGCAAGCATCCAGCGCGGGCAGTTTGTCCCACAAGTCCGATTGTTCTCCGGAAGGGTATTCGAGGACGACCAGCAGGATCAGACCGAATTTGTTGAGAAGGCCGTCGAGGCAGCGGTCCGGGAATTGCAGGACGAGTATGGCTGCCGGGTATTCAACCTCAGCTACGGCGACTTGAACAAAATTTATGATGGTCGGCACGTTCGTGGTTTGGCCTACACCCTGGATCGATTGACACGGGAGCTTGGCGTTCTCTTCGTCGTGCCGACCGGGAATCTGCGCGAGGACGATCTGCCGGACGATCCACGGAATGCCTACCCGACTTATTTGTCTGCGGACAACGCCCGATTGATTGACCCGGCTACCGCACTCAACGCTCTGACCGTAGGTGGATTGAGTCTCAACGAGGCCACGCGAAATGCGCAACGTCAACCGAACATGATTGAAGACCGTCTCTTGGCAAGGGCTGGGCAGCCGTTTCCGCTTACTCGTCGAGGTCCGTCCATTAATGGCGCGATCAAACCGGATGTTGTCGAGCATGCGGGGAACGTTGCATTGCGTCGCGTCGGGCAAGGCCTGGATCACCGTGGACTTGGCGTCGTTTCGCTCAATGGCGGATTCGCTGCTGGGCCGGCGTTCTCGGAAGATATTGGCACCAGTTATGCTGCGCCGAAAACTGCGCATAAAGCGGCTAGGCTGCTGCGTGAAATCCCGGGTGCGAGCCACAATCTTCTGCGCGCGCTGATCGGTGCGCACGCACGCTGGACAGAGGCTTGCCTAAATCTGTTCAACCCCCAGACCAATGCTCAAAGGCGAGACTCGCTGTTGCAACTGATCGGCTACGGACATCCAGATGAAAGTGCCTTGTTCCGGTCGCTCGACCATTCCGTGACGCTACTAGCTGAAGAACGCGTAGATAACGATCAGAACCACTTCTACGAGCTACCCGTCCCAGAAAGCTTTTGGAGCGGTGGTCGGCGAGTGCGCGAGATCACGGTGGCCTTGGCCTACAGTCCGGCTGTAAGAACCACGCGACTCGATTACCGAAGAACGAAACTTTGGTTCACGTTGGTTAACGCGTCAACCCTCGATGAAGTAACGAGGGCATTTCAGCGTAATCGTGAGGAGGGAATGGGCGAGCGGACCACCGGACGCTCGATTCCCAATGGGAAACGCAAAGCGGGAACACTGCAGGTTTCACGTTGGACATTTAGGGACAGGCTGGCATTAGGACAGAAAGTTTTCGTGGTCGTGACTCGGCAAGATGCGCAATGGTCCAACGAAAAGGAATCGGATGAACCCTATGCTCTGGTGAGTGTGCTGGCGGAACGAGGGGTTGTATCTTCTCAGCTGTACACGGACGTAAACATCACGCTTCAGGCGCGTGCTCGCGCTCGTGCTCGCGTTTAGTTGTCTGAAAAGGTGTCGGGAAAATCTCGCATGTGCAAAGAGCGGACACCGAAGAACGGGGTCACAGGAAGTGGGGGTCAGAGTCGACTTTTCAGTGCAGTGTCGCTCGTAGGGGGTGGTCTCAGGGACAATTTTCCGGCGGCACATAGATCGGGGGTGTGATAGGGGCGAAAGGTGTCGGGGATAAATTTTCCGAGCTATGGCTCGGCAGAGCGGAGAAGGGCGTGAGCGCCGAGGCGTCGCAGAAGAAGCTAAACACTACGGCCACGCTCGAGCGCTGGCTAGGCTCGATGCGGTCGCTCTTGGCGCTTCCTCCGGCGGAGAAAGCCTATGTCCTGGGAGGAACGCTGCTGCTGGTTGCCTTAGCGGGCGTCACGCTCCCCGGCGATGGTGCGCGATTCCTGAGCATCGGCTGGGTGGGGGGATTGGTCTTGACCCTCGCGTTGGCTTGCGAGGCCTATCTCCTAATTGCTCGCGTTGCGGATGCCACGTGGGCGAAGTGGCTGATGGTGCCCGTGCTGGTGATGGGCGGAGCACTAGCGTTTGGCGAGTCGGCGCGCTTGGTGAACCTAGCGACGGGTCAGGATCCGGAACTTTTCCCGAGAGCCACGACGTTTCTGGCGCCTATCGCGGCGCTACCGATTCTCGGGTTCGTAGCCATCGTGCTGCTTGCCATTTCAGTAATCGCATTCACGTTCACCTGGGGTGCCCAGCTTGGCTCCAAGGACCGCGTCCGGGAGCGCAGAGCTTGGTTTTGGTTTGCGCGGTTAATCGCGGCCTTGGCTGCGATCGCTTTTGTGTCGCCAGCAGTAGAAACCAAGTCCGGGTTCCACACCGGAGTCCGCGAATGGGCGCCGCGACTAGCTGCTGGGCTCGATATGTACGTCGACCCGCAATGCGGGCCCGCGCCGTCTGATCGAGTGAAGCGGCTGAATGACGACTTGGTGGTGCTTGCACAGAAGACGCCTGCGGAGCTCGTGTTCCGTCGGGTGGAATGTCCGCTCGCTCCGCAATAGTTGGCGGACAAGCGGGTCAGGTTCACTTGCCCCGAGGGAAGGTGTGTCAGGAACCAAACACGGGTCGGGTTCACTTGCCAGCGCCAGACCTTCCGATGGGAGCAGTCTTGCTTTGAAGGCGCTCGCTAGAAATCCTCAGGCCCGCGGCGTGAAAGGTGTCACGGCGCGAAAGGTGCCAGGGACAATCTCCAGAACGATGTGCGAGGTTGAGAAGCTTGCGCGCAAAGCTCCCGGGCTTGCGCGCAAGGGTCCAGGCCTTGCGCGCAAGCCGGAAAGTGCGGGGCTTCGACCGTGGAGGTCGGAACGCCGACCGGATTGGTTGGACGTCCGACCGTTTTGGACGGACCGCGGACCAAAAACCCTTGCGCGCAAGGGTTCCCGGCTTGCGATTGGAGTCGCGAGGGCCGCGTTTCGGGGTCCGGCGGACTTGCCCGCGGGCTTTTCGGTCGGAATGCGGGCCAATCCGGTTGGAAGGCCGGCCCTGCAGCCTTGCGCGCAAAGGTTTTTCGTTGGCAGTCGGCGCTTTTTCGTTCGCGCGCAAGCCCCGGACCCTTGCGCGCAAGGCTCCGGGCTTGCGATCGGCGCGGCTGCGGGCGCCTGCGGCGTCGCGCAACGCGGGTTCGCTTCAGCGTGGAGGGAGCGAGGACGGCGGGGCGGCTGCGTTGCCCGCGCCTTCGTTGCGCGCCGCGTCCCGGCACTGCAGCCGGGCCCGTGAGCCGGCGGGCGAACGCGGCAGGTAGTCCGGCCTGCCGGTGATCCGGCGCGGCGCCGGCCACGATACGGGCGCGTACTTCGTGCCCGCGGGCGGGATACGCGATCATGGCGCCATCCCCCGTTTCCGATGTCCATGACGATCGCACGCTATCGCTTCGGCGCATACGTCCTCGACCTGCCCAAGCACGAGCTGCGCCACCAGGGCGTTGCCACGGCCCTGCCTGCGCGCGTGTTCGAGTGCCTGTGCTGCCTGATCGAGCACCGCGACCGCGCCGTCAGCCGCGACGAACTGGTGCACGCGGTGTTCGGCCGGCCCAACGTGTCCGACGCGCAGCTGGCACAGGTGGTGCTGCGCAGCCGGCGCGCGATCGGCGACGACGGCCAGGAGCAGAAGTCGATCCGGACGGTGCCGCGCTTCGGCTTCCGCTGGCTGCCGCCGGTGACGGTCGAAACCGACGAAGCGGCGGTTGCCGAACCGCGCTCCGATGAACCCCATTCCGGTGAACCGCGCCCTGACGCGCAGCCGGCGCCGGCCGGATCGCCCGCCGCGCACCCAGGCGCCACCGCGCAAGCAATGCAGCCGGCGCCGCCGGCGGCCATCGACGCCGCCGCGCCGGCACGGCCGCCCCCCGCATCGCCCGCGGCGCGGGCCACCGCAGCCGTCCCGCGTCGCTGGCGCCTGTCGAGGCGTTCGTCGTGGATCGCCGCGGCCTGCGCGTGCCTCGCGCTCGCGGCGGCGTGGTGGCTGCAGCGCGGCGCGGACGAAGCGCAGGCACCCGCAGCCGCGGCCGACGCCGTTGCGCCGCGCGCGATCATGGTGTTGCCGGCCGAGCTGCGCGATCCCGGCGACGCGAGCTGGGCGCGCCTGGGCCTGATGGATTTCATCGGCGACCGCCTGCAGCGCAGCGGCCTGCCGGTGCTGCCCAGCGAGACCACGCTCGGCGTGCTGCACCAGCAGCCCGATGCCGATCCGCGGCAGCTGCGCCGGTCGATGCGCGCGAACTGGATCGTCAGCAGCCATGCCGTCCGCGTCGGCGACGACTGGGAGGTGCGGCTGCAGGCCAGCGACGCGAGCGGCGCCGGGCACAAGGCACAGGCGCGCGACGCCGACCTGCTGCAGGCCGCGCGCCTGGCGTCGGGGCGGCTGGCCGCGACCCTGGGCGGCCACGCGGTCGCCGGCGACGACGATCCCCCGGCCCTGGCCGAACGCCTGCAGCGCGCGCGCGCGGCGATGCTGGCCAACCAGATCGAGTCCGCGCGCGCGATCCTGCTCGCGGCGCCGGAGCTGCAGCGCGCGCAGCCGCGCCTGCGCTACCAGCTGGCGCGCGTGGACTTCCGCGCCGGGCAGTACCAGCGCGGGCTGGCCACGCTCGACGCGCTGCTGGCGGGCGACGACGCGCGCGACGATCCACGCTTCCGCGTGCAGCTGCTCAACGCCCGCGGCGCGATGCTGATCCGGCTCGACCGCGCGGACGAGGCGCGGCGCAGCTACGACGAGGCCATCGCCGTGGTCGGCAAGACCGCCCAGCCGGCCGAGCTGGGCATCGCCCTGAGCGGGCGCGCGGTGGCCAACGCGCTGCAGCAGCGGTTCGAGCGCGCGCTGGCGGACTTCGGCCAGGCGCGCATGCAGCTGGCCAGCGCCGGCGACACCCTGGCCGTGGCCCGGGTGGACGCCAACCTCGGCGTGCTCGAGGTCGACCGCGGGCATCCGGCGCAGGCGCTGCCGTACCTGGACCGCGCCGCGCGCGACTTCGAGGCGATGGGCGCGATCAACGAGCTGTCCACCTTCCGCAACATGCGCGTGGTCGCGCTGCTGCAGCTGCTGCGGCACGACGAGGCGATGGCCGAGAGCGAGCGGGCCTGGGCCCTGCTGCCGAAGCTGCGCGCGTCCTCGCAGCGCGCGGACGTGGTGCTCACCCGCGCGCACGCGCTGATCGAAGCCGGGCGCCTGGGCGAGGCCGGCCGCCTGCTGGCGATGCCCGAAGCCGGTCAGTCCCAGCCCGGCGAACACGGCCGCCGCGAACTGCTGCAGGTCGAGCTGGCGCTGGGCGGCGGCGCCCCGGCGCGGGCGGTGGCGCTGGCCGACGCGGCCCTGCGCGCGTGGCCGGCGCTGGGCGATCCGCGCAGGCGTGCCTGGCTGCGGCTGCGCCGCGAGCAGGCCGCGCTGGCAGCGGACCTGCCGGTGTCGGCGGCCGCCGATGCCGCGCTCGGCGAAACCCTGCCGGACCTGCTGGTCCACGCCGTTGCCCGCCGCGCCCGCGGCGACGTGGCGGCGGCCGACGCCGGCTACCGGGCGGCGCTGGCGCTGGCCGAACAGCGCGGGATTCCGGCCGAGGTCGCCACGGTGGTGGTCGCCCATGCCGGCTGGCTGCTCGAACGCGGCCGCAGCGACGAAGCCAGCGCGCTGGTCGGCCGCGCGGCCCCGTGGGCGGGGGAGGATTTCGACCTCGCCGCGCTGCAGGCGCGCCTGCTGCGCAGGCTGGGCCAGGGCCCGCAGGCGCAGGCCGCGCAGGCGCGCGCGGCGGCGCTGGCCGGCGAGCGTGCCGCGCCCGCCGCGGCGGAAACCGCGACGCAGTCCGCACTCGCGCCGTAGCCGTCGCGCCGAACCTTGCCCCGCCGGCACGCCGTCGGCACGCCGCCACGACGGGCGCCGTGGCGGCGGTCATGCGTTCGTCAAGCGATCGTCACCGCATTGGAATGACCGCCGGCGCGGCCCCGCCCAAGTTCCGGGGGCTGCGTGACCGCCTGCCCGGGGCCGCGCCGCCGGGAGCCCGCTCCCGAACCCGCGCCGCCCGGCCCCCGCATGGCGGCGCGCCGTCCCTTCCACACCCGCGACGCCCGCCGTCCCGGCATGACCCCTGCTTCCAAGGAGCACGCACCATGGCCATCAAGCTGCTCGCCAGCGCCCTCGCCGCCGCCCTCGTCCTGACCGCCACCCCGCAGGCGCAGGCCGCCGACTCGCCGCTGTCGCTGTCGCTGCTGCGCGGCGGCGCCGTGGCCGCCGATCCGGTCGTCGCCGGCGACCGCGTCTACATTCCCACCGGGCGCGTGATCGCGACCTGGGACTACAGCGACCCCTCCGCGCCCCTGCGCGTGGCCACCAGCGGTCCGGCCGACGCCGCGATCAACGGCCTGGCCCGCCACGGCAACCACCTCTACGCCAGCTGGCGCGGCTACGACGGCAGCAGCGGCGTGGCGGTCTATTCGCTGGCCGACCCGGCCCGGCCGGCGCTGGTGGGGCAGACCGAGGACTACGTCGCCGCCGACGACAAGTTCCTGCTCGGCCTGGTCGTCGCCAACGACCACCTGTACCTGTTCGACAACAACCACGGCGTGTTCGTGTCCGACCTGGCCGACCCGGCCGCGCCGCAGTTCGCCGCCACCGGCATCGAAAGCGTGCCCACGCAGTACTCGCGCATCAGCGCCAGCGGCCACACCATCTACGGCACCGGCCGCAACTGGCTCGGCGGCACGGTGCTCGACGTCTACGACGCCAGCAACCCGGAGCTGCCCGTCCAGGTCGCCGACAACGGCGTCGACGGCCTCGACAACTTCAGCCTCGCGCCGGAGCCGGGCTTCGTGCTGGGCACCGGCAACCAGCTCACCGTGTACGACCTCAATGCCAGCGGCCAGATGGGCAAGCGCGGCTGGCTCGACATCCCGCCGGCGATCACCGGCGTGCACGTCGGTGATCACGCCTACACGTTCGGCTGGGGCCCGGGCCTGGACGCCTGGAACATCGCCGACATCGATGCGCCCGTTGCAGCCGGGCACTTCGACATCGACGCATTCGCCGGGCGCCGTGCGGTGCGCGCCGGCAACCTGCTGCTGATCCCGACCGATACCGACCTGCTGCAGGCGATCGACGTGTCGTCGCCACAGGCGCCCACGCGCGTCTCCACCTCGTGGCTGCCGGCCGGCATCGGCGCGCGCGACGTCGCGGTGCACGCCGGCCGCCTGGTGCTGCTGCAGCCCAACTACGGCCTGACGGTGAACGACGCGCAGACGCTCGCGCCCACGGCGCGCCTGGAGGTCGACCTGCCCAAGAGCTTCGAGAAGCGCAGCTTCGAGCAGCTGGCGATGGCCGGCGACACCGCCTGGCTGGCCGCATGGGGCTACGGGCTGGTGGGCGTGGACCTGTCCAACCCGGCCGCACCGGTGGAAACCGGGCGGATGGAGTTCCCGTTCGCCGCCGTGCTCGACGTCGAGGGCCAGTACGCCTACCTCGCCAGGTGGACCAACGAAGGCGTGTTCGGCGTCGCCGACATCTCCAACCCCGCGGCGCCGACCCTGGTGTGGCAGGGCGCGCTGACCAGCCAGCCGTACCAGCTGAAGGTCGACGGCAGCCACGTCTACATCGCCGAGGGCAAGGAAGTCGGCAGCGCCGGCGGATTGAGCGTCTACGACATCGCCGACCCCGCCGCGCCGGTGCGGGTCGCCCATCTGGACGACGGCTGCGGCGCGGGCTTCGACCTGGCGATCGACAGCGGCGTCTCGCTGCTCTACCTGGCCTGCGAGGGCGGCATGCAGGTGGTCGACATCGCCGATCCCGCGGCGCCGACGGTGGTCGGGCGCTTCGCCACCGGCGCCAGCGGCGCGGGCGCGTACTCGCACGTCGCGCAGCGCGGCGACCGCGCCTGGTACGCCAACAACGACGGCGTGCACGAGCTCGACGTCTCCGACCCGACCCAGCCCGTCGAGGTCGGCCTCACGCCGACCGGCCATCAGGGCGTGCAGCGCCTGGCCGCGCTCGACGACGGCCGGCTGCTCGCGCTCGGCGGCAACACCGGCGTGCACGTGTTCGCCGCCGACGATTCGGCGCCCGACGCGACGCCGCTGGAGAACAAGGTGCCGGTGAACGGGTTGTCCGGCGCGGCGGGCGAGGACCTGCTGTTCGCGATCGAGGTGCCGGCCGGCGCGCGGATGCTCAACATCCTGTCCTACGGCGGCAGCGGCGACGTCAGCCTGCTGGCAAAGCGCGGCGGCGTGCCGACCGCGGGCGATGCCGACGGCCGCTCCAGCCGTCCCGGCAACAGCGAGACCATCCGCATCGCCAACCCGGCGGCGGGCACGTACTACATCAAGGTCACCGGGGTGAAGGCGTTCAGCCGGCTGACGCTGCAGGCGCGGTACTGAGCTGACGATGCCGGACGGATCCAGCGCATCCGTCCGGCATCGCCGCCGCCGCGGTCATCGGCGCCCGCCCGTCGAACGGGCGCTCTCCGCGCGTACGCCGTGGCGCGGTTTGCAGGGAAACGATGGGGCCCGCGGGCGGAAGCAACGTGCCGGGGCCGACTTGCGAAGCAGGGGCGGCGAGCGCGCCTGCCTCCCGGTCGCGGGCACGCTAATCCCTGCACTGCAGCTGCGCCCGCAGTGCGAGCCGCTGCTCGGGCGACAACCCGGCAATGACGTCCGGCGTGGCCTGGCCTTCCTCGTCGCGCACGACCAGGTAGCCGCCGTCCGACTGGCGCAGCCAGACGACGTAGCCGCAGGTAAAGGCTTCGCTTGGGTAGTCCACGCGATAGTCGGCGGCGGCGAAGCGGCCGTGAGTCGGCGCGTTCTGCGGGTCGTCGTACCAGGTGATGCGGACGATGGCCGCTTTGCCGCCCGGGCCGAGCCTGGCATTCAACGCGCTTCGCGTTTCCTTCCATGCTTCGGCGCTTGCGTAGCTCGCCATTTCCCGGGACAGCATCGCGTACACGGTGCCGGCGTCGGCCGCGTCCTTGGCCCGCAGGTAGGCGAGCGTCCGCTCGCCGATCAGCGTCGCGTCCTCGTCGGTGGGCGGCGTGGACGGCGCGGGTGGAACGGCCGCCGAAGCGGTTTCCACTGCTTGCTGCGGCTGGTCGCGGCACGCGATGTCCTGCTCGTAGTCGAGCGAAACCGGTCCGGTTGCCCCGGTCGCCGTCGATGGAGCGCTCGACTCGAACCGGTAATGCCCGTAATGCGGATGCAGTTCGCCGCACAGCGCCTCGGCCGTCGGCACGATCGCGAGCTGGCCGTGCGCAGGGTCGGTGGTGCCGCTCAAAGTCGTCGTCAAGGTGTAGCGCCCGCCACCATGATCATCCACGTGCACGGCATCGGCGGCACAGGCCGCGCCCTGCAAGATGAGGGACGCAAGCAACAGCGCAACGCGCGCTCGTGGCGTGCGTGCGCGGGCTGCGGCCCCGGCGCCAGGTGCGATACGGGCCCTGGATGGTTTTGTTCCAGTCATCACGACGTTCCCTGGGACGCGGACGGACGTCGAGCCATTCCCCCGACCGCCCGGGTTGTCCGGAAAGATTGCGCCATCCGGCAGGCCGCACACTCAGGCGCGCAGGGTGCGCATGGCTTCGTCGTAGGCCGCGTTGATCGCGGCCGAGCGCTTCTCGGCGAGCTCGCGGAACTCCGGTGCCATGGTCGCGACCTTGTCCGGGTGGTACTGGACGATCATGCGTCGATACGCGGCGACGATCTCTTCCTGGCTGGCATCGCGGTCGACGCCGAGGGTTTCGTGCCAGGCAGCCGGCCGCTCCCGGGGCTGCCCCCGGCCCGGCCCGTCGTCGCGCTCGGCGGCGGCTTCGGCGTCCTCGTCGCGCGACGAACGCGCGTTGGGAATGAACACCGCGACCAGCCAGTAGCCGATGGCCAGTCCGGAAACGATCACGAGGAACTCGGTGAAGGTCATGGTGCCAATGCCTGCGTGCGTTCGCTCATGGTTACCTTCAGGCGATCCAGTGCCGGCGCGTCGAGCGCGGCGGTCGCCATCGACATCGCATCGCCCGGAAGCCGCTGGCGCAGGCCGAGCTTGCGCACCAAGTTGATCGCGTGCGGCGGGCAGGCGATGGATTCGAACGCCAGCCAGGCCGTCGTGCGTCGACCGATGCCGAAGGCGTTGCGGCTGCGCCACAGCGAAACGGCCAGCAGCAGCGCAACCAGGTAGATCGCCGCGGCCAGCGCCAGCAATGCAAGCGGATGCGGGAAACGCCACAACAGCATCGGCACGCCAACGAGCAGCAGCGCGGCGAGCAGGGTCACGCCGACCCGTAGCGGACGCAAGGCCTTCAGCACGGGGTCGAGCGACGGTGCATCCGTGGTCACCGGTGGTGCGTCCGAGCAGGCTCCGCGCAACAGCGGGCGCCATGGCGCAAGCAGGTTCGGAACGAACAGGAAACGCCCCTTCCACTGCAGGCCACCGGGGGATGGACGCCAGCGCCCGGCGACCCGCTCGAACACAAGCTCGTCGTGGTACAGCAGTAGCATGGCGTCCTGCGCGTAGAACCCGATGATGCCGATGACGAGCAGGGCCTCAAGGCTTGGGGTTGCCATCGCGGTCACGCTTGAAGACCTTGCGGAACGAGGCGCCCACGGCGACCAGGCCGATCAGCAGCAGCTTCCACATCTTCACCAGGAAGACGCCGATGGCGGCCAGCCAGCCCTTCTTGGCCGCCACTGCAGCCGCGCCGCCGGTGATCAGCGCCGCGAGGCCGTACTCGGCGACGCGGTCGCCTTCCTTGAACTCGGCGTACTTCTCGCCGGCGCTGAACTTGTAGCCGGGCACCAGCTCCTTGAAGCTGGCGATGGAGGCGTCGAGCGCCTGCGGATCGGTCACGAGCACGACTTCCATCACCCCGCGCCGGCCAAGCAGTCGCGTGTTGTAGTTGATCAACTTGCCGCCGCTCTGGCTCATCTGCGCCAGGATCGCCCACTCCAGCGCGTTGATCTGCTTGTCGTACTGCGGCTTGAAGCTCCAGCCCAGGACCTCCATCGTGTCCCAGCCGCGCTTCTTCCGCTCGACGTTGGAGGCTTCGGTACCTTTACGGATCGACGACAGGATGTCGTCCGGGTCGAGCTTCTCGTCGTCCTTGACGTAGCCGACTTCATTGAAGCTGAAGAACGCAACCCAGCCAAGGTCGGTCGGCGCGATGATGTATTCGTCCACGCCGTTGGGCGGGTTCTCCGCGATTTCGTTGAAGCGTTCGGCACCCTGCGTACCCAGGAATGCGTAGCCTTCCGGGACATTGATGGCCGCGCGCGCGCCGAGCTTGCCGGTGGTGGGCCCGAACTCCCAAGGCAGCTCCGCGAACGGGCTTTGTTCCTCGGCCCCGGCCGCGTCGGTTTGTGCGAATGCCGAGCCGGCAATGAACAGCAGAAAGATGCCCGCAAGCAGGCCTGTGCAACGGCGCATATGGTGTCCCCCTGTTTCCCCGCGGCGAGCATAACGCCGCCACGCCATCGCGTGGAACCTCGAACCGGGATGCCGGCGAACATGCCCGTTCCACCAAGGAGTCGGGGGCAGGCTCGCTTCACGGGACTGGTCCGCAGGAGGGAAGCCCAAGGAGGATCTCCAGGCGCCCGATCCTTGCCGACGCCACTTGATAAGCTCCTCCTGGACGAACGGGGGGCGGAGATGAAGAGATCCGGCTTGGGCATTGGCGTGTTGCTTTGGGTTCTGCTCGCCACGCCCGCGCTGGCGGACTCGTGGCTTCCTCCCGAGGTCCGCGCCTACGCGTCCGCGGATGGCGCCTGGAAGCTGACGATCTATCCTCGCGAACTGACGAACCAGCTCGACTACTTCCGCGACAAGGTGGACGGCAAGCCGAATGCGGGCGGCGTCCCCGGCGATTCGCGGAAAAGCCCGATCGGGCACATGCAGCGCAAGCAGGACGGGCAGTGGCGGACCGTCTGGAAGGCGCCGCTGGTGAACGACGTGGCGCCCGTGGACGCAGTGGTGTCGAACCTTGGCACGTCGGTCACGTTCGATAACTGGCACAGCGTTGGTTGGGGCGACGACGCTGTGGTGTTCTATGCCGCCGATGGCAGCCGGCTGCGCGAGTTCGGGCTGACGGCGTTCCTTCCCGGGTTCTATGTCAACGCGCTTCCTCGCAGCGTCAGTTCGATCCACTGGCGCGGAGAGCCGCGCATCGATGAAGGCAAAGGGCAACTTGTGCTTCCCGTGGTCGTGCCCGTGGCCACCCGGCAGGACGCCGACGAACCGGATGAGCGCCACGTCGACCTCCGCTTCCGGCTTTCGGACGGTTCGCTCGTACCGGTGACAGGCAATGCATGGACCGATGCGCTCGACTCGGCGAAGGCCGCGGATGCCGAGCGCAGGCAGCGGAAGGCGGAGGCGAGGCGGCGGTTCATCTCGCCGCTCGTGGCCCCCGGGGATGGCGACATCCGGGCTTGGCACGATTATCTGGTCGACGCGTTCTTCCGCATCGACCCTGACTCGGAAGACGAGTACCCGGCCACCAAGGTGGTTCCCCTGCCGGATGACCCGAAGTTCGACATGCTGGCCAGCTATCTCGGCGATGCGTTGTCTGACGACATGAATGCCGACGGGGTGATCATGGTGGCGTCACCATCGCAGGATGTCCTGGCGAGTGCGCTGGTGGAGCAGGCGAAACGCGTGGAACCGGGATTCCTCGCCAATGCGCGCGTTTACGTTGCGGCGGACAATCTCCATATGCCTTCCATCCGCGTGGCGCTGGCGCGTTCCGCCGCCGAGGTGATCCAGCTCGACATTGACGCCGGGATTCCCCAGCGCAAGGACAGGCTCGAGCGCTATCTGCAGCGCGATGAGGATGAGGGCGCCGGGCAGTAGCTGCAGATCACACAGCGGCCGAGAACGGCGCCAGGTTCGATTCGAAGACGCCGGAACCGAACGCCGTCGCTTCCCTTGCAGGCATCCCGACGCGGCCGCGCGCTCCACGACTCTTTGCCAGGCGGATTGTTGTTGCGATCGAAGTTCGGGGCGCCCGCCGGCGCACGGACAAGTTCCCGGCGCGGGCCGGGCATCAGCGCCGCCGCGCGCACCAGCCGTGGATCATGCCCGCCTGGTGGAACCGCAGGGGTGCGTCGAAGCCGGCGCTGGCGACCAGTGCGGCGACGTCGTCGAGCGGCAGGATCGCGACGTCCCGCGCGTAGTTGCCGCGAATGCGCGCAAGCGCGTCGTCGTCGAGCCCGGCGCCGGACATGGCCTGCATCCACAGCCGCAGCATCGCGGGGTAGTCGCCGGCCGTGGTGTCCCACGCCAGGTCCGCCCAGGCGAGCATCCCGCCCGGGCGCAGGCGGCGGGCGATGGCGGCGAACAACGCGGTGCGTTCGGCCGGATCGAGCAGGAACTGCGACACCAGGAAGCAGGTGGCGCCGTCGAAGGCTTCGGCGTGCGGCAGCGTGTCGAGCAGGCCGGCATGGAACTCGCAGCGGTCGGCGAACCCGTCGCGCGCGGCGCGGGCGCGACATTGTTCGATCATCGCGGGCGCGGGATCGAGGGCGAGGAAGCGCCAGCGCGGGAAGCGCCTGGCGAGGTGCGCGATCTCGGCGCCGGTGCCGGCGCCGACGCACAGCAGGCGCGCGTCCGCGGGCAGGTCGGCGAACACGGTTTCGAGCAGGAAGTGCAGGCTCTCGCGGATCGGCGCCATGCGCGCCCACTGCGCGTCGTAGCCGGGGGCGTGCTGGTCGAACAGGGCGTCGAGTTCGTGCTGCTGCATGGCGTGCTTCCGGCGCGATGGATGGTTTCCACGATACCGAAGGCGCCAGGGCATCCCGTGGAATTCCCGAACGCGGTCTTTGTGCCGAGCCGGGGATGGCAACATCCGCTGTCCGCCCTGCCGCAGGAGGCCACATGACCCAAGCCGCACTGCCGACGCTGCGCTTCCGCCCCAGGCTCTGGGCGGCGCTGCTGCACGTGCTGCTGCTGGGCGGCGCGTTCGTGCTGTTCATGGGCCGCAAGCCGGGCCTGTTCCGCGCGCAGGCGATCGTCGACCGGGTGCCGGACTTCTACACCCACGTCCTCAACTTCTCGCTGTCGTACCTGCTGCTGGCCGGCGCCGGCTACCTGTGGGTGCTGCTGGGCGTGCGCCTGCGCGTGGTGGCGTGGGCGGCCCTGGCGCTGGCGGTTGCCAACGTGGCGTATGAAGGCTGGCTGCCGCTGCTGAACACGCGCGACCCGGTCGACGCCATGTACGGCGTCGCCGGCACGGCGCTCGCGTTCGCGTGGCTGTGGCTCGTCACGCGCTTCGGGCTGTGGAGGGATCCGCCGGCCAGGGCATGACCGCGCGGCCGCGTTGCCGGCAGCGCCTGGCATCGCGGGTTGCAGGCACCCCGGACGCGGCTTTCGGCGTCGTCCGGGGGACCCGCTTTCCGGTCAGCCCGCCAGCAGCCGGTTCATCCGCTGCACGAACGCCGCCGGGTCCGGCAGCGGCGCGCCGGCGGACAGCTGCGCCTGTACCTGACGCACCTCGATGCCACGCGGGGCGCTGGCTAGCTGGCGAGAACACGGGCCGCGACTTGCTCCGCGGCAGTCGCACGGACATTCGGCATGCGCCGATCCCGCTTAGGGCGCCGGCACTGGGACGCACCGCAGGCAGCCGCATGCGCGGCAGACATGCAGGTGTCGGTTGCCCGCACGCGACGGAGCAGCGTGGCGACCAAGTCAGCGTGGGCGCGATGGCCCAGCGCAGGTGGTGGCGACGCAAAAAGAAGGACCGCCCGGCGGGACAACGCCGGGCGGTCGGGGAAGGCGCGGGAGTCGCCCCGCGCCGGGAACGCGATGATCGGACTCAGCGGTGGGCGTGGCGCGCCTCCGCCTGGACCTGGCCGGTGCTGGCGGCGCGCATCAGCGGCACGATCTGCCACAGGGCGGACAGGCCGACCAGGGTGTAGACCACCCGGGCCAGGGCGGCGTCCTGGCCGCCGAAGATCGCGGCGACCAGGTCGAACTGGGCGAGGCCGACCAGGCCCCAGTTGATGCCGCCCACGATGACCAGGGCGAGGGTGGTGAGGTTGATCGCTTTCATGTCTCGGTGACTCCAGGTGGGATGGGAGGGCTCAGTTCTTGGGCATGAGAACCTTGTCGATGACGTGGATGACGCCGTTGCTGGCCTCCACGTCGGTCTTGGTGACGCGCGCGCCGTCCACGGTCACGCCGTCGGCGGAGGACTGGATATCCAGGCTTCCGCCCTGCACGGTGGTGGCCGAATCCATCCCGGCCACGCGCGCCGCCGGCACGCGGCCCGGCACGACGTGGTAGCTGAGGATCGCGATCAGCTTCTGCTTGCTTTCCGGCTTCAGCAGGGTTTCGACGGTGCCGGCGGGCAGCGCGGCGAACGCCGCGTCGGTCGGTGCGAACACCGTGAACGGCCCCGGGCCCTTGAGGGTGTCGACCAGGCCGGCGGCCTTCAGCGCGGCGGCGAGGGTCTTGAACTGGCCGGCGGCTATCGCGGTGTCGACGATATCGGCCTTGGCCCGGCTGGCGGGTGCGGCAGTGCCGGCGGGCTGGCCGGCGACGGCCAGCGGAGCAGCCAGCCCGAGGGCAAGGGCGGCGGTGAGGAGGGACATCAGGCGGGGACGGGCGGTGCGGTTCATGGCGGGGCTCGAGTGAGGGAACGGCGCCAGTGTCGGTCCCCGCCCGTTAGCTGCGTGTACAACTTCCAGTTGTACAGATGTTGTACATTGCACAGCATGTACCCCGTCAAGGCCGCCGCAGAACTGACCGGGCTCACGCCCGAAACCCTGCGTGCGTGGGAGCGCAGGCACGCCGCGGTGGCACCGGGCCGCGCCGCCAATGGGCGTCGCCTGTACGACGCGGCCACGATTGACCGGCTGACCCGGCTGCACCGGCTCACCGCCCGCGGACATCCCATCCGGGACCTCGCCGCGCTCGACGACGCGGCGCTGGACGCCCTGCTGGAGAGCAGCCGGCAGACCGGCTTCGGCGGCCTGGACGCCCTGCCGGCCCGGATGCTCGACGCCGTCGCCGATTACCAGGTGGACGAATTCGACCGCGAGCTGTCGGTGGCCATCGCCACCCTGCCGGTGGCGGTGCTGGTGTCGCGCGTGGTGATGCCGCTGCTGCGCGAAGTCGGCCTGCGCTGGGCCGACGGACGCCTGGCAATCGCGCAGGAACGGCTGGTGAGCAGCCTGCTGCGCGCGCGCCTGCTGTCGGTGATCAACCAGCATCCGCGCGAACGGCGGCCGCGGGTGCTGTTCGCCACGCTGCCCGGCGAGCCGCACGAGCTGGGCCTGCTGGGCGCGGCGCTGTACGCACACGATGCCGGGGCACCGGTGCTTTACCTGGGCACCGAACTGCCCGCGGAGGAACTGGTGCGCGTCACCACGCGCCTCGGGGCGGGCGCGGTGGCGCTGAGCTCGATCGACCCGGGTAGCGCACCACATGCACTGGCGCAGCTGCGCGTGCTGGACGCGGACCTGCCGCCGGGCGTCCCGGTGTGGGTGGGTGGCGTCAATGCGCGCTATCTGGCCGAAGCGCTGGGCAGCGCGCGCGTGCAGGCGGTGACCGATCCCGACGCGCTGTCGCGGCGGCTGAAGCGGATGGAAGCGGTGGCCGCGCGCCGCGGTGCCGGTTAGCGCAACGCGCACATTCCCTGCGGAACCAGCAGGCCGACAGTCGGTTGATTTGCTGCGCTAGCGCCGCGATCGTCGCGCGCGATCACGATCACGATCACGGTCACGGTCACGGTCACGGTCACGGTCACGGCAGGCGCCGCTGCATCTCGGCGCAGCCCAGGCAGCGTCGCCGGTTACGCACCGGCTGCAACGTCCGGCGGCGTCATCACCGCCGGATGTGCGTGGGCCCGCTGGCCTGATCGGGCCTGGCCCGCGGTCAGCCCGCCAGCAGCCGGTTCATCCGCTGCACGAACGCCGCCGGATCCGCCAGCGGCGCGCCGGCGGACAGCTGCGCCTGTTCCAGCAGCAGGGTGGCGAGGTCGGTCGCGCGGGCGTCGTCGGCCTCGCCGTCGACTCGCTGCAGCAGCGGATGCGCGGGGTTGACCTCCAGCGTCGGCTTGCTCTCCGGCACGTCCTGGCCGGCCTCGCGCAGCAGGTGCGCCAGGTGCGGGGCCATCTCCCACTCGGACATGGCCAGGCACGCCGGCGAGTCGGTCAGGCGCGCGGACACGCGCACGTCCTCGACGCGGTCGCCGAGCAGGCGCTTGAGCTTCTCCAGCAGCGGCGCGGCGGCCTTCGCGGCTTCTTCCTGCTTCTGCTTGCCTGCCTCGTCCAGCGGCAGCTCGCCCTTGGCGACGTGGCGCAGCGGCTTGCCGGCGTACTCGTGCAGGTGGCCGAGCATCCATTCGTCGATGCGGTCGGACATCAGCAGCACCTCGATGTCCTTCGCACGGAAGGCCTCGAGCTGCGGCGTGCCCGCGGCGGCGCGGTAGCCGTCGGCGGTGACGTACCAGATCGCCTCCTGCCCCGGCGCCATGCGGCCGACGTAGTCGTCGAGCGACACGGTCTGCGCGTCGCCGTCGCCCCGGGTCGACGCGAAGCGCAGCAGTTTGGCGATGCGCTCGCGGTTGCCGGCGTCCTCGACGATGCCTTCCTTGAGCGTGTTGCCGAAGGCCTTGAGGAAGGCGGCGAACTTCTCCGGTTCGTCGCGCGAGAGCTTCTCGATCAGGTCCAGCACGCGCTTCACGCAGGCGCCCTTGATGCGCTCGAGCTGGCGGTTGTGCTGCAGGATCTCGCGGCTGACGTTGAGCGGCAGGTCGTCGGCGTCCACCACGCCGCGCACGAAGCGCAGGTAGTTGGGCAGCAGCTCCTCGGCCGCGTCCATGATGAAGACGCGCTTGATGTACAGCTTCAGGCCCTTGCGCTCGTCGCGCCCGCCCATCATCAGGTCGAACGGCGGCTTCGCCGCCAGGTACAGCAGGGTGGTGAAGCTCTGGCTGCCCTCGACGCGGTTGTGGGTCCAGGCCGCGGCGTCGTTGAAGTCGTGGCCGAGCGACTTGTAGAAGGCCTGGTACTCCTCGTCGCTGATCTCCGACTTCGGGCGTGTCCACAGCGCGGAGGCGTCGTTGGCGGTTTCCCACGCGGGCGCGGCGTCGTCCTGCTTCGCGTCGTCGTCGTCGCCGGCCGGCGTTTCCTTCGGCATGCGGATCGGGAAGGCGACGTGGTCGGAGTACTTGCGCACCAGCCCGCGCAGCTTCCAGCCGTCGAGGAACTCGTCCTCGCCGTCCTTCAGGTGCAGCACCACGGTGGTGCCGCGCGCGGGCACGGTGGCGGCTTCGAGCGTGTACTCGCCGCGGCCGTCGCTTTCCCACTTCACGCCGTCTTCCGGCGCGGCGCCGGCGCGGCGGGTGAGCACGGTCACGCGTCCGGCGACCACGAAAGCGGAGTAGAAGCCGACGCCGAACTGGCCGATCAGGCGCGCGTCGGCCTTCTGCTCGGCGCCCATCGCCTCCAGGAAGCGGCGGGTGCCGGAGCTGGCGATGCTGCCGATGTTGGCCACCACCTCGTCGCGCGACATGCCGATGCCGTTGTCGGCGATGGTGATCGTGCGCGCGTCCTTGTCCCAGCTGACGTCGATGTGCAGCTCGGCGTCGCCGGCCAGCAGGTCGGGGTTGGCGATCGACTCGAAGCGCAGCTTGTCGCAGGCGTCGGAGGCGTTGGAGATCAGCTCGCGCAGGAAGATTTCCTTGTGCGAGTACAGCGAGTGGGTGACCAGGTGCAGGACCTGGGCGACTTCGGCCTCGAAGGGGCGGGTTTCGGTGGTGGTCGTCATGGGCAGGGATCCGGAGCGCATGGCAGATAGAGACGCGAATGTGCGTGCGCTGGCGCGGATTTCAAGCTGCGCGGGGATTGCGGGACCCGGCGCCGGCCCTGCCGCCTACCGGTACGCCCCCGGCCCGCTCCAGAGCACTTCGCCCAGCCGGTATACCCGCTGCATGGTGACCACGTCGCGGGCGTCGCCGATGGCTTCGAGTTCCGGCGAATCCGGTTCGACCAGGCGGCACGTGCCGGAGTCGCGATGCAGCGCGATCTCCAGCGGGCAGACCATGAGCCGGCGCGTGCCCGGCAAGGGAAGGAACAGTTCGGTCATGCCCTGATCGCGCCACGCGCGCAGGCGGGTTTCGTCGAGCAGATCGTAGTACACCCGGTAGCCGCCGACTTCCATGCTGGTGCCGGAGGAGGGGGCATCGCTGTTGTTGCGGCCGCGGCTGGCGGCGCGGCTGCGCGCCGGCCCGGCGTTCACCGGGGCGTGGTGTTCCGGGGCCATGCCCGGCGGCTGTCCCCACGCCAGGTCGGGGCGCTTCATCGGGACCTGCGGCGCTTCGGGTGGCGCCGCTGCCGGTGCGTCCGGCGGCTGCGGGACTTCGTCGGCGGGGGAGGGCTCGGGGCTGTCGGCGACGTCGACCACGCGCAGCGCTTCGGGCGCGTCGGCCTGGGGAACCGGCGTGGCCTGGATCCGGCTGGCCGCGGGCGCGGTCTTGCGCGGGGTGCGCGGCGGCGCCTTGCGCGGCGCCGGCGTGGTGCGCGCGGGCGGCGGGACGTCGAGCGACTGGTCGATGTAGGTGACCTGCAGCGCGCTGCCGCCGGCCGCGCCTTCAGGCTCCGACACGGTGATCGGCGGGGACCGCATCACCAGCAGCAGCAACAGCACGTGCAGCAGCACCGACAGCAGCGCGGCGATCCGCGACTGCAGGCGCGCGGTCGGGTCCGGTGGCGCGGCGGGTGGGCGACGCGGGGCCTGGCTCATGCCGGCGGGCGCGTCTTGCAGGGGTGGGACTTCACGCTTGCTCTGCGACCCGCGACATGGGGCGGCATCGTAACGCGCCCGCCGCGGTGCGCCCCAAGGACAGCAGCGCTCCCGGCTTGCGTCTGGAAGCGACGCCGGCGATGGAGCGGGGAATCCGCCTCCCGCGCCGGCGTTGCCAGCGGCAGGTCCGTGCGAGGTGAACCTGTCCGCCGGATCTAGACTTGGAGATGCCGCCAGCTTCGACCCCGGCGGCAACCCTTGCAGCAGAGGCACCGCGACCATGACCGACAGCGCCACGAACCACGATCCGGCCAACCTGGAACTGTCGCCTGACACCATGCAGGCGATGGCCGACCAGGTGCTGCAGCGCGTGCTGGCGCACCTGGCGGCGCTGCCGGAGGCGCCCGGCTGCGGCGACTACGACGGCATCGAAGCGCTGTGCCGGGCCATGCGCGAGCAGGCGCCGGAGCAGGGAACGGCGCTGGATGCACTGCTCGCGCCGCTGTTCGACGAATGGATCCCGCGATCGTTCACGACCAATGGCGCCGGATACCTGGCCTACATCCCGGGCGGCGGGATCTACACCGCGGCGCTGGCGGACTTCATCGCCGCGACCACCAACCGCTACACCGGCATCTGGGAAGCGGCGCCGGCGCTGGTGCAGCTGGAAGCCAACGCGCTGGACTGGCTGCGCGAATGGATGCGGTTCCCGCCGCAGGCGCGCGGGCTGTTCACCACCGGCGGCTCGTCGGCGATGTTCAACGCGATCGCCTGCGCGCGCGAGAAGCTGCTGGGCGTGGAAATACGCCGCGGCACGCTGTACGTGTCGTCGCAGTCGCACCACTGCATCACCAAGGCCGCGAAGCTGGCCGGCATCGCCCATGACCGCGTGCGCGTCATCGCCGTGGACGCGGACTACCGGATGCGCGTGGACGCATTGGAGCAGGCCGTCGCCGCGGACCGCGCGGCCGGGCTGCAGCCGTTCATGGTGTTCTCCACCGCCGGCACCACCAACACCGGCGCGGTGGACCCGTTGGAAGCCATCGCCGACCTCGCCGCGCGCGAAGGCCTGTGGCACCACGTCGACGGCGCCTACGGCGGCTGTTTCCACATGGTGCCGGGACTGCGACCGCTGCTTGCCGGGCTGTCGCGCGCCGACTCGCTCACGCTCGACCCGCACAAGGGCCTGTTCATGCCCTACGGCACCGGCGCGCTGCTGGTGCGCGACGGCGAGGACCTGCGCGCGCTGCATTCGGCGAGCGCCGGCTACCTGCCGGAGAACCAGGGCGAGTTCTACGACCCCGCGCAGTACGGGCCGGACCTGTCGCGCGGCTTCCCCGGGCTGCGCGTCTGGCTGACGCTGAAGTTCTTCGGCGCGGCCCGCTATCGCGCGGCGCTGGCCGAGAAGCGCGAGCTGGCGGTGTGGGCCGCGGAGCAGGTCGCGCGCATCCCGGGCATCGTCCTGGACGCGCCGCCGCAGCTGTCGCTGTTCGCCTTCCACCTCGAAAGCGCGGCGCTGCCGACCCTGGCCGCGCGCAACGAAGCCACCCGTGAACTCATGCGGCGCGTCACCGGGCGCGGCCGGGTGATGCTGACCGGCGCCAGCGTCGGCGACCGCTACCTCGGCCGTGTCTGCGTGCTCAGCTTCCGCACCCGCCGCGCCGACATCGAGGCGTGTGTCCGCTACCTGGCCGAGGAATCCGCGGCGCTGCTTGCCGAGGCCGCGGCGGGGCGACGGGCTGATCCGTGAAGCCGGCGCGCGGTGCAACGGCAGCCGTCGCAGCGACGCGAGGCCGGGACGGTGGAATCGCGCCGCCACGGCGGGCGGCCGGCGTGGTGTAGCGTGGCGGCCCAGTGCCTGACCGGAGACCGACCATGCGCAGCGCCATCCACCACACGTTCGGCGATCCAGCCCAGGTGCTGGTCGCGGCCGACAGCCCGATGCCCGAACCCGGCCCCGGCGAGGTGCGGATCCGCATGCAGCTGGCGCCGATCCACAACCACGACCTGTGGACCATCCGCGGGCAGTACGGCTACAAGCCGACGCTGCCGGCGATCGGCGGCAGCGAGGGGCTGGGCGTGATCGACGCGCTTGGCGCGGACGTCGAAGGACTCGCGGTGGGCCAGCGCGTCGCGGCCGCATCGGGCCGCGGCACGTGGGCGGAGTATTTCGTCGCGTCGGCGCGGATGGTCATCCCGATGCCCGACGCCATCGCCGACGAAACCGCCGCGCAGCTGATCGCGATGCCGCTCAGCGCGCTGATGCTGCTGGAGTTCCTGCAGGTGCCGCGCGGCGGCTGGATCGTGCAGAACGCGGCCAACGGCGCGGTCGGCAAGACCCTGGCGATGCTTGCGGCGGCGCGCGGCATCCGCGTGCTCAGCCTGGTGCGCCGCGATGCCGGCGTCGGCGAGATGGCCGCGCTGGGCGTGGACAACGTGATCTCCACCGCGGCGCCGGACTGGCGCGAAGCCGCAAAGGCGCTGCTCGGCGACGGGCTGGCGGGCGTGGCGGTGGATTCGGTCGGCGGCCAGGCCAGCGCCGACCTGATGGCGCTGCTGGGCGAGAACGGCGTGCTGGTGTCGTTCGGCGCGATGAGCGGCGAGCCGATGCAGGTCCCGTCCGGCGACATGATCTTCAAGCACGCAACGGTGAAGGGCTTCTGGGGCAGCAAGGTCAGCCGCGAGATGTCGGTGGCCGACAAGCGCCGACTGGTGGGCGAACTGATCCAGCGCGCGCTGGCGGGCGAGCTGAAGTTGCCGGTGGATACGGTGTTCGATCTCGCGCACGCCGCGCAGGCCGCCGCCGCGAGCATGCAGCCGGGCCGCAGCGGCAAGGTGATGCTGCGCGCCTGAGATCCGCGCTGCCAACGACGGCATGCGCCCGTTTCGTCGCTGCATCCGGCGTTTCGTCGCATTCCGCTTGCGGCCGTGCGCCGTCGCCGGGCACGGTGGCCGCTGCTGCGCGTGCAGCGCCGTGATCGTTCGCGAGGCCCGACCATGAAGACCCTTTTCGTCCTGCTGCTGTGGTGCGTGCTGCTGGTGCTGTGCTGGCCGCTGGCACTGCTGGCCCTGGTGCTGTGGCCGCTGGCGTGGCTGGTGTCGCTGCCGTTCCGCCTGGTCGGCATCACGTTCTCGGCGCTGTTCGCCTTCCTGTCCGCGCTGCTCACGCTGCCGGCGCGCGTGCTCGGCTGGCGCCCGCAGGCCGGAACGCCGGCGACTGCCTGAAGCGCAGGGTGGAACCCGCAAGGCGGATTCCGCGGCGCGCTGCAAAGTGGGTTCCATGGAAGGTCGCGAGGCGCATTGCGCCAAAAGCGGGACCGTTGCCGACGGCGCCTGGTCGCGCGCGTTCCGCGGACACACCTCCGGTGGTTCCGCCCTGCGCTGGCTGATCACGCCGCAGGTCGCATCCGGGATTCATGACTGAAGGATCGCCGATGCGGTGTACAGTTTCCGCCATGGCAAAGGCCAACGGCACGATCCGTTTCAAGGCGACACTGCTGCGCCCGGCGAACCCGAAGGGTGCGGCGTGGAGATTCCTCGTGCTGCCCGCGAGTGCGAGCGCGAAGCTGCCGACGCGCAGCATGGTGACCGTCGACGGCACCCTCGAAGCCCAGGCCTTCCAGGCGACGCTGGAACCCGACGGCCACGGCAGCCACTGGCTCAAGGTCGACAAGGCCCTGCGCGAGGCCGCCGGCGTCGACGTGGGCGACGGCGTCGCGCTCGAGATCGCGCCGGTGCAGGTCGAACCGGAACCCAGGGTGCCCGCCGACCTGCGCAAGGCGCTCGCGGCGAACCCCGAGGCAAAGGCGACGTGGTCCGACATCACGCCGGTGGCGCGGCGCGACTGGATCGCGTGGATCGTCTCGGGCAAGCAGGCCGAAACGCGCGGGAAGCGCATCGGCACCGCCTGCGACAAGCTGGCGTCCGGCATGCGCCGCGCCTGCTGCTTCGATCGCTCCGGCATGTACAGCAGGGGCAACATGGGCGCGCCTGAGGCCGCGGAATAGACAGGCCGTCGCCCGCGCTTTTGTAGGAGCGGCTTCAGCCGCGAGCCTTTGGAGCCGGGCAGGAACAACCGCCGGAACGGCGTGGGACCCGCCGAAGGCTCGCGGCTGAAGCCGCTCCTACGCGGGTCGGGCGGGTTCGGCTACAGCCGCTGCACGCGAAACTTGCGACCCTTGATCTTTCCGCTGCGCAGGTGCGCGAGCGCCTGTCCCACCTTCGCCCGCGCGATCGCCACGTAGCTGCGCGTGGCGAACACGTCGATCTTGCCGATCGCGTCCTTGTGCAATCCCGCCTCGCCGGTCAGCGCGCCGACGATGTCGCCGGGGCGCAGCTTGTCGCCGCGGCCGGCGTCGATGCGCAGCGTGGCCATCGCCGCGGTGGGGACATTGCTCGCCTTGCCGGCCAGCGGCTGCAGCTTCTCCCAGCGCAGCGGCTGGCCCTGGCGTTCCTCGATGGCGGTCGCGCGCGGCAGTTCGCGCGGCGTGCACAGGCTCAGCGCGAGGCCGCTGCGCCCGGCGCGCCCGGTGCGGCCGATGCGATGCAGGTAGGTGTCGGCGTCGGTCGGCAGCTCGTAGTTGACCACCGCGCCGATGTCCTCGACGTCCAGCCCGCGCGCGGCGACGTCGCTGGCCACCAGCACGGAGCAGCTGCGGTTGGCGAACTGCACCAGCACCTCGTCGCGGTCGCGCTGCTCCATGTCGCCATGCAGCGCGAGCGCGGAGAACCCGTAGTGGGCGAGCGAGCCGACCACCTCGACGGTGTCGGCGCGGGTGTTGCAGAACACCACCGCCGATTCCGGGCGATGGTGCAGCAACAGCGCGGCCAGCAGCGGCGCGCGGCGCGCGGGGTCGGCTTCGTAGAAGAGCTGCTCGATCGCGGCCGGCTGCGCACCATCGCCGACGCTGACCTCGAGCGCGTCGCGCAGCATCGCCTTGCCCAGCGCGCGGATCGCATCGGGGAAGGTGGCCGAGAACAGCAGGCCCTGGCGATCCTTCGGGGTGCGCCTGACCAGGTCGCGGATCGCATCCTCGAAGCCCATGTCGAGCATGCGGTCGGCCTCGTCCAGCACCAGCGTGCGCACGGTCTTGAGCGACAGCGCGCCCCTGGCCGCCAGTTCCTGCACGCGGCCGGGCGTGCCGACCACCACGTGCGGCGCGTGCGCCAGCGAAGCCAGCTGCGGCCCGAGCGGGATGCCGCCGCACAGGATCGAGACCTTGACGTTGGCGATGCCGGTGGCCAGCCGCCGCAGCTGCTTGCCGACCTGGTCGGCGAGCTCGCGCGTCGGGCACAGCACCAGCGCCTGGGTGTCGCCGCGCGCCGGGTCGAGCCGATGCAGCAGGCCCAGCCCGAACGCCGCAGTCTTGCCGCTGCCGGTCGGCGCCTGCGCGATCACGTCGCGCCCTTCGAGGATCGGCGGCAGCGACTGCGCCTGGACCGGCGTCGTCGCGGCATAGCCGAGCGCATCGATGCCCTGCAGCAGGGCCGGTGAAAGTGGGAGTGATGCGAAGGCGGCGGGCGTGGTCATGCGTGCATCATCGCAGGAGTTGGCCGCGAACCCGCGGGAGCGGCTTCAGCTGCGAGCTTTTGCTGTTGCCTCTCCCCCGCGCAGGCAGGGCGAGGTTGGGAGGGGGTGTCCACGGTTCGCGCTGATCCCAAAGGCGCCCTCCGCAACCCGCGCGGCCATCGAACACGGCACGATGGCGTTCGTCAGGCCACGGGCCAATGGCTCGCGAGCGGCCTTGCTCAGCCCCTGCTTTCGCGGCGGGAGGCAGCAAAAGCGCGCGGCTTCCGCCGCTCCTGCAAGGCAGGCGCGCGCGATAAAAAAAGGCCGGGCAGGTGCCCGGCCTTTCGCATCGACCGCGGCCGTCAGGCCGTGGTCTTTTTCTGCTTCGCAATCCATCCGTCCACGCGTCGCTCAAGCAGATCCAGCGGCAACGCGCCGCCGCCGAGTACCGCGTCGTGGAAGCCGCGGATGTCGAACCCTTCGCCCAGTTCGCTTTCCGCCTTCCGGCGCAGCTCCTGGATCCGGATCATGCCGACCTTGTAGGCCGTGGCCTGGCCGGGATAGACGAGGTAGCGCTGGATCTCGGACCTGATCGCCGCGTCCGGCACCGAACTGTTGGCGCGGAAGTAGTCCACCGCCTGCTGCTCGGTCCAGCCCTTGGCGTGCATGCCGGTGTCCACCACCAGGCGGATCGCGCGCCACATTTCCGACATCAGCCGGCCGTATTCGGAATACGGGTCCTCATAGGTGCCGGGCATCTCCTTGGCGAGCCATTCGGCGTACAGGCCCCAGCCTTCGCTGTAGGCGGTGGTGCGGGCCTGGGTGCGGAATCTGGGAATGCCCTTGAGCTCCTGCGCGATCGAGATCTGCATGTGGTGGCCGGGCAGGCCCTCGTGGTAGGCGATCACCTCGAGTTCGGTCTTCGGCATCGCGTTCATGTCCGACAGGTGCGCGTAGTAGATGCCTGGGCGCGAGCCGTCGGGCGTGCCGGGGTAGTAGTGCTGCGCGGCGCCGTCCTGTTCGCGGAACGCTTCCACGCGCTTGACCACGAGATCGGCCTTGGGCAGCAGGCCGAAGTACTCGGGCAGGTGCTGCTTGATGTTGTCGATGACCTCGGTGGCTTCATCGATGTAGGCCTGGCGGCCGGCGTCGGTATTGGGGAACAGGCGCGCGGGGTCGTCCTGCATGTGCTTGAAGAAGGCCTGCAGGTCGCCTTCGAAGCCGATCTGCGCCTGCACCTTCTCCAGCTCGCCGCGCAGGCGCTTGACCTCCGACAGGCCGAGCTCGTGGATCTGCTCGGCGGTCATGTCGGTGGAGGTGTTGCGCTTGAGCTGGTAGGCGTAGTACGCGGGGCCATCGGGGTGGGTCTGGCCGACGCCGGTCGGGTTCACGGCGGCCTTGGGCAGCTCGCTTTCGGCGAAGGCGATGATGCGCTCGTAGGCGGGCTTCACGTCTTCCAGCAGCGCCTTGCGCGCGTCTTCCTTCAGTTCCGCGGCGCGCTCGACGGTGATCTTGCCGTCCTTCGCCAATGCGTCGGCCTTGGCCTGGGCATCGGCCCACAGCGCGCTGTCCGTGCCGTCGTCGAACGGCGCACCGCTGATGACCTTGCGCGACTGGTCGATCACGCCCTCGTAGGCGAACTTCGGCGGACGGATGTCCTTGGCCGATGACGCGCGGCCTTGTTCGAGCAGCTGGTCGAAGGCCGTGCCTAACTTGCGCAGGCGCGAGACGTAGGCGACGTAGTCGGACTCTTCGTCGACCTTGTGGAAGTTGATCATGAACATCGGCGCCTGGCTCTGCATGCCGTTCATCTGGTCGAACGGATAGCCGTCGAGCAGGAACGGCAGGCCGTCGCGGGCGGATTCGTACTGCTTCTTCCACAGGTCCCAGGACAGCTGCGCCTCGGGATCAAGCTTGTCGTAGTCGAAGCCGGCTTCCATCTCCTCGACCGATGCCGCCTGCCAGGCCAGCTGCTTGCGCAGCCCGGCTTCGGACATGTCGTCGATCTGGTCGTAGAGCTCCTTGCGGCCGAGGAAGGTCAGCTGGATGGGGGTGAACCGGAGCTGCTCTTCGTACTTCCTGTCGAACCAGGCGTTGAGGCGCGCGGATTCATCCTCCTGGTCGCTGGTGGCGGCAGTGGCGGCGGCGCCGGTGGACGCGGCGTTGGCGGCGGGCTGCTTGCAGGCAACGAGGGCGAAGGGCAGCGCCAGCGCGAGTGCGATGACAAGGGGCTTGCGGGCGGACATGAAGCGCACGAGGCTCTCCTGAGCGGGGTGATCGCGCATTGTGCGGGCGGAAGCCAGGCGCGGACCACGGCAGAAGGTCATGCGCGGGACGCCCGCATCTTGCCCGCGCGTCGCGGGCGCGCGGCGCTGCGACGCAAACGGACGTGAACTGCGGCCAGGACGATGGCCACCTTGCTGTTGCGCGTCGCAGCGCGATCGGCCAGCCCCGCGTCGCGAGTCGCCGCGGCATGGCAACGATCCTTCGCGCGTTTCCTCGCGGTGACGCCCCGCCACGTTCAGGCGCCGGCGTCGAAGCTTCACGGCAAGGCCACCAGGCGATCGATAGCCTGAGCTGCAACGAACGCCACGACGGGCGCCCGCACGCGCACCAGCCGGACGCACGACCAACGTCCTTCGAGCACGTGACCATGCAACGCCACTGCCCCCCTCCCCAACCGCCATCGGACGGTTACGACGAAGCGCACTACCGCGCGCGTTATCGCGACGCGCCGTACTACTCGACCGGACGCAACTGGCGCGACTACGCCCCGGCGTACCGCTACGGATACCTCGCCCGCGAGGAGCATCCGGGCGAACGCTTCGAGGAAATCGAACCACAGCTGGCGCGAGACTGGCTGCGCTGCAAGGCCGATTCCCGGCTGCAGTGGACCGAGGCGCGCGGCGCCGTGCGCGACGCATGGCGCCATCACGACGACGTCGAGCCCGGCGCCGCGCACCGCGGACACTGAGCCACCCGCGCCTGCCAGGTGCTGGCGTCGCGCGGTACCATGCGCGTCCCCCCATCGGAGCCGCGCCATGGCCGATCCAGAGGAACAACGCAACGGTGTCGGCCGCCGGCAGGCCGAGGAAGCGGTCCGCACCCTGCTGCGCTGGGCCGGCGACGATCCGGCGCGCGAGGGCCTGCTCGACACGCCCAAGCGCGTGGTCGACGCCTACGGCGACTGGTTCAGCGGCTACGCCAGCGAGCCACGCGAGTACCTGGAGCGCACGTTCGAGGAAGTGGCCGGCTACGACGAGATGATCGTGCTGCGCGACATCGAGTTCGAGAGCCACTGCGAGCACCACATGGCGCCGATCATCGGCAAGGCCCACGTCGGCTACCTGCCCGACGGCAAGGTGGTCGGCATCAGCAAGCTCGCGCGCGTGGTCGATACCTACGCGCGCCGTTTCCAGGTGCAGGAGAAGATGACCGCGCAGATCGCGCACTGCATCCAGCACGTGCTGGCGCCGCGCGGCGTCGGCGTGGTGATCGAGGCCAGCCACGAGTGCATGACCACGCGCGGCATCCACAAGCGCGGCGTCAGCATGGTGACCTCGAAGATGCTCGGCGGGTTCCGCGACGATGCGCGAACGCGCGCCGAGTTCCTGCGCTTCCTCGACAAGACCGGGCGTTGAGCGGGCCCGGGATCTTGCACCAGGCAGCCGCAACCGCACCGCCAGCCTGAGTTTCGCGGCGAGCGTCCTCGGGTCGGCACTAGGTTCAATCCGCGGCGCCGGGCGCCTACCTTCGTGGCATTCCCGGTTTGCAGGACATGACCATGAGCGATGGAAGCGGTGGCGCAGGCGGCGCCGGTGGCGCGGGCGACAGCGGCAGCAGCGGCGCGGATGCCGCGAGCGCGGCAAACGCCGCAAGCGCCGCGGCCGATGCGGTGAGCCAGGCGGTCGACGCGCTGTCGTCGGCGATCAGCAGCGCGGTCAGTTCGATGGCCGAGAACGTCGGCCTGTCGCAGGCGCTCGGACAGCTCGGGCAGGCGCTGGGGATCAGCGCCGAGGACATGCAGGGCATCGTCGGCGCGGCGGTCATGGGTGCGATCACCGGCGGCCTGCCCGGCGCGATCGCCGCGGTGGCGCAGGGCCTGATCGGTGGTTCGCTCAGCGAAGCGGCGCACGATGCGGTGGCGTCCAGCGGCATGCCGGCGGCCATGCAGGCGGTGGCCGACATGGCCATCAACTCGTTTGCCCAGGGCGTGCCCGGCGCTTTCAATGCCGGCAACCTGCAGGGCACGATCAATTCGCTCGCCGCCGGCGTGCTCGGCGGCCACGTGCCGTCGGCAGCAGATGTCGGCGACGTGGCGCGTGCCATTTCCGGGCTTACCGACGTCGCGCGCGGTGCCTTCAACGACGTGGCGGCGGGCGGCTTTTCCAGCGCGACCGATGCGGCGTCGGCGTTCGACGGCGCGGTGCGCGGTGCGTTCGAGCAGGGCAGCAGGATCGCGCAGGACGTGGCGGCGCGGATGGCCGAAGGTCGCGGCGTGTATGCCGATGGCGGCCATGATGCGCTCGGCAACGCCGCGGAACAGCTCGCCGTGTCCACTGCGCGCCTGATCGGCGGGAACTGACCGACCGGGCTTTTGCAGCAGCGGCCCAGGTCGCAAACCAGACTGCTCCGGCCCATCAGGCCGGAACAGCTTCGCCACCGAACCTGCCGGCGCCCGCACCTTGGCCGTAATACGCAAGGCGGCGGCGGAGCGCTGGTCCCACGCGCGATGCGGCACAATCCCGGCCACGCCATCGACCAACGCGGGGGTTTCGCCATGCGCTTTCCGATCATGCAGGCCACGGCCTTGCACGCCACCGTCGTGAGGATTGCGGTGCTGCTCGCCGTCACCCTGTCCGCGAGCGCTTGCGGCAGCGTCGAGTATCGCGACAGCAACGCCGCGGTGGACGCCAATCCGCTGTGCGCCAGCGCACCCAGCCAGCCCGGCGAACCGGTGTCGAAGGACTGCGAGCGGACCCGGGAGGCGGGCTGGCGCCTCGATGCCCAGCCGTCCCGCGAGCCGCTCGACTTCAGCGGCGGCAGCAAGGACTGACGCGGCGACCGGCGCGACAAAGAAAACCCACCTTCCCGGAGGAAGGTGGGCAATGAGCTGGACCTGGAGAGAGAGGGAGGTCAGCCCGCGGGCGGCGCCGTGGAATCGGTCGGCGCGTCCGGGTTCTGCGGGTCGGTCGGGGTGTCGACCGGCGGCGGCATGGTGGTGTCGTGAGGGATGATCTCGTCGTTGGGCGGCGGCACCATGGTGTCGTCCGCTGGCGGCGCGGGTTGGGGTGGCGTGTCTGCCGGCGCGGGCTGCTCCACCGGCGGCGCGGCTTCGGGCGGCATCGCGCCGTCGTCGTTCTTGCCGCAGGACGCGAGCACCAGCAGCGCCGCTGATGCGGCAATGGGGAAAATGACGCGTCTCATGCGTGGTTTCCTCGTCACCGGGAGACACGTGCAGTGTGCGAAGCGACATGTAGCCGCCGCGTTAGTTTTCCCGAATGAAATCGTGGAATCGGCTTTGGGGCGCCCGGTGTTGCGCACGATTCATCGGCGCACGGGGTCGATGCACGCGCGGCGCGCAGGCGCGTCGCCGTCAGCCCGGTTCGAGTACCTCGTCCAGCGCCGCCGCCGACAGCGGCACCAGCGCCCAGAACGGCAGCCGCTGCGCCGACCAGGACATCGCGGCGTCGTTGAGGATCTCCAGCAGGGTGGCGAAATCGAACGGCTCCGATACGCGCCACGCGCTGGCGTGGTCGAGCAGCAGCAGGTAGCCGTCCGCCGGCCACCACGAGAGGTCGCCCAGGCAGTCGGCCAGCGCGTCCCAGTTGCCGCCGAACCATTCGGGGAAGCGCAGCGCGGCGGCGAAGCGCTCCAGCACCTCGTCCCTGCCGTCGCAGCCGGCGAAATCGATCGCGGCCACTGCGAAGCCCAGCCCGCGGGCGATTTCTTCGAGCCCCTCGCGGTCGCGCACGTCGATGAAATAGGCGCCGTTCTGGCTTGCGTCGGCCAGCAGTGCACCCAGCTCCTGCGCGCTCACTGCCGCGCCTCCGCGGGCATGAAGCGGCGGAACGAGCGGTAGTGATCGGCGGTGTAGAAGAACTCGACGGGCGGATTGCCGCCGCTGACGATGCGGCGCGCGCCGCGGTCGCCGGCCGCGGGCGTGCGCACGGTGAACTCGCGGTAGTAGCCGCGCGGCTGCGCTGGCAGCAGGCGCTCGCGGTTCTGGAAGCTGGCGCCGTCCTGGCGGTGCGGATAGGGGCCGCCGCGTTCGATCAGGGCGAGCGTGTCGAGCGCTTCGGCGGGTAGCCAGGCGGGATAGCCCTGACCTGCAGCCGGTGCGCGCGACGCCGAACCGACCGGTGGCATCGTCGTTGGTGCGTGCGTGTTGGCAGGGCGGCTCGCCGACGTCCCGGCGGCCGGTGCGGGGGCCTGCGTGCCGCGCTGCGACCACGCCCAGAGGGCGAGCAGCAGCAGTCCGATGATAAGCCAGGCATTGCGTCGCATCGCGGCGTTCCGGCAGCGGTCAGGAGAAGGCGGTTGGCGTCAGCGGTTGCGTGGACGGCACGGCCACCGCGGCATCATCCGCAGGTGATCCGGACGATCGCGTTGTGCGCGTCGACCTCGACGTTGAGGCGGTCGACGCGGTAGTCCATCGTCACCGGCTGCCCGGGCTTGATCACGCGCACCGCGCCGGTGGCGCCGGCGGCGGCCTGCGCCTGCGCCACGGTGGTGTCGGCGGCCTCCTGGCCGACGAACGACTGCGCGGCGTCGGCATTGCACTGCGCGGTGGCGTCGCCCGGGGTGGTGGCCGGCGGTGCTTCCGGCGCGGGCGTCCCCGGCGCCGGTTGCGCTGAAGACGCCGGTGGAGCGGATGGCGCGGCGCCGTCCTGGCTCGACGCGCAGGCGCCCAGCGAAAGCGCCAGGGCGGCCGCGAGCGAAACGGGGAAGAGGCGGGAGAAGGTGGCCATCGACATGCTCCGGGTCGGAAACCGCGAGCGTGCCGGCGCCGCCGTGTGCAAAACGTTAACCCGCGCCCGTCGCCTCGTCGCCGTGCAACGCCACCAGTTTCGCCATCAGCAGGGCCAGGGTCACCACGTCCTGGTGGTTGTGCGCGGCAACGCGCCCCAGCAGCGCCGACGAGCCGCCGCGCAGGTACTGCAGCCATGCCGCGGGCGCCTGCGATCCGGGCAGGTCGTCTTCGCGCACCACGCCCAGCGCCTCGCGTTCGATCGTCGCCAGCCGGCAGTTTTCCCAGCGCCCGCGCCAGCGTCGGCGCGACGGGAACAGCAGGTCGACGTGCGCCAGCGCGTGCAGCGGATCGGGCAGGCGCGCCAGCCGGTAGCGGGTCCTGAGCAGCGGCGCGTCGTAGCAGCGGCCGTTGTAGCTGGCCAGCACCGTGCGCGGCGACAGCCAGCCGGCGAACGCGCGCAGCATGTCGGCCTCGGCGGCCATCGTCGCGATCAGCAGCTGGCGCACGCGCAGGCCGTCGCCGCGTTCGGGGTGGCGATGGAAATCCGCCGCGCCGATCATGAAGGCGCGGGTGCCGGTGCCGCCGGCAAGCCCCGTGGTCTCGGTGTCGAAGAACAGCAGGTCGCGCGGGTCGACGTCGACCTGCGCGGCGGAATCGAGGCGCATCGACGCGCGCGCGGAGAAGGCCAGCGACCAGGTCGCCGGCGGAGCGGGCATCGGCAGGTGCGTTTCGACCAGTCGCACGCCGGACGCGATCTCCTCGCCGGGCAGCGAGCGGTCGACCGGTCCGCGTGCAGGCAACTGTGTGACGGTGCGTGCGCGGATGCCAAGCAGGCGGCGCAGCGACTCGATCGATTGCGCGGCGGGTTTCGGTTTCCCTACGCGCGGATGCGGATCGTGCAGCAGGGTCCCTTCGTTTGCGACGGCGTCGAAGGGTTGGCGTGGGCTTGCACTGGCGCACGCGCTGCTTTCGGAGGGTTGTGCCGGATCCGACGCAACCCCCTCCCAGCCTCCGCCTGCCTTCGCACGGGGAGGGGCGGAGGCGCCACCGACCTCGCGGCGCAGCGCGCGCAGCTTCTGCAGCGAGATGCTCATCGCCAGCGTTCTCGCAGGAGCGGCTTCAGCCGCGAGCTTGTGGCTTGGATCCTCCCCGTGCGAAGGCAGGCGGAGGCTGGGAGGGGGTACTCACGGTTCGCGATGATCCCAAACACACCCCTCCCCAACCCTCCCCTGCCTTCGCAGGGGAGGGAGCTGAAAAGCTCGCGGCTGAAGCCGCTCCCACCATGGCGTGCGGCCCTCACGTTGTCGACGCGGTCAGCAGGCCGAGCACCTGCAGCGCCAGCTGCTTCGGCGTTGCCAGCGTCTTCGTCTCGTCGGACGCGAGCACCGGGCCGACGCAGGCGGGGCAGCCACTGCTGCAATCGCAGGCGGCGACCAGCTCGCGCGCGCGCGCCACCAGTTCGGCCTGGCGCTGCCACAGCGGTTCGCTCAGGCCCACGCCGCCGGGGAAGTTGTCATACAGGTACACCGTGGGCACGAATCGCGCGGTTTCGACCAGCACGCCGTCGCCCGCACCATCGTCCGTGGGCGTGTCGCCGCCGATCGCCACGGCCTTGCCGTCCTGGTCCCGTGCGCGTCCGCGGCCGCCGCCGTCCTGGGTTGCGAACCACGCGCCGTCGCCGTTGCCCACCGACTTCTGCAGGTCGCGCGCGTCGGCCATCACCGCCACCGTCGCCACCACGTGCAGCGCGTGCGCGGCGCCGAGGAAGCCGTCGAGCGCGTCCTGCTTCGATGCGAACGCCGCGACCAGCACCGCCTGCGGCAGCTGCCACCACGCCGCGGTGGTATGCAGCTCCTGGTCGGGCAGGTTGACCGGGCCGTAGCCGATGTTCTCGTGGCTGTAGTAGCGGATCTTCTTGTAGCCGGCGACGCGCCGGACCACGTGCACCTCGCCGTGGTGGGCATCGCCGCGGCCCGCTGCGCAGCCGTCGAAGCGGTCGAGCACCTTCAACTTCGTGAAGTCGATGCTGTCGGTGTAATAGTCGACGAAGGTGCGCGCGACGAACGCCTTGCGGCCTTCCCAGTCGAGTTTTTCCACCTGGTAGGGGGTGGACTGCACCATGTGGATCGCGCCCTCGTACAGGGTGAGCGCGGCGGCCGAGTAGTCGACTTCGGCAATGATCTTCTGCGCGCCGTCGGTGCGGTCGACGACCACGAAGTTGCCGTCGGCCACCGAGCGCAGCGACACCGCCTGCGCCGGGTAGCTGTCGGCGATCCACTCCCAGCGCGCGCCCTCGCGGTGCACCACGCCGGTTTCGGCCAGTGCTTCGAGGTACACCTCGGGATCCACCGGGCCGAATGCGTCGCCGGCCTCGAACGGCAGCTCGAACGCCGCGCAGCGGATGTGGTCGAACAGCACCAGCGGCTGGTCGGGCGCGATGCGCGCGTGCTCGGGACTCGCGTCGGCGAAAAAGTCCGGATGCCGCACCACGTACTGGTCCAGCGGCTGTGAACTGGCGACCAGCACGCCAAGGCTCGCCCGCTGCCGGCGGCCGGCGCGGCCGAAGCGCTGCCAGGTCGCGGCCACGGTGCCGGGGTAGCCGTTGAGCACGACCACGTCGAGGCTGCCGATGTCGACGCCGAGCTCCAGCGCGGAGGTGGCGATGATCCCGTCGATGCGGCCGGCACGCATGTCGCGCTCGGCGGCGCGGCGCTCGGTGGGCAGGTAGCCGCCGCGATAGGCGCGGATACGCGGCGGCTTGCGCGGGTCGTGGTCGAACACGTCCTTGAGGTACTTGGTCAGCACTTCCACCATCAGCCGGCTCGACGCGAACACCAGCGTCTTCAATCCCGACTTGATCGCAATGCGGGCGATGCGGTTGGACTGCGAGCGCGCCGACGCGCGCAGGCCCAGGTCCTTGTTGACCACCGGCGGGTTCCACAGCAGCACGTGCCTGTCGCCGGTCGGCGCGCCGGATTCGGTGATCGCATGCACCGGCGCCTCGAGCAGCGCCTCGCAGTGCTGGCGCGGGTTGCCGATCGTCGCCGAGCACAGGATGAACTGCGGGCTCGCGCCGTAGAACGCGCACACCCGCTTCAGGCGCCGCAGCACGTTGGCCACGTGCGAGCCGAACACGCCGCGATAGGTGTGCACCTCGTCGATCACGACAAAGCGCAGGTTCTCGAAGAACTGCGCCCACTTGGTGTGGTGCGGCAGGATCGCCTGGTGGAGCATGTCCGGATTGCTGACCACGATGTCGCCGTGCAGGCGGATCGCCTGGCGCGCGTCGCCGGGGGTGTCGCCGTCGAAAGTGAAGGCTTTCACGCCGAGCCGGCCGGCGTTGTTGAGTTCCAGGAGTTCCGCCACCTGGTCCTGCGCCAGCGCCTTGGTCGGGAACAGGTAGAGAGCTTTCGCCCGCGACTGCATCGCTGCAGCCACCACCGGCAGCGTGTAGCACAGCGACTTGCCCGAAGCCGTGGGCGTCGCGATGGCGACGTGCTCGCCGCGCCGCGTGGCGTGCCAGGCTTCGGCCTGGTGCGAGTAGAGGCGCGTGATCCCGCGCGCGTGCAGCGCCGACCTGAGGCCTTCGGGCACGTCGTCGGGGATCGGTGCGTAGGCGCCGTCGCGCCCGGGCAGGGTGAAGTTGCCGGTGATCCGGTTGCCGTAGCGCCGCGCCAGTGCACGGGTCAGCGCCGCGCCGTCGCCGCTGCGGCGGCCCGCGCCATCGAGCGCCAGCGCGCGCTCCTCGTCCTCGACCCGCCTTGCCAGTGCCTGTGCCATCTGCCGCCCCCGTGAAGAATCGACAGTGGAGCGGAAGGCTGTCGCAGCCGGTGAGACGCGCAGCCCGGCTCGGCATTGCGGGCGCGGCGGGGAACGCGCATGTCGCGGGAAAGGGGGCTTGCCCTGCCTGCCTACGCCCTTGCCCGCGCCCCGGTGATTTCATTCGCGGCCACCACCCGAACGGTGAACGCACGCAGCCGCGCCGGGCTCGAGGCCCCGATGCCCCGTGCGTCGCCGGCGGTGTAGAGCGTCACGTGCGCGGGCGGCACCGGCAGCTGGCGCCCGAGCAGCCACCCCAGTGCGCGATGGAAAGGTGCCATCGCGGGCAGGTGGACCAGTTCGATGATCGAATGCGCGACGGAGCCCTTGCTGCATCCGGCGAGCGGTTTGCGCAGCAACACGAGACGGCCGCTGCGTTCGAATCGCCAGTCCAGGGCATTCCGCGCCTCGCGGACCCGCGCTATTGCAGACGCCCCGAACGTCGCCTGCAGCTCGCGCCCCAGCGCGCTGCCGACCAGGGTGACGTGGAGTTCCGGCTTGGGGTCGAAGGCCAGTCCGTCGAGGCGGATGCCGCCGGCCGGCGGGGGCCAGCGATCCGGCGGCAGCGGCAAGACCATGCCGGCGGCGTGCGCGAACGTCGTCATGGCGCCATGATGCGCAGAAGCCGCAAGACGCACCACCGCAACGCCACCTGCACGCTCCCATCCGCAACCATGGCCATCGACAAGCCCTTCGCCCCCGCCTGCGAACGCAACCGCGAGCCGATCCTCGCGGTGCTGCGCGACCGCTTCGCCGAGCGCCGCCGCGTGCTGGAGGTCGGCAGCGGCACCGGCCAGCATGCGGTGCATTTCGCCGCGGCGATGCCGTGGCTTGAATGGCAGTGCTCGGATCGTGCCGAGTCCCTGGCCGGCATCCGCGCGTGGCTGGACGAGGCGGGCCTGCCGAACACCCCGCCACCGCTGCAACTGGACGTCGCGCGCGGTCCGTGGCCGGCCGGGCGATTCGACGCGGTGTTCAGCGCCAACACGCTGCACATCATGGGCTGGGCCGAGGTGCAGGCGTTCTTTGCCGGAATGGCCGGCGTGCTGGCGGATTCGGCGAGCGTTGTCGTGTACGGGCCGTTCAATCGCGGCGGCGCGTATACCAGCGACAGCAACCGCGATTTCGATGGCTGGCTCAAGGCGCGCGACCCGCGCTCGGGCATTCGTGGCTTCGAGGAAGTGGACGCACTGGCGCGTGCAATCGGCCTGCAACTGGTCGACGACGTCGCGATGCCGGCCAACAACCGCTGCCTGGCCTGGCAGCGCGAGTCGTAGGTCAGGCGACGCCCCCGGCGGCTGTTCGCGCACGCCCGGGCGCATCGGCAATGCGTGATGCAGCCGCAGGCTGGAATCACGCCGCAGACGGCGCTTGATTCCTTCGCAGTGACGAAACGCGAATCCGTTGCGCTCAACGCAGAAGCCTTCGGAGGCGTTGCCCCGACCTGCGATATCCTCGCGCAATGTTCGAACTGCGCCAGGTCTCGAAGCGCTACGGGCCGACGATCGCGCTCGATGCGCTGGACCTGTCGATCGCGGCCGGAAGCACCACCGCGCTGATCGGGCCCAGCGGCGCCGGCAAGTCGAGCGTGCTGCGCATGCTGGTGGGACTGGAATGGCCGGACAGCGGCCAGGTGCGCTTCGACGGCGAACCGCTGCGCCGCGCGACCTTGCTCGAACAGCGCCGCCGCATCGGCTACGTGATCCAGGAAGGCGGGTTGTTCCCGCATCTCACCGGCGCCGGTAACGCCGCGCTGCTGGCGCGCACGCTGGGCTGGGACGCTTCGCGCATCGAAGCGCGGCTGCGCGAACTGGCGGAACTGTGCCGGTTGCCGTTCACGGCGCTGTCGCGCTACCCGGCGGAGCTGTCGGGCGGCCAGCGCCAGCGCGTCGGCCTGATCCGCGCGCTGATGCTGGACCCGCGGGTGCTGCTGCTCGACGAGCCGCTCGGCGCGCTCGACCCGGTCGTGCGCCACGAGCTGCAGGCGCAGATGCGCGACCTGTTCGACGCGCTCGGCAAGACGGTGGTGCTGGTGACGCACGACGTGGCCGAAGCGGCGTGGTTCGGCGACACGCTGGTGCTGCTGCGCAATGGCCGCGTGCTGCAGCAGGGCAGCGCGCGCGACCTGCTCGATGCGTCGGCCGATCCGTTCGTGCGCGAGTTCATGACCGCACAGCGCAGCATCGGCGAAGTGGCGTGAATCCCCTCGCGACCGCCGTGGCCCCGGCGTTGCCCATCGCGCGGCTGGTGCATCTGCGCACCGCCCTTTCGGGAGCGACGGCAGCACGATGGCGAGCCTGCGTGGTGCTCCTCGGCATGGCCGTCGGCATGTCCAGCCCGGCGTCGGCCGGAGCGCCTGGCGCGGCGCAGGGTATCCGCGTGACGGCCAAGGCCGGCACCCATCTCGTCATCGGCTCGAAGAACTTCACTGAAGCGGTGATCCTTGGCGAGATCGGCGCCGGCCTCGCGCGCCAGCAGGGGTTGCAGGTCGAACACAGGCGCCAGCTCGGCGGCACCCGCATCCTCTGGCGCGCGCTGGAGAACGGGCAGGTCGATGCCTACGCCGAGTACACCGGCACGCTCGCCGAAGAGCTGCTGCAGATACCCGGTGCGGACATCGCCACGCTGCGCACGGCGCTGGCGCGGCGCGGGCTGGCGATGACCGATTCGATCGGCTTCGACAACACCTACGCGCTGGGCATGCGCGAGCAGCGCGCACGGGCGCTGGGCATCGCGACGGTGTCGGACCTGCGCGCGCATCCCGGACTCAGGCTCGGCCTGAGCAACGAGTTCATGCAGCGCGCCGATGGCTGGCCCGGCCTGCGCGACACCTACGGCCTGCCGCAAAAGCCCGACGGGCTCGACCACGATCTGGCCTATCGCGCGCTCGCCAGCGGCGCGATCGACATCACCGACCTGTACGGCACCGATGCCGAGATCCCGTACTACGGGCTGAGGGTGCTCGACGACGACCGCCACTACTTCCCGCCGTACGCGGCGGTGTACCTGTACCGCGCCGACCTCGCGCAGCGCGCGCCGGCGTGGGTGGCTGCGCTGCGTGGCATGGCCGGGCGCATCGACGCGGCGACGATGCAGCGGCTCAACGCGCGGGTGAAGCTGGACCACGAGAAGGAGGCCGACGTCGCCGCCGGCTGGCTCGGCGTCGATGCGCCCACCGCCAGCGGCCGCGCCGCGCGCATCTGGCAGCGCACGCGCGAACACCTGGCGCTGGTCGGGATCTCGCTCGGGCTTGCCCTGCTGGTGGCGCTGCCGCTGGGCGTCTTCGCCGCGCGCCGCAAGCGGCTGGGGCAGGTGGTGCTGTCGCTGACCGGCGTGCTGCAGACGCTGCCGTCGCTGGCGGTGTTCGTGTTCATGATCCCGCTGTTCGGCATCGGCGCGAAGCCGGCGATTGCCGCGCTGTTCCTCTACAGCCTGCTGCCGATCGTGCGCAACACGCACGCCGGCCTGGCCGGCATCCCGCGCGAACTGCGCGAGACCGCCGCCGCGATCGGCCTGCCGCCGCGCACGCGGCTGTGGCGAATCGAACTGCCGCTGGCGCTGCGCACGATCCTGGCCGGCATCAAGATTGCCGCGGTGATCAACGTCGGCACCGCGACCCTGGGCGCGCTGATCGGTGCCGGCGGTTACGGCCAGCCGATCCTCGCGGGCATCCGCCTCGACGACATCGGCCTGATCCTCGAAGGCGCGGTTCCCGCTGCGGTGCTCGCACTGCTGGTGCAGGGCGTGTTCGAAGTCGTCGAACGGGTGATGACGCCGCGTGGCCTGCGGATCGCCGCGCGCGCCTAGCGCCCGCTCTTGCAGGAGCGGCTGATGGCCGCGGGCTTCTGATCTAGCCCCGCGAAGACTGGGAAGAGGACAAAGGCTCGCGGCCATGCGCCTCTCCTGCGAAAACTGGCGGCTGCTTAGCAGGTTGCAGCGGCCGCGACGGCCGCCACGCGCGCCATGTCCTCGACTTCGACATGCAGGTGCGGCGCAATCCGCAGCAGCCCGTAGCGTCGCGTGCAGACGATGCGTTCGCGCTGGAACGCCGCGAACACCGCGTCGAGCTGATCCGCGGGCGGGCGCAATGCAGTGATGTGCGGTGCGTGGCCGGGCGTCTTCCATCGTGACAGGCCTTGCGCGTCCAGCGCCGCATCCAGTGCGCGGGTGCGTTCGCCCAATGCGTCGGCGATTGCCGCCACGCCCCAGGCCGCAACCTGCGCGACGCCGGCCGCCGCCATTGCCAGCCGCACCGGATCGTCGAGTCCGCCGGCATCGAAGCGCAGCGCGCCGGCGCGATACAGCGGCGCGTCGTCGAGCGGAAACCGCCAGCCGTCGCCGGCATCGCGCGCCGACCAGTGCTGCTCGATCGCAAGGCCGAGCGTGCGCCAGTGCGGCGCGCACCACAGCCAGGCCAGGCCGACCGGGCCGAGCAACCACTTGTAGCCCACCGACACCGCGAAATCCGGTCGCCAGCGTGCGAGGTCCGCGGGCAGCGCGCCGAGGCTCTGGCTCAGGTCCAGCACCAGCGCCGCGCCGATGTCGTGCACGCGCGGCGCGATGCGGTCGAGGTCGAGCAGCGCGCCGTCGTCCCAGCGCACCTGCGGCAGCGCGACGATGCGCGGCAGCGGGCCGGACTCGAGCGCGGCGAGCACCGCGGCGGTCCAGTCCCCGCCCTCACCGCGCTGCACGCCGACCAGGCGCGCACCGCGTTCGGCGCAGCGCTGCTGCCATGGCAGCAGGTTGGAGGGGAACTGGCCTTCGAGTACCAGCACGACGTCGCCGGCATCGAGCGGCAGATTGCGCGCCGCGGTGGCGAGGCCGTAGGACGCCGACGGCACCGCGGCGATCGCACCGGAATCGCCGTCGAGCAGTGCCGCGATGCCGCCGCGCAGTCGTTCGAGCATGGCTTCCGGCGGTTCCGGCGGCGCCTGCCATGGCGCGGCGCCGGCGTCGAGTGCGGCCAGTCCGGCGGCCTGCACGGCGCGCAGCCGCGGCGCCATCGCGGCGCAGGCGAGATACAGCACGTCGCCCGACGGCATGAATGCGCTGGCGGCAGCGCCAAGGTCCGCAGGTGCGGCGGAAACGAGTCCGGCCGATGTGTCGCGCGGCGTAACCATCGCCGCACTGTACTGCGGAGGCGGTGCGCGTGGCGCGCGCGATCGACTGCGGCTCCCGTCACCTGGCGTTGAAACGGGCGCGTTATCCTCGTGCCATGCCCGTGTCTTCCGCCCCGCCCGTTGCCGGCCGCGACGCGCAGCGAGCAACGTCCACGCTCGCCGACCGCTACCGCGCGGTGCGCGCGCGCAGCATCGCGCTGGCCGCGCCGCTGTCGGCCGAGGACGCGATGGTGCAGAGCATGCCCGACGCCAGCCCGGCGAAATGGCACCTGGCCCACACCACCTGGTTCTTCGAGCGTTTCGTGCTCGGCGCGCAGCCCGGCTACGTGCCGGTCGACGTGCACTGGGACTACCTGTTCAACAGCTACTACAACAGCGTCGGCCCGATGCATGCGCGGCCGCGACGCGGGCTGGTGTCGCGACCGTCGCTGATCGAGGTGCTCGAGTATCGGGAACAAGTCGATGCGCGCATGGCGAGGAGATTCGATGCGGATGACTTCGACGAACAGGCCGAGCGCGTCATCCTGCTCGGCACCCACCACGAACAGCAGCACCAGGAGCTGCTGCTGACCGACATCAAGCACGCGCTGTGGTGCAATCCGCTGGGGCCGGCCTACCGCGAAGACCTGCCGCATCGTCCGGGGCAGGACGTGCCGCTGCGCTGGATCGCGCGCGACGAGGCCATCGCCGAGGTCGGCGCCGCGGCGTGGCCGCAGGCGTCGCGCTTCGCCTACGACAACGAATCGCCGCGCCACCGCGTGCTGGTCCCCGCGCACGCGATGGCGTGCAGGCCGGTGAGCAATGGCGAGTACGCGCGGTTCGTCGCCGACGGCGGCTATGCCAATGCCGAGCTGTGGCTCAGCGACGGCTGGTCACTGCTGCAGGCCGAAGGGTGGCAGCGGCCGCTGTACTGGCACGAGGACGGCGCGCGCGAGTTCACCCTGGCCGGCTGGCGCGAACGTGATCCACACGCGCCCGCCTGCCACCTGAGCTACTACGAAGCCGATGCGTTCGCGCGCTGGGCCGGCGCGCGCCTGCCGACCGAGGCGGAGTGGGAACAGGCCACGGATGGCGTTGGAGTCGATGGCAACTTCGTCGAGACCGGTGCGCTGCATCCGCAGGCATCCGCAGGCGCCGGCGGATTGCAGCAGCTGTTCGGCGACGTCTGGGAATGGACGGCCTCGGCCTACACGGCCTATCCGGGGTTCCGGCCGCTGCCCGGTTCGCTCGGCGAATACAACGGCAAGTTCATGAGCGGGCAGTGGATCCTGCGTGGCGGCAGCTGCGCCACGCCGCGCGACCACGTGCGTGCCAGCTATCGCAACTTCTTCCCGCCGCCGGCGCGCTGGCAGTTCTCCGGCGTGCGGCTTGCGAAGGATTCGGCGTGAGCGCCGTGCTCAAGCTGACCGACCTGCAGCCGACGCCCGACGACATCAGCGGCGACGTGCTCGCTGGCCTGTCGCGACATCCAAAGCGGCTGCCGTCGAAGTACTTCTACGACCGTCGCGGCTCGGAGCTGTTCGAGGAAATCACCCGCCAGCCCGAGTACTACCTGACGCGCATCGAACTGGCGCTGCTCGAAGCCAGCATGGCGCAGATCGCGGAAGCGGTGGGCGCGCGCGCGCACGTGGTCGAGTACGGCAGCGGCAGCGGGCGCAAGACCCGGATCCTGCTCGATGGACTCGACGACCCGGTCGCCTACACCCCGATCGAGATCTCGCGCAGCGCGTTGCTGGCCAGCGTCGAACGCCTGGATCGCGAGTTTGGCGACGTCGAAGTGCTGCCGGTGTGCGCCGACTTCACCCAGCCGGTGCCACTGCCGCGGCCCAGGCGCGCGGCCGACCACGCGCTGGTGTTCTTCCCCGGCTCGACCCTCGGCAACTTCACCGACACCGAGGCGGTGCGGCTGCTGCGGGCGATGCACCAGACCATGGGCAACCGCGGCGGCGCGCTGCTCGGCATCGACCTGCAGAAATCCCCGGCGATCATCGAGCCCGCCTACAACGATGCCAACGGCGTGACCGCGAAGTTCACCCTGAACCTGCTGGCGCGGCTCAACCGGGACATCGGCAGCGACTTCGACCTCGACGGCTTCGCGCACCGCGCCGAATACGTCGAAAACGCCGGGCGCATCGAGACTTTCCTGGTCAGCCGCCGGGCGCAGGACGTGACCGTCGAAGGGCACGTTTTCCATTTCGGCGCCGGCGAGGCGATGCAGGTCGAATACAGCCAGAAATACACCGACGCGGGATTCTCCGGGCTCGCCGGACTGGCGGGCCTGAAGGTCGTGCGTGCGTGGAACGATCCGCAGGACTGGTTCGGGCTGCGCCTGCTGCGGCGCGACTGAGCCCTTCTCCCGCACGCGGGAGAAGGTGGCGCGAAGCGCCGGATGAGGCGCGAGCGTGGCGAGCTGCTCTTGATCTGTCCTGCCCGGTAATCGAAACACAAGGATCAAGAGCTTTCGCGCCGTGACGGCGCGAGCCACCTTTCCTTGCTTGTGCAAAGAAACCTGGCGCAAAGAAAGCACACCCCGCCTGCGCGCCCGACGCTGTGCGTCGGGTTCGCGGAGCCGGCGGGATTTTTCGAACGGGATCCTGCCCCTGCGAAAAACGCCGCACATCCATGTGCGGCGCCCTGCGGGTCTTGTCCGCCGGCTCCGCCGCTCCGGAGGGGCCCCCACAAAGGTCAAGATCAATAGCAAACGCAACGGCAAAAGCAGTGCTCGTCGTGCCCCTACAGGGCTCCGACGCGGATACCGCCTCACCACCGTGCCCAATGGCATGGTGACGAACGGACCATACCGGGCGAGGATGGGGATTGTCCCGATACGCAGGAATCGCCGCATGCGCCGTTCGCACCTCGCCAGCCTGTCGCTCGCCGTTGTCCTCGCCCTGTCGTCGCCGTTGGCGGCGCGGCTCGTGCACGCCGAAGTGCCACCGCCGGCCGACGTGGCGTATCCGGGCACGATCGCGATCGACGTCGATGCCACCGACACCGCGCAGCGCATCTTCCGGGTGAAGCAGACGATGCCGGTGCAGGCAGGTCCGCTGACGCTGCTGTTCCCCGCATGGCTGCCAGGCAACCACGCCGCGTCCGGGCCGATCGACAAGATCGCCGGGCTGGAGATCACCGCCAACGGCCAGCGACTGGACTGGACGCGCGATCCGCTCGACGTGTTCGCCTTCCACGTCGAGGTGCCGTCCGGCGTGTCGTCGCTGTCGATGCAGTACCAGTACCTCACGCCCACCGGCCGCGACCAGGGTCGCGTGGTGATGACCCCGGACATGCTCAACCTGCAGTGGAACGCGGTGGTGCTGTATCCGGCCGGGCATTACGCCAGCCGCATCCAGTACGCGGCTTCGGTGACCTATCCGGCGGGCTTCCAGGCCGCGAGCGCGCTCGATGTCGCCAGCCGCGCGGGCGACACCGTGCGGTACCAGCCGGTGCCGCTGGACATCCTGGTCGATTCGCCGGTGTACGCGGGCCGTTACTTCAAGACCATCGACCTCGCCCCGGGCGCGAAGGTGCCGGTGCGGCTGAACGTGGTCGCCGATGCGGCCAAGTATCTTGAAGCCAAGCCCGAGCATGTCGAGCAGCATCGCGAACTGGTGAAGCAGGCGCTGAAGCTGTACGGCTCGCAGCACTACGACCACTACGACTTCCTGTTCTCGCTGTCGAAGCAGATGAGCGGCAACGGGCTGGAGCACCAGCGCTCCAGCGAGAACGGCCTAGGCACCGACTACTTCACCGGCTGGGACAGGAAAGCCGGCAGCGACGATCTGCTCGCGCATGAGTACACGCATTCGTGGAACGGCAAATTCCGCCGTCCCGCCGACCTGTGGACGCCCAACTACAACGTGCCGATGCAGGGCAGCCTGCTGTGGGTCTACGAAGGCCAGACCCAGTACTGGGGCAACGTGCTGACCGCGCGCGCGGGACTGCGACCGATGCAGGCCTCGCGCGACGCGCTGGCGCTGGTCGCGGCGACCTATGCCGACAACCGGCCGGGCCTGGAATGGCGCGCGCTGCAGGACACGACCAACGACCCGATCGTCGCCCGGCGCCGGCCCAAGCCGTACCGCGGCTACCAGATGAGCGAGGACTACTACTCCGGCGGGCAGATGGTGTGGCTGGAAGCCGACGCGCGCATCCGCAAGCTCAGCGGCGGGAAAAAATCGCTGGATGATTTCGCGCGCGCGTTCTTTGGCATCGAGGATGGCGAATGGAAGCGGCAGGCCACCTACACCTTCGACGACGTGGTCGCGACGCTCGACGGCGTGGCGCACGACGACTGGGCGAGGTTCCTGCGCGACCGCCTCGACGGCAAGGCGCCGCTGACCGGTGGCATCGAGGCCAGCGGCTGGAAGCTGGTCTACAAGGATGAGCCGAGTGCCTATGCCAAGGCGCAGATGAAGGGCGACAGCGGCGCGGCGGGCTTCATCTATTCCATCGGGCTGAACATCGGCAAGGGCGGCAATGTCATCGAAGTGCGCTGGGACAGCCCGGCATTCGATGCCGGCGTCGGCACCGGCATGACGATCGTCGCGGTCAACGACATCGCCTACGACAAGGACATCATGGAGGACGCGATCAAGGCGGCGAAAGGCGGCAAGGCCCCGATCCGGCTGATGGTCAGGGAGTTCGATCGCTATCGCAGCATCGACGTCGACTACCACGACGGCCCGCGCTACCCGCACCTCGAACGCATCGAGGGCACGCCGGACTACCTGACGAAGATCCTCACTCCGCGCTAGCCGGCTGCTGCAGGAGTGGCCCAGGCCGCTCCCGCACGGCTCATGCCGCCTGCACGATCCGCAGCGGATTCTTCCACTCGGCCAGCAATTCGGCCTCGCGCGCCCTGGCCTTGTGCAGGTGCGCTTCCTTGACGTGGCCGTAGCCGCGGATCTGCTCCGGGATGCCGGCGATCTCGGCGGCGAGGTCGACGTTGCCGCCGTCGAGGGTGTCGAGCAGGCCGCCGATCGTCTTCTCGTAATCGGTGATCAGCTGACGCTCCATCCTGCGTTCGGCGGTGTAGCCGAAGACGTCGAGCGCGCTGCCGCGCAGGCCGCGCAGCTTTGCCAGCACCTTGAACGCCGTGAACACCCAAGGCCCGTATTCCTTCTTCTGCAGTTCGCCCCTGGCGTTGCGCCTGGCCAGCAGCGGCGGGGCGAGATGGAAGTGCAGCCTGTAGTCGCCGTCGAACTTCTGCTCGAGGTTCTTGCGGAAGTCGCCGCTGGTGTACAGGCGTGCGACTTCGTACTCGTCCTTGTAGGCCATCAGCTTGAAGAAGTAGCGGGCGACGGCCTCGGACAGGTCGGTGCTGCCCGGGGCCTTCGCCTGCTCGGCGGCGCGCACCCTGGCGACGAAGTCGGTGTAGCGCTTCGCGTAGCCGGCGTCCTGGTACTCGGTGAGGAAGGCGGCGCGGCGCGAGATCAGTTCGTCGAGCGAGCGTGACAGGCGGCTGTCGTCGAGGGGAAGGAATTCAACGTTGTCTTGTTCTCCTTCCCTCATCCGGCGCTGCGCGCCACCTTCTCCCGAAGGAAGAAGGGAAGCGTCGGCGTGCGCGGGCAGGTGACGCAGCTCGTCCTCGGCACGCGCGGACTTCGGCGCGGAAGTCGAACCCCACTCGGTGCTTTCCCATTCGCCCGGCGGCAGCGACTGCAACGCGCCCGGCGTGCTTTCGGCTGCGGTCGGCGCATTGCGCACCACGCCGGCGGCGTCGAACACCGCATCCGGGTCGATCGCGGCCAGCCGCCCCCAGGCGAAGGCGGTCTTGTTCATCTCGATCGCGGCGCCGTTCAATTCCACCGCGCGCATGATCGAATCGAACGACAGCGGCACCAGCCCGCGCTGCCAGGCGTAGCCGAGCATGAACAGGTTGGCGGCGATCGCGTCGCCCATCAGCGCGGTGGCGATCCGGGTGGCGTCGATCAGCAAAGGCGCGGCGCCGTCGAGCGCGTGCTGCACGGCGGCGACGATGTCGGCAGCCGGGAACTGCATGTCCGGGCGCGTGGTGAAACTGCCGGGCATCGCTTCCCAGGTGTTGAGCACGACCTGGGTGCGCTGGGCGCGGATCTTCGACAGCGTCCAGTAATCGTTGACCACGACCATGTCGCAGCCGAGCACGAGGTCGGCTTCGCCCGCGGCGATGCGCACGGCGTGGATGTCGGCCGGCGACTTGGCGATGCGGATGTGGGTGGTGACCGCGCCGCCCTTCTGCGCCAGGCCGGTCTGGTCGAGCACGGTGGAGCCGCGGCCTTCGAGGTGCCCGGCCATGCCAAGCAGCGCGCCGATGGTGACGACGCCGGTGCCGCCGACGCCGGTGATCAGGATGTTCCAGGGCCGCGAGAAATCGGTCGAGAAGGTCGGCGCCGGCAGGTTGGCCAGGCGATCGGCGTTGCTGGCCTTCCTGCCCCTGCGCAGGGTGCCGCCGTGCACGGTGACGAAGCTGGGGCAGAAGCCTTCGACGCAGCTGTAGTCCTTGTTGCAGTTGGACTGGTCGATCTCGCGCTTGCGGCCGAACTCGGTGTCCTTGGGCAGCACCGACACGCAGAACGATTTCTGCCCGCAGTCGCCGCAGCCTTCGCACACCAGCGTGTTGACGAACACGCGCTTGGCGGGATCCACGATCTTGCCGCGCTTGCGGCGCCGGCGCTTCTCGGTGGCGCAGGTCTGATCAAAGATCAGCACCGACACGCCCTTGACCTCGCGCAGGCGCTTCTGCACCGCGTCGAGTTCGCGACGATCGAGGAACTCGACGCCGTTCGGGAAGATCGACTTGTCGCTCCACTTCTCGATCTCGTCGCTGAGCACCACGATCGCCTGCACGCCCTCGCTGCGCACCTGGTGCGCGATCTGCGGCACCGACAGCGTGCCGTCGACCGGCTGTCCGCCGGTCATCGCCACCGCGTCGTTGTAGAGGATCTTGTAGGTGATGTTGACCCCGGCCGCGACCGACTGCCGGATCGCGAGCGAGCCGGAGTGGAAGTAGGTGCCGTCGCCGAGGTTCTGGAACACGTGCGGGGTGTCGGTGAACGCCGCCTGCCCGCACCAGGTCACGCCTTCGCCGCCCATCTGGGTGAACGTGTCGGTGTCGCGGTCCATCCACGTCACCATGTAGTGGCAGCCGATGCCGGCCAGCGCGCGCGAACCTTCCGGCACCACGGTCGAGGTGTTGTGCGGGCAGCCCGAGCAGTAGTGCGGCACGCGCGGGAACTGCGCGCGCGGCAGCGCCAGCGCGCCTTCCTTCTCCTCCATCCAGCGCAGCACCTCGCGCATGTGCCCGGAATCACGGCTTTCATCGGGCATGAAGCGCTGGATGCGGCGCGCGATCACCCCGGCGATGGTCGCCGGCGTGAGTTCGTTGGTGCTCGGCAGGATCCACGCGCCGGACTCGTCGTACTTGCCGACGATCGACGGGCGCTGGCCTTCGAAGTTGTAGAACAGCTCCTTCATCTGGCTCTCAATGAAGCTGTGCTTCTCCTCGACGACGAGGATGTCTTCCAGCCCCTGCGCGAACGCGCGGATGCCGACCGGTTCCAGCGGCCAGGTCATGCCGACCTTGTAGACGCGGATGCCGAGCTGCGCGCACGCCTGCGCGTCGAGGCCGAGGTATTCCAGTGCCTGCAGCACGTCGAGGTAGCTCTTGCCGGTGGTGACGATGCCGAGGCGCGCATTCGGCGAATCGATCACGACACGGTCGATGCGGTTGGCGCGCGCGAACGCCTGCGCGGCCTTCACCGCGTAACGGTGCAGGCGCATCTCCTGGTCCAGCGGCGGATCCGGCCAGCGGATGTTGAGCCCGCCGACCGGCATCTCGAAATCGTCCGGCGTCACGATCTGCAGCGCGAACGGATTGACGTCCACCGACGCCGAAGATTCCACCGTCTCGGCAATCGTCTTGAAGCCGACCCAGCGGCCGGTGTAGCGCGACATCGCCCAGCCGAGCAGGCCGAGCTCGAGGATGTCCTGCACGCCCGCGGGATTGAGGATCGGGATCATCGCGCTGGTGAATTCGCCTTCCGAGCCGTGCGGCAGCGTCGACGAGCGGCAGGCGTGGTCGTCGGCCGCCAACGCCAGCACGCCGCCGTGCTTCGAGGTGCCCGCGGCGTTGCCGTGCTTGAACACGTCGCCGCAGCGGTCCACGCCCGGACCCTTGCCGTACCACATCGCATAGACGCCATCGACCCTGGCGCCCGGGAACAGGTTGGTCTGCTGCGTACCCCAGACCATGGTCGCGCCGAGGTCCTCGTTGAGGCCGGGGGTGAACTTCACGCCCGCGCTTTCGAGGTGCTTCTTCGCCCGCCACAGCTCCAGGTCGAAGCCGCCCAGCGGCGAGCCGCGGTAGCCGGAGATGAAGCCGCCGGTGTTCAGGCCCGCGGCCTGGTCGCGCAGCCGCTGCATCAGCGGCAATCGCACCAGCGCCTGCACGCCGGACAGGTAAATGCGTCCCTGGGTGCGGGTGAACTTGTCCTCCAGGGTGTAGTCCAGGTCCAGCGCGCTGTTGGTCAGGGCGATGTTGGCGGAGGCGGGCGAGGAGAGCTCGGCGGTGCTGGTCATGGCGGCGGGCATCGTCTGGCGGGCGACCGGGGTCGCGGGCTGGGGCCACGGCCAATGTGGGCCGGATGGCGCTGAAAAACGCGCGAAAGTGTAGCAGTGGCCCTGTTGCGGGCCGGGCAGGGCGGGACTGGCCACCGCGTGGAACGGGTGCGCGAAGTAGATGCGGGGCGTCGAGGCCAGGAGTGCGTCGGCGATGCGGGCAGCGTGGAGAACGAGGCGCGCTCGTGACTCAACGATCGTGCAATGGCGGATCCGCAGCGATTGCGCCGAGCGGCTGCGATTGGCCGTGCCGCGCGCCAGCCGCTACCATGCGCGCCGGGGAAGGGGTTGCCCCGCCATCCAGAAGTCGCAATGAATCTGTCCATTCGCCGCCGTGCCGGCGCGCTCGCCTTGCCGCTCGCGTTCGTACTCCTGCTTCCGCTCGCGCTGCATGCGCAGTCGCTGCCCGCGCCCAAGGAGTTCTATTTCGACGGCAGCGGGTCCACCACCCAGCCACTGGTCCTGCTTCCGGGCAACGATGCCGCGGTCCAGGAGCGCCTGCTCAAGGCCATGAAGGGCCACGGCCGCAATGCCGAACTGGCCACGGCGCAGCTGGCGCACATCGCCTACGCCAGCGGTCGCGCCGAAACCGGCAGGGCGCTGTATGCGCGGGTGCTGTCCGCACTGGGCAACAACAGCCAGCTGCGCGCGCCCGTGCTGTGGAACTACGGCTGGGACCTGTATCGCAGCGGCGATGCCGAAAGCGCGCTGGCGCGCTGGCGCGAGGCCGGCATCGACACCTACAACAATCCGTCCTGGGTGCCGCCGACGCTGGCGCTGGGGCTGTGGACGCTCGATCGCCGCGACGAGGCCGTGAAGTGGTACGCCGCCGCGGTGCGCACCGAGCCGCTGCGCTGGAACGATCCTGCCAACCTGGCCGCGCTGCTGCCGGAGTGGGACGCAGCCGACCTGGCGAAGCTGGCCGAGGTGGCCGCCGCGTGGAAAGCGGCGCCGCCGAGCTGGCCCTGAGCGGTTTCGTGCGACGCCGGCAGGATGCCCCGAGCACCGCGGTCGTCCAGCACCCGATATTCCCTGCAGGAGCGGCCCATGGCCGCGAGCTTCTGGCGCTGTAATTGCAACGGCGAAAAGTTCGCGGCCATGGGCCGCTCCCGCAAAAGCGGGCAAGCGGTTATTGCGAAGCCGCGGCCTTGACCGGGACGTTGTGCGCGCGCAGCCAGGCGTTGATCGCTTCCAGCGCTTTGCGCGTCGGGGCGTTGAGCACCGCAGGGTCGCCGTCGTAGAGGTAATCCTGGAAGGTCGCGCCGGTGCGGTCGGTCGCACGCGGATCGGCGCCGGCTTCGAGGAACTTCAGTGCCGATGCCGGATCGTTGACCAGCGCGGCCTGGTGCAGCGGCGTGGTGCCGCTGCTGTCGTGCGTATCGAGTCGCGCGCCGGCCTCGAGCAGGCGATCGACATTGTCTGGCAGGCGCGCGCGCAGGGCGTCAAACAGCGGCGGCGCGCCGGTCACGGTATTGGGCAGGTCCGGGCTGACGCCGCGCTTGAGCAGGTCGTCGAGCCAGAACTCGTCCTTGCCCATCGCCGCGAGGTGCAGCGCGGTCTGGCCGTCGGCGTTGCCGCGGGCGGGGTCGGCGTGCAGATCCAGCAGCAGCCGGTAGGCGCCGCGATCCTGGTGCAGCATCGCCCACTGCAGCAAGGGCACGCCCTTGGCGTCGACCGCGTCGGGATTGGCACCCGCGGCGAGCAGCTCGCGCGCCAGCGTGTCGTTGCCGTCTCGCACTGCGGCGGCGAACTGGGCGTTGTCGGGATTGCTGAAGGTCTTGCCGTCGTTCAAGTCGTTGCCCTCTCCGGCGCAGCCGGTCATCGACGCCAGCATAAGGCACGCCAGCAGCAGCGCCGCGACCGGCCGGCGGTGCGGGAACACGGTTGAAACGCGCGTCGCGGCCTTGGTGCCGTGGATCGGGTTCGCGGACATGGCCGCACGTTACACCGTCAGGCCGCGGCGCTGGCCGCGGCCCGGACCGGCGCTCAGAACCACTTCAGCGGATTGAGCTTGCCGGCCGCATCGGAAATGCCCTGGCCGACGTCGCCGATGAAGCCGGACACCGCTTCCACGCCATCGCCAACCACGTCGGTCACGGTGTCGACCACCTTGCCGGCGCCGTCGGCGATGTCGCTGACGATCTTGCCGGTGCCTTCGACGAAGCCGGCCACGGCATCGAACGGCTGTTCGAGGCCGACCTGCTCGCCCAGGTCGCGCAGCATGTTGCCGCCGGCGTTGGCGCCGTTCTGCACGCTGTCGCCGGCGAAGCCGAGCACGCCGGCGGCGGCGTCGCCGATGGTGTCGATGCCGCCGTCAAGCACGCTGCCGACCGCGTCGAAGGTGCCTTCGACGTAGTCGCCCTTGGCGAACTGGTTGCTGGCCGCAGCGGCGATGCCGTCGACCGTTTCGCCGACGTTGCCGCGCACGTCGTTGAACAGGTCGGCGCCCTGGCGGGCGAGGTTGCCGAGCTGGTTCATGTTGAACTCGCCGACGTTCTCCAGCGCATCGCGGCCGACGTTGCCGGCGAAGCCGATCACCGGCTCGGCGACGTTGCCCAGCACGTCCAAGCCGCCGTCGACGAGCGCGCCGACGCCATCGCTGGTGTTGCGGATCAGCGCGCCGGCGCCGTCGAGCACGTTGCCGGCGAGCCAGCCGCCCGGGAACAGGCCGGGATTGCCGCGCAGCACCGTACCGGCGCCGTCGAGCAGGCCGTCGATGCCGTGGCCGACGCCGGAAATCAGGTTGCCGGCCTGGTCGCCGACGACGTCGAGGCCGTCATTGACGGCCGAACCGGCGCGCTCGGGCAGGGTCGGACGGTCGGCCGGGTCGTATGGGGTGTTCTGGGCCAGCGCGTCGACATAGGACGCGTGATCGCCGCCGCCGCCGTGCAGCTTGGCCAGGTCGAAGCCGATGCCGGCCGGCGGGTCGACGCGCAGCTCGTGGCCGAGCGCGTTGGGCGGCGAAATCGGGATGATCGGCAGGATCGGGATGTCCTGCTGCGCGGCGTTGAGCGGGTCGCCGTTGACGATGTAGCGGCGCAGCTGGCCGCTGTCGGACACCGAGTCGCGCGCCGCGTTGGGGTTGAAGCCCAGCGATTCGAGGGTTTCGTTGCTCAGGCCCGAGGCGTTGAAGGTCACCCCGGAAGCGCCGGTGGCCAGCGCCGCGGCCGAAGCCAGCCCGCCGCCGAGCGAATGGCCGGTGACCACCACGTTGCCTTCGCCGAACACGCGCTCGGCGCGCTGCGCCAGGGCGATCGCGTCGCTGTACTGCCCGGTTTCGAAGCCCAGGCCCTGCAGGGCGTTGTCGTCGGCGTCGCCGGGGTTGGCCACGCCCCAGTTGTCGGTGCCCCGGTAGGCGACCACGTACTGGCCGTCGCGGTTCTGGTAGATCGCCGCGTCGAAACCGTTGGACGTGCTGAGCAGCGCCGGCTTGATCGGAATCTCGCGGCCCTGCGCGTCGACCAGCGCGGTGCGGTCGGCGTTGGGTTCCAGCCGGTTCCAGCCGGCCTTCTGCAGCGCCTGCTCGGTCAGCGGGTTGTCGGCGGCATAGGCATCGTTGGCCATCATCGCCAGCTGCCGGTCCAGGCTGTCCTGCGGCCGGGTCCCGGCGGCCTGGGCGCTGAACGTGCCATCGCCCTTCGGATACGTGTCGGCCGGCTGGAACTGCAGCGGACGCGGACCCTGCAGCAGATTGGCCTGCGACAGCAGCGGACTGGTGTACGGCTGCGCGCTTTCCTGGGCGATGAGCATCTGCGGTCTCCGACACGGATGAATGTACGCAGGCTAGGGGGGCCCTGGACGCGGCGACAGCTGGGACGGACCCTAGGGCTGCCTGCGCCGCGGGCCGGGCCGGGTTATCGTCGACGGCACCCGTTCGACCGGACCACGACCGATGACGCCACGCCCGACCTGCCTGACCGCGGTACTGCTGTGCGCCACCCTTGCCTGCGGCGCACAGGTGCCGGCGCCCGCCGACCGGGCGATGGATGCCGAAGAGGCCGCGCAGCTGCAGGCCATGCAGGATGCCGCCGGAACCTACTACGCCCGCACCGCCACCGCGCTGGCCGCCAGCGGCAAGTCGCGCGAGCTGGCCTTCGCCGCCACCCTGCTGCAACTGGCCGACTGGACGCCGGCGGCGGACACGCCGCCGGGCGGCGACGCGCCCTCGCAGGCCAGCCCGCGAGATCCGCGCGTCGGGCAGTGGCGCCAGCTGGCGTCGGCGCGCGCGGGAAGCGACGTGCTCGCCAACGCGCTGCTGATGCAGGCCGATTCCCGCGCCGATGCGGCGATCCGCGCGCAGGCGGCCGACCGCTGGCAGCGGCTGGAGCCGGACAACCTCGCGCCGCTGCTGATGGCCAGCGGCCAGGTCGAAGCCTGGCTGCCGAAGGCCGGCACGTACGCGCGGATGGACCAGCATTACTACGAACAGCTGCGCTGGATGCAGGCCACGCTGGCCGCGCATCCGCCGCGCGCGGACGAAGCGGAGATCTTCGGTGGCGAGCGGATGTCGCCGGACGCGGGGGCGGCGGTTGCCGCAGCGGCGATCCTCGCCGCGGTGGCCATGCCCGCGCTGCGGCCGCTGATGGATGCCTGCCGGGGCGAGGCCCTGGAGGCAGCGCCATCGCGGCGCGCCCATTGCCGGCATGTGGCGCAAGTGGCCGCGCAAACCTCGGATACCAGCCTCGGCACCGGGGTGGGCATCGCCCTGCTGCAGGCCAGCGCGGCGACGCCGGCCGAACAGGCCGACGCCCAGGCGCGGCGCCGGCGCCACGATTGGCGGATGCTGCAATGGGGTCGCATCGCCGCCGGCCAGCCGGACCAGGGCGCGGCGCAGTTCGTGCGCCTGCTGCGCGACCCGTCGGTGCGCGGCGAGCGCGACCTGATCGACCGCGTGCTGGCCGAGGGCGGCGTCGCCGCCGAGCCGCCGGCCGGCTGGTCGCCGCCGCGGCGGTGATCGCGGCCGGAGCGGCCCGGCGCTTTTCCTTGGGCTTTTCCCGGGGTTTTGTAGGAGCGGCGGAAGCCGCGAGCTTCCTCTGATGCCGCAACGATCCAGAAGCTCGCGGCTTCCGCCGCTCCTACAAAACGTTTGCAGCGTGTGCGGAGACGTCGGCCGCGGCTGGCGCCGCGCTACTCGTGCCGCAGCGCGGCGATCGGGTCCAGCCGCGCGGCCTGCCGCGCCGGATAGACGCCGAAGGCCAGCCCGACCAGCGCGCAGAACGTCGCCGACAGCAGGATCGGCAGCGGCGCCCACGCGACCTGCCAGCCGGCGAAGGCGGCGATCGCATACGCCAGCGCGGTGCCGAACAGCAGCCCCAGCAGCGCGCCGGAGAAGCAGATCACGCTGGCCTCGCGCAGGAACTGCGCCACCACGTCGCGCCGACGCGCGCCCAGCGCGCGCAGCAGGCCGATCTCGCGGCGGCGCTCCAGCACGTTGGCCAGCATGATGTTCATGATCCCGATGCCGCCCACCAGCAGGCTGATCACCGCGATCGCGCCCATCACCACCTGGAAGATGCGCTGGGTCTGCTGGTGCTGGCGGAACAGCTGCTGCGGCACCACCAGCTCGTAGTCGGCCTCGCCGCCGTGGCGCTGTTCGAGCACCGCGCCCAGCACGCCGGCGCCGGCGGCCAGCTGCGACGGGTCCTTGATCCGCAGCCAGAAGCGATCCAGCGGATCTTCCTGCGCCTGGAAGCGGAACCGCGCCAGCGCGCTGGCCAGCGGGATGTAGATGCGGTTGCTTTCCAGCCCCAGCTTGACGCCTTCGAACTGGTCCTTGCCCAGGTCGCGGTCGGCCAGCACGCCGACCACCTGCAGCCAGACATGGTTGACCTTGACCAGCTGGCCGACCGGGTCGGTGCCCCCGGGGCCGGCGCTGTCGGGGAACAGGTCGGCAGCGGCCTGGTGCCCGAGCACGGCCACCGCGGCCAGGGCGTCGTCGTCGGCCTGGGTCAGCGCGCGGCCGCGGGCGACGCGCAGCGACGACAGCGCGAAGTAGTCCGGGCTCACGCCGCTGGCCTGGGCGTCGCTGCGGCCGTGGTCGCTGAACACGGCGTAGGTCTTGACCGCCTTCTCGGCGGCGAAGCGCTCCGCGCCCGGCACCACCGCCAGCGCGGCGCGCGCGTCGGCCAGGCTCAGGCCGAGGCTGCGTTCGCGGGTCTCGCGGCGTGCGTCCTCGTCCTGCGGGCGGGACTGCGCGATCAGGTTGTGCAGGCCGAGGCTCTCGACCAGCCGCAGCGCCTCGCGGCGGCTGCCTTCGCCGACCGCCTGCATCGCCACGATCGCGCCGACGCCGAACACCAGCCCGAGCAGGGTCAGGCCGGTGCGCAGGCGCCGGCGCCAGAGTTCCTCGACGGCCTCGCGCCAGATCGGGGGCAGCGCGGCGAGCAGGCGGTTCACGGGCTGTCCGCCTCCGCGGCTTCGGCTTCGGTGGAGTCGGCGTCCGCGGTGGTGTCCGCGACTTCGCCGTCGCCGGCTTCGGCGCCCGGCTTGTCGCTGCCTGCGTCGTCGTCCTTGGCGTCGTCCTCCGGCACGGCCGCGGTCGCCAGCAGCACCTGGTCGCCGGGCGACAGCCCGGACAGCACCTGCGAACGCGCGACGCCGCGCACGCCCAGCCTGACCTTGCGCCACGCGAAATCGCTGCCGTCGCGCACCTGCACGGCCAGCGCACCGGCGTGGCTGCGCAGGGCGATGTTCGGCACGCTGACCACCTTCGGCGCGTCGAGCTGGATGATCCGCGCGCGCATCTGCTGGCCCGGCACCAGGTTGAACTTCAGGGCGGCCTCGGCCGGCACCGGTGCGCGCATCGACAGGTACTTCACCGGATCGCGGCGGCTGCGTGATTTCGGCGCGCTGGCCACCCACGACAGCTTGCTGGCGATCGTGTCGCCGGGCCGCCCGAGCGGGAACATCTCCACCGCCTGTCCCACGCGCACGCCCTGCGATTCGAGCTGTGGCAGCGACAGCTCGACTTCCATCGCGCTGGCGTCGGGCAGGCTGCCGAACTCGCTGCCGGCGTACAGCGAGGCGCCGGTCGCGGGCTTCACCCCGGACCAGTTGGCGCTGAGCATCAGCACGCCGTCGTTGGGCGCGCGCAGCTCCAGCGCGTCGAGGTCTTCGCGGCGTGCCTTGGCATCGAGGGCGAAGGTCGCGCGCTGTGCGTCGAGCAGGGCCTGCTCGGCGCCGCCGCGGACATCGGCCTGGTCGCGCTGCCACTGCAGGGTGTCCTGGCGCGCTTCGAGGTAGTGCACGTCCTCGATCGCGTCGAGCACGTCGTTGCGCGCCAGCGTGCTGAGGTCGGCGCCGGCATAGCGCCGCGCGATGGCCAGGCCGGTGGCGACCTGGGCCATGTCCACGCCCACGCGGCCCTGCGCACTGGCCAGCTCCTCGTCCTTGGCCGCGCGTGCCAGCGCGTTGCGCTGCAGGTCGACCAGTGCCTGGGCCAGGTCCTGCTCGCTCTCCTCGCTGCTGAAGCGGGCGATCAGATCGCCCTTCTTCACCCGGCTGCCCTCGGGCAGCATCCATTCGACCCGGCGCGACGACCAGCCGGTGCCGGGCACCTGCAGCGGGGTGGGCCTGGACGAGCGCAGCACGCCGTCGCCGCGCGCTTCCAGCAGCAGCGGACCGGCAGCGACCGTCTCGGTCACCGCCGGCGCCGGCGGATCGCTGCAGGCGGCCAGCAGCAGGACTGCGGCCAGCGGCCAGGCGCGCGCGACGTGCAGGGCATTCATGGCGCCACCGCCGGGGCCGGGGCTGCAGCGGCGAGGCCGGGCACGGTCAGCTCGATCCCCACGGTCTGGCCGGGCTTGAGCCTGGCCTTGGCGTTGTCGAGGCGGATTTCCACGTCCATCACCGGGATCGGCTGCACCTGCGACTTGCTGCGCACGGTGCGCCCGATCGAGGCGACCTTGGCCGGGAACACGCCGCCGCCGCCCTCCACCCGCACCCGTGCGGCCATCCCCGGGCGCACGCGCAGGTAGTCGCGCTCGGGCAGCTCGGCGCGCACCGCCAGCGTGGCCGGGTCGGGGATTTCGGCGATGGTCTGGCCCATCCACACCTGGCTGCCGACGTCGAACTTGTCGCCGTTCCAGCTGCTGCGGTGCATCAGGATGCCGCTGCGCGGGGCGGTGACGGTCAGCCCGGCCTGGGTCTTGCCCAGGCGCGCGACGTCGGCGCCGAGCTGGGCGATCTCCGAGCGCACCAGCCGCAGTTCCTCGGTGCGCTGCCGTGCGTTGGCGCGTTCGAGTTCGCGCGCCAGCTGCAGCTTGCGCTCGGCCTGGGTGCGTGCGACCACCAGCTTGCGGTACTCGATGCCGGCAATCAGCTCCTGCGGCTGCTCGGTCTTGCGGCGGGCCTTTTCGAGCTCCGCGCGCGCCTTTTCGGTCTCCAGGTGGCTGCTGCGCTCGCGTTCGGCCAGCTCCAGCTGCAGGCGGTCGAGCTCGCGCTGTTTCTCCTGCAGCTTGCTGTCCTTCTCGGCCAGCGACTTCATCACCGTGCTGGCGTCGAAGGCGACCGCCACCGCGCCCTTTTCCAACGGTGCGCCGTCGGGCGCGATCTGGGTGATGTTGAACTGCCACATGTCCTGGACCATCGGCGGCATGATCTGCGCGCTGCTGCGGGCGTAGACCTCGCCGTCGATGCGCAGCGTTTCGGCGCTGGCGGGCAATGCCGCGGCGCACAGCAGGCCGGCGCACAGCAGGCCAGCGGACAGAAAACGGGCGGGCAGCGGCTTCAAGGCGCGGCTCCGGCTTTGCCGGCAGCCGCGGGCGCGGGCGCGGTGACGCGCACGCTCATGCCCGGCAGCAGCGGCAGGCCGTTCTTTGGCGGCAAGTCGATGTCGATCATGAAGTAGCTGCCCGTCCCCCATTCGGCGCGCGGCTCCGGGGCACCGGCGATGCCGGCGATGCGTCCGTCGATGCTGCGGCCGGGCAGGGCGTCGAAGGCCAGCCGCACCACCTGCCCCACCTCCAGTCCGCGGCGATCGGGCTCCAGCGCCCAGGCGCGCACCTGCATCGCGCTGTCCGCTGCCACCACCTGGCCGGCCTCGCTGCCGGGCATCGCCGAAGAGCCTTCGTCGATGCGGCCGCCGAGCCAGTTGTTGTTGTAGCCGTGCACCACCACGCCGTCGCGGGTGGCGCGGACCTCGGCGTTGGCGGCCAGGGTGGCGTAGTAGTCGCGCTTGAGCTGCAGCTTCTTGACCTCCAGCGCGCTGTCGCTGCGCTGGCGCTCGACCGCGTCGCGGGCGGCCGCCAGCTGCGCCTGCTTGAGCGCGGCCTCGCGGGTGGTGCGGTCGAACTCGCCCTGGTAGCGGTCATGGTCCAGGCCGGAGACCAGTTCGCGCGGCAATCCGGCATCCAGGCGCGCGGCGCCGAGCTCGGCCTGCGCGTCGACCAGCGCGGACTCGGCCTCCAGCGCCTTGACCTGCAGTTCCGCCAGCGCCTTCGCGGCGGTGGCCTGCGCCTGCTCGATCTGGGCGTCGAGCTCGGACAGCTGCGAGGCCGCCTGGCCGGGATCGATGCGCAGTACCGGGTCGCCGGTCTTCACGCGCTCGCCCTCGGGCACGAAGAAGCGGATCACCACCGGCGAGTTGTTGGAGAACGGCGTGTAGAGCACCTGGGCGTCGGTGGCGCGGACTTCGCCGGTCAGCACCGCCGCGCTGGCGGGAGCGCCCGCCGATGCGGCCAATGCCAGCGCCAGCAGCGCTGGCGCGCGGCGTGCGCCGGCCGTGCGGTCAACGCCGGACATCGGCTTCGATCCTTCCGTCGCGCAGGCTGATTTCGCGCGGCGCACGCGCGGCGACGTCGCGGTCGTGGGTCACCAGCACCACGGTCTGGCCGCCTTCGTGGACTTCGTCGATCAGGTCCAGCACGTCGGCCGCGCTCTTCGAGTCGAGGTTGCCGGTGGGTTCGTCGGCCAGCAGCAGCGCCGGCTGCAGGAGCAGCGCGCGGGCGATCGCGGCGCGCTGCATCTGGCCTCCGGACAGTTCGCCAGGGCGATGGTCGCCGCGGTTGCCTAGGCCGACGCGGTCGAGCAGTTCGCGCGCCCGCTGCCGTGCGCCCGGCGGCGGCTGGCGGTGGAAGCGCAGCGGCAGAAGCACGTTTTCCAGCACGCTCAGCCGCGGCAGCAGGTGGAAGCTCTGGAACACGAAGCCGATGCGGCGGTTGCGGATGTCGCTGCTGGCCTCGTCGTCGAGCATGGCCACGTCGCGGCCCTCGACCAGGTAGCGGCCGCTGCTGGGATGGTCGAGGCAGCCCAGGATGTTGAGCAGGCTCGACTTGCCCGAACCCGACGGCCCGGTGACGGCCACGAACTCGCCGGCGGCGATGGTCACGTCCACGCCGGCCAGCGCATGCACGGTCTGCCCGCTCATCGCATAGCGGCGGTGCACCTGCTGCAGTTCGATCATGGCGCGTGGTCCACGGTGCGTCCTTCGCGCCGCTGCGCGCATCCCCGTCCCTGCATCAAGACCACGCTGCGCTCTGCCGGTTCCCCATCCCGGGAGGATAGCGACGGCCGCGCGACCGCGTCGAGGCCTCCCGGTCGCGGCCGTCCCCGGGCCGGTGTACCCTCGCGGATCGTTTCGTCGATTCGAGAGGAAGCGCATGAAGACAGTGCTGGTGGCCAGCTCCAAGGGCGGTGTCGGCAAGACCACGATCGCAACCCATCTCGCCGCGCAGTCGGCGTTGTCGGGGCAGCGGACGGTCCTGGTCGATGCCGATCCGCAGGGATCCTCGACCCGCTGGGCCGAGCGCCGGGCGGGGCTGGAAAGCGCGGTGCTGCCGCTCGACGGGACCCACAAGGGCTGGCGCCGGATGGTGCCCGAGGACGCCCAGCGCGTGGTCATCGACGCGCCCGCCGGTGCCATGCGCGAAGACCTCGACGGCTTCCTCGAGCACGCCGACACGCTGGTGGTGCCGGTGCTGCCGTCGTCGCTGGACATCGACGCGACCGTGCCGTTCCTCAACTCGCTGGCCAAGCACCCGCGCATCCGCCGCGGCCAGCTGCGGGTGGGCCTGGTCGGCAACCGGCTCAAGCCGTGGACCAACGCCTCGCAGCAGGCGCTGGAGCTGCTCGCGCAGTGGCCCTACCCGGTGGTCGCGCAACTGCGCGACAGCCAGGCCTACGTGCTGCTGGTGGGGCTGGGCAAGAGCCTGTTCGACTACCATTCGGCCCAGGTCCGTGATCATCAGGACGACTGGCAACCGCTGCTGAAGTGGCTGAAGAAGTGATGCGCGAACTGATCCTCCTGCGCCACGCCCATGCCGAGTCGTCCGCGCCCGGGCAGCCCGACCTCGACCGGCCGCTGTCAGCCGAGGGCAATGCCGAGGCCGAGGCCGCCGGCCGCTGGCTGCGCGAGCAGCGGCTGGTCCCGGACCTGGTGCTGTGCTCGCCGTCGCGACGCACGCGCGAGACGCTCGAGGCGGTGCTCGGGCAGATCGGCTACGTCGACCAGCGCCTGGAGGACGACATCTACGAGGCGTCGCCGGGCACGCTGGCCACGCTGGTCGATCGCCACCAGGCCGTCGACCGGCTGCTGGTGGTGGGGCACAACCCGGGCCTCGAGCGCCTGGTCGCGCTGATGCACAGCGGCCAGTCCGGCGACTACCGCGGCATGCCGCCGGCGGGCATCGCGGTGCTGGCACTGCCGAAGGAAGGCGAGATCGAACCGGGCATCGCGTCCCTGTCCGCGTTCTGGTGGCCGTGACCCCACGGGACGTCGTTGCGGCGCTCGCCGCCGCCTGCCTGACCATCGTGCTGCTGCTGGCCTCCGTGCGCGCGGCCGGGATCGACCCGGCCACGTCCGCGATCGGCTTCACCCTGAAGACGCGCTGGGGCAAGACCCTGATCGGCCATTTTCCCCGCTACGAAGGCGAGATCGCGACCCTGCCCGACGGCCGTCGGCAGGTGCGGCTGCGGCTGGCGGCGACCGACGTCGTGATCGACGACAGCACCACCTTCACCCGCCTGACCCGCGGCGAGGGCTTCTTCGAGGCCGACCGCTACCCGTGGGTGGAGTTCGAATCCGAACCGTACGCCAGCAGCCTGACCCGCCACGGCGGCCGGCTTGGCGGGCGGGTCACGATCCGCGGCGTGCAGCGGCGCGAGAGCTTCGTCATCCAGCCCGCGACCTGCGAGCGTCCGGGCGTGGAGTGCGACATCGTCGCCAGGGGCAGCATCGACCGCAACGACTACGGCATGGATCGCTGGGGCTTCGCGCTGTCGCGCAAGGTGGTGTTCTCGCTGCGCGTGCGCACCATGCCCGGCCACGACATGCCCGGCCACGACATACCCAAGCGCGCCATGTCCGAGCACGCCGTGCCCGAGCGCGGCACGTGAAGCGATGGGCGCGCCTGCTGCTGCCGTGGCTGCTGCTGTCGGCATCCGCCTGCACCAGCCTGTCGCCGCTGCAGCGTGAGCGCGCGCTGCAGGCAGCGGTGCAGGCGCAGTCCAGCATCGACACCTGCGACCGTGCCGATGCCTGCGCCGACCCGTCGCCGCTGCGCGCGCTGGGCACCCGTGCCTACGCGCAAAGCTCGCCCGGGGCGCCTCACCACTACGCACTGCTGCTCGACTACGGCCAGGACTCGCTGCTGGCGCGGCTGAACCTGATCCGCAGCGCGACCCGCGAGATCGACCTGCAGACCTACATCTTCGACGAGGACGATGCCAGCCAGCTGGTGCTCGGCGAACTGCTGGCCGCGGCGCGGCGCGGGGTGCGGGTGCGGGTGCTGATCGACCAGCTCTCGGCGCTGCGCCACGTCGATACCCTGGCCGCGCTGGCCGGTGCCCACCACAACTTCGAGCTGCGCATCTACAACCCGGTGCTGGGGCGGGCGCACATCAACTACGCGCAGTACGTGCTGGCGGCGGCCTGCTGCTGGCGACGCCTGAACCAGCGCATGCACAGCAAGCTGCTGCTGGTCGACGGCATCGTCGGCATCACCGGCGGGCGCAATTACCAGAACGACTATTACGACTGGGACCCGGTCTACAACTTCCGCGACCGCGACGTGCTGGTGGCCGGACCGGTGACGGGCGAGATGTCCGCCAACTTCGACGCGTTCTGGGATGCGCGCCGCACCCGCCGCATCGCCGAACTGGTCGACGTGGGCAAGCGCATCCTGCGCGAAGGCGTGCCGGCTCTGCCGCAGCCGCAGTTCGACCTGCCCGCGCGTGCGCGGCGCATGGCCCGCGACGCGGCCGACGACGCGCTGGTCGACCGGCGCCTGGTGTCGGCGGCGCTGCCGGTGGACCGGGTGACGTTCATCGCCGACCTGCCGCGAAAGCACCGGCGCTCGCGCGAGGATGAAATCGCCACGTCCACCCTCGGCCTGCGCGAACTGGTCGCCGCGGCGCAGTCCGAGGTGTTGCTGCAAACACCGTACCTGGTGCTGTCGCCGGCTGCGCAGGACCTGTTCCGCGAGTTGCACGACCGCGAAGACCCGCCGCGGGTGCTGGTCTCGACCAACAGCCTGGCGGCGACCGACGCGTTCATCACCTACGCGCTGTCGTACAAGTACAAGCGCCGCTACCTGCGCGACTTCGGTTTCGAGATCCACGAGTTCAAGCCGTTCCCGGCCGATGCGCCGATCGATCCCGAGGCCACCGGTGCGTTCGGGGTGAGCTGGCGCGACGACGGCACGCCGGTGTTCACCCAGGTGCCGAAGCCCGGCAGCGGCCGGCGCCCGCTCGGGCGCGAATATTCGGCGCTGCGCTGGTCGGGCTTTTCCGCCAACGAGCCGGTGCCGCTGGCGCGCGGCGGCGTGCGCTGGGGCCTGCATGCCAAGTCGATGGTGATCGACGAGCGCATCGGCGTGGTCGGCACCCACAACTTCGACCCGCGCGGCGACCACTACAACACCGAGAGCGCGGTGGTGATCGACGACCCCGCATTCGCGAAGGAGCTGGCCGCGAGCATCCGCCGCGACATGGCGCCTGGCAACGCCTGGACCATCGCCCGTCGCGACAAGCCGCCGGTCTTTTCCGGCCTGGAGTACTCGCTGGCGAAGATCTCCGAGCACCTCCCGATCTTCGACCTGTGGCCGGTGCGCTACGCGACCAGCTACGAATTCGTGCCCGGCCCCGGGTGCCCGCTGCCGCTGCCGCCGTCGGACCCGGGATTCCGCAAATGCTACGAGCCGGTGGGCGATTTCCCCGAGGTCAGCGTCGGCTTCAAGTCGCTGATGACCCGCATCTTCACCGGCTTCGGCGCGGGGCTGGCACCAATCCTGTAGGGCGATCCGCGGACACGCCCGTGCCGTTCTCCCCGTTCTACATCGACATCGCGGGGCCGGCGCGGACGGTGTCGTCGATGTCGTGCATCGGCTGCCGTGCGCGTGATTGCTCCCGCTCGATGGCCTGGTTGGCGGCCTGCAGCCGCTTGTCCGACTGTTCCACCGGCGTGCGGATCGCGTCCTCCACGTGCACCGCTGCGCGCTTGTGGGCGGGGTCGTCCAAGCGCCCCTCGACGGCGAAGATGTTGCCGGTCGTGCCCAGCACCACGTGATCGACTCGGCCCAGGGCATTTGCGGCTCCGGCGCCGCCGGGCGTTTCTCGATGGCCCTTGCACGCCGCCAACAGGCCGCGGCTGACGCGTTCGCTCATGACGTCGTTGGGCTTGCCCAAGCCCTCGTCGATGCCGCGCACGCCGGCGCGGATCTGCTCGAGCATGGCGTGGTCGGGGTGCCGGGGATCGTCGGGGCCGCGACGCGCCGGCGCCACCGGCACGTGCTGGTGGTCGTGGGCCGGATGGACGCTGCCGTCCTGGGTGTGGTCGAAGTGGTGCAGGCTTGCCGGCGTGGTGGCGCTGTCGTAATAGGGTCGGCGCGCCTTGTTGCGGCCCAGGTCCAGCCCCTCCATCTCGATCAGGTCTTCCCTCAGGCCGACGCCGGCCATGTTCGCAGTGATCCGCGGCGCAGCCCCTTGATGGAGCGTGCCGGCGCGCTCCTCGGCGGCGAGAATCTGCTCCCATGCCCAAGTGCCGTAGTAGTTGGGGTAGTCCGCGGTCGGCCGCGGGTTGCCGGCGAGATCCCGGTGTTCGCCGATGCCGACCGACCGCTGGCCGGGCTGCGCGTAGTTCGGCGAGGGGCGATCGAAGTAGTGCCGGCCCATCGCGGCGACGTTGGCCGGGGTCTGGGACAGTGAGCCGTCGGGGTTGAAGGTGAGGCCGGGTTTGGCGATTGCCTTGATAAAGGAAGCGCTCTTGTCCTGCTCGACGAAATCTAGCGCTCTGCCGTTCTTGGTCGCCAGCATTAAATCTGGGCCAACAGCTTTTGCATTCAGTTGTCTCTCTCGACTCAACAATGCATTCCACCCGGCGATCTCCGCCTTCGCTTCGTCCTCGCGTCCGGCCTGGATATAGGCTTTCAGTTCGTCCGTGTAATCGTGCACGGGGCCTTTGACGCCGGCCTGCAGCCGGATGTCTTCCAGGAAAACTTGGGTCGCCTTGAGCTTTGTCTGGTGATTGAAGCCGTGCTGGAGTTCGTGCCCGATCACGAAGGTCAGGTCGCGCGCGTCGTATCGCCCCTGCGGATTGGCGGCGGAGCCGGTCTGCAGCACCTGCGCCGGCAGGTTCATCGCCTTGACCGTGTCCCTGCCGTCGTAGGTCGCGCCGGCGGACATCGCCGGGTCAAGGATGGCAAAGCGCTCCAGGTGCCCCTGCGTGACCGCGGCCTTGGCCTGCCCGGCGAGCACCGGCGAGCCGTTGAGCGTGGACTGCAGGTTGTCCAGCATGTCGCCGTTGACGGCATGGGATCGATTGGCCAGGTCGCGATAGGCCTGGTGGGCGAAGTCGACCGACATCGACTGCAGCGCGATCACCGACTGCAGGTCGTGGCTGGCGGCGCTGCGGCCGGCTTGAAAGCTGGTCGCCGGCAGGGAGACGACGCCGGTGTGCTTGTCGTAGCGGCCGATCTGCGTGGCGCTGCCGGCGGCTTCGAGCGCGAAGCCGGTGATCCGGCCAAGCGCGGCGTCCTGGTTGAGCTGCGCGAGCCGGTCGGCGTCGGCGGCCAGCGCGGCGCGCAGCTGCGCTTGCTGGTCGGGCGTCGTGCCCGGCCGGGCTGCGAACTGCGCCAGCGCGGCTTCGAGTTGCGGATTGGGCTTGGCCATCCCGGGCTCCTTCCCTGGATCAGTTCAATGTCCCGATGGACTTCACGCAAAGCCGGCCGGGTTCTCCGGCGACCACGTTCTGTGGAATGATGGAGATCGTGATGTCGTTCTTGTAATAGCGCCAACTTCGGAGCTCGCCAATTTCGCCATGGATAGGTGTGTCGCGAAATCCCATCGCCTTCAGCCGGTTGTGATAGTCGTCGAAACCGACTCTGCAAATGGGCGTCATGTTGGAATAGCTATCCACCTCGTTCTCGAAGGAAAGGCCAACGCCCTGCAGCAGTGAGGGCGACGCTGGTATGTAGTCGAACGCGTACCGCCATCCGCCGCCTAGATCCTCGCTCCGGAACACGGCGCCCAAGGTTCCAGGTTTCGGGTTGAGTGAAATCCCGACGACTTCCTCGATGCGCGCCGGAGTGAGATCGCTCCGAGATTCCAGCCCCTCGATCAGCTTCAGGAACCGCTTGCCGATCTCCTCGGCGGTGAGCGTCGGGTTGCCGGGCGGCGTGGTGGGTGCGGTCATGGCGGCGAGGTCCTGTGCCGAGAATGGAGAGGCGGGCGGATTCGAGTGGGCGCAGCCGGAGAGGAACA
>NZ_AULN01000012.1:145000-526227 GCF_000422305.1 Luteimonas mephitis DSM 12574 | reverse complement strand
CACTGCCCGAATCGATGATGCCGTACATGCTCTGCGCCAACGGCGTCTTGTCCTCGGCATCGGCGACGGTCAAGTAGCTGCCAGTGCCAAACAATACCCAACGGCGGTAAGTACGAGGGTCGAGTGCCACCGTAATCCCACCCGTGATCGGCTGGGCCTTGCCGGTAACATCACTGACCGCCGTGAACAGCTTGGTGGCAGTCCAATCGTCCGGGTTGGATTTCGTGAGGTCGAACTTCCAGACATTGCCCAGCAGATCGCCCGCATAGGCATAGGCAAGGGACTTGCCATCCGGGCCAACCGTGCCGGTCGGCGCGGACAGTCCGTTGGGGGTTGCTACCGAACCAACCCCAGTGTCGATCTCGCGAATGACATCACCCGTTGCCAGGTTCACTACTAGAAGCACCGCCCTGCCATTCTTGCTGTTCACACCATTGCCCAGCACGGCTGCCGCGGTGCGGGTCGTAGCGCTGGTCCTGACATCGGCAAGAATCGGCCTGCCCAGTACGAGCCCCATGTTCTCGCCATCTGTTTCGGCAAGCTCCCACTCCACATCACCTGTGCCGAACGACCCGGGAGTAGTCACGTCGAGACCGTATAGCCCCTTGCCACCCCGGCCGAGCGCACCCACCAGCAGGTTCTTGTTCGGCGTAAGCTTCCTGCTACTGACGACGATGGGGCCGTCGACGAAGAACCTGTGGGTGTAGTCGCCCCGGCTCAACGTGGCCAGATGATTGAAATTGATGATGCCTGGGACATAGGCGAACTGCTCCACGCCCGTGCTGGCATTGAATGCATGCAACATGCCGTCGTTCGCGCCGACATACAGCGTATTGGTATCTTCCACATAGGCCGGTGAAGAACCTACGATATCCCCCAGGACGCTGGTGCGGTTGCGCAAGAGACCACCATTGGCGAGTTCCCTGCTTTGGTCTCCCTTGATGTAATTGGCGTTCTCCTGGCCAGTGACCGGGTAGTTAACCGGCGTACCTTCGCGAAGCAACGCGGCTTCCTGCGCCGTTGTCGGGAAAGTTGCTCCACCAGTGCCTCTTGAGGTGAACACCTTGCGTGTGTTCCATCTCGGCATGGTTGCCGACCATGCTTCTGCAGCCGGTTCGCGATTCTCATCAAGCGCCCAGGCCTTCACCGCGCCTGTCCAGGTGCCGGACACATAGCTGGCGTTGAACACCAGCCCACCGGTCCGCAAGGACGCGGCATTGGTTGCAACGTTGGAGTACGAACTGGTGCGCTGGGCAATGGCAGCCAGTGCCTTTGCCAGACCTGCCGTGAATTCCGACGGGTTGGACGCCGATACGAACGCGCCGTGGCCATTGACGGCAGCATGCAGCAAATCGTCGATGCGGTCAGCGTCTTCTGCGTTGTTCGGATTGTTCCACGTAGCGGTAGCCGGCACATCCTCGACCGAGTTCCACCCGCTGGTTCCGGCCAAGCCAATGGAAATGCCGAAGGTCACCATGTGCTGCCAGAACGCAGGGTCTGCATCACTCTTGGGCACATTGTTGGTCAGCGTCGTGCGCAGGTCGTTCTTCCAGTACTTCATGGCCACATCGGCCAAGGTCCCGGAATCGCTGCTCTTGTAGGGCGCTGCCGGCGAGTACGTATAGCTCTGACTGTTTGATCCGGTGATCGTGGCTCCAGCAGCATTGTCTTGTTCGCCTACCCCGCCACTCCAGGAGCCGTTGCTCAGGCTACCGCTGTAGTTCGAGGAGTCATTCCAATAGCCGTCTGTTGTCAGAATGGCGAAGTTCTGCCGACAACTGTACTGGTCTACAGTCGCCTGCGGCCCGTAGGGGCCCGTGGCGCTGGTATCGCTAAAATACTGGCCAGCCTTGTCCAGCGCGCCATGCAAGGGAGTGCCGTTGTAACCAATTGCACTCTGGAGCCGCCTGTACCAGGTTGAGCGCGTGGTCGTGGACTCGTCGCCGACCGTATTCGGATCGTTCGGATTGTCCACGAAACGGCCGTCGTTGCCGTCATCGACGGGAATCGGCTTGTCGTGGCTCGCCCCACGCTCCCAGATGGTGCGGAAGCCCACGCGCACTTTGCTGTCCAGCGGATTGAACGCATCGCTGGCCCCGGCCTTCGCAGCCTTCATGCGGGTCCGATGATAGGAGAACCAAGTGGCAAAGTTACTTAGCTCGGCGCCCAGGTCACGTGTAGTCGTAGGCAGAGTAGCCGTGCAATCGACCCAGTCGTTTGCTCCGGAACCCGTGCCGCAGCGATTCGTACTGAAGTAGCTCGCCGACAAGGAATAGCTCGCGTCGGAGTTCGTGTTATTCCATCGCGACGTAATCACCTGATACGAGCCTGCGCTAGTGGAATTTATCGTGCAAGCTTGCGTGTTTCCTTCGTTTACCTGCCCATTACAGACATTGTCCCCACCGGGTGCCTTAACCACATACAGCACCGACCGTTGGGTCGACCTGATCGAGATCTCGAGCCTGGCATTCACCGGAACCGCACTTACCACATGGGTGTTGCTCCCATTGCCACGAACAGAACCTGCATTGGGGGTGACCGCGACATTCTGCGTTGTTTCAACCACGCCCCCCCACGAAGCGCGCTCTATCCTCGATCCGCCTGATGCGATTCGATATCGATAGTAATTACTGGCATCTCGCAGGTAGGAATTGCCTGTGTTGGACGGATCCCTAGGCACATAAAAGACCTGCTCTCCGCCACAAACATTCGTACCAGACGAGGGCTCGTCCACAGTGGCATTGGTGTTCCTGTTGAACGTGTGGCAACTATTGGAACTGCCGAGATTAATGGTTGTACCGCCTACCAGATTGAAGCTGCCATATGCAGCGCTGTAACTGGTACCGCCGGTCATGCGATTCCCGTTCGCCTGCATCCACGGCTGATAAATGACCGCCGGATTGTAGTAAAGCGTATTGCCGACATACGTGGTGTCGGTGATATTGGTTCCGCTGATGCAGTTGTTTGAACTGTTCCTTCTACAGATGGTTCCAACTTGCGCGCTCGGCATGGTTTCAAACGCCATCGATCCCGAGTCATCCAGGATGAACAGGATGTTCGGCGCAACGCGTGCAGCCGTGGTCAGCGGATCGTCCGGAATCGCAATATCTGCATTGACCGGCAAGGCCAGCATGGTGACCAGGAAGGCAGCGGGCGCGGACCACCACTGGCGCTGTACCGGCTTGGCGCGACGAGAGTGCATGCGTTGGGTTTTCATAGGATTCACAGCCGCGGGAAGCGATAGATGACGTCGTTCTGCAGGATCACCTCGGCGCGGCCGTTGCCTTGGCTGCGGGCGGTGATGCGGTACATCGGGCCGGTGGTCACGGAATCGGGCGAGGGGATCGTGCCGCCTGTCTCCATGTGGGCCTGGTTGATGCCGAGATATTCGATCCAGTAGTCGCTGGGCGTGTCCGGTACGTTCGAGTCGCTGGCGCCCAGAATCGGCCCCGCCCTCCACGTCGCTTCGCCCTGCTTCTTGAAGGTCGGGCAGATGCTCGAGTCAATGCAGTCCTGGTCGACAGGCACGGTGTCCTGCCACTTCGGCGCGGCGTTCAGCGCCTGCTGGCCGGCGTTCAAGCCGAGTTCTGCCGCCTGCATGGCCAGACTGCGGTCGTACATGTTGCCGCTCATGCGTTCCTGCATGGCCGAACTACGCAATACGGCGATACCGAGTACAGACGTAACCAGCAACAGGATCAGGACGACAAGGAGCGAGATGCCGGCTTGTCTCCGTCGCGGGCGAAAGGCATTGCATTGGATAGCATTCATGGCATGCGACTCCTGATTCCGATCACCGTGGCTGCGTTTCGCGTGAGAGTGTCGCCCTCGACCTGCTGCTTGCCATCGAGCTGCATCGTCATGCGGACGGCATTGACGTAAGCCCAGTCGCTGGGCGTGGCGGTATAGACATCGGGATTGCCGCCGGACGTCTGATGAAAGGTCATTGCCAGCTCCTGCACACCTTCCGCAACTTCCTGTTCCGCACCACCGAACCGCGATACGAACAGGGAATTGCCTCCCCTGCCATTGGCGTCGACGGACCAAAGGGAACTGCGCATCCGGGCGATGGAAATGCTGCCGGCCGCGGCATTTCTCGTATCCGACGGATCGAACTCAAGCGATGTCTTGAATGTAACCACCTTCCCCGACGTCGATGCCACCTCGACGAATCCGGTCATCGACGCATTGCAGACCATGACGATGTCGCCCTCATCGAAGATGTCGGACGCCACGGGGTTGTCCTCGGTTAGCGTGACCGAATTCGTCGTGGCGGTGAGCACGCGATAGGACAGGTCGTCGGCCGAAGTCAGGGCCAGCGCGTTGGCGTCGCCGCTAATCGGAGCCCTGAAGGCAATGCTGGTGTCGTCCGTTCCCATGACCAGGGCTTCGTTGGAACACGCCGAACTGCCGGTCGAACGGATGTCCCGCGACATCATTTCATAGGCCACACGGGCACTTTCCTGGATCCGGTTCAGCTCTTCGTTGGCGCCGTATGTGCGCTGGTTGGACTGGAAGACCGCGAACGCTGCGCCCAGCACCAGCAAACCAAGCACCATGGCGATCATCAGTTCGATCAGGCCGAAACCGGCCACGTGCCGCACAGCTGCGTTGTGGTTGTTCATATGCTGGCCCTGGTGACGAGTTGCCGTGTTCCCAGACCACCCGCGCGCTGGTCATTCCATTGCACGGTAATCAGGCAGTCATTCGCGGCGCAGCTGATCTGACCGCAGGCGGATGCATCGCCGCGGGTGATGGTGTCTTGCAGCGAACTCACCCAGGCGTTCAGGTCGTTTCCGGCCAGGGTCGTGGCGGCCGTGGTTGTGCAGCGCATGGCACCGCCGGTGTCGTAGCCGGCCACGTTGAGACGATTGGCCCGCATCGCCTCGATGATCGCGGTGGTCTGCATCACTGCCTGTGTGCTTTCCAATGAACTCTGCCCCCCACGCAATGCCACCGACTGCATGGCGGCAATGCCCAACATGCCCACGCCCAGCACCAGGACAGATACAAGGACTTCGACCAGGCTGATGCCGCGCATTTGCGTGGCGGCATTCGCCGCACCGTTGCAACGACGACGAACGACTGAAACAGCTTCCCGAAAAAGAATCATGCGCACGCACCGCCGCCATCGTGAGGAGTTGTGAAAAGGCTGCCGCTGATCATCACGGTGATGACCCGCTGGTTCTGCGCCGGGTTGGACACCGGCACGCATGCGGTGACTGTGGCCTGCGCATCGATGATGCCCGAGGGGCGGAAGACGATGCCTGCCGCCGGGCCAATGATCTGCACCGAACCGGACGGGGTCTGGTCGCGAATCACTTCGTTGGCTCCCGCGCTGTTGTCAGCACCAAGGACGATCCAGCGTGCCCACGTGCCGCTGTTGGCACAGGTGAGGCCATCGTTGCTGGCACAGACCGTGACCCGGGCATTGCGGCGTATCGCTTCGGCACGCGCCAACTGCAAGGTGGCGGTCACTTCGCCCGACGCACCACTCAGGCGATTGGCATTGAGCAGGCCCGTCATGCTGGGCACGGCGATGGCTGCCAGGATTCCCGCCACCGCCAGCGTCACCATGAGTTCAATCAGCGTGAACCCGGTATGCCGCAAGCGCCTCCGCTGTTTCCGGCACTCGACCAGCATGTTGCCCCATAACCTCGGCATACTGCCCCCTATAGTTCCGATTGCCACGGTAGCGACGGTGATTGACGATGGCCACGCAGCGCCGATGAGCGGCCTGTTCCCCGGCACGGGCGGTCAGATGCCCCTCGCGCGCCGTTGAATGCTTGCCACACACGAATTGGGGGAGAGCCGTCCTTGCCACCTTCTTCGCCATCCAATCCGCTGGAATCGCTTTGGCGCCCGACCGCGCTGATCACCATACTGCTGGCCGGTGAGGCGCTCGCCTTGATACTGACGCTGGCGCCCGGCGGCCAAGGCGACCGATTGGTGCGCTTCGGCTTGGCCTCGCTGGGTATCCAATGGATCGCGCTGGGCACGCTCGGGGCGATCTACCTGTCGCGGCGCCAGCTGGCCAGACTCTCGGCACCGGCGATGGCTTGGGCGTGCCTGGGCCTGCTACTGGCGCTGACGGCGATAGTCGCCGTTGGCGCATGGCAAGTCTTAGAGCTGGCCATGGACCCGGCGAGCAGCGGTGTGCAGTTCGTGCTGCAACTACTGGCGATGGCACTGGTAGTGGGCCTCCTGGCGCTCGTGGCCTTCCAGAATTACTTGCACGCGCAGCAGCTGCTGTTGCGCGCCAAGCAGCTGGAACTGGAAGCGCTGCAGGCAAGAATTCAACCCCATTTCCTGTTCAACACCCTCAATACCGGCGCGGCGCTGGTGCATGCGCGTCCGGACGAGGCCGAACGGGTGCTGCTTGACTTGGCCGACCTGTTCCGCTGCGCGCTGCGCGGGCCGCAGCATATTCCCCTGGCCGACGAGCTGGCACTGACTCAGCGCTACCTGGACATCGAATCGCTCCGCTTCGGCGAGCGGCTCCGGCTTGAATGGGATGTTCCGGACACCTTGCCGGACGTACAGGTGCCGTCGCTGTCGATCCAGCCGCTGGCGGAAAACGCGATCCGCCACGGAATCGAGCGTTTGCCGCAGGGCGGGCGCGTCGACGTGTCGGTGCAGGTCAGCGCCAGCGAGGTTGTCGTCAGCGTGGGCAACGACATGCCGAGCCTTGCCGGTGGAAACGGCGGGCATGCGGTAGGGCTGTCGTCCGCGCGCGAACGCGTGGACGCGCTGACCGAAGGCCGCGGCCGGGTGGAGGCGCGCGTCGAGGACGGGCGCCACCTCGTGCGAATGGTGTTGCCATTGGGGTGATTCAGGCGCGGGCGTGGGGCGGCCGCACGGCGTCTGTCGGAGGCCGGGCGCGTCGGGGGCGCAGCGGCGTCGGGGCATAGCCCGCTCGGGTACAGCGGAAGCGTCGGGGGCGTAGCCCCGACCTACGCGACCACTTCGTAACAGGGCCTGTAGTCGCCGCTGATCTTCATGCGGCGCTGCTCGACGAACGCCCGCAGCAAGGCGTCCAGCGACTCCATCATGTCCTTGTCTCCGTGGATCTTGAACGGGCCATGCTGCTCGATCCGGCGCATGCCGTCTTCCTTGACGTTGCCGGCGACGATGCCGGAGAAGGCGCGGCGCAGGTCGGCGGCCAGTTCGTGCGGCTTGCGGCCGTGGTGCAGGTCCAGCGCGGCCATCGCCTCGTGCGTGGGCTGGAAGGGCTGCTGGAACTCCAGCGGCACGTCCAGCGACCAGTTGAAGTAGAACGAGTCCTTCTGCGCCAGGCGGTACTCGCGCACGCTGCCGATCCCGGCGGCCATGCGCTTGGCCACCTTTTGCGGGTCGCCGACGATGATCTCGTAGCGCCCGGTCGCGGCGTCGCCCAGGGTCAGGCGGATGAACTTGTCGATCTGCTCGAAGTACGGCGCCGATGCCACCGGGCCGGTGAGGATCAGCGGGAACGGCAGCCGTGCGTTTTCCTCGCGCAACAGGATGCCGAGCAGGTAGAGGATCTCCTCGGCGGTGCCGACGCCTCCCGGGAACACGATGATGCCGTGGCCGAGCCGGACGAACGCCTCCAGGCGCTTTTCGATGTCCGGCATGATCACCAGGTGGTTGACGATCGGGTTGGGCGATTCGGCGGCGATGATGCCCGGCTCGGTGATGCCGATGTAGCGCATGCGGCGCTGGCGCTGCTTGGCATGGGCGATGGTGGCGCCCTTCATCGGCCCCTTCATCGCACCCGGGCCGCAGCCGGTACAGATGTCCAGGCCGCGCAGGCCCAGTTCGTAGCCCACGCTCTTGGTGTACTCGTACTCGTCGCGGCCGATCGAGTGGCCGCCCCAGCAGACCACGAGGTTGGGATCGGCCGGCTGCAGCACGGTGGCGTTTCGCAGCAGGCGGAACACGGCGTCGGTGATGCCGCCGGAGGTGTCGAGTTCGTCGGCGTATTCCGGGGCGAGTTCGATCGCGGTGTAGATCAGGTCGCGCACCACGGCCGCGAGCAGCTCGGCGACGCCGCGGATGATCACGCCGTCGACGAAGGCCATCGCCGGCGCATTGACCAGGTCGATGCGCACGCCGCGATCCTGCTGGCGCACCTCGATGTCGAAATCCGGATAGAGCTCCTGCGCCGCGCGCGGGTCGTCCGAGGTGCTGCCGGTGGTGAGCACGGCCAGCGCGCAGCGGCGCAGCAGGTCGTGCATGCCGCCGGTCGAGGCGCCGCGCAGGCGCGCGACCTCGTCGCGCGAGAGGATGTCGAGGCCGCCGCGCGGGTAGATGCGGGCGTTGACGGTGGGAAGCGGAGTCGTCGCCGGGGTGTCCTGGATCTTGGTCATTCAGTCGTCTGGTCTTGTGCTTGTCGTCGGACAGGGACTTTAACGCAGCCCGGGCAGTGCGAGCAGGTGCTGGCACCTGGATGGTTGGCATCCGTCCAAAAAAGAAACGGCCGGGTCGCCCCGGCCGTCCGATGTCGCAGCTTGCAGTGGAATCAGAACTCGTAACGCAGGGTCAGGAGCAGCGACCAGCGCGACACCAGGCGCGAGGGGTTGCGCGAGTCCGCGTCGTACGTGCTCAGGTTCTGCCACGACGGCTTGGTAGCGCTGCCAAGGTCGTACACGTAGGAACCATCGGGATTGACCCCGCCCAGGCGCGCCAAGTAACGGGTGTCGAAGCCGTTGATCTGCTTGGTCAGGCCCCAGTCCTTGTTGAGCATGTTGAGGAAGTTGTACACGTCCAGGCGGACGATCGACTTGTGCTCCTTGAAGAAGCCCGGCAGCTCCTGCTGGATGCTCAGGTCCAGCTGGTTGACCCACGGCATCCGGGTTTCGTTGCGGCCGGCGATCTGGCCACGGCGCGCCTGCAGGTACGGGTTGTTCGAGATGTACTCGTGGAACGCCGCAATCTGGGCAGGCGTGGCCGAGCCGTAGCTCACCTTGGAATCGTCGACCAGCGGGATGTAGGCCGGATCCTGGAAGATGCCGTCACCATTCATGTCGCCGTCGATCAGCCAGGTGTACGGCAGGCCGTTGCGACCGTTGTAGTAGGCGGTGACGCTGGTTTTGTAGTCACCGAAGAACGCACGCTCCCAGCCCAGCGAAGCCTTGATCGAGTTGCGGATCGCGCGGCTGGCGTTGGTGGAGATCTCCTCGTTCGGGTTGACCCGCGACACGAACTGGTAGCTCGACCAGGCCTGCGAGCTGGCATCCGAACCCACTTCCTGGGCATCGGTATAGGTGTAGCTGATGTTGCCGTACCAGCCGTTGGCCAGGGGCTTGTTCAAGGAGAACGTCACCGAGTTGGAGAAGCCCTTGTCGGTGTTGCCCAGGATGGTGGACTGGTTGCTGAAGTTGGAATCGCGGCCGCAGTTCTTGTTCGAGCTCGAGATCGAACCCATCGTGCACCAGTAGCTTCCGCGGCCGTCTGCCATCTGCCCGGTCGGCGCGTCGTACAGGCCCGACTCCGGGTTGTAGGCACCGATGTTGATCGCGCGGTAGAAGGCGGCATCCCTGGCGCGGATGGACTGCAGCTCGACCGAGCCGATCAGCCCGTACCACGGCAGTTCCGCGTCGTAGCCCAGGCTGAATTTCCAGACGGTCGGCAGCTTGAAGTCCGGATCGATGGTGTCGATCGAGAAGCCCCTGCCGTTGCCCGGCACGTTCTGGTTGTAGGGATCCGCGCTGAACGGCGTGGTCGCCGGGTCGAACGAGCGATACGACAGCAGGGTGACGCCGTTGTTCTGGTACGGGTTGGCCAGCCAGACGAACGGCGGCACGCTCTGGAACGAACCGATGCCGCCGCGCAACTGGGAGTAGCGCTCGGTATCGAAGCTGTAGTTGAACGAGAAGCGCGGCAGGATGACCTTGTTGCCCGAACCGAGTTTGTAGGCGTTCGAATAGCCGAAGGCCTGCTCGAAGCCCGGTGCGCTTTCCGGCGCCTTGTTGGCCTTCGGGATGTTGACGCGCACGCCATACATCAGCGACAGCTGGTCATTGACCTGCCAGGTGTCCTGCAGGAACGGGCTGACCTGGGTGTAGACCAGCGCGGCGGCGGTGTCGTTGATGGTGAAGCCCGGAGCGGGCGTGCGCAGGTCGTACTGGTCGTAGTTGCCGGTGGCGAAGTCCGCCAGGTTGGCAAACACGTACGAACCATGCAGGTCGCGGCCGTACAGGTTGAACACGTCGTGACGCTGGTAGTCGACGCCGCCCTTGATGACGTGGTCGCCGGCGTAGAACGTGCCGGAGATCGACCCGGCGAGCCGCTCGGTATTGATCTGGTTCTCGTGGCGGTTGTTGTCCTCGCCGATGAAGATCGAGCCACCGTTCGCGGTTTCGATCTCGACTTCCGGCTGGTTGATCGCGTTGCCGTTGACCTGGTCGAAGGTCTGCTTGCTCAGCTTGACCTCGGTGGAGAAGTTCTCAGTCCAGTCGCTGAACAGCTGCAGCGAGGTGTTCTTGGTGATGTTGTCGATGTCGTACCAGTGGCTGCTGAGGATCACGTTCTCGGCACGGTCGTCGTAGGGCGACGGGCGGAACTCCTCGGTCTGCTGGTAGGTCAGGCTGGCGCGGTGGTTGTCGCTGATGTTCCAGTCCAGCTTGGCCAGGTAGCGCTTGTTGTCCAGGTTGACGCCGGTCGAGCCGTAGGTGCCCGGGAACATGCCCAGCGCGGTCGCAGTGGCGATCGCCTCGTCGATCTCGGCCTGGGTGACGTTGCCGTTGGCCAGGCCATCGGAAGAGGATTCACCGCCGAAGTTCTTGATCGTCTGCTCTTCGTACGAACCGAAGAAGAACAGCCTGTCCTTGAGGATCGGGCCACCGATGGTGACACCCTTGGTGATGTCGGTGTCGAACAGCGCGTAGTCCTTGCCGTCGCGCTTGCCGACCATGCTGTCGGCGTCCTTGTACACGTAGTACACCGAACCGTGGAACTCGTTGGTGCCGGACTTGGTGACCGCATTGATGCTGGCGCCGACGGTGTCGGACGTGACGTCGTAGTCGGACACCTTGATGTCGTAGGCGGCGATGGTGTCGACCGAAATCGGCGAGCCGGTGTAGGGCATGCCGTTCGAGTTGAGGCCGAAGGGGTCGCCCTGCGACAGGCCGTCGACGGAGATGGTGTTGAAGCGGTTGTTGATGCCGGCGACCGAGATCGAGCCCGATGCCTGGTCGGTCACCTGGATGCGCGGGTCGAGACGGGCGATGTCGTCCACCGAGCGGCTGCTCTGCGGCGTGAGTTCCAGCTGGCGGCCGCTGACCGACGTGCCGACGCCCTTGTTGTCGGAATTGAACGTGGCCAGCGCGCGCGAGGCGGTGACCGCGACCGTGCCCAGCGTGGTGGCGTCGCCGGAGGCGAGTTGGGCATTGATGGTGCTGATCTTGTTCAGATCCAGGTACACGCCTTCTTCGGTGTCGACGCCCGCGCCGGGCTTGGTCACCGAGATCGTGTACGGACCGCCGACGCGCAGGCCGCGGGCGTTGTAGCGGCCGCTGCTGTCGGTGGTGGAGCGGCTGACCGTACCCGACTCGACGTGGGTGATGGTCACTTCAGCGCCCGCGACGGGTTCGCCGGTCGCATTGGTGACGAGGCCGTCGACGCCGGCGGAAAAACTCTGCGCAAAGACCGGCGCGGCGGCAAGTACGGCGATCAGTCCAAGTGACAGCTTGGAGAGTCGAAGACGGGAATGGGTCATGTCTGGTTGGCCTCGATACGATTGACGATGTTGCGCACGCGTGCGCAATCCTTTGGAAATGCGAAAACCTGGGAGATCCCCACCCCACGCGAGCTCGTCGCCCGTCTTCGGGGTTAACAACAGATTAACACGATAGGACGTCCGGATGACAGCCGGGTGACAGTTTCGGGAGCCCTTTTTCCGCGGGGAATTCCCGCCAGAACCTCTTCATCCCGACGCACTTCAGCAACCGGCGCTAAGTGTTTGTTGCTTTGTCCGGATCAGGCGCTGGAAGCGATTCCAAGATAGGCGCCGATGCCGTCGAGGAACATCTGCACCGAGATCGCGACCAGCAGCATGCCCATCAGCCGCTCGACCGCGGTCAGCGCGCGGGAGCCGAGCAGTTTGTACAGGACGGTGGCCGACAGCAGGATCACCGCTGTCGCGCCCCAGGCGATCATCAGGGCCAGGCTCCAGGCACCGAGGCGGTCGGGCTCCTGGCTGCCCATGAGCATCACCGCCGCCATCCCGGACGGGCCGGCGATCATCGGGATCGCGATCGGCACGATGAACGGTTCGCCGCCGGGCAACGCGCCCATCAGGCCCTCCGGCGGCGGGAAGATCATGCGGATGCCGATCAGGAAGAGCACGATGCCGCCGGCGATCGACACCGACTCCTGGCGCAGGTGCATCAGCTCCAGCGCGTACTTGCCGAACCACAGGAACGCCAGCAGCACGACCAGCGCGATCAGCAACTCGCGGACCATGACGATGCGCTGGCGCCTGGGCGTGAGCGGGCGCAGCAGGCTCAGCACCACCGGCACGTTGCCTAGCGGGTCGAGGATCAGGAACAGCAGCAGCGCGGCGGAGATGATGGTCATGGGGCGTTGCGTGTGTTCGTCACGGCGCGTTGCACGCTGGAGCGGCCCATGGGCGCGACGGCTTCATCGGGCTGCCATCGTGCCCATCGGGCGCTGCAGCGGCGGTCATGGCAACGGGCTCCACACCTGCCCGCGGCGCGCCACGCCCGCCGTCGACAGCAACGTCACGCAGTCATCCGCGTAGCGGGCGGGTTCGACGGCTTCACGGTCATCCTCTTCGACATAGGCCTGCGCCCGCAGCGACGTGCGCATCGGCCCCGGCTGCAGGCCGCTCACGCGCACCGGCGAGTTGGCCAGTTCGGCATGCAGCATGCCCACCAGCGCCGCGGCGGCGTGCTGGGCGAGGCCGTAACCACCCCAGTAGGCGCCACCGACCCGGCCCGGGTCGTCGACCACGAACACCACCGCGCTGTCGGGTGCCTGGCGCAGCAGCGGCAGGCAGGCCTGGGTCAGCCACGCGCGCGCGGTGAGGTTGACGTGCACGGCGCGTGCGAACGCCGCGGGGTCGCTGCGCTCGAGCGAGGTCAGGCCCCTGAAGTCGGCTGCGCAATGCAGCAACCCGTCTAGGCGCCCGAAACCGTCGCCGATGCGGTTGGCGAGTTCGGCATGGTCGTCGGGCGAAGCGCCTTCGAGGTCGAACGGATAGTTCACCGGTTCCGGCAGCCTTTCGCCGGACTTGGCAATGGCGTCGTAGACGCGATTCAACTTCGGCACCTTGCGGCCGAGCAGGACCACGGTCGCGCCCGCGCGCGCGCAGGCGATCGACGCCGCGCGCCCGAGCCCGCCGTGCGCGCCGGCGACCAGGATCACGCGGCCCTGCAGCGCGCCGGACTGCACGTCCGTCGCCATCGGCGCAGCCGCGCTCACGCCTTCTGCACTTCCGCGATCATGCGTGCCAGTTCACCGGACTCGTAAAGCTCCATGGTGATGTCGCAGCCGCCGATCAGTTCACCGTGGATGAACAGTTGCGGGAAGGTCGGCCAATTGGAATAGCGCGGCAGGTTGGCGCGGATCTCCGGCTCCTCCAGCACGTTGACGCTGTGCAGGTCGCCGACTCCGGCGGCCTTGAGCGCCTGCACGGTGCGGCTGGAAAAACCGCACATCGGGAACTGTGGCGTTCCCTTCATGAAAAGGACGATGGGATGGCCTTCGACTTCGGCCTTGATCCGCTCGAGAACGGGCATTGCACTCTCCTGCATGGCACCGCGCCGCGACGGGCACTGCCGCGGCCGTGCGTGGGGTTTCGGAAGGCCGTATTGTAAGCCCACGCACGGCGCCGCACCCGCATTGCGCCTTCCCGACCGCCCCAGGACGCCATGGCCATCGAACTGCCCCCCCTGCCCTACGAACACAGCGCACTGGAGCCGCACATTTCCGCGGAAACCGTCGAGTTCCACCACGGCAAGCACCAGCGCGCCTACGTGGACCGGCTTAACGCGCTGGTCGCCGGCACCGGGTTCGCCGAGGCTTCGCTGGAGGAGATCGTGCGCAAGGCCCAGGGCGAGATGTTCAACAACGCCGCCCAGGCCTGGAACCACGCCTTCTACTGGCAGTGCCTGCGGCCCTCGGCGGGCGGTGGCGGGGGCACGCCGTCCGGGGCGCTGGCCGAGGCGATCGACAAGGCGTTCGGCGGCTTCGATGCGTTCCGCCAGCAGTTTGATGCCCTGGCGATGAGGACCTTTGGTTCCGGCTGGGTCTGGCTCGTGCGCCGCACCGACGGCGGCCTCGCGCTGGCGACAACCGCGAACGCGGCCACGCCCCTGACCGGCAGCGACACGCCGCTGCTCACCTGCGACGTGTGGGAACACGCGTACTACATCGACTACCGCAACGCGCGGGCGAAGTACCTGGAGGCGTTCTGGAACGTCGTCAACTGGGATTTCGTGGCGTCGAACCTGTAGGTCGGGACTACAACCCCGACGCACGCAACAACACGCCGCGACGGATCACGATCCGCAGCGTCGGGCGCGTAGGCCCGACCTACGTCCTGGCGCGCGCAGCATCACGTCGCAACGGATCACGACCCGCAGCCTCGGGCGCCAGGCCCAGCCTACGCGCCTGACAGGCGTGCGATCACCGGCGCCACCTGCGTCTGGCGGCCAAGCGCCGCGCCTATCCGCTGCAGGGATTGCGCCAGTTCCGTCGGCGAATCCGCGCGCACGGTGGCGTGGCCGACCTTGCGTCCCGGCCGCGGCGACTTGCCGTAGTCGTGCCAGTGCGCGCCGGCCACGCGCAGCACGGCGTCGGCATCGGGCAGTTCGCCGATCCAGTTGAGCATGCAGGCGTGGCCGCGCATCGACGTCGAACCCAGCGGCCGCCCCAGCACGGCGCGCAGGTGGTTCTGGAACTGCGAGGTCTCGGCGCCCTCGAAGCTCCAGTGGCCGGAGTTGTGTACGCGCGGCGCGAGTTCGTTGGCCAGCAGCACGCCGTCGCGGCAGAACAGCTCCAGCGCGAACACGCCGACGTAATCCAGTTCCTCGGCGAGCCGCCTGGCATGGTCGAACGCGGTGGCCGTCAACGCGTCATTGGCGTACGCCGGTGCGAGGCTGGCCGAGAGCACGCCGTCGACGTGCCAGTTCTCGGTCAGCGGCCAGGTGCGGAATTCGCCGTCGCGGCCGCGCACCGCGACCACGCTGACCTCGCGGTCGAACGGCACGAAGGCCTCGAGGATCAGCCCCACCGTTTGCGCCTGCGCGCCGAGCGCATCCCAGGCGGCATCCGCGGTCGCGCCGGTTTCGGGCCGGATGCGGAACTGCCCCTTGCCGTCGTAGCCAAGCCGCCGGGTCTTGAGGATGCACGGGGTACCGATCCTGGCGACGGCCGCGTCGAGTTCTTCGCGCGACCCCACGTTGGCGAACTCCGGCACCGGCACGCCGACCTTGCGGAACAGCGTCTTTTCCGCGAGCCGGTCCTGGATCACCGCCAGCGCGCGCGGATTGGGGAACACCGGCACGCGTTCGCTGAGCCACTGCGCCGATTCGGCCGGCACGTTTTCGAAGTCGAACGTGGCCACGTCGACCCGCGAGGCAAATTCGGCGAGCGCCCGCTCGTCGCGGTAATCACCGACCAGCAGCGGCGCGAACTGCCCGGCGCAGGCGTCGGGCTCGGTGTCCATGACCAGGAAGCGCAGGCCCAGCGGCGCGCCGGAGAGGGCAAGCATGCGGGCGAGCTGTCCGCCGCCCAGTATTCCGACCGTGGTCATGCGCGTGACTGTCCCGGCAATCCAGCTTGCCCACCACGATGAACCCGCATGGCTGCGGCGATGGCCATGTCAGCTCCGGACCGGAACGCGCGGGTCGTCGTTGCGGGCGACCTCGTCGCTCTGGTGCTCGCGGAACGCTGCGAGCGCGGCAGCGACATCGGCGTGCTCGGGCGCCAGCATCGCGGCGGCGAACAGCGCCGCGTTCGCCGCGCCGGCGTTGCCGATCGCAAAGGTCGCCACCGGGACACCCGCGGGCATCTGCACGATCGACAGCAGCGAGTCCATGCCGTTGAGCGCTTTCGACTGCACCGGCACGCCCAGCACCGGCACTGCGGTCTTGGCCGCGAGCATGCCCGGCAGGTGCGCCGCGCCGCCGGCACCGGCAATGATCGCGCGCAGGCCGCGTGCCTGCGCCGTGGCCGCATAGTCGAACAACACGTCCGGCGTGCGGTGCGCGGACACCACGCGGATCTCGTGCGGCACGCCGAGCGCTTCGAGCCTCGCGGCGGCGTGCTGCATCGTCTCCCAGTCGGAGCGCGAACCCATCACGATGCCGACCAGTGCTTGCTTCGGATTGGCTGACATGGCCGCTCCCGGTGACAAAGACGTATTCTAGGGCCTGCCGGGCAAGTCCCGCGAATCCCATCCCCACGGTATCGCCATGGATCGCAAGCTGCTCGATCTCCTCGTCTGTCCCGCCAGCCGCCAGCCGCTGGCGCTGCTCGAAAAAGCCGGCCTCGATGCGCTGAACGACGCCATCGCCGCCGCCGGCGTCAAGCGCGGCGACGATACGCCGCAATCCGAACCGCTGCGCGAGGCATTGGTCACGCATGACCGCAAGACTGTCTACCGCGTCGACGACGGCATCCCGGTGCTGCTGGTCGAGGAAGGCCTGGCGACCGCGCAGGTGCCCGGTTTCCCGCAAGCATGAATGCAGTGGCGCCGATCCTGCCGCCGCAGGACGTGGTCCAGGCCGACGTCGCGCGCGCTCTGTCCGAGGACATCGGCAGCGGCGATGTCACCGCGAACCTGCTGCCCGACCACGACGACATCGCCTACGTGCTGTGCAAGGAGCCCGCCGTGGTCTGCGGGCGGCCCTGGTTCGACGCCTGCCATCGTGCCCTGAACCCCGACGTGGGCATCGAGTGGCGGGTGGCCGAAGGCGACCGCGTCGAGGCCGGCACCGTGCTCGCTACCCTTGCCGGAAGCGCGCGCGCACTGGTCAGCGCCGAGCGCACGGCGCTGAATTTCATGCAGACGCTCAGCGGCACCGCCACGATCACCGCCGCACACGTCGATGCCGTTCGAGGCGCGCGCGCGCCTGCGCCGGATCCGCAGATCCTCGACACGCGCAAGACCATTCCCGGCCTGCGCGTGGCGCAGAAGTACGCGGTGCGCGTCGGCGGCGGCGCCAACCATCGCATGGGCCTGTTCGATGCGGTGATGCTGAAGGAAAACCATGTCCGCGCCGCCGGCTCGCTCACCGCGGCGATCCGTGCCGCGCGCGCGCAGCAGCCATCGCTGCCGCTGATCGTGGAAGTCGAAACGCTGGCCCAGCTCCGGGAAGCCCTGGCCGAGGGCTGCGCGCGGATCCTGATCGACGACTTCGACGCCGCGACCCGGCGCGAGGCGGTGCGCATCGCCGCGAGCGCGCCGTTCAATCGCGCGATTCCGCTGGAAGTTTCCGGTGGCGTCGACCTGGCCGGCCTGCGCGCGATCGCCGAGGACGGCGTCGACTGCATTTCGATCGGCGCGCTGACCAAGCACGTGCACGCGATCGACCTGTCGATGAAGCTGGGACCGCCGCCGACCCCGTAGGTCGGGGCTACGCCCCCGACGCCCGGCGACGTGTCCGAAACCGACTTCGCCAGATCCGTGCCACCTGCGGGTTTTCGATATTGCTCGATCGTGCCGTAGGTCGGGGCACGCCCCGGCGCCTCGCGGCGTGCCCACAGCCGGCTTCGCCCGAACCGCGCGACCCCGCGCGTTCTCGACATCACATCGTCGGGGGTGTAGCCCCAACCTACGGCGCAGCGCGGGAAGCGGCCGGCTCAAGCCGACTCCGCGAATCGCGCCTCCCAGCGGGTCTTCGACATCACATCGCCGTGGTGTAGTCCCGAGCCATTTCGTAGCAAAGGATTGCGAACCGCGCATGCACCTGCCTACATTGGCGCCATGCCCAGCCTCGTGATCCTGATGATCGTCGGCGCCATCGCCGCGGCCCTGTGGAGCTCCGCCCGTGCCGCCGCGGAGCGGGCGGAAATCGTCGGGCGCAACGCCTGTCGCGCCGCCAACGTCCAGCTGCTCGACCAGACCGTGCACGCGACCGGCGTGCGCCTGCATCGCGGCGCGGACGGGCGGCTTGGCTTCGAACGCGCGTTCCGGTTCGAGTACTCCGAAGGCGGCGATGATCGCAACGTCGGCCGGCTGGTGCTGCGCGGCGGCGAACTGGTCTATTTCAGCGGGCCGGCGCAGGCGGCGAGCGTGGTGCACCTGCACTGATGCTATTCCCGCGCCGCCTGTAGGAGCGGCCCATGGCCGCGAACCGTTGCTGTTGCCCTGCAGGAGCGGCGGAAGCCGCGATGGCTCTTCCGGGGAAAGCTTCGCGGCTTGCGCCGCTCCTGCGAAAAGCAGGACCGGAAGCTCGCGGCCATGGGCCGCTCCTGCAGGTTGCGGGCGACCTCATCCGTGGCCCTCGGCCTTGCGCGGCTACTTGACCACGCGCAGGTGCCCGCCGCGCCGCGGGGGCGTGGGATCGTCGTCCGGGCCGGCGTCGGGCGACGCGTCTTCCAGTCCGGCCGCCGCGTCGGCACCGGCGGAGTCGCCGCTGCCGGCGATATCGTCCGGCAGCGCCATGCCCTGCCCGGTTTCGCGCGCGTAGATCGCCAGCACCGCCGGGATCGGCACCACCACCGGCTGGCTGACCCCGCCGAAACGCGCCGTGAAGCGCACGCTGTCGTTGTCCATCTCCAGCTTGGCCACCGCGCGGTCGGCGACATTGAGCACCACGCGGCCGTCCTTGATCGTGTGCGGCGGCACGCGGACGCCGGGCTGCGTGGCATCGACCAGCAAATGCGGGGTCATGCCGTTGTCGGCGATCCATTCGTAGAGTGCCCGCAGCAGGTACGGGCGATGGCTGGTCATGGGATGCGGCGCGTCGCTCATCGCTGAAGTCTAAAGCAAGCCACCCGAGGCGATGGGATCGCGCGTGCGCAGTGAATGGCTCGCTGCCACGCGGCACCCGCGGAAACACCGCACCGCACGCCCGACGGGCCTAGAGCGGTATGTCGCGCAGGTTCTTTTCCTGCGTGGTCAGGCTGCGGGCGAAGCCGGGATTGCGGAAGATCCGGTTGCCGTAATCCTCGATCGCCTTGCCGTCCTTCGGCAGCGGCACGTCGAGGGCCGGCAGGCGCCAGATGATCGGCGCCATGGCGCAGTCGGCCAGGCTCATCTCGGGGTTGAGGAAGAACTTGCTGGCCTTGAACAGCGGCACCGAGGCGGTCAGCAGTTCCTTGAGCCTCTTGCGGGCGGCATCGGCCTGCTGCCTGGTGCCGAACTGGATCGCCTGCACCTGCGGTACCCAGTCATGTTCGATGCGCAGCATCGCCAGGCGCAGGCGGGCGCGCGAAAGCGGGTCCACCGGCATCAGCGGCGGGTGCGGATAGCGTTCGTCGAGGTACTCGCTGACCACGCTGGCCGCGTAAAGCACCAGGTCGCGCTCGACCAGGGTCGGCACCGAGTGGTACGGGTTGAGGTCGATCAGGTCCTCGGGCGGGTTCTGCGGATCGACCGCGATCAGGTCGTAGGTCACGCCCTTGGCCGCCAGCACCAGGCGGACGCGATGGCACAGGACGTCGTCGACGGAGGAAAACAGGGTCAGTGCATTTCGCATACGCGGACTCGCAGCCATCATGGGCCTCTCCAACGACCGGAATCCGCCGGCCGCATCGACGCCGCCCGCGCATCGCGGACGGTCGCCCGGTTCCCCGAGCCATTCCTCCTGCGCAGGCATGGCCGGTGCGAAACCGGGCCACGCCGGAGCCGCGCGCGCGGCCCCGATGGTCGCCTGCGCGGAATTACTTCACGTCGCGCCAGTATTCCTTCTTCAGGAGGTAGGCAAGGAACGTGAAGAACGCCAGGAACAGGATCACCCAGACGCCAAGGCTCTGGCGCTTGAGCGCGGCCGGTTCACCGGCGTACTCCAGGAAAGTGGTGATGTCACGAACGGTCTGGTCGAACTCGACCTTGTTCTGGGTGCCGGGCTGCGCGATCTCGAGCCGTTCCACCGGCGCTTCGCCAGTGGCGGCGTCCTTCTTGCCGTAGACCGGACGCTGCAGTCCCTGCATTTCCCACAGCGGGTTGGGCATCGAGGCGTTGGCGAACAGGGTGTTGTTCCAGCCCAGCGGGCGCGACTCGTCCTGGTAGAAGGACGTGAGGTAGGTGAAGATCCAGTCGCTGCCGCGCACGCGCGAGATCACGCTCAGGTCCGGCGGCATCTTGCCGAACCACTGCGTCCCATGCTCCGGGGTCAGGGCGACCTGGATCTGCTCGCCGAACTTGGCGCCGGTGAAGTTGAGGTTGTCCATCACCTCTTCCTCGGTCAGGCCCAGGTCCTCGGCCATGCGCGAGTAGCGCAGGTACTTGAGCGAGTGGCAGCCCGAGCAGTAGTTCATGTACAGCTTGGCGCCGCGCTGCAGCGAAGCGATGTCACCGACATCGGTGCCCGATTGCCGCAGGTTGCCACCGCCGGCGGCGAGCGCCGACATGGAAAGCACCAGCCCGCCGGCCAGCAGGAGGGCACGCATGGCCAGCCGCGGAGTCTTGAAGATCTTAGTCATGCATCGTCACCCGTTCCGGCACCGGCCTGGTCTTGTCGAACTTGGTCCACAGCGGCATCGTGATGAAGAACACGAAGTAGAGGAAGGTCAGCACGCGGCCGATGATGGTCTCGACGGGATCGGTGCCGGGGCCGGCACCGATCTTGCCCAGCCACAGGAAGCACACCGTGAACATCGCCAGCATCAGCCACGACAGCTTGCCGCGGTAGCGGTACGACTTGACCGGGCTCTTGTCCAGCCACGGCACCAGGAACAGCACCGCGATCGCGCCGAACATCACCAGCACGCCCCACAGCTTGATCGCGAAGAACGACGGCACCACGCGCAACATCGCGTAGTACGGGGTGAAGTACCACACCGGCTTGATGTGCTCGGGCGTCACCAGGCGGTTGGCCTCGGTGAAGTTGTCGTGCTCGAGGAACCAGCCGCCGAAGGTCGGGGCGAAGAAGATGATGAAGGCCGCGAGGATCAGGAAGAAGCCGACGCCCACCAGGTCCTTGACCGTGTAGTACGGATGGAACGGGATGCCGTCGGCCGGCTTGGCGGCGTCCCAGCGGTTGCCCTTCGGGCCGTGCTTGATGTCCACGCCGTCGGGGTTGTTGGAACCCACTTCGTGCAGCGCACCCAGGTGCAGCACCACCAGCAGCAGCAGCACCAGCGGCAGCGCGATCACGTGCAGGGCGAAGAAGCGGTTCAGCGTCGCGTCGGCGGGCAGGTAGTCGCCCATGATCCATTCGGTCAGGCCGTTGCCGATCACCGGTATCGCGCCGAACAGCGAGATGATCACCTTGGCGCCCCAGAACGACATCTGGCCCCACGGCAGCACGTAGCCCATGAAGGCCTCGGCCATCAGCACCAGGTAGATCAGCATGCCGAGGATCCACACCAGCTCGCGCGGCTTCTGGTACGAGCCGTACATCAGTCCGCGGAACATGTGCAGGTAGACGACGATGAAGAACAGCGAGGCGCCGGTGCTGTGCATGTAGCGGATCAGCCAGCCCCACTCCACGTCCCGCATGATGTACTCGACCGACGAGAACGCTTCGGCCGCGGACGGCTTGAAGTGCATCGTCAGGAAGATGCCGGTGAGGATCTGGTTGACCAGCACCAGCAGGGCCAGCGAGCCCATGTAGTACCAGAAGTTGAAGTTCTTCGGCGCGTAGTACTCGGTCATGTGCTTCCGGTACACCGGCATCATGCCGGGCACGCGCTCGTTGACCCAGTCCCACACGTTGTTGGCGGTTCGCGAAATCACGTTCGACATGGCTTATGCAGCTCCCTTGCCGTTCGTCGGGTCGACACCGATGACGATGGTGGTGTCGTTTTCGTAGTGGTGCGGCGGCACCAGCAGGTTGATCGGCGCGGGGACGCCCTGGAAGACGCGGCCGGCCATGTCGAAGCGCGACTTGTGGCAGGGGCAGAAATAGCCGCCCTTCCATTCCGGGTCGAACGGCTCGGGCTTGATCTCGGCGACCATCTCCGGCGCGCAGCCCAGGTGGGTGCACAGGCCGACCAGCACGGAGATCTCCGGCTTGATCGAGCGCAGTTCGTTGCGGGCGTAGTCGGGCTGCTGGTCGGTGGTGGACTCGGGGTCGGCCAGCCGCGGGTCGAGCGTCGGCAGGATGTCCAGCATCTGCTTGCTGCGCTTGACGATCCAGATCGGCTGGCCGCGCCACTCATCGACCAGGCGCTGGCCTTCGGCCAGGGCGCTGATGTCGACGACCACCGGCGCGCCGGCCAGCTTGGCCCGGGCGCTCGGGTTCCACGACTTGATGAAGGGCACCGCGGCGAACCCGGCGCCGACCGCGCCGACCACGGCCGTGGTGGCGGTCAGGAAGCGGCGGCGGCCCAGATCGACCGTTCCCCCACCTTCGACAGGATCAAGCACTCGTTCATTGGCCATCCGGCACTCCGCAAATCTTTCGGTCGCTAGTCATTGGCTGCCGCGACCGCCCGGAAGGGAGCGGCCGCAAAAGACGACAAAGTGTAACGGAACGCTGAATCGCCCGACAATGCTCTGAACGCGAAGATCCCGTCAGTGGGCCGCCGAACCGGGGCCGGAACCCCGGAAAACGCCGTGCTGGCGGCTAGTTCGCGGTCGCCAGCGAACTGCGGTAGCGCGCGGCCAGGACGCCCACGCGCTGCACGTAGCGCTGGGTTTCGCTGTAGGGCGGCACGCCCTTGTACTTGTCGACGGCCCCTTCGCCGGCGTTGTAGCCCGCTGCGGCCAGGGTCAGGTCGCCGTTGAAGCGCTTCAGCAGCCAGGCCAGGTATTGCACGCCGCCCTGGATGTTCTGGCCGGCGTCGAACGGGTTGCCGACCCCGAAACGCTGCGCGGTGGCCGGCATCAGCTGCATCAGCCCCTGGGCGCCGACGCGCGACAGTGCGTTGGGGTTGAAGGCCGATTCGGCGTGGATGATGGCGCGCACCACGGCCTCGTCCACGCCGTACTGCTTCGCGGCCCTGCTGATTTCCGAGGAATAGGCGGACGTGTTCAACCGCAGCGTGCTGAAGTTCACGCCCGGGGCGCTGGCGCAGGCGAAGCAGGTTTCGAGGAAGCTGTAGCGGATCGTGCGCAGCGCGGTGGCACCGGCCACGCCCTTGGGCGGCTTGCTGGCGTAATGGCGCACGCCGTCCTTGATGTAGGAGTACACCTGCCCCTGTACCAGCCGCGTCGGCTTGCGTGCGGGCGCCGCGGAGGCCACCACGGGCGGCGCGGGCACGGCGGAAGCCGAGCCCGAATCAGAGCCCATGAAGGTGGCCGGCGCATTGGCGTTCACCCCGGCAGGCGCCGCAGGCGACGTGGCCGGGCGCCGCGGGGCGGGACTGGAATGGGCGATGGCGACGCACTTGGCGCCCGCGACCCGCTTGCTGACGTAGCTGCGGGCGCCGTCGGGCGCATCGCAGCGATACAGCGTGCCGGCCGCGGCCGGAGCGGCCAGCAGCAGGCAGGCGACCGTCAGTAGTGCCCCGACTCCCCTCATCCTGCCCCCCTTCATCGCGCGGAGTGTCACCCGTCCCTCCCTTCTTGCCAAGTCTCTGGATGGTCAAACGTGGCCCTGCGCCGTGGCAGGACGTGACCGATTACACTGATTGGACCTTTTCCAGCCATCCGGCGCGGACTAATCGCCGCCTCCCGGGCCCGCCATGACCGAATCCCAGTTCCCGGCCGACGCCGCCCCTGCCCCGTCCGCCTCGCATCCTGCCGGCAGCAAGTCCGCGCCAGCCGCCGGCTCGCCGGCCGGGAAGCTCTACATCCAGACCCACGGCTGCCAGATGAACGAGTACGACTCGGCGCGGATGGCCGACGTGCTGGCCGCGGCCGACGGCCTGGAACTCACCGACGACGTGACCGAGGCCGACGTGGTCCTGGTCAACACCTGCTCGATCCGCGAGAAGGCGCAGGAGAAGGTGTTCAGCCAGCTGGGCCGCTGGAAGTCGCTGAAGGCGGACGGCAAGCCGGTGATCATCGGCGTCGGCGGCTGCGTGGCCTCGCAGGAGGGCGCGGCGATCGTCAAGCGCGCGCCCTACGTGGACCTGGTGTTCGGGCCCCAGACCCTGCACCGCCTGCCCGAACTGATCCGCGCCCGCCGCGAGACCGGCACCCCGCAGGTCGACATCAGCTTTCCGGAGATCGAGAAGTTCGACCGCCTGCCGGAGCCGCGCGCCGAAGGCCCCAGCGCCTTCGTCTCGATCATGGAAGGCTGCTCGAAATACTGCTCGTTCTGCGTGGTGCCCTACACCCGCGGCGAGGAGGTCAGCCGGCCGTTCGAGGACGTGCTGGTGGAAGTGGCGCAACTCGCCGCCCAAGGCGTGCGCGAGGTGAACCTGCTCGGCCAGAACGTCAACGCCTATCGCGGGCCGATGGCGCCCGCCGAAAGCGGCGGAGCCGACGAGTTCGCCGACCTCGGCCTGCTGATCCGCACCATCGCGCAGATCGACGGCATCGACCGCATCCGCTTCACCACCTCGCATCCGCTGGAATTCAGCGATTCGCTGATCGAGGCCTACCGCGACGTGCCGCAGCTGGCCAACTACCTGCACCTGCCGGTGCAGTCGGGCTCCGACCGCATCCTCGCGGCGATGAAGCGCGGCTACACCGCGCTGGAGTTCAAGCAGAAAATCCGCCGCCTGCGCGCGGTGCGGCCCGGCATCTCGATCTCGTCCGACTTCATCGTCGGCTTCCCCGGCGAGACCGAGGCCGACTTCGAAAAGACCATGAAGCTGATCGAGGACGTCGGCTTCGACCAGTCGTTCTCCTTCATCTACTCGCGCCGTCCCGGCACGCCGGCCGCGGATCTCGAGGACCACGTGTCCAGCGAGGAGAAGCACGCGCGGCTGGCGCGGCTGCAGGCGCACATCAATGCGCATTCGGCCGGCATCTCGCAGGCGATGGTGGGCAGCGTGCAGTCGGTGCTGGTCGAGGGGCCGTCGAAGAAGGACGCCAACGAACTGACCGGCAAGACCGAGAACATGCGCTCGGTGAACTTCGCCGGCCATCCGCGCCTGGTCGGCCGGTTCGTCGACGTGGTGATCACCGAGGCACGCACCAATTCGCTGCGCGGCCGCGTCGCGATCGCCGACGGGGGCGCTGCGGCATGAGCAACCTGCCGCTGCACCGCGCGCCGGTTCCCCGCATCCCGTGAACGGACAACCGCCGGACGAGGCGCGGAACGACGCGGCCGCGCCGCGCGCGCCCTCGCTGATCCGCCGCTGCGCACTGGGCATCTGGCTGTGCGGGATCGCGCTGCTGGGCATGGTCGAGTTCCGCCGCTACGCGCAGGCCGGCGAAGGCCTGGCGATGACGCCCGTCGCGTGGATGTGGCTGGCCGGGTCGACCGTCACCGGCATCATCGGCGTCGCGCTGTTGCTGCGCGAACTGCGCAGGAATCGCCGCGCTCCAGAATGATACGAGGGGCTGTCCCTCCATGGCCGGGTAGCACGGCACGCAGCCCTCCTAGGAGCGGCACATGGCCGCGAGCCTTTGGACATTGCATCAACGAAAAGCTCGCGGCCATGGGCCGCTCCTGTGTGCTCCGGGAACGCACGACCCGTCAGGCCGGCTGCATGAATCCCAGGTTGCGGCTGGCGAAGTTGCCCAGGTTCGGGAAGATCAGGTCGATCTCCGATTCGCCGACGCCAAACCAGCGCGCCAGCGTCGCCGCGTACTGGTCGACCGACGTGGTGGGAATGATCTGGCCCCAGCCGGCGTCGTCCGGGCCGTCGTTGGCAAGCACCGGCATCCTTCCGTAGAAGCGCCCGCCGCGCACCGCGCCGCCGGAGACGAAATGATGCGCGCCCCAGCCGTGGTCCGAACCGTCGCCATTGGACGACAGCGTGCGGCCGAAGTCCGAGGCGGTGAACGCGGTGACGCTGTTGGCGACGCCGAGCTCCACGGTGGCCGCGTCGAAGGCGGTCAGCGCCTGCGACAGCTCCGCGAGCAGGCCCGGCTGGTTCTCGAGCAGGCGGTCGTGGTGGTCGAATCCACCCATCGAGACGAAGAACACCTGCCGCCGCAATCCGAGCGTGGCGCGCACGCTGATCAGGCGCGCCACCATCGACAGTTGCGCGCCCAGCGAACTGCCGGGGAACACCGTGGCCAGCTGCGGCGCGCCGTCAAGCGCGTCGGCCATCGCCTCCGCGTTGTCCATGTAGCGGTTGAACGCGGACGCATAGCCGCGCTCCAGCGGATTGGCCTGCGTTCCGGGCGCCATCAGCGGCATGAACCCGGCGCGGCGTTCGGCGTTCCACTGCAGGTCGCCGATGTTGCGCGGGCCGCCGCTTCCGATCACGTACTGGTTGCTGAAGGCCGCCCGGCCCAGTTCGCTCTCGAAGTTGAGCGAGAGCGCCATCGGGATGCTGGCGCCGGGATTCGCGTCCTGCAACAGGTCGGCGATGCGCCCGCCCCAGCCGAGGTTGCGCGCATCGTCCGAGCGCGAGGTCTGCCAGTAGGTTTGCTGGTCGTTGTGCGAGAACAGCTGCGGCGGCAGCGCTGCGGTTCCGGACTGGTACCGCGCCTTGGTCACCGGCGTGACCAGGGTGCCGACGTTGCCGAGGATCGCCGCGCGGCCCTTGTTGAACAGCCCCTGCAGCCCCGCCATGCCGACGGTGTCGCCGCCGCCGGTGGCCGATTGCAGTCCGTAGCTGGCGCCGTCCGAGGCGCCACCCCCTGCCAGCGGCACCAGCGGCAGCAGGTCGGATTGCGCGACCGCCAGGGTCGCGCGCGCCGAGGCGTACTGCGCGTAGTGGGTCGCATCGCGCGGGACCACCATGTTGAGGGCGTCGTTGCCTCCGTACATGAAGACGCATACCAGCGCCTTGTAGTCGCTGAAGGCGTTCGGGCCGTAGCCGCCGATCGCCGCCTCCAGCAGCTTCAGGTTGCCCATCGCGCTGTACAGCCCCACGCCGCCCAGTGCGGTGCAGATCGACCTGCGCAGGAAGTCGCGTCTGTTCATTGTGTCCGGCTCCGGGGCACGCTCATGCCTGCATGCTCATTTCTGCACGATGTATTCGGGCGAGTTGATGATGAAGTACAGCGCTTCCTGCACCCGGTCGCGCCCGCCGTTGGCATTGGGAATGGCGTTGAGCCGCGCCAGCAGCCGCTGCCGCATCGTTGGCGACATCTGCCCTGACATGAACAGCAGGTTGTAGCGATCCAGCAGCGCCCCGGGCGTCGCAGCCAGCGGCGCGTCGCGGGCAAGGTTGACGCTGATGTCGTCCGGGCCGACATCCGGATTGCCTAGGTAGTACTTGAAGATCTCCTCGCCGAACGCGGTCTGGGTCGCGGGGATCACGTTGTCGGTCGCCAGCTGCAGCTCCGGCGCCACCAAACCCAGCATCGTCAGTTCGCCGGTGGGCATGTAGTCGGGGCTGTAGAAGTTGAACACCGAAGGCGCTTCCAGCGGCGCCTGCGACAGGTAGGCCGCCGGATTGCGTTCGGACATGCGCCCGGTGCCGCTGCGCGCGTCGAGCGCGCGCCAGCCGTGGGTCAGGCGCAACAGCGGTTCGCGCACCTTGCCGAAGCCCGGCGGCTGCGCACCCACGTGACGCGCCTCGTCGTCGAGCAGGATCGCGCGCACCACCGCCTTCATGTCGCCGCGCACGCCGCCGCCGTTGTTGTCGAAAGCCGCGGCAACGCGCTGCACGTAGGCAGGGCTGGGATTGCTGGTGACCATGCGCTGGATCAGCTGCCGGCTGATGAAAGGACCGACGTTGGGATGCCCGAAGATATTGTCGAGCGCCGCCTTGAGGTCGCTGCGCGCGGTGCCTCCGGCCGGCAGCAGGCCGTTGGCCAGCTTCACGCCCGGATATTTCAGAAGCTGCTTGCTGTTGAGCGAATCATGCTCGGCCGCGTAGGGCGACATCGGCTGGCGCCACGCCGGCGCGTCGTGCTCGTAGTACCAGCACCATTCGAACCGCGTGTTTTCGCAGCCGGCCATGTTCCAGCCGGTGTAGACATGGGCGAAGCCGCGGACGGTGAACTGGTCGTAGGTCGGGAACTTCCTGCCCTGCGCATCCAGCTTCGGCGTGCCGTCCGGGTTGAGCATGACCAGGCCGACGCTGAACAGCTGCATCGCCTCGCGCGCGAAGTTCTCGTCGGGGCGGATGTTGAGTGCGGGGTTTGGCTTGCGGTTGCCCTGCGTGGACAGGTACACGCCCATTGCCGGATGCAGCGCCACCTGTTCGAGCAGCTGGCGATAGTTGCCGAAGGCGTTGCGCACCAGCACGTCGTAGTAGCTGGCCAGCGCATCGGGCTGGTTGCTCAGTGCCGAGTTCTCGTCCGAGACCACGAACACCTGGCTCAGCGCGAACGCCACCCGCTGGCGCAGCTGGTCGCGGTGCACGAGCGCAGCGTTGAACGGATTCTGCCCGCCGAGCGCATGCATGAACCAGGCCTCCATGCGCGCGCCGTGGTTGAGCTGGTACACGGCGTCCGCGCCGAGCTCGTCGAGGTACTCCACTTCATAGGACGCAGGCAGCGCGAACTGCTCGTCCAGCCAGCGCCGGTAGCCGATGCTGCGCACGTGCGCGATCTCGTCCAGCTTCGGGCCGAAGGTCGCCTGGGCGAGGAAGCGCGCCGCCGCCGCGTCCGAGGTGACTTCGCGCAGGGCGGGCGAAGGCCCCGACATGGGCGGCGCGGGACGCGCGGCGGTCGGCGCAGGCGCAACCGCCTGCGATCCCGGCGGCACCGGCGATTCCGGCTGCGGCACCGACGCACGGAACAGCAGCACGAATACCGCCAGCGGCAGCATCCGCGACGACAGCACCACCCACGTCCAGCGCGTCGACAACCATCCCATGGCAACCCCATCCCCGGTGTGTCGAGGCGATGCTAGCCTGCCGGCCCCGGGGGGAACATGACCGCCGGCACGCTCCGGCCTTCCGAGGCCGGGCGGATCAGTCCAGCCGCTTGCGGAAGCGCAGGATCGCCGCCGCCATCATCACCGTGGTGAACACGAGCAACGCCGCCACTTCCGGCCACAGTTCCACGAGGCTGGCACCGCGCAGCATCACGCCGCGGATCAGGCGCAGGAAATGGGTGAGCGGCAGCAGTTCGGCCAGCCACTGGACCGCGCGCGGCATGCCGGCGAACGGGAACATGAAGCCCGACAGCAGGATCGAGGGCAGGAAGATGAAGAACGTCATCTGCATTGCCTGGAACTGCGACTTCGCGCGGGTGCTGATCAGCAGACCAAGGGTCAGGTTGGCGACGATCAGCAGGATCGACGCGACGTAGACGTCCAGCACGCTGCCGCGCACCGGCACGTTGAACAGCCACATCCCCAGCGCCAGCACCAGCGTGGTCTGCAGCAGTCCGATCGCGATGTAGGGCAGCACCTTGCCGACCATCAGCTCCGAGCGGCTGAGCGGCGTGGCGATCAGCAGCTCCATGTTGCCGCGCTCGCGTTCGCGCACGATGGCAACTGCGGTGAACAGCACCATCGTCATGGTCAGGATCACCCCGATCAGGCCGGGCACGATGTTGACCGCCGAGCGCCGCTCGGGGTTGTAGAAGCTCACCACGCTGACCTGTCCGGGGCCGCCGCGCTCGTTCTTCGCGTTGCTGGCCGGCCGGGTGTCCAGCGGCAGCTGCGCAAGCTGCATTGCCGCGCTCTGCACCACCGTATCGCTGCCGTCGACCAGCACCTGCACCGCCTCGCGACCGTCGAAGCGGCGGCGTTCGAAGTCCGGCGGGATCACCACGCCAACGCTGATCTCGCCGCGCCGCAGCGCCTCCATCAGCTGTCGTGGCGAAGTCGCGCTCAGCGACGGACTGATGACACCCGTGGCCACCATGTCCATGACCAGCGCGCGCGAGGCAGCCGTGTTGGACTGGTCGGCAATGCCGGCATCCAGCCCGCGCAGGTTGAGGTTGATCGCGTAGCCGAACAGCACCAGCTGCAGCACCGGGATGCCGAGGATCATCGCCAGGGTGACGCGGTCGCGGCGCAGCTGGCGCACCTCCTTGACCACGATGGCGCCGAGGCGGCGGAGGTTCATGGCTGGATCCGCCTCGACCCATCATTCCCGTGCAGGCGGGACTTCGAACCGGCGAACGTCTGGTCGTCCGCGGGCCCTGGTCCAGAGGAACGGGTATCGACGGCAACGCCCATGGGCCTGCGCCCGCGCAGCAACGACGATCGGAACAATCCCGTGGCGCCCAGGGTTCTCATGCCGCATCCGCCTTGCCAGGCCGGTCGCCATCGCTGCTGCCGCTGGTCGCCGACACGAACACGTCTTCGAGGTTGGGTTGCGAGGCATCGACGTGCGCTCGTACGCCCGCCTTTCCGAGGACGTCGCGGATCCGCGCCGCCGCGTCGCCGTTGCGATCGGCCAGCACCCGCAGGCTGTTGCCGATCTGCGCGACGCTGAGCACGCCGGGTACGTCGACCAGCGCCTTCTGCGCGCGCCGCGGCTCGGCGGCGTCGACCAGCACCGTGCGCCCTTCGAGCGCGGCGGTCAGCTCGCGCGGCGTGCCGTCGGCCACCAGCGCGCCGTGGTCGAGGATCGCGATGCGATGGCAGCGCTCGGCCTCGTCCATGTAGTGGGTGGACACCAGCAGAGTGGTGCCGGCGTCGGCGAGGTCGAAGAGTTTTTCCCAGAAGTCACGGCGTGATTCGGGATCGACCGCGCTGGTGGGTTCGTCGAGGAACAGCAGTTCGGGCTCCTGGATCACCGCGCCGGCGAGCGCGAGACGCTGCTTCTGGCCGCCGCTGAGGGTGCCCGCGAGCTGCTTCTCGCGATCGCCGAAGCGGTACTGCTCGACCAGCGCATCGATCCGCGCGCGCGCCTTCGCCTTCGGCACGTCCTGCACGGCGGCGAGGAACTCGAGGTTCTCGCGCACCGTCAGGTCCTCGAACAGCGAGAACTTCTGGGTCATGTAGCCGATGCGGCTGCGCAGCTGCTCGGACTGCGCGGGGATGCGCAGGCCCAGCACTTCGATCTCGCCCTCGGTCGGCGTCAGCAGGCCGCAAAGCATGCGGATGGTGGTGGACTTGCCGGAGCCGTTCGGGCCGAGGAACCCGTACACGCAGGCCTTCGGCACGGACAGGTCGACCCGGTCCACCGCGAGCACTTCGCCGAAGCGCTTGCTCAGGCCGCGGGCGCGGATCGCGAGATCGGCGGCGGCTTGCGCGGGCGCATTCATGGAGCGCAGCCGCTGCGTTCCACCGTCGTTTCCGCCGCCGGGAAGCAAGTGCTCACTGCCCGCCCCCGCCCTCGAATTCCACCCGCAGCGGCACGCCGGCAGGCAGCGCCGCGGCGTCCTTGTCGAGCTGGATCTCGGCCAGGTAGCTCAGCCGCGCGGCGTCCGCGCCGGCCAGTGCGTAGTACGGGGTAAAACTGGGCTCGCTGCGGATCATGCGCACCGTGCCAGCCAGCGCCGCGTCGCGGCCATCGACGAACACGCGTGCGCGCTGGCCGACGGCGACGCCTGTGCGGATCGGTTCGGGCACGTACACCCGCGCGTACGGCGCGCCGCCGACCAGCATCACCACCAGCGGCGCGCCCACCGGCGCCTGGTCGCCGAGCTTGTAGGGAATGCTGTCCACGCGGCCGGCGCGCGGCGCCACCAGGTCCAGTTTCTGCAGGGTGGCCTGTTCGGCTTCGGCCTGCGCCTGCGCGGCCTGCAGCGCCGCCTCGCCCTGGGCGATCTGTTCGCGACGGGTGCCGTGTTCGAGTTCCGCGAGCGCGGCCTGCGCGGCGCGCACCTGTGCCTGCGCATTGCCGGCCGCGGCGCGGGCGCGATCGACCTCGGCCGCGGCGACAAGCTGTCGCCTCCCGAGCGGCTGCAGGCGTGCGTAGTAGGCGCTGGCATCGCGCGCCTGCGCCTGCGCCGCGTTGAGGTTGGCGCGCGCCTGGGCGATATCCTCGCTGCGCGGCCCCGCCTGCAGTTCGGCCAGCACTTCGCGCTGCCGCTGCACTTCGGCCAGCGCCGCCTGTGCCTGCGCGCCGGTGCGGGTGCGCTCCAGCGTGAGAAGTTTCGCACCGGCCTCGACCCGCTGCCCTTCGCGCACGTCGATCGAGACGATGCGCTCGGCCACCGGCGCCGGCAGGGTGACGCGGTCGAATTCCAGCGTGCCCAGCGCCTGCGGCGCGTCGTGGCGACAGCCCGGCAGCAGCACCAGGCCCATTGCCAACACCAGGAACCGGTTGCCAGGGGTTGTCATCGAAGTCTCCACCCGCGGCACTCCTGCAGACTCGCGCGGAGGGCACAGCGGGAATCGCGATGGGAGCGGAAGTGCTTCATTTCGCCGAAGGCTTCAGCTCGAGACCGCGGTCGAGCAGCGCGATGGCATGCCGGCGCACGTCGTCGAGGCCGAGGTCGTCGGCTTCGAACAGCGCGCGCCAGATCGGCGCGCCCGCCGCGGGCAGCAGGGTCAGGCCGACCAGCGAGGTCATCAGCAGGCGCGGGTCGAGGTCGGGGTTGAGTTCGCCGCGCGCCTGCGCCGCGGCGAACCGGCCGGCGATCGTGCGCGCCAGTTCGGGCGCGATCCGCGTCAGCAGCAGATCGCGCAGCGCGCCGCCCTCGCACAGCACTTCGCGCACCCACAGCTGCGGCCACCAGGGATGGCGCTTCATCGCTTCCGTCAGGCCGCAGACGAAGGCGGCCACGGTGTCGGCGACGTCGTCGCCGGCCGCCGCCACGCGCTCGCGCACCACGGCGAACGCCGGCAGCATCCGATCCTGCACCAGCGCCTCGACCAACTGCGCCTTGTCTCCGTAGTAGTAATGCAGCAGCGCCGGGGTGACATGCGCCTGGGTGGCGATTTCGCGCAGCGACGTCGCGGCGATGCCCTTGGTGGTGAAGCAGGCGATGGCGGCATCCAGCAGTGCCTCGCGAACGTCGCCGTGTCGCTGTCCCTGCTTGCGCACGGGCCGACCGGGCGCGCGCTTGGCACCGGGCTGGGCACCGGGCTTTCCCGGCTTCGCGCCGTCTGCCGCCGCACCCTTGCGCGTCGGCCGGCGTCCGGGTGCAGGCGCGGGAGCCGCTTTCGATGTCGCGGCCCGTTTCACGTGCCCCGCGGGCGTCCCGGATTTGCTTCGAGTCGGCATGGCGGCAAAATTTAATTCTTCAATTAATTAATTGCAAGGGGCGCGAATCGACGCCGCTCCGTGGCCATGCGTGCCCGCCGGCGCTACCCTTGCCATCCCCCGCCGACCGCCGCTTTCCGCGCGCCCGCATGCCCAATCCCCACCAGCGCGACTTCACCCTCGAACCCGACAACGCCGAACACCTGGCCAACTTGGCCGGCCCGTTCGACGGCCACCTGCGGCAGATCGAACTGCGCCTTGGCGTGGAGATCGCCAACCGCGGCAACGTGTTCCGCGTCACCGGCCCGGAAGCCGCGCCGGTGGCGCAGGCCGAACGGCTGCTGCGCACTCTGTATGCCGAGGCCGGCGAGGAGACGTTCGACGGCCAGTCGATCAACCTGCGCATGAACGCCGCCGGCGCGGGCGCCGACGCCGATGCCAGCGCCAGTGCGTCCAGCGGCAGCGGCGATTACGTTCCGCAGGAAGTCGCGATCCGCGTGCGCCGCGGCACTGTCCGCGGGCGCGGCCCCAACCAGCAGAAGTACCTGCACGCGATCGCCACCCACGACATCAACTTCGGCGTCGGCCCCGCCGGCACCGGCAAGACCTTCCTCGCCGTGGCCAGCGCGGTCGAGGCGCTGAACGAATCGCGGGTGCAGCGGCTGGTGCTGGTGCGCCCGGCGGTCGAGGCCGGCGAGAAGCTCGGCTTCCTGCCCGGCGACCTCTCGCAGAAGGTCGACCCGTACCTGCGCCCGCTGTACGACGCGCTGTACGAGATGCTCGGCGTGGAGAAGGTGCTCAAGCTGCTGGAGAAGAACGTCATCGAGATCGCGCCGCTGGCGTACATGCGCGGGCGCACGCTCAACGACGCCTACGTGATCCTCGACGAAGCCCAGAACACCACCATCGAGCAGATGAAGATGTTCCTGACCCGGCTGGGCTTCGGCAGCACCGCCGTGGTCACCGGCGACCTGACCCAGATCGACCTGCCCAAGCACGTCAAGTCCGGCCTGCGCGATGCAGTGGAAGTCCTGCACGAGGTGGAAGGCGTGAGCTTCACCTTCTTCGAGGCTCGCGACGTGGTCCGGCACCCGCTGGTGGCACGCATCGTCAACGCCTACGAGCGCCGCGATGCGCAGGATGCCGCCACGGGACCGGCGTAGACTGCAGGATCCGCCCTCGCACCGCCCGCCATGATCCGTCCCGTGTTCCTGAGCGCCGCCTCCGTGATCGCACTCGCGTCCGCGCTGTTCGTGCCCGCTGCCGACGCGCGACAGGAACAGGCACCGGGCGAGCGGAAGGCCGAGGCCCGGCCATTCATTGAAACCAGTTACGTGATCGCGCCGGAGCGGATCGGCGAGTTCGTCATCGAAGGCAGCAGCTACGACGCTGCGAACAAGTATGCCGGTGCCGGGTTCCGCTATGCCCTGCCGGGCCACCAGGAAACCCGCTTCGACGTCTACGTCTACCCCGCGGGACGCTCGGCCGAGGCCGACGCCGTCGAACGCGGGATGGTCGAGTTCAAGGCGGGATTCGCGGAGGCCGAGGAGGCCGGCTACTACGGCAACGTGCGGATCGTCGAGGAAAGCGACTTTACGCTGGAATTGCCGGGACCGGAGCCCGGATCAGCTTCGCCCGGCGACATGGCAGCGGACGCCGCCGCGCCGACCCGCGACGCGTCGGAACGGGAAGCGCCCGGCGAGCTCGACACCGGGGAGGCTGCCCTCGCCCGCATGCTGCTCGAAGCCAGCCAGCACACCGGGCGCCGCGTGAGCGTGCAGCTGGACCTGTTGCCGCAGGGCATGCCGATGCATTCCGACGGATACCTGTTCCACAAGCAGCTCTACTTCTTCAAGGTGCGCGTGTCGGCGGCGCGCGAGCGCATCGACGACGCCGGCTTCCGGGCCTTGGCCGACCGCGCGGCACGCAGCCTCGTGCCAGCCATCGACGTCGTCAACATCGGCGACTGCGCGAACGCGGTGATCACCGTGGATCCCGACGGCGACCCGCAGGCGATCGCCGAGGCCCTGGTCACGCAGTCCGTGGCTTACCAGCGCGAGAACTGCTTCAAGGACGCGGCGACCGCTGGCATCACGGAGAAGTCGGCGGACGCACGCGTGGTCGAGATCGGATTCGACGCACAGGATTGGCGCGGAAGATGACTCGTGGCCCCGTCCGCCTCGACGTTTCCGTGGGCTACGCCCTGCCCCGCGCCGGCCTGCCGGCGGCGGTGAGTTTCCGCAAATGGGTGGCCGCGGCGCTGGCCGGTCGCATCCGCGAGGCGGACCTCGCCGTGCGCCTGGTGGACGCACGCGAGGGCCGCGCGCTCAACCGCCATTACCGCGGCAAGGACTACGCCACCAACGTGCTCAGCTTCCCGGCCGACATGGCCGAGGGCGTCAAGCTGCCCAAGGGCGTGACGATGCCGCTGCTCGGCGACCTGGTGCTGTGCGCGCCGGTGGTCGCCCGCGAGGCCCGCGAGCAGCGCAAGCGGCTGAACGACCACTACGCCCACCTCACCGTGCACGGCGCGCTGCACCTGCTGGGCTGGAACCACGAGGATGCGCAGGAGGCCGAGTGCATGGAGGCGCTGGAGCGGGAAATCCTCGCCGGGCTGGGCATCTCCGACCCTTACCGGGACGAATTCGACGCCTGAAACGCGCGCGCATGCGCGGCCGTCCATGCCGGCGGAACCGCCATCCCGTTTCACCAGCCCGCCGCCGGGCCGCGCTAGACTCCCCCCGTGGCCCATCCGGGCGCTGACAAGACTGCAATGCCAGAGGACGACAGTAGTACTCCCCACGCCACCGAGATCCCGGACAAACGGCGCTCTTGGCTGGACCGCATCGGCTCGATGCTGTCCGGCGAACCCTCCACCCGCGACGACCTGATCGAACTGCTGCGCGACGTGCAGGCCGATGGCCTGATCGCCGCCGACACGCTGAAGATGATGGAGGGCGCGCTGACCGTGTCCGAGCTCAGCGTGGGCGACGTGATGATCCCGCGCTCGCAGATGGTGATGCTGTCGGCCGACGAGAAGTTCATCGACCTGATGAAGCACGTCGTCGAGTCGGGGCATTCGCGCTTCCCGGTGCACGGCGACGACAAGGACGAGATCCTCGGCGTGCTGCTGGCCAAGGACCTGCTGCGCGGCGTGGTCGCCGACAACGGCCCGGGCACCATCCACGAACTGCTGCGCCCGGCGGTGCTGATCCCGGAGTCCAAGCGCCTGGACGTGCTGCTGCGCGAATTCCGCCAGTCGCGCAACCACATGGCGATCGTGATCGACGAGTACGGCGGCGTCGCCGGGCTGCTCACGATCGAGGACGTGCTCGAGCAGATCGTCGGCGAGATCGACGACGAGCACGACGATGCCGAGGATCCCGGCGCGCTGATCGCCGCACAGGCCGACGGCCAGTACGTGGTCGACGCGCTGACGCCGATTTCCGACTTCAACGAACGCTTCGGCGCCGACTTCGACGACGACGAGTACGACACCATCGGCGGACTGGTCACCGCGGCCATCGGCCACCTGCCCGAAGCCGGCGAGGAACTGGCGCTGGGCCGCTTCGGTTTCCGCGTCGCGCGGGCGGACGCGCGGCGCCTGCACGCGCTGCTGGTGAGCATCCACGGCGATGACGACTGAGTCGCGGCGGCCGCTCTCGGCGCACTGGCATCCCGCGTCCTGCCTTCCCGCCGCGGCACGCGCGGGCACTCGCCTGTTGCTGGCATTGCTGCTGTCGGCGCTGGCCTGCGGGGCCGCGCTGGCCTCGCCTGCCCCGCGCATCGGCGTGGCGACGATGCAGCCGGGCACGGTGTTCTTCGAGCGCTTCGGCCACGACGCGATCGTGGTCGAGGACGCGGTGACGGGCACGGCCACGTCTTACAACTTCGGCTTCTTCGACCCCGATGAATCCGACTTCATCTCCAACTTCGTCTACGGCCGCATGCGCTACCGGCTGCAGGCGCTGCCGTTCGCCGACGACATGGCCTACTACCGCGACGTCGGCCGCGGCGTCTCGATCCAGTGGCTTAACCTCAGCGACGGCGAGGCCGCGCGCCTGGCCGCGGCGCTGGCCGAGAATGCGAAGCCCGAGAACGCACGCTACGGCTACGACTATTTCACCGACAACTGCGCCACCCGCGTACGCGACGCGCTTGACGCAGCGCTGGACGGGTCGCTCAAGCGCCAGATCGAAGGCCGTTCGCACGGCAGCACCTACCGCAGCGAATCGGTGCGCCTGGCCTCGCCTGCGCCATGGATGTGGCTGGGCTTCGACATCGGCCTGGGACCGGCCGCCGACCAGCCGCTGTCGGTGTGGCAGGAGTCGTTCGTGCCGATGCGCCTGGCCGACGCGCTGCGCGAAGTGGACGGCAGCAACGGCCAGCCGCTGGTGCTGGCCGAGGAAAAGATCCTGCCGCATCGCATCGCGCCGGAACCGGCCGAGGCGCCGCGGCCATGGTGGCCGTGGATGCTGGCCGGGCTCGCGATCGCAGTGGCCGTGGTGCTGGCCGCACGCCGCGCGCCGCGCACGGTCGCCGCGTGCGCACTGCCGTTGTGGGGGCTTTGCGTGGTGCTGGGCGCCTTGATGCTGTTCCTGTGGATCTTCACCGCGCATCGCTTCGCCTGGGGCAACCACAACCTGCTGCTGTTCAACCCGCTGTGCCTGCTGCTGCTTCCCGGCGGCTGGCGCATCGCGCGCGGACGCGCGGCCGGACCGTGGTTCGGGCGCTGGCTGGCGGTCGTCCTCGCCTGCTCCATTGCGGCCCTGTTCCTGCTGTGGCTGCCGGTGATCCCGCAGCGCAACGCATCGTGGATCGCGCTGCTGCTGCCGGTGCATGCGGGGCTGTGGCTGGCGTTGGGCAGGGGTGCGACGCGGCTGCGTCACGAATTCGAAGCGTCGGGGACGTAGATCGGGATTGCACCCCCGGCATTCGCCAGCCCGGACAGCGCGGGGCTGCGGCGCGAATCCATGCGTGGCGAATCCAGCCGCCGCGAGGATCTCGTGCGTCGGGGGCGTCGCCCCGCCCTGCGCCGGTGTTACTTGTCGGCCCGGCGCGGTAGGGGCACGATGACTGCATGACCCCGATCACCGACACCAGCCGCGCAGCCGCGCGCCCCGACGTCCCCGCCTGCGTGGTCAATGCGTCCGTCTACGACACCAGCGGCAAGCTGCGCGACATCTCGCTCGACGAGATCAGCGACGTGCTGGCGAACGAAGACGGCAGCTTCGTCTGGGTCGGCGTGTACGAGCCCGAAGGCGCCGTGCTCGACAAGCTGCAGGAAGAGTTCGACCTGCACGACCTCGCGATCGAGGACGCACGCAACGCACACCAGCGGCCCAAGCTGGAGGCCTATGGCGACTGCCTGTTCATCGTGGTCAACACCGCGCAGGTGGTGGACGAACGCATCCGCTACGGCGAGACCCACGCCTTCCTCGGACCGCGCTACCTGGTGACCGTGCGCCACGGCGCATCGCTGTCGTACGCGCCGGTGCGGGCGCGGGTCGAGCGCGAGCCGGAACTGCTGGAGCTCGGGCCGTCGTACGCGCTGTATGCGGTGCTCGACGCCGTGGTCGACAACTACCTGCCGATCGTCGACGAGTTCAAGCATACGCTGCTGGCGCTGGAGAAGGACATTTTCACCGAGGATTTCCGCCGCGGCACGATGGTGCGGCTGTACGACCTCAAGCGCGAACTGACCTACATGCGCCTTGCAGTCACCCCGCTGCAGGACGTGCTGTCGCAGCTGGTGCGCTCGCCCAGCGCGCTGCTCGTCCCCGAAGTGAGGCTGTACTTCCGCGACGTGCTCGACCATTCGGTGCGCAGCAACGAGACCATTGACGCACTGCGCGACATGCTTGGCACCGCGCTGGGCGTGAACCAGGCACTGGTCACGCTGTCGCAGGGCGAAGTGGTCAAGCGCCTGGCCGGCTGGGCCGCCCTGCTGGCCGCGCCGACGCTGGTGACCAGCTGGTACGGCATGAACTTCGAGCACATGCCCGAACTGGGCGGGCGCTACAGCTACCTGATCCTGATCGGCGCGCTGGCGCTGGGCTGCTTCGGCCTGTACCGCTACCTGAAGAAGGTGCGCTGGCTGTAGGTCGGAGCTACGCCCCCGGCGCCCGGGATCATCGACATTACGGAGCGTCGGGGGCGTAGCTCCGACCCACGGCCGCTCCCACAGGGGCCTCGGATTGATCCGGGTCAAGGCATGCGCCCACGCGCGCGATTACCTTTGCCTGCATGCTCGCCAATCCCACCTTCGACGCCGACCTGCTGCGCCGCTACGACCGGCCCGGCCCGCGTTACACCTCGTACCCGACCGCGCCGCAGTTCGCCGCCGGGTTTGGCGAGACGCAGCTTCGCGAGGCCGCACTGGCCAGCAACGGCGACCCGATCCCGCGCCGGCTGTCGCTGTACGTGCACGTGCCGTTCTGCCTGAGCCCCTGCTTCTACTGCGGCTGCAACCGCATCATCACCCGCGACAAGTCGCGCGCCGGCACCTACCTGGCGCGCCTGTACCGCGAGATCGGCCTGATGGCGGACCTGTTCGACCGCGACCGCGAGGTGATCCAGGTACACCTGGGCGGCGGCACGCCCAACTTCCTCGACGGCGGGCAGCTGCGGGAGCTGATGGAAACGCTGGCCAGCCAGTTCCGCTTCTCGCAGTCGCCTGCGCGCGACATCTCGATCGAGCTCGACCCGCGCTTCGTCTCGCCCGCCGACATCGCCGGCATGGCCGAGCTCGGCTTCAACCGCGCCAGCTTCGGCGTGCAGGATTTCGACCCGGCTGTGCAGGAGGCCGTCAACCGCATCCAGTCGGTGGAGGAAACCCGCGCGGTGGTCGATGCCTGCCGCGCGAACGGCTTCCGCTCGGTCAACATCGACCTGATCTACGGGCTGCCGAAGCAGAACGCCGCGGGTTTTTCGCAAACCCTCGACACAGTGCTCGGGATGCGTCCCGACCGCCTAGCGGTGTACGGCTACGCGCACCTGCCCGGGACGTTCAAGGCGCAGCGGCAGATCCTCGCCGACGACCTGCCTTCGCCACAGGCCAAGCTCGGCCTGCTGCAGCTGGCGATCGAGAAGCTCACCGCCGCCGGATACGTGTACGTCGGCATGGACCACTTCGCCCTGCCCGACGACGACCTCGCCCAGGCGCAGGCGCGCGGCGGCCTGCACCGCAACTTCATGGGCTACACCACCCACGCCGACAGCGACCTGGTGGGCCTCGGGGTCAGCGCGATCAGCCACATCGGCGACAGCTTCAGCCAGAACCCGCGCGACCTGCCGTCCTGGCAGCTGGCGATCGACGAAGGCCGGCTGCCGGTGTTCCGCGGCATGCGCCTGTCCGAGGACGACCGGCTGCGCGCCGACCTGATCCAGCAGCTGATGTGCCAGGCGCAGATCCCCATCAGCGCGCTGGAGCGGCGCTACGCGATCGATTTCCGCAGCTATTTCGCCGATGCGCTCGAGCAACTGGGCCCGCTGCAGGACGACGGGCTGGTGCGGCTCGAGCCCGACCGCATCGTCGCGACCACCCAGGGCCGGCTGTTGTTGCGTAATATTGCCATGTGCTTCGACCGCTACCTGCCACCTGCCGACGACGCCGGCGCCACGCCGCGCTTCTCACGCGCGATCTGACCACGCCGGAGATCCGCGCGTGAGCAATACCGCGTTCCCGCGCGTCGACCGCAGCGTGCTCGCCGACGACGGCGACGAGCTGAATTTCTGCTCGACCTGCGCGTTCTCGCAGGCCTGCCTGTCGCAGGGCATGGACAAGTCCTCGCTGCAGGACCTGCACATGCTGGTCGAGCACATCGGCCCGCTGCACGCGGGCGAACACGTGTTCCGCGTCGGTGACCCGTTCGAGGCGATCGCCGCGGTGCGCGCCGGCACGGTGAAGACCTACGTCATCGACCGCGACGGCCGCGAGCACGTGCTGGGCTTCCACTTCCCCGGCGAGGTGATCGGCCTGGACGCGATCGACGGCGACACCTACCCGTGCAATGCAGTGGCGCTGGACACGGTGATGCTGTGCCGGTTCTCGTTCCCCAAGATTTCGGTGCTGGCCGCGCGCCTGCCCGGGTTGCAGCAGCACCTGTTCCGGCTGCTGAGCCGCAGCATCGGCCGCGCCGCGCTGCTGGCCGGCGATTTCAGCGCGGACGAGCGCATGGCCGCGTTCCTGATCGGCATGTCCGACCGCCTCGCGGCACGCGGCTTCTCGCCCAACCGCTTCGCGCTGACGATGCCGCGGACCGATATCGCCAACTACCTGCGGCTGGCGCCGGAAACGGTCAGCCGCGTGCTCAAGCGCTTCCAGGAAGACGGCCTGCTGCAGGTCGAACGACGCGAACTGGAACTGGTCGGCCGCGAGCGGCTCGAAGCGCTGGCCGCGCCGGTGCTGCGGCACTAGACGTTCGCGGGGGATTGCGCGGCCTCGCGGCGGCGCAGCCGGCCGGAAGGCAGCCTCGACCACGCACTGCTCCACCCACGACCTGCAGGCACGCGCCCGCAGGCCCAAGGCTGCCCTCGCACGGGCCTGGCCTTCGCGCACTCCCGGCACGCGGCACGCGAGCTCGCCCCTGCTTGATTCAAATCAACATGCCGCCGCCCACGACTGGCGAAGATGGCGCACCTGTCCGGGAGAATGAGTCATGGAACCCAAAAGCGTGCAGATCACCAGGCGGCTATGGTGGGGCCTTGGGGCCCTGCTGGTCGTCAGCTTCGGCATCATGTTGTGGATCGGCAAGGACATCTACCAGACCGCGCCGCCGATGCCGGAGCAGGTGGTAACCGAAAGCGGGCAGGTGGTCTTCACCCGCGCGGACATCGAGCAGGGCCGCCACGTCTGGCAAAGCATCGGCGGCCAGCAGAACGGCTCGATCTGGGGCCACGGCGCACTGATCGCGCCCGACTGGTCGGCCGAATGGCTGCATCGGGAGGTCATGGCGATGATGGGCCTGCGCGCACGCGCGGAATTCGGCCTGGCCTATGACGCACTGAACGACAGCGAGAAGGCCAAGCTCCAGGCCGAGATCAAGCCGGAGCTCCGCCGCAACACCTACGATCCCGCCACCGGTTCGATCGTCGTTTCCGACGAGCGCGCGCAGGCGATCACGCAGGTGGCCGCGCACTACATGAGCGTGTTCTCCAACGACCCGGCCACCGCCGACCTGCGCGAAGCCTACGCGCTGCGCGAGAATCCGGTGCCGGATCTCGAGCATCGCCGGATGATGACCGGGTTCTTCTTCTGGGCCTCCTGGGCCACGGTCACCGATCGTCCGGGCGACGTGAAGTCCTACACCAACAACTTCCCGCACGAGCCGCTGGTGGGCAACGTCCCCACTGCCAGCAGCTTCATGTGGTCGATGTTCTCGATCCTCTTCATGATCGCCGGCATCGCGCTGCTGGCCTGGCACTACGCGGTCTACCACGGCAAGGAGAAGCCGCTGGTGCCGCCGGCCAGGGACCCGGCGCGCGCCATCGCGGTGACGCCGTCGATGCGGGCCACCGCCAAGTATTTCTGGGTGGTGATGGCGCTGTTCCTGGTGCAGATCCTGATGGGCGCGACCACCGCGCACTACCAGATCGAAGGCCAGGAGGCCTACGGCTTCCAGCTCGCCGAGTACCTGCCGTACGCGGTGACGCGCAGCTGGCACACGCAGCTGGCGATCCTCTGGATCGCGACCGCGTGGCTGGCGACGGGCCTTTACCTTGGCCCGGCGATTTCCGGGCATGAGCCGAAGTACCAGCGGTTCGGGGTCAACTTCCTGTTCGTCAGCCTGATCATCATCGTGGTCGGCTCGTTCGCCGGGCAGTGGTTCGCGGTGATGCAGAAGCTCGGCCTGGCCAACAACTTCTGGTTCGGCCACCAGGGCTGGGAATACACCGACATCGGCCGCTTCTGGCAGATCTACCTGTTCATCGGCCTGATGCTGTGGCTGCTCCTGGTCGGCCGCGCACTGTGGCCGGCACTGCGCAGCAAGACCCACGAGGCGCGCCACATCGCCGCGCTGCTGTTCCTGTCCACCGTGGCCATCGGCCTGCTCTACGCGGCCGGCCTGATGTGGCGCGAGGACACCCACATCTCGATCATCACCTACTGGCGCTTCTGGATCGTGCACCTGTGGGTGGAAGGCTTCTTCGAGGTGTTCGCGGTCGCGGTGATCAGCTTCATCTTCGTCAAGCTCGGCCTGGTGCGCGGCAGGTCGGCGACGATCAACGTGCTGTTCGCCACGATCGTGTTCATGGCCGGCGGCGTGCTGGGCATGTTCCACCACCTGTACTTCGCCGGCGTCGCCACCAGCGTGGTTGCGCTGGGCGCGAGCATCTCGGCGCTGGAAGTGGTGCCGCTGGCGCTGATCGGGCTGGAGGCGTACGAAACCTGGAAGAGCAGCCGTGCCACGCCGTGGATGGCGCGTTACAAGTGGCCGATCATGTTCTTCCTCGCGGTCAGCTTCTGGAACCTCGTCGGCGCCGGCCTGCTGGGCTTCCTGATCAACACGCCGCTGGCGCTGTTCTACATGCAGGGCACCAACCTCACCGCGGCGCACGGCCACACGGCGCTGTTCGGCGTGTACGGCATGCTCGGCATGGGACTGATGCTGTACTGCCTGCGCGGCCTGCGCCCCGACGTGGTCTGGAAGGAAGGCCTGCTGCAGGGCGGGTTCTGGTCGATGAACATCGGCCTTGCGCTGATGGCGATCCTGACCCTGCTGCCGATGGGCGTGCTGCAGCTCGAGGCGAACCTGGAGCACGGCTACTGGTACGCGCGCTCGGCGGAGTTCATGAACCGCCCGATCATCGACCTGCTGGTGTGGCTGCGAGTCCCCGGCGACACGATCTTCTCGGTCGGCGCGCTGCTGGTGGCACTGTTCGTGTTCCGGCTCTGGGTCGCGCCCAAGCGCGAGCCGGAGCCGACGGACGCGATCGAGGCGACGGGCACCCGCTAGCGGAAACACCCGCCCGGGCCGCGGCATTCGCCATGGCCCGGGCGGCACCTGAGCCGCCCCCGGGACCTCTTCAGGGAGGCCCCGGGGGCGATTCGCTTCACGGATCCGTGAATACGCTGCGTGCGCCGGGAAGCCGGCGCTCCGGCACGATCATGGATTGCCTCCACACGGTCCGCGGGCACCGCTGACCTGGATCAAGGCAGCGCTGCCCGCCTCGACGCACACTTCACGCCATGGACAAGCCATCCCCTTCTTCTCCGCAGCACATGCTCTCGCCGGCGATGCTCGCCCGCGCGCCGCACCGGCTGCTGTTCTTCATCGGCGCGGCCAACGTGTTGCTGGCGATGTTCTGGTGGACGCTGTGGCTGGTGGACGCGCGCTGGCACGTGATCGGCCTGCCGCAGCCGCAGGTCTACGGCGGCTGGATCCACGCCATCGTGATGCAGTACCACGTGCTCGCGCCTTTCATGTTCGGCTTCCTGCTGACGGTGTTCCCGCGCTGGATGGGGCAGGACGAACTTACCCGCTGGCACTACGTGCCGGTCGGGCTTGGCCTGTTCGGCGGCCAGCTGCTGACCCTCGCCGGCGCGCTGGGACCGGCGCACCTGCTGCACCTGGGCGCAGTGTTCACGCTGGCCGGCTGGGGCACGGGCCTGTTCTACCTGCTGCGCCTGCTGTGGCGCGACGGCGGCAAGACCTGGCACGCAGTGTCGTGCGCGGGCGCAATGTTCCTCGGCTTCGTCGGGCTGCTGGCGTACGCGGCGTTCCTGCACGTCGAGGACGCGCGGCTGATGTTCGCGGCGATCAAGATCGGCACGTTCGGGCTGCTGCTGCCGGTGTACTTCACGGTCGCGCACAGGATGTTCCCGTTCTTCGCCGGCAACGTGGTGCCGGGCTACAGGCCATGGCGGCCGATGTGGCTGCTGGCCGCGTTCTGGCCGCTGGTCCTCGCGCACCTGGCGCTGGAACTGGTGCACGGCTACCAGTGGCTGTGGCTGGCGGACGCACCGCTGCTGGCCCTGGCGGGCACGTGGCTGTGGCGCAACTGGCCGCGCGGGCCGGTGCCTGCGCTGCTGCGGGTGTTGTTCTTCGGCTACGCCTGGCTTCCGGTCGCGCTGGCGCTGTTCATCGCGCAGAGCCTGGTCTATGCGTTCGACGGCGACTTCATCCTCGGCCGCGCGCCGGCGCACGCGCTGTTCATCGGCTTCTTCGGCAGCCTGCTGGTGGCGATGGTGACGCGGGTGACGCAGGGGCACTCGGGGCGGCCGCTGGTATTCGGCGGCGTGGCCATGTTCGCCTTCATGGTGATCCAGCTGGTGAGCTTGATGCGCATCGCCGCCGAGCTCGTCCCCGACCAGATGGCCTGGCATGCCGCCGCTGCACTGGGCTGGCTGCTGGCGTTCACGCCATGGGTGCTGCGCTCGCTGCGGATCTACCTGGCGCCGCGCGCCGACGGCAAGCCGGGCTGATGACGGAGCGATACGGATGATCGAGTTCTACCCCCAGATCCGCAGTGTCCACATCCTTGCCGTGGTCCTCAGCGGCAGCCTGTTCGCATTGCGCGGGCTGTTCGCCGTGGCCGGCGCGCGCTGGCCGCACGCCGCGCCGGTGCGCTACCTGAGCTACACCATCGACACCACGCTGCTGACCGCGGCGCTGATGCTGCTGACGATCCTGCCCGGGGCGATGTTTGCCAACGGCTGGCTGGCGACCAAGCTGGTGCTGGTGGTGGTGTACGTGGTGCTCGGCGTGCTGGCGATGAAGCGCGGGCGGACGCGCGGCATCCGCTGGGGCTGCTATGTCGCGGCGCTGGCAACCTTCGCGATGGTCTACGGCATCGCGCGCGCGCACCATCCACTGGGTTTCCTGCATGCCTGGCTTGCCTGACGCGCCTGCGCAGGGCGCGGCGGATCCGGATCGCGGCTGGCTCGACGCGCTGTTCCTCGGCCCATACGGCGAGAACGACGCGCTGCTGGAGAAGCTGATGGTCGAGTTCCTGCGCGACCACGTCTACTGGCGCCGCAACTTCCATCCCGAAGACCCGCCGGCGATCCCGACCCACGCGGCGCGACATCCCGGCTACCAGGCGTTCGAATCGCGGCTGCGGCGCGAACTGCACCAGCTGTCGGCCGCGCTCAAGCGCTCGGTGCCGTTCCACAGCCCGCGCTACATCGGCCACATGGCCTCGGACCTGCTGCTGCCCGGCCTGGCCGCGCAGATCCTGACCCTTCCCTACAACCCCAACAACGTCAGCGAGGACGCGGCGCCGGTCACCATCGACCTCGAGGTCCAGGCCGGCCTGCAGCTGGCGCGGATGCTCGGCTATCCGGACGACACCTCGCGCCCGGACTGCGCGTTCGGCCACCTGACCTCGGGCGGCACCGTCGCCAACTACCAGGCGCTGCGGCTGGCGCTGGCGCTCAAGGCGTTCCCGGTCGCGCTGCGCGCCGGCGGCGTCCCCGACATCGACGTGCCGGCGGACGACTGGACCGCGTTCAACCTGGGCCCGGACGCCGGCATCGCCCTGCTCGAGCGCGCCAACGCCTGGCTGGCCGCACAGCCGCCGCGCGAGCAGCGCCGCTGGGTGCGCACGGTCGCCGCGCAGCGGATCGAGCAACTCGGGATGGTCGACTTCTTCGCCCGCCATCCGGCGCTGAAAGTGCCGAAGGTGCTGGCGCCGATCACCGCGCACTACTCGTGGAGCAAGGGCCTGAAGCTGCTGGGCCTGGGCCGCGGCCAGCTGGAACTGCTGCCCGAGCGCGGCATGCGGCTGGACGCCGATGCGCTGGAAGATGCGCTGGCGCGCTGCGAGCGCGAACGGCAGCCGGTGCTGATGGCGGTCGCGGTGCTCGGGACCACCGAATACGGAACGGTCGACCCGGTCGACGCCGTGGTCGATGCGCGTGATCGCTGGACCCGGCGCGGGCTCGGCTTCAGCGTGCACGTGGACGGCGCCTGGGGCGGCTACCTGGCGACCCTGTTCCGCAATCCAGACGGCAGCCTGCGCGCGCTCGCGGACGTGCGCGAAGGCTTCGCCCGCTTCCCGCTGCCCGAGGTGCATGCCGCCTTCGCCGCACTCGGCCGCACCGACTCGGTGACGGTCGACCCGCACAAGCTCGGCTACCTGCCCTACGGCGCCGGCGCCTTCATCTGCCGCGACCATCGCGCGGTGGCGCTGCTGGCCGAGTCGGCGGACTACGTGTTCCAGGACGCGCGCGACGCCGACTACCACGCGCGCTACCGACAGCTCGGCCAGTTCGTGCCCGAGGGCTCGAAGTCCGGCGCCATCGCCGCCGCGGTGTACGTGACGCACAAGGTGCTGCCGCTCGACCACGCCAACTTCGGCCGCCTGCCTCGGCAGACCGTGCTCGCGGCCGAGGCCTTCCACGCCGGCGGCGAACGGCTGGGCGCAGCGCTGCAAGGCGTGGCGCACGTCACGGTGCCGTTCGCGCCCGACAGCAACCTGGTGTGCCTGGCGATCAATCCCGCCGGCAACGCCGACCTTGCGGTCGCGAACGCCTTCGTCCGGCGCCTGCACGACGAGCTGCGTGCCGATCCGCGCCAGCCGCTGCAGGTCAAGCAGTTCTTCGGCTCGATGACCACGCTGCGGCCCGAGGCGGTGGGCGACGCGGAAATGCACCGCATCCTCGCTTCGATCGGGATCGACCCGGCCACGCTCGACTCCGACGGCGACGACAGCGACCGGCTGGTCATCCTGCGCCACACGCTCATGAACCCGTACCTGCTCGACCACGCCAACGGCATCAGCTACATCGACCAGTACATCGACCACCTGGGCCGTCGCATCCGCGCACTGCTCGCAGCAAGCCCGGAGCCGGCATGAACGCACGCCCCACCTCCATCATCGGCGACGATCCGCGCGAGTGGGCCATCGACGCTGTCGCCCGGCTGCACCGCGAGGCCGCGCGCTCGGCCGATACCCACCTGCTGCACGCCACCTTCCCGGGTTTGCCGGGCATCGACTTCTACTTCAAGGACGAAGCCGCGCATCCGACCGGCAGCCTGAAGCACCGGCTGGCGCGCTCGCTGTTCCTGTACGCGCTGTGCAACGGCCGGCTGCGGCCGGGGCAGGCGGTGGTGGATGCCTCGTCGGGCAGCACCGCGATCTCCGAGGCCTGGTTCGCGCGACTGCTGGGGCTGTCGTTCACCGCGGTGATGCCGGCCACCACCGCACCGGCGAAGATCGAGGCGGTGCACGCATTGGGCGGACACTGCGAGCTCACCGGCGCAGGCACCTGCCCGCAGGCGCGCGCGAAGGAGATCGCCGCGCGGGGCGCCTGCTTCCTCGACCAGTTCGGCCTGGCCGAACGCGCCACCGACTGGCGCGGCAACAACAACATCGCCGAATCGATCATCGGCCAGATGCAACGCGAGCGCTTCCCCGAGCCGGCATGGATCGTCTGCGGCGCCGGCACCGGCGGCACGTCGGCCACGATCGGCCGCTACCTGCGCTACCGCGGCCTGCGCACGCGGCTGTGCGTGGCCGAGCCGACCGGCATGGCGTTCGCCCGCGGCTGGCACGCGCGCGACCACGACGCACGCGCCACCCATGCAACCTGCATCGAAGGCATCGGCCGGCCCAGCGCGGAGCCGGGCTTCCTGTTCGAAGTCGTGGATGAGGTCGTCGAAGTGCCCGACGCGGCGTCGATCGCCGGCATGCAGTTGCTCGAGCACCACCTGGGCCGCCGCTACGGCGGTTCGTCCGGCACCAACCTCGTCGCCTGCCTGCAGCTTGGCGAGGCCATGCATCGCCGCGGCGAAAGCGGCAGCATCGTCAGCCTGCTGTGCGATCGCGGTGAACGCTACGACCGCACCCTGTTCGATCCGCAGTGGCTGTCGCGCAGCGGCATCGATCCGGCGGCGTGGCTGCAGCGCCTGCGCGCGATCGCCGACGGCGACCGCGCGCAGGACTGACACCTGGCACTCACTCGGCCGCGTCTTCCGCTGCCGGCTGCTCGCTGCCCGGATCGTCGAACAGCCGCGTGTAATCCGCGAGCGCCTCGCGCATCGACGCGATCGGGGCGACGTCGCTTGGGCTCGACTTCAGCGCCGAGGCATTCATCGCAAGCTTGCCGATGATCGGGTGCAGCGCCGCATCGGCGGCCGGCTCGAGCTTGCAGTTGGCGACGATCCAGCTGATGTCGCCGCCGATGCCTTCGGCCAGCGCCGCGGCGCGCGTGTCGCCCATGTGCCCCATCTCGTGGTGGCGCAGTTCGTCCACCTTCGCGCGGATGCGGCCCATGCCCGCGCGCAGGTCGGCGTCGGTCGCCCAGCGCTGGCCCTGGGCCGGCTGCGCGGCGGCGGGCGCCGATGCGTGTTCATGCGCATGGGCATGGCCGGCGTGCTCCTGTGCCAGCAGCGGCGTGGATGCAATGGCGAACGCGAGCGGAAGCACGATGCTCAGGATGCGCGGGATTGGCATGTCCATGGGGGTCTCCTTGGGAAGTCGGGATGGCGCCATGGTGGCCGCACGGCATCGGCCGCGCCCTGATCCAGGTCAATACCCGCGCCGCTGGCGCGCCGGGCGCGGGCCAGCAGCGATGCCGCTCGCGCCCGGGATCGCGGCTACAGGCTGCGGAACACCAGGGTGCCGTTGGTGCCGCCGAAGCCGAAGCTGTTCGACATCACCGTGCGCAGCTTCGCGTCGGTGCTTTCGCGCAGGATCGGGAAGCCCTCCGCGCGCGGATCGAGCTCGGTGATGTTGGCCGAGCCAGCCATGAAGCCGCCGCGCAGCATCAGCAGGCAGTAGATCGCCTCGTGCACGCTGGCTGCGCCGAGCGAGTGGCCCGACAGGCCCTTGGTCGACGACAGCGGCGGCAGCTTGCCGCCGAAGGCTTCGCGCACCGCTTCGAGTTCGACGATGTCGCCCAGCGGCGTTGAGGTGCCGTGGGTGTTGAGGTAGTCGATCGGCGTGTCGACGCCGTCCATCGCCATGCGCATGCAGCGCACCGCGCCCTCGCCCGACGGGGCGACCATGTCGACGCCGTCGGAGGTCACGCCATAGCCGACCAGTTCGGCGTGGATGCGCGCGCCGCGCGCCTTGGCGTGCTCGTAGTCCTCCAGCACCAGCATGCCGCCGCCGCCGGCGATGACGAAGCCGTCGCGGCCGGTGTCGTAGGGCCGCGAGGCGCTTTCAGGCGTGTCGTTGTGATGCGTGGACAGCGCGCCCATCGCGTCGAACTGCGCGGTCATGCCCCAGTGCAGTTCCTCGCCGCCGCCGGCGAACATCACGTCCTTGGCGCCGTGGCGGATCATGTTGGCGGCCGCGCCGATGCAGTGCGCGGAAGTCGCGCAGGCGGCGGAAATCGAATAGCTGATGCCGCGGATGCCGAACGCTGTCGACAGCGCGGCCGACACCGTTGATCCCATCGTGCGCGGCACCATGTACGGCCCGACCTTGCGCACGCCGCGGTTGCGCAGCAGGTCGCCGGTCTCGATCTGCCACTGCGGCGAGCCGCCGCCCGAGCCCGCGATCAGGCCGGTACGGGTGTCGCGGACGCTCTCGTCAGCCAGTCCCGCATCGGCGATCGCATCGCGCATCGACACGTAGGCGTACGCCGCGGCGTCGCCCATGAAGCGCTTGAGCTTGCGGTCGATCTGCGCGTCCAGGTCGATCTCCGGCGCGCCGGCCACCTGGCTGCGCAGACCCAGCTCTGCGTACTCGGGCATGAAGCGGATACCGGCCTTGAGCTCGCGCAGCGAAGCCGTGACGCTGGCCTGGTCGTTGCCCAGGCACGAAGCGATGCCCATGCCTGTGACGACGACGCGGCGATTGCCATCGGGGCCATTCATCAGAAGCCCTCCGTCGTGCGGAACAAGCCCACGCGCAGGCCTTCGGCGACGTAGATCTCGTTGCCGTCGACCAGCGTGCGGCCGTCGGCGATCACCAGCGCGAGCTTGCCGCGCATGACCCGGCGGATGTCGATTTCATAGCTGACCAGCTTCGCGTCCGGCAGCACCTGGCCGCTGAACTTCACCTGGCCCACGCCCAGCGCGCGGCCGCGCCCGGGTTCGCCCAGCCACGGCAGGTAGAAGCCGGTGAGCTGCCACATCGCATCCATGCCCAGGCAGCCGGGCATCACCGGGTCGCCCTCGAAGTGGCAGCCGAAAAACCACAGGTCCGGGTGGATGTCGAGTTCGGCGCGGATCAGGCCCTTGCCGAACGCGCCGCCCTCGCTGGCGATCTGCGTGATGCGGTCGAACATCAGCATCGGCGGCAGCGGCAGGCGCGCGTTGCCGGGGCCGAACATTTCGCCACGCCCGCAGGCGAGAAGCTGTTCGCGGTCCAGCGAAGAAGGTCTCGTCATTGATCCGATCCGGTCTTGGGGGAAACGGGAATTATGTCAGCAGTGCGGCGGAACCACGCGACCACACAGCACCATCGCGCCATACGGCAAGGTAGGTTCCGGGCGCGCGGCGGCATGCGGCGCTTTGATCCGGATCAAGCGCGTCCCCACCGGAAGCACACACAATTGTGCCGCTCCGGGCTTCATCCGGCTTGACTCAGGTCATGGGGTGAATGCCGCATCACGCTTACCGTACGCATACGGATGTTCATGCCCGCCCGGCATCGTCCTCCGCCGTATGAACACGCGAACACAACGCACTTCCATGCTTTAGTAAGTCACCCCAAACGGGAAAGGGACACAGACCATGAAACACCTCATCGCCTGTCTCGCCATCGCGACCCTCGTGGCCGCGGCCGGCTGCAAGAAGGACGCGACGCCGGAGGCCACGGCCACGCACGCAGCCGCGACCGCCGACTCGGGCGGCTCGCTCAAGGGCGACTTCGGTCCGCCGCAGGGCAAGCCGATCGAAGCGATCCTGACCTCTCCGCCGCACGTGCCGCCGCCGACCGGCCGCGACTACCCGGCCAAGGTCATCGTCGAACTCGACGTGGTCGAGAAGGAAATGGAAATCTCGGAAGGCGTGACCTACACGTTCTGGACCTTCGGCGGCACGGTGCCCGGCAGCTTCATCCGCGTGCGCCAGGGCGACACGGTGCAGTTCCACCTGCGCAACATGCCCGACAGCAAGATGCCGCACAACATCGACCTGCACGGCGTCACCGGGCCGGGCGGCGGCGCGGCGTCGAGCTTCACCGCGCCGGGCCACGTCACCCGCTTCACGTTCAAGGCGCTCAACGCCGGCCTGTTCGTCTACCACTGCGCCACGGCGCCGGTGGGCATGCATATCGCCAACGGCATGTACGGCCTGATCCTGGTCGAGCCGCCGGCAGGCATGCCGCCGGTGGACAAGGAGTACTACGTGATGCAGGGCGACTTCTACACCTCGGGCAAGTACCGCGAGAAGGGCCACCAGGACTTCGACATGCAGAAGGGCATCGACGAGAACCCGACGTATGTCCTGTTCAACGGCAGCGAAGGCGCGCTCACGGGTGACAAGGCCCTGACGGCCAACACCGGCGAGAACGTGCGCCTGTACGTCGGCAACGGCGGTCCCAACCTGGTGTCGAGCTTCCACGTGATCGGCGAGATCTTCGACAAGGTCTGGTTCGAAGGCGGCACGCGCTTCAACGAGAACGTGCAGACCACGCTGATTCCCGCGGGCGGCGCGGCGATCATGGACTTCCACCTGGAGGTGCCCGGCAGCTACGTGCTGGTCGACCACTCGATCTTCCGCGCCTTCAACAAGGGTGCGCTGGCGATCCTCAAGGCCGACGGCGCCGAACGCCCCGACATCTACTCGGGCAAGGAAGTCGACGCGATGTACATCGGCGACCGCGCCGCGCCCAACCTGGCCGCGGTCAGCACGGCGGCCAAGGCGCAGCAGTCGGGCGACCTGACGGTGGAAGAACAGGTCGAAGCCGGCAAGGCGCTGTTCGCCGGCACCTGCTCCACCTGCCACCAGCCCAGTGGCGAAGGCATGCCGGGGGTGTTCCCGCCGCTGGCGAAGTCCGACTACATCGCCGCCAACCCGAAGCGCGTGCCGGAAGTGATCCTGCACGGCATGCAGGGACCGGTGAAGGTCAACGGCCAGGACTACAACTCGATCATGCCGCCGATGAGCCAGCTGACGGATGACGAGGTGGCCAACATCTCCACCTACGTGCTCAACACGTGGGGCAACCCGGGCGGCCGTGTGACCAAGGCCGATGCGGCGGAGATCCGCAAGGTCAAGCCCGCCAACGCATCCGAAGGCCATTGAGGCAATCGCCATGCGCCGCATCGCCGCCCTGCTCTGCCTGCTGCCCGTCGCCGCCGTCGCCATCGCGGCGGCCGGCGGCGCGGCCTGGGTGAAACTTCCGGGTGGCAATTTCCGCTCGGCGCTCAAGTACGAGGACGCGCGCCAGGTGAAACTGGCGCCGTTCGAATTGCAGAAGCGTCCGGTCACGAACGCCGAGTTCCTCGAGTTCGTGAAATCGCACCCGCAGTGGCGGCGCGACAAGGTCGCCTCGGTGCTGGCCGAAGGGCGCTACCTGTCTCACTGGGCCGGCCCCGAAACGCTGGGCGGTGACGTGCTGCCGGAGCAGCCGGTGGTGCAGGTCAGCTGGTTCGCGGCATCGGCCTACTGCGAGGCGCAGGGCGGCCGGCTGCCGACGTGGTCGGAATGGGAATACGCCGCCGCGGCCGACGAGACCCGTCGCGACGCGCGCATGGATCCGATCTGGCGCGAGCGCATCCTCGGCTGGTACTCGAAGCCCTCCAACCAGGCGCTGCCGCGCGCCGGCCTGCAGACGCCCAACGCCTGGGGCGTGCAGGACCTGCACGGGCTGGTGTGGGAATGGACCGACGACTTCTCGTCGCTGCTGGTCTCCGGCGACAACCGCACGCAGGGCGACGCCGACAAGTTCAAGTTCTGCGGCGCCGGCGCGCTGTCGATGGACGACCGCGAGAACTACGCGGTGCTGATGCGGGTGGCGATGCTGTCTTCGCTCGACGCAGACGACACCACTGCAAATCTCGGCTTCCGCTGTGCAAGGGACGTGAAATGAAACTCTTCCGGACATCCATCATCTGCCTGCCGCTTGCGCTGCTGTTGCTCGCGGCCGGCGCGGTTGCGGCGCCGAAGCAGGCACCGCTGCCGCGCGATTCGGTCTACCAGCTTCCGGCCACGCTTACCGACCAGAACGGGAAGTCGTGGGACTGGCGCAGCCGGCGCGGCACGCCGCAGGTGGTGGCGATGTTCTACACCTCCTGCCAGTACGTGTGCCCGCTGATCGTCGACAGCGGCAAGGCGGTTGAGCGTGCCCTGACCGAAGCGGAGCGCGCGAAGCTCGGCATCCTGCTGATCAGCATGGATCCGGCGCGCGACGATCCCGAGGCGCTGATGTCGGTGGCGCGCAAGCGCAAGCTCGACGAAGCGCGCTGGTCGCTGGCCAGTCCAACACAGGACAACGTCCGCGGCGTGGCCGGCGTGCTGGGCGTGCGCTACCGGCAGCTGGCCGACGGCGAGTTCAACCACACCAGCGCGCTGGTGCTGCTCGACCGCGACGGTCGCATCGTGGCCCGCACCGAGCAGATCGGCAGCCAGGTCGACCCGGAGTTCGTCGCCGAGGTCCGGCGCGTGCTGGCGAACTGAGCGCCACGACTCCTCCTGCCTTGCAGCGGCGGTTCCCGCCGCGCCTCCTTCCCCATCCGGCAAACGGCCGGAAAGCGCGCGGCTGAAGCCGCTCCTGCACGGAAGCCCTGCCGTCGCCCGCGGACTACGACCAATGTCGTAGACCGTTTTTGCGCCGCAGCATCGTTTTCGCATTGACCGCCCGCAGCGCAAGCGAGACCCTGCCGGTTCCGGACGGAGGGCGACACATGAACGGTGGCTTCGCGAAGAAAATCGCATGGGCGGCGCTGGCGCTGCTGGGCGCGTTCTGCCTCGGCACCATCGCGCTGCGGCGCGGCGAATCAATCAATGCGCTGTGGATCGTGGCGGCCGCCGTTTCGATCTACCTGGTGGCCTACCGGTTCTACGGCAAGTTCATCGCCGACAAGGTGATGGGGCTGGACGGCAAGCGTGCGACGCCGGCCGTGCTCAACAACGACGGCCTCGACTTCGTGCCCACCAACCGGCACGTGCTGTTCGGCCACCACTTCGCCGCGATCGCCGGCGCCGGCCCATTGGTCGGCCCGGTGCTGGCCGCGCAAATGGGCTACCTGCCCGGCACGCTGTGGCTGATCACCGGCGTCGTGCTCGCCGGCGCGGTGCAGGATTTCATGGTGCTGGTGATCTCCAGCCGCCGCGACGGCCGCTCGCTCGGCGACCTCGTCCGCGAGGAGATGGGGCAGGCGCCCGGCACCATCGCGCTGTTCGGCGCCTTCCTGATCATGATCATCATCCTCGCGGTGCTGGCGATGATCGTGGTGAAGGCGCTCCAGGGCAGTCCGTGGGGCATGTTCACGGTGATCGCGACGATGCCGATCGCGATCTTCATGGGCATCTACATGCGCTACATCCGGCCCGGCAGGATCGGCGAGATCTCGGTGGTCGGCCTGGTGCTGCTGCTGGCCGCGATCTGGTTCGGCGGCCAGGTCGCCGCCAGCCCGACCTGGGGCCCCGCCTTCACCTTCACCGGCACCCAGATCACCTGGATGCTGATCGGCTACGGCTTCGTTGCCGCCGTGCTGCCCGTGTGGCTGCTGCTGGCACCGCGCGACTACCTGTCGACCTTCCTCAAGATCGGCACCATCGTCGCATTGGCGATTGGCATCGTGATCGTGATGCCGGAACTGCGGATGCCGGCGCTGACCCAGTTCACCGACGGCACCGGGCCGGTGTGGAAGGGCAGCATGTTCCCGTTTCTGTTCATCACCATCGCCTGCGGCGCCGTCTCCGGCTTCCACGCGCTGATCGCGTCGGGCACCACGCCCAAGCTGCTGGCCAACGAACGCGACGCGCGTTACATCGGCTACGGCGGCATGCTGATGGAATCGTTCGTCGCGATCATGGCGATGGTGGCCGCGTCGATCATCGATCCGGGCGTGTACTTCGCCATGAACAGCCCGGCCGCGATCATCGGCACCGATGCGGCCACCGTCGCGCAGACCGTGTCGAGCTGGGGCTTCGTGGTTTCGCCCGACCTGCTCACTGCGACCGCGCACGAGATCGGCGAAAGCAGCATCCTTTCGCGCGCTGGCGGCGCGCCTACGCTGGCGGTCGGCATCGCACAGATCCTGCACAGCGTGCTGCCGAGCGCCAACATGATGGCGTTCTGGTACCACTTCGCGATCCTGTTCGAAGCGCTGTTCATCCTCACCGCGGTCGACGCCGGCACCCGCGCGGGCCGCTTCATGCTGCAGGACCTGCTCGGCAACTTCGTGCCGGTGATGCGCCGCACCGAGGCCTGGGTCCCGAACCTCGTTGCCACCGGCGGCTGCGTGGCGCTGTGGGGCTATTTCCTCTACCAGGGCGTGACCGACCCGCTGGGCGGCATCAACATGCTGTGGCCGCTGTTCGGCATTGCCAACCAGATGCTCGCGGGCATCGCGCTGCTGCTGTGCACGGTGGTGCTGTTCAAGATGAAGAAGGAGCGTTACGCCTGGGTGTCGATCGTGCCGACGGCGTGGCTGCTGGTCTGCACCACCGCGGCAGGCTGGATCAAGATCTTCGACAAGGACCCGGGTGTGGGCTTCCTCGCGCAGGCCGGCAAGTATCGCGAGGCGCTCGCGGCCGGCGAACTGATTGCGCCCTCCAGGGATTTCGGAGGAATGCAGCAGATCATGATCAACAACTACGTCAACGCCGCGCTCACCGCGCTGTTCCTGTTCGTGGTGCTTGCGGTGCTGTTCTACGCGGTCAAGGCGATCGCCAGGGCGCGCGCCAGCACCACGCGCACCGATCGCGAACAGCCCTATATCGCGCTCACCCCCGAACAGCAGGCGTCGCAACCCTGATGGGCACCGCACTCGTCCCGCTCGGCCACTACCAGGCCCACAAGCTCGCCTGGCGACGGCTGGTGCAGGCCGCGCGGCTGTGCTGCGGCGTGCCGGACTACGACAACTATGTCCGGCATGTCCTCGAAAAGCACCCCGACCGCGAACCGATGGACTACCCGACGTTCTTCCGCGAGCGCCAGGAAGCGCGCTTCGGCGGCAGGAGTGGATTCCGCTGCTGCTGAGCCGGGTTTCGGATTGCAAGAACCCGGGACGCGATCACGGAATCGCGGCTGCATGGGCGTCGAAGCGATGCTAGGATCGGATCGAGTCGCGCCACAGGACACCCGCGCGACGCGAACGCAACGCAGCCGGAAAGGAACCCGCACATGCGCAAGCACGTCCCTGCCCTGGCGGCACTCGCGACATCCATCCTGATGGTTTCATGCGCCGCCGACCCGGCCGGTGCAAAGGAGCAAACCAGCATGTCCGCAGCGCTCAAGGACCCCGCCGCCCTTCCCTTCCACGATCCCGCGATCACACCCATGGCCGAAGCAATCGCCAAAGGCGATGTTTCCGCGATTCGCGCCCTCGCCCCGGCGACCGACCTGTCCGCGCGCGGCGACGACGACGTCACCCTGCTTGAATGGGCGATCTGGAACCAGAAGCCGGCCGCGCTGTCGGCACTGCTGGAAGCAGGGGCAGACCCCGCCGCGCCGGGCATGGACAACGAAACCGTCGCGCACATGGCCGCGCTCGTCGACGATCCGCAGTACCTGCAGGTGCTGATCGAGCACGGTGCCCCGGTGGATCTCGTCAGCACCCACGGCGGTCGCACCCCCATCTTCCGTGCGGTGCAGAGCCGTCGGGATGCCCAGTTCGACCTGCTGGTGCAGGCCGGAGCAGACCTCCGCCGTACCGACACGATGGGCAACTCTCTGCTGCACGTGGCTGCGCAGGTCAACGATGCCGATCGCGTGCTGCAATTGCTGCAGCTGGGCGTCGATCCAAACGCGGCCAACAGCCGCGGAGACACGTTCCAGGTCGCGCTGTTCTCCGGTTCGGATGCGCGGCTCAATGCCGCAGGCCTGCAGTCGCGGCAACGGGTCCGCGACTGGCTTGTCGCGCACGGGATCGCAATGCAGTAACGCAGTGCAGGAACGCACGGCGCCACCAGTCAGCTGGCGCCGCGAATGCCCGCCCACGAAGGGCCAGCTCACGCAAAGGAATCGCGCATGAACGTTTCCACAGGGATGTCCAGCACCTCGCCTTTCACTTCGCCTGGCGGCGGCTTTGCCGGCGATGTCTTCGGACAGCAACCGCATGCGGTCGACCGCGTGTTGTCGAGGCTGATCCAGGACAACTATGACGTTGCCGATGCGCGCCGCGGGGAACCCTTGCCCGAACCCGACCTGCCCGGCACCTGGGCACGCATGGATAACGCTGCGGTCCAGGCAGCGGGCATCGACCCGAGCCTGTTGCACGATGCCAAGACCGGCTTCGATGCCTCGCTCTACCGCGACGCCAGCGGGGCCGTTGTGGTGGCCTACGCCGGCAGCGACGAATTCCAGGACTGGCCCCACAACTTCCGCCAGGGCTTGGGGTTCCAGGACGCCCAGTACGACGAAGCCATTGCATTGGCACAGGAAGCGAAACGGGCATTCGGCGACAACGTGATCCTGACCGGACAATCACTAGGCGGCGGCCTGGCAGCTGCGGCAAGCATGGTCAACGAGGTTCCCGCGGTGACCTTCAACGCCGCCGGCGTGCACGACAAGACGCTGGAACGCTACGGCTTCGATGCCGACGTGCTGAAGCGGGAGGCCGAGCAAGGCCTGATCCGCAGCTATCGCGTCGAGAACGAGATCCTGACCCACCTGCAGGAAGACAGCATCCCGCTCAAATGGGCGATGCCGGACGCACCCGGGCACGAGATCGTCCTGCCGGATCCCGATCCGCTGTCGTTCTTCGAGCGCCTCGTGCCCGGCAAGATGCTGATGCATCGCGTCGACCTGCATTTCATCGAGGCGGTGATGGAGGCCCAGGACCTGGCACAGCTGCAGGTGCGCGAGCGCAGCGCAGGCATTCCTCCGCGCGCCACCGGCGACGCGGACAGCACATCGAGCCGGCTGCTGGGCGGCGCGCTCGGCGGCCTGGCCGCACAACGCCGGCAGCTGGACCTGGACGACAACGAACGCTTCTTCAACGTCGCTGCGGGCGTGGCGGCGCGTGCACGCATGGACGGACTGGAACATATCGACCACGTGCTCGCTTCCAGCAGCGGCGACCGCGTGTTTGCGGTGCAGGGCAACCTGCAGGATCCGGCCCACCGCCGTGTCCAGGTTGATATTGATATCGCCAGCCGCGTGCCGGCACAGCACAGTGCGTCGCAGCTGCGCGAACAGGACGCCCAACAACAGCTGCAAACCCGGCAGGTGGAAGAACGCCAGCAGCGTGCCGCGCTGGCGTTCTAGGTCCCACGCCTCTAACCGCCGGCCATCGACCTGAGGATGACCCCGAGCAGGTACGCCAGCCCGGTTCCGGTCGCGTAGCCAAGCGTGCCCAGCAGCGCGCCTACCGGCGCCAGCGACGGGTGGAACACCGATGCCACCACAGGTGCCGACGCGGGACCGCCGATGTTGCTCTGCGAGCCGATCGCGAAGTAGAAGAACGGCACGCGCAACAGTTTTCCGAACGCCCAGAGCAGGCCGATGTGGATCAGGATCCACACCAGTCCGAGCAGGAACAGCTCCGGCCGCTGCAGCAGCGCCATGATGTCCATCTGCATGCCGATGCAGGCGATCAGGAAGTACAGCAGCAAGGTGCCGATCTTCGACGCGCCCGCGCCTTCATAGGTGCGCGCACGGGTGAAGCTCAGCGCCAGGCCGATGAAGGTCGACAGCGCCACCACCCATACGAACGGTTCGTGCAGGCTGACCGTCTTCGCCCACGACACGTTGGCGCCGAACCAGGTCGACACGGGGGTCGCGATCGCGTGCGCAAGCCCGACCGCGCCGAAGGCAATGCCGATGATGATCATCAGGTCGGAAAGACTGGCGATGCGGGCGTGCTGGGCCTGGAAGCTGGACATCCGCTGCTTGAGGTCATCGAGCGCGCGCGTATCGGCGCCGCTGCGCTGGTCGATCGCGTCGGCGCGCCCGGCGAGGAAGATCAGCACCGCCATCCACACGTAGCCCACGCCCACGTCGACCACGGCGAACTGGCCGAACGTGGTGGCGTTGACCTCGAAGATCTCCTTCATCGCCATCATGTTGGCGCCGCCGCCGATCCAGCTGCCGGCCAGCGCGGTCATGCCGCCCCAGGTATCGCCGGCCACCGTCGCCGGGTGCACCGCGGCGAACAGCGCAAACGCCGCCACCGCGCCGATCATCACGCTGATCGACGACGCGGCGTACATCAGCAGCAGCTTCGGCCCGAGCCGGAGGATGCCCTTGATGTCGATCGTCAGCGTGAGCAGCACCAGCGCCGCCGGCAGCAGTACGCGGCTGGCCACGGGGTTGTAGAGGCTGGTGTTGTTGCCGTCGATCAGGCCGACGCTGTTGTAGATGCCGGGGATGAAGTAGCACAGCAGCAGCGCCGGCACGTAGGTATAGAACTTCTTCCAGATCCCGGTCTCGCGCGATTCGGTCCAGAAAATCACGCCCAGGGTGGCGGCGATCAGGCCGAGGACGACGATGTCGTTGGTGATCAGGGCGTGGCTGGCGCCATCGGTCATGGTCTGTGGTTTCCGGTTGGCAAAAAAACACGCCGCATCGCTGCGGCGTGTCGGGTGTCGCGTGGACTACTGGCCCAGGTGCTGCTTCAGCCAGCCATTCACCGTATCGTGCCAGAGAATGCTGTTGTCCGGCTTGAGCACCCAGTGGTTCTCGTCGGGGAAGTACAGGAACTTCGACTCGATGCCCTGGCGCTGCAGCGCGGTGAACGCGGCGATGCCCTGAGAAACGGGAATGCGGTAGTCGAGCTGGCCGTGGATCACCAGCATCGGCACGCGCCAGTCCTTGACGTGGTTGACCGGGTTGAACCGCTCGTAGCCCTTCGGGTTGTCGTACGGCGTGCCGCCGTTCTCCCACTCGCTGAACCACAGCTCCTCGGTGGCGTAGCCCATGATGCGGTTGTCGAACACGCCATCGTGGTCGACCAGGCACTTCCACGCGCCGGACTTCGGCGTGTGCCAGTTGCCGGCCATCCAGTACACCATGTAGCCGCCGTAGCTGGCGCCCAGCGCGCAGGCGTTGGCGCCGTCGAGGAAGTCGTACTGCTGCTGTGCTGCCGCCCAACCCTTCTGCAGGTCTTCCAGCGGGCGATCACCCCAGTGCTGGCTGATCGCATCGGTGAACGCCTGGCCGTAGCCGGTGGAGCCGTGGAAGTCGATCATCACCACCGCGTAGCCCTGGCCTGCATAGGTCTGCGGGTTCCAGCGGTAGCTCCAGCCGTTGCCGAAGCTGCCCTGCGGGCCGCCGTGGACCAGGAACGCGACCGGATATTTCTTCCCTTCCTCGTAGTTCCACGGCTTGACCACGTAGCCGTGAACGGTCTCGTTGTTCCAGCCCTTGAAGGTGAACTGCTCGAAATCGGCGAACGTGGCGTCCGGCACCATCTCGCCGGCGCTCGGGGTGATCGCGCGCAGCGATGCGCCGTCGAGGCCGGTGGTGAACAGCTGGTCGCCGGTCTTCATGGTGTTGCGCGAGAACGCGAGCGTTGGTCCGGCAATCTCGAACGAGGAAACCGTGCCGTCGCCAACCACCTTCTTCGCTTCGCCCGTGGCCACGTCGATCGCGAACAGCGGGTGCTCGCCCACGTCCTGCGCGGAGGTGTAGATCGTCTTGCCGTCCTCCGACAGGACGATGGCGTCGGCCGAACGGTCCCACTTCGGCGCGATCTCCCGGGTGTCGCCGCTGCCCAGGTCCATCGCCATCAGCGCGAAGCGGTCGGCCTCGAAGCCGGGGCGCTTCATCGCGCGGTAATAGAGCGTCTTGCCGTCGCTGCCGAATACCGGGCCGGTGTCCCAGGCCTTGTTCGCTTCGGTCAGGTTCCTGGCAGTGCCGCTGCCGTCGGCGCTGACCAGGTAGAGGTCGAAGTTGGTGGACCACGGCTCGCTGCGGTCGGACTTGCGCGCGCTGAGCACCAGGGACTTGCCGTCGGGTGCCCAGGCGTACTCGCTGCTGTCGCCGAATGGCTTGGACGGCACGTCGCCGATGACGTCGCTGCCGACAAGCGTCGCGCTGGCGGCGGCCTTCGCCTTCGCCGCGGGAAGCCGGGTGACGAACAGGCGGTTGAGGCGTCCGTCGTTCCATGTGTCCCAGTGGCGTATGAACATGCGGTCGAAGACCATGCCGCTGGCCTTGTTCTTTTCCGCCTGGTCCAGTTTCCCCTTGGTGCAGTCCAGCACGCCCTGCCCTGCATCGCCCTTGCAGTCCGGGAACGCACCTGCGCTGAAGGCAACGCTGGCGCCGTCGGGCGAGAGCTTGAACGAGTCGACGTCGACCGGGAACGCGGTCAGCTGCACCGGCGTGCCGCCCGCGGCCGGCATCGCGTACAGCTGCGACGAGCCGCCCTTCGCGCTGAGGAAATACACGGTGCTGCCATCGGGCGAGAACGCCGGCGTGTTGACGTTCCAGCCATCGGGCGTGAGCCGCTTCGGCGGCGCGGCATCGCGTGCGAACAGGTCCTCGATCCACAGCGAGGTGCTGGCCTTCCCGCTCTTGTCGTCCAGCACGCGCTTGGCGAACACCAGCCTGCGCCCGTCCGGTGACAGCGTCGGCGACGAGTAGCGGTCGAGCTTGACCATGTCGCGCACATCGAATCCGCGCGTGGCGGCCAGCGACGGCATGGCGATCAGCAGGGCGAAGGGCAGGACGAGGTAGCGGGATTTCATGACGACTCCTGGAATTGCGGATGCTGCAAGGGCTTTCTCCTTCCCCCAAAGGGGAAGGCCGTGATGGGGATGGGGTTGTCGATTCAAAGCAACCCCGTCCCTACCCAACCTTCCCTCGAAAGGGAGGGCTTCGAAGCGGGTTACATCGGGCCGGGTTCGGCGTCGCCGAGCGCGTTCTTCTTCGCGCCGCTGCGATACAGCAGCCAGCCGACCACGACCAGCACCGCCAGGCCGGCCAGCTGGCCGAACTGGAACTGTTCCGGCAGCGCCAGCACGTCGGCGCGTTCGGACACCACGATCGGGATCGCGATGGCGATGCCCATCAGCGCCTCGCCGGTGATCAGGCCGGCGGAGAACAGGGTGCCGGGTCGGTGGATGCGATCGCGCGCTTCCTCGTCACCCTTCTTCAGGCCCTTCCTGCGCTCGACCAGGTACGACAGCAGACCACCGATGAAGATCGGCACCATCAGTTCCAGCGGCAGGTAGATGCCGATCGCTGCGGCCAGCACCGGCACGCGGAAGCTGGACTTGCGCGCCTTGAGCCATTCGTCGAACGCGATGATCGCCGCGCCGATGCCGACACCGATGCCGATCATCGTCCACGGCAGTTCGCCGCCGAACATGCCCTTGGCCACCGACGCCATCAGGGTGGCCTGCGGCGCCGCCAGCGACTGCGGACGATCCGGCGTGGGTGCACCGATGCCGTATGCGGTTGCCAACAGGTTCAGCACCGGCGCCATGATCAGCGCGCACGAGAATGCGCCGATCGCCAGCATCAGCTGCTGCTTCCACGGCGTGGCGCCGACGATGTAGCCGGCCTTGAGGTCCTGCAGGTTGTCGCCGCCCACCGCGGCCGCGCAGCACACCACCGCGCCGATCATGATCGCGGCGACCGCCCCGATCGGCGAATCGCGCCCGAGCAGGAGCATCAGCACCACCGAGGCGAACAGGATGGTGGCGATGGTGATACCCGACACGGGATTGTTCGACGAACCCACCAGGCCGGCGAGATATGCCGACACCGACACGAACAAAAATCCGGCGACGATCATGATGATGGTCATCGGGATGCTCACCATCCACTGGTCGACGATCGCCTGGTACAGCAGGCCCAGCGGCACCACGAAGGCCACCAGCGCCACCAGCATCCACTTCATCGGCAGGTCGCGGTCGGTTTCGGCGACAACTGCGCCGGCGCCCTTGCGCGCGGCGGCAAAGCCGCTCTTGATGCCGGACGCGAGCGACTTGCGCAGCGAGAACAACGTCCACACCCCGCCGATCAGCATGGTGCCGACGCCGAGATAGCGGATCTTGGCCGACCAGATCGCCCCGGCAATGTCGGCCGCGCCCGCACCGGCCACCGAGGCGGCCAACGCCGGGTCGCTGTCCATGAAGAACGAGTGGTAGATCGGGATCGCGATGTTGAACGACAGGATGCTGCCCGACACCACCACGATGCCGACGTTGAGGCCGACGATGTAGCCCACGCCCAGCAGCGCAGGCGACAGGCCGGTGCCCATGTAACCCAGGTACTTGCCGAGGAAGCCGGCGCCGATCGCGCTGTCGGGGATCATGCGCAGGCCGCTGGCCGCGGCCAGTTTCACCGCTGCGCCGATCACGCCCGACAGCGCCAGGATCTTCAGCCCCGGCCCCGGGTTGTCACCGGCCTTGAGCACTTCGGCCGCCGCCTTGCCCTCGGGGAACGGCAGTGGCTCCTCGACGATCATCGTGCGCCGCAGCGGCACCGAGAACAGCACGCCGAGCAGGCCGCCGAGGCCGGCGATCGCCAGCACCCACGAGTAGCGGAAGTCCTGCCAGTAGCCGAGGATGATCAGTGCCGGGATGGTGAAGATCACACCCGCGGCGATTGACGAGCCGGCCGAGGCGCCGGTCTGGACGATGTTGTTCTCCAGGATCGTGCCGCCGCCGAGCAGGCGCAGCACGCCCATCGATACCACCGCCGCGGGAATCGCGGTGGCGATGGTCAGGCCGGCGAACAGGCCGAGATAGGCATTGGCGGCGGCCAGGATCATCGCCAGGATGACCGCCAGCAGGACCGCCCGCACCGTGAGTTGCCGTGTCGCCGGCTTGTTCATCTTCTACCCCTGTCCACGAAAGCCCAACACGCTAATCGCTGCCCCGGGCCAAGTCCAGTGCGCCCGGGCGCGCCCGCTATACTCGCGCGGATTCCGTACGGAGCAGCATGTGGCCGCCAGCATCGCGAGTGAAATCCCCGCCGGCGAGGACTTCCTCGGCCACCCCAAGGGCGTCTACGTCTGCTTCTTCACCGAGATGTGGGAGCGCTTCTCGTTCTACGGGATGAAGGCGCTGCTGTTGCTGTACCTGACCAAGTACCACCTGTTCGGCGACGGCCCCGGGCTCGACCTGCTCGGCGCCTACGGCGGCCTTGTCTATTGCATTCCGGTGATCGGCGGCGTGCTCGCCGACCGCTGGCTGGGCATGCGCAAGGCGGTGGTGTTCGGCGGCATCCTGCTGTGCCTCGGCCATCTCGGGATGGCATTCGAAGGTCACGCGGCGGTGAACGTCGGCGGCCAGGTCGTGCGCGACGAGGGCGCGCTGCGCATTACCTACCTCTCGCTGGCGCTGATTATCATGGGTGTCGGCTTCCTCAAGCCCAACATCTCCACCATCGTCGGCAAGCTCTACGCCGACAACGATCCGCGCCGCGACTCGGGCTTCTCGCTGTTCTACGCCGGCATCAACCTCGGTGCGCTGTTCGCCTCGCTGGTGTGCGGTTTCCTCGGCGAGGTCTACGGCTGGAAGTACGGTTTCGGCGCGGCCGGCATCGGCATGCTGGTCGGGCTGGGCATGTTCCTGTGGGGGCAGAAGTACCTGCACGGCCACGCCGAGCCGTCGGCGCCGCACACCCTGCGCGAACGCGTTGCCGGGGTGCCGCGCGAATGGCTGATCTACGGGCTCGCCATCGTCGGCGTGCTGCCGGTCGCGTGGCTGATGTGGGCGGCCGGCTCTGGGGCGTTCGCACTCGGCGGCCAGGTTTCGCTGGCGCTGATGCTGATGATCGTGGTGCTGGGCGTGGTGCTGCTGTGGTTCGCCTGGTTCACCGGCACCCAGTGCACGCCGGTGCAGCGGCAGCAGATGTTCGCGCTGATGACGCTGATCTTCATGGCGCTGGTGTTCTTCACCCTGTACGAGCAGACCTACGGCTCCTGGGTGACGTTCACCGACCGCATGCTGACCAAGGACATCGTGCCGTCGCTGGTGATCCAGGGCGGCACGCCGCTGCCGTGGTCGATCGCATCGCTGCTGCTGGCGCCGCTGTCGTTCGTGGTCGCGGCGCACATGTCCGACCGCAACCCGTCATCGGGCGCGCCGCGCGCACTGTTCATCGCGGTGGTCGCGCTGATGCTGGTGCTGCTGGTGCGCGACTGCGTGGTGCTGCCGCAGACCGCCGGCTCGCTGACCTATCTCGGCGCACTGTTCCTGGTGCTGTTGGCGCCGATCTTCGCCGCCCTGTGGGCCTGGCTCGACCGGCGCGGGCTGGATCCGTCGAAGCCGGTGAAGTCGGCCTGGGGGCTGGTGTTCGCCGGGCTGTCGTTCATCCCGCTGGCGTGGGCCGCGCAGCAGGTCGGCATGACCGGGCAGATGGCCAGCGTGTGGTGGCTGGTGCTGGCCTATCTGGTGCTGGAGATCGGCGAGATGTGCCTGTCGCCGGTGGGCCTGTCCGCGGTCACCCAGCTCGCGGTGCCGCGAGTGATGAGCCTGATGATGGGCACCTGGTTCCTCGCCACCGCGTTCTCCGAAACCCTGGCCGCGCTGTTCGGCAAACTCGCCGCGATCGACGTCCCCGAAGGCGAGGTGATGGACATCGCCCAGGCCTCGGCGAAGTACGCGCACTTGTTCTGGCTGATGATGTGGATCGGCCTGGGCTGCGCGGCGGTTGCGTTCATCGCCGCGCCGCTGCTGCGGCGGATGATGCATGGGGTGAAGTAACACGACCGAGGCGCGATGCACGCATCGTTGCGACACCCTCCGCGTCGACAGGTTCTCCGCAGGCGCAATGATCTGGTCGCGGGTTACGGTGCGGTCTGGTCGGTACTGCCCCCTCCTTTGGTTCGGGCCGCCCCGATGTTTCGATCCAGGAAGGCCAGCAGGCGCTGATAGAACTCGACTCGATGCGCCTGCACGTAGAAGCCATGCCCTTCGTTCGAGTAGTACAGCGACTCGACCGGCGTGCCGGCCTGCCTCAATGCGGCTTCCATCTTGCGGCTGTGCTCGATCGGCGCGATTTCGTCCTCGCCACCGGCGGCAAGGAATACCGGCACGCGGATCCTGTCGGCCAAGCGGTTCGGCGACACCGAGGTCAGCAGGGCCACGTCCGTGCCAACCCACTCGTCATTGAACGTCGCCAGCGACTTGCTTTTGCGCCGATCAGCCGAGGTCATCATCGGCAAGTCGTAGACGCCCACGTAACCGGCCGCACAGCGGTAGAGCGCCGGTTCCCTGGCTGCCCCCATCAAGGCGGCATAGCCGCCGTAACTCGCGCCATAAATGCATATCCGATCCGCATCCGCGATTCCCTGCGCGATTGCCCAGCGCGTGGCATCGGTCAGGTCGTCCTGCATCCTGCCGCCCCATTGCAGGGCACCGGACTGCCGGAACTCACGACCGTAATTTCCTGATCCGCGAAAATTCACACGCAGGACCGCGTAGCCCGCCTTGGCCAGCAACTGCACTTCGGTATTGAAGCGATTGGTCTCGAAAACGCCGAAGGGCCCACCGTGCGGAAACACGACCAGAGGCAATGCCTTCTGCGTGATGCCCAGCGGGGTTGTCAGGAATCCATGCAGCTGGACACCGTCACGCGCCCCCAGCGAGATGGCCCGCGTGGGTGCCATCTTGTCCGGATCGAACCAGTTGCCACGGCTGAGCAGGTACGCAACCTTTCCATGGCTTATGTCGAATACGTAGAAGTCGCCCGGGTTTCGGTCGCTGCTTACCTCAACCAGCGCCAGCGCACCGTCATCGGTCCGGGAGGTGATGTAGACCTCCTGGTCCGGGAACGTCGCCTCGAGCTTCCGATACAGGATCGCATCAGCAGAGTGCTCGTCGAAGAAGGCGGTCCTGCTGCGTGCACCACGGTACATCACGCCCACCGGGGCACTTCCATCCACGGCGTACAGCACGACGGAAGGATCGACGACAGGGTCACGCAACAAGGGCTTGCGTTCACCGCTTGCCGGGTCGAACGCCACGATCGCATCGGGTCCTTCGAGTTGCTCGGATCTCAGATAGGCGAGCTTGCCGTCGCTGGAGAACCCCAGCGGCCATTCCCGACGATGATTCAGACGCTCGTCATTGATCAGGCGCCACTCGCCATCCCGCCCGTCACGGTAGTAGAGCTTGTTGGCGTTGTCGCTGCCGGCGCCGTATGCGAAGCGCACCTCGCCCGCCCCGTCGGTGACGAATTCGGCATTCTGCACCGGCGCGCGCGCGACAACCGTCCTCCTTCCGCTATAGACATCGAGCCGCTCCGCGCGCGTGAAAGGATCGTCCTTGAACGGCCAGGCCGAAACGATGACACCCTTGTCGTCGGCGCGCAGATCATCGACCATGAACGCCGCGATCTTCTCCTGCTTCTTGGGGTTGATGCGGGTTCCCGCGCCGGCGCCGACCACGCGCTGGCCCACGAGGATCTCGGCGTCCTTGCCATTTGCATTGATCGCATACAGTTCCCCGGTCGGCTGCGGCTCGGCCAGCAAGCCAAACTTCTCCGAGATGCTGATCACCAGGCGCTCCGGGTTCACCCACCAGACGCGATCTACATGGCTGTTCTTGCCGAGCGCGAAGCTCGCCGTGACCTTCAGGTCGCTGCGCTGGAACACTACGACGCCCGTCCGGTCCTCCTTCGGGACGGTGGCCGCCAGGTACCTGCCGTCGGGGGATATCTCGATCGTCGTGAAATTGTCCTTGCGGACGTAGGGTTCCACGTCCACCTGCGCGGTCGCCGCAGTCATCCAGGCCGCCAACAGCAGCATCAGCCAGCGCGTCTTCATCATGTCCCCCTTCCCCTGTGCATGCCGCCACTCGTGCAAGCCGCTGCCAGCGCCCCCGCGCTGCGGCAACTCGGACTTTACCCCCTCCAAGGCGCGCGTGCGATCCTGCGCAAGTAGACGACAGCAGGCAATCCGCGGCTTTTCGGGAACGCGGCCTTGGCCGCCAACGCCCTGCGGGAGAAGACGGCGCGGCTACCTGATTCGCGCACGAATCAGGCGCGGACGCCACCAGCCAGCCTATCCAGGACTTGCGCCAGCGCATCGCGCCAATCCATTCCCGACAGGCCGAAATCGTCCTGCAGGCGGCTGTTGTCGAGCACCGAGAACGCGGGTCGCGCGGCGGGTGTCGGATAATCACTGGTGGGAATCGGGAGTACCCCCGGCGCCTTGTCGAGCAGCCCGCGCTCGACCGCGCCCGCCATGATCGCATCGGCAAAGCCGTGCCAGCTGGTTTGCCCGGTACAGGTCAGGTGCCACAGGCCGCTTTGGCGTGCGCCCTGCGCGAGGATGGCCGCGGTGGTGTCGGCGATGTGCGCCGCGGAGGTCGGACTGCCGACCTGGTCGGCGACCACGCGCAGCTCGTCGCGCTCGGCGGCCAGGCGCAGCATGGTCAGCAGGAAGTTGCGGCCGTGTGCGGCATAGACCCAGGACGTACGGAAGATCATGTGGCGCGCGCCGCTGTCGCGAACGGCCATTTCGCCGGCCAGCTTGCTGGCTCCGTAGACGCCCAGTGGCGCGGTCGGATCGTCCTCGCGGTACGGCCGCGCCGAGGTGCCGTCGAAGACATAGTCGGTCGAGTAATGGACGAGCAACGCATCGCGCGACGCGCAGGCTGCCGCGATCGCCGCAGGCGCCAGGGCATTGGCACGCATGGCCGCGTCCGGTTCCGTTTCCGCGCGGTCCACGGCCGTGTGGGCCGCGGCATTGACGACCAGGTTTGGCGCGACGCGATCGATGAGCGCCGACAGGCTTTGGGGATCGTCAAGATCCGCGACCTCGCAGGCCGAACCGTCCGTGAGCACGCCGTTGCGCGTTGCGACCACGACTTTCCCGAGCGGTGGCAGGCTGCGCCGCAGCTCTGTGCCAAGCTGGCCATTGCCGCCGAGCAGCAGGATTTTCAAGGTACGTACACCGGCAGCCGATCCGGTGCGACATCCGCAAGCAGCGGCGCGCGCATGTCCTTGTCCGACAACACCGGCTCGGCCACCGGCCAGTCGATTGCCAGCGCCGGGTCGTCCCAGCGAATGCCGGCATCGGCGTCGCGATCGTAGGTCTGCGTGCACAGATAGGTGAATGTCGCGCGCTCGCTGAGCACGGCGAAACCGTGCGCGAAGCCTTCCGGAATCCAGAAATGTCGCTTGTTCTCACCGCTGAGCAGCACTGCCTCCCACTTGCCGAACGTCGGCGAGCCGCGGCGGATGTCGACCGCGACGTCCCAGACCTCGCCGTCGAGCACCGACACGTACTTGCCCTGCGGCTTGGGCCATTGGTAGTGCAGCCCGCGCAGCACGCCACGCGTCGAGGTGGACACGTTGCCCTGCACGAAATTCGGCTCAAGCCCATGTGCGGCGAGCTTGTCGCGGTTGAAGGACTCGAAGAACTCGCCGCGGGCGTCGCCGAACACCTGCGGCTCGATCACCACGCAGCCCGGAAGCCCGGTTTCAATCAGCTTCATGCGACGTATCCACGTTCGATCAGGTCGAGCAGGTAGCGCCCGTAGCCGTTCTTCACCAGTGGCTGCGCCAGGGCACGGAGCTGCCCGGCATCGATCCAGCCGCTGTGGAAGGCGATCTCTTCGGGACAGCACACGCGCAGGCCCTGGCGTGCCTCGATCGTCTGGATGTAGTTCGAGGCTTCCAGCAGGGAACCGTGCGTGCCGGTGTCGAGCCAGGCGTAACCACGGCCGAGCTGTTCGAGATGCAGGTCGTCTTCTTCAAGGTAGCAGCGATTGAGATCGGTGATCTCGAGTTCGCCGCGAGGTGAGGGCTTGAGCGCGGCGGCAAAGTCGCTGGCACGCCCGTCGTAGAAATACAGTCCCGTCACCGCGTAGTTGGAACGGGGCTTTTCCGGCTTTTCCTCGAGGCCGACCACCTTGCCATCGGCACCGAACTCGGCCACGCCGTAGCGTTCCGGGTCGCGAACCCAGTAGCCGAACACCGTCGCGCCATGCTCGCGCGCGTCGGCGCGCTTGAGCAGCGCAGTCAGGCCGGGGCCGTGGAAGATGTTGTCGCCCAGCACCAGGCAACTGGGCTTGCCGCCGACGAACTCCCGGCCGATCAGGTAGGCCTGCGCCAGCCCGTCGGGGCTGGGCTGAACCGCATACTCGATCCGCATTCCCCACTGCGAGCCATCGCCGAGCAGGGTCTTGAACAGCGCCTGTTCGTGCGGCGTATTGATGATCAGCACTTCGCGGACCCCCGCCAGCATCAACACGCTGAGCGGGTAATAGATCATCGGCTTGTCGTAGACCGGCAGCAACTGTTTGCTGATCGCCTGCGTGATCGGATACAGGCGCGTACCGGAGCCGCCTGCCAGGATGATGCCGCGTCTGTTCGTCATTTCAATTCCCTGCAAGAACTTCTCTTGCCATCGATGGACACGGATGAGCATGCACCAGGACGAATCAATTCATGGGTAACGCTTGATTCGTGCAAACCGGTGTGGTCCTCCGTGGCAAGCACCCTTTGACTCTCGTGGCGTCAAACCGTCGCGCCAATGCGCTCGAGCCGATAGCTGCCGTCAAGCACGCGCTGCACCCACGGCTGGTTGTCCAGGTACCAGTCGACCGTGTCGGCAATGCCCTGCTCGAAGCTGTGCGCGGGCGTCCAGCCCAGCTCCGATTCCAGTTTCGAGGCGTCGATCGCGTAGCGGCGATCATGGCCGGGCCGGTCCTTGACATAGGTGATCTGCGAACTCCGCGGCTGGCCGTCCTCGCGCGGGCGGCGCTCGTCGAGCAGCGCGCAGATGACATTCACCACTTCGATGTTCGGACGCTCGGCATTGCCGCCGACGTTGTAGGTCTCGCCGACGCGGCCTCCGGCGAGTACGGCGCGGATCGCGGAACAGTGGTCGCCGACGTAGAGCCAGTCGCGCACGTTCATGCCGTCGCCGTAGATCGGCAGCGGCTCGCCGGCGATGGCTTTGGCGATCACCAGCGGGATGAGCTTTTCCGGGAACTGGTACGGCCCGTAGTTGTTGGAGCAATTGGTGGTCAGCACCGGCAGGCCGTAGGTGTGGTGGAACGCGCGCACCAGGTGGTCGGAAGCGGCCTTCGAGGCGGAGTACGGAGAGTTCGGTGCGTATGGCGTGGTTTCGACAAACTTGCCGCTGTCGCCGAGCGAACCGTAGACCTCGTCCGTGGACACGTGCAGGAAGCGGAACGCATCCCTGGCACCGCCCTCCAGCGACTTCCAGTAATCCCGCACGGCCTCCAGCAGCACCAGCGTGCCGACGACATTGGTCTGCACGAAAGCACCCGGGCCATCGATCGAACGGTCGACGTGGCTCTCGGCGGCGAAGTTGATGACGGCATCAGGCCTGTGCTCGGCAAGCAGCCGGGCCACCAGGTCGCGGTCGCCGATGTCGCCCTCGACGAACACATGGGCCGGGTTGCCCTGCAGCGATGCCAGCGTGTCGAGGTTGCCGGCGTAGGTCAGCACGTCCAGGTTGACCACGCGAATCCCGTCGGCAATCGCCTCCAGGACGAAGTTGCCGCCGATGAAGCCGGCTCCGCCGGTTACAAGCCAGGTGGTCACGCTTGAACTCCTTGGTGTTTTCACTGTACTGGGGAATCAGACCAAGCCACCACGGCGTCCGAAATCCCGGGATCGGCTGCAAACGGATGCAGGCGCGACCGGGGCCGTAGCAGCGCATCGCTGATTGTAAGACAGGGCCCTTCCCTACCGCCGCGGGGAGACCTGCCCGTTGTAATCGTGTTGAGCGGGCAATCCCTGCCATTTTTTGTGTTTTCGTGGCGCTGGACGTTCTGCGTATCGTGTCTTGCTCAAGCTGCCTGTGCAGATGAACCGCTGGCCTGCGGAAAGTCAGTCGAAGCCACTGTTTCCGTCATACAGAACATTGGCATCAGCAAAATGCCGACCATGGGCAACAGCTCGCCAGAAACTGGACATTGGAAGGGCTCGCCAGGAGCAGGCCCTTGCGAACCACGCTCTGGCCGACGCGTCGCCCCTAGAACGGAATGTCGTCATCCGAAAAATCATCCGCCGGAGGTGGCGCCGACTGGCGCTGTGGCGCCTGCCGCTGCGGCGGGGCGGACGACTCCTGGCGCGGGCGCGACATGCGCTCGCCACCGCCACCGCCTTCCGCGCGGCCGCCAAGCATCTGCATCTCGTTGCCGATGATGTCGGTGTAATAGCGCTTCTGGCCGTCGTCGCCGGTGTGTTCGCTGTAGCGGATCTCGCCTTCGACGTAGACCTGCGAGCCCTTGCGCAGGTATTCACCGGCGATCTCCCCGAGCTTGCCGAAGAAGGTCACCCGGTGCCACTGCGTGCTTTCCTGCTGGTTGCCGTCGCGATCCTTGCGGACGCTGGTCGTCGCCAGGCTGACCTTGGTGATGGCCATGCCGCCTTGGGTGTACTTGATTTCCGGATCGTTGCCGAGATTGCCGACCAGGATGGCCTTGTTGATGCCGCGTGCCATGGATGACCTCTTCTGGATTCTGTATTGGTGGCTTGCGCGCCGCCGCCTTGCATCCCTGCGCGGGACCTGCGGGCGAGCGCAGAATGGTTGCCCGTGCATGATACCGGGCTGGCCCGATTGCCGCGCCAGGACCACCCTACGGCGCCACCCGGGCACCGGCAACCTGAAAGTTGGGTCAGGGAACTCCGATCGCCGCGTCCGGGCACCGTGTTATCCTCGCCGCCCCCTTGGGGAGTAGCCTGCCTCCGGCGACGCCGTGAAGCGCCCGCGTCAACATGCTCGGCATCGCAACGTGCCGTGGCGCGGGCAACCAGTCCAGGTTGGCGAGACCATCGGCCTCCGGCGCAACGGAAGTTGGGCGCGCCGGCGTGCCGTCGTCGCCAAGCCCGACCCCGGATCAACCTGCATGTCCCCCGTTTCGATTTTCCTGATCGGCATCGCGATGTCGACGGACGCGTTTGCAGCCGCCGTCGGCAAGGGCGCGGCGATGCGCAATCCTCGCCTGCCCGAAGCGCTGCGCGCCGGGCTGATCTTCGGCACCATCGAAGGCCTGACCCCGGTCATCGGCTGGGCATTGGGCAGCGCGGCCTCGCGCTACATCACCGCCTGGGACCACTGGATCGCGTTCGCGCTGCTGGCCGCGCTGGGCGTGCACATGATCCACGCCGGGGTGCAGCCGCCGGACGACAGCGAAGACATGCCGCGCCGCCATGGGTTCTGGGCACTGGCCACCACCGGCTTCGCCACCAGCATCGACGCGATGGCAATCGGCGTGGGCCTGGCGTTCCTGGATGCGCAGATCGCGGTCGTCGCGATCGTGATCGGCCTGACCACGCTGGTGATGGTCACCCTGGGCATCATGCTCGGCCGCAGCCTGGGCCGCCTGGCGGGCAAGCACGCGGAAATCGGCGGCGGCGTGCTGCTGATCCTGATCGGGCTGGCGATCCTGTACGAACACCTCAGTGGCGCTACCGGCATCCCCGGCCAATAGCGCGCCGGCGGCGACGTCTGCATACAGGCATTGCTCCCTATAATCGCGCCTTTCCCATCGCCGGACCCGGCATGTCTGCTCCCGCAAGCCTGCAAATCCCCGCCCTGCCCGCCATCCAGGCCTTCGCGGCCGCCGACATGGCCGCCGTCGACGCGTTGATCCGCCGTCGCCTGGCCTCGGACGTGGTGCTGATCAACCAGGTGGCCGAGCACATTGTCGCCGCCGGCGGCAAGCGCCTGCGGCCGATGCTGCTGCTGCTGGCCGCGCGCGCGCTGGGCCACCAGGGCGCCGACGCGCACCAGCTTGCCGCCGTGGTCGAGTTCATCCACACCTCCACCCTGCTCCATGACGACGTGGTCGACGAATCCGACCTGCGCCGCGGCCGCCAGACTGCCAACGCGGTGTGGGGGAACGCGGCAAGCGTGCTGGTCGGCGACTTCCTGTATTCGCGCAGCTTCCAGCTGATGGTCGAACTCGACTCGATGGACGTGCAGCGGATCCTCGCCGACACCACCAACCGCATCGCAGAGGGCGAAGTGCTGCAGCTGCTGCACGTGCACAACCCGGACGTTGACGAAGCGGCCTACCTGCGCGTGATCGAGCGCAAGACCGCGGTGCTGTTCGCCGCCGCCACGCAGCTCGGCGCGCTGCTCGCCGGCGCCGACGCGGCCACCCGGCGGCGCCTCCACGATTACGGCCTGGCGCTGGGCCACGCCTTCCAGATCGCCGACGACGTGCTCGACTACAGCGCCGACGAAGCGGCGCTGGGCAAGCACTTGGGCGACGATCTCGCCGAAGGCAAGGCTACGCTGCCGCTGATCCACGCGATGGCGCATTCGGATGCCGCTACCCGCGATCGGCTGCGCGCCATCATCGAACAGGGCGACATCGACGCGCTGCCCGAGGCCGTTGCCGCGATCCGCGCGCAGGGCAGCCTGGACTACAGCCGTGCGCGCGCCGCGGAATACGCCGAAGCGGCCGAACGCGCGCTCGACGGGCTGCAGGACAACGAAGCGGTGGCCGCACTGCGCGGCCTGGCGCGCTACGCGACCGAGCGCGACCACTAGGCGCCAGCGGGGCGGAAGCTGTTGGTCACGGATGAACGCCGAAAGATCGCTGACAGCGCAAATGAAGATGCGGAGCGATGCAGCAGGTGGCTGATGCTTGGGTTGCAGGCCAGGCACAACCCGCTGCAGTCCATCCCCGAAACGCTTTATCCGCGCCTTCCGCGTTCATCCGCGGCAAACAGCGTCCGTCAATCCTCGCCGAAACGCTCGTCGAAGAAGTCTTCCATCATCCGGTAGGCCCGCTTCGCCACGCGCGGGTTGTAGACGCAGCCCGGCGGCCGGTTGGCAGCCTTCAGTGCGAAGCAGTGCACCGCGCCGCTGAAGTTGACGAACGTCCAGTCGGCACCGGCGGCATTCATTTCCTTCTCGAAACCGTCGATGTCCGGCGCGGTTCCGCGGTCGTCCGCGCCGTTGAGCACAAGCAGCGGCGTCTTCACCGCACCGGGTCTGGCCTGCGTCGTCGTCGACAGGCCGCCATGGAAAGTGACGATGCCGGCCAGCTGCGCGCCGCTGCGCGCCAGCTCCAGCACCGACGAGCCTCCGAAGCAATAGCCGAACGCGCCGATCCTCGTTGCATCCAGCGGCGCCTTGCCCACCTGCGCTTTCAGCACCTCCACCGCCTTTCCGACGCGCGCGCGCATGGCCGGCACGTCGGCGTAGAGCGTCTTCACTTGTGCCTGCGCCTGCTCGCTGTTCTCCGGCCGCACGTTCTTGCCGTACATGTCGGCGACGAGGATGACGTAGTCATCGCCGGCCACGTCACTTGCCTGCGCAACCGCGGCGTCGGTCACGCCCATCCAGTCAGGCACCATCACCAGGCCGGGACGCTTGGCGGACGAGGCATCGTCGTAGACCAGCACGCCGCTGAACGCCTGGTTGCCGACCTTCCATTCCACGGGTTTGGCCTGCATCGAGGCGAACACGGATGCGGACAGCGGCAGCAGTGCCAGCAGCAGCGCGGCGCGGCGCAGGATACGGCGGGACGATCGCATGGCTCTCTCCAGCGGAGGCGGTGCCGGCCAGCGTACGCGGGCGGCATTCAAGCCCGGTGAACGGGCGCCGATGCCACCGCTCCTGCGGCGGAGCGCCTGGCCGCGGGCTCCCGCCTCGCCGTCCTTTTCGTGGGCGAGGCTTGCGGCTGAAGTCGCTCCTGCCAGGGTACTCGGCACCCGCATCGCTCAGGCGATGCCGAGCCCCGGAATCCCGCTGATCGCGCCCGGGTCGAACCCGGCCAGTTCGGCGAAGTGCCGCCCGCGCTGCGTGTAGTCGCGATATGGCCCGAAACTCGGTGCACCGGGCGAGAGCAGTACCACGCCTTCGCCTGCAAGCGCGTCGCGTGCCGTGGCGACCGCCTCGGCCAAGTCGTCCGCGCTCGACAGGGCGAAGCCTGCCGCCCTTGCCACCGGCGCAAGCAGGTCGTGGATCCGCGGGCCGTTCTGCCCCATCGTCACGATCGCCGCCGGCGCGTGCGTCTTCATCGCCTCGGCGAACCCGGACCAGTCCAGGCCGCGATCGTGTCCGCCGGCGAGCAGCGCGACGCGGCGGTCGCGGAACACGTCGAGCGCGGCTAGGCTCGCGTGCGGCGTGGTGCTGATCGAATCGTTGACATAAGTGATGCCGTTGCGCACGCCAAGCGTCTGCAGGCGATGCGGCAACGGCCGGAACGAAGCCGCATGCGGCGCCAGCGCCGCGCCGTCGAAGCCGAGCGCCTCGACCGCGGTGAGCACGGCGCACAGGTTGCCGCGGTTGTGGCGGCCCGGCACCGGAACGTCGCGGGTGTCGAGGACGAAATCATCGCCGCGATGCAGCGCGTCGCCGCGCATGTGCCAGCCGTCCGCGCTGCCGAACCAGCGCACGTCGCTGTCCGGCAGGCGAAGCGCCGCCAGCCGCGGATCGCCGGCGTTGAGCACCGCGATGCGCGGCCGTGCTTCGGTCAGCAGCGCCAGCTTGTCCTCGACGTAGCTCTGCTCGCTGCCGTGCCAGTCCAGGTGTTCGGGGAATATGTTGGTCACCACCGCGATCTCGGGGCGCACGCCGCTGGCGGCGACGTCGCGCGTCTGGTAGCTCGACAGTTCGATCGCCCAGAGCTCGGCGTCGCCCTCGAGCAATTCCAGCAGCGGCAGCCCGATGTTGCCGCACAGCGCGGTGCGGTGGCCGCCCGCGCGCAGCAGGTGCGCCAGCAGCGCGGTGGTGGTGCTCTTGCCCTTGGTGCCGGTGACGCACACCGTGCGTGCCTCGGGCCGTTCGGCGAACCACAGCGCGGTCCCGCCGATGAAGAGCGTGCCGCTCTCGCGCGCAGTCAGCGCTTCAGGTCGGTACGGGCTGATCCCCGGCGACTTGATCACCACGTCGAAGGCGGAAAGCCGCGCCGCGCTGGCCTCTGTTTCCACCTGCAGCGCCCGATCACCGAGTGCGCGCACCTGCCCTGCTTCGTGCGCCGTGCAGAACAGCGTCAGCGGCAGCGTGCCCCGCTCCTCCGGGCCCCGAATCCCGGACCCCGAATCGCGCGCGCGCAGCGCGCCATATGCCGCGCGCCCCTCGCGTCCCCAGCCCCACAGCGCGACGCGCTTGCCTTCAAGCTGCGAAATGCGCACGCAGCTGCTCCCAGAGCGCGGGCGGGATTCGATGCTCGTCGTCGATCACCAGCAGCGGCGCGATATCGAGTTCCGATGCATCCAGCTGCGGCAGGATCTCGCGCGCGAAGCGCTTCACGATCGCGTCCTCGCGCCACTCCGGGCGCTGCGCCAGGGTCGCCATCGCCGCACGCGACTCGCGGCCCTCGCCGACGCACTCGAACGGCTTGTGGTCCCGGTATTCGAGCAGCGCATCGAAGCCGGGCACCTGCTCCGTGTCGTCAAGCAGGTTGCGGCCGAAGATCGCCACCAGTCGCGGTTTTGGCATGAACGGCGCGAGCGCGAGGAACACGAAGTGGCACTTCGGGCAGACCCCGCACCAGCGCCCGACCGGGCGTTCGCCCAGCAGGTGGAAGTTGCGGTTGCAGCTCGAGAAGTAGGCGTCGTAGCGGTCGCTCCTGGCGAACTGCCGCGCCACGGCCAGCTCGCTCAGGGGACGCAGCAGCGAGTAGTAGTGCAGGTCGGCGGCCACTTCGCGATGGATGCAGGCGCCGAAATCGCGCTCGAACGCCCAGCCCTTCGACCACTGGTGGTTCACCTCGCGGGTGTCCTTGCCGTCCTCGGACACGATCAGGCTGCCGTAGCTGGCCGAACGCTCGTTGGAAAAGACCACCTGGTCGGCATCCAGCAGCACCGCGGCGAAGACCATGATCGCCGAGTTGATCGCAGTCACCGGGATGTGCCCGTTCCACGCGCCCTGGCGGTTGTATTCGAACAGTTCCGGGGCCAACTGGCGGCCGATGTTGAGCGTGGGCAGCGCGGTGCGCCCGGCGCAGGCCCGGATCAGCTGGGAGCCGCCGATCCAGGTCACGGTCTGCTCGACGCCGGCAGTGCGCAGGGCTTCGATGGAAACCAGCGAATCCTTTCCGCCGCCGATGGCAACCAGCGCATGCTGTCGCAGGCCGAGCGTTGCTCCACCGGGCGTGCCGGCTTCCCCACCTTCTCCTTCAAGGGCAGGACTGGGATGGGGATGGGTCCCGCCAGGGCGCGGACGAACCGCATTCCCACCCGATCCCGCCTTTGCAGGGGGCGGCTTTGTAGCGGGGAACCTGATCTTTCCATGCAGGTCCAGGCCGTTGCGATACGCGAACTCGCCCAGCCCGTTGAGGTAGATCCCTTCGAGCATCCGGGCCGTCCCTGCGTCGATCGCGTATGAATCGATGCGGATGTCCCCAGGCACCGCCGCCTTGTAGTAGCTCACGCCGGCAATCAGGTGCAGCAGCCGCAGCGCCTGCTCCGCGGCGTGCGCACGCGCGCCATCGAGCGCGAACGGCGCGCCCGGTACGGTGATCGTCTCGATCAGCTCCGGGCCGTCGTCGAAGGCATACACCAGCTCCGCGACGCCGGTACCGGCGTCGAACCGGCAGCGCACGAAGCGGAAACTGCGCACCGCCTCCCGGTCGAACGGCGTCATCGTGCCCCCTTCAGATCCAGGCCGCGTGCCTGCCGCAGGAAGCGGCGGCACAGGAAATATTCGATGCACAGCGCCGGCATCGCGCCCAGCAACAAGCCGAACAGCACCGCGTACACCGCGATCGCGGGCACCCAGGCCAGCGCGTCGCCGAGGCGGCCGGATGCGCCGGAAAGCACGTGGCTGGCGCTTTCCATCGCCCCCATCCACAGCGTCGCCAGCGGCGCGAACATCAGGAACGCCAGCACCACCGTGCGCAGCGCCAGCCCGAACGCCGTCCACTTGCGCGCATCGCGATCCACGTTCTGCCACCACGCGGTGATCCACCACGACGCCAGTCCGGCCGCCATCGCCGCGGCCGGCGCCACGCTCAGCGAGGCGCGGGCATTCTGGTGCCACGACGCCAGTCCGGCGCCGCTGAGCATGCCGACGGCGATGTAGGCGAACAGCGCCAGCGCCGCCGCCGACGCCGCGCTTGCCCATGCCAGCTGCTTGCGCGTCATTCGAGCACGTCCTCGCGCGGCAGCGCGCGCAGGTTGTAGCGGTTGGCCATGACGAAACCGTAGGCGCCGGCATCCGCGACCAGCACCACGTCGCCCTCGCGCGTGGCCGCAGGCAGCATCCGCTGCGCGCCGAGCACGTCACCCGATTCGCAGATCGGGCCGACGACGTCGAACACGGCCTCGTTTCCTTCGTCCAGCCGCGAAAGGTTGTGGATGCCGTGGTACGCCTCGTACAGCGCCGGGCGCATCAGCGCGTTCATGCCCGCGTCGACGCCGACACGACGGATGCCCTGCTTCTCCACCACCTGGGTCACGTGCGCCAGCAATACGCCGCATTCGGCGACCAGGTAACGCCCCGGCTCCACCGCCAGCGCGTAGCGCGGGTATGCCGCCTTGATCTCGGCAAGCCCGGTCGCCCAGGCCGCGATGTCGAACGGATGCGCGTCGGGCTTGTACGGGATCGGCAGGCCGCCGCCGATGTCGATGGTGTCGACCGTGCCGACGCTGTCGGCGAAGCCGGCCAGTTCCGCATAGACCTCGCGCCAGTGCGCCGGGGTCACGATGCCGCTGCCCAGGTGCGCATGGATGCCGCCGATGCGCGCGCCGAGCCGCCGTGCTTCGGCCACGAAGGCATCGAAGGCCGCCAGCGGCAGCCCGAACTTCGACGCCGCGCCGCCGGTGACCACCTTGGCATGGTGGCCGTCGCCGCGGCCCAGGTCGATGCGCAGCCACAGCGTGCGGCCGCGGAAAACCTCCGGCCAGTTGTGCAGCGCCTCGACGTTGTCCAGCGTCACCGTCACCCCGAGCGCGAACGCAGCCTCGTACTCGGTGCGCGGTGCGAAGCTCGGGGTGAACAGCACCCGCGCCGGATCGAGTTCGGGCAGGGTCGCGAACACGTGCTCCAGTTCGCCCAGCGACACGCATTCCAGGCCGAAGCCCTCGGCCACCAGCGCCCGCAGCAATCCCGGATGCGGGTTGGCCTTGATCGCGAAGTAGCGGCGGTCGATCGCCTCGACGTCGAGCAGCGATCGCGCGCGTTCGCGCAGGGTCGGCAGGTGGTAGACGTACGCCGGCGTGCCTTCGGCGGCGCGTTCGAGCAGGCGCTCGCGCTCGCCCTGCCACCACGGCGCGACGCGCGGCGGCCGGCCGTGCTCGATTTCGTGCCAGCTCGGGCCGAACACGCTCGCGTCGCGCACCGGCATCGCCTCGCTTTCGATCAGCTCGGCGTGCAGCACCGGCAGCAGGCCGTCGGCGTCGGCCTCGTCGATCACGAAGGTCAGGTTGAGGTCGTTGGACGACTGCGAGATCAGGTGCACGCGCTCGCGGCCGAACGTGGCCCACACGTCCGACAGCTTGTGCAGCAACGAGCGCATGCCGCGCCCGACCAAGGTGATCGCGGCGCACGGCGCGATCACCTTGACCCGGCAGACCTTGGCCAGGTCCGCGGACAGCTCGGCCAGCACGTCGGTGGTGACCAGGTTCTCGCTAGGGTCGAGCGACACGGTGACGTTGGTTTCCGACGAGCCGATCAGGTCGACCGACAGTCCGTGCAGCTTGAACAGGTCGAAGACGTCGGCAAGGAAGCCGACCTGCTGCCACATGCCGGCGCTTTCCATCGAGACCAGCACGATGCCGTTGCGGCGGCTGACCGCCTTGACGCCGGGCACGGTGGTGCCGTTGCCGTCGATGCTGGTGCCCGGGAGGTCGGGCCGCTCGGTGTCGAGGATTGCCATCGCCACGCCGGCGTCGCGGCAGGGCTTGATCGAACGCGGATGCAGCACCTTGGCGCCTGTGGTGGCGATTTCCTGCGCCTCGGCGTAGTCCAGCCGGGTCAGCAGGCGCGCGTCGGGCACCACCCGGGGGTTGGCGCTGAACAGGCCTGGCACGTCGGTCCAGATCTCGACCCGGCGTGCGCCGAGCAACGCACCGAAGTACGCGGCAGACGTATCGGAGCCGCCGCGCCCGAGGATCGCGGTGCCGCCGTCGGCGTGGCGGGCGATGAAGCCCTGGGTGAGCAGCATCCGCGCCGGCTGCGCGCCGAAGCGCTCGTGGAAACCATCCGCGGGCTCGCGCCGGCACGACACCGACAGCCGCGTCGACCAGGCGTTCTGGTTCGGCAGCGCGATCGCGTCGAGCCAGTCGCGCGCGTCGCACCAGCCGAAGTCCAGGCCCTGCGCGCGCAGGTAGGCAGCGCCGAGTGCGGAAGACAGCAACTCGCCTTGCCCGAGTACGTCGGCCTGCCAGTCCAGCGCGCATCCGGCGGCGCGCGGGTCGATGCCCAGCACGCGCAGCGCGGCCAGGCGCTCGCCGATCACCCGGTCCGGGTCGAGGTCAAGCTCGCGCGCGAAGGCTTCGTGGCGCTCGACCAGCGCGGCGATCCGGGCATCGCGGTCCGGCGCGCCTTCGGCGATCGCCTGCAGCTCGTTAGTGACGCCCGACAGCGCCGACACCACCACCAGCACGCGCGAGCGGTTGTCATCGGCACGCTGTTCCGCCAGCCGGCCGATGGTCTCCCAGCGGTGGCGGCGCGACACCGAGGTGCCGCCGAACTTGAGCACGATCCAGGGATGGGAAGGGGAATTGATGGGCATTGAAGTCACGGCGCGCCCGCGAGCCGGGCATGAACACGCGATTCTAGGGCTTGCCGTCGCCCGCGCCCACCCTGCCCGAGCCGGGAAAACCGCAACGGCGACTCCAGGCGCGAATCCTTGATCGTCGCGTTCCCGCCCGCGCAACACTCGCCGCTGCTGCGGTTCCCGCCAACGGTTCATGCCATCGCGCGACGATGGCCGCCTACACTGCCCACCCCACGTCCTCCCCCGCCGCAAGGATCGTCCATGTCCAGCCGTCCCTACCTCCAGCTCGACGTCTTTGCCGATCGCCCGGGCGCCGGCAACCCGCTTGCGGTGGTGCTCGACGCGCAGGGCCTGGACGACGACGCCATGCAGGCCATCGCGCGCTGGACGCGCCTGCCCGAGACCACCTTCGTCTTTCCCGCCACCACGCCCGACGCCGACTACCGGCTGCGCATCTTCAGCCCGCGGCACGAGGTGCCGTTCGCCGGGCACCCCAGCGTGGGCACCGCGCACGCGGTGCTGGAAGCCGGGCTGGTCGCGGCACCCGACGGCCTGCTGGTGCAGGAAGGCATCGCCGGCGTCCTGCCGCTGCGGGTCGCGGGTCGCGGCGATGCGCGCACGATCGCGGTGCGCACGCCGCGCGCGCGGCTGCTGGAAATCGCCACCGCGACCGACCCGCGCCTACGCGACGCGCTGTCCGGCCTGGCGCCAGGCACGCTGCCGCCGGCGCTGATGGACGGCGGCCGCCGCTGGTGGCTGGCGGAGCTGCGCGACGAAGCCGCGCTGCGTACGGCCGAGCCCGACTGGGATGCGATCGGAAAACTCGCGCATGCCACCGGCAGCATGGGCCTGTGCGTGTTCGCGCGCAGCGAAGACCCGGTCTACTACCTCGCGGTGCGCGCCTTCGTCGGCGCGCCGGCGCGGTTCGAGGACGCCGCCTCGGGCGCGGCGAACGCGACGCTCGCTGCCTGGCTCGCCTCGCAGGATGCCCTGCCAAGCCGCGACGGCCACTACCGCGTCAGCCAGGGTCGCGAGGTCGGCCACGACGCGATCATCGAACTGTTCGTCGACGCCGCCGGCGAGGTCTGGTCCGGCGGGCGCGTGCAGACGGTGGTGCGGGGCGAGATCGACTGGTAAGGCCGCCGGCCGCGGCGGGGCTCAGCTGCCCCAGTTGGTGAAGACGCCGACCGCGAGCTCCGCCCACACCCACAGGAAGCCGAGCACGACGGCGATGCCGGCCCCCAATTGCGCCCGGCGCGACCGGAAGAGCGCTCTCGCCAGTTCAAGCGCCGAGCAGGTCGCCAGCAGCAGCACGCCGAAGACGACGAAGTCGCCGGCACTCCAGTTCACGCCGCTGTCGAATCGCATCGCCACCAGCGGCAGCAGCCACAGCGCCGCGGCGGCGCCCCAGATCACGATCCGCCAGCGCTTCACGCCGCGCCCGTCGCGGTTGCCGGTATTGGTGCCGATGTCCGCTGCCATTGCCGGGCCTCCGTTCTGGATGGGCTGTAGCCTGGGCGGCACCGGTGAGCGCACGAAGGCGCCGGCATGAAGCGGCGGTGAAGCGGGCCGGCCCCTACTTCGCTTCGTAGACCGGCTTGCCGTCGACCCAGGTCGATTCGATCTGCAGGTCGTCGAGCTGCGACGCCGGCGCTTGCAGGGGATCTTCGGCGAGGACCACGAAGTCCGCGCGCATCCCGGGCGCCAGCTTGCCGACTTGCTTCTCGTCGAAGCCCGCATATGCGGCATCCGAAGTGAATCCGCGCAGCGCCTCGCCCGCGCTCAGGCGCTGGTCGGGCAACCAGCCGCCGGGCGGCTGGCCGTCGCGATCCTGGCGCGTCACCGCCGCATACAGGCCCAGGCGCGGGTCGGGCGATTCGACCGGGAAGTCGGAGCCCAGCGCCAGCCGCGCGCCGCTGTGCAGGAACCTCTGCCAGGCGTAGGCGCCGAACAGGCGATCCTTGCCCAGGCGATCCTCTGCCCACGGCATGTCGGACGTGGCGTGGGTCGGCTGCATCGAGGCGATCACGCCCAGCGGCGCGAAGCGCGGGATGTCCTCCGGTGACACGATCTGCGCGTGTTCGACGCGCCAGCGATGGTCGCTTTTCGCATCGTCGCCGAGCACGCGTTCGTAGGTGTCGATGACGATGCGGTTGCCGCGATCGCCGATGGCGTGCGTCGCCACCTGCACGCCGCAGCCCTTGGCCTTGCGCACGATCCCCTCGTAGGTCGCGGGATCGGTGACCAGCAGGCCGCGGTTGCCGGGCTCGTCGCTGTAGTCGGCCAGCAGCGCGGCTCCGCGGCTGCCGAGCGCACCGTCGATGAACAGCTTCACCCCGCGCATCTGCAGGCGCCCTTCCAGATGATGGTAGGCGCCGTGTTCGCACAGGTCGGCCAGCGCCTGGCCGTCGCCGTCGGCGTAGGCGTCGATGCGCAGCGTCAGCTTGCCGGCATCGGCGAAGCGCTTGTACAGCGCCAGCGTCTGGCTGGACACGCCCATGTCGTGCACGCCGGTCAGGCCGTCGCGCGCGGCGGCGACGAGCGCGCGCTCGAGTGCCTCCGTAAGCCAGGCCTCGTCGGGCTCCGGCATCTGCGCCCGCACCAGGCCCATGGCCTCGTCGACGAACACGCCGGTCGCCTTGCCGTCGGCGCGCAGGATGCGGCCGCCGTCGGGTTGCCAGTCGCCGGCCAGCGGTTGTTCGGGATTGGCCTGTTCGACAAGCTGCATCGCCGCGCTGTTGGCCCAGCCGGCGTGTCCGTCCACGCGCTCCAGCCACACCGGGCGATCCGGGAACGCGGCGTCGAGGTCGGCAGCGGTCGGAAATGCCTTCTCCGGCCAGTCGTTCTGGTCCCAGCCGTTGCCGACCAGCCAAGCGCCTTCGGGCAGCGCTTCCTTCTCCGCGAAGGCCTTGAGCCGCGCGACGACGTCGCCCCTGTCGCGAGTGCCGACCAGGTCGGCCTGCATCAGCGCGTAGCCCAGGCCCATCAGGTGCCCGTGCGCATCGATCAGGCCGGGGACCACGGTCGCGGCGCCGGCATCGACGCGTTCGGCATCCGGGTAGCGGGCCAGCAACGCCTTGGCATCGCCCACGGCGAGCACGCGCCCCGAACCGTCCCAGGCCATCGCTTCGACCTGCGGTTGCGCGGGATCGGAGGTGTGGATGCGCGCGGCGGTGAGCAGGTGGACATCGGCCGCCTGCGCGGTGGCGGCAAGGCAGGCCAGCGCGGCGAACCAGGTGATGCGGCGCATGCGGGCGACTCCGTGTGGAATCGCGCCACTATGACGCCGCGCGCCGGCCACGGCAACGCACGCGCGCGCCCAAGCCCGGCGAGTGGCTTCAGCGGCGAGCAGTCATTTTGACTGCGTGGAAGCGGGCGCCTGGCGCGCGACCCCGCGGCCAGAACGCCTATTCCGCCGCCTGCACGTCGACGCGCACGCGGATCGTGTCGCCGGGGTGGTGGTCGGTGCGGGTGGTGTAGGTGCGCCCCGCGTATTCGTAGGTCACGTCGTAGGCGCCCACGCGGCTGTCGTCGACCGTGTAGCCGTTGCCATTCGCCGGCACGGGGTCGCAAACCGTGACCACCCGGTCGCGCTGCGGACGATGGCTGCTCTCGTAGACCTGGCGGCCGGCCATGCCGCCGACCATCGAACCGACCGCCGCGGTGGCATAGCGCGCCGAGCCTCCGCCGACCTTGCTGCCGAGCACCGCCCCGACCACGCCACCGATCACCGTGGCGACATTGCGCCCGGCGTCGCTGCCGGTGTTGCTGCCGGTGTTGCGATAACCGCCGTCGCGATAGCCGCCGTCGCGATAGCCATCATCGCGGTAGCCATCGTTGCCATAGCCGTCGTCGCGATAGCCGTCACCCGGATAACGACCGTTGCCATACGGATCGCGATAGCCATCGTTGCCGACGTAGCCGTCATTGCGCTGCGAATGGCAGCGCTGCCCCTGCCAGCCGTCACCGCCCTGCCCGTAGCCGGACACGATCACCGGATCGACGCGGACCACGCGCGCCTGGTCGTAGCGCACGTCGGTGGAACTCCCGTACGCGTCATCGCGAACAGGTGGATAGGCATTCGTCGGATAGCCGGACTGCGCGAAGGCGCTGCCGGTGGCAGCCGCCAGTCCGAGGACCAGCAGCGAAGCGGCGAAACGGTGCATGGCAGGCTCCCTGGCACCCGGGTCGGGCGCGGGAGACACGCTAGCGCCTGTGCGATAACGCATGCCTGAATCAAACGCACCGGCCCGCCTTGCCCTCGCCCGTGTTTAGCGCGCCGACAGCCACGCCAGCGCCTGCGCCGCGGCCTTCGCCGCATCGCGCCCGAGCAGCGGGCCGGCGTGGCTGAGCGCATCGACGCGGAGCAAATCCGCGTTCCAGGCCAGCGCGAGGGCGGCGGACAGCGCTGGCGGCACGTCTTCGTCGAGCTGCGAGGCGATGCACAGCACCGGGCACGCGGGGGGCTCGATGTCCACGCCCGCATACGCTGCGCGCATCACCGCACCGCTTTCGTCGCGCCAGTGGCGGAATGCGAACAGCGCGCTGGCATCGTCTGCATCGGGCACCGCGCGGCGGGTCGACGCAAGTCGCGCATCGCGCCGCCACGGAACGATGCCCGGCCATTCGCGCGGCGGCAGCTGCGCATGCCACGGCGCCGGTGGCAGCGGGTTGACCAGCACCAGCGCATCGGCGTCGTCCGCCGCCATCGCGGCCAGCAGGCCGCCGAGGCTGGCGCCTGCCAGCGCGCGCGGACGCCGCAGGCCGCGCAACGCATCGCGCACCTGCTGCAGGTAGTCCCCGAGGCCGGTGTGTTCGAGCCCCGCGGCGGACGGTGCCAGGTCGGGCGCTTCGACCCGCATGCCCGCAGCACCGAACACGCCGCGCCAAGCATTCCATTCCCAGCCGCCCGCACCCGCGCCGTGGACCAGCAGCGCGGACGCGAATGCATCAGCCAAGCAATTCCGCCTTCAGCGTGATCGGCACCGCCGAGAGCGCCTTGGAAACCGGGCAGTTCTGCTTGGCGTCGTCGGCGATCGCGCGGAACCGCGATTCTTCGATGCCCGGCACCTTCGCCCTGGTCTCCAGGCGGATCGCGCTGATGGTCGGGCCGCCGTCCAGCGTCAGGTCGACCTCGGCGCGGGTGTCGACCGACTCGGGCGCGTGTCCGGCCTGCGCCAGCGCGTTCGACAGCGCCATGGTGAAGCACGAGGCATGCGCCGCGGCGATCAACTCCTCGGGGTTGGTGCCCCGCTTGTCGCCGAAGCGGGTGTTGAAACCGTAGGCGGTCTCGGCCATCAGCCCGCTTTGCGGCGTGCTGATCGTGCCGCCCCCGGTCTTGAGGTCGCCGGACCAGTGGGCGGTGGCGTGGCGGGTGGTGGCCATGGGTGTTGCTCCGATGCTGTCGTGGGGAACGGCAGGTTAGCCACGGCCGCGTTACGCCCGCGTTCGCCATGCTGCGTTGCAACGGGACGCTGCGTTTGCCGCCGCGCTATCGTCCCGTTCCCGCCATGACCGCCCGCCGAGCACGCCGCTCGGTCGACGCGCTTCCCCAGCGGACAGCCATGACGTCGCGTGCGGATCCGTCGCGCCACCCGGCCTTCCACGGCCGGCCTCGCAGCCCGATCCGTCCACGGGAGCCCGGCCCGCTGGCCGGACTCTCCCTGCACCACGACGGGAGGAACTGGCCATGCCGTATTCGACTCCGGACATCCGCAACGTTGCCCTCGCGGGCCACCCTGGCGCCGGCAAGACCACGCTGTTCGAAGCCCTGCTGCATGCCGGCGGCGCCATCCAGGCGGCAGGCACGATCGAACGCGGCAACACCGTGTCCGATTTCGACCCGATGGAGAGGGAGCGCGGCCACTCCATCGACGCCACCATCGCCAGCATCGACCACGCGCCGGCCCCGGGACGGGCGATCCACTTCAACCTGATCGACACCCCCGGCTACCCGGATTTCCGCGGCCCCACCCTGTCGGCGCTGGCGGCGGTGGAAACGGTGGCGATCGTGGTCGACGCCGACAAGGGCGTCGAGTACGGCACCCGCCGGATGATGGCGCGCGCCCGGCAGCGCGGGCTGTGCCGCGTGGTGGTGGTCAACAAGATCGACCACGACGCGGCCGATTGCGCGCGCGTACTCGACGAACTGCGCGGCGAGTTCGGCGCCGAGGTGCTGCCGCTGAACCTGCCGGCCGACGGCGGCAAGGCGGTGGTGGACTGTTTCGGGCAATCGCCCGGCGGCGCGCTTGATGGAAGCAGCGACCTCGGCCCCGTTGCCGACTGGCACCAGAAGATCATCGACCAGGTGGTCGAGGTGAACGAAACGGTGATGGACCATTTCCTCGACCTGGGCGAAAAGGGGCTTGCCGGCGACGAGCTGCACGACGCGTTCGAACAGTGCCTGCGCGAAGGCCACCTGGTGCCGGTGTGCTTCGTTTCGGCAAGGACCGGCGTTGGCGTGGAGGAACTGCTCGATATCGCCGGGCGCCTGTTCCCGCACCCGGGCGAGGCCAATCCGCCGCCGTTCGCCAAGGGCGCCGGGGCGGATGCCGTGCCTATCGAGGCGCGCCCGGATCCGGATGCGCACGTGATCGCCGACGTGTTCCGCATCGTCAACGACCCGTTCGTCGGCAAGCTGGGCGTGTTCCGCGTCTACCAGGGCACGGTGCGCCGGGATTCGCAGCTGTTCGTCGACGATGGCAAGAAGCCGTTCAAGGTCGCGCACCTGTTCCGCCTGCAGGGCAAGGACCATGTCGAGATCACCCAGGCGATCCCCGGCGACATCGCCGCGGTGGCCAAGGTGGACGACCTGCACTTCGATGCGGTGCTGCACGACTCGCACGCCGACGACCACCTCCACCTGGCACCCCTGGATTTCCCGAAGCCGATGTTCGGCCTCGCCATCCAGGCCGGGAGCAAGGGCCAGGAGCAGAAGCTCGCCGCCGCGCTGCACAAGCTGGCGGAGGAAGATCCCTGCTTCCAGGTCGAACACCTGCCGGACACCAACGAGACCGTGATCCGCGGCCTGTCCGACCTGCACCTGCGCATCCACCTCGACCGGCTGAAGGCCCGCCACGGCGTCGACGTGAGCACGCGACCGCCGCGCATCGCCTATCGCGAAACAGTGTCGGGCAAGGCCGAAGGACATCATCGCCACAAGAAGCAGACCGGCGGCGCCGGCCAGTTCGGCGAGGTGTTCCTGCGCATCGAACCGCTGCCGCGCGGCGCGGGCTTCGAGTTCGTCGACGAGGTCAAGGGCGGCACGATCCCTGGCCAGTTCCTGCCCGCGGTGGAAAAAGGCGTGCGCCAGGTCCTGAGCGGCGGCGCGATCGCCGGCTACCCGATGCAGGACGTGCGCGTGATCGTCTACGACGGCAAGCACCACCCGGTGGACAGCAAGGAAGTCGCCTTCGTCGCCGCGGGCAGGAAGGCCTTCCTCGACGCCATCGCCAAGGCGCGCCCGCAGGTGCTCGAACCGATCGTCGACCTCGACGTGAACGCGCCGGAGCAGCACATGGGCGACATCAGCGGCGGCCTGGCCGGCAAGCGCGCGCGGATCAACGGCACCGATTCGGTGCGCGGCGAGATCGTGGTCAAGGCGCAGGTGCCGCTGTCGGAACTGGAGGGCTACGCCGCGGAACTGAAGTCGGTCACCGCCGGCCGCGGCCGCTACTCGCTCGACTTCAGCCACTACGAACCGGTGCCCGCGCCGGTGCAGCAGAAGCTCGTGGAGGCGTGGAAGCCGAAGCACGAGGACGAGTAGGCCACCCGCGGCACCGCTGGCCGCCCGCGCGCTCATCCCCGGCTACGCTGGCGGGGTGGTGCAGGCGACGCGCTCCACGTGGCTCCGGGGGTTCGCACGAAACCGCCGCGACCTGGCAGTCCAGGCCGCGGCAGTGCTCATCTTGCGGTGACCCGTCAGAGTGGATTGACGTAGTTCGACCCGCCCAGGCTGTTGCAGTTGACCAGCCCGAGCGCCAAGGACAGTGCGCCAGTGCCCAGCACCGTGTTGTCCTGCGCGACGCCATTGAGCACCAGGGCCTCACCGCAGCGGATACCGGCATCCAGCGTCAGCAGGCCGCCATTGAGGACCACCGTGTTGGACTTCACGCTGACCCGGTTGCCGCTGTCCACCCAGATGCCGCGGCGGAATCCGGACCCGGCCGGAACCAGTTCGCGCACCCGGTTGCCCTTCACCGTGCCCGCATCCATGTTCTGCAACAGGATGCCGTAGACATTCCCGGTGCTGCCGCTGGTGGCCACCACGCCGCTGATGGTGTTGTCGATGACGTCCATGCCGCCGGATGCCCGGATTCCTTCGATCTGGGTGACCCCTGACGCCGTGCCGCCGCCGGTGTCGATGACCTCGTTCCTGCGGATCGCCGATCCGCTTCCGGTGACGAGAATGGCGGTCCGCGTGTTGCCGTCGAACCGGTTGTCTTCGACCCGGGCCTCGCCGTTGAGCAGGGAAACGCCGGTCTGGAACCCACGGATGCCGCAATTGCGCACCGTTACGTTGATTTTTTCGACGGCACTGATGCCGGTCGCCTGCGTGCCGGGCCCCGCAGCGAGGTTGCCGATCTTGAACTCGTTGCAATCGATGGTCACGTTGTTGGTGTTGATCGTGATCGCGTTGCCAGATGCCAGACTCCCGCTGACGTGGTGCTTGAGACAGTAAACCCCCTGTGTACTGATGACGGCAGGGATCGAGTCGATCTCGTTGCATTCAATCGTTTCCGCGGCAGAGGGCTGCATCCATCCCGCGATGGCGAGCACACCGACTGTCGCGAATCCCCTGCAATAAATTCCGGTACTCATACTGCACTCCTTGCCATGCCGGCGTTAATACCGGCTTCCGACTAATATCAACCAAAGTGACCGGATGCTGTGCGCCACATCATGTAATTCCAGCGAAAAAACCGCGTTTTTCGGAAAGTTTGGATTCTGTGCGCACCATCACTCGGAATTATTCTCATGAAACTCCCGCGGCTGCACTTTTCGTCACAAGTGCATGCCCGGGCAATTTTCGCGCCAATCCTTTCTGGATGCCGTGGCAATGATTTGCATCGTCGCGCTCTCGCCTTGCATCCCATCCGGAATTCTCACTCGCAACCGATGTCGATCACATGCCCAGGCCGGCGGTGTTTGCCCGGACGTGGACACGTTCCGGCCCGCGCATGCCGTGCGCGGATCGAGTCGCCCACGTTACGGCACGTGCCGTTCCCGATCCGAGTCCGGCAGGCCTTCCCCATGCATCCGGGAGCAACACGCCAAGCGCTCCCGCGCAGCCAGCCCGGGACTCGTCCGCGACCTCGGACAACATGGTCGCGTCGATGCCTTGGGCGCCGCTTCCCGGGCCTGGCGGCGGGTCGGCATGAAGCCGGTAAACATGGGGTTTTTCTTCAGAAAACACTTGGCGCGGCCGGTTTCTTGTCCTACATTGCGCTTGCCGACGGGTTCGGCCCATCAATCAACCAACGAATACGGAATCACACACACATGGCGAAGAAAGCGAAAAAGGCAGTCAAGAAGGCTGCACCGAAGAAGGCCGCTGCTGCCAAGCCGGCCGCGCCGAAGCCGATCAAGGAAGCCCTGAGCAAGTCGGGCCTGGTCGCCCACATCGCCAACGCCACCGGCGTTGCCGCCAAGGACGTGCGCGCCGTGATGGCCGCGCTCGAAGGCGCCGTGCACGGCTCGGTCAGCAAGAAGGGCGCCGGTTCGTTCACCCTGCCGGGCCTGCTGAAGATCACCGCCGTGAGCGTGCCGGCCAAGCCGAAGCGCAAGGGCATCAACCCCTTCACCAAGGAAGAGCAGTGGTTCGCCGCCAAGCCCGCCTCGGTCAAGGTCAAGGTGCGCCCGCTGAAGAAGCTCAAGGACGCGGCCGCCTGATCCAGGCAAGCGCGTGACGGTGGAGCGGCTCGCCGCTCCGCCTGCAATCCGGGCCGGATGCCTTTCCTTCGGGAAATGCTCCGGCCTTTTTGTTTCCCCTCGTCTTTGTGTCCCCTCGTCCGCCCATGGAACGCAGCGTCTGCGCATCCCCGTCCACGGCGGACGGTGCGGGCATAGACTCCGTTTTTCCCCCAAGCCAGGCTGGCGGAGACTGGCGCGCAGGCCCGCTGTGCATCGCCGGCCTGGCCCGCATCCTGTCCATGGAGCAATACCGTGACGTCACTGTTCGATGCAACGACCCTGCTTGCCTATCTCGCCGCCGCAACGGTGCTGGTGCTGATCCCCGGGCCGGGCACAGCCTGGATCGTCGCGCAAACGGTCGCGGGCGGGACGCGCCGCGGATTGCAGGCGGGGCTGGGGCTCGAAACCGCAACCCTGATCCATGCCACCGCGGCCGGGTTCGGGCTGTCGGCGCTGCTGGCCACTTCCGCGCTGGCGTTCGAACTGCTCAAGTACGCTGGCGCCGCCTATCTGATGTGGCTCGGCATCATGGCCTGGCGCGACAAGGCCGAAGTGCCGGCAGCGGTCGCCGCGCCGCCGGCGAAGGCACACGTCTATCGCCGCTCGGTGCTCACCGGCGTGCTCAACCCGAAGGTCGCGCTGTTCTTCCTGGCCTTCCTCCCGCAGTTCGTGCATCCCGAACGCGGCATGGCCTGGCTGCAGTTCCTGGTGCTGGGTGCGCTGCTGTCGACGATCGGCTTCGCCAACAGCGCGACCCTGGCCTTCGTGATCGGCCGGTTCGGCCGGCGGCTGTCGGCCAGTCCGCGCCTGGCACGCTGGCGGCAACGGGCGATCGGCACCATCTTCCTCGGCATCGGCGTGCGGCTCGCGCTGCAACCGCGAGGCTGACATGGCCAAGGCACGCAATGCGGGCGAAGCCCGGCAACTGGCCGACATCCCCAACATCGGCCCGGCGATGGTCGAGGATTTCCGCAACCTCGGCATCGAGCGTCCCGCGCAGCTGGCCGGCAAAGATCCCTACGTGCTGTACGAGCGCCTGTGCGCGGTCACCGGCGTGCGCCACGATCCCTGCGTCATCGATACCTTCATCAGCGCGGTGCGCTTCATGGAAGGCGCGCCGCCGCATCCGTGGTGGCATTACACCGAAGTACGCAAGCAGCATGTCGCGGCCATGAAAGGCCACTGATCCGCGCACCTGCATTTCGACATCCATGGCAATCGAAACGCGGGCGATCCACGGCCGTTGCGGCGCACCGATGCGGACAGCTGCCCGGACACGCGCTAGCATCGCCCCAAGCCCAAGGACTCCAGGGGAGTCACCGATGCAAGGTCGTTTGTTGTGGGGGCTCCTGGCCACCGTGCTGCTGGTGTTCGCGATCGCGGGTTTACGCAGTTGCCGACAGGATCCGGTCATTGCTGCGGCAGTCATTCCGCCTGTTCCTGACACCACCTCGACCGCACCGACGCCGGAGGCTGCCAGTGACGTCGAAGCAGCAAAGTTGCGCGCGCGAATCAGGCAGCATGACGATGCGTTGTATGCAGCAGTCGCGGCGCTCCAGCAATATCTGGCGGCGCTTGGCGGCGGAGATCGCGCCAAGGCGGACGCGTTCTGGGTGGACAAGCGTCCGCCGATTGATTCGCACGAAGCCGACCTGCGTGAACTGAAGAACCTGCGTGGCCTTCGGATCGAAAATGGCAGGCCGAAGCCACTGGATTCAGACCCGGTACCGACCGCGCTCGAAATTCCGGTCGAATTGCGTGTTGGCGTCGAAGGCAGCCCGCTGCGACGCTACCGCGGCTGGTATCGCCTGCGCCGCGCGGTCGCTGATGGCCGGTGGGAGATCAGTTCCGCCTCCATCGACGCGGTGAAGCGCGCGGAGTAGCATCGCCGCGACATCGACGCAGCCCGCTCGATGCGTTGCCTGCAAGGGAGCACGCCATGGACAAGCGGTTCTGGGTCTGCGGACTGGTCATGTCGATCGCCGCGTTGCTGCTGGGCTTCATCGTGCACGGCCTGCTGCTGGCGCCGGACTATGCCGCGCTTGGCGCCATGTTCCGCAGCGACGACGACAGCCGTCACTACGTGCACTGGATGGTGCTGGCGCACGTGCTGATCGGTTTCGCGATGACCTGGATCTACGTGCAGGGTTTCTCCAGCGGCCGCTCCTCGTCGATGCAGGGCCTGCGCTTCGGCCTGGCGATGGCGCTGTTCTCGACGGTCCCCGGCTACCTGATCTACTACGCGGTGCAGCCCCTGCCTGCGGCACTCGTGATCAAGCAGTTGCTGCTCGGCATGGCGACCATGTTGCTGCTCGGCCTGCTCGTCGCCTGGCTGCAGCCACGGCGCAAGGTGCTTGCAGAATTGCCGTGAACGGTGGCGTCGCGTCGGAGACGATGCCGGCCGCCTTTCCGGGCGCGGCCTTTCCTCTTCCGGAAGACGCGGCCTGGCCATCCTTGTCCAGGCGGACGAGGTGGCGACTGATGCCGGCGGCGCATCGGCCGGACGCGCCCGCGAACCCTAATGCCGCGTTCATTTCTTTCGCGTAAGGTGCGCGCCATCGCTTCGCAACACGGATTCCCCATGCACAAGGCCGCACGGCTCCTGCTCGTCGCCACCACCGCCACACTGCTCGCCGCGTGCGCGACGATGGGCGCAATGTCGGCCTGGCTCAACGACCAGGTCGTGTTCACGCCGACGCAGCTGCAGCACTCTCTGGACAAGCGCTTCCCGCGCACGTTCGACAAGCTCGGCGGACTGGTCGCGGTGACACTGGCCAACCCGCGCGTGTCGATCCCGCCGGGCGAGACGCGGCTGCGGCTGGAGTTCGACGTCGGCATGGGCGCGCTCGGCAGCGAAGGCGCGCCGACCGGCCACCTCGCGCTGGCCAGCGGCCTGCGGTACGACCCGGCCACGCAGGGCCTGCACCTGGTCGATCCGGACCTGCAGCAGTTCGACCTGCCCGGCTCCGGCACGCTGCTCAAGGGTGGCGCGCGCGGCGTGGTCAACAGCCTGCTCGCCGAATACGCGCGCAGCGAACCGGTGTACCGCCTCGATCCCGACCTGCTCTCCAGGCTGCCCGCAGGCAAGCGCATCGGCAACGTCGGCATTGAACAAGGGATCGTCGTCATCCACCTGGATCGTTGAGTCGAGGTCATCCATGTCCGTGATTCAGAAGCTCTCCGCCCTCACCTGTGCGCTGGCCTGCGCCATCGCGCTGCCGGCATGCAACGACCATTCGGCAAGCGACGCACAACTGGCAGCCGGCCAAGGCGATGCGCTGCCGGCTCCGGCCCAGCCGGGCGATTCGGTGACCGGCATGTCTTCGCGCCCGGGTCCGGGGGAGGTACCGCTGTCCGGCACGCCGCCACAGCCTGCGGAAGCGGCCGAGCCGGCGGACCAGGTGGACCTGCTCAATCCCGAGACCGGCCTGCTTCCCGACCCCGCGATGCAACCGGCCGGGGACGCCGCATCGACTGGCCTGCCCGCCGAGCCCACCCCGCAGGACGCGGTGGCGGTGATCCGCGACTACTACGCCGCGATCGACGGCGGCAGCCATGCGCGCGCCTACGCGCTGTGGTCGGATGGCGGCAGGGCCAGCAAGCAGACGCCGCAGCAGTTCGCCGATGGTTTCGCCGGCACCGCGCACGTGGTCGCCACGATCGGCGAACCCACCAACTCCGATGCCGGCGCCGGACAGCGCTACATCCAGGTCCCCGTGGCGCTGACCGCGACCCGCACCGACGGCAGCGTGCATCGCTACGCCGGCACCTACACCCTGCACCGCACCGTCGTCGACGGCGCCACCGACGAGCAGCGCGCATGGCGCATCGCGTCGGCGGACCTGCGCGAAGTGAAGGCGGCGGAATAAGGCGGCCGTCGGCGCCGATGGTCGTCGATCAGATTTCGAAGCGGTAGCTCAGCTTCACCAGCAACTGTTCGTCGTCGCGCAGGTCGAAGCTGTCGCGCAGGCCGTCGAAGGGATCTTCCGGGAACCGGTCCTCGCGGTAACCGCCGCGGCCATAGACCACGTACAGGTAGGACAGCGGCGCCAGCTCGTAGCGGTAGCGGATCTGGAAGCCGAGGTTGCGCACGCTGAAGTCCTCGATCGGCTCGTCGCTGGGCACGGCGTTGCCCGAACCGTCCACGCGCCATGCCTGCAGCGCGCGCGCATCGATCGCCAGCGCCTGCAGCTTCACCCGCAGTTCCTGGCGGCTGCCGATGCTCCAGTCCAGGCCGGCGTTGAAGTGCCACTCGCGGCCTTCGAAGCTGCCGATCAGGTTGTCGTGCTGCCACACCAGCCAGTCGGGCGTCCGGTCCGCATAAAAACCGGCATTGATGCTGAAGGCGTCACTGACGAAGTAGGTCGGTTCGAACTCGAACGCATAGCCGACCTTGTCATTGCCCGCCAAGCCGCCGCTCACCGCATCCACCTCGAAGCCGTACGCCCAGTTGCCCTTGCGCGGCCGGTTGTATTCGAACCCGGCGTTGAAGTTCGCCGGCAGCTCCACCACGCCGTGACCGCGGGTGAGCAGGTCGTCGACGCCGGCACTGTTGACGTTGATCTGCGCGTACTCGCTGCTGCCGTTGCGCAGCTCGCTGCGGCGGCTCATCCGGAACTGGTCATTGAGCAGCTGGCCGTGGTCGTTGGTCACCCTGCTGACGCGCCAGCGCCAGTCCTTGGAGGCGTAGCGCGACGCCTCCGGCAGGCCGGTGAAGCGGCGCGACACTTCCCAGTGGCCGTAGTTGAGGTTGTTCCGCGACAGGTAGCCCAGGTCGTTGACCTGCAGTTCGTCGCCGAAGTGCATCGCGATCCACTGCTGGCGCCAGCCACCGTCCATCTCGTAGTCGGCCCAGAGCGTGGCGCCGAGGTCGTCCGCGTCCTGGCCCGGCTGCCGGACCTGGCTGCCGAACAGGCGGCTGCGGATGTTCCAGCGCTGGTTCGGGCGCCAGTTGTGGTCGACGCCCAGCACGGTCGCCTCGCGGTCGAGGTACGGCCGGTCGACACGGGTCAGCATCAGGCCCAGGTCCTGGCTGCCGAAATCGCGCACCAGCCGCAGCGCGCCGAACGTGCGGCCCGCCGCGCCCGATTCGTCGGCGGCGAACACGCCGTACTTGGTCGCGCCGAGGCTGCCGTTGAGCTTCACCGCCGCGGTGATGTCACCCGAGCCATCGCCATCGTCGGCCGGGCCGCCGACGCGGCGCGTGTACAGCAGCTGGCTGTAGTCCGACGGCGTGGTGTACTCGAAGATGCCCTGGTTCTCGGTGAAGAACGGGCGCTTGTCGCTGACGAAGGTTTCGGTCGCGTCGAAGTTGACCACAAGGTCGTCGCTCTCGACCTGGCCGAAGTCCGGGTTGAGCGTGGCGGTGAGCTGGAACTGGCCGCTGGGCTTCCAGAAGATGTCGGCGCCACCGCCGAAGTCGCTGTCGCCGCCGACGTTGTCGTACAGGCCGGAAACGTACGGCGTGACCGCCAGCAGCGACTGGTTGTACACCGGCACCTCGAGCGGTTCGAAGCCCGACAGGAAGCGCGACTGCATGAAACTCACCGCCGGCCACGCCGCGCGCTCGCCGGTCGAACCGATGACGCGGTCGACGTAGACCTTGAGCGTGCGCCTGCCGTCGCTGCCCTTGCGCATCGGCGCGATGTACCAGGGGATCAACATCTCCGCCGACCAGCCTTCGGCATCGTTGCTGGCGGAGTGCTTCCAGTTGCCGTCCCAGTCCTTGTTGAACCGCGTCTCGTTGGTGACCACGGCATCGAACACGCCGTCGGTGGAGCTCACGGTGAAGTTGTAGCCGGTGCGGCCGTCGCCGTCGAAGTCGACCATCAGGTTGACGCGGTCGACCTGCTCCTCGAAGTCGCGCTGCACGCGCTGGCTGGTGCGCGGCACCGACGCCGGCTGGGTGTTGCGGAACGCGACCGCCAGGCCCTCGGGCGTGGCCAGGATCCAGGCTTCGGTGGGCAGCGAGGCCGGCTCGCCGGACAGCGGCTGGACCTTGCGGAAATCGGTGACGTGGCGCGCGCCCTGCCATTCGGCCGGATCGATGCGGCCATCGATTTCCACGGCAGACGCGGGCGCGGACAGCAACGGCAGCAGCGCAAGGGCAAGGCGTGCAACGCGCATCGGAATTCCATCTCGTGCGGGGCGTCGCCCCAAGGTGCGTGCAACTTAACCGCGTGCCGGCGCGCGACCGACTGGCACAAGTCATGCAAACCTTCTGTCCATCTGCCGCATCCACGGTGCGGAAGCCCGCCGAGGCGGGCTTCCGGGTCAATGAATGTGACAGGCTCCGCGGATCCGGAACGCCTCAGCGCTTGGGCTGCAGCATCGTCCCCGTGCAGTTCTTCGCCCCGCACTTGCAGGCCCACAATTTCTTGAGCTTGGCGGTATGCGGCTCGTCGAGGGTGATGCCGTAGTTGTAGGTGAGTTCCTCGCCCGGCTTGATCCTGCGGATCGCCTCGATGAACACCTTGTCCTTGTGGCGCTTGCCCTTCTGGTTCTCCTCGATCACCGCCTCGCAGTTGGGCTTGCAGCTGTGGTTGATCCAGCGCGCGATGTTGCCGCCGACGTTGGCATCGACCACGTAGTCGTCGTTGAGGGTGAACAGGAAGGTATGTCCGTCTTCCTCGAGTTCGCCGTATTCCTCGTCCACCTCGTCGTGGCTGCGCAGCGTGCCGCGGTAGCGGACGATGCGTTCGCCCTTCTCGATGGTCTCGGTGGCGAACACGCCGTTGCCGTGGATGGGCGAGAGGCGGGCGGCGATCTTCTTCTTGGCCATGGGTCCGTTGGATGGTGTGCGGACCGCCATTGTGTCCCGAATCGCGCGGCGACGGGGCGCATTGGAGACTCGATGGCCGGCGCTGCCGCCGGCGCACGTTGATCCTGCGTCTCCCGCCGGAACCACGCCATGCGACTGCACCCGCTTCCGCTTCTGCTCACCGTGTCCATCGCCGCCGCGGGCGGCTGCTCGCAGTCCCGGGGCGGCGAGATCGGCGCCGCCGCCGCGCCCCATCCGCCCGCCACGATCGCCGACGCAGACGCACTGCTGGCGCGCGGCGAATACCTGGTCCGCATCGGCGGCTGCAACGACTGCCATACCCCCGGCTACGCCGAACAGCAGGGCGAGGTCGACAAGGCGCAGTGGCTGACCGGCTCGTCGCTGGGCTACCGCGGCCCCTGGGGCACCACCTATGCCGCCAACCTGCGACTGCTGGTGGCGGACATGGACGAGGCGCAGTGGCTGGACTACAGCGCCAAGCTGCGCACCCGCCCGATCATGCCGGACTTCACCCTGCGCGCGATGAGCGAAGGCGACCGGCGGGCCCTGTTCCACTTCGTCAAATCGCTGGGAGGGGCCGGAACGCCCGCGCCGGCGTACCTGCCGCCTGACAAGCAGCCGCCGCCACCCTATTTCGACCTGGTCCTACTCCCGGCACCGGCCGCGGCCGCACCGGCGGCCGGCTGACGCGCACCCCGGGGTTCAGCGCATGGGTTGGCGGCTGCGGGCCAAATCAGTACAATTTCGGTCCTGATTGATTCCCGCAGCCAGAACCGGTCCTCCGAGGCCGGGTTCGAGCCACCCGCCCATGCTCCGCGTCACCAAGCTCACCGACTACGCGACCGTCGTGCTCACCGTGCTGGCGAGCGCGCCCCACGTCGTCTCCAGCACCACCGAGCTGGCCGAACGCGCCGGGCTGGAAGCACCCACCGTGGCCAAGCTGCTCAAGCCGCTGGCCCAGGCCGGCCTGGTCGAGGCCTTCCGCGGCGCCAGTGGCGGCTACCGGCTGGCGCGCCCGGCCGACGGCATTTCGCTGTTCGAGATCGTCGAGGCGATGGAAGGCCCGCTCGGCATGACCGAATGCAGCGTCCACGCCGGCAGCTGCGGGATCGAGGATTCCTGCGGCGTGCGCGCCAACTGGCGCCGGATCAACGACGTCGTCGCCGACGCGCTGCGCGGCGTATCGCTGGCGCAGATGCTGTCGCCGCACTTCATTCCAACTTCCGGCAAGCCGTCGAGCAGCCGCGAGATCCCCGCGCGCCTGACTGCCAGCTGAGAAAGAGAGAACCCCACGTGTCCGTCGAAAACGCAGAAATCATCGAACAGCTCGGTCGCCGCTACGACGCCGGCTTCGTTACCGACATCGAGTCGGACAGCTTCGCGCCCGGCCTGTCGGAGGACGTGGTGCGCGCGCTGTCGGCGAAAAAGGAAGAGCCCGAGTGGATGGCTGAATGGCGCGTCGCCGCCTATCGCCACTGGCTGACCATGCCGGTGCCCCACTGGGCGAAGCTGAAGATCGCGCCGATCGACTTCCAGGCCATCAGCTACTACTCCGCGCCCAAGGGCCCCAAGTACAAGTCGCTGGAAGAGGTGCCCAAGGAGCTGCTCGACACCTACGACAGGCTCGGCGTGCCGCTGCACGAGCGGGCCAAGCTCGCGGGCGTGGCGGTCGACGCGGTGTTCGACTCGGTCTCGGTGGGCACCACGTTCCGCAAGGAGCTGGCCGACAAGGGCATCATCTTCTGCTCGATGTCCGAGGCCATCAAGGACCATCCGGACCTGGTGAAGCAGTACCTGGGCAGCGTGGTGCCGACCGGCGACAACTACTTCGCCGCGCTCAACTCGGCGGTGTTCTCCGACGGCTCGTTCGTGTTCATCCCGGCCGGGGTGCGCTGCCCGATGGAGCTGTCCACCTACTTCCGCATCAATGCCGGCCACACCGGCCAGTTCGAACGCACCCTGATCATCTGCGAGGACCGCGGCCACGTGTCGTACCTCGAAGGCTGCACCGCGCCGATGCGCGACGAGAACCAGTTGCACGCGGCAGTGGTGGAACTGGTGGCGCTGGAAGACGCCGAGATCAAGTACTCGACCGTGCAGAACTGGTATCCCGGCGACGAGAACGGCGTTGGCGGCATCTACAACTTCGTCACCAAGCGCGCCGAGTGCCGCGGCGACCGCAGCAAGGTCACCTGGACCCAGGTCGAGACCGGTTCGGCGATCACCTGGAAGTACCCGTCCTGCGTGCTGCTGGGTGACGACTCGACCGGCGAGTTCCACTCGGTCGCGCTCACCCACCACCGCCAGCAGGCCGACACCGGCACCAAGATGGTCCACGTCGGCAAGCGCACCAAGAGCAAGATCATCAGCAAGGGCATCAGCGCCGGCCGCGGCCAGAACACCTACCGCGGCCTGGTCAAGGTGGCCGCTTCGGCCGACGGCGCGCGCAACTACACCCAGTGCGACTCGCTGCTGATCGGCAAGAAGTGCGGCGCGCACACCTTCCCCTACATCGAAGTGAAGAACCCCGGCGCCACCGTCGAACACGAAGCCACCACCTCGAAGATCTCCGACGACCAGATGTTCTACTGCCGCTCGCGCGGCATCTCGCAGGAAGACGCGGTGAGCCTGATCGTCGACGGCTTCTGCAAGCAGGTGTTCCGCGAACTGCCGATGGAGTTCGCGGTGGAAGCCAAGAAGCTGCTGGAAGTCTCGCTGGAAGGATCGGTTGGCTGATGGTCATCCCTTCTCCCGCTTGCGGGAGAAGGTGGCGCGAAGCGACGGATGAGGGCGCTCGTGGCGAAAAGCCGCACCCTCGCCCCAACCCCTCTCCCGCTGCGCGGTAGAGGGGCTCAAGAAACGAAACGGATGACAACATGTTGAAGATAGAAAACCTGCACGCCTCCGTCGCCGGCCGCGAAATCCTCAAGGGACTTTCGCTGCAGGTGAAGCCCGGCGAAGTCCACGCCATCATGGGTCCCAACGGTGCCGGCAAGTCCACGCTCGGCAACATCCTCGCCGGACGCGAGGGCTACGAGATCGGCGAAGGCAGCGTGCAGTACGACAGCCGCGACCTGCTGGCGCTCGAACCGGAGGAGCGCGCAGCCGCCGGCGTGTTCCTCGCGTTCCAGTACCCGGTGGAAATCCCGGGGGTGAACAACACCTATTTCCTGCGCAGCTCGCTCAACGCCCAGCGCAAGACCCGCGGCGAGCCGGAACTCGACTCGATGCAGTTCCTGAAGATCGTGCGCGAGAAGCTGGCCGTGCTGCACCTGGACGACCAGCTGCTGCACCGCGGCGTCAACGAGGGCTTCTCCGGCGGCGAGAAGAAGCGCAACGAAATCTTCCAGCTGGCGGTGCTGGAGCCGAAGCTGGCGATCCTCGACGAGACCGACTCGGGCCTGGACATCGACGCGCTCAAGACCGTCGCCGAGGGCGTCAACGCGCTGCGTTCGCCCGACCGCGCGTTCATCGTCATCACCCACTACCAGCGCCTGCTCGACTACATCAAGCCGGACGTCGTGCACGTGCTGGCCGACGGCCGCATCGTCGAAAGCGGCGGTCCGGAACTGGCGCTGGAACTCGAAGCGCACGGCTACGCGTGGATCAAGGACCGGGTCGCGCCGGAGGCGGTTGCGTGATGGATGGCTGCCTCGCACGCCCCGACCTTGACCGCGTCTGCGACGGTGGTGCCCGATGAGCGCCCTCCTCGACTCGCTCGCCGGCAATTCCAGCGGCGACGGCAGCCGCAAGGCCACGCTGGACGCCATCGTGCGCGACGGCCTGCCCGGCCCGCGCAGCGAAGCGTGGAAGTACACCCCGCTGCGCGCGCTTGAACGCCGCACCTTTGCGCCGGTCGACGCCGCCGTCGCGACGTTCGATCCTGCGCTGCTCGCGGACATCCCGGCACCGCGGCTGGTGTTCGTCAACGGCGTCCACGACCCCGCGCACTCGGACCTCGGCGCATTGCCGTCCGGCGTCACCCTGGCGCCCGGCAGCGCCGGCGGATCGATGCCCGAAGACGGCACCGATGCGCGCGGCCGCGGTGACGACGTGTTCGCCAATCTCAACGCCGCGCTGGCGACAACCGGCGCGGTCGTCCGCGTCGAGGCCGGCGCACAGGTCGAAACGCCGCTGCACCTGGTCTTCATTGGCGCGTCCTCCGACGCCGACCGCGCCTGGCACCTGCGCCACGTCGTCGAAGTCGGCGAAGGCGCATCGGTGGCGCTCGCCGAGCACCACCTGGCCGCGGGCGCGCACCGCCACCTCGACACCGCGACGCTCTCGCTGCGGCTTGGCGCGCGTTCGCGCCTTCGCCACGCGCGGATCCACGATGCCGCCGACGGTGCGACCACCTTCCTGCGCACCGACGCCGCGCTCGCCGAGGACGCCGAGTACCGGCGCCTGGACCTGGAGCTGGGCGCCGCGCTCTCGCGCCACGAACTCAACGTGCGCCTGCTCGGCGACCGCGCACGCGTGGTCGCCAACGGCGTGCTGCTGGCCACCGGCAAGCGCCACCTCGACACCCGCCTGAGCATCGAGCACGTCGCCCGCGACACCGCCTGCGACCTGACCTGGCGCGGCATCGGCGCCGGTCGCGGCCGCGCGGTGTTCCACGGCGGCATCACCATCCACGAGGGCGCGGACGGCAGCGACGCCAACCTGTCGAACAAGAACCTGCTGCTGTCCGAAGGCGCGGAAATCGACACCCAGCCGGTGCTGGTGATCCACGCCGACGAGGTCAAGGCCGCGCACGGCGCCACCGTCGGCCAGCTCGACCCCACCGCGATGTTCTACCTGCGCTCGCGCGGCCTGCCGGAAGCCGATGCGCGCCGCCTGCTGACCACGGCCTTCGTGCGCGAACCGCTGGGCGTGCTCGCCTCCGACACGCTGCGCGCGGCGCTGGAAGCCCGGCTCGACGCTGCGCTCGCATCGCTGGCAGGCGACGCATGACGCCCGCCGCCGCCACCGGACCCCGCCCGGCGACCGGCGACCCGATCGACTGGGCAAGCGTGCGCGCCGACTTCCCGCTGCTGCGGCGCGAGGTCAACGGCAAGCCGCTGGTCTATTTCGACTCGGCCAACACCGGGCAGAAGCCGGCGGCGGTGATCGAGGCGGTCGACGACTTCTACCGCCGCCACAACGCCAACGTCAGCCGCGCCGTGCACACCCTCGGGGGCGAGGCGACCGAGCTTTACGAGAACGCGCGCCGCAAGCTGGCGCGCTTCATCAACGTGCGGCCGGAAGAACTCGTGCTGTGCAGCGGCACCACGTTCGCGATCAACCTGGTCGCCTACTCGTGGGCGCTGCCGCGGCTGAAGGCCGGCGACGCGATCCTGCTCACGCGCATGGAGCACCACGCCAACATCGTGCCCTGGCAGCTGGTGGCGCAGCGCACCGGCGCGCGCATCGAAGTGGTGGAACTGCTGCCCGACGGCGCGCTCGACCTCGACATGCTGCGCGCGAAGATGACCGCGGACGTGAAGCTGCTCGCCATCGCCCACGTCAGCAACGTGCTGGGCACGGTCAACCCGGTGCGCGAGATCTGCCACGAGGCGCGCCGCCGCGGCGTCGTCACCGTGGTCGACGGCTCGCAGGCCCTGCCGCACCGGCCGGTCGACGTCGCCGCGATCGGCTGCGATTTCTACGCCCTCACCGGCCACAAGATGTGCGCCCCCACCGGCACCGGCGCGCTGTGGGCGCGGCGCGAGCACCTGGACGCGATGCCGCCGTTCATCGGCGGCGGCGAGATGATCAGGGAAGTGCGCTTCGACGGCACCGTGTTCAACGACGCGCCACGCAAGTTCGAGGCCGGCACGCCGAACATCGCCGGCTTCGCCGGGCTGGGCGCGGCGGTCGACTACCTCGATGCGCTGGGCATGGCGAACGTCGAGGCACGCGAGCAGGAACTGCTGGCGCACCTGGACGAGGAACTGGCAAAGGTCGACGGCCTGCGCGTCTACGGCACCGCGCCGGGCAAGGCCGCGGTGGTGTCGTTCCTCGTCGAAGGCGCGCACGCGCATGACCTGGCCACCCTGCTCGACATCGAAGGCGTGGCGATCCGCTCCGGCCAGCACTGCGCACACCCGCTGCTGCAGTGGTTCGGCATCGGCGCCACCTGCCGCGCGTCGCTGGCGTTCTACAACACCCACGAGGAGATCGAAGCCTTCGTTGCCGCGCTGCGCAAGGTGCGCGGGCTGCTGGGCTGACGCCGGGATTCGGGATTCGGGATTCGGGATTCGGGATTCGGGATTCGGGATTCGGGATTCGGGATTCGGGAAAGGCTCTTGCCTTTGCCCCCTTTGGAAAAGGGGGTATGGGGGATTTGCTCTTGATCTTGCGATGCCAACCGCGGCCCCCCAAAAAGCTCGCGGCTTCCGCCGCTCCTGCAGACAGTTCCAAGGGCTATGGAAGAATCATCCCCCCCCATGACCAGCCTCACCTTCCGCAGTGCCACGCCCTCCGATGTCGACGCCATCGTCGCCCTCGTCACCTCCGCCTATCGCGGAGACGCCAGCCGCGCCGGCTGGACCACCGAGGCCGACTTCCTCGACGGCAACCGCATCGATCCCGGCGTGCTGCGCGCTGACATCGAGCGCGCGCGCAGCTGCGTCGTGCTCGCCGAGCGCGATGGCACGCTGCAGGCCTGCGCCCACGTCGCCGACGAAGACGGCCACGGCTACTTCGGCATGTTCTCGGTGGTGCCCGGCCTGCAGGGCGGCGGCATCGGCAAGGCGCTGCTTGCCGAATGCGAGCGCATCGCGCGCGACGACTGGCGGCTGCCCGACATGCGCATGACCGTGATCGACATCCGCGACGAACTGATCGCCTTCTACGAGCGCCGCGGCTATCGCCGCACCGGCGTGTACAAGCCGTTTCCGCACGGCGACGAGCGTTTCGGCATCGCCAAGCGCGACGACCTGCGCTTCGAAGTGCTCGAAAAACCCCTGTAGGAGCGCCCCGAGGGCGCGATGCCTTCGGTTGCGTTCCAGCGCGCCCACGGGGCGCTCCTACAATGACCGCATCCGACACGAGTGCCTGCCATGACCGACTGGATCCGCGTCTGCGCCACCTCCGAACTGCTGCCCGGCGAAACCGCGGTGGCCTGGGACGGCGACACGCCGATCATCGTGTTCAACGTCGACGGCGACTTCTATGCCCTGGAAGACCGCTGCAGTCACGAGGATTTCGAGCTGTCGGCCGGCGCCTTCGACGGCGGCGACGGGACGATCGAATGCACCCTGCACGGCGCCCGGTTCGACGTCCGCGACGGCCGGGCGCTGTGCGCGCCGGCTTATGCGCCGGTGGCGAAGTTCCCGGTGAAGGTCGAGGACGGCGCGGTCTGGACGCGCGACGACCGGTAGGAATCGCCCCGCTCCCGGACCGCGCTGCACCGCCAATGCGAAAAGTATTGCGAATCATTATCGTTTGCGGTTGAATACGCGCACTCCGCCGCCCTCTCCGGCGCCAGACCCAGGCCCTGGCCCCGAAAGACCGCGTCGAATCCAAACCGCCCCCAGCCCGCCCACAGGCCCGCTACGAGGTTCCGGATGTCCGCCGCCTCCCGCCCGTGTGCGCGTCTGGCCGGCCGGGCGCCACCCATACCGCAACGAAGGCAACATGGTCCACATCAAGAGTCGCAAGCACGCCGTTCCGGCCAAGTCGCCCCAGTCCCTCACCGCCGCCACCCTGCTCACCAGCCTCGCACTGGGGCTGCCGGCCAGCGCCGTGGCCCAGGAGGTCGATTCGGGCCCCAGCCCGGAGCCGCAGGCCAAGACGCTCGAAACGGTCGAAGTGCACGGGCTGAACAGCTTCGTGGTCTCGCCCAAGTTCACCCAGACCCTGCAGGACACCCCGCAGACCATCGAGGTGCTCGACAAGGAACTGCTCCAGCAGCAGGGCGCAACCACCCTGGCCGAAGCGTTGCGCAACAGTCCCGGCGTGGGCACGTTCTATGCCGGTGAAAACGGCAATACCACCACCGGCGATGCGCTCTACATGCGCGGCTTCGACACCTCCAGCAGCATCTTCGTCGACGGTGCGCGCGACCTCGGCGCGGTATCGCGCGACCTGTTCAACATCGACCAGGTGGAAGTGGTGAAGGGCCCGGCCGGCACCGACACCGGCCGCTCGGCGCCGACCGGCGCGATCAACATGGTGTCCAGGCAGGCCAGCCTGCGCGAAGCGGCCTCCGCCAGCATTTCTGCCGGGAACGACGGCCAGCAGCGCGCCACCGCCGACTGGAACACGCGGCTGGGTGAAACCGGCGCGCTGCGCCTGAGCGGAATGTGGCAGGACAGCGACGTGGCCGGCCGCGACCACGTCAACAACTCGCGCTGGGGCATCGCGCCGTCGCTGGGCTTCGGCCTGGGCAGCGACACGCGCGTGTTCCTCAACCTGCTGTACGTGAAGCAGGACAACGTGCCGGACGGCCTGGTGCCGACCATCGGCCTGCCCAGTTGGGCGCCGCAGCCGGGCCTGGAGCAACTGGCCGGGCATCCGGTCGATCCGGAGAACTTCTACGGCAGCGAGTTCGACCATGACGACGTGACCTCGCAGATGGCCACGCTCCGGTTCGAGCACGACTTCTCCGACACGCTGAAACTGAGCAACACGCTGCGCTGGGGAAAGACCAGGCAGGACTACCTCATCACCGCCTTCATGGGCACCGGCGGCACACCCGGCGACGAGCAGGCCGGCAACATCCACTGGACGGACAAGGACGACCTGTCCACCTACACCCTGGCGCGCGGCACCTTCAGCAGCCGCGACCAGCAGAACACGATCCTCACCGACCAGCTGAACCTGCGCGCGGATTTCGCCACCGGCGCGGTCGATCATTTCCTCAGCGCGGGACTGGAACTGACCCGCGAGGAACAAACCGCCCACGGCATCGCCATCGACAGCGCGCTCGACCCGGCCAGCCTGTACAACCCGGACTGGCGCGGCACCGGCACGCTGGCCTACGGCCGCAACGGCACGGTGGCCAACGGCAGGACCGACACCGCGGCGCTGTACGCGTTCGACACGCTTAAATTCGGCGAGCGCTTCCTGCTCACCGCCGGCGTCCGCGCCGACCGCTACACCACCCGTTACGACGCCACCGGCATCTGCACCACGGTGGTTCCGCTGCCGCGGCGCGGCATCGCCTGCCCGAGCGGCGTCGCCGACGGCAGCATCATTTCCATCGCCGACCTGAAGTCCTCCGACACCCTGCTCAACTACAAGCTCGGTGCGGTGTACAAGCCGGTCGAGGTGCTGAGCCTGTATGCCAACGCCGCGCTGTCGCAGCAGCCGCCGGGCGGCGCCAACTTCAGCCTGAGCACCGCCGCCAACAGCGCCGACAACGTCAACAACGACCCGCAGAAGGCGCGGACCTACGAGGTCGGCGCCAAGTGGGTGGCGCCCGGCAGCGGCCTGGCGCTGAACCTGGCGCTGTTCCAGACCACCGTGACCAACGAGATCACCGCCGACGACACCGTGCCGGGCGGCTATTCGCAGACCGGCGAGAAGCGCGTGCAGGGCGTCGAGGTGTCCGCGGTCGGCAACATCACCGACAACTGGAACATCTCGCTGGGCTACCTGCACCAGGACGCCAGTGTCAGGGAGGGCGCCGCCGTGAGCGAGGACGGCAGCAACCACCTGACCTACACGCCGGACGAAGCGATCACCAGCTGGACGACCTACCAGTTCCCGTCCGGGCTGACCGTCGGCGGCGGCATCCGCTACACCGGCGGCCTGCACAGGGGCAGCGACGGCGCGGTCGGCACGCCGGAATACACCAAGTCATGGACGGTGTACGACGCGATGGTCTCGTACGCGATCAGCGACAACGTCAGCCTGCGCCTGAACGGTTACAACCTGTTCGACAAGCAGTACGTCGCCGCCATCAACAAGAGTGGCTACCGCTACACTCCGGGCGCGCCGCGCACCTTCGTGCTCAGCGCCGACATCCGCTTCTGACCCGCATCGCTGCCAGGGCCTCGAGGAAACTCCACCATGCTGCTGCACGTCCCCGCGATCCTCGATGCTGCGCAGGTGGCGCATTTCCGCAAGGCGCTCGACGGCGGCGAATGGATCGACGGCAAGGCGACGGTCGGCGCGCAGGGCGCGCAGGTCAAGCGCAACCAGCAGCTGGCCGACGGCTCGCCGCTGGCGCGCGAACTCGGCGCGGCGGTGCTCGCGGCACTCGCGGCCAGCCCGCTGTACCACGCCGCGGTGCTGCCGCTGCGCACGCTGCCGCCGCGCTTCAACCGCTACCACGGCGGCGGCCAGTACGGACTGCACGTCGACGGCTCGGTGATGCACGTGGCCATGCCCGGCCAGCCCATCGGGGCATTGCGCACGGACATCTCGTGCACGCTGTTCCTGTGCGAACCGGACGAGTACGACGGCGGCGAACTGGTCGTCCACGACACCTACGGCGAGCACGAGGTCAAACTGCCGGCCGGCGACCTGATCATCTATCCGTCGAGCAGTCTGCACCGGGTCGAACCGGTCACGCGGGGCGCGCGGCTGGCGTCGTTCTTCTGGGTGCAAAGCCTGGTTCGCGACGACGGCCAGCGGCGGCTACTGTTCGAGCTCGACGCGTCGATCCAGAGCCTGACCCGATCCGGCGCCGACCGCGCCGCGCTGCTGCAGCTGACCGGCGTGTACCACAACCTGCTGCGGCGCTGGGCGGAGACCTGAGAGCAAGAACCGACGGCCAGGGCAACCGCACGACACGAGCGATTACTGGCGCCAGACGTGAGAATGATTCTCATCCATGCTCTATACTGTGCCTTTCCGCGCCGAATCTCCCGCCTTGCCACCGCCTTCCTTTTCTTCAAGCGACCCCGTACCCGCGCAACAACGCCGCGGCTTCTGGCTGCGCACCCTGCACCAGTGGCACTGGATCAGTTCGGCGGTCTGCCTGGTCGGCATGCTGCTGTTCGCGGTCACCGGCATCACCCTCAACCACGCGGCGAAGATCGAGGGCGATCCGCAGGTCGCCAACCAGGCCGCCACCCTGCCCGCGCCGCTGCTGCAGGCGCTCGGCACGCGCGAGGAAGGCAACGCGCCGCTGCCGGGCGCGGTGGCCGAATGGCTCGATGACACGCTCGGCACGTCGATCGGCACGCGCGATGCCGAGTGGTCGCAGGACGAGATCTACCTGTCGATGCCCGGTCCCGGCGCGGATGCGTGGCTGAGCATCCAGCGCGGCGACGGCGCGGTCGAGTACGAACGCACCGCACGCGGCTGGATCTCGTACCTCAACGACCTGCACAAGGGCCGCAATGCCGGCCCCGCGTGGGGCTGGTTCATCGACGTGTTCGCGATCGCCTGCGTGGTGTTCACCGTGACCGGGCTGTTCCTGCTGCAGATGCATGCGCGCCAGCGCCGCATGACCTGGCCGTACGTCGGCCTCGGCCTGCTGGTACCGGTGCTGCTCGCGCTGCTGTTCATCCACTGACTTTCCCCTGATTCCGATCGACGAGGTTTCCATGCGCGTCACGCTCACCATCGCCCTCAGCGGCCTGCTTGCCATGCCGGCGTACGCCGCGCAGTTCGACGTCGACGTCCAGATCCCGCAGCTCAAGGTCGCCGAGTACCACCGACCCTACGTGGCGGTCTGGATCGAGGGCGCCGACAGCAAGGCCGTCGCCGACCTCGCCGTCTGGTACCAGGACAAGGACACCAAGGAGGGCCACGGCACCAAGTGGCTGCCCGACCTTCGCCAGTGGTGGCGACGCTCCGGGCGCACGCTCGACCTGCCGGTGGACGGCGTCACCGGGCCGACGCGCCCGGCCGGCAAGCACGCGCTGGGCTTCGACTCCACCGACCCGCGGCTGGCGAAGCTCGCGCCCGGCAGCTACACGCTGGTGGTCGAGGCGGTCCGCGAAGTCGGCGGCCGCGAACTGCTGAAGATCCCCTTCACCTGGCCGGCGACCGCGCCGCAGTCCGGCAAGGCGCAGGGCAAGACCGAACTCGGCGCGGTCGCGCTGGCGATCAAGCCCTGATCGCGCCTTCTCCCATCCCGTCCGAATTCCGGAGCACGCCATGAAGCATTCCCTCGCCCCAGCAGTCGCACTTGCACTCGCCCTGGCCGCCGCGCTGCCGATCACCGCATCCGCGCACAAGGCCTGGCTGATGCCGTCGCAGACCGTCATCGCCGGTGAGAACCCGTGGATCACGGTCGATGCCGCGGTGTCCAACGACCTGTTCTACTTCAACCACGTGCCGCTGCGGCTGGACAACGTCGCGGTCGTCGCGCCCGACGGCAGCAAGGTGGAAACGCAGAACGCCGCCACCGGCAAGTACCGCAGCGTGTTCGATCTCGAACTCACCCAGCCCGGCACGTACAGGATCGGCATCACCAGCCACAACCTCACCGGCCGCTGGGAGCAGGACGGCAAGCCCAGGCGCTGGCGCGGCACCGCGGCAACGTTCGCCAGCGAGGTACCGAAGGACGCGAAGAACCTGGAGGTCGGCGAGTCGATCAGCCGCGTCGAGACCTTCGTCACCAGCGGCTCGCCCAACGACACCGCGCTCAAGCCCGATGGCATTGGCCTTGAACTGGTGCCGGTGACGCATCCCAATGACCTGTTCGCGGGCGAACAGGCCACGTTCCGCTTCCAGATCGACGGCAAGCCGGCGGCGGGCCTGGACATCGAGATCGTCCGCGGCGGCACCCGCTACCGCAACGCGCAGGACGAGATCAAGGCCACCACCGACGCCAATGGCGAGTTCAGCGTCACCTGGCCGGAAGCCGGCATGTACTGGCTCGATGCCTCGGCGCTGGACGACAAGGTCTCGATGCCGCAGGCAAAGCAGCGCCGGCTCGGCTACGTGGCCACGCTGGAAGTGCTGCCGCAGTAAGCCATGCGCCGTCGCGCCACCGCGGCGACGGCGCCCGGCCAGCGACTTCGCCCTTGAACCACACCACCACTTCCGGCGCGCGCGTCGTGCACGTGCTCCATGGCGACACCATGGGCACGCGCTGGCGCGTGTGCGTGGCCGCCGACGCGCGCCTGGCGCTGCCACCGCTGCATGACGCGGTGCAGGCAACGCTCGACCGCATCGTCGCGCAGATGAGTACCTGGGAGCCTGCGTCGGACATCAGCCGCTACAACCGCGCCGCGGCCGGCAGCTGGCAGGCGCTGCCGCAGCCGTTCGAAGCGGTGCTGCGCTGCGCGCTGGACGTCGCGCGGGCCAGCAACGGTGCCTACGACCCCACGGTCGGCCCGTTGGTGGACCTGTGGGGATTCGGCGCCGGCGGTCGCGACCCGCGCGTCGCGGATGCCGCCGAAGTCGCCGCCGCCAGCGCGCGCATCGGCTGGCAGCGGATCGCGCTGCGCGACGACCCGCCCGCGGTGCTGCAGCCGGGCGGCATCGCGCTCGACCTGTCCGCGATCGCCAAGGGGTACGCCGTGGACGCGGTGGTGGCCTGCCTGCGCGAACGCGGCATCGCCGACGCGCTGGTCGACATCGGCGGCGAACTGTTCGGCTGCGGCCGCAAGCCGGACGGCACGCCGTGGCGGGTGCTGGTCGAAGCCGCGCCCGATGCCGATGACGCGACGCCCTGCGTGCTCGCGCTTGAGGATTTCGCCGTGGCCACGTCCGGCGTCCATTGGCACCACTTCGAACACGATGGCCGGACCTTCGCGCACACGCTCGATCCGCGCACGGGTGCGCCGGTCGAACGCGCGCCTGCGGCGGTGACGGTGATTGCCGACGATGCGATGCGCGCCGACGCCTGGGCCACCGCGCTCACCGTGATGGGGTTCGACGAGGGCTTTGCATTTGCCCGGACGAACGGCCTTGCCGCGCGCTTGGTCGCCGCCGATGCCGGCGATGATGGCATCCGGATGACCGCCGCTTTCACTGCCCGGCTGCTCGCATCGTGAGCGCGAACATCGCGAGTACGGGCACTCCCGGCGTGCGTCGCGTGCCGTACGCCGCGATCGGCAACGGGTTCGCACTGCTTGGCTTGCTCGCACTTGCCATTGCCTTCGTCCCGCTGCATGACGACGCATGGTGGCCGGCTTCGCCGCAGCGAATGCGCTGGATCTGGGCGGCGGTCGCGATGACGTTGTATGCCGCCATCAGCGGCCGACTGCTGTGGCGTTCGCGTTCGCGTCCGCGCCGCGCGCGCGATGCGGCGACGAGCGGCGATCAGGTGCTGGTCGCGTGGGCCAGCCAGACCGGGTTCGCGCAGCAGCTTGCCGAGCGCACTGCCGCCACCCTCGCCGACGCGGGCATGGACGTGCAGCTGCGCGCATTGGCGCAGGTCGACGCGGCCACGCTGGCCACGGCATCGCGCGCGCTGTTCGTGGCCAGCACCACCGGCGAGGGTGATCCACCCGACCCGGCGCTGGCCTTCGTCCGCGACGTGCTTGCCGCGCCGGCCACGCTGCCGTCGCTGCAGTTCGCGGTGCTGGCGCTGGGCGATCGCGAGTACGAGCACTTCTGCGGCTTCGGCCATCGCCTCGACCAGTGGCTTCGCAAGGCAGGCGCGACGCCGCTGTTCGACCTGGTCGAAGTCGACAACGGCGACGCCGGCGCGCTGCGCCACTGGCAGCACCACCTCGGCCTGCTCGCGCAGCAGCCGGAACTGTCGGACTGGTCGCCGGTCACCTATGAGCCGTGGCGGCTGCGCGAGCGCGTCGAGCTCAATCCCGGCAGCGTGGGCGGTCCGGTATTTCGCCTCGCCCTCTCGCCGCCCGCCGGCATGCAGCCGACATGGCAGGCCGGCGACATCGCCGAGATCGGCCCGCGCAACGCGGCTGACGCCGTCGAGTCGCTGCTCGCGGCGCTCCAGCTTCCAGCGGCTGCGCAAGTCCGCTTCGGAGACCGCCAGCTTGCGCTCGGCGACGCGCTGTCGCGCGCGCACCTGCCGGAATCCGCCGCCGTCGCCGGCCTGGAGGCGCAGGCCCTGGCCGACACCCTCAAGCCACTGCCGCACCGCGAATACTCGATCGCCTCGCAGCCTTCGGAAGGCAACCTGCAGCTGCTGGTCCGGCACATGCGTCGCCCCGACGGCCGCAGCGGCCTGGGCAGCGGCTGGCTGTGCGAATACGCACAGCCGGGCGCGACCATCGACCTGCGCATCCGCGGCAACCCCAACTTCCACCCGCCTGCGCCGCAGCGGCCGATGATCCTGATCGGCAACGGCACCGGCATCGCCGGCCTGCGCGCACACCTGGCCGCGCGCGCCGAAGCCGGGGCACGGCGCAACTGGCTGCTGTTCGGCGAACGCAACCGCGGCCATGATTTCCTCTGCCACGACGACATCGAACGCTGGCAGGCCGACGGCCTGGTCGAGCGCGTCGACCTCGCGTTCTCGCGCGACGACGCCCAACGCCGCTACGTCCAGCACGTCCTGCGCGACGCCGCCGACACCCTGCGCACGTGGGTCGACGACGTCGCCGCCATCTACGTCTGCGGCAGCCTGCAGGGCATGGCCCCCGGCGTGGACGCCGTACTGCGCGAGGTGCTGGGCGATGCGCTCGTCGAGCAGTTGCTGCGCGATGGGCGCTACCGCCGCGACGTGTACTGATTCGATCCGCCGGGCAGGAGCGTCTCACGGGCGCGGTCTGGCCCGCCTGGAATGCGCATCGCGCCCGTGGGGCGCTCCTACGGGTTCGCGGCGGTCTCTGCCAGCCGGATCACCAGCAGTTCGCCGCCGCCATCCAGCAGGAAGCGCGTCCGCTGCGGCTCCTCGAGCAGCGCCGTATCGCCTGCCTGCAGCGGCGCCAACCCGGACCCTGCACCGAACCGCGCCTCGCCTGCCAGCAGGTGCAGCGCCCACATGGTGCCCGGTTCGGCAAAGAACACCATCGGCCCGACCAGGGGCCGGTGCAGCAGTTCGGCTGCCATCGCGTCGCGTCGCCACATCAGGTTGAAATCGTGCGTGGGGCCGTCGACCAGTTCGCCGGTCAGCGCCCGTTCGCCGGCGAAGCGCAGCCGGCCGTGCGGTGGTTCGAGCAGGTGCGCCTCGCCGTCGTCGAAGCGCAATCGCAGGCCGTTGCCCCGCAGCAGCACCAGCTCGCGGTCGACGCCGGGGAACGCCGAGAACGGCGCATCCCGTTCGATTTCGGCGATCGACAGCCGCCAGCTCCAGTCGCCGCCCTGGTCGGGTCGCTGCGCGTGGATCTCGCGGGTCCAGCCGAAGCCGTTGCGCCAGCGTTCGCGGCGATACTCGTTGGCGGGAATCACCCGCGACTGCTGCGTAGAGGACATGCCGCGAGTGTAGCGGGCGGGATGCGCCGTCCGGAACCGCGCCGGCGCGGGCCTCATTGGACGCGCGTCCGGCTACGCGCGGAAAAGATGCTGCTCGTGACCGAGGGGGAGAATCGCTGCGTTCGCGGGATGGCGTACGGCACGTGGCCGGGACCAGGCACGAACCTTTCCCGGAGTCCGGCGAAGAAAAAAAGCCACCCGTGCCGTACGAATTCCCGTACGGCGCGGGTGGCAAACGTCCCTGTAGGGCGTCATGCCCGTTCCAGCGGAGCCTCCGGCTCCCGACCGCCGGCCCCACCTTCCCTGGCGGGCCCCGGTGACGATCAACGCATCAGCGGTTGGCGGCGCCCATGTTCGCCCCTGCCGCTGACCTGACCGGCGTGGCCTTCCTCGCCGTGCCGAACGAGATGCGGTCACGGTTTTTCTCGACCGTCTTCAGGCCGATGCCCTTGACCATTGCCAGCTGCTCGACGCTCTTGAACGCGCCGTGCTCCTTGCGGTAGGCGACGATGGCCTCGGCCTTGGACGGCCCGACGTTGACCAGCACCCGGTCGATGGTGGCCACGTCGGCGGTATTGATGTTGATGCGCTCGCCGGCGAGCGCGCCTCCGGCCAGCAGCAGCGACAGCAGCAGCGAAGCGAAGATGGTCCTGATGGATGTCATGGCTTGAACTCCCTTGTAGAGGTGGATTCCGTTCCCCGGCGACCGATTGCGCCGGTGGGGACAGTCTCCGCCAGCGCATCGGCCGCGCCTATCGCCGCAAGCCGTCGCGTGGCGCAAGGCTTTGCCGCGTCCGGCCGTAGGAAAATTCCTACCCGGCTGCGAGGCGTAGAATCAGGGCATTCAAATCAGCGAGGCCCTTCCATGGATGCCAGCAAGATCGAAAGCTTCGTCGGCGCGAAGTGGGACGACGAGATCGTCCCGCAGCTCGTCGAATACATCCGCATTCCAAACAAGTCGCCGATGTTCGACACCGACTGGGTGAAGAACGGCTACATGGACGACGCGGTCAAGCTGATGGAGGCCTGGGCGCGCGCGCAGCCGATCCCCGGCATGCAGCTGGAGGTGGTGCGCCTGGAAGGCCGTACGCCGCTGATCTTCATCGACATCCCGGCATCGGGACCGGAAACCGGCGATGACTGCGTGCTGCTCTACGGCCACCTCGACAAGCAGCCCGAGATGACCGGCTGGGACGACGACCTCGGTCCGTGGAAGCCGGTGCTGCGCGGCGACAAGCTGTACGGGCGCGGTGGCGCCGACGACGGCTATGCGATCTTCGGCTCGCTGGCCGCGATCCAGGCGCTGCAGGACCAGGGCGCGCCGCACGCGCGCTGCGTGGTGCTGATCGAGGCCTGCGAGGAATCGGGCAGCTACGACCTGCCCGCCTACGTCGACCACCTCGCCGACCGCATCGGCAAGCCGTCGCTGGTGGTGTGCCTGGATTCGGGCTGCGGCAACTACGAGCAGCTGTGGTGCACCACCTCGCTGCGCGGCCTGGCCGGCGGCAACTTCACCGTCAAGGTGCTGGAAGAGGGCGTGCATTCGGGCGACGCGTCCGGCGTGGTGCCGTCGAGCTTCCGCCTGCTGCGGCAGCTGCTTTCGCGGATCGAGGACGCCGACACGGGCCGCATCCTGCTTGAAGGCCTGCATGCGGAAGTCCCCGCCGACCGGCTGGCGCAGGCGAACAAATGCGCGGAGGTGCTGGGCACCGCCGTGTTCGACAAGTTCCCGTTCCTGCCGGGCATGACGCCGATGGCCGAGGACCTCACCGAACTGGTGCTCAACCGCACCTGGCGCCCGGCGCTGTCGGTGACCGGCGTCGACGGCATGCCGCCGCTGGCCTCGGCCGGCAACGTGCTGCGGCCGCAGACCGCGGTGAAGCTGTCGCTGCGGCTGCCGCCCACCCTGGATGGCAAGGTCGCCGGCGACCTGCTCAAGGACGCGCTGCTGCGCGACCCGCCCAACGGCGCCCACGTCACCCTCGAACTCGAAAAGGCCTCCACCGGCTGGAACGCGCCGGCGATGTCGTCGTGGCTGGAAAAGGCGATCGACGACGCCAGCCAGGAGTTCTACAGCCAGCCGGCGATGTACATGGGCGAAGGCGGCTCGATCCCGTTCATGGGCATGCTCGGCGAGAAGTTCCCCGGCGCCCAGTTCATGATCACCGGCGTGCTCGGCCCGCATTCCAACGCGCACGGCCCCAACGAGTTCCTGCACATCCCGATGGGCAAGAAGGTCACCGCCTCTGTGGCGCGGGTGATCGCCGAGCACCACGCCGCCAGCCTGCGCGGCGAAACCACGGGCGCGGCGGTCGCCGCCGACAGCGGATCGCGGCACGGCGACCACGGCTGCTGCTGACGATCGACACTGGTGGCCGGGCCGCGGGCTGTTAAGCTTCGGCCCGGTCCTCCACCACGAAGGGGTTTGGAATGGAAGGTCTGTTCGGCAGCAGCAACTGGCTCTACATCATCCTGATCGGATTCATCGTCGGCGTCCTGGCACGCTTGCTCAAGCCCGGCAAGGACGGCATGGGCATCATCCTGACGACCCTGCTGGGCATCGCCGGCGCGCTGCTGGCAGGCTGGATCGGACAGGCGACCGGCTACTACCAGTCGGGCGAGCCGGCGGGGTTCATCGCCGCGCTGGCCGGCGCGATCGTGATCCTGGTCGTCGTGGGCCTGTTCCGGCGCAAGCGCACCACCTTGCCTCCACGCTGAGCGCGCGGGCGGCAAGGAAGGGCCGGATGAATGCCCGGCTCTTCCGGTTCTTCATCAAGCCACTGGAGTAATTGCTGCGGGTCTGGCGAACCTACGAGCGCCCGTAAACGTCCTCGTAGCGGACGATGTCGTCCTCGCCCAGGTAGTCGCCCGACTGCACTTCGATCAGCTCCAGCATCTCCTTGCCAGGATTCTCCAGCCGGTGCTTCGCGCCCAGCGGGATGTAGGTCGACTGGTTGGCGTGCAGTTCGAACACGTCGTTGTCGCGGGTCACGCGCGCGGTGCCGCGGACCACGATCCAGTGCTCGGCGCGGTGCCTGTGCGACTGCAGCGACAGCCGGGCGCCGGGCTTGACCTTGATCCGCTTGACCTGGAAACCGTCGTCCTGGTCGACGGAGTCATAGCTGCCCCACGGCCGGTGTACCTCGCGATGCAGGATCGCGTGGCTGCGGTGCCCGGCCTTGAGCCGGGCGACCACGTCCTTGACCTGCTGCACCTTGTCCTTGTGCGCCACCAGCACCGCGTCGTCGGTCTCGACCACGACCAGGTTGTCCACGCCAACCAGCGCCACCAGGCGCCGCGCATAGGCATAGCTGTCGTGGCTGTCGACCGCGATCACGTCGCCGTGGCGGGCGTTGCCGTCCGCGTCCTGCTCGCTGACGTCCCACAGCGCCGACCACGAGCCGACATCGTTCCAGCCGATGTCGACCGGCAGCACCATCGCGCGGTCGGTCTTCTCCATGACCGCGTAGTCGATCGAATCGGAGGGGCTGGCGGCGAACGCGTCCTTGTCGAGGCGGATGAAGTCGCCGTCGCGCTGCGCGGTTTCGAACGCGGCGCGCACGGCGGCGAGGATGTCGGGACGGAAGCGCTCCAGTTCGGCCAGGTAGCGCGAGGCGCGGAACAGGAACATGCCGCTGTTCCAGTAGTAACCGCCGGCGTCGAGGTATTGCCGCGCGGTCGCGGCATCGGGCTTCTCGACGAAGCGCAGCACGCGGCGCACGCCTTGGTCGCCGCTGTCGACTCGGCCGGCGTCGGCTTGAATGTAGCCAAACCCCGTTTCCGCCGACTCCGGCACGATGCCGAACGTGACCAGCGCGCCCTGCGCCGCTGCCGGCATGGCCGCGCGCACGGCGGCCTGGAATGCCGGCACGTCGCGCACGACGTGGTCGGACGGCAGCACGAGCAGCAGCGGGTCTTCGCCGCCGGCGACAGCCAGCAACGCGGCAGCGGCGATCGCCGGCGCGGTGTTGCGGCCCACTGGTTCGAGCAGGATCGCGGCGTGTTCGATGCCCACCTGGCGCAGCTGTTCGGCGGCGAGGAAGCGGTGCTCCTCGTTGGCGACCACGATTGGCGCCGCGCCGGCGGCCAGCGGCGCAACCCGCTGCCAGGTGTCCTGCAGCATGGTGAGTTCACCGGCCAGCGCCAGGAACTGCTTGGGATAGGCCTCGCGCGAGAGCGGCCACAGGCGCGTCCCGGAGCCGCCAGAAAGCAGGACCGGTTGCAGGCGCGTGGCTTGGTCGGACATCGGCGATGCTCGTCGGGGAAGGCGCCGGGAGTTTACCCTGTGCCCCGAATGCTTCCGTTGCCCGGAGTCCGGATGCCCACGCCAGCCACGCCCCCGACGCGTGAAACGCTCTCCCCTGACGGCGCAGCGCACGCCATCGGCGTCCCCGACGAAGTGCCGGCACCGCGGACGCGGCGGCCGGCAGCGGCATGAAGGCGCTGATCTTCGCCGCCGGCCTCGGCGAACGCATGCGGCCGCTGACCGACACCACGCCCAAGCCGCTGCTGGAAGCAGGCGGCAAGCCACTGATCGCCTGGCACCTGGAAAAGCTCGCCGCAATCGGCGTGCGCGACGTGGTGGTCAACATCTCATGGCTGGCCGACCGGTTCCCGCAGGTGCTGGGAGACGGGGCACGCTGGGGGCTGCGGCTCATCTATTCGCACGAAGGCCCGGTCCCGCTGGAAACCGGCGGCGGCATGCACCACGCCCTGCCGCTGCTGCGTGGAAACGACGATGCGCCTTTCATCGCGATCAACGGCGACATCTGGACCGATTACGACTTCGCCCGCCTGCCGCGCGAACCGGCCGGCGACGTGCACTTGGTGCTGGTCGACAACCCGCCGCACAACCCGCGCGGCGACTTCACCCTCGTCGCCAGCGGGCAGGTCGCCAGCGACGGCGACGAGCGCCTGACCTTCGCTGGCATCGGTGTCTACCGCCCTGCGCTGTTCGACCGCTGGCGCGACGTGATCGGTGACGCGCCAGGCGCCGACGCAGCGCCGCCTCGCTTCAGGCTCACGCCATTGCTGCGCGCAGCAATGACCCGGGGCCGCGCCAGCGGCGAGCACCACCATGGACGCTGGACCGACGTCGGCACGCCGCAACGGCTGGCGGAACTCGACGCAGCGCTGGCCTGAGCCGCGACGCGGCGCTCCCGGCATACGCACGCTGCGACGATTGCGTGCCTCCGCGCGTACCTTGATGCAATGTCCGATCCCTCTGATGCCAAGGATGACGAAACGCAACTGGTCCGCCGCGCACGCCGGGGGCAGGAAGCCGCGTTCGCCGAGATCTATCGCCGCCATGCGCGCGCGATCCACTCGCTCGCGCTGCGCCTGACCGGCAACCACGCGACCGCCGAAGACATCACCCAGGAATGCTTCCTGAAGATGCTGCAGTTCCTCGGCGGCCTGCGCGACGGCACGCCGCTGCGGCCGTGGCTGAAGCGGGTGGCGGCCAACGCGGCGATCGACCGCATCCGCCGCGACCGGCGCCTGCTCGCCATCGAGGACGACGACGCACAGCCCGCGAACGGGCCCGATCCACTGCTCCACGCCGAATCCCTCGGCCTGCTGCGACGGTTGAGCCCCACCGAACGTACCGTCGTATGGCTGCACGCAATGGAAGGCTGGTCGCATCCGGAGCTGGGCCGGCGCTTCGGACGCAGCGAGAGCTGGTCGAAGTCGATCGTCTCGCGAACCCTGGCACGGCTGCGGCTGGAACTGGACGAAGCACACCCCCATGACAACGAATGACGACATCCTGCAGGAGCACCTGCGGCAGCTGCCGGAAGCACCGCTGCCGGACAACCTCTGGTCGCGCGTCAACGGCGCACGCCGGCGCGGCCGCCAGCGACGGCTCGCCGTTGCGGCCACCACGCTGGCGGTGGCCGCGGTCATCGCCTTTTCGCCTCTGATGCAGCCGTCCGCGCCGGAAAACGCGCAACCTGCATCCACCGTGGCAGCGGCCGCTCACGCGCCCCGCAAAGCGGGTCCCGACGACGTGGACGCCGAACTGCGCGCGCTCGATCGCGCCCTGCAGGCCGGTTACGCCCGCAATGCCAGCGACGCCGAACTCGAACCTCTCTGGGCGCAGCGCCGGCAGCTGCTCGCCGGCAACAACGCCACCACCAACTCCCCGCTGCCCCGCAGCCTGCGCATCTGACCCGAGGATTTCCCCATGTCCGTCATCCGCGGCTTCACGCTCCTCGTCTGCCTCGTCGTCCCCGGCCTGCTGCTTGCCGCTGACAACGGCAAGCAGGTCGAGGCGGAAATGGACGCCACCCTCCTGCACCTGGCAGAGCGCGGCGCGCTGGGCAATTTCGACCAGCCGCTCGTCATCGCCCGCCCGGCACAGGTGCGCTATGAACTGGGCGCGGTGGTGGACGTGCGCAAGCCCGATCCGCAGGGGCTGGAAGTGCTCGCGATCACACCCGATGGCGCCGCAGCGCGCATGGGCCTGAAAACCGGCGACCGGCTGGTTGCGATCAACGGCCGCCGCCTCGACGGCCAGGCCACGCCCGCAACTTTGCTGCGTGACGCGATGGCGGCAAGCAACGGCAGCGTGCGGCTGCTGGCAGCTCGCGGCAAGACGCGCGTCGAACTCGCCGGCAGTGCCGATGCCGCAGCCGTCCCCGCCTACCGGCTCACCATCGGCGAAGCCACCGCGAACCACGCAACCGGCTGCGGCTATGTGACCTATTCCGCGTTGCCGCCGCGCAGCAAGGGCCTGTTCGAGGCGTTCATCAGCACCATCGACGGCCGCAGCACGCCGCCCGGACTCGTCAATCGCCTGCGCGTGGACGCCGGGCGCCACGTCCTGACGGTGCAGGAGCTGATTCCCGAGCATCGGCTGCTCCCCTCCCAGAACATGCAGCGTTCGTTGATGCAGCGGCAATCCATGGCGCGCGCCTACAAGCCGTTGGTCGTGGACATCAAGCCGGACACCGACTACCGGATCGGCGCGCGCCTGCGCAAGGAGCGGTTGGACCGTGACAGCATCCGCGCCAACGAGTACTGGGAACCGGTGGTGTGGGAGCAGCGGGCCGCCAAGTGCCGGTGATCCGCCACCAGTCGCTCAAGGGAAATCTGCAGACCAAGGGAGATGCAACATGTCGGGACCGCCAGCCATTGCATCCGGGCTCGGGTTGGCACTCGCGCTGTCGCTGCTTCCTTCCGGCTACGCACTGGCGCGCGACGACGGCCGGGCACCGCGCGTCTTGACCCTGCAGCCCCCGGTCGAACGCGAAGTGCGCGGCAATTACATGGGTGAGCCCGGCATCGATCCGGGCATCCTGACCGAGGGGTTCCTGTCCTCGCACCCCGACATCCGCTGGCGGCGCGAGGGCCTGTACTCCTACAACCGCAAGGAATACGACATCGCGGTGGCGCAGTTCCTGCGCGCGGCGCGCCATGCCGACAAGCCGTCGCAGGCAATGCTCGCGGAGATGTACTGGGAGGGCATCGGCGTGCCGCGCGATCGCGAGCTGGGTTACGCGTGGATGGACCTGGCGGCGGAGCGGATGTATCCCAACTTCGTCATCCTGCGCGAGCGCTACTGGCAGAAGCTGGGCGCGCGCCAGCGCCGCGACGCGATCGAACGCGGCCAGGCGCTGCTTGCCGAATATGGTGACGATGCGGCGAAGCCGCGGATGGAGCGACAGCTGCGGCTGGCGAACCGGCAGGTCACCGGCAGCCGCCTTGGTTTCGTCAACCCTGGGCTTTCGGTCATCCCCGTGACCGGTCCCCTGAGCGGCGTGTCCCTTGCCGGTGAAACGTTTTACAAACCCGAGTACTGGCGGACCAACAAGTACTTCGAGTGGCAGGACGAAATGTGGCATGCGCCGGCCCGGACGGGGCACGTGGACGTCGGCGACCTGCAGCCCGTCCATGACGACGCCAAGCCCGACCGTCCATCCCGCAGCCATCCGCCGGAGCCTGCCGGGTAGCGCACGTGTCCTTACCGGCGTCCCGGCATGCCGGGCCGAACACCGAAACCCCTGCGAAGGAGCACACGCATGAAAACGGCAATCGCCCTGATCGTCCTCGCCTCGTTGCCATCGCTCGCCAGCGCGGCGCCCCAGGAGACGACGAAGCGAACGCCGACGGCATCGTTCAGCACGCCGGACACGCCGGTGACCGGGCGGATGGTGCTGCGCGAGTCGACCGGCGACGCGCTCGCCACCCAGACCCAGGCGCTGCTCACGGCACGGCCTGACATCCGCTGGCGCATCGCGGGCGAACAGGCCCGGTCCGAAGGCCGCGACGAGGAAGCCTACCTGCGCTTCCAGCGAGCAGCCCGCTATGGCGACAAGCAGGCCCAGTCGATCCTCGCGCGCATGCACCACGATGGCTCCGGCGCCGTGCGCGACCCTGCGCTAGCGTTCGCATGGATGGCGATTGCGGCCGAGCGCGGCGACGGCACCTACGTCCAGCTCCGCGACCGCTATTGGCGGCAGCTCGATGCGGCGCAGCGCACGAAGGGCGAGGCCCATGTGCAGGCACTGCAGGCCGAGTACGGCGACGCACAGGCCGTCCCCAGGCTGCGACGGAGCATCCGCACGGCGCGCCACCAGGCAACCGGCAGCCGGCTCGGCTACGCGGGCGCGCTGGAAGTCACCACGACCAATGGCAGCAGCGATACTTCCGGCACTTCGCTGTCCGGGCCGGAGTACTACGATAAAAAGTACTGGCGCAGCCCGCAGTCCGCGGCCAACCAGGCGCCACCCCCGCCGGCCGGCACCTCCAAGGGAAAGAACAGTGGGCAATGAACTTCATTTTCGTGAAGACATCGGTCCAGTCCACCACGGTGGTGCTGGGCTTCCTGCCCGCCCCGCCACCTCGGCCAGCCCGCGCCATCGTGCGCTAGCCGCATGGATGTCGTCGTTCCTGCTCTGCCTTTCGTTCGCGGCCACGGCGCAGGCGCCGGCAAACGCGCGCGTGCTGACGGCGCAGCCGCCGCCCGAGCGCGCGGTGTACGGCAACTACCTCGGCGAACCTGGCATTCCGCCGGAAATGCTCACCTCGGGCTTCCTTACCGCGCATCCCGACATCCGCTGGCGGCGCGAAGGCGCGTATTCCTACAACCGCAAGGAGTACGAGCTGGCACTGGACCAGTTCACGCGCGCCGCGCGCTACGCCGACAAGCCCTCGCAGGCGATGATCGCCGAGATGTACTGGAAAGGCCTGGGCGTGCCGCAGGACCGCGAGCTGGCTTACGCCTGGATGGATCTGGCGGCCGAGCGCATGTATCCCAACTTCGTGATCAAGCGCGAACGCTACTGGGCACTTCTCGACGCCGACCAGCGCCGCGACGCGATCGAGCGCGGCCAGCAGCTGCTGGCCGAGTACGGCGATGACGCCGCCAAGCCGCGATTGGCGAAGGTCATGCGGCAGGCGAAGCGGGAAACCACCGGCAGCCACGCCGGCTTCGTCGGCGGCGGCCTGCGGATCACGCCGATGACCGGGCCGCTGGCCGGCACCGGCATGACGATAGCGCCGGAGAAGTACTACGCGGCCGAGTTCTGGGATCCGCAGGCGTACTTCGTGGCCCAGGATGCCGAATGGGGCTCAACCAGGCATGGACAGGTCGATGTCGGCGAACTCGAGAACGTGCCGGCAACGGAAGAAGCCACGCCTGATCCCGAGGCAACGCCCGAGCCCTGAGCGGCCGTCGCGCTGCCGGGGTACCCGCCTCCCGGGAATGCATCGGCCTGCCCTCGCCCACGCGGGCATGCCGGCGCGAGGCACCACGAGCCGCGACTGCGCTATTGCGTTCCCTGCCCCGTCTCGCCGCCCAGCACCTGGCGCAGGAACGGCACCGTGATCCGTCGCTGCTCGGCGAGCGAGGCGCGGTCAAGCCGGTCGAGCAGCCGCGCCAGGCTCGACAGGTCGCGGTCGACGCGGCGCAGCAGCCAGTCGATCGCGGCCTCGTCGATCGCCAACCCGCGCCGTTTCGCACGCAGCCGCAGCACCTGGCGGCGGCCGCCGTCATCCAGCGGCGCAAGTGCGATGCGCGGGCACTGCGACAGCCGCGAGCGCAGGTCGGGCAGCACCAGCGGCAGCGCATCGGGTGCGGCTCGCGCGGTGTAGAGCACGGCGATGCCGGCGTCGCGGGCGCGGTTGTGGAAGTCGAACAGCGCGACTTCGTCCTCGCGCCGGCCCGCCACCAGGTCGAGGCCGTCGAGCGCGATGAACGGCGTGTCGTGCAGCGCGTCGAGCGCTTCGCGCATCCGCCCTGCGGCGGCCGCGAGCGGCAGGTACGCGCTGCGGCGCGTGGCAGCCTGCGACGCGGCGCAGGCAGACAGCGCGAGATGGGTCTTGCCGGAGCCCGGCGCGCCCACTAGGTACAGCCAATCCGCGGAATGTCCGAGGGCCAGCGCCTCGATCTGCGCCAGCGCCCCGGCCGGCGCGGCGACGAAGCCGTCGAACCGCTGGTCCGGCGGATAGCGCAGCGCCAGCGGCAGCTGCGCGGCCGCCGGGGCATCCGGGCGGCTCACGCCTTGCCTTCGCCTTCGACGCCCGTATCGCCCGCGCCGCCACCGGGAACGATGATGCTCCCGCCGCTGGCGCGCTCGGCCGGGACGACGATGGCCGGGGCCTGCCCTGCGTACAGCCGGCTCTGGGTGTAGCGCACGTGCGCGTAGCGCAGCAGCACGTTGGCCACCGCCGCCACCGGCAGCGCCAACAGCATGCCGAGGAAGCCGAACAGCTGCCCGCCGGCCAGCACGGCGAAGATCACCGCCACCGGATGCAGGCCGATGCGGTCGCCGACCAGTTTCGGCGTCAGCCAGTAGCTCTCGATCACCTGGCCGACGCCGAACACCGCCAGCACCCCGGCCACGTGCTTCCAGTCGCCGTGCTGCACCAGCGCGGCGAGCACGCCGAACACCAGGCCACTGGTGGGGCCGAGGTAGGGCACGAAGGTCAACAGGCCGGCGACGATGCCGATCAGCAGGCCCAGGTCCAGGCCGATCGCCCACAGGCCGATGCCGTACATCGCGCCCAGGATCAGCATCACCGTGAACTGCCCGCGCAGGAAGCCGCCGAGCATGTCGCTGGACTCCGCCGCCAGCTGCGACACGACGCGCAGGTGGTCGCGCGGCACCAGCGAAGCGGCGCGTTCGATGAACACGTCCCAGTCGCGCAGGAAGAAGAACGTCAGCACCGGGATCAGCACCACGTTGGCCACCATCGCGAACACCGCGAAGCCCGAGCGCGACAGGTAGCCCAGCGCGGTGGTGGCGATGCCGCCGGCGCGGTCCCAGTGCACGCGCAATTGTTCGATCAGGTATTCCGGGTCCAGCCAGGTCGAGAGCTGCAGGCGCGTGCGCTGCTCCAGCCACGGGATCGCGGTGCCGGCGAACCACTCGCGGTAGTGCGGCAGCGATTCGACCAGGGTGACGACCTGGCGCTGCAGCGTCGGCACCAGGATCAGCAGCGCCAGCGCCAGCAGCAGCGCCATCAGCGCGAACACCAGGATCACCGCGGTGTTGCGCGAACGCCCGGCCCGTTCCAGCCGATCGACCATCGGGTCGCCCAGCCAGCCCAGCAGCGCGGCGACCACGAACGGCGTCAGGATCGGCCCAAGCAGCCACACCAGCCAGCCCGCGGCCAGCGCGACCAGCGCCCACTGCAGGCGCTTGAGGAAGCGGGCGATGTCGCTCGCGGCGGTGTCGTCCATCGGCAGCGTTCTCAGAGCAGGCGGAAGACTGCGGGGGCGACCACTTCGCCCGGCGTGGATCCTTCACCGACAGCGCCGACTTCCATCAGCACCTTGTCGTCGACCATGCGGCGAAAGCCCGGCAGGCCGGTGAGCAGGTCGAGGTCGACCTCGAGCCCCTCCGGCGTCGCCCGCAGCGGCGTCATGCCGCGCACCACCGACATGCCCTGCAACAGCGCGGACAGGCGCACATAGTCGGCGCCGTCGTCGATCCCGGTGAAGGTGACGCGATACTTGCCCGCGGGCCCGGCCGGGCTGTGCTTGGCATACCGCTTGGTCAGCGCATCCGCGGCCCCGTCGGCGCCGCCGGCCATCGCCCGGCGCGCGTCGCCCTCGCTGTTGCTCCAGCTCGACAACACGCGGCCGTTGTCGATGAAGGTCCAGTCCGCGGTCCAGCCGCCCTTGCTGCGATAGAGCTTCCCGACCAGTTGCATCGGCGGGCTGTAGCGCGAGGACAGTCGAGCGATGGCCGCGGTGTCGCCGCGCCAGATCGCACCCACCGCGGCCTGCTCCGCGGCGCTGCCCGAAGGCAACCCGAGGCTGAAACCGCGTGCCTTGGCCCGCTGCAGCACCGAACGGGCCACGTTGTTCTGCGCCAGCGCCACCAGGCGCGGCCCGGAACCGTCATCGATCGCCAGCCACAGCACCGGCTTGGGCCGCGGCGCCGGCCACACCGGCAGCCCCAGCGCGGAGGCGAGGCCATCGATATCGTCCTGGCGGAAGCGCACCACCAGCTTGGTGCTGAAGCTGGGCGCGCCGCTGGCCGAAACGCCTTCGTCCTGGCGATAGTCGTAGCCGTCCACGTAATCCCCGGCGCGGCGCAGCTCGCGGCCGACGCCCGGCCTGGACGCCGCACTGCGATCGCCCGACAGTTTCGCCAGCACCTCGGCCAGCGCGCGCGAGAAACCGGCGTTGCGTTCGGCCTCGCCCTGGCTGTTGACCGGTACCTCGGCGGCATAGAGCCCCTGCGCGATGGCGCGGTCGCCCTCGACGCGCTGCGCGCGGGCGCCGGTGGCGGCCAGCATCGTGGCCAGCAACAGCGCGGTCGCCCACGCCCACCGGGTTCGGATTGATCCCTGCATCGTTCCTTCCTGCCTGCACGCCAGTCGAAATGGTGCCACAAAGGCGCCCCTGCGATTCCGTGAACGCCCGGCGGGACCGCGTCACCCGGCAAGCCGCACCTGAACCGTCCGGCTGCCTGCCAGGCGCGGCCCAGGCCGCCCCGGCTGCTAAAATTGGCGCTTTCCCAGCCCAGCGAGCCATCGTGACCGGCACCAATCCCCCAGCACCCACCCCGATGACCTACCGCGAGGCCGGCGTCGACATCGATGCCGGCAACCAGGTCGTCGAACGCATCAAGCCGCTGGTCAGGCGCAGCTTCCGACCCGAGGTGATGGGCGGGCTGGGCGGCTTCGGCGCGCTGTTCGACCTGTCGGGCAAGTACCGCGAACCGGTGCTGGTGTCCGGTACCGACGGCGTCGGCACCAAGCTCAAACTCGCCCAGCAGCTCGGGCGCCACGACACCATCGGCATCGACCTGGTCGGCATGTGCGTCAACGACGTGCTGGTGCAGGGCGCCGAGCCGCTGTTCTTCCTCGACTACTTCGCCACCGGCAAGCTCGACATCGATACCACGGTGGCGGTGGTCGGCGGCATCGCGAAGGGCTGCGAGATGGCCGGCTGCGCGCTGATCGGCGGCGAGACCGCCGAGATGCCCGACATGTACGCGCCGGGCGAATACGATCTCGCGGGCTTCACCGTCGGCGCGGTGGAAAAATCCGAACTGCGCGACGGCGGCCGCGTCGAAGCCGGCGACGTGCTGCTCGGCATCGCCTCCAGCGGGCCGCATTCGAACGGCTATTCGCTGGTCCGGCGCATCTTCGACCGCGCCGGCCGTCCCGGCGACCTCGACCTGGGCGGCATTCGCCTCGAAGACGCGCTGATGGCGCCGACCGCGCTGTACGTCAAACCCATCCTGGAACTGCTGCGCGGCGACAACGGCGCCTCGATCCACGCCATGGCCCACATCACCGGCGGCGGGCTGACCGAGAACATCATCCGCGTCGTGCCCGATGGCCTGGGCCTCGACATCGAGGCGTCGGCCATCGTGCTGCCGCCGGTGTTCGACTGGCTGCAGCGCGAAGGCGCGGTGGCGGACTCGGAAATGTGGCGCACGTTCAACTGCGGCATCGGCTTCGTGCTGGTGGTCCCCGCATCGGCGGTGGCCGCGGTTGAATCCGAACTCGACCGCCTCGCGCTGTCGCACCGCCGGATCGGTGAAGTCGTCACGGCCAACGGCGGTGGTGAACGTGTCCACATCGGCTGACAGCGCGCCCGAATCCCGAATCCCGAATCCCGAATCCCGGTCTTATCGCATCGCCGTCCTCGCCTCCGGGCGCGGCAGCAACCTGCAGGCGCTGCTCGATGCGATTGCCGATGGCAGCCTGCCGGCGCGGATCGTGGGGGTGTTTTCCGACAAGCCCGCAGCCGTGGCCTTGCAGCGCGCGCGTGACGTCGGGATCCCCGCGCGGGCGCTGAGCCCCAAAGCATTCGCCAGCCGCGTCGACTTCGACGCCGCCCTGTTCGCGGCCGTGGACGAGGTCCGGCCGGACCTGATCGTCTGCGCCGGCTACATGCGCCTGATCGACGGCGCCGTCGTCGACGCCCGCCGCGGCCGCGTGATCAACATCCACCCGTCCCTGCTGCCGGCCTTCAAGGGCCTGCACACGCACCAGCAGGCGCTGGACGCGGCGGCGACCGAGCACGGCGCGAGCATCCACTTCGTCACTCCCGACCTCGACGGCGGCCCGGTGATCGCGCAGGCGCGGGTGCCGGTGCATCCCGGCGACGATGCCGACGCGCTGGCCGCACGCGTGCTCGAACGCGAGCATCCGCTGCTGGTGGAGACCCTGCGCTGGTTCGCGGCGGGCCGCATCCGGCTGGCTGAAGACGGCGTTCATGTCGACGGCCGCGCAAGCGTCCCGCTTCAGCTGGCAGCCAACCTGCGCTTTGCATGATGTCGACCCCATGAAGCCCTTCCCCGCACTTGCCCTGCTGGCGCTGCTGGCCTGCCTGCCTGCACGCGCCCAGGACACCACCGCGCCACCGGCCTCCGTCGCCGTCGAGGCCGAACAGGCACAGCCTCGCCCGCTGGAGCCGTTCGTCGCCACCTACGAGGCCTTCAACAAGGGCGACCTGGCCGGCAGCGCGACCATGCAGGTCGTGCACAACGAAGGCACCCAGTGGCGCGTGGACCTGGGTATCAAGGGCAACCGCGGTTTCGCCGGCATCCTCGGGCTCAACATCCAGCAGAGCACGGTGTTCGACGACATCGACGGCCAGTTCCGCCCGCTGACCCAGAGCACGATCCGCAAGGGCCTGTTCCTGGGCAAGAAGATCAACGGCGTCTATGACTGGAGCACCCGCAGCGCCCGCTGGCAGGGCAGCATCAAGGACGAGCGCAGCAAGCCGATCGCACTGCACGACGGCGACATGAGCGGCCTGCTGATCAACCTTGCGGTGATCCGCGACGCACGCCCCGGCGCGCGCCTGCAGTACAGGTTCGTCGACGGCGGCCGCGTCCGCGACCACGTCTACCAGGTGGCCGACCAGACCGAAACGATCAAGGTCGGCGAGCTGAGCTACGACGCGATGCGGGTTTCACGCGTCAACGGCGGCAACGATGAGACCATCTTCTGGGTCGTCAACGGCGTGCCGACGCCGGTCCGCATGCTGCAGCGGGAAGATGGCCGTGACGGCATCGACCTGCGCCTGATCGAATACCAGGGAATCCAATGATGAAGATCCTCCGCAAGAACAGGAAGTCCATCCTTTCCGCCGCCGCGCTGCTGCTTCTCGCCAGCATGCCGGCGCTGGCGATCGAGCCGTTCACCGCCATCTACCAGGCCAGCTACATGGGCCTGCAGGGCAACGGCCGGATGACCCTGGAGCCGCAAGGCAACGATCGCTGGAAGTACACGCTCAGCATCGGCAGCGGCGGCATCAAGCTCGACCAGAGCACCGTGTTCGAAGACCACGACGGCAAGTGGCGCCCGCTCTCGGGAACCGACTCGTCACTGCTGCTGATCAAGAAGACCGACAAGCAGGCGACCTACGACTGGGGCAAGGGCGTTGCCACATGGAGCGGCGACGTCAAGGCCGAGCGCGCCGGCCCGGTGAAGCTGCAGGCCGGCGACGTCGATGCGCTGCTGCTCAACCTCGAACTCGCCCGCGACGTTCCCGCGGGCAAGCCGCTTTCGTACCGGATGGTCGAGGACGGCCGGGTCAAGAAGCTGACCTACAAGGTCGTCGGCAAGGACACCATCACCGTCGGCGGCAAGCCACGCCCCGCGACCAAGGTCTCGTACGCCAGCGGCAACAAGGAAACCGTCGCGTGGGTCGTCGAAGGCCTGCCGGTGCCGGCGCGCATCCTGCAGCGCAAGGACGGCAAGGACGAGATCGACCTGCGGATCCAGTCGGTGCAGTAGAGCCGTTCCCGGATCGCAGTGCCGTTCCGGGAATCGTGCGGTCTGATCCGTCCTCTTCGAAGACGGGTTTCCAGCAGGGGAACGCCTGCTCGTCCAGCGCCTCCGGCATCACTTGCCAAAGCCCCTGCCCCTCGCCTTCCAATTTGACGGCAGCCGTCGGGTCATCCTCAGACCTTGGGACTTGGCTTTTCTTGCTTTTCCGCAAACAAATCTACGCCGCAGCTCCGCAGACCCGGAGGCGCCGCACGTCGTGTGCGGCGCCCTTCGGGTCTGCGGGAATGCGGTGTGAATTCATTTGCGGGAAAGAGCAAGGGCAAAGCAAAAGCTGGGGGCTGGGGGCTGGGGGCTGGGGGCTGGGAGCTGGGGGCTGGGAGCTGGGAGCTGGGGGCTGGGAGCTGGGAGCTGGGAGCTGGGGGCTGGGGGCTGGGGGCTGGGGCAATGGAACGGCTATTGCCGGCTACCCATGACGCATGGATCCCGCGTCAGTCTTCCTGCCCGGAAAACGTCGTCCGGCAGTCCACCCGGATCGGCTGGCCATCTTCTTGGCCGCGCCAGAAGAAACTGTGGCATTCGCGCTTGCCCTCGCGCGTGCTGCGCACGGTCACCGCGTACCACGACTGCATGGCTTCGCGCGTGGACACCTTGCCATCGCCGTTCCAGTCCATGTCCTGCGTGGCGATGCCCGAGGTGAACGCCAGGCCCGCATGCCACGCATAGCCCGAGTACAGGACCAGCAGCGCGAGCGCGCCGAACAGCAGCTTGCGCCGCAGCGGGATTCCCGATGGCCGGCCGGCGGGCTGCATGCTCAGTCGACGCGGCGGATCCGCGCGCCCAGCCCCGACAGCTTGCGCTCGATGTTCTCGTAGCCGCGGTCGAGGTGGTAGATGCGGTCGATGGTGGTGTCGCCCTCGGCGACCAGCCCGGCGAGGATCAGCGACGCCGAGGCGCGCAGGTCGGTCGCCATCACCGGGGCGCCGCTGAGTTTCGCCACGCCGGTCACGATGGCGCGGTTGCCTTCGACGTGGATCTCGGCGCCCAGGCGCGCCAGTTCCTGCACGTGCATGAAGCGGTTCTCGAAGATCGTTTCGTCGATGGTGCCGACGCCGTCGGCGATGCAGTTCATCGCCATGAACTGCGCCTGCATGTCGGTGGGGAAGCCGGGGTGCGGCGCGGTGACGATGTCGACCGCCTTCGGCCGGCGCCCGCGCATGTCGACGGTGATGCGGTCGCCACGCGTGCCGACGTCGGCACCGGCCTCGACCAGCTTGTCGAGCACCGCGTCGAGCGTGCCGGGGCGCGCGTGCGTGGCGGTGACGCAGCCGCCGGTCATCGCCGCGGCCACCAGGAAGGTGCCGGTTTCGATGCGATCGGCAACGACCCGATGGCTGCCGCCGTGCAGGCGTTCGACGCCGCGCACCACGATGCGGTCGGTGCCGGCACCCTCGATGTCGGCACCCATCGCCACCAGGCAGTCCGCCAGGTCGACGATCTCGGGTTCCTTCGCCGCGTTGTCGATGACCGTTGTCCCGTCGGCGAGGGTTGCTGCCATCAGCACGTTCTCGGTTGCGCCGACGCTGACGATGTCGAACGACACGTTGCCGCCGCGCAGCCGCGCGGCGCTGGCCTTGATGAAACCGTGCTCGACGGTGATCCGGGCGCCCAGCGCTTCGAGCGCCTTGATGTGCAGGTCGACCGGCCGCGAGCCGATCGCGCAGCCGCCGGGCAGCGAGACCTCGGCCGCGCCATGCTTTGCCAGCAGCGGGCCGAGCACCAGCACCGAGGCGCGCATGGTCTTGACCAGTTCGTAGGGCGCGACGTGGCTGCGCACGGTGCGCGGGTCGATCTGCAGGTCGGCGCCGTCCTGGACGATGACGCCCGCGCCAAGTTCGGCCAGCAGGCGCAGCGTGGTCTTGACGTCATGCAGGTCCGGCACGTTGCCGATCGATACCGGCTCGTCGGCAAGCAGCGTGGCGCACAGGATCGGCAACACGGCGTTCTTGGCGCCCGATATGGCCACCTCGCCGTTGAGCGCAATGCCGCCGCTGACGATGATTTTCTGCATTCGGGGCCTGCTGGCTTGGTGAGCGGACCGCGCCGGCCTCGGGGACACGCGCGGCAGGGGAAATGGAAAGTGTATGTCGATACGGACCGGGCACCGGAGCCGCGATCCGCGCTCTTGCCGCGCGGGCTGGTCGCCGGGGCGACTTCTACTGGGCGTGTTCTTCCGGGGTCAACGTGCGCAGCGCCAGGGCGTGGATTTCGCCGCCCATGAGATCGCCGAGCGTGGCGTAGACCAGCCGGTGCCGCGCCAGCGGCAGCTTGCCCCGGAACGCGTCGGAGACGACCAGCGCCTCGAAGTGCACGCCGTCGTCGCCCTGCACCGCGACGCGCGCGCCGGGCAGTCCCTGTTCTATGAGCTGGCGGATGGTGTTGGTGTCCAATGCCTGGAATCCTCGTGAAGCCCGCATGAGCGGGGGCGGCTCGCGGCCGATCGAGCGGGCTTTTACGCCGCGAAACGCATAAAATGAACCGATTAGCCTAACCCAAAGACCCCGGCTTCGATATGGCCGACAACACGGCTCCCTCCCCAACACCGCCCGTCGACGACGCCACGCTGGCCGCCAGCGGCCGCCGCGTCCTCGAAACCGAGGCCCGCGGGCTGGAAGCCGTCAGCGACCGGATCAACGGCGACTTCTCCAGCGCCTGCCGCATCCTGCTCGCCTGCCGCGGGCGCGTGGTGTGCATCGGCATGGGCAAGTCCGGGCACGTGGCACGCAAGATCGCCGCCACGTTCGCCTCCACCGGCACCCCTGCGTTCTACGTGCATCCCGGCGAGGCCGGCCACGGCGACCTGGGCATGATCACCGACGCCGACGTGGTGCTGGCGCTGTCGTACTCGGGCGAATCCGACGAGATCCTGATGCTGCTGCCGGTGCTCAAGCGCCAGGGCAACCCGCTGGTGGCGATGACCGGGCGCCCGCAGTCGACGCTGGCGCGCGAGGCCGACGTGCACCTGGACGTGAGCGTGCCCGTCGAAGCCTGCCCGCTGCACCTCGCGCCGACGTCCAGCACCACCGCTTCGATGGCGATGGGCGACGCACTGGCGGTGGCGCTGCTGGAAGCGCGCGGCTTCACCGCCGACGACTTCGCCCGCTCGCACCCCGCCGGCGCGCTGGGCCGGCGCCTGCTGCTGCATATCGGCGATGTGATGCACGCCGGCGACGAAGTGCCCGTCGTGCCCGCGGACGCTTCGCTGGCCGACGCGCTGATGGAGATGAGCCGCAAGCGCCTGGGCATGACCGCGATCGTCGACGGCGGCGGCCGCCTGCTCGGCCTGTACACCGACGGCGACCTGCGCCGCACGCTCGCCGATCCGTCGATCGACGTGCACGCCGCGCGCATCGCCGACGTGATGACGCGCTCGCCGGTGGCGATCGATGCCGGCGCGTTGGCGAGCGAGGCGGCGCGGCTCATGGAGGACCGCAAGATCACCATGCTGGTGGTACTCGACGACGAGCGCCGCGTGGTGGGCGCGCTCAACATTCACGACCTGTTGCGGGCCCGGGTGGTTTAAAAGCGGGGATTCGGGATTCGGGGTTGGGGACAGCCCGAGTCGCGTCGCGAAACCTTCCATGACCGCATGATGCGAACGCACTAACACGGACACGAAGCCAGCCGCATGCCGAACCACGACATCCCAGCCGACATCCTCGACCGCGCCGCGAAGATCCGCCTGGCGTGCTTCGACGTCGACGGCACGCTTACCAATGGCCGCCTGTACTTCGACGCCGACGGCCGCGAGTCCAAGGCCTTCAGCGTGCTCGACGGGCAAGGCCTGGCGCTGCTGCGCAAGTCGGGCATCGAGGTCGCCTTCGTCACCGCGCGCAGCAGCGCCGCCGCCGCTCACCGCGCACGCGACCTTGGCGTGCGCTCGCACGTCGGCGTCGGCGACAAGCTCGCCTGCGTCGAAGGGCTGGCCAGCGAACTGGGCATCGGGCTGGCGCAGGTGTGTTTCATGGGCGACGACCTGCCCGACATCCGCGTCATCCGCGCCGTCGGCCTGGGCGTGGCCCCGGCCAGCGCGCACGCCTGGACGCGCGAACGCGCGCACTGGTGCACCACCGCACGCGGCGGCGAAGGCGCGGCGCGCGAGCTGTGCGACCTGCTGCTCTCCGCCCAGGGCCACGTGGACACGCTGCTGGCCGCGGTGGACGCGCCATGAGCTGGCGCGGCGTGCTCACCCTGGTGCTGCTGGTCGCTGCCGCGGTCACCGGCTGGGCGGTGTGGCGCCAGCGCGCACCCGAACCGGCAGCGGCCGCCGCCGTGGCACGACCCGACTACGTGCTGCACGATTTCGAACTGGTGGCGCTGGACAAGCAGGGCAAGGAGGCCTTCGTGCTGCGCGCGCCGGAGCTCAGCCGCAGCCCCGACGACAAGACCCTGTCGATTGCCACGCCGCTGTTCCTGATCCCCGACAAGGAAGGCAAGCGCTGGGAGGTTCGATCGAAGACCGGCTGGGTCGCCGCCGACAACAGCGAGATCCGCCTGCGCGGCAAGGTGGAGGCCACCAGCCCGCCCGGCGATTCACGCCCCAGCACGATGAAGACCGAGCAACTGAACGTATTCCCGGATGCGAACAAGGCGGCTTCTGCCGTTCTGGTGACCGTCACCGGCCCCACCTCTACAATGCAGGGCACTGGAATGCGGGCCGACCTGGCCACCAACCGCATCCAGCTCCTTTCCAAGGTCAGCCTGAGCCATGATCCGACGCACCGCTAGTTTTCCGACGGTCCTCGTCGCGCTGCTGTGCCTGTGCGTGGGAAGCGCGTGGGCCAAGTCGTCCGACCGCAACCAGCGCATGAACGTCAGCTCCGACAGCAGCGACTGCTCGGTCAATGAATCCGAACCCTGCATCCTGCGCGGCAACGTGCACATCGTGCAGGGCACGCTCGAGATCCATTCGTCGAAGGCGGACGTCCGCCGCGGCGGCAACGAGCAGGTCATCAAGCTCAGCGGCTCGCCGGTGAAGATGAAGCAGCAGATGGACGACGGCGGCTGGATGAATGCCACCGCCGCGCGGATCGACTACGACCAGAACCGCGACACCGTGGTGTTCAGCGGCAATGCGGTGGTGAAGCAGCCCGGCCGCGGCAGCATCTCCGGCGAGCGCATCGTCTACAACATGGCGACCGGCCAGGTGCAGAGCGGCGCGGCCGCCGGCGCCGGCGGCCGCGTCAACATGACCTTCGAGCCGAAGAACCAGGCACCGGCCGGGGACGCGAAGCCCGAGCCGAAGGCCGAGCCGGCGCAGCAGGACAAGAACTGATGCTGGTCGCCAAGGGACTGCGCAAGCGGTACCGCTCGCGCGAGGTGGTGCGCGACTTCGGGCTGACCCTCGACGCCGGCGAGGTCGTCGGCCTGCTCGGCCCCAACGGCGCCGGCAAGACCACCTGCTTCTACATGATCGTCGGCCTGGTCCCGGCCGACGAGGGCGAGATCGTGCTCGACGGCCGCGACATCACCGCCGAGCCCATGTACACGCGCGCCCGCCTGGGCGTCGGCTACCTGCCGCAGGAACCGTCGGTGTTCCGCAAGCTCAGCGTCGCCGACAACATCCGGCTGGTGCTGGAGCTGCGCGACGATCTCGACCGCAACGCGCGCGAACGCGAACTGTCCAGCCTGATGGACGAGCTGCAGGTCGGCCACGTCGCCGAGCAGATCGGCGCCAGCCTGTCTGGCGGCGAGCGGCGCCGGGTCGAGATCGCCCGCGCCCTGGCAGCCAACCCGCGGTTGATGCTGCTCGACGAACCGTTCGCCGGCGTCGACCCGATCTCGGTCGGCGAGATCCAGCGCATCGTCCGCCACCTCAAGAACCGCGGCATCGGCGTGCTGATTACCGACCACAACGTCCGCGAGACCTTGGGCATTTGCGACCGGGCGTATATCCTCAGCGAAGGCAGCGTGCTCGCGCAGGGGGCTCCGGACGCGCTGCTGGCCAATCCGGACGTGCGTCGCGTCTACCTGGGCGAATCCTTCCGCCTCTAGGTCGAGGACGCATGGCAGGCGCCTCGAAGCGTCTTCCTCATCCTTGGCGACCGGCGATGGAAGGCCGGCCGCAACCTCCGGCACCGATGCCGTCCCGCCCCGGACGGCAGGTAGGATGGCCGAGGTCGGGTCCGGATATCGACGGGCGCTGCAGGGGAAGATGAAACCACGCCTCCAGACATCGCTGGGACAACAGCTCGTCCTGACGCCACAGTTGCGCCAGGCGCTGCACCTGCTGCAGCTTTCGGCGCTGGAACTCGAGGCCGAGATCAACGCCGCGGTCGAGAGCAACCCCCTGCTCGACTGGGATGAATCCGAACCGCTGCGCGTCGGCGACGGCAGCGACGATGCGCCGGGCACCGAGGCGGACGACGGCGACGCGAAAGACACCGAATTCCGCGACGACGACTGGGGCCAGTCCGGCGAAGCGTGGCAGGAATCGCGCGGCTGGCAGGGCGACGACGGCGACGATCCGGCCGACCGCGTGGCGCAGGCCGACTCGCTGCAGGACCACCTGTCATGGCAGCTGCACCTGACCCAGATGTCCGGGCGCGACCGGCGCATCGGGCTGATGCTGATCGACGCGATCGACGACGACGGCTACCTGCGCGAGTCGCTGGACGCGATCGCGCAATCGCTGCTGCCGGAGATCCAGTGCACGACCGACGAGGTGCTGGCCGTGCTGCACCACGTGCAGCGCCTCGATCCGGTGGGCGTCGGCGCGCGCGACCTCGGCGAATGCCTGGTGCTGCAGCTCGACAACCTGCCCGACGACACCCCCGGGCGCGCATTGGCGCGCCGCATCGCCACCGACCACATCGATCGCCTGCCCAGGATCGGCATCGAGGGCGTGGCCGCCGAGCTGCGCTGCGAACTGGAGCCCGCCGAACAGGCGCTGGCGCTGCTGCGCTCGCTCGACCCGCGCCCCGGCGCCCAGATCGGCGACCTGCCGGCCAACACCTACGTCACCCCCGACTGCGTGATCACCCGCCAGAACGGCATGTGGCGGGTGGCGCTGGCCAACGAACGCCTGCCGCGGCTCACCATCCATCGCGGCTACGAGCAGATGATCCAGCACGCCGGCAGCAGCGATGCCGGCTACCTGCGCGGCCGCCTGCAGGAAGCGCGCTGGCTGCTGAAGAACCTGGCACAGCGCGGCGAAACCCTGCTCAAGGTGGTGCAGTGCCTGGTCCGCGAGCAGTCCGGGTTCCTCGAATTCGGCCCGCAGGCCCTGCGCCCGCTGACCCTGCGCGAGGTCGCGGCCGAGGTCGGCCTGCACGAATCGACCATTTCCCGCTCGATCTCGCGCAAGTACGTGCGCACGCCGCGCGGGACGATTCCGCTGCGCGCGTTCTTCGCTTCCGGGATCGGCACCGATGGCGGCGGCGAGGCGTCGAGCATCGCCATCCAGGAAATGATCAAGCGCCTGATCGAGGCCGAGAACCCGCGCAAGCCGCTGTCCGATGCGCGCCTGGCCGAGACATTGAAGGCCAGCGGCGTGCCCGTGGCCCGGCGCACCGTGGCCAAGTACCGCGAACTGCTCAACATTCCCTCCTCGCACGAGCGCGTCCGCGTGGCGTGAGCACGCCCCCGCCCGCCCTGAACCTTCCCGCCGCCGGCACGCTGGGTTAACCTGTTTTTATCCCTTGCGCGCCCGCTTCGGGCGATGCTGGATCCCCGGCCAGCCCGGCCGGAAAACCAGGAGGTGGCGAATGCGTATCGATATCCACGGCCATGAGATCAAGGTGACCTCCGCGCTGCGCGAATACGTCGAAAGCAAGTTCGAGCGCCTGGGGCGCCATTTCGAACAGCCCTTCGAGATCCGTACCCAGCTCAGCCTCGACAAGCCCAACCACTGCGCCGAGGCCACGATCAACGTGGCGGGGCAGAACCTGCACGCCGATGCCAGCGCCGTCGACATGTACGCGGCGATCGACCTGCTGGCCGACAAGCTCGACCGGCTGCTGCTCAAGCACAAGCAGAAGATGGTGGACAACTACCGCCGCGGCGAAAGCATCGCGCGCAGCGGCGAATTCACCTGATCCGCACGGACGGCGCCGTCCCATGCCGATCGCCGACCTGCTCGCCCCCGGGCGCATCGTGATGCTGACTGGAGCGGGCAACCGGGACCAGGTCCTCGACGCCGCAGCCCGGCTGCTGGCGGACGCCTCGCCCGCCATGACCCCGCTCATCGGGACCGCGCTGCGGGAACGCGAGGCGCTGGGCAGCACGGCCATCGGCCACGGCGTGGCCATCCCGCACGCCCGCAGCAAGGCGTTCAGCGTCGCGCGCGGGGCCTTCCTGCTGCTCGACCACCCGGTCGACTTCGGCGCCCGCGACCACGCGCCGGTCGACCTGGTGTTCGCGATGAGCGTGCCGCAGCACTCGCCGCAGCAGCACCTGGAAATCCTGTCGGAACTGGCCGAACGGTTTTCCAGCCAGGGATTCCGCGACGCGCTGCGCGACGCCCGCGACGTGCGCACGCTGCACGCCATCCTGCTGGGCCTGCCGCAGCCGACCATGGCAATGCTGCATTGAACGCGAGCATCACCGCCGCCGACCTGTTCGAGCAGATGCGCGACAGCCTCGACCTGCACTGGATCGCGGGGCAGCGGGGCGAATCGCGCGTGCTGGAGGCGGTCGACACCGTTGCCCGCCGGCCGTCGCTGGCCGGCTACCTCAACACCATCTACCCCAACAAGGTGCAGATCCTGGGCACCGAGGAGCTGTCCTGGCTGGACTCGCTGGACTCGCGGCTGCGCTGGGAAATCATCGAGAAACTGATGCGCTACCGGCCGCTGGCGCTGGTGATCAGCAAGGACCAGCGCTGTCCCGACGACCTGGCCGAAGCGGCCGAGGAGTCGGACACGCCGCTGTGGAGTTCGCCACGGCGCGGCCATGAACTGCTCAACCACCTCCAGTACCACCTGGCCCGCAAGCTGGCGCCCCGGGTCACCCTGCATGGGGTGTTCATGGAGATCTACTCGATCGGCGTGCTGATCACCGGCGAGTCGGGATCGGGCAAGAGCGAGCTGGCGCTCGAACTGCTCTCGCGCGGCCATCGCCTGGTGGCCGACGACGCGCCCGAGTTCACCCAGATCGCCCCCGATGTGCTCGACGGCACCTGCCCGGAACTGCTGCAGGACCTGCTCGAACTGCGCGGCCTGGGCGTGCTGAACATCCGCGAGATGTTCGGCGACACCGCGGTGAAGCGGAACAAGTACCTGCGCCTGGTCGTCCACCTGACCCCGCCGCAGCTGGCACCGAAGCCCAGTGCCAGCGACGGCATGGAGCGCCTGACCGGTGATCTTGGCGTGCGCCGCGTCCTCGACCTGGACGTGCCGCTGATCACCCTGCAGGTGATGCCCGGCCGCAACCTGGCGGTGCTGACCGAAGCAGCCACGCGCATGCATATCCTGCGGGCCAAGGGCGTCGACCCGGCGGCGGCGTTCATGGCTCGCCATTCGCATTTCCTGGAGCGCGGCGTGCCATGAACGAATCCGTCGGCGAACCGACAACGAACGACACCAAGCCCGTCCTGCTGGTGGTCAGCGGAATGTCCGGCAGCGGCAAGTCGGTCGCGCTCAAGACCTTCGAGGACCTTGATTTCTACTGCGTCGACAACCTGCCGGCCGAACTGCTCGCCAGCTTCGTGCACAGCGTCGCCGAGGGCGACGGCGCGCCCCGCAAGCTCGCCGTCGGGATCGACGTGCGCAACCGCCACGGTGACCTCGCCAGCCTGCCGCAGTGGCTTTCGGAAGTCGGCACGATGGGGCTCGACCCGAAACTGGTGTTCTTCGACACCCGCGACGAGATACTGCTCAAGCGATATGCCGACACCCGGCGCCGCCACCCGCTGAGCCACCTCGGCCTCGCGCTGGCCGACGCCATCGCGCTCGAACGCCAGGTGCTCAAGCCGCTGCGCGCGCTGGCGGACGTGATCATCGACACCAGCGACCTCAACGTCCACCAACTGCGGCGCCAGGTCACCACCGACCTCAACCTCGGCCTGGACGCCTCGCTGTCGCTTCTGTTCGAGTCATTCGCGTACCGTCGCGGCGTGCCATCGGACGCGGATTTCGTGTTCGATGCGCGGGTGCTGCCCAACCCGCACTGGGATCCACGGCTGCGGCCGCTGTCCGGGCGCGACCGCGAGGTCGCCGACTACCTCGCCGCGCAGCCGGATGTGCGCGAGTACGTGACCCAGGTGACCGGCTTCCTCGACCACTGGCTGCCGCGGATGCGCACCGACACGCGCAGCTACGTGACCGTGGCTTTCGGCTGCACCGGCGGCCGCCACCGCTCGGTCTACCTCACCGAGACCCTGGCCGCGCATGCCCGCGAAGCCGGCTGGCCGGACGTGGCCACCTACCACCGCGAGCTCGACTGACCCTCGGCGGGCGCAAACCGCTACTCGCGGCATGCAACGCCGCGGCTTGCGTGCGACCATGCCGGCGCCGGGCTTCGCATTACCGCGAAGCGGCGCGGCATCCATGCACAGGGGAGCTCCATGTCGTATCGCATTTCGAGGGGCCCGTCCGGGTGGACGGGGTGGTTGAAGCGTCTTGCCTGCACCGCCTGCATCGCGGTCTCCGGTACATCCCTTGCGGCCAGCCTGCCGCCCGAGCAACTGCCGGCGATCCAGGCCGCGACCTTCGAGGTGGTGGCGGCCAAGCCCACTGACGATCCGCTGAGCTACGAAAAGCCGCTTCCGCTCGACCTGCTGCCCTTCCAGGAACGCAACGACAAGTACCACTCCATCGGCACGGCATTCGCCATCGGCAACGGGCGCTACGTGACCGCGGCGCACGTGCTGATGATCGGCGTGAACAGCCTGTGGGGGCCGCCGGCGCTGCGCGACAACGGCGGCCGCGTGTATGGGATCGCCGACGTGCAGAAATTCTCGCTGCAGCAGGATTTCGTGGTGTTCACCCTGGCCGAGCAGCCAAGCGCCATGCCGCTGGAGATCAACACCGTGGCCGCGGCCGGGCAAACGGTGTTCTCCGTCGGCAACGCGTATGGCACCGGCGTGGTGCTGCGCGACGGTCTGTACACCTCGGATACGCCCGAACAGCAGGACGGGCGCTGGAAATGGATGCGCTTCTCCGCGGCGGCCTCGCCCGGCAACAGCGGCGGCCCGCTGGTGGACCAGGACGGCAAGGTCATTGGCGTGGTGCTCGCGAAATCGCCCAACGAGAACCTCAACTACGCCCTTCCCATCGGGCTGGTGATGGACGCGCCCGATGGCCAGGCCGACATCGACGTGCGCAGTTCCTACCAGTTCGACGTCTTCGACAGCACGCTCACCGACACCCTCAAGGAGCGCTTTGCACTGCCGCTGCCGTTGGATGCGTTCTTCAAGACCTTCAGCAAGCGCACCAACGCCCACTTCGACACGCAGCTGGCCGCGTTGCTCGCGCAGCAGCGTGAACGGCTGTTCCCGAACGGAGAAGGCTCGACCAGGCTGCTGCACGAGATCGCCGACATGGGCGACTTCCCCAAGGTGATCGCGCGCAACAGCAATGGCGGCTGGGTGCTGTCGGGCAAGGAGGACAGCGACCTGCGCCTGTCGGCAAACGGCTACCTGACACCCGGATCGTTCGGCAAGAGCATGCTGTTCCACCTGCGCCGGCCCGACGACGTGCCCGCCGACAAGCTCTATTCCGATCCTGCCGTGCCCATGGACCTGCTGCTCAAGTCGGCGTTCATCAAGCGCACCATCGGCAGCGAGAACATCACCGTGACCTCGCTGGGCAAGCCGACCCTGGACGAGGCGCACGTGGATGCCTGGGGCCGCCGCTGGCAGGTCTGGGTATGGCCGATCCCGTATGCCAACACCCGGCTGGTGATGCTGGCGCTGCCGGTCCCCAATGGCTACGTGGGGCTGGCACGCTACGCCAACTCGATCCAGGACCACGACCAGCTGATCAACGCCAAGGCCCTGGCCGACTTCATCTACGTCAACTACGACGGCACGCTGGCGCAGTGGCGCGACTACCTGAAGCACGCGCCGCTGCATCCGGCCGCGATGAAAGACCTGCGCATCGATTTCGAGTACGGCAAGCGTTTCAGCTACGCCTCGAAGCGGATGGAGCTTTCGATCACGCCCGAGGTGCAGCTGATCCAGGCCGACAGCACGCTGACGCTGGGCTTCGCCTTCTTCCGCGACGGCGGGAAGGTGACCTGGGACGTGGCGGAGCTGTGGCTGTCGGCCAGGAACGACGACCGCAACTACATCATGGCGGTGCGCAGCCAGGCGCCTGCGGCGTCGATGGACGACGACGACAGGAACCAATGGGACAGGATCCTCAACCGCCGCCATCCCTACAACGCCACCGCACGCGACAGCGACGACCGCAGCAGGATCACCGACGTGGTCGGGCCCGCAGCCGCGGACAAGCCCGACGTCCTGTACTCGGTGCACTACGTCGAGGAAGGCAAGCAGGACGCCGAAGCGATGAAGGCCAAGCTCGACCTGCTGGTCAAGGGCGTCAGGATCCTGGAGTACTGAGGCCGACCAGCACCCCGGCGTCAAAACCGCGCCGGGCAACTGCCTGGCACTGCCATCGCAGCCGGCGACCACCACGCGAACCAGGCTGAGCGACGCACCTGTGTCGACGCCTCGCGCACCACCCGCATTGCACCACGCTCGCACCCCGCGTCGATGACGTTGGACGCGATTCGCATCGCGCGAAACCAGCAGCCGAATGATGTTGGCCGCAATTCCTGGCCATGTGCGTTCCCTCCGTGAGGGGTCTTGACCGAATCCGCGGAAGTCTTGGCCGAAAAGGCCCCGAAGGACACGCCATCCACTTCTGGAGAACATCAATGAGACTTGCTTCGCCATTTACAGCTATCTTGCTGGCCATGGCAGCCCTGCCGGCCCAGCTTGCCATCTCCACGCCAGCGCATGCGGTTGAAACGTTTCATACCTGCACCGGCTTCATCGATTCCATCCCGACGACGATCAGCACGCAGGGCACGTGGTGCCTGCGCAACAATGTCTCCACCTCGATTACCAGCGGCGCGGCGATCACCATTGCCACCAACAACGTCACCATCGACTGCAACGACTTCAAGATCGGTGGGCTCGGCGCCGGCGTCAACACGAATACTTCTGGCATATACGCGTCTTACAAGCTCAACGCCACAATCCGCAACTGCAGCATCCGCGGATTTCGGACGGGCATTAACTTGGGTTCAGCCGATGCAGCCGTGGTCCAGGACAACCGTCTCGACCAGAACACTTACCGGGGCATTTCCGTATCCGGCAACGGCACACTGATCCAACGCAACCAGGTCAACGATACCGGTGCCGGCCCTGCCGCCATCACGGAGGTCAGCGCCATATACACATCCGGCAGCACGACCGTAGAGGACAACATCGTCCAGAACGTGATCGCCTCCAACGGTACCAACGTGAGCGTCTACGGTTTCCAGATTACTTCCGGCGTTGGTTCCAGCGTCTCCCGCAACATCGCTCGTAATCTGGTAGCCAACGGGACTGGAGGCTCTTATGGCATCTATACCTCGAACGGCTTGAAGGCATTCATCACTGGCAACCGTGTGGCGGTAACCAACGCGAACGGCATCGGGATCCGATGCAATGCTTCGAACGGCAGCGCGAAGGACAACATCACCTGGGGATTCTCGACAGGCATCGATTCAGGCTGCTACAACGACGGTGGCAACACCAGCCACTGAGCCGCAACGGGGGGGCGGCGGCTTGCCGCCGCCCCGGACTTCACGAACAGCTCCGGGGCAAGCCGGACGCCGGCGCGCCGGGAGCAACCTGCCCCGGCGCCCCGATTCCGCCGCGCTTCCGGCGCGGCGCCCGCGTCTGTTAAGTTGACGGCATGGCCGTCGGCATTCTCCTCGTCACCCACACCGGCATCGGCAGCGCACTGGTTGCGGTGGCGTCGTCGCTGCTGCGCAACCTGCCGCTGAAGGTCGCGGCGTTCGAGGTGCCGTTCGACGGCGATCCCGACGTGCTGCTGCCGCAGGCCAGCGCGGCGCTGCGCAAGGTGGACTCGGGCGACGGCGTGCTGGTGCTCACCGACCTGTACGGCGCCACGCCCAGCAACCTGGCGGCGAAACTCGCCCACCTGGGCACGCCGGTGCGGCGGGTGGCGGCGCTGAACCTGCCGATGTTGCTGCGGGTGCTGAACTACCCCGAGCTTCCACTCGACGAACTGCCGGCGGTGGCCACCGCCGGCGCCCGCAACGGCGTGGTGATCGACGATGCATGAGCCGCAGCGACCGTTGAGGTGGAGCCGCGCGGCATGCGTTCCCCTGCCCTTCCCCACGCTCGCCCGTTGCCGCAGCGCGCGAGCAGAGACTGCCCGATGATCGAACGCGAACTCCTGGTCGGCAACAAGCTTGGCCTGCACGCCCGCGCCACCGCGAAACTGGTGCAGGCGCTGGCGCCGTATCGCTGCAACGCCACGCTCACCGCCAAGGGCCGCGAGGTCAACGCCAAGAGCATCATGGGGGTGATGCTGCTGGCTGCCGGGCACGGCACGCTGGTGGTGCTGCGGGTCGAGGGCGAGGACGAAGCGGCCGCGGCCGACGCCGTCTGCGCGCTGTTCGAGCGACGATTCGACGAGGAGAGCTGATGCGCCAGGTGCTGTCCGGTCATGGCGCATCCAGGGGCAACGCGCTGGGCCGGGCACGCCTGCGCCTGCCGCACGTCCTGGACGTTGCCGAAGACCGGATCGATGCCGCGGCGGTCGATGCCGAGCTGGCGCGCCTGCACGCGGCCGTGGCCACCGTGCGTTCGGAGATGCTGGCCCTGCGCGACCGCCTGCACGGCGCGCTCGCGCACGAAGTCGGCGAGTTCATCGACATGCACACGCTGCTGCTCGACGATCCCGAGCTGTTGCACGGCATCGAGGACCTGATCCGCAAGGGCCTGTACGGCGCCAACTACGCGCTGCGCCTGCAGCGCGACCGGCTCGCGGGGCTGTTCGCGGGCATGGACGACGCCTACTTCCGCAATCGCATCGACGACATCGACCATGTCATCGGCCGCCTGCACGCCGCCCTGCACAAGCGCAACGCGGAGGTGCGCGGCGTGGCCGGCGAGATCCTGGTGACCGACAACGTGGCGCCATCGGAGCTGGCGCAGCTTCAGTCGCAGGGCGTGGTCGCGATCGTTACCACCGGTGGCAGCGCGCTTTCGCACAGCGCGATCCTCGCGCGCAGCCTGCACCTGCCGCTGGTGGTGGGTGCGGCCCAGGCACTGCAGCAGGCGAACGACGGCGACGTCCTGGCGGTCGATGGCAGCAGCGGCCTGGTGGTCATCGAGCCCAGCGCAGCAGACCTGCGCGAGCACCGCACCCGCGTTCGCGGCGAGAAACGTGAACGCAAGCAGCTGCACCGGCTGCGACGCGAACCATCGCGCACGCTCGACGGCATCGACATCCGCGTCTACGCCAACGCCGAATCGCGCGAGGACGTCGCCGAAGCGCACGCGCTGGGCGCTGCCGGCATCGGCCTGTACCGCACCGAGTTCCTGTTCATGGGCGAGGAACTGCCGGACGAGGAAGCGCAGTTCCGCGCCTATCGCGATGTCGCCCTGGGCATGACCGGGCGCACGGTGACCATCCGCACCCTCGATATCGGCGCCGACAAGGCCGACCGCACCGGCCTGGCGTTGAGCGACGAACCCAACCCCGCGCTCGGCCTGCGCGGCGTGCGCCTGTCGCTGGCGCGCTCGGGCATCTTCGAGACGCAGATGCGCGCGATCGTTCGCGCATCGGGCTACGGGCCGATCCGCGTGCTGGTGCCAATGGTCAGCAGCCGCGACGAGATCGTTGCCGTGGCCGCCCTGCTCAAGCGCGTGCGCCACGACCTCGCAAGCCAGGGCCACGAGATCGCCGAGCACATTCCGCTCGGGGCGATGATCGAGGTACCGGCAGCGGCGATCTCGCTGCCCGGCTTCATCGACGCGGTGGATTTCCTGTCGGTCGGCACCAACGACCTGGTCCAGTACCTGCTGGCGGCCGACCGCAACAACGAAGCCCTCGGCGAACTGTATACACCGCTGCACCCGGCGCTGCTGCGCCTGCTCGAAAGCGTGATCCGCATTGCACGGCGCCGTGCCAGGCCGGTGGCCGTGTGCGGCGAGATGGCCGGCGACGCCCGCTTCGCGCCGCTGCTGCTGGCGTTGGGGCTGGAGGAGTTCAGCCTGCACCCCGGCACGCTGCTGGAACTGCGCCACGCGATCCGCGCCTGCGACCTGGGCACCCTGCGCGCGCGCGCGCCGGCGCTGCTGCGCGCGCGCGACCGCGCCGCGATCGAAAAGTGGCTGCAGGCGAACACGCCAATGGCGTCGTAGGAGCGCCCCATGGGCGCGAAATGCTTCACCGGGAAACCAGTTCGCCCAATGCGACGCTCCAGCCGGGCTCCCGCAGGGTGGGCAGATGTATGGCGACAAGCGATAATGCGCGCATGAACGCTTGATCCCTGTCGCGCGCACGCGTGCCGCGACGCAGCCACGGAAGTCCCGCATGGCCGAACCCGTCCGCCACGACAAGACCGCGCGCCAGCTGCGTCTGCTTTCGGACGCACTCGACAGCGGTCGCCTCGGGCCGGTACGGCGGCTGGTCAACACCCTCGCGCCGGCCGAGATCGGCAACCTGCTCGAATCGCTGCCGCCGGCCAAGCGCCAGGTGGTCTGGGGCCTGGTCGATCCTGAAGACGACGGCGAGGTGCTGGTCCACGTCGGCGACGAGGTGCGCGAGAGCCTGCTCGCCGACATGGATCCCGACGAGATCGTGGCCGCGGTCGAGGACCTCGACATCGACGACCTCGCCGACCTGGTCGAGGACCTGCCCGACACGGTCATCGACGAAGTCCTCAAGTCGATGGATCGCGAGAACCGCGAGCGCCTCGAGCAGGTGCTGTCCTATCAGGAGGACACCGCCGGCCGCCTGATGAACCCGGACGTGGTGACGGTGCGCGCCGACACCACCGTCGACGTGGTGCTGCGCTACCTGCGCCTGCGCGGCGAACTGCCCGAGCACACCGACCATCTGTACGTGGTCAGCCGTCGCCACCAGTACCTCGGCCGCATCGCGCTGCAGGTGCTGCTCACGCACGAGGCCAACACCCCGATCAACCAGCTGATCGACGACGAGCAGCCGGCGATCGACGTGCAGGAATCCGCCGAGGAAGTCGCGCGCCAGTTCTCCGACCACGACTGGATCAGCGCGCCTGTGGTCGACGACGGCAACATCCTGCTCGGCCGCATCACCATCGACGACGTGGTCGACATCATCCGCGACCAGGCCGAACACCAGGCGCTGTCCGCCGCCGGCCTGGACGAGGACGAGGACATGTTCAGCCCGGTGCAGCGCGCGTTCCGGCGCCGCGTCGTGTGGCTGGGCGTGAACCTGTGCACCGCGTTCCTCGCCGCCAGCGTGGTCGGCCGCTTCGAGGGCACGATCCAGCAGATCGTCGCGCTGGCGGTACTGATGCCGATCGTCGCCGGCATGGGCGGCAATGCCGGCACCCAGGTGCTGACGCTGATGATCCGCGGCCTGGCGCTCGGCCAGATCGGCAGTTCCAACTCGCGCACCCTGTTGTGGAAGGAAGTGCGGGTGGCGCTGATGAACGGACTGACCCTGGGCACCGGCCTGGGCCTGATCGTATGGATCTGGTACCGCGATATCCCGCTGTCGCTGGTGATTGCCTCGGCGCTGACGATCAACCTCAGTTCGGCCGCGCTCGGCGGCGTGCTGGTGCCGCTTGCCCTCAAGCGCATGGGCTTCGATCCGGCGCTGGCGGGCGGCGTGATCCTGACCACCATCACGGACGTGATGGGCTTCCTGAGTTTCCTCGGCCTCGCAACGCTGATCCTGCTGCGCTGATCCTGCTGCGATCGCCGTGCAGCGTCGAGCAGGCTGGCCGAGATCGTGTCGCGCGGGCAGCGTGCGTGAAACCAGGGTTCATCATCGCTGCCCTAGATTTCCCGGACCCGGCTTCCGGGAAAGGAGGACACGGATGAAGATCAATCTTGCCGCCTGCATGGCGGCCGGCCTGCTTGCAATCATGGGCATTGCGCATGGCGCGGACGGCGCCGACCGCGAGCAGCAGGACGCCAGGGTCGCCCAGTTCGCCATTCCGGGCCACGACGACAGTTCGCCCGGCTTCGAAAGCCTGTCGTTCCGGAGCGGTCCGCGCGGACGGAGCATCGATTACGAATACGGCGCCGACCACAAGCGCGTACGGCTGCGGAACCTCGGCACGAGCGCCGACGGCGGAGGTTTTGCCGTGCGTTTTCCGAACGGACTCGTGCTTGACGTGGTGCCCCAAGGCGACGCCCTGCAGGTCAGCGACCGCGGCGGCAAGTACAGCAAGACCTTCGAGTGGAAGTACGAAGGCCCGGTCAACGGCCGCGGCACGTTCTGCCAATCCTGCGTCGACAAACCCGAAGCGATCGCCTTCGTGCGCGAGCATTTCATGCACTAGGCTCGCAACTCCCGGCATCACCCATCGCAGCATCGCCGCACAGGATGGGTTTCGCTACGCCCTACCCATACTGCGGGCCTGCCGCCGGCGCCAGCAGCGCCTCCAGCACTGCCATCCGCGCCGCGACGCCGTTGGCGACCTGACGCAGCACCAGCGACTGCGGGCCATCGGCCACGTCACCATCGATCTCGACCCCGCGGTTCATCGGCCCCGGATGCATCACCACTGCATCGGGCGCCGCACGCCTGAGCCTCGCTGCCGTCAGGCCGTAACCGCGGTGGTAGTCGTCCAGCGACGACACCAGTCCCTGCGCCATGCGTTCGCGCTGCAGGCGCAGCATCATCACCGCGTCGACGCCTTCGAGCGCCTCGTCGAAGTCCTGCACAACTTCGCAGCCGGCGAGCGTGGTGTCATCAGGCAGCAGTGATTGCGGCCCGCAGGCGCGGAGCTGCCCGACGCCAAGCGTGCGCAGCGCCTGCAGGTCCGAGCGTGCGACGCGCGAGTGGCGGATGTCGCCGACGACCAGCACCTTGAGCCCGGAGAAATCCGCGCCCTTGGCCTGGCGCAGGGTGAGCATGTCGAGCAGGCCCTGGGTGGGGTGCGCGCTGCGGCCGTCGCCGGCATTGACCAGTGCGGTTTCCGGCTGCGCCTGCGCCGCCAGCGCGGCGACACCGCCGTCCTCGGAATGTCGCACCACGAACCCGCGCACGCCCATCGCCTCGATGTTCTTCAGCGTGTCGAGCGCGGTCTCGCCCTTGGTGGTGGACGACGTGGACGCGTCGAAGTTGAGGACGTCCGCGCCGAGCCGCTGCGCGGCGCGCTGGAAGCTCAGCCGCGTGCGCGTGGAGGGTTCGAAGAACAGCGTGCAGACCGCGGTGCCGGCCAGCGACCGGCCCGCTTCACCGTCGACGAAAGCCTGCGCACGGTCGAGCAGCGCGACGAGGTGATCGCGCGACAGGCCTTCGAGGGTGAGCAGGTGGCGCAGGCGGCCGTTGGCGTCGAGTTGCGGTGTCATCTGGGGCCCAGGTGCATAAAACCGTTTCGGTTGTCCACGGGAACGCCCTGTGGGCGCGATGCCCCGCAGGAGCGCCTTCGCGCCCATGGGGCGCTCCTACAGGTGCGTGGCATCGCCAGGCGCGGCAAACCAGCGTTCGACGATCACCGCCGCCGCCACCGCATCCAGTGCCGCGGCATCGCGGCGCCGGCGCCGGCCTTCGGAACGGTCGAGCGCAAAACGCTGTGCTGCCTCGACCGAACTGGAGCGTTCGTCCATCAGCACCACCGGCAGCTGGTAGCGCGCCTGCAGTTCCCGCGCGAAGGCGTGCGCGCGCTGGCGGATCGGCTGGTCGCCGCCGTCGAGCGTCATCGGATCACCGACCACCAGCCCATCCGGACGCCATTCCTTGAACAGGCGATCGATGGTGGGCCAGTCGATGTTGTCCGCGTGCACGTCGATCACCGCCAGGGCCCGGGCACCGTGGCCGAAGGCGCTCCCGACCGCAACGCCGATCCGGCGAGCGCCGACGTCGAAGCCGAGCACGGTGCCATCGGGCTTGATCGCCGCGGTGTTCATGCGTGGCCGCTGTAATCGGTCATCCGTGCCATGTCGACGCCGATGCGTCCGGCAGCGGCCTCCCAGCGCGCTTCCAGCGGCGTGGCGAACAGCAGGTCGGCGTCGGACGGTGCCGTCAGCCAGCTGTTCTCGGTCAACTCGTACTCCAGCTGCCCGGCACCCCAGCCCGCGCAGCCGAGCGCGACGGTCGCCCGTCCCGGCCCCTCGCCGCGGGCAATCGCCTCGAGCACGTCGCGCGAGGTGGTGACGAACAGGCCCTCGCTGATCGCCAGGCTGGAATCCCACTCGCGCGCGCCATCGTGCAGGACGAAACCGCGTTCGGGATGCACCGGGCCACCGGCGAGCACCGGTTGCCCGCTCAGCGCGGCATCGCCGGTCTTGATCCCCATCTGCTCGAACACGTCGCCGAGGGTGTACTCCGACGGCCGGTTCACCACCACGCCCATCGCGCCGTCCTCGTCATGCTGGCAGATCAGCGCCACCGACCGCGCGAAATTGGGATCGGCAAGCGACGGCAGCGCGATCAGCAGCTGGTTGACCAGCGATGTGGACTGGGCAGGCATGGGCGCATTCTACCGGGCAGGCCGCGGCGCGTCGCCGCTCAGGCGATGCCGAACTGGATCTCGTCGGGCGTGGCCAGGCGCACGTCGATGACCTCGACCCGGGCCCGGAAAGGGGATCCGGCCAGCGGATGGTTGCCGTCGACCGTGATCGTGTCGCCGTCGACCGCGGTCACCACCACGTCGAGCGGGCCGCGCGCGGTCTGCGCCTTCAGTCGCGCCCCGACCCGTGGCGCGTCGCCGGCGCCGAGCATGCTGCGCGGCAGGGTCTGCACCAGCCCGTCGTGGCGCTTGCCGAAGCCCTGCTCGGGCGCGATTTCCACCTCGAACTGGTCGCCGGTCTTCTTGCCCGCCAGCGCTTCTTCCAGTCCCCGCACGATGCCGCCGGTGCCGTGCACGTAGACCAGAGGATCGTGGCCGTGGGTGGTGGTGACCTGCCCGCCCTGCTGGTCGAGCAGGGTGAAGTGGATGGTGGCGACGCGGCGGTCGGCGATTTCCATGGTGGACCTGTCGTTGCGAGGGATTGCCGGCATGGTCGCGCAGCGATGAATCCGGTTGCAACCCCGGGCCGGCCGCAGGCGCCGCGGTTCGCTAGACTGTCCGGCATGGGCAGCTGCTACTGCGACATCGCGCCGGGACATCCGCTGCACGGGCCGTACCACGACCACGAATACGGCTTCCCGCAGCGCGATGAACCCGTGCTGTTCGAGCGCCTGCTGCTGGAGATCAACCAGGCCGGCCTGAGCTGGGAAACGATCCTGCGCAAGCGCGAGGGGTTCCGCCTCGCGTACGACGGCTTCGACGTGGACACCGTCGCCGACTACGGCGAGGCGGACCGCGCGCGCCTGCTGGCCGACGCCCGCATCATCCGCAACCGGCTGAAGGTGGACGCGGCAATCCACAACGCCGGGGTAATCCGCGGCCTGCGCGACACGCATGGCGGCTTCGCGCAGTGGCTCGACGCCCACGCAAGCGAAAGCAGCCGCCCGCGCGACAAGGCGTCGTGGGTGAAGCTGTTCAAGCGCACCTTCAGGTTCACCGGGGGCGAGATCACCGGCGAATTCCTGATGAGCCTGGGCTACCTGCCGGGCGCCCACAGGGCCGGGTGTCCGGCGCTCAGGCGGATCGCGGCGGCGCGCAAGGCACTTGGCGTCTGATCGATCGCATCGCTTTAGCCTTGGCCTCGGCCTTGGCCTTGGCCTTGGCTTTGGCTTTGGCTGGCTTTCACGTTCTCCACGAATGAAGCAGCGCCGAGAATCCGCAGACCCGGAGGGCGGCGCACATGGATGTGCGCCATTTTTCTATGAGGCAGGAAGCCGATTAGAAAAATCCCCGCGTCAATGAATCACCTGGTGAGCTCTGTGCGGGGAAGCGTTTTTCTTTGCTTCCGTTTCTTTGACGCTTATCAAAAGAAATGAAGCCGCCGAAGGCGGAAGCTTCTGACTTTCGCCATTGATCTTCGCCTCTTATTTCTTCGGCCGGAATTGCACCGGAAGCCGAAGATCAAGAGCGTTTCGTCCGCTCCGCGGCCGAGTTCATTTCTTTGATAAGCGTCAAAGAAACGAACCAAAGAAAGCGCTTTCCCCGTACACACCTCCCGCAGCAGCGTCGCGTTGCGCAGGGATTTTTCTAATCGGCATCCTGCCTCATAGAAAAACGCCGCACGTCCTGTGCGGCGCCCTCCGGGTCTGCCGGATGACGCCGTTGATTCACTGACAGGGCGACGGCAACGGCAACGGCGAAAACAAAGGCGAAAGCAAGGGCGAAAGCAAGGGCGAAAGCAAGGGCAAAAGCAAGGGCAAAAGCAAGGGCAAAAGCAAGGGCAAAAGCAACGGCAAAAGCAACGGCAAGGCAAGGCAACGGCAAATGCTGCGCCGTTCCGCAGCCGCCGGACTCCGGATGCTCCAGAACGAAAGAGGCCCGGCATTGCCAGGCCTCCTCCAAAACATCATGCGGCTGCCGCTAACACGCGGGGCTGCGCCAGGCTCAGCCCTTGACGGCTTCCTGGTAACGACGCTCGACCTCGTTCCAGTCGACCACGTTGTAGAACGCGCCGATGTAGTCCGGGCGGCGGTTCTGGTATTTCAGGTAATAGGCGTGCTCCCACACGTCCAGGCCCAGGATCGGGGTGTTGCCCGAACCAATGCCCTTCATCAGCGGGCTGTCCTGGTTGGCGCTGCTCTCGACCGAGAGCTTGCCGGACTTGTCGACGCTGAGCCATGCCCAGCCGCTGCCAAAACGGGTCAGCGCCGCCTGGGTGAAAGCTTCCTTGAACTTGTCGAAGCCGCCCAGGTCGCTGTCGATGTGGCTGGCGACATCGCCGACCGGCTGGCCGCCGCCCTTGGGCGACATCACGGTCCAGAACAGGGAGTGGTTGGCGTGGCCGCCACCGTTGTTGCGCACGGCGCCGCGGATCTTCTCGGGCAGCGCGTCGAGGTCGCGGATCAGCTCCTCGGCGGGCTTGTCGGCCAAGTCGCTGCCTTCCAGCGCCTTGTCGAGGTTGTTGATGTAGGCCTGGTGGTGCTTGGAGTGGTGGATCTCCATCGTCTGCGCGTCGATGTGCGGCTCGAGCGCGTCGTAGGCGTAGGGCAATGCGGGGAGGGTGTGGGCCACGTCGATCTCCTGTCTGGAAAGCTGAACCGGTATTGTCCTATGGATGGAGTAAAGAAGGCGAAAAGAAAAGGGCGCGTTTGCGCCCTTTTCCCGGTTTCGCCACAACGATGTGTTTCAGTCCGGCAGCTCAGTTCGCCTCCGCGACCTCCACCCCGTCCAGCCCCTGCGACAGCGTGCGTGCGTCACCGCCCTGGGCAAGCTTGATGCGCAGGCGTACCTCGTTGGCCGAGTCGGCGTAGCGCAAAGCATCCTCGTAGCTGATCTCGCCGGCCTGGTAGAGTTCGAACAGGCTCTGGTCGAAGGTCTTCATGCCGAGGTTCGTCGACTCCTTCATGACTTCCTTGAGCTTGTGGATCTCGCCGTCGCGGATGTAGTCCTGCACCAGCGGCGTGCCGAGCATGATCTCCATCGCCACGCGCCGGCTCTTGCCGTCCGGTGTCGGGATCAGCTGCTGCGCCACCACGCCCTTGAGGTTGAGCGACAGGTCCATCAGCAGCTGGCCGCGCCGGTCCTCGGGGAAGAAGTTGATGATGCGGTCCATCGCCTGGTTGGCGTTGTTGGCGTGCAGCGTGCACAGCACCAGGTGGCCGGTTTCGGCGAAGGCGATGGCATGGTCCATGCCCTCGCGGGTGCGCACTTCGCCGATCATGATCACGTCCGGCGCCTGGCGCAGGGTGTTCTTCAGCGCCGCGTCCCAGCTGTCGGTGTCGATGCCGACCTCGCGCTGGGTGATGATGCAGCCCTCGTGCTTGTGCACGAATTCGATCGGATCCTCGATGGTGATGATGTGGCCGGTCGAATTCTGGTTGCGGTAGCCGATCATCGACGCCAGCGACGTCGACTTGCCGGTGCCGGTGGCGCCGACGAAGATGATGATGCCGCGCTTGGTCATCGCCAGGGTCTTGATGATCGCCGGCAGGTTGAGCTCCTCGATCGTCGGGATCTTGGTCTCGATCCGGCGCAGCACCATGCCCACCTGGTTGCGCTGGTAGAAGCAAGAGACGCGGAAGCGACCGACGCCGGACACGCCGATGGCGAAGTTGCACTCGTGGGTGCGCTCGAACTCCTCGCGCTGCGGCGGCGACATCACGTTGAGCACCAGCTCGCGCGCCTGCTGCGGCGTCAGCGGGTTCTGGGTGATCGGCGAGATCTTGCCGTTGACCTTCATCGACGGCGGCATGCCGGCGGTGATGAACAGGTCCGACGCCTTCTGGTGCGCCATCAGCTTGAGGAACGAGGTGAAATCGATGCTGCTCATGTTTGGCTCCTGCGGAGCCGGGGATCGGGGATCGGGGATTGGGGATTCGGAGAAGCGCGCCCGCGCCATCGTCGAATCCTGTCCCTGCGCCCTTCCCGGCTTTTACGAATCCCGAATCCCCAACCCCTGATCCCGCCTACTCGAAAAGACGCTTGTCCTTCGCGTAATCCTTCGCCTGCGCGCGCGTGACCAGGCCGCGCTTGACCAGGTCCTGCAGGTGCTGGTCGAGTGTCATCATGCCGTGCTGCTGGCCGGTCTGGATCGACGAATACATCTGCGCGACCTTGTCCTCGCGGATCAGGTTGCGGATGGCGGGGATGCCCACCATGATCTCCCACGCCGCGGTGCGGCCGCCGCCGACCTTCTTCAGCAGCGCCTGCGAGATCACCGCGCGCAAGCTTTCGGACAGCATCGAGCGCACCATCGGCTTCTCGCCGGCGGGAAACACGTCGATGATGCGGTCGATGGTCTTGGCCGCGCTCGAGGTATGCAGGGTGCCGAACACCAGGTGACCGGTTTCCGCGGCGGTCAGCGCCAGGCGGATGGTTTCCAGGTCGCGCAGCTCGCCGACCAGGATGTAGTCCGGGTCCTCGCGCAGCGCCTCGTTGAAGCCGTGGGTGTCGCGGTGCACCTCGCGCTGATTGATCAGGCACTTCTGCGCGGTGTGCACGAACTCGATCGGGTCCTCGATGGTGAGGATGTGCCCATACTCGTTTTTGTTGACGTGGTCGACCATCGCCGCGAGCGTCGTCGACTTGCCCGAGCCGGTCGGGCCGGTGACCAGGATCAGGCCCTGCGGCTGGTCGATCAGCTCCTTGAAGATCCGCGGCGTGGCCAGGTCCTCGAGCGTGAGCACCTCGGACGGAATGGTGCGGAACACCGCGCCCGCGCCGCGGTTCTGGTTGAACGCGTTGACGCGGAAGCGCGCCAGCCCGGCGATCTCGAACGAGAAGTCGACCTCGAGGAACTCCTCGTAGTCGCGGCGCTGCTTGTCCGACATGATGTCGTACACCAGCGCGTGCACCTGCTTGTGGTCGAGCGCCGGGATGTTGATGCGGCGCACGTCGCCATCGACGCGGATCATCGGCGGCAGCCCTGCCGACAGATGCAGGTCCGATGCCTTGTTCTTGACCGAGAACGCCAAAAGTTCGGCGATATCCATGCATGCTCCCCTGGCACTGCGACTGGAAATGAACAACCCCTGCGCGGCAGTATAGCCCCGGACCCGCGCCAGAAATCCAGTCCGTCCCCGCCGGAACCGCATGTACGCGCAAGCCCTGAACGCCGTCCTCGAACGCCTCGCCGCAGCCGCGCGCGACGCCGGGCGCCCGCTGCCGCGCCTGCTCGCGGTTTCCAAGACCCAACCTGCGACGGCCGTCGCGGAAATGGCGTCCGCCCTGCGCGCATCGATCCCGCCAGGCGCCTCCGCAGCCGGCCTTGCATGCGCCCCGGCGTTCGGCGAGAACTACGTCCAGGAAGCGCTCGCAAAGCAGTCCGCGCTGGCTTCGGAAACGCTGGAATGGCACCTGATCGGCCACCTGCAGTCGAACAAGGCCCGCGAGGCCGCGGCCGCGTTCGACTGGGTGCAGACCGTCGATCGCGACAAGCTGGTTGCCGCGCTAGCCCGCCACCGCCCCGCCGGGCTGCCGCCGCTGAACGTGCTGGTGCAGGTCAACATCGACGACGAGTCCAGCAAGCACGGCTGCGCGCCGGAAGAGGTGCCTGCGCTTGCCGCCGCCGTCGCCGCGCAGCCGCGGCTGCTGCTGCGCGGACTGATGGCGATTCCCGCCCCGCACCCGGACCCCGGCCGTCGACGCGACGCTTTCGCCCGGATGAAGGCACTGTTCGATGCGCTGGCCGGGCAGTATCCGCAGGTCGATACGTTGTCGATGGGCATGAGCGACGACATCGAACTGGCAGTCGCCGAGGGCGCGACGATGGTGCGCGTGGGGACGGCGCTGTTCGGGGCCAGGGGCAAGTAGCCGGGATTGGGGATTGGGGATTGGGGATTGGCAGAACGGCCGGCCTGCCCGGCGCCCGCGCAATGCCGGCAGCCATGCCGCGCGCGGCGATGTCCTACCATCGGCGTTCCACCCGCAATGCTTTGATCGCCGATGGCTGCTTCCCCGAATCCCGAATCCCGAAATCCGAAGCCCGGTTCCTCGGACCGCATCGCCTTCATCGGCGGCGGCAACATGGCCCGCAGCCTGATCGGCGGGCTGGTGACGCGCGGCGTGCAGGGCGACTCGATCCGTGTCGCCGAACCGGTCGAGGCCGCACGCGAGGCGCTGGCGGCCGACTTCGGCGTCGCCGCGTTCGCGACCGGCACCGAGGCCGTGGACGGCGCCGGCGCGTGGGTCCTGGCGGTCAAGCCGCAAGTCCTGCGCCAGGTGTGCGAAGCGCTGGCGCCGCAGGCGCGGGCGCAGCGGCCGCTGGTGATCTCAATCGCCGCCGGCATCACCTCGGCGCAGATCGCGCGCTGGCTCGGCGGAGACGATGCGGCAACGGCCATCGTGCGATGCATGCCCAACACCCCGGCCATGCTCGGCGCCGGCGTCACCGGCCTGTACGCGACGCCCGCAGTCGATGGCCCGGGCCGCGCGCAGGCCGAAGCATTGCTGTCGAGCGCCGGCAAGACGGTGTGGATCGACGACGAAGCGAAGATGGACGCGGTCACCGCCGTGTCCGGCAGCGGACCGGCGTATGTCTTCCTGCTGGCCGAAGCGATGGAGGACGCGGCCCGCCGCCAGGGCCTGCCCGACGACACCGCCCGCACCCTGGTGCTGCAGACCGTGCTCGGCGCCGCGCGCATGCTCACCGAATCGGAGGAACCGCCGGCCGAGCTGCGTCGCCGCGTCACCTCGCCCGGCGGCACCACCCAGGCCGCGATCGAGACCTTCGAACGCGGCGGCCTGCGCGCGCTGGTGGACGAGGCCATCGGCAACGCCGCCGAGCGGGGCCGGCAGCTGTCGGCAGCCAATGACTGACGCAGCGCGCCGCGCCGCGATGGCGCTGCTGGTCGGCCTGGGGCTTGCCGGCTGCGGCAGCGGCGCACCCGGCCCCGCCGGCAACCACGCGCAGGCGCAGCTCGAGGCCAGCGCGCGGATCGGCGACGTCATCGTGCGCGTCAACGCCGTCCCCACCGCGAGCCTCGGCGAGGCGGTCGCCCGCCAGTACGGCATCGAGCGCAGCAACCGTACGATCATGCTGCTGGTCGGCGTGCGCCGCGACGACGGCAACGGCAACGAAACCGCCCTGCCCGCACGCGTGGCCGCCGTGGCCACCGACCTGCTCGGCAAGCGCCAGCAGCCGGCGATGCGCGAGGTGCGCAGCGGCGAGTTCATCGACTACGTCGGCACCGCCAGCGTGATCGCGCCGGACACGCTGCGCTTCGACATCGACATCACCGTCGAGGGCGGTCCGGCGATGGAACTGCACTTCAACCGGGACTTCTTCCCGGATCGTCCGTAGGAGCGCCCCATGGGCGCGATGGCCTCATGACGTTCGCTGCGGAAAACATCGCGCCCATGGGGCGCTCCTGCGAGTCCGGTTGCGGCCCTAGCGCTGGTTGATCGCGTAGCGCCCCGGCCCGAACAGCGCGATCGCCAGCGCGGTGAACAGGAACATGCCCTGCAGCTCCAGCGCCCAGCCGCCCTGGTCGTTGAGCTGGCCGAGCTGGCCCATGTGCACCAGCGCGATCGCGAACAGCATGTTGATGGCGACGATCACCGCGCCGATCCGCGCATACGCGCCGAACAGCAGCATCAGCGGCGCCAGCACCTCGCCGGCCAGGACGCCGTAGGCGAGGAAGCCCGGCAGTCCCCGGGCCAGCACCATGCCCTCGATCGGGCCGAGCCCGTTTTTCAGCTTCGAGATGCCGTGCAGCAGGATCAATGCGCCCAGCGCGATACGCAGCACCAGCTTGCCGAAGTCCTGCATTGCCGCCTGGTTCATCGCCGTGTCCCCGTTGGTTGGACGCGCATCATCGCAGGGCGGGGGGAGCTTGTGTGTTGCTGCGCGACCGGCTCCATCGTAGGAGCGCCCCATGGGCGCGAGCTTCGTGGCAACGCCTTGTCGCGCCCATGGGGCGCTCCTACGGCAGCCTTGCCTTCTGCGACCAGTCGCGGATGATCCGCGCGATCTCGCCCACGCCGTCGGTCAGCGCCGCCGGGCCGGGCTGCAGGATGATCGGCGACTTGATCTCGTGCAGCTCGCCGTCGCGCACCGCGGGGATCGCGTCCCAGCCCGGACGCGCGGCCACCTTCTCCGGGCGGAATTTCTTGCCGCACCAGGAGCCGAGGATGATGTCCGGCGCGCGCCGCGCCACTTCCAGCGGGTCGGCGAGGATGCGCTGCTTCGCCAGCGATTCAGCGGCCAGTTCCGGGAACACGTCGTCGCCGCCGGCGATGCGCACCAGTTCGGCGACCCAGCGGATGCCGGTGATCGGCGGCTCGTCCCATTCCTCGAAGTACACGCGCGGCCGTCGCGGCAGGCGCGCGGCTTCGGCGGCGATGTCGTCCAGGCCTCGCTGCAATTCGTCGGCCCAGGCATCCGCGCGCCCGCCGGCGCCCACCAGCGCGCCAAGCCGGCGCACGTAATCGATGATCCCGGCGACGCTGCGATGGTTGCTGATCCACACCTCGACGCCGCGGCGCACGAGTTCGGCGGCGATGTCGGCCTGGATGTCGGAGAAGCCGACCACGAAGTCCGGTTCGAGCTTGAGGATCTCGTCGATCTTCGCGCTGGTGAACGCGCTGACCTTGGGCTTCTCCCGGCGCGCCCGCGGCGGCCGCACGGTGAAGCCGCTGATGCCGACGATCCGGTCCTGCTCGCCGAGCGCGTACAGCACCTCGGTCGGCTCCTCGGTCAGGCAGACGATGCGCCGTGGGCCGCAAAGCCGGGATTGGGGATTGGGGATCGGGGATTCGGAGAACCTGCGATTCCGCTCTTCCGAATCCCCAATCCCCAATTCCGAATCCCGGCTGCTCACGGATACAGCATCCGCTTGGTCCAGCCCCCCGCCACCGGGTCGCCCTCGTACAGCCAGCGCTCGTGGAGGCGGGAATCGCCGGCGTACCAGAACTCGATCGAACGCGGGCGCACGCGCAGGCCGGTCCAGCGCGGCGGGCGCGGCACTTCGCGGCCTTCGAATTCGGCCTCGGCCGCGGCCAGCGCCTGCTCGAAGGCCTCGCGCGATTCCAGCGTCTCCGACTGCTTCGACACCCACGCGCCGACCTGGCTGCCGCGCGGGCGCGTGGCGAAGTAGGCGTCGGCTTCCACGTCCGGCACCTGCTCGACCATGCCCTCGATGCGCACCTGCACGCCGCTGCGCACGCGCGGCCAGTGGAACAGCAGCGCGGCGCGGTGGTTGGCCTGAAGCTCGCGGCCCTTGCGCCCGTCGAGGTGGGTGTAGAACACGAAGCCGTGCTCGTCGTGCGCCTTGAGCAGCACCGTGCGCGCCGAGGGACGGGCAGTGTGCGATGCGGTGGCGACGACCATCGCGGTGCGGTCGGGCTCGCCGGCCACCAGGGCTTCGTCGAACAGCTGGTCGAACGTGGCGAGGGCTTCGGCGAGCAGCGGGTCTGTGGCGTTCATTGGGCTATTGTGGCCCGATGTCCACGGGTACGCACGCCGCCGCCGAACCGGGCTTTCCAGCCGACTTCGTCGCCCGCTGCCTCGACGACGCACTGGCCCACGGCGCACGCACGTATGGCATGACCGGCCTGCAGGGCACCGGCAAATCCACCCTCGCCGCGCAGGTGGCGGCACTGGCTTCCGATCGCGGCCTCGCGGTCGCGGTGCTGTCGGTGGACGACGTCTACCTCGACCACGACGTGCGCGCCGCGCTGGCACGCGACGTGCACCCGCTGCTCGCCACCCGCGGGCCGCCGGGCACGCACGACGTCGGGCTGGCCTGCCGCACGCTGGATGCATTGCGCGCCGGCGAACCAACGGTGCTGCCGCGCTTCGACAAGCTCGGCGACCGTCGCCTGCCGGAACCGGCCTGGCCGCGTGCCGGCGCGGTCGACCTGGTGCTGTTCGAAGGCTGGTTCCTCGGCACGCCCGCGGAACGGGACGCGGCGCTGGACGAGCCGGTCAACGACCTCGAACGCAACGAAGACCCCGACGGCCGCTGGCGCCGCTGGTGCAACGATGCGCTGGCGCGCGACTATCCCGCGCTGTGGCGGCGCATCGACCGCCTGCTGTTCCTGCAGGGGCCGGGTTTCGACATCGTGCCGCGCTGGCGCTGGCAGCAGGAGCAGGCGCTGCAGGCCAGGCATCCCCGGCGCAAGGCGATGACCCGCGAACAGGTCGAACGCTTCGTGCAGTTCTTCGAACGCACCAGTCGCCGGGCCATGCGCACGCTGCCCGGCATTGCCGACCGCACCGTGCGGCTCGACGCCGATCGCACCCCCCCGTAGGAGCGCCCCATGGGCGCGATCGGGCTTCACCGGGGGGCGCCATCGCGCCCATGGGGCGCTCCTGCGGGCCCATCCCCGCCAAGCCGGCGGATGCGACACCGCCCACGACGGTGTCGCGATGCATCCGGGACTACGCCACCACGAACGTGATGCGCAGGTTGACCCGCCATTCGGTGATGTCGCCGCTGTCGTTGGTGACGGCCTTGATCTCGTTCACCCACACGCCCTTGATGCCCTTGACCGTTTCCGCGGTCTTCTTCAGGCCGTGCCGGACGGCGTCCTCGACACTGGTGGTCGACGATGCGTTGACTTCGATGACCTTGGCGACTGCCATTGCGTTTCTCCTGTCGGGGCGGCGGCGCCGCCGGAACGCGCAGGCTAGTCCGCGCCGCGTCAAGGCCGCGCGACGCGGTGCTAGCATCCGGCCATGGATCCGGCACCCAACCTCGTCCTCGTCGGCCCGATGGGCTCGGGCAAGTCGTCGATCGGCCGGCGCCTGGCCGAGCGGTTCGGGCTGGCGTTCTTCGATGCCGACCGCGAGATCGAGGCGCAGGCCGGCGCCAGCATCGCCACCATCTTCGAATGCGCCGGCGAAGCCGCGTTCCGCGCGCGCGAACGGGTCGTCCTGGCCGCGCTGCTGGCCAACGAGGGCGCGGTGATCGCCACTGGCGGCGGCGCCGTCCTCGACCCGCGCACCCGTCAGCTGCTGCACCAGCGCGGCTTCGTCGTGCACCTGCACGTCGACATCCCGCAGCAGCTCGCGCGGCTGGCGCGCGACCGCAGCCGTCCGCTGCTGGCCGGCGACGACCGCGAAGCCGTGCTGCGTCGGCTCGCCGACATCCGCGACCCGCTCTACGCCGACGTCGCCGACCTGCGCTTCGACACCGCGTCGATGAGTGCCGCCGAGACCGCGGCGAAGCTCGGGCGCCTGCTCGATGCGCAGTGGCACGTCCCCGCGTCCACCGCCGCCGGCGGCAGCTGCCCATGAGCGTGCGCACGGTCGACGTCGGCGGCGCGCAGCCCTACCGCATCACCATCGGCGCCGACCTGCTTCGCGACGGCACGCTGCTCGCACAGCCGCTGCGCGGCCGCCACGCGCTGGTCGCCAGCGACGCCAACGTCGCCCCGCTGTACGCACGGCGCGTCGTCGACGCCCTGCGCGCCGCGCGCCCGGACGCGCACATCGCCACTTGCGTGATGCCGGCGGGCGAACAGGAAAAAACCCTGACGCGCTTCGGCGACACCATCGACGCACTGGCCGCGCTCGGCGCCACCCGCGACGCATGCGTCTACGCGCTGGGCGGCGGCGTGGTCGGTGACCTGGCCGGCTTCGCCGCCGCGTGCTGGATGCGCGGCATCGACTGCGTGCAGCTGCCGACCACTCTGCTGGCGATGGTCGACTCCTCGGTCGGCGGCAAGACCGCGGTCGACCTGCCGCAGGGCAAGAACCTAGTCGGCGCCTTCCACCCGCCGCGCGCGGTGCTGGCCGACGCCACCACGCTGCGCACCCTGCCTGCTCGCGAACTGCGCGCCGGCCTGGCCGAAGTGGCGAAGTACGGCGCGATCGTCGACGCCGCGTTCCTCGACTGGCTGGCCGGGCACTCCGAAGCGCTGCTCGGCGGCGATGCGGAGGTGCTCTGCGAGGCCATCGCCCGCAGCTGCGCGCACAAGGCCGCGATCGTCGAACGCGACCCGTTCGAACACGGCGAACGCGCGCTGCTCAATTTCGGCCACACCTTCGGCCACGCCATCGAGGCCGCGCAGGACTACGGCGCGCTCAACCATGGCGAAGCGGTCGCCATCGGCATGGTGCTGGCGGCTCGGCTTTCGGCTGCGCTGGGGCTGGCCACCGATACCGACACGATGATCCTGCGGGCCCTGCTGCAGCGCTTCGGCCTGCCGACCGCACTGCCCGCCGGCCTGGACCCCGACGCGCTGCTTGCCCGCATGCGCCTGGACAAGAAGGCCCAGGCCAGCGGCCTGCGTTTCGTGCTGTGGGAGGGCCTGGGCCGCGCCCGCGTGGTGCCGGATGTGCCCGAAGATGCAGTGCTGGGAATCCTGCGCAACGCATGAAAAGCAACATGCTTTCGTAGGAGCGGCGGCAGCCGCGAGCTCTTGCGTTGCGGCGTAAAAGCAAGAGCTCGCGGCTGCCGCCGCTCCTACGGACACCCCCGCGGATTGCCGCCGTCCGAAATTCGCCGCTGAAGCCGCTCCCACAACAGTCGGTTCCAGATGCCGACCCGGCCGCTCGCCCCGCCCGCGCCGTACAATGCCCGGCCCATGCGCCTGTTCCTGCAACAACGCCCCGACAGCCACGACGCGCCGCGTTTCGTGCAGCTGATGCTGCAGCCGGACCTGCTCGGCGGCTGGGAACTGGTGCGCGAAACAGGACAGATGGGCGGCCGCAGCACCGTTCGCCGCGAACAGTTCCTCGACCAGGCCAGCGCGGTCGCCGCGCTGGAGCACGCGCGGGACCAGCAACTCAAGCGCGGCTTCCAGCTGACGTTCGCGCAGGGCTCGGACGCCCCCAAAAACCCGTAGACCGAGGTGACACCCCCGACGCTCGCGACTGCCGGGGTCCCGGCGTCGGGGGTGTCACCCCGACGCCATCCTGACTTGTCCGGAGATTCCGCTTGGCCATCACCCCACTGAAGAACGACCGATTCCTCCGCGCCCTGCGCCGCGAACCCGTGGACCACACGCCCGTCTGGCTGATGCGCCAGGCCGGCCGCTACCTGCCCGAGTACCGCGAAACCCGCAAGCGCGCCGGAAGTTTCCTGGCGATGGCGAAGAACCCCGAGATCGCCTGCGAAGTCACCCTGCAGCCGCTGGCGCGCTTCCCGCTCGACGCCGCGATCCTGTTCTCGGACATCCTCACCATCCCCGACGCGATGGGGCTGGAGCTTTACTTCGTCGAAGGCGAAGGCCCGAAGTTCCGCCATCCGGTGCGCGACGCCGCGGCGATCGCGAAGCTCGCGGTGCCGGACATGGAAACCGAGCTGCGCTACGTGATGGACGCGGTGCGCGTGATCCGCCGCGAGCTGGACGGCAAGGTGCCGCTGATCGGCTTCTCCGGCAGCCCGTGGACGCTGGCCTGCTACATGGTCGAAGGCGGCGGCAGCAAGGACTACGCGCGCATCAAGGCAATGGCGCACAACGATCCGAAGGCGCTGCATGCGCTGCTGTCGGTCAACACCGACGCCGTGATCGCCTACCTGTCCGCGCAGCGCGCGGCCGGCGCGCAGGCGCTGCAGGTGTTCGACACCTGGGGCGGCGTGCTGTCGCCGGCGATGTACCGCGAGTTCTCGCTGCCCTACCTCACCCGCATCGCGCGCGAACTCCCGCGCGGCGAAGGCAGCGAACGCACGCCGCTGATCCTGTTCGGCAAAGGCAACGCCACCCACCTCGAAACACTGGCCGACAGCGGCGCCGAGGGCGTCGGCGTCGACTGGCTGGTTGAACTGGGCGAAGCGGCGCGCCGCACCGGCGGCAAGGTCGCACTCCAGGGCAACCTCGACCCGGCCACGCTGTACGGCTCGCCCGACGCGATCCGCACCGAGGTGCGCCGCGCGCTCGACAGCTACCGCGACGGCAACAACGGCTCGCGCGACGGCCACGTCTTCAACCTCGGCCACGGCATGTCGCCGGACATGAATCCCGACCACGTCGCCGCACTGGTCGACGAAGTGCATGCCTACAGCGCGCGCTGACGCACGCACCACGCAGGCCGGGGCCCCGGCCCCGGCCCTGCGAACCCGAAGCCACCCGCAGGTCCGGGATACGTGCGTGACGAACCGCGAACCGCGAGCCGCGATCCGAAGATCAAAAGCGTCGCGGATGTAACCCCGACCTACGCCTCCGGCGCCGGCTGCAGCTCCGTCGCCAGCTCCTCGAAATCGGCGATCACGCCCTCGAGCGCCTCGTGCAGCTCGCCCCCAGACAAGCGCTTCCCCGTAGGTCGGGGCTACGCCCCCGACGCCCGGCGAACCGCAAACCGTGAACCGCGAGCCGCGAACCCGAAGATCAAAAGCGTCGGGGATGTAACCCCGACCTACGCCTCCGGCGCCGGCTGCAGCTCCGTCGCCAACTCCTCGAAATCGGCAATCACGCCCTCAAGCGCCTCGTGCAGCTCGCCCTGGCGGACCATCAGGTCGTCGATCTTCGCGGTCCTGCCCAGCTTCGACAGTTCGCCGTCGAACAGCAGCCACTGCGCGGTCAGCGTTTCCACGTTGTTGGCGGAGTAGTGGCGCATCTCCTTGAGCTGCGCCAGCGTGTCCTGCACGTGGTCCAGTTCGGTCTTGGCATGGTCGGGCATCGCGCACCTCCGGAACGATCGGATGGCGCCCACCCTAGCGGCGGCCGGGGAACGACAACGTCAATTCCCGCGCGCGAACATGAACGCTTCCCACGCGCGCGCCGGCATTGTTCGGAGTTTCCGGACAATCCATCCAGCCGGCGCCGGCCAATCGCGGGCACCCCGCTTCATAGAATGAACTCCCCTCCACGGGAGATTCCGCATGGCCGACCATTCGATCCAGGGCAAGGTGGCGCTCATCGCCGGCGGCGCCAAGAACCTCGGCGGCCTGATCGCCCGCGACCTCGCGGACGGACACTGGCTGGTGGCTACGCGGCGTCCGGCAGCGGCCGCGCGATGCCCTGGGAGCACCTGGACGCGGACGGCGCATTACGTACCGCGGCGCTGCCCGCGCGGGTCGTCGTCGACAACGCCGAAAGCTATATCGCCTGCTGCCGCGCCGGGCTGGGGATCATCCAGGTCCCGCGCTACGACGTGCAGCCGATGATCGACCGCGGCGAACTGGTCGAAGTGCTGGCGCAGGCGCGCGCCGCGCCGATGGCGGTGTCGATGCTCTACCCGCACCGGCGCCAGCGCTCGCAGCGTCTGACCGCTTTCGTCGACTGGTTCCAGGCGCTGATCGCGCCGCACCTGGAGCCGCCGGCACGCGGCGCCAGCGCGCCGCGCTAGTCGGCGCACCGTGATCCGGGTTTCTTCCGCCTCCGCAAGCACGTGCGGACGCGACCGCCCAACAGCAGTCCATCGAAAGTGATGTGCACGCCGCACGCCGCACGTCGGAACCGCGCGCGCCGACGCACCCGGCGCACCGCGCGGTCAGCCGCGCAGTTCCGCCTCGATTGACAGGTTCTCCAGGTCGCGCCCCACCGACGCCGCGGCGACGAGTTTGCCGCGCCGGTAGTAGCGCGCGGTGAAATCGCGCGCGGACGGCTCGCCGTCGATCCGCACTTCGTCCCAGCCGTGCAGGGTGCCGCTGCAGCGCAGCTCCACGCCCTGATGATGGGTCCAGAAGAACGGCACGTCCGTGAACGCCTGCGCGGCGCCGAGCATGTTCGCGGCCGCCGCCTGGCCCTGGCGTTCGGCGTGCACCCAGTGCTCCACCCGCACGCGCTGCCCGTCGTGCGGATAGCGCGCCACGTCGCCCGCGGCATAGATGCCTGCCACCGACGACTGCAGTCGTGCATCGACCACGATGCCGTCGTCCACGTCCAGCCCCGCCGCCGCGGCCAGCTGCGTGCGCGGCGTGACACCAACGCCGACGACCAGCATGTCGGCGTCGATCGTGGTGCCGTCGGCCAGCGTGAGCACGCGCCCGTCGAAGCCGGTCGCGGTCGCGCGCAGGTGGAACACGACGCCCTGCGCGCGATGCAGTCCGGCCAGGAAGCCGCCGACTTCCGGCCCCAGCGCGCGCGCCATCGGCACCTCGCCCGGCTCGACCACGTGCACCTCCAGGCCGCGCGTGCGCAGTGCACCGGCGGCTTCCATGCCGATGAAGCCGGCGCCGACGAAGGCCACCGATCGCGCGTTCGCGCAGGCCGCGATCATCGCGCGCGCATCGGCCAGCGTGCGCAGCGTGAACACGTTGGGCCGGTCGAACCCGGGCAGCGGCAACCTGCGCGGCTCGGCGCCGGTGGCGATCAGCAGGGCGTCGAAGCCCAGGCGTTCGCCCGATCCGGTGACCACCTGCCGCGCCGCGGCGTCGATCGCGGCGACTTCGCAGCCCAGCCGCAGGTCGATCCGGTGTTCGGCGTAGAACTCCGGGCCCTGCAGCGGAATCCAGTCCTCGTCCGCGGTGCCGGCCAGGTAATCCTTCGACAGGTTGGGACGGTCGCAGGGCGCATCGGCGTCGGCGCTGAGCATCGTCAGCCGACCGCTGAAGCCCAGGTCGCGCAGCCGCGTGGCCGCCGCGAATCCCGCCGCGCCGCCGCCGACGATGACGATCGCGCCCGGATCGACGCGCGGGCGCGACGGCTGCGCCGGCGCCGCATCCTCCTGCGCGCGCACGAACACCGTGTCGCCCACCACTTCCGTGTGCCACCGCGCCAGCGGCGCGAACGCCGGCGCGCGCAGCGCCTCACCGGTGCGCAGGCTGAAGCACGCGTGGTGCCACGGGCAATGCACCTCGCCATCGACCACCAGTCCCTCGCCCAGCGGCGCGCCGTAGTGGGTGCAGCTGCCGCCGACCGCGTGGCAACCGTCGTCGAGCCGCGACAGCAGCACCGGCTCGCCATCGACGTGTCCTGCAAGCACGCCGCCGCGCGTCACGCTCGCCAGCGGCACGCCCTTGCCCAGGTCCGGGCCGGGCGGAACCGAATCAGTGTGTGCCATGGCCAACCTCCTCGAATGCAGTTGCGAAAGCATTGGCGGGAGCGCGCATCGGCGCGACTCGACCGCGACGGAACATCGCGCCCATCGACGCATTTCTGGCAGTACGGCGCTGCGTCCAGCGTACGCCGCATTGGACGAGGCAGGCGTCATCAGGTTCCCGCCTGCCGCTGCCGCGCGGGAACCTCACGCGCGCTGGCGCATCTGTTCGGGTATCCCCGCTTGAAACCACGCCATGCTCGAAGACCTCCAGACCAGCGTCGAGAACACACACGCGCTGCAGGACAACCCGCCGCCGCACCTGCGCCCCAGTCGCGAGGAAGCCGAGGCCGCGGTGCGCACCCTGATCCGCTGGGCCGGCGACGCGCCAACGCGCGAAGGCCTGCGCGACACGCCGGCGCGCGTGGTGCGCGCCTACGAAGAATGGTTCGGCGGCTACGCGCTCGACCCCGACCGGATCCTCGGCCGCAGCTTCGACGGCGCCGGCTACGACGACATCGTGCTGCTGCGCGACATCCCGCTGCGCTCGATCTGCGAACACCACATGGCGCCGATCCGCGGCGTCGCCCACGTCGCCTACCTGCCGCGCGAACGCGTGGTCGGCATCTCCAAGCTCGCGCGCGTGGTGGATGCCCATGCTCGCCGACTGCAGATCCAGGAACGCCTGACCCGCGAGATCGCCGACAGCCTCGAGCGCGTCCTGCATCCACGCGGCGTGGCCGTGGTCATCCAGGCCAGCCACGAATGCATCTCTTCGCGCGGCATCGGCATGCACGGCGTGGCGATGGTGACGCGGCGGCTGACCGGACAGTTCGAACGCGACCCGTGGCGACGCGACGTACTCGACGCACTGGCGATCTGAGAGGATGACCCTGGTCACCAAACACCTCCAGCGAAACCCGCAGGACGCAACTGCAGGACGCAACCTGTAGTAAGAAACCTGCATGAAGAAACCTGTGCAAAGAAACCTGCAGGAGCGGCTTCAGCCGCGAGCTCTTTGCCAACGGGATCGGAACGAAGAACTCGCGGCTGAAGCCGCTGCTACAACAGCAGGCTGATGTCAGCTCCCGCCGCCGGTCACCGCCGCGCCCCGTGACGGCTCCGGCCCGAGCTTGAAGCGGCAGACCTGGCCGCCGCGGACCATGCATTCCATGTGGTGGATGCGGCGCCCGGTGGCCGCCTCCATGTAGGCGATGTCGAACTTGCACACCTGCGGATGCTGCCTGGCCAGGCCATGGAACACGCAGTTGAACGCCTCCACCTGCCAGTCGTCGCCATGCCGCGCCGGGATCGCTTCGTAGCCGAGCGCGTCGAGCCGCTGCGCCAGCGCACGCGCCAGCGCTTCGCCGCTGTCGGCCTGCAGCGGGACCTGGGTGGCGGCCACCGTGGTGCCGAGTTCCTGCAGCATCGCGCCTACTTCCGCCTCGCCCACGCGCGCTACCAGCTGCGAGATCAGCGCCGCCGAAATCGCACCGTAGTTGCGCGGGAACAGCTCCCGTCCCTGCTCGGTCAGCGCATAGCGCGCCTGCGGCCGGCCGCCAGTCGGGCGCGGCTCGACGCGCTGGACCAGGCCGCTGACGATCAGCGTGGTCAGGTGCTGGCGTACCGCGTTGTGGCTGATGCGCAGGCGCTCGCACAGCTCCTCGACCCCGGTCCCGTCGCGGGCCAGCAGCAGCTGCCTGAGCAGCCGCTGCCGGGTATCTCCGAACTGCGCGAGCCCTTGCATCGTCGCGCCCTCAGCTGGCCTTGTCCGGGAACTGCTTTGCGATGGCGGCGGCAAGTGCGTCGGCGATCATGTCCATGTGCGCCTGCATCGCGGCCCACTCCTGCGCCTCGCCTGCGGTGTCGTCGGCCAGGATCAGGTTGATCTGCTGCGCATGGTGCGCGCCGTGCGCCAGCATCAGGCCGTGCACGGTGTCTTCGGGCAGGTTGGGATTGGCGCCGGCGAGGAACTTGGCGATCGCGGCGGCGTTGGCGTTGAGGTCGTCGATTGCCTTGGTCGCGCCGGCGTCGTCCTTGGCCGCGCGGGCATCGGTCAGCGCCTTCACTGCGCCCCAGTGGCCACCCAGCAGGGTGAGCATCTGGTCGCCGCCGGCCTGGCCGTAGAAGCCGGCGACCGCGCCGCTGATCTGCCTGGCGTTGTCGACCACCGCATCGGCGGCGGCCTTGGCGTCGGCATCGTTGCCGGCATGCACGGCGATCACGTAATCGCGCGCGTGGACGATATGGCCGTGCCACAGGTCGCGCATCGCCGCCTGCAGCTGCGGCGCGGGGACGGCGGCGGCTTCGGCGGCCGGCGCGGCGTCGGCCACGGTGGTGGGGGCCTCGGCCGCGGTGTCGGCCGGAGGCGCCAGCTCGGCGGTGTCGGCCGACGGCGCGGCCTGGCTGCAGCCGGCCAGCGCCAGCGCAACGGCAAGGCCAAGGGGTTTGAATGAGGTGGACATCGGAGGGCTCCCGGACATCGCGGATCGCGACCAGGACATCCTGCGCCGCCGGAAGTTATTCCACCATGACATATGTGTAAAGCCCGCCGTCACTGGCTTTTCGGCACAAAAAGCCGCCGCCTTCGCGCCCCCTGGCTGCAGGGGACCGGAAGCGCCGCGCACCTACCCCGCCGGCATCGCCTCCGGATCCATCCAGAACGGCCCCCAGATGTGCCCGTCGGGATCGCCCAGGTCGCGGCCGTACATGAAGCCCAGGTCCTGCACCGGATTGATGTCGCCGGTGCCGCCGTGCGCGGCGGCCGCTGCGTTCATCGCATCCACCGCCTCGCGGCTGTCCATCGACAGCGCCAGCGACACCTCGCTGGACGTCGGCGGCGGGATCGGCCGGCTGGTGAACGTGCGCCACTTCGCGTGCGTCAACAGCATCACGTGGATCACCTCGCTCCAGACCATGCACGCGGCGGTGTCGTCGCTGAACCGCGGGTTGTTGGTGAAGCCCAGGGCTTCGTAGAAGGCCATCGAGGCCGGGAGATCGGAGACCGGGAGGTTGACGAAGATCATGCGGGCCACGGCGCGTTCCTTTTCGTTGGGTGATGCCCGTGCGACGAGCGAGCGGGGCCGGAATCGACAATCCCGGGCCCATCGCTTCGAAGCGCGCAAGAGAACGGGTGCCGTAAACGATTACGCCTGCCCGCCGCTGAACACCGCCGGCCGCCCTCAGAGCCTATTCATCGGCCATGCGCAAAGTGGATGCCGGGCCAACCGCTACGTTGGCGCGCTGAAGCAGGTGACCGACATGACACTTTCCCTCTCCCGGCAGATCGTGGGCCCGATCGCGCTTGCCGCCGTTCTGGCCATGGGCGTTGCATCGCCCGCCGCCGCGCGCGACCAGCCGCGCGGCGAACGCGTGGACCAGCAACGCCAGCACGATGATGCACGCGACAACCGGCAGAAACACCAGCGGCCCGAACGCCGCGACAGCGACCGGCAGGACGCCCGGCGCGACCAGGCCTCGCGGCAGCAGGCCGAACGCCGTGCAGGCGAACAACGCCAGCAGGCCGAGCGCCGTGCCGGCGAGCAGCGACAGCGGGCCGAGCGACAGCAGGCCGCGCAGCGCCAGGCGGTCGAGCAGCGCCGGCAGGCCGAAGCGCGCCGCGACAGCGACCGCCGCGCCGGCGAACAGCGCGCCCGCCAGCAGCAGGCCGAAGCGCGGCAACAGGCACAGCGCGAGCAGGCCCAGCGCCAGCAGGCCCAACGCCAGCAGGCCGAGCGCCAGCAGGCCCGGCAGGAGCAGGCGCGTCGCAACGAGCAGCGCCTGAATCGCGAGCGCACCGAGCGTCGCGCACAGCTGCAACGCCACGATGACGACCGCGCGCGCGCCAATGCCCGCGAACAGCAGGCGCGCGAACAGCGTGCCCGCGACCAGCAGGCACGCGAAGCACGCGAACGCGAGGCCGGTGCGCGCGACGCACGCCAGGCACGCGACGCGGACCGGCGCCCGCAACAGCGCCGCCACGACGCGCCGCGCGTGGTGGGCGGCGCCCTGCCGCGCACCCGCGCCAACGACGACGGCCGCCGCGACAGCGAGCGCCGCGCACGCCAGCGCATCGAGGACCAGCAGCGCCTGGGCCGCGAACAGCAGCAACGCCGCATCCGCGAAGAGCGCCAGCGCGCCGAGCGCTACCGCCACGAGCGCCGCGACTGGGAGCGCAGCGCGGAGCAGCGCGCCTACCGGCTGCAGCAGCAGCACCGCATGGCCAAGTACCGCTACCAGCAGCAGTACTACAACCGCGTGCGCCAGCAGCAGGCGCGCTGGAACGCCCGCGCCTACAACTACTACAACGACCCGTACTACTACACGCCCGACAACTATCGCTACTCCTACCGCGGCAGCTGGCAGCGCACCAACCGCTACGGCGCCGAGCTGATCCGCCAGGCCATCAACTATGGTTACCAGGAAGGCCTGTACGCCGGCCGCGCCGACCGCCAGGACGGCTGGCGCGACGACTACCGCGACGACTACGCCTACCAGGACGCCAACTACGGCTACAACGGCTATTACATCCCGCAGAGCGAATACAACTACTACTTCCGCCAGGGCTACCAGCGCGGCTACGACGACGGCTACGGCGACCGTTACCGCTACGGCTATCGCGACGACAACGGCAACTACGCCATCCTCGCCGCAATCCTTACTGCGGTGGCCGGGTTCCAGCTGCTCAACTAGGCAGCGCATGGCAGGCCCAAGGCGCGGTGCCTGCGGCTTCCGTCCGGCTCGTTCGGCGGAAGCCGCATCGCCGCGGATCCGCGAAACGGGTTGCGCTTGAACGGGCTGTCAGCTGCGCGGACTTGATCGCCGGGATGCCGCCGCGCACTTGCCGGTCAATGCATCAAGCTCCCTGAACAGCTGCGGATCGTCGGCGGTGAAGTTGAAGCACGACTTGCCCTGCATCCTCTTGCGCAGCGCGTCGCTGATGCCGTCCAGGAGCGCGGGATCCTCGTACACCGGCATCAGGTGGTAGCTGACGTAGGACTTCTTCGCCTGCACCGCACCGAAGAACCCGGGCTTGGCCCTGGGCGTCGCCGCGGGAAGTTCAACGTAGAGGTTGCCGGGCACATCGGTCTTGATGGACATCCCGGCAGCGTGCCTGCGAAGCAGCGCGGACAGCGATGCGAAGGTGGGGCCGAAATCCGTCATGCCGTGCTCCTCGTTGATTCGGACTGGATGGCCGCGCGGCTTGCACCCGCGCCTGCGGCCACCTGGGGATGAGCGGTCAGGCCTCGACCCGATCCGCCGGGTGGTTGACCCCGTCATTGACGGGCACGTCCGCAATGGCGAACGGGTTGACGCCCTCGAGGCATCCGACATTGAAGCCGTACTGCCCGGGATTGGAGCGGCGCTGATGATGCGTGTAGATGCCACAGATGCCGCAGAACCAGTGCCTGGCCGTGCGGGTGTTGAACTCGTAGAGCCGCAGGTGCTCCGCACCTTTCACGACACGGATGCCGGACAAGGGCACGGAGGCCACCACGGCACCCTTGCGACGGCAGATCGAGCAGTCGCACCGGCGTGGATCCTCGATGCCGTTGGGCAGGTCGAGCTCCAGCACCACGGCGCCACAGTGGCATGAGGCCAGGTGCCTGGGCTGGATGGCAACGCCGCCGACTTCTCTGAGCACCTGCAGGCCCTCCCTCGAAATCCAACGCCCGGATCAAACGGCGCCACGGAGCGGCACCGGCCCCGGACGAATGGCCAGGCCGCGCCGATGCCGGCAACCTGGAAGCCCGGCACAGGCGATGGCCATCTGCACGGCAAAGGCCGTGAAGCGGATGGTAACCGCCCGCGGCGGCGCGGAAGCCGCGTGAACGGCCGACTGGAAGATCCCGGCACCAGGCCACGGGCGGGCCAGGGGATCCGCCATGGCCGGACTGTTCGAGGCGATGGCAACTTCGTGGCGATGGCAACGGGAAGAAGCGCGCCGGGCATGGGAAGTTTCTCGAGATCGTTGGCGTGCGCCGGGCAAGCCGCCGCAGGAAGGGCGACAGGTTGGCGTTGCCAGGCGTGGAGCCGTCAACACGCATCTCCGCGCAACACCAGCTGCCACCGGACGGCTGCCATGAGGGCGAGCAGTACAAGCGTCCAGGCGATGAAGGCAGTCAGTGCGATGGCGCCGGGCAAAGACGTTGCGCACCTCCCCGGCGAGGCGGGGTTTCCTGCCCATCCCCGGCAATGACGGGCAGCAGCGCCGAACCCACCGCCCCCGGCATCAGGCGACCAGCGCGACATGGCCCGCCGGCAGGGCGATGCGCCGGGCGCGCGACGGCGCCGCCCCGGATCCTGCCATCACGGCCACCACGGCCACCGGCCACGGGAGACCTGCCACCCGCGACGAAAAAAAAGGCCCCGCGATGCGGGGCCTTCCGTGCGTGGATCGCGTTGCCAGGGGAGGAGCCACGCGATCACGCAGCAGCGGGTTACGGCGAGGACTCGGGTGTGGGCGTGGGCGCCGGCGCTGGGGGGGCCGCGGCGGGGCGCGGGCTGCGGGCGAAGCGGGCGGAAAGCATCTGCCGCAGGCTCTCAAGGCCCGCGCCCTTGCCGGACACCTTGAGCACCGCGTAGCCCTCCAGCGAGTTCGCCATCAGGTCACTGCCCAGCGCCGTTTCGGTGTCCTGCATGCGCTCGAACAGCCGGCCCATCTTCGACAGGCGCGGGCGCAGCGCGTCGAGCATGGCCAGGTCGCGCCGGTAGGCGTCCAGGTCGAAGTTGCGCGGCAGCACGTCCGGGTTCTCGGTGAAGGCGACCACCGCCTGCCGGCAGAACGCCTCGGACTTGTCGCCCATCCGGCTGAGCCCCTTGCGCTCGTCCGGGCTCAGCCCGACCAGCGGGGCGAGGTGTTCTTCCAGCACGCCCAGCGCACCGTCGACGGCCGCCAGGGCCTCGGTGGAAAGTTCGATATCGATGCGGTTCTGACTCATGTGCATTCCTTTGTCCGTGTCGGACCTGCCTGATGGATGGAAACCGGCCTGCCTGACCGGTGCAGACAGTTGACCGCAAACCGCCCGCCCGGCCTATCAGCGGCAGCCGCGTCCTCGCGTAGGAAAAGTCCGCATTGGGCGGTCGGAATGCCCTGACTCTCGCCTCCGACCGCCCCCGCCGGCGGCCAACCACCGACCGCCTACTACCAATCGCCAACCGCCCACCACCCATCGCCCGCCACCGACCGCCGTAGGTCGGGGCTACGCCCCCGACCGCTGCGCCCTCACCTCCCCTCGACCCCTGCGCCCTCACTCCACCTCCCCACGCCGCCCCAACCCCGCAAGCCGCGGCCCCTTGCGCGCAAGGGTCGAAGCCTTGCGCGCAGACCCCGGACCCTTGCGCGCAAGCCCGTAACCGCTGCACGCAACCCCCGAACCCCTGCGCGCAAGCCAAAAACCCCCGACCGCCGACCGGATCACCCCGAACGCCGCCGCCCAGGCTTGCGCGCAAGCCCCCGGCGCCCCGATCCGCAAGCCCCCGACCCTTGCGCGCAAGGGTCAAAGCCCCGCGCTCCGACCCGAAACCCTTGCGCGCAAGCCCGCGACCCTGCGCGCAGGCCCGGAACCTTGCGATCCGCAAGCCCCGCACCCTTGCGCGCAAGGGTCCAGGCCTTGCACGCAAGGCGGATCGGTCGGAAGCCGGCACTTTTTCATTCGCGCGCAAGGGTTTTGCGCTGGCGCGCGGCGGTTCCGCCATCGCACGCGGGGCTTTTCGGTTGGAACTAGGCGCTCGCCGGTTCGCGGGGCGGGTTGTTTCGCCGGCAACTCGCGGTGCCCTGCCGACGTGCGCCAGTGGCTGGGCGGGATTTCGCAGACCACGGCTGGCGTTCGCCGCGTGAAGCTTGATGCGCTGAGCTATTGCTTGCAGCGTTGGACGGATATCACCCGCGGCTCAGCCCGACGCGCTACGCCTGCTTGCGCTCCCCGAGCGTCCTTCCTTGCGCATCCTTCCATTCGATCCAGCCATTGGCGGTGCGGCCGGTCACGCAGGCCGCGGCGCCGCTGGGCGACTGGAACAGGTGGTCGCGGGTGAAGCGAATGCGTCCACCTTCGGCCGCCAGCACCCCCTGCTCCAGCAACTGCTCGCGCACGCGGTGGTAGCCGTGGCTCTGGAAGGACGGCACGGTGTCCAGGCGGCCGCTTGAACCGGCCAGCACCACGAAGCCTTCCTCGGTGTAGAGGCCGCGCGCGTCGGCCTCCGAGGCGCGGCAATAAAACACCTCGTCCGGCTGCGCCACCACCTCGGACCGCGCCAGCGGCTGGAAGACCGGGTAGCCGAGTGTCGCCAGCAGGACCCGGATCGTCTCGTGCAACTCATCGCACTCGGCTTCCAGCGGCGGCGGGGTGTGCGGCCGGCCGCCGGCATTGCCGTTGTCCAGCAGGTAACGACCGGCCTTCTGCGCCTGCGCGATGGACAGCCATTCCAGATAGCTGGCATGGGTGTTGGTCAGGCTGTTCGTCAATGACACCGCCACCAATGCGCGATTCCAGAATTCCTTCTGCTGGCCGTGCTGCGACAGCCGCTGCCTGAGCGTGCCGGTCTGTCCGATGTACGCCTTGGGCGCGCCGGCCTGCTCGTCCTCGCCGAACAGGAAGTACACGCCGACCTGCTCGGCTTCCGGCATCCTGAAAAAATCGGACAGCAGGCTGCGCGGCACCTCGATCATGCGCACGATGCGGGTGGTGATCTCGGCGGTCCGGATGCCCTGCGGGTCGCCGGACGGCAGGAAAATCTGGATGGTTTGCGGGCGGCGATCCATGCTCATGGCAAAGGCGCCAACCCAAGCTCCGCGAGAAACGCATTGTGGCGCTGCTTCGCCTTGTCGATCTCCGTTGCGATCGCTTCCAGCTCTGCGTGCACGTCCTTGAGCACGATCTCCTTCTCCGCCTCTGCCGTGCTGACATAGCGCGAGATGTTGAGGTTGTAGTCGTTGTCGATGATTTCCTGCATCGGCACGCGGCGCGCGTAGCGCTCAACCGGTTTCTCCGGGCGCTGCTGGTAGGTATCGACGATGCGCCGGATGTGCCCGTCATCCAGCTGGTTCTGGCGCTTGCCCTTGCTGAAGTGCTCGGCCGCGTTGATGAACAGCACGTCGTCCGGCTTCTTGCACTTCTTCAGCACCAGGATGCAGACCGGGATGCCGGTGGAATAGAACAGGTTGGCCGGCAGGCCGATCACGGTGTCGATGTGACCGTCCTTGAGCAGCTTGGTACGGATGTCCGCTTCCTTGCCACCGCGGAACAGCACGCCGTGCGGCAGGATGATGGCCATCACGCCGTCGTCCTTCAGGTAGTGCAGGCCGTGCAGCAGGAAGGCGAAGTCAGCGGCGCTCTTGGGTGCCACGCCATGGTTCTTGAATCGCATGTCCTCAGCCGTGGCCTCGCCCGGCTCCCAGCGGTAACTGAAAGGTGGATTGGCCACCACCGCATCGAACTGCGGCTTCTTCGCCGGGTTGGTCTCGCGGAGGAAGTCCCAGTCGTTGGTCAGGGTGTCGCCGTGATGGATCTCGAATTCGGTGTCCTTCACCCCGTGCAGCAGCATGTTCATCCGCGCCAGGTTGTAGGTGGTGATGTTCTTCTCCATGCCGTAGATGCGGCCGATGCTACCGCCCGCCTTCTTCATGCGGTGCCGCACGTTAAGCAGCAGCGAGCCGGAGCCGCAGGCGAAATCGAACACGCTGTCCAGCTTGCTGCGCGGGCCGGCCTTCGGCTCCTGGCTGTCCAGGGTGACGATGGCGGAGAGGATGTTGGAGATCTGCTGCGGGGTATAGAACTCGCCGGCCTTCTTGCCGGAACCCGCGGCGAACTGGCCGATCAGGTATTCGTAGGCATCGCCCAGCGCATCGACGTCGGTGGAGAACTCGGCGATGCCCTTGGCGATCTCGGTGATGATCGCGCACAGCTTGGCGTTGCGGTCGGCGTACTTGCGGCCCAGCTTGTCCGAGGCGAGATTGATCTCCGAGAACAGGCCCTGGAAGTGGCTCTGGAAGGATTCTTCCTCGATGTACTTGAAGCCCTGCTGCAGGGTGTTCAACAGCTCGTCGTTGTGGGTCTTGGCCAGATGGACGATGTGGCCCCACAGGTACTGCGGCTTGACGACGTAATGCGCCTTGCGCCGCATCTGCTGCTCGAACGCAGGCACGTCGGCAGCATTGTCCGCATACCACACCGACAGCGGCGTCCTGCCGCCGTTGCCGATTGCTTCCGGGTCCGGGTAGTCGGCACCCAGTTCCTTCTTCGCGGCCTCCTCGTAGTTCCACGACAGGTAGCGCAGGAACAGGAAGGACAGCATGTAGTCGCGGAAGTCGTCCGCGTTCATTGCGCCGCGCAGCTGGTCGGCGATGGCCCAGAGGGTCTTGCCGAGTTGTTTCTGGTCTTTGTCGTTCATGGCTTCAAACGTTTCTTGATCCTGTTTTCCAGCGCGGCCAGCTCGGCCTCGTCGGCGGCATCGGCGGCACGGGCTTCCTGCTGTTTTCGCTGTTCGGGTTGTAGACCGCGACCAGCCGGCGCACTTCGCGCCCGCCCTCGCGCTGAACTACCGAGGATTCCTCGGTAGTTCGTTCAGGCTCCAACTTCCTGTCTGAAATGATGTTTTTCAGATGCTGGCAGATGTTTTCGGTGGTGACATCGAACAGCTCCGCCATCTCGGCCTGCGTCAGCCAGACGGCCTGGCCGTCGGCGCGCAACTGGATGCGGCTGGCGCCGTCCTCGGTGGTGTAAAGGATCACGCCGCTCATGCGCTGACCGCTTCCGGCGCGGGGAACAGCTGCTGCATCAGGCCCTGCTTGTGGGTCTTGAGGGCGGCGAGCTCTTTGGATTCGGCGGTGATTCGGGTGTCGAGGGAGGCGAGGCAGTCGGCAATGCGTTGTTGTTCGGCAAGAACTGGCGCAGAGACTTTCAGAGCTAGTACGTCGGTCTTGCCGATGTTCTTCATCGTCCCCGAAGACCCTGCCGCCAACTCAGACAATGCAGCTCTCCCTTGGTCTGAGCCAAGAACGTAAGCCAGGAAGCGCGGATGTCCTTTGCCTGTCGCCTTCGCGGCCCACAGTCTGTCAGGAAGGAACAGGCCCGGCATGTCCCTCTCAACGAATGCATTGGCGCCAACCAACGCAATCGTATTCATCCGACTGATAATTATCGTGTTTGCGCGGACGGGTTCCTTCACGCGTCGAAGCTCATGTGCTTCAAGGACAACCTTGTTCTCGGAATGATCGAAAACGCCATTGGTTACGCAACTTGTCTTCAGAATTCCGACCTCCTTTTCAAGGGCAGGCCGATCTCCTGAATTGACACTCACACCTGCATCCAAGGTTTGGATGTAGCGAGATAACGGGTCAACTCTCCACTCCGGCGCATCGCGGAACTCGGGGAAGCGGAGGCGGGGGCGGGTTTCGCCTTCGCGGGGGAACAGCTGCTGCATCAGGCCGCGCTTGTGCGCCTTCAACGCTTCCACCTTGCGCCCCTGAGCGGCAATCACCTCGTCCAGCGACGTCAGGCAGTCGGCGATACGCTGCTGCTCAGGAAAAGGCAGGTCGGGAATCGCGAGCTTGGCGAATGTCTCGCGAGTTAGGTGCCTGATTCCTCCACCCGTGAACAAACTCTCAAAGGCAGTTGTTCCGGCAATTGCCTCCAAGTACAGAACAAGAATCTTCGGCACAAACGGCCCGTGAAAACGGACTCGATGAATTGCCTTCTGAAATTTCAGATCAGGAAGTCGCCCATCCCAAACCGCAGAACGTCCCGGCTCACCACCTTCGCAGACCAAGACATCGCCCTCTTGTAAGCCGTAGCGCTCGAGTTCGCTTTCCTTGAAGCGCATCTGAGGAAGGCTTGATGTATCCACGCTATTCCATCGCAACGAAATATTGTTGATGTAGGGAAGCAGGCGCCCATCCGTGTGCTTGTTGGCGTCAAGCATCTTTCCTAGTTCTATCTCGGCAATTTTTCCAAGCGAAGTCCGTTGCCATGCCGGAGCGTCTCGAAACTCCGGAAACCTCAGCTTCGGCAGAACGAAGCGAGAAGTAGAAAGTGAGCAGTTGGAAGCAGGCGAAAGCGTAGCCAGCTTGCCTGCGCTGCTTTTCTTTCTCACTTCTGATTTCTCATTTCTCACTTTTCTGTCTCATAGGCAGAAAGCCCGGCGATCTCGCGCCCGCCAGCGCGCTTGCGTAACAGCGGAGTCAACTCATCCATCAGCGCTTCTTCCTTCTGCGCGCGCGCCTTCCAGCCCAACTCCAGCGGCGCCAGTAGTTCGGTCAGCGCCTCGCCGTCGAGGATGCGTCGCGCCAGCACGGCTTCGACGAAGGCCTGCAGGCGGGCGACCGGCAGGCCGTGCGTTTCTGCCACCGCAGCCAGCGCACGGGCGGCCTTGTCCTGCTTGAAGGCCTCGTAACCGGCACGAATGGCGGCTTCGTCCAGGCCGGCACCGGCCTTCAGGCCGCGCACGTACTCGCTGATCTCCTCGCGCTCGTCGATGAACTTGGCATCGCCGGCGATCAGGCCGATCAGCTGCTCGCGGCTCATGCTGGCCTTGCCGGCCGGCTGCATGGAGATGTCCGCCGCCAGCTTCATGATGTAGTCGTAGTCGATGGTGGCGGAGGCGAACAGCACGAACTCGAAATCGAGCTGGTCGATGTCCTCGTTCTTCTTGCCGTCCGGCTTGGCCTGCTGCGCGCGCAGGCGCTGCGCGGTTTCGAGGTAGGCGCCGCGGAAGGCGTTGAGTTCGTCGCGCGGCAGCACCTGGTCGATCTGCTGCGCCTGTTCGGGGGTGAGGTCGGTGTACTGATCCAGTTGCACCTTCAGCTTCTGCACCTGCTTGAAGCGCTCGACGAAGCCGGCGCGGGCGGCATCGCCCTTGAGGTTGGCGATGTCCTCGGGTTTCCCGCTTAGGCCCTGCGAGGCCATGAAGCTGTCGAGTTGGTCGCGCGCTTCCTTGAGCTTCTCGATCACCACCGGCGCGGTGTCCACCAGCCAGATGGTGCGCGCCTGCTCGGCCTTGACCCCGGAGAACAGGGCGATGGCGGCATCGACCTCCTTCTGCTGGCCGCGGAAGTCGAGGATGTTGCCGTAGGGCTTGGTGTCGTTGAGCACGCGGTTGGTGCGGCTGAACGCCTGGATCAGGCCGTGGTGTTTGAGGTTCTTGTCCACGTACAGGGTGTTGAGGTACTTGCTGTCGAAGCCGGTGAGCAGCATGTCCACCACGATCACGATGTCCAGCTTCTCGCGGCCCTTGCGCGGCAGGTCGGCATTGGGGAACTGCTGGTCCTTGATGCGCTGCTGCACGTCCTGGTAGTAGCCGTCGAACTCCTCGATGCGGTGGTTGGTGCCGAACGCGGCGTTGTAGTCGCCGATGATGGCCGCCAGCGCCGCCTTCTTTTCCTCGGGATTCCTCTTGTTGTCGGCCTGCTCCTGCGGCAGGTCTTCCTGCAGCTGCTTCACGTCGGCGCTGACATCGGCCGGCGGGGAGAACACCGCGGCGATGTTGAGCGGCACGTAATCGGGATCGGCCTGCTGCTTCTCGGCCTGCGCGGTCTTGAACAGCGCGTAGTACTCGATCGCGTCGTTGATGCTTGCTGTGGCCAGCAGGGCATTGAAGCGGCGCCCGCCGGTGGCGGTGTGGTGCCGGGCCAGAATGGCCTCGACCACGGCGCGCTTGGCCAAAGGCTCGCCGGGCTTGACCGGGTGCTTGCCGTCGGGCTTGAAATAATCCACGTGGAACTTCAGGACGTTCCTGTCCTCGATGGCGTGGGTGATGGTGTATTCGTGCAGGGACTGCTGGAACAGATCTTCCGTGGTCTTGAGCGTCTGTTCCTCGCCCTCGATGCGCTTGTAGCTGGCGTTCTGTTCGAAGATGGGCGTGCCGGTGAAGCCGAACAGCTGGGCGTTGGGGAAGAACGCCTTGATGGCCTGGTGGTTGTCGCCGAACTGCGAGCGGTGGCATTCGTCGAAGATGAACACGATGCGCTTGTCGCGCAGGGCCTGGAGCTGCTCGGCGTGCGTGGTGAGGCCGCGCTGCTCGCGGCTCTGGTTGCGCGTGCTGCCGCCGTCCAGCGCCAGACCCAGCTTCTGGATGGTGCAGACGATGACCTTGTCGGCCGCATCGTCGGACAACATGCGCCGCACCAGTGCGCCGGTGTTGGTGTTCTCCTCCACGCAACCTTCCTGGAAGCGGTTGAACTCCTCGCGGGTCTGGCGATCCAGGTCCTTGCGGTCGACCACGAACAGGCACTTCTCGATGGCCGGGTTGGCCTTGAGCAGGATGGAGGCCTTGAAGCTGGTGAGGGTCTTGCCGCTGCCGGTGGTGTGCCAGACGTAGCCGTTGCCCCGGTTCTCGTCGATGCATTTGACGATATTCTCGACCGCGTAAATCTGGTACGGCCGCATCATCAGCAGCTTCTGCTCGCTGGCCACCAGCACCATGTACCTGCTGATCATCTGACCCAGCGTGCACTTGGCCAGAAAGGCCTCGGCGAAGGCGTCGATGCCCTTGATCTTGCGGTTGTCCGGTGCGGCGTATTCGTACACCGGCAGGTAGCGCTCGTCCGCGTTGAAGGAGAAATGCCGGGCGTTGTTGTTGGCGAAATAGACGGTGTTGTCGCGGTTGCTGACCACGAACAGCTGGATGAAGCACAGCAGTGTGCGCGTGTAGCCGTTGCCGGGATCGTTCTTGTACTCGACGATCTGCTCCAGCGCGCGACGCGGGTTGATACCCAGCGTCTTGAGTTCAATCTGCACCACCGGCACGCCGTTGATCAGCAGGATCACGTCGTAGCGGTGGTGGCTGTAGTCGGTATTGATGCGCAGCTGGCTGGCCACCTCGAAGGTGTTCTTGCACCAGTCACGGATGTTGACCAGGGTGTAATTCAGCGGCGTGCCGTCGTCGCGGGTGAAGGCGTTGCGGTGGCGCAGGGTGTGGGCGGCGGCGAAGACGTCGGGAGTAACGATGTCTTCCAGCAGGCGCTGGAACTCGGCGTCGCTCAGGGTGACGCGGTTGAGCGCCTCGAAATGCGCGCGGAAGTTGCGCTCCAGCGCGGCGCGGTCGCGAATGTCCGCGCGCTGTGTGTACTTGAGCTCGCCGAGTTTATCGATGAGTTCCTGCTCGATGGTGCTTTCCTTGACGTGCATGGAACCCTCGTGAATCGGTCTCCCACTGTGAACCGACTGGTCTATGAGCAGTGAACTTGTGGTGCAGGAGAGTTTAGCTGCTGTCGGGAGATCAGCGGCTTCTCTGCGTGCGCCTACATTTCTGGAATCGCGTCCAGTGCGGCCCGATTTCCCGTCGCCTGTGGTAGCGAGCCTGATGCCCGGCCACGTTCGGTATCGGCGCGGAATCGGGCGCGCAAGGCCGGGTCGAGGGAGTCGACCTTGCGTTCGCGCTGCAGCAGGGCGACGTCGCCGGGGGCGAGCTGGCAGTTGCGGCCAAGGCTGTCGGCTTCGTCGCGGGTGCGGGGATTGGCGTTGCGCAGGTGGACGACGACGGCGAGGGTATCGCCGAGCGGTTCCAGCCGCTGGCAGACCTGGTCGATGAAGCCGTAAGTGCGGAGTTCGGCGCCGGTGATGCGCACGAGCAGGTTGCTGCGATCGAGCCAGGCGACGGAGCGCACGCCGGGCATGGTGCGGATGGCGGCGCGCGCGGATTCCGGGTCGATGGGGCGGCCGGCGTCGGGCAATTTCATGGCGCGGCGCACGTCTTCGGTCATGGCTTCCATGTTCTGGCGCACGCCTTCCTGGTTGCCGGTGATGGCGGCCACGCGCGCGGCGGCGATGTGGCCGGCGGTCTTGAGGGGGTCGACGGGCTGGCCGGCTCGCTGGGGCGCGGGCGCCTCAATGGTGCTGGCACGGGGTTCGTGCTGCGGCGTTTCCGCGACGCAGGCGGCGGCGAGCAGGCAGGCCGCGAGGGTGGCGATGGGTTTGGTTGTTTTCATGCGCGCGCCCTCCCCTGGTGCGTGCTGTTCATGGCTGCGTCTGGGGAAACCTCCGCCCGGGGTCGATGCCCTGGCTCCGGGCCGGACAAATCGCGGCCATGGGCCGCTCCTACGAAGGGCGCGTGGCGCGGTGGTTATGCCCCCGCGCGGCAAATCCTCGAAAACGAAGCACTCCCCGGCTGCGCGTTGTTGATCGTGTGCAGGGCGATCTTGCAGGCCTGCCCGCTGGCGCTGGTGTAGGCGATCGCTTCGCCGGGGTTGAGGGTCTTGCGCACCGAGGTGTCGCTGTCGCGCGAGGTGAGGTTGATGGCGACGTAGCTGGCGGCGACGCCGTCCAGGCCGATGGATGTCTCGGGGTCGATCTGCCAGGCGCTGTTCTCGCCGACGATGAAGTCCGAGCCGCCTTCCATGCCGGTGGCGTCGCGCACGGCCTGGCGCAGGGTGTCGTTCTCGCGCTTGGCCAGGGTGAATTCCTCGATCAGGCGGGCGTTGGTGTTCTTCAGCGCTTCGGCCGCGGAGGCGACGTTGCGCAGGGCGGCGTTGCCGCTGCCGTCGAGCGAGCCCTTGAGTTCGGACAGGCTGTTCCTGAGGGCGTCGAAGTTCTGCTTCTGCTCGTCCTTCATCTGCACGAGGAAGTCGTCGGGCTCGCGGAAGTTCTGCATCACCCGGTCGGCCGCTTCGTTGCCGAGCACGCCGAGCACGAACAGCGCGATGGCGAACACGGCGCCCTTCAGCGGGTGTGCGGTGATGGTGGTGCGCCAGGTGCGGAAGTCGCCCAGTTGCCGGGTGAGCCAGCCGGGCGCCTGCTCGGGTGTCGCGGCCTGGGTGGTTGCTGCGGTGCCGGTCTGCTGTTCCATGTCCCGATCCCCTGTCGTTGGACGTTGTCGCGAGGTTTCAGTGGCAGTCGAGGATGCGCCGGCGCTCGACCTCTTCGGCCGAGCGCAGCGGCAGGCGCGGCCTGTGGCCGGCCAGTTCGTGCATGCGCCCGACGGCGATGTCGAATTCGCCGGCAACCACGACGTTGCGGGTGGCGAACACGTGCGCCAGCGACTGGTAGTAGCCCAGCGTGCCTTCGCGGCCGCCGTTGAAGCGATCGAACACGGCCACGCCGATGGCGGCGTTCTCGAGGTCCTGGACGATGGCGCGGGCGTTGTGGAGCTTTTCGCAGGCGCTGACGAGCAGCACGCTGTCGTCGGCGTCGATGGTGTTGGCCAGGTGGGCGCGCTTGCGGTCGTACCAGTTGCTGCGGGCAATCTCGGGATCGGCATCGGCGGCGCGGGCTTCGGCGGAGACGTCGGTGCAGGCGATGACGATGTCGACGACGGCCTCGCCGAACAGGGCGCGGATCATGGCTTCGTGGGCCTGGCCGCAGTCCTCGATGGTGTCGTGCAGCAGGGCCGCGATGGCCTGGTCCTCGTTGCCGCCGAACTCGATCACCAGCGCGGCGACGCCGAGCACGTGGCTCAGGTACGGGACGTAGGTGCCCTTGCGCAGCTGCCGCGCGTGGGCGATGCGGGCGTAGTCGACGGCCCGGCTGAAACGATCGGTCAGTGTGGTCATGCTCCCCCCTGTCCTGCCCTGCGTGCGACGGGACCGACGCGGGGCAAGGGAGGGAATGGTAGCCGCGGGAAGGGGTGGATCGGGGCCGGGGGAGAAGTTTTCCTAGGAATGCCGGGCCGCGCCGGGCGATTCCTGGTGGGGCTGCGTGCGGGCTGCTTTGCTTGCCAACAAAATGGGGTGACGCGGGTTCGCGGCTGAAGCCGCTCCTACAAGGGCGGGGCAGGCGGGGCCGGCGGGACGGCGGGGGCGCTGGCGGGGGCGGCGGGCAGCAGCGCCTGGATGGCGTCGGCGAGGATTTCGCCGGTGACGGGTTTGCGCAGGAAGCCGTCGAAGCCGGCGGCCCGGGCCTGGGGTTCGGCATCGGGGTCGGCGCGGGCGGTGACGGCGAGCAGCGGCTGGGTGAAACCGCTTGCGCGCAGCTGCCGGGCCAGGGCGAGGCCGTCGAGGCCGGGCAGGTCGAGGTCGAGCAGGGCCAGGTCGAAGCGCTGCGCGGAAGCCTCGGCCAGCGCGGCCAGGCCGTGGGCGGCGTGGACCACGCGGTGGCCCTGCGCGCGCAGCAGGCCGGTGATGACTTCGGCCACGGTGGGGTCGTCTTCGACCAGCAGCAGCTGCTGGGGGCCGGGCGCGGCTGCCTCGGTCGCGGGGCGGGCGGCGGCGGCCGTGGCCGGGGACGCGACGGCGGGCAGCGGCAGGTCGACGCTGAAGCGGGTGCCCTGCCCCGGCGCGCTGTCGACGACGATCCGGCCGCCCATGGCGTCGGCGAGTTCCTGACAGATCGCCAGGCCCAGGCCGCTGCCGCCGTAGCGGGCCGCGGTGCGCGCGCCTTCGGCCTGTTCGAAGCGGCGGAACAGGCGCTGCTTCTGCTCGTCGTTGAGGCCGGGGCCGGTGTCGCCGACCACCGCGCGCACGCCATCGCCGTGCGGCTGCACGCGCAGCGCGACTTCGCCCCGGTCGGTGAACTTGATGGCGTTGCCGAGCAGGTTGAGCAGGATCTGGCGCAGGCGCACGGCGTCGCCGCTGACCCAGCGCGGGGTGTCGGCGGCCAGCGATTGCTCGAAGCGCAGCCCGCGCTTGCGCGCCACCGGCGCCATCAGCGCGACCACGTCGGCGACCAGCGCATGCAGGTCGAACGGACGGGCGTCGAGTTCGAGCTTGCCCGCTTCGATCCGGGCCAGGTCGAGGGCGTCGTTGACCAGCCGCATCAGGTGGTCGCCGGCATTGCGGATCGATTCGGTGTAACCGCGCTGGCGGGCATCGAGGTCGGTGGCCAGCAGCAGCTCGCTCATGCCCAGCACGCCGGTCATGGGCGTGCGCACTTCGTGGCCCAGGGTGGCGAGGAAGCGGCTCTTGGCCTGCGAGGCCTGCTCGGCGACTTCGCGCTGGTGCTGGGCCATCTGCCAGTCGCTGCGGCGGCGCAGGCGCTGGCGATAGTCGGTGGCGCCCTTCCACAGCATCAGCAGCGCGGCCAGCACCAGCGCCACGCGCGCCCACGCGGTGCGCCACCACGGCGGCCGCACGACGAGCTTGAGCACCTGCTCGCCGGCGGCGGCGCCGGCGGCGTCGGCGGCGCGCATGCGCAGCGTGTACCTGCCGGCGGGCAGGCCGGTGAAGCTGCGTTCGCCGCTGGCACCCTGCTGTACCCAGTCGCTGTCGAAGCCTTCGAGCTTCGACCAGTAGCGGTTGGACTCGGGGTCGTCGTAGGCCAGCAGGCGCGCGCGCACGGTGAACTCGTGTTCGCTAGGCGACAGCGACATCGCCGGCTGCAGCGGCAGCGGCTGCCAGCGGCCGTCGCGGCGCACCGCGAACGAATCGATCCGCAGCGTCGGCGTGGCCGGCGCGTGTTCTGCAGCGAGGGTATCGACCAGCACCACACCGCCGTCGGCGGTGGTGGCGGCGAGCATGCCGCCGGCGGTGATGGTGATGGCGCGCTCGAGGAATTCCTGGCTGCCGATGCCCTGCTGGACGCCGTACTGGCGCAGGCGCAGGGTCGACGGCGTCCAGCGGAACAGGCCGCGCGTGGTGGACATCCACACCCGGTGCTGCGCGTCCACGAGCAGACCGGCGGCACCCACCGACGGCAGGCCGGCTTCGACGCCCACGCTGGCGCTGCGCCGCCACTGGCCGTTGTCGCGTTCGTAGCGCTCCAGCCCGGACAGGCGCTGCAGCCACAGCGCATCTGGGCCGTCGAAGGCGAAGGCGAACACCTTGGCGCCGGCCATCGCCGGCACCGGCACGAAACGGCCGCTGGCGGCATCCAGGCGCGCCAGGCCTTGCGCACCGGCGATCCACGGTTCGCCGCTGCCGGGGGCGAACGCCAGTTCCTCGGTTTCGCCATTGCCGACGCCGTCGCCATCGCCCGTCGGCCAGGCATGGAGCACCGCGCCATTGGCGGGGTTGCGATGCTGGATGCCGCCGCCCTTGCTGGACAGCCAGAGGCTGCCATCGGGGGCGATGCGCAGCAGGTCGACGTAGCCGGGCAGCATGGCGTCGCTGGTGCGCGCGCGCTTCCACTCGTCGATGGCGCCGTCGGACGACAGCCGCAGCAGGCGCCCGCTGGCGCCGATCCACAGGCGGCCGTCCAGGTCCTCGGCGATGGCGTACATGCGCACGTCGCGCAGCCGGTCGCGCACGTCGTCGCCGAAGCTGGAAATCTCGCCTTCGGCGTCGATGTGCTCGACCAGGCCGTTGTAGGCACCGAGCCACACGCCGCCGTCGTGCGCCGGCGCGATGGCGCGATAGAACTCGCCCTGGAGCACGCCGCCGGCGCGCGAGAACTGCGCGACCGAGCGCCAGTCCGAACGCAGATACCCCAGGCCCGCGCCGGCGACCGGCACCCACAGCGCGCCGTCGTCGGTGCGCAGCAGCGCGGTGATCGGCCTGACGATGCCCGGCCCGCCCAGCGGCACCGGCACCGGCACCTGTCCCGGCAAAACGCGCCACAGGCCGCGCTGGCTGCCGAGCCAGTACGCACCGTCGTCGTCGCGTGCGATCTGGATCAGCGCGTTGGGGCGCTCGAACATCGGCGTCCATTCCGGCTGCGACCAGCGCTCGCCGGCGCCGAGCACGTACACGCCCTGCGCGGTGCCCACCCACAGGTCGTCGTCCACCAGCGTTGCCGCGTACAGCAGCGGCGTTGCCTCCATCGGCATGGCAACGCGCTGGACGCGGCCGTCGGCGAACTTCGCCACGCCGGCGCGGGTGCCGATCCACAGCGTGCCGTCGCGTGCGAACGCCAGCGACATGATGGTGTCCGACGGCAGGCTGTCGGGATCGCCGTCGTCGTGCGCGTAGCGGGTGATGCGGCCGTCCGGCGCGAGGTGGTGCAGGCCGCCTTCGTAGTTGCCGAACCAGATGTCGTCGCCGCGGCTGGCGATGGCGAACACGTCGTCGCTGCCCATCTGCGGGTGGTCGGCCTTGCGGATGTGGCGGAAGCCGCGGCGATCGCGGTCGAGCACACTCAGGCCGCCATTCTCGGTGGCCACCCAGACCCGGTCGCGGTGGTCGACATGCACGTATTGGACGTTGTTGCCGGGCAGCGACTCCGGATCGCCGGGCTCGTGGCGCCAGACGCGCATCTGCAGCCCGTCGTAACGCGCCAGGCCGTCGCCGGTGGCGATCCAGATGTAGCCGTCATGGTCGCGGGCGATGCCGAAAAAATCGGTGGACGGCAGCCCCTGCGCGGCGCCGATGATGCGGAAGCGCGGCGTTTCCGGCACCGCGGCGCGGGCGCTGCCGGCGATGGCCAGCAGCGCGAGCAGCACTGCGAGCGGCAGCACGATCAATGTGCGCAACATGGTTCCCTCCCCCGGCGCGCGCTCCCCGGCGCCCGTGAATCCTCGCAACGCAGCGTTGCGCATGCAAGGCCGGCCCCGCCCGGGATGAACGGCCACGACCGGCCGCATGCCCCTAGAATCCCCCTCATGTCCCCGCCGACTCCCGTCCTGGCACGCAGTTCCCGATTCGCGTCGTGGCCCGCATCGCGCACGGCTCGCCTGCATGCCGCTGCCTTGCTGCTGGCGCTGCTCGCCGCGCCGGCGGCGGTATTCGCGCAAGCCGAACGCTACGCCATCGATCCGGTGCATACGCGGGTGATGTTCGAAATCTCGCATGCCGGTTATTCGCAGGCGATCGGCACGGTGTCGGGCAGCACCGGGACGCTGGTGTTCGATCCCGAGGACTGGGCCAGCGCGCGCGTCGAGGTCAGCGTGCCGCTGGCGCGGCTCGACCTGGGCGACGACAAGTGGAACCGCGCGGCGCTCGGCGGCAACCTGCTCGACGGCGACGGCCATCCGCATGCGCGCTTCGTGTCGACGCGGGTGGAGCCGGTCGATGCAACCCACGCCCGCGTCTTCGGCACGCTGACCCTGCGCGGTGTGTCGCGCGAGGTGCAGCTCGACGTGGCGTTCAACCAGCTCAAGCGCTACCCGCTGCCGCCGTTCCGCCGCACGGCCGGCTTCTCGGCGACCGCGACGATCAGCCGCAAGGCCTTCGGCATCGACGCCTGGCCGACGGTGATCGGCGACAGCGTCACGCTGCGCATCGAAGCCGAGGCGCAGCGCGTGCGCGGCGGCGACGCACGCGACGACATGCGCGACGACAACGACAGCCAGGCGCCTTCCGAAGACACCAGCCCCGCCGAACCGACCACGCCCCCGGACCCGACGCCATGACCTGGAAGAACACCGCCGACCGCTGGGGCCCCGTCAGCCAGCTGCTGCACTGGCTGATCGTGCTGCTGGTCCTGATGCTGGCGATCGTCGGCCTGACCCTGGACGAGCTGCCGAAGACGCCGAAGTACTTCTGGGTCTACACGATGCACAAGTCGGTCGGCATCACCGTGCTGGCGCTGGTGCTGGTACGCATCGCCTGGCGGCTGTACGCGGGCACGCCGAAGCCGGTGGCCGGCACGCCGTCGTGGCAGCTGCGGGTCGCGTCGCTGACCCATTTCCTGCTGTACGCGCTGCTGCTGGCGATGCCGCTGTCGGGCTGGCTGTACGACTCGGCCAGCGGGCTGCGCCCGTTCCGCTGGTTCGGCCTGGTGCTGATGCCGAAGCTGTCGGCGCCGAACCAGGGCCTGAGCGAACTGTCGCACGATGCGCACGAACTGCTGTTCTGGGTGCTGGTGGCGCTGGTCGCGATGCACGCGGCGGCGGCGTTCTACCACCACCTGTTCCAGAACGACGCGACGTTGACGCGGATGCTGCCCAGACGGCGCAGTCGCGACTCTTCGAATCACCGGTAGGAGCGGCCCATGGCCGCGACGGGAACGATCGCGGCCATGGGCCGCTCCTACATGTCCCCACAGGAGTCCTGACATGTCCCACAAACTCACCACGCCGGCTGCCGTTGCCGCCACCCTCGTCGCGCTGCTGGCCGCCGCGCCCGCATCGGCTGCCGACTACGTGCAGGACGCCGGCTCGACCCTGGTGTTCGCGACCAAGTACGACGGCGAGGTGTTCACCGGCACCTTCCCCGGCTTCTCGACGAAGCTCAGCTTCGACCCGGCCAACCTGGCAAGCGGGAAGCTCGACGTCACCATCCCGCTGGCCGGCGCAAAGACCGGCAACGACGACCGCGACGCCACCCTGCGCGGCAGCGACTTCTTCAACGTGGCGAAGTTCGCCCAGGCGCGCTACCGCGCGACCGGGTTCCGCAGCCTGGGTGGCGACCAGTACGCCGCCGACGGCACCCTGGAACTGCGCGGCGTGAGCAAGCCGGTCACCCTGACCTTCACCTGGACCCCGGGCACCGCGCCGGTGCTGGCGGGCAAGGCGACGGTGAAGCGGCTGGCGTTCGGCGTCGGCGGCGGCGACTGGTCCGACACAGCGACGATCCCCGACGAGGTCGCGGTGAGCACGAAAGTGGTGTTCAAGCCGGCCCGATAGCGGCACCCGCCGCAGGTCGGGGCTACAGCCCCGACGGCTCTTGGCCGCGCGCATCTGCTGGACGGCGACGACGGGTTACGCAGGGATCAGGCGCATAGCGGAGCGTCGGGCGCGCAGGCCCGAGCTACGGCTGGCTCTTGGCCGCGGGCATCCCGCAGACGATGACGATGAGTTACGCGGAGCGTCGGGCGCGTAGGCCCGACCTACGGCTGGCTGTTGGCCGCGGAGCATGCAGCGGGCGGCAGCGATGGATTGCGCGGAGGCGCCCAGGCGGCCTACCCCGTTGCCCAGCCCGGGACAACCCTAGGTAGGGCACGCCCGGGATGGCCGGTGCCGTGGCGCGATGTTGGAATCGACGCAGCTGGAGCACGGGGAGCTCGGGCGTCACCTTCCGCGAGCGCAAGGAGCATCCATGGGCATTTCGCCGGTCTCTTCCCAACACAACCCGGCCGCGCGCAACGCGCAGGCCAGCTACACCATCGAGCACGGCGACACGCTGTCGGCCATTGCCCGGCAGAACGGCGTCTCGCTGTCGGCGCTGCTGGCGGCCAACCCGCAGATCCGCAACCCCGACGTCATCTATCCCGGCGACCGGCTCGACATCCCGGGCGGCGGTTCGCCAGCCGGTTCGACCGGCAGCGCGGGCAACGCCAGTCCCGCCGGCGACGTGGCGTCGACCGGCGGCAAGTTCGACTACGACCGGATTTCCGGCGTGCAGGGCAACCCCAACGTGACCCCGGCCTTCATCAAGGGCGTCGAGGACATGGCCGCGCGCCTGGGCACCAAGCCCGAATACCTGATGGCGGTGATGAGCTTCGAGACCGGCGGCAGCTTCTCGCCCGGGCAGAAGAACAACGCCGGCAGCGGCGCGACCGGCCTGATCCAGTTCATGCCCAATACCGCCTCCGAGCTGGGAACCAGCACCTCGGCGCTCTCGCGCATGAGCTCGGTCGACCAGCTGCAGTACGTCGAGAAATACTTCATGCAGCGCGCCGGTGCGCACAACGGCAAGCTGTCCACGCTCGAAGGCGTGTACACCTCGGTGCTGTACGGCTCGCCCAAGTCCGATCCCGCCTCGACGCTGTGGTCGAGCGGCAGCAGCGCCTACCGGTGGAACAGCGGGCTGGACCGGAACGGCGACGGCCGCATCACGGCCGGCGAAGCGGCGAACGCGGTGCGCGGCCGCGTCGACGGCAACATCGACCAGGGCGGTTCGTCGATCCCGGACAAGCCGGGCCCGACCGACCCGGGCAAGGGCGGTGGCAACAGCGGTGGCACCAGCAGCAGCTATACCGTGCGCTCCGGCGACACGCTGTCGCAGATCGCGGCGAACAACGGCATGTCGCTCGATGCGCTGATCCGCGCCAATCCGCAGATCAGCAACCCCAACCTGATCCATCCGGGCCAGGCCATCCACCTCTCCGGCGGCGCGGGCGGTGGCAGCTACACCGTGCGCAGCGGCGACAACCTGTCGGCCATCGCGGCCAGCCACGGCGTTTCGCTGTCGGCCCTGGTCAACGCCAACCCCCAGATCCACAACCCGAACCTGATCTACCCGGGGCAGCAGCTGCATATCCCGGGTGGCGGCGGTACTTCGGGCACTTCAGGCACTTCGGGAACCTCGGGCACATCGGGGACGTCAGGCACTTCGGGCACGTCCGGCACCGGCAACGGCAACATCGTCGACATCGCCCAGCGCTTCCTCGGCCGCAACGCCTCGGACCTCAAGCGCAGCGGCGAGCTGCCGATGGAGTCCTGGGTGCCGAACAACGTCAACTGCGCCAACTTCGTCACCGCCGTGCTGCAGAAGGCCGGGGCGATCAACTGGCACGACAACACCGTGGCCGGCACCGCCAGCAGGCTCAAGGCGCAGGGCTGGAAGGTGGTCCCGGCAGCGCAGGCCAAACCCGGCGATGTGTGCATCCTCAACTACGGCGGCCACGTCGAACTGGTGGCCAGCAACAACAACGGCAACGTCAAGCTGATCGGTTCCAACAACATCAACCCCGACGGCTCGCAGCAGGTCAGCTACGGCAATCCCTACGGCAACGCCTACTACCTGTCGCCTCCTTGATCCCCCAGGGGATGGCGGGCGACGACGCCCCAATCGTCGTCACCCGTCGGCCCAGCCCCCCGGGCCACGGACGAACGGTCGCGCAAGCGGCCGTTCGTCTTGTCTGGCTCGCACGTTGTCCTGTTTGCACACGGGAATGACGCGGCGCTTCCGGCCTGTCGTTGCGGGAGCGGCTCCAGCTGCGAGCTGTTGCAAGGATGCGGCGCAAGAAGCAAGCCCGCCTGCGCCGAAGGCATTTCCTCGGCGTGCCTTGCTGCTGTTTCCTCGGCATGCCTTGCTGCAGGCGGTTTTGCGCTTTCCAGAATCAACCGCGCGGGGTCGCGAACGCCCGCGGCTGGAGCCGCTCCGGCGAATTACGGCAGGCGCCGCATCGCGCGTGGGCGCCGGGCCTGCCGGCGCGGCGTCATTCCTCGAACAGGGCGTGCGGCGCGCCGTACTTCTCCGGCCAGGCCAGCCACACCATGTCGGTTGGGCCGATCGCGTCGGCACGCAGCACCCATTGGCCGTCAACGCGCTGCAGCAGCGCCACGTAATCGGGCGAGACGTAGCCTTGTTTGGCCGCGTCCGCGAGCGGGGTGCCGGCATAGTCGATCACCGCTCCGCTTTCGTCCTGCATCCGTGCATACACGAATCCCCAGCCTTCGCCGATGCGGACCTGTTCAACCGCGAAGCGCACATCGCGACCCAGCTTCTGCCGTACCGGGGCGCGCGCCGTGTCGAGCAGCTGCTGGCGCTCGCTGCTGCCCTTTTCCGGGGTGTGGATGGCGTCGGCGGCGTAGCTGCTGTTCATGAGGATCATGCCCAAGAAAAGGAAAGGAAGGCGTTTGCGGATCGGCGTGCGCGGCAGCGGCATGCTTCGCATCGGTCTGCTCCTGGCGCGGCGGCGCGTTGCCGCGAACCGGGCCAGTATCGCCATCACGGCGTTAACGATGCGACTAGGGCCTGCCCTACCGGGCCGATCCCTGGCCTGCCGGCCCTATCGGGCGAGCCTGCGTTGCATAACCTGCAACCACCACGCACGGACACGCTCGGCATCGAATGGCCAGTCCAGTTCCGCGCCGCCAACCGTGTCGCGCAGCACCGGCACGCGCGCGCCGTACGCGGTTTCCAGCGCATCCACGTCGTCGATCCAGACCGTGTCGAACTCGGGCACGCGGGCGGCGGCGAGCACGGCCAGCGCCTGGTCGCACAGCGGGCAGTCGTCGCGCTGGATCAGCTGCAGGCCGGGAGCGGCATTCGTGGTGGAAGGATTCATGGCGGGGGCCTCCATGGCCGGAGCCGGCCCTTGCTCGCGGTTGGCGGCATAGAATACCCGCATGGCCGTCAGCACCTTCGACCTCTACAAGATCGGCATCGGGCCGAGTTCCTCGCACACGGTGGGGCCGATGCGCGCCGCGGCGCGTTTCGTCGAGCACTGGCTGCAGGACGCTGGCCGGCTGCAGGACGTGGCGCGCATCTGCGCCGAAGTGTTCGGTTCGCTGGCCCTGACCGGACGCGGCCACGGCACCGACAAGGCGGTGCTGATGGGCCTGGAAGGCCACTGGCCCAACCGGATCGATCCGGACATCATCCCCACCGCGCTCGAACGCATCCGCGGCGAAAAGCGCGTGCTGCTCGGCGGCATCCACGCCGTTGCCTTCGACGAGAAGCGCGACCTGGTGATGAACAAGCGCCAGAAGCTGCCGTACCACACCAACGGCATGCGCTTCACCGCGTACGACGCCAGCGACGGGATCGTGGCCACGCGCGACTACTACTCGGTCGGCGGCGGTTTCGTGGTCAACCAGGACGAGGCGGCGGAAGACCGCATCGTCGCCGACACCACGCCGGTGCCCTATCCGTTCCACAGCGGCGACGAGCTGCTGGCGCAGGCCCGCGAACACGGCCTGAGCATCGCGCAGCTGATGATGGCCAACGAGAAGTCCTGGCGCAGCGAGGACGAAATCCGCGCCGGCCTGCGCGAGATCTGGGACGCGATGCAGTCGTGCATCAACCGCGGCATCGCCCAGGGCGGCACCCTGCCCGGCGGCCTGCACGTCTCGCGCCGCGCGCCGGCGCTGCATGCGGAGCTGTCGAGCAAGCCGGAGGCGGCGATGCGCGACCCGCTGACCACGCTCGACTGGGTCAACCTCTACGCCCTGGCCGTCAACGAGGAGAACGCCGCCGGCGGGCGCGTGGTGACGGCGCCGACCAACGGCGCGGCCGGCATCCTGCCCGCGGTGCTGCGCTACTACGACCGCTTCATCCCGGGTTCGAACGAACAGGGCGTGTTCGACTTCCTGCTCACCGCCTCGGCGGTCGGCATCCTCTACAAGGAAAACGCCAGCATCTCCGGCGCCGAAGTCGGCTGCCAGGGCGAGGTGGGCGTGGCCTGCTCGATGGCGGCAGCGGGTCTGACCGCGGCGCTGGGCGGCAACCCCAGCCAGATCGAGAACGCCGCCGAAATCGGCATGGAACACAACCTCGGCCTGACCTGCGACCCGATCGGCGGCCTGGTGCAGATCCCGTGCATCGAGCGCAACGCGATGGGCGCGGTGAAGGCGATCAACGCCTCGCGCATGGCGCTGCGCGGCGACGGCAAGCACAAGGTCTCACTCGACAAGGTCATCAAGACCATGCGCGACACCGGCCGCGACATGCAGGACAAGTACAAGGAAACCAGCCGCGGCGGGCTGGCGGTGAACGTCATCGAGTGCTGAGCGACCCCTCTTTCTTGTAGGAGCGCTTGTAGGAGCGGCGGAAGCCGCGAACTCTGGTGTCCGGAGAAGAGCGAAAAGCTCTCGGCTTCCGCCGCTCCTGCAGGAGCAATCCTGCCTCCCCCTTTCACGAGCCCGCTGCGCCGCCGTCCCTATCCTTGGCGCGATCCGCTTCCGGACTCCGCCATGCACCGCCCGCTCCTGCTCGCCCCGGCCCTCGCACTCGCGTTTGCCGCCGCGCCCGCTCCGGCCGCGCAGCCGCCGTTCTACGGCCCGCGCCTCGAAGGCTTCGCCTATCCGCATCCGGTCAGGCATTTCGAATTCGAATCGCAGAAGCAGGCGCTGTCGATGGCCTACATGGACATTGCGCCCACGGTCGAAGCCAACGGCCGCACGGTACTGCTCCTGCACGGCAAGAACTTCTGCGCCGCAACCTGGGAGTCGGCGATCACCGCGCTCGCAGGCGCCGGTTTCCGCGTGATCGCGCCGGACCAGGTCGGCTTCTGCAAATCGAGCAAGCCGCGCCGCTATCAGTTCAGCCTCGGCCAGCTGGCCGACAACACCCACGCGCTGCTGCACTCGCTGGGGATCACGCGCGCGGTGGTAGTCGGCCATTCGATGGGCGGCATGCTCGCGGCGCGCTACGCGCTTCAGTACCCGGACGGGACCGCGCAACTGGTGCTGGTCAACCCGATCGGGCTGGAAGACTGGCGCGCCGAGGGCGTGCCGTGGCGCAACGTCGACGCGTGGTACGCGGGCGAGCTCAAGACCAGCTTCGACAGCATCAAGGCCTACCAGCAGAAGGTCTATTACGGCGGCAAGTGGAAACCCGAATACGATCGCTGGGTGGCGATGCTCGCCGGCATGTACGCCGGGCCCGGCAAGGCCGCTGTGGCCTGGGACCAGGCGCTGGCGTCGGACATGATCTTCAACCAGCCGGTGGTGTACGAATTCCCGCGCATCCGCGTGCCGACCACGCTGCTGATCGGCCAGCGCGACCGCACCGCGATCGGCCGCGACCTCGCCTCGCCCGAGCTCGCCGAACAGCTCGGCGACTACCCTGAGCTCGGCAAGCGCGCCGCGCGGCTGATCCGCAACTCGCGGCTGGTGGAGTTCGAGGAGCTCGGCCACTCACCGCAGGTGGAGGCACCGGCGCGCTTCAACGCCGCGCTGCTCGAAGCGCTGGAATAGACGCGCCGGTGGCGGTATCCGCCGCCGATGGCAGGCCTGCGGAAGGCATCCAGACGCCGGCAAGCCCGCGAACACCCGACCCGTGCCTGCCATCAGGGTGGGCATCCGCGGAGTCGCGGTCGCCGCGCAGGTGCCGCGCTGCCAGAGGCGCACATGTGGTGATCCAGTGGTTCCCGCGTCCGCGCGTCCCCGCGCTATCGCCCGGCCACGATGCGCAACAGGTCATCCACCAGCGCCGCCGCCGTTACCCCCGCGCCTGCGCCCGGGCCCTGGATCAGCAGCGGCTGGTCGCGGTAGCGATCGGACCAGATCGCGACGCGATTGTCGGTGCCGGCGCCGGCGGCGAGCGGATCGGCGCCGTCGAGAGCCTCCGGCCCCACCGTCGCGCGGATGCCGCCGTCGTCGTTGCACTGCAGGCGGGCGATGAAGCCCAGTTTCGCGCTGCGCTTGCAAGCCGCCGCATAGCGTGCGCGCAGCGGCGCATCGAGGTCGCCCAGTGCAGCGTCGACAGCGTCGTGCGAAGCGGCCGCCAGTGCGGGCGTCAGCAGCGACTCCACGGCCACCTCGCGCGCTTCGAGCGCGATGCCGGCCGCACGCGCCAGGATCAGCAGCTTGCGGCGCACGTCCTCGCCGGACAGGTCCTCGCGCGGGTCGGGTTCGGTATAGCCGGCGTCGCGGGCCTGGCGCACGAAACCGGAGAATGGCCGGCGTCCGTCGTAGCGGTCGAACAGCCATGCCAGCGAGCCCGAGAGCACGCCGGCGATCGCACGGATGCGGTCGCCACCGGCGCGCAGGTCGCGGATCGAACGCAGCAGCGGCAGCCCGGCACCGACGGTGGCGGCGTCGCCGTAGCAGGCGCCGCCTTCCAGCTGCGCGCGCGCGACGGCCCGCGCGCGCTCGCCATCGGCACCGGCGCCGAGCTTGTTGGCGGTGACCACGTGGATGCCGCGCGCCAGCCATTCGCCGTGCCAGCCGGCGACCAGGTCGCTGGCGCTGGCATCGACGAGGATGTCGCCGCGGCGCAGCGATTCGGCCTCCACCCACGGCGACCACGGGCCCGGGTGCGGCGGCGCCGCGCGCAGGCGTTCGAGCGCAAGTCCGGGCACGCCGTCGACGCAAGGGTCCAGCGCGCGCGAGTTCGACAGCCACGCGAACGCCGGCAGCGGCACGCCCGCCGCGCGCAGCGCGTCGCAGCGGGCGACGAAGGCGCCGCCGACGTTGCCGGTCCCCAGCAGCGCGATGCGCGGCGGATGCGCGGTGCGCGCGGCCGCGACGGCAGCAGGCAGGGGCAGGCTGACGACGTTGTTCATGCGTCCACCTTCGCGGCCTGGCGGCGGGTGGCGCCGTCGATCACCGCCTGCGCGCGCGCCAGCGCAGCGGCGAGGTCGGCATGCAGGTCGGCCAGCGCCTCGATTCCGACCGACAGCCGCAGCAGCCCGTCGGAGATCCCGGCATCGGCACGCGCTTCCGGCGACATCGCCGCGTGCGTCATGGTGGCGGGATGCGCGACGAGGCTTTCCACCCCGCCCAGCGATTCGGCCAGGGTGAAGCACTGCAGGCCGTCGAAGAAGGCGCGCACCGCCAGTTCCCGCGCCGCATCGTCATCGCCACCGAGCTCCACGCCCAGCATCGCGCCGAATCCCTTCTGCTGGCGCGCCGCCAGCGCGTGGCCCGGATGCGTCGCCAGACCCGGGTAGTACACCTGCGCCACCGCGGGATGCGCGTCGAGCTGCGCGGCGATCGCGGCGGCGTTCTCCTGGTGCACGCGCAGGCGCGCGTCCAGCGTGCGCAGCCCGCGCAGGGTCAGGAAACTGTCGAACGGCGCGCCGGTGATCCCCAGGCAGTTGGCCCACCACGCGAAGCGTTCGTGCAGCTCCGGCGTGCGCGCGACCACCGCGCCGCCGACCACGTCGCTGTGGCCGTTGATGTACTTGGTGGTCGAATGCACCACCGCGTCGGCGCCGAAGTCGATGATCGGGGTTTGCAGCGCGGGCGACAGGAAGGTGTTGTCGACCACCGCCAGCGCGCCGGCGCGGTGCGCGGCGTCGATCACGAAGCGCAGGTCGGTGACGCGCAGCAGCGGGTTGGACGGCGTCTCGATCCACACCACTTTCGGCGCCGGTTGACCGTCTGCAGGCGAAAGCGCCGCGGCCAGAGCGCGCGGATCGGTCAGGTCGGCCAGCACCAGTTCGAACGCGCCCTTGGCCGCCAGCGCCTTGAACAGCCGCCAGCTGCCGCCATACCCGTCGTGCGGCACGACAAGGCGGTCGCCGGGTTGCAGCAATGCGTGCAGCACCAGGGTGATCGCGGCCATGCCGGTGGCGGTGATGGTGCCGCCGGCGCCGCCCTCGAGTTCGGCCAGCGCTTCACCGAGCAGGTCGCGGGTGGGATTGCCGCTGCGGGTGTAGTCGTAGCGGCGCTTGTCGTTGAAGCCGGCGAAGCTGAAGTTGCTCGACAGCACCAGCGGCGGGGTGACCGCGCCGAAGGCTTCGTCGCGGTCGATGCCGGCGCGCACGGCGCGGGTGGCAGGCCGGCAGCCGGCTTCCGCGGGCAGGTCGTGCAGGCTCATGGCGCACCCCCGTTGGCGCGCAGCGCGGCGGAAAGAATCGCGTCCATGCGGTCCGGCTCCTTGAGGAACGCGTCGTGGCCGTAGCGCGAGCGCAGCAGCCGCAGCTTGCCCAGCGTGCCCAGGCCTTCGACCAGGGCCACGGCGTCGGACAGCGGCACCAGCCGGTCGCCTTCCACCGCCACCACCACGGTGGGGATGCGCACCTGCGCCGGATCCACGCGGTGCAGGTCGATCGATTCGGACAGGCGCCGGAACGCGGTGGCCGGCGTGCGCCCGACGTAGCGGGCACCGACGGCATCGAGGTAATCCTCGGCCGCGACGCGCACGCGGCCGTGCACGAGTTCGGGCGCGGCGTCGAAGCGCTGTTCGAACTCTTCCGGCGTGCGATACGACAGCATCGCGAACTGCCGCGCCAGCGACAGCCCCTGCCCGTCCGCGCACTGCAGCTGGCCCAGGTCCACCGCCTTGCGCTGCAACGCGCGCCACGCCGCCGCATATGGATGCGGGCGGTGCGCACCGCTGACCGCGACCAGCTTGCGGACGCGTCGCGGATGCCGCACGGCCAGCTGCAATCCCACCAGCGCGCCATACGAATAGCCGACCACGGCGTGCAGCGCGTCGATGTCGAGCGCGTCGAGCAGGCCGCGGATCGCATCGGCCTGGTCGGCCGGGTCGATCGGCGCGTCGAGCGTGCCATCGGCGCCGATGTAGTCGAAGGCGAGGATGCGCCGGCGCGCGGGATCCAGCGCACGTCCCGGGCCGACGAGGTCGTTCGCCCAGCCAGCCTCGGGAAAGCGTGCGCTGGCGGCGACGTGCCGATGCGCGGAAATGCCGCCGGCCACCAGCACCACCGGCGCATTGGCCGCGCCGACGACCTCGAACGCGACGCGCACGCTGCGCACGCCGGCATGGCGCATCGGCAGCAGGAGGTCGACGTGTCCACGCAGCGCGGGCACGGACGCGGACGCATGGTCTTCGGCCGGTGGCGCGAAGCAGGGCTGGAAGTGCGGGACGGGACTTTGCCCGGCAGGGCTTTCGACAAGGCTCATTGGCGCATTCCGATGGCGGGGAGAGCCATCAAGTCGCGCGGGGCATGCCGAAAGCGGCCGCGTGGCGGCACGTGCGAGCCCGCCGCAAAGGAGGATCCGCAACCATCTTCCGGTGGACGCACAGGTCCCCGCAGGAATTGGCACCGCGATCGAGCGCATCCACAAGGGAAGCGCTCCATCAGGTTGCCCCGGCGTCTTCGGGCCTGTCCCTCAGCCGGTCTCGATGGAGCGCACAGGTTGCCCGTGGAATCCACACCTGTCAATCGCTTTATCGGCATGAAGCGATAAATTTCTCGAAGGAGTGGCCCCGGCCGCCTGTCGACCTGCCTGGACCGTCTCGCGCATACTCCGCCGATGTCGAAGAATGCCCTGTTCAGCATTGCCGCTGCCGTCTGCCTCGCAGCCTGCACCACGCCCGCGCCGCGAACGCCCGCGCCGCCGCCCCCCGCGAACGTCCCGCCCACCGTGGTGATCCCCGAACGTTATGTGTCCGCCGAGGATCCGCGCGACGAGCTCGACTCGCTGGCCACCTGGCCCGCCGAAGACGGCCAGACCTGGCTGATCGCCACCGCCAAGTCGACCCATTCGCTGGTGGTGTTCGACGCCGATACCGGCGAGCGCCTGCGCAGCTTCGGCCACAAGGGCCAGGCGCCGGGCGAGTTCAAGCGCCCCAACGGCATCGCGGTGCAGGGCGATCACCTGTTCGTGGCCGAGCGCGACAACCACCGCGTGCAGGTGTTCTTGCTGCCGGATTTCACCCCGCTCGGCACGTTCGGCGCCGACCAGTTGCGCAGCCCCTACGGACTGTGGATCCACGAAAGCGCACCGGGCGAGTACGAGGTCTACGTCACCGACAGCTTCATGGAAGGCGAGCATTACGACGTGGTGCCGCCGTTCGACCAGCTCGACCGGCGCGTGCGCCGCTACCGCATCATGTTCGGCGACGACCAGGCGCGCTTCACCGTGCGCGACGAAGGTTCGTTCGGCGACACCAGCGAGGCCAAGGCGCTGCGGATCGTCGAATCAATCGCCGGCGACCCGGCACAGCAACGACTGCTGGTCGCCGACGAGTTCACGTCCGGCGAAGGCGGAACCCACGCATCCAACCTGCGCGAGTACACCTTCGACGGCAAGCCGACCGGGCGCGAGCTGCCCGTGGGCACGTTCGAGGCCGAAGCCGAAGGCGTGGCGCTGTGGAGCTGCACGCCGGACGCCGGCTACTGGGTCGCGGCCGACCAGCGCTATCCGCAGACCCATTTCCTGCTGTTCGACCGCGACACCCTGGCATCGCGCGGCGGATTCATGGGCGAGGTCACCGCGCATACCGACGGCATCGCCCTGCATGCGGCGACGACCGCCGCGTTCCCCGCCGGTGCGCTGTTCGCGGTGCACGACGACAAGGCGGTGGCTGCGTTCGACCTGGGCGAAGTCGCCCGCGCGCTCGACCTGGACCCACGCTGCGTCCAGTAGCGGCGCAAACGAAATCGCCGGCCCGAAGGCCGGCGATCCGGATGCGGTGCCGTCGATGCGGGGACGTCAGGCGCGCCCGATCGTGATGTTGACCTCGAGCTCCGTCTCGAACGGCAGCGGCAGTGCGATGCGCTCGGACTCCTCGCTGCCGGAGTCGAGGGACACCGACAGGAACTGGCCGGAGAACGAAACCGACAGCAACCCGCTGAACTCGCGGAACATGCTGCTCAGCTGCGCAACCATCGAACTGCCCTGCAGCTTGACCTCGTCGGTCGCGTTGATGAACGCCTGGTCGACGCCGCGCAGCTTGCCCTCGCCGTCGACCGCGACGAAGCCGCGGCCGTTCTCGTTCTCCTGCAGGACGTTGCCCTCGCGCACATTGCTGGTGAGCCTGCCGGTGCCGCCGGTGACATCGATGTCGACGAAGCCGAGGTCCCCGCGGGTATTGGAGTCGACGCCCTCGATGTGCGCGCCGTACTGGCCGCCACCGTCGAGGATGGTGACCTGCGAAGCGACCGTGGCGCCGTTGTGGCCCTCGTTCCACGGCGTGGTGGCGATGGTGACGCGGGTGCCGTCATCGAGCACGAAGGTCGTCTGCCCCCAGAAGTCGAAGGCATGCTTGCCGTCGACTTCGACGTGCGGGTCGCCCCAGATCCGGTAGTTTTCGCCGGTCGCCTTGTTGTGGATCATCACCTCGTTGTTGTCGTCGGCGGTGATGCGATAGTTGTCGTTCTCGAACTGGACCTTGCCGTCGGCGGTCCGGCTGGTACTGGGGCCTTCGCCGCGCCCGATGCAGCCGCCCGCGGCGATCTGCTGGCTGGCGCCGAGGCTGATGTTGCCGCTGATGAAATCGCCCATCGCTGTCCTCCCGGGATGCGTATCCATGCATGATTCGTGCATGCATTGGAACGCCAGCACCACCGGCCTGCCATCTAGGGCCTGCCCCACTGGGGACAACCCGAGTGCGCCCGCGACGCGCGGTGGCCCGCGCCGGCGCGGCCGACGCCTGCACCGCCTGCAACCGGCGCTGGCACTGCTGCTCGGACTGGTCGCATGCGCCGTCGCGCCTGCAGCGGACCGGAGCGACGACGTGCGTCTCCGCGTCGAGGCCGGCGACGGCGCCTGGCTGGCCTGGGCCGACAACACGCTCCCCGGCCCGGTGGAAGTGATGCTGCGCTCCAGCCGCGACGGCGTCGCGGGCGAGCCGGCACTGCCCGCGCGCGCCACCGTGCCGGCCGACACCAGCGTGCTGGTCGCGCGCGTGCACCAGGGCGCCACGTCGCGTGGCGGCCTCGGGCTGCGCCTGGACATCGTGCCGGGCAGCGTCAACGCCCGTCCGCGCGATTACGAATACCTGTTCCCGCTGCACTTGCCCGAACCACGCGTCGAGCAGGCCTGGGGCGGCAGTTACAGCCACGCTGATGCGGAGAACCGCTATGCGGTGGACTTCGCCGCGCCGCCGGGCACGACCGTGCTTGCCGCGCGCGACGGCGTGGTGCTGCAGGTCGAGATGTCGACGGTGGAGACCCCCGGCCACCATGGCGATGCCAACCTGATCCGCATCCTCCACGACGACGGCGGCATGGCCGTGTATGCCCACCTGGCACCGGACGGTGCGCTGGCCAGGCCGGGACAGCGAGTGCGGCGCGGCCAGCCGATCGGCGTTTCCGGCAACAGCGGCGCCAGCACCGGGCCGCACCTGCACTTCGCTGTGCAGGCCAACCGCGGCATGCACCTGCAGTCGATCCCGTTCCGCATGTTCGGTCCCGGCGGGATCCTGCGCTTCAGCGAACCGGCCGCCGACGCGCATTGAGCCGCCACGGCATTCGCCCGCCGCACTCCAGCGCCTGGCGTTCATCCTGCCCCGGGCCGCTCGCGCCGTCCGTGGCAAAACAGGCTCCCGCCCCCGGCGAACCGTATAATCCGCCCCTCCCCGAATCACCGTCGCGCCATGCAGGCGCCTTTCGCCATGCCTGACGTCGCCGCCGAAGCCGCCCGCCGCCGCACCTTCGCGATCATTTCGCACCCGGACGCGGGCAAGACCACCCTGACCGAGAAGCTGCTGCTGTTCGGCGGCGCCATCCAGATGGCCGGCTCGGTCAAGTCGCGCAAGACCAATCGCCACGCCACCTCCGACTGGATGGCGCTGGAACAGGAGCGCGGCATTTCGGTGACCAGCTCGGTGATGCAGTTCCCCTACGAGGGCCGCATCGTCAACCTGCTCGACACGCCCGGCCACGCCGACTTCGGCGAGGACACCTATCGCGTGCTGACCGCCGTGGACTCGGCGCTGATGGTGATCGACGTGGCCAAGGGCGTCGAAGAGCGCACGATCAAGCTGATGGAGGTATGTCGGATGCGCGACACGCCGATCATGACCTTCATCAACAAGCTCGACCGCGAGGGCCGCGACCCGATCGACCTGCTCGACGAAGTCGAAAGCGTGCTCGGCATCCAGTGCGCGCCGGTGACCTGGCCGATCGGCATGGGCAAGCGGCTGAAGGGCGTGGTGCACCTGGTCAGCGGCGAGGTGCACCTGTACGAACCGGGGCGCAACTTCACCCGCCAGGACTCGACCATTTTTGCCTCGATCGACGACCCGCAGCTCGAAGCGAGGATCGGCGCCAGCATGCTGCGCGAGCTGCGCGACGAGCTGGAGCTGGTGCAGGGCGCCTCGCATCCGTTCGACCTCGAGGCCTACCTCGCCGGCCGGCAGACGCCGGTGTTCTTCGGCTCGGCAGTCAACAACTTCGGTGTGCAGCTGCTGCTGGATTTCTTCGTCCGCCACGCGCCGGCGCCGCGACCCCGGGAAACCACCACGCGCATGGTCGAACCGGCCGAAGCGAAGCTCAGCGGCTTCGTGTTCAAGATCCAGGCCAACATGGACCCGATGCACCGCGACCGCGTCGCGTTCATGCGCGTGTGCTCGGGCCGGTTCGTCGCCGGCATGAAAGCCCTCCACGTGCGCAGCGGCAAGGAGGTCAAGCTGGCCAACGCGCTGACCTTCATGGCCAGCGACCGCGAGATCGCTGCCGAGGCGTTTCCCGGCGACGTGATCGGCATCCACAACCACGGCACGATCTCGATCGGCGACACCTTCACCGAGGGCGAGCCGGTTTCGTTCACCGGCATCCCCAACTTCGCCCCGGAGCTGTTCCGCCGCGCGCGGCTGCGCGACCCGCTGCGGCTCAAGCAGCTGCAGAAGGGGCTGGCGCAGCTCTCCGAGGAAGGCGCCACCCAGTTCTTCCGCCCGCTGATGAGCAATGACCTGATCCTGGGCGCGGTCGGCGTGCTCCAGTTCGACGTGGCCGCGTACCGGCTCAAGGACGAGTACGGGGTGGAAGCGGCGTTCGAGCAGGTGCAGGTGGCGACCGCGCGCTGGATCAAGTGCGACGACGCGAAGAAGCTGGAGGAGTTCCGCGAGAAGAACGCGCTGAACCTGGCCATCGACGGCGCCGGCGAACTGGTCTACCTCGCGCCGACCCGGGTCAACCTGCAGCTGGCGCAGGAGCGCGCACCCGGGGTGGAGTTCATGGCCACGCGCGAGCAGGCGCACATCGTCGCGGCGCGCTGAGGCGCCGCGGCACCGCGACTGCGCGCAGGGCGGGGCGATCGGCCATCTCCCGTGCGCAGGCCAGCGCTGCGCCCGCGTGAGCTTTCTCCGCCGCAGGCACCAGCGAAGCATCGCAATGCCGCTCCGGGGTGCCTGTCGAGCAATTGCTCGGTACGTGCGGCGCATGGTGTGCGGATGCACGCCGTGCCTGCCATCGTCCACGACCCGCGCGAGGAAATCGCCAGCGCGCTGACCCACGGCGTCGGCGCGGCCGCGGCGCTGGCCGGCGGTGCGGTGCTGATCGCGCTGGCGGCGCTGCGCGGCGACGGCTGGCAGCTGACCGCCGCGATCGTGTTCGGTATCTGCCTGCTGCTGCTCTACGTCGCCTCCACGCTGTACCACGCGGTTTCGCACCCGGTGGCCAAGACCCGGCTGAAAGTCTTCGACCACTGCGCGATCTACCTGCTGATCGCCGGCACCTACACCCCGTTCACCCTGGTCGGCCTGCGCGGCACGCTGGGCTGGTCGCTGTTCGCGGCGATCTGGACGCTGGCGCTCTCCGGGGTGGTGTTCAAGCTGTTTTTCACCGGCCGCTTCAAGCTGCTGTCCACGGCGATCTACGTCGCCATGGGCTGGCTGGTGGTCGTGGCGATCAAGCCGGTGATGGCCGCACTCGACAACTGGACGCTGGGCTGGCTGCTGGCGGGCGGCCTGTTCTACACGCTGGGCACGGTGTTCTACCACCGCGAATCGCTGCGCTATTCGCACGCCATCTGGCACCTGTTCTGCATCGGCGGCAGCGTCTGCCACTACGTCGCGGTGATGGCGCAGGTGCTGCCGGCGCGATGAACCGCCACTGAGCATGTTCACCGGCACTTGATCGGCATGCGGCGAAGGTGGCGGCGTGTCCACTCCTTCCCCGCCAACCGCAGGCAAGCGCGCGCGCGACGCCGTCACCGGGCACCCGTGGCGCACGATCGCGGCCGCCGTCGCGCTCGCGCTGGTGGTGCTGGCGCTACTGTGGGACTGGAACTGGTTCAAGGGTCCGGTCGAGCGCGCGGTGGAAGCGCGCACCGGGCGCAGCTTCGAGATCGGCGGCGACCTCGACGTCGACCTCGGCCGCACCACGACGATCCGCGCCCATGCACTGCGGCTGGGCAACGCCGACTGGTCGAAGCAGGCGACGATGGCCAGCGCCGATCGCCTCGAACTCCGGATCCGGCCGTTCGCCCTGCTGCGCGGCGACGTCGTCATCCCGGAGATCCGCCTGACAAGGCCGGACGTGCGCCTGGAAACCGGTCCCGCAGGCGGCGGCAACTGGGATTTCGACATGGCGCCGGGAGACGGCGAACCTGCGCGGCTTCGGAAGGTCTGGATCGACGACGGCCACCTGCGGTTCGTCGATGCCGGCAACAGGACCGACATCCAGGTCGACGTCGCCAGCCGCGCGGCGAAGACGCCGGGCGACGCGCCGCCGGTCGAGGTCGAGGGCGGCGGCAAGTGGGCCGGCAACCGCTTCACGCTGGAAGGCGTGGCCGAGTCGCCGCTGGAACTGCAGAACACCGACAAGCCCTACCGCATCGACCTGCGCGCCGCCGCCGGCGCGACGCGGGCGCACGCGCGCGGCACGCTGGTCAATCCGTTCCGGTTCCGCAATTTCGACCTGCGCATGGCGCTGTCGGGCAAGAACCTCGAGGACCTCTACCCCCTGCTCGGCATTTCGCTGCCGCCGACGCCGCCGTACGCGCTCGATGGCCGCTTCACCCGCGACGGCAACACCTGGCGCTACGAAGGCTTCACCGGCAAGGTCGGCGACAGCGACCTGGGCGGCACCGCGAGCGTGGAGACCGGCGGCGAACGCCCGTTCCTGCGCGCGGACCTGGTGTCGAAGCGGCTGGACTTCGACGACCTGGCCGGCTTCATCGGCGGCGCGCCGCAGGCCGGCGGCGACGAGTCGACGAATCCCGAACTCGCGGCGCTTGCCGCGCAGCGCGACGCCGACCCGAAGCTGTTGCCGGACACGCCGTACAAGCTGGAGAAGCTGCGCGCGATGGACGCCGACGTGCGCCTGAAGGCGCATCGCATCAACGCGCCTTCGCTGCCGCTCGACGACATGGATGCGCACCTGTTCCTCGACGACGGCCTGCTGCGGCTGGAGCCACTGGACTTCGGCGTCGCCGGCGGCGACATCCGCTCCACCATCCGCATGGACGCGCGCGAGAAAACCATCCGCACCCGCGCCGATGTCACCGCGAAAGGACTCAACCTGGGCGAACTGTTCCCGGACGCGAAGCTCACCGACGACGCGATCGGCAAGATCGGCGGCAAGGTCGCGATCACCGGCACCGGCAATTCGATCGCGCAGATGCTCGGCAGCGCCGACGGCGACATCGCGCTGGGCATGGGCCGCGGGCAGATCAGCAACCTGCTGATGGAACTGGCCGGCATCGACATCTACGAGTCGCTGAAATTCCTGATCGGCAAGGACCACAAAGTGCCGATCCGCTGCGCGTTCGGCGACTTCGGCGTCAAGGACGGGCTGATGACTTCGCGCGCGCTGGCGTTCGACACCACCGACACGATCATCGTCGGCGAGGGCAAGGTGAACCTGCGCGACGAAACCCTCGACCTGCTGCTCAAGCCGCGGCCGAAGGATCGCAGCATCCTGACGCTGCGCTCGCCGCTGGTGGTGGACGGGACGTTCAAGGATCCCTCGTTCCGGCCCGACTTCAAGCGCCTCGGCCTGCGCGGCGCGATCGCGGTCGCGCTTGGCAGCATCGCGCCGCCGGCGGCGCTGCTGGCCACCATCGACCTTGGCGGCGGCAAGGACAGCAACTGCGGTGGCCACTACGCGAAGTGAGTGCGCGACCGCTGGCGATCACCGACAGTTGACCTTGCCACGACGACAATCGGGGACCCGCTCCGGAGACCGCCATGCGCAAGTCCTCCACCACCCTCGCGGCCGCGCTGCTGTTCGGCTGCCTCGCGGCCTGCGGCGACCACGGCGCCGCGACGCCTGAACTCCCCGCCGGAGCCCAGGCGGCCTCCGGACAGGCGCCGGAGAACGCCAACCAGGACGGCGATGCCGTCGCACGCTATGCCTGCCAGGGCGACACCGAAGTCGTCCTGCTCGACAAGGGCGTGGCCCGCGTGTCGTTGCCCGGTGGCGAACGCCATACGCTGGAGCGGGTTGCCAACAGCGACCCGAAGGTCTATGCGGGCGATTCGCTGTACCTCACCCTCGGCACAGGGAACGCGCACCTGTCACAGCAGGATGGCACGCGCGAACTGGCCTGCACCCTCGACGCGACCGCGGGCTGATCGCGTAAGTCGCGGGCATCGCCTGCCGGCTAAGAAGCGATGTAGCGCTGCAACTGGTCCAGCTCGTGCCGCTGGTCCTCGATCACGGCCTTGACCAGGTCGCCGATCGAGACCACGCCGAGCACCGCGTCATGGTCGAGTACCGGCAGGTGGCGGATGCGGCGTTCGGTGACGATCTGCATGCAGCGTTCGGCGGTGTCGTCCAGGCCGACGCTGATGACCTGCGCGGTCATGATGTCGCGCACCGGGGTGTCGGAAGACGAGCGGCCCTGCAGGACCACCTTGCGCGCGTAGTCACGCTCGGAAAGGATGCCGGCCAGGTGGCCCCCCTGCATCACCAGCACCGCGCCGATGCCTTTTGCCGCCATCAGCCGGATCGCCTCGATCACCGGCACGTCCGGACCGATCGCGAAGACCTCAGGCGCCTTGCCTTCCAGCAGGTGTCGTACGGTACGCATGGGACTCTCCCTCGCCATGGACACGGCCCGAGGATACCTCCAACCCCGGGCGCCAGCTATCGACCAGGTACAGCGGCCGCTGCTTGGATTCCTCGTACAGGCGGCCGAGGTACTCGCCGATCATCCCCAGCGCGACCAGCTGCACGCCGCCGAGGAACAGGATCACCGCCATCATGCTCGGATAGCCGGCCACGTCGTCGCCCCACAGCAGCGCCTTGGCCACGACCCACAGCGCATAGACGAACGCCAGCAGCGCGGTCAGCACGCCAAGGTAGGTAGCCAGCCGCAGCGGCACGGTGGAAAAGCTGGTGATGCCCTCCAGCGCGAAATTCCACAGCCGCCAGAGGCTGAACTTGCTCTTCCCGGCCAGCCGCGGCTCGCGGTGGTAGGCGATCGAAACGCGTTCGAACCCGACCCAGCCGAACAGCCCCTTCATGAACCGGTGCCGCTCGCGCAGCTGCCGCAGCGCCGCCAGCGCCCGCGGGGACAGCAGCCGGAAGTCGCCGGTGTCGGCGGGGATCGGCGTCTTCGACAGTCGCTGCATCACCCGGTAGAAGGCGTGCGCCGTGGTCTTCTTCAGCCAGGTCTCGCCCTCGCGGCCGACGCGCGTGCCGTGCACGTCGTCGTAGCCCTCGCGCCACTTGGCCACGAACTGCGGAATCAGTTCCGGCGGATCCTGGCCGTCGGCGTCGAGGATCATGGCCGCGCCCTGCTCGACCCGGTCCAGGCCGGCGGTCAGCGCGGCCTCCTTGCCGAAGTTGCGCGACAGCCGCAGCAGCGACACCCGCGCGTCGCCGTTGGCGATCCCGCGCATCACGTCCCAGGTGCCGTCACGGCTGCCGTCGTCGACGTACAGCACGCGACCGTCCACGTCGCCCTGCAGCCCGTCCAGCACTGCCGCGATGCGCGGGTGCAGCGACGGCAACGCCTCGGCCTCGTTGAAGGCGGCGACGACGATGGTGAGCGGGTCGCGGTCGGCGGCACGGCTGGTCATGGCGGCATGGTAGCCGACCCGATCCCCGCCATGACCCGCCCGCAAAGGACACGCGGAACCGCATGCCTGGGCTGCGCCCCCGCCGCCCAGGCGGGCGGACATGCAGCAAGCGACAGCGGGAACGCGACCGCCGGCGCGCGCTTCGACCCGGGCGCATCCGCGGCGGCGCCGGGGCGATCCCGGCCCGCTTCGTCAGTCCAGTGTGTCGAGGTACGCAGTGCCGCCGATCCGGTGCACGTTGCGTTCGATCCAGCGCGCGCGCCGCTGCACGTACGGCCCCGGCCGCGCCGCGCTGTAGCGCTTCGGGTTGGGCAGCACCGCGGCCAGCGTGGCGCTCTGCGCCGGCGACAGCCGCGCGGCGTCCTTGCGCCAGAAGCTGCGGGCGGCGGCCTGCGCACCGTAGATCCCGTCGCCGAACTCGGCGACGTTGGCGTACACCTCGAGGATGCGCGACTTCGGCCAAAGCGCTTCGATCAGCAGCGTGTACCAGGCCTCGACGCCCTTGCGCACCCAGCGCGACGCCCGGCTCCGCCCGCTCCACAGGAACAGGTTCTTGGCCAGCTGCTGGCTGATCGTGCTGGCGCCGCGCACCTTGCGCCCGCGTGCATTGCTCGCGCGCGCCTTCTCGATCGCCGCGAAGTCGAAACCGTCGTGGCGGGCGAAGTTCTGGTCTTCGGCGGCCACCAGCGATACCGGCAGGCTGGCGGCGATCTGGTCCAGGTCGCGCCAGTCGTAGGTGATGCGGAAGCCCCAGTTGCCGTCGCCCCAGGCCTGCAGTTGGCGCGCCGCCATGAACGCGGTGAACGGCGGATCGACGAAGCGCAGCGCCAGCACTTGCAGCACGCTCAGCGCGAGCAGCAGCAGCGGCAGTTTCCACAGCCAGCGCAGCCAGCGACGACGTCGTGATCCGGCGGTCATGCAGGTGTCCCCTGCCCCGGCAGCAGCCTGGGCCAACCCGCCCAATGGTAACCTTGAAGCCTCCTCGACCGCACGGTTTTGCCCTTGGAAGCGCCCGCACAAGCACGCATCGCCGAACTCGTCGCGCAGGCCGAACAGCTGGCCCAGCGCGGCCAGTCCGATGCAGCGCTGTCGTGCTGGCAGCAGGTCCTGGCGCTGCAGCCCGGGCACGCACTGGCATCGAACCATCTTGGCGCGCACGCGATGGCGCGCGGCGACATCGCCGCGGCGAAGCAGCTGTTCGAGAACGCGATCGCATCCGATCCCGCGCTCGCGATCGCGCACGCCAACCTGTCCCGCCTGCACTCGGCGCAGGGCAACGCGGGCGCGGCGCTCGAACAGATCGAACTGGCCATCCGCGCCGACCCGCTGGCCTGGGGCGCGCACATGGAGCGGGCACGCCTGCTGCAGGCTGCCGGACGCGTGCGCGAGGCCGCGATGTCGTGGAGCAACGCGCTGGCCTACATGCCCGAGCCGGTATCGCGCGCGCCGCACATGCAACCGTGGATCGAACAGGCCCGCACGGCGATCAGCGAGAACCAGGCACAGCTGTACGCACACCTGCGCGAGCGCGTGCAGCCACTGATGGGCAACAGCGAGCGGCGCGAACTGCAGCGCTTCGAACACTGCCTGGACATCGTCTCCGGTCGCCGCCCGTTCGTGACCGCGCGCCCGCTGATGCTGCCGTTCCCGCGCCTGCCGGCGATTCCCTTCTTCGAACGCGAGGATTACCCGTGGGTCGCGGAGGTGGAAGCGGCCTTCCCGGCGATGCTGGAAGAACTCCAGGGCGTACTCGCCAGCCAGCAGGCCTTCGAGCCCTACGTGAAGACCACGCCGGGCGAACCGCCTGCGCAGTTCGCCGCGCTCGACCACAACCTCGACTGGGGCGCCTATTTCCTGTGGAAGGACGGCATGCGGATCGACGCGCATGCGGACCTGTGCCCGCGCACCGAAGCGGCACTCGCGCGCGCGCCGCAGAACACGGTGCCGGGCCGGGCACCGGTGGCGTTCTATTCGGCGCTCAAGCCGGGCACCCACATCCCGCCGCACAACGGCGCGACCAACACCCGCCTGACCGTGCACATGCCGCTGATCATCCCGCCCGACTGCGCGCTGCGCGTGGGCGACGAAACCCGTGCCTGGGAGCCGGGCAAGCTGCTGATGTTCGACGACACCATCCGCCACGAAGCCTGGAACTACAGCGACCGGCTGCGGGTGGTGCTGATCTTCGACGTCTGGCACCCGATGCTGACCGAACTCGAACGCGAACTGGTGTCGCAGACCGTGCAGGGCATGCTGTCCTACTACGGCAGCGACGCCGACCTCGGCGAACTGTGAGCCCCATGACCGTGAACGCCAGCGCCGACGACGGCGACCACCTGACCCGTTTCCTGCTCGACCGCGCCGGCGTTCGCGGCGTGCACGTGCACCTGGGCGACAGCTGGACGCAGATCCGCAGCCGCGACGACTACCCGCTGGCGGTGGCCGAACTGCTGGGCGAGGCCACCGCGGCCGCGGCCTTGTTCACCGGCCACGCCAAGATCGACGGCCGCCTGTCGGTGCAGCTGCGCGGGCAGGGGCGGCTGCGCACCCTGTTCGCCGAGTGCACGGCGGCGGGAACCCTGCGCGGCATCGCCCAACTGGCCGAGGGCGACGTTTCCCCGGTTTCACGCGACCTGCGCGAACTGGGCGCCGGCGCGATGCTGGCGATCACCATCGAAAGCCGCAGCGCGGCCGGGCGCGAGCCGATGCGCTACCAGGGCATCGTGGCGCTGGAGGCCGACTCCCTGGCCGCCGCGTTCGAACAGTACTTCCGGCAGTCCGAGCAGCTCCCCACCCGGCTGCTGCTCGCGGCCGACGAACAGCAGGCCGCGGGCCTGATGCTGCAGAAGCTGCCCGGCGACGAAGGCGACGAGGACGGCTGGAACCGTGCCAGCGCGCTGTTCGACACCCTCAAGCCCGGCGAGTTGCTGCAGTGGCCGGTGCAGACCCTGCTGGCGCGTTTGTTCCATGAAGACGGGGTCCGCCTGCTCGGTGACAAGCCGCTGCGCTTTGCCTGCTCCTGCTCGCGCGAACGGGTGGCGGCGATGCTGGAGTCGCTGGGTCCCGACGAGGCCCGGGCGGCGGTCATCGGCGGGAGCGCCCACGTCCGCTGCGAGTTCTGCGGCCAGGCCTACGAGTTCACGGGCGACGAGGTCGACGCCCTGTTCAGCCGCACCGGCCCGGAAATCGGGGCACCCGGTGCACTTCAGTAAACGGAAAGGCTCGGGGGATTGTTAAAGAAACATAAACCGGATAGAGTCAAGAGCCCCGCCACTGCGGGAACTTCGATCAGCAAAAGGGGTCGATTCCAAGCTCATGCGACTGCGCCTCGTCCAACTGTCGATCGTCCTCGTGCTCGCCCTCGGCGCGGCACCGGGCGCGTTCGCGCAGTCGAAGGCGGGCTCGACCAGCACTTCGGCCAATACCGCGGTGCTTCCGGTCATCTACAGTGATTCGGGCAACGGCAACAAGGTCGGCGCCTATCTGCTGCTGGAGCCGACCGACAATCCGCAGACCGGCGCACGCTGGCGCTTCGGCGGCAAGAACGAACTCGACGCGGCGTTCGGCCTCGATGCCGGCGATTCGCTGGCCCTGCTGTGCAGTGGCAAGAGCGGCATCGGCAGCGCGCTTTCCAGCCTGGTCAACAACTGCAAGCTCGGCTCGATCAGCGACGATGGCGACGATGGCAGCCACCACGCCAGCGCCACGGCCGCGCTGAGCAGGCCCGGCGGCAGCGTCGGCATCACCGCCGGCAAGGGCAAGGCAAGGCTGCCGGCGTGGCTTACGCCCAATGCCGGCCGCGCGGGCGACATCAACATCAACGACCTCACGGTCTTCGCCCAGAAGAACATCGGCCGCGAAGGCACGGTATCGATCGCTGGCACCATGGCCAAGGCGCAGCTGATCCCCAGCGGCGACATCCCCGCCGGCCTTGCCGACAACTGGGACAGCAAGACCCTGTCGATCGGCGGTGCCTACGGCGCATTCGGCGCGAGCATCATCGGGCAGGTCGTCAGCACCCCCGGCCAGCAGCAGTGGGAGGGCCTCGGCATCGGCCTGACCTGGCGCACGCCCTGGAGCGGGCAGCTCACGATCGGCGCCGACAACCTGGTGACCCGGGGCAAGAACCCGTTCTCGCCGAGCTCCGATGCCAAGCAGGACGAGGGCGCCATCCCCTACGTTCGCTACGAGCAGGATCTCTGATCCGCGCCGGCCTGTTGCCGGCAACGCGGCACCCCGCAGCCCCCGCGGTTCCCCGAAGCCATCCGATAGGCATCGCCATTGCGGGCCGCTAACCTTGCCCGGATGACGACACCGCATTCCCCAACCCCCGCCCGCGAGGCGGCAAGCGCCCTGGCACTTGGTCGCGAGCAGGCCTCGCGGGGCGATTTCGACGGTGCGCGCCGCAGTTTCGAGCACGCAACGCGGCTCGACCCGGGCCAGTTTGACGCCTGGTTCCTGCTCGGCATCACGCATATGCGTGACGAACGCCGGCTCGAAGCCCTGCCCGCCCTGCGCCAGGCGCATCGGCTGCAGCCCGGGCAGGTCGACGCAACGCGCGCACTGGCCGACGCGGAGTTCTACGCCGGCACGCCCGGCGATGCCCTGCCCCTGTGGCAGGCGGTGGTTGCGGCGCGGCCGGGCGATGTCGACGCCAGGCTCAAGCTGGGCGAGACGCTCAACCGCCTGGGCCTGCTCGGTGACGAGATCGCCAACTACCTGGACGCACTGGCATTGCTCCCGGAATCGGCGGACATCTGGATGGCCCTCGCCCAGGCGCACGAGGACGGTGGCGACCGGGACGAGGCGCTCCATGCCTACCGCCAGGCGCTGCGTTTCCGGCCGGGCTGGGCCACGCCGCTGGGCGGGCTGCTGGCCCTGCAGCGCAAGGCCCCGCCCGCCGAACTGGTGGAGCAGGCGATGGCTTTCCAGGCCCGCCATGATCTTCCCGACCGCGACCGCGCATTGCTTGGCTACGCGCTGGGCAAGATCCACGACAGCCGCGGCATGCACGCAGCCGCCATGGCCAGCTGGCACGATGCAAACGCCGCGCGGCGGCGAACGAACGGCCAGTACGACCAAGCCCATGCTGAAGCGGCAACCCGGCACCTGATCGACACGTTCGACGCCCGCTTCTTCACGCGCCCGGGCGCCGCCGTCGGCAGCCTGGACGAACGGCCGGTGTTCGTGGTCGGGATGCCGCGCAGCGGCACTACGCTCACCGAGCAGATCATCGCGATGCACTCGCAGGCCCACGGCTGCGGAGAACTGCCGGACCTGCCGCTGCTGGTCAAGACGCTGGGCAACGACTGGCCGGGTAATGCGGCCGGAACAGGGCGTTCATTCCTCGAGGAGCGAGCCGCGCGCTACCTCGAAGCCGCATCGAGGCAGGCGCCCGATACCGCGCTGCGCCTGGTCGACAAATCGCCGCTGAACTACTTCAACCTCGGCCTGGCCGCGATGCTGTTCCCCCGCGCCCGCGTCATCTGGTGCCGCCGCGATCCGCGCGACATCGCGCTGTCCATCTACAGCGAGAACTTCGCGCTCGATGCACGGTTCGCCACCGACCTCGAAGCCATCGCGCATTCCATCGCCCTGCAGACGCGGCTGATGCGCCACTGGCAATCCGCGCTGCCGCTGCCCATCCACGAGCTGCAGTACGAGGCGCTGGTCGAATCTCCGGAATCCCAGGCCCGGGCCCTGGTCGCCTTCCTCGGCCTGCCATGGGAAAGCGGCTGCCTCCAGTTCCACCGCAGCAACCGCGCCGTGCAGACGCCGAGCCGCTGGCAGGTGCGCGAACCGATCCACGGACGCTCCGCGGGGCGCTGGCGCCACTACGCCAACAGCCTGCCCGGCTTCGACCCGGACTCGTTTCCCGGCGCGGCCGCGGATCGCCCCGGCTGAATCGGGCGTCGATTCCGGCCAGGGAAGGCCCGGATAGCCGCAATCCGTTGTTGCGGCCGCCATCCCGGAACGGGCCGGATCGATGGCGCAGGATTCCCCATTACGTTCGAAATGGCAGTCGGCCGGGCGCGATCGGACGGGCACGGCCCTCCCCGGTGACGACCGCCGCGCCAGGTTTCCCCATCTTCTTGATTGGCAAGAAGATGGATCCGCCCACGATCCCTCGCATACGGTCGCGTACTGAACGCGACCCCCTGCCTGCACGCCAATTTTCCTGTTTGTTAACGACACTTTAATTTTCCGGCGGGCGGGGATACTATCGGCGACAGCCTTGCCGGCTTTGGTGTCTTTTTTGACGTCACCGGGGAGGTTCCCATGGGTTTTCCCGAGCACTCTACGTTTGGAGAGAGAGATGACGTTCAAGACCACCAAGCTCCGCGACGCGATCACCTTCGCGCTCGTTGCGGGCGTCACCGGTATCGCCGGCACCGGTGTTGCGTTCGCGCAGGATCAGGACCAGAGCGAGACCACTGCTGCTGCCGACACCACCACCCTCGACCGCATCGAAGTCACCGGCTCGCGCCTGAAGCGCGCCGAGATCGAAGGCGCCATGCCGGTCACCGTGATCGACCGCGCCACGATCGACGCCAGCGGCGAAGTGTCCGTCGCCGACTACCTGCGTACCACCAACTTCAACTCGGTCGGCCAGTTCCGCCCGCAGTCGGGTAGCTCGGCCCAGGCCGGCGCGTTCGCCGACCTGCGCGGCCTCGGCGGCCAGCGCACCCTGGTCCTGATCGACGGCCACCGCGCGCCGAAGGCACCGTTCGCCGCCGGCGCCGGTACCGACCTCAACGCCATCCCGCTGGCGGCCGTGGAGCGCATCGAAGTGCTCACCGACGGCGCCTCGGCGATCTACGGTGCCGACGCGGTCGGCGGCGTGATCAACCTGATCCTGCGCAAGGACTACAACGGCGCGCAGGTCACCGTCGGCCATTCGAGCCCGAAGTGGGGCCCGACCGATGAAGCCTCGATCCTGTTCGGCGTCAGCGGCGACCGCGGCCACATCGTCGGTGGCTTCTCGCACAACCGTCGCGCGATGATCTACACCAACAGCCGTCCGTGGGGCGGCGAGCTCGGTGCCAGCACGTACGGCAACAACTACGTGTCGATCGACGCCAACGGCAACCGCGTCAACCACAACTACGTCACGATCAACCCCGCCACCGGCAAGCGCATCGACGTCTACGACGCGGTCCCGGGCGGCTGCACCAACGACAACTTCTACATCAGCCCGACCAACGGCCGCTGCGTGTACGACTTCAACGCCGTTGCGGCGGACGAAGCCAGCTACGGCAACAAGGCGTTCTTCCTGAACGGCGAAGTGCAGATCAATGACGACTGGTCGACCTACTTCAGCACCAACGTCACCAACGCCAAGAGCTTCGGCCGCTACGCGCCGACCCCGGGCATCGTGAAGGTCGCCCCGAACACCGTGCAGAACCTCGGTCCGGCCGGTTCCACCATGTACCTGTACCACCGCTTCGCCGCCGCGGGCAACCGCGACAACGAGACCAACGCCAACGTCTACGACGTCATGCTCGGCTTCCGCGGCACGGTCAACGACACCATCGACATCGATGCCGGCGTTCGCTACAACACCTACCGCTACGACGAGTTCGGCAAGAACTACATCGTCGGCTCGCTGGCCGCGCAGGCGATCAACGACGGCAGCTACAACATCTTCGATCCGGGCGCCACGCCGGTCGACGTGCTGAACTCCATCAAGGCCACGATCACCCGCAACAGCACCTTCACCACCAAGGAAGCCTTCGGCAACGTCACCTTCAACGACCTGTTCGAAATGGGCGGCGGCAGCGCCGGCCTGGTCGTCGGTGGCGAGTTCCGCAAGGAAGACTACGCCGACATCTACGACTCGCTGTCCTCGGCGGGCGTGATCCTCGGCAGCTCCGGCGCCTCCTCGGGCGGCGGTCGCGAGGTGAGCTCGGTCTATGCGGAAATGCTGCTGCCGTTCACCTCCACCCTCGAGGCCGACATCGCCGGCCGCTACGAGAAGTACTCGGACTACGGCAACAACTTCGCCCCGAAGGTCGCGCTGCGCTGGCACCCGATCGACAGCCTGACCCTGCGTGGTTCGGTGGGCCGCGGCTTCGTCGCCCCGACCCTGGACATCATCACCCAGGAAACAGCGTTCTCGGCCGACTCGATCGTCGATCCGGCCACCTGCGCCTTCCAGGGCTACAGCAGCACCGACGCGTGTGACCTGGCCGGCGGCGTCCAGGTTGACTCCTACCGCGAGAAGGCCGAGGGCCTGGGCGCGGAGAAGTCGACCCAGTACTCGTTCGGCGTGGTCTGGGATGCGACCGACTGGCTGAACCTGACGGTCGACTACTGGAACATCAAGATCGAGGACCGCATCGCGTATTACAGCTCGCAGAAGCTGGTCAACATCGACAACGGCGACGATACCAGCCCGATGCCGGGCGCGCCGTGCTCGCTGACCCGCGATCCGGGCTTCGACAACGCGGTGGTCGAGATCCACAACTGCTACTTCAACCAGGGCGAGGTCAAGACCGACGGCGTGGACCTGGCGGTCCGCACCAACTTCGACCTCGGCGGTGCCGGCAAGCTGAGCAACGTGCTGCAGGCCAGCTGGCAGAACAAGTACACGATCGATGGCGGTGAAGACCAGGTCGGGACGCAGGGCTTCCCGTCCACCCGCGTGACGTTGAACAACCAGTGGAGCCGTGGCGACTGGGGCGTGGGCTACATCGCGCGCTACATCGGCTCCAACGGCAGCGGCTCGAGCTCCACCGACAGCTACCTCACGCATGACCTCCAGGCCAGCGTGGAACTGCCGTGGAACGCGAAGTTCACGATCGGCGTCAACAACGTGACCGACAAGATGCCCGAGCTGATCGGCTACGACGGTCGTCCGTTCAACTTCTACCTGTACGACGCCTACGGCCGCACGCCGTACGCCCGTTACGAACAGCGTTTCTGATCTGTTCGCAACATTGCAATGATTGGAGGGGCCTTCGGGCCCCTCTTTTTTTGTCCGCTCCCGCAGGCCGGGGCTACGCCCCGACGCTTCATGCGCCGAGCGTGGGGCGTATAGGCCCGACCTGCGGCCGCTATACTTCCGCCCATGTCCAACCTCCACGGTCGCCAGGCGGCATGGTCCCGCTACTGGCGGCACGGCGCGCTGCACTCGCTGCCCGACGACTTCGACGGCAACTACGCCGGCACGATCCGCGCGTTCTGGCTGCGCCAGTTCCAAACGCTGGCAAGCGACCAGCGTGTTCTCGACATCGGCACCGGCAACGGCGCGCTGCCGCAGCTGGTCTGCCAGGCCTGCACGGGCGCCACGCCGCACGTCGACGCGATCGACCTCGCCGAAATCTCTCCCGATTGGATCGCGTCGCAGCCCGGGGCGTGCCGGGACTCGCTGCACTTCCACTCCGGCGTGTCGGCCGAAGCACTGCCGTTCCCGGACCGATCGTTCGACCTTGCCACCAGCCAATACGGCATCGAGTACTGCGACGCCGCGCGCACGGTGCCGGAGCTTGCGCGGGTGCTCAAGCCGGGCGGGCGCGTTGCGCTGCTGCTTCACCACCACGATTCACGGCTGGCCGAAGTGGCGCGCGAAGAACTGCGCCTTGCAGACTGGCTGCTGCAGGAAGGCGGTTTCCTCGACTGCCTGGAAGCCATCATTCCCCGGGTCGCACAGGCCGCTTCCGCCGAAGGCCGCGAGCGGCTGCGTGCCGACCCTTCAGCCAACCGCGCCCGCGAGGATTTCAATCGCGCGATGCAGGCATTGGCGACGGCCGCAGCGGCGAGCCCGTTCCCCGACCTGCTCGAAGAAGCCCGCGCGTTCTCGGCGCAGGCGCTGAACGCGCTGCAGGGCGAATCCGCCGCAGACATCCTGTCGCGCTGCCACGAGTACCGCGAGTCTCTGCAAGACGCCAGGCTGCGCTACGCGGAGCTGTGCGAATGCGCGATGGATGAAGCGACGGTGGCATCGTTCGCCCGGCGCCTCGCCGACAGCGGGTTGGTGGCGATCCGCTACGCGCCGATCAGCCACGACAACGGCATGTTGATGGGCTGGACGCTGGTCGCAAGCGCGGCGGAAGCATAGCCCCGGCCTGCGCTGCATTGCGTAGGAGCGCCCCATGGGCGCGTTTGCTCTTGCGGGCAGGCCATCGCGCGCATGGGGCGCTCCTGCGCGAAGCTGGACATCCGACAACGACCCCGCGCGCGCCATGCACCGCATGCGACCTGCAGGAGCGGCTTCAGCTGCGAGCTTTTGGACCGATGCGAGAAGCTCGCGGTTGAAGCCGCTCCTGCAAGGTTTGCCCGGCTGCCGCCGACGTCAGCGCCGCGGGATGGGTTGACCGGCTGCGCCGTTGCAAGCCGCTGCGCTCAACCCATCCCGTGGACTCAATCCCGCAAACCGGCCGCGATGCGCTGTTGCTCGGCGTGCAGCGCCTGCGGCATGCGCTCGCCGTACTCGGCGAGGTAGGCGCCGATGCCGTCGAACTCGCTGCGCCAGCCATCGCGCTGGAAGCCGAACAGCTTCTCGATCGCTTCGCCGGAAAGCGCCACCCCGGCCAGGTCGAGGTCTTCCGGCCTCGGCAGCGCACCGATCGGGGTATCGACCGCGCCCGCCTCGCCCTTCACCCGCGCGATCATCCATTCGAGCACGCGCAGGTTGTCGCCGAAGCCCGGCCACAGGAAGTCGCCGCCGTCGCCCTTGCGGAACCAGTTGACGTGGAACACCTTCGGCAGCTTCGCGCCCGGCTTGTCGAACGACAGCCAGTGGCCGAAGTAGTCGCCGAAGTTGTAGCCGCAGAACGGCTTCATCGCCATCGGGTCGCGGCGCATCACGCCGACCTGGCCAGTGGCCGCGGCGGTGGTCTCCGAGCCCATCGACGCGCCCACGAGCACGCCGTGGGTCCAGTCGCGCGCCTCGAACACCAGCGGCACCAGCGACGCGCGGCGGCCGCCGAAGACGATCGCCGAGATCGGCACGCCCTGCGCGGCCTCGGCCTGCGGCGAGTACGACGGGCACTGCTTCGCGCTCACGGTGAAGCGCGAGTTGGGATGCGCGGCCTTGCCGCTGCCGGCGACGTAATCGCGGCCCTGCCAGTCCTTGGCCGGCACGCGGTCGTCGAGGCCTTCCCACCACGGCTGGTTGTCGTCGGTGACCGCGACGTTGGTGAAGATGGTGTCGTGCTGGATCGAGGCCAGCGCGTTCGGGTTGGACTTGTCCGAGGTGCCCGGCGCCACGCCGAAGTAGCCGGCCTCGGGATTGATCGCGTACAGCCGGCCATCCTCGCCGGGGCGCATCCAGCAGATGTCGTCGCCCACCGTCCATACCTTCCAGCCCTTCTCGCGATAGGAATCGGGCGGGATCAGCATCGACAGGTTGGTCTTGCCGCAGGCGCTCGGGAACGCCGCGGCGATGTAGTGCGTCTCGCCCTGCGGGTTCTCGATGCCGACGATCAGCATGTGCTCGGCGAGCCAGCCCTCGTTGCGCGCCTGGTGCGAGGCGATGCGCAGGGCGTGGCACTTCTTGCCCAGCAGCGCGTTGCCGCCGTAGCCGGAGCCGTAGGACTTGATGCTCAGCTCGTCGGGGAAATGCATGATGTAGCGGCGGTTCGGGTCGAGTTCGCCGGTCGAGTGCAGGCCGCGCACGAAGCTTCCTTCGCGCTCGATCCGCGCCAGCGCGGGCGCGCCCATGCGCGTCATCAGGCGCATGTTGGCGACGACGTACGGCGAGTCGGTGATCTCCACGCCGCAGCGCGACAGCGGCGAATCGATCGGTCCCATGCAGTACGGGATCACGTACATCGTGCGCCCGCGCATGCAGCCGTCGAACAGCGCATCGATCTTCGCGTGCGCCTCGGCCGGCGCCATCCAGTGGTTGTTCGGGCCGGCGTCTTCTTCCTTCTCGTGGCAGACGAAGGTCAGGTGCTCGACGCGCGCGACGTCGTCCGGGTCGGAGCGGTGCAGCCAGCTGCCCGGGTGGGTCTTGTCGTTGAGCGGCAGCAGGGTGCCGTCGGCCTGCATCTGCGCGGTCAGCGCGTTGAATTCGGCATCGCTGCCATCGCACCAGTGGATCCGGTCGGGCCGGGTCAGCGCTGCAACCTCCGCGACCCACTCATTCAGGGCCTCCAGGGAACTGGGGGGCGAGGAAGGAAGGGGATTCGCGTTCATCAATTGCTCTCATGCCTTGGAAGGGGTGGAATCAGCGTTGCCATCATGTGCTCGACGTAGGCCTCGAACTCGTCGCGCGGCGGCCGGGACTTCTGCAGCTGAAGCTGCAGCTGCAGGAAGCCCACGTAGGCCGCGTACGCCAGCCGGGCACGGTGCTGGGCGTCGCTGCGGCCGAGGCCGGCCTGGCGGAACGAGGCGGTGAGGTATTCGAGCCGACGCTGCGACACGCGCTCCATCACCGGCTGCACCGCCGGGTGGTCGAGCGCTTTGAGCAGCGCGCTGTAGATCACGTGCGACTTGGCCTCGTGCGCGACCAGCTGGAACAGGTCGCGCAGGCGCTCGCGCGGATCGGGGATGGCCTCGAGGGTGCCGAACACGGCCTCCTGCTCGAAGCTCTCCCAGCGCTCCAGCGCGGCCTGCAGGAGCGCGTCGCGCGAAGGGAAGTGCCAGTAGAAGCTGCCCTTGGTCACGCCCAGCCGGCGCGCCAGCGGTTCGACCGCCACCGCTGCCACGCCCTGTTCGGCGATCAGGTCGAGCGCGGCCTGGGCCCAGTCCTCGGCACTCAGGCGCGCCTTGCGTTCCGGTTTGTCGGGTGCCGGTGCCGATGCGATGGACGTCATGGCTGCCAGTGTATCCATACGCCACCGACCGGAACAGTATCGTTCCGCATTTGCCAGCGGTGCGCGGCGTATCGGCTACTGTTTGCAGAATTCCATACTTGTGCGTATGGTGGTCGAATCGCGCGATGGCAACATCGTGCGGGCTACCCTCCCTGTTCAGGCAGCTCACCGGAGTCCGAGAGATGAGCATCTTGCTTCCCTTCGTCGCTTTCCTCCTCGCCGGGGCGGTCGCCGCCTATCACCGGCTGCGGCTCGCCTACTGGGCCGCCATCACCGCGACCCTGCTGGTCGCCTGCTGGCTGCTGGGCGCCAACCACGCCGCCGTGATCGTCGCCGCCGTACTGGTGGCCCTGATCGCGGTGCCGCTGTTGATCCCCGGCATCCGCAAGCCGCTGGTCACCGCGCCGCTGCTGAAGTTCTACCGCAGGATCCTGCCGCCGCTGTCGCAGACCGAGCGCATCGCGCTGGAGTCCGGCTCGGTCGGCTTCGAGGGCGAGCTGTTCTCGGGCGCCCCCGATTGGAACCAGCTGCTGTCGCAGCCGGCACCGAGGCTCACGGACGAAGAGCAGGCCTTCCTCGACGGCCCGGTCGAGGAGCTGTGCAAGCAGATCAACGACTGGGAGATCACCCACGTCCATGCCGATCTGCCTCCGGCGATGTGGGATTTCATCAAGCAGCACAAGTTCTTCGGGATGATCATCCCGAAGGAGTACGGCGGCCTGGGCTTCTCCGCGCTGGCGCACCACAAGGTGATCCAGAAGATCGCCTCGATGTCGAGCGTGGTCAGCTCCACCGTCGGCGTGCCCAACTCGCTCGGCCCGGGCGAGCTGCTGGTGCACTACGGCACCCAGGAACAGAAGGACTACTACCTGCCGCGCCTGGCCGCGGGCGTCGAGGTGCCCTGCTTCGGCCTGACCGGCCCGTTCGCAGGCTCCGACGCGACCTCCATCCCCGACTACGGCATCGTCTGCCAGGGCGAGTGGAACGGCGCCAACGTGCTCGGCATCAAGCTCACGTTCGACAAGCGCTACATCACCCTGGCACCGGTGGCGACGATCATCGGCCTTGCCTTCCGGCTGTACGACCCCGACGGCCTGATCGGCGACACCAACGACATCGGCATCACCATCGCCCTGGTGCCGCGCGACACCGAGGGCGTGGACATCGGCCGCCGCCACTTTCCGCTCAACTCGCCCTTCCAGAATGGCCCGATCCACGGCCGCGAGGTGTTCATCCCGCTGAGCCAGCTGCTCGGCGGCGAGGATTACGCCGGCAAGGGCTGGCAGATGTTGAACGAACAGCTGTCGATCGGCCGCTCGATCACCCTGCCCTCCACGGCCAGCGGCGGCGCCAAGATGGGTGCGATCGCGACCGGTGCGTACGCGCGCATCCGCAAGCAGTTCGGCCTGTCGATCGGCCGCTTCGAGGGCGTCGAGGAGGCGCTCGCGCGCATCGCCGGCAAGGCCTACGCGATCAGCGCGCTGTCGCAGGCCACCGCGATGGCGGTGGATCGCGGCGAGACCCCGGCGGTTCCGTCGGCGATCGCCAAGTACCACTGCACGACGATGGCGCGCGAAGTCTCGAGCGACGTCATGGACGTGCTCGGCGGCAAGGGCATCATCCTCGGCCCGCGCAACTTCGCCGGCCGCAGCTGGCAGGCGGCGCCGATCGCGGTCACCGTCGAAGGCGCCAACATCATGACCCGCAGTCTGCTGATCTTCGGCCAGGGCGCGATCCTGTGCCATCCGTGGGTGCTCAAGGAAATGAAGGCGGCGCAGAACCCGGACGAGCGAGCGGGGCTGGAGGAGTTCGACCGCAACCTGTTCGGCCACATCGGCTTCGCGATCTCCAACGCGGTGCGCTCGTTCTGGTTCGGCCTGACCGGCGCCAAGGTCGGCAAGGCGCCTGGCGACGACTACACCCGCCGCTACTTCCGCAAGCTCGACCGCTACTCGGCCAACCTGGCGCTGATCGCCGACGCCTCGATGCTGCTGCTCGGCGGCAAGCTGAAGTTCAAGGAGTCGCTGTCCGGGCGCCTGGGCGACGTGCTCAGTCATCTGTACCTGACCAGCGCGATGCTCAAGCGCTACCAGGACGAGGGCCGGCCGGCCGGCGACCAGCCGCTGCTGGCGTGGGCGTTCCACGACTCGGTGCACAAGATCGAGCTGGCGCTGTCGACGGCGCTGCGCAACTACCCGATCCGCCCGGTGGGCTGGCTGCTGTGGGCGCTGGTGTTCCCGTGGGGCCGCCGCGCGCAGGCGCCGAGCGACCGCCTCGGACACCGCACCGCAGCCCTGCTGATGGCGCCGAACGAGGCGCGCGACCGGCTCGCCAACGGCGTGTTCACCACGCCGTGCGAGAACAACCCGGCCGGCCGCATCGACAGCTACCTGGCCAGGGCGATCCTCGCCGAACCGGTGGAGCGCAAGTTCCTCAAGGCGCTGAAGAACAGCGACATCGAGGCGCTGGACTTCGCCTCGCAGCTCGACGAGGGCGTGCGCGAGGGCTGGATCACGGCCGACGAGCGCGCCCAGCTCGAGGAACTGCGCGCGTTGACGCTCGACGCGATCACGGTCGACGACTTCGACACGCATGAACTGCGCGCCGCGTCGTACTACGACCTGCCGCAGCACAAGCGCGTGCCGCTCGAGGCGGCCTGACGCGCCGTCGGGTACTTGCCCCCTGCCTTGCGGGAGCGGTTCCGGCCGCGAGCGTTGTTGCTGCCCCCTGCCTTCACGGGGGAGGAGCAGAAGCTCGCGGCTGAAGCCGCCCCTGCGGCACTTGAAGGTCATCGCCATGTCCACCTCCGTCCTCGCCCTCTATCGCCGCATCACCCGCTGGCCCGCGGGCCACTGGCTGTTCTCGCGCGCGGTGTGCTTCAAGGCGCCCTACTTCGCCAGCATCCGTCCGCGCATCGAACTGCTTGAACCTGGCCGCTGCGTGGCCAGCCTGCGCCACCGCCGCGCGGTCACCAATCACATCGGCACCGTGCATGCGATCGCGCTGTGCAACCTGGCCGAACTGACCGGCGGATTGATGATCGACGCCAGCCTGCCGGCGTCGATGCGCTGGATTCCCAAGGGCATGGCGGTCGAGTACCTGCACAAGGCGGTCGGCACCATGCGCGCCGTGGCGACGCCTGCGCAGCCGGCGATCGAAGCCGCCGCGGGCTACGAACTGCCGGTCGACGTGGAAGTCACGAACCCCGCCGGCGAAGCAGTATTCCGCGCCCGCATCTCGATGTGGATCTCACCGCGCCGCTGAAGCGCGACTGCAGCCGGCGTCTAGGCACGCCGGCCTTCAAGCACCGGCTTCAACATCGCCTCGCTGGCGCGGAACCGCCCGCTGGTGCACTGGGACTCCTGGAATCGTCGGGGGTGCAACCGCGACCTACGCAAGCCACAGTGCCGCGATCGCGGCCAGTGCCGGTGCGGCCTGCACGTAGAAGATGCGCCGGCTGACCGTCGCCGCGCCATACAGCCCGGCGACCATCACGCAGGCGAGGAAGAACAGCGCGACGTCCTGGCGCGAGGTCGCTCCCGCCCACAGCAGCCCGGCGGCGAGGAAGCCGTTGTACAAGCCCTGGTTGGCCGCCAGCACGCGCGTGACGGCGGCCTTCTCGGGCGTGTTGCGGAACACCTTCATCCCTGCCGGACGCGTCCACAGGAACATCTCGAGCACCAGGAAGTACAGGTGCAGCAGCGCGACCAGGACGATCAGGACAACGGCAACAATCGGCATTTCCAGTTCCTGCACGGATACGGATGCAACGTGGACGGCATCGCTTCGCAACGCCCCGCCTCCGCCGGCATGCCGAGGCCCCGGCAGCGGCTCAGAGCTCGGCCCCTTCCGCGATCCCGTTCCGGCTCTGTGCATCGTAACGCCGATCACGAAACTCGTACTTCAGCCTGGTCCGACGCAGCTGCCGGCTGGCCGCATCCCTGACCTGCTTGCAATCGGGCTGCAAGCCGATCGCCTGGATCCGCGCCCTCGCCTCCTCCGCCGCCGCGCGCGCGTTCGCGCGATGCGTCGCCTCGTGCCGTTCCAGCGCGGCCAGCGCCCGCTCCCAGCGCTCCAGTTGCCAGGCCGGGACCATCTGGGCGGGGTTCCATTCGGGCAGCGTCACATCGATGTCGAGCCGCACCTCGAGGTCGCGCAGGCGGCACCCTGCGGATGACCTGTCGAACTCGTAGGCGATCGTGATATCGCTGCGGGTGCGGCCATGCGTTCCCTCCGCCCCCCGCAGCGCGGGAATGTCGTGCTGCAGCTGCGCGCGCAGCTCGTCGATCGAGCCGGCGACCAGCGTGTAACGAATGATCGTTTCGTTGATCCGGACCGACGAGGGACCGGTCCGCCCGGCCGGCCCCGCGTGGAGCGGGTGGCAGCACAAGGCCAGTGACAACAGCGCGACCGCAACGACCCGCTGTCGCGGGCGACGCCGGGCGCGGGGACATTCCTGCTCGACCGGGTAGCGTTCCAGCATCACCGCACAGGGCGCAGCGGCATCGCCGCCCGCGCCATCGCTGCGGATCGGCCGCATCCACGGGCTTGCATCGGCAACATGGACGCCATCTCCACGCGCGCTCAGCCCGCGCCTGCGGCCGGCCGCGCGCCGGCATCGGTGCCGCCGGCAGGGCCGCCGCGCACATCCGCACGCTCGGACGGCAGCCTGGCTTCCTCCTTCAGCAACCGCCACGCGCTGAGGGTCATCACGCTGGCGAACAGCAGGCCGACGCCGAACACCATCTGCGAACCGAACGCCGCCAGCACCTTGTACGTCCACGAGAAAGTGATTTCGCCGCCGCGGAAGAACGCGGTGTCGATGGCCGCGCCGGCCTTGTAGCGCCATTCCCGCGGCACGCGCGTGTAGATGGTCTCGCGGCCCGGCTTCATCAGCGAAAACTCGTTGGAACGCGTGACCACCTGGACGATGCCGACCACGATCGGCAGCGGCGACGCGGTGAGCACCGCGAAGCCGACCAGCAGGCACGCCATCGGGATCATCAACACCGCCAGCAAGCCGTAACGCGACAGCAGGAAGCGGGTCAGCAACAGCTGCACGACCAGCGTCAGCACGTTCACCGCGATGTCGATACCGGCGTAGTAGGCGGTACGCGCCTCGGCGGTGGCGAAACCTTCGCGGGCGATGGAGGCCTGTTCGTTGTAGAGCAGCTGGCCGACGCCGACGCCCAGGAACACCATCGCCGCCAGCCAGCGCAGCAGCGGCTCCTTCGCGATCAGCTTCAGGCCGGCCAGCACGTCGCCGCCCATCGCACTTTCGTTGTCGCGCCCGGTTTCGCGCTCACGCGACACCGCCCATCGGCGCAGCTTCCAGATGCACACCACGCAGGCGGCGAGGAAGCACGCCGATACCAGCATCAGGTTCGCCAGGCCCACCTTCTCCGCCAGTGCGCGGGTGATGAGCGGGCCGGTGAACGCACCTATCGTGCCCGCCGCACCGATGTAACCGTAGTACTTGCGCGCCTCGGCATTGGTGAACACGTCGGCCATGAAGCTCCAGAACACGGCCACCGAGAACACATTGAAGACCGTGACCCACAGGAAGAACGCCATCCCGCGCCCGGCAACCTGGCTGTCGAACAACAGGTGGAAGCCGAGCAGGCACAGGATGAAGAACCCGAACAGCACCGGCAGGAACACGCCGCGCGGGAAGCGGCTGACCAGCGCGCCGTAAACCGGCTGCGCGACCAGGATCAGGATGAAGGAACAGGTGGACAGCACTTGCAGGATCAGCTCCTGCAGCGGGATGCCATGGGCGGCGAAGAAGCCCACCATCTCCGGCGGGAACACCGCTTCGACATCGCTCGACGCACCCATCGCATCGCGCACCGGCCGCAGCACGTAGTAGCCGCTGAGCAGGCAGAAGAAGTACAGGAACGACCACAGCAGCGGCGGCGACTCGGCCAGTGCCGAGCGCAGGCGTGCGGTGCGGCCCGCGGTGGCGCCATGGTCGGTCGTGCTGCTCAATTCGGTATCCGCCCCGTGGGCCGCGCAAACGTTATCCCATGCCCGCGCGACGCGCTACCTCGCAGAGCATATGCTCTAGTCCCGCTCCCTAACTTGGCCGGATGACCGACTCCAAGAACAACGCGCGTGCCGCCTACGACTACATCATCGTCGGCGCCGGTTCCGCCGGCTGCGTGCTCGCCAACCGCCTGTCCGAGGATCCCGCCTGCAAGGTGCTGCTGCTGGAAGCCGGCGGGCGCGACTGGCATCCCTTCATCCACATGCCGGCCGGGTTGGCAAAGATCGCTGGCAACCGGCGCATCAACTGGGACTACAGCACCGTGCCCGAGCCGCAGCTCGGCAACCGGGTGATCTGGTGGCCGCGCGGCAAGGTGCTCGGTGGCTCCAGCTCGATCAACGCGATGTGCTACATCCGCGGCGTCGCCGGCGATTACGACGACTGGGCCGCGCAGGGCGCGCACGGCTGGGACTGGGCCAGCGTGCTGCCGTGGTTCAAGCGTGCAGAAGGCAATACCCGCGGCGGCGACGCGTTGCACGGCGGCGACGGCCCGCTGACGGTTTCGGACCTGCGCAGCGTCAATCCGCTCTCGCAAGTGTTCATCGAAGCCGGCCAGCAGGCGGGCCTGGCGCGCAACGACGACTTCAACGGCTCCGCGCAGCTCGGCATCGGCCTGTACCAGGTCACCCAGCGCGACGGTGCGCGCTGCTCGGCCGCGGTGGCCTACCTCGACCCGGCCAGGCCGCGGCCGAACCTGACCGTGCGCACCGGCACCCTGGTCGAACGCATCCTCTTCGACCGGCAGCGCGCCGCCGGCGTGGCCTGCGTGCAACAGGGCAAGGCGCGGCGTTACCTGGCCTCGCGCGAAGTGATCCTCAGCGGCGGCGCGATCAATTCACCGCAGCTGCTGATGCTGTCCGGCATCGGCCCGGAAGCGGAACTGCGACGGCACGGAATCGAAACAGTCGTCGCGAGCAACGGCGTCGGCACCAACCTGCAGGACCACCTCGACGTGTGCACCCTGCAGCACGAAACCCGGCGCACCAGCTACGACCGCGCCAACGAACTGAAGCTGGCCTTCGACTACTTCCTGCGCGGCCGTCGCGGCCCGGGCACCAGCAACATCGCCGAAGGCGGCGCGTTCCTGCGCTCGCCGCTGGCCACCGACGAGCGCGCCGACATCCAGCTGCATTTCATCCCGGCGATGATCGACGACCACGGCCGCAACCGCCTGCCCGGCGACGGCTACACCATGCACGCCTGCAACCTGCACCCGCGCAGCCGAGGCCGGATTACCCTGGCCAGCGACCGTGCGACCGACAAGCCGCGGATCGAAGCCAACTACCTGGGCGACCCGGAAGGCTTCGACCTGAAGGTGATGGTCGAATGCGCGCGCATCTCGCTGGACATCCTCGCGCAGAAGGCGTTCGACGATTTCCGCGGCGCGCCGATCTTCCCCGCCCGGCTCCCGCGCAACGATGCCGAGCTGGTCGAGTTCGTCCGCGCCAAGGCCGAGACCGTCTACCACCCGATCGGCACCTGCCGCATGGGCAGCGACGACGCGGCCGTGGTCGACCCGCAGCTGCGGGTGCGCGGCATCGACGGGCTGCGCGTGATCGACGCGTCGGTCATGCCGACGCTGCCGACCGGCAACACCAACGCACCCACGATCATGATCGCCGAGCGCGCGGCGGACCTCGTCCGCGGCGGGAATTGATTCCCGCGCGGCGATAGCCGGGCTTTCGCGCAGGTGCGCGAACCGGGGCGGGCATCCGGCAGCTGCCGTCATCCGGGCGCTGCGGGAAATCCGACGGGCAGCCGCGAGCCGGAGTCCACCCGGTTCCGCGGCGCCCAAGCGCAGGCGGGAATCCAGCGGCTTCGCGCGAAAGAGTTTCCGCGCGCGCCGCAAACGCCGGGTGTTACGCCCGCTCCAGCATCGGCGGCAGCGGGCAATGCAGCACGCCGCAGATCGTGCGCAGCAGTTCCGCTTCGGCCACGCAGATGCGGCCGTCGTGGCTGGCTGCGGCGGTGATCGCTTCGACCATCACCTGCTTGGCAAGCGGATCGAGCGCATCAAGCGGCTCCCACACCGCATCGAGCGCCAGCACGCCGTTGGCCGGCGGCGCGTAGGGCACGTGGTCGCGCGGCAATACCCGCTGCATGCCGGCCAGGTACGCACGCTGCGCTTCGGCCGGGTCGTCGCTGCCGGCGTTCGCAACCACCGCCAGCAGGGTCGCGAATTCCTGCTTGACGTTGCCCGGCTTGCGTCGGCCAAAGCGTGCATAACGCGCCGGGTCGAGCGATTCGCGCACCTGCACGTGCAGCAGCCGGCCGAGGCAGTACTCGAACAGCGATACCTGCCCGTCGGCGTTGACCGCGGCGAACACCGCGTCCATGAACACTTCGAGCTCCGGGCGCGGGCGCAGCCGAAGCACCGGAAACGCGAGCGCCGCCAGCGGCAGGCGCTGCATCGGGTGCAGGGCCTGCGCCAGCCTGCCGCGGAAGGCAAGCGCAACCTCGGCCGCTTCGTTGCCCATCCGCGAGGCGATCTCGATGCGCTGCTTGCCGAGCACCGCCGGATCGCTGGCCAGCAGCATGCCCAGCAGCAGCGGCATCACCTGGTCGCGCTGGCGCGCCAGTTCGCGCAGGTCGTCCGGGATCGTGTTGACGATGGCGTCGGCGCGCCGGTAGTCATCCTGCTCGGGCTGCGCCACCTGCGAAGCCACCATTGCCGGAGTGACGTTGATCCGCGACGAAGCCGCCGGCAGCGCATCGTGCGCGCCGGCCAGGCCCATGCGCGCGTCCTCCTGCAGGCCGTTGGGCGGCGTGGTGCGCCACTGGGCCTGCATGCGTTCGAGCTGCTCGGCGCGGAAGCCCGGCTCCAGCGCCTGGATGCGCTTGAGGATCGGCGGATGGGTGGCGAACAGGCCGCTGAAGCCGATCCCGTCGCCGAACAGCATGTGGCTGATCTCCTCCGTCTCGCCGCGTGAGCCCAGCCGCGAACCTTCGTGGATGCCGGCGATCTTCTTCAGCGCGCCGGCCAGGCCCGCGGTCTGGCGGGTGAACTGCACCGCCGAAGCATCGGCCAGCGACTCGCGCGTGCGGCTGATGCCGGCCTTGATCATGCGCCCGAACAGCAGCCCGACGTAGCCGATCACGATCGCCACCAGCGCCATCACCAGGAAGATCGCCACGCCGTCGCGGCTGTTGCGGCTCATGCCGCCGTGCATCATCAGCCGGCGGCCGATGATGCCCATCACCATGATCCCGAACAGCACGCCGATCAGGCGGATGTTCAAGCGCATGTCGCCGTTGAGGATGTGGCTGAACTCGTGGGCGATCACGCCCTGCAACTCGTCGCGGTTGAGTTTCTCCAGCGCCCCGCGGGTGACCGCGATGGCCGCGTCCGAGGTCGAGTAGCCCGCCGCGAAGGCGTTGATCGCCGACTCGTGCTCGAGCACGTACAGCCCGGGCATCGGCACGCCCGATGCGATCGCGATCTCCTCGACCACGTTGCGCAACCGCTGCAGGTAGCGGTCGGTGGTGTCCACCGGTACCGGCGTGCCGCCGAACTGCAGCGCCACCGCCTCGCCACCGCCGCGCAGCGACGCGATGCGGTACATCGAGGCCCCGCCGATCACCGCCAGCGTCACCAGCGTGGTGAACAGCAGGATGCCGGCCGCCCCGTCGCCGCGGCCGAACACCAGCATCACCGCCAGGTCGACCGCGACCACGATCGCGATCACAGCCAGCGCAAACAGCACCACCAACCGTGTCGACGTGCGCCGCGCCGCGGCCTGGTGTTCGAAGAAGTTCATCGGGAAACCGGGATTGGGGATTCGGGATCCGGGATTCGAAAAGCCAGGCTGACGAAGCCTGCGCGGGAGGGGGAGCCTTCACCGGCGGCGTAGCGGCGCCGCCTTTTCGAATCCCGGATCCCCACCCCCGATTCCCGGCCAGTCAGAACTCGACCTTCGGCGCCGCCCGTACCTGCGCCTGCTGGTCGGCCGGGATCTCCAGCAGCGCGGCCGGGGCGAAGTTGAACATGCCGGCGACGATGCTCGAGGGAAACACCTCGCGCTTGTTGTTGTAGGCCATCACCGAATCGTTGAACGCCTGCCGCGCGAAGGCGACCTTGTTCTCGGTGCTGGTGAGTTCCTCGGTCAGCTGCATCATGTTCTGGCTGGCCTTGAGGTCCGGATAGGCCTCGACCGTCACCAGCAGCCTGCCCAGCGCGCCATCGAGCATGCCCTGGCTGCGGCTGAGTTCGGCCATCGCCGCCGGGTCGCCCGGGGAAGCCTTGGCCGCGGCCAGGCCCGCCTGGGCGGCGTTGCGGGCCGCGGTCACCGCTTCAAGGGTGCCGCGCTCGTGCTCGAGGTAGCCCTTGGCGGTCTCGACCAGGTTGGGGATCAGGTCGAATCGCCGCTGCAACTGCACGTCGATCTGGGCGAAGGCGTTCTTGTAGGCGTTGCGCGCCGTGACCAGGCCGTTGTAGATACCGATGGCCCAGAATGCGAACACCACCACAATTGCGAGCAGGATCAACAAAGTAACCATCAAAGCTCCCCTTGTTCATGCAATCCGGAAATCAGGCGTTATGATCAGCCTGCAGTCGCAGCATACGCAGGGGGCAGGCCCGATGAAAGACGACAAGAGGCGGCATCGGCTCACCTGGCGAGGCGGGCTGACCGGCGTGTTGCTGTCGATGGCACTGGCGACATCCGCGCAGACGCCGCTGCGCTGGAACACCCAGCCGGCATCGCCCGCGCCCGCCATCGCCCAGCACGAACCGCTGCCGACCCAGCCTGCTTCGATCCCGGGCTACCTGCCGCCGGTCGAGGAGGTCATGCCACCCTCCTCGGACTTCAACGTCCGCCAGCTCGAGGCAATCGCGCAGGAGCTGGTCGCCAACCAGCGCGTGCCCGGCCTGGCCATGACCATCGTCCAGGGCGGCCGCGTGCTCAGCGCGCGCGGCTACGGCATCACCGACGTCAGCAATGCCGAGCCGGTCGATGCGCATACCGTGTTCCGCCTCGCCTCCTTGTCGAAGGCCTTCGCCGGCACCGTCACCGGGCTGCTGGTCAACGAAGGCTCGCTGCGCTGGGACAGCCATGTCGCCGACTACATGCCGTCTCTGCAGTTCTCCGAACCCGGCGCCGCGCAGCAACTCACGGTGGCCGAGGTGTTGAGCCAGCGTGTCGGCCTGACCCACAACGCCTACGATCGCGAGCTCGAGCGCAACGTCGACTACAACACCCTGGTGCAGAAGCTGGCCTATGCGCCGATGAAGTGCGAACCGGGCGAGTGCTACAGCTACCAGAACGTCGCCTTCAGCCTCGTGGGCAACGTGGTCTACGGCGCGAGCGGGCAGTTCTTCAGCGAAGCGGTGAGCCGCCGCATCTTCAAGCCGCTGGGCATGAACGATGCGAGCTACGGGCTCGAAGGCATCGAGGCAAGCCCGAGCTGGGCACGCCCGCACGTGCGCGCCGGCGGCGGCTGGCGTTCGCTGACGCCCAAGCCCACCTACTACCGCGTGGCGCCGGCCGCCGGCGTCAACGCCAGCGCCAGCGACATGGCGCAGTGGCTGCTGGCGCAGACCGGGCACCGCCCGGACGTCCTGCCGGCACCGCTGCTGGCAACGTTGCACGCACCCGTCGTCGCCACCCCCGGCGAAACCCGCGGCTCGTCGTGGCGCCGCCAGCGGTTGAATGCCGCCGGCTACGGGATCGGCTGGCGCATCTACGACTATGCCGGCCACCGCGTGGTCTTCCACGGCGGCGCGGTGCAGGGGTATCGCGGCGCGATCGCCCTGCTTCCACAGCGCGATCTGGGCATCGCGATCCTGTGGAACAGCGAAAGCAGCCTGCCCTCGGGACTGCTGCCGACGATCCTCGATCGCGCGATCGGACTTCCAGCGCAGCGCTGGCTGGATGTCGATCCGTTCCCGGACGTGCTCTACGCCGAAGACGACAGCCGGCCGACCCGGCCCAACCTGCCCCGCACCGACAAGCACGGCGGCGCGCACGCATCGTCGGCCAACGCGAACCCGCGCTGAGCCATCGCTGTTAGCGAGATCGTGTCGCCTCGGCTACCGGCCACCCCGTGTCCGCACTGCGCAGCGACACCGGGGAAGGCTTGAACAGCCCTGCCGTCGTCCGCCGCTCCCGCAAGCGCAGGGGCTTCAACAGGCGAACGCCGGTCATCCAGTAGCGCTCCTCGACGCCTGAAGTTCCAGGCTCCCCGCAGTCTCGGGGATGGCGACGATCGTCCAGGTGCCGCTGCTGCCCTCGCACGACCGTTCGCCTTGTCCCGCAGGTAACCCGGGCGGGCCGTTGCTCCGGCGCATAAAAAAACTCCCTCTCCGCCTGGGCTGCGGAGAGAGAGTCCTGATGACCGCTGATCCGGTTTTTCTTCTTACATCATCGGAGCAGGTGCGGACGGGATTGCCACGGAGGCAGCCTTCTTCGCACGCTTGGCCGGTCGCTTGGCTTTCTTTGCAGGCTTCTTCGCAGCCTTCTTGGCCGTCTTCTTGGCAGCCTTCTTGGCCGGGCGCTTCTTTGCCGCCTTCTTGGCGGTCTTCTTCGCCGGGCGCTTGGCGGCCTTCTTGGCTACCTTCTTCTTGGCGACCTTCTTCTTCGCTACCTTCTTCTTGGCAGCCTTCTTCGTCACCTTCTTGGCGACCTTCTTCTTGGCGGCCTTCTTCGCTACCTTCTTGGCAACCTTCTTCTTCGCTACCTTCTTGGTGGCCTTCTTGGCCGGCCGCTTCGCGACCTTCTTGGCGACCTTGCGGGCGGCCGACTTGCGAACTGCCTTCTTCGCGGTCTTGCGGACCGCCTTCTTCGCCGCCTTCTTGGCGGGACGTTTCTTTGCAGCTTTCTTCGTGGCCATGTGATGGCTCTCCTCGTCAGTGGAACTATCGGGTGTAGCAGCCCAGTTCAAAACAGCGCCGCGGGTATCGGACCCGCGACCAACCGCCAACGCGCGAAGCGCGCCGGGACGGATTCGGATTCGGCCTGCACCCCCTGGTGCCGACCGCTTGCGTGGAGGCCCTGCCCGTCGGCATGCCGCCCGCATAAAAAACCCGCATCGCATGGCGACGCGGGTGGTGATCATGGAGACGTTGCGTTTTCGCAGCGGAGACGATGCCTGATTCCACCTTGAGGAATTTCCGGGCAGAGGTCTTTGTTGTGCTGCGCGTTTTCGCTTGGGTTCGACTCACTCTCTTCTGCGTCGACGTCTGTTGCAGCGAAACCTAATCACGGTTTTTTCAACTGTCAACACCCCCGCAAGGTTTTTCTTCGCCGTCCACCCGGGCAGCGATCACACGTTCGCGCCCGCCAACCCGCGCCCGCACGCTGCGTCTGCGTCATGTCGTCCACGCAACGCAAGGAACGAGATTGAAATAGCGCGGAAAACAAGCTGTTTTCTGCAAGCACGCCAGCGCGCATGCGCGTTGGCAACGATGCGCACGACACGCGTCGCATGCATCGCACGCGACAGGACGAAGCTGCACGCAGGCTGTCGACGCACCTCTTCCGGGCGACGCGTTTCCGGCACTGCACAAGCCGGATTGCGCAAAACTGCGCAAGAAGAACGGCTGCTTCACCGACCGTCCGGGAAGCAGTCCGAACCGGTTTGCAGACCCGGCGACGGATGACGATGCACCGATTGCATGCTGTCGGGAACGGCACGCGCGCATGCGCGACCTGCCTTCGTTCCTGTCCGGAACGCATGCCCGAAGCGCGCATCAAGGGCTGGTTGTTCGCGCCTCGTTCCGGGGATGCGAGCGCGCGACAGACGATGAATGCGGCAGCGGCAAACGCTCGCGAACGAAGCTGCCCGCGCACGGCCAACTGCATCGACACCGCTCGACTCCCGGCAGTCGGCTGGCAGGGCATCGCGCGGCACCGCCACCTGCCCGTCGCCTGCCGCGGCATCGTCGTCGCGTGCGCCACTTCCGCGGCACGCCAGGCGCGTCCGACCGGCCGCACCGCGCGCGCGTCCAGAGTCACCCATCCAGTGCGGCGTGCAGCGGACGGCCAGCGGCAACCGTCACGCCACCGCGTTCAGCGCGGGTCTCGTCGCTGTCGACGCAGGAAGGAGCGGCGACAGAGAACGCGTCGCGCGCCCGGCCTGCGTTCGCGCAGGGGGCGCCAGGATCGATACCGGTTTCATGAACGGGGCGCGGAGTCGTTCGCTCCGCGCCCGAGGGCTTGCGCGCCTGTGCGGCGGCGCCGCCAGCGACTCGTCAGCTGTCGTCTTCTTCCAGCAGTTCGGCGTAGTCGTCGGGATCGAGCATCTCGTTGAGCTGGTCCGGGTCGTCGATCTCGACGACGAAGATCCAGCCTTCGCCGAAAGCGTCCTCGTTGATGGTCTCGGGCTTGTCGGCCAGCGCGGTATTGACCGCGGTGATGGTGCCCGACACCGGCGAGTAAACGTCGGACGCCGCCTTCACCGATTCCACCACCGCGCATGCGGTGCCGGCCTCGGCGCGCTCGCCCACCGTCGGCAGGTCGACGTAGACCAGGTCGCCGAGCAGTTCCTGCGCATGGTCGGAGATGCCGATGGTGACCTTGCCGTCGCCTTCGACGCGGGCCCACTCGTGGGATTTCATGAACTTCAGGTCGCCTGGGATCTCGCTCATGGGATCGTGCTCCGGATCTGCTGCGGTCGATGGAAGGGGACGCTAGTTTAGCGAAGGAACGCCGGGGTGGCAGTGCGTCGTGTCGCCTCGCGGCGACGCCGATGCCGGCGACCGGTCAGATGCCGTCCTGCGGCTTGCCGTCGCGCACGAACGGGAACCTGACCACGCGCACGGGGACTTCACGGCCGCGGATGTCGACCCGCACGCCCGCGTCATCGGCCGCGTCGCCCGCCGGCACGCGGGCGAAGGCGATCGCCTTGCCCAGCGTCGGCGAGAACGTGCCCGACAGGATCTCGCCTTCGCCATTCGCGGTGAGCACCTTCTGGCCGTGGCGCAGCACGCCCTTGTCGTCCATCACCAGGCCGATCATGCGGCGCGCGGTGCCGGCGGCCTTTTGCGACTCGAGCGCGCCGCGCCCGATGAAGTCGCGACCTTCGTCCAGCGCCACGGTCCAGCCGAGCGCGGCTTCCCAGGGAGAGACGGTTTCGTCCATGTCCTGCCCGTACAGGTTCAGTCCGGCCTCCAGGCGCAGCGTGTCGCGCGCGCCGAGTCCCGCCGGCTTCACCCCCGCGGCGAGCAATCCATTCCACAGGGCAACGGCATCGCCTTCGGGCATGACGATCTCGAAACCGTCCTCGCCGGTGTAGCCGGTGCGGGCGACGAACAGCGACGCGCCAGCGGCCGACCGGGCCTCGATGCCGGCGAACTTGCCAAGCTTGCCGACGCGGGTGCGGTCGCCCTCGGCGATCAGGCCGAGCGCCTTGTCGCGCGCGTTGGGACCCTGCACGGCGATCATCGCCAGGTCGGTGCGTTCGCCGACGTCGACTTCGAACGCGGCGGCCTGCTGGTTGATCCACGCCATGTCCTTGTCGCGGGTCGCGGCGTTGACCACCAGGCGGAACCATTCGGCCCCGCCCTCGTGCGGCATCAGGTAGATGATCAGGTCGTCGATCACCCCGCCCTGCGCGTTGAGCATGCAGGTGTACAGCGCCTTGCCGGGCTTCTGCAGCTTGTCCACCGAGTTGGCGACCAGCCTGCGCAGGAACTCGCGCACCCGCGCGCCGCGCAGGTCGACCACGGTCATGTGCGAGACGTCGAACATGCCGGCATCGCGGCGCACCTGGTGGTGCTCCTCGATCTGCGACCCGTAGTTGAGCGGCATGTCCCAGCCGCCGAAATCGACCATCTTCGCGCCGAGGGCGCGGTGGGCGTCGTTGAGGATCGTCTTCTGGGTCATGGCGGGCTCGTCCGGGACAAAGGACGGATTATCCCAGACCCGCACGCGACTTGTGGGAGCGTCGCGCGGGCGCGATCGCGCGGACGAGGCAACCAAGCGCGCCCGTGCCCCCATGGGCGCGATCAGTTCGCGGCTTCGACCTGCAGCGTCATGCCGTCGGCACCGACGACGCGCACCTGCACGCCGGCCGGCAGGTCCGGGCCGCTGACGTCCCAGTAGGCGTCGGCGATCTGCACCCGGCCGCGCCCCTGCACGATGGCGCTTTCCAGCGGCACCACCCGCCCCGCCAGCGCCGCGGCGCGGCGATTGAGCGCGGGCTGGTCGCTCTTGGGTTCACGGCTGCGGAACCACTTCCGGTAAACCTGGATCGAAACGAAGCTCAGCACGATGAACGCCGCGACCTGCGCCAGCAGCGGGATGCCCGGTACCAGCAGCGTGCCGACGAACACCACCACCGCCGCGAAGCCGAGCCAGAGCATGAACGCGCCCGGCGCCATCGTCTCGGCCGCGAACAGCAGCAACGCGACCGCGGCCCAGGTGAAGACGTCCCAGCGCATGGCTCAGCCCCCTTGGCGCGGCATGGCCGGCGGCTGCGCCGCACGCGCGGCCTGCTGCCCGAACGATTCCTTCGCCAGCTCGGCAATGCCGCCGAGCGAGCCGATCACACCGGCCGACTCCATCGGCATCATCACGAACTTCTGGTTCGGCGCCATCGCCAGCGCCTTGAACGCCTCGATGTACTTCTGCGCGACGAAGTAGTTGATCGCCTGCACGTTGCCGCCGGCGATCGCCTCGGACACCATCTGCGTCGCCTTGGCCTCGGCCTCGGCCAGGCGTTCGCGCGCCTCGGCGGCGAGGAACGCGGACTGGCGGTCGCCCTCGGCATCGAGGATCGTCGACTGCTTCTCGCCCTCGGCCTTGAGGATCGCCGCCTGGCGGAAGCCCTCGGCCTCCAGGATGTTGGCGCGCTTCTCGCGCTCGGCCTTCATCTGCCGCGCCATCGCCTCGACCAGGTCGCGCGGCGGCGCGATGTCCTTGAGTTCGATCCGGTTGACCTTGATGCCCCAGGGATGCGTGGCCTGGTCGACCGCCAGCAGCACCTTGGTGTTGATCTCGTCGCGCTTGGACAGCGACTCGTCCAGGTCCATCGAGCCGATCGCGGTACGGATGTTGGTCATCACCAGGTTGAGGATCGCGATCTCCAGCGTCGCCACCTCGTAGGCGGCCTTGGCCGCGTCCAGAACCTGGAAGAACACGATGCCATCGACCTTGACCACCGCGTTGTCCTTGGTGATCACGTCCTGGCTCGGCACCTCGAGCACCTGCTCCATCATGTTGATCTTGCGCCCGACGCTGTACATGATCGGGATCAGGAAATGCAGGCCCGGCGTCATCGTGTGGGTGTAGCGGCCGAAGCGCTCCACGGTCCACTCGTAGCCCTGCGGCACCACGCGCACGGTCTTGAACAGGATGACCACGCCCGCGATGAGCAGGACGATGGCAAGCAGCGATCCACTGAACATGACGATCCCCTTCGTTTGATGGCCCCAGTATAGGGTCGCCGAAGCGCCATCGGCGCTGCTGCGACGCTTTCGCCCACCGCGGCATCCATGCAGGGGAATGCTGATCGAAACCGTCCCCGCCGCTGCCATTCTCACCCCCGCGTCCGGGCGTGCCTCAAGCTTCGCGATCGAGGTCCCGGAGGCGCTGCTGGCCCGCGCGCGGGCCGGCGAGCACGCGGCCTTCGAACAGATCTATCGCCGCTTCGAACGGCCGGTGTTCACCCTGGCGGTGCGCATCTGTGGCGAACGCGAGGCCGCCGCCGACGTGCTGCAGGAGACGATGCTGAAGGTGATTGCAAGGATCGGCGACTTCCGCGGCCGCGGCAGTCCGTTTTGGGGCTGGCTGCGGCAGATCGCGGTCAACGAGGCGCTGATGCACCTGCGCCGCGGGCGCCGCCAGGCCGGGGAACTGCCGGTCGACGGCCACGAGCCGGCCGACGAACAGGCGCTGCCGCCCCCTGCCGCCGCCGATGCCGCCCAACTGCAGCGCGCGCTGGCGCAGCTGCCGGCCGCCACCCGCGGCGTGCTGTGGCTGTACCACGCCGAGGGCTACACCCACGAGGAGATCGGCGAGCTGATGCAGCGCACGCCGAGCTTCTCGAAATCACAGCTGGCCCGCGGCACGCGGCGATTGCGCGCGCTGCTGCAGATCGAGGAAAACGACCATGCCTGACTTCACTTCCCGTCCCGTCGATCCGCCTGCCGGCTGGCACGAGGCGCTCGCCGCGCTGCCGCTGGAGGACGCGCCCGCCGGCGGCTGGGCCGCGGTCGCGCAGCGGCTCGACGCGCGCCGGTTCGACCCGCGTCGCCGCATCCCGCGCTGGCTGCCGCTGGCCGCCGCAGCGGCGCTGGCGCTGGCCGTCGTGCCGGCGTGGCTGCCGCAGCCGGCCGACGAGCAGCCCGCGGCGGCGGCAACGCCGCCGGCCGCGATCGCGCGAGAGGACACCGAAGCCGGACCCGCGAGTATCGAACAGTTGCATGCCGAGTCCGCGCGCCTGGAGGCGCTGCTGCAGTACGCCCGCGACGGGCGTGTGGCCAGCGGCGCGGCCGCAGTGATGGCAGCCGAGTTCGAAGCCCGCATCGGCGCCATCGACGCGGCGCTGATGCGGCCCGGCCTCACGGCGGCGCAAAGGACACGGCTATGGCGCGAGCGCGTGGACGTGCTGCGCGACTTCGCCGGTTTCGAAAGCACGCGCCGCTGGCTGGCCGCCGGCGGCGAGCAATACGACGGCGCGCTGGTAAGCATCAATTGAGCCGCGCCGCGCAACGCACCTACCGCCCTCAGGCACGGAGACCCCATGAACACCACCACCAAAACCATTCTCGCCCTCGCCTTGGCGACATGCCTGGCCCCGACTGCACAAGCGCAGGCGCAAGGCATGACCGTGCGCCCGGCCGACGACACGACCTCGCGACTGACGCTGGACCAGATGCGCAAGGAGCGGTTGGGATCCTTCGGCGAAAAGTTCGACCGCAAGCGCAATGGCGCCGAGTCGCTGCTGCGCCCGGTGATCGGCGTGGTGCTGTCACCCGACGACGTGGCCGGCGTGCGGATTTCCGGCGTCACGCCTGGCGGCGGCAGCGCCAAGGCAGGGCTGAAGCCCGGCGACCGCATCGTCGTGATCGACGGCCGCCAGCTGCAGGGTTCCAGCGGCACGCTGCGGCTGCACAACGCGCAGAAACTGCTGTCCCGGCTGGAAGCGGGATCGCCGGTCCGGATCGGCTACGTGCGCGATGGCAAGCCGGCCAGCATCGCGGTGACGCCACAGATCGACCAGACCGTGTATCTCGTGCGTGACGACGGCTCATTGCTGCGGGCCGATGGCAACGTGCAGATGCTGCGCGATCGCGCGGGCCGGATCCAGGTCACTGCGGATCGCATCGACAACTCGCTCGCCCCCGGCGTGGCACCCGAGGTTCGCCGCGAGATCATCCGCATCGGCCCCGGCATTGCATGCAAGGGCAACGAATGCGACATGCCGGCGCTGATGTCGGCGTTCCGCTGGAACGGCCTCAACCTGGCCTCGGTCGACAAACAGCTGGGCCGCTACTTCGGCACCGACCAGGGCGTGCTCGTGCTGTCGAACGGCGAACTGGCCGGACTGCAGGCCGGCGACGTGATCCAGCGCATCGACGGCAAGCCGGTGTCCAGCCCGCGCGAGGCGATGGCGGCGATGGGCAACAAGCCCGGCGGCGCGAAGGTGACGGTGGATTACCTGCGCGACCGCAAGGCCGGCAAGGCGCAGGTCACGGTGCCGAAACTGGCACCGCTGCCGCTGCCACCCGCGCCGCCCGCGCCGCCCGCGCCTCCGACCGCACCAAAGGCGCCTCCGCCGCCGCCCGCGCCGCCTGCACCGCAGGCCGCGGCGCCGTCACTTCCGCCTGGACCACCGATGGCACCGGCAGCGCCGCGCCCGCCCGCGGTGCCGGACGGCGCCGGCATGTTCACGCTCGTGGCGGACGACGGGCCATCAGTCTCGTTCGCATGGAATGCCGGTGATGCCACGCCCGTGGACGTGGAGTAAGCGGAAGAATGCTCGTCGAGAGGTTCGGCCGGACGCCGCATAGCGAGCGAGCGCGGCGCTGTCGCCCGCAAGCTGAAACGCATGGGTGGGCTCAACGAAGTCGAAGGGCGTTCGGCGAGCCGGCGTCCAGCGTGGTTGCCGGCTGGCGGGCGACCTGAAGGGATGCGTGGCCGGCAGGGAGCCGGATGCGGATGCCCCCCGCCGGGACCCAGGCCGGTCCGGCACCTATTTGGTCAGGATGAGCTTGTCGTTGCGGGTATGGCGCAGGCGATAGCACTCGTTGCCGTGGCGGATCAGCAGTTCACGCTGGCCCTTGAGCAGGCGGTTGCTGTCGATCTCGATGGTCTCGACGGCTGCGGGCCGCTCACCGGCATGGTGGGCGACGGGATGGCTGGTGGCGCTGTGGGACGCGGCCTGTGCGTGCGACTGGGCAACGAACATCGATCGGCTCCCTCGATAGGAGTCGCCAATGATAATGATTCTCATTTGCCTGTCAAGCGGTTCCAGTCAGCCGCGTGATCAGGCCATCGCCGCCTCGACCCGTGCCCACTCCGCGTCGCCCATGCGCGCGGCCACCTCCAGCGCCTCCAGGTTCTGCAGCAGCTGCGCCACCCGGCTGGCGCCGAGGATCACGCTCGACACGTGCGGATTGCGCAGGCACCAGGCGATCGCCAGCGCCGCCGGCGAAACACCCAGCGTCGCCGCGAGCGCGGTGAACGCGCGTGTCCGCACCAACCGCCGCGACGCGTCGTCGCCAAGCACGTCGCGCTGCAGCCAAGCGTAATCTTCGCTGGCCAGCCGCGAATCGGCCGGCACGCCCTCGTTGTACTTGCCGGTCAGCAGGCCGGAGGCCAGCGGCGACCAGGTCGTCGTGCCCATGCCGAAGTCGGCATAGAGCGATGCGTACTCGCTCTCGACCCGCTCGCGGTGCAGCAGGTTGTACTGCGGCTGCTCCATCGTCGGCGCCTGGAAACCGCCCGCGCGCGCGGCTTCGTGCGCCTCGCGGATGCGCTCGGCCGGCCACTCCGAGGTGCCCCAGTACAGCACCTTGCCCTGCCGGACCAGCACATCCATGGCCGCCACGGTTTCGGCGACCGGTGTGTCCGGGTCGGGCCGGTGGCAGTAATACAGGTCGAGATAGTCCACGCGCAGGCGCTTCAACGCCGCGTGGCAGGCATCGTGCACATGCTTGCGCGACAGGCCCTTCTGCGTCGGCCGTGGCTTGTCGACCGCGCCGAAGAACACCTTGCTCGACACCACGAAACCGTCGCGCGGCAGGCGCAGGTCGGCGATCACGTCGCCCATCACCTGCTCGGCCGCGCCGTTGGCATAGGTCTCGGCGTTGTCGAAGAAATTGATGCCGTGGTCCCACGCCGCGGCCACCAGGTTGCGCGCGTCGCCTCGCGCGACCCGGCCGCCGAACGTGGCCCAGGCGCCGAACGACAGCGCGGACAGCTGCAGGCCCGAGGAACCGAGGCGGCGGTACTGCATTGGAATCTCCTGCCGCATGGACTAACGCGGCGATCCGGGACGGGAACCAACAGTCTATGGGCATCGCCATCCTGGCCGCATCACATGACAGCGGCGCGCCCGCCCGCTTCGCCCTGTCGCCTTGTGCTTCCGTACCTTCGGCTTGCGTTGCCCTGGCGGACACCTCGGGCGCGACGAAGCCCGCGAGAAACCCGCATCGATCCCGCAACCCCGCGTATCGCCGCGTCACGAGAACGGGCGGACCGTCCGTGGCCACGCGCCGTTGCCCACGCCGCTGCGCCGCGACCCTGCGCGACGAGCCCGGGTCCATGCACGACAACACGCCACGCCTCTGCCGGCTCGAGCCCCACGCAGCACCCCGCCGAGGAAGCCCACGCCCCACGGTATGCTTCGCACCCGGGGGAAACACATGCGTGAATCGATCGACAACCTGAAAGGCCTCGTGGACAGGCTGCTCGCACGCCCCGACGAGATCATGCTCGCGCTCGGCGCAGGCGGCGAACTGCTGGTCGCGCGCCTGCGCGCATTGCTGTCCCTGCTCATCCTCGTCATGCCGATCGTCGGCGCACTCGCCGGGTCGAAGACCAGCGAAGTCGTGATCGGGCTCAGCCTGGCGGTGTTCATCAACCTGATGGCGCAGATCTGGCTCGGGCTTGCGCGCCGGCCGCTGCGCTACGGCTGGCTGCCCTACGCCACCGGTGCCTACGACATCACCCTGACCACCCTGGTGCTGTCGCTGCTCGCCCTGGGCGATCCGGTGTCGGCGACCAACAGCATCGTGGTGTGGTGCTTCTACCTGCTCGCCATCGCCATCACCGCGCTGCGCAACGACGGCCGCCTCACCCTGTTCGTCACCGCACTGGCGCTGGCGCAGTACGCAATCCTGGTCACGGCGGTGTTCTCGCTGGCTCCCGCGCGGGAAAGCCTGGTTTCGATCGACTACGGAACCGCCGCGATCTCCACGCAGATCGAAAGGCTGATCCTGATCCTGATGATGGGCCTGCTCACGTCGGCCATCGTCTACCGCATGCAGCGGCTGGTGGAAATGTCGGGCAACGATGGCCTCACCGGGTTGCCCAACCGCGCCTGGCTGCTGCAGGGCATGCCACGGATGTTCGAGACGATCCGCAACGATGGCGGGTCGCTCACCCTGGCGCTGCTCGACCTGGACCGCTTCAAGCGCATCAACGACGAAATCGGCCCGCGCGACGGCGACCGCGCGCTGCGCCACTTCGTGGCCGCGGTCAACGAGATCCTGCAGGAGAAGGAACGCTTGGTCCGGATCGGCGGGCAGGAATTCGTGGTGCTGATGCACTGTCCGATCGGCAGCGCGTGGGAGCGGCTGGATCGACTGCGGCGCTCGATGGGCGACCGCCCGTTCCTGCCCGAGTCCGGCCGCGACCCGCAGGTCATCACCTTCAGCGGCGGTCTCGCCGCTTACCCGCAGGACGGCGGCGACGTGTCGGCCCTGCTCGGCAGCGCCGACCGGCGCCTGCAGCTGGCCAAGCACGATGGCCGCAACCGGGTGGTCGCGCGCGACGGCTGAACCTGCCGCGCTTCACTCGCCCGCGATTTGCCCTTACCCTGCCGCAGCGATTGCCGCACGGGGCGGCCTGCTCAAACGGGGAGAATGCCGGGTGAGCCTGAAGCTGCGTCTGATCGTGATGAACTTCCTCCAGTTCTTCGTCTGGGGAGCGTGGCTGATCACCATCGGCGCGTACTGGTTCCAGAACAAGGGATGGTCCGGCACCGCGTTCGGCGCGATCTTCTCCACCATGGGCATCGCCTCGCTGTTCATGCCGGCGCTGATGGGCGTGGTGGCGGACAAGTGGATCAACGCCGAAAAACTCTACGGCCTGCTGCACATCGGCGGCGCGGTGATGCTGTTCTGCGTGCCGATGGTGGACGACCCGCACACCATGTTCTGGGTGATGCTGCTCAACATGATCTTCTACATGCCGACCATCGCGCTGGCGATCACGGTGGCCTACAACGCGCTGAAGAAGGACGGCCGCGACGTCGTGCGCGACTACCCGCCGATCCGGGTCTGGGGCACGATCGGCTTCATCGCCGCGCTGTGGACGACCAGCCTGCTGCACCTGGAAACCACGTCCGGGCAGTTCTACGTGGCCTCGGCCGCGGCGCTGGTGCTGGGCCTGTACGCGTTCACCCTGCCGCCAGCGCCGCCGCGGATGGGCCACAGCGAAAGTCGCGCGCTGGTCGACGTGCTCGGGCTGACCTCGTTCCGCCTGTTCAAGGACCGCAACATGGCGGTGTTCTTCGTCTTCGCGATGCTGCTTGGCGCGGCGCTGCAGCTGACCAACGCCTACGGGGACACCTTCCTGCACGACTTCGCCAACGTGCCGGCGTTCAAGGACACGATCGCGGTGAAGTACCCCGCCATCATCATGTCGATCTCGCAGATCTCCGAAACCCTGTTCATCCTCACCATTCCCTTCTTCCTGCGCCGCTTCGGGATCAAGGCGGTGATGACGATGAGCATGCTGGCGTGGTTCCTGCGCTTCGGCCTGTTCGCCTACGGCGACCCCGGCGACCGGCTGTGGATGATCGTGCTGTCGTGCATCGTCTACGGCATGGCGTTCGACTTCTTCAACATCTCCGGCTCCCTGTTCGTCGAGCAGCAGAGCGACTCGCGCATCCGCGCCAGCGCGCAGGGTTTGTTCATGGTGATGACCAACGGCGTGGGCGCGGTGTTCGGCAGCCTCGCCTCGGGCTTCCTGATCGAGCACTTCTTCACCGCCGCCGACGGCAGCAAGGACTGGCATGGCATCTGGTTGACGTTCGCGCTGTACGCGCTGGCGATGGCGGTGGTGTTCGTGCCGCTGTTCAAGCACAAGCACGATCCGGGCGCGACGCGCCGGGCACAGGCGCCGGAAGGCGACCTGGTGCCCTGAGCATGGCGAGAACGGGAGCCGGCCGGTGAGTCGCGTCGTCGTCGTCGGCTCGTTCAACGTCGACCACGTCTGGGCGACGGCCGTGCTGCCGCGCCCGGGCGAGACGCTCAGCGGCCGCTACAGCACCGGGCCCGGCGGCAAGGGCTTCAACCAGGCCATCGCGAGCGTCCGCGCCGGCGCGGGCACCACTTTCGTCTGCGCGATCGGCGGTGATCCCGGCGCGCAGGTGGCGCAGTCGCTGGCGGCCGCCGACGGCATCGACCTGCGCGCGCTGCGCAGCGACGAGCCGACGGGCACCGCCGGCATCTATGTCGACGGCGAGGGCCGCAACAGCATCGTGATCGGCCCCGGCGCCAACGGCGCGCTGTCGCCCGCGCACGTCGATGGCCAGGCTGACGCCTTCGAACGCGCCGGCGTGGTGCTGGCACAGCTCGAATCCCCGCCCGACGCCGTCGCCGCGGCACTGCGTTCCGGACGCGACCACGCGGCCATCGCCATGCTCAACCCCGCACCGGCCAACGCGCCGACCACGCGCGAACTGCTGGCGCTGGCCGACATCATCACTCCCAACGAAACCGAGTTCGCCGGACTGGTCGCGCGCCACGTCGGCGAGCGCGTCGATGGCGATGCCATCACCGCGCTGGACCAGCCCCACCTGCACGCGCTGTGCCGCGAACTCATGCCCGCCGGGACGATCGTCGTGACCCTGGGCGCAAGCGGCTGCTTCGTGTCTCACGCCGGCGATGCACTGCGCGGCGACGGCAAGGCCTTCTACCGGCTCGCTGCCGAGCACGTGCATGCCGTCGACACGACCGGCGCGGGCGACGCCTTCAACGGCGCGCTGGCAGCGGCGCTGTCGGGCGCGCCCGACGCAGCGTTCGCGGGGCACCTGCGGTTCGCCTCGCGCTATGCAGCGCTGTCCACCGAACGCCAAGGCGCGGCGCTGGCGATGCCGCGGCGCGAAGAGGTCGTCGCGCGCTTCGGCGCATGACGATTGCATCAGCTGCGCGACTGCAGAATCCGGCTTCCATCCGCACGATCCGGGGAGGCATGGCAGGCAAGTTCGAGATCAGCAAGCGCGCCCACGGCGAATTCCGGTTCAACCTCAAGGCCGGCAACTGGCAGGTGATCCTGACCAGCGAGGGCTACTCCACCAAGTCCTCGTACACCGGCGGCATCGGTGCGCAGGAACAGCAAGGACGACGCCCGCCTCGAGCGCAAGACCGCCAGCAACGGCAAGTCTTCCTCAACCTCACTGCGACCAACGGCCAGGTGATCGGCTGCAGCCGGATGAACGCCGACGAGGGCGGGCGCGACAACGGCATCGCCTCGGTTAAGGCCAATGCGCCTGATGCGACGGTGGACGACCAGCCCACCTGATCCGTTCCGCGCGAGCCCGGCGCCGGCCGGGCGCGCTTCCGGCGCGGGTAGAATCCCCGCCATGCGGATCGGTCCCCACCACATCGAACCCCGCGTGATCCTCGCCCCGATGGCGGGGGTCACCGACAAGCCGTTCCGGCTGCTGTGCAAACGGCTGGGCGCGGGGCTGGCGATGTCGGAGATGACCACGAGCGATCCGCGCTTCTGGCGCACGGAAAAGTCGCTGCGGCGCATGGACCACGTCGACGAACCCGACCCGGTCGGGGTGCAGATCGCCGGCACGGTGCCGGAGATCATGGCCGAGGCGGCGCGGTACAACGTCGAACACGGCGCGCAGATCATCGACATCAACATGGGCTGCCCGGCGAAGAAGGTCTGCAACGCCTGGGCCGGCTCGGCGCTGATGCGCGACGAAGAGCTGGTCGCGCGCATCTGCTCAGCCGTGGTGCGCGCGGTCGACGTGCCGGTGACCCTGAAGATCCGCACCGGCTGGGACGCCACCCATCGAAACGCACCCGCGATTGCGCGCATCGCGGAGGATGCCGGGATCGCCGCGCTCGCCGTGCACGGCCGCACCCGCGACCAGCAGTACACCGGCCTGGCCGAGTACGACACCATCGCGCAGATCAAGTCGGCGCTGTCGATCCCGGTGATCGCCAACGGCGACATCGATTCGCCGCAGCGCGCGGCGTTCGTGCTGCACCATACCGGCGCCGATGCGGTCATGGTCGGGCGCGCGGCGCAGGGCCGGCCGTGGATCTTCCGCGAGATCGCGCATTACCTGGCCACCGGCGAACTGCTGCCATCGCCGTCGCTCGCGGAGATCCGCGACATCCTCCTCGGCCATTTGCATGCGCTGCATGATTTCTACGGAGAGCCGTCCGGCGTGCGCATCGCGCGCAAGCACCTGGGCTGGTACGCGAAGGACCGCCCCGAGAACGGCCCGTTCCGCGCGGTGGTCAACCAGGCCGAGACGGCGGCCATGCAGGTCGCGCTGACCCGCGATTACTTCGATGGCCTGGCGGCGCCGCGCGCATTCGCCGCGTAGCCGCGACCACGTCGTCCGCCCGCATCCCTTACCCTGACCGCGATGCGTCCCGAGCGGCGCGCCTCCAGGCCCCGGGGTAAACGAACGCATGCGGATAGCGGCATCATCGACAACGGCCTTGCTGGCCATCCTCATTGCGGCACTGAGCCTGTCGCCTTCGACGCGAGCATCGGCCCGGTCGATGGATGGCGCTCAAACTCAGGCGACGGCGCAACCCGCCACAGGCGCGGACCAGCCGCTCCGGGTGGGAATCAAGGTCGCGCCGCCGTTCGTGATCAAGCGGCAAGGCAGCTATCACGGCCTGGCGATCGACCTGTGGCAGGACATCGCCGCCGAACACCACTGGACGTTCGAGTACCGGGAATACGATCTCGATGGCCTGCTCGACGCGGTCACCAACGGCCGCGTCGACCTCGGCATCGGTGCGATCACCGCCACGGCCGGGCGCGAGCGCGAGATGGACTTCAGCCACCCGATCACCAGCTCCGGACTCGGCGTGGCGGTGCCGCGGCAGCAGGGCGCGGGCTGGCTGGCAGTGGCGCGCTCGTTCTTCTCGCCCGGGTTCCTGAAGCTGCTGCTGGCGCTGTCGGTGGTGCTGCTGGTGGTCGGGCTGCTGACGTGGCTGTTCGAACGCCGGCGCAACTCCGCGCAGTTCGGCGGCAAGCCGGCGCAGGGCATCGGCTCGGGCTTCTGGTGGGCGGCGGTCACCATGACCACCGTGGGCTACGGCGACAAGGCACCTGTGACGCTTGGCGGGCGCATCGTCGGCCTGGTGTGGATGTTCACTGCGCTGATCGTGGTCTCGACGTTCACCGCGGCGATCACCAGCGCGCTGACGGTGGGGCAGCTGTCGTCACAGATCCGAAATCCGGACGACCTGGCCGGCGTGCGCGTCGACACGCTGGCGGGCACGACCAGCGCCATCTGGCTCGCGGAGCGCGGCATCGCCGACCACGAAGTGCAGAGCCTCGGCGAGGCACTCGACCGCCTCGCGCGCGGGCGCACCGATGCGGTGGTCTACGACGCGCCGCTGCTGCGCTGGACCATCGCCCAGCGCTATGGCAAACGCCTGGAAGTGCTGCCGTTCGTGCTGGAGCGGCAGGACTACGGCTACGCGATGCCGACCGGCAGCCCGCTGCGCGAGCCGTTGAACGAATCGCTGTTGCGCCATGTCAATGCCGCCGACTGGCACAAGCGCGTGGACCGGTATCTGGGGACGGCCGACTGAGCAACCGGTCGCGCGGGGAGATCCCGTGGTGCGACCCCGCGTCGCGGACATGCATCGATCTGCCCGCTTCCGGCCACCGCACCACGCGCCGCTTGACCCCAGCCGACGATCGCGGTTATCAAGCTGCGACTGGACACGGAGGTGACATCGATGGATCGGAGCCCGACCCCGGCGGAAACCGATGCCGGCAACCGACGACCCATCGCCGCACGCAGCAACGCGCTGGTGCAGCGCTTCAGCGCCCTGCTCGCACGCAGCGGCATTTCGCCGAACCTGATCTCGCTGGCGAGCATTGTCTTCGCCGCCCTCGGCGCGGCTGCGCTGCTTGAGCTCGAATCCCCCTGGGGACCCTGGCTCTGCGCGCTGGCGATCGTGCTGCGGCTGCTGTGCAACCTGTTCGACGGCCTGGTGGCGGTCGAACACGCGCGCAGGACGCCGACCGGCGTGCTCTACAACGAAGTGCCCGACCGCGTCGCCGACAGCCTGTTCCTGGTCGCGCTGGGCTACGCCGCCGGCTTGCCGTGGTGCGGCTGGCTGGCGGCGCTGCTGGCCGCACTGACCGCGTACGTCCGGACCCTCGGTGGCACCGTGCTGGGGTCGCAGGATTTCCGTGGGCCGATGGCCAAGCCGCACCGGATGTGGCTGATGGTCGCCGCCTGCGTGCTGGCGCCGCTGGAAACGCGCTTCGCCGGCACCGCGTACACGCTGCACGCGGCCGTCGTCGCCATCGCCGCCGGCTCCGGGCTGACCTGCTGGACGCGGCTGCGCGCGATCGCGCGACAGCTGCGGGAGGCGGCGTGATCGAACGCGCCGCTGCGGCGGCGCTGGTCGGCACCACCCGGCTGCTGGTCGGCGCGCGTGCGCAGTGGCGCGCGGCGCCGCCTGCCGGGCAGTGCCTGTATTTCGCCAACCACAGCAGCCATCTGGACACGATGGCGATCTGGTCTGCACTGTCGCCGGCGCAGCGCGCACGCACCCGGCCTGTGGCCGCCCGCGACTACTGGGACAAGCCGGGATTGCGCGGCTACGTCGCCGGCAAGGTGCTGCACGCCGTGCTGATCGAACGCCGCCGCGAGGAGCGCGACGGCGATCCGCTGGAACCGGTGATCGCGGCGCTGCATGCCGGCGACTCGCTGATCCTGTTCCCCGAGGGCACGCGCACCGCCGAACGCCTGCCGCAGCGCTTCCGCGGCGGCCTGTTCCGCCTCGCCGAGGCTTTCCCGGAGCTGCACCTGGTGCCCGCCTACCTCGACACCCTGCATCGCAGCATGCCCAAGGGCGCGCACATCCCGCTGCCGCTGTACTGCACCGTGCGTTTCGGCGAGGCGATGCAGCGCGTCGGCGGTGAAGCGCGCGATGCCTTCCTCGAACGCGCGCGCGATGCGGTGGTGGCGCTGGCATGAACGCACAACACAAACTGCTCTGGGTCTTCGGCGGCATCGTCGCCCTGCTGGCGCTGGCCTCGCTGGTCGGCTGGGTACTGCAGCAGCGCAAGGGCCGCACCGAGGTCGTGGCCAACCTCAACGCACGGGTGCGCGCGTGGTGGGGAATGGTCGCGGTGCTGGCGGTGTGCTTCTGGCTGGGGCCGGTGGCGAACCTCGTGGTGTTCGCCTTCATCTCGTTCTTCGCCCTGCGCGAGTTCATCACCCTCACGCCCACCCGGCCCGGCGACCACCTGCCGCTTGTGGTCGCGTTCTACGTGCTGATCCCGGTGCAGTACTGGCTGATCGGCGACCACTGGTACGGGCTGTTCGCGATCTTCATCCCGGTCTACGCCTTCCTCGCGCTGCCGGCGCTGGCGGTGCTGGGCGGCGACACCAGCGACTTCCTCGAGCGCACCACCAAGATCCAGTGGGGCGTGATGATCGCGATCTACTGCATCAGCCATGCGCCGGCGCTGCTGATCCTCGAACTGCGCGGTTACGAAGGCCAGGGCCCGCTGCTGTTGCTGTACCTGATGCTGGTGGTGCAGATCAGCGACGTGATGCAGTACGTGTTCGGCAAGCTGTTCGGCAAGCGCAAGCTGGCGCCGACGGTCAGCCCGTCGAAGACTGTGGAAGGACTGGTCGGCGGCGGGCTGGCGGCGGTCGCGATCGGCACGGCGCTGTGGTGGATCACCCCGTTCACGCCGCTGCAGTCGGCGCTGATGTCGACGCTGATCGTGGTTTGCGGCGTGTTCGGCGGGCTGGCGCTTTCGGCGGTCAAGCGCAGCCTCGGCGCCAAGGACTGGGGCCACATGATCGAAGGCCACGGCGGCATGATGGACCGGATGGATTCGGTGACCTTCGCCGCGCCGATCTTCTTCCACATCACCCGGTACTTTTTCTCGGGCTGAAGCCGCACGCCCCGTAGGAGCGCCCCATGGGCGCGAAAGGCGTTCGCCGGTAAAGTCGCATCGCGCCCATGGGGCGCTCCTACGGCGGCGCGTTTCCGGCGCGCGGCTCGTGCCAGATGCGCTGCCAGGTCGCCTGCCACAGCTGGCCGAAATCGCGCCCCGGGTCGAGCTTGCGCGGCGGCGCGATCGCCTGCCATGCATCGCCCTGGCGACGCGCCACCGCGTAGCTGAAAAAGTACCTGGGCTCGCTGCCCATGCGCAGGTCGCTGAGCACCAGTTCCCCATCGACTACCTGCGTGCGCATGAAGCCATGGTTGAACCAGGCCAGTTCGCGCACGGCCGCGATGTCGCGCGCCTCCGCCAGCGCCTGCGTGTTCGATGGGTAGCCGCGGAACACCATCGACCCCTCGTCCGCCACCACCGATCGGAAGCCTTCGACGTAACCGTCCGGCGTCATCGCCACCACCCGCCAGAGCAGCGTGTTGAGCGGCATCGGCACCGAGAAGCGCGGCGCGCCGACGAGGCCCATCGCGGCGAGCGCGCGGTCCGCCTCGCGGTCGACGAGGGTCTTGGCGATCCACGACCAGCCGAGATAACCGATGCCCAGCGCAATGCCGGCGGCCAGCGCATGCCGGCCGACCTGCTCGCGCGCAAACCATGCGACCACGAACGCCGCCAGCCACGGCAGCAGGAACAGCGGATCGATGATGAACAGGCTCGACCACATCAGCGGCCGCATCGGCAGCGGCCAGAACAGCTGCGTGCCGTAGACCGTGAACGCATCGAGCAGCGGATGCGACATCAGGGTCACCAGGATCACCCGGAACCAGCGCGCCGGTTCCACCGCCACCCGCCCACCGCGGCGCCTGAACAACGCCCACAGCGCCCAGGCCACGAACGGCAGCACCAGCCACGAATGCGTTGCGGCGCGGTGCCAGGTCATGCGCACCACCGGGTCGTCGCACAGCGCCAGCGGGAGCACGTCGAGGTCGGGCAGCGTGTTGAGCGCCATGCCGGCGAGCAGGGCGGCACGCCGGTGCGCGCGCGGCGCGATCGCCGCGGCGATGACGCCGCCGTAGAACAGGTGGGTGATCGAATCCATCGCCGGATGCTAGCGGCGGCCCGGCCGGCGTCGGCCCGCCCGAATCGACCCGCTTAACCCCCGCCAACCCGCCACGCGGCACAATGCACGGCCGGCTGCGCCCGTGTATGATGCGCACCCATCTTTCCATCCGAATCAAGGGATATAAGGCCGATGTCCAGCTACCTCTTCACCTCCGAATCGGTCTCCGAAGGCCACCCGGACAAGGTCGCCGACCAGATCTCCGACGCGGTGCTCGACGCGATCCTGACCCAGGACAAGCGCGCGCGCGTGGCCTGCGAAACCATGGTCAAGACCGGCGTGGCGATCGTGGCCGGCGAGGTCACCACCTCGGCCTGGATCGACCTGGAGGCGCTGACCCGCAAGGTGATCGTGGACATCGGCTACGACTCGTCCGAAGTCGGTTTCGACGGCGCGACCTGCGGCGTGCTGAACCTGATCGGCAAGCAGTCGCCCGACATCGCCGCGGGCGTCGACGGCACCAAGAAGAAGCAGAAGAAGCCGGAGGAACAGGGCGCGGGCGACCAGGGCCTGATGTTCGGCTACGCCTGCAACGAGGCGCCCGAGTTCATGCCGGCGCCGATCTATTACTCGCACAGGCTGGTCGAGCAGCAGGCCAAGGTGCGCAAGAACGGCAAGCTGAAGTGGCTGCGCCCGGATGCGAAGTCGCAGGTCACCCTGCGCTACGGCGACGACAACAAGATCCAGGGCCTCGACGCCGTAGTGCTGTCGACCCAGCACGACCCGGGCATCAAGCAGAGAGATCTTGTCGAGGGCGTGTACGAGCACATCCTCAAGCCGGTGCTGCCCAAGGCGATGCTGGAGAAGCTGCCGAAGAACAAGGTGCACATCAACCCGACCGGGATCTTCGTGATCGGTGGCCCCGTGGGCGACTGCGGCCTGACCGGCCGCAAGATCATCGTCGACACCTACGGCGGCATGGCCCGCCACGGCGGCGGCGCGTTCTCGGGCAAGGATCCGTCGAAGGTCGACCGCTCGGCCGCGTACGCCGCGCGCTACGTCGCCAAGAACATCGTCGCCGCCGGCATTGCCGACAAGTGCGAGGTGCAGGTGTCGTACGCGATCGGCGTGGCCGAGCCCACCAGCATCTCGGTCACCACCTTCGGCACTGGCAAGATCAGCGACGACAAGATCGAGAAGCTGATCCGCAAGCATTTCGACCTGCGCCCGTACGGCATCGTCAAGATGCTCGACCTGATCCACCCGGTGTACCAGTCGACCGCCGCCTACGGCCACTTCGGCCGCAAGCCGAAGGACGTCAGCTACACCGATGCCGCGGGCAATAGCCACAAGGCCACGGCGTTCTCGTGGGAGAAGACCGACAAGGCCGAGGAACTGCGCAAGGCGGCTGGCTTGAAGTAGCGGTTCCGTCGCCGTCCCTGGCGCAGCGGGGAATCCATTGCGGCTCTGCCGCAGGACCGATCTCCCGCTTCGCCCACGATGGCAATCGAGGAAACGGGCCGCCACGCGGCCCGTTTTCTTTTCAGGCAAGCAGGACACCGATTGCCCTGCAAAACCAGGAATCCCTCGTTCGACCGAACTGGACTACGCTGCTTGACCACCACGACCGCCGCCCTGCCCTCCATGGATCCCACCGATCCCACCCTGTCCGATCGCCTGCGCGCCGCACTCGAAATGCTGGAATCCGTCGCCACCGATCATTCGCTGCTCGACGCGATGCCCGCGGACGAGCGCAAGCGCCTGCACCAGGCCGTGGCCGCCATCTACCATCCCGATCCGCGCGCGCGCCGGCAGCGATTGAAGGCGCGCGAGCGCGAGCGCAACGCGGAGAACATCCGCCGCGCCGAAGCCGTGCTCGAGCAGACCGGCATCCGCACGCTGCGCCGGCAGCCGGTGTTCACCACGCCCAACTATTTCGTGCCCGAAGGCGGCGCACCGCAGGCACTCGCGCATGAAGGCGTGGACCACGCTGCCGCGGCATCCGCGACGCATGGTTTCAAGGAATCCCCCGAACTGCGGCACTGCTACGTCTGCAAGCAGAAGTACACCCTGGTCCATCACTTCTACGACCAGCTGTGCCCCGCCTGCGCCGAGTTCAACTTCGCCAAGCGCACCGAGCTTGCCGACCTCAGCGGCCGCGTCGCATTGCTGACCGGCGGCCGCGTCAAGATCGGCTACCAGGCCGGCCTGAAGCTGCTGCGCGCCGGCGCGCGCCTGGTCGTGACCACGCGCTTCCCGCGCGATTCCGCCGCGCGCTATGCGCAGGAACCGGATTTCGCGCAGTGGGGGCACCGCCTCGAAGTCTTCGGCCTGGACCTGCGGCACACGCCCAGCGTCGAGGCGTTCTGCCGCGAACTCTCGTCGCGGCTGCCGCGGCTGGACTTCATCATCAACAACGCCTGCCAGACCGTTCGCCGACCGCCCGGGTTCTACGCGCACATGATGGAAGCCGAGACCGCGGCGCTGCACGACGCGCCGGATGCGGTGCGCAAGCTGCTGGGCAGTTACGAAGGCCTGCGCGGATACGCGATGCTGCCCGAAGGCCCGGCGCCCGAAGCCGATGCCGCGGCGATGCAGGTGGCGATCGGCCAGCGCATGTCCGCGGCCGCAGGCCTCACCAATCCGGCGGAGCTGTCGCAGGTGCCGTTGCTGGCGGAGGAACTGCTGGGCCAGAAGCACCTGTTCCCCGAAGGCCGCCTCGACCAGGACCTGCAGCAGGTCGACCTGCGCGGGCGCAACTCGTGGCGGTTGCTGATGGCCGAAGTGCCGTCGGTCGAACTGCTGGAGACGCAGCTGGTCAACGCGATCGCGCCGTTCATCATCAACGCGAGATTGAAACCGCTGATGCTGCGCACGGACAACCGCGACAAGCACATCGTCAACGTGTCGGCGGTCGAGGGCCAGTTCTACCGCAACTTCAAGACCACCCGGCACCCGCACACCAACATGGCCAAGGCGGCGCTCAACATGATGACCCGCACCGCCGCGGCGGATTACCACGGCGACGGCATCCACATGAACAGCGTCGACACCGGCTGGGTCACCGACGAGGATCCCGCCGAGCTCGCCGCGCGCAAGGTTGTCGAGGAGCGCTTCCATCCGCCGCTGGACATCGTCGACGGCGCCGCCCGCATCGTCGACCCGATCATCCATGGCCTCAACACCGGCGAGCACGTCTGGGGACAGTTCCTGAAGGACTACAAGCCCACGGACTGGTGACGCCGTCGTGGCGCCCGGCGAGCTGAGCCGGGCCTGACGCCACCGCTGGCCGCCATGCGACCCGGACATCGTTTCGACGCGAAGAAGCCATATAATCCCGACCCTCTGCCGAGGGGCGCTGCATGCCATCCGTCCACCGCGACGTGAAAGGGCTCAGGCTCGGCGAGCTGACATAGCGACAACGGCGCCCGTTCAATGCGAGTCCTCTCCATCCCCGGACTCACAAACAACGGAGCAACACCATGAATGCCGTAGCCAAAACCTTCTCTACCGAAGGCGACTACAAGATCGCCGACATCACCCTGGCCGACTGGGGCCGCAAGGAACTCGACATCGCCGAGCACGAGATGCCGGGCCTGATGTCGATCCGCCGCAAGTACGCCGCGCAGGCGCCGCTCAAGGGCGTGCGCGTGACCGGTTCGCTGCACATGACCATCCAGACCGCGGTGCTGATCGAGACGCTGAAGGACATCGGCGCCGACGTGCGCTGGGCCTCGTGCAACATCTTCAGCACCCAGGACCATGCCGCCGCCGCGATCGCCGCGACCGGCACGCCGGTGTTCGCCTGGAAGGGCGAGACGCTGGAGGAATACTGGGACTGCACGCTCGAAGCGCTGAGCTTCCCCGACGGCAAGGGCGGCTTCCTCGGCCCGCAGCTGGTCGTGGACGACGGCGGCGACGTGACCCTGCTGATCCACAAGGGCTACGAACTCGAACAGGGCGACCGCAGCTGGGTTGACAGCCCCGGCGCCAGCCACGAGGAGCAGGTGATCAAGAACCTGCTCAAGCGCGTCGCGACCGAGCGCCCCGGCTTCTGGACCACCGTGGTCCGCGACTGGAAGGGCGTCTCGGAAGAGACCACCACCGGCGTGCATCGCCTGTACCAGCTGGCCGAAGCCGGCAAGCTGCTGATCCCGGCGATCAACGTCAACGACTCGGTCACCAAGAGCAAGTTCGACAACCTGTACGGCTGCCGCGAGTCGCTGGCCGACGGCCTCAAGCGCGCGATGGACGTGATGCTGGCCGGCAAGGTCGCGGTGGTCTGCGGCTACGGCGACGTGGGCAAGGGCTGCGCGCATTCGCTGCGTGCCTATGGCGCGCGCGTGGTGGTCACCGAAATCGACCCGATCAACGCGCTGCAGGCGTCGATGGAAGGGTTCGAGGTCAACACCGTCGAGAGCACCCTGGGCCGTGGCGACATCTACGTCACCACCACCGGCAACAAGGACGTGCTCACGCTCGAACACCTGAAGGGCATGAAGGACCAGGCGATCGTCTGCAACATCGGCCACTTCGACAACGAGATCCAGGTCGACGCGCTCAACGCGATGGCCGGCGTCACCAAGATCAACATCAAGCCGCAGGTCGACAAGTACGTGTTCCCGGACGGCCGCGCGATGTTCCTGCTGGCCGAAGGCCGCCTGGTGAACCTGGGTTGCGCCACCGGCCATCCGAGCTTCGTGATGTCCAACTCGTTCTCCAACCAGACGCTGGCGCAGATCGACCTGTGGGAGAAGAAGGACACCTACGAGAACAAGGTCTACATCCTGCCCAAGAAGCTCGACGAGGAAGTCGCGCGCCTGCACCTGGAGAAGATCGGCGTGAAGCTGACGACGCTCTCCAAAGAACAGGCTGCCTACCTCGGCGTGCCGGTGGAAGGGCCGTACAAGCCGGACCATTACCGCTACTGATCGGTTCCGGTGGCTTCACGAGAAAACGGGCGCCCAGGCGCCCGTTTTTTCGTGTCTGGTGATCATGTCTTGATGTGGCGCGGGGCGTAGGGGGCGTAGCCCCGACCTGCGGCCTGCCGGCTTCACCATGGTCATGGGCCTGATGGGGCGTGGGGCTGCGATCCGATTGACCCGACGCGGTCGGCAGGCCTTCGGGGCAAAATCACGGGGGAGGCGTCCGCCGCCAGGCGGATGCCGGAGGACATTTGCCTCGAAGGCCTGCCGGCCGCGTCGGGGTCCGTCAGGTTGCGACGAGGGTGTGTACCAAGTGGCAGCGCCCCCTGGACTCAGGGCCGCCAGTTGGCATTGTTCTCCCAGAACTCGACGCTGCGCCGGTACGCCTCGCGATCCAGCGGCACGCCGGAGCCGCCCTCTTCGACACCCAGCGCGTTGCGCATCATCGTGATCGGCGCCATCGGGATTTCCCCGGGCTGCGCGGTGTAGAGGCACCCCACTACACCCCAGTCGGCAGCGATCGCCACGCCCTCCTTCGCCAGTTGCTCGCGGCTGTAGAGGATCACGACGAAGTAGCCTGCGACCGGCGGCTCAACCCCCTCGAACCAGCGCACCAGCACCGGCAGTTCGTCGCGCGTGCGCGCCTCGTAGGCCGAGCGCAGCAGGTGCCTGTTGTCGTTGGTGACGGGCATCGTCAGGCAGCGCGTCGACGTCCAGTTGCGATGCACGTGCAGCTTGCAGAACGGCGCGTAGCCGTCGAGCACCTCCAGCGGCGGCACCTCGTTGAGGTGGCGCTCGAACGTCTCGGGCGTGCAGTCCTGGATGGTGTTCGCCCGCCGCTCGCCCGGGAACAGGCGCGCGCGGGCAAAGGGCGTCAGGACGATCGACATTGGCTGCATCCGGGGAATCGAAACGGCCCGCGAGTCTAGCCAATCGTCGGACGCACCACTTGCGCGGGTGCCGCCTGCACGTGGCCGGCAAACGGCATGGCAGCCGTTTCCCCCTGCGACCGCCATGATTTATAACATTCATCGCGATAAAGAGATATTATCGCCCCTCGCCCCGTCCAGACCGCCACGATGACCGCGCTTTCCTTCGAGTTCTACCCGCCGAAAACCGACGAGCAGCGAGCCCAGCTCGACCGCACCGCGCAAAAGCTCAAGGCGCACGCGCCCGAATACGTGTCCTGCACTTTCGGCGCCGGCGGATCGACGCTGGACTACACGCCGGAAACCATCGGCCACCTGCATGGACAGCACGGCCTGGACGCCGCACCGCACATCTCCTGCGTCGGCGGCACCCGCGCCGAACTGTCGGCGCTGCTGCAGCGCTACAAGTCGATGGGCTGCCGGCGCATCGTCGCGCTGCGCGGCGACCTGCCGTCGGGCATGGGGCATCCGGGCGAATTCCGCTACGCCACCGACCTGGTGGACTTCATCCGCCGCGAACACGATGGCGACTTCCACATCGAGGTCGGCTGCTATCCCGAGACGCACCCGCAGTCCGAGCATGCGCTGGCCGACCTGAAGCACTTCAAGGCCAAGGTCGATGCCGGCGCGGACGGTGCGATCACCCAGTACTTCTACAACGCCGATGCGTACTTCCACTTCGTCGACTCGGCGCGCAAGCTGGGCGTGACCATCCCGATCGTGCCCGGCATCATGCCGATCTCGAACTTCAGCCAGCTGCGGCGGTTTTCCGAAACCTGCGGCGCGGAAATCCCGCGCTGGATCGCAAAGCGCATGCAGGCGCACGGCGACGACGTGGAAGCGGTGCGCGAGTTCGGCGCCGACCTGGTCGCGGCGCTGTGCCGACGCCTGCTCGACGGCGGCGCGCCGTCGCTGCACTTCTACACCCTCAACCTCGCCAGGCCGACCGAAGCCGTGCTTGCGCGGCTGGCCTGACTCCTGCGCGGGCGGTTCCACGGCCGGCGCTCACTTCACGCCGGCCGCGCGCGCGGCTAGTCTTCACGGGATGCGCCTTCGCATCTCCCTTTTCGCCGTGGCGGCCATCGCGGCGACGCTGTGCTGGCCGCTCCCCGGCGATGCGCAGATCCGCCGCTGCACGCGCCCGGACGGCGAGGTGGTGTTCACCGATCGCGCCTGCAGCGACGTCGGCGGTGCCGACCGACCAGCCCCCGCCGTCCACTCGCCGGTCTATGGCGGCAAGGCCTACGCGCGCGGCTGCTCGCGCAGCCTGCGCGACCTGATCTTCGAGGTCACTGCGGCGATCGACAGCCGCGACGTCAACCGCCTGGCCGGGGTCTACAACTGGACCGGCATGTCGAACCGCAACGGCTACGCCGTGCTCGAACGACTGGACACCATCGCCAACCGCCCGCTGCTGGACGTGAGCGCGGTCCTGCCCGCGCCGCAGCTCAGCCTCCAGTCCGACGGCGACATGACGGTCAGCGGCACCGTGGACGCCCAGGCCTGGCCGGGCGCAACGGTCGTCCAGCGCAGCCCGGTCGCACTGCGCGTCGAGCAGACCCTTGCCAACGGCTCCACGCCCTCGCGCACCGTGTTCGGGCTGCGTCGCCACATGGGCTGCTGGTGGATCGTGCTCTAGGCGGCTGCGGCAGGTACAAGCGGGACTGCAGTGAACGATGACGGCAAGCGTCCGCTGGACGTTCCGGGCGAAGCAAGAACGCAGCTCATGTCGCGGCAAGAAACGATCCCGCGCCCTGCCCGGGATGACGGCAACGGCTCGAAAGACAGTCGTTCCCGCCCGCTTTCCCTCCATCTGGCAAAATGACGGTTTCCCCTCACTGCAGGCGGCCGGCATGCAATACCCCGAATGGATCTGGCAGAACGGCACCATCAAGCCGTGGGCCGAAGCGACCACGCACGTCATGTCGCACGCGCTGCACTACGGCTCGTCGGTGTTCGAGGGCATCCGCAGCTACGAAACCCCCGACGGCCCGATGATCTTCAGGCTGTCCGACCACAATCGCCGGTTGTTTGCGTCGGCGCGCATCTACGACATGGCGATCCCGTATTCGCTCGACGAGATCAACGCCGCCTGCCGCGCGGTGCTGCAGAAGAACGCGCTGGGCAAGGCCTACCTGCGGCCGGTGGCGTGGCGCGGGCTGGGCGGCTTCGGGCTGTCCGCTGAAACTCCCATCGACGTGGCGGTCGCAGCGTGGCAGATGGGCGCCTACCTGGGAGACGGCGTGCTCGAGCAGGGCATCGACGCCTGCGTGTCGAGCTGGCAGCGCTTCGCGCCCAACACGATCCCCGCGGGTGCCAAGGCCGGCGGCAACTACCTGTCCGGCCAGCTGATCGCGCGCGAGGCGCGCCGCCTCGGCTTCGGCGAGGGCATCGCGCTCGCCTCCACCGGTTTGCTCAGCGAAGGCGCCGGCGAGAACATCTTCCTGGTCTTCGACGGCGCGCTGCACACCACGCCGGTCAGCGCGGCACTGCTCAACGGCATCACCCGCAACAGCCTGATCACGCTGGCACGCGATGCCGGCATCGAGGTGGTCGAGCGCGACATTCCGCGGGAATACCTCTACCTGTGCGACGAGCTGTTCATGTGCGGCACGGCGGCGGAAGTCACTCCCATCCGCTCGATCGACGGCCGCCAGATCGGCGCCGGCAAGGCCGGCCCGGTGACGCGACGGATGCAGGAACTGTTCTTCGGGCTGTTCGATGGCAGCACGAAGGACAGGCATGGCTGGCTGGAGCCGGTGGACCCCGCGTAGGTCGGCCCTGCGTGGCCGACGGCCCGCGCAGGAATGCCGGCTTGTGCCAGTTTACACGCGCGTCGGGGACGTAGCCCCGACCTACGAAGCGACGTTCGCGGCCGAGAATGTCAGCGTCGCCACGACGCCGCGCTCCTCACCGGGCACCACGCGCACCTGCCACTCGTACAGCGCGCACAGGCGGCGCACGATCGACAGGCCGATGCCGCCGCCGAGCGAATGCTCGGCGTGGGTGCCGCGGTAGCCGCGTTCGAACAGGCGGGCCGCATCTTCCGCGGACAGGCCGGGGCCGGAGTCGATGACCTCCACCGCGTTGTCCAGCAGGCGCACGATCACCTCGCCGTGGGTGGTGTACTTGACCGCGTTGCCGATCAGGTTGCCCAGCGCGACGTTGACCGCCGATTCGGGCGCATCGACCACCATCTCGCGCCCGCCTTCCAGGCGCAGCTCCAGGGGCTTTCCGCCCAGCTGGGTACGGTGGGCATCCAGCAGCTGTTCGGCGACGCGCTGCACGTCGGTGGCGCCGTGGCCGCGCTCGTTGCGCGACAGCAGCAGCAGCGCGCTGATCAGGTCGGTGCACTGCTGCTCGGCGCGCTGGATTCGCAGCAGCCGCGCCCGCGTCTTCTCGTCGAGGCCGGGCTTCGACAGCAACAGCTCGACCGCTCCCTTCACCACCGCCAGCGGCGTGCGCAGTTCATGGCTGACGTCGGCGTTGAACTCGCGGTCGCGCTGCACCACCTCGGTCAGGCGCGAGGCGTAATCGTCGAGGGCGGAGGCGAGCTGGCCCACTTCGTCTTCCGGGAAGTGCAGCGCCAGCGGCTCGGGCTGGGTGCTTCCACCCGAGGCCTGCAGGCGCCGGGCAAGCTCGGACACCGGGCTCATGACCCGCGAAGCAGCCCACCAGCCGACAAGCAGCGAAAACAGCGTGAACACGAAGACCGACGCATACAGCGCCCGGTTGAACTGCTCCTCGCCACGACTGGCCTGCGACATGTCGTAGGCCAGGAAAAACCACGCATTGGGCGTCTTGCGCACGGCAAGCTTGTACGACATCTGGTTGCCCAGCTCATCGGTACCCGTGATCCCGGTGATGCCGTCCTTCAACGCATACCATTCCGGTCGATTCCTGCGCACCTGTTCGAACTTGTCCGGCGTGTACACAAACGCGCGAATCTGGTTGACCGGAAACGAGACGTTGCTGGGGTCCTGCTCGAACTGGCGCGCCGCCTCGCTGATGTTGCGATTCATCACGTCCTCGATGATCGCTTCCTCGACACGATTGCGCGCATAGTTCGTCGCGAACGCAAACAGCGTGGTCAGGCCGAAGCCCAGCAATACGAACGACAGGATGATGCGGCTGCGCAGCCGCCGCCGGTAGCGCCGCTTCCGGCTCCGCGGCTCTTTACGCGCTCGCATCGGGCGCAGCGATGCGGTATCCGATGCCGTGACGGGTCTGGATCAGCAGCACGGGGAACGGCTTGTCGACCACCGCGCGCAGGCCGTGGATGTGGACGCGCAGCGAGTCCGAATCCGGCAGTTCCTCGCCCCAGACCCGGGTCTCCAGCTCCTGCCGCGTGACCACCGCCGGCGAGGCCTCCATCAGCGCCTGCAGGATCTTCAGCGCGGTGGGGTTGAGCTGCAGCAGCTTGCCGCCTCGGCGCACTTCCAGGGTGTCGAGGTTGTACTCGAGGTCGGCCACTTCCAGCACCCGCGTCTGCACGCCGCGGCCGCGCCGCGACAGCGCGTTGAGGCGCACCTCGACTTCCTGCAGCGCGAACGGCTTGACAAGGTAGTCGTCGGCGCCGGAATCGAAGCCGGCCAGCTTGTTGTCGAGGCTGTCGCGCGCCGTGAGCATCAGCACGGGCGTCTGCTTGCGCGCGTCGTTGCGCAGCTTGCGGCAGACCTCCAGGCCGTCCATGCCCGGCAGGTTGAGGTCGAGCACGATCGCATCGAAGTCGTGCACCACGGCCAGGTGCAGGCCGGTCACGCCGTCGGCGGCGAAGTCCACGGTGTGGCCGCGGTCTTCGAGATAATCACCGAGGTTGGCGGCGATGTCCTGGTTGTCTTCGATGACGAGAATGCGCATGGGTTTGTTCTAAAAGCCTTCTTTTGGCATCTGGCGGGGCGGCGAACGCCTGAGCATTTCCTGGGACTCTTCCTGCGCGCGGTTGCGCGCGGCAACGGTCATGCACTGGTTGCTGCTCATGTGCGAGCCGGTCTTCTTCACCCGCTTGCAGACCAGGCGGCTGTTCTCGCCGGCCTTGGTCAGGATGTTGTTGACCAGCTCCTGGTCATTGAACACCGCGACCTTCTGCGGCTCCCCGAGCTGGTCCACGCCACCGGCCTGGTCGAGCGTCGTGGTGATCCGCGCCAGCGCCGCTTTCACCTTCTCGCGGTCCGCGGCGTCGATCTCGCTGTAGGTTTCGCCGTCGCCCAGCTCCTTCAGTATGTTGTCGCGCTGCGCCGTGAAACCGTTGTCGACGTCTACCCGCGTGCCCGTATCGGCCGCCATCGCACTGCCCGCAAACAGCATGAGCGCCGCAATCAATATCCCCCTGTGCATCTGTCGCATCCTCTGTGTGGCCCGTGGCCGGTGAATGGCATTGGAGTCTGGCACAAAACAAAAGGCCCAAGCGAGGTGGTCGCTTGGGCCGAAAGGGTACTGCCCCGATAACCGTAATCCGCCGACTGACCTGATGGAATGTCTGGAGAGAGCGCAACTCCGGTCCGGGAAACGTTACGACCGGGACGGTTAGTCGGTCGTTAAAAACCTTGTTATTTTTTCATTAAGGCGGGGCGCATCAACGACTTCGCCCGCCGCGCCGGCAACGCCGGGGCGCCGGACGCGACGTGGTCGATGATCAGGCCGGCGATATCCACGCCGGTGGCCTGCTCGATCCCCTCAAGTCCCGGCGACGAGTTGACCTCCAGCACCAGCGGGCCACGGTTGGAGCGGATCAGGTCGACCCCCGCGACCCCCAGCCCCAGCACCTGCGCGGCGCGCACGGCCACCGCCTGTTCGGCCGCGCTCGCGCGCACCGCCTTGCCGATGCCGCCGCGATGCAGGTTGGAACGGAAGTCGCCCTGCGGCGCCTGTCGGCGCATCGCCGCGACCACCCGGTCGCCGACCACGAAGCAGCGCAAGTCCGCGCCCTTGGCCTCCTCGATGAACTCCTGCACCAGGAACGTGGCATAGAGCCCGCGCAGGGTCTCGATCACGCTGCGCGACGCCGACGGCTTCTCGGTCAGCATCACCCCGCTGCCCTGGGTGCCCTCGTTGAGCTTGATCACGTGCGGCGGCGGCCCGAGCATCGCCAGCAGGTCGCCGGTGTCGTCGGGGTTGTCGCCGAACACGGTCACCGGCAGGCCGATGCCCTGCGCTGCGAGCAGCTGGTGGCAGCGCAGCTTGTCGCGCGCGCGCATGATCGCGACCGACGGGTTCGGGGTGCAGCTGCCCATCAGCTCGAACTGGTGCAGCACCGCGTTTCCGTAGCGCGTGATCGAGGCGCCGATGCGCGGGATCACCGCGTTGTAGCCGGCGATCGCCCGGCCCTTGTAGCGCATGTCGAAGCCTTCGACGCTGATGCGCATGTAGCAGCGCAGCGGATCGAGCACGCGCACGCTGTGGCGGCGCTCGCGCGCGGCCTCGACCAGGCGCCGCGTCGAGTACAGCTTGCTGTTGCGCGAAAGGATGGCGAGCTTCATGCGGTGGGCCCGGGCTGGTGTCGCGGCGGTTTGCCGTGGAGCGAGGATCGTGCGGGGTCGACCGTGAACGCACCCGCGATGGCGGTGCGGCCGAGCAGCATCGGGAACAGCATGTTGCGGCGATCCGCCAGGTTGATTTCGATGTCGCGTTCCATCCCGGCAAGCCACAGCCGGGTGGCGAGGAAGACCCGCCGGGTGCGCCGCCCGCCGGAGTCGGCCACCTCGCGCTCATCCAGGATCGGCGCGCGGGCTTCCACCGCTGCGTGGCTCCCACGCATCGGGGTGATGCGGAAGCCCACCCACGGCGCGCCGGCCTCGCTGAACCGCCACTGCGCGTCCACGTGCAGCGCCGAGGTGCGGACGCCGGTATCCACCTTGGCCCTCAGGCGCGCGATGCCGAGCGCCGGCAAGCCCACCCATTCGCGCCAGCCCAGCTCGACCATCGTTCGTCCTTCGCGCGCGCTGCAAGGCGTGCCATCAAAAACGGCGGCCCGCCCATGGGACGCGCCGCCGTCGGAACCTGGAGCGGGTGAAGGGAATCGAACCCTCGTCAGTAGCTTGGGAAGCTACAGCTCTACCATTGAGCTACACCCGCACAAGCCACCAGTTTATGCCCGCGGCGCGCGCCGTGGCAATCCGGCCGGCAGCAGGCACGGCCGGAAAAACGAAGGGCCCGCGAGGGGCCCTTCGTGTGTCGCCAGAACGCGGCAATCGTCAGAAGCTGCTGCCCACCGTCGCAAAGACGGTGGCGTTGTTGCCGCCGCCCTGCTGCACGGTGGCGATGGCGCCGATGTTGGCATCCAGGCCGAGCAGGCGGGTGCGCGCACCGATGACGATGGAGGTGTAGTTGCGGTCGTACGACAGCCCCGGCACCGCGTATTCCAGCGAACCGGGCAGCGACTGCGCGCTGGCGAAGACCTGCCTGTCGCCTTCCTCGAACTCGTGGTCGTAGGTGAGCTTCGCGTACGGCACGAGGTGGTCGTTGATCGCGTAGCTGGCCTGCCAGCCGATGCTGCCGATCAGCGAATCGAAGCTCTGGTCGGCGTAGGCCAGCGACGAGGACAGCGCCGGCTGGCTTTCCTTGTAGCCGTCGACGTCGATCTGCTGCGATACCACGCTCAGCACCGGGCCGTGCTGCAGCGCGCCGCTGCCGAAATTCCAGCCGGCGTTGATCGCGGCGGTGATGTTGTCACCGTCGGCCGAGCCGGTGTGCACGCGGGTGGCCTGGCCAAGCTGGAGCTTGCGGTCCACGTCGAAATCCAGCTGCGAGTAGCTCAGCTGGCCGTTGACCCAGGCGCCGCCCTCGCCGTACCAGCCGATGAAGCCGCCGAGGGTGGCCTCGGACTGGTCGAACCTGCCGGTGTTGCGGCCGAAGTCGATGCGGCCGCGTCCGTAGCCGGCGAAGCCGCCGAACACGAGGTTGCCGCGGGTCCAGTCGACGCCGCCGGCCAGCGCCGGGATTGCGCCGTCGTACTCGTCGCCGCTGCCGTAGCGCTGGAAATCGCCGCGCAGGTTGGTCCACCAGCGCATGCCGTCGGACTCGGGGGCGCCGGACACGTGCGAACCGACGATGTCGGCGCGCGCGCGGCCGGTGGTCGCCGCCGAACGCGGCAGCACCGCGATCTGGCGCGGCGCCTCGAGCATGTTGATCGCCAGCTGGCTGATGATCTGGTGCGCGCCGGCGCTCGGATGCACGCCGTCGGCGAACAGGTAGCTGCCCTGCACGTTCGGATTCACGTACGAGGCGGGGTTGCAGAACAGCGACGAGTCGCCCGCCGGGGCCGGCTGCATGCCGCAACCTGCATCGGTCACGTTGACCAGGCCGTAGGCCGAGGGATCGGCCACGACTTCCTGCAGGAAATGGAAGGTGTCGACCGGGATGACCTTCAGGCCACTGCTCGCCAGCCCGCCGAACAGTGCGTTGTTGTAGGCCGTCGCCAGCGCCGTGCCCTGGCCCATGCCGGCGGCACCACCGGCACGCGCGGACGGCGTGAGTCCGATGTCGGGAATGGTCGGCACCAGCACGTACTGCGCGCCCGCCGCCTGCAGCGTGCCGACGATGCCGATCTGCGCGGTGACCGCGCCACCGATGATCGCCTGCGCCTGCGACGGATCGGCGGCAACGGCGAACAGGTCGTTGGCGCCGCCCCACACGGTGTACAGCGCGTTCGGATCGGCCTTGCCGCCGTTTGCGGCGAGGTACTTGTTCATCTGCGTGGCCAGCGACGGGATCGGGCCGAGGCCACCGGCAGTGTCGATACCCACCCGCGCGCCGCCAGCGGCATAGTTGTCGCCGCTCTGGCCGTTGCCGTTTGGCGAGGCATCGGTGCCGTAGTACTGCGCCAGGTATTCGGACCAGACCAGGCCCGGATTGGTGGTGAACTTGCCGATCAGCGCGCCGGAGGGGCCCACCACCTGCACCAGCACGGGGCGGAAGTAGCCGCTGTCGGTGAGGCTGTCACCGAAGAACACGGTGTTGCTGTAAGGGCTGCTGCCCTGCGCGAAGACCGGGGCGGCGGCCAGCGCCAGCGCGGCGGCGAGGGTGTGGCGGATGGGACGGGACAGCAACGCCATGTCTGGAATCTCCTTGGGAATGGGGCCGCCGGCGGCATACGCAGGCGGATGGTGGCGCATGTTTCCACGAACACCGGATGCGCTCAAGGTGCGCCGCCGCATCGCCGATGCAGGCGTCGCGGCAAGCGGCCACAATACGCGCATGGACATCCTGCTCAACGGCGAACCGCTGCCGCTCCCGGAACACACCACCCTGGCTGCCCTGCTCGAGGCCCAGCACCTGGCCCAGCGCCGCGTCGCGGTCGAGATCAACGGCGAGATCATCTCGCGCAGCCGCCACGCCGAACACCTGCTGCAGGCCGGCGACAAGGTCGAGATCGTCCACGCGCTGGGAGGCGGGTAAGCAGGCACGCCTGCGAGGCACCACCTCGCGCCTTGGACGAACGCACCGGGTGCTGCACGGGTTCGGGCTGGCCGGGCCAAGCGATCCGGAGTCCCGGTGCCCCTCCACGGACGGCACCGACAGCCCTTGAGATGCAACGCGTGCTCCACCGGCATCCGCCGCGCCCGCCTACCCCCACCCCACGCTGACTCCCGGCAGGCGGAATCCCTGACTCGCCCGCGCACTTGCGCGATAATTCGGCGATGGATACCCAAGCGCACCACGGCGACGCACTGGTCGTTGCCGGCAAGACCTACCGCTCGCGCCTGCTCACCGGCACCGGGAAGTTCAAGGACCTCGACGAAACCCGCGCCGCGACCGAAGCGGCGGGCGCCGAGATCGTCACCGTTGCCATCCGCCGCAGCAACATCGGCCAGAACCCGGGCGAGCCCAACCTGCTCGACGTGCTGCCGCCCGACCGCTACACCATCCTGCCCAATACCGCCGGCTGCTACACCGCCGAGGACGCGGTGCGCACCTGCCGCCTGGCGCGCGAGCTGCTCGACGGCCACGCCCTGGTCAAGCTCGAGGTGCTGGGCGACCAGAGGACGCTGTTCCCGGACGTGGTGCAGACGCTCAAGGCCGCCGAGCAGCTGGTCGCCGACGGCTTCGACGTGATGGTCTACACCTCCGACGATCCGATCCTGTGCAAGCGGCTGGAAGAAATCGGCTGCGTGGCGGTGATGCCGCTGGCCGCGCCGATCGGCTCGGGCCTTGGCATCCAGAACCGATGGAACCTGGTCGAGATCGTCGAAAACGCCAAGGTCCCGATCATTGTCGACGCCGGCGTCGGCACCGCCTCCGACGCCGCGATCGCGATGGAACTGGGCTGCGACGGCGTGCTGATGAACACCGCCATCGCCGGCGCCAGGGACCCGGTGCTGATGGCCCACGCGATGAAGCTGGCGATCGAAGCCGGGCGCGCAGCGTTCCGCGCCGGGCGCATCCCGCGCAAGCGCTACGCCAGCGCATCAAGTCCCGTCGACGGACTGATCGACTGATGGCCGCGGCGGGAACGGCCACCGCCGCGACGGGCCTGCCACTGCCCGACCGCGCGGCCCTCGCCGCTCCCGCCACGGAGACCGGGCCGCGATGACCGACCCGTTCTCCAGCAGTGGCGCCAAGACCCCGCCAAAACCGTTCACGGTCGAGGAAGGCCGGCGCCGCGTGCGCAGCTTCGTGCTGCGGCAGGGCCGGTTCACGCCGGCGCAGCAGCGCGCGTTCGACGCGCTGTGGCCGCGTTTCGGGCTGGATTACACCGGCGCGCCGCGCGATTTCGACGCCGTGTTCGGCCGCACGGCCAGGCGCGTGCTCGAGATCGGCTTCGGCAACGGCGAAGCGCTGCGGTTTGCCGCCGCGCGCGACCGCGAGCGCGACCATATCGGCATCGAAGTCCATGCTCCCGGCGTCGGCCGCCTGCTCAACGCGCTGGACGAGGACGGCAGCGACCACGTGCGCCTCTACCACCACGATGCGGTCGAAGTGCTGGAGCACGAGGTCGCCGACGGCGCGCTGGACGAGATCCGCATCTACTTCCCGGATCCGTGGCACAAGAAGCGCCACAACAAGCGCCGCCTGCTGCAGCCTGCGTTCGCGGCGCTGCTGGTGAAGAAGCTCGCGCCCGGCGGCCGGCTGCACCTGGCCACCGACTGGCAGGACTACGCCGAACAGATGTGGGACGTCCTCGATGCGACGCCCGGCCTGCGCAACCGCGCCGGGCTGCGTGGCCACGTGCCACGTCCCGACTGGCGGCCGCAGACGCACTTCGAGACGCGGGGCCAGCGGCTGGGGCATGGCGTGTGGGATCTGCTGTATGACCGGGATTCGGGATTGGGGATCGGGGATTCGGAATGACCAGCCGTTCGGCTGTCGACAACGGAGATTCGTAAAAGCATGCATTCTTGTCGCGTGTCCGTAGCGGAGCGAATCCCGCCAGGCACCCGCGATCCAACCGTCATCCAGCGCGTTCCCGCATCCCTGATCCCCAATCCGCGATCCCGCCCCTGAATGGACACCTCCCTCACCCTCACCACCGACATGGCGCTCGTGCTGGGCCTGGTCGTGATGACGATGGTGTTGTTCCTGTTCGAGCGCGTGCGCGCCGACGTGGTGGCGCTGGTGGTCCTGGTGATGCTCGGCCTGACCGGGCTGGTGGCGCCCGAGGACATCTTCAACGGCTTCTCGTCGGACGCGGTGATGAACGTGATCGCGACGATGATCCTGGGCATGGGCCTGGACCGCACCGGCGCGCTCAACCGCCTCGCCAGCTGGCTGCTGCGGCGCTCCAACGGCATCGAGCAGCGACTGCTGCTGCTGTCGTCGGCAATCGCCGGACTCAACTCGTCGATCATGCAGAACACGTCGGTGACGGCGCTGTACCTGCCGATCGTTTCGCGACTGTCGGCGCGCACCGGCGTGAGCCTGTCGCGGCTGCTGATGCCGGTGTCCGCGGCGATCATCATGGGCGGCGGCCTGACCATGGTCGGCAACTCGCCGCTGATCCTGCTCAACGACCTGCTGGTCGCGGCCAACGCCAACCTGCCCTCCGGCGTGGGCACGCTGGAACCGCTGAACATGTTCGCGCCCGCACCGATCGGCCTGGTGCTGCTGCTGGCGGCGCTGGCGTACTTCCACTTCTTCGGCAACAAGCAGCTGCGCGACGACACCGACAAGGGCGTCACCCCCGCGCGCACGCAGAGCTACTTCGCCAAGTCCTACGGGATTGAGGGCGAGGTGTTCGAGCTGACCGTCAGCGCCGACAGCCCGCTGGTCGGCATGTCACTGGGCGAAGCCGAAGCGCTGCACGGCGCGCCGCTGCTGCTCGCGCTCAAGACCGGCAACGAATCGCGGCTGGCGCCACCGGGCGACGCCCGCATCTGGGTGGGCAGCGTGATCGGCGCGATGGGACCGCGCCAGCAGGTCGCGGATTTCGCCCAGAACCAGTTCCTGCGCATGAGCACGCGGCTGCGCGAGTTCGGCGACCTGTTCAACCCGAGCCGCGCCGGCATCTCCGAGGCGGTAGTGCCGCCGACGTCGAAGTTCATCGGCAAGACCCCCGGCGACCTGCACCTGCGCAAGACCTACGGCATCAGCCTGCTGGCGATCAACCGCGACAAGGAGGTATTGCGCGAGAACGCGCGCAACGTGCCATTGCGCGCCGGCGACATGCTGGTGCTGCACAGCATCTGGCAGGACCTGGCGGAGACCGCGGCCAACCGCGACTTCGTCGTGGTCACCGACTATCCGAAGGGCGAGCAGCGGCCGCACAAGTTCAAGATCGCGATGGTGATCTTCGCGGTCACGATGCTGATCGCGCTGTCGTCGAAGATCCCGACCTCGATCGCGCTGATGGCCGGCGTGGCGGGGATGCTGGTCAGCGGCGTGCTGAAGATGGACGAGGCCTACGCCGCGATCAACTGGAAGACGGTGTTCCTGATGGCCTGCCTGATCCCGCTGGGCTGGGCGATGGATTCAAGCGGCGCTGCGGCGTGGGTGGCCGGCCACAGCATCGAACGCCTGCCCGACGGCCTGCCGGGGTGGCTGATCCAGTTGGCGCTCGCGCTGCTGACGACGCTGTTCTCGCTGGTGATCAGCCACGTCGGCGCGACCATCGTGATGGTGCCGCTGGCGATCAACCTGGCACTGGCCGTGGGCGGCGACCCGACCGCGTTCGCGCTGATCGTGGCGCTGTCGGCGTCCAACAACTTCATGACCGCGTCCAACCCGTCGATCTCGATGATCACCGGCCCGGCCGGCTACACCGCGCGCGACATGTGGCGGGTGGGCGGACCGCTGTCGCTGGTCTACACCACGATCGTGGTGCTGATGGTCAACCTGATGTTCTAGATGACGGGCGGGGCAGCCCGGAGCGCAACGCGTGCGTAGGTCGGGGCTACGCCCCCGACGCACGTGCTGGTTGAAATTGGCAACGGCTCCGGCCGCGAGTTCCTGGACTTGGCAGGCGCAGGCGTCCGGGCGTAGCCCCGACTACGGCAGATCGAGGAAAACCTTGCCTTCGCGGACGACGACGGCCACCGGGCGCAGCGACTCGCCGCGGCAGGGGCCGGCCACGCAGACGCCGCCGGACAGTTCGAATGTGGCGCCGTGCACGGCGCAGACCAGGTGGCCTTCGCGGTTCTTGAGGAACTGGCCGGGCGCCCAGTCCAGCCGACGACCGGCGTGCGGGCAGATGTTGAGCCAGGCCCGGACGCTGTCGCCGTCGCGATGCAGGATCAGCGATTCGGCGTCGCCGTCGATGGTGGCTTCGGCCTCGGCGAATCCACCGTCGTCGATCTGCGAGAACGCGACCAGGCTGGTTCCGCCATCACCCGCGCTTAACAAACTCCTTACATCTTCACTCATTGCGCGGCCGATACTCCGTCACCTGCTCACTATCGTAACGCCACGACCGCATCATGTCCGACCGCCTGTTCCGCAGCTTCCAGACCCGTTTCTCCAGCGCCGGCCTGTCCGCGATGTTCGCGCCACGCAAGCCGCGGCACCCGCTGCTGCGCGTGCTGCTGGGCGTGGTTGGAGTGCTGCTGCTGGCCGCGCTGCTGGTGGTCGGCCTGGTCGTGGGCACGGCGATGCTGGCGGGCGGCCTGGTCATGCGGCTGCTGCGCGAACGCGGCAAGCCCAGGGCGACGCCCAGTCGCGTGGTCGACGGCGAATACCACGTCGTGAAGACCGGCCAGCCGCTGCTGCGCTGAACACGCCCGCGTCCACGTCGACGCGCAGGCCCGCTGCATCCCTCCCGGAACATCCATGACCGACGCTTCCCGTGATGTCGTCCCCGTGCTGCCGCGCCCGCGCGTGCCGGTCCGCGGCGGCGGCAGCTTCCCGGCACACCGGATCTACTGCGTCGGCCGCAATTTCGCCGACCACGCCCGCGAAATGGGCGCCGCCGTGCCGGCATCGAATGCCGAGCGCGGCGAGCCCGTGCTCTTCCTCAAGCCGGTGGACGCGCTCGTCACCGCCGGCGAAGCCACCTACCCGCCCGGCACCGGCAACCTGCAGCACGAGATCGAACTGGTCGTCGCGCTGGGCCACGACGCCCCGCCAGGCCTGCTTGGCCGTGACGCCGCGCAGGCGCTGGTGTTCGGCTACGGCATCGGCCTGGACCTGACCCGCCGCGACCTGCAGGCCGCGGCGAAGGCCAAGGGCCTGCCCTGGGACACCGGCAAGGCGTTCGACCAGTCGGCGCCCGTCAGCGAGCTGCTGCCGGCGGCGATGGTGGGCGAACTGGCCGCGCGCACGCTGTCGCTCACGGTCAACGGGGTGCTGCGCCAGCGGTCGCGGCTGGACCAGTTGATCTGGGATGTCCCGGACATCCTGCAGGCGCTGTCGAAACTCTACGCCCTGCGCGCCGGCGATCTCGTTTTCATGGGCACGCCGGCCGGCGTCGGCCCGCTGCAGCCCGGCGATGCCTGCTTGGGCCGTCTCGACGACCTGCTCGAGCTGCATTGCCGCATCACCGCACCGCGCGTGTAGGCTATGGCCATCACCACCGCGAGCGAGGGCAATACATGGGCATGATGAGTGAGTTCAAGGAATTCGCGATGCGCGGAAGCGTCGTCGACCTCGCCGTCGGTGTCGTGATCGGCGCGGCCTTCGGCAAGATCGTCACCGCGCTGGTCGACAAGGTCATCATGCCGCCGATCGGGCTGCTGATCGGCGGCGTGGACTTCTCGAAGTGGGTGATCACGCTGAAAGAAGCAACGGTGGACGCGGCCGGCGAAGCGGTGCCTGCGGTGGTCATCGGCATCGGCGAGTTCCTCAACGCCGTGATCCAGTTCGCGATCCTGGCGTTCGCGATCTTCCTGCTGGTCAAGGCGATCAATCGCATGAGCAAGAAGGAAGAAGCCGCCCCCGCCGCGCCGGCCGAAGACGTGCTGCTGCTGCGCGAGATCCGCGACTCGCTGAAACGATAGGACCCGCCTGCGCGTGATGCGACCGCTGCCACGCGCGGCATGACTTGTGCCACGGGTCACCAGGCCGCGAGGGCTGCCACCCTCGCGGCTTCGTCTTTTCCTGGCGCATGCCGGCCGGTCGCCGCGCGATGCGTCGCTTCCGGAGACACCCATGCGCCTCGCCCCGCTGCTGCTCGCCCTCGCCCTCGCACTGCCCGCCATCGCAACGCAGGCCGAAACCCGCATCCCCGACCGGGCGATCGAGCAGGCCGCGCAGTTGCGCGAGCAGGCGCTGGCCAGCGACCTGGGCTGGAAGATCACCGAATCGCTGACCACCGAGGTCGGGCCGCGCCTGGCCGGCAGCGAGGCCGACGCGCGCGCGGTGGCCTGGGCGAAGGCGAAGTTCGAGCAGCTCGGCTACGACAAGGTCTGGACCGAGCCGGTCACGTTCCCGAAATGGGTGCGTCGCGGCGAACACGCGCAGGTGCTGGGCGAACACGCGCAGCCGCTGCTGCTGACCGCGCTGGGCGGCAGCCCCGGCGGCACGGTCGAGGGCGAGGTGGTGCGCTTCGCCGACCTCGACGCGCTCAAGGCCGCGCCCGACGGTTCGCTGGCCGGCAAGATCGCCTTCGTCGACTACCGGATGAAGAAGCAGCGCGACGGCGGCGACTATCGCAACGGCGGCGGCATCCGCGGCCGCGGGCCATCGGTCGCGATCCGCAAGGGCGCGGCGGCATTCCTGATGCGCTCGGCCGGCACCGACTCCTCGCGGGCGCCGCATACCGGCAATACCCGATTCGAGGAGGGGCTCGAGCCGATCCCGTCGGCGGCGCTGTCGGTCATCGACGCCGACCAGCTCGCGCGCCTGGTGGCACTGGGGCCAACCCGCGTGCGCGTCGCGCTCGACTGCGGCTATGACGGCGAATACACCTCGCACAACGTGATCGGCGAGATCACCGGCAGCGAGCGCCCCGACGAGATCGTGCTGATCGGCGGCCACCTGGATTCGTGGGACCACGGCACCGGCGCGATCGACGATGCCGCCGGCGTGGCCATCACCATGGCCACCGGCGCGCTGCTCAAGCCGCTCAAGCCCAGGCGCACGATCCGCGTGGTCGCGTTCGCCAACGAGGAGCAGGGCCTGTTCGGCGGCCGCGCCTACAGCGACAAGTACGCGAAGGACGTCGCGAAGCACGTGATCGCCGCGGAGAGCGATTTCGGCGCCGGCCGCATCTACGGCTTCGACAGCAGCGCGCGCGACAGCGAGAAGGCCGCGTTCGCGCAGATCGCGGCGGCGCTGGCGCCGCTGGGCATCGAATCGATGCCCGGCCAGGGCGATCCGGAGTCCGACATCGGCCCGCTGACCGAGCGCGGCATGGCCTGGGCCTGGCTGGGCCACGACGGCACCGACTACTTCGACCTGCACCACAACGCCGAGGACACGCTCGACAAGATCGACCCGAAGGCGCTGGCGCAGAACGTCGCCGCGTACACGGTGTTCACCTGGCTCGCGGCGCAGGCCGACGGCGGTTTTGGCAGTGCACCGAAGGCGGCGCAGGCGGGCGACTGACGCCGGCTGCCCTTCGGAACCCCCGCGCGCGAAAAAACGGCAGGGTCGAACCCCGCATCGAGTCCGTGCCGACCTGCAACCTCCGCTGCGCTGCAGACGCACGCAATCCGGGCCGACATGGCCCGTTGTGCAGCGCCACGGGGAAAAGCCCCGCGGGCGCTGCGGGTCAGCTCATCGCAAGCGCGCCCACTGCGCCAGCAGCACCGCGGTGGCGGCGGAGACGTTGAGGCTTTCGACCGCGCCGCTGCCGGGGATCGACAGCCGCAGGTCGCAGCCGTCAGCCAGCGCTGCATCCATGCCCTCGCCCTCCGCTCCGAGCACGTACACCAGCCGCGCCGGCAAGCGTGCGGAAAACAGGTCCGCACCGCCGCGCACCACCGTGGCGGCAAGCGTGAAGCCGGCGCCGTGCAGCTGCGCGATCGCGTTGTCCTCGCGGCCGAGGCGTACGAACGGCACCGCCTCGGCGCCGCCTTCGGCCACCCGCGCGGCGGCGCCCGACAGCGCCAGCGGCGAATGCTTCGGCAACAACAGCGCCGAGACACCGAAGTGCGCGGCCGACCGCAGGATCGCGCCCAGGTTGTGCGGGTTGCCGACGCCGTCGAGCCACAGCGCGCAGCACGGTCCGGCCGGCAATGCGCCAAGCCACGCGGCCAGCGACTGCGGCGGCTCGCGCAACACGTCGGCCACCACGCCTTCGTGGTGCTTGCTGGCGGCGAGTTTGTGCAGGTCGGCCTCGTCGACCACGCGATAGCCGACGCGGTTGGCCACGCACCATTTCAGCAGCGGCTGCAGCCGTGGGATGCGGTCTTCGGCCAGGTAAAGCTTGCGGATCGCATCGGGACGGCGCGCGAACACCGCCTGCACGGCGTTCAGCCCGTACAGGCGCAGTTCTTCGCTGCGCGCGGGGCGTTCCGCAGGCTGCGGCGCTTCGTGCGCCTGTCCTTCGCGCGCATGGCGCGGCGCGGCCGGCCTGGCGTCCGGTTGCCGTGGATGCCGCCTCCACGGCGACGAGGGAGGATCAGTCGGCATCGTCGAGCGTGTCCCGGGTCCTGGCGAAGCTGCGCAGGTCGTGCAGCTTGCCACGCTTGAGTACCGCGCGGCGCTGCGTGCCTTCCTCGATGAAGCCGTTCTTCAGCAACACCCGCGCCGAGGCGCTGTTGAAATCGAGCGCCGCCGCCTGCAGCCGGTACAGCGACAGCGCGTGCATCACCCAAGGCGCGAACGCGCCGACGACACGGGTCATGTGGCCTCGGTGCCAGTGGCGCCGGCCGAGCCAGTAGCCCAGCTCGGCGCCGTGGCGTCGCTCGCCGTGCCCGGGGCGCACGCCGATGCCGCCGCAGGCCTGGCCGTCGAGTTCGATGGCGAACACCGGCGCGTTGAAGTCGACCACGCGGCCGGTGAGGAACGCCTCGCCGTCGGCGCGCGTGTAGGGAAACGGGAAGCGGTCGCTGGTGCCGCGCGAGACCTGCTCGTCATTGGCATGCAGCAGCAACGCATCGAGGTCGCCGGCATGCCACGGGCGCAGGAGCACCCCGGCGCCGGCGTCGAGCCGCACGGCCTTCCAGTCCCGCTTCGCGACTTGCCCGGTCATGCCGCGCAGGATACGCGAGCCTTGTTCGCGCAAGTCGGGGCTGCGCCCCGGCGCTTCGCGATCGTTGGACCCCGCGCAGCCCTGGAATCCCGGGGCGTCGGGGCATGGCCCCGACCTATGCGTGGCCACCCACCGACGGCGTTTCCGCCTCCAGCTTTTCCAGCTCCTGCGCCACCGCATCGGGCGAGCGCGTGAACGGCGCCAGCAGGGCGTAGAACGCGGGCACCACGAACAGCGACAGCAGGGTGGAAAACGACACGCCGAAGACCACCACCACGCCGATGGTCGCGCGGCTCGCCGAGCCCGGGCCGCCGGCCAGCACCAGTGGAATCGCGCCGACCGCTGTGGCGATCGAGGTCATCAGGATCGGGCGCAGGCGCACCACCGACGATTCGACGATCGCCTGCTGCACCGAGCGGCCGGCGTCGCGCAGCTGGTTGGCGAACTCGACGATCAGGATGCCGTTCTTCGCCGCCAGCCCCACCAGCATCACGATGCCGATCTGGCTGAACAGGTTGAGCGTGCCGCCGGTGATCGCCAGGCCGATCAGCGCGCCCAGCACGCCCAGCGGCACGGTCAGCATGATCACGAACGGATGGATGAAGCTCTCGAACTGCGCCGCCAGCACCAGGTACACCACCAGCAGTGCCAGGGTGAACGTCAGCAGCACCGCGCTGCCCGCCTTCTGGTACTCGCGCGACTCTCCCTTCCAGTCGATCTGCGCGTAGTCGGGAAGCTCGTTGCGGGCGACCTGTTCGAGGAAATCCAGCGCCTCGCCCATGCTGTAGCCCGGTGCCAGCCCCGCGCTGATGGTGATCGCGCGCATGCGGTTGAAGCGGTTGAGGCTGCCCGGCTCGGCCAGCTCGCTGAGCGTGACCAGGTTGGACAGCGGCACCAGGTCGCCGTTGCGCGCGCGCACCCGGATCGCATCGAGGTCGGCGGGATCGGCGCGGCCGGCGCGGCCGGCCTGCACCAGCACGTCGTACTCCTCGCCTTCCTGCACGAAGGTGGTGACCTGGCGGCTGCCCATCATCGTTTCCAGCGCGCGGCCGATGTCGGTGACGCTCACGCCCAGGTCCGAGGCACGCGCGCGGTCGATCTGCACCCGCATCTGCGGCCGCGTTTCCTTGTAGTCGGAGTCGACCGAGAAGAAGCCGGGATTGGCTTCCATGCGCTGCATCATGATGTCGCGCCAGCGCGCGATCTCCGGGTATTCCGGCCCGCCGAGCACGATCTGGATCGGCTGCCCGCGGCTGCCGACCAGGCCGCCGCCAACGCGCGGCTGCGCGCGCACGCCGCTGAGCGTGCCCAGGTCCTTGCGCAGCGAGTCGGCGACCTGCGCCGTGGACTGGTCGCGCTTGTGCCAGTCCTCGAGGAACACGATCACGTTGCCGGTATGCATCTCCTCGTTGGCACCCCAGCCGCCAGGGACGCGGGTGTTGTACCGGCGGATCACCGGATCTTCTCCCTGCACCCGCCGCGCGAAGATCGATTCGACCTGCTTGATCTGCTTGACCGTGTAGTCGAAACCCGCCCCCTCGGGGCCGACGATCGAGACGAAGAACGCGCCGCGGTCCTCGGCAGGCGCGAGTTCCGAAGGCACGAACCTGGCCAGCCCGTAGATCGCCGCGACGCAGGCGACCATCGTCAGCGCCACGCCGGCGACGATCCGCCACGGTCGCAGCGCGACCAGCCGCGCAAGCGCGCCGCGATAGGCGTTCGCCACCCACGCCAGGCCGTGGTTGAACCATCGGTTGACCGGGTTGGATTTCTCGTGCGCATGCGGGCGCACCAGCTTCGAGGCCATCATCGGCGTCAGCGTCAGCGCCACGAACGCCGACAGCGCCACCGCGCCGGCCAGCGCCACCGACAGCTCGCGGAACAGGCGCCCGGTGTTGCCTTCCATGAAACCCACCGGCAGGAACACCGCCACCAGCACCGTGGTGGTGGCGATCACCGCGAACGCCACCTGGCGGGTGCCGCGCACCGCCGCCACCAGCCGCGGTTCGCCCAGGTCGACGCGGCGCTGGATGTTCTCCAGCACCACGATCGCGTCGTCCACCACCAGCCCGATCGACAGCACCAGGGCCAGCAACGTGAGCAGGTTGATCGAGTAGCCGAACAGGTACAGCGGGATGAATGCCGCCAGCAGGCACACCGGCACCGTCACCGCCGGGATCAGCGCCGCGCGCAGGCTGCCCAGGAACAGCCAGATCACCAGCAGCACCAGCGCGACCGCCTCGCCCAGCGTCCAGTACACGCGTTCGATCGAGGCTTCGATGAAGACCGTGTCGTCGAAGGCGACGAAGATGCGGGTGCCCTCGGGCAGCGACTTCTGGATCTCCACCGCCATCGCCCGCGCGGCGCGGGTGACGTCGAGCGCGTTGGCTGTCGAGGTCTTGATGATGCCAAGGCCGATGTTGGGCTGCCCGTTGCTCTGGTAGTACGCGCGGCGTTCGGCCGAGGCCAGTTCCACCTGCGCCACGTCGCCCAGGCGCACCACGTAGCCATCGTCGCCCTTGCGCAGCGGGATCGCGGCGAAATCGCCCGGCGTGGTGTAGCCGCGCGCCACGCGCAGGGTGAAGTCGCGGGTCTCCGATTCGATGCGGCCGGCCGGCAGTTCGACGTTCTCGGCGCGCAGCGCCGCCTCGACGTCGTTGGGGGTGACGCCGCGCGCGGCCATCGCCGCGGCGTCGAGCCAGATGCGCATCGCGTAGCGCTGGCGGCCGCCGATGCGCACCTGGGCCACGCCGTCCAGGCTCGACAGGCGGTCGACGATGTAGCGGTCGGCGTAGTCCGACAGCTCCAGCGCGTCCATCGTCGTCGAGCTCATGTTGAGCCACATGATGGTGTCCGAATCGCTGTCGGCCTTCTCCACCTCGGGCGGATCGGCCTCGTCCGGCAATCGATCGGCGACGCCGCTGATCGCGTCGCGCACGTCGTTGGCCGCGGCCTCGATGTCGCGCTTGAGGGTGAACTCCAGGGTCACCGCGGAGCGGCCGTTGACGCTGCGCGACTGGATGGTCTCGACGCCCTCGATGCCTGACAGCGCGTCTTCCAGCACCTGGGTGATGCGGGTTTCGACCACCGCTGCCGAAGCGCCGGGATAGTTGACGTCCACCGAGACGATCGGCGGATCGATCGCCGGCAGCTCGCGCAGGGTCAGCCGCGAGAACGCCATGATGCCCAGCACCATCAGCAGCAGGCTCACCACGGTGGCGAAGACCGGGCGGCGGATGGAAACATCGGACAGCAGCATGGCTCAGTCCCCCGCGGCAGGCGCGGCCTTGCGCGGCGCAGGCGACGCAGCGGGCACCGTTGCCTGGCCTGCCGGCGCGGAGCCGGGCGCGGGGGCCGCGGCCTCGCGGATCGCGATGCCCGCGCGCAGCTTGCCGGTGCCGTCGACCACGATGCGCTCGCCCGGCGCCAGTCCTTCGAGGATTTCGGCGCGTCCGCCGGCGCGCGCGCCGACCTTCACCGGGGCCTGCTCGACGGTGTTGTCGCCGCGCACGCGGTAGACGAACGAGTCGCGGCCGACCTGCACGATCGCGATCTCCGGCACCAGCAGCGCCTGCCGCTCGGGCCGCTCCAGCTCGACCTGCAGCAGCATGCCGGGGCGCAGCGCGCGATCCGGGTTGGCGAAATCGCCGCGCACCATGGCCGCGCGCGTGGCCGCGTCCAGGCGCACGTCGACCACCGACACCACGCCGTCGAACACGCGCCCGGGGAAGGCGCCCGCCGTGCCGCGCAGGCGCTGGCCCGCCGCCACCTTCTCCATCTGCACTTCCGGTATCGGGAAATCGACGTACACGCGGGCGATGTCGTCGAGCGACGCGATCACCGTGCCCGGCGTGACCAGCGCACCGGGACTGACCCGGCGGATGCCGAGCCGGCCGGCGAACGGCGCGCGGATCACCCGGTCGTGCAGGTTGGCCCGGATCTGTTCGACCTGCGCGCGCGCCGCATCGCGGGTGGCGCGCTGGGTATCGAGCGTGGCGTGCGCGATCAGCTGCTGCGCGGCCAGTTCCTGCTGGCGCTTGTACAGCCGCTCGGCCTCGGTGGCCGCCGCCTGCGCCGCCGCCAACGCGGCATGTTGCTGCTGGCCGCTCAGGGTCACCAGCGGTGCGCCCGCGGCGACTTCGTCGCCACTGTCGAAATGGACCTGCTGCACCGTCTCGCTGACCTTCGCGGTGACATCCACCGACTCGCGTGCCTTCACCGTGCCCAGCGCGCGGATGTGGTCGTTCCAGGGCTGCATGCCCACCGTGGCGGTGGTCACCAGCTCGACCGGGGCGCTGTCGTGTCCCCTGGCTTCCTCGCGCGCGCCGCACGCGGCAATGCCGAGGCCCAGCAGGGCGATGAAGGCGAGGCGATGCGGGGCGATGATGGTGCGGGAGTCGGACATCTATCTGCAGGAAGCGACGAAGGGAAACCGGTCGAGTTTATCGGTTCGACGCGGCGCCAACGTATGCCATCAGCCCCGTCTGGAAAAGCCGCTTCGTCGTCAACCTCCTGCCCGCTCGTGCGTTACGCGAACTGCCCCGCAGCCGCCGGACGGTTGTTTCGACTCGCCGGCAGGCTGGAAGACGGGACGCCTGCGCCGTGGCCCGCCACGCCCGGAACGGCAGCGCCGGCCCCGGCCTTGCCCATAGCGGCCGCGCCATCGTTCCACCAGCCGATTGCCGGCGTGCCATTTGCAGGCGTGCGCGAGGCCGTCGGCGGGCGTAGTGTCGGCCCTTCCCCCCCAAGGCAGGTCTGGCCATGATCCACGACAGCATCCTCGACACCATCGGCCGTACCCCGGTGGTGCGCCTGAACCGCATCGCGCCCGCCAGTGTTTCCTTGTACGCCAAGGTCGAATCGTTCAACCCCGGTGGCTCGGTCAAGGACCGGCTCGCGCTCGCCATCATCCTCGACGCCGAGGCCCGCGGCCTGCTCAAGCCCGGCGACACGGTAATCGAGGCGACCTCCGGCAATACCGGCGTGGCGCTGGCGATGGTCTGCGCGGCGCGCGGATACAGGTTCGTCGCGATCATGACCGAGACCTTCTCGATCGAGCGCCGCAAGCTGATGCGCGCGTACGGCGCGAAGGTGATCCTGACCGCGGCCGCCGAACGCGGCACCGGCATGGTGCGCCGCGCCGAGGAACTGGCCGCGAAGCACGGCTGGTTCCTCGCCCGCCAGTTCGAGAACCCCGCCAACCCCGCCTACCACCGCCAGACCACGGCGGCCGAAATCCTGCGCGACTTCGCCGGCCGGCGCCTCGACCACTTCGTCAGCGGCTGGGGCACCGGCGGCACGCTGACCGGCGTCGCCGACGTGCTGCGCGTGGCGCGCCCGGAAGTGACGGTCACCGCCGCCGAGCCGGCCGTGGCCTCGCTGCTGGCCGGCAAGGACTGGTCGCCGCACAAGATCCAGGGCTGGACCCCCGATTTCGTGCCCGCGGTGCTCGACCGCAAGGCCGCGTCGCGCATCGTGACGGTCGACGACGCGAGCGCCCGCGACACCTCGCTGCGGCTTGCGCGCGAGGAAGGCATCTTCGTCGGCATCTCCGCGGGCGCCACCGTGGCAGCGGCGCTGGAAGTTGCGAAATCGGCGGACGACGGCGACGTGATCCTGGCGATGCTGCCCGACACCGGCGAACGCTACCTGTCGACGTTCCTGCTCGAGGGCGTGGAAGAAGGGTCCGACGACGCCTGGCTGGCGTCGCTGGACTGAGCCGCGGCGCACGGATGCGGATCGAGGTCGTCGAAGGCGACATCACCGCGCTGGCGGTCGACGCGATCGTCAACGCCGCCAACGAGTCGCTGCTCGGCGGCGGCGGCGTGGACGGTGCGATCCACCGCGCCGCCGGCCCGGGCCTGCTCGCCGAATGCCGCGCGTTGCCGGAGATTCGGCCCGGCGTACGCTGCCCGACCGGCGAGGCGCGCATCACCGGCGGGCACCGGCTGCCGGCGCGCTTCGTGATCCACACCGTCGGGCCCGTGTGGCACGGCGGCGATGCCGGCGAGCCGGCGTTGCTGGCCGCCTGCTACGCCAATGCGCTGCGACTGGCCGCAGCGCACGGGGTGGCGTCGATCGCGTTCCCGGCGATCAGCTGCGGTGTATTCGGCTATCCGCATGCGCGGGCTGCCGCCGTCGCGATCGCACGGCTGCGTGCGTGGGATGCACCACTGCCCGTGCACGTGCAGCTGGCCTGCCGCGACGCCGGCATCGCAAGGGAATACCGCGGACAACTGCGGGACTGAAGCCGCGTCGGCGCCTGCACGGGCGTGCTCCGCGACGGAGGATCCTGGCGCGGAGCGCGCTCAGGCGCTGCCGAACAGCCACCATCCCAGCGCGACCAGCGCCACGGCCAGCACCAGCAGCAGCCAGCCGTGGCTGCCGCTGTCGCCGGCGACCACGGTCGGCACCCGCTGCGAATGCATCGGCATCTTCCGTGACGCGGCGGCCGCGGGCGGCGGCGCTCCGCCGGCGCGAATCCGGTCCACCGCTTCTTTCGCCGCGGCCAGGCCCAGTGCCGGGTTGGCTTCCCGCAGCAGCGCAATCGCCGCAACAAGCTCGCCACGCGCGATGGCGTCGGCCGCTGCCTGGGGAAACACGAACTTCCCGGGCGCGCCGTTCCCCGGCAATCCCGGGGACGCCCCCGACCGCTGTGCGGCCGCGTAGGCATCCACCGCGTCCTTGGCCTCCTTCAGGCCCAGCCCGGTGGTCGCTCGCACGATCTTGACCGCTTCGATCATCCGGCCGCGCGCGAGCGCGGCCACGGCGTCGGGCGGCAGCTGGAGGGAACTCGACGACATGGCGCACCCCGATGCGGACTTCGCAGACAGCCTACGGTACCAGCCGATAGCGGCGAATCTCCGGCCGTACCGGTCGCGCAACAGGCGACGCACCGTGCGCCCCTGCAACCGGCCGCCCGACTCGCCAGAAAAGGAAACGCCGGCATCGCGCCGGCGTTTCCAAGACCTGCCGATCGCCAGGGCGATCAGGCCGTGCGGTCCCACTGGCCCAGCGCGGCCATGCCGTTGTCGCGCGCACGGGCGAACACGGTGTCCTGCGCGCCGGCGTAGTTCTTCACCAGGTCCTGCGACCACAGCTTCAGCGCCGCCGACTGCATCGCGCGGCCGTACGAGAACGACAGCGGCCACGGGTTCGGGCCGAGGCGGTTCATCGCGTCCAGGTGCGCGGTGGCGTCTTCGTCGCTCTGGCCGCCGGACAGGAACACGATGCCCGGCAGGATCGCCGGCACCGAGGACTTCAGGCACATCAGGGTCGCTTCGGCCACTTCGTCGACGCTGGCCTGCTCGTCGCAGTCCTTGCCCGGGACGACCATCGACGCCTTGAGGATCGTGCCCTCGAGCGCCACGTTCTGCTGGTACAGCGCATCGAACAGCGAGCGCAGGGTGACTTCAGTGACCTCGAAGCAGGTTTCGATGTCATGGTCGCCTTCCATCAGCACTTCCGGCTCCACCATCGGCACCAGGCCCTGCTCCTGGCACAGCGCGGCATAGCGCGCCAGCGCGTGGCTGTTGGCCTCGATGCAGGTGCCCGAGGGGATGTCGTCGCCGATGTTGATCACCGCGCGCCACTTGGCGAAGCGGGCGCCGAGCTTGTAGTACTCCTCCAGCCGCGCGCGCAGGCCGTCGAGGCCCTCGGTCACCACTTCGCCCGGGAAGCCGGCCAGCGCATGGGTGCCCTTGTCGACCTTGATGCCCGGGATCATGCCGTTGTCGGCCATGTACTTCGCGAACGGCACGCCGTCCTTCGTCTTCTGGCGGATGGTCTCGTCGAACAGGATCGCGCCGCTGATGTGCTGGCTGAGGTTGGGCGTGGTCAGCAGCAGCTCGCGGTAGGCGCGGCGGTTCTCTTCGGTGTTCTCTACACCAACGCCGGCAAAGCGCTTGGCGATGGTGCCGGTGGATTCGTCGATGGCGATGATGCCCTTGCCCGGCGCGACCATGGCCAGGGCGGTTTCGGCAAGCTGTTCGATACTCATGTCGGAAGGCTCGGAGGCGGCGGAAAGACCGCTGATTATAGCCTGTTGCACGCCTGTGCCCGCCTGCGCAGGAGCATGCAACCGGTTCCAGCCGCCCGGACAGTGGATGCGGAAATCCACGCGGGACGCCTCGCCGTGCCGTCCCTCAGGGCTTCACGTTTACCCGGCATCCACACATCCGGACGCACCGGCGCCCGGCCCTTGGTCCCGCGCAAGCGACGGCGGCTGAGTGTGTCCGTCACCGTGGCATCCGGCATGGATGACGGAGGCCTGGATGGTCGAGCCGGACGCTGGATGGACGCTGTCCACCACGTCGCCGGTGGTACTCGCTCCCGAACGGTTTGAGTACGGAGGCACCATCATTCGCCCGGGCCTGGAGGATAACGTTCGAACGCAGGCAGCGTGCCGAGGTGCGGAACCCAGGATTGCTGCTCAGCCGTTTGAACCTGGACAGCCGGTGGCAGCGCATTGGGGTCATCAAGCGTTGCGGCCTGAACGTCCATCAAGCCCGGCAGGGTTTCATCGTTCCGGTAAAAAAGCCCCGTTCCGCACTCTGCGCAGAACGAACGCATGGCGGCGCCCGATGAATTGAAGGTTTTCGGGGCCCCGGACAGGATCCTGACGCCGGACTCCGGGAACATGGCCCACGCAACCATGGGAGCGCCCGCACTGCGTTGGCAGTCCCTGCAATGACAAACTGCCACCCATTTCGGATTCGCCGTGAGTTGGTACGTTACGGCCCCACATTGGCAGCGGCCAGTCAGATGCATGAGCAAGCTCCCGGACTTCGAAGGCGAGAAGATTCATTCGTTTTGCAGCCAGCACGCAATGGTATCGGCTTGATGCTGTGACGACTGCCGCAAGACTACCGGACGGCGGCGCGATGCCGTCTACAGCTCGCCCAGTCCTTCGGCCCTGCCGTCCTCCCCCACCTTCAGCAGGCGCAGGGTGTTGGTCGCGCCGCGGTGCTCCATGTGGTCGCCGCTGGTGAACATGATGTGGTCGCCGGCGGCGAGCAGGCCGGCGTCGTGCAGCGCCTGGACCGCGTCGCGCGCCGCTTCGCGGGTGGCCAGGCCGCGGCTGTCGAAGTCGATCGGGAACACGTCGCGCATCAACTTCATCCGGCGCCGCGCCCCCGCATGCCGCGACAGTGCGTAGATCGGCACGCTGGAGCGGAACCGCGACAGGTATCGCGCGGTGCCGCCCGATTCGGTCATCGCCACGATCGCGCGCACCGCCATGTGTTCGGACAGGAACATCGCCGCCATCGCGATCGCCTGGTCGGCGCGCTGCATGTCGCGCGAGGCCTTGCCGAAGTCGATGTCGAATTCGAACTGCTTCTCGGCGCCGACGCAGATCCGCGCCATCGCCTCGACCGCGCGCACCGGGAAATTGCCGGCCGCGGTTTCGGCCGACAGCATCACCGCGTCGGTGCCGTCGATCACCGCGTTGGCCACGTCCAGCACCTCGGCGCGGGTGGGAATCGGGCTGTCGACCATCGACTGCAGCATCTGGGTGGCGGTGATCACCACCCGGTTCTGCGCCAGCGATTCACGGATGATCTTCTTCTGCAGGCCGGGCAGCTCGGCGTCGCCGATCTCCACGCCCAGGTCGCCTCGGGCGACCATGACCACGTCGCTGGCCTCCACGATCTCGGCCAGGTTCTCGATCGCCTCGGCGCGCTCGATCTTCGACACCAGCGCGGCGTGGCTGCCGTGCGAACGCGCGACCGCGCGCGCGTCGTGCATGTCGGCGGCGTTGCGGCAGAACGACACCGCGATGAAGTCCGCATCCATGTCGGCGGCGATGCCGATCAGCTCACGGTCGCGATCGGTCAGCGCGCCCAGCGACAGGCCGCCACCGAGCCGGTTGAGCCCCTTGCGATCGGACAGCACGCTGTCGTTGATCACGCGGGTGACGATGCGTTCGCCTTCGATGCGTTCGACCCTGAGTTGCACCACGCCGTCGTCGAGCAGCAATACATCGCCGGCCCGCAGGTCCTGCGGCAGCGCGAGGTAGCTCACGCCGACCTGGGTCGCATCCCCGGGCGGCGCGTCCTCGCTGGCCACCAGGTCGAAGCGGTCGCCCGCGCGCAGCGGCACTCGGCCTTCGGCGAAGGTCTCGACGCGGATCTTGGGGCCGGGAAGGTCGGCCAGGATGCCGACCTCGACGCCCGCGCGCGCAGCTGCCTCGCGCACCGCCTGCGCACGCGCGAGCTGCGAGGACGGGTCGCCGTGCGAGAAGTTCAGTCGCACCACGTCGACCCCTGCACGCAGCAGCGCGTCGAGCACGCCCGGTGCATCGGTGGCCGGGCCGAGGGTGGCGAGGATGCGGGTGCGGCGACGGTGCTCGGACATGTACGGTGACCACTGGCTGGCGAAGCCGCCATCCTAGCCCAGCCCGATGACCGGACAGTGCCCGACAGGCGCGGGCCATGCGCGACCGCGTGACGGGCAGCCGGCTCCGCGAGTCGAGGACCGCTTCTCCCTGACCGTCCTACGGCGTGCCGCGCGCTTCCAGCGCCGCGACCGCCGGCAGGACCTTGCCTTCAAGGAATTCGAGGAACGCGCCGCCGCCGGTGGAGATGTACGACACGTCATCGGCGATGCCGTACTTGTCGACCGCGGCAAGGGTGTCGCCGCCGCCGGCGATCGAGAATGCCTTCGAAGCGGCGATCGCGCGCGCCAGCGTTTCGGTGCCCTTGCCGAAGGCGTCGAACTCGAACACGCCGACCGGACCGTTCCAGACCACGGTGCCGGCGTTGGCGATCAGTGCGGCGTAGCGCTGCGCGGTGTCCGGGCCGATGTCGAGCACCATGTCGTCGGCACCGATCGCATCGACGGCCTTTACCGTCGCCGGCGCATCGGCCTTGAACTCGGGCGCGACCACGACGTCGGTCGGCACCGGGATGTCGGCGCCGCGCGCCTTCGCATCTGCCATGATCTGCTTCGCGGTGTCGACCAGGTCGGCCTCGAACAGCGACTTGCCGACGCCGAAGCCCTCGGCGGCGATGAAGGTGTTGGCGATGCCGCCGCCGACGATCAGCTGGTCGACCTTGCCGACCAGCGACGACAGCAGTTCGAGCTTGGTGCTGACCTTGGAGCCGGCGACGATCGCCAGCAGCGGCCGCGCCGGATGGTCGAGTGCCTTGGCCAGCGCGTCGAGTTCCCCCATCAGCAGCGGACCGCCGGCGGCCTGCTTCGCGAAGCGGATCACGCCATGGGTCGAGGCCTGCGCGCGGTGCGCGGTGCCGAAGGCGTCCATGACGAACACGTCGCACAGCGCGGCGTACTGCTTCGCCAGCGCTTCGTCGTCGGCCTTCTCGCCGGCGTTCATGCGGCAGTTCTCCAGCAGCACCAACTGGCCGGGGGCGATGTCGACGCCGCCGAGATAGTCGCGCACCAGCGGCACTTCGCGGCCGAGCAGCTCCGACAGGCGCGCGGCGACCGGCGCCAGCGAATCGGCTTCGCTCCACGCGCCTTCCTTCGGCCGCCCGAGGTGCGACATCACCATCACCGCGGCACCGGCATCGAGCGCAGCGCGCAGTGTGGGCAGCGAGGCGGTGATGCGCTGGTCGGAGGTGACCCTGCCGCCGTCGACCGGAACGTTGAGGTCCTGGCGGATCAGCACGCGCTTGCCGGACAGGTCGAGGTCGCTCATTCGCTGGATGGTCATGGGGTTTCGTCGCTCGGAAAGTGGTGGCAAGGGCCGGGTTGCGCGGGCGGGCCCGGCGCGTGGTGCGGCAATCAGCGGGATGTCATTGTCCGGGTACGCGCAGGGGCAGGCAAACGGGCATGCGGCCGTGGGCACGGCAAAGCCGAGCGCCTGTGCTCGCCACCGCGAACCGGGGATCCGTGCCAGGAACCGTGCTTCGCCGGTCCCGCGCCCTCATCCGCCCTTCGGACACCTTCTCCCGGTTGCCGCCGAAGGGTTGGTGCGGCGCGTGGCGCTCCGCGCGCAGGCACCTGCTTTCGCGAGCGGGCGAGGCCCCGCGGCATGGACGGCCTCGGGCCGGCAGTTGACCCAGGTCAATGCGGCGCATCCACGCCCGGTGCACGCTCAGAAGGATGGCCGCCTGGTACCCATTGATCCTGCTGCTGCACCTGGCCTGCGCGATCCTGTTCGTCGGCGCAGTGGCGTTCGAAGTCCTGGTGCTCGAATCGCTGCACCGGCAGTTCGAACCCGCGGTGATGGCGCGGATCGAGGCCGCGGTGATGGCGCGGGCGCGGCGCTTCATGCCGTTCGTGGTGGCGCTGCTGTTCCTGAGCGGGTTCGCGCTGTTCGACATCCGCTGCAACGGCTTCGCCTGCATCGGTTCGCGCTTCGGCTGGCTGCTGGCGATCAAGGTCGCGCTCGCGTTCGGCGTGCTGGCGGTGTTCGTCACCGCGGTGCGCGCGGCGATGCGTGGGACAATGGACCCGTGCCGGTTCCGGCGTACCCACCATCTCGTGCTGGGCCTGATGGCCGCCATCGTGGTGCTGGCCAAGCTGATGTTCTATTGATCGCACGGCGCGCCACGCGCGCCGTCGTCGTCAAACCCCCTTCTGCATCGAGGAGTCACGTCATGTCCCAGGTCACTTTCCACGGCAACCCGGTCCGCGTCGACGGCCGCTTCCCCGTCGCCGGCGAGCAGGCCCGCCCGTTCACGCTCGTCGGCAAGGACCTGGCCGACGTGTCGCTGGCGTCGTTCAAGGGCAAGCGCAAGCTGCTCAACATCTTCCCCAGTGTGGACACCGGCGTGTGCGCGACCGCGCTGCGCAAGTTCAACGAACTGGCCTCGAAGCCGGACAACGCGGTGGTGCTGGGCATCTCCGCCGACCTGCCGTTCGCGCAGGCGCGTTTCTGCGGTGCCGAAGGGCTGGATCGCGTGGTGATGCTGTCGACGATGCGCGGGCGCGGCTTCCTCGAGGACTACGGCGTGGCGATCGCGGAAGGCCCGCTGGGCGGCGTCGCGGCGCGCGCGGTGGTGGTGCTCGACGAGAACGACCGCGTGGTCCACGCGCAGCTCGTCAACGAGATCGGCGAGGAACCGGACTACGAGGCCGCACTCGCGGTGCTGGCCTGAGCGCTGCGCTCAGCTCCCGCGCAGCGTCACCGCCGGTCCGAATGGCGAGCGCGTCTCGCCCGGCTCCGGCAGTCCCAAGCCGTAGCGCAGGCTGCGGCCGATGCGGTTTGCATACTCGTGCAGCAGCTCGGCGTGCTCGGGCGCGAGGATCTCGTCGGCCGTGGCGCGCCACAGTTCCAGCCATTGCACGAAGTGCTCGGTGGTGATCGGATGCGGGCGGTGCGCGGCCATCGGGTTGCCGCGGTAGGTGCCGGCGCGCAGGACCACCGAGGTCCAGAACGACACCAGCAGGCGCTTGTGCTCGTCCCAGTCGTCGACCGCGGCGTTGAACACCGGGCCGAGCGTGGGGTGGACCTGGATACGGTCGTAGAAGCGGTCGACGAGGGCTTCGATCTGCTCGTGGGTGGGCTGCGTGGACATGTCGGCAAGATGCGGGCGCGGCGCGGGATCACAAGCGGCGCGCGGAGGGAGGCGGGCCCGATTGTCGCGCCGAAACGGCGGCCGGACCTTGACGCAGGTCAGGGCAACGCACGATCGTGGCGCGCAGACTATGGGCGTCCCCGAGCGCCCCAAGCATCGTGACCCACGTCGTCACCGAGAACTGCATCAACTGCAAGCACACCGACTGCGTCGAAGTGTGCCCGGTCGACTGCTTCCACGAAGGCCCGAACTTCCTGGTCATCGACCCGGAAAGCTGCATCGACTGCACCCTGTGCGTGGCCGAATGCCCGGTGGGCGCGATCTACCCCGAGGACGACGTGCCCGGCGGGCAGGAGCACTTCCTCGCGATCAATGCCGAACTGGCGCCGCTGTGGCCGGTGATCGACCGCAAGATCCCGGCCATGCCCGACGCGAAGCAGTGGGACGGCGTGCCGGACAAGCTGAAGCTGCTGATCCGCGAAGCGATCGGCTGAGCCCGCCCGGGCACGACTTCCGGCATTCGGAAGCGCCGTCGCGCGCGCGTAAGCTGACGCGGGGCAAGCGGGGGCAATCTCGATGGCGACGCCACATTTCAGGCTCTGGCACGGCGCGCTGTCGCGGCCGGCACTGGGCCTGCTGATCGCGCTCGCACTGGCGCGCCTGCTGCTGCACCTGCTGACCAACGGCCAGTACGGTTTCCACCGCGACGAACTGGCGGTGCTCGACGACGCCCGCCAACTGGCCTGGGGTTACGTCGCCTATCCGCCACTGGTGCCGTTCCTCGCCCATGCGTCGATGCAGCTGTTCGGCGATTCGCTCACCGCGTTCCGCGCGCCATCGGCGCTGGCGCAGGCGCTGGCGCTGCTGTTCTCGGGGCTGATCGCGCGCGAACTCGGCGGCCAACGCTTCGCGCAGGCGGTGGCGGCCATCGCGGTCGCCTGCGTTCCGTTCTCGATGCTCGCTGGCTCGATGCTGCAGTACACCAGCCCCGACTACCTGTGGTGGGTGCTGGCGGCGTGGCTGCTGCTGAAGCTGGCCAACGGCGGCGACCCGCGCTGGTGGCTCGCGCTGGGGCTGGTCATCGGCCTGGGGATGATGACCCGCTACACGATGCTGTTCTGCGCAGCCGGCATCGTCGTCGCGGTGCTGGCCACGCCGCTGCGGCGGCAGCTGGGCAGCCCGTGGCCATGGGTTGGCGTGCTGGTGTCGCTGCTCGTATTCGCACCGAACGCGTGGTGGCAGTGGCGGCACGACTTCATCTATCTCGACTTCGTCCAGCACATCCACGCGCGCGACGTGCGGATCGGGCGCACCGAAGATTTTCTCGTCGGGCAGCTGATGCTCGGTGCCGGCCCGCTGCTGGCGTGGCTGTGGCTGATCGGCCTGGGGTGGCTTGCCTTCGCCGCCGCCGCGCGACCGTGGCGCGCGCTGGCCTGGCTGTATGCGGCCGCGCTGCTGCTGTTCTGGCTGGCCGGCGCGCGCGATTACTACCTGGCACCGGCCTATCCGATGCTGCTGGCAGCGGGCGCGGTGCTGCTGGAGCGTGCCATCGTGCGCCTGCGCCCGCGCACGGCGATCGCGGCACGTGGCGCGGCCGTGCTGGTGCTGCTCGCAGCGCTGGCGACGAGCGCACTGGTGGCGCTGCCGGTGGCGCCGATCGGCTCGCAAGGCTGGCAGATCAGCCGCAGCTTCCACGACAACTTCGCCGAGCAGGTCGGCTGGCCGGAGCTGGTCGCGCAGGTCGCCGCCGTGTACCACGCACTGCCCGACGCCGAACGCGCGCGCACCGCGATCTACGCCAACAACTACGGCGAAGCCGGCGCGATCAACCGCTACGGCCCGGCGCACGGACTGCCCGTGGCGATCAGCGGCATCAACTCGTACTGGGCGCGCGGCTACGGCGCCCTGCCACCGACGACGGTGATCGTGCTGGGCGACGACGCCGAAGGCATCGCCGACACCCCGGCTACCTGCACGCTCGCCGGCCGCATCCGCATCCCGCACGGCGTGGAGAACGAGGAGAGCGGGCACCCCGACATCTACGTCTGCCGCGATCTCAGGTTCGACTGGGCGAAGGCGTGGCCGCTGATGCGGAGCTTTGGCTGATGCGAGCGTCAGTGGCCTGCTGGCGATTCGTCCGATGGCCACCGTGCGCGCCCGAGTTCGGTGCATGGCGGGGCGCCGGGTACGAGTGCCCTTGGGTGCGAATGTCCTCCGGCACCGGCCTTACGGCCGACGCCCCCCCCTTGATTTCGCACCCAAGGGCACTCGCACCCGTGCTCGGATTTTCGCGGTGGCTTTGCAAGCGCAAGCCTAAGCCCAGCTTTCCGGCAAGCCTGCGATCTGGTCGCTCCGATGCGGTCGGCAGGCCTTCGGGGCGAAATCAAGGGGGAGGCATTCGCCGCAGGCGGATGCCGGAGCACATTCGCCCCGAAGGCCTGCCGGCCGCATCGGCGCCCCATCAGGTCGCGACGACGCGTGCGTCAGATGGCGGTACAGCGCATGGCCGGAAAATCAAGCGCTGAGCTCTCCGGAACAGGGAGAAGAACCAGAAAAAAGCCCCGCGGATGCGGGGCTTTCCCGATGCGGCAATGTCGTCGCGGATTACTTCGCGATGACGCGCACCATTTCCAGGCACTTGTTGGAATAGCCCCACTCGTTGTCGTACCAGCTCACCAGCTTGACGAAGGTGGAGTCGAGCGCGATCCCGGCTTCGGCGTCGAAGATCGACGTGCGGGTGTCGCCGCGGAAGTCGGTGGCGACCACCTTGTCCTCGGTGTAGCCCAGGATGCCCTTCAGCGCGCCTTCGCTCTGCGCCTTCATCTCGGCCTTGATTTCGTCGTAGCTGGCCGGGTTGTCGAGCTCCACGGTCAGGTCGACCACCGACACGTCGGACGTCGGTACGCGGAAGCTCATGCCGGTGAGCTTCTTGTTGAGCTCGGGGATCACCACGCCCACGGCCTTCGCCGCGCCGGTGGACGACGGGATGATGTTCTCGAGGATGCCGCGGCCGCCGCGCCAGTCCTTGTTGGACGGGCCGTCGACGACCTTCTGGCTGGCGGTGGCGGCGTGCACGGTGGTCATCAGGCCGCGCTTGATGCCCCACTTGTCGTGCAGCACCTTGGCGATCGGCGCCAGGCAGTTGGTGGTGCACGAGGCGTTGGAGATGATCGCCTCACCCTTGTAGCTCTTGTCGTTGACGCCGTAGACGAACATCGGCGTGTCGTCCTTTGACGGCGCCGACAGGATCACCTTCTTCGCGCCGGCGTCGAGATGCTTCTGCGCGGTTTCCTTGGTCAGGAACAGGCCGGTGGACTCGATCACCACGTCGACGCCGACCTCGCCCCACTTCAGGTTGGCCGGGTCGCGCTCCTGGGTCAGGCGGATCTTCCTGCCGTTGACGACGATGTTGCCGCCGTCGACCTTCACCTCGCCGCTGAAACGGCCGTGCACGGAGTCGTACTGCAGCATGTAGGCCAGGTAGTCGGGTTCCAGCAGGTCATTGATGGCGACGACCTCGATGTCGCTGCCGAAATTCTCAATGGCCGAACGCAACACGTTGCGCCCGATGCGGCCGAAACCATTGATACCAACCTTGATCGCCATGTCACGCTCCTGCAGGGAAAGACGGTGGAAGAACCGGGAAAAGACGGACGGAAAGTGATAAAGCACGTTATTTTAGCCGTTTCCCGACCGCGCTTTCAGCCCTGCCGAGCCCCATTTCGCCATGAAAACGATGCCACGCCTGCTTCTCGCCACTTTCCTGTTGCTTCTGGCGCCCGCCGCACTGGGCTGGGCCCAGCTCGGCCATCGCCTGGTCGGCGAACTGGCGCAGCGCCACCTCACCCCCGCGGCCGGCGCCGAAGTCGCGCGGCTGCTGGCCGGCGAGAAGGACCCGACCCTGGCCGGCGTCGCCGCCTGGGCCGACACCCTGCGCGACGAGGACCCGCCGCGCTTCAAGGCCACCTCGAAGTGGCATTACGTCAACACGGCGCCCGGCGCGGACTGCCGCTACGACGCTGCGCGCGACTGCCCGGACGGCAACTGCGTGGTCGGCGCGATCGAAAAACAGCTGGCGATCCTCCGCGACCGCAGGCAGCCGATCAAGGCCCGTCGCGACGCGCTGAAGTTCGTGGTCCATTTCGTCGGCGACGTGCACCAGCCGCTGCACGCCACCAACCACACCGATGCCGGCGGCAACGGCTACCAGATCAGCCTGCGCACCGACCTGCCGCCCGAAGCCTATGCGCGCAAGCACTACGCCGACGGCGTGATGGGCACCAACCTGCATTCGGTGTGGGATTACTACATCCTCGGCACCGCCGGTTTCGGCGCCGACCGCAAGGCGGTGACGCCCTACGCCAACCGCCTCGACACCCTGCCCTGGCCGCCGATGGCCGAAGCCGGACGCAGCGCCCCGGAAGCCTGGGCCGGCGAATCCTGCCGGCTGGTCGACGCACGCGGCCTGTACCCGGCCGGCACCCACAAACTCGACAAGGCCTACCTCGACGAATACCGCCCACTGGCCGAACAGCGCGTGCGCCAGGCCGCGTACCGGCTGGCGCAGGTGCTGGACGCGGCCCTCGGCGACTGAGCGGCGGCGCGCCCCGTGCCAGGGCGCATCGCAACGGACTCAGCGGTATCGGCGCAGGTAGCGCTTCTCGAATACGACCTTGGCCCAATGCATCACCCGCAGCGGCGGCAGGGCGCGGCTGCCGCCTTCCCGGCGGGTCACCAGCATGCCGCGGTCGAGCGAATCGACGATGCACGCCAGTTCGCTGCGGAAGGTTTCCTGCGCCGGCTCGCCGCGCAGTTCACGCAGCAGGTTGCGGGCGGCCACCTCGGCCTGCAGGTCGGCCTGGTGCGCCTGCTTGGGCATCCAGTCCGGCCCCGGGAAGCTGCCGCCGTCGCCGGCGACATAGGTGCGGGCGAAGCCGGGCACGCGGCAGCTGGCCTCGCCTTGCACGAAGCCGCCCGGCGAGCGCGGCAACGGGGTGTCGTCCAGCCAGGCCTGGCCGGTCAGCCCGGGCATGAACACGATCAGGTCGCTGTCGATGCGGCTGCGCTCCAGCTGCACCGCGCCGGCCTCGAAGCGCTGCGGTTTTTCGCCCAGCACGGTGTCGATGCCGCGCTTGCGCATTTGCCCGAGGATCATCCCCACCGCGCGCTCGCCCAGCCGCTGCCCCGGTGTCTGCGAGGGACTGAAGAACACCAGGCGGAACCTTTCCCGGCGGCGCTGCTTGCGCAGCAGGGTGTCGATGCCGAACACGAATTCGAACACCGGCCCGCCGCGCATCGCGATCGGCTCGTTCGGATTGCTGCCGAAGCCGAAACACAGGGTGCCGCCGTCGAGCGCCGCCAGCCGGTCGCGGATCGCCTCGCCTGCCGCCACGCCTTCGCACGGAATGATGGCGTGCTCGATGCCCGGCAGCTTGCGCAGGTAGCGCGCGCCGGAGGCGATGACCAGGCCGTCGTTTTCCACGTCGCCGGCCTCGGTGCGCAGCCGGCGGCCGTCGTCCGACAGCCCGGTGGCGCGGGCGGCATGGAACGCCATGCCTTCGCGGCGCAGGAAGCCGTCCAGCGGCACCACCAGGTCCTCGCTCCGGCGCTTGCCCGAGGGAAGCCAGATGGTCCCCGGCAGGTACTGCAGTTCGGGGACCGGCGCCACCAGGGTCAGCCGGGCAGCGGGCGCCTGCCCGCGCAGGGTGCGCAGTGCGGTCAGGCCCGCAAACCCGGCCCCGACGACGGTGATCCGTGCATTGTCCATGTCGCGCCTCCTATGGGTCGATGCCCAGCGCCTGCCTGAGCCGGGGCTCGGTGCTGGTCATCCCCGCCTTGCGGCCCAGTGCCAGCGTCGCGTCCGCCGGCACGCCATGGAATTCCGCCTGTTCCAGCGCCAGCAGCGCGCCGGCGCGGTTGCCGCTGGCGCAGTGCACCAGCACCTGGCCGTGGTCGGGCGACAGCGCATCGTGCAGCCGGCGGGCGTTGTCGGCGGTGATGCCGTCCGCACCGGCGACCGGGATCTGGACGTAGCGCAGCCCCGCTGCGCGCACCTCGGCGGCTTCGTCGCGCCCGGCCAGTTCCTCCGTGGTCCGCAAGTTGACGACCGTGGCGATGCCGTTGGCCGCGATCGCATTCCAGTCGCCGGGCGCGGGCTGGCCGGACGTGTATAGCCCCGGCAACGCCTCGATCAGCTCCACGCCGGGCGCCATGGTCGTCGGCGCGACCGACGCACATCCAGCGAGCAACGCCAGCGAAGCGATCGCAATCCAATGCGCGGGCCACCTGCGGGTTGCGCGGACCACCGCCGCAAACGCGCGCGTGTTCGCGCGGCGCCGGGGCGCGGCGGCGGTGATGACGGCGGCGGAGGGCTGGATCAGGTCGGCATGGGACTGATTCATCGGGGTTTACGCTCCATTGGCGTCCGCAGGATAGACGTTCGCGCTGCGTGGGCACGCGGCGACAAGGCGCGAGGTCACGCCAGCTGCGCGCGCGTCCAGCGCACGATGTCGGCCGCCGCCATCGCGCCGGCCTGCCGCGCGAGTTCGCGGCCCTCGTGGAACAGCGCCAGCGTCGGGATGTTGCGGACACCGAAACGGCTGCCCAGCGCCGGTTGCGCTTCGGTATCGATCTTGGCCAGGCGCACGCGTGGCTCCAGTTGCGTAGCGGCCTGCTCGAACTGCGGCGCCATCGTCCGGCACGGCCCGCACCACGGCGCCCAGAAATCGACCAGCACCGGCAACTGGCCACGCTCGACATGCGCGGCGAAGCTCGCAGCGTCCAGCGCCAGCGGGCGACCGGTAAACAGGGGCTGGTGACAGCGTCCGCATTCGGGCTGCTCGCCCAAGCGCGCGGCGGGCACCCGATTGAGCGACTGGCAGTGCGGGCAGGCGACGAGCAGCGGATCGGTCATGCGGCCTCCTCGCGCGGCGCCGCGGTCGGGCGCGCGCGCAACAACGCGTAGTACAGCAAGGGAATCACGACCAGCGTGAGCGCCGTGCTGACGAGGATGCCGAACACCAGCGACACCGCCAGGCCGTTGAAGATCGGGTCGTCGAGGATGAAGAACGCGCCGAGCATCGCCGCCAGCCCGGTCAGCACGATCGGTTTGGCGCGCACCGCGCAGGCATCCACCACCGCCTCGGCCAGCGCCACGCCGCGCGCGGTTTCCTGGTTGATGAAATCCACCAGCAGGATGGAATTGCGCACGATGATCCCGGCCAGCGCGATCATGCCGATCATGCTGGTGGCGGTGAACTGCGCGCCGAGCAGCGCGTGCCCCGGCATCACCCCGATCACCGTCAGCGGGATCGGCGCCATGATCACCAGCGGCACCAGGTAGCTGCGGAACTGCGCCACAACCAGCAGGTAGATCAGCACCATGCCGGCGGCATAGGCGATGCCCATGTCGCGGAAGGTCTCGTAGGTGATCTGCCATTCGCCGTCCCACTTGACCGCGAACCGGCTGCTGTCTTGCGGCTGGCCGATGAACGTCTGTTCGAGTTCGTGGCCGCCGACGGGTTGCCGGCGCAGCTGCCCGACCAGGTCGAACATGCCGTACAGCGGGCTGTCGAGCCGGCCGGCCTCGTCGCCGGTGACGTAGACGACCGGCAGCAGGTCCTTGTGGTGGATGGCGCCGTCCCACGGCGCCTCCCGCACCGCCACCAGCTCCGACAGCGGAACGAGCTGGCCTTCGCCGCCACGCACCTGCAACGCGAGCAGGCGCTGCATCGTGGCCTGGTCGCCCGCGGGCAGGCGCAGGCGCACCGGGCGCGGGTATTTCGACGCGCCATCGTGCACATAGGTGGCGTCCAGGCCGGTCAACGCCGCGGCCAGCGCGTCGGCGATCGCCGACTGCGGCACGCCCAGGCGCGCGGCGCGCGCGCGATCGACCACCAGCACCTCGCGCGGGGCATCGCTTTCGACGCTGGTATCGACGTCGACGATGCCTTCGGTGGCGCGGAAACGCTGTTCCAGCGCCTTGGCCAGCCTGCGGCTGGTGGCGTAGTCCGGGCCGTACAGCTCGGCGACCAGCGGCGCCAGCACCGGCGGCCCCGGCGGCACTTCGACCACTTTCACCGACGCGCCGTGGCGGCGCCCGATCGCGTCCAGTTGCGGCCGCAGCGCGCGCGCGATGTCGTGGCTCTGGCGTTCGCGCTGGTGCTTGTCGACCAGGTTGACCTGCAGGTCGCCGACGTTGCCGCCGCTGCGCAGGAAGTACTGCCGCACCAGGCCGTTGAAGTTGATCGGCGCAGCGGTGCCGGCATAGCCCTGGTAATCCAGCACCTCGGGCACCTTGTCCACGGCCGCGGCCAGTTCCACCAGCAGCGCATCGGTGGCTTCCAGGGTGCGGCCTTCGGGCAGGTCCACCACCACCTGCAGCTCGGACTTGTTGTCGAACGGCAGCATCTTCAGCACCACCGCCTGGAACACGGCAAGCGATGCGGCCAGCAGCACCAGCGCGGCGATGCCGCCGAACAGCCACAGCCGCCGGCGGCCTCCGCGCGCGGGATCCAGGAACGGCCGCATCAGCCTGGAGAACATGCGCTTGAGCCTGGTTTCGCGGGCGGCTTCGGCTTCGCCGGCATGGTCGCCGTCGCCCGCGGCGGGCAGGTGCCTGCCGAGCAGCTTGAGCGACAGCCATGGCGTCACCACCAGCGCGATCGCCAGCGACAGCAGCATGCCGACCGAGGCGTTGATCGGGATCGGCCGCATGTATGGCCCCATCAGGCCGGAGACGAAGGCCATCGGCATCAGCGCGGCGATCACTGTGAAGGTGGCGAGGATGGTCGGGCCGCCGACTTCGTCCACCGCCGGCGGGATCGCCTCGCGCAGGGTCCTGCCTCCGAGGGCCATGTGCCGGTGGATGTTCTCGACCACGACGATCGCGTCGTCCACGAGGATGCCGATCGAGAAGATCAACGCGAACAGCGACACCCGGTTGAGGGTGAAGCCCATCGCCCACGACGCGAACAGGGTGACCGCGAGCGTCAGCACCACCGCGCTGCCGACCACGATCGCCTCGCGCCAGCCCAGCGCGAACAGCACCAGCAGCACCACCGAGCCGGTGGCGAACACCAGCTTCTGGATCAGCTTCATGGCCTTGTCGGTGGCGGTCCGGCCGTAGTCGCGGGTGACGGTGGCATGCACGCCGTCGGGGATCAGTTCGTCCTGCACCTGGCGCAGGCGCGTGGCGACCGCGCCGGTGATGTCGGCGGCATTGCTGCCGGGCTTCTTGGCGACGGCGATGGTCACCGCGGGCGCCAGTCCCGCGACCGGCCCGGCGCGTCCGGGCGGTGCGCCGTGCCACGCATAGCGCGTGGCGAGGTCGCCCCCGGCGCGCACAGTGGCGACGTCGGACAAGCGCAACGGCTTGCCGCCGGACAACCCGACCACCAGGTCAGCGACATCCCGCGCGCTGGCCAGGAAGGTGCCGGCGGTTACCGGCACCGCGGCATTGCCGGCGACGCGCTCGCCGACCTGGCGCACGACGTTCGCCGCCTTCAGCGCCTGCGCCAGGTCGGGCACCGCCAAGCCGTACGCGGCAAGCCGCGCCGGATCCAGGGTCACCGCCACCACCCGGTCGGGCGCGCCGACGGTGTAGATGTCGCGCGTGCCGGGCACGCGCTTGAACTCGGTTTCCAGCGTGTGCGCGACTTCCGCCAACTCGGCGGGCCCGCGTTGCATGTCGTCGGTCCACAGCGTCACCGCCATGACCGGGACGTCGTCGATGCCCTTGGGCTTGATCAGCGGCTGGCCCACGCCCACGCCCGGCGGCAACCAGTCCTGGTTGGAATAGACCTGGTTGTAGAGGCGCACGATCGCCGGCTGGCGCTCGACGCCGACCGTGTATTCCACGGTCAGCACGGCCATGCCCGGGCGACTGATCGAATAGACGTGCTTGACGCCCTCGATTTCCGAGAGCTTCTGCTCCAGCGGCGTGCTGACCAGTTGCTCGACGTCGCGCGCGCTGGCGCCCGCGAACGGCACGATGACGTTGGCCATGGTGACGTCGATCTGCGGCTCTTCCTCGCGCGGCGTGACCAGCACCGCCACCAAGCCCAGCAACAGGCCGAGGATCGCCAGGACCGGCGTCAGCGGGTTGGCCTGGAAGGCGGCCGCCAGGCGGCCGGGCAGGCCCAGCCGGCCGTGGCCCGGCTCATTCATCGCTGCCACCGGCGGCCTTGCGTTGCGCCGCCAACGCCTGCAACGCCGCAACCGGATCGATGGCGATGGCGTCCCCGCGCTCCAGGCCGGCCATGACTTCCACCCGGTCGCCGCGGCGACCTCCCAGCCGCAACTGGCGCAGCGACAGGCGGCCGTCCTGCAGCACGTACACACCGCTGACTTCGCCGCGCTGGACCAGCGCCGACGCCGGGATGCCGATCGTCGCCGGCGTGGCGCCGCCGCTCGCGATCGGGAACACGACCTTCGCGGTGGCGCCTGGCATGGGAGCGTCGTGCACGTCCGGCAAAGTCACGCGCACGCCGACGCTGTGGGTCGACGGGTCCGCGGCCGGAAACACGACGACCGCCGCCGCGGCGACAGCGCGCCCGTCGGCGAACACGACTTGCGCGCGGCCGGCGCCGCGGATCGCGTCGGCCTCGGACTGCGGCACCTGCACTTCGATCCGCAGCGCGCCCGGCGCATACACCGACATCAGCGGCTGGCCCGGATTGACGCTTTCGCCGGGTTCGACCCGCCGCGCGCTGACGATGCCGGCGAACGGCGCGCGCACCACCGTGTACCCGGCCTGCTGGCCGGCCTGAGTTAGTTGCGCGCGTGCCGCGTCGCGCGAGGCCACCGCGCTGTCGCGGGCCGCGCGCGCCTGGTCCAGCTGCGATTTCGACACGTACTGGCCACCGGCCAGCGCGGCGAAGCGGCGATAGTTGGACTCCGCTTCCGCCGCCGCGGCATCGGCGGCGCGCAATTGCGCGCGCGCGGTGTTGGCGCCGGCCTGCTGCTCCACGGCGGTCAGCCGCAGCAGGACCGCGCCGGCGGCGACGCGGTCGTTCACGTCCGCGTTGACCTCGGTCACACGCCCCGTGGTCTGCGCCGACAGGTCGGCCTGGCGCACCGCCTCGACCACGCCATCCCAGGCGCGGCCGGCGTCGCCGGCGGGCGCTTGCACGGTCAGCGTCCGCAGCCCGCGCAGCGGTGGCGGCGATGCCGGTGCCGGTTCCCCGCCGCAGGCCGCCAGCGCGGCCAGCAACGCGGTCGCAAGCATTGCGCGCATGCGGATCAACGGCAGCAACTCGCGCCCTCGGCGTTCTTGCCGATCCCCAGCCTGCGCATGACCATGCCCGCCGGACAGAATCCGGTGAATGCGGACTGGAACAGGTTGAGGCCGATGAAGGCGGTGAGGACCCACCACCACGGCGAGACCAGCTGGGTCAGCGCGACGCTGACCAGGACCATCACGCCGGCGAAGGCCATGATGGCGCGATCCAGGGACATCGGGGTTTTCATGCGCTTGCTCCAGATTGGGGGGGAATCGGGGGAGGACTACTTTTTCGCGCCTTGAGCCGCTCGATGCCGAGCAGTCCCATGATGTACTTCTCGTAGATCGGCTCCGATGTGCCGTGGCGCATCTTGTAGAGGAAGTACTTCTCGAAGCCGACCTTGGCCAGGTGCACCCACTTGCCCTCCCTGGCCCAGGTGACGTTGCGCGGCGGGATCTGCGGCAGCGCGACGAAGGCCACGCCGGTATCGCCCATGTCGGCCAGGCACACCGCGTTCCAGGTGCCCTCGAAGTCGGCGGGCTTGCCCTGCAGTTCGGCCTGGATGTTGCGCACGATGGTGGTGACCATCGACTCGATCATGAACCCGGTCTTGGGCGCACCGGTCGGCACCGGCGTCGCCTCCACCGGCGGGATCGCCACGCACACCCCGGCGGCGAAGACCTGCGGGTATTTCGGGCTGCGCTGGTGCTTGTCGACGATCACGAAACCGCGCGGGTTGCACAGCCCCTCGACCGCGGCGACCGCCTCCACGCCCTTGAACGCCGGCAACAGCATCGCGTACTTGAACGGCACGACGTGCTCGTCAAGCGGCAGCCCCTTGGCATCGTGCTCGACGGCCACGACTTCGCCGGGACGCACTTCCTGCACCTTGGCATTGGTGATCCACTTGATGTGGCGCTGGCGCAGTTCGTACTCCATCAGCCCCTTGGAATCGCCGACGCCGCCCAGTCCCATGTGGCCGATGTACGGCTCGCTGGTGACGTAGGTCATCGGCACCTTGTCGCGCAGCTTGCGGCGGCGCAGGTCGGCGTCGAGGATCAGCGCGAACTCGTAGGCCGGACCGAAACAACTGGCGCCCTGCACCGCCCCGACCACGATCGGGCCGGGGTCCTGCAGGAACTTCTCGTACGCCTCCCAGGCGCGCTGCGCGTGCGGCGTGGTGCAGACCGACTGGGTCAGTCCGGTATCCGGACCGGTGCCGGGGACTTCCTCGAACGCGAGCCGGGGCCCGGTGCACACCAGCAGGTAATCGTAATCGAGCACCTTGCCCGAGCCGGTATGTACCTGGCGGGCTTCGGCATCGATGCGTTGCGCGCCGGAGCCATCGAAGGCGATGTCCTTGCGCCCCAGGTGCTCGGCGGCATCCAGGGTGAAATCCCCGGGTTTGCGCCAGCCCACGGCGAGCCACGGGTTGGAGGGGGTGAAGCTGAAGCGGTCGCCCAGCCCGACCACCGTGACCGGGTGCTCCCTGCCCAGCGTTTCGCGCAGTTCGTAGGCCGCGGCCATGCCGCCCAGCCCCGCTCCCAGCACCACGATCCTGGCCATCTCAAGCCTCCCTCCGGCGCCTGGCGCCGTTGTGTTGGATGAACATTAGTTATTTCTTATATTAGTGTCAACTGATATTATTGCCGGGCGCGAATCGGAGGAAACCGCCATGCCCGCCAGTGCTGCCACCCGCGTCGGGGAGGCGTGTTCCCGGATCCGGGAAATGGCTCTCCGGTCATTCGGCGCCTGCCCGCGGGCAGGCGTCTTGATCGATGTCAGGCAACCGGCGGAGTTCGGGGCCCGTGAGACCGCCTGCGGCGCGTCCGGCTGGACTGCGGCCGGCCTGCCCGCGACCATGCGCTGATGCCCAACATCGATCCCGAAGCGATGCGTGTCCACGCTGCCGAGGCCGCGCAACTGCTCAAGGCGCTGGGCAACGAGAAACGGCTGATGCTGCTGTGCCTGCTGGCCGAAGGCGAGCGCTCGGTCGGCGAGCTCAATGCGCGGCTGGACCTGAGCCAATCGGCGTTGTCGCAGCACCTGGCCCTGCTGCGCCAGGACGGCCTGGTGACGACGCGCCGCGAAGCCCAGAGCATCTACTACTCGCTGGCCAGTGGCCCGGCGCAAGCCATCATTGCTACCCTGCACGGCATCTACTGCGGCGACGATCCGCCGCTGTGAGAGGGATCGTGAGCGACGACGGCCTGCACATCGAGTCCTTCTTCCACTCCGACACCGGCGCCTGGAGCTACCTCGTCCTGGACCCCGCCAGCGGCGACGCCGCGCTGGTCGACCCGGTACTCGACTACGCCGCCTCCTCCGGGCGCACGTCCACGCAATCGGCGCAGGCGTTGGTGGATGCGGTGCGCGAACGCGGCGCGACCGTGCGCTGGCTGCTCGAAACCCACGCCCACGCCGATCATCTCTCGGCGTCGCACTGGCTGAAGACGACGCATTATCCCGACGCCACGCTCGCCATCGGCGCCGGCATCCACAAGGTGCAGGCCACCTTCCGCCCGATCTTCAACCTCGGCGACCACTTTCCGGTCGACGGCTCCCAGTTCGACCACCTGTTCGCCGACGACGAAACGTTCGCGATCGGCGGCATCGCCGCGCGCGTGATCGCCGTGCCCGGCCACACCAGCGACAGCATCGCGTACCTCGTCGGCGACGCGCTGTTCACCGGCGACTCGCTGTTCATGCCCGACGGTGGCACCGCGCGCTGCGACTTCCCCGGCGGCAGCGCGCAGACGCTGTACCGCTCGATCCGGCGCCTGTTCGAACTGCCCGACGACACCCGCGTGTTCGTCTGCCACGACTACGGTCCGGGCGGCCGCGAGCCGGCCTGCGAGACCACGATCGGCGAACAGAAGCGCGCCAACATCCATGTCCGGGACGACACCGCCGAGGACGACTACGTGCGCCTGCGCGAGGCGCGCGACGCGACCCTGGCGATGCCGGCGCTGATCATCCCTTCGCTGCAGGCCAACATCCGCGCCGGCGCGCTGCCGGAAGCGGAGGACAATGGCGTGCGCTATTTCAAGATTCCCCTCGACACACTCTGATTCCATGCAGACGACATTCACCCCGGTCAGTGCGGCACTGGGCGGCATCGCGATCGGCGCGGCAGCCGTGCTGCTGTACGCCGGCATCGGCCGCATCGCCGGCATAAGCGGCATCCTCAACGCCGGCATCGAGCAGCGCGACGGGCGCGCGTGGCGGCTGCTGGCGCTGCCGGAGATGACCGATCCCGACAAGGTGCTCAACTTCCTCGACGTGTCCGGCCACTGGGATCCGTCGCTGGCACTGGTCATGGGCGGCGCGCTGGCGGTGACCTTGCCGGGCTTCGCGTGGGTGCGGCGACGCGCGCGGGCGCAGCCCTGCGACGCGCCCGCGACGCGCATCGACTGGCGCCTGCTCGCGGGCAGCGCATTGTTCGGGGCCGGCTGGGGGCTCGCCGGCTACTGTCCCGGGCCGGCGTTGGCCAACCTCGCGCGCGGCAGCGGGGAAGCGATCGTGTTCGTCCTCGCGCTGCTGGCGGGTTCCTGGCTGGTTCGCCTGCTGCCGGCGCGGCCATGACCGCGCCCCGACCCCTGCCGCTGTTCGCTGCGCTGCTGCTGTCGGCCTGCGCCAGCCACGGGCCGCCGCGCACCGTCCCATCCCCGCCGCCAGGGCCGCCGACGACCGATGCGACCGCCGCACCGTCGACCCACGACCCGCACCTGCACGCCGCGCCGCCGCAGGCGCCGGCGCTGCCCTCGCCGGTGGTGGTGCCGCTCGATGCCGCCACCCTCGCCGCGCTGCCGCGCACGACAGTCGACGCCGCTGCGCACGGCGAAGCGCTGCGGTGCGAAGGCGTCGCGCTCGCCGCTTTGATGCAGGCTGCCGGCGCGATGCCTGCCGAGCCGCTGCGCGGCGCGCAGCTGGGCCGTTACGTGCAGGTCGACAGCCGCGACGGCTATCGCGCGCTGTTCGCGCTCGCCGAGTTCGATCCGACGCTGGGCAACCGCAGCGCGTTCGTCGTCGATCGCTGCGATGGCAAGGCGCTGGGCGATGACACGGGGCCGCTGCGGCTGGTCGTGCCTGGCGAAGCGCGTCCTGCGCGCTGGGTGCAACAGGTGGAGGCGATCACGGTGATCGTGGCGCCGTGAGCGCAATGCCTGCCCCTGTAGGAGCGCACCTGGGCGCGACCGCTTTACCGAAGATCCCGGTCGCGCCCAGGTGCGCTCCTACATCCAGTGCGTTGGGCATTCATCCATGACGACTCGCGCCGCCAACTCGTTCCATCGCATCCTGCGTCTTGCCTGCATCGTCCTCGCGCTGTGCGTCATCGCGCCCGCACCCGCAAAGGCCGCGCGGCCGCCGCTCACCGTCTTCGCCGCCGCCAGCCTCAAGGAATCGATGGACGAAGCCGCCCTCGCCTTCCAGCGCGACACCGGGCAGGCGGTGCGCGTGTCCTACGCCGGCAGTTCGGCGCTTGCGCGACAGATCGAACAGGGTGCGCCCGCGGACGTGTTCCTTTCCGCGGACCTGGACTGGATGGATGAACTGCAGTCGAAGGGGCTGATCGACGCCGCCACGCGCAGCGAACTGCTCGGCAACACGCTGGTGCTGGTCGCGCCGAAAGACAGCACTGCGAAGGCGATGACGCTTGATGCGGGCGCCGACTTGCTGCCGCTGCTCGGCCAGCGCGGCCGGATCGCGCTGGCGCTGGTCGACGGCGTGCCCGCGGGCAAGTATGCGAAAGCCGCGTTCATTTCGCTTGGCATTTGGGACGCGTTGCAACCGCACCTGGCCGAATCGGAGAACGTGCGCGCAGCGCTGCTGCTGGTCGCGCGCGGCGAAACGCCGCTGGGCGTGGTCTACGGCAGCGACGCGCGCGCCGAGCCGCGGGTGAGGGTGCTGGCGACGTTTCCGGAAAGCTCGCATCCGCCGATCGTGTATCCGGTGGCGAAGGTGAAGGCGAGCACGCATCCGCGCGCGGCGGCGTTCGTGCAGTGGCTGCACACGTCCGCCGCCGCCGCCATTTTCCGACGCCACGGCTTCAGCACGCGCTGAAGGCACGCCCGCAGGAGCGCACCTGGGCGCGACAAGGCTTTGCCGGCGAAACAGGTCGCGCCCAGGTCGCTCCTGCGGGGAGGTTGCCGTTCGCCTGATGCGACGGCATCGACACAGGGCGCCTGCCGCCGCGCGACAATGCTACAACTGCACCTCCTTGACCTTCCCCTGCCGCCGCAAGGGAGGGAGCACCGACCCCTTTTTGCCGACATGTTCGACTTCACCACCGCCGAACTGACCGCCATCGCACTGAGCCTGAAGGTCGCCACCGTCGCCGCGCTGGCCAGCCTGCCGTTCGGCATCGCGACCGGCTGGCTGCTGGCGCGCAGGCGCTTCTTCGGCAAGGCGCTGCTCGACGCGCTGGTGCACCTGCCGCTGGTGCTGCCGCCGGTGGTGGTCGGCTACGTGCTGCTGGTGGTGCTGGGCAACAACGGCGTGGTCGGCGGCTTCCTCATGCAGCACTTCGGCGTCGGCGTCGCGTTCCGCTGGACCGGCGCGGCGCTGGCCAGCGCGGTGATGGGATTTCCGCTGATGGTGCGCACGATCCGGCTGTCGATCGAGTCCGCCGACCGCCGCCTCGAACAGGCCGCGGCCACGCTCGGCGCGACGCCGTGGCGGGTGTTCCGCAGCGTGACGCTGCCGCTGGCCTGGCCGGGCATCGTTGCCGGCGCGGTGCTGGCGTTCGCCAAGGCGCTGGGCGAATTCGGCGCGACGATCACCTTCGTGTCCGCCATTCCCGGCGAGACGCAGACGATCTCGTCGGCGATCTACGGCCTGCTGCAGGTGCCCGGCGGCGACGCCGGCATCTGGCGGCTGGCGCTGGTGGCTGTCGGTATCTCGCTGCTGGCGCTGCTGGCATCGGAATGGCTGGTGCGGCGCCAGCGCGGCGAGCAGGCGCGCTGATGCTGGCGCTCGACGTCGTGCTCGAACGCGGCACGCAAGCGGTCGGGGGATTCCGTCGCCACGTCCGCATCGAGGACGACGCGCGGGTGATCGCGCTCGCCGGCCATTCCGGCGCCGGCAAGACCTCGGTGCTGCACGCAATCGCGGGCCTGGTCACGCCGCGCGACGGCCGCATCGAGGTCGGCGGCCACGTCCTGTTCGACCGCGCGCGCGGCATCGACGTACCGGTGCACCAGCGCCGCGTCGGCTACGTGTTCCAGGACGCGCGCCTGTTCCCGCACCTCGACGTGCGCGGCAACCTGCGCTACGGCCGGCGCGCCGCCGGCAGGGCCTCGTTCGCGTTCGACGATGTGGTTGCCCTGCTCGGCATCGGCGCGCTGCTCGAGCGCCGCACCGCCAACCTCTCCGGCGGCGAAGCGCAGCGGGTGGCGATCGGCCGCGCGCTGCTGTCGCAACCCGCGATCCTGCTGCTCGACGAACCGCTGTCGAACCTCGACAGGGCGCGCCGCGAAGAGTTGATTCCCTACCTGCAGCGCGTGCGCGACGAAACCGCGCTGCCGATCGTCTACGTCAGCCACTCGGGCGACGAGGTCGAGCGCCTGACCGCGGCGGTGCACGTGCTGGAGTGACCGCTGGCCGATCGACTCAATGCGCCGCGGCGTCCTGCAGCGCGGGAACGGGCTGCGGCCTGCGCACCACTCCGACGCGCTTCCTGCCATTTCGGCTGTTGAAGGTGAAGGCGTAGTCCAGCCGCACCGGCACCCGGCGCACGGTGACTTCCGGACCAGTGCAGTCGCCGCGCTCGCGCTTGTCGAGCGACTGTGGCGGGAATTCGCAGATCATCGCCGGGGTGAACTCCCAGCGCCGCAGCGCCTCGGCCACCGACTGCGCATAGGCGAGCGAGCGCGGCTGCGTGCCGGCCGCGCAGTCCGGCGTGCCGTCGAACGGCGCGACCCGGGTGACGTCGCCATCCGCGGACAGCCACACTTCCGCGCAGACGACGACTTCCACCGGCACCCCGGCATCGGCTCCGGCCGGAAACGCGGGCTCCGGTGCGGCCAGCGTCACCGGCATCACGAACAGCTGGGTTGGCGCAAGCTCGTGCCGCGCGCCAGCCTCCGGCAGCAGCATGCGGTGGTCGACGCTGGCGCTGCGGCTGGCGCAGCCTGCGACGACGATGGAAAGCGCTACCGCTGCCAGCGCCCATGCAGGCCTCGGCTTCACGACTGGCCTGCAGTCCGCTTGAGCTGGCCGCAGTACACGACACTGCTTCGTGAGTCCGCCTGGACGACATCACATGCCAGCCGCTGGACACTGCTGTCCGCGGCCGTATCGATCCGGATCCAGTCATGCGCGGCGGAGTCGGCTTCCCTGTCCGCGCCGACCTTCATCGGTGCGCCGCTGTCCTCACCGCCCCCTTTTACGTCGAAGTCCACCGGCACCCGCACGCGACCGGCAACCGGCTTGCCATCCTTCATCGCCGGCTTGATCTTCCAGTCCTTCGCAGCGCCAAGCGCGGCCTGGTCGAACACGCCTGCCGGCTCGGACGTTTCCACCTGCGCATCGGTCACGCTGCCATCGGCGGCCACGTCGACCAGCAGCACCACCTTCCCGCTCACCTTGTTGGCCACCGCATCGGCGGGATATTTCGGCGGCGTCAGCACGTTGCCGTCGGCATCCGCCTGCGCCGGCCGGTCATGGGCAACCGACTTGACCGGCGGGTCCGCGGCCGTGGCGGCGGCCGCGCTGCCGGTCACCGCCTTGGTCGCCGGGCGTGCCGCCCAGGTGGCCCAGGCGGTGCCCGCCACGACCATGCCTGCAATGACCAGACCGATGAGCACGCGACGCGCGCCGGGAACGGGACGCTTGAGCATGGCAATTCTCTCCTTGAGCGGATGGCCGCCAAACCAGTGGCAGGCCAGGGGCGCCGGCATCGCCGACAGTTGGGTTTTCACCATCGCCTCGCCGTAGACGCGGCGGGCGTGTGGATGGCGGGTCACGACGGTTTCGTCGCAGGCCAGCTCCTGGTCGCGGCGGAAGCGGTCGGCGGCAATCCACGCGAGCGGGTTGAACCAGTACACGCAGCGCAGTGCCGCGATCAGCGCGTTGCCGAGCACGTCGCGGCGTGCGACGTGGATGCGTTCGTGGGCAAGGATGAGTTCGCGTTCGCCGGTGCTGTAGCGGGCCTCGAAATCGGCCGGCAGCACGATCCTGGCGCGCAGCCCGACCACCGCCGGCAAGCCGGCGCAGCGCTCGGCGCGCAGGTGTCCGTCGGCGTCGCCGCGCACGGCGCCAAGGCTGCGATGGAACCGCCGCTGCAGCGCGACCTGCCACAGCGCGAACGCGACCACGCCGGCCAGCCAGGCTGGCAGCAACCACGCGGCGAACCAGGCATCCGCCGCCGTTGGCATGCCGTCCGCAACCACGTCCGCGCCCACGGAGACCATCGCATCCGACGCCATCACGCGCACCACCCGCGCCGGCAGCGACGCGGCCAGCACCGCCAGCGGCAGCAGCGACCACAGCAGGTAGGCCGCGTTGGCGCCGAAGGCGGCGCGCATCGGCCGTCGCAGCACCAGCACCAGCGCGATCGCCGCGCTGCTGGCGCAGGTGCTTTCCAGCAGCCAGCGGCAGAGGTCAGCGGGCGTCATCGTCGATCTCCTCCAGCAGCCGCCGCAGCTCGGCGATGTCGGCCTCGCTTAGGCGGCCGCGCTCGCTGAAATGCGCGACCAGCGGCGCGACGCGCCCGCCAAACATCCGCTGCACGAAGCCTTCGCTCTGCTGCGCCGTCCATGCCTGCCGCGTAAGCACCGGCGAGTAGAGGTACCGGCGGCCCTGCCTGGCCGCCTCGATCGCACCCTTGTTGAGCAGCCGGTTGAGCAGGGTTTTCACGGTCGGCTCGGCCCAGTCGGTACTGGACGCGAGCGCGGCCACGACATCGTCCGCGCTGCGCGGATGGCGCTCCCACAGCACCTGCATGACCTGGGCTTCGGCATCGCTGATCGGCATTTCGATTACATCCGTAATTTTTATTGATTACAGACGTAAATCCAGCCCGTGTCAAGGGGGTCTGGGCGGCGGCGTCCTCGACTGACAGCCATTCACGCCCCGCTCCACTCCACCCCTTAACGTCCGCCTCCGTACCCTGCCGCGATGACCGAATTCCTCGATTCGCTCGATCTCGCCGTCGACCGCGTGTTGGCGCGGATTCCAGGGCCGCTGGCCGTCGGTGCCCCGCTGGGCATCGGCAAGCCGCACCGCCTGCTCAACGCGTTATACGGGCGCATCGAACGCGATCCCGCGCGCAAGCTGACGCTCTACACCGCGCTGTCGCTGGCTCCGCCATCGCGTGGCAAGGGACTGGAAGGCCGTTTCCTCGGCCCGTTCGTGGCGCGTCATTTCGGTGACGACTTCCCGCGGCTGGCTTACGTGGCCGCGCAGAAGCGCGATGCGCTGCCGGCCAACATCACGATCGAGGAGTTCTACCTGCAGTCCGGCGCGCTGCTGGGCTCGTCGCAGGCGCAGCGCCATTACGCCAGCCTCGATTACACCCATGTCGCGCGTTCCCTGGTCGACCGTGGGCTCAACTGCATGGTGCAGAAGGTCGCGGCGAACGCCGAGGGTACCCAGCTGTCGCTGTCGTCCAACACCGACCTGACCTTCGACACGCTCGACGCGCTGGCCGCGGCGGGCGCGCCGCGCCCGCTGCTGGTGGCCGAGATCGACCCGCAGCTGCCGTGGCTGGGCGACCGCGCCGCGGTCCCACTCGACTTCTTCGACCTCGTGGTCGCGCCGCCGCCGCCGTATCCGAAGCTGTTCGCGCTGCCGCGGCAGCCCGTCGGCGACGCCGAGCACGCCATCGGCCTGTACGCCAGCGCCCTGGTACGCGACGGCGGCACCCTGCAGGTCGGCATCGGTGCGCTGTCGGACGCGCTGTGCCACGCGCTGGTCCTGCGCCACACCGACAACGCCAGCTACCGGCGCGTGCTGCAGGCGCTGGACCCGGAGCTCGAACACCATCGCGCCGTGGTCGCCAGCGGCGGACTGGGGCCGTTCGAGCAGGGCCTGTACGGCTGCAGCGAGATGATCAACGAGGGCTTCAAACTGCTGGTCCAGCGCGGCGTGATGCGACGACGCGTGGTGGACAAGCTACCGCTGATGCAGCGCATGAACGACGGCACCGCGAACGAGATGGAGCGCGAACTGGTCGCGCGCGACGGCCAGTTCCTGCACGGCGCGTTCTACCTGGGTTCGCAGGACTTCTACGACTGGTTGCGCGACCTCGACGACGACACGCGTCGCGGCATCGGCATGTGTCCGGTCAGCGAGGTCAACGAACTGTACGGCGGCAACGAAATGCTCGAACGCGCGCAGCGTCGCGACGCGCGCTTCTTCAACACCTGCATGATGGCCACCGCGCTGGGCGCAGCGGTCTCGGACGGCCTCGACGACGGGCGCATCGTGTCCGGCGTCGGCGGCCAATACAACTTCGTGGCGATGGCGCACGCGCTGCCCGATGCGCGCTCGGTACTGCTGCTGCGCGCCACCCGCGAAGCCGGCGGCAAGCTGCAGTCCAACATCCGCTGGAACTACGGCCACTGCACCATCGCCCGCCACCTGCGCGACATCTACATCAACGAATACGGCATCGCCGACCTGCATGGCCGCAACGACGAGGACTGCGTGATCGCGATGGCCGGCATCGCCGAGTCACGCTTCCAGCACGGCCTGGTCGACGCCGCGAAGCGCAATCGCAAGCTGCGCGCGGACTTCACCATTCCGCCGGCATGGTCGCGCAACACGCCGCAGCGGCTGCGCGAAGCACTCGCGCCGTTTCGCCGCGACGGCACGCTGCCGGATTATCCGCTGGGCAGCGATTTCACCGAAGTCGAACAGCGCCTGCTCAAGGCGCTGGACTGGCTGAAGGCGCGCGCCGGCAGTACCGGCGGCAAGGCGCGCACCGCCGCCGCGGCACTGCTGTCGCCTGGCGCGCGCGATGACGAGTCGATGGCACGGATGGGGCTGTCCGCGCCGAAGGGCGTCGGCGAATGGCTGGAGGCCAGGTTGCTGCGCCATGCGCTGGCAAGAACAACGCCGTAGGCCCGGCTACCGCGACGCGGCACATGGCGGACCCGCAGGAGCGGCGGAAGCGGCGATGGCTTTACCGGAAAAGCTTCGCGGCTTCCGACGTTCCCACGGAACCTGATTCAGCGCAGGGCGTTCGCCACCTCGACCACGCGCTCGACGGTGAAGCCGAAGTGCGGCATCAGCGCTTCGATCGGGGCGCTGGCACCGAACGTGTCGATGCCGACCACGGCGCCATCGAGACCCACGTACTTGCGCCAGAAGTCGGTGACCCCGGCTTCGATGGCCACGCGCCTGCGGCAGGCATCGGGCAGCACCGATTCGCGGTACTCCGCAGGCTGGCGGTCGAACACGTCGGTGCTCGGCATCGACACCACGCGCACCGTGTCGCCCAGCTGCGCGGCGGCCTGCATCGCCAGGTCGACTTCCGAGCCGGTGGCGACCAGGATCAGCCCGGGCGCGCCGGCGCTGTCCTTCAGCACGTAGCCGCCGCGCGCGATGTCCGCCACCTGCGCGTCGCTGCGCGGCTGGTGGGCGAGGTTCTGGCGCGAGAACACCAGGCAAGTCGGGCCGTCGCGGCGCTCGATCGCCGCGCGCCACGACACCGCCGACTCCACCGCGTCGCAGGGGCGCCAGACGTCGTTGTTGGGGATGTAGCGAAGGCTCGCCACGTGCTCGACCGGCTGGTGCGTGGGGCCGTCCTCGCCCAGGCCGATCGAATCGTGGGTGTAGACGTGGATCGCGTGCGCGCCCATCAGCGCGCTCATCCGCACCGCGTTGCGCGCGTAGTCGCTGAACACCAGGAACGTGGCGTCGTAGGGAATGAAGCCGCCGTGCACGGCAAGGCCGTTGCTGATCGCGGTCATCGCGAATTCGCGCACGCCGAAATAGATGTAGTTGGCGTTGGGGCTGTCGCCCACCACCGACTTGCTGCCGCTCCACAACGTCAGGTTGGAGCCGGCCAGGTCGGCCGAGCCACCGATCAGTTCGGGCAGGTGCGGCGCGAAGGCCTCGATCGCCATCTGCGAGGCCTTGCGCGAGGCGACCACCTTGCCATCGGCCTGCAGCTTGGCGATGTAGGCATCGGCCTCGGCGGCAAAGCCTTCCGGCAATTCGGCGTGCGAACGGCGCACCAGTTCCTCGGCCAGCGCAGGATGGCGCGCGGCGTACTGGTCGAACATCCGGTTCCACTGTTCCTCGCGCACCAGCCCGGCGTTGCCGGCACGCCAGCCGTCGCGGATTTCCTGCGGGATCTCGAACGGGCCATGTTCCCAGCCCAGCGCCTTGCGCGTGGCTTCCACTTCGTCCTTGCCCAGCGCGGCGCCGTGCGAGGACTCCTTGCCGGCCTTGTTCGGCGAGCCGAAGCCGATGGTGGTGCGGCAGCAGATGAGCACCGGCTTGTCGTCGTGCGCCAGCGCCTGTTCGATCGCGGCCTTGATCGCGTCGGCATCGTGGCCGTCGACGCCGCGGATCACGCGCCAGCCGTAGGCTTCGAAGCGCGCCGGCGTGTCGTCGGTGAACCAGCCCTCGACCTCGCCGTCGATCGAGATGTGGTTGTCGTCCCAGAACGCGACCAGCTTGCCCAGGCCCAGGGTGCCGGCGAGCGATGCGGCTTCGTGCGAGATGCCTTCCATCATGCAGCCGTCGCCCATGAACACCCAGGTGCGGTGGTCGACGACGTTGAACTCGGGGCGGTTGAAGCGCTGCGCCAGCACCTTTTCCGCGAGCGCCATGCCCACCGCGTTGGCGAAGCCCTGCCCGAGCGGGCCGGTGGTGGTTTCCACGCCCGGGGTGACGAAGTTCTCGGGATGGCCCGGGGTCAGCGAACCCAGCTGCCTGAAGCCCCTGATCTGCTCGATCGGCAGGTCGTAGCCCGACAGGTGCAGCAGCGCGTACTGCAGCATCGAACCGTGGCCGTTGGAGAGCACGAAGCGGTCGCGGTTGAACCACTTCGGATTGTTGGGGTTGTGGCCCAGGTAATCGTTCCAGAGCACCTCGGCGATGTCGGCCATGCCCATCGGCATGCCCGGGTGGCCCGAGTTGGCGGCCTGCACGGCGTCGATGGCGAGGAAACGGATGGCGTTGGCGAGGTCGCGGCGGCTGGGCGTCGTCATGGGCTCTGGAGTCTTGTATGCGGACGCGGGCGCATCCGCAGGGCGGCGCCCGGCAATTCGCGGGCGGCGTATTGTCCCACGCCCCCGCGGGGAAGCAAAAAGCAGCAGGTCGGGGCTACGCCTCCGACAGTTCGATTCGGATCACTCGGCGACGCCATTCTGGACGCGGGGGCGCCGGGCACGGGTGCCCTATAGGCGAATGTCGCCCGGCGTCGGCCTATGGCCGGCGCCTCCTCCTTCATTCCGCGCCAAAGGCACCCGCACCCGGCGCTGCAAGTTGTGTGGCGGCTGTAGAAGCGCCAAGCGAAGCATGGCTCCCCGGCAAGCCTGCGATCCGACGCCCCGGCGAGGCCGGCAGCCCTTCGGGGCGAAATAAAGGAGGAGGCATCCGTCGCAAGGTGGACGCCGGAGGGCATTCGCCCCGAAGGGCTGCCGGCCGCGCCGGAACCGCCAGCTCGCGGGGAGGCGTGCGATCACGCGGAAAAGCCGTCGGACCCGTAACCTCGACCTGCTTTTTGGCAAGCCCACGATCCAATGCCTCGGCGTGTTCGGGAGGCCCGTCAGGTCGCGATGTGGCGTGCGATCAACCGTTGCCCTTCGCCGCCTCGTCGAGCATCGTGGTTTCCGGCTCGCCCTTCGACACCATCGCCGCGATCGCCAGGTCGCCGGTGACGTTGACCACCGTGCGCGACATGTCGAGGAAATGGTTCACGCCCAGGATCAGCCCGATGCCTTCCGGCGGCACCCCGACCATCGCGCAGATCAGCGCCACCACCGGCAGCGAGCCGGACGGCACGCCGGCGGTGCCGATGCCGCCGAGGATGCACACCAGCATCACCATCACCTGCTGGCCCATCGACAGTTCGACGCCGAAGAACTGGGCGAGGAAGATCACCGTCACGCCCTCGAACAGCGCAGTGCCGTTCTGGTTGGCGGTGGCACCGATGGTCAGCACGAAGCGCGACACCCGCCGTGGCAGGCCCAGTTCGTTGTCGGCGACATTCAGCGCAGTGGGCAGGGTGGCGTTGCTCGACGCGGTCGAGAACGCCATCAGCATCGCTTCCTGCACGCCCTTGAAGAACTTCATCGGCGAGTAGCCGCCAATGAACCTCAACGACAGCGAATACACCACCACCGTGTGGATCACCAGCGCGCCGAACACCACCAGCACATACCAGCCCAGCCGCACCAGCAGTTCCCAGCCGAACAGCACGGCGAGGTTGAACATGAAGCAGAACACCGCGTACGGCGCCAGCCGGATCACCAGCCCGATCAGGGTCATCGAGACTTCGAACAGGCCTTCGATGCCGCGACGCAGCGTTTCGATGCCCGGCGTGGCCTTGCTGACCACGATGCCGACGCCGAACATCAGCGCAAAGAACATCAGCGCAAGGATCGACGCGTTGCTGGACGCCGCGCCGACCACGTTGTCCGGGACGATCGACAGCAGCATCTCGACGCCGCTGGCCTGGCCCTGGCTGTCGCGCACGATGGCCTGCGCCCGCTCGGCGCCTTCGCTGAGCAACTGCTGCGCGAGCACCGGGTCCACGCCGGCGCCCGGCTTGAACACGTCGACCATCACCAGCCCGAGCACCACCGCGATGCCCGACAGCAGGATGGTGTAGGCCAGCGTGCGCCAGCCGATGCGGCCGAGCGAACGGATGTCGCCCATCTCCGAAACGCCCGTGACCAGCGCCGAGAACAGCAGCGGCACGATCAGCATGAAGATCAGCGACAGGAACAGCCTGCCGCCGGGCTGGGTGACGCCCTGCACGAACAGGTCGACCACCGGGCGGCAGTACCACGCCGGCTCGTTGGCCATGCACGCGGCGGACGTCAGGTCGACCGGCGTCCAGTCGTGCAGTCCCGTGTAGTACACCAGCAGACCGATGGCCAAGCCCAGGAAGAAGCCGATCGCGATCTTCCAGTGCAGCGGCATGGCCGCCTTGGCGGGCGTGGTCGGTTCGATCATGGGCGTTGTCGCTCGCGGCGCGGGAAGGCCCGGAGCTTAGCAAACCGGGCCATGCGCCATCGGCGATGCCGCCACCACGGGCGATCGGCGACGCCGGGTTACCTGGCGCGCGGATATCGCGACATCGCCCGTTGCGCGCGCCAACGCGCTTCCATCATCCGTCCGGGTACAGCGGTGGCAGCGGTTCTTTGGCCCGGCCGACTTCATGCCCACGCCAGCGGGGGCCGGATGCGAACGCCCCGCGCAGGCTGGCGCGTGCGGCCGGACCGTCACCATCACCCCAGCGCGCCCGCTGCAATTGGGTGACGGCGTCGCGCTGCGCGGCATCGTCCAGGCGCGCACGCACGGCATCGAGGTCGGCGGCCGGCGGATCGGCCATTGCAAGCAGCACGACGGCGACGTCATCGAAGCCGCCGCTGTCGAGTGCGCGCTTGAGTTCGCGCAGGCTCGCGTGCGGCGGCGCGGCAGTCGCCGTTTCGGCGCGCCGGCCTGGTTGCACCGCCGGCTGCGGCTTGCGCTGCAGCGCCCATACCAGCGTGGCCAGCCACAGCAGTGCGAACCCGGCCGTCGCCCATGGCCAGATCCGTGCATTACCGCGCACGACCGGCAGGCGCGAGGCATCTTCATCGGCGGACACGCCGCTACCCGCATCGCCAGCCGCTGCAGCCGGCGCATCATTGCCCGTCGCGCCGGGCGCAACCTGCCACTGCAGGTCGGGCAGCGACGCGGCGCGTGGCGCCGCCGCGCGCACGTCCCACCACGCGATGCGCGGGCCGGGGATGCGCAGCGCGCCGGGGCGCGTGGGCACGATCGAGAACTTGCGCGTCACCGTGAGCTTCGGGCGGCCGTCTTCGAAGGTCTCGTCGGTCTGCGCAGGTTCGGCGAACACCTGTGCGCCGTCGATCGCGGGCATTTCGATCTCCGGGAACTGCGCCGCGGTGGCGCCGTCCGCGCGCGCCTCGATGGTGACCGTGGCCGCTTCACCGGCGCGCACACCCTGCGGCGTGGCGACGTAGCGCAGCCCAAGCCCGCGCAGCGGCAGCCACGGCTGCGGCGCCTTCGCGGGCACCGGACGCACGGTGACGAAGCGCGGCGCGCCGTTCGCGCTGAGCTCGCGCGAGCCGTCGCCGAACATGTCGTCGAAGAAGCCGCCGGTACTGCGCCCGCTGAAGCGCGCCCCGGGGATCGTCAGCGGCCCGCTGCGCTCGGGCACCAGCAGGAAGCGGCGCTCGACCACCGTGTAACGCTTGCCGCCCACCTGGCGCGTGTACTGCAGGTCGCTGCCGACGCGCTGCAGCGAAGCACCGTCGGGCGCGGCCTGGTCGAGCTGGCCGGACACCAGCGGCGTGGCGTAGTACAGGCGCAGCGTGTATCCCACGGCCTGCTGCACGTACGGCGTTTCGTCGTCGAGCTGCGCCTCGATGAAGGCGGCGCTGCCCGCGCGTGCCGGCGGCGCCGCGGCAGTGACCGTGAGCGGCAGCGGCTGCGTCCTGTGGCTGCCGATGGCCAGCGCAGGCACCGTCAGCAATCCTTCGCGCCGCGGCTGCAGGGCAACGGCGAACAGCAGCCGGGTGCTTGCACTGCCGTTGACGATCTCGACCTGGCGGCTGCTGCTGTTGCCGCTGACGATGAAGTCCTTGTCCAGCGGCGACCAGTCCGGCGGACCGGCGCGGGCGTCGTCGGTCTCCACGTTGAGGGTCAGGGTTTCGCCAAGCGCCACCTGGTCGCGATCGATCCAGGCGCGCGTCTGCGCCTGCGCGGCAACGCTCGCGAACAGGATCAGCAGGCAGGCCAGCGATGTGATCCAGCGGGGCATCAGTGTTCTCCAGTCTGCTGGCGACGCTCGTACTCGAGCCGGAACTTGGCGCGCAGCAGGCCGCCGGGATCGTCCGGCACGCGCCGCAGCCAGGCTTCGTTGGCGCGCTGCTTTTCGCGCTCGGCGGCGCTCGGTGGCTGCGCGGGTTCACCGGCTTGCGGCTTGCCGTCGTCGCCACGCTTGTCCTTCTGCGGCTCGCCCTGCAGCGCCTGCTGCATGCGCGCGCGCTGCTCGGCATCGGCCTTGCGCTGGGCTTCGGCGTCGTCCGGCTTCGGCGTCTTGCCGTCGTCCGACGGCGGCTGTTGGCCACTGTCGCTGTCGTGCGGCTGGCCGTCGCCGGACTTGTCCTGCGCGTCGCGCGGCCCGGTGCCGGAAGGCGACGGCGACTGCCGGCCCGAATCCTCGTCCGTACTGGACTTGCCGTCGTTCGGCTTGCCGCTGTCGGGCCTCTTGTCCTGGTCGCCGCGGCCACCGGGCTGCTTCGACGGCGGCGGCTTGCGCTTCATCGCGGCCTCGACCAGAGCGCGGTTGCTGGTTGCGTCCGCCATGCCCGGCTGCTGGCGCAGCGCCTCGTCATAGGCGGCGATGGCATCTTCGTAGCGGCCGGCCTTCGCCAGCGCATTGCCGCGGTTGTAGGCGGCATCGGCGCCGGGAATCGCCTGCCACGCCTTCGCTGCCGCCGCGTAGTCCCCGCGGCGATAGGCATCGGCGCCGTCCTGCATCCGTTCATGCCGGACCTGGTCGGCACGGCGCCACGGCGTGCCGTCGTCCGCCGCCAGCGCCGCGTGCCAGGGCAGGCACGCGCACAGCAGCAGCACTGCAAAACCACCGCCGCGCCGGAACGCGAACAGTGCGAGCAGCATCAGCGGCGGCAGCAGCCAGTACCCGTCGTCGCGCCACACCGCGGTCTTGCTGCTGGCGACAGCCCCGCGTTCGGCCGCCGACGCATCGAGCACGCCGAGCGCGACCAGATCGCCGGTTCCGGCTGAAAGGGCTTCGTAACGCCCGCCGCCCGCGCTCGCCAGCGCGCGCAGCGATGCCGCATCCAGTCGCGTGCGGGCGATCGCGCCCTTCGCGGTGCGATAGGCGGCGCCCGCCGGCGTGCCGAGCCCGAGCGCCGACACGCGAAAGCCGGCGCGCTTCGCATCGGCCGCCGCATCGCGCGCGGCGGCATCGCCCTGGCTGCCGATCAACAGGATGTCGCCGCTGGTGAAGCCCGCCTGCCGGAGCAGGCGCACGGACTGTTCGATGCCGCGCGCAGGGCGGCTGCCGTCCACCGGCATCACGTCCGGCGCCAGCGAGTCGAGGAACAGTGCGACGTTGCCGGCGTCGCGCGTGAGCGGCGCCACGGTGTAGGCATCGTCTGCGAACACCACCAGCCCCACCTGCCCACCGCTGCGCCTGTCCAGCAGCGCGGCCAGCTTGGCGCGCGCCTGCAGCAGCCGCGACGGCGGCAGGTCGCTGGCGAGCATCGCGCTGGACAGGTCGAGCGCGACCACCAGCGGCGCCTCGCCCTGCAGCAGCGGCTGCTCGCCCTGGCGCCAGCTCGGCCCCGCCAGCGCGAGCACCGCGATGCCGACGCCGAGCAGCAGCGCGCACAGCGCGACCACGCCGCGCCGGCTTTCGCCGCGGTCGAGCAGGTGCGGCAGCAGGTGCGCATCCACCGCGCCGCGCCACACGCTGTTGCGCAAGCGACGCCGCCGCCACGCCCACGCCAGCAGCGGCAACACCAGCAGCGCCCACAGCCACTGCGGGCGCAGGAAATGCAGCGCTTCGAATGCGTGCACGAGTGCCTGCGGATTCACGTTGCGCCTCGCAGTCGCAGCCTCGTTCCACGCGGAAGCGCGAAGCCCAGCAGCGCGCACAGCAGCGCGGCCGCCAGTGGCCACGGATAGCGTTCCAGCCGCGGCTGCACGCGCTCGCCCGGCCGCTGCACCGGTTCGAGGCGATTGATCTCGGCGTAGATGCCGGCCAGTTCGGCGGTGTCGCGCGCGCGGAACGCGCGACCGCCGGTGATGTCGGCGATGCGCTTGAGCGTGGCCTCGTCCATGCTGTCGTCGCCGCCCGGCGTCGGCAGGCGGAAGCCGAACACCGACACCTCGCCACCTTCGCCGCCGAACGCGATGGTATGCACGCGCACGCCGTTGTCGCGCGCAAGTTCGGCGGCCTTGACGGGTTCAAGCTGGCCGGCGTTGCTGACCCCGTCGGTCAACAGGATCACCACCCGCTGCCCGGCCGGCTGCGCGCGCAGGCGCTTGACCGCCAGGCCGATCGCGTCGCCGATCGCGGTCTCGCGCCCGGCCAGGCCCACCACGCTGTCGCGCAGCTGCTGGCGCACGCTTTCGCGGTCCAGGGTCAATGGCGCCAGCGCGTAGGCCTTCTGGCCGAAGACCAGCAGGCCGACGCGGTCGCCGACGCGGCGGTCGAGGAAGTCGGCGATCACCGCCTTGGCCGCGGTCAGCCGGTCGACGACGGCGTTGCCGAGCGTCATGTCCTCCTCGCCCATGCTGCCGGACAGGTCGACGGCCAGCATCAGGTCGCGCCCGCTCTGCGGCGGTTGCACCGCTTCGCCCAGCTGCTGCGGCCTTGCAGCGGCCACGCACAGCAGCAGCCATGCCAGCCACAGCCACCACGGGGCATGGCCGCCGCGTGCGAACCCGCCACCGCCGGCAATCGCATCGAGGCGCGCGCCATACGGCACCTTGAGCGCGGCCGAGGTGCTGCGCGCCGCCGGCAGCAGGCGCCGCATGAGCCACGGCAGCGGCAGGGCCAGCAGCAGCCAGGGCCAGGCGAAGCCCGCGAACCACTCGCCGCCCAGGGCAGGCCACGACGCGCTCATCGCCGCACCGCCATCAGCTCGAGATAACGTCGGCGCGCGAGCGGCAGCAGCGCCGCCGCCTCGGCCTCGTCGATCTCGCGGCGGAACCCGCCGTCGAGCAGCACGCGCCCGGCGCCATCGGAAAACGGGCCGGGCGCGGCCTTGCTGTCGCCATCGAGGAATGCCAGCCAGGCATCGCCCTGCAATCGATCGGCCGCCGGGTCGCTCCGACGCGATGCGCGACGCAGCAGCTCGGACATCGCCGCGACGCGTTCGACCGGCGTCGCCGCAGCGCGCACCCGCTCGTCGAACAACCGCACGATCGCAGCGCGACGGCGACGCGCGCGCAGCCACCACCACGCCGCGAATGCCAACAGCACCAGCAGCGTCGCCGCCAGCCACCACCAGCCCGGCGCAGGCGGCCACCACGGCGGCGCCGGCGGCTGGTGGATGTCGCGCAGTGGCAGCTCTTGCATCATCGTCAGGCCGCCCTTGGCCCGGCGCGCCCCGGCAGCCAGGAGTCACTGGGCGCGTCGCTGGACAGCACCTGCACGCGCACGCCGCGCGCCGGCAGCGTCGCCAGCGCATCCTTGACCGGCGCGACGAATTCGTTGCGCCAGCGCTGGCGCTGCGCGGCGACGCCGAGGTCGAGTTCCAGCCGGTGTGCCGACGTGGCGAACGGCAGCGGCGCACGCGGCGGGTCGCGTTCCAGCGGGTCGGCGAGCAGCAGTACGATCACCTCGCCGTGCATCGACAGCGCCGCCCAGCGCGATGCGGGGACGCCAGCGACGCTGGCGGCATCGGCCAGCACGACCATCCGCGACCCCGGCCGCAGCAGGCGCCCGGCGTGATCGAGGGCGAGCGCCAGGCCGCCATCGTCCGCGGGCGGTTGCGAGTACCAGCGCACCAGCGCATCGAGCACGCGCAAGGCACCACGCGGCCCCGCTGCCGGCGGCACCGGCGGTTCGGACGCACTGCCGCGCAGCGCCGCGATCCGGTCGCCGTCGCGCACCGCGGCCCATGCGGCCACCGCGCCCGCGCGCGCGGCCTGCACCGACTTGAACCGCACCCGGGTGCCGAAATACAGCGCCGGCGCGGTGTCGGCGACGATCAGCGTCAGCCGTTCGCGTTCGGCCTGGAACAGCTTGGTGTGCGGCTTGCCGCTGCGCGCGGTGAGCCGCCAGTCGATGTGCCGCGCGTCATCGCCAATCGCATACTCGCGCGATTCCGCGTACTCCATGCCGCGCCCGCGCAGCGGCGACGGCGCCTGCCCGCTCACGCCGTGGCGTCCGCGCCGCGGCGGCCGGCGGCCCTGCGCCGCGGCGCGCAGCGCGACCAGTTCGGCCAGGGTGGGTTGAATGCCGGGTTTGGGGATTCGGGATTGGGGATTCGGGGAAGCGCCTGCTGCCACCTGCGGCACGACCAGCGTCTGCGGAGCCTGCTCTTTCGAAGTCCCAATCCCGAATCCCCAATCCCGGCTCTTCACGGCAACGGCACCTTGTCGAGCAGGCCGGCGACGAGGCGATCACCGTCCCAGCCTTCCGCGGTGGCCTCGTAGCTGGGCAGTACGCGGTGCCGCAGCACGTCGGGTGCGATGGCGCGGATATCGTCAGGGGTGACGAAATCGCGGCCCGCCAGCCAGGCGCGCGCGCGCGCGCAGCGTTCGAGCGCGATCGAGCCGCGCGGGCTTGCGCCCCAGCTGATGCGGCGCGCCAGCGCCGGGTCATAGCGCGCGGCGTCGCGCGAGGCCAGCACCAGTTCGATCAGGTAGCGTTCCAGCTGAGGGGCGAAGTGGAGGTCGAGTACCGCGGCGCGCGCGGCGAACACGTCGGCCTGCGAGATGCGTTCGACTGCCGCGCCTTCGGCCTGCAATCCCTGCTTGGCACGCTCGCGCGCCAGCCGCAGGATCTCGCCTTCGGCGTCGGCCTCGGGGTAGCCGATGCGCACGTACATCAGGAATCGGTCGAGCTGCGCCTCGGGCAGCGGGAACGTGCCCTCCTGTTCGATCGGGTTCTGCGTCGCCATCACCAGGAACAGCGGCGGCAGCGCGTAGGTCTGGCGGCCGACGGTCACCTGGCGCTCGCCCATCGCCTCGAGCAGCGCCGACTGCACCTTGGCCGGCGCGCGGTTGATCTCGTCGGCCAGCAGCACCGAGTGGAAGATCGGCCCGGGCTGGAATTCAAACCGCCCGTCCTGCGGGCGCCAGACCTCGGTGCCGGTCAGGTCGGCCGGCAGCAGGTCGGGCGTGAACTGGACGCGGGCGAAATCGGCTTCGACGCGCGCGGCCAGGGCCCGGATCGCCGTGGTCTTGGCCAGCCCGGGGGCACCTTCGACCAGCAGGTGCCCGTCCGCCAGCAGGGCGATCAACAGGCGCTCGACCAGTCCGGACTGGCCGACGATCTGCTTCGAAAGGTCTTCGCGCAGGGTGGCGAACAGGCCGTGCAGGCGGGAAACGTCGTGGCTGGGTGTATCCATGGATCGGCCATGCGGCGGCGCCCGGATGGCGTCGGGTCCAGTTTGACCGAAGTGCGACCGCATGGTTCCGGTCGGCGTTCAGCCACGCGCAGGTTGTGGAGCCGGCACGGGCAGCGCCTGGCGATGTCCGTGGATTCCCGCAAGCCTCTCCTTGCCGGGCGGATCCCGCAAAAACGGAAACGGGGCCCGAAGGCCCCGTTGATCCGTCTTGCTGGACGGGCAAGCTAGTTGCGCTGGGCCACCCGCAGGATCTTGGGCGTGACGAACACCAGCAGCTCGGCCTTTTCCTTGCTGCGCGTCTTGCGCTTGAACAGGTTGCCGAGGAACGGGATGTCGCCGAGGAACGGGATCTTGGACACGTCATTCTGGTCCTTGAACTCGTACACGCCGCCGATCACCACCGTCTGCCCGTCGTCGACCAGCACCGCGGTGTTGACCTCGCGGCGGGCGATGGTCGGCACGTAGCCGAAGTCGCCCAGGTCGATCCGGCCGTCCTGCTCGTTCTTGGTCACGAACATGTTGAGGAACACGCGGCCATCGTTGGTGATGGTGGGCGTGACCTTGAGCTGCAGCAGCGCTTCCTTGAACTGCACGGTCGGCACATTGTTGCTCTGGCCGCCGGTCACGGTGATGTAGCCGATCTCGCGGCCCTGGGTGATCACCGCTTCCTTCTGGTTGCTGGTGACCACGCGCGGGTTGGAGATGACCTCGCCGCGGCCTTCGGTCTGCAGCGCCGACAGCTCGACGTCGAGCAGGTAGCCGGCGTTGAGGATCGACAGCGCGAACGAACCGGCGCCCGCGAGCGTGGCCGGCAGGTTGACGCTCAGGCCATGCGAGGCATCGAAGGTCCGGTCGCCGTTCATCACCGCGTCGCCGCGATTGATCGCGTTCGTGCTGGAATCCGAGGTGGTGCCGCCAAAACCCAGCGAACTGCGGTCGCCCGGCTTGCCGGTCGCACCGTTGAACCCGAACTTGGCGCCCAGTTCGCGAGCGAACGATTCGGTTGCGATCACGATGCGCGCCTCGATCACCACCTGGTCGACCGGGCGGTCGAGCTCGCTGACCAGGTTCTTGATGTTGGCGACGCGCTCGGGAATGTCGATCACCAGCAGGGTGTTGGTACGCCGGTCGAAGCTGAGGCTGCCGCGCGACGACAGGAAGCCGCGGCTCTGGTTGTTATTGCCACCGCCGGAATTGCCGCCACCACCGCCGTTCATGCTGTTCTTGCTTTCTTCGGTCAGCAGCTTGGCAATGTCCTCGGCGCTGCCGTAGTTGACCGGGATGTACTCGGTCACCATTTCGGCACGTTCCTCGATCGCGATGCGAGCATCGGCCTTGGCCTTCTCGTACCCGGCGATTTCCACTTGCGGCGCAACCCAGATGACGTTGCCGCTGCGGCGCTTGTCCAGGCCCTTGGCCTGCAGCACGATGTCCAGCGCCTGGTCCCACGGCACGTTGTCCAGGCGCAGGGTCACGTCGCCGGTCACCGAATCGGAGGCGACGATGTTCAGGTGCGACTCGTCGGCGATCAGCTTCAGCACCGTGCGCACAGCGATGTTCTGAAAGTCGAAGGTCACCGGCTTGCCGGTGTACTTGCGCTCGAGTGGATCGACGTCGCTGCTGCGGGCCGCGGACTGCGGCGCGCCTACCGCACGCGTCGACGCCGCGGCACGCGGCACGATCTCGACGATGTAGTCGCGGCCGGTCTGGTAGGCCATCGACTCGAACGGGCCATTGGTGCTGAGCACGATCTGCGAGCCGACGCCGGCCTGGCTGGCGTCGATCCGCTGCACCGGCGTGGCGAAGTCGGTGACGTTGAGCGGGCGCTGCAGCGCGGGCGACAGGCTCGCGTTGCCCACGTTGATGACCACGTCGGAGCCCTGCTTGCGCAGGTCGGGCATGGCACCGTCGCCGCTGAAACGCATGATCAGCTTGCCGGAGCCGCCGTCGCCGCGCTTGAAGTCGATGCTGGAGACGGCCAGTCCGCCGGCAACCTGCCTGGCCGGGTCGTGCGCCGCGGGCGCGGCAGCCTGCGCGACCGCGAAGTAGGACGCGGCAGCGGCGGGTTGCTCGGCATGCACGGCGCCGAAGGCCGAGACCAGCCCCACGACGAGACCGGCCATGCTGGCTCGCAAGGGCATGGCACGCCGGCTCTTCTGCAGGTGTTGCGCTTGGGTAACGGTCATCTGGCTTCCCCTATCAATTGTCTTCGAGCGCGACCGACGCCGGCCTTTCCAGCCAGCCGCCCGCGCCATCCGGCACAAGTTCGACGAGTTCAATGCGATCTTCGCGAACGGCGGTCACGCGACCGTCGTTCTGCCCCATGTAGACGCCGGGCTGGACCCGGTACACGACCTTGTCGGGTGCAACCACGAGCCCGATGACGCTGTTGCCGCGACCGATCGTACCGACCATGTCGAGGCTGTCGAGCGGGAACTGCTCGAGCGTCTGCTTGCGGCGATGCGAGTCCGGGCGCGGGCCGCTGCCACTGTCCTGCGACGTGAACGCATCGCTGAACGGGTCGCGCATGCCCTGGGCGGCATATTCGAAGGATTCGAACTGCTGCATCACCGGCAGCGGATCCAGTGGCGGGGCCGGCTTGGCCTTGACGTTGGCAGCCCACTCTTCGAGGTTGGGCGCGGGTTCGGGACCGCTGGTGACGCTGCGCCCGCAGGCGCCGAGCACGAGCGCGAGACCGACGGCGAGCGTGCCGCGGATGACGGCTTTCGACATGCCCATGTCAGTGTCCTCCCTTGGCGCCCTTCGGCGACTTGTCCGCGGCTGCCGCGCTTTCCTGCGCAGCCGCCTCGTCCTCGTCAAGGTACCGGTAGGTCTTCACCGTGCCTGCGAGCTCAAGGCTGGAATTGGGCCGGATCGAGGCGGCCGGATCCTTGTCGGCGTTCACCGGGCGCAGCGAAATGTCGTGCATGGTCATGATCACCACGCGCGGCAGCGAGGCGACGCCGCTGACGAAGGCGCCGAACTGGTGATAGGTGCCCACCATCTTCAGCGCGATCGGCTTCTCGGCGTAAAACTCCTTCGGCGTCTCCGGCCCGGGCTGGAACAGCTCGTTCTGGATACCGGTGGCCAGCGCGGTCTGCGAGATGTCGACGATCAGGTCGGGCATCTCGGTCTTGCTCGGCAACTGCCGCAGCATCTGCTGCAGCTGCTGCTCCATTTGCGCGAGCTGCTGCTTGAGCGGCTCGAGGTTGGCCGCGCGGCCCTGCTTGGTCTCGAACTCGGTGCGCAGTTCGGTCTCGCGCTGGTCGAGCTGCTTGAGCTGGTCGCCCTTGTCCCGGGTCACCACCCACCACAGCAGGCCGAAAATCAACAGGCCGAGCAGCACGCAGAAGCCGATCTTGTACTGCCTCGGCCAGCTGCCGGGGCTGTTGATGTCGAGCTCGCTGATCTTGACTTTCTTCTGGCTCACGAGGCGGCTCCTTCTTTGGCAGGGGCAGCCGGCGTCGCGCCGTCAACGGGCGCCTCGCCCACGGGCGGAGCCGCGTCGGGAACGCCATCGCCGTTCTCGTCCTTGGCCGCGTTGGGATTGGCCAGGGTGACGGTCAGCGAGAACGCGTAGGGAAGGCCCTTCACCGTGCCCTTGGCCTCGATGATCGACAGCTCCGGCCTGGTCATCCAGCCGGACCCTTCCAGGTTGCGCATGTAGGTACTGACGCGGGCGTTGGACTGCGAGCGACCTTCCAGCGTGAGCTTCTCGCCTTCCTGCTTGATCGAGGTCAGGACGACGCCGTCGGGGATCGTGCGCACCAGCGAGTCGAACAGGTGCACCATCTGCGAGCGGTTGGCCTGCAGCTGCTCGATGACTTCCTTGCGCGCCAGCAACCGCGCCTTCTGCTTGTCGAGCTCCTCGATCTCCTTGATCTTGCCGTCGACCTGCGTGATCTCGGTCTGCAGGTAGGCGTTGCGCTCGTTCTGGCCGTCGATCTGGTTGTTGTAGTAGGTGTTGACCAGGAACCACAGCGCCAGTCCGGCCAGCGCTGCAAGGACCAGCATGACGCCGAATTCCTTCTGGCGCACCTTGCGGCGTTCTGCACGCCACGGCAGCAGGTTGATCCGGGCCATCAGTCGAAGCTCCTCAGTGCGAGGCCGCAGGCGATCATCAGCGCCGGGGCGTCCTGGGCCAGCGCATGCGCCTGCACGCGCGGCCCGAGCGTCATCTGTGCGAGCGGGTTGGCGACCACCGTCTGCACGCCGAGCTGCTCCTCGACCATCTCGGCCACGCCGGGGATCGACGCGCAGCCGCCGGCCAAGACCACCTGGTCGACGCGGTTGAACTCGCTGCCGGCGTAGAAGAACTGCAGCAGGCGGCTGATCTGCTGGACCAGCGCCTCCTTGAACGGCTCGAGCACTTCGATCTCGTAGCTTTCCGGCAGCCCGCCCTGGCGCTTGGCCAGGCCGGCTTCCTCGTAGCTCAGGCCGTAGCGGCGCATGACCTCGTCGGTCAGCTGCTTGCCGCCGAACACCTGCTCACGGCTGTACAGGCTGCGGCCGTTGCGCAGGATGTTGAGCGTGGTCATCGTCGCGCCGACGTCGACCATCGCCACGATGCCGTCGTGCGGGATGTTGAGCGAGTTGGCGAGCAGCGCGAAGGCGTTCTCGATCGCGAAGGCCTCGACGTCCATCACCCGCGCGGTGAGACCGCCGAGCTCCAGCGCCGAGGCGCGCATCTCGACGTTCTCCGAACGCGAGGCAGCCAGCAGCACCTGCACCATCTCGGCGTTGCCCGGCATCATGCCCAGCACTTCGTAGTCGAGGTTCACTTCCTCGATCGGGTACGGGATGTAGTTCACCGCCTCGAGTTCGACCTGCGACTCCATGTCGTCGTCGTCCAGGTCGGCGGGCATGGGGATGATCTTGGTGATCACCGCCGAACCGGCGACGGCCGCGGCGGCCTGCCTGGCGCGCGTGCCGGAGCGCGACACCGCCCGGCGGATGGCCTCGCCCACCGCCTCGACCTCGACGATGCTCTTTTCGACCACCGCATTGGGCGGCAGCGGCTCGACCGCATAGTGCTCCACGCGGTAGCGGTCACCCGACCGAGACAGCTGGAGCAGCTTGACGGCAGTCGAGCTGATGTCGACGCCGACGAGCGGTGCCTGACTTTTTGTGATGAGCCCCACGATTTCTCCCCTTGTCACGGGCGCTTACGCGCGCTTCGTGCCCCGTTGCATTAAATAACGGACTTTTCACCCCTTGGCAACAGCGCGATCACCGGATCGTGCCGCCTGCCGCATTCCGGGCCCGCTTTCCCCACCGCCGTCCGGGCGGGCCCGGTGGCCGGCTCCTCTATACTCCGCGCCTCCGCCCCCTGCAATGCGCGCCACAGGAATTTTCCACAGATGCCACGTTTTCGCCGTTTGCTGCGCTGGGCGCTGATCGCATCCCTCGCGGCGATCGTACTGGGCGGCCTTGCCCTCGCGACACTCTACTTCGTTGTCTCCTCCAAGCTCCCCGACGTGCAAAGCCTGCGCCACATGGAGATGCAGGAGCCGATGTACGTCTACGCCAGCGACGGGCGCCTGATGGCGCTGTTCGGCGAGACCCGGCGTTATCCAGTGGACATCGAGGACGTGCCCAAGCGGGTCAAGCAGGCCTTCCTGGCAACCGAGGATGCGCGCTTCTACGAGCACCACGGCGTCGACTACAAGGGCGTCGCGCGCGCGGTCTGGCTGCTCGCCACCACCAACGACAAGCGCGTGCCGGGTGGCTCCACCATCACCCAGCAGGTCGCGCGCCAGATCTTCCTGAGTTCGGAGTACAGCTATTCGCGCAAGCTGGCCGAGATGCTGCTGGCCATGAAGATGGAGCGCGAGCTGACCAAGGACGAGATCTTCGAGCTGTACCTCAACAAGTCGTTCTTCGGCAATCGCGCCTACGGCGTCGGCGCGGCGGCCGAGTTCTACTACGGCAAGACGCTGGACCAGCTGGATCTGGACGAGATGGCGTCGCTGGCCTCGATCCCGAAGTTCCCGTCCAGCGGCAACCCGCTGTCGAACCCCGAGCGCGCCCGCGAGCGGCGCGACAACTACGTGCTCAGCCGCATGGCGGAGCTCGGCTTCATCTCCGAGGCCGAAGCCGCGCAGGCCCGGGCGGTGCCGATGCACGCCAGCCCGCACGAGCGTCCGATCGAGGTGCATGCGCCCTATGTCGCGGAAATGGTCCGCCAGGAGATGCTGGCGCGCTACGGCGGCGACGTGCTGACCAAGGGCTATCACGTCACCACGACGATCGACCCGACCCTGCAGGCTGCCGCCGACAAGGCGATCCGCGACGGACTGGAGATCTACGACCACCGCCACGGCTGGAACAAGGTCGAACAGCATTTCGATCTCGCCGACGACGAGGACGCCGCCACCGCGTCCGCGCGCCTGCGCCGCATTCCCGCCCAGGCCGGACTGATCCCGGCCGTGGTCATGCGCAGCGGCGACGGCCGCATCGACGTGGTGCTGGCCGATGGCAGCACGCTGACGCTCGACGCCAGCGCCAGCCGCTGGACCGGCCGCGCGCCGTCGGCGCTGGCCAAGCGCGGCGATCTGGTCCGGGTGCGCAGGATCGAAACGCCGGTGAAGAAGAAAGCCGGCGAACCGGCAAAGGACACGCCAGCCGGCGACAGCAAGGTTGCCGATGCCACGGACGCCGACGCCGGAACCGCGACGGTGCCTGCCAAGGTGACCTGGCAGCTCGACCAGCTGCCGCGGGCGCAGTCGGCACTGGTGTCGCTGAACCCCGAGAACGGCGCCCTGCTGGCCCTGTCCGGCGGCTTCAGCTTCGCCGGCAGCAAGTTCAACCGCGCCACCCAGGCGCGGCGCCAGCCGGGATCGAGCTTCAAGCCGTTCCTGTACGCGGCCGCGTTCGAGCGTGGCTACAACCCGGCCTCGATCGTGCTCGACGCGCCGGTGGTGTTCCGCATGCGCGGCGGCAAGGTCTGGCGGCCGCAGAACGACAGCGGCAACTTCGCCGGCCCGATGCGGCTGCGCGAGGCGCTGGTGCAGTCGCGCAACCTGGTGTCGGTGCGCCTGCTCGACGCGATCGGCGTGGACTACGCGCGCCGTTACATCAGCCACTTCGGCATCGACGAGGCGCTGCTTCCGCCGAACCTGTCGATGTCGCTGGGCACCGCGTCGCTGCCGCCGATGGACATCGCGCGCGGCTACTCCGTGTTCGCCAACGGCGGCTTCCGGATCACCCCATGGTTCATCGACGAAGTCCGGGACCGCGACAACAAGGTCATTTTCAAGGAAAAGCCGGCGACCGCATGCCGCCACTGCGCCGCTGTCGGGGGCTCGCAGTCGGTCGTGGTGTCGAACGTGGTGGACGGCTTCAACCTGGGCCCGGCGCAGTCGGCGCCGGCCAAGCCCGCGCCCAAGGCCGACGACGCGCCCGCCCCGGCCGAAAAGCCCGCCGCACCACCCGCGGACGCGGTGCTCGCGCCGCGCGCGATCGATCCACGCGTCGCCTACCAGGTCGTGTCGATGATGCGCGACGTGGTCCAGCGCGGCACCGGCACGGCGGCCAAGGTGCTGGGACGCGAGGACGTGGCAGGCAAGACCGGTTCGACCAACGATTACCGCGACGCATGGTTCTCCGGCCTGGGTGGCGACGTTGTCACCACCGTGTGGGTGGGCCGCGACGACTTCCGTTCGCTCGGCTACCGCGAGTACGGCGGCCGCGCCGCGCTGCCGATCTGGATCGACTACATGCGTGTCGCGCTGAAGGATCGCCCGGTCATGCCCAACGACCCGCCCGACGGCATGGTCAAGGTATCGGTGGCCGGCAACGGCACGCTGATCCCCGACAGCGGCGGTGGCGGGATCACCGAATACGTCAAGGTCGAAGACCTCGAGCGCATGCAGAACTACACCGACTACAACAGCGACGATTCGCTGGACGAGGAAGCATTCGACATCTTCTGACCACGCGCGCCCGCACGGCCAGCCGGGGCCGCGCGGGCACGGGTCGCGCACCGTCCGCCCCGCCCGTGGATCGACTTCCTCGCGGCATCCTGTAAAGTCGGCGCGTCGCTCCTGCCGGGAGACAACATGCACCGCGCCCGCCAGCACGCCGAAACGCGCACGCGCGAACGCCGGCACCGCCTCGCCCACGAAGCCGCGAAACTGATGGCCGAAGGCGGCATCCGCGACTACCACCAGGCCAAGCTGAAAGCCGCGACCCGGCTGGGAATCCTTGATGACGCCTCGCTGCCGCGCAATCGCGAGATCGAGGATGCACTGCGCGAATACCAGCGCCTGTTCCTCGGCGACAGCCACCGTGCCGCCCTGCGCCTGCGTCGCGAGGCCGCGCTGCGCGCGCTGGAGTTCCTCGCCGGCTTCGACGCTCGCCTGGTCGGCCCGGTGCTCGACGGCACCGCGGACGACAACACCCCGGTCGCCCTGCAGCTCTACACCGATGACGCCGACGCGGTGCCGCGCTTCCTCGACGAGCATCGCATCCCCGCCGATGCCCGCAGCCGCCACCTGCGCCTGGACCGCGCGCGCGAAGGCGATTTCCCGGTCTGGATTTTCAGCGCCGAGGAGCTGACCTTCGACCTGACCGTGCTCCCGGCCGACGCGCTGCGCCAGGCGCCGCTGTCGGGCATCGACGAGAAGCCGATGAAGCGCGCCTCGGCGTCGCAGCTGCGCGAGTTGCTGGCCCAGGACGAGATCGACGGTTACGAGTCTTGGCAGGGCTGAACGAGCGCATCTGCGCGAAGGTTCACCGATCTACGAGCGCTGCGCCCGTGATGTGAGTGCCCTTGCAAGAGAAAAGCAGGAGCCTTGCCTTTCGGCAGGCCTGCGATACGACAGTCTGTCGCGGTCGGCAGCCCTTCGGGGCGAAATCAAGGGGGAGGCATTCGCCGCCAGGCGAATGCCGGAGGACATTCGCCCCGGAGGGCTGCCGGCCGCGTCGGGCCCGCCAGGTAGCCGCGAAGCACGTAATCGAACAACTTGCTGGTCGGAAGAAGAATCAGAACGAAAGCGAAAACGCCCCGCGATGCGGGGCGTTCTGCCGTGGCGCGATTGCGGCCGGGATCAGCGCTTGGCGACCGGCACGTAGTCGCGCACGTCGTGGCCGGTGTAGATCTGGCGCGGGCGGCCGATCTTGAACTCCGGATCTTCCTGCTGTTCCAGCCAGTGCGCGACCCAGCCGGCGGTGCGGGCGATTGCGAACATCACCGTGAACATCTCGGTCGGGATGCCCAGCGCCTTGTAGATGATGCCGGAGTAGAAGTCGACGTTCGGGTACAGCTTGCGCTGCACGAAGTAGTCATCCTTGAGCGCGGCTTCTTCCAGTTTCATCGCCACTTCCAGCAGCGGGTCGTTGACGCCAAGCTCCTCGAGCACCTGGTGGCACATCTCGCGGATGATCTTCGCGCGCGGGTCGAAGTTCTTGTAGACGCGGTGGCCGAAGCCCATCAGGCGGAAGCCCGACTCCTTGTCCTTGGCCCTGTCGACCGCCGACTGCACGTGCTTCGCGTCACCGATCTCGGCCAGCATCTTCAGCACCGCCTCGTTGGCGCCGCCATGCGCCGGGCCCCACAGCGCGGCCACGCCGGCGGCGATGCACGCGTACGGGTTGGCGCCGGTGGAACCGACCAGGCGCACCGTGGAGGTGCTGGCGTTCTGCTCGTGGTCGGCGTGCAGGATGAACAGCAGGTCCAGCGCCTTGGCCGCGACCGGGTTGATCTCCAGCGGACCGCTCGGCACCTCGAACATCATGTGCAGGAAGCGGTTCACGTACTCCAGGTTGTTGCGCGGGTAGCGCAGCGGCCAGCCTACCGAATGACGGTGGCAGGCGGCGGCGATGGTCGGCAACTTGGCGATCAGGCGGATCGCCGCGAGGCGGCGCTGCTGCGGATCGTCGTAGTCCAGGTCGTTGTGGTAGAAGCTGGCCATCGAACCCAGCATCCCCACCAGCATCGACATCGGGTGCGCATCGTGGCGGAAACCGTCAAGGAAGCCCTTGAAGGCTTCGTGCAGCATCGTGTGGTGGGTGACATCGTGTTCGAAGCTGGTGAACGCCTGCTTGTCCGGCAGCTCACCATTCATCAGCAGGTAGGCAACTTCGAGGAAACTGGAATCCTTGGCCAGCTGCTCGATCGGATAGCCGCGATACAGCAGCACGCCGGCGTCGCCGTCGATGTAGGTGATCGCCGACCGGCACGCCGCGGTGGCGGTGAAGCCCGGGTCGTAGGTGAAGCAGCCGGTTTCCTTCGGCAGCTTCGCGATCTCGATGCAGGGGGCACCCAGCGTGCCGCGCGCGACCGGCAGCGTGACTGCCTTGTCGCCGGCGTTGAGCGTGACTTGATCGATTGCGGATGGTTCGGACACTGATGCACTCCTCGTGGCCCGTCCGGACGCCGCTGGCGTCCCGGCACGGGATGGATGGAATCCGCGGCATGCCGCGATGCACCAATTATCGCACAGCGCACTGGAGCCGGGACTCGGCCCCGCCGTCCATCCGGCCCCGGCGGCCGGATGCAGCGTTGCGGGCATGGCGTGCGAACCGCCCTCCCGGAAACGAAGACGGCCGCACGATGGCGGCCGTCGGCATGCGCCTGTGCGGCGCCGTCGCGCGTCTTACTTCGCGTAACGCTTGCGGAACTTGTCCACGCGGCCGCTGGTATCCATGATCTTGTTCTGGCCCGTGTAGAACGGGTGGGTCGCAGACGAGATTTCGACCTTGATCAACGGATACTCGTTGCCGTCTTCCCACTTGATCGTCTCCTTGCTGCCAAGGGTCGAGCGGGTCAGGAACTTGAAATCGGAAGTCACGTCCTGGAACACGACTTCGTTGTATTGGGGGTGGATGTCGGCCTTCATGGCGGCACCGGTTCTGCTGTGGACAAGAGCGGCATTTTAGCCCGCGGGGCCCGGCGGGCGCAAGCCACCTCAGGCGGCGCCCACCGCGCCCCTGACCAGGGCCTCGAACCGGGCCTGGTCGTAGCGCAGCAGGATCCGGGCCCGGTCCGGCCGGCCGGTCTGGCGCTGCCAGTCGACCAGGGTGGCGCCGCGGGCGTGCGGGCCTTCCAGCGCCACGTCCAGCGGTCGCTCGGCCGTCTCCAGCGCACCGTCCGGGTGCAGCGCATAGGCCATCGCCAGCCCGTCGGCGGAATGCCAGTGGTCGCCCCGGCGGTCGGCCGACCATTCGCGGGTCTTGCGCGAGATGCGCTCGTAGAACGCCGCGACGTCGCCGCCGCCGCGCAGCCACTCCACCACCGAGTCGTGGTGCAGGCCGTGGGCGACGGTCGCCTCCCAGTCGGCGAGGTCGAAATGCGGGAAGGCCTCGAACACGATGCGCGCGGCCTCGGGGTCGAAATAGACGTTGAACTCCGCCGCCGGGGTGATGTTGCCGTGGCAGGTCACCGCGCCGCCCATCACCACCAGACGCGCGACGCGCTCGGGCAGCGTGGGGTCGAGCTTCAGCGCCAGCGCGAGGTTGGTCAGCGGACCGAGCGCGACCAGCAGCAGTTTCCCCGCATGCCGGTGCGACAGGCGCAGGATCGCCTGCGCGGCGTGCTCGGTTTCCGGCAGCCGCACGGCGGCTTCGTAGCCGACGTCACCGAATCCGTCCAGGCCGTGCACGTTGCCGGCATCGGGCGACGGATGCAGCAGCGGCGCCTCGCAGCCTGCGTACACCGGGATGTCGCCGCGCCCGGCCACCTCGCACAGCTTCAGCGCGTTGGCGACTGTGTGGTGCAGGCCGACGTTGCCGGCGGCGATGGTGAGCCCGACCACGTCGTGGCGGGTGTCGGCGAAAGCCATCAAAAGCGCAAGCGCGTCGTCGACACCGGGGTCGGTGTCGATCAGCAGCGGGATCCGTTCGGTCATCTGGGAATCGGGTTGTCGGGAATCGAAATCAATGTGCCGTAGGAGCGCCCCATGGACGCGATGCATGACCGGAAAGTCACATCGCGCCCATGGGGCGCTGCTACGGTGCGTGGCGTTGCATCACGCTGCAGCATACCTTGCCGCGCCGCCGATCCAGCGCTCGACCAGCCTGTCCGCGACCTCCGGCGCCTCGCTCTGCAGGCGCTCGCCGATGCGCTGCGCCAGCGGCAGCAGGTCGGCGTCGCGGGCCAGGTCGGCGACGCGGAACGCGGCCAGGCCGGTCTGCCTGGTGCCGAGCAGTTCGCCGGGGCCGCGCAGCTCGAGGTCCTTTTCGGCGATGACGAAACCGTCGCTGGTATCGCGCATGGTTTCCAGGCGCTGCCGCGCCATCTGCGACAGCGGCGACTGGTACAGCAGCACGCAGCTCGACGCCGCGCTGCCGCGCCCCACGCGCCCGCGCAGCTGGTGCAGTTGCGCAAGCCCGAGGCGCTCGGCGTTCTCGACGATCATCAGCGAGGCGTTGGGGACGTCGACGCCGACCTCGATCACCGTGGTCGCGACCAGCAGGTCGAGCTCGCCGGCCTTGAACGCGCGCATCGCAGCCTGCTTGTCGCCCGCCTTCATGCGTCCGTGCACGAAGCCCACGCGCAGCTCCGGCAATGCGCCGGAGAGCAGTTCGAACGTGCTCTGCGCGGCCTGCGCGACGATCTCGTCGGACTCGTCGATGATCGTGCACACCCAGTACGCCTGCCGGCCCTGCGCACACGCGGCGCGGATGCGTTCGACCAGCTCCGGGCGCCGCCCCGCACTGAGCACCACGGTCTGCACGGGCGTGCGGCCGGGCGGCAGTTCGTCGATCGCCGAGACGTCGAGGTCGGCGTAGGCGGCCATCGCCAGGGTGCGCGGGATGGGCGTGGCGGTCATCACCAGCTGGTGCGGCACGCGCCCGCCCTCGCCGCCCTTGTCGCGCAGCGCCAGGCGCTGGTGCACGCCGAAACGGTGCTGTTCGTCGATGATTGCCAGCGCGAGGTCGTGGAACACGACGCCTTCCTGCATCAGCGCATGCGTGCCGACAACAAGCTGCGCGCTGCCATCGGCGACCTGTTGCAGCGCGGCGGCGCGCGCGCGGCCGGTGACCTTGCCGGCGAGCCATGCGATGCGCACGCCGAGCGGTTCCAGCCACGTGCGCAGGTTGGACAGGTGCTGCTCGGCGAGCAGTTCTGTCGGCGCCATCAACGCGGCCTGCCGCCCGCTTTCCACGGCGAGCATGGCGGCCAGCGCGGCGACCACGGTCTTGCCGCTGCCGACGTCGCCCTGCACCAGCCGCAGCATCGGCACCGGCTTGCCGAGGTCTTCGCGGACCTGCGCGAACACCCGCTGCTGCGCGCCGGTCAGCGCGAACGGCAGAGACGCGCGCAGGCGCTCGGCCAGCGCCTGGTCTTCCAGCACCGGCGCGGCGTGCGCCTGCAGGGCGATGCGCTGGCGGCGCAGGCTCAGGTGGTGGGCGAGCAGTTCCTCCAGTGCCAGCCGGCGCTGCGCGGGATGGGTGCCGGCAATGAGCGCGGCGACATCCGCGCCCTGCGGCGGGCGATGCATGGTCAGCAGCGCCTCGCGCAGTCCCGGCAGGCCGGCGGCCAGCCAGTCGCGCGGCAGCAGTTCCAGCGCCGCCGCGTCCGGCAGGCGGTCGAGCGCCTGGCCGATCAGCCTGCGCAGCGTCGCCTGGCCGATGCCTTCGATCGCGGGGTAGACCGGATCGAGGCTGTCGCCGAGTTCTCCGGCCTCGTGTTCGCCGACGACGCGGTAGCTGGGATGCACGATTTCCAGCCCGTGCTGGCCGAGCCGCGGGGTGCCGTAGCAACGCACGCGCGTGCCCGGTGCGAACTGCGCGACCTGCGCGGCGCGGAAATGGAAGAAGCGCAGCACCAGCGTGGCCTGCGAGTCGTCGCCGATCGCCACCCGCAGCATCGGCCGGTAGCGGAAGCCGCGCTCGACCGCCTCGACCACGCCCTCCACCTGCGCCGCCACGCCCGCCTGCAGGCCGCGGATCGGGCTCAGGCGGGTGCGATCTTCGTACTGGCGCGGCAGCTGCAGCCAGAGGTCCTGCAAGGTCGTCATCCCGCGCGCGGCGAGCTTTTCCGCCACGCGCGGACCGACGCCCGGCAGGCCGGTCAGCGGGGCGTGGGCAGGATCGGGCGACGCGGCGGCGGAAGAAACCGGCATCGCACAAGGATGCCGGGATCGCGCGCAAACAAAAACCCCGGCGCTGCGCGGCGTGGCGTCGGGATTGCGCCCGCCAATGCGTCAGGGTCCGGCCCTTGCCCCGACAATCGCGCGGGACGAGCACCGGGCTCGCGGTCGCGTCGCCCTCAGGCGAGGCCGGTGTCTTCCGGTCGACGGGAACCGGGCTGCGCAGGCGCGCGCAGTACCAGCACGTCGTTCGGCGCCACCTGCACGATCCGACGCGTGGTACCGCCAACCAGCAGGTGGAAGGCGAGGCCGCGACGGAACGCGCCGATCACGGTGAGGTCGCTGTCGTGCTCCAGCGCATGCTTGCGCAGCATGCTTTCGGGATGGCCGTGCTCGACCAGCCGCTGCATGCGCCGGCGCAGGTCCGCGGGCAGCTGCGCCTGTGCCACGAATTCCTCGATCGTGGCCATCTCCAGGCGGACAAGGTCGGCGCGGCGTGCCGGGTCGAGCCAGAGTGATTCGTAGGGGATGTCGAGCGCGTGCAGCAGCGTGAGCGCGGCATCCGGGAACAGCGAGGCGGCAGTGTCCAGGCCATGGCGCGACTCGGGAGTGAGGTCCGTGCCCACCAGCACGCGCCGATAGGCGCCACGCGGCCGCTGCTTGACGACCAGCACCGAGGCCGGCGAACTGCGCACCACGATTTCGACCGTACTGCCGAGCAGGCGACGCCCCGACGTTTCGCTTGCATCGCCCAGCACGACCAGGTCGCAGCGCTGGCGCCTGGCCACGTCGAGGATCACCTCGGCCGGCTCGCCCTGCTCCACGTGGATTCGGGCATCGGTGACATCGCCTTGCACGTCGCGCTCGATGCGCTGCCGGATCGACGCCGGCGTGTCCACTGCCGACCATGCCCCGATCGCGTCGCGCGGCGCCACATGGACCACGTGCAACGGCACCTGCCACTGCATGGACAGCTGCACGGCGCGATCCAGCGCGCGGTCGCAGCGGGCGCTGAGGTCGGTGGCCACCAGGATTCCCTGCAGCCGGCCCGGGACCGGACTGGCGTTGCTCATGCTTGATCTCCCCGCAGCGGTGGCTGCTCCAGGCCAGGATTGCAACCCACCATTGCACAATCGCCGGTCGGTAGCGACGGTTGCCGCACGGAGTTGCCGTATAGAATCGGACACCAGCCACGCCTCGCGCAGGATCGATCGATTTGCGCTGCGCCGGCCGCCCCCTGCACGACCCAATGCCTGCCGGTGCGGTACTGCGCTCGCCCGCAGGCACGGCTGCAATGACGCCCCCGTTTTTCCACCCCGACACCGGAGCCTGCTTGTCCGAGGTATCGCCACCATCCTGCAACGTGCGCGTGGCAGCATGCCGCCGCCACGTGCGTGCGGCCGGCGCGGCCCGGCCAGCGGTCGGCATGCCCTTCCTTCGAGCCCTTGATTGATGCCTGACCACGTCGTGCCAAGCGCCATCCTCTGGCTGCCGTTCGCGGCGAGCCTGGTGGTGTTTGTCCTTCGCGGCCGCGGCCGCAACGTCGCCGCCTGGTTGATGACCTGCACGGCGCTGGCCTGCCTCGCGCTGACACTGTCGCTGTATCCGGCGATCGCGGGCGGGGCCGTATTGCGGCACGTGTTCGAATGGGCGCCGTCGCTGGGCCTGGACTTCACCCTGCGGGTGGACGGCTTCAGCTGGCTGTTCATGCTGCTGGTCTGCGGCATCGGCATGCTGGTGGGTGTCTACGCGCGCTACTACATGCCGGCGGACGACCCGCTGTCGCGCCTGTTCGCACTGTTGCTGGCGTTCATGGGCGCGATGCTCGGCATCGTGATGTCCGGCAACGTGGTCCAGCTGGTGTTCTTCTGGGAACTGACCAGCCTGTTCTCGTTCCTGCTGATCGGCTACTGGCACAACGGCGCGTCGGCACGCGACGCTGCGCGGATGGCGCTGATCGTCACCTCCGGCGGCGGGCTGTGCCTGCTGGCGGGCGTGCTGCTGCTCGGCCAGATCGTGGGCAGCTACGACCTGGATGCGATCCTCGCCGCGGGCGACATCGTTCGCGGGCACGCGCTGTATACGCCGACGCTGGTCCTGGTGCTGCTGGGCGCGCTGACCAAGAGCGCGCAGTTCCCGTTCCACTTCTGGCTGCCGCAGGCGATGTCGGCGCCGACGCCGGTCTCGGCGTACCTGCATTCGGCGACGATGGTGAAGGCGGGCGTGTTCCTGCTGGTGCGGTTCTGGCCGGTGCTCGCGGGCACCGAGCAGTGGTTCTGGATCGTCGGCGGCGCCGGATTGATCACGCTGGTACTGGGTGCGTATGCGGCGATGTTCCAGCAGGACCTCAAGGCCGTGCTGGCGTATTCGACGATCAGCCACCTGGGCCTGATCACGATGCTGGTCGGGCTGGGGAGCGCACTGGGCGTGGTCGCGGCGATCTTCCACATCGTCAACCATGCCACCTTCAAGGCGTCGCTGTTCATGGCCGCCGGCGCGGTCGACCACGAGACCGGCACGCGCGACCTGCGCGAGCTCGGCGGCCTGCGCCACTTCATGCCGATCACCGCGACCCTTGCGGTGGTCGCGGGCGCGGCGATGGCGGGCGTGCCGCTGCTCAACGGCTTCCTGTCGAAGGAGATGTTCTTCGCCGAAACGCTGGCGGCGCAGCGCGGCATGCTCACCGGCATGGTCCCGGTGCTGCTGGCGATCGCGGCCAGCGCGTTCGGCGTGGTCTACTCGCTGCGCTTCGTGCGCGGCGTGTTCTTCGGCCCGGCGTCTACCCGGCTGCCGCGCCAGCCGCACGAGCCGCCGCGCTGGATGCGCGTGCCGATCGGCCTGCTGGCGCTGGCCTGCCTGCTGGTCGGCATCCTGCCGGCGCAGGTGATCGGACCGTCGCTCGCGGCGGCCGCGCATTCGGTGCTCGGCGCGCAGACGCCGGCCTACAGCCTGGCCGTCTGGCACGGCTGGACCGCACCGCTGCAGATGAGCGTCATCGCCTTCATCACCGGCTGCCTGATGTACGTGGCGCTGCTGGCGTACTTCAGGCGCTGCGGGCGCACGCCGCTGATCGGGCGGCTCAGCGGCAAGCGGACCTTCGAGCGCGCGCTGGCGATCTTCGCCGCGGACCTGCCGGGCTGGCTGGCGCGCTTCTTCCCGGCCAGGCGGCTGCAGCCGCAGTTGCTCCTGATCGTGCTGGTTGCACTGCTTGCCGGCAGCATGGCCGCGACCACCGCGCCGTTCGACGCGCCGCCGCCGCGCTGGTCGGGCATCGACCCGGCCTTCGCCCTGCTGTGGCTGCTGGGCACGGCGTGCGCGATCGGCGCCGCCACCCAGGCCAAGTTCCACCGCCTGGCCGCGCTGATCCTCACCGGCGGCGCGGGCCTGGTGTCGTGCGTGAGCTTCGTGTGGCTGTCCGCGCCGGATCTCGCGGCCACCCAGCTGCTGGTGGAAGTGGTGACCACGATCCTGATCCTGCTCGGCCTGCGCTGGCTGCCCAAGCGCATCCAGGGCGTATCGCCGGATGGTCCGCTCACGCGCCTGAAGCGCTGGCGCGATGCGCTGGTCGCGCTGGTCGTCGGCGGCGGGGTTGCCGGCCTGGCCTACGCGGCGATGATGCATCCGGTGTCGGACTCCATCTCGCGCTTCTTCCTCGAGCGGGCGTACCTGGAAGGCGGCGGCCGCAACGTGGTGAACGTGATCCTGGTCGATTTCCGCGGCTTCGACACGCTGGGCGAAATCAGCGTGCTGGCGATCGTGGCGCTGACGGTGTTCGTGCTGCTGCGCCGCTTCCGGCCGGCGGCGGAGAGCATCGCCGCGCTGCGTCGGCAGCGCCGCAACTCGGTGCAGGACCCGGCCGGGTCGGATCGCGTGATCGACCAGTCGCTGGCCGACTACCTGATGATCCCGGGGCTGATCGTGCAGCTGATGTTCCCGGTGATCCTGCTGTTCGGCGTGCACCTGTTCCTGCGCGGGCACGACTTGCCCGGCGGCGGGTTCGCCGCCGGCATCACGGTTTCGGTGGCGCTGATCCTGCTGTACATGGCGCGTGGTGCGCGCTGGGTCGAAACGCACCTGCGCGTGCTGCCGGTCCGCTGGATCGGCACCGGCCTGCTGCTGGCCGTCGGCACCGGCCTGGGCTCGCTGCTGTTCGGCCATCCGTTCCTGACCTCGCACTTCCAGTACCTGGAGCTGCCGCTGCTCGGAAAAATCCCGCTCGCCTCGGCGGTGCTGTTCGACCTGGGCGTGTTCTGCCTGGTGGTCGGCGCCACCACGTTGATGCTGATCGCGCTGGCGCACCAGTCGCTGCGCCGGCCGCGCGTGTCGACGGTGGTGGCCGCGGACGGGACGATCGAGCCGGAAGGCGCGGGCTGATGGAACTGGTGCTGGCCATCGCCATCGGGGTCCTGGTCGCGTCCGGGGTGTGGCTGCTGCTGCGGCCACGCACCTTCCAGGTGATCATCGGGCTGACCCTGATCTCCTACGCGGTGAACCTGTTCATCTTCTCCATCGGCGGCCTGCGCACCGGCGCCGATCCGGTGCTGCGTGAAGCCGCCGGCAGGATCGAGCAGTACACCGATCCGCTGCCGCAGGCGCTGGTGTTGACCGCGATCGTGATCGGCTTCGCCACCACCGCGCTGTTCCTGGTGGTGCTGCTGACGTCGCGCGGCCTGACCGGCAACGACCACGTCGACGGCGGGGACGGCACGCCGTGAGCCCGCACCTGCTCGTCGCGCCGATCGTGCTGCCGCTGCTGGTGGCTGCGCTGCAGCTGCTGGCCGGAGAACGCCGCCAGCGTCTGGCGGTGGCACTGAGCCTGGCCTCGTGCCTGGCACTGGTGGCGCTGGCGACGATGCTGCTGCTGGCTACCGCGCAGCAGGGCGGCGACGGCGCGCTGGCGGCGGTCTATCGAATCGGCGACTGGCCGGCGCGTTTCGGCATCGTGCTGGTGGCCGACCGGCTGTCGGCGCTGATGCTGCTGCTGGCCGCCGTGCTGGCGCTGGCGGTGCTGCCGGCCGCGCTGGCGCGCTGGCAACATCGCGGCCACTATTTCCAGCCGCTGTTCCAGTTCCTGCTGATGGGCTTGAACGGCGCGTTCCTGACCGGCGACCTGTTCAACCTGTTCGTGTTCTTCGAGGTGCTGCTGGCGGCATCCTACGGGCTTGCGCTGCATGGTTCGGGCGCGCGCCGGGTCAGCGCCGGGCTGCATTACATCGCGGTCAACCTGACCGCCTCGATGCTGTTCCTGCTCGGCGTCAGCCTGATCTTCGGGGTCACCGGCACTCTCAACATGGCGGCGCTGGCGGAGTTGATCCCGACCGTGCCGGAGAACACCCGCACCCTGCTGCACGCCGGTGCGGCGATCCTCGGCGTGGCGTTCCTGATCAAGACCGCGATGTGGCCGCTGGGCTTCTGGCTGCCGCGCACCTACGCGGCGTCCGCGCCCGCGGTGGCGGCGATGTTCGCGCTGATGACCAAGGTCGGCATCTACGTGCTGCTGCGGCTGAGCCTGCTGCTGTTCGGCGACGGCGCCGGTCCGGCTTCGCGCAATTTCGGCAGCGACTGGATGCTGTGGGGCGGCGTGGCCACGATCGTCGCCGGCATCGTCGGCATGCTCGGCGCGCGCGACCTGGGCAAGCTGGCCGGCTACAACGTCATCATTTCGTCCGGCACCCTGCTGGGCGCGATTGCGCTGCAGCAGCCCGCGGTGACCGCCGGCGCGCTGGCGTACCTGGTGATCTCCACCCTGGGCATTGCCGCGTTCTTCCTCGTCGCCGGCCTGCTCGCGCCGGAAGGCGAGGAAGAAGCCGACGATGCCCTGCAGCTGGAACCCTACGAGCCGATGGGCGGCGACGTCGGCAGCGCCGGGCTGTACGCGGACGAGGACGAGAGCCGCGTGGTGATCCCGGCGCCGGTGGCGATGCTGGGCGTGAGTTTCCTCGCCTGCACGGTGCTGCTGGCGGGGCTTCCGCCGCTGTCGGGGTTCCTGGCCAAGTTCGCGATGCTCGCGCCCATGCTCGACGCGCTTGCCCTCGACGCGGCGCCACGAACCGGCGCGCTGGCATTGTTCACGCTGGTCATCGTGGCGGGCTTCTGCACGGTCATCGCGCTGTGCCGCGCCGGCATCCAGATCTTCTGGGCCGAACCGGAGCGGCGCTTCCCGCAGGCCCGCGTCACCGAGGTCAGCGCCATCGTGCTGCTGCTGGGCCTGTGCCTGCTGCTGACCGTGGCGGTGCAGGCACCCCTGGACTTCCTGCACGATGCCGCGCGCCAGCTGCACGATCCGGCGAACTACATCCACGGCGTCCTGCCGGCGGAAGGTGCGTCACCATGAGCCTCTTGCGGCGCTGGCTGCCCTATCCGCTGCTGTCCGCCCTGCTGGCGCTGATCTGGCTGGTGCTCAACCAGAGCCTGTCGCCGGGCACGGTGCTGCTGGGCATGGTGCTTGGCGTCGCGCTGGCGAGGGTATTCGGCCTGCTGCACCCGCCGAAGGCACGCATCCGCAACTACCCGCTGGCGGCGCGGCTGCTGCTGCGGGTCGTGTACGACATCGTGCGTTCGAACTTCGCCGTCGCCAGGCTGATCCTGCGCGGCGCCGGCCAGGTGCATTCCGGCTTCGTCGCCATCCCGCTGGCCCTCACCGACCGCTACGGCCTGGCCGTGCTGGCCTGCATCATCACCTCGACGCCCGGCACCATCTGGGTCAGCTACGACCCCGCTGCGAACGTGCTGCTGATCCACGTGCTTGACCTGGTGGATGAAGCCACCTGGATCGGCACGATCCAGCAGCGCTACGAGCGCCCCCTGCTGGAGATCTTCCAATGAGCCATGCCCTGCTCGCCGTCGCGATCACGCTGGCGCAGATCCTGCTGCTGCTCGCCATGGGCTTCTCGATCATCCGCATGGTGCGCGGGCCGCGCGCGCAGGACCGCGTCGTGGCGCTGGACGCGCTGTACGTCAACGCGATGATCCTGTTGCTGACCATCGGCATCCGCAGCGGCAGCGTACTGTACGTCGAAGCCGGGCTGATCATCGCCCTGCTCGGCTTCGCCAGCACCATGGCGCTGGCGAAGTTCCTGATGCGCGGCGAGGTGATCGAATGAGCCACCTCGACGCCCTGCCGCCGTGGGCGGCGATCCTGGTCGCGATCTTCGTGCTCTCCGGCGCGCTGCTCGCGTTCATCGGCTCGCTCGGCCTGCTGCGGCTGAAGAATTTCTACCAGCGCGTGCACGCGCCGACGCTGGGCACCACGCTGGGCACGTTCTGCATGCTCGCCGGTTCGATCACCTGCTTCTCGGTGCTGGGCGGCCGGCCGATCTTCAATGAGATCCTGATCGGGGTGTTCCTCACCGTGACCACGCCGATCACGCTGATGCTGCTGGTCCGCGCGGCGCTGTATCGCGACCGCGAGGAAGGATCGGAATACGTGCCGCAGGTCGCCAGGAAGGGGCCGGCCAGCGGCCCCGGCCAGCCGCCCGCGGGCACGCCGCGCGGGTAACGCAGGCACGGGTGCCGCGACTCGCGCGCAACCTCGTCCATGGTCGCCGGTGCGACCAGACGGCTGCCGGCATCGCTCCGGCAACCCCGAGCCTGCGCATCAGGCCGAAAGACAACGGCCGGCATCCGCGAAGATGCCGGCGCGCGTCGCACCTGCAGGTCAGAAGCGGTAGCGCAGCTCCATGCCGTAGTAGCGCGGCTCGCTGATCGTCGCCCCGGTGGTACCGAACACCGTGGTGCCGTACTGGTTCAGGCCGTGGACATAGCGGTTGTTGAACATGTTGTTGGCGTACAGCGCCACCGCCCAGGTATCCGTCGGCGAACTCCACTGGACGAACACGTCGGTGCGGTTCTGCTCCTCGCCGATCGTGAAGTTCATGTAGCGGCCGCAGTTGCCCTGCGTGCTGGAACTCGTGTTGCACCGGCTCGCACCGCGATACGCGTGGCGCACGGTGAAGCGCAGGCGGCCGCTGTCGGCCAAGTCGACGAGATAGTTGGCGCTCGCGGAGTAGGAGAACCACGGCTCGCCGGTGGCCTGCCCGCTGAGGTCGCGCCCGTCGGGCGTCACGTAGTCGTCGTAGGTGGAGTTGATCCAGCTCGCGTTGAAATCCATGTTGAAGGCGCGGCTGGGGAACCAGCGCGTGCTCAGCTCCATGCCCCAGGCGGTCAGGTCGCTGACGTTGGTCACGTAGCGCGGCACCTGCGGCGTGGTGTCGAGCCAGATCGCCTGGCGGTTGTCGTAGACATAGCGGAACGCGGATGCCTCGAGCTGCACGCGCTCGTCGACGAAGGTGCGCTTGATCCCGGTTTCGAAGTTCCACACTTCCTCGTTGTCGAAATGCGCGCCCGGCGAGAAGGCGTTGTAGCCGCCGGCCTTGTAACCCTTTGCCAGCGACGCGAACACCATGGCGTCGTCGGAGAGGTGGTAGTCCACGACCAGGCGCGGGCTCACGTCGCTCCATGAATTGCTGGCGCTGTTGAGCTTGCCCTTGTTGGCCATCGAGACCGGGTCCTGGAACGCGAGGTCGAGGCCGGCGAAGTAGTCGGCATTGAGCCCCAGCCCGGCGAGGATCCCGGCCTGGTCGAGCACCTGCAGGGCCTGGTTGAGCTCGTCGGCCTTGTGGAAGTCGTTGAACCAGGTGAAGCGCTTCTGGTCGCGCGTGTAGCGCAGGCCGAAGGTGAGGTTGAGGCGGTCGGTCGCGTGCCAGATGACGTCGCCGAACACCGCGTACGCCTTTGCGTCCAGGGTGTTGTGGTACGCCTCCATCCACGGATTCCCGAACAGCTGCACCGGGATGCCGTAGCCGTCGGCAGCGCCCTGCAGCAGGCTGAAGATCGGCATGCCGAACACGTAGTTGGCGGCGGTGTCGATGCTGTCGCTGTACAGGTCCACCTGGCTGGTCTGCCTGGCGTCCTCCTGGAAGTAGCTCGCGCCGGCGACCCAGTCGAAGCGGTCGCTGCTGCCGCTGAACTTGAACTCCTGGTACCAGGTGGTGTTGTCCTCGAGGTTGACCGTGTCGATGTACAGGTAGCGGCGGTTGGTCCCGTCCTCCTCGGCGCGGTTGATGGTGTCGAAGTTGCGCCACGCGGTGGTCGAGGTGAGCCGGCCCCAGTCGAAGCCGTGCTCGAGGATCAGGGTGGCGCCGTCGAAGGTCCGGCCTTCGTCGTTGCCGGCCACGTCGGTGTACGCCGGCTGATCGAACGGATTGCGGTAGTCGTCCGGGTTCGCCGGGAACGCGGGCAGGCCCGGCGCGGGCGGCAGGTCGACGATGCCGATGGTCGGGCGCGAGCGCTGGTCCAGCTTCTCGTGGTCCCAGCTGAAGGACAGCGACGTGTTGTCGCCGATGTTCCAGCGCAGCGCGGCGCGCAGCGCCTGGTTGTCGCCGTCATTGAGCGACTTGCCGGTCGCCGCGTCGTCCAGCCAGCCGCCGGTTTCGCTGTGCAGTGCATTGACGCGCAGCGCGACGTCCTCGCCGAGCGGCACGTTCAACATCCCGTCGAAGTAGCGCTGCTCGTAATTGCCCAGCCGCAGGCGCGCGCGGCCTTCGAAGCCTTCGGTCGACGGCTGCTGGGTGATGATCGAAATCGCGCCGGCCGCCGTGTTGCGGCCGAACAGCGTCCCCTGCGGGCCCTTGAGCACCTCGATCCGCTCGACGTCGATGAACGGCAGCACGGTGCCGCCGCCGCGCCCTGCGTAGACGCCGTCGACGTACACGCCCACGGTCGGGTCGGTGCCGATGCCGAAGTCGCCGGTGCTCAGGCCACGCAGGCGGAACCCCGCCTGCGTCGGCTGCATGTCGTCCACCACCAGGCCCGGGATGAAGCCGTCGAGGTCGCCGATGTCGCGCGCCACGGAGGTTTCGAGCACGTCCTGGCCCACCACCTGCAGCGCGATCGGCACGTCCTGCAGTTCCTGCTCGCGGCTCTGCGCAGTGACCACGATGCGGTCGAGGGTCAGCGCGTCGCCCGGCTGCGCCGCGTCTGCCGAGGGCTGCGCGGCGGGTTCGGGCGGCGATTGCTGTGCCATCGCCGCCAGCGGAAGCGCGCAGGCACCGGCCAGGGCGCGGCGCAGGCAGACACTCAGGATTCCTTGCTTCAACGTCATCGCGTTCCCCTTCCCCAAACTTGTGATGGTGCGTGTGTGCGTCCGGACCCGGCAGCGCCGGTCCGGCTCAGGTTTCGTCGCAGTTCCCCTCCATCGCCGCGATCCAGTCACGGATCAGCTCGACGCCCTCGCGATGGACCACGTCCCGGCCGATCTCCGGCATCCTCACGCCGGGCCTGTCGCTGTCCATCCGATAGACGAGGATCGACTCGTCGGGATTCCCCGGCACGATACCGAAACGGTGGTCGCCCGTGCCCTGCCCGGCCGCGACCGTCGGCTTGCACAGGCCGAGGTGGCGCGGCGGGTGGTCGCCGACGTCGAGCCACAGGCCCGAAGTGTCCGCCGGCCCCTTGTCGTTGTGGCAGTGGCCGCAGTTGATGTCGAGGTAGGCACGCGCGCGGCCGTCGAGGCTGGCGTGCGCGGCGTCGCGCCAGTCGGCGTTGCGCGGCACGCCGGTTGCCGGCACGCCGCGCAGGTAACCGACCTTCTGCAGGTGCGCGAGCTGGTTCTCGCGGCCGCCGGCGTAGTCGTAATCCTTGTTGAGGTGGCGCGCCTTCGGTCCCAGCGGCACGATCTGGCGGGTGGTGTTGTTGCTGGCGTGGCAGCCGGCGCACTGGTTCTGGTCCGGGACCTCGTACACGAAATCCTCGCTGCTGCCGTCGGCGGCGACCAGGCGCAGGGGGACATCGGCGCCGGTGCGCGCCAGGGTGGCCTCGGTCTGCGCCTCGTTCCAGGCATAGGGGATCGCCACCCAGCCCTGCTCACGGCGCACCATCAGGCGGGTTTCGATCATGCGCACGTTGTGCAGGTCGAGGCCCTCGCCGACGTGGTCGTGCGAGGTGTCGCCGGTCCGCGCGACCGCGTCCTTGCCCTCGGCGGTCGGGTAGAAGAACGTCTTGCTGATGATGGTACCGACCGGGAAATCCAGCGCCTCGTGCGTCTGGTAGTCCGCGATCGTGCCCTCCGGCATCCACACCGTGCGCAGCTTGTGCGCGTAATCGCTGAACAGCGGCGTGTTGAGGTCGAACGGCACCACGCGGTCGTTGAGCGCAAGCGTCTTGCCGTCGACGTAGACCACGTTCCACTCGCTGAGCTTTTCCGGATACCCGTCGGCGTGGAAGGTGACCGGCGCCGGCGGCCGGGCGCACGCGGCCACCAGCAGTGCAGTCGCCACGACGGCCCAGCGCGCGGCCATTGCCGCGAATGCACGGGTCGGCCCGCGCCTGTCGCGGCGAACGGCCGTGCCCTGTCGCGCGGGCGCGACCGCAGCCGCGTCGTTCCCGCGCTTGCGGGAACCTTGGTGCAAAAGAGGATCCACCATCATCGTGCTCAAGCCTGCTTCAGCTCCACCGCCGGCAGTGGATCGAGCTTGCAGTCGAACGGCTTGGCATCGGATTTCGGGTTCTTGAACTTGTTGGGCGCATCCGCGTCGAGCACGCCGGAGGCGCCCTGCACGCAGATCTGCGGGCCTTCCGCGCGCTTGGCGTTGACGTAGCCGTCCCAGAAGACGTCGGGGAAACGGCCGTTGAGGCCGAACATCGCCACCTTCAGCGCCTTCATGTCCAGGCCGTCCGGGGAATCGCCGCCGCCGGAGAAGCGGTTGTCGTGGACGTAGATGTACTCGGGATAGGGATCGAACGCCGCCGACGGCTTGTACTTGCTGTCGTAGCCGGCCGAGTAGTGGCTGGCGACCAGCACGTTGGCGGTCTTGTTGTCGGCGATCTCGTTGTCGAAGATCTCGACCCGGTCGTTGGACATGATCACCACGCCCGAGCCCGCCGGCACCGCCGCCACGGCCGTGCCCTTGCGGCCGAAGTTGGCGGTGTTGTTCTTGAAGATGCGATTCTTGAACACGCGCGTGGTGTGGCCGGGCTGCGGCAGGTCGGGCATGTTGAACACGAGGATGCCACCGGTGTTCTCGGTGGCGACGTTGTCGTAGACGTCGGCGCCGATACAGTTCTCGATCTCGATGCCGGCGACGTTGCGCTCGGCGCGGTTGCGGCGCACCACGACATCCTGCGACTGGCCGACGTAGATGCCGGCATCCGACGCGCCGATCACCACCGAATCCTCGATCAGCACGTTCTTCGTCTGCACCGGGTACAGGCCGTAGGCGCCGTTGTCGGTGTGCGGGCCGTTGGTCCATTCCACGCGCACGCCGCGGATGACGATGTCCTCGCCCTCGTTGACCTTCAGGCCGTCGCCCTTGCTGTCCTCGATCGCGAGGTTTTCCAGGGTGAAGCCGCTGGCGTTGACGATCAGCCCTTCGGCGCCGCTGCGCTGGCCCTTGAAGCTCAGCACGGTCTTGTCCATGCCGGCGCCACGGATGGTCACGCCGTCCACGCGCAGGCTGAGGCTGCGGTCGAAGCTGAAGCGGCCGGCGGGGATCTCGATGACATCACCGGGCTTTGCGTCCAGCAGCTGTTGCTGCAGCGCCTTCTGGTATCCGCCGTCGGCGGGCACGGCCGGCGCGGCCTGGTCGGCACCGCCGCCACCGCAGGCAGCCAGCAGGCCACAGGCGGCCAGCGCGAACAGCGTCATCTTCCCCATCGGTCCCATCTCCCGGCCTGCACACGACGGCGGCCTTCCCCGCAACAGTCTCGGCGTTCACGTCCGTGCGGGTGGAGGGCATTGGCGGCATACTCATGGGGGGCAAAACGGACAAACTCACCAGAGCCACATGAATCGCGACAGCCTAGACCCGCGCCTGACCGCGGCCAGCATCGCCACCAACATCCTGTCCGGGCTGTGCCTGATGGCCGAGGAGCGGGGTATCGCCTGCGAGCGCTGGTTCGCCGGCCTGCGCCTGACCCGCGCCCAGGTCGACGACGCCTCGGTGCGGGTGTCCTACCGCCAGGCCAGCCGCGTCGTGCAGCGCGCGCTGCGCGACCTGCCCGAGCCCGACATCGGCCTGCGCCTTGGCCGGCAGCAGACCACCGGCAACTTCGGCCTGCTCGGGCTGGCGATGACGACCGCGCGCACGTTCGGCGATGCGGTGGCGATCGGCCTGCAGTACGCGCCGGTTTCCGGCAGCCTGATGGACCTGGAACTCGATACCTCCCACCCGGACGCGCTGTGCCTGGTGGCCAGCCCGCGTTCGGCGGACGACACGATCCTGCCGTTCCTGTGCGAGGAACTGTTCGCCAGCACGCTGATGCTCTGCCGCGGCCTGGTCGGACCGTCGTTCCGGCCGCTGCGGCTGGAGCTGGCCTACCCGGCGCCCGCATACGCGCACGAGTACGAGGCGTTGTTCGAATGCGAAATCCGCTTCGGCATGCCGCGCAACCGCGAACTGATCGACCCGGGATGGATGTCGCGCCGACTGCCTGCCTACAACCCGGTCAGCGCGCAGCAGGCGCTGGCCCTGTGCCGCGCGCAGATGCCGCGCGGACCGGCCAGCGGGGAGATCGTCGCCGCCGTGCGCCAGCTGCTGCGCTCGCGCCTGCACGAAGCGCCGGGACTCGGCGACATCGCCGCCAAGCTGCACCTGACGCCACGCACCCTGCGCCGGCAACTGGTCGCCGCCGGCAGCGGCTTCCGTGCGATCCACGACGAAGTCCGCAGCGAGCGCGCCCGCGAACTGCTGCGCGACAGCGAGCTGTCCATCGCCCAGGTCGGTGCGAGCGTCGGCTTCCGGGATGCGCGCGAGTTCAGGCGCGCCTTCAAGCGCTGGACCGGGGCCGCGCCGAGCGCGATGCGCGCGCCACCGCGGGCCGGGGTTACGCCCGCAACCGGTTCCTGATGCGCTGGTGTTCGCGCCGGCAAGGACCGGCGCCGGTACCCTCCACCGAGCGGCGAACGCCGCTCCGGTCGATCAACCGAGCACCATCACCGCATCGACTTCGAATGCCGAATCCTTCGGCAATGCCGCCACGCCGATCGTCGAACGCGCCGGATAGGGTTGCTCGAAATACTCCGCCATCACCGCATTGACCTCGGCAAACTGGCCGAGGTCGGTGAGGTACAGGCCGACGCGGACGATGTCGTCGAACGAGCCGCCGGCGGCTTCGCAGACGGCCTTGAGGTTGTCGAACGCGCGGCGCGCCTGCGCACGGATGTCGCCTTCGACCAGGGCGCCGGTGGCGGGATCGATCGGGGTCTGGCCGGACAGGTAGACGGTGCCGCCTGCCCGCACGGCCTGCGAGTACGGGCCGATGGCGGCGGGGGCGTTGTCGCTGTGGATGGGCTGTCGTGGCATGGCTGATGCATCCGCTGATGGAATCCGCTGATTGTAGGAGCGCACCATGGCGCGATCCAGCGCCTGGGCAGGCAACAGCCTTGCCCACGGACGCCCATCGCGCCCACGGGGCGCTCCTACAGCCGCTGTACCCCGTGCACCACGTGCAGCCGGCGCGTGCGCCGGATCACGTCGGCCAGGTGCTTGCGGCTCTTGACCTCGATCGAGAAGTGGATCGCGGCGACGTTGGTGTCGCGCTCCAGGTATTCGACGCCGTCGATGTTGGAGTGCGCCTCGGCGATTGCCGCAGCCACCTGCGCCAGCACGCCGGGACTGTTTTCCACTTCCACCCGCAGCGCAGCGTCGAAGTCGCCGCTGACCTCGCGGTCCCAGCCGATCGCAACCCAGCGTTCCGGCGACTTGCGGTAGTCGGACACGTTCGGGCATTCCATCCGGTGCACCATGATGCCGCGGCCGGTGGTGTGGTAACCCATGATGTCGTCGCCGGGAATCGGCATGCAGCACGGCGCGAAGGTGATGATGCCGCGCTCGTGGCCGGTGATCAGGATCTTGTCGCCGGTGCGCGGCATGGCCTCCGAGTCGGGCACGCCGGCCTCGCCGTCCTTGTCGCGGGTCAGCGTCAGCGCCACCTGCGCGGGCATGCGGTTGCCGAGCGCGATGTCGGCCAGCAACTCTTCGAGCCGCGGATAGCGCAGCTCGCCCAGGTAGGCGTCCAGGCGCGCGACCGGCAGGCGTTCGAGCGAGCTGCCGCGCTCCTCGAGCGCGCGGTCGAGCATCCGGTGCCCGAGCTGCATCGCGTCCTCGTGCTCGAGGTGCTTCAGCTGGTGGCGGATCGCGGTGCGCGCCTTGCCGGTGACCACGAACTCCAGCCACTGCGGCTTGGGCATCGAGGATTTCGCAGTCACGATTTCCACCTTCTGCCCGCTCGCCAGCTTGGTGCGCAGCGGCACCAGCTTCTTGTCCACGCGCGCGGCCACCGCCTGGTTGCCGACGTCGGTGTGCACGGCATAGGCGAAGTCGAGCGCGGTGGCGTTGCGCGGCAGCGAGAGGATGTCGCCGTTGGGCGTGAACAGGTAGACCTCGTCGGGAAACAGGTCGACCTTGACGTTCTCCAGGAACTCCAGCGACGAGCCGGTGCCGCGCTGCGATTCGAGCAGGCTGCTGATCCACGAATGCGCGCGCACCTGGGCGCTGTTGGGCGCTTCGCCGCCGTGTTTGTAGGTCCAGTGCGCGGCGATGCCGCGCTCGGCGATCAGGTCCATTTCCTGGGTGCGGATCTGCACCTCGATCGGCGAGCCGTAGGGCCCGAACAACACCGTGTGCAGCGACTGGTATCCGTTGGCCTTGGGGATCGCGATGAAATCGCGGAAACGCCCGTCGAGCGGCTTGTAGACCGAATGCACCACGCCCAGCGCGTGGTAGCAGTCGGCGACCGTGCCGACGATCACGCGGAAGCCGAACACGTCCATCACCTGGGTGAAGGTCTTACCCTCGGCCTGCATCTTATTGTAGATGCTCCAGGGCGACTTCACGCGTCCCACCAGCCGATGCTGCAGGCCTTCGTTGGCGAGCTTCTGCGCCAGCTGCGCTTCGATCCTGGCCAGCGCCTCGCGCCGCAGCAGCGGCTGCGCGCGGATGCGCTTTTCCAGCACCGCGTGGCGGATCGGGTGCAGCGCGCGGAAGCCGAGGTCCTGCAGCTCGGCCTTGATCAGGTTCATGCCCAGGCGCTGGGCAATCGGGGCGTAGATCTCCAGCGTCTCGCGGGCGATGCGCTCGCGGGCTTCGGCCGTCTGCGCGCCGAGGGTGCGCATGTTGTGCAGGCGGTCGGCGAGCTTGATCAGGATCACGCGCAGGTCGCGCGCCATCGCCAGCAGCATCTTGCGGAAGCTTTCCGCAGCGGCTTCCTGGCGATCCTGGAACTTGAGCTTGTCGAGCTTGGTGACGCCGTCGACCAGTTCGGCCACTGTCTCGCCAAACTCGGCCGCCAGCTGCGCGTGGTCGAGCGGCGTGTCCTCGATGGTGTCGTGCAGGATCGCCGCGACCAGGGTCTCGACGTCTACCTTCTGCTCGGCCAGCACCCGCGCCACCGCCACCGGGTGGGTGATGTAGGGTTCCCCGGACTTGCGCAGCTGTCCCGCATGCGCCGCCGCGCCCACCGCCCAGGCGCGCCGGAGCAGCGCACGCTGTTCGGCCGACAGGTAGTCGGCCGCACGCTCCAGGTCTAGGACGTAATCCGGGGCGGAGTCGTCGACGGGCGTCGGGGTCTCGCGGTGGACGGGCTCGGCGGGGGTCATGGCGTCGAGCCTAAGGCCTCAGGCCGGGATTTGGGAATCGGGATTGGGGATTCGGAATGGCCAGGGCGATGGTCGGCGCCGTCCAGCGGCGTTCAGGGGCCGGAAACGCCACGGCCCCGCTTTCGCGGGGCCGCGCAAGATCCGGCACTGGAGGGAAACGCCGGGATCCGCTTCTCCGAATCCCCAATCCCGATTCCCAAATCCCGCCTTCTTACAGGTCGTCGCCCTTCGACATGTCCTCGTCGGCCACCACCTCGGCGGCGGCCCATTCCAGCGCCTCGCGCTCCTTGCGCTCGCGCTCGATCTTGTCGACGGCGTCGATGTAGGGCTGGTCGATGCGGCGGGCGGCGATCTCGCGCAGGGCCAGCACCGTCGGCTTGTCGTCGTTCTCGGAGTTGTCGATCTGCGGCTCGACGCCATTGGCGAGCTGGCGCGCGCGCTTGGCGGCCATCATGACGAGCTCGAAGCGGTTGTCGACCACTTCCAGGCAATCTTCCACGGTGATGCGGGCCATAACTCTCCCGGCGGCCGGTCGGGCCGTCGACTCAATAGATAGGGGGACGCGGATTTTACGGGATTGTCCGGGCTCGGCACAAGCGTTGCACCGAAAAATCAATCACTTGCGCATCTTTTCGACCGCCGCAGCGTTCCAGTTCCCGCTGGAACGGCTGCCAGCCGCGGGCGTTTCCGAAGATCGCCGACGCAAGAAGCCCGCGACCGTGTAACGCTCCCGCAAGCGCGGGAAGCCATCGCCTATTCCCCGGCCAGCAACGCGGCAACCAGTCCGGCATGCCGCTGCGCCTGGATCTCGCGACGCAGCCGGCTGGCGGTGAAGATCGCGCACATTTCGTCCACCGCGGTGTCGAAATCCTCGTTGACGATGACGTAGTCGAACTCGTCGTAGTGCGACATCTCCTCGCGCGCGGCCGCCAGCCGCCGCGCCATCACGTCCTCGCTGTCCTGCCCGCGCTTGCGCATGCGCTGGTCGAGCGCATCGCGCGACGGCGGCAGGATGAACACGCTGACCGCATCGGGCACCTGCCCGCGCACCTGGCGCGCGCCCTGCCAGTCGATTTCCAGCAGCACGTCGCGGCCCTGCGCCAGGCGCGCGTCCACCGCCTTCTTCGCCGTGCCCTTCCAGTCGCCGTGCACCAGTGCGTGCTCGAAGAAATCGCCGGCGTCGATCATGCGCTGGAACTCCTCGCGACCGACGAAGTTGTAGTGCTCGCCATCGTGCTCGCCCGGGCGCGGCGCGCGCGAGGTGTAGGAGATCGACAGGCAGATGTTGGCGTCGCGCGCCAGGCAGGCGTTGACGATGCTCGACTTGCCGGCGCCCGACGGCGCCGCGACGATGAACAGCGTGCCACGCATGGGCGCGGGGGTCGGGGATTCCGGATTCTGGATTCGAGAAGACAAGAGCCTGCCCCAGGATTACGAAGCGAATCGTAACCGCTTTTGCGAAGCCCGAATCCCGCGCTTCCGGTCCCGGCTACTCAATGTTCTGCACCTGCTCGCGGATCTGGTCGATCAGCACCTTGAGCTCCACCGCGATGTTGCTGGTGCGCGCGTCGACCGATTTCGAGCCCAGGGTGTTGGCCTCGCGGTTGAACTCCTGCAGCAGGAAGTCGAGGCGGCGGCCGACCGGCTGGTCCTGGGTGAAGATGCGGCGGATCTCGACGACGTGGCTGTCGAGGCGATCAAGCTCCTCGTCGACATCGAGCTTCTGCAGCCACAGCACCAGTTCCTGCTCCACGCGCCCGGGATCCGCGGCCTGCGCCAGGTCGGCGATGCGGGCGTCGAGCTTGGCACGCTGGCCGGCGCGGATCAGCGGGATCAGTTCGCGCACCTGCGCGGCCTGCGCGGCGATGCCGTCGACGCGCTCGAGGATCGCGGCGACCAGCTTGCCGCCCTCGCGTTCGCGCGCGGCGACGAATTCGGCCAGCACCTCGTCGAGCAGCTCCATCGCCTGGGCATGCAGCGCAGCCGGGTCGCCGGCCTTCGACTGCAGCACGCCGGGGAACTGCAGCAAGTCGGTGAACTGGGTGCGCAGGCCCGGGAAACGGGTGCTCACGCCGGTCGCCAGGTCGGACAGCTGCCGCAGCAGCGCGTCGTTGACCTGCAGCGTGCCGCCGCCTTCGCTCGAGCGCAGGCGCAGGGTGAGGTCGACCTTGCCGCGCGACACACGCGACGAGACGCGTTCGCGCAGGGCAGGCTCCAGCAGCCGCAGCTCGTCGGGCAAGCGCACGCCCAGCTCGAGGAAGCGATGGTTGACCGCGCGCATCTCGCAGCCGAGCGTGCCCCATTCGGTGCTGCGTTCGCCGGCGGCGAAGGCGGTCATGCTGCGGATCATGCAAGGCCCTGCGGGAGAGTCGGGCGGAAAGTATGCCATCGGCGGCGTTTGCGGCCATGAGCGACCGATCGCCGCGTGCCGGCTGCGCAGGCCTGCGGCGCATGCCGGCGAATGTGCGACGCCCTGTTAAACTCGCGCACCGCGTCAGGCAAACACCCACATGTCCAGTTCCACTCCGGCGGCCTTCGCCCGCCCCAGCGGCCGCGCGCCCGGCCAGCTGCGCGACGTGCGCATCGAACGCGCCTTTACCCGCCACGCCGAAGGCTCGGTGCTGGTGAGCTTCGGCGACACCCGCGTGCTGTGCACGGCCAGCGTCGAGAACCGCGTGCCCGGCTTCCTGCGCGGCAAGGGCGAGGGCTGGGTCACCGCCGAGTACGGGATGCTGCCGCGCTCGACCAACACCCGCAACGACCGCGAGGCCGCGCGCGGCAAGCAGGGCGGGCGGACGCTGGAAATCCAGCGCCTGATCGGCCGCACGCTGCGCGCCTGCGTCGACCGCCGCGCACTGGGCGAGCGCACTGTCACCCTGGATTGCGACGTGCTGCAGGCCGATGGCGGCACCCGCACGGCCGCCATCACCGGTGCCTACGTGGCCCTGGTCGACGCCGTGCGCTGGCTGCAGGCGCGCAAGGACATCAGCCGCGATCCGATCTTCGGCGCGGTGGCCGCGGTTTCGGTGGGCGTGTATCGCGGCGTGCCGGTGCTCGACCTCGATTACGCGGAAGACAGCGACTGCGACACCGACATGAACGTGGTGATGAACGACGGCGGCGGCTTCATCGAGCTGCAGGGCACGGCCGAGGGCCACGCCTTCCGCCGCGAAGAGCTCGATGCCCTGCTTGGCCTCGCCGAAAGCGGCATCGGCCAGTTGCTGGCCGCGCAGCGCGAGGCACTGGCACGCTGATGCATCCGCGCGACGACGGCCCGGCGCATTGAAACTGGTCATCGCCAGCGGCAACCGCGGCAAGCTGGCCGAGTTCGCCGATCTGCTGGGCGACAGCGGCATCGACTGCGTCGCGCAGGGCGAACTGGGTGTCGGGGACGTCGACGAAACCGGCCTGAGCTTCGTCGAGAACGCCCTGCTCAAGGCCCGCCACGCTGCGCGCGCGACCGGCCTGCCGGCGCTGGCCGACGATTCGGGCCTGTGCGTGGATGCGCTTGGTGGCGCGCCCGGGCTGTACTCGGCGCGCTACGCAGGCAGTCACGGCGACGCCGGGGCCAACATCGACAAACTGCTCGACGCGCTGCGCGATGTTCCCGACGAACGCCGCGGTGCGCATTTCCATGCCGCGATCGTGCTGCTGCGTCATGCCGATGACCCGCAGCCGCTGATCGCAGAGGGCAGCTGGCATGGCCGCATCCTGCATGCACGGCGGGGCGACGGCGGCTTCGGCTACGACCCCGTGTTCCTCGACCCGCAGCGCGGCCGGTCGGCGGCCGAGCTGGATCCGTCGCTGAAGAACCGCATCAGCCACCGCGGCCTGGCGCTGGCGGCGCTGCGCGAGAAACTGGCGTCCCTGTAGGAGCGGCTGCAGCCGCACGCCTCCTGCAGAACACCTCCCTCCGCAGGGGCCTGCCGGGCGTGACTGGCAGCACCCGGCAACGCCCGTTGCGCCCAGGTGCGCTCGCGCAAGCAATCCCTTCATCGTGCAAGAAGCTCGCAGCCGAAGCCGCTCCTGCACAAGCCGGCGCGCGCATGCAATGCCGGCCGCTCCTACAATGCCCGCCATGCTTACCCCGCCGCCGCTGTCGCTGTACGTCCACCTGCCCTGGTGCGTGCGCAAGTGCCCGTATTGCGACTTCAACTCGCATGAATTCCGCGGCGCGGGCGGTACGCCGCCGTTCGCGCAGTACGTCGAGGCGCTGCTGGCCGACCTGGACTTCGACCTGCCGCTGGCCTGGGGCCGCACCGTGCACAGCGTGTTCTTCGGCGGCGGCACGCCGAGCCTGTTTCCGGCCGAAGCCATCGACGCGTTCCTGCAAGGCGCCAGCGCGCGCCTGCGCTTCGCGCCCGGGCTGGAGATCACCCTGGAAACCAATCCCGGCACCGCCGAACACGGCCGCTTCGAGCACTATCGCGCGGCCGGCGTGAACCGGCTGAGCTTCGGCGTCCAGACTTTCGACGACGAGGTGCTCAAGCGGCTGGGTCGGATCCACGACAGCGCCGAGGCCGAAGCGGCGGTGAAGCTCGCCCGCGATGCCGGCTTCGACAACTTCAACCTCGACCTGATGTACGCGCTGCCCGGGCAGACCCTGGCGATGGCCGAGCGCGATATCGAACGTGCGCTGGCGCTGCAGCCGGCGCACGTCTCGCATTACCAGCTGACGCTGGAGCCCAACACCGTGTTCGCCGCCAGGCCGCCGCGCGACATCCCCGACGAAGACGCCGCGTGGGACATGCAGGAACGCTGCCAGCAGATGCTCGCCGATGCCGGCTACGCGCAGTACGAAGTCAGCGCCTACGCAAGGCCCGGCCGGCAGTGCGCGCACAACCTCAACTACTGGCGCTTCGGCGACTACCTCGGCATTGGCGCCGGCGCGCACGGCAAGCTCACCCTGGGCGCCGACCAGGCGATCCTGCGACGCTGGAAGCACAAGCACCCTGCGGCCTACCTCGCCACCGCCGGCACCGCGGAGGCCATCGGCGGCGACGACACCATCGAGCCGGCGCGCAGGCCGTTCGAATACATGCTCAACGCCCTGCGCCTGGTCGAGGGATTCACGCTGGCCCAGTTCGAGGCGCGTACCGGCCTGCCCCGCGCCGCGATCGCCGCGCCGCTGGCGCAGGCGCGGGATCGCGGCTGGTTGCAGCTGGACGGCGATCGCGTGCGGCCGACCGCGCTGGGCCGTCGTTTCGGCAACGACGTGATCGCGCTGTTCCTGGACGCGTAGCGACCGCCGCCCCATGCCATCGCGAGCCCGGGGGCGCTGGCCGAAGGCCCTCGCCGAATCCGTACGCTGGCCCCGCCTGCCCCCGGCGTGATAAGAAGCCTGCAGGGGAGCACAATCACATCCATGTCCGCTTCGACGCCATCGAACGATGCCACGCCGCGCACGCTTGCCGCCGCGGGTTTGCCCCGGCGCGTGCGCAAGTCCCTGGAACACGCCCTCTCGCTGGTCTCCGACGAGCTGGACAACAGCCTCGGCACGATGCTCAGGGAGTTCGAGCAGGAACTGTTCCGGTTGGCCGACCTGGCCCGCAGCCCCGGCGTCGAATCGGGCTACATGCAGACCCTGCGCACCCTGCGCATGAACCGGGCGGACCTGATTCCGCGCTTCATGCTCGAACTGGAAGCCGGGGTTGCCGGGATTCGCAGCGCACGGCCCCCGGATGAAGCGCCCGCGGCCGGCACGCGCGCGCCGTTCCAGAACCTCAGCCTGGTCGAAGACGAGGTGATGGATGAAGGCGCGGTGCTGCGCGAGATCGCCGCCCGCCAGGAGTCGCGTGCGGCGCTGCCGCTGCACCTGCTGGGCCAGCGCTTCGGCGTGCTCGCCGGCAGCCCGGCCTTTGACGCCGAACGCATTCCGCTCGGGCCGCGGGCGCTATGCAGGGCGATGCGCAACGCCAGCCAGACGCTGCAGGTGCCCTACGAGGCGCGCCTGCTGCTGTACCGCGTCTTCGACCGCCAGGTAATGTCGGGCTATGCGCGCAGCCTCGAGAAGCTGGACGAGGCGATGGACGTCGAGGGTGTGTTGCCCGGCCTGACCTTCGTGCCGGTACGGGCTCGCGCCACGCCGCAGGGCACCCCCCGGGATGCCCGCTCGGCTGACACCGGGACTGGCGCAGTCCCCCGGACCCGAGCGGATCAGCACGCTGATGCACCTGCCGCAGATTCGGACGCCGTCGCAGGCACGAGCGATGGGCGCGGTGGCGGTGGCGGCGGTGGTGGCGGCGGCGGCGGTGGACACGGTGGCGGCGCTGGCGCCGGCGATACCGCTCCCGCGGCGAATGCTCCGGCCGGCCGGCCGCCGTCGGCCCAGCCGCGCCCGCATACCGCCTGGATGGGCGAGTCCTGGGACGACCCGGACAACGGCGACGAACAGGCCTCGCTGGCGATGCTGCAGCAGCTCATGTCGGGGCGGCGCGCGCTGATCGGCAAGCTGCGACCGCGCCAGCCCGGCGGTCCACGTGAAGAACTGAGCACGCGCGACGTGTTCAGCGCTTTGGGCGCCCTGCAGGCGCAGCCCGCCGGCAGCACCCACAGCCTGCACGACGTCAAGCAGACGCTGCTGGCCCAGGCAAGGCAGCAACACGGCAAGGGCGCGACGCTGTCGCAACGCGACAACGACACGTTCGAACTGCTGTCGATGCTGTACGGGCAGATCGAGGAGGAGATCCGCGCCGACGCGCCGGCCGCCGCGCTGGTCCGCCGCCTGCAGTTGCCGCTGCTGCGCGTGGCGCTGCAGGACCGCGCGTTCTTCGTCCGGGGCCACCACCCCGCGCGCCGGCTGCTCAACACGGTCGCCGAATCCGCGGCCCGGTGGCTGGACAAGGACGACTACGACCCGCAGATGCTGCTGCCGCTGCAGCAGGCGGTCACCCACGTCGTCGAGAACTACGACGGCGACGATGCGGTCTTCGACGCCAGCAACAACAAGCTCGAGAGCCACCTGCAGGAACAGGTGCGCAAGGCCGAATTGCTCGAACGCCGCCACGTCGAGGCCGCGCGCGGCAAGGAAAAGCTTGAAGTCGCCAAGCTGCGCGCCACCGAGACGCTCGACGCGATCATCGGCGACCGGCGCCTGGCCAAGTTCGCCCGCGCGCTGCTCAACCAGGCCTGGGCGGACGTCCTCACCCTGACCCTGCTGCGCCAGGGCGAGGGCTCGGACGAATGGCGCAAGCAGGTGCAAGCCACCCAGCAGATCGTCGCCGCCTGCTGCAGCGACGACGCGCTCGCCGACCCGGCGCTGACCGCCCACGTGGCCGAGGCACTCGGCCAGGTCGGCTACCACGCCGACGAGGCCGGGGTGATCGCGCAGCGCCTGACCCAGTGCGTGCCCGAGGACGAGGACGACCCGGCCTCGCGCACCGAACTGGCGGTCAAGCTCAAGGCGCGCGCACGGCTGGGCGAAGACCCTGCCAAGGCCAAGCGCCCGAAGCTGCCGCCGCGCACGCCGGAAGAACAGGCCCGCTATGAACAGCTGCGGGTGATGCCGTTCGGCACCTGGATCGAATTCGTCGTCAACCAGCAGGGCGACTTCGTGCGCCAGCGCCTGTCGTGGTTCAGCCCGGTTACCGACAACGCACTGTTCGTCAACCAGCGCGGCCAGCGCACCGGCGAGCACTCGCTCGACAACCTCGCGCGCATGATCGCCGCCGGGCAGGCCCGCATCGTCACCGCCGAACGCGGGCGCCTGGTCGACCGCGCCTGGCAGGCGGCGGTCAGCGCGCTGCGCAGCTTCGCCGGCCGCGGCGAAGAGCCCGCGCTGCTGGAGTCGAGATGATCAACGAATTCCGCCGCGCACGCCGGCGCAAGGCCGCCGACACGATCATGGTCACCGATGCGATGACCGAGCGCGTGGTCGGCCACATCGGCAACCTGTCCGAAAGCGGCATGCTGCTGATCGCCAGCGAAGCCCTGGTCGACGACGCGCTCTACCAGCTGCAGTTCGCGCTGCCGGACGGCGCCGGCAAGTCGGCGATGGTGGAAGTGGGCGCGCACCTGCTGTGGATGGATCGCGCCAGCGCACCGGGCCAGGCCTGGATCGGCTTCCGCTTCATCGCCATCGCACCGAAGCACCGGATTCACCTGCAAAAGTGGATCGAAGCGCCCGGCGGCCACTACGAATGAGCCGCGCCGCGCACTGACCGCAGCGCCTGTCCGCGACAGCGCGTTCGGCGAATGCCGCCGGCGCCGCTTCATTCGCGCTGGTAGAGCACGCGCTCCGGCCGGTGCAGCGCGAACCCCTGCCCGTAGTCGACGCCGAGCTCGCGCAGCAGCTCGGCGGCACCGACACTGGCCACCCACTCGGCCACCACGTCGAGCCCGCGCTGGTGGCCGATCTCGGTGATGGCATCGACGATCGAGCGGCTCATCGGGTCGCTGTCGAGCTCGCGGATGAAGCTGCCGTCGATCTTGATCACATCGACCGGCAGGTTCTTGAGGTAGCCGAACGAGGACATGCCGGCGCCGAAGTCGTCCAGCGCGACCTGGCAGCCGACCGCGCGCAGGCGCTGCATCACCCGCACCGCGCGCGCCAGGTTGCGCACCGCCTCGGTCTCGGTGATCTCGAAGCACAGCCGCGCCGGGGCCACGTCGTGGCGTGCGATCAGGTCGAGCACGTAGTCGGCCAGGCCGTCATCCTCGAGCGTCGAGGCGGCGAGGTTGATCGCACAGCGCCCCGGCGCGCATCCGCTGGCGTGGAGGCGGTCGAAGTTCGCGATCGCCTCGCCGATCACCCAGCGGTCCAGCGACGGCATCATCCCGTAGCGCTCGGCCGCCGGCAGGAAGGCGCCCGGCGGCACGATCCGGCCGTCCTCGTCGCGCAGCCGGATCAGCAACTCGATATGCGGATCTGGGCAGGACTGGCCCTGCAGCGGCAGCACTTCCTGGTAATCAAGCAGCAGCCGGCCTTCCTCGATCACCCACCGCAGGCGGTTGGCCCACTCCATCTCGCCGCGGCGCCGCACCTGCTCGTCGTCCTGCGCGGAGTACGCGTGGACGCGGTTGCGGCCGTGGTCCTTGGCCATGTAGCAGGCCGCATCGGCATGCGCGAACACGTCGTCGAGGGTCAGGCCGGCGCGATCGATCATCACCATGCCGATGCTGGCGCTGATCGTGTACGAACGCTGTTCCCAGACGAAGACCAGGCCTTCGATGCGCGCGCGCATGCGTTCGGCGAGCTGATGCGCGACGTCGGGGGTCACGTTCTGCGCCAGCACGCCGAACTCGTCGCCGCCCAATCGCGCCAGCAGGTCGTCGCCACGCAGGTGTTCGGCCATCGCCAGCGCCAGCTGGCTCAGCAACTGGTCCCCGGCCAGGTGCCCCGAGGTGTCGTTGATCAGCTTGAACTGGTCCAGGTCGATGTACAGCAGCGCCGCCGGGGTACCGTCGCGGGCGACCGCCTGCAGGGTCCGGCGCACGCTGCGCTCGAACTCGCGCCGGTTGCACAGGCCGGTCAGCGCATCATGGGTGGCCTGGTAGCTCAGCAACTCGGTGAGCTGGCGCTGCTCGGACGTGTCGTTGGCCACCATCAGCAGCTTGTCCCGGCCGGTGAGCTGGACCTGGCTGATCGAGGTGGAGGCCCAGAACCGGTCGCCACCCAGGGTGCGCAGCGTCGTATCGACATTGCTCCAGCGCGCCCCGTCCCCGGTCGCGGACAGCGCGTGCTGCAGCGCCGGATCCTCGAACAGCGAGGCCAGCGGCGTCGCGCCGCCGGCCACGTCCGCGCCCAGCCGCGCGGACGCGGCTTCGTTGGCATAGACGATGCAGCCGTCATCGGCGCGCGCCATCAGCACCAGCGCCGGCAGCAGGTCGTTGAGGGTGCGGAAGCGCTCCTCGCTCTCGCGGTGGCGTTGAGCCAGCTGGCGGCCCAGCGTCACCGCGCGCCGACGCGTGGTCGCCGCCGACCACAGCAGCAGTGCCAGCAGCAGGCTGGCGATCGTGCCGGTGATCGCCATCAGCCACAGCAGGCTCGCGTCGTAACCGGCGCCACGCGGCTGCAGCACGATCTTCCAGTTGCGTTCGCCGAAGGCGACATCGCCGCCATAGCTGCGCGCGCCTGGCATCGTGTCGCCGCCGGAATCGAACAGCATCACGCCCGCACCGTCGGTGTTGTCGAGCACGCGCACCCGATAGAGGCGCAGCGCGTCCGCCGGCAACCCGCCCAGCAGCAGCGAACGGACCCGCATGCTGATGCCCAGCGCACCGAGTTCGCGCTCCCGCCGCTGCGCCACGTCGGTCGGCTGCGGGCCGGCGCGATACACCGGCAACCGCACGACCACGCCGAGCGCGTCGCGCGGGTCGCTGACCGGCTGGCGCAGCGGGAAGGCGGCGGACATCACCGGCTGGTCAGTGTCGCGGGCGCGCAACAGCGCCTGCAGGTTCACTTCCTGCGCGGCCATGTCGAAGCCGACCAGGCTGCGGTTGCCCGCCAGGGGCACCACGCTTTCGTAGACATAGCGCGGCCGTCCCCCGGGCGCCGCGGGGTTCTCGCGACGGGCAAACACCATCGCCTCCAGGCTCGGCAGCACGTCCCCGGCGCGCAGGTTGTCATGGACGTCGACAAACTGCCGCCGGTCGATGCCGTCGTTGACCATGAACGACGATTGCAGCGCGCGCAGCAGCAGGCCGCTGGTCTCCAGTTGCCGCTCCACCTGCGCCACGCTGCGGCGGGCAACCTGGGAGTCGTGCAGCCGCGCCTCGGCCTGGAGGTTGCCGCGTTCCAGCAGCACCACCGCGCCGGTCACGAGCAGGCCCGCCAGCATGCCGGCCAGCGCGAACGCCCACGCCGGCATCCCCAGCAACAGCGACTGCGCCGCGGCGTCTTCTGCCTGCAGCGGTGTCGCGGTTGCGGCAGAATGCCCTGACCTCTCCATCGTGCTCCGTCGATGAATGCAGAACCTGCAATCCTATATGCCGCGCATCTGAATGTGCTGAAAATCCGCGCCGACGCCGCGCTCGAGCGCGCCGGGCTGGACCACCTGGTCGTGCCCAGCGGCACCCTGCACTACCAGGTGTTCGACGACCGTGACTATCCCTACGCCGTCAATCCCCAGTTCAAGGCCTGGCTGCCGCTGACCCGCAACCCCGGCAGCTGGCTGGTGTACACGCCCGGCGAAAAGCCGCGCCTGGTGTACCTGCAGCCGCACGACTACTGGCACGTGGTGCCGGAGGCTCCGAACGGCTACTGGCTCGAGCATTTCGACGTGGTGGTGATCCGCGAGCCCGACGAGGCGCAGCAGCACCTGCCGAAGAACGCCACCCGCTGCGCGATCCTGGGCGAGCCGCAGAGCGCGCTGGGCAAGTACGGCGCGTTCGCGCCCAATAATCCGCGGGCGGTCGTGGACTACCTCGAGTACCACCGTGCGTTCAAGACGCCGTACGAGATCGCGATGATGCGCGAGGCCACGCGTCGCGGCGTTCGCGGCCATCGCGCGGCCGAACGCGCGTTCCGCGCCGGCGCCAGCGAGTTCGGCATCCACCTGGCCTATTGCCAGGCCGTCGGGCAGGACGCCAGCGACCTGCCCTACAGCAACATCGTCGCACTCAACGAGCACGCCGCGGTGCTGCACTACACCGAACTGGGCCGGCTGCCGCCGAAGCCGGCGCGCAGCTTCCTGATCGACGCCGGCGCCAGCCACGGCGGCTATGCCAGCGACATTACCCGCACCTACGCGGCCGATCCCGGCGACGAGTTCCAGTCGCTGGTCGACGCGGTCGACGCCGCGCAGCAAAAGATGGGCGCGCAGGTCCGTGCCGGCGCCGACTACAGGCAGCTGCACCTGGACGCGCACCTGGCCCTGGCCGCGATCCTCAAGGATTTCGGCGTGATCAAGATCCCGCCCGAAGACGCGCTGGCCAGCGGCGTGAGCTCGGCGTTCTTCCCGCACGGACTCGGCCACGGCATCGGCCTGCAGGTGCACGACGTCGCCGGCTTCGCCGCCTCCGACGCCGGCGGCACCATCGACAAGCCCGACGGCCACCCCTACCTGCGCCTGACCCGCGTGCTGGAGCCGGGCATGGTGGTGACCATCGAGCCGGGCATCTACTTCATCGACATGCTGCTGGAGAAGCTCAGGCACGATGGACATGCCGATGCGGTCGACTGGTCGCGCGTGGACGCGTTCCGCCCTTACGGCGGCATCCGCATCGAGGATGACGTGGCCTGCACCGACGGCGAGCCGGTGAACCTCACGCGCGAGGAGTTCGCCAGCGCGGGTTGAACGTCGCAGGCACCTTCCGGAATGCGGACGCAGGTCGGTTCGCCTTTGGAACGCACCGCAATTCGATAGTGCGCAGACCCGTCGGATCGTCCTGCCCGGTCATCCATGCCCGGGCGTTCGCGGGCGCAGCCGATGGCGCATCGGCTAGCGCGTCCGCTCAGCCATGAAAGCCTCGATCTCGTCGGCGCTGCGCGCCAGGCCCGCGGTCAGGACTTCATGCCCGTCCTGGGTGACGAGCACGTCGTCCTCGGTGCGGATGCCGATCCCGCGCCATTTTGCCGGCACCGACATGTCGTCCGGCGACACGTACAAGCCCGGCTCGATGGTGAACACCATGCCCGGCTCGAGCTGGCGCGATTCGCCGTCGATGCGGTAGTCGCCGACGTCGTGCACGTCGAGCCCCAGCCAGTGCCCGGTCTTGTGCGGATAGAAGCGCTTGTGGTTGCCGTCGGCAATGTTCTTTTCCAGCTTGCCCTTGAGCAGGCCGAGCTTGAGCAGGCCTTCGGTCAGCGTCGCGACCGCGGCGTCATGGCCGGCCTCGTAGGCAACGCCCGGGCGGGCCTGCGCCAGTGCCGCAACCTGCGCCGCGCCGACCAGGTCGTGCAGCGCCCGCTGCTCCTTGTTGAAGCGGCCATTGACCGGGAACGTGCGGGTGATGTCGGCGGCGTAGCCGCGGATCTCGGCGCCGGCATCGACCAGCACCAGGTCGCCGTCCTTCGCCTGCGCGTTGTTGGCGATGTAGTGGAGCACGCAGCCGTTGGCGCCTGCACCGACGATGGTGCCGTAGGCCGGACACGCGTCGCTGGCGCGGAACACGCGCTCGATCTCGGCCTGCAGCTCGTACTCGCGCACGCCCGGCCGCGCCGCGCGCATCGCCGCCTCGTGCGCCAGCACGCTGACCGCGGCCGCGCGGCGCATCAGCTTGAGCTCGTCGCGCGACTTGAACAGGCGCATCTCGTCGAGCAGGTGGCCCAGTTCGAGGAACTCGTGCGGTGACTGCGCCCCGCGTCGCGACTGCGCGCGCACGCGGTTGAGCCAGCCGATCAGCTTGAGGTCGAAATCGGTGTCGCGGCCGAAGTGGTAGTACACGCGGGTGCGGCCTTCGAGCAGGCCGGGCAGGATGTCGTCGATGTCGTCGATCGGGTAGGCGTCGTCCATGCCGAAGGCTTCGACCGCGCCCTCCGGTCCGGTGCGCGGCCCGTCCCAGGCTTCACGCTCGGGGTTGCGCTCGCGGCAGAACAGCAGGTTTTCGCCGTGCTTGCGCCCCGGCACCAGCACCAGCACCGCCTCGGGTTCCGGGAACCCGGCCAGGTACAGCAGGTCGGAGTCCTGCCGGTACGGGTAGCGGGTGTCGCGGCTGCGGACGCGCTCGGGCGCGGCAGGCAGGATCAGGATCGCGTCGTTGCCCGCCATGCGCATCAGCTGCTTGCGGCGCCGTGCGTAGCTGGCCTTGGGAATCACGGGGTTGCTGGCCATGGTGTTCCGGAATCGGGTCGGGCCGGCGGGCCCGGGGCTGGCGGGTTCGATGTGGCGAGCTCCGGATCGCATGCACCCGTCGCTCAGTTGAGGTTCCTGCGATGCCGCGGCCCGAGCGCGCAGTCGCCGTGCAGCAGCAGCGTTGCCACGCGCACGAACTCCTCGATCTCGGCCAGCGCGGCCTCGTCTTCCTCGTCGCCATCCTCCTGCGGCGAGGCGGCGGCAAGCCTGGCGATGTCGGCCAGTGCTTCGTGCCCTTCGTCCGACAGCGACGGATCCTTCCCGGCCGCCAGGCCAAAGGCGCCGAGGAACCCGCGACACCAGTCGAACAGCGCACCGCTGCGCTCGGCCAGCCCGGCATCGTCGTCGGGCAGCAGCAGCACGAAGCCGAAGCTCCGGTCCTCGAGCTGTGCGGCGCTGGCCCTGGCCATGCGGTCAAGGGCGCTGCCCTCGACGACCGCGGGCAACGTGTCATCGACCAGCAGCTTGCCCAGCCACTCGGGACCATCGCTACCGCCTCCGGCCAGCCAGCCGCACAGCGCGCCGTGCAGTTCCGGCGCGGTCACGCCCAGCCCGAGGCTGCGGCTGGCATCGTCGATCTCGGGCAGGGAAGGCAGGGCCGTGGACAAAGGCAGGCGACCGGAATCGGTGGGGCACCAGTGTACCAACGCCGCGCCGATGCCCGCGCCCGCTTTGCGCGCGCATAACTGGATTACACTGCATCCAGCCGCGGGGGCGGCGGCGGAGGGGCTCGCCTTGATCGATCATGCCGACCTGCTGGTGCTGGGGATCACTCTCCTGGTGTTGGCATTGGTCGTGGCGCTGGCAGTCCTGACGACGCTGCGACGACGCAGCGAACGGGCGTACGTCGACCAGCTCAGGGATCGAGAGGAGCGGCTGAAGCTGGCACTTTGGGCCACCGGCGAACACTACTGGGACTACGACCTGGTCGCCGACAAGCTGCGCCGGTCGCAGCCGGACGGAACCGCATCCGACGACGGGCTGCCGCAGTTGCCGCAGCTGGTCGAACTCGTCCAGGTAATCCATCCCGATGACCTGCCGCTGGTGCGCGAACGCCTGCGCAAATACCTTGAAGGCGCGACCCCGATGTTCCGCTCCGAGCACCGCGTGCTCGACGTCAGGGACGAGTGGACCTGGATCCGCGCGCGCGGCCGCGTGGTCGCCCGCGATGCTGACGGCCGCGTGCGACGCGTGGCGGGCACCTCACTCAACATCACCAACGACCGGCACGTCGAGCGCGAGCGGCGCATTGCCAGCGCGGTGCTGCGCAACATGAACGAAGCGGTCACGGTCCTCGACGGCGATTTCAGGTTCGTCTCCGTCAACCCGGCGTTCACCCGCATGACCGGCTACGAGGACGAACAGGTCATCGGCCGCGGCGCCGACCTGCTCGACAGCCCGCAGCACGACCCGGCCTTCTACCGCCACGTGCGCGACATCGCCACCCGCCAGGGCCGCTTCTCGGGCGAAATGTGGCAGCGGCGCAAGGACGGCGAAGAGTTCCTCTGCGCGATCGAGACCAGCGTGGTGCAGGAGGCCGAAGGCGAGCCGCCGCTTTACGTCGCGGTGCTCAGCGACATCACCCAGCAAAAGCGCGCCGAGCAGGAGCTGCGCTACCTGGCCAACTTCGACACCCTGACCAACCTGCCCAACCGCACCCTGCTGTCGGAACGGCTGTCGCGCGCAATCGTGCGCGCGCGGCGCGAGAACAACCGCGTCGCCGTGCTGTTCCTCGACCTCGACCGCTTCAAGGACATCAACGACTCGCTCGGGCACGCCGCCGGCGACCGCATCCTGCGCTCGGCCGCGGTGCGGCTGCAGCAGACCGTCGGCCAGCATCACACGGTTGCGCGGCTCAGCGGAGACGAGTTCACCGTGGTGCTGGAGAACCTCGACACCCTGGCCGACGCGGACAAGATCGCGCGCGAGATCATCATGGCGTTCGAGGCGCCGCTGATCATCGACGAGCGCCAGGAAATCTCGATCTCGCCCTCGATCGGCATCAGCGTCTACCCGGACCACGGGCAGGTCCCGACCGAACTGCTCAAGCAGGCCGACACCGCGATGTACCAGGCCAAGGCCGCGGGCCGGCGCACCTTCGTCCGCTATGACGACGTGATGGACGTGTCGATCCGCCAGCGCGCGACCATCGCCGGTGCCCTGCGCAAGGTCATCGATCGCGGCGAGTTGCACCTGGTTTACCAGCCGCGGCTGGCGCTGGAATCCTCGCGCATCACCGGGGTCGAGGCACTTCTGCGCTGGACCAGCGTCGAACACGGCGTCATCCCGCCCAGCGTGTTCATCCCGCTTGCCGAGGAAAGCGGGCTGATCCTGGAGATCGGCGAATGGGCGCTGCGCGAGGCCTGCCTGACCCTGCGGCGCTGGCGCCAGCACGGCCTTGCCGACCTGAACATGGCGGTCAACATGTCGGTGCTGCAGCTGCTGCGCGGCAATTTCCCCGACGTGGTGCGGCGGATCCTGGCCGACACCGGGATACCGCCCGGCGCGCTGGAGCTCGAGCTGACCGAGAGCGTGCTGATGGCGAACGCGGTGCAGACGGCGAACAAGCTGCAGGCCTTCCGCGCGATCGGCGTGTCGCTGGCGATCGACGACTTCGGCACCGGCTATTCGTCGCTCGCCTATCTCAAGCGGCTGCCGATCACCACGATCAAGATCGACAAGGAGTTCATCGACGACCTCTCCCGCGACCCGGACGATGCCGCGATCACCAGCACGGTGATCACCATGGCCCATTCGCTGGGGCTGAACGTCGTTGCCGAGGGCGTGGAGACGCAGGCCCAGCTCGACTTCCTGCGAAACAAGGACTGCGACGAGATCCAGGGGTTCTGGCTGTCGCCGCCGCTGGAAACCCACGCCTGCCTGTCGTTCATCCAGCACTGGAACCAGGGCCAGGGCCGGACGGGCGCGGGCACGCCTTGACCGCCCCCTGCCGCGTGCCTATCGTGCCGACATGGACAGTCAGGATGTGATCGAACAGCTGCGCGCACTCGGCGAACGCTTCGACACGCTTGCCGATCGCACCCGGCGGCTGGCCGAGGAAAACCGCAGCCTGCGCCAGCAGCAGGAACAGCTGGCCGGCGAACGCTCGCAGCTGCTGGCGAAGAACGAACAGGCGCGCTCGCGCGTCGAGGCGATGATCGCGCGGCTCAAGTCGCTGGAGCAGCACACGTGAGCGCCAGCGAACCGACCAGCATCCGCGTCCTGGATCGCGAATACACCGTTGGCGTCGAACCCGGCGAGCGGGAAAGCCTGATGGCCGCCGCCAAGCTGCTCGACGCCAGGATGCGCGAAGTACGCGGCGCCAACCGCATGGCCGCGGTCGATCGCGTCGCCGTCCTGGCAGCGCTCAACTTTGCCCACGAACTGCAGCAGTTGCGCGACGAATCCGGCCACCGCGACCGCGAGATCGCGCGCACGCTGGGCGAACTCCAGCGCAAGCTCGACACGCTGCTCGATGCCTGATCGCAGCGTTTGCACGCGGCCGATGCCGCCGACTGCGATGAACGCCGACCGACGAACGGAACCGGCCGGACACCTTCCCGGGCTATACTCCCCACGCGTCCTCTGCCGTGATCGACGGCGTGCACAAACATACGCCTTGTCCCTTAATGACGACCACGGGGGCGCAGTGGAAACCGGGTGTGCAAGCCCGCCTCGCAGCGGTAAGCCCGATGGATTCCCGGCGCTCCCACTTGAACCCCGGGTTCAAGGTCGTTTGGCATGCATCGACATGGCGGAGGACGTGTTTTCCCGCGCCGGGGCACCAGCCTTCGGAGCCGCGCGTGCGATGCAGTTGCCGCTGATGGGCACTGCATGAACCAGGACGCCCGCGCACTGCGCCGCGCCATCCGCGCACAACGCCGCACCACCCCGGCCAGTGAACGCATCGCCGCAGCCGAGGGCCTGGCCGAACAGCTGCTCTCGCTGACCTTCATGCCCGGACGCGGCCACGTCGCCGGCTACTGGGCGGTCGACGGCGAGATCGGGCTGCACGCCTGGCAACTGCGGCTGCCACCGACCCTCACCTATTGCCTGCCCGTCCTGCACGGGGAGCAGCTTCGCTTCGCACCGTGGCGCCCCGGCGCTGCGCTGGTCTCGAACCGCTTCGGAATCCCGGAGCCCGACGTCGCGCCCGATTCCCTGCTCACCGCCGAGGACATGGCCCTGGTCGTCGCGCCGCTGGTCGCATTCGACGCAAACTGCCATCGCCTCGGGATGGGCGCCGGCTGGTACGATCGCAGCTTCGCATTCCGGCATGATCGCGCGCCGCCGCCGTGGCTGGTCGGTGCGGCATTCGCCAGCCAGCAGGTCGACGCGATCGCTGCCGAGCCCTGGGACGTGTCCATGGACGCCATCTGCAGCGAGCGCGAAACCTTTCCCGCACCGCCCGGCACCGCCAAATGAGTCCACGCAAGCGCTACTGGCTGATGAAATCCGAACCGACGGATTTCTCGATCGACGACCTGCAGCGGGTCGGCAACGAGCCGTGGACCGGCGTGCGCAACTACCAGGCGCGCAACTTCATGCGCGACGACATGAAAGTCGGCGACGGCGTGCTGTTCTACCACTCCAACTGCGAGGTTCCGGGCATCTACGGGATCGCCGAGGTGGCCAGCGCGGCCTATCCGGATCCGACCCAGTTCCAGAAGAAGTCCAAGTACCACGATCCCAAGGCGACGCAGGAGCAGCCGCGCTGGTTCCTGGTCGATGTCCGCTTCGTGCGCAAGCTCGACGCACCCGTTTCCCTGGATGCCATCCGCGGCCACGCCGATGCGCTGGGCGAGGACTTCGCCCTGATCCGCAAGGGCACGCGCCTGTCGGTGCTGCCGGTGACGGCCGCGCAGTGGAAACACCTGCTGTCATTGGAGCCCGGCTCATAGTTCATGAATCGCGCCTCGCGTCGACTGGCGGGAGCGGCCTGATTCGCAGACGTCTGCCATTACGATCGACAAGCCCGCGGCCCAAGCCGGCCAGCGAAACCCTTCTCAGCTTTACCCGCCATCAAACGGACGCATATGACTGACGCCAAGCGAGACGCCGCCGAGAAAGCCATCGACTATGTCGAGGATGGCATGGTCGTGGGCGTCGGCACCGGTTCGACCGTTGCCTATTTCATCGACGCCCTGGCACGGATCAAGCACCGGATCGCGGGCGCGGTTTCCAGCTCCGAGCAGAGCAGCGCGCGCCTGCGCGGGCATGGCATCGAGGTCATCGAACTCAACCATGCCGGCCAGCTGCCGCTCTACGTTGACGGCGCGGACGAGTGCGACCCACGCAAGTGCCTGATCAAGGGTGGCGGCGCAGCACTGACCCGCGAAAAGATCATTGCCGAAGCCAGTAGCAAGTTCGTATGCATCATCGACCCGGGCAAACGGGTCGACGTGCTTGGCAAGTTCCCGCTGCCGATCGAGGTCATCCCGATGGCGAGGAGCCTGGTCGCACGCGAGATCGTGGCCGCCACAGGCGCGCAGCCGGTCTGGCGCGAAGGCGTGGTGACCGACAACGGCAACTGGATCCTCGACGTGCATGGCCTGGCCATCAGCGAGCCGCTGGTCCTCGAACGCGAACTCAACCAGATCCCCGGCGTCGTGAGCGTCGGCCTGTTCGCACGACGCCCGGCCGATATCGTCATCGTCGGCGGCGACACGCCGCTGCTGCTCTAGCGCAGGCGGCCGCCGTCATTCCGACTGGTTGACTGGCTGAACAACCTCCGTCGCGAGGTCGCCCACTGCTTGCCTAACGCGCGGGACACCCGGCATCCACGGCAGAGCCGGAATGCGGGATCGCCGAATCCCCTGCCAACCATCTTCGGCCATCGATGCCGGGGCGGATATCTGTCTCGTCGCCCCCTTGGAACTACCGACTTGAGCTGCTCTCACAGCGCAACTGCCAGTAGCCCGATCAAAAAAGAAACCCCGCAGCCGTAGCTGCGGGGTTTCGGGGTAAAGACCCTGGCAATGACCTACTCTCGCATGCTAAGTGCACACTACCATCGGCGCGTGCGCGTTTCACTTCCGAGTTCGGGATGGGATCGGGTGGTTCCACGCAGCTATTGTCACCAGGGAGAGGGTGGAGGGTCGCGAAGCCGGTCAACTGGCCCATAAACGCGCACACGCTCTCGTTGGTTGCCTCGGAACAAGCCCATGACGCGGCCTGCCGTTGGCGAATAAGTTGGGACGTAGCGAAACTGTTTGGTTCGAACACCGACGTGTCGTCGAGTCCAAGGCCACTTGAGGTTATATGGTCAAGCCACACGGATCATTAGTACAGGTTAGCTCAACGCATTGCTGCGCTTACACACCCTGCCTATCAACCACCTAGTCTTGATGGTTCCTTCAGGGGGCTTGTGCCCCGGGAGATCTCATCTTGAGGCGCGCTTCCCGCTTAGATGCTTTCAGCGGTTATCGCTTCCGAACATAGCTACCCGGCAATGCCACTGGCGTGACAACCGGAACACCAGAGGTTCGTCCACTCCGGTCCTCTCGTACTAGGAGCAGCCCCTCTCAAATCTCCAACGCCCATGGCAGATAGGGACCGAACTGTCTCACGACGTTCTGAACCCAGCTCGCGTACCACTTTAAATGGCGAACAGCCATACCCTTGGGACCGACTACAGCCCCAGGATGTGATGAGCCGACATCGAGGTGCCAAACACCGCCGTCGATATGAACTCTTGGGCGGTATCAGCCTGTTATCCCCGGAGTACCTTTTATCCGTTGAGCGATGGCCCTTCCATACAGAACCACCGGATCACTAAGTCCTACTTTCGTACCTGCTTGATCCGTCGATCTTGCAGTCAAGCACGCTTATGCCTTTGCACACAGTGCGCGATGTCCGACCGCGCTGAGCGTACCTTCGAGCTCCTCCGTTACTCTTTGGGAGGAGACCGCCCCAGTCAAACTACCCACCACACACGGTCCCCGACCCGGATTACGGGCCCAGGTTAGAACGTCAAGCACGACAGGGTGGTATTTCAAGGATGGCTCCACCTCAGCTAGCGCCAAGGTTTCACAGCCTCCCACCTATCCTACACAGACGAACTCAACGTTCAGTGTGAAGCTATAGTAAAGGTTCACGGGGTCTTTCCGTCTTGCCACGGGAACGCTGCATCTTCACAGCGATTTCAATTTCACTGAGTCTCGGGTGGAGACAGCGCCGCTGTCGTTACGCCATTCGTGCAGGTCGGAACTTACCCGACAAGGAATTTCGCTACCTTAGGACCGTTATAGTTACGGCCGCCGTTTACTGGGGCTTCGATCAAGAGCTTCGCCTTGCGGCTGACCCCATCAATTAACCTTCCAGCACCGGGCAGGCGTCACACCCTATACGTCCACTTTCGTGTTTGCAGAGTGCTGTGTTTTTGATAAACAGTCGCAGCGGCCTGGTCACTGCGGCCCCTCCCAGCTCAGCTACGCATGTAGCCACCAGAAAGGGCGCACCTTCTCCCGAAGTTACGGTGCCATGTTGCCTAGTTCCTTCACCCGAGTTCTCTCAAGCGCCTGAGAATTCTCATCCTACCCACCTGTGTCGGTTTACGGTACGGTCTGCATAAGCTGAAGCTTAGGAGCTTTTCCTGGAAGCGTGGTATCAGTCACTTCGCTCTAATGAGCTCGTCTCGGTGCTCGGAATAAAGGATCCCGGATTTGCCAAAGATCCATCCCTACCTCCTTTCCCCAGGACAACCAACGCCTGGTAGACCTAACCTTCTCCGTCCCTCCATCGCACTTATGCGAGGTGCAGGAATATTAACCTGCTTCCCATCGACTACGCATTTCTGCCTCGCCTTAGGGGCCGACTCACCCTGCGTCGATTAACGTTGCGCAAGGAAACCTTGGGCTTTCGGCGTGCGGGCTTTTCACCCGCATTATCGTTACTCATGTCAGCATTCGCACTTCCGATACCTCCAGCAGACTTCTCAATCCACCTTCACCGGCTTACGGAACGCTCCTCTACCGCGCATCACTTGCGTGATGCACCCCAAGCTTCGGTTTACCGCTTAGCCCCGTTAAATCTTCCGCGCAGACCGACTCGACCAGTGAGCTATTACGCTTTCTTTAAAGGATGGCTGCTTCTAAGCCAACCTCCTGGCTGTCTGTGCCTTTCCACATCGTTTTCCACTTAGCGGTAATTTGGGACCTTAGCTGTGGGTCTGGGTTGTTTCCCTTTTCACGACGAACGTTAGCACCCGCCGTGTGTCTCCCGGATAGTACGTGCTGGTATTCGGAGTTTGCCATGGTTTGGTAAGTCGCAATGACCCCCTAGCCATAACAGTGCTCTACCCCCAGCAGTATTCGTCCGAGGCGCTACCTAAATAGCTTTCGAGGAGAACCAGCTATCTCCGGGTTCGATTAGCTTTTCACTCCTAATCACAGCTCATCCCCGTCTTTTGCAACAGACGTGGGTTCGGGCCTCCAGTTGATGTTACTCAACCTTCACCCTGGCCATGACTAGATCACCCGGTTTCGGGTCTACTGCCCGCGACTATGCGCCCTTATCAGACTCGGTTTCCCTTCGCCTCCCCTATACGGTTAAGCTTGCCACGAACAGTAAGTCGCTGACCCATTATACAAAAGGTACGCAGTCACCCCGAAGGGCTCCTACTGCTTGTACGCACACGGTTTCAGGGTCTATTTCACTCCCTTCACCAGGGTTCTTTTCGCCTTTCCCTCACGGTACTGGTTCACTATCGGTCGGTCAGGAGTATTTAGCCTTGGAGGATGGTCCCCCCATGTTCAGACAGGGTTTCACGTGCCCCGCCCTACTCACTTTTCATCATTCCGGCCCTTTCGCATACAGGGCTGTCACCTTCTATGGCCAGTCTTTCCAGACTGTTTTGCTAGAACCGGAACAACTTTTGGGCTGCTCCCCGTTCGCTCGTCGCTACTGGGGGAATCTCGGTTGATTTCTTTTCCTCCGGTTACTTAGATATTTCAGTTCACCGGGTTCGCTTCCAATGGCTATGTATTCACCATTGGATACTCCTTGCGGAGTGGGTTTCCCCATTCGGACATTGCCGGATCAAAGCTTGTTGCCAGCTCCCCGACACTTTTCGCAGGCTGCCACGTCCTTCATCGCCTCTGACCGCCAAGGCATCCACCGTGTGCGCTTATTCGCTTGACCATATAACCCCAAGTCGCCTCGGAGTTAATGTCGTTGCGAACACAACGAACTACAACTTCAATAAAGGTGCCTCTCGACACCTCGCCTTAGCCTCTACG
>NZ_AULN01000012.1:0-142500 GCF_000422305.1 Luteimonas mephitis DSM 12574 | reverse complement strand
TGTGGAGCCCGACCGATGCGACCAAACCGCGTTCTCGCCCACCTGGCGCTATGCGCCTCCAGCCTGCTCGCCACTGCCTGCGCAAGCGGCGACTGGGTCGAGCTCGGCGGCCACCGCTACCAGGTCGAGATCGCCGACACCGACGCCGAACGCGCGCGCGGCCTGATGTTCCGCGACGAACTGCCCAGCGGGCACGGAATGCTGTTCATCCACGATGAACTGGCGCCCCAGGCCTACTGGATGAAGAACACCCGGATCCCGCTCGACATCCTCTACTTCGACGACCAGCGCCTGCTGGTATCGCAGCAGCGCGACGTGCCTCCGTGCTCTGCGGGCGACCGCTGCCCGTCCTATCCGAGCGACGCGCCGGCGCGCTACGTGCTGGAGCTCAACGCGGGCAACGCCGCGCAGATCGGTCTCGAGAACGGTGCGGAGCTTCGCTTCGGCCCGGGAATCCCGGCGACTGGCGACTGAAGCCGGTGCACCCGCACTTGCGACGCCCGCTGGCGCAGCGCAGTCTGGGGACATGCACGACCACATCGCCCTGCCCGACTGGAACTCACTCGCCAGGCTGGATGACGAATCGCTGCCGCTGCTGGGCACGGCGCTGCTGATCGCGCGCGACGAGTACCCAGATCTCGACGCGGGCCAGTACGAAGCGCTGGTGCAGGGCCATGCTGCCGGCATGCGCGACGAAATCGATGCGACCGGGCACTGGGCGCTGAAAATACAGGCGATCAACCGCCACCTGTTCGAGGAACTCGGGTACGCGGGCGACCACGACCAGTACTACGACCCGCGCAACAGCTACCTCAACGAAGTGTTCGAGCGCCGGCGCGGCAATCCGATCTCGCTTGCACTGGTGCAGATGGAAGTCGCGCGCAGGCTCGGCGTGCCGCTCGACGGGGTGTCGTTCCCGGGCCATTTCCTGGTGCGCCTGCCGGTGGACGATGGCGTGCTGGTGATGGATCCATTCAACCGCGGCCGTCCACTGGACATCGACGAACTGCGCCAGCGCGCGCGCCCGCACCTCGGCGGCGATGCGCCCGACGACGAAGCGCTGTCGCAGATCCTGAACCCGGCCTCGAATCGCGCCATCCTGATGCGCGTGCTGCGCAACCTGCACGGCGTGTACAGCGACGGCGATGACTGGGAGCGCGCCACGCGCAGCGCCGACAGGCTCCTGAAGCTCTCGCCGAACGATGCCGATGCGCTGCGCGACCGCGGCCTGGGCTACCTGCGCATTGGCCACAACAGCGGTGCGCGCGCCGACCTGGCGCGCTACCTGCAGCTCAATCCGCGCGCGCCCGACGCGATGACGGTGCGCGCGCACCTGGTTGATCTCGGCGGTGCGGGCCGCGTCAACTGAATGCTCCCGGGCTGATGCGTCCGGGCCGGCTCGCTCAGGCCAGCATCATCTCGAAATCGTCCTTGGTCACGCCGCAGTCCGGGCACGTCCAGGTGTCAGGGACGTCCTCCCAGCGCGTGCCCGGGGCAATGCCCTCTTCAGGCAGCCCGGCGGCTTCGTCGTAGATGAAGCCGCAAACGACGCACATCCAGGTGCGGTAGGCGACGGCGGTCTCGTTCATCGGATAATGGCGTCCCGGCGGGGCGTTTCGTGCGGAAAGCCGCATTGTCCCACTCCGCACCGCTGCAGGAAACCGCGACGATGAATTCCCACTCGCACCACGGCAACGCCAGACCCGGCCAGGGCCTGCGCGGGCTGTACCTGCTCACGCCCGACGAAGGCAGCACGGCGCGCCTGCTCGTGCGCGTGCGCGCGGTGATCGGGCAAGCCGCCCTGCTGCAGTACCGCAACAAGACCGCCAGCGCGGCGTTCCGGCGCGAGCAGGCGTGCGCACTGCTGCCGCTGTGTCGCGAGGCCGGCGTGCCGCTGCTGGTCAACGACGATTGGCGGCTGGCCGCCGACATCGGCGCCGACGGCGCGCACCTGGGCGAGGACGACGGCGCCCTGCGCGACGCACGCGCAGCCCTGGGCGCCGCCGCGATCCTAGGCGCCTCCTGCTACGACGACATCGCCCGCGCCGAAGCAGCGGCGGCGGCCGGCGCCAGCTATCTCGCATTCGGCGCGTTCTTCCCCTCACCGACCAAACCCCACGCGCGCCGCGCCACGCCACGGCTGCTGTCGGACTCGGCACGCTTCGGCCTGCCGCGGGTGGCGATCGGCGGCATCACCCCGGACAATGCGCGGCCACTGGTCGCCGCCGGTGCCGACCTGCTCGCGGTGATCAGCGGGGTGTTCGACGCGCCCGATCCGGTGGCGGCGGCGCAGGCGTATCGCGCGTGCTTCATCGAGGACGCGCACTCCCGGCCCGTCGGCGCGCCGCAGGCGGGACAAGCTGGCAGCGACGTGGCGCGGGACGCAACTGCCGGGCCGAAGCACTCGCCGCCTAGGCCGCTCCCGCAAGAGCAGGAATTCCCACAAGAACATCAAGCCGCGCCGGCACGCGCCGACGCAGAAGACGGAGAAAATCACGCATGAACACCCAACGTTCGCAGGCGCTGTTTGCAAGCGCGCAAACCCTGATGCCCGGCGGCGTCAACTCGCCGGTACGCGCGTTCAAGTCGGTCGGCGGCACGCCGTTCTTCGCGCAGCGCGCGGAAGGCCCGTACCTGTTCGACGTCGACGGCAACCGCTACATCGACTACGTCGGTTCGTGGGGCCCGATGATCGTCGGCCACAACCATCCGGCGGTGCTCGATGCAGTGCTGCGCACGGCGCGCGACGGGCTCTCGTTCGGCGTGCCCAATCCGCTTGAAGTGACGATGGCCGAAACCATCGCGCGGCTGGTCCCGGGCTGCGAAATGGTGCGCATGGTCAACTCCGGCACCGAGGCGACGCTGTCGGCGATCCGGCTGGCGCGCGGCGCGACCGGGCGCGCGCGGATTGTCAAGTTTGAAGGCTGCTACCACGGCCACGGCGACTCGTTCCTGGTCAAGGCCGGCAGCGGCGCGCTGACATTCGGCGTGCCCACCTCGCCGGGCGTGCCCAAGGCGCTGGCCGACCTCACGCTGACCCTGCCCTACAACGATTTCGACGCCGCCACCGCGCTGTTCGACGAGTGCGGCGGCGACATCGCCGGGCTGATCGTCGAGCCGGTGGTCGGCAACGCCAACTGCCTGCCGCCGCGCGAGGGTTTCCTGCAGCACCTGCGCGAACTGTGCACGCGGCACGGCGCGCTGCTGATCTTCGACGAGGTGATGACCGGTTTCCGCGTCGCGCTGGGTGGCGCACAGGCGCGTTACGGGGTGACGGCCGACCTGGCGACGTTCGGCAAGGTCATCGGCGGCGGCATGCCGGTGGGCGCGTACGGCGGCCGCCGCGAGTTGATGCAGCAGATCGCGCCGGCCGGCCCGATCTACCAGGCCGGCACGCTCAGCGGCAATCCGGTGGCGATGGCGGCGGGACTGGCGATGCTGGAACTGGTCCAGGCGCCCGGCTTCCACGCCGAACTCGAGCGCCGCAGCAACCTGCTGTGCGACGGCCTCGAAGCCGCGGCAGGCGAAGCGGGCGTGGCCCTGACCACCAACCGCGTCGGCGGCATGTTCGGGCTGTTCTTCAGCGACGAGAAAGTCGACACCTACGCGCAGGCGATCGCCTGCGACAGCGCCGCGTTCAACCGCTTCTTCCACGCCATGCTCGAACGCGGCGTGTACCTGGCGCCGTCGGCGTTCGAGGCCGGCTTCATGTCCGCCGCGCACGACGACGCCGTGATCGAACAAACCCTGGTCGCCGCGCGCGAGGCGTTCCGGGTGGCGAAGGCGTGAGCAATGCGCCGGCCGTCGTCCTGTTCGACCTGGACGGCGTGCTGGTGCATTACGACCACGCGGCGCGGCTGCAGCTGCTGGCCGAGCGCAGCGGCGCCGGCGTCGAAGCGGTTTCGCAGGCGCTGTTCGGTTCCGGGCTTGAGCGCGATGCCGATCTCGGCCTGCATGACGCGCAGGGCCAGGCCGGCGAACTCGCGCGCCGGCTCGGCCGGCCGGTCTCGCTGGACGACTGCATCGCCGCGCGCCGCGCCGCAACGCGCGCGCACCTGGCCGTGCTCGCGCTCGCGCAGCGCATTGCGCGCCACGCGCAGGTCGCGATCCTGACCAACAACAACCTGCTGCTGCGCGACCACCTGCCGACGATCTGCCCGCCGCTGTTCCCGCTGTTCGACGGCAGCGTGTTCTGCTCGGCGCAGTTCCGGCTGGCCAAGCCGGATCCGGCGATCTTCGTGCGCTGCCTGGCGGCGCTCGGCCACGCGCCCGCCGAGGCATTGTTCATCGACGACAAGCGCGAGAACGCCGAGGGCGCCCGCCGCGCCGGGCTGCGCGCGCATCATTACCGCAACCTGCCGGCGCTGCTCACCGCGCTGCGCGAACTCGACTTCCCGGAGGACTGACCCGATGCGCTTCGAAACCCTCGCGATCCATGCCGGCGGCGAAGCCGACGCCGCGACCGGCGCGGTCACCCCGCCGATCCACCTGTCCACGACCTTCCGTCACGGGCCGGCCGCCGAGCGCGTCGCCGGCTACGAGTACCAGCGCGAGGGCAACCCGACCAACGACCGCCTGCGCGAGGCAGTCGCCGCAATGGAAGGCGGCGCGACGGCGCTGACCTTCGCCTCCGGGATGGCGGCGGCGAGCAACCTGCTCGAATCGCTGCCCGCCGGTGCGCGCGTCGCGATCCCCGACGACTGCTACACCGGAGTGCGCATGCTGGCCTCCGAATTCCTGCCCGCGCGCGGCATCACGGTCGATGTCCTCGACATGGCCGACCTCGAGGCCGTGCGCGCGGCGTGCGAGCGCGGACTCGACCTGCTCTGGGTGGAAACGCCATCCAATCCGCTGATGAAAGTCAGCGACATCGCCGCGCTGGCCGCCCTCGCGCATGCACACGGTGCGCTGCTGCTGTGCGACAACACCTTCGCCTCGCCGGCGTTGCAGCAGCCGCTGGCGCTGGGCGCGGACATCGTCATGCATTCGACCACCAAGTATTTCGGCGGCCACAGCGACGTGCTTGGCGGCGCGCTGGCGTTCGCACGCGCGGACGAGGCCTTCCAGCGCGTTGCGCACAGGCTCCACGTCACCGGCGCGGTGCTGGCGCCGTTCAGCGCCTGGCTCACCCTGCGCGGCTGCCGCTCGCTGCCGGCGCGGATGGCGATGCACTGCGCCAATGCGCGGCGCATCGCGGAGTTCCTCGCCGCGCAGCCCGAGGTGAAACAGGTGAACTACCCGGGTCTGGCCGCGCACCCTGGCCATGCGGTCGCGAAGAAGCAGATGCGCGACTTCGGCGGCATGCTCAGCGTGCGGCTGCGCGGCGGTCGCGATGCGGCGCTGGCGATGACCGGGGCGCTGCGGCTGTTCACCAACGCCACGTCGCTGGGCGGCTGCGAATCGCTGGTCGAGCATCGCGCGTCGGTCGAAGGCGACCGCCCGACCTCGCCACAGGACCTGCTGCGGATCTCGGTGGGGCTGGAGCATCCCGACGACCTGGTCGCGGATCTCGAGCAGGCGCTGCGCGCGACCTGAACTGTCGGAGCGCCTCATGGGAGCGCCGCAAGGGGCGCGATGGGTTTCGCCGGGAAAGCGATCGCGCCCATGGGGCGCTCCTACCGGGTAACGAAGGCCTTGAGTGCGGCGCGCAGCCGCGCCAGTCCTTCGGCCACGTCGGCATCGGCAAGGTTCAGCGCCGGCACGAAACGCAGCACGTCGGGGCCGGCCTGCAGCAGCAACAGGCCGTTCGCGGCGGCGTGGTCCAGCACCTCGCCCGCACGCCCAGCATGCTCGGGCTTCAGCACCGCGCCCAGCATCAGGCCACGGCCGCGAACCTGCGCGAACAGGCCCAGCTCGGCGTCGATCGCAGCCAATCCCGCGCGCAGCGCGGCCGATTGCCGCGCGACGTTGGCGGCGATCTCCGCCGACCCCAGCTTGCGCAGCGCCACCCGCGCCACCGCCGCGGCCAGCGGATTGCCGCCGAACGTGGTGCCGTGGGCGCCGTATTGCATCACCTCGGCCGCCCTTGGCCCCGCCAGCATCGCGCCGATCGGGAAACCGCCGCCCAGCGCCTTGGCCAGGGTCACGATGTCCGGCACCACGGCGTCCTGCCAGTGCGCGAACAGCGTGCCGGTGCGGCCCATCCCGCACTGGATTTCATCGAGCACCAGCAGCGCGTCGAAGCGGTCGCACAGCGCGCGCGCCGCGGCGAGGAAACCGTCGGCGGCCGGCATCACCCCGCCCTCGCCCTGCACCGGTTCGACCAGCACCGCGGCAACGTCGCCGCCGGCCATCGCCGCTTCGAGCTGCGCGATGTCGTTGAAGTCGACGTAGCGGAAGCCGCCGGGCAGCGGTTCGTAGCCCTCCTGGTACTTGGGCTGCGCGGTCGCGGTGACCGCCGCCAGCGTGCGGCCGTGGAAGCTGCCGCGGAAGCTGACGATCACGCGCCGCTCCGGCGGCCGGCCCTGCTGCGCGGCCCACTTGCGCGCCAGCTTGATCGCCGCTTCGTTGGCCTCGGCGCCGGAGTTGCACAGGAACACCCGCGAGGCGAACCGCGAGGCCTGCACCAGCTCTTCCGCCAGCCGCAGCGGCGGCTCGCTGTAGAACACGTTGCTGGTATGCCACAGCTTGCCGCCCTGTTCGACCAGCGCCGCGAGCAGGTCCGGGTCGCCGTGGCCGAGCCCGCACACGGCGATGCCGGCCGCGAAGTCGATGTACTCGCGACCCTCGCGATCCCATACCCGCGCGCCCCGGCCACGGTCGAGGATCACTTCGCGCGGCCGGTACACCGGCAGGTAGTGGCGCTTGCCGGCGGCAATCAGGTCAACGCTGGATGCCTTCGTTTCAGATGCGGCCATCACCAGGTCCCCGTGTTCGGCATCGACACCCACGGCTCGCGCGGCGGCAGGTGTCCGTCCTGCAGCAGTTCCACCGACACCAGGTCCGGCGAGCGCACGAAGGCCATGTGGCCGTCGCGCGGCGGGCGGTTGATGGTCACGCCCATCGCCTGCAGGCGCTCGCAGGTGGCATGGATGTCGTCGACCCGGAACGCGAGGTGGCCGAAGTTGCGGGCGCTGCCGTAGTCCTCGGGCGGCGAGCCGTCTTCGGGCGGCCAGTTGTACGTCAGCTCGATCTCGGCTTCCGGCGTCTCGTCCGCCGCGAGGAACACAAGCGTGTACCTGCCGGCGGCGTTGTCCATGCGCCGGGTTTCGCGCAGGCCGATGCCTTCGCAGAAGAAGCGCAGCGTGGCGTCGAGGTCGCGCACGCGGATCATGGTGTGGAGGTATTTCATCGCGTTCTCCAGGCTGTAGGAGCGCCCCATGGGCGCGATTGCTCTCGCCGGCAAGGCGATCGCGCCCATGGGGCGCTCCTACAGGGTCAATCGAGCAATCGCGCCCATGGGGCGCTCCTACAAGGGTCAATCGAGGAACAGGTCGGGCAGCAGCGGCTGCGACGGATCGGACGCGTAGTGCGACAGGTCGGTGATGCCGGCGTCGCGCAGCACTTCGTCGTCGATCAGGAAATTGCCGGTAAACCCCGCGGCGGGCCGGGCCAGGATCGCGTGGGCGGCGTCGGCGAGGATCTCCGGCTTGCGGCCGTTGGCGGGGCTGACGCCGGGGATCATGTTCAGCGCATCGGTGGCGATCAGCGTGCGCGGCCACAGCGCGTTGACCGCGACGCCGCGGGGGCCGAACTCGCCGGCCAGGCCCAGGGTGACGAAGCTCATGCCCATCTTCGCCAGCGTGTAGCCGGTGTGCGGCGCCCACCACTTCGGATCCAGCGACGGCGGCGGGGCGAGGGTGAGGATGTGCGGATTGGGCGCGACCAGCAGGTGCGGCAGGCAGGCCTGCGCGCACAGGAAGCTGCCGCGCGCGTTGACCTGCTGCATCAGGTCGAAGCGCTTCATCGGCGTGTCCAGGGTGCCGCGCAGCCAGATCGCGCTGGCGTTGTTGACCAGGATGTCGATGCCGCCAAAGGCGTCGACCGTGGCCGCGACCGCCGCGCGCACCTGGTCCTCTTCGCGGATGTCGCATTTCAGCGCCAGCCCCTGTCCGCCGGCGGCGTTCACGGCCTGCGCAGCGGTGTGGATGGTGCCGGGCAGTTTCGGGTTGGGCACGTCGGACTTGGCCGCGATGGCGACGTTGGCGCCGTCGCGCGCGGCGCGCAGCGCGATGGCCAGGCCGATGCCGCGCGAGGCACCGGTGATGAAGAGGGTCTTGCCGGCGAGTGGGGTCATCGTGGGAGTTCCGTGCAGGGAGGCCCATTGTAGGAGCGCCCCATGGCCGCGACCGCATTCCCGGCAAAAGCCATCGCGCCCATGGGGCGCTCCTACGGCTTCGGGCCCTGCCCTTCGTTGTCTTCCCACTTCAGGATCCGGCGGGTGACGAAGCGGTACACCGGCTTGCCGGTGGCGAACCAGGCCTCGCGCACCCACGAGGTGCGCTTGAGGATGCGGCGCTCCACCGGGGTAATCGATTGCGGGCAATAGGTGCGCTTGTGCTTGAGCAGGTGGCGCAGGTCCTCGCGCGCGAGCAGGCGCATCCAGCGCGAGCGCGGATCGCCAAGCACGGCGAGCTGGAAGTCGATCAGCGCGGGACTGCCATCTGCCAGCACTAGCCAGTTGGCTTCCTTGGCCAGGTCGTTGTGGGCGATGCCGCGGCGGTGCAGCCGCTGCAGCAGCCGGCGCGCGGCGCGGAAATAGGCCAGGTCGCGGTGCGGCGGCCGCTGGTACATCGCCGCGCCGTCGAGGTAGCTGCGGTCGAGGATGCGGCCGTCCCAGCCGAGCAGCTGCGGCATCGCCTCGAGCCCGTCCACGCGTTGCAAGCCGCGCGCCTCGCGCCGCGCCAGCCACCATGCAGGCAGCCGCAGCCACCACGGCACGTGGCGCAGGTCGCGGCGCACGAACACCCCGCCGGCATCGCGCATCAGCGAGATGCGGCCGAAGCTGTCGGATTTGAGCGCCTGGATCTCGATCGCGTCGCGGGACATGGCGGCATTGTAGGCAGTGCACGCCGCTTGATGCGGTTGCCGTTCCGGACAGGAACGCGGTCGCGGCGCAAAAGGCTGCTGCTGTTGCTGTTGCTGTTGCTGTTGCTGTTGCTGTTGATCTTGATCTTCGGGGCCCCTCCGAAGCGGCGGAGCCGGCGGGCAAGACCCGCAGGGCGCCGCACACGGATGTGCGGCGTTTTCCGCGGGGGCAGGATGCCCCCTCGGAAAATCCCGTTGGCTCCGCGGACCCGACGCGCAGCGTCGGGCGCGCAGGCGGGGTGTGCTTTCTTTGCGCCAGGTTTCTTTGCACAAGCAAAGAAAGTGGCTCGCGCCGTCACGGCGCGAAAGCTCTTGATCTTGATGTCGGCGAAACGGGAACGGCCGGCGGGTCAAGACGCGCCCCACGACGGACCCCGCTGCGGCGGAGCGAAGAGCACGTCGGGGACGTAGCCCCGACCTACGTGATCTTGATCTTGATCTTCCGGGCCCCTCCGTAGCGGCGGAGCCGGCGGACAAGACCCGCAGGGCGCCGCACATGGATGTGCGGCGTTTTCCGCACGGGCAGGATGCCCGCTCGGAAAATCCCGCCGGCTCCGCGGACCCGACGCGCAGCGTCGGGCGCGCAGGCGGGGTGTGCTTTCTTTGCGCCAGGTTTCTTTGCACAAGCAAGGAAAGGTGGCTCGCGCCGTCACGGCGCGAAAGCTCTTGCTGTTGGCCGCAAGGCCCGGGATCACGGCTTGCTTCATTGGAGCAACTACGCCGCGAGCCACGGCGCGCCAAAGCAGCTCGCTGTGCTCGCCCCCTCATCCGCCCTTCGGGCACCTTCTCCCGCATGCGGGAGAAGGGCTGCTGCCGAAGCAGCACCACAACGCCATGGATCCCGGAAGCGGCGCCTCGATTCACCGCCCGCCCCGTACAATCCGCCGATGACGAATGGATGGTTCGAGCAACTCGTCGCCTGGATCGGCGCGCATCCTGTTGCCGCGGGGCTGGTGATCTTCGCGATCGCATTCTGCGACGCGGTGATCGTGCTTGGCGCGATCGTCCCCGCCCTGCCGCTGCTGTTCGCGATCGGCGTGCTGATCGGGCTGGGCGAACTCTATGGCCCTTACGCGGTGGCGTGCGCGGCGCTGGGCGCGTTCGTCGGCGACGGCCTGAGTTTCTGGATCGGTCGCCGCTGGGGATCACGGCTGCGTGGGGTATGGCCGTTCGCGCGCTATCCGCAGCTGCTTGGCCGCGGCGAACTGGTATTCCGGCGCAATGCGGTCAAGGGCATCCTGATCGCGCGCTACGTCGGCCCGATCCGGCCGTTCGTGCCGGCGGTCGCGGGCATGGCGCGGATGCCGATCCGGCGCTACCTGCCGGCGAGCGCGTTCGCCGCGCTGACCTGGGCGCTGCTGTTCCTCGTCCCCGGCTGGCTGCTGGGCCACGCCTACGACGCGGTGGCGGCGGTCGCCAACCGGCTGGCGCTGGCGATCGGCGGCCTCGCGGTCGCGCTGGCGCTGGCGTGGGCCGCGGTGCTCTACACCTATCGCTGGTTCGCGCGGCACGCCGATTCTCTGCTGGCGCGCGCATTGCGCTGGACCCGCATGCATCCGCGCCTGGGCCGCTACGCCGCGGCGGCCATCGACCCCAACCGCCCGGAATCTGCCTCGCTGCTGGTCCTTGCCGTTTGCCTGCTGGCGATCGGCGTGGCCTGGTTCGCGCTGCTGGGCACGGTGCTGATGCGCAGCGAGCCGCTGGCGCTCGACCGCGCCGTGTACGAAACGATGCTGGCGCTGCGCAACCCGCTGGCCGACCGGCTGATGGCAGGACTGGCCTCGATCGGCGACGCGGTGGTGCTGGGGCCGGCGGTCGCGCTGACGCTGGCGTGGCTGCTGTGGCGCAAGCGCTGGCTGGCCGCGGCGCACTGGCTGGCGGCGCTGGCCTTCGGCCTGGTGCTGACCGCGCTGCTCGGCGCGGTGGTCGACATGCCCAACCCGCCCACCGCGCCGGCGGGCTTCGGCTTCCCGTCGATCGCGGTGACGATGGCCACGATCACCTTCGGTTTCTTCGCGGTGCTGATCGCGCGCGAGATGCCGGGCCGGCAGCGCGTCTGGCCGTACCTGGTCAGCGGCGCCGTGGTCGCTGTGCTCGGCTTCGCGCGGCTGTACCTGGGCGCGCACTGGCTCAGCGACGTGGTCGGCGGGATGCTGTTCGGCATCGTCTGGCTGCTGGTGCTGGGCATCGCGTACCGGCGCCACGTGGCGCGCTCGTTCTGGATGCGGCCGCCGGCGGCGGTGTTCTACATCACGTTCCTGGTCGCGGCGCTGTGGCACGCGCCGCGCGCGGTGGACACGCTGCTGGAGCGGTTCGCGATGCCGCCGCCGGTCGTGGCGATGAGCGCCGAGCAGTGGTGGCAGGGCGGCTGGTCGAGCCTGCCCGCGCAGCGCAAGGAACACGATGCCAGCCAGCGCTGGCCGCTGGACCTGCAGATCGAGGGGCCGCTCGAACCCCTGCAGCGCCGGCTGCAGGCCAACGGCTGGGGCGTGCAGCCGCAGGCCGACTGGCTGGCAACGCTGCAGCTGCTCAACGACGACATCCCGCCCGAGCGCCAGCCGGTGCTGCCGGCCACGCTCGACACCGAGGCCGAAACGCTGCTGCTGCGCCGCCCCGGCGACCGGCCCGGCGAGATCAAGCTGCTGCGGCTGTGGCGCGCGCCGGTGCAGCTGGCCGACGGCGGGCCGCTGTGGGTGGGCACCACCCAGGTACTGCACCATGCCGAGCCGTTCGGCCTGTTCGGCCTGTGGCTGCCGGATCCCGACACCGGCGTGGCGCACGACGACGTGCGCGCGGCGATGGCCGGGTTCGCGATGGCGCAGTCACCGCACCCGCTCACCGGCGTGGAGGTGCTGCGGCTGCGCGTTCCCGCCGATGCGGGCGCTCAGGAGATCATGCCGAGCAACTGATCCAGGCGGCCGTGCGGGTCGTCGTCCTGCAGCAGCGACTGCCGCTGCGCATCGGACAGCGGCAGCCATTCGGCCAGGCGCCAGCAGATCCACGCCGCATCCTCGAATTTGGCAGCCGGCGCCCGCGCGTGTTCGCCGCCGGCCTGGTCTAGGATGCGCTCGAGCACCATCGCCAGCAGGCCGTGCTGCGGCCGCAGTTCGTCGACGTCATCGTCGCCGCGCCAGTCGACGTCGGCGACCATCAGGCCGTTGTCGCGCACCCGCGTGCGGCGCACGTGGAAGCGCCGCGCGCCGCGCACCTGCAGGGTCAGCAGGCCGTCGTCGCCGGTGCCGAAGTCCTCGATCAGCGCCTCGGTGCCGAACGCCGCGGGCGTCGCCGGCCCGCCAGCCTCCTCGCCATCGAGGATCAGGCAGATGCCGAAGCCGCTGCCGTCGCGGCCGCATTCGCGCACCAGGTCGAGATAGCGCGGCTCGAACACGCGCAGGCCGAGCGCCGCGCCGGGCAGCAGGACGGTGTGCAGGGGGAACAGGGGCAGGGACTGCATGGGCATGGGCGGCAGGCTAGCGCAGCCGGCGTCGGGGTGGCGTTTGCCGTCTCCCCTTTCGCAGGAGCGGCGGAAGCCGGGACCTCGGCAGATCGCGGCTTCCGCCGCTCCTACGAAGGCGAAGCCAGCAAGCTTTCGCGCAGGGCCGCGAGGAACCGCCGCGGCGCGCCGTCGAAGCCGCCGTTGGACATGAAGACCACGTGGTCGCCGGTGCGCACCAGGCCGTGCAGGGTGGCGACCAGCGCATCGGCGTCGGCGACGTCGTGGCCCTCGCCGCGCAGCGCCGCCACGACCTTGCCCGCGTCCCATGCCAGCTCGGGCCGGTGCAGGAACACCACCACGTCCGCGCCGTCCAGCGACGGCGCCAGCGCGTCGGCGTGCGCCCCCAGCCGCATCGAATTGCTGCGCGGCTCCATCGCCACCACGATCCGCGCGTCGCCGACCTTCGCGCGCAGGCCGGCGAGCGTGGTGGCGATCGCGGTCGGATGATGGGCGAAGTCGTCGTACACGGTGATGCCGTCATGCCCGCCGATGACCTCGAGCCGGCGCTTGACGCTGCGGAACTGCGCCAGCGCCGGGATCACCGCCGCCACGTCCACGCCGACCGCGGCGCAGGCGGCAAGCGCGGCCAGGCCGTTGAGCACGTTGTGGTCGCCGAGCAGCGACCATTCGACGACGCCGAGTTCCTCGTCGCCGTGCAGAACCGCGAAGGCGCTGCCGTCGCCGCGCAGCTTGCGTGCGCGCCATTCGAACGCCGCGCCGGCCGTCCCGCCGTGCAGCCCGAAGCGCTCCACCGGCGTCCAGCAACCCATCTCCAGCACCTCGCGCAGGCGCTGGTCGTGGCCGTTGACGATGAGCCGGCCGCGCCCCGGCACGGTGCGCACCAGGTGGTGGAACTGGCGCTGGATCGCGGCCACGTCCGGGAAGATGTCGGCGTGGTCGTACTCGAGGTTGTTGAGGATCGCGACCAGCGGCCGGTAATGCACGAACTTGCTGCGCTTGTCGAAGAACGCGGTGTCGTACTCGTCGGCTTCCACGACGAACTCGCGGCCCACGCTGGAATCCGCGGCCGCAGGCTGGCCTGGTTGCCCCTCTCCCTGCCGGGCGAAGCCATGCGCTTGCGACCCATCGGTTCGCGCGTCGCCGGGTGCGGCCGCGGCGACGCGAGGGCCGGATGAGGGAGGGCGGTCGCCGCCGAGTCGCGCCGACACCCCGAAGTCCTCTGCCACTCCGCCGATCAGGAACCCCGGCTCGCGTCCGGCGGCCTGCAAAAGGAACGCCAGGATCGTGGTGGTCGTGGTCTTGCCGTGGGTGCCGGCGACGGCCAGCGTGTCGCGCCCGGGCAGCACGTTCTCGGCCAGCCACTGCGCGCCCGAGGTGTAGCGCAGGCCGGCATCGAGCACGTGCTCGACCGCCGCATTGCCGCGCGACAGCGCGTTGCCGATCACGACCTGGTCGCAGTCGGGCGAGAGGTTGCCGGGGACGTACCCGGGCTTCAGCTCGATGCCGAGGGTTTCGAGCTGGGTCGACATCGGCGGATAGATCGCCTGGTCGCTGCCTTCGACGGCGTGACCGAGCTCGCGCGCCAGCGCGGCGACGCCGCCCATGAAAGTACCGGCGATTCCGAGGATATGGAGCTTCAAGGGCAAACGCCTCTCAATGATCGTGACTGCGCACGGCGAGGGGACTCCTGCACGGCGCCAACGCCGCCTCTCCCGCTTGCGGGAGAGGAATGAGGTGGGGAACGTCCGGTCGCGATCCACCTGGACACAGCAGTGGCAAGGCCAGCGACACCAGGAGCGCCGTCATTCGCCTCCGGCACCTTCTCCCGCAAGCGGGAGAAAGCGATTCATCAGCCGACCGCCTTCTCCGGCGCGATCGCCTCGATGATCCGGGTGAACACTTCGTCCAGCGAGCCCACGCCGTCGACCACCGTCAGTTGGCCGTGGGCGCGGTAGAACTCGATCACCGGCGCGGTCTGGTTTTCGTAGACCTGCAGGCGCTTGCGCACGGCTTCGGGCGAGTCGTCGGCGCGGCCTTCGGCCTTGGCGCGGCCGGCGATGCGCTCGACCAGCAGTTCCACCGGCACGTCGAGCTGCACCGCGTAGTCCATCGGCTGGCCGATGCGGGTCAGCAGCGCGTCCATCGCGTCCGCCTGCGCAAGGTTGCGCGGATAGCCGTCGAGGATGAAGCCGCCCTTGGTATCGGCGCGCGAGAAGCGGTCCTCGAGCATGCCCAGCAGGATCTCGTCGGAGACCAGGTCGCCGCGCGCCATCACTTCCCTGGCCTGCAGGCCGAGCGGGCTGCCGGCGGCGACTTCCGCGCGCAGCAGGTCGCCGGTGGAGATGTGCGGCACCTGCAGGTGCTCCTTCAGGCGTGCGGCCTGCGTTCCCTTGCCCGATCCCGGCGCACCCAGAAGTACCAGTCGCATCGATTGCTCCGAACGCTGAAAAAGACGGGGCGCCGCGCGGGCGTAGACTGCCCTGTGGCCGCGGCGCTGACGCGCCACTTTACCGTATCCCGGCCCCCGACCCCTCCCCCGGATGCTCCCGATGCCCCAAGGAACCCTGCTGTACGCCCAGAGCGGCGGCGTCACCGCCGTCATCAATGCCACCGCCGCGGCGGTGATCGCCGAGGCCCGCGCCCGCAAGGTCAAGGTGCTGGCCGCGCGCAACGGCATCCTCGGCGCGCTGCGCGAGGAGTTGATCGACACCTCGAGGGAATCCGCCGCCACCATCCGCGCGCTGGCCCACACCCCGGGCGGGGCGTTCGGCTCGTGCCGGGTCAAGCTCAAGTCGCTGGACGAAGACCGGGCGCGCTACGAGCGCCTGCTGGACGTGCTTCGCGCCCACGACGTGCGCTGGTTCCTCTACAACGGTGGCAACGACTCGGCCGACACCGCCAACAAGGTGTCGAAGCTGGCCGCCGAGTTCGGCTATCCGCTGACCTGCGTCGGCGTGCCCAAGACCGTGGACAACGACCTGGCGGTCACCGATTGCTGCCCCGGCTTCGGCTCGGCGGCCAAGTACACCGCGGTGTCGGTCCGCGAGGCCGCGCTGGACGTGGCGGCGATGGCCGAGACGTCCACCAAGGTCTTCGTCTACGAGGCCATGGGCCGCCACGCCGGCTGGCTGGCCGCAGCGGCGGGGCTGGCCGGCAAGGGGCCGGACGACGCCCCGCACCTGATCCTGTTCCCCGAGCGCCCGTACGACGAGGCCGACTTCCTCGCCCGGGTCGGGAAGATCGTGGCGAAGGTGGGCTACTGCGTGGTGGTCGCCAGCGAAGGCATCCGCACCGCCGACGGCGGCTTCGTCGCCGACGCCGGCGGCGGCAAGGATTCGTTCGGCCACACCCAGCTCGGCGGCGTCGCCTCGTTCCTCGCCGGCCGGGTCAAGCACGAACTGGGCATGAAGGTGCACTGGACCCTGCCCGACTACCTGCAGCGCTCCGCCCGCCACATCGCCTCGAAGACCGACCTCGACCAGGCCCTGGCCGTGGGCAAGGCGGCGGTGCAGTACGCGCTGGCCGGCCGCAACGCGACCATGCCGGTGATCGTGCGCACCTCCGACACGCCCTACCGCTGGAAGATCGAGCCCGCGCCGCTTGCGAAGATCGCCAATCGCGAGAAGAAGATGCCGGCGAACTTCATCCGCCGCGACGGCTACGGCATCACCGCCGCCGCCCGCCGCTACCTCGAACCGCTGATCCGCGGCGAGGCGCCACCGCCGTACGGGCGCGACGGGATTCCGAAGTACGTGGAACTGGACAACGTGCTGCTGGAGAAGAAGCTGGCGGGTTTCGACGCGTAAGCGCCAGGCGCACGCATCGAGCGCGTGTCGGAACCGCGGGTCGGAGTTACGTCCCCGACGATTTTCGCGATGGGCCGTCGGCGGCGTAGCCCCGACCTATGGGCAGGCCTTGCCCTCGACGCTCATCGCCGCGGCGTACATCGGGATCGGGGGGAGCTTGCCGGCCGCGGCGGTCTTCATCGCGTCATCGAGGTAGATCCGCGACTGGCCCTGGCCGTCGCGCTCCTGGCCGACCTCCACCGGCTTGCGCCAGATGCGGACCACCGCCTGCTGCGACGGGCAGGCGGCGCTGGGGACGCGGATCAGGTCGTTGAACTTCCAGCCCGAGGCTTCGGATGGCCTGGCCTTCGCGGCATCGACGAAGCGCGCGCGCGGCTGGCAGTTCTGGCTGGTGCGGACCACGGCGAACTTGTAGGGCTCGGCCGCCTGCCCGGTGAACGCACCCTCGATGCGGGCGCAGGCTTCGGGAATCTGGCGCAGGGTGTGGACCACGCCGTTGGCCTGCGGGGTCGCGGCCGGGCGGGTGATCTCGGGCACCGGGTCGGCGGCGAACGCCGGCAGCGCGGCAAGGAGCATGAGGGGAGCGATCAGGCGCATGGGATTCCCGTTGGATTCCTCGGAACAGGGCGCCAAGGCTGTCACGGGGTGGCTGAATCGGCGCTCACGGACGCGTCGGCACCGGTTGAAGCCATCCCGGGCCTTCCCGCACTGCAACATCCAGTCTCCCGACGCTATGCGATAGTTCCGCTGTTGTTTCAACCGCAACATTTCCGGGGAGGAAATTCATGCTCGAGCAGTATGGTTTGTGGCTGGCGCTCGCCTGCGCCGCCGTCGCGATTCTCTATGGAATCTTCTCGGCCGGCTGGATCAACCGGCAGCCCGCGGGCAACGAGCGCATGCAGCAGATCGCCGGCGCGATCCAGGAAGGCGCGCGCGCCTATCTCAACCGCCAGTACACGACGATCGGCATCGCCGGCGTGGTGCTGCTGGTACTGATCGGCTTCTTCCTCAACTGGCCCACGGCGATCGGTTTCGCGATCGGCGCGGTGCTTTCCGGCGCGGCCGGCTACATCGGCATGAACGTCTCGGTGCGCGCCAACGTGCGCACCGCGGAGGCCGCCCGCAAGGGCATGAGCGCGGCGATGGACGTGGCGTTCCGCGGCGGCGCGATCACCGGCATGCTGGTGGTGGGCCTGGGCCTGCTGGGCGTGGCCGGCTACTGGATGGTGCTCGGGCGCATGGGCATCACCGGCGAGACCGCGCTGCACGCGCTGGTCGGCCTGGCTTTCGGCGCCTCGCTGATCTCGATCTTCGCGCGCCTGGGCGGCGGCATCTTCACCAAGGGCGCGGACGTCGGTGCCGACCTGGTGGGCAAGGTCGAGGCCGGCATCCCCGAGGACGACCCGCGCAACCCGGCAGTGATCGCGGACAACGTGGGCGACAACGTCGGCGACTGCGCCGGCATGGCCGCGGACCTGTTCGAAACCTACGCGGTGACCATCATCGCCACCATGCTGCTCGGCGGCCTGATGTTCGCGGAGGACTCGCACGCGGTGCTGTATCCGTTGCTGCTGGGCGGGGTGTCGATCATCGCCTCGATCATCGGCGCCTTCTTCGTCAAGGTGGGCGATCCGTCCAAGGGCGGGGGCGGCTCGATCATGGGCGCGCTGTACAAGGGCGTGATCGTGTCGGCGCTGCTGTCGGCGGTCGCGTTCTGGTTCGTCACCGCGGACCTGTTCCCGAACGGGCTGACCACGCTCGACGGCACGCTGATGGTCTCGTCGACCAACATCTTCTACTGCGGCCTGATCGGCCTGGTGCTGACCGGCGTGATCGTCTGGATCACCGAGTACTACACCGGCACCCAGTTCAAGCCGGTGCAGCACATCGCGGCGGCTTCCACCACCGGCCACGGCACCAACATCATCGCCGGCCTCGGCATCTCGATGAAGTCGACCGCGTTGCCGGTGATCGCGGTGTGCGCCGCGATCTGGGGTGCGCACGGCCTGGGCGGCCTGTACGGCATCGCCATCGCCGCGACCGCGATGCTGTCGATGGCCGGCATGATCGTCGCGCTCGACGCCTACGGCCCGATCACCGACAACGCCGGCGGCATCGCCGAGATGGCCGAGCTGCCGAGCGAGATCCGCGACATCACCGATCCGCTGGACGCCGTGGGCAACACCACCAAGGCGGTGACCAAGGGCTACGCGATCGGTTCGGCAGCCCTGGCCGCGCTGGTGCTGTTCGCCGACTACACCCACAACCTGCAGGCCAACAACCCGGGCGAAGTGTTCACCTTCGACCTGTCCGACCACATGGTGATCATCGGCCTGCTGATCGGCGGCCTGATCCCCTACCTGTTCGGCGCGATGGCGATGGAAGCCGTGGGCCGCGCCGCGGGCGCGGTGGTGGAGGAAGTGCGCCGCCAGTTCCGCGACATCCCCGGGATCATGGAAGGCACCGGCAAGCCGCAGTACGACAAGGCGGTGGACATGCTGACCAAGTCGGCGATCAAGGAAATGATCGTGCCGTCGCTGCTGCCGGTCGCGGTGCCGATCGTGGTCGGCCTGCTGCTGGGGCCGAAGGCGCTGGGCGGCCTGCTGATCGGCACCATCGTCACCGGCCTGTTCGTCGCGATCTCGATGACCACCGGCGGCGGCGCGTGGGACAACGCCAAGAAGTACATCGAGGACGGCAACCACGGCGGCAAGGGCTCCGAGGCGCACAAGGCCGCGGTGACCGGCGACACCGTCGGCGATCCCTACAAGGACACCGCGGGCCCGGCGATCAACCCCTTGATCAAGATCATCAACATCGTCGCGTTGCTGATGGTGCCGCTGCTGTAACCGAAGCCCGACCTGCACGGCACGATCGCCCCTCTCCCGCTTGCGGGAGAGGGGAACGGGGTGAGGGCGCGCCGCAGGCGCCGATCAAGATCATCAATATCGTCGCAGTGCTGCTGGTGCCGCTGCTGTAACCGGCCACGTCAGCGTCGTCACCCTCGGAAGGCCCCGCACACGCGGGGCCTTTCTCATGGTCTTCCCTCCCCGGAGGGAGACGCATGATCAGGCACTCGTGCAGGCCCCGATGGGGCTCCGTGCCTTTAGGGCCGGAGACCGCTCCTTGCCCCGGAGGCATCCTGCCCCGGCTCGCGCCTTCCATGGCGCGCCGACACTACCGCCAGAGCTCCACGCTCCGGGCCCTGCAGCGGGCAATCAGCAGGCAACAAAAAACGGCGACCATTGCTGGCCGCCGTTTGCCCCCTTCCCTGTGCCTCCTTATCCCTGTTCCATGGCCTCGCGTCAGATCGCGTAGCTCGGCCGCAATTCCAGTCCCATCTCTGCGCGCAACCCGTTCTCGGACAGCGCGGTCGGGTTGTGGGTGATCGGGCCGGAGCCGTCACCGAAGTCGTACGGCGTGGCCGTGGTCTCGAGCCCGACCGCCTGGCGCTCGGCGTTGGGGATTTCAAAGCCGGCCGCGGGGTTGGGGCTGTCCGGCCCCGGCCCGGTGTAGGTGCCCGGCAGGAAGGTGCCGTTGACGCCGTTGTAGGCGTGCGACATCTCGTGGAACAGGGTCACCGACGGCACCGGCAGCTCGGGAATGGCGAACGCCGGGTTGTAGGAAATATCAACCGGGCCGGACCTGCCCGGCTGGCCATTGCGGATGTCCGAGCCGCCGACGCTCTGCGCGTAGCCGTTGTCGACGTTCTGCAGCTCGCGGATGGTGACCACGTTGCCCTTGGCCGCGGCCTTGTCGAACTCGGCCAGCATCTTCTGCCCGTTCGGCGAGCTGCGCAGCATTTCGATGTCGGCCTCGACCCGCTGCACGAAGGCTTCCGAGCCTTCCACCTTCACGCCCTTGAGGCCCGCATCGCTGTTGAGCACCACGTTGACCACGTTCGGGTCCGCGTCGGCCGCGCCGGTCAGCTTGTCGCCGATACCGGCGGCGTACACCAGGCCGTCGGCACCGATGTTGCCGACGGTATTCGTGCCGCCGCCTGTGTAGATGCGATCGCCGTTGCCGCTGGCGGTGATGGTGTCGTCGCCCAGGCCGCCGGACAGCACGTTCTTGCCCGCGGTGGCCACGATGACGTCGTCTCCCGCACCGCCTTCGATGTAGTCGTTGCCCTTGCCGCCGGTGATGGCGTCGTTGCCGTCGCCGCCGTACAGGGTGTTGTTTTCGTCGCCGCCGGTGATGGTGTCGTCGCCCGCACCGCCGGACGCGTAGTTGAAGCCGCCACCGGTGTCGATGTGGTCGTTGCCCGCGCCGCCGTCGATGCGGTCGTTGCCGGCGCCGCCCTGGATGGTGTCGTCGCCGTTGCCCGCTTCGATGATGAAGTTGACCTTCACCGACGGGTCGATCTCGATGCTGTCGTTGCCGTCGCCGGTGCGCACGGTGAGCTGCTGGCCCTGCGCGAGGCTGACGTCGTACTGCTCGCCATTGACGTCGAAGCTCAGCTGGCCGTTTTCGCCCTGGGTGACCTTGACCTGGTCGTCGCTGTTGCCGGTCTTGAACACCAGCTGGTCGGCCAGCACGTAGTACTGCCCGGAGCGCTGGTCGAGTTCGCCGGTGCGCTCGCGGGTGATCTCGACCTGCGCGGTGTTGCCCAGCTTGTCGATGAACAGCGGCTGCCCGGTTTCGCTCTGCGTCTGCACGCGGGTGCCGGCGTTGGTGGCGTCGCCGTCGATCTGGGTGGCATCGCCGCGGCGCTCGTTGGCGGCCACCTGCGCGGTGCCGACCGTGTCGATTTCGCGCGGGCCTTCGGCTGCCGGATTGAACAGCGCGGTCCGGCCGGGCTGGTTCCAGACACTGGCCTGCTGGGCAGCGGTATCTGGCAGGCGGGGTTCGATCTGGACGGTCATGGGCGTCTCGGACTGGATACGGAGCCGTATATGTACGCCCGGGTATGGAACGGTCCAAGCTGGGGCAGACCCGAGGCCGCCGATGCTGCATCGCAGCACCGAGCGGCGTAAAATCCACGCCTTCGCGCGTTTCCACCCGCTTCCCCGCACGTTTCCCCACCCAGGCCGCCGGCCCGCGCCGCGCCGCCCCTTTCCCAGGAACCCCACCCCATGGGCCTCGACCACGTCCCCACCGGCAGCAACGTCCCCGAAGAAATCAACGTCGTCATCGAGATCCCGAAGGACGCCGAGCCGGTCAAGTACGAGGTCGACAAGGAAAGCGGGGCGATCTTCGTCGACCGCATCCTGTCCACGCCGATGCGCTACCCGTGCAACTACGGCTACATCCCGCGCACGATCTGCGGCGACGGCGACCCGGCCGACGTGCTGGTGATCCTGCCGCTGCCGCTGATCCCCGGCTCGGTGATCCGCTGCCGCCCGGTCGGCGTGCTGCGGATGAGCGACGAGGCCGGCGGCGACGAGAAGCTGCTGGCGGTGCCGGTCGACAAGGTCTTCGCCGGCTACACCCACATCGACGACATTTCCAAGGTCAGCCCGCACTGGCTCGAGCGCATCGGCCACTTTTTCGAGCACTACAAGGACCTGGAGAAGGGCAAGTGGGTCAAGCTCGACGGCTGGGGCGGTGCGGCCGAGGCCAAGCAGGTGCTGCTGGACGCGATCGAGCGCTACGCGGCGCTGCCGGACAAGCGGAACTTCTGAGTTCGCACGGCCGGCCGCTCCCCTCGCACCCTGCAGGAGCGGCTTCGGCCGCGAGCTTTTGGTTCCTTGCCGCGTAGCGAAAAGCTCGCGGCTGAAGCCGCTCCTGCAAGGGCGCGTCCGTGACGATTCCGGCATCGCCCTAGGGCCGACACCAGCTGTCCGCACCCGCTGCCAGCCCCTAGCCTCCTGCCATTCCCGGATGGCAGGAGGCAGGATCGATGGATGGCGTGTGCGCGGATTTCGGCTTCAACGCAAGCTCATGGCACGACGGCGGCATCGCGCCGGTGCGCGCGAACGCGATGGCCGCGGCGGCGTCCGATGGCGACCTGGGCGCACACCTGCAGGACCTGGCCGACAGCGGAAAGCTTCTGGATTTCCTCGACCAGACCGGCGACGCGATCGCGCTGGCGCAGGCCGACCCGACCTTCGCCGAACAGCTCGATCCGCTGCTCGGCCGCATCCGCGATGCGCTGGGCGAGTTTTCCACCGACCAGCTGTCGCGGGTCGAACGCGACGCGGTCGAATCCACTCAGCAGGCACTCGACGCGCATCTTGGCCCGATCGATCCGCCCGACGGCGCCACCGAGGTGCCCGGCGGCGGGCTGGAAGCACACGAAGACGCCGGCAGCCACCTGATCGAACGCCACGTCGGCAAGAGCGAGCAGGATCTGGTCGACCGCCTGCGGCGCGAGAACATCAGTGCATCGTCGAGCTTCCGCGACCTGCCGGCTGCCGAGCATTTCATCGCGCAAACCATCGTCGAGAACCAGGGCAGGATCGATGCCTGGGTCGACGGCAAGGGCGGCAACCGCCTGGTGCTCGACGCGCATTTCGATGCCAGCACCGGCATTTCGGTCAAGCGCGGCGAGAGCCGGGCCGAAGACGTGTTCTCGGTGAAGCTGGTGCTGGAGCGTTCGAACGCGCTGGGCATCGGCTATAGAATCGTGACCGGCTATCCGACCACGCCCTGAACCGAGCGAGCACGCACCGCATGAGCGATTTCCCGGCGCTGGAGAACTTTCTCTCCGCGTACTTCCACCAGGACTGGCGCGTCGAACACGATGCGCCTGACGCCGTGGTGTCGTACTTCCTCGACAGCGAGGCCGACGAAGAGATCGCCGCGGTGCGCGACGATCTCGCGCGGCTGTCTGCGCAGGAACTCGACGAAGGCGCGCTCGGCGAGCGGATGCGCTCGCTCGGCTGCGAATACGATCCGACGCGCGAAGGCAGCAGCTGGCGCGACTGGCTGGCGATGCTGCGCGAACGCTTCGCCTGAGCGCAACGCCGCGTCACCGCGGCATGGGAGTCGGGCACGCGCTGGAAACGCGAACGCCGGCCCATGACGGGCCGGCGCTGCGTGCATGCCGCGAACGGCGCGCGGTTACTGGAAGCTGTAGCGGATCCCGACCGTGTAGTAGCGACCGATCGCACCGGCCACGTCCAGCGGGTTGTAGTTCAACGCGCCGTAGGTGGTGGGGTCGAGCGGCGCGATCCGGTCGGTGAGGTTCTGCACCGAACCGAACACCTCGATCGCCTCGGTCGGTTTCCAGCTGCCCGACAGGTCGATGCTGTAGAACGACGGGATCTCGCAGCCGCCGGGTGCATCGTCGTCGTTCGCGAACGTGGCCGCGCAGCCGCTGCTGCCGCTCTCGGGCAGGACGTTGTCGAAGCTGCCGCGGTAGTTGGCCACCGCGCTCACGCTCCAGTTCGACATTTCCCAGGTCGCGCCGAGGTTGATCCGGTCCTTCGGCGTGCCGATGCAGTTGGAGACGTTGCAGTTGCCGTGGGTCCCGGCGAAATCGTATTCCGTGCCGCTGGTATCGATCAGCACGTACTTGCGGATATGGCTCCACTGCAGATCGAGGGTCAGCTGGCCGGCCCCCACCGCGAAGCGCTGCCGGGCGTCGAGGTCCACGCCTTCGACCGTGGTGGAGTTGGAGTTGACGTAGTCACCGGTGACCGCCAGCAGCGTTCCGGTGCCGGGGATGCCGTTCACCAGGTCGTCGCCGCGGACGAAATCTCCCTGCGCGATCGCCACGGCCGGGGCTTCCTGGGTGATCTCGTTGGTGCGCTTGATCCGCCAGGCGTCGAGGGTGAGCGAGGTGCTGTCGGTGGGCTGCAGCACGATGCCGACGCTGTAGCTCTTCGATTCCTCCGGCTTCAGGTCCGGGTTCGGCCGGCTGGCGAAGGCCACCGTGGACTGGCACGGGATGCCCGGCGCGATCGGTGTTTCGCCGTCGGGGCAGCGCACCAGGTCGGTCGCGGTCGCATAGCCGACCGAAGAGCCGGCGGTCTCGGCCGGGTTGGGCGCGCGGAAGCCTTCGGCATAGGTGCCGCGCACCGACAGCCACTGCGCAGGCGTCCACTTGATGCCCACCTTCGGCGTGGTCGCGGTGTCGCCGCCCTTGTAGCTGTCCATGCGCAGCGCGCCCGACAGCTCCAGGCTCTCCAGCACCGGCGCCGAGAGTTCGGCATAGGCGGCCGCGACGGTCTGGTCGCCGTCATAGGCCGAATAACCAAGCCCGATGATGTCGCCGACGTCGGTGTACGTGACCGGATCCAGCCGCGCCTCCTGTCGCCGGTACTCGCCGCCCAACGCCAGGCCCAGGTCGCCGCCGCGCAGTTCGGCCAGCGAGCGGCTGAAGTTGAAGTTGAGCGCATCGAGGCTGGTTTCCGCGTCCGCGCCGATGGTCGGCGAGAGCGCGGCCAGCACGGAGGCCGGGGTCTGGTCCGCATTCGCACCCAGTCGCAGCCAGCCGCCGTACGGATTGTCCGGATCGGTCAGCACCGCCTGCAACACGCTGTAACGCAGGTAACCGTTGCGGGTGCTGGACAGGTCGGTTTCCGAGTGCAGGTAACCGACGTCGTAGCTCCACTCGCCCATCGTGCCCTTGGCGCCGACCAGCGCGCGCATGAACTGGTTGTCCACGTGCGTGCGGCGGGTGCCGACGCTGGCGAACGGCGAATAGCGCAGGCGCCCGTCGATGCCGAAGGGATTGTCCGGGTGCAGCGCGCCAAGGATGGTCGCGTTGGCCCCGGAGCTGCTGTTGATCACGCCGCCCGGGTAACCCGACACGCCGGACACGCCGCTGGGCGTGGTGCTCCAGTCGCTGTTCTTGTCGGTGTAGCCCAGCTCGAAGTACAGCTCGCTGGCGTCGTTGATGGCGAACGTGCCGCGCGTGAACAGGTTGATGTAGCTCTGCGTCGGCGTCATCGCCGACAGCTGGCTGGGGTCCCACAGGCAGCCGCCGCCGGACGAGGCCTGGTCGGCGACGTTCGACAGCGCGGCGCAGCTGCCCGGATCAAGCGAGGCCCAGGTGCCGTCGGCGCGCTGGAAGTTGCCGACCGGCGAGTTGCCGGCCGAACGACCGCCGTTGGTGATGGCGCCGGCGAGGCCGCCATAGCTGATGATGTCGTATCCCCACGGCCGGATGTCGCCGGTGCCGATCCACTTCCGGTCGTGGCGGTCGCGCACCATGATGCCGTCGGTCTTGCCGCCTTCGACGTTGAGGAAGGCGTTGAAGCCGCCGTCGGCCAGGTCGCCGGTGCCGATGGTCAGCGAACCCTTGCGGTCGTTGCCGTCGCCCTCGGCGGAGGTGCCGTAGCTGCCCTTGACGATCGCGCCGGTGAAATCCTTGCGCAGGATGATGTTGACCACGCCGGCGATCGCGTCGGAGCCGTAGATCGACGACGCGCCGTCCTTGAGCACTTCGACCCGCTCCACCGCTTCCATCGGGATCACGCTCAGGTCGGTGAAGACCTTCTGGCCGTCGTCGGCCAGGCCGTACGGCGCCAGGCGGCGACCGTTGAGCAGGACCAGGGTCGCGCCGGCGCCCAGGCCGCGCAACGACACGCCCGCCGAACCGCTGGCGAAGCCGCTGCCGAAGCTCTTGGGGATCGAGCCGGCGCCGTCGACCGTGAGCGTCTGCAGGAAATCACCGATGGTGGTGCGCCCGGTGCGCTCGATTTCCTGCCGGCTGATCACCTGCACGGGCGACGCGGTTTCGGTGCTCGTGCGCGGGATGTTGGAACCGGTCACCACGATCCGGTCGAGCGTGGTGGCGTCTTCCTGCGCCGGCGCATCGGCGGGGGATTCCTGCGCGGCGGCGAACGTGGGCACGAGGGCAAGGGCGACGGCGACCGGCAGCAAACCGCGGCGCAGGCGCATGGAACGGGGGTAGTTCATGTGGTCTCCAGGGATTCGTTATCGTCGTGTTAACGCCAGTCACAAATTACGAGTAGGCACGCGCCGCCGCTTTGCCGCGCGCCGCCGGCGGATTTGCCGGGCTTGGCAGGCCGGCGCGGGCGCGGTACTCGGACGCGGTCATGCCGGTGTAGCCGCGGAAAGCACGGGAAAAACTGCAGGCGTTCTCGAAACCGCAGGCCACGCCGACCTCCCCGATCACCAGCGAGGTGGTGGCCAGCAGTTCGCAGGCGTGCTGCAGCCGCACGCGCTGCGAGGCCGCCTGCGGGCACTCGTCGTAGATGCTGTGGAAGGTCTTGGACAGGTACCAGTTCGAGAAGCTGGTCAGCTCGGCCAGCTCGGTGAGCGTGACCACGCGGTGGCGGTGTCCTTCCAGGAACAGCCGCGCACGCTGCAGGCGGCCGAATATCTGGCGCTTGCGCGTGTGCGAGCGCCCCGGGCAGCGACCCAGGCGTGCGGCCAGCTCGCCCTGCAGCACGCTCAGCTGCATCAGCAACGGCTGCATGCGGCGGATGTGGTCGCCGATGCCCGGCGTTGCGGCGCCCGGGCCGTCGTTGCCGCGCATCGCCTGCCGCCACAGCCGCAGGGTCAGCGCGCGTTCGCCGCGCGGGATGCTGCCGCGCCCGGCGAACAGGCCGCAGCCGCGCGACTGGACGAGGATGCGCAGCACGTCCTGCGACAGCAGCAGGCCAAGGGTGAGGCCGGTGCGACCGGCCTGCAGTTCCGGCAGCGAATCGCGTTCGAACGCGATCCAGTCGCCGGCGTCGAGCCGGAAGCTGCCTTCGCGCGCCTCGAAACTGGCGCTGCCACGCACCTGCAGCCACACCGAGAACAGCGGGGCGCGCAGCCTGAAGTTGGCCAGCCGCGACACGCCGAGCCAGTGGGTGCCATGGACGCCCGCCTCGCAGTCGAACGCGAGCGATTGCCCGCGATCTGCCCAGAGCAGTGGTGCTTGCATGATCGAACTCCGTCTTTTGCCAGGGAATGGCAAAGGTTTGACGCAGTTGGTCGATGCGGTCAGGAAATAAAGCCGATTTCTTGCCGAAATCGCTCCGTTGCAGGCGAGGTTCTTCCGAAAGTCACGGTGTCCGGTGGCAGGCCACGAAGCGCTGGCGCGCGGCAGCGCGGGCAGCGGACGCGGTCACGGGCGCCGAGCGGACCACCACGGCGCAGCCGTGCATGGAACGATCACGCACGAGCCGGGGGCACGACGCGTGCGCGCCTGCCGTTTGAGCGCCGGCGTCCGGCCTGAAGCGCCCGGGTTCAGGATCCCGCCCCCCGCCTTGCTGCTGCAGGGCCCGAGCGCGCCTCGCTCAGCGGCGCGCCAGCTGCATCCAGCCGATGTCCGACTTCTCGGCTTCCTGGGTCGAGAAGTACAGCCGCCGGTGCACCGCGTTGTAGCTGACGCTGTCGGCGGCCAGCGCGCCGGGGTGCAGGCACGGGCCGGGCTTGACGCTGGGCTCCAGGTCGACGCGGCGCAGGCCGCAGTCGGCATCGGAGTCGGCGAGCCAGGGCCCGCCGGCTTCCAGCACGAGACGCCGGCTGCTGGGCGCACCGCCGCCCGGCCGCGACGCGACCTGCCGCGGCCCGGCAAGGTCCAGCCCCGCCTGCCACAGGCCATCGCTCGCCGGCCGGGTGAACAGCACCCGCCCGCGTACCGGATCGGCCTTGGCGAAGACCACGTCGTCGAGCGTCGCCAGCGCGCGCCACGGACGCGCGCCGCGGTCGTACAGGATGAGCGCCAGCCGCCCGCCGCCGGCGTCGGCCACCACCAGCAGGCGGTTGGGATCGGGCAGGTACTCGGCGCGGATCGGGTTGTCGGCCGGCACCGGCAGGCGGTCCACCCGGGCCGAGGCCGGATCGATCTCGAAGATTGCCTGCCGCTCGTCGCCCGGCGCGCGCCCGGCCACCAGCAGGCGTCGGCTGTCGGCGGACCAGACCGGCGCGTAGCGTGCCATCGGCACCAGTCCTTCGAGCAGGCGCAGCGACTCGGGCCGGCCAAGCTCGGCCCACCACAGCGCGTCACGCTGCGAGCGGTCGGACAGGAAAGCGATCTGGCGCCCATCGGGCGACACCGCGGGCAGCAGGTCCTGGCCGCTGGAGGGGAACAGCGGCTCCGGCTTCGCCGCCGCGCTTCCGGTCGACCCGACCTGCAGCGAATACATGCGCGACTGCGGATCGCTGAGCACGAAGGCCAGCGACTGCGCCGCGGTGGAGGTGCTCGGCGAGCTGGCATGCCCTTCGAGGCTTCCCAGCTCCTCGATCCGGCGGCTGTCCAGGTCGAGGCGCATCAGCTTGACCAGGTGGTCGCGGTAGCCGCCGAACACGATGGCCTTCGCATCGTGGGTCCACGCCAGGCCATGGATGTTGACCCGCAGCCGCGTGAGCCGCTCCGGCGTGCCGCCCGCGGCCGGCATGCGCCACAGGTCCGACAGCGAGATGTTGCGCTGGAAGGCGATCCAGCGACCGTCGGGCGAATAGACCGGCGACATGTCGACGTCGGTATCGGCCTTGTCGTAGGGCAGCGGCGTCCACTGGCCGGTCGCCAGGTCGAGCACCTGGAAACCGGTGGCTGCAGCCCGGGTGGCGCCCACTCCCGCGGCAATGATGTGGGCACTGTCGGGATGCCAGCCCAGCGCCGGCATCAGGTCGACATGGCACTTGCCGACGGTGCGCGGCGCTCCTCCGGTCGAAGGAATCAGCAATACCGCGCAGCCGGCCTTGCCCTCGTCGCGGACGAAGGCGATCTGGCGGCCGTCGGGCGACCACACCGCCATCATGTCGACGCGGCCATCGACCGCCGGGGTGAGTTCGCGCGGCGGCACCGGCGCGGTCGCCTGCACCATCAGGCGCGCCGATCCGGCCTGGGCGCCCGCGCTGTAGACCACCTGGCCACCATCGGGCGACAGGCTGGGCCAGCCTTCGCCCCCGGGCGAGGAGGTGATGCGCTGGAAGTCGAGCGGAGCAGTTGCGTCTTCGACCCGCTCCGCCGGCACCCCCGGACGCGCCTGGCGAGCCGCCGGCGACGACGCGGCAGGATCGGGCGTCGGCCGCTGGCCGCGCCAGCCGAAGACGCCGACGAGAATCAGCGCGACCGCAGCGACGCCGATCGCAAGCGGGGCGGGGCGGCGCGCGCGTCCGCTCAGAAGTGGCGCAGCAAGGGGGACGGTCGCGGCCGCGGAAGCCTCCGCCCCGGACGCCGGCAACACCGCTGCCGAAGTCGTGGCCGGGGCCGGCGTGTCGCCGGGTAACGCGACGGCCTGCGGCGCCACGACCTGCGCGGCGCTGCCCGAGGTTGCCTGGCCCGCGCCGAACGCGCGCGCCGGTGCCTCCGGAAGCCATTCGATGTCGGCCTGCAGCCGGTAGCCGCCCTTGGCGATGGTCTCCACGTAGCGCGGCGCTTCCCGGTCGTCGCAGAAAGCCTTGCGCAGCTGCGCGATGGCCTGCGTCAGCACGTCATCGGTGGGCAGCGTGTCGGGCCAGACCCATTCGATCAGCGCCTCGCGGCTGAGCACGCGCCCGCGGTGCGCCACCAGCACCATCAGCACCTGCTGCGCCTTGGGCGTGATCCGCATCGGCTGCGCCCGGCACGGGGCATCCACCTCGCGCCGCGGCAGGTCGAGCACGCACTCCCCGACCCGAAGGAAGTCGGACTGGGGCACGCTCAGGTTGCGGTGCTGGTCGAGCATTTCGGGATACGTCGTCCGTGGTTCGAGGAAGGACACGCTCGCAACTGCCTGTGCATCGCCGCGACCCGCGACCTGCGCGACGGCCTCGCCGCGGGTCGCGGCGACCGCCCCCGATGGCGACACCACCGCCGGGCCGGGCCCGACGCTTGCGCCAAGCATCCCCTGAATCACCGGGCCGCGCATATGACATTCGTCTTGGTCCGCGCTTGTGTACAGCTTGGCGACAGGGCCTGCCATTGGCCACGCCGCTGTGCCGCGCTTGGCGGCTGTGGCCGGGCGCGCCCACGCCCGGCGCCGCCTGGGCGACCATGCGCCAGGCGGCGGCACGAGCCGCGGTGCCGGCCCACGAGGTGACCGGATGGCGTCATCCCCGCAGGCAATCGCAGACCGCGCGCTCTGGCAGCAGGCCCGACTGCACCTGCACGACGGCCGCTACGCCGAAGCGCAGCGCGCGTTCGTGCGGCTGCTCGAGCGCCATCCCGCGCTGGTGCCAGCGCGGCTGATGTGCGCCGCTACCCTGCTCGCGCAGGGCCGGCTGCGCGAGGCCTGCGAGCAGACCCGGCGCGCGGCTGGCACGATCGGCGACGACGCCGCCCTGGCCTGCCGGGTCGCGCAGGCGCTGTCGGCGCTCGGCGAAACCAATGCCGCGCGCGCCTGCCTGGCGCATCCGGCGGTCGCCTCGACCCGCTCCGGCGCCGTGCTGGTTGCGCTCGCGCACGTCCACCAGGGACTGGGCGAGCACCCCAGGGCGCTGGCGCTGATGGAGCGGGCGCGCGCGCTCGGCCACGCCGATCCGGACTTCCGCTACTACCGCGCCCTGCAGCTGCAGTTCAACGGCCGCCTCGACGAAGCGGAGGCGGAGATGGAAGCCTGCCTGCGCCAGGGCGCGACCCTCGGCCGCGCCTCGCTGAGTCTGGCGCGGATCCGCCGCCAGCGCCCCGGCGCGAACCACGTCGACGCCCTGCGCGCACGCCTGCGGCAGGCGCCGGCCGGCTCGGAGGACCACGCCGCGATCGCCTTCGCGCTGCACAAGGAACTCGACGACCTCGACGATCGCGCGCCGGCCTGGGAGGCACTGCAGCTTGCCAACGCGACCATGGCCGCGCGCCTGCCGCCCTGTGACAGTGGCGCCGAGGCGGCGCTGTTCGACGCGCTCGTCGCTCGCAGCGGTGCCGCCGAGCTGGCGAACGTGGCCGCGCCCGCGCCCGGGCCTGCGCCGGTCTTCGTCGTCGGCCTGCCGCGCTCGGGCACCACGCTGCTCGAGCGCGTGCTCGGCAACCACTCGCGGATGGCCGCCGCGGGCGAGCTCGACGACTTCCCGCGGCAGTTGCGCTGGTGCGCCGACCGCCACGGCCACGGCCTGCTCGACCACGCCCTGCTGCAGGCCAGCGACGGCATCGACCACGCCCTGCTGGGCCAGCGCTATCTCGCGCAGACCCGCTGGCGGGCCCAGGGCCGCGACTTCTTCATCGACAAGCTGCCGCCCAACTTCATGCTGCTGGGCTTCATCCACCGCGCCCTGCCGCAGGCGCGGATCGTGCACGTTTCGCGCGCGCCGATGGATGTGTGTTTCTCCAACTATCGCGCCATGTTCGGCAGTGCCTACCACTACAGCTACGGGTTCGACTCGCTGGCCCGCCACCACCGCCAGTACCGGCGGCTGATGGCGCACTGGCACGCAGCCATGCCCGGCGCCGTGCTCGACCTGCCGTACGAGCTGCTGGTGCGCGACAGCGAGGCCGCGGCGCGGCGCGTGTTCGACTTCTGCGGGCTGCCTTTCGAGCCCGGCTGCGGTGACACCCGCCGCAACACCAGCGCGGTGGCGACGCTCAGTGCCGCGCAGGTGCGCCAGCCGATCCATGCCCGCGGGATCGGCGAATGGCGGCGCTACGAACGCCAGCTCGCGCCGCTGCGCGCGCTCGTCGAACCGGGCTGAGCGCTGCCCGTCTGCGCGACCTGTCGCCGTCCCGCCGGCGCCACGCGAACGGCGCCACGGCCACAAGGGCGGCAGGATGCAGCCACGGCATCCACCGCGGCGCATCCGTAAGCACGGGCAACCGCAGTTCCAATGCACCGCCGGCGATCGACGGCACCGACGCCAGCAGGGCGCCGCTTGCCGGTGGGTCGTGGTGGACCGCTCCCTAGGCCCGCCAGGCGCCTCAATCATCCGCGCCGAAGTCGATCCGGTACTCCAGCCACAGCGATCGCCCGTAACCGTTGTAGGCGAAGATGTTGTAGTACGGCGGCGCGAAACCCTGCGAGCCGTCGTAGCTCGGGTCCCTGGGCGGCCGCGAGTTGCGCACGTTGTTGACGATCAGGCTCAGCGTGCTGCTGTCGGTGATGGCGTAGTCCACGCTCAGGTTGTAGAGCATCCAGGGCCGGATCGTGCCCGGACCGACGCCATTGGAGGTGACGTACGGATTTTCCGGATCGCTGGTGAACTGCCTGGCGTAGTTGGGCAGCGAACCGTAGCGCACGCCATGCAGGTTGGCCGACCAGCGGCCGAGTTCCCAGCCGATGTCGCCGGTGACGATGCTCTTGAACTCGGCCGACAGCAGCTGCCCGCTGCTGAACAGGTCGAGCGCGGGGCTGTCGGGCGAGCTGCGGGTTTCATGCTCCAGGGTCAGGTTGTACTCGAGCCCGAGATTGAAGCGCCCGGCGCGGTCGGCGTCGAAGCGCCAGTTGCCGCCGGCGGTGATGCCCGACACGTTTTCCTCGGCGATGTTGATGCCCTTGACGATCAGCAGGTCGACGTTCTCGCTCAGCTGCGGGTTGCCGGGATTGACCGCGGTGCGGATCACGCGCGCCAGCGCGTCCTGGCAGCGCGTGGAGTTGATGTCCAGCCGCCCCTGCCGGCATTCGTTCTCGTCGAACAGGGTCTGGGTGGTCGACTGCGGCACCACCTCGTCGTCGATGCCGACGTTGTAGTAGTCGACGTGCAGGTCGAAGTCGCTGCCCGGTGCCCAGACGATGCCGAAGCCGTAGGAATCGGCCGTGATCGACTTGAGGTCCGGGTTGCCGACCTGGTTGGCCTCCACCGACAGCCCGGTGTAGAGATTGCAGTTGTCCGGATCGATCTCGCACTTGTAGAAGTCGGTCTCGCTCGAGAAGAAGCCGTTGCCACCGGTGAAGATGTAACCCATGTCCGGCGCGCGGAATGCCGTGGCGACGTTGCCGCGCAGCAGCAGGGTATCGGTGGGCCGGAACTCCAGCCCGACCTTGTAGGTCGGCGCCGAGTCGGAGCCGGCATCGACGTTGCGGTAACGGTCGTAGCGCAGCGCCACGTCCGCGGTCAGCATCTGGAACAGCGGCACGGTGAACTCCAGCCCCAATGCCTGGCTTTCGCGCTTGCCGCGTCCGCTGGTGCCGTTGATGCCGAAGAAGTCGCCACCCTGCACGCGCGCGTCGATCGGGTTGTCCCAGAACTGGTTGCCGGCCTGGAGCACCGCCGCGACGCCCACGTCGCCGGCCGGCAGCCCAAACAGGCTGGCGTTGACCACCTGCACGTTGAGGTTCTGGGTCCAGGTGCGCGAGACGTTGTGGATGTTGCCGGAGAAGGCGCGGAACTGTTCGGGCGTCACCGCCTGGTACATCGCGTCCTTGTCGGGCGCATACACCGGGTAACCGTAGTAGGTGCCCAGCTGCGGACCCATGAACTGGCTGCGGAAGAATTCCTCCATCGGCTCCACCAGCGGCCACAGCTGGTCGGACGTGACCTCGTAGCCCGAGCGGCTGTAGTAGGCGTCGTAGTCCCAGTCGGACTCGCCCAGCGCGCCCTTGATGCCGAACGCGGCGCTGTACGAATCCGAATCCGCCTCGTAGAAGCGCGCCTCCTCGGGCATTTCCTCGGGTGCGAAGATGCGCTGGTAGGTTTCCAGCGTCTGCTCGGTGTCGTTCCAGACGTAGTTCTGGTGGCTGCCGTTGTAGTCGGGCACCCAGAAGCGCGAACCGCTGTCGTTCTTCGCCTTGTTCCGGCCGACCAGCACGGTGGCATAGAGGTCCGTGGTCGCGTTGAGCGCGAAGCTGCCGTTGAAGTAGCCCGAGAGCCCCTTCTCCTCGTTGAGCAACGTCGCGTAGCCGGGCTGGGCGCGGCTGCCGCAGAAGTCGCCGCGCCCGGGGCGGAAGTCCTTGAACGTGGTGCCGCCGAACAGGTGCGCCACGTCATCGCATCGGTCGCCCGGATCGTCGTAGAGGCCGGTGATCCCGTTGAGGATGATGAAGGTGCGGCTGCCGTAGCGCAGGTTCGGGTTGGGGTTGTCGTCGGTGGTGTCGGTGTAGTCGCGCTCGTGCATGTAGATCGGGTCCTGGTGGCTGTATTGCAGCCCCCAGGTGATGCCCAGCTGGTCCCACTGCTTGCCGCCGGTGAGCTGCAGGCGCTCGTTGTCGCCGCCGCCGTCGCTGTAGCCGCCGACGCGGGCGTTGAGCTGGATGCCGTCGATGCGCTTCTTGAGAATGATGTTGACCACACCGGCGATCGCCGCGGAGCCGTAGATCGACGACTGGTTGCCGGGCAGGATGTCGATCCGGTCCACCATCGCGGTCGGGATGCTGGTCAGGTCGGTGAAGTTGCTCTGGCCGTTGTAGAGCAGCGGGTAGTCGGCCAGCGGCCGGCCGTCGAGCAGGATCAGGGTGAAGCTCGGCGACAGCCCGAGCAGGCTGATGGTGGTCGCGGTCGCGGTGAACCCGGCGAACTGGTTGTCCTGCACCGCGCCGGTCGACAGCGGCTGCGCGCGCAGCACGTCGGACACGTTGCGGAAGCCCTGGCGCTGGATGTCCTCGGAGGTGATGGTCACCACCGGCGAGGCGGTTTCGATCTGCGCGCGCGGGATGCGCGAGCCGGTGACCACGATGGCGTCCAGGTCGGTGGCCGCGTCCGCCGCATCGGCTGGCGACGCGTCCTGTTGCGCGGGGGCGGCCTGCACGGGAGCCTCCTGCGCGTGGGCACCGTCACTGGCCGCGAAGGCGAGCGCGGCGCAGATGGCGGTGGCCAGCAGCTTGCGTTCCATGATGTGTTCCCCGTCGATCGCGCGATACGGCGCCCTGCCACGATGGCACCGGAGGCCTGCTTGCCGGATGGCGCGGCTTGCCGCCGATGTGTGCCGCGTCTGGCGGCAGCCGCCGCGGCCTGCGGCGGCGGCGATCCTGCATCTAGGGTCAGCCCCGGATATCGCGCGCGCGCAGCGGCATCCACACTTGCCGCATCGTTCGCACGAGGCTTGGGCATGTTCGATCCGGTTCGCGACTGCACGCCGCATGTGGCGACCCGCGCCGACGCGCCGGATGCCATGCAGGCGGCCCCCGCCGTCACGGATGGCCCGGGCATCTCGCGCCTGCTGCGTGAATCGCCCTGCGTCGAGCGGCCGGCGCTCGCGCGTGGCCTGGTCGACGCGCTGGACGACCGCGCGTTGGCGGCACTCGCCGTGCCTGCGCAGCGAGACTCCCTGCACGCCCTGGACGACGCGCTGGCGGAGGCACCGGCGATACTGGACGTCGCGCCGCAGCGCGGGCGCCTGGCCGGCGCGCTGCGCGCGGCCGACGACGATCCCGTGCCGCAGGGCCATGCCGGCGCGCCCGGCATTTCCACCACGACCACCGCGCACATCGGCGACAACACCGTCACCTGGACCAACGACAGCGAAGGCCGCCCGATCCGCGCCGAAGCCGACCTGAGCGAGGTCTTCAGCGGCATCGATCGCAGTTCCGCCGAAACCCGCGCGCAGCGCGAATCCGCTGACCGCGGCATCGACGGCGACCAGGGCGGCCACGTCATCGGCCATCGCTTCGTCAAGGACCAGGGGCTGAAGAACCTGTTCCCGCAGAACGGCAACTTCAACGTCAGCGCCTACAAGAAGCTCGAGAACGAGTGGGCCGACTGGGTCGACAGCGGCAAGGACGTGCACATCACCGTCGAGCTGACGCCGGCCAACCAGGATCGCCCGGACAAGGTGCGAGTGTCGTACGAAGTGACCGATCCGGCCGACGGGCGCGTCGTGTACGATCAGCGCGTCACGTTCCGCAACGAAGCCGGCCAGCAGTTCGACCGGGTGCCGCGCGCGGACATGGCCAACGCCTGACGCAGCACGAGGTTGTTCAACCCGATGGACAAGGATGCACCGATCCTCAATGCACTGGTCGTCGAGATCGGCCGCATGATCGCCGGCGACCGCAAGGTCGCCGCACAGCCGTGGGACAAGTACGCGCTGGTGGCCTGGTACGGCGAAGGCATCTCGACGCTCAACGGATTTCGCTACGTCGGCGAGGAGCCGGGGCAACCGGCGACGCCCGCAGCGCCCGAGCTCGAGGACCGCATCGACGCCCTGCGCGCGGCGACCCGCGTCGAGGGGCGGGACGCGTGGCGCGCCTGCGTGGTGAGGCTCGACAAGGCCACCGGCAAGGCTTCGGTGGTCTTCGCCTACGAGGACCCGGACCAGTGGCGGGTCACCCCGCAAACGGTTGCCGAAGTCGCACGGCGCGCGCGTCCCTGAATCGTCCGCTCCGACGGGCGCGACTCCGGCTTCAGCCTCGCGCGCCTGCTCTTTCCCGGGGCAGGCCAGGCGTACGCGGAACGGTGCGCGCCCCTGGCCGTTGCAGCGGAAGCCGGCCAGGGCCGGCACCGACCCGGGTTCAGCGCTGCTGCTGCCGGATCACCGTCAGCGCAATCAGCCGCGAGACGGCGATGGCGATGTACATCACGCCGGAAAACATCGCCAGCATCGTCAACGCGCGCGCCAGCGGCGAGAGCGGCACGATGTCGCTCAGGCCCACGCCCGACAGCGTGCTGAAGCTCAGGAACAGCAGCTCCATCCACGTCCGCGGCTGCGGCGGGACGGCGACATCGCTGAAACTGCCCGGCACCCACGCCTGGCATGCCGAGAACGCATAGGCGAACGCCCACGCCATCAGGGTGAAGGTGGTGGCCGCCGCGACCAGTTCGTCGGTGGTCACGCGCATGTCGCCGAGCATGTAGCGGATCAGCCCCGCGACGGCGTAGAAGTAGAGGACCGACTCGAAGGCATGCGCCCAGGGCAGCAGCATCGGCATGCCGACGAAGTTCGCCAGCAGCGACATCGCCACCGCCGGCACCGCGAGCAGCCACGCCACCCAGTGCGCGGACGCCCGGTTGATCACCCACAAAACCAGCGACAGCACCGCGATGCTCATCGCGCCGAACAGCGCGCGACCGACGCCGGTGTCCTCCATCAGCGGGTAAGACAGGATGCCCAGCATCTGCACGGCCAGCAGGATGGCCGACGGGTGCTTGCGCAGGCCGCGGGCCAGGCGCCACGGCGCCAGGAGCGGTGGCGCCCAGTTCATCGCGGCACTTGCCTCATTGTGCGGGGAGGCTGCCTGCGCGACTTCCGGCGCGGAACGGATAGCGCATGAAGATTTCCGCGATGGCGCGATCGACATCCGCCGCCCGTTCCTCCGGCGCCTTGCGCGTCACCCGCCCGATCGCCGCTCCGGTCCAGACCAGGTGGTTGCGCGCCGCGTCGACCAGGTCGACCGTCAGCGTGCCCTCGGTGTACCGGCTCACCTGCGCTTCGTCGTACCAGTACGGCACTGCGTAGTAGGCGCGATGGCGATAGCTGTAGAAGTACTGGAAGTCGGTCCTTGGCACGCTGTAGACGTTGGTCTTTTCCTGCACGATGCCCTGGAAGTTCACCCGCAGGTCGGGCGACGCCTCGTCGTAGGCGTAACCGCGCGCTTCCATCTCGCGGCGCACGTCGTCGCGGATGCGCTCGGTGAGGAAGGTCGAGTAACCCGACTGCTCCATCGCGATCGGCTGGTAGAAAGCCCAGGTGCGATAGCGCGAGAAGTCGGCCCGGGGATCCGCGTCGGTACTGACCCGCGGGCCGGTCGCGCAGCCGGCGAGCAGCGCGAGCGCGCAGGCTGCCAGCAGCCAGGCGCCGAATCGATGCGAAGCTTTCATGACGACACCTCCGTTCGGTGATGGGCGAACGCTAGCACGCCCTGCCCGGCTTCCGGCGTGAGCAAAGGCCAACCACCGGTGAACGCCGGCTGACGCCGTCGCTGCCCGTCGGCCCTGGTCGAAGGCCGCCTCAGCCCTGTCGATAGACTTCCGCGCCCTGCGCCACGAATTCAGCGGACTTCTCCGCCATGCCCTCCGCCAGCGCCGCCGCCTCGTCCACCCCGTGCTCGGCGGCGTAGTCGCGCACGTCCTGGGTGATCTTCATCGAGCAGAAATGCGGCCCGCACATCGAGCAGAAGTGCGCCAGCTTGTGCGCGTCCTTGGGCAGGGTCTCGTCGTGGAACTCCCTTGCCTTCTCAGGATCGAGGCCGAGGTGGAACTGGTCCTCCCAGCGGAACTCGAATCGCGCCTTGCTCAGCGCGTTGTCGCGCACCTGCGCGCCCGGATGACCCTTGGCGAGATCCGCGGCATGGGCGGCGATCTTGTAGGCCATGATGCCGTCGCGCACGTCCTCGCGGTCGGGCAGGCCGAGATGTTCCTTGGGCGTGACGTAGCAGAGCATCGCGGTGCCGAACCACCCGATCATCGCCGCCCCGATCGCACTCGTGATGTGGTCGTAGCCCGGCGCGATGTCGGTGGTCAGCGGGCCGAGGGTGTAGAACGGCGCCTCGCCGCACTCGGCCAGCTGCTTGTCCATGTTCTCCTTGATCAGCTGCATCGGCACGTGGCCGGGGCCTTCGATCATGGTCTGGACGTCGTGCTTCCAGGCGATCTTGGTCAGCTCGCCGAGCGTTTCCAGCTCGCCGAACTGCGCGGCGTCGTTGGCATCGGCGATGCAGCCCGGGCGCAGGCCGTCGCCGAGGCTGAAGGCCACGTCGTAGGCCTTCATGATCTCGCAGATGTCCTCGAAGTGTTCGTACAGGAAGCTCTCGCGGTGGTGCGCCAGGCACCACTTGGCCATGATCGAACCGCCGCGCGAGACGATGCCGGTCACGCGCTTCGCCGTCAGCGGCACGTAGCGCAGCAGCACGCCGGCGTGGATGGTGAAGTAGTCCACGCCCTGCTCGGCCTGCTCGATGAGGGTGTCGCGGAAGATCTCCCAGGTCAGCTCCTCGGCGCGGCCGTCGACCTTCTCCAGCGCCTGGTAGATCGGCACCGTGCCGATCGGCACCGGCGAGTTGCGGATGATCCACTCGCGGGTCTCGTGGATGTGCTTGCCGGTGGACAGGTCCATCACCGTGTCGCCGCCCCAGCGGATCGCCCAGACCAGCTTCTCGACTTCTTCCGCGATCCCCGAACTCACGGCGCTGTTGCCGATGTTGGCGTTGATCTTGGTCAGGAAGTTGCGGCCGATGATCATCGGTTCGCTTTCGGGATGGTTGATGTTGTTGGGCAGGATCGCGCGGCCGCGGGCGATCTCGTCGCGGACGAACTCGGGCGTGATGGATTCCTGGATGCTCGCGCCGAAGGCTTCGCCAGGATGCTGCTTGCGCAGCATCGCGTCGTGCACCGCCTCCAGGCGCTGGTTCTCGCGGATCGCGACGTACTCCATCTCCGGGGTGACGATGCCGCGGCGCGCGTAGTGCATCTGGGTCACGTTGGCGCCGGCGTTGGCCACGCGTGGCAGCCTGCGGCCGGGGAAGCGCACCGCGTCGAGGCGCGCGTTGCCCTCGCGCCCGCGGCCGAACTCGGAGCTCAGCTGCGACAGCAGCCCGGTATCGCCGCGCTCCTCGATCCAGCGCGCGCGCAGCGGCGCCAGGCCCGTGGCAAGGTCGATCTTCGCGTCCGGGTCGGTGTAAGGGCCGGACGGGTCGTAGACGGTGACGGGCGGGTTGTCCTCGCCGCCGAACAGGGTGGGCGTCTGCGTCAGGGTGATCTCGCGCATTGCCACCCGGATGTCCGGGCGCGAGCCTTCGACGTGGATCTTGCGCGAGCCGGGGATCGGCCGGGTCACGGATTCGGACAGCTGCTGGGTCTGCTGCAGCAGGGAGGCGGGCACTGCGTTCATGGCGTTCGTCCTGGAATGGGCTGGACGAAGCGGCGGCGCATGGATCCGCGTGGGATTGCCGGGGTCCCGAACGGGGAACCCGGCGGGCTCGCGCCCTCCTGCGTGATCCTGCGAAGCTTCCCTACGCCGGCATCACCCGGATCAGGTTCGAAGGGACTGTCTCAACCGGCTGCTGGCCGGTACCCCCGCTTCAACGGCCATTGGATCACGATGCGAAGCGGGAGGCCAGTTCGACCGGCAACCCTGCCGATGGAGCCGCCGCGCTGCGGCGCGGGCCCCGGGGCGTCGACCGGCCAGCGGTGCCGGGCGGCGCGCATCTTGCGCGCACTGAAGGACGCGCTCGCAAGGCGCTGGACTGGCTGGCGACAGGTGCGATGGCCACTTCCGCTGACCGGCGACCGGCTTCCGCCCAGGGGCGAAAGCTGACGCGAGCGCGCGAATCGCGTGAGAATGCGCACCGCGCGCCTGCAGCGCCTTGCCCTCCCAGGAAAACCGATGCCGGTAGCTCCGCCCCCCGTCGCTGGAAATCCCGCGTCCATCGCGCGCAGCCTCCGCGCATGAAGGCTTGCAACGACTTCGCCCGCGCCTTCGCGCCCGCAGGCGTGGGCAACATCGGCGTCGGCTTCGACCTTCTCGGGCACAGCATCGCGGGCCCGCGCGACATCGTCCGGGTCCGGCGCATCGACGTCCCGCGGGTCCGGGTCGCGGCGATCGGCGGCGATGCGCCGGGCCTGGACGTGATTCCGCTGGACATCGAGCGCAACACCGCCGGGCGGGCCGTCGCGTCGCTGCACGCCGCGCTCGGCCTCGCGTTCGGCTTCGAACTGGAGCTTGAGAAGGGCATCCCGGTGGGCGCCGGCCTCGGCGGCTCCGCGGCCTCGTGCGTGGCCGCGCTGGTGGCGGCGAACGCGCTGCTCGACGCGCCGCTGCCGCGCGAGGCGCTGTATCCGTTCGCGATCGACGGCGAAGCCGTGTCCAGCCGCAGCCGCCAGGGCGACAACGTCGCGCCGATGCTGCTCGGCGGCGTGGTGATGGCCACCGCGCAGCGCATGATCCGGCTGGATTCGCCCGACTGGCTGCACTGCGTGGTGGTGCATCCCGACCAGGTGCTGGAAACCCGGCGCGCCCGCGAAGTGCTGGCCGACCCGTACGCTCTGCCGCAGGTCGTGCAGCAGAGCGCCTGCCTGGCGCTGTTCCTTACCGGCCTGCAGCGCGGTGATGCCGGCCTGATCCGCGAAGGCCTGCGCGACCTGCTGGTCGAGCCGCGACGCGCTCCGCTGATTCCCGGCTTCGCGGCGGTGAAGGCCGCGGCGCTGGACCATGGGGCGCTGGGGGCAAGCATTTCCGGCGCCGGGCCGAGCGTGTTTGCATGGTTCGAATCGAAGGCGCAGGCCGAAGCCGCCGCGCCGGCCATGCGCGCAGGTTTCGCGGCCGCCGGCTTCGACTCGCGCGCGTACGTCTCGCCGGTGGCGGGGCCGCGTGCGGAGGTGCTCGAAACGGGTTGATCCCGTGCGCAGCACGCGGACCATTGACCTGCATTGGCCCCGTAGGAGCGCCCCATGGGCGCGATGGCTTTACCGAGAACGCATCGCGCCCATGGGGCGCTCCTACGGGATCGACCGACTCGACGCTTCAGCGCAAAGCGGCGTTGATCTTTTCCAGTGCCGCTGCGCCCGGGTTCAACTCGTCCACGCCAAGCGAGTTCAGCGGCGCCGGCACCGTGTTGATGTGGCCATGCAGGTCGCCGGCCGCGGCATCGACGTACAGCAGGCCGGTCACCACTTCGCCGCGCGCGTGGCGCTGCTGGATCAGGTTCATCGCCGCGATCCGGTCGCGCGGATCGTAGTCGGCGTCCAGCTTCCGCAGGCGCAGGACCGAGCCGTCGTGCTGCTCGACGTCGATGGTTTCACCCGCTTCGTAGTCGACCACGATCTCGGCGCGCGGCAGCATCACGTCGAGCTGGTTGACAGCGTCGTTGTGCTCGCGCACGTAGTCGTAGCTCTTGGTGCTGCCGGCGTGGTTGTTGAAGGCCACGCAGGGACTGATCACGTCGAGGAAGGCGGCGCCGCGGTGCGACAGCGCGCCCTTGATCAGCGGCACCAGCTGCGACTTGTCACCGGAGAATCCGCGCGCTACGTAGCTGGCACCGAGCTGCAGCGCCATCGTCACCATGTCCAGCGGAGTGTCGGTGTTGGCCACGCCCTTCTTCGACACCGAGCCCTGGTCGGCGGTGGCCGAGAACTGGCCCTTGGTCAGCCCGTACACGCCGTTGTTCTCGACGATGTAGACCATGTCGACGCCGCGGCGGATCGCATGCACGAACTGGCCGATGCCGATCGACGCCGAATCGCCGTCGCCGGACACGCCGAGGTAGATCAGCTCGCGGTTGGCGAGGCTGGCGCCGGTCAGCACCGACGGCATGCGCCCGTGCACGGTGTTGAAGCCGTGCGACTGGCCGAGGAAGTAGTCCGGCGTCTTCGAACTGCAGCCGATGCCCGAGAGCTTGGCGACGCGGTGTGGCTGGATGTCGAGTTCCCAGCAGGCCTGGATGATCGCCGCCGAGATCGAGTCGTGCCCGCAGCCCGCGCACAGGGTGCTGATCTTGCCCTCGTAGTCGCGGCGGGTGAAGCCGATCGCGTTGCAGCCGAGCGAAGGGTGGTGGAGCTTTGGCTTGGCGAGGTAGGTCATGGGCTTGGCTCGTGCTGTTCCCTTCTCCCTCTGGGGTGAAGAGAAGTTTTTGCGGACCACTGGTCCGCGCGACGATGAACGCCTGGGCGCTGGCGCCCAGGCCGGGGCGCGGAGCGAGGTGCCCGAAGGGCGGATGAGGGAACGGACTTTCCGTTCGCGATGAAGGTTGGTCGGCCAGTCATTGCCTGCCCTCATCCGGCGCTTTGCGCCACCTTCTCCCGGAGGGAGAAGGAAACAGCGATGCGCTCCTTGACCGCCCCGGCGATGAAGCGCGCCGTGATCGGCGTGCCGTCGTAGTGCAGCACCGCGACCAGCCGCGCCGGATCGATGCCGAATTCGTTGACCAGCAGCGAACGCAGCTGGCCGTCGCGGTTCTGCTCGACCACGAACACCGCGTCGTGCGCATCGATGAAGTCGCGCACCGATTCCGGGAACGGGAACGCGCGGATGCGCAGCGTGTCGATGGCGATGCCGACGGCCTGCAGGTGTTCGACTGCTTCGGCCATCGCCGGGCTGGTGGAACCGTAGAAGATCGCGCCGTGCCGGGCCGGCACCTCGGACTGCGACGCAACGGGCTGCGGCACCAGCGACTTCGCGGTCTCGAACTTCTGCAGCAGCCGCTGCATGTTGTAGACGTAATCCGCGCCGCGCTCGGAGTACTGCGCCTGCGGATTGCGCGAGGTGCCGCGGGTGAAGTACGCGCCCCTGTCCGGATGCGTGCCCGGCCAGGTGCGCCAGGGAATGCCGTCGCCGTCGACGTCCTTGTAGCGCGCGAACTCGCGGCCGCTGTCGAGCTGTTCGGCGGTCATCACCTTGCCGCGGTCATAGGTGCGCGCGTCGTCCCACGCGAACGGCGCGCACAGCCGCTGGTTCATGCCGATGTCCAGGTCGCTCATCACGAACACCGGCGTCTGCAGCCGGTCGGCGAGATCGAACGCGGCCGCCGCGAACTCGAAGCATTCGCGCGGGTCTTCCGGGAACAGCAGCACGTGCTTCGTATCGCCGTGCGAGGCATAGGCGCAGGCCAGCACGTCGGACTGCTGGGTGCGCGTGGGCATGCCGGTCGAGGGCCCGCCGCGCTGCACGTTGAGGATCGTCACCGGGATCTCGGCGAAGTACGCCAGGCCGATGAACTCGTTCATCAGCGACACGCCCGGCCCCGAGGTGGTGGTGAAGGCGCGCGCGCCGTTCCAGCCGGCGCCGACCACCATGCCGATCGACGCGATCTCGTCCTCGGCCTGGATCACCGCGAAGCGCGCCCTGCCGGCGTCGTCGACGCGGTACTTCTGGCAGTACTTCTGGAAGGCCTCGGCCAGCGACGACGATGGCGTGATCGGATACCACGCGCAGACGGTGGCCCCGCCGTACACGCAGCCAAGCGCCGCGGCGGCATTGCCTTCGACGAAGATACGGTGGCCGACGGCATCGGCCTTGCGCACGCGCAGCCCGATCGGGTGCGGCAGGTGCTCCATGACCCAGCTGCGTCCCAGGTGCAGCGCCTCGACGTTCGGCGCCAGCAGCTTCGGCTTGGTCCGGTACTGCTCGCCGATCAGCGTTTCAATCACCGCCGGATCGACCTCCAGCAGCGCGCTCAGCGCGCCGACGTACATGATGTTCTTGAACAGCTGGCGCTGGCGCGGATCGTCGTAGGTCGCGTTGCAGATCTGCGTCAGCGGGACGCCGACGATGGTGACGTCATCGCGGAACTTCGACTTCGGCATCGGCTTGCTGTTGTCGTAGAACAGGTAGCCGCCCGGCTCGATCTCGGCGACGTCGACGTCCCAGGTCTGCGGATTCATCGCCACCATCAGGTCGACGCCGCCGCGGCGGCCGAGCCAGCCGCGCTCGGACACGCGCACCTCGTACCACGTAGGCAGGCCCTGGATGTTGGACGGGAAAATGTTGCGCGGACTGACCGGCACGCCCATGCGCAGGATGGCCTTGGCGAACAGCTCGTTGGCGGAGGCGGAGCCGGAACCGTTGACGTTGGCGAACTTGACGACGAAATCGTTGGTGGACTGGAGCGGCGCATGGACGGGGGTCATGCGACGCCCCCGGCGCGAACAACCTGGCGAAAAGCCGGCACGGCCTCTTCGACGTTCATGCCGCCTCCCGGCGCTTCTTGCTGCGGCAGCCGGACCCGGCGTGCGTTTCGAGCAGCAGGAACTTCTGCATGTCCCAGGCCCCGGTCGGGCAGCGCTCGGCGCACAGGCTGCAGTGCAGGCAGACGTCCTCGTCCTTGACCATCACCCGCATCGTCTTCAGCGGTTCGGACACGTAAAGATCCTGTTCGAGGTTCAGCGCCGGCGCGGTCAGCCGGGTGCGCAGGTCGGCCTCGTCGCCGTTGCGGGTGAAGGTGATGCAGTCGGTCGGGCAGATGTCGACGCAGGCGTCGCATTCGATGCACTTGTCGCGGGTGAACACGGTCTGCACGTCGCAGTTGAGGCAGCGCTGGGTTTCCTTCCACGCGGTGGCGGCGTCGAAGCCCAGTTCGACCTCGGTGCTGATGCTGTCGAGCTTCTTCGCCGCCTCCGCCCACGGCACCGCGTAACGCTCGTCGGGCGAGACGGCGTTGTCGTAGCTCCACTCGTGGATGCCCATTTTTTGCGATTCGAGCCGCACCATCGGGTCGGGGCGCTCGCGCGGGTCCTCGCCGTGCAGCAGCTTGTCGATGCTGATCGCCGCGGCGTGGCCGTGCGCGACCGCCCAGATGATGTTCTTCGGTCCGAACGCGGCATCGCCGCCGAACAGCACGTGCGGCAGCGAGGACTGGTGGGTGACCCTGTCGACCACCGGCATGTCCCACTCGCCGAACTCGATCCCGGCGTCGCGCTCGATCCAGGGGAAGGCGTTCTCCTGCCCGACCGCGATCAGCACCTCGTCGCAGGGATGGAATTCGTCCGGCTCGCCGGTGGGCACCAGCTTGCGCCGGCCACGCTCGTCGTACTCGGCACGCACGCGTTCGAAGGTCATGCCGGTGAGCCGGCCGCTGGCGTGGACGAAGGCCTTGGGCACGCGATAGTCGAGGATCGGGATGCCCTCGTGCATCGCGTCCTCCTTCTCCCACGGGCTGGCCTTCATCTCGTCGAAGCCGGAGCGCACCAGCACCTTGACGTCGGTGCCGCCGAGCCGGCGCGCGGAGCGGCAGCAGTCCATCGCGGTGTTGCCGCCGCCGAGCACCAGCGCGCGCTTGCCGATCCTGGTGACGTGGCCGAAGTAGACGTTGGCCAGCCAGTCGAGGCCGACGTGGATGCTGGCGGCACCCTCCTTGCGCCCGGGCAGGTCGAGGTCGCGCCCGCGCGGCGCCCCGCTGCCGACGAAGACCGCATCAAAGCCCTCGCCCAGCAGCGCCTTCATCGAATCGATGCGACGGCCGCCGACGAACTCCACGCCCAGGTCGAGGATGTAGCCGCACTCCTCGTCGATCACTTCCTCGGGCAGACGGAACCGCGGCACCTGGGTACGCATGAAGCCGCCGGCCTTCGGGTCGGCTTCGAACACGGTGACCTGGTAGCCCAGCGGTGCGAGGTCGCGGGCGACGGTCAGCGACGACGGCCCGGCGCCGACGCAGGCGATGCGTTTTCCGTTTGGCTGCGCGGCGGGTTTGGGCATCCGCGCGCGCACGTCGCCCTTGTGGTCGGCGGCGACGCGCTTGAGCCGGCAGATCGCCACCGGCTCGGGCTTGTCTCGCATCGACTCGGGGCCGTTGTTCTCCTCCACCCGGCCGCGCCGGCAGGCGGGCTCGCAGGGGCGGTCGCAGGTGCGGCCGAGGATTCCGGGGAAGACGTTGGAGTGCCAGTTCACCATGTAGGCATCGGCGTGGCGGCCGGCGGCGATCAGGCGGATGTATTCGGGAACCGGCGTATGCGCCGGGCAGGCCCACTGGCAGTCGACGACCTTGTGGAAGGTGTCGGGGTTGCGGATATCGGTCGGTTCCACCGCTGCGCTCCGATTCTGCTGGGGAATCCTGCTGGGAAATCCTGCCGGGGAATCCTGCGGCAAATCTCGCTGGCACATCCCGCGGGCAGGCCGGACACGCCGGCCAACGCTCGCCGGTTCGAGTCTAGCGCGCAATGCGCGCCGCGGTGGAAGGGGCCGGCGAGGCCACGACCTTGCCCGCCGAACCGGAACCGCCGGCAACGGCGGCGGTGCCACGCCTGTAAATACAGAACCGATTGGTCTAGTATTAGGCCATGTCAGTTCCCCCCGCCCGCAAGCCCGGCGCCGCAGCGCCTGTCAGGCACGCCAGCCCCGGTCGCCCCAAGGATCTCGCCAAGGGCGCGGCGATCCTCGAGGCTGCCAAGCGCATGTTCACCGTGCACGGATTCGACCGCACCAGCATGGACCAGATCGCCGCCGAGGCCGGCGTGTCCAAGCTCACCGTCTACAGCCATTTCGGCGACAAGGAGGCGCTGTTCGCGGCCGCGGTCAAGTCGCACTGCGAAACCCAGCTGCCTGACGCCCTGTTCGAAGCGGCGCCCGAGATGCCGCTGCGCGAGCGCCTGCTGACGATCGCGCATGCCTTCTTCGCGATGGTCAGCTCGCCCGAGGCCGTCGCCGGCCATCGCATCATGTGCACTCCGCAGATCACCGGTTCGCCGCTGCCGGCGATCTTCTGGCAAGCCGGCCCCGAGCGCATCCAGGCGGTCTTCGCGGCGCTGCTGCAAAAGCGCGTCGATGCCGGCGAACTCGACATCGCCGATGTCCCGCTTGCCGCATCGCAGTTCTTTGCCCTGCTCAAGGGCGAGGCGCACGCGCGGCTGGTGTTCGGCTGCCTCAAGGGGGCCCGTCCGGTGGAAGAGCATCTCGCCGCGGCGGTGGACATGTTCCTGCGCGCCTACGCCCACCACGCGAAGGACGGCGCCCGCGCGTGACCATGCGCACGGTGCCGGCGGTCTCGGTGACTTCCGGCACTGCGTGCTGCTGTGCTGCAACAGCCATCCTGCTTCCTGCCCGCTGATGCGGGGACAGGGGTCAAACACGGTTAAAATGGTGGGCTGACCGCACCACTCCCCTAAAGAGAAGAGCAGCGATGATGGACTACACCAAGGCCCGCGAAACGATGGTGGAACAGCAGGTGCGTCCCTGGGACGTGCTCGACGTGCGCGTCCTGGACGTGCTGGTCCGGCTGCCCCGCGAGGCGTTCGTGTCCGAGACCCACCGCGCGCTCGCCTATGCCGACATCGAACTGCCGCTCGGCCACGGCGAACGCATGATGAAGCCCGTCGTCGAAGGCCGCGCGCTGCAGGCGCTGGAACTCGACCCCGGCGACGAGGTGCTGGAGATCGGCACCGGCAGCGGCTTCCTGTCCGCATGCCTGGGCATGCTGGCGCGCGACGTGGTCAGCCTCGAGCGCCACGCCGACTTCGTCGACCTCGCGCGCGCCCGCCTGCAGGCGCAGGGCATCGCCAACGTCGCGGTGGAAGTGGCCGACGCGATGGCGTGGGACACCGATCGGCGCTTCGACGCGATCTGCGTCACCGGCGCCGTCGCCGCGGTGCCGTCACGTTTCCTGCAGTGGCTGCGTCCCGGTGGGCGCATGTTCGTGGTCCGCGGCAACCCGCCGGTGCTGGATGCGGCGCTGCTGCGCCAGGATGTCAACGGCATCCGCACTGAATCGTTGTTCGAGACCGACCTCACTTACCTCGTCGGCGCGGCCCCGGTGCCGGCCTTCGTCTTCTGAAACCACTTGCGCTGAAGCCAAGTGCCCTGATCCCAAGGAACTCCGCATGAGCCGCCGCCCCCTCGCCCTCGCGCTCGCCCTGGCCGCCCTGCTGCCCGCCTCGGCATTCGCCGAAGACCTGCTGCAGACGTACGAGCTCGCCCGCACCGGCGACCCGCAGCTTGCAGCGGCCGAGTCCGGCCGCCTCGCGCAGAAGGAAGGCGCGGTGCAGGCGCGTGCCCAGTTGCTGCCGCAGATCAACGGCAGCGCCTCGCTGTCGCGCTCGCACGTGGCCGGCCAGGACTACTCGGACCCGACCACGCGCAGTTACAGCGCCAACCTCGACCAGACGGTTTTCAACTGGAGCAGCTTCGCCAACGTGCGCGCGCAGAATGCGCTCAGCCACGCGGCCGACTACGACCTGGAAGCCGCCGGTGATTCGCTGATCACCCGCACCTCCGCCGCCTACTTCAACGTGCTGGTGGCGATCGAGACGCTGGCCGCCGCCGAGGCCGCCGAGACCGCGCTCAAGCGCCAGTTCGACTACGCCGACAAGCGCCTTGAAGTGGGCCTGGCGCCGATCACCGACGTGCACGAGGCGCGCGCCCAGTACGACAGCGCCCGCGCCAACACCATCGCCCAGCGCAACGCGCTGGCCGATGCCTACCAGGCGCTGACCGAGATCACCGGCACCCGGATCGGCAACCTCAAGGGCCTGCCGGACGACTTCCGTCCCGAGCTGCCGGCGGGTGGGGACGCCGACACCTGGGTCGCCTCGGCCATGGAGAACAACCCCTCGCTCAAGTCGAGCGAGTACCAGGTCAAATCTGCCGAGCAGGGCGTCTCGTCCGCGCGCGGCGGGCACTATCCGACGCTGAGCTTCGGTGCTACCTACGGCAACCGAGACAGCTGGGGCGGGCCGGAGTTCATCCCCGATCCCACCGATCCCACATCAACGACGCGCGCGGGCGAAAGCCGCGGCATCGGCCTGACGCTGACCGTGCCGATCTTCTCCGGTGGCGCCACCCAGTCGCGCGTGCGCGAGGCGATCGCCAACCGCGACATCCGCCAGGACCAGTTCGAGCAGCAGAAGCGCGCCGTGGAGCGCAACACCCGCAACTCGTACCAGACCCTGGTGGCCGGCATCAGCGAGATCGAGGCGCGGCGGCTGGCGGTGGTCTCTGCCGAAGCCGCCTACGATGCATCGCAGGTCGGCCTGGAAGTCGGCACGCGCACCGTGCTGGACGTGCTGATCAACCAGCAGAACCTGTTCAACGCGCGCCAGGCCTACGCGATCGCCAAGTACAACTACCTGCAGAACCGGCTGCTGCTCGACCAGTCGGCCGGCTCTCTGGATTACGCCGACGTGCAGGACGTCAACCGCCTGCTCACCGTCGATGCCAACGCACAGCTTTCAACCGAGTCGGCAATGCAGCCGGGCGACCCGCAGGCCCGGTAAGCCCGCCTCCATCGACTGCCTCCGCGGCCCGGCCATGCCGAGCCGTCGCGTTCCTGGCGCCCCGGGCGGCGCAAACCCGTTCAGGCCGGCTTGCGCGGCAGGTCCCGGCCAACCAGCTCGAGCGTGCGTGCCAGCGCGCCGCGTCCCTGCATCACCAGCGCCATGCCGGCCGCGGTCATCGCGGTGCGGCGCGCGCCGTCGGCGAGCAGCGCCTCGATCGCATCGCCCACCGCGTCGGCATCCTCGCCCACGCACAGCGCATCGACGCTGCGCAGCTGCCGGGCGATGTCGGCGAAGTTGTGCAGGTGCGGCCCGGTGACCACCGCGGTCCCCACCGCCGCCGGCTCGAGCATGTTGTGGCCGCCGATGTCCTGCAGGCTGCCGCCGACGAAGGCGACCTGCGCGCAGGCGTAGAAATCCATCAGCTCGCCAAGCGTGTCGATCACGAACACCGCGTCGTCGCGGTCCGGCCAGCGGGTCAGCCGGCGCGTGGCCACGCGCCAGCCGGCGTCGATCGCAGCCTGCGACACCGGCCGGAAGCGCTCGGGATGGCGCGGCGCCCACAGCAGCAGCAGGTCGGGCCAGCGTTCGCGCAGGCGCCGGTGGATCGCGACCACCGCCGCCTCCTCTTCGGGATGCGTGCTGGCGGCGATCCACGCCGGACGCGTGCCCGCATGCTCGCGGAACGTGGCCGCCGACGCCTGCCAGCGCGGGTCCATCGCGATGTCGAACTTCAGGTTGCCGGTGACCACCACCGCATCGCGGTCGGCGCCCAGGCGCACGAAGCGCTCGCCATCGCGGCGCGACTGCGCGGCGACTGCGCGCAGCGTGCGCAATGCGCGCCCGACCAGCGCCCGCAGCACCCGATAGCCGCGCAGCGATCGCTCGGACAGGCGCGCATTGACGATGTAGACCGGAATGCCCTGGTCGCGGCAGCAGAACAGCAGGTTCGGCCACAGCTCGGTTTCCACGATCAGGCCCAGCCGCGGCCGGTAGTGCCTGAGGAAGCGACGCACCGCGCCGGACAGGTCGTAGGGCAGGTAGACGTGTTCGACGCGGTCGCCCCACAGCGCGCGCGCGCGCGACGAACCGGTGGGCGTGATCGTGCTGACCAGCAGGCGCAGGTCCGGCCGTTCGCGCAGCAGGGCGTTGATCAGCGGCGCTGCCGCGCCAACCTCGCCCACCGAGACCGCGTGGATCCACACGGTTTCGTGGTGCCCCTGCGCGCCGTACGCGGCGTAGCGCTCGTTCCATCGCTGGAAGTATTCGGGCTGGCGGAAACCGCGCCAGATCAGGTGATACACCGTGACCGGCACCAGCAGGTACAGCGCGGCCGAATACAGGGCGCGCAGCAGGTGTTCGATCGGGTCGTTCCGCATCCGGGAAGGATAGCGGGGATTCGGGATTCGGGATTCTGATTGATCGTCATCCTTCGCAAGCGCCGGTTTTCCATTGCCACGGTCGAATGCCGGGTTGTGCATCGCACCGGAGCCGCATTCGCGCAGCGCCAACGGAATTCCACTCATCCGTGGATCAGGCCCGTTATTGAAGCCGGGCCTGCGGAAGCGGCCGCTGCATGGCCGGCCGGGCCGCTGCTCGCCACCGGTAGAATCGCGGCATGAGCGCAACTCCCGACATCGGCCCGCCTCCACTCGGCCCGCGCCACTGGCCGACGTGGCTGGGCATCGGCGCGATGGCGCTGCTCGCGCGGCTGCCGTGGTCGTGGCAGCGCGCGCTCGGCCGGCCGCTGGGCGCGCTGCTGTGCACGCTGCTGGGCGAGCGCCGCCGGATCGCGCAACGCAATCTCGAACTGTGCTTCCCGAAGCTCGATGCAGCGGCGCGCGACGAACTGCTGCGCGAACACTTCCGGTCGCTGGCGATCGGCCTGTTCGAGTTCGCACGCGCGTGGTGGGGATCGGTCGCGTCGCTGCGCCGCGGCCTCGTGGTGGAAGGCCTGGAGCACATCGAGGCCGCGCGCGCCGACGGCCGCGGCGTGATCGTCGTCTCCGGCCACTTCACCACGCTGGAAGTCTGCGGCCGACTGATGTGCGACCACATCCCGCTCGCCGGCATGTATCGCCCGCACGCGCAGCCGGCGATGGAATGGGCCGTGCGTCGCGGCCGCGCGCGCTATGCCGCGGCGATGTTCCCGAAGCAGGACGTGCGCGGCGCGGTGAAGCACCTCAAGCGCGGCGGCCTGCTGTGGTACGCGCCCGACCAGGATCCCAGCCGCGGCGACAGCGTCTACGTCCCGTTCTTCGGGCGGCCTGCGCACAGCCTGACCTCCACCCACCAGCTCGCGCGCATGTCCGGCGCGGCGGTCGTGCTCTTCCAGCACGCGCGCCGCGCCGACGGCGGCTACACCCTGAAACTGTGGCCAGCCTTCGACGATTTCCCCTCGAAGGACGCCACCGTCGACACCGCCCGCGTCATGGCCGGCATCGAAACCATGGCCCGCGCCGCGCCCGCGCAGTACCTGTGGATCCACAGGCGCTTCAAGCGCACGCCGGACGGCGTCTCGCCGTACGCCTAGCCGGCGCCCTTGCAGGAGCGGCTTCAGCCGCGAGTTCCTGATCTTCGCCAAGTCGCCCAGAGCTCGCGGCTGAAGCCGCTCCTACAAGATCAAGATCAAGAGCTCGCGGCTTCCGCCGCTCCTACAGGGGCGACGATTGGTGCCGTTGCCGTTGCCGTTGCCGTTGATGTTGATGTTGCTGTTGCTGTTGCTGTTGCTGTTGCCGTTGATGTTGATGTTGATCTTCGGGGCCCCTCCGTAGCGGCGGGGCCGGCGGATCAGACCCGCAGGGCGCCGCACATGGATGTGCGGCGTTTTCCGCGGGGGCAGGATGCCCCCTCGGAAAATCCCGCCGGCTCCGCGGACGCGACGCGCAGCGTCGGGCGCGCAGGCGGGGTGTGTTTCTTTGCGCCAGGTTTCTTTGCACAAGCAAAGAAAGGTGGCTCGCGCCGTCACGGCGCGAAAGCTCTTGATCTTGATGTCGGCGAAACGGGAACGGCCGGCAGGTCAAGACCCGCCCTGCGACGAATCCGCGGCGGCAACGCGAAGAGCGCGCTTGGGGCGTAGCCCCGACCAACGGCGCAGCCAATTGTCCTGGCAAGCGGTGAAACGGCTGGCCGATTGGCCTTCAGCAAACGGAAGAAATGCCTGCGCGACTCACTGCGCCGCGGGAACTTCGCCCGGCGGCGGCTCCGCACGCGCCAGCAAACTGCCCGCGAACAGCGCCGCCAGCAGCAGCGTCAGCCCACCCCAGAACGTCGAATAGAACGCCAGGTGCGTGTTGAACGGGAACACCGTGACCGCCAGCGCCAGCATCGCCGGCCGCGCCCGGTCGCGCGCGCCATCGTCGGCGAATCGCCATGCGCGCCACGCCAGCGCAGCGCCCGACAGCCACAGCAGCAGGCCGATCAGGCCGGTTTCGCTGAGGATCTCCAGCACGATCTGGTGCGCGTGGAAGGCCGGGCCCGAACCCCAGGCCGGGATCTGTTCCGGCTCCGGGTCGCAGGCCGGGAATGCTTCGCGGAAGCTGCGCGCACCCACGCCGTTGACCGGATGCTCGCGCGCCATGCACAGCGCCGCGCCCCAGATCCGGCCGCGCCCCGACAGCGCACTGTCCAGCCCGGTCTCGTCGGCGGTCAGCGCCTGCGCCGTGCGTTCGACGCGGTCGCGCACCTGCGGCACGGTCAGCGCCAGCACCAGCAGCAACGCACCGCCGAACACGAACACGCCCGCCAGCTTCTTCCAGCCCAGCAGGCGCCAGCCGGAGAACAGCAGCACCAGCGCATACGTGATCCACGACGCGCGCGCGCCGCCGAGCAGGATGACCACCCCGACCAGCGCCGCGGCAACGATCCAGCCGACGCTGCCGAAGCGACGTCCGGCGACGTACAGCACGAACGGCGACAGGCTGGCCAGCACGATGCCGAGCTTGAGGTTGCACGGCCCGAGGATGCCGCTGAGGCGGTCGACCGCCGCGACTTCCTCGGCGCTGCACATCGGCCGGTGTTCGATCAGCTGCTTGAGCGCATCCAGTCCCCAGAACAGCGGGCTGGTCCCGGACAGCGCCTGCAGCAGCGCGTCCAGCGTCCACGCGCCGGCGATGATCGCCAGGCCGCCGAAGGTGATGCGGCGGCCGTGCCTGTCGGCCACCGCCGCCGCGACCAGCCACAGGAACGGCAGGTAGCGCAGCGCGGTGGCGGCCTTGTAGAACGCGTGCCTGGCATCGACCGCGTCGAATGCCGACAGCAGCTGCGGCAGCCAGTAGGCGAAGAACAGCGCGCTGGTCAGTGCCCACGCCGGGCCGCTGAGCAGCTCGGTGCCGCCGCGGAAGCGGGTGGCCAGCAGCTTGAAGATCGCCGCCAGCGCGCCGAGCACCAGCACGCCCTCGGCGATGCCCGGCGCCGGCCACAGCGCGACGAACGCCAGCACCCAGTACGGCGCCCAGCGCCAGCCGCTGCGCGGTGCCGTTGTTGCGGTGCCGATGGCATCTGCGGTCGGATGGGTCATGGGGCCAGTTCCCGGTAGACGGCGAGCGTGGACTGCTGCATGGCCTGCAGCGAGTAGCGCGCGACCAGGGGCGGCATCGTAGCGTGAAGCACGGCGCGCTGCGCAGCATCGCCAAGCAGCGCGCGCGCGCCGGCATGCAGCGCGTCCATGTCGAACGGCACGACCGCGCCGGCCGGCTGCAGTTCGCGAAGCAGTTCGCCGACACCGCCGTGCGCCCATCCCAGCACCGGGCGCCCGACCGACAGCGCCTCGATCACGGTGCGGCCGAATGCTTCGGGCTTGCGCGACAGCTGCAACACCAGGTCGCTGGCGGCGTAGGCATTGGCGATGGCGGCCGTCGGCGGCGTGATCGCCAGCGCGTCGGCGATGCCGAGTGCGGCGGCACGCGATTCGAGTTCAGCGACGTAATCCGCGCGCGCCGGATCGCGCGCACCGGGCATCCACAGTCGCGCATCGAGGCCATCGCCGCGCAGTCGCGCAAGCAGGACCAGCGCGTCGGCATGGCCTTTCAGACGGGTGCCGCGCCCTGGCAGCAGCAGCAGCGGGCCGTCGCCGCCGAGCCGCGGATACGGCGCCGACACGCCAATGCGTGCAATGCGGTCCGGCCACGGCGCGGACGGGAAGGCTTCCGGGTCGATGCCGCGCGGAACCACCCGGAGTTTCGCGGGATCGGTGCGCGGATAGTGCCGCAGCACGTAGTCGCGCACCGTATCGGAGACGCAGACCACGCGCTCGCCGTGCGTCATCACCGCGCTGTAGCGCGAGGGCGAGTTGAGCCCGTGCACGGTGGTCATGAAGCGCGGGCGCCGTGCGCCGGGCATGCCGCGCAGCGCGCGCCAGCCGATCCACGCCGGCAGCCGCGAGCGCGCGTGCACGATGTCGACCCCTTCGCGCGCCAGCAGTTCGCGCAGCGGACGCACCTGGCCCAGCGTCGCCAGCGACTTGCGGCCGATGTCGAGCGCGACGTGCTCGGCGCCGGTTTCGAGCAGCCTCGGCACCAGCCGTCCGCCGGCGGAAACAACGATCGCACGATGCCCCGCGCGCACCAGCGCGTCGGCGATCTCGAGGGTGGAGCGTTCGACGCCGCCGGACTCCAGCGCCGGCAGCAGTTGCACGACGGTCAGCGCACCGGGCATGTCCGGGCGGGCCGGGCGCGCGCCGTCGGCCTCAGTCGACCAGCACGAAATGCGCGCCGCAGTACGGGCAGTCGGACTCGCCGCCCTCGGTCTCGATCGGCAGGTAGACGCGCGGATGCGAGTTCCACAGCCCCATCGACGGCAGCGGGCAACTCAGCGGCAGGTCGGCGCGATGCACCTCGTAGCGCTTCTGGGCATTGGCTTGCGCGGGCGTGGCGTTGGCTGCGGTCATGGCGGAGGAGACTGGAATGCGGGATGCCCGCAGTTTACCAAGGCGGGGCCAAGCCGGCCCGCTCCCCCGCTCCACCGGCCCGGCGGGGGCGAATCCCCAAGCCAGCCGGCGCAATCGCGCCGGGCGCCCGCTCTTGCCCCGACCCCGACGCCTGCCCCTGCTCCTGCTGCCGGAAACCAGCCGCCCAGCCAATGCCGGCAGACCCGGGGGCGACGCACATGGATGTGCGCCGCTTTTCCATGTGGCAGGGGGGCGATCAGAAAAATCCCTGCGCCAGTGAATCGCCCGGTGAGCGCCGTAAGGGCAAGCGTTCTTCCTTGCTTCCGTTTCTTTTGACGCCCATCAAAAGAAATGAAGCCGCCGAAGGCCGGAGCCTCCGAGTTGGGGCTGATCGCCGAATCTTCAGGCCGGCAGGTCGAACAGGAGCACGTCGGCGACGTCGCCAGCCGCGCCTTCGAGGTGCAGCTCGCCTGATTCGTCCACGTAGCCGATCGCGTCGCCCGCCACCAGCGCATGGCCGTCGACTTCGGCGGCGCCCTGCGCCAGGTGCAGCCAGTAGCGCCGATCCGGACGCAGCGCGAACGCAGCGGTTTCGCCTTCGCCCAGGCGCACGCCTTGCAGCCACGCCTGCTGGCGGATGGCGAGGCTGCCATCGGCGCCATCGGGCGAGGCCAGCGTCGCCCAACGGCCGCGCCGCGCCTGCGGATCGAAGCCCTTCTGCGCATGCGCGGGCGGCGCGTTGACGCGATCGGGCTGGATCCAGATCTGCAGGAAGTGCACCGGCGCATCCTTCGAAGCGTTGAACTCGCTGTGCTCGATGCCGTGGCCGGCACCCATCCACTGCAGCTCACCTGGTTGCAGCACGCCTTCGCCGCCATTGTCGTCGCGGTGCGCGAGCGCGCCGTCGAGCACGTAGCTCAGGATCTCCATGTTGGCGTGGCCGTGCGGCGGGAAGCCCGCGCCGGGCGCGACCCGGTCTTCGTTGATCACCCGCAGCGGACCCCAGCCCATCCACGACGGATCGTGGAAGTGGCCGAATGAAAACGTGTGGCGGCTGTCGAGCCAGCCGGTCTTGACCTGGCCGCGGTCGGCGGCGGCGCGCAGGACCTGCATGATGGATGCTCCTGTTGCAAGGCGGAAACGAAACCGCCGCGCCGTTGCGGGCGCGGCGGCGATGCCGGGCGTGCCCCGGCTGGTTACTGCGCCGCTTCGGCCTTGGGCACGACGGCCTCGGTGGTGATGCGCAGCTTCACTTCATCGCTGACGTTGGGCACGTAGCTGGCGACGTCGAAATCGCTGCGCTTGATCGTCGTGGTGGCGTCGAAGCCGATCGCCTCGCGCTGCGCCATCGGCTGCACGGCGGCCTTGTTGAGCGTCACGTCCAGCACCACCGGCCTGGTCTTGTCCTTGATGGTCAGGTCGCCGGTCACCTTCAGCTTGCCCTCGCCCGCGGCTTCGACCCTGGTGCTCTTGAAGGTCGCGGCCGGGAATTTCGCCGAGTCGAAAAAATCGGCGCCAAGCAGGTGTTCGGTGAGGTCAGGCACGAAGGCGTTGAGGCCGGCCAGCGGCAGCGTGACCTGCACGCTCGAGGCGGCAACGTCGTCGGCGTCGTACACCAGCGTGCCGTCGGCCTGGCCGAAGTGCGCCGACGGGTTGGAGAAGCCGAAGTGGTTCCACTGCGCGATCACGTCGGTGTGGTTGGGGTCGAGCTTGTAGGTCACCGGTGCGGCGAAGGCCGAAGCGGCGAACAGCGAGAGCGCGGCGGCAAGGGCGAGGCGTTTCATGGGGAATCTCCGGAATGTGGGTTGCAATGGAAAGGTGGCGGCCTTCGGGCGGGCCGCGCGGCGACGGCTACTCGATGCGTGCGGCTTCGTCGAAGCCCAGGCGCGGCGAGCGGTCGAAGATGCTGGCCGGGTCGCCATGGCCGAGGTTGACCAGGAAGTTCGACTTGATCGCGGTGCCCTTGAAGAACGCCTCGTCGACCTTGTCGGTGTCGAAACCGGACATCGGCCCGGTGTCCAGGCCCAGCGCGCGCGCGGCCATGATCAGGTACGCGCCCTGCAGGCTGGAGCTGCGCAGGGCCACGCGGTACATGCGCTCTTCCGGCGAACCTTCGAACCAGGACTTCGCGTCGGTGTGCGGGAACAGGTAGGGCAGCTTGTCGTGGAAGCGCATGTCGTAGCCGACGATCACCGTCACCGGGGCGGCCATGGTCTTGGCGAAGTTGCCCTCCGACAGCGCCGGGCCGAGCTTCTCCTTGGCCGCCTTCGACTTGACGAACACGAACCGCGCCGGCGTGGTGTTGGCCTCGGTGGGACCGAACTTCACCAGGTCGTAGAGCCGGTGCAGGGTCTCGTCGCTGACCTCCCCGCCGAAGGCGTTGTAGGTGCGGGCGGTGCGGAACAGCTGGTCGAGGGCGGCGTCGGGGAGGGCGGCGGACATGGGGCTCCTTGCGTGTGCGGTTCAAAAAAATGACGCGGGTAACGCGTCGAGGGTGCCAGTGTAGAGTTCCGCGGGTGACGGGAAAGCCCTATGCCCGGAACATATTGCGTGCAAATTCAGAACAACAGGATTGTTTTTGATCGATTACGCACATTCATGCGCCATCAGCGACGGGCGCGCCGGCAACGTCCGGCAGGCCGATGCGCTGGCCGCGGCGCTGGCCGAAGGCGACCACGCGCGCTGCCTGCTGGCGCCACGCGCGCCCTGGCGGTGGCTGGCTCCGCGCCGGTTGCCGGGCAGCCAGTTCGCCTTCGGGGATGATTTCGGGCGCCTGCTGGCAGCGCCTCCCGCGCTGGCCGTCGGCTGTGGCCGCCAGGCCGCGCTGGCCACGCGCCTGCTGCGCGCGCACGGCGTGGCGACCGTGCAGATCCTCGATCCACGCATCGACCCGGCGCACTGGGACCTGGTCGTCGCGCCGCTGCACGACGACCTGTCAGGCGCCAACGTCATCACCACCCTCGGCAGCCTGAACCCGGTCGACGACGCCTGGCTGGCTGGCGCGCGCGCGCGCTTCGCCGCCCTTGGATCCCTGCCCGGCCCGCGCACCGCGCTGCTGCTCGGCGGAGGCAGCGCGCATGCGCGCTTCGACCGCGCCGCGTTCGAGGCCATGGCGACGATGCTCGATGCCGCGCTGGCGCGCGACGGCGGCAGCGTACTCGCCACCGCATCGCGCCGCACGCCGGTGGACGTATGCGATGCGCTGCGCGAGCGCTACCGCGACACACCCGGCCTGGCCTGGCGCGACGAAGCCGACGGCCCCAATCCCTACCCCGGCCTGCTGGGCTGGGCCGACCGCATCGCCTGCTCGCCCGATTCGGTGAACATGATTTCCGAAGCCTGCGCGACGCACGCACCGGTGTTCGTATTCGACCCCGGCCGCGTGCACGGGCGGCCACGCCGCTTCCTCGATGCATTGCTGGCTCGCGGACGCATCCGCGCAATGGATGCCACGCTCGCGCCGTTCGACGTCGAACCGCTGCGCGAAACTACGCGCGTGGCCGCCGAGATCCGAAACCGCCTGTAGGAGCGCCCCATGGGCGCGGTTGCTTTCCCCGGTAAGGCATCGCGCCCATGGGGCGCTCCTACAACACGGGTGTCAGCTTCAGCAGCCTGGCGCCGGTGCCGTCCTCCAGCAGCCAGATCGCGCCGTCCGGCCCCTGCTCCACCTCGCGGATGCGCTGGCCCATGTCGTAGCGCGCCGCTTCGCTCGCCTGCACGCCGTCGAAGCGGATCCGCACCAGCGCCTGCGAAGCCAGGCCGCCGATGAAGCCGTCGCCGCGGAAGTACGGGAACATCGACCCGGAATAGATGACGAAGCCCGCCGGCGCGATCACCGGCGTCCACCACGCTTCGGGCGCGTTGAATTCCGGGCGGGTGTCGTGGTCGGGGATCGGGGTACCGTCGTAGTGGTCGCCGTTGGAGACGATCGGCCAGCCGTAGTTGGCGCCGCGCTCGACCAGGTTGAGTTCGTCGCCGCCCTTCGGCCCCATCTCGTGTTCCCACAGCCTGCCGGCGGCGTCGAAGGCCAGCCCCAGCACGTTGCGGTGGCCCAGCGTCCACACCTGCGCGGCGATGCCGCCTTGGGCGACGAAGGGGTTGTCGGCCGGCACGCTGCCGTCGGCGTTGAGCCGCACGATCTTGCCCAGGTTCGACTGCATGTCCTGCGCCGGCGTCATCTGCTGGCGCTCGCCGGAACTGATCCACAGCTTGCCGGATCCGTCGAACGCAATGCGATGGCTGTAGTGCGCGGTGCCATTGACCTTGGGCACCTGCCGCCAGACCACCTGCAGGTTGGACAGGCTGCCGCCCGTGCCGGCGTCGAGGGTCAGCGTCGCGCGCGCCACCGCGGCGCCGCGGGTGTCGCCGCTGCCCGCTTCGACGTAGCTCAGGTAGACCAGATGGTTGCTGGCGAACTGCGGATGCAGCACCACGTCGCCGAAGCCGCCCTGCCCGCCGTAGTCGACCGCCGGCACGCCGACGATCTCGCCCACCTGCCGGCTGGCCGGATCGAACAGGCGCAAGCGGCCGCGCTTCTCGGTGACCAGCAGGCGGCCGTCGGGCAGGAAGGTCATCGCCCACGGCTCGTCGAAGCGCGCGAACTCGGTCTTGACGAAAGGCTGCGCCGGAACGCGCAGCGCCGGCAGCCGGCCGCCGGTGGGCGGGGGAACGGCAGTAGCGGTCGCTCCCGTGCCCGGGGTGCTCGCCGGGCGCGGGTCGACGGCCGTGCCGGCGGCGCCCGGCATTCCGCGGCCGGCATGGGCAGCCGTTGCCGCATTGGTGGCCTGCGCATTCACGCCGTCGACGGTCACGGCAGCACGCTCGCAGCCGGCGGAGAACAGGGCAATACCTGCGATGACCGGCAGCATGCGGCGCATGGCGATCTCACCGTGGGAGGCGTGCGTGGTTATACGCCGTCATGGCGGTTGCCGCGTGATGCCCGGCGGCGGAACACACACAGCGCTCGCGGCGGGGCGAAGCGCCCACGCATCGTCATTCCCGCGGCTTTCAACAGACGAACGCTTGGTCAGCGGAGATCCAGTGGCTCGGTGGGGTGCAGTCCAGGAGCTCGCGGATGAAGCCGCTCCCACGAGATCGGGCGCCAAGTGAACCGTCACGCCCGCACATCGCTCCACGTAGGGCGGAACCGCCGCAGGCGATTCCGCCGGATGCGGATCGAACGATGCGACCCGAAAGACATGCGGCGGAATCCGCTGCGCGGGTTCCGCCCTACGAGGTCTTCGCGCGGTGCGGTCCGAGAGCTCGCGGATGAAGCCGCTCCTGCAAGGTCGAAAGCGCTCGATGAGACGCTACGTCCTTGCATCGTCATCCTTGCGCAAGCGGTGATGCAGTGGCTTTCGCGAGGCACGGTTCGGAGCTTGCGGCTGAAGCCGCTCCCACGGATCCAGTTCGCAGCTGTCGCCACCATTGCACGATCGATCGCGACACGAAATTCGCATTCAACGCGCGTCGCGCAGGCGGCGCATCTCGCTGGTTTCCTCGCGCGGCGTGGCGCGGCGCTCGTCGAACACCAGGCCCGCGCTGCGCACGCCCGCGCGCACCGCGGCGCGCGCGGCGGCGACGGCATCGTTTTCCACCACCCAGCGGCGGCGGCGGTCGAGCGTGCAGTCCAGCCCGGCGGCGAGCAGCACGCCGTGGGCTTCACGCAGTGCGGCTGCGGTGTCTTCGTCCAGCGCGCCAGCCGCGGCGCACGCATCGACCAGGCCCGGCGTGTCGCGCGGGACCAGCAGCAGCGGCGACTGCGCGGCATCGCGCAGGACCAGGTACTGGAGCAGGAACTCAAGGTCGACCAGCCCGCCCTCGCCCTGCTTCAGGTCGAAGCCGACGGCATCGCTGCGGTCGAGCTCGGCGCGCATGCGCCGGCGCATCGCGTCGACGTCCTCGCGCAGCGCAGCGCCGCCGCGCGGGCGGCCGAGGGTGTCGTCGCGGATCGCGCGCCAGGCATCGCCCAGTGACGCATCGCCGGCAACGAAGCGCGCACGCACCAGCGCCTGGTGTTCCCAGGTCCAGGCGCGGTGGCGCTGGTAGTCGTCGTAGCTCGACAGCGTCGACACCAGCAGGCCCTTGCCGCCGTCCGGGCGCAGGCGCACGTCGATGTCGTACAGGCGCCCGGCGGCGGTGACGGTCCCGAGCAGGGACACGATCTTCTGCGCCAGCCGCGCAAACCAGCGCGGCGCGTCCAGCGCACGGGCACCGTTGGACTGCAGGTCCCCGCCGCCGACGGGCGAGGCGTCGTAGAGGAACACCAGGTCGAGATCGGAACCGAAGCCCAGTTCCTCGCCGCCGAGGCTGCCGTAGCCGACGATGCCGAAACGCGCGCCGGCGATGTCGCCGTGGGCGCGGCGCATCTCGCGCAGCGCCAGCTGCAGCACCACGCCGAGCACCGCATCGGCCAGCCATGCGAGCTGGCGGGCGCTGTCGCGTGCGTGCTGGCGGCCGTCGAGGGTGGCCAGCGCGATGCGGAAACTCAGCGCCTGGCGGGTCTCGTTGAGCACCATCAGCGCGGTTTCGGTGTCGTCATGGGCCAGCGCCTGCGCGCACTGCGGGGCGAACGCGTCGCGCTCGGGCAAGGGGCCGGCAACGCGCGCGTCGAGCAGTTCGTCGAGCAGCAGCGGCAGCGTCGCCACGCGTTCGGCGAGGAACGCGCTGCGCACCACCGCATTGACCAGCCGCGACAGCGCCGCTGGCTGTTCGTCGAGCAGGGCCAGGTAGCTCGCGCGGCGCAGGATGTTGTGCAGCAGCGCCAGCAGCCGCCGCAGCACCAGCTGCGAATCGATCGCGCTGCCCGCGGCCTGCACCAGCACTGGCACCACGCGATCCAGGCGCGCGCGCGCGCCGTCGGACAGGTCGCGCACGCCCGGCGTGCGCACGAAGTCGCGCAGCGCGGTGTCCGCCGCCGCGGGATCGGCGTAACCGGCATCGGCCAGCGCCGCCGCGTCGCCACCGTCGGGCAGCGCCTGCCAGTAGGCGGCCAGTCCGCCGGCATCGGGCTTGCGCCGGCGCGGTGCGAGCAGCGCGGCGAACTCGTCGGCCACCTGCACGCGCACGCCGTCGAGCTGAGTGCGCAGCGTCGGCCAGTCGGCGTGGCCAAGCGCGGTGGCGATGCGCGCGCGATCGGAGGGATCCTCCGGCAATGCATGGGTCTGCGCATCGCGCAGCATCTGCAGCCGGTTCTCCAGCCGCCGCAGATGGCGGTACGCAGCCACCAGCATGTCGCGGGTTTCGACCGACAGATGATTGGCCTCGCACAGCGCGTGCAGCGCGCGCATCAGGCTGCGGCTGCGGAGGGTCGCGTCGCGGCCGCCGTGGATCAGCTGCAGCGCCTGGGCCAGGAACTCGATCTCGCGGATGCCGCCGGGCCCGCGCTTGATGTCGTCGGCCAGGTCCTTGCGCGCGACCTCGGCCGCGATCGCCGCCTTCATCGCGCGCAGGCCGTCGAGCGCGCCGAAGTCGAGGTAGCGGCGGTAGACGAATGGCCGCAGCGTCTCCAGGAACGCTTCCCCGGCGGCGATGTCGCCGGCCACCGGCCGCGCCTTCTGCCACGCATAGCGCTCCCAGTCGCGGCCCTCGCGCTGGAAGTACTGCTCCATCGCCGCGAACGACAGGGCGACGCGGCCGGCGTTGCCGAACGGCCGCAGCCGCAGGTCGACCCGGTGGCAGAAGCCGTCCGCGGTCACCTCGTCGAGCAGCTTCGCCAGCTGCTGCCCGAGCCGGGCGAAGTACGCCTCGGCCGCGAGCGGGCGCGGGCCATCGCTTTCGCCATCGTCGGCGTAGGCATAGACCAGGTCGATGTCGGAGCTGAAGTTGAGCTCACCGCCGCCGAGCTTGCCGAGGCCGAACACCACCAGCCGCTGCGGGTTGCCATCTCGGTCGCGGACCACGCCGTGGCGCGCGGCGAAGTCGTGCTCCAGCGCCGCCAGCGCGACCTGCAGGCACTGCTCGGCCAGCGCGGTGCTGCCGGCGAGGGTGGCGTCGACGTCGTCCAGCCCGAGCACGTCGCGCCAGACCAGCCGCGCCGAACCGGCCGTGCGATGGCGACGCAGCAGCGCGGGCCAGTCGGCGCGGCTGTCGGCCTCGAGCCGCGGCGGCGGCAGCGGATCGGCGCCGTCGCCGGCGGCCAGCCGCGCCAGAAGCTCCGGATGGCGCGCCAGCACGGCGATGGCGAAATCACTGGCCAGCGCGACCCGGGCCAGCTTCGCGCGCAGCCCCGGATCGGCCAGCACCTCGGGCGCGAACCGGGCCAAGGCACGCTCAATGGCGGGATCGTCGGGGATGGCTGGAGGGAGGGCGGGATCGTTCACGCCGCGATTGTGGCACCGGACATAAAAAAAGCCCGGAGCGGCGAACCGCTTCGGGCTTTTGCTCCCTCCCCCACGTCGGGTGCAGGTCGATCGTGAAGGAATTGTTAGTGCCATTGCACGCTGCAGTGCAAAAGAGGACTGGCCGGTTCAGGAATCGGGCTCAGGCGGCACGGCGTGCGTCCACGGAACGCAGTGCGCGCAGCACCGCCGTCGCCGCGGTCTCGCCCGATTCGCAGCCGCCTTCCATGAATCCCTGGGTGTCGAGCGCGCAGTGCTCGCCGGCAAAGTGCAGCCCGCCGACCGATTGGCCCATCGCGCCGCGCAGGCCGGTCCAGTCGCCCGGACCCAGGCACGCATAGCTGCCCAGCACCCAAGGGTTCGATGGCCAGTGCATGCGCACCTCGCGCGCGCCAGCGCGTGCCGCCGCTGCGCCAGGAAACATCCGGTCGATCGCGGCGGTGGCGGCATCGGCCTGCTGTTTCGGCGTGCCCTGCCCGATCTCGACGCCGTGGCGGCCGCCCGTGAAGTTGGTCAGCACGCCGCCGGCACCCGGCTGCTTGCGGGTGGTCTCCCAGGTGCTCTGGAACACCAGGTCGCTGAAGGACGCGCCGTTGGCACCCTGCGCGCGCCAGACCCGGCGGTCGTAGCCGATCATCAGCTTCGCATTGGTGCCGTAGGCGAGCGTGTCGATGGCCTGGCGTTTCAGCGGTGGCAGCGCCACGTCGACCCGCACCTTGCGCAGCAGGGTGAAAGGCAGCGCGAGGATGACCTGCCGCGCGGCCACGTCACGGGTCGCGCCGTCGCGGCGGAACGTCAAGGTGTAACCCGATGCGTCGCCACGCACCGCTTCCAGCACGCTGCCGGTTTCGACCGCATCGGCCAGTTTCGCGCCCAGTCCGTGCACGACCAGGTCGTTGCCGCCGCGCACGTGGAAGCGCTCGTCGCTGCTGCCGAACACGGCAAAGCGGTCCTTGTCGTCGGTGCCGATGAAGGTGAGGAAGTTCAGCGCCGACTGCCGGTCGGTCTCCAGCCCCATCTCGGTGGTGTAGGCGACGTCGATCAGCTTGCGCAGCCAGCCCGACACGCCGTTGCGGTCGAGCCACTGCGCGATCGACAGCGCGTCGAGCGCGTCGGCCCCCTGGTGGTCGTCGTGCAGGATGTCGCCGTCGCCAAGGGTGGCGAGGTCGCGCTCGATCGCCGCGACGACCGGGACGAAGGCCTCGACGATCTCGCGTTCGGATATCGCGCGACCGTCGAAAAACCAGGTGTCATGGTCGGCATCGCCTTCAAGCAGGTCGTCCAGCACCAGCCCGAGTTCGGCTGCGAGCGTGCGGATGCGGACATGGTCGCTGTCGATCAGCTCGCCGCCCAGCTCGATCACCTGGTCGTCCGGGAAGTGGTTGCGCAGGCTGAGCATGCGCCCGCCGATGCGGTTCTGCGCCTCGAACACGCGCACCCGCACGCCCTGCTGGCGCAGGCGCCACGCGGCGGTGAGCCCGGCAATGCCGGCGCCGACGATGGCCACCTCGTCGCCCGCGGGCATGAGCGGCTTCGGCAGGCTGCCGCAGCCGGCCAGCAGCAGCCCCGCGCCGGCCGCCTGCAGGAAGCGCCGGCGCGAATGATCGGCGCGCTGTTCGCAGCCGCGCGCGTAGAACTCGTCGAGCGGCGCCGCATCATGCGTGGCTGCGCGCGCGATGCGCGCAGCGCGTTGCAGCAGGTGGAACAGCGGCGTGCGGCCCATCGGTGATCCTCGCGACAAGGGTTTCAACCTGTATCGCGGAAACCGTCGGACAGCGGCCATTGGCTGCGCGCAGGCCGCCGCTGCATCCCCGGCGCGCCGGACTGCCTGGTGGCGTGGAAGCAACGGACGTCGCGATGACGCCACGATAAAAGCGTCGCGACTTCCGTCGCTTCCTGTCCGCAACTTGCGGCAGGATGACGGACGTCGGGAGTGCAGCAGCGACCTACGAAGGCCTCGGGCCGCGCTTGAGGTCGCGCAGGATTTCCCGCGCGGCATTGCGGCCCGGCAGGCCGGTCACGCCACCACCGGGGTGGGTACCGGATCCGCACAGGTAGAGGTTGCCGAGCGCGCCGCGATAGTTGCCCTGGCCCAGCAGCGGGCGCGCGCTGAACAACTGGTCGAGGCCGAGCGAGCCGTGGAAGATGTCGCCGCCCACCAGCCCGAAGGTGCGTTCCAGGTCCAGCGGCGTCAGTGCCTTGTAGCCCAGCACGCTGCGGCGGAAATTCGGCGCGCAGGCATCGACGGTGTCGATCATCAGGTTGGCCACGGTGTCGCGATGCGCATCCCAGCCGCCGTCGACGTCCGGATGCACGTGCTGGCAGAACAGGCTGGCGACATGCTGGCCGGGCGGCGCGAGGGTGTCGTCGAGCGTCGAGGAGATCACCAGTTCCACGATCGGCGCGCGCGACCAGCCGGGATTGTGCTCCTTCGACTTCGCATCGAAATACGCCTGCTCGAAATAGCGCAGCGAGTGCCCGACCAGGATTCCGCTCTGGTGGTGCGGCTGCAGCTGCGTCCCCGGCGCGGCGCTGAAGTCCGGCAGCTCCGACAGCGCGACGTTCATGCGAAACGTGCCCGAACCGCAGCGGTAGCGTTCGATCCGCTGCGCGGTGTCATCGTCGAGCACGCCGGGTTCGACCAGCTTCGTGTACAGCAGCTTGGGGTTGAGGTTGGAGACGACGGCAGCGGCGCGGAACTCCCGGCCGTCCGCCAGCGCCACGCCGACCGACTTGCCGCCTTCGACCAGCAGCCGCGCCACTTCGGCATCGGTTTCGACCACGACGCCGCGCGCCGCGCATTCCCTGGCGATGGCTTCGCTGATCGCCCCCATGCCGCCGATCGCGTGGCCCCATGCGCCGGACTTCCCGTTGACCTCGCCGAACACGTGGTGCAGCAGCACGTAGGCGCTGCCGGGCGTGTACGGACTGGCGAAGTTGCCGACCACCGAATCCCAGCCCAGCACCGCCTTCAGCGGTTCGGATTCGAACCAGTGGTCGAGCATCTCGCCGGCCGACTTGGTGAACAGGTCGAGCAGGTCGCGGCGGCCGCGCATGTCGAGGTGCTTCAGCTGCTTGGCCACCGACAGCGAGCCCAGCCAGTCGGCGAGCACGAAGCGATCGCTGACGTTGGGCGGCGTGCGCAGCATCAGTTCGCGCAGCACGACGACCACGCGCTCGAGCATCGCGTAGTACGCCGGCAGCCGCTGCGCGTCGCGCGACGACCACTGCGCGACTTCATCGTGCGTGCGCTCGCCGCCGAGGCGGAACGCGCGGCCGTCGGGCAGCGGCAGGAAGTTCGCGTACGGCCGCTCGACCACGCGCAGGCCGTGTTCGGCCAGTCGCAGGTCGGCGATGACCCTGGGGTTGAGCAGGCTGACGGTGTAGCTGGCGCTGGAGTTGCGGAAGCCTGGCAAGAATTCCTCGGTCACCGCGGCACCGCCGACGATGCCGCGCCGCTCCAGCACCCGCACCTGCAGCCCTGCGCCGGCAAGGTAGGCGGCACAGACCAGCCCGTTGTGGCCGCCGCCGATGATGAGGATGTCGCTGTCTCGGGTTGTCATCGATTCACTCCGAAGCCGGGGCCGCGGGCCTCCACTCCAAGGGAAGGGAACAGCGGGTGGTCGCGCGCTGCTGCATGGCCGCAAGCATGAATTTCATCGCGCGCGCTGCGCCAGCACCCGCTCCACCAGGTCGGCAAGGTTGATCGCCGCCCGCGGCCGGCCCATCGATGCGGCCACCGCGGCCGCCTGCGGCAGCTTGATCGCCGAGGCGAACAGTTCGCCCAGCAGTTTCGAAAGCTTTTCCGCGGTCAGCTCCGGCTCCGGCACGCACCAGCCCACGCCGGCCTCGGCCAGCGTGTCGGCATTGCGACGCTGCTCCTCGCGCGCACCGCCTTGCGGGATCGGCACGAAGATCGCCGGGCGGCCGACGGTCAGCAGGTCGGCCGCGGTGGTGGCGCCGGCGCGGGTGATCACCAGGTGCGCGGCGCGCAGGCGCGCGCCCATGTCGTCGAAGAACGGGCGCACGTCGGCAGCGATGCCGGCTTCGCGCAGGCGCGCGGCGATCGCATCGGCATCGTCGCCTTTGTACTGCAGCGCCACGCGCAGGCGGCTGCGGATATCCGCGGGCAGCGCCAGCAGCGCCGGCGGCACGACTTCGCCGAACACCCGCGCGCTCTGGCTGCCGCCGACCACCAGCAGCTCGATCGGCGTCTGCGCCGACAGCGCCGGGTAGTCGCCGCGCGCGGCGAGGATCCCGGCGCGCACCGGGTTGCCGGTCTCGGTGATGCGCGCCGGGTCGATGCCGTCGGCGCCGGCAACGGCGGGGAAAGAGGTCGCCAGCGCGTCGGCGTACCCCAGCAGCTGGCGGTTGGCCATGCTCAGGCGCGTGGCCTGTTCGTGCAGCAGCAGCGGCAGCTTCAGGCTTTTCGCCGCGACCGCGGGCGCGAAGCTCGGGTAGCCGCCGAACCCGACCAGCAGCGCGACGCCGCGACGCTTCATGTCGCGCCGCGCCTGCAGCGTCGCGCGCAGGATCACGAACGCCGCCGCCAGCTTGCCCCCGATGCCGCCTGCCAGGCTGCGCGCCGGCAGCACCAGGTGCGGGATGCCTTCCAGCGCCTTCGCGTACTGCGCGCCGCGCCGCTCGGTGTAGATCACCACGCCGTGGCCGCGCCGCTGCAGCTCGCGCGCCAGCGCTTCGGCCGGGAACAAATGACCGCCGGTGCCGCCGGCGGCAAGGCCAATCGTTGTGGACGGGGTTGGCCCGACGGCCTGGGGGTTCGCCATGGATCCATCGCGTGGAAGTCGAGCCGCGACTATAGCGAGGCGTCCACGCAGCAGCCAGAAAACATCCCGCCGCCGTCAGCCGCTGCTGTCGTCGGACATCGTGCTGCGGGAACTCGCGCAGCGGCTCGTGTGCCGGCGTCCCTGCGCCACGCCATTGTTCGCCGCCGGTTCCAGCGCGCGCCGTGCGGCTGCCTAGGCACCCTTCGAGTCGACATCCGCGTAGGTCAGCAGATAGGCGCGCGCGCTGTGCGCTGCTGCGAGGTCGGATCGATGCCAGCGCGGATGCGATCGCGGCGCGCGCCCGCACGTATTCTCCCTGCCGCTGCGTATCGCCCAGCAGCCGGGGCGCCAGGCCTCCCCGGGCCATCGCCAGTCCGGCATAGGCAGCGGCACGGCGCGGTCAAGTTCGACCGCCTTGCAGTAGTGATCAATGGCGCTGCGATCGTCGGCTTCCGAACCGCGCGCGCTGAAAAGAGCTGCCCTGGATGAACGCGCTTTCAGGCATCCAGGTTGCCGCTCGGCGGACGGACGCTCTGCACTACCAGCAGCTCAGCCAGGAACGGGCGCCGGCTCATCGCCGCCAAACCGGCATTCGCGGCACCGGCGGAACTCCACGGGCCGGCCTGCCCCGGCATGGCCTTTCCCGCACCCCCGGCAACCAGGCTTCATTCAGGGCGCAACGCAACGCGGCGGCCGCTGCGGCCACGGCGCGTGGCGGCCGCATTCGCCGCGCTCCGGACGCGCCCGGATTGTCTCCGTCCGGGGGGGCTGGTAGCGTCAACGGCTGCGTGTCCGGAGGAATCGGACCAGGGGAAGCGGGAAATGGCGGAAGCCGACATCACCAGATTGCTCGCACTTGCCCGCGACGGCGAGCCGGCACAGATGGCGGCCGTGTTCGAGGCGCTGTATCCCGAGCTGCGTCGCCTCGCCAACTCGCGCATGTACGGCCGCGAATCGACGTTCACCCCTACCGTGCTGGTGCACGAGCTGTTCCTGCGGATCAGCCAGGGCACGCCGCTGTCGCTGGCCGATCGCAACCATTTCTTCGCCGCCTCGGCCAAGGCGATGCGCTGGATCCTGGTCGAACACGCGCGCCAGCGCGCCGCCGGCAAGCGCGGCGGCGACCAGGTGATGGTCAGCCTAGACGACCAGATCCCGGACGCGGACGCGCAGATGACCAGCGTGCTGATGCTCGACCAGGGCCTGACCGCGCTGGAAGCGATCAGCCCGCAGCGCCGCCAGATCGTCGAACTGCGCTACTTCGCCGGCATGGAGTTCGCCGAGATCGCGCAGTTGCTCGAGATCTCAGAGCGCACCGTGTATCGCGAATGGGAGCGCGCGCGCGCGTTCCTGCAGGCGATGCTCGACGACGACGGTGGTGATGGACGCTGAAACCCTGGCGCACTGGCGCGCCGCCGACGCCCTGTTCGACCAATGGCTGGACCTCCCCGAAGCCGGGCGCGAGGCCTGGCTCGCCGCGCAGGCGCTGATCGAACCGGTGCGGCAGCGGCTCGGCCAACTCGTGGCCGCGCACCGCCGCCCGCGCGCGGCACTCGATCCGTTCGGCGGCAACCTCGCCGGCCACCAGTTCGGCGGCTGGGCCCTGGACGCCGAACTGGGCCGCGGCGGCATGGCAGTGATCTATCGCGGCTGGCGCGAGCAGGGCATGGCGCGGCAGCAGGCGGCGATCAAGATCCTCACCCTCGGCGCGCTGGGCGCGGTCGGCCGCGACCGCTTCAAGCGCGAAGCGGCGATCCTGGCGCGCCTCAACCACCCCAACATCACCGCGCTGGTCGACTCGGGCGTCGCCGACGACGGCACCTGCTGGCTGGCGATGCCGCTGGTGGAAGGCGAGCGCATCGACCGCTGGTGCGAATCGAACTCGCCCGACGCGCGCGCGATCGTCCGGCTGTACCTGCAGGTCTGCGCCGCGGTCGCCTGCGCGCATCGCAACCTGGTGATCCACCGCGACATCAAGCCCTCCAACGTGCTGGTGGACGCCGACGGCCACGCGCGCCTGCTCGACTTCGGCATCGGCCAGTTCGCCGATAACGAGGACGAACAAACGCAGACGATGTGGCGCGCCTTGACCGTAGGCTACGCCGCGCCCGAACAACTGCACGGCGCACCGCCGAGCACCGCGATCGACGTCTACGGCCTGGGCGCCCTGCTGCACCGGTTGCTGACCGGGCGCACGCCGCATGCCGCCCACGAGAACACCGGCACCACCCGACCCTCCGCGCTGGTGCGAAGCGCCGGCGACGCCTACCACCGTCACTATGCTCCGCTGAAGAACGACCTGGACCGCGTGCTGCTCAAGGCCCTTGCCGAGGAGCCGGAGCATCGCTACCCCACGGCCGAGGCCCTCGCCGACGACCTGCGCCGCTGGCTGGGCGGCCAGCCGGTGCTGGCGCAGCGCCCGAAGCTCGGCTACCGGGTGCGCAAGTTCGTCGCCCGCAACAGGGTCGGCGTGACCGCGGGCGTGCTGCTGGCCGCGAGCCTGTGCGCCGGCATCGGCGCGACGCTGTGGCAGGCCGGCGAAGCCCGCCGCGAGGCCCAGCGCGCGGTCGTGGTGCGCGACTTCCTCGCGCACGTGTTCACTTCCACCGAGCCTGCGGCGGGCGCGGTGCCGACCGCGATCGAACTGCTCGACGAAGGCGCGCGCCGCGCGCGCTCGAACATCCTGGAAACTGACCCGCTCGCCGCCGCGGACATCCTGATGCTCACCGGCAACGCGAGGATCGCGCTGGACGACCTGGACAAGGCGCTGGCCGACCTGACGCAGGCAGGCGAGCTGCTGTCCGCGAGCGGCTCGGCGGCCCACCTGGAACGCTCGCGCATCGAAGCCGGCCTGAGTGGCGTGATGCGCGAAACCGGCAGGACAGACGCGGCGATCGCGCATGGCCGCCGGGCGGTGGAACTCGGGGCGCGGGCCCTGGCAGGAAACGGCGACGTCGCGACCTACCTCAACGCCAGGATCAGGCTCGGCCGTGCGCTTTCCTTCAGCGATCCGCACGCCTCCCGCGCCGAGTTCGAGGCCGTCATCGGAGCGATCCACCGGTACGGGCTGCAGGACACCGGACTGCACCTCGATGCGCTCACCGGGCTGCGCGACCAGACGTTCGCGATGGATCGCGACAACATGCAGCAGCACGCCATGCACGCGGAGGAAATCCTGCGTCTGTCGCGCCTGGTGGATGGGCCCGACAGCGGCCGGTACGTGCATACGCTCGCGAACAACGTCGTCGTGTTCCTGACCGTCGGCGAAGACGAACTCGCGCGGCAGGTCGCCTTCGAGGCGATCAAGACCGCCGACCGCATCTACCGGAAGCCGCACTCGACGAAGGCCCTCGCCTACTGCGCCGCCGGCGGCTACCACTACTACACCGGGCGCAACGCCGAGTCGCTGGAATACTATTCGGTGGCCGACGGGATCTACGCGCAGCTCCCGAACAACCAGCAGGAAATCGAGTCGTGCTTCCGGATGAGCGGCCATGCCCATCTGAGCGTTGGCAAACTCGACATCGCGCTCGCGAACCTGGAACGGGCCTGGCAGATCCTCGAACAGCTCGACTACCGCGGCACCAAGCAGGGCTACGACACCTGCGGCCTGCTGGCCACGACCCAGATCCGGCTGGGGGCGGTGGACGAAGCGGAACGCACGCTCGCCCAGTGCCCACAGGCCGAAGGCGCACCGAAGGCAATCATGCGCATGCAGGCCCAGGCGGAGCTGCATTTCGCGCGCGGCGAAATCCGCGAAGCCACCATGCTGGCCGCTGCCATTCGCCAACGCTGGCCGCGCGAAGCCGATATCACACGTACCCAGTGGATGCGGCCGTGGATGCTGTCGCTGCTGCTGGCCCGCAACGCGGGTGATACGTCGGCACAGACGCGGCTCGCCGCCGAGCTCGGCGACCTTGGCGACCTTGGCGACAACTCATTTCTTTCGCATTGCCTGGCCAAGCCCGATGAAACGAACTGCCTGGCCGTCCCCTAGTCCGGCGTCGCTGTGTGCAGGGCCTGCGATCCATGCAGGACGCACGCCACGCAGCTGCTGCAGCAACGATCCGCTGCCGACCTCGCATGTTCCGGCGCGACCGGCAACCGCCTTCTTTCGACAGCGCGTGCTGTCAGTCCCCGGCGCCGAAAATCGTGGGAAGCGAAATGGACCCTGAGACCCTCTCCCACTGGCAGGCGGCCGACGCCGCCTTCGACCACTGGCTGGACCTGCCCGAAAACGAACGCGACGCCTGGCTCGCCGCGCAGGAACTGGCCGAACCGGTGCGCCGGCACCTCGACCAGCTGATCGCCGCGCATCGGCAGCCGCGCGCATCGCTTGATCCGTTCGGCGGCAACCTGATCGGCCACCAGTTCGGCGGCTGGACCCTGGACGCCGAACTGGGCCGCGGCGGCATGGCAGTGGTCTATCGCGGCTGGCGCGAGCAGGGCATGGCGCGGCAGCAGGCGGCGATCAAGATCCTCACCCTCGGCGCGCTGGGCGCGGTCGGCCGCGACCGCTTCAAGCGCGAAGCGGCGATCCTGGCGCGCCTCAACCACCCCAACATCACCGCGCTGGTCGACTCGGGCGTCGCCGACGACGGCACCTGCTGGCTGGCGATGCCGCTGGTGGAAGGCGAGCGCATCGACCACTGGTGCGAGCGCGAGGCACTGGACACGCGCGCCGTCGTCGGCCTCTGCCTGCAGGTCTGCGACGCGGTGGCCCACGCCCACCGCAGCCTGGTGATCCACCGCGACCTGAAGCCCTCCAACGTGCTGGTCGAAGCCGGCGGCCACGTGCGGCTGCTCGACTTCGGCATCGGCCAGTTCACCGACTCCACCGAAGAGCGCACCCACACGCTTTGGCGCGCGCTGACGCCGGGCTATGCCGCGCCGGAACAGCGGCTCGGAGCGGCATCGAGCACGGCGATGGACGTGTACGGCATCGGCGCGCTGCTGCACAAGCTGCTCAGCGGCAAGGCCCCGCGCGAGTCGGAGCCGGGCGAGGCCACCACGCCTACCCGTCCGTCGCTGCTGGTGCGCGACATCGGCGACCTCCATCACCATCACCACGCCGCGCTGAAGAGCGACCTCGACCGCGTGCTGCAGAAGGCGCTGGCCCCCGAACCGGCACGGCGCTACTCATCGGCCGAAGCGCTGGCCGACGACCTGCGCCGCTGGCTCGGCGGCCAGCCGGTTCTGGCGCAGAAGCCGAAGCTGGGCTATCGCCTGCGCAAGTTCGTGGGGCGCAACAAGCTGGGCGTGGCGGCGGCGGTGCTGCTGGTCGCAACGCTTGCAGGAGGCATCGGCGCGACGCTGTGGCAGGCGGACGCGGCGCGGCGCGAGGCGGACAATGCGCGCGTGCAGGCGCAGCGCGCGATCCTGGTGCGCGACTTCCTGCAGCAGGTGTTCGCGTCCACGCAGCCTTCGGCGAACGACGTCCCCAGCGCGCTGGACCTGCTCGACGAAGGCTCCAGGCGCGCACGCTCCCCGGCCCTTGCCAACGACGCGCTGGCGGCGGCCGATATCCTGACCCTCACCGGCGGCGCGCGCATGAAGCTGAGCCGGTTCGGGCAGGCCGAAGACGACCTGCGTACTGCCCTGGAGCTGCTCGAAAGGCGCGGCCCCGGAAGCATTGCCGAGCGGATGCGCGCGCACCAGGAACTGGCGGAGGTGTTCTGGAACACCGGCAGGCAGGAGTTGGGGGTGGAACACGCGCGCAAGGCTGTGGCGCTCAGCGAAACCGACGGTGTTCCGCAACGGAACCGACTCGATGCCAGGCTTGCCCTGGCGATGGCCACCACGTACCTCGACCCGGCCGCCGCGGAAACGATGTCGCGCGAGTTGCTGGACGATGCCATCGCCGCCGGGTTCGGCGACACCCACCTGCACCGCGACATCCTCGATGGCCTGGCATCGGCCCTGATCTACGCGGGGCGCGATCGCGCCGGCACGATGCCGGTCCTGGACGAGTCGCTGCGCCTGACCCGCTTGCTGGACGGTGAAATGAGCGGCGCATACGCCTATGCGCTGGCCGATGCGTCGGGTACGTTCCTGCTGGCGGGCAAGGCCGAGCGCGCCGGCGAGATGCTGGAACAGGCGGCACGGATCGCCGAGTCGGTCTACGACCAGCCCCACCAGGCCGCGGCCGTGATCCAGTGCCAGCTGGCCGCGCACCTGCACCTGCGCGGCGGCCAGCGCGAACAAGCCTTGCGGCACTACGATGCGGGCGCCGACATCGATCGCACGATCGGACGCAAGAACCTCCATGCCGCGGAGTGCGCGCGTTACCGCGGAATCCTGCGCGCGTCGCTCGGCCAGTACGCCGGGGCGCTGGAGGACCTCGACCGCAGCCAGTCGCTGCGGGCCCTGAACAGCCAGCTGAGAACCGCGGTCACCCGCAGCATCTGCGGCCTGCGCGCGTCGATCCACCTCCGCCAGGGCGACGCGTTACGGGCACAGCATGCGCTCGACCGGTGCCCGGCTTCAGCGAAGGCCGGCGACTCGATCTACTTCTCGCTGGCGCAGGCGGAAGTGCTGATCGCGCGCGGCATGACGGACGAGGCCGCGGCACTTGCAGGGACATTGCGGCGCGCGACGGGCAACCGCGGCCCGGACAACAACTGGATGCGCCCGTGGATGCTGTCGATGCTGCTGGCGCGGCGTGCCGGCGATACCACGGCGGAAGCCGAGCTGGCCTCGGAGGCCGCGGATTTCGCGCATCTGCCCCCGGCTGCCGCCTGCTTCACCAACCCGACCAAGGCGAACTGCCTGGCACTGCCCTGACAGCTGCCAGGGCCGGGGCGCCCCGGCCGCGCCATGCCGATTCACACGCGCATGCCATTCGCGGCAGCAGCGCCCATCGCGCGGCGCTGTCAGTTCCCGCTTCCGTCTGTCGTGTATGGAGGGTCCGGATTCACCGGACCCGGTCGGGCCACCGTGACGGCCCGCCGCTTCCCGCTACCCGTTCCCCCGTCGGGCGCCCGTCGCCCGCGGTGGCAGGGCTGCGGTCGCCGGATCCCAAGGCGTCGAACGCCAATCCAACATGGAGAGACACATGCACCACCCCATCACCACCGCCGCCAACCGACTCGCCCCGCTCGCACTCGCGCTCGGCCTGGTGCTCGCCCTGCCGGCCAAGGCCGCCGATCCCGTCTGCATGGTGTTCAACACCACCACGCAGCAGTGGGATCCAGCCCCCGCGGTCGATACCAACCAAGGCAGCGAGCACGGTGAAGACAACAGCACCTGCGCCGCCAATGCCAGCGCGTATGGCGAATTCAACAACGCCAGCGGAGAATTCAGCACCGCCGTTGGCGACCACAACATCGCACGTGGCAAAACCAGCACCGCGGTCGGCCAGGGCAACATCGCCAGCGGCGTGCAGTCGTCCGCAATCGGCCATTCGAACGCGGCCGAGGCCCTGAACAGCGTCGCAACCGGCACCTTCAACATCGCGCAAGGAAATAGCAGCAGCGCCTTCGGCATCAGCAACAAGAGTCCCGGCCAGAGCGCCAGCGCATTCGGCTGGCAGAACACCGCCAGCGGCCAGGACGCCGCCGCATTCGGACACAGCAACACCGCAAGCGGCGGTGACAGCAATGCATTCGGTGGTTCCAACGAGGCTTCCGGCGGATCTTCATCCGCGTTCGGGTCCGGGAACACCGTCACGGGCACGCAGAGCAGCGCATTCGGCTACGGAAACCAGGCCACCGCCAACAATGCGAACGCCGTCGGACAGAGCAACCGCGCCACCGCCAACGGGGCCAACGCGTTCGGTGGGAGCAACAAGGCGACCGCCGCCGGTGCCATCGCCTTCGGCTTCAACAACACCGCCGAAGGCGAGCGGAGCACTGCGTTCGGCTACGAGAACACCGCCAGTGGCTTGCGCAGCAGCGCCTTCGGCTATGCCTCGAAGGCCGCCGGCCATCAGAGTCTTGCGATCGGCATGAATGCCAAGGCCACCGGTTATGAAGCCATCGCCATCGGCCGGGACGCCTCGGTGCTGGCCGAGGGTGGGACCGGCTTCACCGCCAGCGGTGGCGTCGCGATCGGCGGCAAGGCGCTGGTGACGGTGGATGCCACCAACTCGGTGGCGATCGGTGCCATGTCGGTGGCCAGCGAAGCCGACACGGTTTCCTTCGGCGACACCGACAGCGAGCGCCGCCTGGTCCACGTGGCCGCCGGCATCGCCGCCACCGACGCGGTCAACGTGTCGCAGCTGTACGACATGGGCAGCACCGTGGCGTCGTACTTCGGCGGCGGCGCGGCGTTCACCAATGGCGCGTGGACGGCGCCGACGTACGTGATCCAGGGCAGCAGCCACGGCAACGTGGGCGATGCGTTCGCCGCGGTGGATGGCGCGCTGTCGAGCCTCGATGGCCGCGTTGCCGATCTCGAAGCGCTGCCGCCGGGCGGCGGCACGCAGGGTCCGGCGGGTCCGCAGGGTCCGCAGGGACCCGCGGGTCCGCAGGGTCCGCAGGGCCCGGCCGGCAGCGGGCTGGACGGCCTCAACGAAGACCAGGTGCGCGGGATTTCCACCGAGATCTCGAACGCCGGCGACGCCGACACCCTCAACGAAGCCAACGCCTATACCGATGGCCGCGAGGACGCGATCCGCGACGACATGGCCACCGGCGACACCACCACGCTCAACCAGGCCAACGAGTACACCGACATCGCGATCCAGCAGCTGATCGGCTTCGATGCCGGCGGACTGAACGATCGCCTGGACGCGCTCGAAGACCGCTTCGATGACGTCGATCGCCGCATGGATCGCCAGGACCGTCGCATCGACCGCATGGGCGCGATGAGCGCGGCGATGCTCAACATGGCGATCAACGCCTCCGGCACCCAGAGCGAGCGCGGCCGCATCGCGGTCGGCGCCGGCTTCCAGGGCGGCGAGAAGGGCCTGTCGATCGGTTACGGCAAGCGCATCGGGCGTGCGTCGTTCTCGCTGGGCGGCGCGTTCAGCGGCAGCGATCGTTCGGCCGGCGTGGGTTTCGGCATCGATCTGTAACGCGTTGGTCCGCGCCAGCCCGCCATGGACGGCGAGCGGGCGACAACCCGTGATGACCCTGCGCCCCGGCTTCGGCCGGGGCGTTTTTGTTTCCGCTTCCGCGCGTGGTGGGAAGCGCCGCACTTGCGAGTTGGCGGGATGCCGCCTGCGAGTGTCATTGGGCCGCGAGCTTCGGAGCCGGCGAAATCGTTGCGCAGGGGCGGGAGCGAGTGCGCCTGGGTGCGAATGTCCTCCGGCGCCTGTCAGTTGCGGGCGCCAAATCTCGTGGATGGGGTGCCCGGACCCACCGGGCCCGGCCGGGTCGCCGTTCGACCCCCCTATCCGGGTGGTTCAACATGCATCGTCCTTCTTCCCTCGTCGCCTCGACGCTGGCGCTCGCCCTCGCCGCAACCCAGCCCGTGCCCGCAAGCGCCCAGGCGGTGCAGGCCGACCTCTACATCGACGTCGCCACCCACACCATGCCCGGCATGGGGGGAATTGGCGCGCTCGGCCGCATGGCCGGGGCGATGTCCGGCGGCAACGCCAGCTACGGCCAGGCCCGGCATCCGGGCATGCCCGGCAAATACCTGGACGTGGCGCTGGACAACCGCCGCCGTCCCGGCGCGCCGGCCAGTCAATCCATTCCCGATGGCCTGCGACTGGGTGATCGCATCGACCTGCTGGCGCCGCAGCACAAGCAGGCACATGCGGTGCCGGAGAGCTCGGCAGCCGGCGGCCAGGGCCTCGCCGACGGCGGCCCCTACACGATCCACTACTACTGGGGCTGCGGCGAACAGGTGCGCGCCGGTCAGCCGGCCAAGTACACGCTGACGGTCCGCAACGGCAAGCCGATCCAGGGCGGCCGCACCATGGCGCCGCGCAACGTGCCGCAGCACGGCGTCGATCCCGGTCCCACCCACGCGCTGTGGCCCAACCAGTCGAGCCGCAAGTCGGTGTCGGCGAAGGCATCGCTGGTCGGCACGCACCGCGTCTCCGGCGACGGGCTGCCCGACGCGATGCAGTTCGAGCTCGGCCGCGACCACGACTTCCTGCCCGAGCTGAAACTCGAAAACGCGGGCAGCGCCGAACAGGGCATGGCGCTGCGCTGGAACGGCGTCGACGGCGCCCGCGCCTACTTCATCCATGCCACCGCGATGGACGGCAACACCATCGTGATGTGGAGCAGCTCCGAGGACGGCTACGCGGGGCCGGAGCTGATCGACTTCCTCCCCGAACAGCTCGTCACCCAGTGGACCGGCAAGCGCACGCTGCTGGGCGCCGATGCGCGCAGCTGCCAGGTGCCGCGCGAGGTGTTCGCCGGCAGCGGCGGCGCGCCGATGGTGCAGATGGTCGCCTACGGCAACCAGCGCACCATCAGCCAGCCGGGCTGGCGCGTGCACGTGCGCAACAAGTCCACCGCGATGCTGATGCCGTCGGCTGGCGCCATCGCGCCCGGCGCTTCGCAGGACGCCGCCAAGCCGACCGCCAAGGATGCGGCGAAGGGCGTGCTGCGCGGCCTGTTCGGGCGCTGACCGCATGTCCTTCTCCATGCAGGCTTCGAAACATCCGTCCATGGGCACACCGAAAAAGGCAATGTTCGCCCTCGCGTGCATGGCGTCCCTGGCCCTGTCCGGCTGCGAACAACAGGCGGGCACGGGCCACGGCGATGCGCAAGCACAGGCACAGGCACAGGCACAGGCAGGCTATGCCACCGGCAAGGTCGTCGACACGCAGGGCCGGCCGATCGCCGGGGCGAAGATCCTGCTCGACAACAGCGTGTTCTACAACTCCTACATCCACGGCTCCACCGGCGAAGACGGCACCTACCGGATCAAGGCGCAACCCGGCGCGTGGATGGCACAGGCCTCCTTCAAGAAGAACTACAACGGGCAGACCTACAACCTGGAACTGCATCCGGACAAGAGCGATTCCTTCGACGACGAGGGCGCCGTGCGCAACTTCACGTGGAAGCTGGAAGGGCGCACGCCCTTGAACGAGTACGGCTACTACGGCGGACTCATCCAGCTGGACACCGACCTCGGCTTCCACGAAGACCTGGAAAAAATCGAGCTGACCCTCACGCCCATCGGCCCGCTGATCGACGGCTCGCAAGGGAAAATCCTCCACCTGCGGCTGGAAGACCACTACTGGAAGCAGGCCGGCCTGATCGAGGACGTCCCGATCGGACGCTACAAGGTCACCGCGGTGCTGAAGAACGATGAGGGCTCGCGCGCGCTGAGGATCCAGGACCGCGACACGCGTGGCGATTTCCAGCCCGGACTCCAGCTGGATTTCAAACCCGAATCCGGCACCAGGACCCGGAACTCCGCCGCCATCATCCTTGGCTACTGAATCCACTTCTTCACTGCACCCGCAAGAACGCGACCCGGAGCATCCATCCATGAAACCGCAAGCCGTCCTCCATGCGCTGCTCCCGGTCTCCATCGCGCTGGTGGTCGCCGCGTGCACCATCAACACAAATCCCGATGCCGCCCGCGTCGACTGCGGCGCGCCCGGCCCCAATGGCGTCGACTGCAGGATCCAGCGCACCGGCGGCACCGGAGCGTTTGAAGCGTGCTGGAACCTGGTGATCACCTGCCAGAACGGCGGCCGGATGACCGGCTCGGCGTGCCACGACATGGCCGTCGGGGAGACGGAAGGAATCCGGAACATGCCGGTCGCAGGCTTCTCCAACCAGGCGGCTTGCGACGTGCCCACCTCCGGCAAGGTCGAGCGCCTGGGGATCACTTCGAAATGACGCGCTCCATCGCACGTTCCGCAGCGACACGCCGGTGGCTGGCCGGGATCGGCGCCGCGTTGCTCGCGCTGGCAACGTCGGGCTGCGAAGCGCCTGCGCACGCCGCCGTGGTGAAGTGTGCGGGGACGGGCCTCGCGGTCGGCAACATGCGGCACGACTGCACGCTCACCATCGCGAAAACCGACCGGCAGGCCGCGGCCACCATCAGCATCAAGACCCACCGGCGCCTGGCCCACGTGAAAGGGCACTTCACCGTGCAGCAGGGCTCGGTGCGGATCGCCCTCCAGGGCAACGCCGGCAGCAAGACCGAGATCATGGTCAGCCCGGGCAACCCGGGCACGCTGGAAGGCACCGTGCGCCTGCGCCGCGATGGCAGCGGTTTCCACCTGCGCTTCTACCCGGTGGGCGAAGTCACTGGAGTCCAAGGCCAGTTCTCCTACGAGGCCCGCTGAGCCGCGCGCCGCATCCGCAAACCCCATACCTCCCCGAGCGGAGCCCCGGCATGACAACGGACTGGAAAACCACGCTTGCACGCATCGCCAGCGCCATCGGCAAAGGACTGCTATGGCTGGGCAGGCATCTGCTGGCGCTGCTTGTCGCGGTCGGCAGGTTCATCGTGCTGCGGGCGATTCCCGCCATCCGGGCTTGGCTGCGCGGCACCGCGTTCCCCGCGCTGAATCGGTTCTACCTGTGGCTGCCACATCGACGGATGGTGGTCGCCGGCGCGATGGGCGTCGCTGCGATCGCGATCGCGGTCCTGCTGCTGCGCACGCCGGACGATGTGTCATCCACGACTCCGGACCGCAGCGCCGCTGCAGGCAACCCCGAATCCCCCGCCGGACCCGTGGTACTCACCTTCGCACCGGCCGAGGCTCCGCCCGGTGCCCCCGTCATCCTGTCCGGCCTGCCGGACGAAGACGCCGCAGCCCTGGAGATCACGATCGGCGGCCAGCCCACGTCGGCCATGCGGCTGGGCGACGGCAGGCTGCAGACCCGTGTCCCGCTGTACCTGGGCCCGGCTGGCTGGCCGGTGCCGCCTGCGAAGGCGCAAATCGTGGAAATCCGCCGTCATGGAAGGCTCGTGGCCGCGAGCCAGGAGGGGCTGCGGATCACCGCACTGCAGCGCGCGCCCGGCACCACCGCCAGCGTGCAGCGCTCCCTGGATGCAGCCGTCGATGCCTACCAGGCGATTTTCGAAGCGCTCCTTGCGCGAGACGAACAGGACATGGCGCACCGTCGCGCGATGCTGGCGGTGCTGCGCGAACTGGTCAGCGAAGGCGATCACTCGCTTGCCGCCGTCCTGGCCGGTTCCTCACCCCTGCTCAACAACACGAAACCGGACGTGGCGCTGCTCGACGCACTGATGGCCTCGAGCGGGACCGCGGCCAACATGGAAGCGTTTGCCGCCGCGCTGGGCGCAGGCCCGGCCGCCGCGGGTGGCATCACGATGCCCGCGGCCGGCGCCGGATTCCCCGCGCTGCTTGCGTTGGCCGGCGGATGGAAACCCGGCCCGAGGTGCCGCTCCGGCGGCAAGGACATGGAACTGGCCTGCCTGATGCAGATCCAGGGCCTGCTGGACGACCTGGCGACCCAGTACATCCGGCCCACCGCCGACGCCTGGGCCAACTTCACGGTGATCTTCGGTGGCCCGATGGTCGCCAGCAATCCGGCGACCGTGGTGATTTCCGCCCTGCTGAGCGTCACCAACCTGGTGATCGGGAAGGTCGCACCCTCGCTCCTCCCCGCCACCCTGACGCGGTTCGAGCTCGAGGTTCCCAAGCCGCTGATCCAGCGGCACCAGACCACGCAGTCCAGGATCATGGTGGAGGCCCGCAACCAGCCGCAGACCATCACCGTCAACGACATCATCGACGTCGTCAAAGCAACCGTCGGGCCCGCGATCAAGATCGATTCGGCGAGCCTCACCCAGCTCATGGGATTCTTCTCGCGCATGGTCGACGTGTACATGGCCGTGCTTCGGGGCGTCGATTCAGTCAAGCCCAACGCTTCGAACGCGGTCAACGCCGGCGTGCTTGCCTTGCCACCGAAGCACTGGGGACCGATCGAAGTCACCAGCAGCGACCTGGTCAGCCTCTTCAGCCATGACGAGTCGATCCTCTCTTCGCAGGAGGAAAAGCTGGAATGGCTCGGCAAGTCGCAAGGCCAGGCCAAGGTGCGCGTGATGCCGCGCGGGCCTGGCACGCGCAGCAAGGTGCTCCAGGACCATTCCCTGTGCTGGGGCTGCGTGTGGAGCGGCGGCGCCTTCGGCACCGACATGCCGGAAAGCTCGAAGCGGATTTCAGTCGATATCGATTTCGACGCGTCCCCGCGCCACGGGGTTGCGCCGCTGGACGTCGAACTGGAATGGCGCCTGCTTCCCAGGGAGGATGGCAAGCCCGTCGCCTGCACGCTGGACTTCGGCGACGGCTCGGACGTCGAGCGCATCGCCGACTGCACCGACACCACGTCGTTCCGGCACACCTACCCGCATACCTCGCGGCTGGAGGACGCCACCGGCGGCGCCTACGTGGCGAAGCTGCGCCTCGACGAGAACAAGGCCGAGGGCAAGGCCGAGGTGTTCCCCGACTGGACGTTCGAAGCCAGGCCCGGCTCCGGCAAGGCGCCACTGGATGCCCGGTTCAACTGGAACATCCCGTGGCCCGAAGACAGGAAGGCGCCGCGGTGCGAGTTCGACCCGGGCGACGGCTCGGAGCGGCAGTCCTTCGACGACTGCCTCGCCACCCGCAAGGCCGAACACCGCTTCGAACGCCGCGGCAGCTTCGTGCCCTCGCTCACCATCATCGACGGCGGCGCAACGGACACCAAGACCGCACCCGTCTCTGTGGCCGACGACTTCGCCTGCGATGCCGAGGAGCTGCTGAAGCACAAGGCCTGGACGGGCGGAATGTCGTACACCAAGAACAACGAGGTCTGGGACGACAACCTGGACCGCAACGTCAAGTTCAACCTCCGCATCAACCTCAAGGCCGAACTGGCCGAGCACACCCGTCGCCAGTGGCGCGGTGCCGACTACCTGGTGCGCTACTACAGCCCGCTTCCGCAGGGCTCGGCGGACGTGTCCTTCAGCGTCCACCAGTACGACGACCGGGGCCTGGCCAGTTACCAGACGTTCGTCGGCAATGGCCAGATCCGGCGCCAGGAGCCGGACATGACCGAAGACGGTTCGATGCTGAACCTCGTCCTGGATGCCAACCAGTGCACCTTCTCGTTCTTCCTGCAGGGACAGGTCTACGGTACCGAAGAACGCTGGAGCCGCGGCGAAGGCAAGAAGTCGACGCAATCCCATTACTGGATCGAGTCCGCACGCGTCGAACAACCGCTGACGTCATCGACCTCCATCAGCGGCTCGGTGCCGGTCCAGGTGATTCCGAAATTCGACGATATCCCCACCGAGCAAACCACGTGGATCAGCGCGCATCCCTACATCGTGGAAGCCCTGGGCAAGGGAAACCTCGGCAAGGTCACCGTCGACTGGCACGCGGAGCCCGTGGATTGACGATGCACCCGCATGCGCGGGCCGATGCTCCGGCGGCTGCCACGCGGCCTGCGCCGACGCGCCCGCGCAGCGGTGCCGCCACGCGAGTTCAGCCCGCGGCGAAGAACATCAGGTACACCAGCCGCCCGTTCCCGGGACGGTCGCCGAACGCCTCGCCCGCCGTGTGCCACAGCCACGGCCGCAGCAGCACCAGGCGGTTGAAGCGCATCGGCACGCGCATGGTCATTTCCCACTTCGAGTCGTCGGTGCCGTCGCGGTTGATGACCTCGCTGAACATCTGCTTGCGCGAGCTGTAACCCATCGCGGCCAGCTCGGCGTCGTCGTACGGCGCGCGCTCGGTGTTGGTCGGGATGTGGCGGAAGAACTCGGTGCCGCCGCGGCAATCCTCGGGCCGGCTGAGGTAGAGGATGCCGGACCAGTGCGACGAGTCGACGTGCACCTTGGCCCGGCCGACGTCGCCGGCCAGGGTGATCCGGAACTTGGCGTGCGATTCGGTCGGCGGCATCGGCTTGAGCGGTTCGCCAACCAGCTGCGACACCGCTTCGGTCAATCCACCGATCTCCATCCGCTCCACCGAGTTGCGGCCCGGAAACGCACCCTGCTGCTCCGGGTAGGTCAGCCCGAGCGCGGCCTCGCGCAAGCCCTTCGCGTCCGCGGGCCCGAGGAAGTCGTCGACGATGATCAGCGAAGTCGGCATGAGGTGAAGCGTAGTGGTACTGGGGGGACGCACTCAAGTCCGGGTGGCGGATGTCGCTTGCCGGGCACGCCAAAGCCCTCCAGAGCACGCCCCGTCGTTCGCGAACACGGAAACCCGCGACGCATCAGAATGTCGGATGGCCATCCGGCGAATCGGGAAGTTCGTTATGGAACCGCCCAACAGCCCGCGCTAGTCTGTCCATCCCACGCATCAACGGAGGATGCCTGTGCACCGCAGCAACCGGGACGCCAGCAACAGACCACCGCGCCAACCCATGCCGTTCAAACGGCCGATGCCCCTGCTCATCGCCTTCCTCAACCATGCATCTGCCATTGCCTGCGTGCTGGCGGTATCCGCCTGCGTCGCTTCCAACCCGCCGCATCCTGCCAAGGAGGCTCAAGCCATGAACGCCGCAGCAACAACTCCTTCCTCTCCAAGGCTCGACGCAGAACAGCTGTTGACCAGGCTGCTGGACCTGATTCGAAACAGCAGGAGCATCAAGGATTTCACGCCGGAAAAACTGCATGAAGTCACCGGGGTGACCATCGAGTTCGCGAATGACGGGAGTGAACGATATGGATTCGGAGGCCAGCTGACGCAGGACTGGAGTTACGGTTTCGGCGTGGACAAGTCGTTGTTTCAAGGGCCGCGTTTTGAACTCCGCTTCAATGAAACCGTCCCCGGTTCCAGTCCTCCAATGACCGACATCTGCCAAATCGACTTTGAAAAGTTCGCATCCGAACTGGAATCGATGGGTTTTACCCGGGAGCCCTACTACGATTCTGCGCCGCCCGCCCCTCCCGGCGAGGAACGGCTACCGCATGGCTCGCTGCTTTACTGGACGTTCTATCGCCCAGAACTTGGAGTCCAGGTCTATCCCCGGGGCGAAGCGAACGAGCCGCATGAAAAGACCAGCCATGGCTGCGTGCAGATGGTACTGATCACTTGACTGCAAGGAGCGCAGGATGCCAACCATCACCCCACGGGCCCAGGCGGTCATCTCCGCCTTCGGCAGCCGACCCGGTGTCACTCAGGACCACGTCAACAACCTCCAGGCCGTCATAACCGCATCGCCAGCACTGATCGACCAGATCAACAATGCAGTGGCGCAAGGACATCTCAAGCAGATCTTGCCGCTGACCAACCCCCACGCAGGCGGCGAGTATCACGGCCAGCACAAGGAAATGCACTTGCCGTTGGCCGGACTGGCGACGCCTCCCGCCGGGAAAGCGTTTGATGCAGGTGAAGTGACGTTCGTGCTTGGCCACGAACTGCAGCATGGCTTCAATCATGCCGCCACGACGCAGGCTTACCTGGACTTCATGAAGGATGCCACGCAGGCGGCCAGAACGGATCACGATTACACCGACGAGATCGACAGGCTGCTCGCCGCCAATCGCCGTGACGAAGCCGGAGCGGAGATCGCCGGCTGGAACGCAGTTGTCAGTCTCGTCAAGACCACGAAACCGAATCCGACGTTGGGTGACATTTACAGCGCCCAATCGGGGAGGATGAGGGACTTCATCGATCAAGCCGGAACCTATCCGCACTACACCTATACCCTGAAACCCAACCTGACCCTGAACCCCGATCTCACGCTGAGCTTCACACCCGCCAATCTCGAAGCGATGGGAAAGAACTTCTTCGACAAAGCGCCGGTCGACAGCAGGGCCGGGCACCGCGGCAATTCCGACTACGCCAACCACTACGGCGCGTGGCCCGTCCAGCAAGCGGCGCAGCTTGAGCGCCAACACAATCCGAAGCCCCAGGTGAGGGTCGATCTGTCGCAGCTGCGGTTGTCCGAGAAGCTGCTTGAGGAGAATGGCATTAATCTCGGAACCAATCAGCAGCCGATACCGTACCTGGACACGGGCACCAATCCGCCGAAGGCCGGACTGTTCCAGCATACGGCTGTCTCGCACGTACACACCTCACCCGTGTCAACGCTGGCATGGGAAGCCGGGAGCGCGCGATCAGGTGCGACCGGAGTGAATCCTGGCGCGCCCAGCCCGACCGATCCCGACCACCCGAACCACGCCATGCTGCAGCAGATCCGCGAGGGCGTGCGCAGGATCGACGATGGCATCGGCAAGCCTTACGACGACGCGAGCGAGCGCATGAGTCGATGCCTTCTCGCGCAATGCAGGGAAGCCGGCCTGCGTCGCGTTGACCACGTGGTCATGGGCGTGGACGGCGCCAACGTGTTCGCGGTCGAGGGGCAATTGAGCGATCCCGCGCACCTGCGCACGCGTGTCGCCACGGGCCAGGCAATCGGCACGCCCGTGGAGCAGTCGGACGAACGGCTGCTTGCTGCCAGCCATGCCTCCACCCGAAAACAGGAATCCGCGCAGCAACGCGAACTGGCGAAAGTGCCCGGCGACCCTGGCCGGAGCAGTCCGGTCATGCAGATGTAGGGGCCTGCCGTCGCGGAAGACGCACGCCGCAAAGAAAAAGCCCCGCAGTGATGCGGGGCTTTCCTGGTACTTCGCGGAAGGCGTGGATCAGAAGCCCATGCCGCCCATGTCGCCCATGCCGCCGCCGGCAGGCATCGCCGGCTCGTCCTTCTTCGGCAGCTCGGCCACCATGGCTTCGGTGGTGATCATCAGGCCGGCGATCGAGGCGGCGTTCTGCAGCGCCGAACGGGTGACCTTGGTCGGGTCCAGGATGCCGAACTCGATCATGTCGCCGTATTCGCCGGTCGCGGCGTTGTAGCCGTAGTTGCCCTTGCCGTCCTTGACCTTGTTGAGCACGACCGACGGCTCTTCGCCGCAGTTGGCAACGATCTCGCGCAGCGGCGCTTCCATCGCGCGCAGTGCGATGACGATGCCGTGGTTCTGGTCTTCGTTGATGCCCTTGAGCTCACCGATGGCCTGCAGCGCGCGCACCAGGGCCACGCCGCCGCCCGGGACCACGCCTTCTTCCACCGCCGCACGCGTGGCGTGCAGGGCGTCTTCGACGCGGGCCTTCTTTTCCTTCATTTCGATCTCGGTCGAGGCGCCGACCTTGATCACCGCCACGCCGCCGGCCAGCTTGGCCACGCGCTCCTGCAGCTTCTCGCGGTCGTAGTCGGAAGAGGTCTCCTCGATCTGCGCCTTGATCTGCTTGATGCGGCCTTCGATGCCACCGGTCTCGCCGGCGCCGTCGATGATGGTGGTGTTTTCCTTCGAGACCTGGATCTTCTTCGCGCGGCCGAGGTCCTTGATCGTCGCCTTCTCGAGCGACAGGCCCACTTCCTCGGAGATCACGGTGCCGCCGGTGAGGATCGCCATGTCCTCGAGCATCGCCTTGCGACGGTCGCCGAAGCCCGGGGCCTTCACGGCGCAGACCTTGACTATGCCGCGGATGGTGTTGACCACCAGGGTCGCCAGCGCCTCGCCTTCGACTTCCTCTGCGACGATCAGCAGCGGCTTGCCGGCCTTGGCGACGCCCTCGAGGACGGGCAGCAGGTCGCGCACGTTGGAGATCTTCTTGTCGTGCAGCAGGATGAACGGATCGTCCAGCTCGGCCGACATCGACTGCTGGTTGTTGATGAAGTACGGCGACAGGTAGCCGCGGTCGAACTGCATGCCCTCGACGACGTCGAGTTCGTTGTCCAGGCCCGAGCCTTCCTCGACGGTGATCACGCCTTCCTTGCCGACCTTCTTCATCGCGTCGGCGATGATCGTGCCGATGGACTCGTCGGAGTTGGCCGAGATCGTGCCGACCTGGGCGATCGCCTTGTCGTCGGCGGTGGGCTTGGACAGGTTCTTGAGCTCGGCGACGGCGGCCTTGACGGCCTGGTCGATGCCGCGCTTGAGGTCCATCGGGTTCATGCCGGCGGCGACGGCCTTGGCGCCTTCGCGGATCAGGGCCTGGGCCAGCACGGTGGCGGTGGTGGTGCCGTCACCGGCGTTGTCGGAAGTCTTGGACGCGACTTCCTTCACCATCTGCGCGCCCATGTTCTCGAACTTGTCGGCCAGCTCGATCTCCTTGGCGACGGACACGCCGTCCTTGGTGATGGTCGGGGCGCCATAGCTCTTGTCGAGCACGACGTTGCGGCCCTTCGGGCCGAGGGTGGCCTTGACGGCATTGGCGAGCGTGTTGACGCCGCGCACCATCTTTGCGCGCGCGTCTTCACCGAAACGGATTTCTTTTGCGGACATGGTGGAACTCCGGGATTGGGGATTCGGGATTGGGGATTCGGGACATCAAGGGCTGGATTCAGGCCTGCGGGACAGAGACTCGCAAGCGCGGTGCGCTTTCACGAATCCCCAGTCCCCAATCCCGAATCCAGGCGGGGGTCGCTTACGCGAGCACCGCGAGGATGTCGTCCTCACGCACGATCTTGTATTCGACGCCCTCGAGCTTGTAGGCGCTGCCCGAGTACTGGCCGTAGATGACCTTGTCGCCGACCTTGACCTTGGGCGCGCGCAGCTGGCCGTTGTCCAGCGCCTTGCCTTCGCCTACGGCCACCACTTCGCCCTTGGTCGGCTTTTCCTTGGCGTTGTCTGGGATGACGATGCCGCCGGCGGTGACTTCGTCGGCTTCGATGGGCTTGACGACCACGCGGTCGTAGAGCGGCTTGAGATTCATTGCGATCCTCACAAGTGGTTGATTGTTCTGGGAATGACGAACGAACGGGCGCGGATTCTAGCAGTCGCCTGAAACGAGTGCCAAGGCCGCGGGCGAACAAAACCCGGTGCGACCGGGATGCCGCTGAGATGGGGTGGCCGGCACGACTTTCAAGGGCCGGCGTGAAATTGCCTCCGCGTCCCACTTTCGACGATCCGGGGGTCGAATCCGGCCGCGCATAGGGTCGGCCCGGGTGGCAGCGGCCCGCCGGGCGTCGGCACGATGGTCCGATGCAACCCCCGGAGCCCGCCATGGCCCTCGCTTTCGCCCGACCCGCCCACCTCCTGCTTGCCGGCAGCCTGCTGCTGGCGTGCGGCAGCGGCCACGCGGCGGTCTTCGTCAACGAGCTGCACTACGACAATGCCGGCAGCGACAGCGGCGAGCGGATCGAGGTGGTCGCCACCGCTGGCGAAGACCTGTCCGGTTACCGGATCCACCTTTACAACGGCGGCAGCTCGCCGGGCAACGCCTCGGTCTACGGCAGCAAGGCGGTGCCCAACGGCAGCGTTTCGAGCTGCGGCGGCAGCGTGCGGATCGCCACGGTCGCCTACCCGCGCGACGGCCTGCAGAACGGATCCAACGATGCCATTGCGCTGGTCAACGCCGGCGGCCAGATGGTGCAGTTCATCGGCTACGAGGGCAGCGTCACCGCCGGCAGCGGCCCGGCAGCGGGCCTGACCAGCGACAGCCTGCCGGTAGCCGAGAACAGCAGCACGCCGGTCGGCACCTCGCTGCAGCTGCGCGGCAACGGCAGCGGCTACGACGACTTCAGCTGGGCGGCTTCGTCGGCGCACAGCTTCGGCGCCTGCAACGCCGGCCAGGGCTTCAGCGGCGGCGGCAACCCGGCACCCGTTCTGGTATCGACCACGCCCGCCGACGGCGCCACCGGCTTTCCGGCCGCCGGCGACCTGGAAGTCGTGTTCAACGAAGTGGTCGATGCAAGCAGCGGCGCGTTCTCGCTGGCCTGCGACGTGTCAGGCAGCGTGGCGCTGGCGCACCCGGCCTCGGGCGGCAGCTTCACCCTGTCCACCGCCACCGCGCTGCACGGTGGCGAACACTGCGTGCTGTCGATCGACGCGGCGAAGATCAGCGACGCCGGCGGCGCGCATCCGGGCACCAGCGCATCGGTCGGTTTCACGGTTGCCGATGGCGGCGGCGGGGACGGCGACTACTACGCGCACGTCAACGCCAGCAGCCCGGGCCAGCTGCGCTGCTCGCTGCACCAGACCATCCGCGGCCACACCGTCTATCCGTACAGCGGCAGCGGCACCAGCACCTGGACGATCCTGGAGATCGCCGACGAAGATCCCGCCAACGCGGGCCGCATCCTCGACGCCTACCGCAACCGCAGCTACGCCAAGGGCACCGACCGCGCCGGATCGGGCTCCGGACTGAAGTACAACCGCGAGCACAGCTGGCCCAACTCGCTGGGCTTCAGCAGCACCGGCGGCGACAAGGGCCTGCCCAACGCGCCCTACACCGACACCCACATGCTCTATCTCACCGACGCGGCCTACAACAGCGACCGTGGAAACAAGCCGTACGCCGACTGCCCGGCGTCGAGCAACTGCGGCGCGCGCGCCACCGAAGCCAACAACGGCAGCGGCGGCGGCAGCGGCGCGGGCGACTCCAACTGGGTGAAGGGCCCGGACGGCAACGCCGGCTCGTTCGAGGTCTGGGACAAGCGCAAGGGCGACATGGCGCGCGCCGTGATGTACATGGCGATCCGCTACGAGGGCGGCAGGGACATCCACAGCGGCCAGTCCGAACCCGACCTGGAGCTCACCGACGTCCGCAGCAAAATCGTCAAGACCTCGGGCTCGCCGGCCTACATGGGCCTGCTGTCGACCCTGCTGGCCTGGCACCAGGCCGACCCGCCGGACGCCGCGGAGCGCGAACGCAACGAAGTGGTCTTCAGCTTCCAGGGCAACCGCAATCCGTTCGTGGACCACCCCGAATGGGCGACCCGGGCCCTGTTCGAATCCACCCAGCCCGCGACCTGCCAGCTGAACTGACCCGACCCGCCGCAACCTCCGCCGCAGGCCAGCGCATCACCGCTCCTGCGGCGGCGGCATCGACGCCGGTACAGCCCAAGGGCCCAGACGGCCCAAGTACCCGCGGTCCTTGCTGGCACCCCTTTCATGCCGGCATCCGGGGTCGCCGGAGCACATGCACTTCCCTCCCCTGTTCAGCTACATTCGCGGGCGAACCCGGAGGGGCCGGGTCATCTAGGGGAAACCATGAAAGCGACACTGGCATCAGTGGTACTGCTGGGCGGGCTGTGTCTTCTGCCAGCCATGCCTGCACAGGCGGCACAAAGCTATGACGGCTGCAAGGGCTTCATCGACTCGGTGCCCGCCACGATCAGCACGCAGGGGACCTGGTGCCTGCGACGGGACGTGAGTACCTCGCAGGCCAGCGGCCAAGCGATCAACATCACGACGAACAACGTCACCATCGATTGCAACGACTACAAGCTGGGCGGCCTGGGCGCGGGCCAGGGCACGCTCACGATTGGCATCAATGCGCTGGAACGCTCCAACATCACGGTGCGCAACTGTGCGATCCGAGGCTTCCTGAAGGGCGTGGTGATCAACAACGGCACCGGCGGCGGGCACCTGGTCGAGAACAACCGCTTCGACAACAACACCTGGCTCGGCATCGACATCGGCGGCGAGGGAAGCGTCGTCCGCGGCAACCGCATTCTCGATACCGGCGGCACCACCGTCATCGGCAACCCGATCAAGGCGGTAGGCATCTATGCCACCGGGAACGTCGAGGTGCAGGAAAACCTGATCAACGGCGTGGCCGCCGCATCGGGCAGCAATGGCTATGCGATCGGCATCAATCCCGGCCATTCGGCCGCCGGCACGATCATCGGCAACAACGTCAAGAACATCGTCGCCGACGGCACCGGTTGGGCATATGGCATCAGCTTGTTCGGAACGACCGGCCGCGCCAGCGTCGAGAACAACACCCTGGTTGGAACCGACGCGGCCAACTCCGTCGCGGTCTGGTGCCCGCCCGGTAACCTGGTGTCGCTGGCCGGCAACCTGGCCATGGGCTTCGCCGAGCCCCACTTCGAGTGCGCATTCGACGATGGCAACATCGTCCACTGAACCCGGCTGACCGGGGGCGCGCGCCGCCAGGGCTGGCGCGCGCTTTTCCGCCGACCGGACGACGCATCACCGCAGCCGGCCGGCGGGATCGCGGTATCAGCGCCATCCACACCATCCGCGGCGCACCGCAGGCAGGGCCCTTACAATCGGGGCCATGCCACAAGCCGTCATCGCGTTCTGCACCTGTCCCGATGCCGCCACCGCCTCGCGCATCGCCGATGCGCTGGTGGGCGAGCGCCTGGCCGCCTGCGTCAGCGTGCTGCCGGGCGTGCAGTCGGTGTATCGCTGGCAGGGCGCGGTGGAACGCGCCGATGAAGTGCAGCTGCTGATCAAGACCGTGGCCGCGCGCATGCCCGCGCTGATGGCGCGGATCGTTGCGCTGCATCCCTACGAACTGCCGGAGGTGGTCGCGGTCGAAGCCGCCGCCGGCCTGCCGGCCTACCTGGAATGGATCTCCGCCCAAGTCTCGCCGGACGCCGGCGGACAGGAGCCCTGAGCACGTGATGTCGAAGTCGTTTGCAACCCGCTGGCCGCGCGTCGCCGCCGCTGTCCTTTGCCTTGCCTGCATCGCGCCCACGCTGGCCGCGATCGACGAGGACGACCTGCTGCCGGTCGACCAGGCCTTCGTGCTGACCGCGAAGGCGACCGCTGCCGACCGCATCGCGCTGGACTGGAAAATCGCCGACGGCTACTACCTGTACCGGCACCGGACCAAGGTGAGCGCGGCCGATGGCAGCCGGCTGGGCGAGCTCGACCTGCCGCGCGGCGAGCCGCACGACGACGAGTTCTTCGGCCGGGTCGAGACGTTCCGCAAGCACCTGGCCGGCGGCGTGCCGGTGCAGGCGGCCGACGGCGGCAAGGTCACGCTGAAGGTGAGTTACCAGGGCTGCGCGGATATCGGCGTGTGCTATCCGCCGCAGACGCGGACGCTGACCGTGGCAATGCCGGCGGGCACTTCGGCTTCCTCTGTTCCCGCGGGGAGCGCGGGCGATGCCGGCTTCGCCGCGCTCGGCCGGTCGCTCGGCAAGCCGCGCGGCGCGGGGCTGGCCGGCGCAGCCGCCGGTCGCGACGCCCTGCCGCTGCCGCCGGAACAGGCGTTCGGTTTCGACGCCATCGCCGACGGCGGCAACGCGCTGCTGCTGCGCTTCACCCCGGCACCGGGCTACTACCTCTATCGCGACAACACCACCCTGAAGCTGGCCGCCGATGGCATCGCGCTGGACAAGCCGCGCTGGCCGCAGGGCAAGCAGTACCACGACGAGCACTTCGGCCAGGTGGTGGTGTATTTCGACCAAGTCGAGGTGCCGCTGCCGCTGCGCCGCACGAAGGCGGACGCGCAGCAGGTCACCCTGACGGCCACCTTCCAGGGCTGCCAGGACGAAGGCATCTGCTATCCGCCGATGACGCGGACGGTGCGGATCGCGCTGCCGGCGGGGGTGGTGGGTGTCGTGGCCGCCGGGGGAAACCCCATCCCCACCCCAGCCCTCCCCTTGAAGGGGAGGGAGCAAGGGCCGGCGGCTTCGGATACCGCTGCAACAGCCGCCCCTCCCCTAAAGCCCTCCCCTTCAAGGGGAGGGTTGGGTGGGGACGGGGTTCCCACCGCAACCGACAAAACGCCGGCCATCGCCGCACCACCGACCGCCGCCGATTCGAGCGACGAACAGGCCGAAGACACCCGCCTGGCCGCCGGCCTGTCTGGCACCGGCCGCTGGCTGACCCTGCTGTGGTTCTTCCTCGGCGGCCTGGGGCTGGCGTTCACGCCCTGCGTGCTGCCGATGATCCCGATCCTGTCGGGCCTGATCGCCGGCGCCGGCACGCGTATCGGCACGCGGCGCGCGCTGTGGCTGTCCTTCATCTATGTGCTGGCCAACGCGCTGGTGTTCACCGCGGCCGGGGTGATCGCCGGGCTGGTGGGTGCCAACCTGCAGGCCGCGTTCCAGGTGCCGTGGGTGCTGGTGCTGTTCGCGCTGCTTTTCGTGGCGCTGGCGCTGTCTTCGTTCGGGCTGTACGAACTGCAGCTGCCCGCCGCTCTGCGGGCGAGGCTCGGCGGCGTCAGCGACCGCCAGCGCGGCGGTTCGCTGGCCGGCGTGGCGGCGATGGGCGCGCTGTCGGCGCTGATCGTCGGACCCTGCGTGGCGCCGCCGCTGGCCGCGGCGGTGCTCTACATCAGCCAGAGCCAGGACCCGGCGTTCGGCGGGCTGGCGCTGTTCCTGATGGCGATGGGCATGGGCCTGCCGCTGCTGGCCTTCGGCGCGGCCGCGGGGCGCGGCATGCCGACCAGCGGGCCGTGGATGAGCGGCGTGCAGCGCGTGTTCGGCTTCGTGTTCCTCGGGCTGGCCGCCTGGATGCTGTCGCGGATCGTGCCCGGGCCGGTGACCTTGGCGCTGTTTGGCATGCTGGCGCTGGCCGCGGCGGCCTGGGCGTGGGGCGGCACCCGCAGCGACAGCGCGCGCCTGCGCTGGTTTGCCCGCTTCGCCGGCCTGCTGCTGGCGGTGATCGGCACCGCGCAGCTGTTCGGCGCGCTGGCCGGGGCGCGCAATCCGCTGCAGCCGCTGGCCGGCTTCGGCGGCGGCCAGGGCGCGCAGGCCGAGCTGGCGTTCCGCGTGATCAAGTCCAGCGAAGACCTAGACCGCGAGCTGGCCGCCGCGCAGGCCGCGGGCACGCCGGTGATGTTCGACTTCTATGCCGACTGGTGCGTGTCGTGCAAGGAAATGGAGGCCTACACCTTCACCGACCCGGCGGTGCAGGCGGCGCTGGCCGCCGTGGTCCTGCTCAAGGCCGACGTGACCGCCAACGACGAGGTCGACCAGGCGCTGATGCAGCGCTTCGGCATCATCGGTCCGCCGGCGACGCTGTTCTTCAACGCCTCGCCGGAGGAGCGCCGCGGGCTGCGACTGGTCGGTTTCGAGAAGGCCGCGCCCTTCGTCGAACGCGTCCGCCGCGCGACCGGAGCGCCGTGATGCGCTCGACAACGAAGATTGTGCTGGTGGCGCTGGCCGCCGGCGCGCTGGGGGTCGTCGCCAGCCTGACGATGAACGGCCCCGGCCCGCTGCTGGGTACGGAAGCGGGGCAACGGGTGCTGCAGGAGGCCTACAAGGCCACGGCGCCAGAACCGCCCACGGGTGTGGTCGTGGCCGGGCGCGGGGACGCGATCCCGGCCTTCACCGTGCCCGGCCTCGACGGCAAGCCGGTCAACGTGTCCACCGCCTGGGCCGGCAGGCCGATGCTGATCAACGTCTGGGCCAGCTGGTGCGGCCCCTGTATCGAGGAAATGCCGGAACTGCAGCGATTCCATGCGAAACAGGACGCGAACGGCGTGCAAGTCGTCGGCATTGCACTGGACGACGCGGAGGCGGTGCGGGACTTCCTGCAGCGGGTGCCGGTGGATTACCCGATCCTGGTCGACGACGCCGGTCCCGCCGATGCCGGCGTGCGCCTGGGCAACCCCAAGGGCGTGTTGCCCTATTCGGTGCTGGTGTCGGCGGACGGCGTGCTGCTCAAGCAGCGCATCGGGCCGTTCGCGCACGGCGAGATCGACGCCTGGGCCACGCACTGACGACAGGCGCTCGCGGGCGCGGCTCTAGAGCCAAAACTCAAACAAGCGCTTAAATTGCGTAAATGGGCAAAACTTCGGCGATCTGGACAGCATCCGCCGCATCGCGCAGACTGGCCGCCCGTTTCGTCACGCGTCCCCATGGCCAAACTGCTGGTCCTGCACGGCCCCAACCTCAACCTGCTCGGCACGCGCGAGCCGGAGGTTTACGGCCGCACCACGCTGGACGAAATCGACGCCGACCTGCAGGCCCGCGCGCTGGAAAAGGGGCATGAGCTGGCCAGCTTCCAGTCCAACGCCGAGCACGCCCTGGTCGACCGCATCCAGGCCGCCGGCGACGACGGCACCGACTTCATCCTGATCAACCCGGCCGGCTTCACCCACACCTCGGTCGCCCTGCGCGACGCACTGGCGGCGGTCGCCATCCCCTTCATCGAGGTCCACCTGTCCAACCCGCACGCCCGCGAGCCGTTCCGCCGCCAGAGCTACTTCAGCGACCTGGCCGTCGGCGTGGTCTGCGGCTTCGGCGCGCTCAGCTACGGGCTGGCGCTGGTTGCGGCAGGCCGCCACCTGGAAGCCGCTGCCGGCGCCGGGGGCCGCGCATGAGCCGACGCCCCGGACCGGCACTCCGCTGACGCGGCCGCATCCGAACACCGCCCGCTGCCAAGCGGGCCACCACGACACAGCACGAGAGGCCTTCATGGACCTGCGCAAGATCAAGAAACTCATCGACCTGCTCGAGGAATCCAACCTCGCCGAAATCGAGATCAAGGAAGGCGAGGAATCGGTGCGCCTGGCACGCACCCCGTCGGGCGCCACGCCCGTCGCCTATGCCGCGCCCGCCCCGGTCGCGCCGATGGCGGCCGCGGCCCCGGTGATGCCGATGCAGTCCCCGGTCGATGCCGCCACCGGCGGCCGCCCGCTCGAAGGCGGCCCCGCGCTGCCCGACGGCCACGTCGTGCGCGCGCCGATGGTCGGCACCTTCTACGCCTCCCCGGCACCGGACAAGCCGGCCTTCGTCACGGTCGGCCAGGCGGTCAAGGCCGGCGAGACGCTGGGCATCATCGAGGCGATGAAGATGTTCAACCCGATCGAGGCCGACGTCGCCGGCACCGTGCTCGCGATCCAGTGCGAGAGCGGCCAGCCGGTCGAGTTCGACCAGCCGCTGTTCGTGATCGGCTGATGCCGATCACGACGGGATTCGGGATTGGGGATTAGGGATTGGCGGAGAACCTGCCCCTGCCGCGACCGCATGAGCGCCTGGATGTCTGGCAGGACGCGATGCTGCTGGTGGAAGCGATCTACCGGATGACCACCCACTTCCCGGCGGACGAGCGCTTCGGCCTGGCCACGCAGATGCGCCGCGCTGCCGTCAGCGTCCCGTCGAACATCGCCGAAGGCGCTGCCCGGCGTTCCACTCCCGAGTACCTGCGGTTTCTTTCGATGGCACGGGGCTCGTTGTCCGAGCTTTCCACGCAGATTGAAATCGCACACCGCCTGGACCTCGCTGGCAGGGAGTTTCCCGCTCCCGCACTCGTCGATCGCACGTTCGCCCGCCTCAATGCCCTGATCCGCACGCACGAACGCCGCATCCGCGAGCCGGATGCCTTTCCCGAATCCCCAATCCCGAATCCCGAATCCCATGCTCGATAAAGTCGTCATCGCCAACCGCGGCGAGATCGCGCTGCGCATCCTGCGCGCGTGCCACGCCCTGGGCATCCGCACGGTCGCGGTGCATTCCACCGTCGACCGCAACCTCAAGCACGTGGCGATGGCCGACGAGTCGGTCTGCATCGGCCCGGCGCCGTCGACCGACAGCTACCTCAACATGGCGTCGATCATTGCAGCGGCCGAAGTCACCGACGCGCAGGCGATCCATCCGGGCTACGGCTTCCTCGCCGAGAACGCGGACTTCGCCGAGCGCGTCGAGCAGTCCGGCTTCATCTTCATCGGGCCGAAGGCCGACACCATCCGCCTGATGGGCGACAAGGTGGAGGCGATCCGCGCGATGAAGGCCGCGGGCGTGCCCTGCGTGCCCGGCAGCGGCGGGCCGCTGGGCGACGACGCCGAGGAAAACCTGCGCATCGGCGCAGAGATCGGCTATCCGGTGATCGTCAAGGCCGCCGGCGGCGGCGGCGGCCGCGGCATGCGCGTGGTCCACACCGAGGCCGCGCTCAACAACGCCATCGCCACCACCAAGTCCGAGGCCAAGGCCGCGTTCGGCAACGACATGGTGTACATGGAGAAGTTCCTCGAGAACCCGCGCCATGTCGAGATCCAGGTACTGGCCGACGGCCAGGGCAACGCGATCCACCTGGGCGAGCGCGACTGCTCGATGCAGCGCCGCCACCAGAAGGTGGTGGAGGAAGCGCCCGCGCCCGGCATCAGCGCCGAGCAGCGCGCGCAGATCGGCAAGGTCTGCACCGAGGCCTGCGTGCGGATCGGCTACCGCGGCGCCGGCACGTTCGAGTTCCTGTACGAGAACGGCCGCTTCTACTTCATCGAGATGAACACCCGCATCCAGGTCGAGCACCCGGTCACCGAACTGGTCACCGGCATCGACCTGGTGCGCGAGCAGCTGATGATCGCCGCCGGCCACAAGCTGACGATCCGGCAGGACGACGTGGTACTGCGCGGCCACGCGATCGAATGCCGCATCAACGCCGAGGATCCCGAGACGTTCATGCCCTCGCCCGGCCTGATCCAGCACTTCCACGCCCCCGGCGGCCCCGGCGTGCGCGTGGACTCGCACATCTACGAAGGCTATCGCGTGCCGCCGAACTACGATTCGATGATCGGCAAGCTGATCGTCCACGGCGCCGACCGCGAGCAGGCGATCTGCCGCATGCGCGTGGCGCTGAGCGAGATGGTGGTCGACGGCATCAAGACCAACATCCCGCTGCAGCAGCGCATCCTCGCCGACGGCGGTTTCAGCGAGGGCGGGCAGAACATCCATTACCTCGAGAAGCGGCTGGCCGAACGCAAGGACAAGGCGCTGTCGATCGGGTAAGGGCGCGCGCCGTCAGTCCCGGGCCTCGTGCTTGCGCAGCTTGAGGGTCCAGCCGACCGGGTTGATCGGGATCGCGACAACCGTGCCCGGTGGCGCCGCCTCGAACCGCGTCGCATGCGAGCGGAAATCGAGGTCCGCGTAGGGCCTGACGACCCAGCTGGCCGGGATCGCCACCAGCAGCACCGTCGCCAGCAGCAGTCGCGCCGACCAGCGCACCACGCGGCGCCCGTCACGGAACGCCAGCCAGAGCAGCGCACCGTGGAAGGCCACGATCGGGATGAACGCGTAACGCCCGCCTGCACCTGGATTCATTAACACCGGCCACTGGGGCGCGGTGCTCGAAACCTGCGGGGCAACCAGCGCAGCGGCGAAGAGCGCAGCCCCCAGGAACATCAGCCCCGGTAGCAGCCGATCGGGCAACAACAGCGTCCTGGCGAACACGCCGGCAACCAGCAACGCGCCCGCGAGCGGCAAGGCGATGCCATGTTGCCAGGCGCCGGCATGGAACAGCGTCGTCGCCCAGAGGTTTCCAAGCAGGCCCGCCGCCGCGACCTGCCCGCCCACGATCCGCACCAACCCCGCCCACGACGCACCGAGCGGCGCCGCCGTGCGCGTCGCATCGCTGGTCATCGCGATTGCAAGCACCTGGATGGCCGCCGCCGCGGCAATGATCGCCAGCAGCGCGAACGAACGCCGGCTGCGCTCGCGATGCCAGCGCCACAGCGCGACCGGCGCGAGGAACAGCGCGAACGGCCCGCTCAGTCCACACAGCGCGACGAGCGCCACGTCGAACGCCTTGCGCCAGCCCCCTTCCCATGAGCCCATGCACAACACCAGCAGCGCGGACAGCGCCAGGTGCCAGTGGATGTTGGTGACGTTGGCGAACACCTCGAACGAATAAGGGTGCGCGAGGTACAAAAAGCTGGCCAGCAGCCTTGCCCCCGCATTCGGTACCAGCCCGCATCCGCGCGCCGAGTTGAGCAGCACGACCGGCAGGATCCGGAACGACAGCGCCGCGAGGTTGAACAACAACGGCGCGTGCGCCAAGGCAACCGGGAGGCTGAGCAGCGCGATCAACTTCGAAACGGTCTGGAAATAGCCGTTCTGCGGCAACAGCAGGCACTGCCAGCCAAGCTCGTAGGCCTGGCGATACCAGACCGCGCCATCCTCCGCCCAGAACTGGGCGTTGAGGACAGCGTCGGGCTTCCGGCTCAGCAGGATCAGGAACGATAGCGCCGCGATGCCGAACAGCGTGCGCCCGCGTGATCCTTCCAGCATCCGATCCAAGCGGCATCCTCCTTGTCCGTTCCGGGCCGACAGGATGCCGCAGCGACGCGGCGTGCGCCACAATGGAAGCCGGACGCCACCTGAATTCCCCGCCATGCCTTTCCTCGAGCTCACCGTCCCCTGCCGCGAATCCGAACAGCCGCGCTACGAGCACGCGCTGGCGGACGTCGGCGCGCTGGCGGTGACGATGCTCGACGCCAACGCGGACACCGACAACGAGCACGCGATCCTCGAACCGGGCGTCGGGCAGACGCCGCTGTGGGACGCGATCACGCTGACCGCGCTGTTCCCGCACGACGCCGATGCGCTGCTGCTGCTCGCCGCGCTGGAGGCGTTCGACCCGGCGCTGGACTGGTCGCAGGCGGCGTTCCGCAACGTCGAGGACCAGGACTGGGAGCGCGCGTGGATGGACCAGTACGCACCGCTGCGCTTCGGCGCGCGCACCTGGATCGTGCCGTGGGACCACGCACTGCCGACCGAAGCCGACGACCCCGATGCCGCGGTGGTGCGGCTCGATCCGGGCCTGGCATTCGGTTCCGGCACGCATCCGACCACGTCGCTGTGCCTGCAGTGGCTGGACGCGCTGGCCGCGCGCGGCGAACTGCAGGGCCGCGATGTGCTGGATTTCGGCTGCGGCAGCGGCATCCTCGCGCTTGCCGCGCTCAAGCTTGGCGCCGCGCGCGCGATGGGCGTCGACAACGACCCGCAGGCGCTGCTGGCCACGCGCGACAACGCCGACCGCAACGGCGTCGGCGATGCGCTGGCGGTGTGCCTGCCGCAGGATGAAGTGCCGGCGACGTATCCGGTCGTGGTCGCCAACATCCTGGCGTCCGCGCTCGATGCACTGGCCGGCACGCTGGCCGCTCGCGTGGCGCCGGGCGGGCGGATCGCACTGTCGGGCATCCTCGACGGCCAGCAGGACGCACTGCTGTTGCGCTACCGCGAGTGGTTCGATGACCTGCACGTGGCGATCGAAGGCGACTGGATCCGCATCGAAGGCATGCGTCGCGCATAGGTCGTGAAGCGCAGTCGCAACCGGCGGGTTTCGATCCCCTTGCCGCTGCAGCCGCTTTGCGCCGCATCCCCATCGCGGCATCTCGGGCTGGCCCCACCTACAAAAGCCATGGGCCCGTGATTGAATAGGCGCCATGTTCACCAACTGCCCATTTTGCAAGGCGCTGGTCGCCACCGACCCGGCCACCGACCTGCCGCCCGAGCACTGCCCGCGCTGCGCGGCGAAACTGCGCGGCATCGAGACGAGCGTGGCGGCTGCCGCGATGTCCACCGCGCCGCAGGGCGGCGACCTGGCCACCGCGCCGCGACTGGACCCCACCTTCCTGCTCCAGCCTCCGCTGCCAGAAGCATCACTTCCCGAAGGCAGGGACGGCACGACGCTTTCGGAGCTGTCTTCGCGGATCCACCAGATTGTCGCCCTGGAAACGCCGGCCCAGGCATCGCCCCCGCCGCCCGGCATCGCGCCGATCGCGACCATGCTCAAGCGCACCGACGACGAGCCCGCATCGCCGAGCCAGCCGGATACGGCCGCCCGCTCCGCGGGCACGGCGGCCTCGACGCCGGAACCCGCATCCGTCACCGGGTCCGCGCCGGCGGCCCCGCCGGCAGCGGTCGCTGCGCGTGTCGCGAAGGACAGCGATGCCGATGTCCGGAAGATGGATGCCGCGACCGGCGCGACGGCCATCGCGGATGCAGCCCGTACTCCCACGCAAGGTGCGACCGGACCCGACACGACGCGACGCGACGCAGCCGCGGACACGACTGCCGCGCCCGCGCCCCTCGTTTCGGATCCATCCGCCGCAGCCGCAGCCACGGCGGCGCCGACAGCCGCGGCAGCCACTCCCGCCATGCAGCCGGCAACCCGTTCGCTGCCCAGCTTTGCGCATCGCCGCGGCCGGCTCGGCGCATCCGGATTCCACTGGAAAACCGGGGCCGCGATCGCTGCACTCGCATTGCTCCTGGTGCTGCAGCTGCTGCTCGCGGACCGCGCGCGGCTGTCTGCTCAAGCACGCTGGCGTCCGCTGCTGTCGAACGTGTGCAGCGTCTTGGGCTGCGCGCTGCCGCCATGGCGGGAACCGGCGGCATTCACCGTGCTCGCGCGCGAGGTGCGCCCGCATCCGTCGACGCCCGGCGCACTGCGCGTCACCGCGACGTTCCGCAACGATGCGCGCTGGCCGCAGCCCTGGCCGCAGGTGCAACTGACGCTGTCGGACGTCAACGGCAACCCCGTCGCCGCCCGCGACTTCAGCGCGCGCGACTACCTCGACGCCGGGCCGGCGCAGGCCGAACTTGGCAGCGGCCAGAGCGCATCGATCGCCTTCGACATCGTCGAGCCCGAGTCGCGCAGCGTCGCGTTCGACTTCAATCTGCACTGAACCACGTGCGCTCCGACGGCAGCATGGCCCCGTCGTGCATCGCATTGGCGTGCGCGACGGCGGCGCGCTAGACTCGCTGTCCCGTCGCCCGTCGCCGGGCTGTCCACCCGGGGACGCACCACTTGAACGCCGACCGTTCCGACAACGCCAACCGCAGCGGTGCACGCGCGCCGCTGCGCGAGCACGTTGCGAACTCGGTGCGCCGCTACATCGGCGACCTCGACGGCTGCAGCGCCGACAACCTCTACGAGATCGCGCTGCGCGAACTCGAGATCCCCCTGTTCGTCGAAGTCCTCAACCATTGCGACGGCAACCAGAGCCGCGCCGCCGGGATGCTCGGCATCCACCGCGCCACGCTCAGGCGCAAGCTGCGCGAATACGGGCTGGCCTGAAGGCCACCACTGGTGGCTGCCGCTCCGCGGGAGCGGCGGAAGCGGCCGGCGTTTCCCGGGAGTACTCGCCGCAGTGCCCGTCAGCCAGGGGATCGCGGCTTCCACCGCTCCTGCAAGAACGGGCGGGGATCGACGCCCGCGCTGCCGCGCTCTCGTACAATGGCGCCCCCACCGCACCGCCTCCCCGACATGCCCGCCCATTCGCCCGCCGCGCCGGTGAAGATCACCCGCGCCCTGCTGTCCGTCTCCGACAAGACCGGCCTGGTCGAGCTTGCCCGCGCGCTGGCCGCGCACAACGTCGAACTGCTTTCGACCGGCGGCACCGCGAAGACGATCCGCGACGCCGGCCTGCCGGTGCGCGACGTGTCCGAGGCCACCGGCTTCCCGGAAATGATGGACGGCCGGGTCAAGACCCTGCATCCGGTGGTGCACGGCGGCCTGCTGGGTCGCGCCGGCCTCGACGACGCGGTAATGGCGCAGCACGGCATCGCCCCGATCGACCTGCTGGTGCTGAATCTCTACCCGTTCGAGAAGGTGTCCGCCAATCCGTCCAGCACGATGGACCAGATCGTCGAGAACATCGACATCGGCGGCCCGGCAATGCTGCGCTCGGCGGCGAAGAACTTCGCCCGCGTGGCCGTCGCCACCGACCCGGCGCAGTACGCCGGCATCGTCGACGAACTCGATGCCAGCGACGGCGCGCTGTCGGCGAAGACCCGTTTCGCGCTGTCGGTGGCCGCGTTCAACCGCGTGGCGCAGTACGACGCCTGCATCAGCGACTACCTGTCGTCGATCAACGACGACGGTAGTCGCAGCCCTTTCCCGGCGCAGAACAACGGCAGCTTCATCAAGGTCGCCGACCTGCGCTACGGCGAAAACCCGCACCAGCGCGGCGCGTTCTACCGCGACCTGTACCCGGTGCCCGGCACCCTGGCCACGTTCACCCAGCTGCAGGGCAAGGAGCTGTCCTACAACAACCTGGCCGATGCCGACGCGGCGTGGGAGTGCGTGCGCCAGTTCGACGTTCCCGCCTGCGTGATCGTCAAGCACGCCAATCCCTGCGGCGTCGCGCTGGGTGCGGCCTGCGGCGACGCCTACGAGCTGGCCTATGCCACCGACCCGACCTCGGCGTTCGGTGGCATCATCGCCTTCAACACCACGCTCGACGCGGCCACCGCCCGGGTCATCCTCGACCGCCAGTTCGTCGAAGTGCTGATTGCGCCTGACTACGAACCTGCGGCGCTCGATTACGCCACGAAGAAGGCCAACGTACGCGTATTGCGGATCCCGCACGGCGACGGCCGCAACAACATGGACGTCAAGCGCGTCGGCTCCGGCCTGCTGATGCAGGACAGCGACAACCGCGAAGTCTCGCGCGACGAACTGAAGGTGGTGACGCGGCGCGCTCCGGGCGCGGCCGAACTCGACACCCTGCTGTTCGCCTGGCGGGTGGCGAAGTTCGTCAAGTCCAACGCGATCGTGTACGCGAAGGACCAGCGCACCATCGGCATCGGCGCCGGCCAGATGAGCCGCGTGGTCAGCGCGAAGATCGCCGGGCTCAAGGCCGGGGAAGCGGGGCTGGTGGTGCCCGGCTCGGTGATGGCCAGCGACGCGTTCTTCCCGTTCCGCGACGGCATCGACGCCGCCGCCGCGGCCGGCATCCGCGCGGTGATCCAGCCCGGCGGCTCGATGCGCGACAAGGAAGTGATCGCCGCGGCCGACGAGCACGACATCGCCATGGTGTTCACCGGCGTCCGCCACTTCCGGCATTGATCGTTTGCCCGTAAGCCAACATTCCTTGTGGGAGCGGTGTTGAATGGAGATCCGCGCATGAAGATCCTGGTCATCGGTTCCGGCGGGCGCGAACACGCCCTGGCCTGGAAACTCGCGCAGTCCGCGCGCGTGGACGAGGTGATCGTCGCCCCCGGCAATGCCGGCACCGCGACCGAAGGCAAGTGCCGCAACGCCGACGTCGCCGCCACCGACATCGACGGCCTGCTCGCGCTGGCCCGTGATGAAGGCGTGGCGCTCACCGTCATCGGCCCGGAAGGCCCGCTGGTGGCCGGCATCGTCGACCGCTTCCGCGAGGCCGGCCTGCGCATCTTCGGCCCCACCGCCGCCGCCGCGCAGCTGGAAGGCAGCAAGGCCTTCGCCAAGGATTTCCTCGCCCGGCACGGCATCCCGACTGCGCACTACGCCGTGCACACGCACGTCGAGGACGCGCTCGAATACATCCGCGAGAAGGGTGCACCAATCGTCATCAAGGCCGACGGCCTGGCCGCAGGCAAGGGCGTGATCGTGGCGATGACCGAAGCCGAGGCCGAGGCCGCGGTCACCGACATGCTCGCCGACTACGCGTTCGGCGCCGCCGGCGCGCGGGTGGTGATCGAGGAGTACCTCGACGGCGAGGAAGCCAGCTTCATCGCGATGGTCGACGGCCGCTTCGCGCTGCCGATGGCGACCTCGCAGGACCACAAGCGCGTCGGCGACGGCGACACCGGGCCGAACACCGGCGGCATGGGCGCGTACTCGCCGGCGCCGGTGGTCACACCGGAAGTCGAGGCGCGCATCCTGCGCGAGATCGTCGCGCCGACGGTGCGCGGCATGGCCGCCGACGGCATTCCGTTCACCGGCTTCCTCTACGCCGGCCTGATGATCGACAAGGCGGGCGCGCCGAAGGTGATCGAGTTCAACGTGCGCTTCGGCGACCCGGAAACGCAGCCGATCCTGATGCGGCTGCGTTCGGACCTGCTCGAACACATCGAGCATGCCATCGACGGCCAGCTCGACCGCAGCCGCGCGCTGTGGGACCCGCGCCCCGCGCTGGGCGTGGTGATGGCTGCCGAGCACTATCCGGGCAAGCCGCGCACCGGCGACACGATCAACACCTGGGACGTGCCCGACGTCGAGGACACCAAGGTCTTCCACGCCGGCACCCGCCTGGACGGCGAGCGCGTCGTCACCGCCGGCGGCCGCGTGCTGTGCGTCTGCGCGCTGGGCGACAGCGTGGCCGATGCGCAGCAGCGCGCGTATGCGGAAGTCGCGGGCATCTCCTGGCCCGGCGAATTCCACCGCCACGACATCGGCTGGCGCGCGATCGAGCGCGAGCGCGGCGCGGCCTAGGCGTCGCCGGCGATGGACTGGGGGGAGATCGTCAAGGCGCTCGGCACCGCGCTCGGCATCGGCCTGCTGGTCGGCGCAGTGCGCGAACGCCAGCACGGCGACCACCCGGTCGTGGCCGGCATGCGCACGCACGCCCTGCTTGCGCTGCTCGGTGCGGTCGCGGCGGGCTTCGGCACCGCCACGTTCGCCACCACGCTCGCGGCGGTGGCGCTGTTTGCGGCCGCGAGCTACCACGCCACTCGCACCGAAGACCCGGGCCTGACCGGCGAAGTCGCGATGCTGGTGAGCGTGATGCTCGGCGGGCTGGCGCGCGAATCGACCGCGCTCGCCGCGGGCCTCGGCGTGGTGGTCGCGCTGCTGCTGTGGGCAAAGGAGCCGCTGCGCCGCTTCAGCCGCGAGCTGGTCAGCGAGCGCGAACTGCAGGACGCCTTGCTGCTGGCGGCCGCGGCGCTGGTGGTGCTGCCGCTGCTGCCGACGGGCGCGATCGATCCGTGGGGCGTCGTGCAGCCGGCGGTGCTGTGGCGGCTGGTGGTGCTGGTAATGGCCGTGGGCATGCTCGGCCACATCGCGCTGCGCGCGGTCGGCGCGCGTCGCGGACTGCCGGTGGCCGGGTTCTTCTCGGGATTCGCATCGTCCACCGCGGCGGTGGCGGGTTATGGCCAGCTCGCGCGCACGCAGTCCGCGCCGGTGCCGGCGGCGGCCGCCGCGGCGCTGCTCGCCAACCTCGCTTCACTGCTGCTGCTGGCGGCGGTGGTCGGTGCGGTCTCGCCGCTGCTGCTGCGTGCGTCCGCGTGGTCGTTCGCCGCCGGCGCGCTGGGACTGCTGGCGGTCGCCGCCACGGGGCTGCATCGCACCCGCGATGCGCCGACGATGCCCGCCGCGCCGCAGGCGCGCGCCTTCCACCTGACCCATGCCCTGGCGGTGGCCGCGCTGATCGCGGTGGTGATGCTGGTCTCCGAAGCGATGCGCCGCTGGTTCGGCGACGCTGGTGCGCTGGCGGCCGCGGCGCTGGCGGCGCTGGCCGAACTGCAGGCGGCCGGCGCCAGCGTTGCGCGCCTGGCGGGCACTGGCGGCCTCGACATCACCCATGCGCGCTGGGGCTTGGTCGCGCTGCTCGCGGCATCGGCGCTGTCCAAGTCGGTGCTTGCCTTCGCCAGCGGCGGCGCCCGCTACGGCCGCATCGTCTGCACCGGACTGGTGGCGATGGTCGCCGCCGCCGCGCTGGTCGCGTGGCTGGCGCCGGCCTGACACCCGGGCCTGGCGTCGACGCGCACGGCGCGCACATGGGACGCGCTAAGCTCCCGCCATCCACAGGGGGATGACGAAATGACGATGCGTTTTCGCGCGGTCTGCGGACTGCTGGCGGGGCTGGTGTTTGCGTGCGCCTCATGGGCCCAGGAGGCCGTGCAGGCCGATCCGGAGGTCTGGGGCGTCTATGCCACGCTGGCGGGGCAGGAACGGCAGCAGGCCGGCGCAACCGATACCTATCTGATGCGCTGGCACTGGGTCGTGCCGGGTGTCCGCCTGCGCGAGGAGTACCGCGTGCCATCCAGCGGCACGCTGGCGCACTACAACGAGATCACCCTGGGCACGCAGCCGCGCACGCTGCACCTGAAGGCCTCGTACATGGGTGGCAAGGAGTGGAACGGCACCCTCGACGCCAGCGGTACGGTGCACTGGGTGGGCAAGGGCCTGTTCAAGCTGCGCTACTCGGTGGGACCGGGACCGGACGGCGCGCTGGTGTACGGAGCAGAGGGTCCAAACCCGGTGTTCTTCGTCCGCACCGATGACGGTGCGGCGGCAGCCACGAAGACGACGGCGGCCAACGCGCTTGCGGATGCGCAGGCGACGTCGGTGGCCGCGCCCGGCGCAGGCGCGGCATCGACGGCAGTCCAGCACGCGGCACAGGCAGCGGCGCTGGAAGCGCAGGCACGCGAGCTGCGCGCGATGGAGGCGGCAGCCGCGACGCAGCGCCAGGCGGCCGAGGCCGCGGGACAGGCGAAGCTGGCGGCGCTGCAGGCCGAGGTGCAGGTGAAGGCGGCGCTGGCGGCCGAAGAGATCGAGGCGCAGGCCCGGGCGCAGGCACAGCTGGCCGGATCGGCGGATACGGCGGTCGCCCCGATCCCGGCCGCAACCACGGGTGCCCAGCCCGACGCCGATCCCGCGCAGCCTTCCGCGACCGGGGTCGCGGCGCAACCGGATGCCGCGCAGCGAGCCGACGCGCCGTCTCGCGCGGCAACAGACGGTGCGCCGGCCGATGCCATCCCGCCGGCCGGCGTTGCCAAACAATCCATTGCCCCGGCGCCCGCAGCCGCGCCAGCGCCCAGCGCCGGCGCGCAGGCCGTGGCGACGAACGCACCGACGCCGGCGCCAGCGCCGGCCTCCACGCCGGCACCGCCCCCGGCCTCGCCCACCGACGGCTTCACCGCGGGCACCTACAGGCTTGACGGCGGCAGCTACGTGATAGAGGTCCAGCGCGACGGCGACGGGCTGCTGGTGGTGGAGCCGAACAAGCGCTCGCCGTACGCATGGAAGCACGGCCGCGACTTCCATTTCTACAATCCCAACACCGACACCACCTACGGCATCCGCATCGTCGATGCGCGCACCATCGAGGCGTTCAAGCCGTTCGCATCCGGCAGCACGCCGAGCCGGCTGGTCCTGATCAGCGCCGCGGCAGGCGCCGCGCAGGAAAACCTCGGTGATCCGGCGTTCGAGGCGATCGCGCAGAAGTACGCGACGCTGGCCGCGGAGGACGGCAGCAACGTCCAGGCCTGGACGGCGTGCGCGGCCGCGGCGCTGAAATACAGCATGGCCACCCGCGAGGACGCCGATGCGCATGCGCGGCAGGTGATCGGGATGCTGCGGCTGATGGACGCGCAGTCCACGCCGTGCGAGGACGCATTGCCGTCGCGCCTGTGGTGAACGCTGTGCGCATCCGGGCCGCGGCGTCCGGACGCTGATGCAGGAACGCCGCTCCCGGGAGCGGCCTTGGCGACACTGGCTGCGCCTCGCGGGCGCGAATCCGGCGGCGGTGCGCACCGGCGACCTGCGGCGCGGGGATGCGTACGCGAGCGATGCCGCGCGTGCAGGCACAGGCCTCTGCTAGTCTCCCGCGGTCACCACGGGAAGCACGCATGCCGGGCCACAACCAGTTCCAGCTGCTCGGGCAGCGCCGCTTCCTGCCGTTCTTCGTGACCCAGTGCTTCGGCGCGTTCAACGACAACGTCTATCGCCAGGCGATCATCGGGCTGCTGTTCTGGCTGGGCGTGTCGCCGGAGCAGCGCACGCTGTACACCAACCTGGCGCCGGCGCTGTTCATCGCGCCCTACTTCCTGTTCTCGGCCACCGCGGGGCAGATCGCGGAGAAGCTGGAGAAATCCAGGCTGATCCGGATCACCACCACGATGGAAATCGTGATCATGTCGCTGGCAGCGGTGGGCTTCCTCACCCAGAGCATGACGGTGTTGCTGGTGGCGCTGTTCTGCACCGGGCTGCAGTCGACGCTGTTCGGGCCGGTGAAATACTCGATCCTGCCGGCGGTGCTCAAACCGGAGGAACTCACCGGCGGCAACGGCCTGGTGGAGATGGGCACCTCGCTGTCGATCCTCACCGGGATGATCTTCGGCGGGCTGGTGTTCAAGCTCGCCGGCGACCACGGGCCGGAGGTGGCGGCCACGGCGATCATCGCCCTGGCGGTGGCCGGCAACCTGGTCAGCCGCGCGATCCCGCGCGCCGAAGCCGGTGCCCCGGGCCTCGCGATCAACTGGAACCCGCTGCCCGAGTCGCTGGCGATCTTGCGCATGGCACGGCGCCAGCTGGCGGTGCGCAACGCGATCCTCGGGGTGTCGTGGTTCTGGTTCGTCGGCACGGTGCTGACCTCGCAGCTGCCGACCTACGCGGAAGTGAACCTCGGCGGCGCGGAGACGCTGTACATCTTCGCGCTGGCGCTGTTCTCGGTGGGCACCGGCGTGGGTTCGGTGCTGTGCGAGAAGCTGTCGGCGCGCACGGTGGAGATCGGGCTGGTGCCGCTGGGCGCATTCGGGATGAGCGCGTTCATGCTCGATCTGTACTTCGCCCGCAGCGGCGCGGCGGCTGTGTCCGGGCTGGACGTCGCCGGGTTCCTCGCCCAGCCCGGCGGCTGGCGGGTGGCGATGGACCTGGTGGGGATCGGCCTGTTCGCAGGCTTCTTCGTGGTGCCGCTGTTCGCGCTGATCCAGAGCCGCACGCCGAAGGACGAGCTGTCGCGGGTGATCGCGGCGATGAACATCCAGAACGCGGCGTTCATCGTGCTGGCCGCTGTGCTCGGGATCGTGGTCCAGCGCTTCCTGGGCTGGACGATCCCGCAGGTGGTTTTGGCGCTGATGGTCGCCAACGTGCTGGTGGCGATCTACATCTTCACCCTGGTGCCCGAGTTCCTGATGCGGTTCCTGAGCTGGGTGCTGGTGCGCTCGCTGTACCGGCTCGAGCTGCACGGCATCGAGCGCAACGTGCCCGACGAAGGGCCGGCGCTGGTCGTGTGCAACCACGTCAGCTACATGGACGCGCTGATCCTGTCGGCCAGCATCCCGCGGCCGGTGCGCTTCGTCATGTACTACCGGATCTTCAACATCCCGGTGATGCGCTGGATCTTCCGCACCGGCAAGGCGATCCCGATCGCCGGCGTGCGCGAGGACCGGGCGCTGATGGAACAGGCATTCGACGCCATCGACGCGGCGCTGGCCGAGGGCGAGATCGTCGGTATCTTCCCGGAAGGCAGGTTGACCACCGACGGCGAAATCGCGGCGTTCAAGTCCGGCGTCGAACGGGTGCTGGCGCGCGCCGCTGCGGCCGGGCGCCCGGTGCCGGTGGTGCCGATGGCGCTGCGCGGGATGTGGAGCAGCATGTGGAGCCATCGCGACGACCGCATGGGTCGGATGCGCGCGCCGCGGCGCTTCCGCGCGCATGTCGGCGTGGTGGCGGGCGAGCCGGTGTCGGGCGTCGAGGTGACGGCCGGGATGCTGGAGGCGAAGGTGCGCGCGCTGCGCGGGGATGCGGCTTAACGGGGGAGCGGCCTCAGCTCACCCAGCCGGCCACGACGAACAGCGCGATCACCGCCACCCACGCCAGCAGCACGCGCCAGGCCAGGCTCATCGCGTCACGCAGTTCGGGCAGGTCCGGTGCGCTGGCCACCAGTGCGCCGGGGGCGGTGACGCCGGATTCGGTTTCGTCGTCGGCCTCTTCGGCCAGTTCGCTGCGGACGCAGGCGCGCGCCGCGGCGGCAAGGAAGCCGGCGTCGAGCGCGAACGTGGCGCCGCCGTTCTCGCGCCAGGCGGTGAACACAGCGTCGAAGTTGCCCACCAGCGCCATCGCCAGCGTCATCAGCTGCGCCACCGGCCAGTCGAGGATCGCCAGCAGTCCGCGCGCGCCGGCGCGGGTGTCCAAGGGCAGCAGGTGGCTGTCGTCGCCCTCGGCGGCGAGCGCGGCCAGCCGGTACAGCAGCGCGCCGACCGGGCCGAGCACGAGGAACCAGAAGAGCACGCCGAACCAGCGCCGCCTGGCGTTGCGGAACACCGCGCCGACCAGCGACGCACCGGTCAGCGATACCGCTTCGCCGGCAGGCCACAGCCGCGCCGCGGCGGCGTGGCGTGCAACCGGGTCATCGGTGCCAACGACCGCATCGACGTCGACGTCCAGGTCGCGCGGACCCCAAGCGTAGAACAGCACCGCGATGCCGAACACGATCGCGGGCAAGCCGAACACCGCACCGTCGAGCGCGAGCTGGAACAGCCCCACCAGCAACAGCGGCGGCAGCAGCGCCAAGGCGATGCCGTAGCGGCCGCGCCAGAAGCCATCGCCGGGAAAGCGGCCGTCGATCCAGCGCATCCACTGGTCGAACCAGCCGTACTGTCGCACGGCCACGGCCAGCGGCTGCGCGAGGTGTCCCAGCGCGAGGGCGACGACGACGGCGAGCAGGGTGGTGAACATCGCCGGAGTTTAATGCAGCGACGCGGCCGGACGCATGGCGCGCCGCGTCAGTCTGTCGGCGCGCGCTCCGCATGCCACGCCTCGACCAGCCAGCGTGAGATCGAGATCGATGGCGACAGCAGCAGTCCGCCTTCCGGCGACTGGCCGCGCAGCGCGGCGTCGATCTCGTCGAGGGTGAACCAGCGCACGTCCTCGAGTTCGTCGCCGACCTCCGGCTCGTCCGGCTCGGCCCAGGCGGTGAAACCGAGCATCAGCGACGACGGGAACGGCCACGGCTGCGAGGCCAGGTAATGACTGTGGCGGACGCGCACGCCGCTTTCCTCGAACACCTCGCGCGCGACCGTCTGCTCCAGCGATTCACCCGGTTCGACGAAGCCCGCGAGCGTCGAATAGCGATGCGGCGGCCAGCCCGCGTTGCGGCCCAGCAGCAGGCGCGGGCCGTCGGTGACGGCCACGATCACCGCCGGGTCGGTGCGCGGATAGTGCTCGAGTTCGCAGCGCGGGCACCAGCCGAGCCAGCCGGCGCGGCGGTACTCGAGCGCGCTGCCGCAGACGCCGCAGTGGCGATGCCGCGCCTGCCAGTGCAGCACCGCGCGCGCCTGTGCGAAGGCGGTGGCTTCGAACGCAGGCCAGGTGGCCGCGGCGCCGCGCAGATCGACCCAGCGCGGGATGCCGGCGGTGACCGCATTGCCGGCGATCGCCTCGGCGCGCACCGCGAACCAGGTTTCGTCGCCGCGCAGGCCAAGGAACAGCGCCGACGCGGCCATGTCGCCGCCCCCGGTCGCGGCGACGAGCCCGGCACCTTCCAGCATCCGCGGACTGCCATCGCTTTCGGCCGCGGCGCGGCCCTCGGCATCGAGCACCACCACCCGCGCGCGCGGCCAGCGCGCGGCCAGCACGTCGGCGTGGTCGCGCAGGTGTTCGGCGCGGTCGAGGGGCGATTCGAGGAAGGCGAACGCCGGCGGGCGTCCGACATGGGGCGTTGTCATGCGTGCGGGTCCCGTCGTCGTGCAGGCGGCCATTCTCCCATTTGCGGGTCGGGGCCTGGCTGGCAGGACCGCCCTACACCGTGAAGCTGCTCCCGCAGCCGCAGGTGGACTTGGCGTTGGGGTTGCGGATGGTGAACTGCGCGCCGTGCAGGCTTTCGACGTAGTCGACCGCGGCGCCCATCAGGTACTGCAGGCTCAGCGGGTCGACCAGCAGCACCACGCCGTCGGTGTCGATCGCCAGGTCGTCCTCGCCCTGCTGTTCGTCGAATTCGAAGCCGTACTGGAACCCCGAGCAGCCGCCGCCCTGGATGTACACGCGCAGCTTCAGCGCCTGGTTGCCTTCCTCGGCAATCAGCTGCCGGACCTTGGCCGCGGCCGCGGGCGTGAAGTCGAGCGGGCGCTGCAGCGACTGGTAGCCGGGCTCGGCGCCGTGGACAACATTGTTTTCCATGACCACAGGATGGGGCGCGCGGCCGCGGGCTTCAAGCGCCGGGGTCGGAACGCCGCGTCGCATCGGCCCATGGGAACGCCTGCTCGACCGCGGATCCGCTCTTCGGCGCCAATCGCACCACCACCCGCAGCGGCTGGTAGCCGGCCGGCAGCACCAGGTCGCCGCCGATTTCCTGGAAATACTTGAACGAATACGCGATCCCGGCCGCGCCGGGCTGCTGGCGCAGATCGGCCCAGGACAGCTTCTGCAGCTTGCCGTCGCGGGTGCCCTCGACCGACAGCGTCACTTCGCCGCTGCTGACCGAGCCGCGGTTGAGGTTCTGGGTCAGCGTGGCGGTGAAATGCCACGCCTGGCCCGACTGCGGCTGCAGCTGCAGCGTGTGCACGGTCAGGCCGCGGCGCTGCCCGGTGGCGCCGACGAAACGTTCATAGAAGGCGACATCGGCGCGCAGGCCGGCGATTTCCTCGTCGCGCTCGGCCAGGGTGCCCTGGAGGTCGCGGTTGGCATCGCGGCTGATCTGGTCGGAGCGCTTGAGGGTGGCGATCTGCTGTTCGAGCGCGTCGAGCCGGGCGCGCTGGCCGCGGGTCTGCACCGCTTCGCCCGCCGGGGCCAAGGTCGTCCACAGCCCCCAGGCGCCGAATCCGAGCGCGGCCACGAACACCGCCACCCGCCACCAGCGCCGCCGGCCCGTCCCCGGCCCGGCCGGCGGCGGCGCGGGGGCGACTACGGGCGCCGGCACGGCTTCCGGCGCGGGGTCCTGCGACTGCGGTTCCGGGGTCTGTTCGGGCTCGGCCATCGGCACGGTATAGCGATCGCGTTGCGCCGACGTCAAGCCGGCGCCGGCTGCGCTAACCTGCGCCCGCGACCCGGCCTCCGCGCGGGTCCGTGCGAGGTGCAAGACCATGACCGAAGCCCACCTGTTCGCGATCGGCGTGCTGCTGGCCTGGCTGGCCGGGATCCGGGTCTACCTGACCGTGTTCGGCATCGGCGTGGCCGGCTGGTTCGGCTGGCTGGACCTGCCGCAGGCGCTGGAAGTGACCACCTCGCCGTGGGTGCTGGGCGTGTCCGGCGTGCTGGCGATCGCCGAATTCTTCGCCGACAAGATCCCCGGCGTGGACAGCGGCTGGGACCTGCTGCACACCCTGCTGCGGGTGCCCGCCGGCGCGTTCCTCGCCGCGGCCACGCTGTCGCCCGACGGCCAGCTCGGCGCCGGCATGCTCGCCACCGGCGCGGGCGTGGCGCTGACCAGCCACCTGCTCAAGAGCGGCGCGCGGGCCATGATGAACACATCCCCCGAACCGGTCAGCAACTGGACCGCGTCGTTCACCGAGGATGCGGCGGTGGTCGGCGGCCTGGCGCTGGCATTCGCGCATCCGTGGATCGCACTGGCGATCGTGGTCGCGATCAGCCTGTCTTTCGCCCTGTTGGTGTGGTGGATCTGGCGCAAGCTGTTCCGCCGCGCGCCGCGTCCGCAAACGGGCTGAGCGTGAAGGCGCGGGGCGCGTACCTCGGGTATTCCCTGTCCTGATCGAAGTGTGCGGTCCGTAGTAGGCTGTAAGCAGGCGCGTGCGCATAATCGCCCGCGTCCACAGGGGAGTCAGGTTGTGCCCGCGTCCAACAGAACCGCTGCCGCGAATGCATCCGGCGGCGCCCGGCAGGGGTCTGCCGCGGCGTCCCCCGAAGCGGCCGTGCGTGCGGAGTTCCCGCCGCCCCACTACTGGCGCCGATGGTGCGCCGATGCGCCCGAGGCGGTGCTGCCGGCCAGCGAAGAGGTTCCGGCCGCCAACGAACCGTTGCCGCAGGTGCTGCCGCAGGGCGACGGCAGCGACGCGCCGTACCGGGTGCTGATCGTCGAGGACGACCCCAGCCAGGCGCTGTTCGCCGAGACGGTGCTGGCCGGCACCGGCATGCAGGCGCGGGTGGTGGGCATCAGCAGCGAGGTGATGGCGGCGATGGACGAATTCCGCCCCGACCTGGTCCTCACCGACCTGCACATGCCGGGCCTCAACGGCACCGAGATCACCACCATGATCCGCGCCAACCCGGGCTTCGCGCACACGCCGATCGTGTTCCTGACCGGCGACCCGGATCCGGAAACCCAGTTCGAGGTGCTGCAGGTCGGCGCCGACGATTTCCTGACCAAACCGGTGCGGCCGCGGCACCTGATCGCCGCGGTCGAAAGCCGCGTGCGGCGCGCGCGCGCGCTCGAGCGGCAGCGCAGCGGCGACGGACGCCACCCGGTGACCGGCCTGTACACGCGCACGGCGATGCTGCAGCGGCTGGGCGCCGCGGTCCCGCAGCAGTCCCGGGGCGCCGTGTACTTCGTGGAGATCGAGAACACCACTGCGCTGCGCGACCGCTTCGGCTACGCCGCGCTGGAAACCGCGCTCACCGACACCGGGCGCCACGTCGGCCAGCTGGCGGGGGAACACCTGGTGTCGCGGCTGAACGACAACACCTTCGTGGTCTATGCCGAAACCCTGGAAGGCCACGCCCAGGACACCTTCGCGCGCACGCTGCGCGACGGCGTCGGCCGCCACGAGGTCACCATCGACGGCCAGGTCCTGCGCCTGCGCGCGCTGGTCGGCTATGCCTCGCTGCAGTCGGGGTTCAGCGACGCCAGCACCGCGCTGGCCGCGGCCGAGCAGGCGCTGCGCGAGGCGCGCAGCCTGCCCGTCGGCATCGCCGCCCACGCTCCCCCGGAGACGGCTGCGGTGGAAGCCGACGCCGACCGCGTGGTGATGCTCCACGACGCGCTGATGAACAACCGCTTCGAGCTGGCCTTCCAGCCGATCGTGGCCGTGGCCGGCGGCGAGGAGGCGCAGTACCAGACGCTGCTGCGCCTGCGCGACGGGGACGGCAACCTGCATACCGCCGCCGAGATCCTTCCGACCGCGGAGGCGGCCGGGGTACTGCACGAGATCGACCGCCGGGTGCTGGAACTGGCCATCGCGGTGCTCGACCAGCGCGCGGGCGAGAACCGCCCCGTGCGACTGTTCGTCAGCCAGTCGCCGCGCTCGCTGACCCGCGACGGTTATGCCGCGGCGCTGCTCGAAACGCTTTCCCGGACCCGGATCGACGGCCCTTCGCTGGTCATCGACGTCCGCCAGGACGAAGCCCTGGTGCATGCGGTGGCGCTGCAGGAGTTCTGCAACGCGATGGTGCCCGCCGGCGTGCAGTTATGCCTGAGCCAGTACAGCGCCGGCGCCGAGTCCGACGCCCTGCTCGCACGCATGCCGCTGGGCTTCATGCGCCTGGCGGCGCGCTACTCCAGCCGGCTCGGCGAAGGCGGCGTGCGCGACGAGATGCGCGCGGCGATCGAACGCGCCCACCGGCTCGGCCTGCAGGTGATCGGCCAGCAGGTCGAAGACCCGCAGGCCGCGGCGACGCTGTGGATCAGCGGCGTCGACTACATCCAGGGCAACCTGGTGCAGCACGCCGCCGGCGGCCTCGACTTCGACTTCCAGAACTCGGTGCTGTGACCGTGATCGTCACCCGCGCCCGCCCTTCCGCCGTGATGCTGCGCTGGCTGGCGCTTGGCGCCGCCGCGGGCGCCGCGCTGACCCTGTCGCTGGACGTGCTCGGGCTCGACGGCCCATGGCAGGGCTTCGCCCTGGTGCTGGCGCTGCTGGCGGCGTTCGCTTCGATCGGCGTTTTCATCTCCGGCCGCCAGCGCGAGCGCGAAATCGAGGAGGCCGGCATCCGCGCCCGCCGCGACGAAGCCGAACTGGGCGAACTGCAGCGCGAGCTCGACCGCCACACCCAGCTCGAGCAGCAGCTGCGCCAGGCCAAGCAGGCGGCGGAATCGGCGGTGATGGCCAAGGGCGAGTTCCTGGCCACGATGAGCCACGAGATCCGCACCCCGCTCAACGGCATCGTGCCGATGCTCGACCTGCTGATGCACGCGCAACTCGCGCCCGACCACGCCGAGATGGTGCGCACCGCCTACACCTCGTCGCAGCAGATGCTGCGGATCGTCGACGACATCCTCGACTACTCCAAGCTCGAGGCCGACAAGCTGGTGCTCGAGTCCACCGGCTTCAACCTGCGCGAGCTGCTCGAAACGGTGATCCAGCTGATGGACCGCCCGGCGCAGAGCAAGGGCCTGCGGCTGTCGCTGAACATCGATCCTTCCGTGCGCCTGCCGGTACGTGGCGACCCGGTGCGCCTGCGCCAGGTGCTGAGCAACCTGTTGAGCAACGCGGTGAAGTTCACCGACCGCGGCGCGATCACCATCAACGTGCGCCGCATCGGCGAAACCGCCGCCCAGCACCAGCTGCGCTTCGAGGTGCACGACACCGGCATCGGCATCGCGCGCGAGGCGCAGGGACGGCTGTTCCAGGCCTTCAGCCAGGCCGACACGTCGACCACCCGCCTGTACGGCGGCACCGGCCTGGGGCTGGCGATTTCGCGCCGCATCATCGAACTGATGACCGGCCGCATCGGCGTCGATTCCGAATCCGGGCGCGGCGCCACGTTCTGGTTCGAGATCCCGCTGCTGAAAGTGCACGGCGACATGCCGAGCGCCGAGACCTCCGCCACCAGCGGCGGCCGCCTGCTGCTGCTCAGCGCCGACCCGCGCCTGCGCCTGCGCCTGTCGATGCTGTTGCCCAACTGGGGACTGCGGGTGAGTTCGGTGGAAACGACCCAGGAAGCGCTCGACCGCCTGCGCACCGCCGCCAACCAGGGCAAGCCCTGGGCGTACTCGGTGGTGCTCGCCGACCTGAGCGGCATCCGCAACACCGCCGTGGCCCTGCATCGCAACATCAGCCGCAGCACGATCTACGGCGACCTGCGCCTGGTCTGCCTGTACGGCGAGGACCCGGTTGCCGACGAACTCCAGCACAATGTCACCCTGCTCAGCCGCCAGGCGCCCGACGAGGACCTGCGCGCGGCGCTGACCAACGCGCACTCGTCCGCCACGCCAGACACGTTGCAGCGTGAAGCTGCCGCCACGCCAGCCACCACCATGGTCACGAACAACGACGCTGCAACGCTGCGCAAGGCCCGGGTCCTCCTCGTTGAGGACAACCCGGTCAACCTGATGGTCGGCCAGCGCCTGCTCGGCGTGCTCGGCATCACCTGCGACACCGCCAGCAACGGCGAGGCGGCGCTGATGCGGATGTCGGCGTCGCGCTACGACCTGGTGCTGATGGATTGCCAGATGCCGGTGATGGACGGCTACACCGCCACCCGGCGCTGGCGCGAGAGCGAGGCCCTTGCCGCCGACGGCCGCCACCTGCCGATCGTGGCGATGACCGCCAACGCGATGGCCGGCGACCGCCAGAAATGCCTGGATGCCGGCATGGACGACTACCTGCCCAAGCCGGTCACGCGCAGCGAACTCGAACGCTGCGTGCACCATTGGTGGAATCCGCAGGTCGCGGCCCTGGACGCCCTGGAAGCACCGGTCGATGCCAGCGACGCAGGCGACGAGGCCGTGCCGCCCGGGAACGCGGCAGAGGCCGTCGTGGAAGATTTTGCCGCAGCCATCCCGGAGGCGATGCCGCCGGTTGCCGCGCCCGCCTGGGCGCCCGCGCCTGCACCGGCGACGACACCCGGCCTGGCAACGACCGTCGCCGTGGCGGCACCCGCCACCACGATCGACACGGCGGCGATGCCGCCGGTCGCGACTCCTCCCGCCACGCCGGCATGGACTGCGGTTCCGGCGCACGCGCCTGATCCGTCCGTCGCCGCCGCGGGGCCGGCATCGTCGCGCGTTCCGCCGCCCCCCCTGATCGACCATGAAGTGCTTGACGAGCTGCGCGCGCTGCTCGGCGGCGAGGTCGATCGCCTGATCGATGTCTTCCTCGAGGACACGCCGCGGCTGGTCTCGACGCTGGAAGCCGCCGCCAGCAACGGACCGGACTACGCGGCCCTGCGCGATGCCGCACACTCGCTCAAGTCGTCCAGCGCCAACCTCGGTGCGATGTCACTGTCCGCCGCCGCCAAGCGTATCGAGGCCGGCGCACGCCAGCAGTCGCTGGATCGCCCCGCGGTCGCCGTGGCGCTGGTCGCCAACGAGTTCCAGCGCGCCCGGCAGCAGCTGCGCGCAAGCCAGCGCAGCGAAGCCGACTCGATGTAAGCGCAGCCAGCGCAAAGCCAGGCATCCGCCGTCGCAGCAGCGGCCCCCGGCCGCGAGCGTTCCCCGGTCATCCATGCGGCGCGAGAAGCTCGCGGCCATGGGCGGCGCCTGCACGACATCCGCAGGGCGGCCGCAGGCGAAGGCGGGGCGTTCCCGCCCGGGCCGCGATCAGTCGTCGCCGTCGATCTTGGTCTGCAGGTAGTTCTGCTCACCGATCCGCGCGATCAGCGCGAGCTGGGTTTCCAGCCAGTCGACGTGTTCTTCCTCGGACTTGAGGATATCGGTGAACAGCCGCCGGCTGACGAAGTCGCCGACCTGCTCGCAATGCGCGATCGCGGCCTTGAGCGGCGGGATCGCCTCCATCTCCAGCGCCAGGTCGCACTCGAGCACTTCCTTCGGGTTCTCGCCGATCTTGAGCTTGCCCAGCGCCTGGAAGTTCGGCAGTCCGTCGAGGAACAGGATCCGCTCGGCGAGCATGTCGGCATGCTTCATCTCGTCGATCGATTCCTCGTACTCGTGCTTGGCGAGCTCGTGCAGGCCCCAGTTCTTCAGCATCTTGGCGTGCAGGAAGTACTGGTTGATCGCGGTCAGCTCGTTGTAGAGCGCCTCGTTGAGGAACTTGATGACCTGTGCGTCGCCTTGCATGGCACGTCTCCGTTGTTGCGTGATCCCACGACTCTAGCGCCGCCGCAAGAACGATGGCGGAACGCGAATCGTATGCATCACCGTGCCCAGACGGGCGGCTGCCGGGGCTCAGGCGGCGTGGCGGACGCCGGGGAACCCGACGACGTTGTCGCGCTGCGGCTGCAGCTCGGCGCGGAGCTGTTCGAGCGTTTCGGTGGCGGTCTCGACGCAGCTGCCGCAGCAGGCGCCGCAGCCGGTGCGCATGGTGAGTTCGGCCATGCCGCAGCAACCGGCCTTCACGGCCTGGCGGATGTCACCGTCGGTCACGCCATTGCAGATGCACACGTACATGGGACTGGAAACGCCGCCGTTGCAGGGAACGTGCGCATTGTCGCTGCGGATGAGAATGATTGTCAATCATGAACGCGGCGAAACCGCTCCACCGGCGGTTCCGCGCGCTATCCGCCGCGGCGCTGCCCGGACTGGCGCCGCGCCGGCCGCGGCCGGGCGTGCTCGGGATGCGGATGCGGGATCGCCCGCTGCCCGGCGATCTGCCGTGCGGACGGTGCCAGGTGGCGCAGCGCGCTGGCGTAGACGCCGCGCTTGAAGGTGACCACGTGTTCCAGCGGGTACCAGAAGTCGACCCAGCGCCAGTGGTCGAATTCCGGCTTGTCGGTGCCGTCCAGGCACAGGTCGCCCTCGCTGCCGGTGAACTGCAACAGGAACCACACCTGCTTCTGGCCGATGCACACCAGCTTGTCGTTGCGGCGGATCGCGCGCTGCGGCAGCCGGTAGCGCAGCCAGCCCGGCGTCACCCCGAGCACGTCCACGTGGTCCGCCCGCAGGCCGGTTTCCTCCTCCAGCTCGCGGTACATCGCCTCCAGCGGCGTCTCGTCGGTATTCATCCCGCCCTGCGGGAACTGCCAGCCGTCACGACGCACGCGCCGCGCCCAGAAGACGCGGCCGTCGGGATGCATCAAAACGATGCCGACATTGGGCCGGTAACCGTCCGGATCGATCACGATGCGGACTCCAAATTCACTGTGACCGACTCTGCCACGGCCACGCCGGGCCGACAAGCGGCCCGGCCAGCGATTGACGCCGCGCCCCGGCACGGGAATAATTCGCGGTTCCGCGCGGCTATGTAGCTCAGACGGTTAGAGCGCGAGACTCATAATCCCGAGGTCGGTGGTTCGATTCCACCCATAGCCACCACGCGCAGAGCCACCGACCCCGCGGATTTGCGGGGTTTTTTGTTCCCGGCGCACGTCGTCCGGGCATCGCCGGAGGACGGCGCCCGGCCCACGGATCGCCATGGACATCTTCAAGACCTTCACCATCGAAGCCGCGCACCTGCTGCCCAACGTGCCGCCAGGGCACAAGTGCGCGCGGCTGCACGGGCATTCGTTCGTGATCGAGCTGCACGTGTCCGGCGAGCCGGGCGCCGACAGCGGCTGGATCATGGACTTCGGCGACATCAAGACCGCCTTCCGGCCGCTGTACGAGCAGCTTGACCACCATTACCTCAACGAGGTCGAGGGGCTGGAGAACCCGACCAGCGAGCGGCTGGCGATGTGGATCTGGGAGCGGCTCAAGCCCGCCCTGCCGCAGCTGGGCGAGGTGGTCGTGCGCGAGACCTGCACCTCCGGCTGCCGCTATCGCGGCCCGGCTGCGGCGCCGGTTCCGCCGCGGGCGTAGGCCAGCCGGGCCCGCCGTGCTGGTAGTGGGCCGATGCCTTAAACGCAGGGACCCCTCTGGTGGGTCGGGCACCGCTTCGCGCATATCGTCGTTCGCGCAACCCTTCGTCCGTAGGAGCGCCCCATGGGCGCGAAAGGCTTCCGGGAAGTCTTTCGCGCCCATGGGGCGCTCCTACGGGCCTCCAAGCTACTGATTTCAACTGAAACTGAACGGATGAGCGATGCACGCCCTCCGGATGTTGCATCGCAACATATCCAGCGTTATGCTGCACCGCACAATACCGGCAATCCCTGCCGGACATCTGCAGGAGCCCGCCATGTACCAGGATTTCAACCAGCAGTTCGCCGCTGCGTCGCGCCAGTTCGCCGACACCGCCGCCCAGGTCAACCGCCTGGCCCTCGAGAACGCCGAAAAGGTGTTCGGCCTGCAGCTGGCCACGTTCGAAGAGAACGCCAACGCCGCCTTCGCCTTCTGGGGCGAGATCGCCGAGGCCCGTGATTTCGACGGCCTGAAGGCCGTGCTGCCGAAGGGCGTGCAGGTTGCGCGCGAGAACGTCGAGCGCGCCGTGAGCACCGGCCAGGAAGTGTTCGGCCGCACGCTGAAGACCAACGAAGCCATCGCCCAGATCGCCAAGGCCCAGGTCGAGTCGGCCAGCGCCAACGTCCAGGCCAAGGCCGAGGAAGCCATCAAGGGCGCCGCCAAGGCCCGCAAGTAATCCAGCTCCAGACGGCCGGGCAACCGGCCACGCGGTCTCTCTCCCGCGTCGGAAACCCGGCAACGCAAGTTGCCGGGTTTTTTCGTGTCTTCGACTGCCCTGTAGGAGCGGCTTCAGCCGCGAGCTTTTGATGCGCGCGTCGAAAAACAACCGGATCGTTTCGAGCCATCCGTGGTCGCCTTCAAGAGCTCGCGGCTGAAGCCGCTCCTACAAAGCGGCTTCGCGCCTCAGCCGCGCGCCGGCGCGTCCACCAGGTCGACGAACGCCTGCAGCGCGGGCGCGCGCGGGCGATTGGCCAGTTCCAGCCGGTACAGCGGGCGCAGGATCCCGGCGTCGCCGGCCAGGCGCAGGATGCGCACGCGCTGCATCGCCACGAGGTCGCGCACCACGATCTCCGGCAGCAACGCCACGCCGGCACCGGCGGCAACCGCGCGCGCGATCGCCTCGTTGCTGCCCAGTTCGATCACGCGCGCCGGCTTGATCCCGCGCGAACGCAGCACGCGCTGCGCGACCTGCCGTGTCCCGGAACCCGCCTCGCGCAGCATCCACGGCTGCCGCGCGAGTTCCGCCACCGATGCGCGCCGATGCGCGCCGAGCGTCGCATCGGCAGCGACCACGAGCTGCAGCGGCTCGTCGCGCCACGCCGTGGCCACGATGCCCGGATCGTCCACCACGCCTTCGACGAACGCCACGTCGATGCGGCCCTCGGCGATGGCATGGCCGATCCCGGCCGTGTTGCCGACCTGCAGCTCGAAATCCACTCCCGGATGACGCTGCACGAATGTCGCCACGTGCGGCGGCAGCCAGTAGCCGGCGACGGTGGTGCTGGCACCCACGCGCAGCGAGCCCTTGCGCAGGCCGACGCGGTCGCGGACGTCCGCGATCGCAGCGCGTTCCATGGCGAAGATCGCGCGTGCGTGCTGGTGCAGCGACTGGCCGTGGTCGGTGAGCACCACGCCGCGGCTGCGCGCTGCGCCGCGCTCGACCAGCGGCAGCCCGAGCTGGCGCTCCAGTTCGCGCACCGCCTTGGACACCGCCGGCTGGCTGACGTGCAGCGCCTCGGCGGCGCGCGAAAAGCCCTGGTGCTCGACCACGGCCATGAACACGCGCAGCAGGTGCAGGTTCATTGATAACCAGAATTCATCGAATCGTGAATTATATGTACTGGATTCATTCGATGCGCGCGCCTAGCCTGCCGGCACCTCCGCTGGAAGCCCGCGCCGATGCACGCCGTTGCCGATACGCCGCCGCTCCTCGCCCGCCTCCAGCGTTACGCAGGCCTGTGGCCCGGGCTGGCGCTGGTCGCCGCGATCGCGGGCGCGGGCATCCTCGCCGCGCGGCTGCCGGCGCTGCAGGCGCTGGGCCTGAGCGCGCTGACACTCGCAATCGTGTTCGGCATCGCGCTGGGCAACACCGTGTTCCCGGCGGTCGCCGCGCGCAGCGGTGCCGGCGTCGATTTCGCCAAGGGCATGCTGCTGCGCACGGGCATCGTGCTGTACGGCTTCCGCGTCACCTTCCAGGATATCGCCGCGGTCGGCATGGAAGGCGTGCTGATCGCGGTGGCGATGGTCGGGCTGGTGTTCGGCCTGGCGGTGCTGCTGGGCACGCGGGTGTTCAAGCTCGACCGCGAGACCGCGATGCTGATCGGCGCCGGCAGCGCGATCTGCGGCGCGGCGGCGGTCATGGCCACCGAGCCGGTGGTTCGCGGGCAGGCGCACAAGGTGTCGGTGGCGGTGGCGACCGTTGTGGTGTTCGGCACGCTGGGGATGTTCCTGTACCCGTGGCTGTATCCGTACCTGGGACTCGGCGAGCACGCGTTCGGCGTGTATGCGGGCTCGACGATCCACGAGGTGGCGCAGGTGGTGGTCGCCGGACGCGCGGTCGGCGAGGCCGCCGGCTCCGCGGCGGTGATCGAAAAGATGCTGCGGGTGATGCTGCTGGCGCCGTTCCTGCTGCTGCTGTCGTCGCGCCTGTCGCGCGAGGCGAATGCAGGCAGCGGCGAAAAGGCGGGCATCGTGATCCCGTGGTTCGCGGTGCTGTTCGTCGCCGTGGCCGGCGTCAATTCGCTGCAGCTGCTGCCGGCGGCCTGGGTCGAGGTACTGGTGCAGGCCGACACCGTGCTGCTGGCGATGGCGATGGCTGCACTCGGACTGCGCACCCACGTCGGCGCGATCCGCCAGGCCGGGCTGCGGCCGCTGCTGCTGGCCAGTGCGCTGTTCGTGTTCCTGCTGGTGGGCGGCTACGCGGTGAACGTCGGCATCGGCGCATTGTTCGCAAGCGCCTCCTGACCGGCGCGCCCGGAAACAGGAAGGCCGCGTCTCCGCGGCCTTCCCGTCACTTCACTTCGAGCGCCTTCGCCTAGTCGTGCGCGATGGCCGGCTTCTCGTCGAGCTTGTCGCCCAGCAGCCTGCGCACCACCACGTAGAACACCGGGATCAGCAGCAGCCCGAGGAAGGTGGCGAACAGCATGCCGCCGATCACGCCGGTGCCGATCGCATGGCGCGCGTTGGCGCCGGCGCCGGTGGAAACCGCCATCGGCAGCACGCCCATGATGAAGGCGAACGAGGTCATCAGGATCGGGCGGAAGCGCAGGCGCGCGGCCTCGATGATCGCCTCGCGCAGCGGCCGGCCCAGCTGGCGCTGCTCGATCGCGAACTCGATGATCAGGATCGCGTTCTTCGCCGCCAGGCCAATCACCGTGATCAGGCCGATCTTGAAGTAGATGTCGTTGGGCAGTCCGCGCATGAGCGACAGCGTGACCGCGCCCAGCACGCCCAGCGGCACCACCAGCAGCACCGCCACCGGCACCGACCAGCTTTCGTACAGCGCCGCCAGGCACAGGAACACCACCAGGATCGACAGCACCATCAGCATCGTGGACTGGTTGCCCGACAGGATTTCCTGGTAGGACTGCCCCGTCCAGTCGTAGCCGAAGCCGGGCGGCAGGTCGTTCTCGACGATCTGCTGCATCGCCGTCATCGCCTCGCCCGAACTGTGTCCCGGCGCCTGCGAACCGACGATCTCCACCGCGGCATAGCCGTTGTAGCGGCTCAACGACGGCGATGCCGTGGTCCACTGGCTGTCGACGACGTTCGAGATCGGGATCATCGAGATGCCGTCGCCGGACCCGCCCTCCGCCGATGCCGACTGGTTCGGCGCCGGCGTGTAGAAGCGCGACAGCGACTCGGGGCCGGTGCGGAACGTGCTGTCGGCCTGCATCGTCACCCGCTTGACGCGGCCGCCGTCGGTGAAGTCGTTGACGTACACCGGCGCCAGCATGAGGCTGATCGCGTTGTAGATGTCGGTCACCGACAGCCCCATCGCCTGCGCCTGGGTGCGGTCGACGTCGAGCCGCAGCTGCGGCGCGTCGGCCAGCGTGTTCGGCCGCACGCCGGTCAGGGTCGGATCCTGCGACGCCTTGCCCAGCAGCGCGCCCATGGCCTGCGCGAGCGCGTCGCGGCCCTGGCCGCTGCGGTCCTGCAGGTACATGTCGAAGCCGCCGAACTGGCCCAGGCCGTTCACCGTCGGCAGGTTCATCACGAAGATCTGCGCGTCGCGGATGCCGAACGCCACCCCGTTGGCCTGCTGGATGAACTCCTGTGCAGTGATGTCGCGTTCGTCCCAGGGCTTGAGCTTGATGAACGCCATGCCGACGTTCTCGCCCTGGCCGACGAAGCTGAAGCCGGCCACCTGCATCATGCCCTCGTAGCCGTCCAGCTTCTCGATGCCGCCGCGCATTTGTTCGAACACGCGCTTGGTGCGGTTGAGCGTCGCGCCCGGCGGCAGCTGCACGATCGCCATCGCATAGCCCTGGTCCTCCTCGGGCAGGAAGCTGCCGGGCATGCGCGTGAACAGGAAGCCGCACAGCAAGGTCAGCGCCGCGAACACCAGCATCCAGCGCGGCGCATGTCGCACCGCGCCGCCGATGTGGCCGACGTAGGTGCGTGCCACCCGGTTGTAGATCTTGTTGAACCCGCGGAAGACCGGGTTGCGGCTCTCGTGGTGGCCGGTGGGCTTGAGGATCGACGCGCACAGCGCCGGGGTGAAGCCCAGCGCCAGGAACGCCGAGAAGCCCATCGCCATCGCGATCGTGACCGCGAACTGCTTGTAGATCTCGCCCGCGCTGCCGGCCTGGAACGCGCTGGGCACGAACACCGCCGCCAGCACCACCGTCACCGCCACCACCGCGCCGCTGATCTGGCCCATCGCCTTGATCGTGGCGTCCTTCGGCGACAGCCCTTCCTCGGTCATGATGCGTTCGACGTTCTCGATCACGATGATCGCGTCGTCGACGACGATGCCGATCGCCAGCACCATGCCGAACAGGCTGAGCTGGTTGATGGTGAAGCCCAGCACCCACAGGCCGATGAACGTGCCCATCAGCGCGACCGGGATCACCAGCGTCGGGATCAGCGTCGCGCGGAAGTTCTGCAGGAAGATCAGCATCACCAGGAACACCAGCACGATCGCCTCGAACAGGGTCTCGACGACCGCCACGATCGAGGTTTCCACGAACGTCGAGCTGTCGTACGGCGAGAACCAGGTCACGCCCTGCGGGAACGTCGCCTGCAGCTCGTCCATGCGCTCGCTCACCGCCTCGGCCACGCCGAGCGCGTTGGCGCCGGGCGCCAGCTGGATCGCGAAGCCGGACGCGGGCGTGCCGCTCCACTGCAGGTCGAAGCCGTAGGCCGACGCGCCCTTCTCGACCCGCGCCACGTCCTTCAGGCGCACCGTGGTGCCGTCGCCTTCCGCGCGCAGGATGATGTTGCCGAACTGCTCGGCGGTGCTGAAGCGGCCCTCGGCCGAGACCGTGGCGGTGAACGCCTGGCCCTCCGGCGAGGGCTCGGCGCCGACCGAACCAGCGGCGAACTGCACGTTCTGCCCGCGCACCGCCGCCAGCACCTGGCTGGCCGACAGGCCGTAGCCGCGCAGCTTGTCGGGGTTGAGCCAGATGTTCATCGCGTACTCGCCGCCGAACAGCTGAGTGCTGCCGACGCCCGGCGTACGCGAGATCTGGTCGAGCACGCGCGCGGCGATCAGGTCCGACAGCGCGTCCTTGTCGTACTCCGGATTGCTCGAGCGCAGTGCCGCGATCATCAGGAAGCCGGGGTTGGCCTTGGCCACCACCACGCCCTGCTGGACCACCTCCGACGGCAGGCGCGGGGTCGCCAGCGCGACCTTGTTCTGCACCTGCACCTGGGCGATGTCCGGGTCGGTGCCGGGCTTGAAGGTCAGCGTGATCGAGGCCCGGCCGCTGGAGCTCGACGAGGAGCTGAAGTAGTCGAGGTTGTCGATGCCGGTCAGCTGCTGCTCGATGACCTGGGTCACCGCGCCCTCGGTGGTCGCCGCGCTCGCGCCGGGATAGGCGGCGGAGACGGTGACCTGCGGCGGGGCGATGTTCGGGTACGACTCGACGCCCAGGCTGTTGATCGCGAGCACGCCACCGAGCGTGATCAGGATCGCGATGACCCAGGCGAAGACCGGGTGGTGGATGAAGAAGCGTGACATGGGCGATCAGTCCTTCTGCGCCGCGTCGCCGGCCTGCTGCTTGCCTTCCGCGGGCTTGTCGCCTGCGGGCGCACCGGCCGCCGCGGGCTGGGCGCCCGGCGGCTGCCACGGCGACGCCTTCGCGGGCTGTCCGGGCTGCGCCTTCTGCAGGCCCGAGACGATCACCTGCTCGCCGCCGGCCAGGCCGCCGGTGACGATCCAGTCGCTGCCCTGGGCGCGGTCGGCGGCGATGTCCTTGCGCGCGACCTTGCCGTCCTGTCCGACCACCAGCACGTAGGCACTCTTGGCGTCGCGCTGCACCGCGGTCTGCGGGATCAGGAACGCGTCGGGCACCTGCCCCAGGGTGATGCCGAACGACACGAAGGTGCCCGGCAGCAGGGTCTTGTCCGGGTTGGGCAGCTGCGCCCGCAGCGCGACCGAACCGGTTTCCGGATCGACGATGTCGCCGGAGAAATCGAGTTCGCCGGGATGGCCGTAGACCGAACCGTCCGGCAGGCGCACCTGCACCGTCGGCGTCTGGCCGTTGGTCTGCAGGCTGCGCGCCTGGGCCAGCTCGGACACGCTCATCGAGAAGTTCACGTACAGCGGATCGATCTGGTCGACCGTGGTCAGCAAGGTCGCGTCTCCCTGGCCGACCAGCGCACCTTCGGTGACCTGCTGCTTGCCGGCGCGGCCGTCGATCGGCGCGCGCACGGTGGCATAGCCTAGGTTGATCTGCGCGGCATCCACGGCGGCGCGCCCGGCCTGCACCGCGGCGACGGCGCTGCGCTCGGCGGCCAGCGCGTTGTCGTAGTCGGACTTGGAGATGAATTTCTGCGGCAGCAACTGGCGCGCGCGGTCGGCGCTTGCCCTGGCGTTGGCCTGGCTCGCCTGGGCCTGCGCCAGCGCGGCCTGCGCCTGTCCCAGCGCGGCACGCAGCGGCGCCGGGTCGATCAGGAACAGCACCTGGCCCTTGCGCACGTCGCTGCCTTCCTCGTAGACGCGCTTCTGCACCACGCCGGGTATCCGCGCGCGCACGTCGGCGCTGCGGAACGCCGCCAGCCGGCCCACCATTTCCTGGTGCAGCGGCACGCTGGCCTTCTTCGCGACGATCACGCCCACCTCCGGCGGCGGCATCGCGCCCATGGCGCCCGGACCGGCTTCGTCGCCCTTTCCGCAGGCGGACAGCAGGAGGATCGCGCCGGCGACTGCCAGCGTACGGATTTGCATCGTCATGGGTGGGGGCTCCGGGGCAAAGGCGCGCGCGCAGCAGGGAGCTGCAGCGGCAATTCCTATACCCGCCAGTGTAGCATCGCCCCCCGGCCGGCCCACGTGCCGGAAGTCAGGATTTTCAGCCTGGCATCAGCTTGGCTGTGTACACCTCCGCGGCCATCGCCGCGGGCTCCCGTCCCGGGCTCCAGCGCAGGCGCCCGAGGCAGGGCGCGGGCAGACGTCCGCACAGGGCGTCGAAGTTCTCGTCGCGGCAGTCCATGTCCGGATCGACTTCGCTGGCGATCCAGCCGGCCAGCCGGGCACCGTCTGCGGCGATCGCGCGTGCGCTGAGCCGGGCATGGTTGAGGCAGCCCAGGCGCATCCCCACCACCAGCAGCACCGGCAGGTCCAGCGCGCGCACCAGATCCACCTGGTCGAGCGTCGCGGTCAGCGGCGCCAGCCAGCCGCCGACGCCCTCGACCAGGACGAACTCCGCCCGCGCGGCCAGCCGTGCATGCGCGGCAACGATCGGCGCCATCGTCACTTCGATCCCCGCCTCGCGCGCGGCGAACTCCGGCGCGATCGCCAGCGGCAGCGCGAACGGATTGACGTCGTCGTACTCCGGGCGCGGGTCGCTCGCGGCCTGCAGCGCCAATGCATCGTCGTTGCGCCACTGGCCGCGCGCATCGCGCGTGCAGCCGCTGGCCAGCGGCTTCATGCCCACCGCGCGCAGCCCGCGCGCGCGCAGCGCATGCAGCAGCGCCACGCTGGCGGTGGTCTTGCCGGCGCCGGTGTCGGTGCCGGTGACGAACACGCCCGGCGCGATCACGTGCCCGCGCCACCCGCGGACGCGGCGCCGCGGACCGGGATCGCCGCAACCGCCGCGCGCATGCGCGGTGAAAATGTCGGCGCTGCTAGACTGCTGCACATGTTCACGACGCACAGTTTAAGCGGCGACAAGGCCGAGCAGTACGCACAGCTCTCCCGGCAGGCGGAGGCGCTGGTCGCCGGCGAGCACGACCGCATCGCCAACGCCGCCAACCTGTCGGCGCTGGTTTACCACGCACTGCCGCGGCTCAACTGGGTCGGCTTCTACTTCTTCGACGGCCACGAGCTGGTCGTCGGCCCGTTCCAGGGCCTGCCCGCATGCATCCGGATCCCGCTCGACAAGGGCGTGTGCGGCGCGGCGGCCCGCAGCGGCGATACCCAGCGCGTGCCGGACGTCAACGCCTTCGAAGGCCACGTCGCCTGCGACTCGGCCTCACGCTCGGAACTGGTGGTGCCGCTGTTCCGCAACGATGCGCTGGTGGGCGTATTCGACCTCGACAGTCCGGATCTGGACCGTTTCGACGTTACAGACCAGAGGGGACTCGAAGAACTCGCACGGATCTACGTGCGATCACTGGGATAGCAAACCAATGAAGCTGCGCATGATCGGGCGGAACACCGCCACACCCACGCGGCATGGCCATGGACTTCCATGCAGGTCGAACCGGCGCGCCGCCGCGCCGCACGCGGGCGCGAGCCCATGAGCACGCCGCCGCTGAAGATGCGCAACATCGGCCCGAAAAGCGCCGCGTGGCTGCGCCAGGTGGGCCTGCACACGGCCGAGGACCTTGCCGCCGCCGGCCCCGTGGACGCCTTCATGCGCGTCAGGCGCGCCGGCTTCAAGCCCAGCCTCAACCTGCTCTATGCGCTGGAAGGCGCGCTGTGCGATTGCCACTGGCAGGAAGTCCCCGACGAACGCCGCGCCCAGCTGGTCGAACAGGCCGAGGCCGCGACCGCGCTGCTGCCGCCGCCGCGCAATCGACCTGCCGCCTCGCCCGTCACCACCACCGTGATGATGCAGGAAGACGACCCGATGCCGTCGATGCGGCTGTTCGACGAAACCGACGACTGACCGCGGGATCCACGCACGAGCCGGGATTCGGGATTCGGGGAAGCTGCCATCGGCGGGCGCATTGCGACGACCGCCTGCCGCCGCGCGCACCCGGCCGCCATGACGTACAATCGCCCCGCTTCGCGGTGACCCGGCGGCATCCGCCAACGGGTTGAAACGGGAAGCCGGTGACGTCCACCGCGTGCCAGCACGCGCCACGACCATTCCGGCACTGCCCCCGCAACGGTAAGCGAGTCGCGCCAACGCATCCGCCACTGTCCAGGCCCGCAACGGGTCCGCACGGGAAGGCGCCGCGGCCGGAGTTGAACACTCCCACTCGCCAGTCCGGAGACCGGCCACGAAGCAGGGGTCCCTCGACCCCGTCCGATTGCGATGCGGAGGGCATCGCGGCGGCGATGCCGGCGCGTGCCCCACGCCTGCTCCGCAGCCACCATCCTCCCACTGCAAACGGATGCGGGTGCTTCGCAGGCCGGCACGTGCACGCGTGCAACTGCTCGGCTCCCGCGCGGGCCCGTGCATGCCGTACGGGCTTCCACACTTGTTTCGCGTGCGTGGGTGCGCGCGAAGGAGAAGCGTCCAATGCAGTCCCGAATCCTCGCGCTGGCCGTCGCCGGCATCCTGTCCGCACCGTCGCTCGCCGTCGCCGAAGGCGCCGCCGCCACCGACCTCGACGAAGTCGTGGTCACCGCCACGCGCACCGAAGTGGCACTGGCCGACAGCCTGTTCCCGGCCCAGGTCATCGACCACGACGAGATCGTGCGCAGCCAGGCGCGCAGCCTGACCGACCTGCTGCGCGGCCGCGCCGGCATCGACATCGGCAACCAGGGCGGGCCGGGCAAGCTGAGCAACGTGTTCATGCGCGGCGCCGAGGCCGACCAGGTGCTGGTGCTGGTCGACGGGGTGCGCGTGGGCTCGGTCAGTGCCGGGCTGGCCGCGTTCCAGGACCTGCCGGTCGACCAGATCAACCGCATCGAGATCGTGCGCGGCCCGCGTTCGAGCCTGTACGGCTCGGAGGCGATCGGCGGCGTGATCCAGATCTTCACCCGCCGCGACGACGGTGCATTCTCGCCGCGCATGCGCGCCGGGATCGGCAGCCATGGCCTGCGCGAAGCGAGCGCCGGCATCGGCGGCGGCGGCGAGCGCGGCTGGTTCGGCGCGGACGTCGCCTACCAGCGCACCGACGGCATCAATGCCTGCCGCGGCACGGCTTCCGCGCCGGGCGCGCCGTTCGGCGCCGGTTGCTTCGCCGACGAACCCGACCGCGACGGTTACCGCAACAGCTCGGTCAACCTGCGCGGCGGCGTGCGGCTGGGCGAGACGCTGGAACTGCAGGGCAACGCGCTGCGCGCCGAGTCGCGCAACGAGTTCGACGGCAGCTTCCAGAACCTCGCCGAGAACGTGCAGCAGGTCCTCGGTGCGAAGCTGGCCTGGACGCCGACCGACCGCATCGACATCACCACGCAACTCGGCCGCAACGACGACCGCTCCGAGAATTTCCTCGACGACCACGCCGGCAGCCGGGTCGACACCGGCCATTTCTACACCAGCCGCGAGACCGCCTCGCTGCAGGCCGATTTCGCCGTCGATGCACGCAACCTGCTCAGCGCCGGCGCCGACTGGCAGCACGATGCGGTGGAAAGCAATACCGCGTTCGACGTCACCGAGCGCGACAACACCGGCGTGTTCCTCGAATACCAGGGCAAGTTCGGCGCGCACCGGCTGCAGGCCAGCGTGCGCAACGACGACAACGAGCAGTTCGGCAGCCACACCACCGGCGGCATCGGCTACGGGCTGGCCTTCGGCGACGACTACCGCCTCACCGCGAACTACGCCACCGGCTTCAAGGCGCCGACCTTCAACGACCTGTACTACCCGTTCTTCGGCAAGCCCGACCTGCGTCCCGAGGAATCGAAGGGATACAACGTCGGCATCGCGCAATACGCGCAGCGCTACAGCTGGACACTCAATGCGTACGAGACCCGCATCGACGACCTGATCTCCTACGACTCGTCGATCTTCCTGCCCAACAACATCGATCAGGCGCGGATTCGCGGCGTCGAGCTGACGTTCGACACCACGCTGGCCGGGTGGGACCTGTCCGCCCAGCTCAGCCACACCGATCCGCGCAACCAGACCCGGCACAACCCCGACGGCAGCGACAACGCGAACCGCGGCAACCTGCTGGCACGCCGCGCGCGCAACACCGGGCGCGTCGACGTCGACCGGGCGTTCGGCAAGTTCGCCTTCGGCGCCAGCCTCAAGGGCGCCGGCCACCGCTTCGACGATGCCGCCAACGCCGTCCGCCTGGGCGGCTACGCGACGTTCGACCTGCGCGCCTCGTACGCCTTCCATCCGGACTGGACGCTGGAGGCGCGCGTGGACAACGCGTTCGACCGCGATTACGAAACCGTCGCCTGGTACAACCAGCCCGGCCGCGAATACGGCCTGAGCCTGCGCTGGGCGCCGGCGCGCTGACACCCGCGCTCCTTGCAGGAGCGGCTTCAGTCGCGAGTTTTTGATTTTCGCTGCTGTAGGAGCGGTGGAAGCCGCGATGGCTTTCCCGGTCAAGCATCGCGGCTTCCGCCGCTCCTACAACGTCCAGGCCCAGGAGCTCGCGGCTGAAGCCGCTCCTACAGGGACTCGGGGCGGCCGGTCGAATCCGGCGAACGCTCCCCGTCGTCGAACAGGCTGCCCTGGCCGTCGGCCTCCCCGCGTTCGCGGAATCCCGATACGCCGACACCCACCAGCCGGTAACGCGTCGACGGCGGCAGGTCGATGCGGTCGCGCAGCGACAGCGCGATCGAGGTCAGTTCCTCCAGCGACGCCGGCGGGACTTCCGGGGTGAAGCTGCGGGTCAGGATCCGGAATTGCGCGGTCTTGAGCTTCAGCACCACGGTGCGGCCGACGCGCTGCGTCCTGCGCGTCGCCAGCCAGGTCTTCTCGGCGAGGCGGCGGATGTCGCCTTCGAATTCGTACAGCTGCAGGTCGCGCTCGAACGTGTCCTCGGCCGAGATCGATTGCACCGGCTGGTCCGGCTGCACCGGACGTTCGTCGATGCCGCGGGCGCGCAGGTGCAGGCGGCGGCCGAAGGTGCCGAAGCGCAGCTGCAGCTCCTCGGCGCTGAACGCGCGCAGGTCGCCGACGGTGGCGACGCCGAGCTCGGCCAGCTTCTTCTCCATCACCTTGCCCACCCCGGGGATCTTCGCCACCGGCAGCGGCGTGAGGAAGGCCTCGACCTGCGACGGGCGGACCACGAACATGCCGTCGGGCTTGTTCCAGTCCGAGGCGATCTTGGCGATGAACTTGTTCGGCGCGACGCCAGCCGACGCGGTGAGCGCGGTCTCCTCGCGGATCTGCGCGCGGATCGCCTGCGCGGTCGCGGTGGCGCTGGGCGAGGGAATCTTCGGTTCGGTGACATCGAGGTAGGCCTCGTCGAGCGACAGCGGTTCGACGAGATCCGTGTGGCGCAGGAAGATCGCCCGCACCTGCCGCGACACCGCCTTGTAGCGCGTGAAGTCCGGCGGCACGAACACCGCGTCCGGGCACAACCGCTCGGCGCGCACCGCCGGCATCGCCGACCGCACCCCGAACACCCGCGCCTCGTAGCTGGCCGCGCACACCACCGAGCGCGCGCCGCGCCAGGCCACCACCACCGGCCGCCCGCGCAGCGACGGATCGTCGCGCTGCTCGACCGACGCGTAGAACGCGTCCATGTCGACGTGGAGGATCTTGCGCATGCGCCGATTATCCCGCAGCAGCCGGAGAACCGCCTTCTGTAGGAGTGGCTCCAGCAGCTAACTTCTGGCCCGGCCGTCGAGAAGCTCGCAGTTCAAGCCCACCGTCACCACCGATCCTGACCTTGCCGTTGCCGTTGCCGTTGCCGTTGCCGTTGCCGTTGGCGTTGACGTTGCACCTCCGGGGCCCCTCCGAAGCGGCGGAGTCGGCGGGTAAAACCCGCAGGGCGCCGCACAAGGACGTGCGGCGTTTTTCGCAGGGGCAGGAGGCCCGTTCGAAAAATTCCCGCCGGCGCCGCGGACCCGGTGCGCAGCACCGGGCGCGCAGGCGGGGTGTGTTTCTTTGGGTCACGTTTCTTTGCACAAGCAAAGAAAGGTGACTCGCGCCGTCACGGCGCGAAACGCCTTCAGATTTAGACGGGTCATCGCCAGCGACTGAAAAGAACAGTGGCCCCACGGAATCCCGCGCACCTCTCTCCCGCGCACGCCAGCCTACGGGCCATCGCCCACCGGCAGCGTCACCAGCATCACCATCGCATCATCGGGATCCGGCACCACGTCAAACCCAAGGTGCCGGCACATCGACAGCATCGTGCTGTTCTCGCGCAGCACCTGGCCTTCGATGAGGTTGAGGCCGAGCCAGTGCGCGACCTCGATCATCGCCTCCATCAGCTGCCAGCCGATGCCGGCTCCCTTGAGGTCGGAGCGCACCATGATCCCGTACTCGCCGCGGTCGAAGTTCGCGTCGGCCAGCAGGCGCACCGCGCCGAGCATCTCGCCGCTGGCGGTGTCGATGGCCACCAGCGCCATCGAGCGCGCGTAGTCGAGCTGCACCAGCCGGGCGATGAAGTCGTGGCTGAAATCGCGCACCGCGCGGAAGAAGCGCAGGCGCAGGTCCTCCGCGCTCACCCGGGCGAAGAACGCCCTGAACATCGCGTCATCTTCCGGCCGGACCGGGCGCACGAACGCCTCGCGTCCGTCGGCGAGGGTGATGTTGCGCTCCCATTCCTTCGGATACGGCAGGATCGCGAAGCGCGGATGGCCGCGGCCGCGATGCAGCTGCCGCGACGGCGCCACCGCTACCCGCGCATCGAGCGCAACCACGCCGTCGGCATCGACCAGCAGCGGGTTGATGTCCAGCTCGCGCAGCGCCGGGATGTCCGCCGCCAGCTGCGCCAGCTTGACCAGCACCAGCGCCAGCGCGTCCTCGTCGGCCGCAGGCACGTCGCGATAGGCCTTGAGGATGCGCGACACGCGGGTGCGGCCGACCAGTTCCTTCGCCAGGCGCAGGTCCAGCGGCGGCAGCGCCAGCGCCTTGTCGTCGATCACCTCCACCGCGGTGCCGCCGCGGCCGAACACGATCACCGGGCCGAAGACGGCATCGTCGGCGATGCCCGCGATCACCTCGCGCGCCTTGGGCCGCTGCACCATTGGCTGCACCAGCACGCCGTCGATGCGCGCGCCTGGCCGGCGTGCACGCGCGCGACGCACGATGTCTTCGGCAGCCTCGCGCACGGCATCGGCATTGCCCAGGTTCAGCCGCACGCCGTCGACGTCGGACTTGTGCATGACGTCGGGCGACAGCAGCTTCACCGCGACCGCGCCGCCCGCTTCGAGCAGCGGCGCGGCGATGCGCGCCGCTTCATCGGCATCGCGCGCGGGCAGCGACGGCACGAAGGCGATGCCGTAGGCGGCGAACAGGCGCGCCACCGCCCCGGGCTGCAGCCATTCCTCCCCGTTCGCCAGCGCCTCGGCGACCACCGCCTGCGCGGCGGCACCGTCGACGACGAAATCCTGCGGCAGGCTCGGCGGCGTCTCCATCAGTGCCTGCTGCGCCTCGCGGTGGCGCACCAGGTACATGAAGCCGCGCACCGCCTCGGCCTCGGTGGCGTAGGTCGGCACGCCGGCGTCGTTGAGCGTCGACAAGGCCTGCGCGTCGCCGCCCATCCACACCGCCAGGGTCGGCTTGCGCGCGCCGCCTCCCGCCTGCGCCTGCAGCGCGCGGACCACCGCGTCGGCAGTGTCCTGCGGCTGCGACAGCGCCGTGGGCACGTGCATGGCCAGCACCGCGTCGTTGTCGGGATCGGCGAGCAGGGCCTGCATGCCGGCGAAGTAGCGCTCGCCGTCGGCGTCGCCGAGCATGTCGACTGGATTGCTCCGCGACCAACCGCGCGGGTACGCATGGTCGAGCGTTTCGATCGTGGGTTGCGACAACGTCGCCGGCACGCCGCCCAGGTCCATCAGCCGGTCCAGCGCCAGCATCCCGGTGCCGGCACCGTTGGTCAGCAGCGCGAGCCGCTTGCCCGGCACGTTGCCCAGGTGCGAGAGCGTTTCGGCCGCGGCGAACAGTTCGTCCAGCCCATGCACGCGCAGCAGGCCGGCGCGGCGGAAGGCGGCGTCGTAGGTCGCATCGGGCGTGGCGAGGCGCGCGATGTGGGTTTGCGCATCGGCCGGGGCGCGGACGTGGCGCCCGGGCTTGACCACCACCACCGGCTTGCCGCGTGCCGCCGCACGTGCGGCCGAGAGGAACTTGCGCGCGTCGCGCACGTGTTCGAGGTACAGCAGGATCGCGCGGGTGTGGCGGTCGACGGCGAAGTAATCGAGCAGGTCGGCGAAGTCGACGTCGATCGCGTCGCCCAGCGCCACCACCGCCGAGAAACCGATGCCGCGCGGGCGCGCCCACTCCAGCACCCCCGCCGCCACCGCGCCGGACTGCGAGACCAGCGCCAGGTCGCCCGCCAGCGGCCGGTGTGCGGCGAAGCTGGCGAACAGGCTGGCGTGCGGCGCGATCACGCCCAGGCAGTTGGGCCCCACGATCCGCAGCCCGTGCGCACGCGCCACGGCCTGCAGCGCCTCGTTGTGCGAACCGGCGCCCGCGCCCATGCCGCGGGTCAGCACGATCGCCGCCCTGGCACCGGCGTCGACCGCGGCCTGCGCCACTGCCGCCACGTCCTGCGGTGGCGCGGCGATCACCACCAGTTCCGGCGCGAACCCCAACGCATCGAGCCGCGGCGCGGCCGCCATGCCGTCGATGTCGCGGTAGTGCGGGTTGACCAGCCCGACCGGCCCGGCGAACCCGCCTTCGCGCAGTTGCTGCAGGACCAGCCGCCCGAGCGAGCGCTCGCGCGGACTGGCGCCGACCACCGCCACCGAGGCGGGAGCGAACACGGACTGGAGTGCGTAGGTGCTCATCGGACTCCCGCGGCTGGGCGAGCCGCAGACCTTAGCACCTGGAAAACCGGACGCACCTCAAAGGCGCTCCCGGCGATCGCAGGGCAACCCGTCAAGGCGGCTCCCGCACGCATCGACCTGCCTCTTGCGCTGGCTAGCTGGGGACGCGCCGCTTGCGCCGCACGCGGATCGCCCGAACAACCGGGTGCAGCGCCGGGGGCCGCGTCACACCGCCGGCGGGATCGCCTGCTGCACCGCCAGCGTGCGCGGATCGTCGGCGCGCCCCACCACCGCGAAGCCGTAGCCGTTGCGGTACCAGTATCGCAGCGCCAGGCCGTCGTTGAGGCGGCTGCCGCGCGCATCGGCGAAGCGCGTGCTCGGGCGCACGTAGAAGCTGATCCGCCGGCCTTCGACGTCCTGGTACATCAGCATCGCCGCGGCGCCGTCGGGGGTGGCAAGCATGCGCCCGCCAAGCAGGGTGAAGCCGTAGGACTGCAGGTCCGGCAGCGACATCGGCCGGCCGAGCCGCGCCGACAGCCACGCCTGCAGTTCCGGCCCGCGACTGGCATCCATCTCGACCGGGCGGGTGCGGTCGGTGGCGAAGATGCGGTAGGCGGTAACCGCATCGTCCATCGGCGGCGCAGCGGCCGCGACGCGCATGGTCTTCGCCTGCCAGCCGCCCATGCCACCAAGGCCGAGCGCCAGCACCAGCGACGCGCACAGCGCGAGCCGGCGCTGCGTCCGCGCGCGACGCGTGCGCCGGATCGACGCCGGATCCAGTCGCGCCTGCGGTGGCAGCGACAGGCCGCCGGCGAGCGCCGCGCGCAGGCCGGCCGCATCGCGCTGCCACTGCGCCACGCGCGCGGCCAGCGCGGGCTGCGCGGCCAGGCAGGCCTCCACGTCGCGACGCCGCGCCTCGTCCAGCTGGCCGTCGACGTAGGCCTGCAGGGTGTCGTCATCGGGCATCGTGTCGTTCATCCGATCCTCCGCAGCCGGGCGCCGCCGGGTTCGTCGCCGGTGAGCTTGCGATACGCGGCCCGGGCGCGCGAGAGCCGCGACATCACCGTGCCGACCGGCACGCCCAGCGCCTGCGCGGCCTCCCGGTATTCGAGTCCTTCCACCACCACCAGCAGCAGCACCGCGCGATGATCGATGGCCAGCGCATCGAACGCTTCCAGCGACGATCGCGCCACGAACGCGTCCTCCGCCGACGGCGCCGCGCCCGGTTCGCCGCCGAAGGCCGCGAGCACGCGACGCCAGCGGCCCGCGCGCCGGCGCTGGTCGATGAACTGCCGGTGCAGGATCGCGAACAGCCAGGCTTTCATGCTGGAATCGCCGCGCCGCGTGGCCCAGCGCGAGAGCGCGCGCTCCAGGCAGGCCTGCACCAGGTCGTCGGCGTCGCTGGCGTCGCGCGCCAGCCACAGCGCGAAGCGCCGCAGCGACGGCAGCAGCGCGTGCAGTTCGTCGTCGTCGACGGTCGTCATGGCGTTATTCGTCCTGGCCGCACGCGGGGGCTCCTCCACTGGTCACAGGGTACGACGCGCGGCAGCGGCGTTTATTCCCCGCGCGCGAATCGCGCCTGCAAACCAGCGCTCGATGGAATAAGCCGGCGCCCGCGGCGTCCCACTGCCATCGAACACCACGCAGGAGCCACGATGCCGCTTTCCTCCCCTTCCCCGCAGTCGCTGCGCCGCCTGTGGCGTCGGCGGCGCCGGGTGATCACCGGCCTGGGCGCGATCGCGCTCACAGTCGGCATCCTCGCGCTGGCCTTCGCCTGGACCGCCGGCTGGCTGACGCCCTCGCGCCTGTCGGGCGCGGATGTCGCCGACGTGCTGGAACGCCACAACGGCGAGCACCCCGGCTTCCGCCGCGCACACGAGAAGGGCGTGTGCGTCGTCGGCTATTTCGACAGCAACGGCCGCGGCCAGGCGCTGTCGAAGGCGGCGGTGTTCGCGCCCGGGCGCACGCCGGTGTTCGGCCGCTTCGCGCTGGCCGTCGGCTCTCCTTACGCGCCCGACGGCGTGCCTGCGCCGCGCAGCCTGGCGCTGGACTTCAGCGCCGCCGACGGCAGCACCTGGCGCACGGCGATGAACAGCGTGCCGCTGTTCCCGGTCGGCAACGTGCGCGATTTCGTCGCGCTGCAGCGCGCGACCACGCCCGATCCGATGACCGGCAAGCCCGACCCGGCCAGGGTCGCCGCATTCATGGCCGCGCACCCGGAAACCCGCGCCTTCAACGCGCTGATGGCCTCGCGGCCGATCGCCTCGAGCTTTGCCAACGACGGCTACCACTCGATCAATGCGTTCCGCTTCATCGACGCCGGCGGCACGGCGCGCGCGGTGCGCTGGTCGATGCTGCCCGAGGCGGCGTTCTCCGCGCTCGACCGCGGCCGCTTCGATGCGATGAACGCGCGCGACCGCGATTTCCTGTTCAACGACCTGTTCGCGCGCCTGCGCCGGGAACCGCAGCGCTGGCACCTGGTGGTCACGCTGGCCGCCGCCGGCGACCGCACCGACAACGCCACCGTGCAGTGGCCGGCGTCCCGTGAGCGCATCGATGTCGGCACGCTGGTGATCGAGCGCGCGCTGCCCGAGGCGGCCGGCCCGTGCCGTGACGTCACCTTCGATCCGCTGGTGCTGCCGCCGGGCATCGCCGCTTCCGACGATCCGCTGCTGAGCGCCCGCTCGGCCGTCTACGCGGCTTCGCTGCGACGGCGCTCGGGCGAAGGGCCGCATCCCGGCGCACCGGGCAGCGCGCCCGCCACCCTCCCGCAGGAGTCGCAGCGATGAGCACGCCAGTCCCCCTGTTCCACGCCCGCGCGCGCCTGCTGCACTGGATGATGGCGCCGCTGGTGGTCGCGATGCTGTTCATCGGCATCGGCATGCTGTCCACCACCTCGTCCGCGTACGCGCTGCTGCTGGCGATCCACAAGCCGCTGGGCGTCGCGATCCTCGTGCTGGTGCTGCTGCGCATCCACACCCGCCTCCGCCATCCGCCGCCGCCGCTGCCCGCCGACCTCCCCCGCCTGCAGCGGCGCGCGGCCACCCTCTCCCACTGGCTGCTGTACGCGCTGCTGCTGCTGATGCCCGTCAGCGGCTGGGCAATGCTGTCGGCGGCGGGCTATCCGGTCACGCTGTTGGCCGGGATCCGCCTGCCGCCGATCGCGCCGCACGATGCAGGGCTGTTCGCGTGGCTGCGCGGCGCGCACCACTGGCTGGCGCTGCTGCTGTTCGCCACGTTCCTGCTGCACCTGGCCGCGGCCCTGTTCCATGCCCTTGTCCGGCGCGACGGCGTGCTGGCGAGCATGGCGCCGTGGCTTGGCCGCAGGCGACGCTGACCTCGGTCGCATCGCACCCCGCCCCGCCCGGCGGCGAGCCGGGCCCGTCGCGCGGCAATGATGTCAAGATCGTGCCAGGCCGCGCACGACGCGCGGCCACCGGCACGCGGGAATTCATCCATGGCCAACATCGTCGGACTGTGCGGCAGCCTGCGACGCGATTCGTTCAACGCCGCCCTGCTGCGCGCTGCCGCAGCGCGGGTGCCGGACGGCAGCCACGTCGACGCGCGCACGCTGCACGGCGTGCCGCTCTACGACGGCGACGTGGAAGCGGCCGAGGGCATCCCGCCTGCGGTCGCCGCGCTGAAGGACGCTGTCGCCGCGGCCGACGGCCTGCTGATGGTGACCCCCGAGTACAACAACAGCCTGCCGGGCGTGTTCAAGAATGCGATCGACTGGATGTCGCGCCCGGCCACGGACATCGCCCGGGTGTTCGGCGGCAAGCCGGTCGCGGTGATCGGTGCTTCGCCCGGCGGTTTCGGCACCCAGCTGGGCCAGAACGCGTGGCTGCCGGTGCTGCGCACGCTGGGCGCCGCGCCCTGGTTCGAAGGCCGGCTGATGGTGGCGCGCGCCGGACAGGTGTTCGACGCCGACGGCCGCATCGTCGACCCCGGCATCGAAGACCGCCTGCGCGCCTTCGTCGCCGGCTTCTGCGCGCACGTCGATCGTGTGGCCGGCTGGACTGCTGCCGGTTCCGTGGACACCATCCTAAGCTATCTGTAGTTGCTGCTCGTACTGCGCGGGGCTGATGTGGACTGCTGCCGGTTCCGTGGACACCATCCTAAGCTATCTGTAGTTGCTGCTCGTACTGCGCGGGGCTGATGTAACCCAAGGTCGAATGACGACGACGGGTGTTGTAGAACCGCTCGATGTAATCAAACACATCGGCCTTGGCTTCGTCGCGGGTGCGATAGACCTTGCGATCGGTGCGCTCGGCCTTCAGCGACTTGAAGAAGCTCTCCATCGCCGAGTTGTCCCAGCAGTTGCCCGCCCGGCTCATGCTGCAGGTGATTCCCATCTCGTCGAGCAGGCGCTGGAACTGGTCGCTGGTGTACTGGCTGCCGCGGTCGGAATGGTGCATTACCGCTTCGGGCCGACCACGGCGCCAGAC
>NZ_KE383816.1:174565-812784 GCF_000422305.1 Luteimonas mephitis DSM 12574 | reverse complement strand
CGCTTGCCGATCTCCTCGGCGGTGAGCGTCGGGTTGCCGGGCGGCGTGGTGGGTGCGGTCATGGCGGCGAGGTCCTGTGCCGAGAATGGAGAGGCGGGCGGATTCGAGTGGGCGCAGCCGGAGAGGAACACGGCTGATGAAGCCAGCAACAGCGTTGCGGTACGCCGTCGCGGGTTTCCGTTGCGGCACGAACTCATCATCGCGTTCCTTCGCATGGCCTGCGGTGGAGTCTATCCAACGCGCACCGGGCGCAGCCGCGACGGCCGTCACGCGGCAGGTTTGGCTGGCTGCAGGCGATCCCTGCTTGTCACTCGGAGCCAGCGGTTTCGAAGCCGCCGGCTCGGCTCCCGAGCGAGCGCGGCCGAAGCTCCGGATCCAAAGCCTTCTGCTGCGCGGCGGAAGAGGAGACGCGCAACGCCGGGCCTGGATTCTGATCGGATAGTGCAGCCCCGCGATTCCGCGCTGCGAACCGGTCGGCGATTTCTCGCAGGTGAGCCTGGGGCTGAAGTCGCTGGTGACGCAGATCTTCACCGCGTTCGGTGCGGCGCGGGCGCCGATCCTGGGCAAGGGTTCGCGAAACCCGAACAAACCCAAGCGCTTGGGGAACTACCCCCCCTGCCTTCGGTGGGGTGACTTCCGGCCCATGGACGTCATGCATAGGTGTTGTAGTCTACCAGCACACCAAATCACGAACCAGGAGATCACCATGACCATCCGGCATTCCCCCTCGACGTCCTCCCCTCCGCGCACGCCGGCCGCGCTCGTCGCGCCGGTCGCTGCCAGCGCCTACCGCAGGTATCAGGCGCGCGACTTCGGCGTCGGCTACGGCAACAGCAGCGGCTACGCCAGCGGCAAGCGCTACACGCCCGACTGGGGCAACGCGCGCTTCCGCTGCGGTTGATGCCGACGGCCGCCGTGAGCGGCGGTGCGGAGAGCCGTCGCCGGCTTCAGCTTTGTTGACGCGTAAGCGTGCCGCGCCCTAGTCTTCGCAGTCTTTCCTGCCGTCTCCGGACCCGTCATGTCGATTTCATTGACCATCGATCTCAGCGATCGCGACCTCGAGCATTTCCAGAAGGCGATGCAGGCATCGCGCAAGGCCGCCGAGGGCAAGACGCCCGAGGAGGTCGTGGTCGCGGCGGGCAAGCTGCTGGCGGACGCGCAGAAGGTGCACATCCCGGATTTCGTCCGTGAGCGCCTGCTGCAGCTCGACGACATGATCGCCATGGTCCGCGACCAGGGCTGGAACATGGAAGCCGAGGACCGCCAGCGGGTGATGTCGGCACTGGTCTATTTCGTCGACCCGAAGGACGTGATCCCGGACAACGTCGAGGTGCTGGGCTTCCTCGACGACGCGATCATGATCGAGCTGTGCGTGCGCGAACTGCGCCACGAGCTCGACGCCTACGACGATTTCTGCGAGTTCCGCGCCCACGAGGCGACCAAGCGCGGGGTCGAGCCGTCGAGCGTCGGCCAGGCCGACTGGCTGGCCAGCCGCCGCGAGGAGCTGGTCGACCGGATGCACACCCGTCGCGAGCGCGACATGGGCATCGGCTATGGCAGCAGCAGCGGCTACGGCGCCAAGCGCAGCTACGTCCGCGCCTGGCGTCCCGGGATGTTCACCTTCAAGTGAGCCGTTGCAGCCGCGCGCCGGCGACGCCGGCGTGATCTTCCGCAAGGCCACCAGCCTCGAAGACCTCAACGGCGCCTCGCGCAACACCGCGATGGCGGCGTTGGGCATCGTGTTCACCGAAATCGGCGGCGACTTCTTGCGCGGCACGATGCCGGTCGATGCGCGGACACGCCAGCCCTACGGCCTGCTGCACGGCGGCGCCTCGGTGCTGCTGGCCGAATCCCTCGGCAGCAGCGCCGGCAACCTGTGCGTCGATGACGCCCACATGTGCGTGGGGATCGAGATCAACGCCAACCATCTGGCCGGCGTGCGCGAGGGCGTCGTCACCGGCACCGCGCGGCCGCTGCACGTCGGCCGCAGCACCCAGGTCTGGGAAATCCGCGTCGAGGACGACCACGGCCGCCTGGCCTGCGTGTCGCGCCTGACCCTTGCCGTGGTGCCGCGGCGCGCCTGACCGGCGGGCCGGGGCGCCGACAACCCGCCATCGCATGCCCCCCCGGCATGCGTTCCTCGTGTGGCCGCATCCGGTAACCTTGTGCAGATGAATCCGTCGCCTTCCTCCGTCCCTCCCGGAACACCGGCGTCGGAAGGAAACCTCGTGCGCATCTGGCGCTACCTGTACCGGGTGCCGTTCCTGCTCTGGCATGTCCTGGTCGACCTGCCGGTCACGCTGCTGCTGATGATGCCGCCGTGGGGCGCGAGCGAGTTCGGCGGGTCGCGCCTCGACCACCGCATGGTCCGTGCCTGGTCGTCCGGGCTGCTGCGCGTGTTCGGCTTGCGCCTGGTCCGCATCGGCACGCCGGTGCCGCAGGCGACGCTGTTCGTCGCCAACCACGTCAGCTGGGTCGACATCGTCACCCTGCACAGCCAGCGGATGATGGGATTCGTGGCCAAGCGTGAAATCGCGAGCTGGCCGCTGGTCGGCTGGCTGGCGTCGCGCGGCGAGACGATCTTCCACCAGCGCGGCAGCACCGAATCGCTTGGCGGCGTACTGCAGGTCATGCTCGCGCGGCTGCGCTCGGGACGTTCGGTGGGCGTGTTTCCCGAAGGGCGCACCCGCGACGGCACCGAAGTCGGCCCGTTCCACGCCCGCATCTTCCTGGCCGCGGTCGAAGCGGGCGCGCCGGTGCAGCCGGTGGCGCTGCGCTACGGCGCCGGCGGCAGCGCGCAGACGGTGGTCGCGTTCCAGCCGAAGGAGAGCTTCCTCGGCAACTTCCTGCGCCTGATCGGGGAGCCGCCGCGGGTGGTGGAGGTGGTGTTCCTGCCGCCGATCGTGCCCGGCGATACCGAGGGCCGCCGGCGCATCGCCGAGCTTGCGCGTGCGCGCATCGTCGCGGCCATGCAGGATCCGGAGCCCGGGCGCGGGGAGTAGCAGGCGATGCCCGACCTCCCGGAACCATCAGGCCAGGCGCCCGCAATGCCGGAAGCGGGGCAGGCGGCAGCGGGCTCCCGGCTCACCGCGTCCGCGTACCGGCCGCCATCGTGGCTGCGCAACCGCCACGTGCAGTCGATCCTGGCCGGCAGCCCGCTGCGGCGCATGCGCGGCGCGCAAGGGCTGGAGCGGCTGGGCGCGGTGAGTACCGCGCATCTGGTCGACGGCGGCGACGGCGTGCGCCTGCACGGCCTGCACACCACGCTGCCCGGCATGCAGCCGCGCGGCCTGGCCCTGCTGCTGCACGGCTGGGAGGGCAGCACCGAATCGAGCTACATGCGGATGACCGCGGTGCAGCTGCTGCTGCGCGGCTTCGAGGTGTTCCGCCTCAACTTCCGCGACCACGGCGGCACCCACCACCTCAACGAGGCGCTGTTCCACTCCAACCGCATCGACGAGGTGGTGCACGCGGCGTGCGACATCGCGCGCCGCTTCCTGCCGGCGGACAGGCCGATGGTGGCCGCCGGGCATTCGCTGGGCGGCAACTTCGTGCTGCGCCTGGCGCTGCGCGCGCCGTCGGCGGGGCTGCAGCTGGCAGGCGTGGCCTCGGTCTGCCCGGTGCTGGATCCGGCCCGGACGATGCTGCAGATGGAGCGCGGCACGCCGATGTACATGCGCTACTTCGAAAAGAAGTGGCGCAACTCGCTGCAGCGCAAGCGGCGGCTGTTCCCCGAGCGGCACGATTTCGACGACGCCACGCTGAAGCTGCACATGCGCGAGTTGACGCAATGGCTGGTGCAGCGCCACACCGACTTCGGCACCCTCGACAACTACTTCGACGGCTACTCGATCGCCGGCGACCGGCTGGCGTCGCTGGCGGTGCCGACCGACATCCTGATGGCCGCCGACGACCCGGTGATCCCGATCGAGGACTTCCATGAACTGGTGCTGCCGGCACGCGCGCGGCTGGAAATCTCGCAGTGGGGCGGGCACTGCGGCTTCCTCGAGAACGTGCGCCTGGACGGTTTCGCCGAACGCTGGGTGGCCGAACACCTGGCAGCGGCCGCGAAGGACTGAGGCCGGCCCAAGGGCCGCTGCCGGCGCCGGCTAGAATGGGCGGATCCCGGGCGCCCGCCCGCCGACCCTCTATCCCATGCAAGCAGACATCCTCGACGCGCTGCGGCGCGGGGCGAACGAAGACGCCCTGTCGCTGGCCCGCGCCGCGACCGCCACCCATCCCGAAGACCCGCAGGCGCACCGCGCGCTGGCCATGGCCCTGCGCGCCAGCGGCGACGGCGAGGCGGCCCTGGCCAGCATCGACCGTGCCATCGCGCTGGCCCCGGACGACGCCGACCTGCACTTCCACCGCGCCGGCTACCTGCTCCACGGCAGCCAGTTCGACGCGGCGCAGGCGGCGCTGTCGCAGACCTTGCAGCTCGATCCCAACCAGTTCGGCGCCTATGTGATGCAGGCGCAGATGGCGCTGATGCGCGGCGACCTCGACGAGGCCGACCGGCTGGCGCGACTGGCCGCGCGGGTGTCGCCGGCGCATCCGTGGACGCGCCTGCTCCAGGGCAGCATCGCGCTGGAACGCGATGACGCCGACACCGCGCTGGCGCTGCTGTCGCAGGCGATGCAGGACGCGCCCGACGACGCGCAGGTCCGCTACGCGCTGGGTTTTGCCTACCTGAAGAAGGGCCACCTGGCGTTCGCCGAACAGGCCTTCCGCAGCGTGCTGGAGAAGATGCCCGAGGCGCGCGGCCTGCGCGCGCTGCTGGCCGAACTGCTGCGTCGCCAAGGTCGCCCGGCCGAGGCGGCCGACGAACTGGCGCCCCTGCTCGACCGCGACGACGCCACCCCGGGCCTGCAGCGGTTTGCCGGCGAGCTGGAACTGACCGCCGGCCGCCACGAGCGCGCGCTGCCGCCGCTGCGCCGTGCACTGGCCGCGCAGGCCGATGACGTGCGCACGCTCGAAGCGCTGTACGAGGCGCTGCGTCGCAACGGCGACCGCGACCTTGCGCGCAACGTGTTCGACGCCGCGCTGGCGACGTCGCCGCAGGCGGCGGTGCTGTGGCAGGCGCGGCTGGCGGTGGAAGATGCCGCCGACCCGCTGGCGCTGGACGTGGCCACCCGCTGGCTGGCGCAGATGCCCGACGCGCTGCCGGCACTGGAGGCGAACATGGCGCTGCTGGGCATGCGCCGCGACGCCGAAGGCGCCGAGGCCATGGCGCAGCGCATCGTGGCGCTCGTGCCGGGGCACCGGCAGGCGCAGATGCGCATCGTCGACCGGCTGCTGGCGCGCGACCCCGACGCCGGGCTCGCGCGCATCCAGTCGCTGCTGGCCCAGGCCGCGGATCCCGACGCGCAGCGCGAGCTGCGCACTTGGCTTGGCCACGCCCAACTGCGCTGCGGCCTGCACGAGGCGGCGGTCGCGACCTGGATCGGGCTGCAGGCAGAGGCTGCCTCGCGCAGCCTGCCGCTGCCGGAGCCGACAGCGCCCGATCCCGTGCTGCCGTCGATCGTCGAGCCGACCGCGGACGCCCCGGCGGTCGCGTTCCTTGCCGGAGCCCCCGGCTCGGGCGCCGAGCGTGTGGCCACGCTGCTGGCGGGCGCGCTGCCAGCCTTCCGCGACGACCGCTTCACCCCGCGAGGCGCGCCGGACGACCTGCTGCAGAACTTCATGCTGCCCGCGCAGCTGGCCAGTGGCGAACTGGACCCGGCCGCCGTGGCCGCCGACTGGCGCGAACACCTTCCCGCGCGCGGCGTGGCCAACGGCGAAGTGATCGACTGGTTGCTCTGGTGGGACAACGCGCTGCTGCCGATGCTGCGCACCCGGCTGTCGCACGCGCGCGTGTTGATCGCTTTGCGCGACCCGCGCGACATGCTGGTCGACTGGATCGCGTTTGGCGCGCCGCTGCTGCTGCGGGTCGAATCGCCGCTGCAGATGGCGCAGTGGCTCGCGCGCCACCTGGAGCACGTCGCCGTGCTGCACGAGCGGTCGCCGGTGATGTACGCACTGCTGAAGCTCGACGAGATCCACGGAGACCCGGCCGCGGTCGCGGCGACGCTCGGCGCGGCCTTGAACGTGAACCTGCCGCCGCCGCCGGCCGACATTTTCGGCGCGCCGCACTTCGCCGCCGGCTATTGGCGCGAATTCGCCGGGGTGCTGGCCGAGCCGTTCGCCGCGCTCACGCCGATCGCACGGCGGCTGGGCTATCCGGACGCCTGACCCGAGGAGACCACGCCATGCGCATCCACAGCAGCAGTTTCGACAATCGCGGCCCGATCCCGGAGGAATTCGCGCTTGGCGCCGCGGACGGCTTCGGCGGCAACCGCAACCCGCAGCTGGCCTGGGACGAGGTGCCGGCCGGCACGCGTTCGTTCGCGCTGCTGTGCATCGACGCCGACGCGCCCACCGATCCGTCGCTGGCGGGCCGCGACGACGTGGAGATCCCGGCCGCGCATCCGCGCGGCGGGTTCGTCCACTGGGTGATGGCGGACATCGCCGCCGACGTGCGCGGGATCGCAGCGGGCAGCTGCAGCGACGGCGTCGACAAGGGCGGCAAGCGCGCGCCGCAGGGGCCTGCAGGCGCACGCCAGGGACTGAACGACTACACCGGCTGGTTCGCCGGCAGCGACGACATGCGCGGCGACTACCTGGGCTACGACGGCCCGTACCCGCCGCCCAACGACCTGCGCGTGCACCGCTACTTCTTCCGCCTGTTCGCGCTCGACGTGGCCGCACTTGAGCTGCCGGACCGCTTCACCGCCGGCGACGTGTTCCGTGCGATGCACGGCCACGTGCTGGCCGAAGCGCTGGTGCAGGGCAACTACACCCTGAACGCGAAAGCCGCCGCGGCGTGACCGCGACGGCGTGTCCGCGGGCTACTTGCCGGCGGGCACCAGCTCCGACTCCACCACCATGTCGAGCACGTAGGCGATCGACGAAGCGTCGGCCGGCACCGGGTCGGGCTTGTTGAACTTCTTCAGCCGCAGCACCTTGCGCTCGCCCTCGCGGAACTCGAAGCCCTCGATGTCGCCGTAGAACGCTTCCCACTCGCCGGGCGGCTGCTTGACGCCGTTGGCGTCGTAGCGGATCTCGCGCACCTGCAGGCACTTGTGGTCCGGCATCATCGGGTGGCTGCAGGCGATACGCTGCGGCGCGACTTCCATGAACACCGTTTCGCCCTCGCCGCCGTAGCGGGTCTGCGCGGTGGCTTCGCCGGTCCACGCCGTGGTGCTGCCGTCGGCGGCGACCAGTTGCAGGCGCGGAGGCGTGCCCTGGTCGACGCGAACCTCCTGCGGCTGGGCCAGCAGCGCGGCGATGGTCGCGTCGGCGTCCATCAGCGGCGCATCGCAGGCCATCTGCGTGGACATCATCTGGCCGATCTCCAGCCTGCCGCCCTCGCCCACGGCGTAGCTGCCGCCCTGGCCGTTGCAGCCGCCGGACACCGAGACGCGACCATCGGCGAAGTCGAGCGTCAGCGCGTGCTCATCGCCGGGGAACAGCGCGTCGATGCGCGCGCCGCCGGCGCCGGTGGCCGTTTCCAGACGCCAGTGGTAGCCGGCGAGCGTCGCGCCGTCGGCCGCGGGCGTTGCGCTCGCATCCGCGGCGGGCGGCGGGGTCGGGCTGGCCGGCCCGGGCGCGGGTGTTTCCGGCGCACAGGCGGCCAGCGCCAGTGCGAGCGGAAGCAGCAGCATCGTCTTGTTCATGTCCGGTGACTCCATGCAGTGGGGAATGCTGCCAACGCGCGGCAGCGGCGGACGGGGTTGCTCAGCCGGCGCTGGCGGCGGGCACCAGCAGCAACAGCGCCGCGCCCAGCGCCACGCGGTAGACCGCGAAGGCGGTGAAGCGATGCGACTGGATATAGCGCAGCAGCCATTTGACCGAGATGAAGGCGGTGATCGCCGAGGCGATGAAGGCGACCGCCAGCGCGCTCCAGTCCTCGTGCGCGGCCTGCCCGCTGCGGACCACGTCGACCAGTTCGTATGCGGTGGCCGCGAACATCGTCGGGATGCCGACCAGGAACGCGAACTCGGTCGCCGCCACGCGGCTGGTGGTGCCGAACAGCAGGGCGACGAAGATCGTCGCCGCCGAGCGCGAGGTGCCCGGGAACACGCCCGCGACCACCTGCGCGATGCCGACCAGGATCGCCACCGTCCAGCTGATCGCGCTGCGCTCGCCCAGCGCCAGCGCGCGCTTGGCGGCGAAGTGTTCGGCCACCACCATCCACAGGCCGCCGAGGATCAGCGCCCAGGCGATCGGTTCGATCCGGTCGGGCAGTTCGAAGCCCAGCTGCTTGACGACCACACCCAGCACGCAGGTCACGCCGAAGGCCACGCCGAGCTTGAGCGCATAGCCGCGCGCCTGCGCCGGGTCCAGCGAAATCCCCGCCGGATCGTGCGCGGCCGGCGCGGCGCGGCCGAGGAAGCCCATCGCCAGGTCCCACAGCCGCTGCCGGTAGATCAGCGCGATGGCGAGGATCGCGCCGGCCTGGATCGCGATGTTGAACAGGTCGCTGCGGTGGCCCAGCCACTGCTCGGCGATCAGCAGGTGCCCGGTGCTGGAGATCGGCAGGAACTCGGTGATGCCTTCGATGATGCCCAGCAACAGGGCGGCGAGCAGGTCGGTCACGGGATGCGGTGGCGGGTGTCGTGGGAGCGGGACAGGATACGGGAGAACGTTGGTGGTCCCGTTGGGACGGGGCGCTTCTGGATTCCGGGTGTCATGCACCTGCCGGCCTCCCGGCGGACCGACATTCGCCCGCTTGCCCGAGGGCGTTCCCCGCCGCGACAGCGCAAGCCAGACGAAGTCGCAGGTCGGGGTTACGCCCCCGACGCGCTTTTCGCATTGCAACAGTGATGCCGCCCAAAGGGCTTCAAACGCGTTTCGCGCCGTGACGGCGCGAGCCACCTTTCTTTGCTTGTGCAAGGAAACCTGGCGCAAGGAAACACACCCCGCCTGCGCGCCCGGCGCTTTGCACCGGGTTCGCGGAGCCGTCGGGAACTGCCGAGAGGGCATCCTGCCTTCGCGGAAAACACCGCACATCCATGTGCAGCGCCCCTGCGGGTTTGCCCCGCCGTCTCCACCGCTTCGGAAGAGCCCCGAAGAGCGAGAGCCGTAAAGACTTGGGTTAACTGCGCCATTTTGGTGCGTTCAATCACGAGAACGCACTGATTCAGTGCGATGGTTTGTCTCGGTGCATTGAAATTGATTTTAATTCAATCAGTTATGCATTCCGGATGCTTGGCATGACGCTTGCGTTCTCCCAACGCATCCACCCAGCGCCGGATCCGCCATGTCCATCGAACACATCGAGAAACTCATCACCGACCACCGGGTCGAATTCGTCGACCTGCGCTTCTCCGACATGCGCGGCGTGCAGCACCACGTCACGTTTCCCAAGTCGATCATCGAGCCGGGCCTGTTCGAGGACGGCAAGATGTTCGACGGTTCGTCGATCGGCGGCTGGCGCGGCATCCACCAGTCCGACATGGTGCTGCTGCCCGATCCGGACACCGCGTTCCTCGATCCGTTCACCGCCGATCCGACGCTGGTGCTGACCTGCGACGTGCTCGACCCGACCACGATGCAGGCCTACACCCGCGACCCGCGCGGCATCGCGCGGCGCGCCGAGGCGTTCCTCAAGTCCAGCGGCATCGCCGAGCAGGCGTTCTTCGGCCCGGAGCCGGAGTTCTTCATCTTCGACTCGGTGCGCTACGCCAACGAGATGGGCCACACCTTCTTCCACATCGATTCCGAGGAAGCGCACTGGAACTCCGGGCGCGAATACGCCGGCGGCAACACCGGCTACCGCCCCGGCATCAAGGGCGGCTACTTCCCGGTCGCGCCGCTCGATTCGCTGCACGACATCCGCGCCGAGATGTGCAAGACGCTCGAAGCCGTCGGCATCGAGGTTGAGGTGCACCACCACGAAGTGGCCAACGCGGGCCAGTGCGAGATCGGCACCAAGTTCAACACGCTGGTGAAGAAGGCCGACGAGCTGCTGACCACCAAGTACGTGATCAAGAACGTCGCCCACCGCAACGGCAAGACCGCGACCTTCATGCCGAAACCCATCGTCGGCGACAACGGCAGCGGCATGCACGTGCACCAGTCGCTGGCCAAGGGCGGCGTCAACCTGTTCTCCGGTGACGGCTACGGCGGCCTGTCGCAGATGGCGCTGTGGTACATCGGCGGCATCTTCAAGCACGCGCGCGCGATCAACGCGTTCGCCAACTCGACCACCAATTCCTACAAGCGCCTGGTGCCGGGCTTCGAGGCGCCGGTGATGCTGGCGTACTCGGCCTCGAACCGCTCCGCGTCGTGCCGCATCCCGTACGTGGCCAACCCGAAGGCGCGTCGCATCGAGGTCCGCTTCCCCGATCCGATGAACTCGGGCTACCTGATCTTCACTGCGCTGATGATGGCGGGGCTGGACGGCATCAGGAACCAGATCGACCCGGGCGGCCCCAGTGACAAGGACCTGTACGACCTGCCGCCGGAAGAGGAAAAGGGCATCCCGACCGTATGCCATTCGCTCGACCAGGCGCTGGAAGCACTGGATGCGGACCGCGAGTTCCTCAAGGCCGGCGGGGTGATGACCGACGACTTCATCGACGCCTACATCGGCCTGAAAATGAAGGAAGTCACCGCCTTCCGCGCGGCGACGCATCCGCTCGAGTATCAGATGTATTACGCGATCTGACTGCAACGATCGCTGTGCCGGCCTCGCCCGGTTTCTGAGGAACGGCCGGGCAGCGGGCGATCGCTCGGCGGAGGCGTTCGATGGCCAGTCTCGACATCCGCGACGCGCGTGCTGCCGATGCCGCGCGCCTCGCGGAGATCTACAACCATTACGTTGCCCGGACGGTCGTCACCTTCGAGGTCGATCCGGTCGATACGGACGAGATGCGGGGCAGGGTCGCGGCGGTACAGGGCGATGGGCTGCCCTGGCTGGTCGTCGGCGACGACGCGGGCGACGTGATCGGCTACGCCTACGCGACGCGCTGGCGCGCCCGGGCGGCCTATCGTCACAGCGTCGAATCTTCCATCTATCTGGCGCCGGACGCGGTCGGCCACGGCATCGGCCGCACCCTGTACCAGTGTTTGCTCGACCGACTGCGTGTGGGTGGCCTGCACACCGTGATTGGAGGCGCCGCCTTGCCCAATCCGGCCAGCGTCGCCCTGCACGAAACGCTGGGGTTCACCCGCGTCGCGCGCCTGCGCGAGGTCGGCCGGAAGTTCGATCGCTGGATCGACGTCGGCTACTGGCAGCTGCAGTTGCAGTGATGTTCCGCGCCGCAACTTGCGCCGGGCGACGATAGCCATTGCAATAGGGCGATGCGCATCCTCATCCTGCTCGCCGTCGCACTGCTGCTAGCCGCCTGTACCCACGCGCCGCCGCGCAATCCGATGGCGACCTGGGTGCCCTCGCCCAACCACGGACCGCGCCAGCCCATCCTGATCGTGATCCACGCCACCGAGCAGGGCGGCGTGCCCGAAAGCCTCGACACCCTGCGCACCGCCAACAGCGGCGGACCGGTCAGCGCGCACTACCTTGTCGGCGCCGACGGCCACATCTACCAGCTGGTATCCGATGAACTGCGCGCGTGGCATGCCGGGCCGGGGCGCTGGGGCACGATCACCGACGTCAATTCCGCATCGATCGGCATCGAACTCGACAACGACGGCGAATCGCCGTTCGCCGCCGCGCAGATCGACAGCCTGCTGCGCCTGCTCGACGACCTGTGCAAGCGCCACGGCATCCCGCGCACGCAGATCGTCGCGCACGCCGACTTCGCCCCCACGCGCAAGCGCGACCCGGGCTTCCGCTTCCCGTGGAAGCAGCTGGCCGATGCCGGCTTCGGCCTCTGGCCGAACGAACCGCTGGCCGAACCGCCGCCCGGCTTCGACCCGTGGCTGGCGCTGCGCCTGCTCGGCTATCCGCTCGAACAGGACCACAGTGAAGGCCACGCCGACACCGTGCGCGCCTTCCACCGCCGCTTCCGCGGCGACGAGAACGACGTGCTCGACGCGCAGGACGCGCGGATCCTGTATGCACTGACACACTGACGCAGGTCGTTGCGGCCCGAAATTTCAAGCATTTTTCCCGTTGACACTCCCGATGCTGCGGAGCAAGGTCGGCAATGCGCTCGTTGCTGGGCAACGCGCACACAGGGGGAAGCATGGGAAGTAAGTGGCAGTTTCAGGCAGATCAGGCCGATGAGGACGAAGGCCTCAAGAACGCCGGTATCGAGACCTTCCGGGATGCGCCGTACTCGGGCATCGCCCGCGAGTGCGGACAGAACAGCCTGGACGCTGCGGCCGTTGTGGATGGCAGTGCTTCCCGGGTGCTCCTCCAGTTCTCCAGCCGTGAAGTGGCAACGTCCAGTGTTCCGGGGCACGACAGTCTGCGACAGGTAATGCAGCAGTGCCTGGCTGCGGCTGACACGCGAAATGACGACAAGGAACGGGAGTTCTTCCGTCGCGCCCAGCATCTTCTCTCGGCACCTTCAATCGAGATTCTTCAAATTGGCGACACCGGTACGATGGGGTTGCGAGGACCCGCAGAGCGCGGATATCCGTTTCACGCGCTGGTGAAATCTTCCGGCGTCAGCAACAAGGCCGACAACAGTTCCGGCGGGTCATTCGGCATCGGAAAGAACGCGGCGTACGCAATTTCTGCTCTGCGAACCGTCTTCTACTCAACGATCTACAACCAGACGCAATTTCTGGCGCAGGGCAAGACGATCTTGGTCTCCCATTCCGACGCACAGGGGAATCCACGTAAGGCGACCGGCTACTGGGGCGCAGAGGGGTTCAAGCCTGTAAACGACCCTTCTGCGGTCCCGAACTGGCTTGCCCTTGATCAACAGGGAACCACCGTCACTGCCGTCGGCTTCGTCGGATCAGAAACCTGGCGTCACCAGGTGGCGGAATCGCTGGTCCGCAACTTCTTTGCGGCGATCCGTCGCGAGACTATCGCCTTCGATGTGGACGGTCAGATCGCGATTGACGCGGCGTCGCTCGGAGCGTTGTTCGAGGACGAAAGAATTCGCGCCGCTGCCGAGTCAGGTGGCCATTTGGAGGATCTGCGTTTCAGTCGCGACCTCTACAGGTGCCTGCAGTCGGAGGACGCTATCGAGTTTGTTGAGCGCTTCGAGCATCTTGGAACAGTGCGATTGCGGCTACTGGTTCAGGATGGCTTGCCGAAACGTATCGCGATTCTGCGCAACGGCATGTACATCACCGATAACCTGCAGCACTTCGGGGACAAACTCGCGCGGTTTGCGCTACAACGCGATTTTGTCGCAGTGCTCGAGCCCGTCGACGCAGCGACTAGTGCGGTCATCCGGGAACTTGAGAATCCACGCCACGATGAGCTGTCGCACGAGCGAATCGAGGATCGCAAGCGCCAGACTCAGGTCCGCGCTGCGTTCCGGAAACTCGTTACCTGGCTGCGTGATGTCATCAAGAATGAAACCACGACCCCACCCGAGGACACGATTGTTCTCGATGAAATGAATCAGTTCTTTGCCAGCCCTTCGACTGCCGAGTCGATGCCGAACTCCGAGAACAGCGACGCTGACCCGGAGCGGCCGAAGCTAACCCCTGTTGATGTTCGAAAGAAGACACGCGGTCCTGCTCAGGGTGGCAGCGACGGCGGCGGGGGCGGCACGAAGCGAAACCGGGATGACGGCGGCCGGAGCAGCGGCGATCGAGAAGGAAGCGGAAAGGGAGGCCGTGGTAAGCGCGGCGCCGGCGCGATTCGGATCTCACGCTTGCGTAACCAAGCCTCCGACGCGAACCGCCGCGTCCGAAAGTTCACGTTCACTCCCGAAGAGGATGCCCGCGTGGTCGTCGAGGTCCTTGCCACCGGAATGTCGGATACGGTTGCGCTGCCGGTTCGTGCGCTTGATGGTCAGCTGGTGAAGGGGCGCGGCCCCGTGCTGAGTGTCAGCAAAGATGTGCGAGTCAGCCACGAAATTGAACTGTTCCTGGAGTATGACGGACCGGTCGAGCTCACGCTGGTGCGCGTAGAGGAGGAGGCCGCATGAAGCTCAATGAGGCCATGCGATTCCCTCATCCGGTCTTGTCACCAGACTCTGGGGATTACACAGAAGGCGCGTTCATCTGTGATGTTGCCGTCGCGGAGAACGCGCATGTCGAGCAGATACAACTGACCTGCACTGTCGAAATTTCCGAACGTGGGGTTGCGGAACTTGTGAGAACGGGAGCTGCAAGCTGCGGCATCTATGTCACCTGTTTGGACACCTATTACCAGCAGCTGCACCTGCTCGACACCGGGCCGACGACTGTGACGACCGAACGAGGCGAGCTTCGCGGGACGGTGCGAATCTGGCCCGTGATTGCCGCACGACAGGATTGCCTGCTTCCGAGGGATGCCATCGACCCGGAGTTCGGAGACGCGGCATTGCGCCTTCGAGCGGGCGACCTGATCGCAGTCGGACACGAGCAGCGCTTTGAGGCGGGGCTGGAGAAGCTGCAGCCACTGGAGTCGGTGTTCGTACTACAGCCGGACCCGGAGATCACCTCGCCGCGCTTCGAACTTGGAACCGAGGGGCAGGCGATCGAAATTCATGTGTCACCCGATCTGTTTTCCCAACTGATCGAATTGAGGAACGGTCGGACTCGGGATCTGCTCATCACGAGCCTGTACTTGCCGTGCATCGTCGAGCTGCTGTCTATCATCGCCACTGATGGGGCCAAACCGGAGTTGCGCTGGTATCAGGCAATCGAGTCCCGCTGCAATCAGCTTGGAATCAGTCTCGACAACCGCGACTTGGCTCGCAAGGCACAGGCGCTTCTCAACGAGCCTCTCGGCTCCATGTACTCGGTTATCGAGGGGATTCACTGATGGCCCGGGTTCTTTATGTGGGGCAGGCAGTGGCGGACCGCCTCTGGAACGACATCGGTGAAAACACCGATCGGTACATGGTTTCCGGGTTCGACGACCTCGTCGAAAAGGGCGACTGGTCGATTCCGCTGCGTGTCGAATACACACCCGCCTTGCTGAGAGAACTTGATCCGGCGCCGGACGACCGAGCCGCCGAGATCGAGAACTCCAGAAAGGTCTGGAAAGCCCTCGGATCGCTGACGCCATCAATGGCGCGCGAGAATCGTGTCTGGGTGCGGCTCTGCCATGTGGATGGCCTGACCTACTGTCGCGAACGCTGGCTGTCGGGGACTTCCGATGACCGATTCGTGGACAAGGTGCGGCGCACCATGTTTGCCACCACACGAACCGATGCACGTGACCACAATGCCCTCGCCCAGCTGTGGTGGAACGGATGGATCGCCCATCGACTCATGCCGGAAGATCCGAACTTGGCCCTCAATCTGATTCTCAGCAAGGCCGATGTACGACTGACCTTGGTAGAGCGGCCGTGGATCTTCTCGCGGGTGGCGTTGGCGCGACGAATTCTTCACCGGATGCAGGTTGACGACTGGCTGGTAGCAAAAGAGCGCCACATCCGGGAGGTGATGAAGGCGATCAACGTCCTTGGAGGCGGCGTGGCCTTCGAGGTGCTGGAGAAGTTGGCGATCGACGAGTTTATCGAGAAGGCAATCGCGCGAGCGAAGGCCGTGCTTGCCGTTGAAGAGCGCAGCAAGTCGACGTCGTCTCACGTCAAGGCCGAAGCTACCGCCTGACAGTCTGGACGAACGTCTCGAGTGTCATAAGGTCCGGGCGAATGGCCGCCGGATAGGCACGATGCAGACGCGCAGGCGCAACAAGGGTCACGCCTTCATCCCGCATTTCCCTGAACTGGTTGGTCGAAACGCCTTCCTGCAAGGTAATCAGGTGCTTGTTCGGAATCAGGTTGGCTTCGTTGAGAATCTGTCGCCAGCGATCCTTGCAGGTGGTCTTGGCCGCCAGCATCCACAGTGGCTTCTCCCCTCGGCGGTAGGCTGATGCCGAAGGGAACAGGAAGTCTGGCTTCTTGTTTCCTTCCGAGACTTCGCCGTGGGAGAAGCTGATTCCCTCCTCGCGGAATAGCGCGTTCAGATGGAGCTCAAGGGAGCGACCGGATCGACTCTTTCGGCGGTTGTTGACCGAACTGCTGTAGTTGATGAACTCGTCGACGCTCGCAAAGCCCTGCTGCAGGCGCGGCAGCACGTGAATTTTCTCGATAGAGAGAAACATCTCGTACTCGCATGCGCGGCGAATCAGGAGCCGATCATCGACCGGCTTGCCGGGTGCGCGACGCAGCTGCGCGCAATACTCGGCAATTTCCTGTCCTGCAGGGAATCGTGTCAACCAATCCGCGGGCATCGTCGCAGCCGTCAGCGTGCAACTGGTTTGCGTGGGCGCCCGGAACAGTGGGAGTTGTCCCGAAACGAGGAGGGGAAGTCCGGGCTCCACCGGGCCGACTCGCTCTTCCAGAACTTCGACCTCTGCCTCTCTGCAGACCCACACCGCGCAGTAGTCGGAGTCAGTGCCGGACTGCTTGCGGAACGCAAGCACGACAGCGGCGCCGGTGGAGTCAGGATGCACGACTGGCGAGACTTGCCCACCCCAACGGGTGATGCGGCACTCGTTCCGGGAGCGCTGGTTGTACCAGGTCACGGTCACATCACGTTCCGGAAGGCCGTGGGAGTCGACGGACGCGGCAAAAACCACCTTGGGGTTGGGGGTCTGGGCGCGGAGCGATGGAAAGAGGTCAAACGCTTGCTGTTTCGGTAGGTAGGGACCGGCCTGATGCGCCCCCGTCGCATTGGTGTCATTCGCGGCCAAGCGCTTGATGTACCAATGCCACTCGTCGCCGGCGTGTGCGTCGAGCCAACTGCGGAAATCCTCGCTCATGCATTCCCCCTGATATCCAGCGCCAGGCGCTGAAGACGCTTGGCGCCAATCTCGCATTCCCACACGACCTGCACGTTCCAGCCGTCGCTGCGAAGCCGTTCCGCCACCTCTCGATCGCGTCGCTTGTTGGATTCGAACTTTGCCAGCCAGAACTCGGAATTGCTTGCCGGTGTCGTTGTGAACCGACAGCCCTCGTGACGATGCCAGTAACAACCATGCACCAACACTACCGCTCGGTACTTCGGCAGAACGATGTCGGGCTTGCCGAACACATCCCGCGGGGACAGTCGAAAGCGGAAGCCGGCAGCATGCAGGAAGCGACGAACCTGCAACTCCGGCTTTGTGTCCCGCCCGCGAATGCCGGACATCATCCGGCTGCGCGTTTCCTTGTCGACTATGTCGGCCACCGCTTCTCGCCTGGAAGATCCCGCAGAAAGAACGGCAAGCCTATGTCGTACACGTCATCTCCGTGACAGCTGAGCATGTGCGCGATCGTGTCTCGAAGTTCTTCACACTCGGATGCGGTGAACGTCGGGCTGTCGTCAGCGATGCAAACGATGTTGGCGGGATCATCGTCCGGATGAAACAGCAGGCCGCGATCGTACATCTGTTCAAACCAGCGGGAAACGCTCTCGCGGCTGTCGTCGGCAAGGCGGGGAATGCGGCTCTCGTCCATGTGGTTCGCTCCTTTCAGTTAAGCGGCAACGCGGTCTGCTCTTTCTGCTCGCGCATCACCAGTTCCATCACGCGCGGGACCATGATGCGCGCTACCTCCTGTATCACCGGAACGACGACGCTGTTACCGAACTGCTTGTAGGCCTGGGTGTCGCTGACCGGAATCTGGAAGGAGTCGGGGAAGCCCATCAGTCGCGCGCATTCGCGCGGGGTCAGTCTACGGGGGCGCTTGCGCGGTCCCTGCGAGACAAGGATCTCCGAGCCGTCCTTGTAGTAGCGCGCCGACAACGTGCGTGAAACACTGTTGCCGTTGACCAGCCCGAATCCGAAGCCGTTTCCCGCCGCCTTGTGCTTGGCGGCATAGCTCTGCAGGTAGGCCCACAGCTTCGGTGTCAGCGTGTACTTGTCGTCGATCTTCCCGCGTGGCCCGCCGGTCCAGCGCGACTCGACCAGTTCGCTGCCGTCCTGAGGATGCAGGATCGCCGCCATGCGCTTGTCGGCTTCAGGCAGACGGAGGTCGTCCCAGTCGAAGCCCGCAGAATCACGGAAGCCGACGATGATGATTCGTTCTCGGTGCTGCGGAACGAAGTGACGCCCATCGATGAGGCGATGGTGGACTTCGTATCCGAGTTCTTCCCGAAGCACGCGCAGGATCGTCGCGAACGTGTTTCCGCGGTCGTGGGACAGCAGGTTCTTGACGTTCTCCAGCAAGAACGCCTTCGGTCGCTTGGCGGCGATGATCCTCGCCACGTCGTAGAACAAGGTGCCCTGCGTGGTGTCCTCGAAACCGTGTGGCCGCCCCAACGCGTTTTTCTTGGACACGCCGGCGATGCTGAAGGGCTGGCAGGGGAAGCCACCGAGCAGCACGTCGTGGTCCGGCACGTCGGCCGCATCCACCTGCGTGATGTCGCCGACCAGGAGATGCCCGTCGTCCTGTGGAAAGTTCGCGAGGTACGTCTTCTGCGCGAACGTGTTCCACTCGCTGGTGAACACGCAGCGCCCGCCCAGCTCCTCGAAACCGAGTCGGATGCCGCCGATGCCGGCGAACAGGTCGATGAAGGTAAAGGCCGAGTCGTCGTTGGCCGGCGCCGTCAGCAACGGCAGCAGTCGCTGACGGATCGAATCGACCCGGTAGGACGGAATGTCCTCGCCGACCTTCCAGCGTCGCAGCGTGCTTTCGTTCACCTCAAGCAGGGCGGCCAGCTGCTTCTGCGAATAGCGGGTTCGGGCCTGCCGAAGCAATTCCATCGGACACATTTCGGCGTTCAAGCGGAGTTCCTTTCTCTAGGGCGATTACCGCGCATCATGCGCGAAGTTCGTCCCAGATGGCAATGTCGTGTACGCGATGCTGCACTCCTGCCGTCGCACGGGGCGGGATCGCAACGCGATGGGCCTCCACGCTCCGCAACCGAAGCTGAAACAGGCCACGCAACCAAGGTCAAGCGCTGCACTAATATGGTGCAATGCCTTCCGCACCCGTGCTGCCGCCCGACCTGGACGCCCTCGCCACGCCGCTGGCGTGGACGGATGCGGACGGCGCGATCGCCGGCTGCAATCCCGCCTTCGCGCGCTGGCTCGGGGTGGGGGCACGGCGCCTGCAGGGGTTGCCGCTGGCGGCGCTGGAGTTCGAGGGCGATGCGCTGGCGCGCTGGCTGGCGGACGGCGCCGCGCAGGAGCAGATCCGCCTGCGGCGGCTGCCGCTGGCGTTCCTCGGCGCTTCGCCACGTTTCGCAGACGTGTGGACCGGGGCGCTTGAAGCCGGCGGCTGGCTGCTGGAGGCCCATCCGGTCGACGAGTTCCCCGGCGAGGATCCGGTGGCCGCGCTGCCGTCGGCGCTGTCGGCGGCGCTCAAGGGGCTGGCGCACGAGTTGCGCAACCCGCTGGCCGGGCTGAAGGGCGCGGCGCAGCTGCTGTCGCGGCGGGTCGAGGATGCGTCGTCGCGCGAGCTGACCGGCCTGATCGAATCCGAAGTCGAGCGCCTGGCGCAGCTGCTCGACCGGCTGCTGTCGCCGATGCCACCGCAGCCGCACGCAGCGCTGAACATCCACGCGGTGCTTGAAAGGGTGCTGCGCCTGGCCGAATCCGATGCCGGCTGGGCGGTGAAGCTTGCGCGCGACTACGACCCGAGCCTGCCCGACCTGGCCGGCGACGCGGATCGCCTGGTGCAGGCCACCTGGAACCTCGTACGCAACGCGATCGAGGCCGGCGCCGCCAACGTCACCCTGCGCACCCGGGTCGAGCACGCGGTGCGCATCGCCGATGAGGTGCATCCGCTTGCGCTGCGGCTGGAGATCGTCGACGACGGCCGCGGCGTGCCCGAGGCGCTGGCCGAACAGGTGTTCCTGCCGCTGGTGTCCGGACGCGCGGAAGGCAGCGGCCTGGGCCTGGCGCTGGCGCAGCAGGTGGCGCGCGAGCATCGGGGCTCGCTGGCCTTTCGCTCGCGGCCGGGGCACACGGTGTTCACGCTGCTGCTGCCGATGGTGGGTGAGGCAGGTGGGGATGGAGGTAGCAGTGCTGGTGCCTAGTCGCGCGTGCTGTTCTTGCAGGAGCTAAGGTCATGACCGCCACCATCTGGATCGTCGACGACGACCGCAGCGTGCGCTTCGTGCTGGCCACCGCGTTGCGCGAGGCCGGTTTCGACGTGGTCGGCTTCGATTCGGCCGGCGCGGTGCTCGACGCGCTGGGCATGCGTCCGCCGCCGCAACTGCTGTTCACCGACGTGCGCATGCCCGGCGACGACGGCCTGGTGCTGCTCGACCGGCTCAAGCACGCGCACCCGCGGCTGCCGGTGGTGGTGATGTCGGCGTACACCGACGTGGCCAGCACCGCCGGGGCGTTCCGCGGTGGCGCGCACGAATTCCTGTCCAAGCCCTTCGACCTTGACGACGCGGTGGCGCTGGCCGAACGCGTGCTGGCGCAGCGCGGCGAGGGCGCTGGTGATGGCGATGTCGCGCCTGCACCACCCGCAGCGGCACCCATCGATGCGCTGGTTGGCGATACCCCGGCCATGCGCCAGCTGTTCCGCGCGATCGGCCGGCTCGCGCAGGCGCCGCTGTCGGTGCTGGTCACCGGCGAGACCGGGACCGGCAAGGAGCTGGTGGCGCGCGCGCTGCACCGCGAATCGCCGCGCGCGCGCGCGCCGTTCGTCGCCCTCAACACCGCCGCGATCCCGGCCGAATTGCTGGAAAGCGAACTGTTCGGCCACGAGGCCGGCGCGTTCACCGGCGCGAGCAAGCGCCACGTCGGCCGCTTCGAACAGGCCGACGGCGGCACCCTGTTCCTCGACGAGATCGGCGACATGCCGCTGTCGCTGCAGACGCGGCTGCTGCGGGTGCTGGCCGAAGGCGAGTTCTTCCGCGTCGGCGGGCGTGAGCTGATCCGGGTCGACGTGCGCGTGGTCGCCGCGACCCACCAGGACCTCGAGGCGCTGGTGGCCGAAGGCCGCTTCCGCGCCGACCTGCTGCATCGCCTCGACGTGGTGCGGCTGCACCTGCCGCCGCTGCGCGAGCGCCGCGACGACGTGCCGAAGCTGGCCGAACGCTTCCTGCAGGCAGCGGCGGAAAAATTCGACGCGCCGCGCAAGCGTTTCGGCAAGGCCGCGCTCGAACGCCTGCTCGGGCACGACTGGCCGGGCAACGTGCGCGAACTGGAGAACCTGTGCTGGCGGCTGGCCGCGCTCGCGCCGGGCGACACCATCACGCCGGCCGACCTCGACGGCATGCTGGCCGCCTCGCGGCGTGCGCCCGCGCGCGAGTGGGACGACGCGCTCGCGGCCTGGGCGCGCGAGCGCCTGGCCAGCGGCGACAGCGGCATCCATGCCGAAGCGCTGGAACGTTTCGACCGCGCGCTGCTCGAAGCCGCGCTCGCGCACACCGGAGGCCGCCGTGCCGAGGCCGCGCAGCGCCTGGGGCTTGGCCGCAATACACTCGCCCGAAAGCTCGGGACCGGGCGCAAGCGCCGTTGATGCGGCGCGCGGACGGGCCATTGCCCGTTCGGCTTTCGTAGGCGTGCGTTCGAACATCCTGTTCTCAGCCCGCCCGCGTTCGACCCGCGTGCTTTCATCCACCGTGAACCCCGCGCGCGCTAGCGTGCGCGGACTTTCAGCAAGGAGATCACCATGCCCAACCGCCATCGCCACCACCTGCTCGCCGTCGCCGCCGCCTGCGCGCTGGCGGCCTGTTCGACCACGGGCGAGAAGGCGCCGCCGCCGATGTCGTCGCCGACCCCGGCCACGCCGGTCACCAGCGCGGCGGAATCGGCCACCGTCAACCTTGCCTCGGCATCGGGCAGCCTGGTCAGCGGCAAGCTGTCGATCGTGCCGATGGGCGACGGCGTGCACATCACCGGCGAGATCGGCGGCCTCGGCGGCGGCAAGTCCCACGCCATCCACGTGCACGAGAAGGGCGACTGCAGCGCCGCCGATGCCAGCAGCGCCGGTGGCCACTTCAATCCGACCGGCAGCGCCCACGGCCGCGCCGGCACGGCGACGCATCACGCCGGCGACATGGACAACATCCTTGCCAACGCCCAGGGCGTGGCGGCCATCGACATCCACCTGGCCGGCGTCACCCTTGGCGGCGGCGCGGCCAACGACATTGCCGGCCGCGCGGTGATCGTGCACGCCGCACCCGACGACTACCAGTCGCAGCCGGCCGGCAACGCCGGCGCGCGCGTGGCCTGCGGGGTGATCAAGGCCCAGTAATCGCCTGCTGGACTCTCCGCCACATGACCACGCGCTCGATCCGGGAAGCCACTGCCGCCGACTGTGACTGGCTCGCCGACTGCGCCATCGCGATGGCGTGGGAAACCGAGCGCAAGCACCTCGATCCCGGCACCGTGCGCGCCGGCATCGACGCGGGCATCGCCGATCCGGCGAAGGCGCGCTACTTCGTCGCCGTCGACGACGGTGGCGAGCCCGCCGGCACCCTGATGCTCACCCGCGAATGGAGCGACTGGCGCAACGGCCACTGGTGGTGGATCCAGAGCGTGTACGTGGTCCCGGCGCAGCGGCGGCAGGGCGTGTTCGCGGCGCTGTATCGGCACGTGGAGGCGCTGGCGCGCGCGACGCCCGGCGTGGTCGGCCTGCGCCTGTACGTCGAGCGCGGCAACGATGCGGCGCGCGGCACCTACGCGGCGCTTGGCATGGCCGACGCCGGTTACGACATCCTCGAAGCCGGGATGCCGTAGGTCGGGACTACGCCCGCGGCGCCCCTCGATGATCGGGATCCACCGCGTCGGGGACGTCGCCCCGACCTACAGCTCGGCCGCCGGATCGCCCTGGCAATGCGCGAACGTCACCGCCACGCCGTGCGCGCGCAGCACCGCGGCGAACTGGCGCTGCCGCGCCTCGTAATGGGCGAAACCGCGCTGCAGGCGTTCGTCATCCATGTCCTTGCCGTCGCCGTTTGCCGCCGCGTTGCGCGCGCGCCACGCGGCCGGGGTCAGCAGGGCGATGCGCGCCTCCTGCCCTGCGTAGCGCAGCAGCGGTTCGGGCGGGGCGTCCAGCCAGGCTTCGCGCTCGGGCGAGAGCAGCGCGGTTTCGAGCACCGGCCACAGCGGTGCCAGGCCTGCGTGCTCGTACTGCATCGCCATCAGCGCGCACAGGTCGTGCATGGTCAGGTAGCGGGCGTGCTCGACCTGCAGGCCGAACGCTTCCTGCGCCAGCAGCGCGGTGTCGGCGCCGGCCATGCCGCGTTCCATCAGGTCGCGTTCGCAGGCCTCGCCGACCTCGCTTGCGACATCGCCCGCGCCGGCCAGCGACCAGGGCACCAGCCGCAGCGGGCCGCCGGCGTAGTCCGGTGATGGCGACAGCGCGCCGGGCAGGCGCCCGTCGTGGCTGCCGAAGGCGATGATGCGGCCGCCGCCACTGCCGCCGCCGGGCGCGCGCGCGCCGAGCTGGTCGAGCTCGCGATGCACCGGCCAGCCCGGACGCAGCAGTTCGACCGGGTCGTAGTGCGCGCCGGTAGTGGTCAGGTCCAGCGTTGCAGCCTGCGGCGCGAAGCGGGCCAGGTCGCGCGCCATCGCGGCGCCCAGTTCGCCGGCCTCGCGCTGCGGCAGCGCATCGCGCGCGGCGCTGCTGCCGGGGGTCAGTTCCAGTGCCAGTGCACCGAGGACGTGCAGAATCGGTTCGCTCATCGCCTGCTCATGATTGGCCGTACACCGTCACGGCGCTAGACTCCAATCCATTATGGCCCGCCACGCTGGCAGGCCCGCAACGAGGCAAACCCGATGCTCCATGGCCGTCCCGTCGCCGTCCTCGGCGGCGTCCGCATCCCCTTCTGCCGCCAGAACACGGCCTACGCCGACGTCGGCAACCTCGGCATGTCGGTGCGCACGCTGGGCGCGCTGGTCGAGAAGTTTGGGCTGCACGGGCAGCAGCTGGGCGAGGTGGCGCTCGGGTCGGTGATCAAGCATCCCAGCGACTGGAACCTCGGCCGCGAGGCGACGCTGTCGTCGGGCCTGTCGCCGCTGACCCCGGGCATCACCCTGCAGCGCGCCTGCGGCACCTCGCTCGACGCGCTGATCACCATCGGCAACAAGATCGCCACCGGCCAGATCGAGGCCGGGATCGGCGGTGGCTCGGACACCACCTCCGACGTGCCGATCGTCTACGGCCAGAAGCTGCGCCGGCGCCTGCTCGAAGCGGCGCGCGGCAAGACCACGCGCGACAGGATTGCCGCGTTCAAGGGCTTCCACTTCCGCGAACTCAAGCCCGAGTTCCCCGGCGTGGCCGAGCCGCGCACCGGCAAGAGCATGGGCGACCACTGCGAGGACATGGCCAAGGAATGGAACATCTCGCGCGATTCGCAGGACGAACTGGCCGTCGCCTCGCACCACAAGCTCGCCGCAGCCTATGACCGCGGCTTCTTCGACGACCTGGTGGTCAGTTTCCGCGGCGTCTCGCGCGACAACATCCTGCGCGCCGACACCTCGCTGGAGAAACTGGCGACGCTCAAGCCCGCATTCGACAAGGTCTCCGGCCGCGGCACGCTCACCGCCGGCAATTCCACGCCGCTCACCGACGGCGCGGCCGCCTGCCTGCTGTCGAGCGACGAATGGGCCGCGGCGCACGGCCACGAGGTGCTGTGCCACATCCGCGACGCGCAGGTGGCGGCGGTCGACTTCGTGCACGGCGAAGGCCTGCTGATGGCGCCGACCATCGCGGTGCCGGAGATGCTGGCGCGCAACGGCCTCACCCTGCAGGACTTCGACCTGTACGAGATCCACGAGGCCTTCGCCGCGCAGGTGCTGTGCACGCTGCGGGCGTGGGAGAGCGAGGACTACTGCAAGACCCGGCTCGGCCTCGATGCGCCGCTGGGCAAGATCGACCTGGCGAAGCTCAACATCAACGGCTCGTCGCTGGCCACCGGCCACCCGTTCGCGGCGACCGGCGCGCGCATCGTCGCGACCGCGGCCAAGGAGTTGCAGCAGCGCGGCGGCGGCCGCTGCCTGGTGTCGATCTGCACCGCCGGCGGCATGGGCGTGGTGGCGATCCTGGAGCGCTGAGCGCGAAGGACACCTCTGAACAGTTGCCGTCATTCCCGCCCTCGCAGGGATGACGGGCAGAAGCCGGGCCACCAGGCCTTCCCTAGACGATCCGCACCGGCGCCACGCGCTGCTGTTCGATCGCCACGTCGTCGACGGCCTGCTGCTGCCGCGCCGGCATCGGTTGCATGGCGTCGCGCAGCGCATCGAGCTGGCGAAACGACTCGGCAGCCGGCGTTTCCACCGCGACTTGCGTCTTCATGTGCGCGCGCAGATGCGCAGGATCATCAAGCCGGCCCTGCACGACGAACACGTTCTCGCCCTGGCGGACGTTCTCGTTGTGTTCGCTCAACACGACGTGGTCGACGCGGTCGAGTCCGCGACGACGGGCGAGGCAGGCCAGGCTGGCGGCCATGCATTCGCTGCTCTGGTCCGGCGTGCGGCCGAGGGCGGCATCGAGTCGACGCACGGCTTCGCGGCTGCTCAGGTACAAGGGGTCGTCGGGGTGGTCTGGATCGTGCATGGCGAGCTGGTTCGTGGTTGCGGGAACATCGGCCCCGGCGAGCGTGAAAGGGCTGCGTGCGATCTCGCGGTGCGGGTCGAGCGGATGGAATTGCGCCGCCTTCTGCTGCCGCTCCAGGCGCACGGCTCGGGCGCCGTCGAGCTCGGCGATGCGCGCCGGATCGGTGACGCGACGTATTATCGGTCCGCCCATCCCGCCGCCGGCGATGCTCGACCATTCGCATGCGTTGCGGTCGTACAGGTAGTAGAAGCCGGCCGCACCGATCACGTCCGGATCGGTGTCCGGCCGATCCTGCGAGGCCATCGCGCTGGCGCCGGCCAACGCGCCGGTGTAGCGCATGGCCGGCAGGTGTTCGTCGTTGTAGCGCACGATGTCGCCGACGGTGATGCCGGCGCGGCCGATCCCCAGGCCGAGGCCAAGCGCGTTGTTGTCGAGCATCGCGTGCCAGACGCCTTCGGCGGCTTGTTCGCCACCCTGCCGGCGCGCGGCCTCGAGCAGCTGGCGCGGGGTCCAGGCGTTGGGATCGATGTCGTGATCCTGGAAGGATTTGTCATGCGCGGACTGGATTTCCTTGACCGGCAGGTTGAGTGCAAGATCCGGTCGATGTCTGTTCATCCAGTACTGCCGTCGTTCGAGGTCGCGCACGAGCAAGTCCTGACCGAATTGCTCCCATTCACGCTCAGTGAGCACGCGATCGTCATGGCTGCGAGCATAGTTCTGTGCGAAGTTGTTGGCCACGGCACCCGGCATGCTGTCGTTGCGCACCACGCCCAGCGCGAGCAGGCCGTAGCCGTCGCTGCCTTCGTGCTGGGCCAGGTAGTTCCAGTACAGTTCGCGGTTTCCCTTCTGCGCGTAAAAGCTCAGGACATCCATGTCTCGTTGATCGAGTCTTGCCACGATGCACTTCCTTGCAGAATGAAGCAGGTCAATCCTTGCGATATTGCGTCAGCAACGCGCGGGCACGATCCTCGATCCGCTTCCAGTCCCGGAGGAACACCCGCGGATAGAAGGCCGAGAACGAGATCTTCTCGTCCGGCATCAGGAAGTAGTGGATGCAGCCGGCCGAGCGATGGCCTTCGCGGATCAGGCGCTCGCCGTGGATGATGAATCCGTCGGGTTGCAGGTGGGAGTCGCACTTGATTACGGTGGAAACCGCACCCCCAGTATCGCGGGCAACGTACCAGTCCCAGGTATCCTCCAGCTTGGCGGTGGACGGAAAGCCGAAAACCTGTTCCTGCTGTTTCTCGTAGGCAACAAGCCGATCATGGTTGACATGGTAGGGAATGAGGCCGAACACGGGTGCTTGTGCATCACGCAAGTCGAGCCGTTCGCGTGGATTTTGGTAAGCGAGTGAATCTTTCGCAGAATGTGATTGGATCGACTTCTCCAGCAGCCCTTCCATCGGTACCCGATCCACGTAATCGGGCGAGATCGTGACCTGCTTCGCGAACGTCTCCATGTCCTGCTTCGAGCGCTCGCCCGGCGGCAGCGGTTGCAGGTCCGGCCACTGCACCAGCAGGCTGAAGTTGCCCTGGAAGTCCGGGCCGATCTGGTCGCGGAAGTAATTGGCCGGAATCAGGTAGCGGTGCGGCCCGAGGCGGGCTTCGACCGGGCGGTCGTTGTAGCCGTACTTCTGGTAAGCCGCGGTGGCGGGGTCCAATCCCATGTCTTTCTCCTGCGCGTCCGTGCGGGTGGTACAGGCGGCCAGCAGGCAGCCGAGCAGCAGGCACAGACAGCGCGCGAATCCCTGCGTCATCCCGATCTCCTTGTCGAAGGAAAAGCATACCTTCACTCCATTGGGAAGGATTGCGACGCGTGTCACGCGGAGATTCCGGCGGTCGCTCATGCATGTGGCCGCGCGCGGTGCTAAGCGCGAGTGCCAGTCTCGCGTTACAGGCTGCGGCGAATCGCCGCCTCGGCGGCGCGCCGGATCGCCGGCCAGTTGCGGGTGCCATCGGCGCGACGGACGCGCCGGCGCGGCATGCGGGCGCGAACCAGGCGCGCGTGTCGCCATGATCGTGCCGGCGATGGCACGAACACCGCGACCACCTCGCCGTTGAGGCCGGCGCTGCGGTCCACGCGACCGTGCGCGTCGAGTTTTCCGTACAGCGGCTTGGCGGCGTAGTAGCCGAGCAGGCTTGCGTGCGCGTCATCGCCGGCGCGCAGTGGATGGAAGTCGTGTGCGTGCAGCGGGTAGCGGAACCAGTGCGCGAATCCGGGGACTTCCTCGCGCAGATTCTCGGGATCCAGGGAACGGGGCAGGGGCATCGTGCGGGGTCCGTAGGAGCGGCGGGAGCCGCGAGCTTTTTTGAGGAATGGCTCGGGGTCTTCAGGAAAACGCTCGCGGCTCCCGCGACGGACGTGGAAAGCTGCGTTGGTTACTCGCGCAACCTCGGCAGGCCGTGTTCGTCGCGTTCCTCGGTCACAGCGCGGTCGTAGATTGTCTGCCGGAGGTCGCGCTGGGCGGGCAGCCGCTCGATCGTTTCGCCGCGCGCCGCGCGCAGGGCGTTGACGTAGGCGATGCGGGCGCTGGCGTCGTCACCGGCGGCGGCGAAGCCGTGGCCGAACTCTTCCCAGGCTTCGCTGCCGGCGCCCTGCGCCAGGGCGCGGTGCAGGTAGTCCTGAGCCGCTGGCCACTGGCCCTGCGCGCGGGCCAGCCGCGCCAGGGTCAGCAGCAATGCGGGGCTGGCCGGGTGCGCCTGCAGCCAGCGCTGCGCGTTGTCGCGGCGCTGTTCCAGGCGGGCGATCGGAAGGGTGCCGTAGCGCGCGGCAAGGCGCTCGTCCCAGCGCGCGTCGAGCGCCTGCTCGATGCTCTTTGCCGACGCATCCTCCCAGCGCAGGTCGGCGGCGCGGTCGGCGTAGGCGATCACCACGCGCGGCTCGGATTTCAGCGGCTTGGGCAGGGCTTCCCAGCGGTCCGCCAGCACGTTGGCGTCGCCGGCTTCGTGCAGCGACGCCTCGGCCCAGCGGGTTTCCAGCTCGGACAGGCGCGCCTCGGGCAGCGCCTGCTGCTGGCGCATCGGGCCGAGCATGCCGTAGGCCTGCGCGCCCTGGCCGGAGATGGCGAACGCCTCGGCGCGCAGCGCGAGCCCGCGCGGAGGCAACGGCTGCGCGGCCGGTGCGTCGAGCGCGACCAGCGCGTCGGTGGGGCGGCCATCGGCGAGCGCGAGCTCGGCGGCGGCGATCGCGCGCGAAGCGGCGTGGCGTTCGCCCATCGCCTCGACTTGCGCACTCGCGCCGGCGACGTCGCCGCGCGCCAGCGCGGCCTGCGCCGCGGCGCTGCGGGCGACGCCGGCAACCGCGTCGTCGTCGCCCGCGGCCTGTTCCAGCAGCTTCTGCGCGCGCGCGTAGTGGCCGTGGTGCAGCGCCTCCAGGCCGCCGCCCAGCCGCGCGCGCGATTGCCGGTCGCGATGCCCGCGCCAGGCGCGCAGCGGCAGCGTCAGCAGCTTCCACAGCAGCCACAGCGCGAACAGCGTGCCGGCCAGGATCAACAGACCGGCCGCCACCGTGGTGGTGTAGTCCATGCCGCGGTAGCGCACCAGCACGTAGCCCGGATCGGCCAGCAGCAGCTGCGCGAGCAGCGCGCCCACCAGCGCCAGCACGATCCAGAACAGCAAGTTGCGGAACAGGTTCATCGCACGCTCTCCGTGTGTGTCGGTACCGCGTCGACCCGGGCCGCATCCGTGCACGAACGCGTCGAACCGACTTTCCCGGCGCCTCGCCCGCGATGCGGAAGGGCGGCAGGAAGGCACTCGAACAATTCGAGTACCCCTTCTATAACGCGCGCCGCGTGAACCCGGCATCGGGCCGCTGAACGCTTTCGAACCGGCGCGGCGCGTCAGGGCGACGCCGCGCGCATCGCACGCAGCTGCTGGAGGGTGGTGCCCAGCGTCGGCAGGTCGATCGCCAGCGGCAGTTCGCGCAGCTCGCGCAGGCCCGCGCGGCGCTCGCGCAGCTGCGGCGTGTCCGGCCACAGGCGCGTGGTCCAGCCGTCGGCGCGCGCAAGCGCATTGCGGTAGCCGTCGCGGTCGCGACGTTCCGCGGCGGCCTGGGCAAGGGTGAGCTCGAGTTGCAGCGCGGCCAGCCCGGCGGCGCGGTCGCCCGGTTCGATCGCCACCGCGGTGTCGGCGTGGCGCACGTCGATGACGCGAGCAAACGCACGTTGCCACCACGGCAGCGTCGCGTCGTCGCGCGTGGCGACGGTGATCGGCAATGCCGGCAGCGCCGCGGCGAACGCCTGCAGCCGACCGGCTGCGACCGCGCGCGGGTCGGCGCCCAGCGCGTCGACCGCGCTGCGCTCCTGCGCCAGGGTCTGGCGCAGGCTCAGCCAGGCGGGATCATGGATGCCGTCGAGCAGGTTTGCCGCAAGCGCATAGCCGCGGCGCGCGCCGTCGAGGTCGCCGGCCAGCTGCAGGCGCTGCTGGACCAGGCCGAGCACCAGTTCGAGTTCGTCCAGGCGCAGCGCCTGCGCGCCGCTGTGCGTGGGGTCCGCGAGCGCGGAGACGCTGTCCTCGAGCAGCGCCGCGCGCTGGCCGATGCCAAGCAGTTCGTCGCGCAGCACGCGGTTGGTGGCGGTGGCCTGCTGCAGCCGCTGCGCCTGCGCGCGCTGGTCGGCGTGCAGGGCGTCGATGCGCTGTTCGAGCGCGCCGAGGCGCTGGTCGGCCTGCGCTTCGACGTCGCGTGCATGCTGCGTGCGCGCCTGCCACCCGTGCCAGCCGAACCAGCCGCCCGCGGCGAGGACCAGCAGCGCCAGCAGCCAGGCCAGCGCGGAACCGCCGCGGCGGCGCGTGGCGGGAGGTGGAACGGGAGTGCTCAAGGCGTGCGGCCGGTGGCGACTGTGTCGGGGGATGGCGCAAATGCTATCGGATCAGCGCTGCTTCCGGGATCCGGCGGCGGTGGACGCGGCGGCATCAAGCAGGTCGCGCGGGCGCGCGCTGGCCGCGGTGACGATCCCGCTGAAGCCGTTCTCGCCCGCCAGCTGCGCGAGCCGTTCGCTGGCCGCGGCCACGCGCGCGCGGCGCAGCGCGGCGAGGGCGTCGCCGGGCAGGACATCGAGCAGGTGCGCCAATGCCTCGCCGCTGCTCAGCAGCAGCCAGGCGGGCGCGGCGGGCGCCGCCAGCGCGCGCAGCGCCGCGAGCGCGCGCGGCGACGGTGCGATCGGCACGCGTTCGTAGACGTTGGCGCGCAGCACGCGCGCGCCGCGGCGCTGCAGCGCCGGCACGATGCGGCCGCGGCCGCCCGGCGCGGTGACCAGGCCGGCGCTGCTGCCGCGCAGGCCGTGCAGCCCCGGCAGCGCGAGCAGGCCTTCGCTGTCCATCCGCGTGGGCGCGGCGACCTCGTCGATGCCGGCCCGCCGCAGCGCCGCGGCCGTGCCCGCGCCGACCGCGAACCACTGCTGCCCGCGCCGCCGATGCAGCGGCTGCAGCGCCCGCGCCGCGCCGACCGCGGCCGGGCTGGTCACCAGCACCCGGTCCGCGGCCAGCGCGGCGCGCAGGCTGGCGCGGGCCGTGCGGTCGTCGTGCAGGACCAGCTTCCATGGCGACAGCGCCAGCACGCGTGCGCCGTGGGCCGCCGCGGCGCGCCGGATCGCGGCATGCGCGCCCACCGGGCGCAGCGAGATGACGTAGCATCCGGCCAGTGCGGTGGGAGGCGGTGGTCGAGTGCGCATGCGGCCAGCTTGGGCGGTCGCCGGGATGCTCGCAAGCCTCGCTGCATCCGTTTCCACGCAAGACGATCCCTTCCAGCGAGGACCCTGCCGTTGCAAGACCAACCCGCCCTGCGCGCGCTGGACGCCCACTACCAGGCGATGCCGCCGGTGGCGGCGATGCAGCTGCGGATCGCCGGCCATGACGGCGACACGCTGACCCTGGAAGCGCCGCTGGCGCTGCACGTCAACGACAAGGGCTGCGCGTTCGGCGGCAGCCTGGTGTCGCTGATGACGCTGGCGTCGTGGGGACTGGTGACGCTGCACGTGCAACAGGCCGGGCTGGACGCGGACGTGTTCGTCGCCGACAGCGAGGTGCGCTATCTGGCGCCGCTGTTCGCCGACCTGCGCGCGCAGGCGCGGATCGCCGAGGACAGCGCGTGGGGCGACTTCATCGCCACGCTGCGCGAACGCGGCCGCGCCCGGACCACCCTGGTCGCGACCGTGCCGCTGCCCGACGGCGGCGTTGCCACGACCTTGCGCGCGCGCTACGTGGCGATCGCGCGCAAACCGGGGTGAGCCCCACTCGCCGCGCCGGGGTGGCGCGGCCGTTCTGCGATCGCACGCAAGCGCAGGCGCGCCCCGGATTGCTACCCTTGCCGCCACGCCGGGCCCGGGGAGGAGAAACGCGATGCGGATGTTGAAGCACTGGTGGCTGCTGCTGGCCGTTGCGCTGCTGGCTGCGGGCTGCGCCAGCACGGGCGGCAAGGCCGACAAGCTGCACGAAGCGCAGTACGCCTGGTCGGCGGCGATCCGCTGGGGCGACTTCGAGGGCGCCTGGAACCTGGTCGACGCCAAATATCGCGAAGCGCATCCGATGACGGCAGTGGAATTCGAGCGCTACAACCACGTCGGCATTTCCCGCTACCACGACCTGGGCGCACAGACCTTGCCCGACGGCGACGTGGTGCGCGAGATCGACCTGGGCGTGATCAACAAGCACACCATGACCGAGCGCGGCATGCGCTACACCGAGCGCTGGCACTACGACCCCGAGGCCAAGGCCTGGTGGCAGATGAACGGCCTGCCCGACCTGTGGGAAGGCGAATAGGCGCGGGCTCGTCGCCGGCGTCCCGCGCGGGCGCCTGTGCGACAATCGCGGCCCGCCAGTTCCCGGCTTGCCCCGTCAGACCCCGTGAATCCTGAAGAACTGCTGGCCTTCGCCGGCCGCCACGAATTGCTGTCGATCGCGCTGGTCGGCCTGACCCTTGCGATCATCGGCAACGAAATCGCGCAGCTGTTCCGCGGCTACAAGGTGCTGCGGCCGGCCGCCCTGACCGCGCTGATCAACCGCGACAACGCGCTGGTCGTCGACCTGCGTCCGATGGCCGATTTCGAGAAGGGCCACGTGCCGGGCTCGAAGAACGTGCAGATGAGCCAGTTCGATCCCGAAAGCAAGCAGCTCGCGCCGGCCAAGTCGCTGCCGGTGGTGCTGGTGTGCAAGACCGGCCAGACCGCCGCCGGTGCCGCCAGGCGCCTGAAAAAGGCCGGTTTCGAGCACGTGCACGTGCTCGACGGCGGCATCGGCGGCTGGCAGCAGGCCGACCTGCCGCTGGTCAAGGGCCGCGCCAGGGGCTGAGCCCGCGAGGCCGGCGCGAGCCGGGCGTCCCGTGGCGCCATGCCATAATCGGCCTCTTTTCCCGTCTTTTCCTTTCAGCCGGAGTTCCCAGATGTCCGACCAACCCGTCAGCAACGGCGCCGCCGCGCCGGCCTCCAACGGCCCGCAGTTCAGCGTCGAGAAGATCTACGTCAAGGACGTGTCGTTCGAGGCACCGGGCGCGCCGGGCGTGTTCAACGAGCAGGGCCAGCCGCAGCTGCAGATGAACCTCAACCAGCGCGTGCAGCGCCTGAACGACAGCGCATTCGAAGTCGTGCTCGGCGTCACCCTGACCTGCACGTTTGCCGAAGACAGGACCGCCTACCTGGCCGAAGTGCAGCAGGCCGGCGTGTTCGGCCTGGCCGGGTTCGACGATGCCGCGCTCGACGCCATCCTCGGCACCCACTGCCCGAACATCCTGTATCCGTACGTGCGCCAGACCATCGGCGACCTGATTCAGGCCGGCGGTTTCCCGCCGTTCCTGCTGCAGCCGATCAACTTCGAAGCCCTCTACGCCGAAAGCCTGCGCCAGCGCGCCGAGCAGCAGGCCAAGGGCGGCGACGGCAACCTGGCCGCCAGCGAACCGGCCGGCAACGCCTGATCCGCCATGGCGGAAGCGACATCGTCGGTGGTGGTGCTGGGAGCCGGCTCCTGGGGCACCGCGCTGGCTGCACTGATTGCCAGGCACGGTCACCCGACCGTGCTCTGGGGGCGCGACGCCGCGGTGGCCGAGGCGATCGACCGGCGCCACGAAAACCCGCGCTACCTGCCGGGCATCGCGCTGCCTGAAAGCCTGCGCGCCACCACCGACCTGGCCGCCGCGATGCGCGGTGCGGACCTGGTGCTGGTGGTGGTGCCGTCGCACGCGTTCACCGAAACCCTGCGCGCGCTGGCGCCGCTGCGCCCGGCGCACGCCGGCGTGGCGTGGGCGGCCAAGGGCTTCGAACCCGGCTCCGGGCGCTTCCTGCACGAAGTGGCGGGCGAACTGCTCGGCCCGGACGTGCCGCTGGCGGTGGTCACCGGGCCGTCGTTTGCGAAGGAAGTCGCGCTCGGCCTGCCGACCGCGCTGACCGTGCAGGGCGAGGACACCGCGTTCGTGCAGCAGGTCGCCGACGTGCTGCACGGCCCGGAATTCCGCGCCTACACCGGCAGCGACATGCGCGGCGCCGAGCTCGGCGGGGCGATGAAGAACGTGCTGGCCGTGGCCACCGGCGCCGCCGACGGCATGGAACTGGGCCTCAACGCCCGCACCGGCCTGATCACCCGCGGCCTCAACGAAATGCTGCGGCTCAACGCCGCGATCGGCGGCCGCGCCGAAACCCTGATGGGCCTGGCGGGCCTCGGCGACCTGGTGCTGACCTGCACCGGCGACCTGTCGCGCAACCGCCGCCTCGGCCTTGCGCTCGGCCGCGGCCAGACGCTCGAGGATGCGGTGCGCGAGATCGGCCAGGTGGTCGAGTCGGTGCAGACCGCCAACGAAGTCATGCGCCTGGCGGAGCGCCACGGCGTGGAGCTGCCGATCTCGGAGAACGTGCGCGCCGTGCTGCACGGCGACATCACCCCGGCCGAAGCGCTGCAGCGCCTGCTGTCGCGCGAGCAGAAGGCCGAATACCCAGCCGGGTAGCTCGGCCCTCGGGGCGAGAGCCTGCAGTCTCCTGCTTCCTGCTCCCCGCTCTTCTGGAAATCACTCATGCCGCTTATGCCGGCAGACCCGGAGGGCGCTGCATATCCATGCGCGCCGCCCTCCGGGTCTGCCATCGACACAGGTGGTTCGGATCCGTTGAAGCAGAGCCCGTCGGGGCACTTTGTAGGAGCGGCTTCAGCCGCGAGCTCTTGGGGGCCGGGCCGAGGATTGGCGACTCGCGAAAAGCTCGCGGCTGAAACCACTCCTGCGAAAACTCGAAGGCCGAGACATTAAAAAGCCCGGCCATTGCTGGCCGGGCTGGTCGCGATGCGGGGAGAGAGATCGATCGCGGGTAAAACCTTGTCGCTTGATGGTGATGCTGCGGTTACCAGGTCAGGCGCGGACCGACGAACCACTGCGTGTCGCCGTCGGAGAACTTGACGTCGCCGCTCACGCCCCAGTTCTGGTTGAACTTCCACTGCGCGCCGAGGCGGCCGTAGAAGTTGCTGTCATCGGCGAGCAGGCCGTTGCTGTCGTAGTTCTCGTAGCCGGCCAGCGCGTAGCCTTCCAGGTTGTTGGTCAGCGCCGCGCGGGCGCCGGCCTCGACGCTGTAACCGTCGAAGTCCAGGTTGCTGCCGGCGTCGAACTTCTCGTAGGCGATGCGGGTGAGCAGGTCGACCCGCGGCGAGATCTCGTGGTTGTAGCCCACGCCGGCGCGCCACTGGTCGATGTCGATATTGGTGTTGTCGATTTCCTGCTGGTTGAAGGCACCGAACAGGTGGAAATTGGGGTGCACGGCGACCGAGCCGTCGATCGCCCAGCCGTCGGCATCGACGTTGCCGTCGCCGTTGGTGGCGGCGTAGCCGCCCTGGATGTAGTTGTAGGACACGCCATCGGCCGCCGAAGCGCCGGTAGCCAGGGCAAGCGCGGGCACCGCCAGCAGTGCGGCGGCAATCAGGGAGTTCTTCATTCTGGGGGACCCTTCTGGAATCGTTGTTTTTGTAAGGGCCGGCCAGGCGTCAGGGGAGGGAGAGAGACCGTCGGGGAAACGGCGACGCCTGGACCGGTGGCGCGCATTGTCCGCGCGCGGCGCCAACGCACGCTGAATAGTAAACTTGACAGTACAGGAACTTTTCGGTCGCGACCGGGTCAGGCGCCGCCGCGGAACTCCAGCTGTCGCCAGGCTTCGAACACCACCACCGCCACCGCGTTGGACAGGTTGATGCTGCGGTTGTCCGGGCGCATCGGCAGGCGCAGGCGCTGCCCGTCCGGGATCGCGGCCAGCACCTCGTCGGGCAGGCCGGCGGTTTCGCTGCCGAACACGAAGGCGTCGCCCTCGACGAAGCGCGGGGTGTCGAAGCGCACCGCATTGCGCGTGCTCAGCGCGAACAGCCGCGGCGGGGCGATCGCGGCCAGCGCCGCTGCCAGCGAATCGTGCACCTGCACGCGGGCGTACTCGTGGTAGTCGAGGCCGGCACGGCGCAGCTGGCGGTCGTCCATGTCGAAGCCCAGCGGGCGCACCAGGTGCAGGCGCGCACCGGTGTTGGCGCACAGCCGGATCGCGTTGCCGGTATTGGGCGGGATTTCCGGCCGATGGAGGATGACGTCGAACAACTGTTATTCCGGCGCTCTGCGCGCCGGAATAACTGTCGGCGTTGATACGGCCTATCGGCCGCATAACGCCGACAACGGCGCGGGATGGGGAGGATAGCGCGGGGTGGGCGCAACCCCGTAGGAGCGGCGGGAGCCGCGAGCTTCTGATTGCGTCCGTGCAGCGCCGAAAGCTCGCGGCTCCCGCCGCCCCTACGGTCACCAGGGCAGCGTCTCGCCCCGCCAGTCGCGGAAGCTCCCGCTGTCTTCCGGCGCGAGCCCGTCGATCACCGCCAGCAGGCCGCGCACCGAATCGGCCGCCGGCACCGTCGCGTTCGGGCCGCCCATGTCGGTCTGGACCCAGCCCGGATGCAGCGCGACCACGACGATCCCGCGCTCTCGCAGCGCGTGGGCGAGCAGCACGCTGGCCATGTTCTGAGCAGCCTTGCTGATGCAGTAGCTGGGCGTGCCGAAGCGGCCGGCGTTGGTGATCGAGCCCAGTTCGGAGGACACGTTGGCCACCCGTGCGCCGTCGGCCAGCAGCGGCGCCAGCGCCTGGGTCAGCAGCAGAGGCCCGGCGGCGTTGGTGCGGAAGCTGTCGTCGAGGATCGCGGCGGTGACCTTGCCGAAGCGTTCGCCCGAATGCAGGACGCCGGCGCCGTTGACCAGCAGGTCGAGCCGGCCGCCGTCGCCCAGCACCAGCGGCAGTTCGGCGGCCAGCGTGGCGTGCGATCGCGGATCGGCGACGTCCAGCGGCAGCACGTGCAGGCGGCCGGGGTGGCCGCCGGCAAGCGCGTTGAGGGCACTGGCGCGGCCCGGCTGGCGGCAGGTAGCGACCACGCGGTCGCCGCGCGCCAGCAGCTGGCGGACGAATTCCAGGCCGAGGCCGCGATTGGCGCCAGTGACGAGACAGTGGCGGATAATCATGGCACCGAGTCTGTCAGCAATCGCGTTCATGGGCCGTGTGGGCGCGGAGGCGCTCGCAGGAGCGACCGGCCATAAGCGGGGACGAAGCCATCGCAATCGGGCGCCAATCGCGGCCGATGAAGGCATTCCGGACTTGCACCGGCCATGGCGTCCGCGCGCGGATTCGGGCGCCAGCCGGCCTGCCACGACTTGTGGCCTAGTGTTCAGCTGCCGGACAGCCGTTACGATGGTGGAACAATCCCGTCATTCATGCCCCCGCAGGAGCGCCCATGTCGCTTGCCAACCTCCGCCGTCCCCGAGCCGCCGTGCTCGGCCTCGCCCTGGCCACCGTCCTGGGAGGCAGCTTCGCGCCAAGCCTGGCGTTTGCCGATACCGGCCGCGCCGCCGCGGTCGATATCGCCTACGAGCAGTTCACCCTGCCCAACGGCCTGCGCGTGGTGGTCCACACCGACCGCAAGGCGCCGATCGTGGCGGTGAACATCTGGTACCACGTCGGCAGCAAGGACGAGCCGGCGGGGCGCACCGGGTTCGCGCACCTGTTCGAGCACCTGATGTTCAACGGCTCGGAAAACCATCCGGGCGAGTTCTTCGACCCGTTCGAGCTGGCCGGCGCCACCGACATGAACGGCACCACCAACTCCGACCGCACCAACTACTTCGAGAACGTGCCTACCACCGCGCTGGACATGGCGCTGTGGATGGAATCCGACCGCATGGGCCACCTGCTCGGCGCGATCGACCAGAAGACCCTCGACGAGCAGCGCGGGGTGGTCCAGAACGAGAAGCGCCAGGGCGAGAACCAGCCCTACGGCCAGGTCTGGGAGAAGCTCGGCCAAGCGCTGTACCCGGTCGGCCACCCCTATCACCACAGCACGATCGGGTCGATGAACGACTTGAACGCGGCCTCGCTGGAAGACGTCAAGAACTGGTTCCGCACCTGGTACGGCCCCAACAACGCGGTGCTGGTGCTGGCCGGCGACATCGACGTCGCCACGGCGAAGGAGAAGGTCGCAAAGTACTTCGGCGACATCCCGGCCTCGCCGACCATGGCGCAGCCGAAGGTCGACGTGGCGCAGCGTCCGGCCGACACCCGCGAAGTGATGCAGGACAAGGTCCCGCAAACGCGCATCTACCGGGTCTGGAACGTGGCCGAGGTCGGCACCGTCGACATCGACCGGTCGCAGCTGTTCTCGCAGCTGCTGGGCGGCAGCAAATCCTCGCGCCTGGACAAGCGCCTGCTGCACGAGGACAAGCTGGTCGACAGCGTCAGCGCCATGGCCGGCCCGTCGCAGCTGGGTTCCAACTTCTTCATCATGGCCACGGTCAAGCAGGGCGTGGATCCGAAAAAGGTCGAGGCGATCATCGACGAAGAGCTCGACCGGCTGATCGCCGAAGGCCCGACCGCGGCCGAGCTGGCACAGGCCAAGACCATGTTCCGCGCCGGCTTCATCCGCGGCATCGAGCGCATCGGCGGCTTCGGCGGCAAGGCCGACGCGCTGGCCTCGTGCACGATCTATGAAGGCGACCCGGGCTGCTTCCGCAAGGAGCTGGCCAACATCCAGTCCGCCAGCGCCGACGACCTCAAGGCGGTCGGTGCGAAGTGGCTCGGCGTCGGCGACCACACCCTGGTGGTCGAGCCGGGCGAGCGCACCCCGCTGGCCGAGGAGCCCACCGTCAAGCCGGCACCGATGACGCTGCCGCCGGTGGACCCGAAGTACACCGTCGAACCGAGCACCGTCGACCGCAGCAAGGGTGTGCCGGTTCCGTCGAGCTTCCCGGACCTGAAGTTCCCGGAGCTGCAGCGCGCGACGCTGAAGAACGGCTCGAAGGTGATCCTCGCCGAGCGCCACGACATCCCCGTGGTGCAGATGAGCTACGAGTTCAACGGCGGTTCGGCCAGCGATGCCAGGGACACGCTGGGCGCGGCCAGCTTCGCCATGGGCATGCTGGACGAGGGCGCGGGCGACCTGGGCTCGCTGGCCTTCGGCGACCGCGCCGAATCGCTTGGCGCCAGCCTCGGCGCGAGCGCATCGCTCGATGGCAGCAACGCGTACCTGTCGGCGCTGAAGGAGAACCTCGATCCGTCGGTGGCGCTGTTCGCGACCATGCTGCGCCAGCCGCGCTTCGAGCAGAGCGAGATCGACCGGGTCAAGGCCAGCTGGATCGCCGGCATCGCGCAGGAAAAGGCGCGCCCGAACGGCGCCGCCATGCGCGTGCTGCCGCCGCTGCTGTACGGCGAAGGCCATCCGTACGCGATCCCGTTCAGCGGCACCGGTACCGAGGCTTCGATCGCAGCGCTGGGCCGCGACGACCTGGTTGCCTACCAGCACGCCTGGATGCGCCCCGAGAACGCGACCGTGATCGTGGTGGGCGACACCACGCTCAAGGAGATCGTGCCGGTGCTCAACAAGCACTTCGGCGACTGGAAGGGCGAGGGCGCCGCGCCGCAGGCCGTGGCCGTGCCCGAGGTGGCGCGTCCCGGCCAGCCGCGCGTGTTCCTGATCGACCAGCCCGGCGCGGTGCAGGCCAACATCTTCGCCGGCGAGGTGGTGCCGTCGACGATGGATCCGAAGGCGGTGGAGTTCGAGATCGCCAACGACGTGCTCGGCGGCCAGTTCTCCTCGCGCCTGAACATGAACCTGCGCGAAGACAAGCACTGGGCCTACGGCGCCTACAGCTTCGTCTCCGGCGCGATCGGGCAGCGGCCGTGGATGGCGTACGCGCCGGTGCAGATCGACCGCACCGCGGATTCGCTGAAGGAAATGCGCAGCGAGATCGACGGCTATGCCGACGGCAGCAAGCCGGCCACGGCGGCCGAGGTGGAGAAGATCAAGGCCACCGAGATCCGCGGCCTGCCGGGCGCCTACGAGACCGCGCGTTCGGTGCTGTCGACCATCGGCGGCATCGTCCGCTACGACCGCCCGGACGACTACGTGTTCAAGCGCAAGGCCGAGGTTGAATCGCTGACCCCGGCCCAGGTGCAGGCGGCGGCCGGCACCATCGACCCCAAGGCGCTGACCTGGGTGGTGGTCGGCGACCTGGCGAAGATCGAGCAGCCGGTGCGCGCGCTGGGGCTGGGTGAAGTCAGCATCGTCGATGCCGACGGCAAGCCGGTCGCAGCCGGCGACAAGGGCGACAAGGGCGACAAATAAGTCCGCGCGCTTCAGCTCCCTCCCCTGCGAAGGCAGGGGAGGGTCGTGGAGGGGGATGCGCAGGCACCGGTGCGACGTCCAGGAAGTGGCATCAGCACCCCACCCCCTCGCCCAGCCTCATCCTGTTCTCGCAGGGGGAGGGGCAAAGCACGGCCCACGACCGGAACCGCTCGGATCGTGCTGCGCGGCCCGCAACTTGCCGCATTCAGGTGCGGCCACCCACAATGCCGCGTCCCCGCCACGAACGGAGCCTCCATGCGCAGCCTGCCGCTTGCCGTCCTCGCCACTGCAGTCCTCGGCCTGTCCGGCTGTACCTGGGTGCACATGGCGCCCGGCGCCAGCGCGGTGAAAGTGGCGACGGCCGCGCCCGTCGACTGCGAAAAGCGCGGCGAGATCAGCGTGTCTGTGGCCGACAAGGTGGCCCTGGTCTATGAACGCAACGACCTGCGGGTGCGCGAGGAGCTCGAAACCCTGGCCCGCAACGAGGCCCCGGGGATCGGCGCCGACACCATCAGCCCGCTCGGCCCGCCGGCCAACGGCGACCAGAAATTCGCCGCCTGGCGCTGCGCAAACTGAGCATCCGCCCGCCGCGGCGGGGGCCAAGCGGTGCGGGGAGGGGGCGGAGCCGGTAACATAAGTTCCCTTTTGTCCGTAATTCGGCGGCCAGCCCATGCTTTTCCAACACGTTGCCATCGCCGGCCTCGCCCACATCGACGCACCGCGCCGGTTGTCCAGCGACGAGATCAACGCGCGGCTCAAGCCCACCCTCGACCGCCTCGGGATCAAGACCGACGTGCTCCAGGACGTCGCCGGCATCCACGCCCGCCACCTGTGGGACGGCGCGGTGCTCGCCTCCGATGCGGCGACGCTGGCCGGGGTCAAGGCGCTGGCCGACGCCGGCATCGACCCGGACAAGGTCGGCCTGCTGGTCAACACCTCGGTCAGCCGTGACTACCTCGAACCGTCCACGGCCTCGATCGTCAGCGGCAACCTCGGCCTGGGCGACGAATGCCAGAACTTCGACGTCGCCAACGCCTGCCTGGCCTTCCTCAACGGCATGGACATCGCCAGCCGCATGATCGAGCGCGGCGAGATCGACTACGCGCTGGTGGTCGACGGCGAAACCGCCGATCTGGCCTACGAGAAGACCCTCGAGCGCATGACCCGCGCCGATTCCACCGAAGAAGACTTCCGCAACGAGCTGGCCACGCTGACCCTGGGCTCCGGCGCCGCGGCCATGGTGCTGGCGCGCGCCGAACTCGCGCCGGGCGCGCCCCGCTACCGCGGCGGCGTCACCCGCGCCGCGACCCAGTGGAACAAGCTGTGCCGCGGCAACCTCGACGGCATGGTCACCGACACCCGTACCCTGCTGATCGAAGGCGTGAAGCTGGCGCAGAAGACCTTCGTCGCAGCCCGCCAGGCGCTGGGCTGGGTGGTGGAGGAGATGGACGAGTTCGTGATCCACCAGGTCAGCAAGGTGCACACCGCCGCCTTCACCAAGGCGATGGGCATCGACCCGAAGAAGGTGCTGACGATTTTCGGCGAACACGGCAACATCGGCCCGGCCTCGGTGCCGATCGTGCTGTCCAAGCTGCGCGAGATGGGCCGCCTGAAGAAGGGCGACCGCGTCGCCCTGCTCGGCATCGGCTCGGGGCTGAACTGCTCGATGGCCGAAGTGGTCTGGTAGCGGCAGCGCCGCGATCCCACGCGAGGGCCGGTCTGTCCGGCCCTTTTCATGTCGATGACCACGATGGACCTCCCCGACTACCCCTTCACCCCGCAGCGCTTCGAGGTGCGGCCCGGCATCGCGATGTCGTACCTCGACGAAGGCCCGCGCGACGGCGAGGTGGTGGTGATGGTCCACGGCAATCCGTCGTGGAGCTATTACTGGCGGCACCTGGTGCTGGGGCTGCGCGACAGGTATCGCTGCATCGTGCCCGACCACGTCGGCATGGGCCTGTCCGACAAGCCCGACGACGGCGGCGGCGTGCGTCCGCCGGCCGACCCGCGCAGCGCGCGCTATGACTACACGCTGCGTTCGCGCATCGATGATCTCGGCGCGCTGCTGCGCCACGCCGGCATCGACGACGCCACGCCGGTGACGCTGGTGGTGCACGACTGGGGCGGGATGATCGGCTTCGGCTGGGCGCTTTCGCACGCGGCGCAGGTGAAGCGGCTGGTGGTCACCAACACCGCCGCGTTCCCGCTGCCGACCGGCAAGCCGATGCCGTGGCAGCTGTCGCTGGGGCGCGACTCGCGCATCGGCGGCTGGGCGATCCGCCGCTTCAACCTGTTCGCGCGCGGCGCGGCGTGGCTGGGCACGACACGCAGGCTGCCGGCGTCGGTGCGCAAGGCCTATGCCGGCGTCTACAGCGGCTGGGACAAGGCGATCGCGACCCTGCGCTTCATGCAGGACATCCCGCTGCGCGCCGGCGACCGCGCCTGGCCGCTGGTGGACGAAGCAGGCCGCCGGCTGCACGAGTTCGCCGATCGTCCGGCGTTCATCGGCTGGGGCCTGCGTGATTTTGTGTTCGACCGGCATTTCCTGGCCGGCTTCCGCGACGCACTGCCGCGCGCGCAGGTGATGGCGTTCGAAGACGCCGGCCACTACGTGATGGAAGACCGCCACGAGGCGCTGGTGCCGGCGATCCGCGCGTTCCTCGACGCCAATCCGGCATAGCGCGTACGCACGGCGGAAGTCGCGGCGGGAAGCGCCTGCGGCCGCAGGCCGGTCGCGACGTTGCCGTTGCGCGGCGCAGGCAACTTACGCTGCGATCGGCGGCGGTGTGGCGGGCGGCGCGCTGCCGTTGTCGTCCGGATTGCCGCTGCCGTCGTTGGCGGCGGCTTCGCGCCAGGTCCAGTCGGCGGGCGTGAGCGGCAGCAAGCCATGGGCCAGGCGCGCCTTGTCGCACTGTGCGCTGGGCTGGCCGGATTCCCACGAGGCTTCCACCGCCGCGCAGGCGCTGGGTCGCAGCGGGTGGATGCTGCAGCGCGAGCGCACGCCGATGTCCGCGTCCAGTGCAATGCAGCGCGGCTGCGGCTGCGAGGTGCCGCGCATCGCCCGCTCGTGCCGGCGCAGCGGCTCGGTGAGTTCGATCGGCACCGTGCCGCCAAGCGCCGGATCGGCCTCGGACCAGTGGAAGCCGACGCGGAAATGGGCGCAGCAGGCGCCGCAGGCCAGGCAGGGGTGCAGCATGGCCGAGGCCGGGGGCGTGGAGGGAAGCGGATTTTTCTCCCGTCGCGGGTCGCGCGCAAGGGGCGGGCGGCGATAATCCCTCGATGATTCCCGTCTGCAACATCGCCGCCGCGCTGCCGCGGCTGGCCGCCGAGCGTCCCGACCAGGTCGCGATCCGCTGTCCCGGGCGCGGCGGCCGGTACGACATCGCGCTGAGCTACGCACGGCTCGATGCGCGCAGCGACGCCATCGCCGCCGGGCTCGCCCGCCGCGGCGTCGTGCGCGGTACCCGCACCGTGGTGATGGTGCGGCCGACGCCGGAGTTCTTCCTGCTGATGTTCGCGCTGTTCAAGGCCGGCGCGGTGCCGGTGCTGGTCGATCCGGGCATCGATCGGCGCGCGCTGAAGCAGTGCCTGGGCGAGGCGCAGGCCGACGCCTTCATCGGCATCCCGCTGGCGATGCTGGCGCGCACGCTGCTGGGCTGGGCGAAGTCGGCGCGCATGCGCGTGACCACTGGCGCGCATGCGTGGCTGGCCGACACCACGCTGGCACAGGTCGAACGCGACGGCGCCGGCGCGGGCCCGCAGCTGGCCGACACCCGGCCCGACGACGTCGCCGCGATCCTGTTCACCAGCGGCTCGACCGGCGTGCCCAAGGGCGTGGTGTACCGGCACAGGCATTTCGTCGCCCAGGTGGAAATGCTGCGCTCGGCGTTCGGCATGCAGGCCGGCGGCATCGACCTGCCGACTTTCCCGCCGTTCGCGCTGTTCGATCCCGCGCTCGGCCTGACCTCGATCATCCCCGACATGGACCCGACGCGGCCGGCCGCTGCCGACCCGCAGAAACTGCTGGCGGCGATCGAACGCTTCGGCGTCACCCAGCTGTTCGGCTCGCCGGCGCTGATGCGCGTGCTCGCGGAGCACGGCGTGGCGCTGCCGACCGTGCGCTGCGCGACCTCCGCCGGGGCGCCGGTCCCGGGGGAGGTGGTGGCGAAGATACAGGCGCTGCTGCCCGACGACGCGCAGTTCTGGACGCCCTACGGCGCGACCGAATGCCTGCCGGTCGCCGCGATCGAGGGTCGCGAGCTGCTCACGCTGCGCGAACGCACCGAGCAGGGCGCCGGCACCTGCGTCGGCCGCCCGGTGGCGCCCAACGAGGTGCGCATCATCCGCGTCAGCGACGAGGCGATCGAACACTGGTCCGACGAGCTGCTGGTGAAAGCCGGCCAGGTGGGCGAGATCACCGTCGCCGGTCCGAGCGCCACCGACAGTTACTTCAACCGCGAGACGCAGACGCGGCTGGCCAAGATCCATGAGGCGCCATCTCCGCCTTCACCAGGCGAGGGCACGAGCGAGTCGGGCGACCGCGCCCGCGTCGTCCATCGCATGGGCGACCTGGGCTACTTCGACGCGCAGGGCCGGCTCTGGTTCTGCGGCCGCAAGTCGCAGCGCGTGGTCACCGCGCGCGGCACGCTGTGCACCGAGCAGGTCGAGCCGGTGTTCAACGTGCACCCCGAAGTACGCCGCACCGCACTGGTCGGCATCGGCGAGCGCGGCGCGCAGCGTCCGGTGCTGTGCGTCGAGCTGCGCGGCGAGGTCGCGCGCAGCCAGCAGCCGCGCATCGCCGACGAGCTGCGCCACATCGGCGAAGGCTTCGTGCATGCCGCGCAGGTGGAAACGTTCCTGTTCCACCCGCGCTTCCCGGTCGACATCCGCCACAACGCCAAGATCGGGCGCGAAAAACTGGCCGCGTGGGCGACGAAACAACTGCGGAGGCGCGAATGAAGATCCTGGTCACCGGCGGCGGTGGTTTCCTCGGCCGAGCACTGTGCCGCGGCCTGGTCCAGCGCGGCCATGAAGTGCTCAGCTTCAACCGTGGCCTGTATCCGGCGCTCGACCGGCTGGGCGTGCGCCAGCTGCGCGGCGACCTGGCCGACCGCGACGCGGTGGTCGCCGCCGCGCAGGGCTGCGAGGCGATCTTCCACAACGCCGCAAAGGCCAGCGCCTGGGGCAGTTACGACAGCTACCATCGCGCCAACGTGGTCGGCACCGACAACGTGCTGGCCGCATGCCGCACCCACCGCATCGACCGTCTGGTCTACACCTCGTCGCCCAGCGTCACCCACCGCGCGACGCATCCGGTCGCCGGCGGCAGCGCCGACGACGTGCCCTACGGCGAAGGCTTCAAGGCCGCGTACGCCGCCACCAAGATGATCGCCGAAAAGGCCGTGCTGGCCGCCAACGACGCCGGGCTGGCCACCGTCGCGCTGCGCCCGCGGCTGATCTGGGGGCCGGGCGACAACCAGCTGCTGCCGCGCCTGGTCGAACGCGCGAAGGCCGGCCGGCTGCGCTTCGTCGGCGACGGCAACAACGTCATCGACACGACCTACATCGACAACGCGGCGCAGGCGCACTTCGACGCGTTCGAACACCTCGGCCCCGGGGCGGCCTGCGCCGGCCGCGCCTATTTCATCAGCAACGGCGAGCCGAAGACCGTGCGCGAAGTGGTCAACGGCCTGCTGCGCGCGGCCGGCGCGCCGGAAGTGGACAAGACGATTCCGTTCGGCGCCGCCTACGCGGTCGGCGCGGCGTGCGAAGCGCTGTGGTCGCTGCTGCCGCTGCGCGGCGAGCCGCCGATGACCCGCTTCCTCGCCGAGCAGCTGAGCACCACGCACTGGTACGACATGGCGCCTGCAGCGCGCGACTTCGGCTACCGGCCGCTGGTGTCTTTTCACGAGGGGCTCACCGAGCTGAAGCGTTCATGCGCGAACGCGGGCGCCGTCACCCGCTGACGACCGCGGGCTACCGAAGATGATGGCCAACCTCAACGGCCATCTCGGAGCCTTGCATGCTGCACTACGCCATCGTTTTCTTCGTCATCGCCATCATCGCCGCGGTACTCGGCTTCTCGGGCATCGCCGGCGCCGCCAGCAACGTCGCCTGGATCCTGTTCGTGGTGTTCCTGATCCTGGCGGTGGTGTCGCTGCTGCGCGGCAAGCGCGTCTGACGCCGCGCACCGTGTGGACCCGACGGGCCCGTGAAGACGGGCCCGCCTTTGTTTGCGGGCAGTTGCAGAAGCGGCGCTAGTCGCGGGCTTCTGCTGTTGTCCCCTGCGGGGAGGGGTGCGGAGAAGCGTTTGCGAGTCACGGCTCGTGCACGAAGCAACGCATGCCAGCCCTGCTGGCGGGCCTGGCCTGCGACGCAGCCTGGCTTCCCGATCGGCGCGGATCGTGGCCGCTCGCGGCCGGTCGTTCCCGCCTTCGCAGGAGAAAGGGCGAAACCAAGGACCTGGCGCCGAAGCCGTTCCCGCAAGCACGGCTCCCGGACCGCGAGGCCCCCGCGGCTACAATGGGCCATGACCGACGCGCCTTCCCCGACCTCGCCGCTGGATGCCCTGAAGCCCGCAGCCGGGCGGCTGCTGGAAGCCGCGCTCAATCGCGCCGTCGCGCTCGATCCCGACACCCGCGAGGCGCTGCGCGCGCTGGACGGCCGGCGGATCGAACTGGCCTTGCAGTCGCCGCCGCTGGCGCTGCAAGTGCGGGTGGAGGGTGAACGACTCGTGGTCGGTCCGGTCGGAAGGGACAGCGAACCCGACCTGTCCGTGCGCAGCACGCTTGGCGCGCTGCTAGGCCAGCTGCCGGCGCTGCTAGGTTCGCGCCGCGACGATGCGCCGCCGATCGGCGGCATGCGCATCTCCGGCGACGCCGACCTCGCGCGGCGACTGCAGCGACTGGCCGAGCGCTTCGATCCGGACTGGCAGCAGCCCTTCGTCGCGGTGCTGGGCGACGTGGTCGGCGTGCAGGTGGCGAATGGTTTTGCCGGCGCGCTGAAGCAGGCGCGCACGCTGGGCGGCGAGTTCGCCGGCAGCGCCGCCGAGTACGTGGTCGAGGAATCGCGCGACGTGGTCGGCCGTGACGAACTCGACGCCTTCCACGACGACGTCGACGCGCTGCGCGACCGCTTCGAACGCCTGGCCGCACGCGTCGCGCGCCTCGACAGGGCACGCATCGACGGGGCACGGCTCGACGGGGCAGGGATCGACGGAGCGAGGCGATGAAGGGCGCGTTGCGCGCGATGCGCATCGGTCGCGTGCTGGTGCGCCATCGGCTCGACGACCTGTTCGACGACACGCCGGCCGAGCGCTGGCTGAAGCTGATGCGGCCGTTCGTGCCGCGCGCGCCGCGCGAGCTGGCCGCGCAGTCGCGCGGTGCGCGCCTGCGCCTCGCGCTGCAGGAACTCGGGCCGATCTTCGTCAAGTTCGGCCAGATCCTCTCCACCCGCCGCGACCTGGTGCCGCCGGACGTGGCCGATGAACTGTCGCTGCTGCAGGACCGGGTGGCGCCGTTCGACGGCGACGCCGCGCGCCGTATCGTCGAGCAGTCGCTGGGCCGCACCATCGACGAAGCCTACGCCGACTTCGACACCGTGCCGCTGGCCTCGGCCTCGATCGCGCAGGTGCATGCCGCCACGCTGCGCGCGCATGACGGCCACCCGGCGCGCGAGGTGGTGGTCAAGGTGCTGCGTCCGGGCATCAGGCGCCAGATCGCCGCCGACATCGCGCTGCTGAAGAACGTCGCCGGCCTGGTCGACCGCACCCATCCGGCGGCCGACAAGATCCGCCCGCGCGAAATCGTAGCCGAGATCGAGAGCACGCTCGCGGCCGAGCTCGACCTGCAGCGCGAAGGCGCCAACGCCTCGGTGCTGCGGCGGTTCTGGCTGGATTCGGCCGACCTCTACGTGCCCGAGCCGGTCTGGAGCCACAGCGCCGGCAATGCGCTGACGATGGAGCGCGTGCGCGGCATCCCCAGCGACGACATCGAGGCGCTCGACGCCGCCGGCATCGACCGCAAGGCGCTCGCGGCCAAGGGCGTGCGCGTGTTCTATACCCAGGTGTTCCGCGACAACTTCTTCCACGCCGATGCGCACGCCGGCAACATCTGGGTCGACAGCGACCCCGCGCGCCGCGCCAACCCGCGCTTCATCGCGCTGGACTTCGGGATCATGGGCCAGCTCTCCAGCGAGGACCAGTACTACCTCGCCGAGAACTTCATGGCGATCTTCAACCGCGACTACCGCCGCATCGCCGAGCTGCACGTGCAGGCCGGCTGGATGCCGTCGCACATCCGCATCGACGAACTCGAAGCCGCCGCGCGCACCGTGTGCGAGCCGTACTTCACCCGGCCGCTGTCGCAGATCTCGCTGGCCGAAGTGCTGATCAAGCTGTTCCGCACCGCGCAGCGCTACGAGCTGACCCTGCAGCCGCAGCTGATCCTGCTGCAGAAGACCCTGCTCAACATCGAGGGCGTCGGCCGCCAGCTCGATCCGCAGATCGACATCTGGGCGGTCGCGCGGCCGGTGCTCGAACGCATCCTGGTGGAGCGCTACAGCCCGCAGCGGCTGCTCGGCGAGTTCCGCAAGCGCCTGCCGGAAATGGTCACGCACGCACCCGACGTGCCGCGGCTGGTGCACGCCTGGCTGACCCAGCAGGTGGAAGGCAAGCACGAGCTCGCGCTGCGCTCCAAGGACCTGGCCGAACTGGTGCACACCATCAAGGGCGTGCAGCGGCGCACGGTGTCGGCGATCCTGGGCAGTGGCCTGCTGATCGTCGCCACGGTGCTGTACGCGCTGGAAGCCGGCGGCCCGCCGCTGTTCTCGATTCCCGCCGCGGCGTGGATCGCGGGCATCGGCGGCCTGTGGGCCCTGGTTGCCGCGTGGCCGCGGCGCTGAAGCCTGCCTCCCCTGCCGAAGGGCTTTCGCTCCCTCCCCTGCCTTCGCAGGGGAGGGAGCAAGCGCTTGATGTGCTTTTCAGCGACGAGTTCCTCGCCGTCGTCGACAAGCCTGCCGGGCTGATGGTCCACGACAGCAGGCTGGCGCGCGGCGAAACCGACTTCGCCGCCGACCGGCTGCGCGAGCAGTTCGGCAAGCCGATCTTCCTCGTCCATCGCCTCGACCGTGCCACCAGCGGCTGCCTGCTGCTGGCATTCGACCGCGACACCGCATCGGTGCTGGGCAAGACGCTGATGTCGCGCGAGGTGGCCAAGGACTACCTTGCCGTGTGCCGCGGCTGGCCGGCGGAAACGGTGTTCACGGTCGACCATCCGCTCGACGGCGGCCCGGGCAAGCCCGCGAAGAAGCCCGCGCTGACGCGCTTCGAGCGGCTGGCGACGACGGAACTCGACGAGCCCTCGGCGGGCTTTCCCTCCTCGCGCTACGCGCTGCTGCGCGCGCGGCCGGAGACCGGGCGCTTCCGCCAGATCCGCCGCCATCTCAAGCATCTGTCGCACCACCTGATCGGCGACACCAGCCATGGCGACGGCCGCCACAACCGGGCGTTCCGCATGCGCGGCATCCATCGCATGCTGCTGCATGCGCAGTCGCTGGCGTTCGCGCATCCGCTCGATGGCCGCCGGATCGTGGTCGAGGCGCCGGTCGACGCACAGTTCGCGCGCGCGCTGGCGCTGTTCGGCGCTGCCGCCGACCCGCAAGCCGACCAGCCGGCACCATAGGTCGGGGCCACGCCCCCGACACACCGCTGCGGTGCGGTGCGCTACGGCTGCGCCTGCTCCAGCCCTTCGTCGAAGCCGCGCCGAAGATCCTGCAGCGCCGGCATCAGTTGCCGGCCCATCTCGTCCATCGCGTCCTGCGCGGCACGCACGCCCTGTTGCAGGCGCAGGTCACGGCCGGCCGGCGCGTTGCCGGACGACAGCAGTCCGTCCAGCCAGCCGGATTGGCGATCGGGCCGGAAAGCCGGATAGGTGCGATCCGGCCGGTCGCGCACGTCGGCACGGCCATGGGCCTGCCGGTACCGGTCGGGCGCAAGCGGCGCGACGCGATGCCACGGCTGCCTGGAGAGCAGGCCGGTGCCATGCGATGCCGGCCGCGGCTGGGCACGCGCTGGCGCCGCGAAGACCGCGGCCGGGTCCCGCACCTGCGCCCCGTCCACGCGCGCGGGATCCCGTGGCGCCGCGACGGCGGCGGCGCAGGCCAATGCCAGCGCAGTGGTCGTGGACAGGGCCGCCAGCTCGGTCCGGCGCATCGTGCTTGCCTGCATCGCCAATCCTCCCTGATCGAACATCCATCATCGGCTGCAGGCGTGGCCCGGGCAAACCCGCGGCGTGCGCACTTCACGCCCGAAGCGTGCCGGGGTGCGCGCTTCCCGCATCGGCAATTGCGGCGGCCACCTACAATGTCCGGTGGAGGCTCCCATGACCCAGCCGGCGATCACCATCCCGGAGCATGAAATCGTCGAACGCTTCGTGCGCGCCGCGGGGCCGGGCGGGCAGAACGTCAACAAGGTGTCCACCGCGGTGGAACTGCGTTTCGACGTCGCCAACTCGCCGTCGCTGCCCGAACCGGTGCGCGCGCGGCTGCTGGCCCGGCGCGACCGCCGCGTCACCGGCGACGGCGTGCTCGTGCTCAACGCCCAGCGCTTCCGCACCCAGGAGCGCAACCGCCAGGACGCGCGTGAACGGCTCGCGCACTTCATCGAATCCGGCCTGCACGCACCGAAGCCACGCGTCGCGACGCGGCCCACGCGCGCGTCGAAACAGCGCCGCCTCGACGCCAAGCGCGAACGCAGTAACATCAAGCGCGGCCGCGGCGGCGGCAGCCGCGATTGGGAATGAGCGAAGGCGCAAGCCAGGGGAATCGATGACGCCAACGCACGACGACGTGGTCCTGCCACTGCCGCCGAACGCGCCGCGGGTGAAGCCCAGCCGGCTCGCCCGCTGGCTGGGCCGCACGATCCTGAAGCTCGGCGGCTGGCGCATGGTCGGCACCCTGCCGGACATTCCGCGGCTGGTGCTGATCGGCGCGCCGCATTCGTCCAACTGGGACGGGCTCTGGGGATTCGCCGCCAAGCTCGCGCTGGGCGTCGACATCCGCGTGCTGGGCAAGGATTCGCTGTTCCGGATCCCGGTGCTCGGCTTCCTGCTCAGGCGCCTGGGCGTGATCCCGGTGGATCGCCAGGCCGCGCAGGGCGTGGTCGAACAGGCCGCCGCGCTGATCCACGGCAGCGAGAAATTCTGGTACGGGCTGGCGCCGGAGGGCACGCGCAAGCGGGTGGAGCGCTGGAAGACCGGCTTCTGGAAGATCGCCAAGGCCGCCGACGTGCCGGTGCTGCGGATGTACTTCCACTATCCCGACCGGATCATCGGCTTCGGCCCGCTGTTCCACCTGAGCGACGACATGGCCGCCGACATGGCCGCGATCCGCGCGTGGTACCGGCCGTGGGTGGGCAAGCGCCGCGGCACCACCTGAGCGGCGCGCCGCCCGGCGGAGGGGCTACTTCGCCGGACTGGACTTGTGCGCGGTGGCAGGCGCGGCGCCTGCGCGGCGCCCGCGCGGCTTCGCCTTCGCCGCGGCCGGCGCGCTGATCCGGGTGGCATTGGGTGGCGCGGGCGGGTCGTCTCCGTGCAGGGTCATCAGCGATTCCATCAGCTGGTCGTCCGCGCTCGAGCACACGCCGAGCAGCAGCACTTCGTCGCAGCCGGCCGCCGCGGTGTAGGCGTGGCCCATGTTGGAGTCGATGTAGACCGACTCGCCGGGGCCGAGCACGATCGGGTCGTAGAACTCGGTGTGGACTTCGACCCTGCCTTCCAGCACGTGGATGTACTCCTCGCCGGAATGGCGCACCAGGTCGCCGAACTCGCCGATGCTCTTGGCGCGCACCCGGGTGAGCACCGGGATCATGCGCTTGCGGCGCAGTTCCGGGCACAGGTAGTAATAGTCGTAGTTGGGCGTGTTGACGCGGATCGCGTCCTCGATCCGGCCGATGCTGCGGCGCGCGGTGACCGCGGGCTCCGGATCGGCGTCCTGCTCGGCGAACAGCTCGGACATGCGGATGTTGAGCCGCTGGCTGAGCTGCAGCAGCTTGTCGTAGGTGAGCGTCAGCCGGTCGTGCTCGACCTTGGACAGCGTCGACAGCGGGATGCCGCAGCGCTCGCTCATTTCCTTGAGGGTCCAGCCGTTGCGCGCGCGCAGCGCGCGCAGCAGGCCGCCGATGGTGGGGTGGTGCTCGGTCATGGTGCGTGGGTCCTGCCGTTGGTTCGCATCGCCGACACGGGCGAAGCCGGGCGTCCGCGTGCCCGCGAACGACATGATCCCCCGACCAGACCGGATTTGCCAGATGGGTTGACAATTCTCTGATCAGGATGTTTATTGCGGAATGGAACATCACACCGGGCCGCCCGGCGCACGCCGCGCGGCCGGTCCAGCAACCGGCAAGGGGAGAGGCGGCGATGCGTGGGATCCGGATGATGGCGGGACTTCTCGGGCTGGCCCTGGCGTGGCCGGCGCTGGCGCAGGTGCCGCAACAGGCGCCGCGTGAGGCCGTGCAACCGGCGCCGGCGCTGGCACCCGAGCCCGCGCCGACGGCAGCGGACATGGACGCCGACGGCGACGGCGCGCTGACCCATGCCGACGCGGAGGCCTGGCTCGATGGCTTCCTGCCCTACGCGCTGGCCGCGGGCGATGTCGCCGGGGCGGTGGTCGTGGTGGTGAAGGACGGCAAGGTGCTGCTGCAGAAGGGCTACGGCTACGCCGACCTCGCCACGCACGCGCCGGTCGATCCGGCCAACACGCTGTTCCGGCCCGGCTCGGTGTCCAAGCTGTTCACCTGGACCGCGGTGATGCAGCTGGTCGAGCAGGGCAAGCTCGACCTCGACGCCGACGTCAACCAGTACCTCGACTTCGAGATCCCGCCGCGCGACGGCAAGCCGGTCACGCTGCGCAACATGATGACGCATACGGCCGGATTCGAGGAGCAGATCCGTGCGCTGATCACCGACAAGGCCGACGAGATCACGCCGCTGGGCGAGGCGCTCAAGCACTGGGTGCCCGAGCGCATCCATGCGCCGGGCAGCACGCCGGCCTACTCGAACTACGCCACGGCGCTGGCCGGTTACATCGTCCAGCGCGTGTCAGGCGAGTCGTTCGACGATTACATCGACCACCACATCTTCCAGCCGCTGGGCATGGCGCATTCCAGCTTCCGCCAGCCGCTGCCGCCGGCGCTGCTGGCGAAGATGTCCAAGGGCTATGCGAAGGCTTCCGACGGCGAGGCGAAGGACTACGAGTTCATCAGCCTCGCGCCCGCGGGCAGCCTGGCGTCCACCGGCGCCGACATGGCGCGCTTCATGATCGCGCACCTGCAGGACGGCGCGTACGGCGACGCGCGCATCCTCGGCGCGAACACCGCGCGCATGATGCATTCGACCGGGCAGGCGTCGGTGGGCCCGCTCAATCGCATGATGCTCGGCTTCTACGAGACCTCGGTGAACGGCCACCGCGCGATCGCGCACGGCGGCGACACCCAGTGGTTCCACAGCGACCTGCAGCTGTTCCCGGACGACGGCGTGGGCATCTTCGTGTCGATGAACAGCTCCGGCCGCGACGGTGCAACCGGGCAGATCCGCGACGCGCTCGCGCGCGGCTTCGCCGACCGTTACTTCCCCGGCACTCCCGCCAGGACCGGAGGCGTTTCCAAGGAGGACGCCAGGCAACATGCGCAGCAGATCGCCGGCACCTACCAGAGCAGCCGTCGCCCGGACAGCAACTTCATGTCGCTGGTCAACATGCTCGGGCCGGTCAAGGTGGTCGCCAACAAGGACGGCACGATCAGCGTGACGATGGCGCTGGGCCCGGGCGGCGCGCCGAAGAAGTGGCGCGAGGTGGCGCCGTACGTGTGGCAGGACACCACCAGCAGCGACCGGCTCGCTGCCGACGTCGTCGACGGCGCGGTCACCCGCTTCAGCATGGAGCCGTACGCGCCGATCATGGTATTCCAGCGGCTGTCGACCTGGCAGGCGCTGGCGATGCCGCTGCTGGCGGCGAGCCTGGGGATCCTGCTGCTGACGGTGCTGGCGTGGCCCGTTTCGGCGCTGGTGCGGCGCTACTACCGCGCGCCCTACCGGCTCGTCGGCATCGACGCGCGCGCGCATCGCCTGGTGCGGATCGCGGCGCTGCTGGTGCTGGTGGCGATGGGCGCGATGCTGGGCCTGGTGGTCGCGATGCTCGGCAAGCTGGCGTTGACCAGCCCCGACAGCGACGGCCTGATCATCGCGCTGCGGCTGTTCGCCACGGTGGTGTTGCCGCTCGGCGCCGCGGTCGCGGCCTGGAACGCCTGGCACGTCCTGCGCGGGCGGCGCCGCCTGCTGGCCAAGCTGTGGGCGGTGCTGCTGGCGCTGGCCTGCCTGTTCGTGCTGTGGATCGGCTTCGCCAACCACGTGATCGGGTTCGGCGCGTACTACTGATCGATGCACGGCCGGCTGCGAGCGCAGCCGGCCGCTCAACCGCACGCCATCCAGGAGCGCGTAAACCGTGCCGGTCGAACTCGAGTTGCACAACGAACCCCTGCCGCTGGCGGCGCCGTTCCGCATCGCCGGGCACGTCTTCGAGGCGATGCCGGCGACCGTGGTGACGCTGCGCGACGGCGCCTGCACCGGGCGCGGCGAGGCCGCCGGGGTCTACTACAACGACGACCATCCCGACGCGATGCTCGCCACGCTCGAGGCGCTGCGGCCGCGGATCGAGGCCGGCCTCGACCGCGAAACGCTGCGCACGCTGCTGCCCGCCGGCGGTGCGCGCAACGCGCTCGACTGCGCGCTGTGGGAGCTCGAGGCGCAGCGCGCCGGCGTGCCGGTCTGGAAGCTCGCCGGCCTCGACGCCGTGCGCCCGCTGCTGACCACGTTCACGGTCGGTGCCGACGATCCGGGCGTGATGGCCGACCACGCCGCGGCCTTTGCCCAGGCGCGCGCACTCAAGCTGAAACTCACCGGCGATCCGGCGCTGGATGCCGCGCGCGTGCGCGCGGTGCGCGCGCGTTGCCCGGAACCGTGGATCGGCGTCGATGCCAACCAGGGCCATGGCGCGGCCACGCTCCCCGCATTGCTGCCGGCGCTGCTCGAAGCGCGCGTCTCGCTGCTCGAACAACCCTGCGCGCGCGGCCGCGAAGACGAACTGGACGGCATCGAACGCGTGCTGCCCTTCGCCGCCGACGAAAGCATCCTCGACCTGGCCGAACTCGAGGCGCGCCACCATCGCTTCGACGTCATCAACATCAAGCTCGACAAGTGCGGCGGCCTGACCGAAGGCCTGCTGATGGCACGGCGCGCGCGCGAACTTGGCAAGCAGGTGATGGTCGGCAACATGTGCGGCACCAGCCTGGCGGCGGCGCCGGCCTTCGTGCTCGGGCAGTTCTGCGACGTGGTCGACCTCGACGGCCCGATCTTCCTGGCCGCCGACCGCACGCCTTCGGTGCGCTACGAGGATGGCTATATCTTCTGCGGCGACGAGGTCTGGGGCGCCAAGGCAGCCGCGTGAGCGCGGTGGCCGACAAGACCTGGTTCGGCCAGCCGCGCGGGCTGACGATCCTGTTCCTGACCCAGATGTGGGAGCTGTTCTCCTACTACGGCATGCGCACGCTGCTGGTCTATTACATGACCAAGCAGTTGCTGTTCGCGCAGGACAAGGCGTCCTTCATCTACGGCACCTACACCGCGATGGCGTACTTCACGCCGATCCTCGGCGGCGCGATCGCCGACCGCTGGCTGGGCAAGCGCAACGCGGTGGTGATCGGCGGCAGCATCATGGCCATCGGCCATTTCGTGATGGCGTTCGAGCCGATGTTCTACGTCGCGCTGGCGACGATCGCGCTGGGCAACGGCCTGTTCCTGCCGAGCCTGCCGAGCCAGATCAACGACCTCTACGCCGCCGACGATCCGCGCCGCGGACGCGCCTACAACGTCTACTACGTGGGCCTGAACGTCGGCGGCCTGCTCGCACCGCTGGTCTGCGGCACGCTCGGCGAGCTCTACGGCTGGCACTACGGATTCGGCGCGGCGGGCGTGGGCATGTTCCTCGGGCTGGTGATCTACCTCGCCGGCCGCCGCTACCTGCCGCCGGAGCCGCCGCGCTTCGTGCAGCCGGTCGCCGCCGCGCGGGACGCGCGCCGCGGGAATCGCAGGGTCTGGTGGCTGCTGCTCGGCGTCGGCATCGCGGCGACGATCTTCCGCGGCGCCTACGAGCAGATCGGCAATACCCTGCCGCTGTGGATCGATACCGGCGTCGACCGCACGTGGCTGGGCTTCACGATCCCGATGACCTGGTTCCAGTCGCTCAACCCGCTGCTGGTGATCTCGATGACCCCGCTGCTGCTGATGCTGTGGCGGCGGCGCGCCGATGCCGGACGCGAGAGCTCGCCGGCGATGCGCATGGCGATCGGCGCGCTGGTGGTCGCGGCGGCGTACGTGCTGCTGGCCGCCGTCACCGCCGTGTCCGGCGGGGCGCGCGTGGACTGGGCGTGGCTGGTGGTGTTCTTCGTGATCCTGACCTTCGGCGAGCTGTACATCCTGCCCACCGGCCTGGGCCTGTTCGCCAAGCTCGCGCCGCCGCGCCTGGGCGCGACCACGGTCGCGTCGTGGTTCCTCGCGATCTTCAGCGGCAGTTTGCTGGCCGGCCTGGTCGGCACGCTGTGGTCGAAGGCGGGCCATCCGGCCTTCTTCCTGCTGCTGGCGGCGCTCGCGGTGGCCGCCGCGGCGCTGCTGTGGCGGCTCGACCGCCCGATCCGCGCATTGCCATGAACCCACCGCGCAAAGGAGTCGTTCCATGCCGCGCCTGACGCTCGCCCTGCTTACGCTGGCCCTGGCCGCCTGCAGCACCACGCCGGTCGCCGACGCGCCATCGCAGCGCTACGACCTGCTGGTGCGCAACGGCATCGTCTACGACGGCAGCGGCGCCGCGCCGCAGCGCGTCGACGTGGCCGTGCGCGGCGACCGCATCGCGGCGCTGCTGCCCGCGGGCAGCGAGGCGTCTGCCGCCCGGGTGGTGGATGCGCAGGGCCGCGCGGTGGCGCCGGGCTTCATCAACGTGCTGAGCTGGGCGGTCGACTCGCTGATCGCCGACGGGCGCGGGATGAGCGACACCCGGCAGGGCGTGACCCTGGAGATCTTCGGCGAAGGCTGGTCGATGGGGCCGCTCAACGAGCGGATGAAAGCCGACGCGCTCAAGCAGCAGGGCGACATCCGCTACCCGATCGAATGGACCACGCTCGGCGAGTACCTCCAGTCCCTCGAAATCCGCGGCATCACGCCCAACGTCGCCTCGTTCGTCGGTGCGACCACGGTGCGCATCCACGAGCTGGGCGAAGACGACGTCGATCCCACCCCGGAGCAGCTGGCGCGCATGCAGGACCTCGTGCGCGCGGCGATGGCCGAGGGCGCGCTCGGCGTCGGCGGCTCGCTGATCTACCCGCCGGCCACGTTCGCCGAAACGCCGGAACTGGAGGCGTTGGCGCAGGCGGCGGCCGAGTCCGGCGGCGGCTACGTCGCGCACATGCGCAGCGAGGCCGACCGCTTCCTCGAGGCGCTCGACGACACCATCGCCATCGCGCGCGCCACCGGCCAGCGCGCCGAGGCCTACCACCTGAAGGCCGCGGGCGAGAAGAACTGGCCGAAGATGGCGCAGGCCATCGCCAGGATCGATGCCGCGCGCGCCGAAGGGCTCCAGGTCGGCGCCAACATGTACGCCTACACCGCCGGGGCCACAGGGCTCAGCGCCGCGCTGCCGCCGTGGGTGCAGGCGGGCGGGCACGAGGCGATGGTCGCGCGGCTGAAGGACGCCGCGGTCCGCGCACGCGTGCTGGCGGAAATGCGCGACCCGGACGTCGAGTGGGAAAACCTGCGCCTGCTCACCGGCTCCGACGCGCGCCTGCTCCTGATCGACTTCAGGAACCCGGCGCTGAAGCCGCTGACCGGCCGCACGCTGGCGGAGGTGGCGCGCGAACGCGGCACCTCGCCCGAGGAGACCGTGCTCGACCTGATCGTCGAGGACGATTCCCGCGTCGGCGCGGCGTACTTCCTGATGAGCGAGGACAACGTCGAACTCGGCCTGCGGCAGCCGTGGGTGAGCCTGGGCTCGGACGCGGAGTCGTCCGCGCCCGAGGGCGTGTTCCTGGCGACCAGCACCCACCCGCGCGCCTACGGCAACGTCGCCCGCTTCCTCGGGCACTACGTGCGCGACCGCAGGCTGATGCCGCTGGAAGAAGGCGTCCACCGCCTGACCGGGCTGCCGGCCACGAACTGGAAGTTGGCCGACCGCGGCTGCCTGCGTCCCGGCTGCTTCGCCGACATCGTGGTCTTCGATCCGGCCACGATCGCCGACCACGCCACCTATGCTGCGCCGCAGCAGTACGCCACCGGTGTCGACGATGTGTTCGTCAACGGCGTACAGGTGCTGCGCGACGGCGAACACACCGGCGCGACGCCGGGCCGCGTGGTGCGCGGGCCGGGCTGGCGCGGCGACCGCGCGGCCGGCGGCGCCGAGGGAAACAAATGATTTTCCGCTTGTATTGACAATTCTCTGATTGGGATCATCATCCCCAATCAGGATCGAGCATCGGGCGCCGCCGGGCGGTCGCCCGCCCATGTGCACTTCCAAGCAACGACCCCGGGGAGAACGACCATGACCGCATCCACGACCACCGGATGTTCCCGCCGCTCACGGCTGGCGCTCGCCATCCTTGCCGCCATGGCATTCACGGCCACCGGCGCCGCGCTCGCCCAGGACGCGGATCCGGGCCGGCCCGCGACGGCCGACGCCACCGAGCTGGACCGCGTGATCGTGACTGCCAACAAGCGCGTGGAGAACGTGCGCGAAGTGGCGGCGGCGATCAGCGTGATCGGCGAGCAGCAGCTGGAGAACATGGGCGCGAACTCGCTCACCGACTACGCCGACCTCGTCCCCGGCCTGCAGGTGCGGGACGCCGGTGCGCCGGGCATGACCGCGGTCTCGATCCGCGGCATCGCCGCGATGTCGTCCGGCGCCACCGTGGCCACCTACATCGACGAGGTGCCGGTGGGCTCGAGCGGCGTCTATCAGGCCGCGAACATCTTCAATCTCGACCTGCTGCCCTACGACATCAGCCGCATCGAGGTGCTGCGCGGGCCGCAGGGCACGCTGTACGGCGCCGGCGCGATCGGCGGCCTGCTCAAGTACGTGACCCGCGAGCCGGACCTGCTCTCGCGCGAAGTCCGGTTCGGTGCGGGGCTGTCCTCGGTGTCCGACGGCGACCAGGGCTGGAACGTCCGCTTCGGCGCGAGCCTGCCGCTGCAGGAAGACCGGCTCGGCCTGCGGGTGAGCTACGCGCGCAACGAGCTGCCCGGCTACACCGACAACATCGTCGACGGCCGCAAGGACATCAACGGCGGCAGCCAGACCGGCGCGCGCGCGGCGCTGGCATGGGATGGCGACGCCTTCGACCTGAAGCTCTCGGCACTGCGCCAGACCATCGACAGCGACAACAGCGCCAGCGTGGCGCTCGACCCCGTGACCGGTGCCGCGATGTTCGGCGACCTGACCGGCCAGGTGTGGCAGCCGCAGCCGTTCACCAAGGACCTCGACCTGTATTCGCTGACCCTGGACTGGGACCTGGGCTGGGCCGACTTCGTCTCCGCGACGGGGTGGTCCGATACCCGGACCATGTACCAGCTCGATTCGTCGATCCAGTTCGGCGAGTTCGCCAACCTGCAGCTCGGCCTTCCGGAACCCGGGCAGTCGAGCATCCGCTACACCCTCGACCTGGACAAGTGGACGCAGGAATTCCGCCTCAGCTCCAAGAGCGGCGGCCGCTTCGAGTGGCAGGTCGGCGTGTTCCATACCCGCGAGGACGCGATGCAGCGGCAGTACGTGCGCCTGCTGCAGGGCGACGGCTCGGCGCTGCCGGCGCCGCTGGACGACATGTTCGGCGTGCTGGCGGTGGTCGAGCTGCCCAGCGACTACAAGGAGACGGCGCTGTTCGCCAACGGCTCCTGGCGCATTGGTGACCGCTTCAAGATCGATGCCGGCGTGCGCCAGGCGCGCAACGACCAGTGGTTCAGCCAGAACGTGCCGAGCGGCGTGCTGGTGCCGCTCGGCGACGTGCCCGGCGAGTCCGACGAGGACGTGTTCACCTGGAGCCTGAGTCCGCAGTTCCAGGTCAGCGACGACGTGATGGTCTACGCGCGCGCCGCCACCGGCTATCAGCCCGGCGGGCCGAACGTGGCGCTGCCCGGCATGCCGTCGAGCGTGGATTCGTCGATGCTGTCGAGCTACGAGGTCGGGCTGAAGTCGCAGTTCGCCGACCGCCGCGTGCAGCTGGACCTGGCCGCGTTCCGCATCGACTGGGACGACATCCAGGTGGCGGCGCAGTTCAACGGCATCGGCGGGCTGGTCAACGGCGGCGAGGCGACCAGCGAGGGCCTGGAGCTGGCCGCGCTGTTCCGCCCGGTCGACCGCCTGCAGCTGGGCCTCAACGCCGCGTACACCAAGGGCAAGGTGAAGAACGACTTCGCCGCGAGCGTGATCCCGCAGCCGGGCTTCGACGTGGTCCTCAACACCGGCCTGGCCGGCGACCGCATGCCCTACATCCCGAAGCTGGCATGGTCGGCGACCGCGGAATACCAGTTCGACCTGGCCGGCGGCACGCAGGGCCAGGTCGGCGCCGCGCTGCGCTGGGTCGGCGACCGCGTCAACGACACCACCGAACGCCAGCGCATCACCGCGCCGGGGGACCCGTCGACCATCCTGGACGAGCAGATCACCCCGCCGGTGAAGCTCGATTCGTATCGCGCGCTCGACGTGTACGCAGGGATCGGCAAGGGCGGCTGGTCGCTGCGCGCCTACGCCAACAATGTGACCGACGAACGCGCCTGGTCTTCGGTTACCCCGGCTGCCAGCGCACTGACCGGCGCCACCGTGCACAACGCCGCGGTGCCGATCCAGCCGCGCACCTTCGGCCTCGAGTTCGACTACCGCTTCTGATCCGTCCCGCAGCCCCAAGGACGAACCGCCGCATGCCCAGTGCCGATCCACCGCCGCGCGAACCCGACGTCCTCCCGCAGCCCTACCTGCTGTTCCTGGGCGACATCGTCGAGCCGGCGTACGCGAAGACCGCGTTCGGCCTGCGCGACTGGGCGCGCGAGCGCTGCATCGGCGAGTTCGCCTGTGCGGACGGCAAGGTGAGCGTCGGGCTGCCGTCGCTGACGCCGGCGCAGGCACGCAGTGCCGGCGCCGGCTCGCTGGTGATCGGCGTCGCCAATCCGGGCGGGCGGATTCCCGACAGCTGGCTGCCGTCGCTGCTGCAGGCGCTGGAGGCCGGGCTGGACCTGGTGGGCGGCATGCATGCGAGGCTGGGTGGGATCGCGGTGTTGCGCGAGGCGGCGGCGCGGCTGGGCAGGCGGCTGATCGACGTGCGCGAGCCGCCGCGCGACCTGCCGATGGCCAGCGGCCGCAAGCGCAGCGGCAAGCGACTGCTGACGCTCGGGACGGATTGCGCGATCGGCAAGAAGTACACCGCGCTGGTGCTGTCGCGCGCATTCGCGCGGCGCGGCATCGACGTCGATTTCCGCGCCACCGGCCAGACCGGCATCCTGATCGCCGGGCGCGGCATCCCGATGGATGCCGTGGTCAGCGATTTCGCCGCCGGTGCCGCGGAATCGCTGTCCCCCGATGCCGACGCACGCCACTGGGATGTCGTCGAAGGGCAGGGCTCGCTGCTCCACCCCGCCTATGCCGGCGTGTCGCTGGCGCTGCTGCATGGCAGCCAGCCCGACGTCATCGTCGTCTGCCACGAGCACGGTCGCGCGCACGTGCTGGGCTATCCCGACTATCCGCTGCCCGGCGTCGAGGACACCATCGAGCTGGCGCTGCGCCTGGGGCGGCGCACCAACCCGGCGATCCGCTGCGCCGGCGTCAGCCTCAACACCGCGACGCTGGCACCGGACGAGGCCGCGCGCGTGATCGCCGCCGAGGGCGAGCGGCTGGGCTGTGCCGTCGCCGACCCGATGCGCGATGGCGCGGCGCTGGACCGGCTGGTGGAGGCATGCCTGGCATGAGCGGCCCCGCCACGTGGTTCCAGCGCTACCTGTTGCCGGGCTTCGTGTTCCAGGCGGCGGTGATCGCCGGCGGCTACGCCACCGGGCGCGAACTGGTCGAGTTCTTCCTGCCCGCCGGGCCGTGGGGCGGCCTGCTGGGCATGGTGGTGAGCATGCTGGTGTGGAGCGCGGTGCTGATGGCCAGCTTCGAGCTGGCGCGGGTCGCGCGCGCCTACGACTACCGCTCGTTCTTCAAGCTGCTGCTCGGCCGCGGCTGGTTCGTGTTCGAGATCGGCTATTTCCTGCTGATGATCGTGATCCTGGCGGTCATGGGCGCGGCCGCGGGCGAGATCGTCCACAGCCTGTTCGGGCTGCCGAGGCTGGCCGGTTCGCTGTGCATGATCGCCGCCACAGGCGCGATGCTGGTCTTCAACAGCGCGGTGATCGAGAAATTCCTGACCGTGTCGGTGGGCTACCTGTACCTGGTCTACTTCGTGTTCGTGGCGTGGAGCGTGCTCGCCTTCGGCGACCGCATCGAAGCCAACTTCGCGTCGGTGCCGGTCACCGGCGAGTGGTTCGCCGCCGGCGTCACCTATGCCGGCTACAACGTCGCCACGATTCCCGCGGTGCTGTTCTGCATCCGCCATCTCGGCCGTCGCCGCGAGGCGCTGGTCGCCGGCGCGCTCGCCGGGCCGCTGGGCATGGCGCCTGGCGTGGTGTTCTACATCGCGATGATGGGCTGGTACCACGAGATCGGCGCCGAGGCCCTGCCGTCGGCGTTCCTGCTGGCGAAGCTGCACGCGCCGTGGTTCGAGTGGGCGTTCCAGCTGGCGGTGATGCTGACCCTGGTGGACACCGGGGTGGCGCTGCTGCACGCGATCAACGAACGGGTGGCGAAAGCGTACGAGGAGCGACGGCGGCCGATGCCGCAGGCGCTGCGCCCGGCAATCGCGGTGGGCGTGATGCTGGTCGCGGTATACGCCGCCAGCGCCGTGGGCCTGGTCGAGCTGATCGCGAAAGGTTACGGCACGCTGACCTGGGTGTTCCTGGCGATTTACGTGCTGCCGCTGATGACCTGGGGCGTGTGGCTGCTGTGGCGCCGGCCGCATCGTGTTGCAGCGACGTAAGCAGGTACTTTTCCCGTGAAACCGTGGCTTTGCCGCAGGGCTCGCCACGTACCGGTTGCAGCGATTCCTTCTCCTTCCGGGAGAAGGTGGCGCGTAGCGCCGGATGAGGGAAGGAGTCATCAGTACCGACGGTTTCCGGCGATCTGATGGTGCCTTCCCTCATCCGCCCTTCGGGCACCTTCTCCCGGAGGGAGAAGGAAGCCCATAACGCGGAGTTGTCCAGGAGGTCATGATGCTTTCCATCTCGAAATGCTTGCAGTCTGTCGCTGCCGCGACGTTGCTGCTCGCCACGAGCGCGCTCGCCGCGCCGCCGCCAGGCCTGGACGCACGCGTCGAAGCGGCGATGCAGGCCTACGGCACGCCGGGCTTCGCGGTGGCCATCGTCGAGGATGGAAAAGTGGTGCACGCAAAGGGCTACGGCGTGCGCAAGCTCGGTTCGCCGGAACGGGTCGACGCAGACACCATCTTCCCGACCGGATCCACCGGCAAGGCGGTGACCACGGCGGCAATCGCCATCCTCGTCGACGAAGGCAAGCTGGGCTGGGACGACAAGGTCATCGACCACCTGCCCGATTTCCGCATGCATGACCCGTGGGTCACGCGCGAGATGACCGTGCGCGACCTGCTGGTCCACCGCAGCGGCCTGGGCCTGGGCGCGGGCGACCTGCTGTACGTGCCGCGCACCAGCCGCAGCCGCGCCGACGTGGTGCGCGCGCTGCGCCACATCGCGCCGGCCACCAGCTTCCGCAGCGGCTACGCGTACGACAACATCCTGTATGTCGTTGCCGGAGAGTTGATCGCGACGGTCAGCGGGCAAAGCTGGGAGAGCTTCATCCGCGACCGCGTGTTCCGCGCCGCCGGGATGGAAGACTCGGTCAGCGACGAAGCCGCGCGCTTCGCCAATCCCAACCGCGCGCATCCGCACGCGCGCATCGACGGCCGCGTGCGCGGCCTCGGCACCCAGGTCGTGCTGCCCGAGCGCGAGGGCCTGGGCCAGGTCGCGGCCCCCGCCGGCGGGCTGTCGTCGAGCGCGAACGACCTCGCGCGCTGGCTGCAGGTCCAGCTAGCGCATGGGGCGCTGCCGGGCGGCGAAGGCAAGCGCCTGTACAGCGAAGCCAGCGCGCGCGAGATGTGGACGCCGCAGGTGCTCACCCCGGTACGCGCCTACCCGCCGCCGATCAGCGACATGACGCCGCAGTTCTCCAGCTACGCGCTGGGCTGGAGCGTGCAGGACTATCGCGGGGTGAAGACCGTGCAGCACGGCGGCGCGGTGTTCGGCGTGCTGACCATGGTCGTGCTGGTGCCGGACCACAAGCTTGGTTTCTCGCTGCAGATGAGCTCCGAGGACTACCCGGTGATGCGCGGCGTGATGAACGAGCTGCTCGATCACTACCTGGGCTTCCCGAAGCGCGACTGGGTCGCCGCGTTCGGCGAATGGAACGACAGCCGCCTCGCCGCAGGCGTGGCCGCGCTCGACGCCACCACCGCGGGCAAGCGTGCGCAGACCCGGCCGTCGCTGGCGCTGGCGCAGTACGCCGGCCGCTACGCGGACAGCTGGTACGGACCGATCGCGATCACCCACGACGGGCAGGGCGGCGGCAGGCCCGGGCTGCGCATCGACTTCCTGCAATCGCCGAACATGGCCGGCACGCTGGAGCATCACCAGTACGACACCTTCATCGCGCGCTGGGACGATTCGGCCATCGAGCCAGCCTACGTCACCTTCAACCTCGATGCCGAAGGCAAGGTCGCGCGCATCACGATGAAGGCGGTCTCGCCGCTGGCCGACTTCAGCTACGACTACCAGGACCTGCTGTTCACCCCGGTGCACGGCGACTGAGTGCCGCAGGCGGGCCCCGGCGCGCCGCCGCGCCGGGCGTCCGTGCAGGCGCGGTGCGATGCCCCGGCGATTGCTGAACGGCCGCCTGAACCAATTGCACATGCCCGTCCCCGACCCGGGCGCTACCCTGTGCGGCTTCCGGCCCATCGCCTCCCACAGGAGTCCGTTCCATGACGCGACCGCTCGCGCTCGCCGCCGCCGTGACCCTCGCCCTCGCGGCGTGCAACGGCCAGGCCCCCGAATCCCAGTCCCCCGAACCGAAGGCAGAAACCGCCGCCGTGACCCCCGCCGCCTCCGAGAACCCGCTGCTGGTCGCCAGCACCCTGCCGTTCCAGGCGCCGCCGTTCGACAAGATCAAGGACGCCGACTACATGCCGGCCTTCGAGGAGGGCATGAAGCAGCACCTGGCCGAGATGCGCCAGATCGCCGACAACCCGGAGCCGGCGACGTTCGACAACACCATCGTGGCGATGGAGAAGAGCGGCGAGACCCTCGGCCGCGTCGCCCGCGTCTTCTTCGGCCTCGTGCAGGCCGACACCAACGATGCGCGGCAGAAGATCCAGGAAGAGATCGCGCCGAAGCTCGCCGCGCACCAGGACGAGATCAACCTCGATCCCAAGCTGTTCGAACGCGTCAAGGCGATCTACGACCAGCGTGACAAGCTCGACCTCGATCCGGTGCAGAAGCGCCTGGTCGAGCGCGACTACGACGACCTGGTGCGCGCCGGCGCGCAGCTGTCCGACGCCGACAAGGCGACGATGCGCAAGCTCAACGTCGAGGAAAGCTCGCTGTCGACGAAGTTCCACACGATGCTGGTCGCCGCCGCCGCCAAGGGCGCGGTGGTGGTGGACGACAAGGCGAAGCTGGACGGCCTGTCCGAAGGCGATCTCGCCGCAGCGGCGCAGGACGCCAAGGCGCGCAAGCTCGACGGCAAGTGGCTGTTCGCGCTGCAGAACACTACCCAGCAGCCGGTGCTGGCGTCGCTGAAGGACCGCGACCTGCGCGCGAAGATCCTCGACGCCTCGGAAACGCGCACCGAGCACAACGACGAGAACGACACCCGCAAGACCATCCAGCGCCTGGCGCAGCTGCGCGCGCAGAAGGCCAAGTTGCTGGGCTATGACACCTTCGCCGCCTACCAGCTGGGCGACCAGATGGCCAAGACGCCGGCCAACGCGCTCAAGCTGCTGACCGACACCGTGCCGGCGGCGACCGCCAAGGCGCGCAGCGAGATCGCCGAGATGCAGAAGGTGATCGACGCACAGAACGGAGGCTTCAAGCTGGCCGCATCGGACTGGGACTTCTACGCCGAGCAGGTGCGCAAGGCGCAGTACGACCTCGACGAGGCGCAGATCAGGCCCTACTTCGAACTCGACAACGTGCTGCAGAACGGCGTGTTCTTCGCCGCCAACCAGCTCTACGGCATCAGCTTCAAGGAGCGCAAGGACATCCCGGTGTACAACCCGGACGTGCGCGTGTTCGAGGTGTTCGACAAGGACGGCAGCTCGCTGGCGCTGTTCTACACCGACTACTACAAGCGCGACAGCAAGTCCGGCGGCGCGTGGATGGACGTGTTCGTCGACCAGAACGGCCTGACCGGCACCAAGCCGGTGGTCTACAACGTCGCCAACTTCACCAAGCCCGCACCCGGCCAGCCGGCGCTGCTGTCGTTCGACGACGTGACCACGATGTTCCACGAGTTCGGCCACGCGCTGCACGGCATGTTCTCGGACGTGAAGTACCCGTCGATCTCCGGCACCAGCACCTCGCGCGACTTCGTCGAGTTCCCGTCGCAGTTCAACGAGCACTGGGCCACCGACCCCAAGGTGTTCGCCAACTACGCCAAGCACTACGAGACCGGCGAACCGATGCCGCAGGCGCTGGTCGACAAGATCAAGAAGTCGCGCACCTTCAACCAGGGCTACGCGACCACCGAATACCTCTCGGCCGCGCTGCTCGACATGGCCTGGCACACGCTGCCGGCCGACGCGCCGCTGCAGGACGTGGACAAGTTCGAGGCCGATGCGCTGAAGCGCTTCAAGGTCGACCTGCCGGAAGTGCCGCCACGCTACCGCACCAGCTACTTCGACCACATCTGGGGCGGCGGCTATTCGGCCGGCTACTACGCCTACTTCTGGTCCGAGGTGCTCGACGACGACGCGTTCGAATGGTTCAAGGAGCACGGCGGCATGACCGCCGAGAACGGCCAGGTGTTCCGCGACAAGATCCTGTCGCGCGGCAACACCGTCGACCTCGCCACCCTCTACCGCGACTTCCGCGGCAAGGATCCGAGCGTCGAGCCGCTGCTGGAGAGTCGCGGGCTGAAGTAGGGCAGCTGACCTGAATGACACCGGTCGGGATGGCAATCGCCATCCCGCACTGGTTCCCGGCAGGGCCGTGTCGGTACGATGCCCGGTATGAACCAAGCTGATCGGGCGAAGCGCGCCCGGCTCCTCGTCGATATCCTCCTGCCGACCTGCGCACTGGTGCTGGGCGCGTTCTATGCGCTGATGTTCCAGCGCGACAACGCCGCGCCGACCGTTGACATCAGTGGCTTCCAGGCAGGCGACGCGAAGGGTTTCCGGTACCGCATGGAAGAGTGCTGGTCGAACGGAAAAAAGCTCGCAGCCATCGGCTGGGTCGCACGCGAAGGGCGCGACAGGTCGCGTCGCTCGGTACGGGTGGTGCTGGTGGAGGACGAAGGCGGCCAGGCGCGTGCGCTGAAGACGACGCTGCTCGATCGCGAGGACATCAGCGAACACTTGAATCGCCAGCTGGGCGACAAGCTGCGGTATTACGGCGTGGGCTTCACCGCATCGCTCGACGTGGCGGCCGCCGATCCCGCGATCCGGCCCGGCGCGCTTCATATCGCCTACGACGAAGCCGGCACGAGGGTCCTGCTGCCGATACCGTGCCGGGTGGGAGCTCCGCAATGAGGTCCTGGTTCGACCGTCACATGGGCCGGATCTGCCTGCTCGCGGTGGTGCTGACGATCATCGTGCTGCATGTGGTCGCGCTCGGCCATGGCCTCGTCGCTGACGATGCCTGGTTTGCCAGGGCGCTGGATCACCAGTCGCTGACCGGGTTCCTCGTCTCGCGCTACGTGCAGTGGTCGGGACGAATCCCTGTCGAGGCGGCGTTGGTGCTGGTGATCAACCATCCCTGGGCGTGGCGGATGATCAACGCGGCGATGCTGCTGCTGTTCTGCCATTCGGCCGGAAGATTGGCGCTGGCCTCGACCGGGAAGCCGGCCGCTGTCACCACATCGCTCGCGTTCGCGCTGCTGATGCTGGTCTCGCCACACCTGCTGTATACCGCGGCGTGGTGGATGACTGGTTCGGTGAATTACCTGTGGACGGCGGCGCTGGGGCTGTACGGCATGCTCGCGTTCGTCGAGCCTAGGGATCGCGGCCCATTCGCGCGCTTCCTGTGCCTGTTGGCGTCGGGCGCGGCGATGTACAACGAACAGGTTGCAATGGCGCTGCTGCCGGCCGCGTTCCTGTTGCTGGGGGCGCTGGTGATGCAGCACCGCTGGCGGCGCTGGGATGTGGCGCAGGTCGCGTTCATGGCCGCCAATGCGCTGGTGGTCTTCACCGCGCCGGGTTCGCATCGACGCTACCTGGACGAACAGGCACTGCGGTTCCCGGATTTCGAGTCACTCGGCATCGCCGACAAGCTGGCGATGGGATTCGGGCTGGTGTCCGAAAGCGTCACCGACCCGCAGAATCTGCTGGTGGCAGCGCTGGTCGTGATGGCACTGGTTCTGGTGGTTCGTGCTCCGGTGGGCAAGGTATCCAAATCAACCATGTTGGTAGTGCTTGGAGTCCTGCTGCTTGGCCATGTCGCGCATGCGCTGGGCATGGGGGAGGCGGGTTCGCACGGGCTCCATGCGCTGCAGCGCCTGGACGGCGCGGCAGCGAGCTCGGCGCGTGCTTACGCGCTGGCGGCATGGTCCGCATTTTCGGTGGCCTGCGTGGTGATGGCAGTCGTGGTCGCGTCGTGGCATGCACTGCGCGAGTGGAAGGCTGTGCTTGCGACGCTCCTGCTCGGCCTCGCATCGCTCGGCGCGATGGGGTTTTCTCCAACAGTCTATGCGTCCGGGGGGCGCATCCACTTCGTTTGCCAGGCGGCGCTGTTGCTGGCCGCGCTGCGTCTGGTCGCGGGGCTCGAACGGGAGTTCGGGATTCAAGCTGCGAAGGTGGGCATCGCGATCATGGCCATCGCTGCGGCGTACCGCGTCCTGCAGTTGCTGGGCTAGGCACCAGCGTCCGGCATGCCCGTTGTGGGCGGCTGCGCTCGCTCAGGTGAGCGGGAGGGCAGTCTCGATCCGCGCCAGTTTGTCCGGGTTGCGCATGATGAACACGTCGGTGAGCAGGCCGGCCTCGTCGTAGGCGAAGGACACCGTTGCGTTGATGTCGCCGCCGTCGCGGAACAGGAAGCCGCGGTTGCCGTTGATCGTCGCTTCCTCCAGCTGTCCCGACGCCCACCACGCGTGCAGGCCGGCCTGGATGAAACGCAGCACTTCCGCCGGCCCGTGCATCACGCGGCGCGCGGCGGACACCCTGCCGCCGCCGTCCGCCGACAGGCGCACGTCGTCGGACAGCAGGCCGGCGAGCGCATCGACCGAGCCGGTGGCGATGGCGGTGCCGAACGCGGCGAGCAGCCGGCGCTGCCGTTCCCGCGGGGTGACGTGCCGCACCTTCGCCCGTTCGATGTGCGCGCGCGCACGCGTCACCAGCTGCCGGCACGCCGGTTCCTGCAGGTCGAGCGTGCGCGCGACCTCGGGGTAGGGCATGTCGAAGATCTCGTGCAGCAGGTAGGCCGCGCGCTCCTTCGGCGTGAGCCGCTGCAGGGCCAGCAGGAAGGCGGTGGTGAGCGAGGAGGCCAGCGCGCTGGCGTGCTCGGGCGTCGCGTGCTCGATCGTATCGTCGTTGGCGGTCTGCACCGGTTCCGGCAGCCACGGGCCGACGTATTCCACGCGCGCGCGGTCGGCCGAACGCAGGAGATCGAGGCAGTGGCGCGTGCACACCGTGGTCAGCCACGCGCCGGGGTTGTCGACGCCGCCGCGGTCGTTGGCCTGCCATTTGAGGAAAGTGTCCTGCACCGCATCCTCGGCATCTGTGCGCGAACCGAGGATGCGGTAGGCCAGGCCGAGCAGGCCGGGGCGGGCCTGCTCGAATGCCGCGAGGCCATCGCGGGTTTGCATCGTCACGGGCCGGGGCTCACTGGTTCGAGATGGAGATGCGGTTCCACAGGTTGATCATCGCCACGTCCGCACCGAGCGCGGCGACCTCCTGTTCGGTGAAGTGCTCGCGCAGCGCGGCACGCAGTTCCGGCAGCACGGACTGGTCGTCGAGCCGGGTCATCGCCTCGGTGAACGCCAGCGCGGCCTTCTCGCGCGGCGTGTAGTCGTCGACGTGCCGCCAGACCACGAGGCGATCGAGTCGCTCGTTGCTCTCGCCGTCCTCGCGCGCCTCGCGGGTGTGCATCTTCACGCAGTGGGCGCAGCCGTTGATCTGCGAGGCGCGCAGGACCACCAGGTGGTGGAGCATGCGGTCGAGCCCGAGCGCGTCGATGGCGGGGTTGACCTGGGCGAGGGCCTGCATGACCGCGCGGGCGAGCTGTGGGTAGCGGATGGTGGTTTCGTCTTTCATGGGGGAGTTCCTTGGTTCGGGCGGGGTGTCTTGCCTGTTCGACGATCCAGCGTCCGGCGCTGTGACGCCGCTGCTTCCCCTTCTCCCTCCGGGAGAAGGTGGCGCGAAGCGACGGATGAGGGCAGGGGGCGCCAGCACCCGCGCTTGCATGTGACCTGGGAGCCCTTTCCCTCATCCGCCCTTCGGGCACCTTCTCCCGGAGGGAGAAGGAAGCGCCTCATTCAGTCGCGCGTGGTCCCGTAGCCGCCGAAACTGCCCGCGGCGCCGGGAAACACCACCGGGCTTTCCGAGCCATCCTTGCCCACCGCCGACACGCCGAAGAAATAGTTGTCGATCACCACGTTCTTGAGGGTGTGCTGCGTCACGTTGCCGACGTAGACGCTGTGCGTCCACTGCGGCTGCGTGGTCAGGCGCCAGTGGATGCGATAGCCGGCCAGATTGGGTGCCTGCGCTGCCGGCGGCCGCGCCCACTTGAGCATGGTGTCGGCGGTCACCGCGCCTTCGATCGTCACGCCGGCCGGCGGCGGCGGCGCCGAGGCCATGCCGGCCAGGCTCACCGCGTTGAGCGCGGTGAGTTTCGCCACGTAGTCGAAGTCCACGCCCTCGATCACGTCGCCGTAGGCGATGCGCTGCCCTTGCGAGTCTGTTTCGGTGCGCAGGTCCTGGTGCTGGCGATGGTAGTTCTCGTTGGTTTCCATCACCCGCACCGCGGGGTAGCCCAGGTCGTTGAACGGGCGGTGATGGCCGCCGCGGCCGAAGCGGTCGAGGCGGTAGACCATCATCACGTCGAGGTTGGGCACGTACAGGTCGGCCATGCGGTCGATGTAGCGCGCCAGGTTGCGCGACGGCGAGTCGACCTCGCCGCCGGTGAAGCGGCGCTGCCTGGCTTCGTCCGGCGTCTCGGTCACGCGCGTGCCTTCGGCGAACACGCGCGCGGTGGAATTGTCGACCACGCCGTTGAGGCCGGCGATGTTGCCGATCATGTCGTTGTTGAGCACCGCCTCGATGCGCCAGCCGTCGGCCTTTGCCTTCTCCGCGACGATCCTGCCGCCGAACAGGCCCTGCTCCTCGCCCGACAGCGCGGCGTAGACGATGCTGCCGGGGAACTTGTGCTTCGACAGGATGCGCGCGGCTTCCAGCGTGCCGGCCACGCCGGAGGCGTTGTCGTTGGCGCCCGGTGAGTCGGAGGTGGCGTCCATCACGTCCGACACGCGCGAGTCGATGTCGCCGCTCATGATCACGTAGCGGCCGGGATCGGCGGTGCCGCGCTGGATCGCGAGCACGCTCACCACCTCGGTCGGCTCGGGAATGCGCGCCTCGTCGGAGATCGTGCCGCTGACGTCGATCACTTCCAGGCAGCCGCCGCACTGCGCGGAGATGCGCTCGAACTCGGCGTGGATCCAGCGTCGCGCCGCGCCGATGCCGCGGGTGTCGGACTTCGTGTCCGACAGCGTGTGGCGGGTGCCGAACGACACCAGCTTGCGCACGTCGGCCTCGATGCGCGCGGCCGACGGCGCGGTGCCGATCTCGTACAGCAGGGCCTGCGTGGCCGGCGGCGCTGTCGGCGCTTCCGCGGCGAGCGCAGACGGTGCAATGCAGGCGGACAGGACGACGATGAGCAGGCAGCGCATGCGTGGGCTCCGGTTCTCGAGTGAAGGGGCAACCCTACGCCATCGGGAACACGCGCGCGCAGCAGCTGCACGTTGTCGAACCCCTCCCCTCCGGATGGAGGGGAGGGTTGGGGAGGGGTGGCACCGGCACCCGCGGGAGTCCCGCAAGGAATGTCGGATCTGCGCGCGTCCGGACCGTCTCCGTGTAGTTGCATCGGATCCGCCGCCACCCCCTCCCAACCGTCCGGCCAGAGCGCACAGCGCTCTGGCGCTGCGCCACGCGCGAACCAATGGCTCGCAAACGCGTGTGCTCGCCCCCCTGCCTTCGCAGGGGGCGGGGCCCGCCTCCTCGGGCGGATCAAGTTCCGCCGTGCCATCCGGAAGCCGGTGTGGCGTCAGCGCCGCCCGATCGCCTCGCGCACCGGCAGCGTGTCCGGCCAGCCGCCGGCCAGCGCGACGTACAGCGACACCGCGCCGATCGTGCTGCGGCTGCGCGCGGCGGCAAACGCATCCTGCGCCTGCAGCTGCGTGCGCTCGGCGTCGAGCACTTCGAACAGGTCGACCGCGCCGGCGTCGAAACGCACCCGCGCCAGCCGTGCGGCGGTGGCGCTGTCGATCGCGGCGCGTTCCAGGTGTGCGTCCTCGGCGCGCGCGCGGCCGTAGCGCACCAGCGCGTTCTCGGTTTCCTCCAGCGCCAGCAGTACGGTCTGCTCGTAGCGCGCCAGCTCGCCTTCCGCGTCGGCATCGGCGGCGGCGATGCGCGCGCGGACCCGGCCGATGTCGAGGAACGACCAGTCGATGCCCAGCGCGACGAAGCGGGTTTCGCTGCCGCGCTCGAACAGCGCACTGGCGTCGACCGCCTGGCTGCCGATCAGGCCGCCGAGGGTGAAGCGCGGGAACAGGTCGGCGGTGGCCACGCCGATGCGCGCGGTGGCCGCGTGCAGGCGCTGTTCGGCGGCGGCGATGTCGGGGCGCTGGCGCAGCAGCTCGCCCGGCGTGCCGGCATCGAGTTTCGCCGGCAGCGCGGGCAGCGGACGGGCGGGCTGCAGCTGCGCGACCAGTGCGTCGGGCGTCCTGCCGACCAGCACGCCGAGCCGGTGCATGTCGAATGCGAGCTGCGCTTCCAGCGCCGGGATGCGCGCCGATGTCGCTTCGAGCTGGGCGCGGGTGCGTGCGGTATCGAACTCGGTGCCGCGCCCCGCGTCGAAACGCGCGTCCACCAGGCGCAGCGTCTCGCGCTGGTTGTCGGCGTTCTCGCGCGCCACGCGCAGGCGCTCCTGCAGGCCGCGCAGGTCGAAATAGGTGCGCGCGACCTCGCCGACGATCGCCACCTGCGCCGCTGCCAGGTCGGCGGCGCTGGCCGCGGCGCCGGCGCGGCTGGCCTCCACGCTGCGGCGGATGCGGCCGAACAGGTCCAGCTCCCACGCCGCATCGATGCCGGCGCTGTAGCTTTCGCCGTCGCGGTCTTCGCGCGCCACGCCCGGGGCCTGGTCGGCACTGGCGCGGCGGTCGCTGCCTTCGGCGCTGGCGGTGATGGTGGGGAAGTAATCGAACTTCGAGCCGCGCAGCAGCGCGTTGGCGCGATCAAAATTGGCCAGCGCGATGCGCAGGTCGTGGTTGGACGCCAGCGCCTGTTCGACCAGCGCGGTCAGCTGCGGATCGCCGAAGGCCTGCCAGAACGCGGGGTCGACCGCGGTCGCGGCAGGCGCGGTTCCGGTCGCAGGCGCGTCCGTCGCGGTCGACTGGATGAAGGAATCGGGCACGGAAAGCTCCGGGCGCACGAAGTCGGGGCCGACGGTGCAGGCCGACAGTGCGACGGCCAGCAGCGACGGCAGCAGCAGCTTGCTCACCATGGCAGCACCTCGCCCTGGTGGGTGAAGCTGCCGGTCGGGCCGGTGTCGTCGAGCAGCGCCATGCGCACGCTGCCGCGCGCGCCGGTGGCGATGTCGAGTTCACCGTGCTCGTTCATGTCGGTCTTCACCGAGCCGGGGTCGACCGCGTTGACCTTGATCGGCGTGTCGCGCAATTCGTGCGCCAGTTGCACGGTCCAGGCGTTCACCGCGGTCTTGGACGCGTTGTAGGCCGGCATCTTGAAGTCGTAGAACGCGGAACCCGGATCGTTCTGCAGCGTCAGCGACGCCAGTTCGCTGGACAGGTTGACGATCCGTCCCGCCGCGGACTTGCGCAGCAGCGGCAGGAACGCCTGGGTGGTCGCGATCACGCCAAACAGGTTGGTGTCGAAGGTCTCGCGCCAGGCGTCGAGCGCCTGTGCGGACGGGGCCTTGTCGAAGTCGTCGCGGAAGATGCCGGCGTTGTTGACGAGGATGTCGAGCCGGCCGTGGCGCTGCTCGACCTCGCGCGCGGCGGCGGCGATGCCGGCCGCGTCGGTGACGTCGAGCGCAATTGCTTCCACCGGAAGCGCCTGCGCCTGCAGCGCGAGCGCGGCTTCCACCGCGCGGGACCGGTCGCGGCCGGCGAGCAGGGTGTGCACGCCCTGCGCGGCAAGCTGGCGCACGGTTTCCAGGCCGATGCCGCGGGTGGCGCCGGTGACGAGGGCGATTTTCTGGTTGTGCATGGGTTGCTCCGAATGTTCAGGTTGGGGGTGGAGGCGCGGTGCACCGCGGCTGGCGATGCACGCATCTCGTCGTTGAGGAGGGTGGGTGGCTGCCGGGCGCTACGCGTCGAGCACCTGCGGTGCATGCGCTGGCGCGGCGTCGTGCCGGGCGAGCGGCCGCTTCACCAGCTTGCGCAGCGCGACGTAGAACACGGGCGTGAGGAACAGGCCGAACACGGTCACGCCGATCATCCCGGCGAACACCGTGATGCCGGTGGCCGAGCGCACCTCGGCGCCCGCGCCGTGCGAGAGCACCAGCGGCACGGTGCCGGCGATGAACGCGATCGAGGTCATCACGATCGGGCGCAGGCGCAGGCGGCAGGCTTCCAGCGCGGCTTCCACGATTCCCTTGCCTTGCAGTTCAAGCTCGCGCGCGAACTCCACGATCAGGATCGCGTTCTTGCACGCCAGCCCCATCAGCACCACCAGCCCGACCTGCACGAACACGTTGTTGTCGCCGCCGGTCAGCCACACGCCGAGCAGTGCGGACAGCATGCACATCGGCACGATCAGGATTACCGCCAGCGGCAGCGTCCAGCTCTCGTACAGCGCGGCCAGCACCAGGAAGGCGAGCAGGATCGCCAACGGGAAGACCACCAGCGCCGCGTTGCCCTGGGTCGACTGCTGGTAGCTCAGGTCGGTCCACTCGATGGCCATGCCGTTGGGCAGCACCTTCGACGCCAGTCCCTGCAGCGTGTCCATCGCCTGCGCCGACGAAAGCATCCGCGGGTCGGCTTCGCCGGCGAGGTCCGCGGCCGGATAGCCGTTGTAGCGAAGCACCGGGTCGGGGCCGTACGTCTGGTGGATCTTCACCATCGAACCGATCGGCACCATCTCGCCGCGGTCGTTGCGGGTGCGCAGGTTTCCGATGTCCTGCACGTCGTCGCGGAAGCGTGCGTCGGCCTGCGCGATCACCTGCCAGGTGCGGCCGAACTCGTTGAAGTCGTTGACGTACGCCGAACCCAGGTAGGTCTGCAGGGTGTCGAACAGCTCGGTCAGCGGCACGCCCTGCGCCTTGGCCTTGACCCGGTCGACCTCTGCGTCGAGCTGCGGCACGTTGGCCTGGTAGCTGGTGATCGGGAAGCCCATGCCGGGCGTCTGCGCGATCGCGCCCTGCATGCCGGCCACCGCGTTCTGCAGCGCGCCGTAGCCGAGGTTGCCGCGGTCCTCGATGAACATCTGGTAGCCGTTGCCGTTGCCCAGGCCGAGGATTGGCGGCGGCATCATCGAGAACGCGAAGCCCTCCTGCAGCCCGGCGATTTTCTGGTTGATCTCGGCGTTGATCTCGGCCGCGCTGCGGTCGCGCTTGTTGGCCGGCTCAAGCGGCAGGAACACCACGCCGGTGTTGGGCGTGTTGGTGAACTGCAGCGCGTTCAGCCCCGGGAACGCGATCGAATGCGCCACGCCCTCGGTGTGCATCGCGATGTCGGCGACCTTCGAGAGCATGTCGTCGGTGCGTGCGATCGACGCACCTTCGGGCAGCTTCACGCCGGCGATCAGGTACAGCTTGTCCTGGGTCGGGATGAAGCCCGCCGGCACCGCCTTGAACATCAGCCCGGTGGAGGCCAGCAGCACCGCATAGACCACGAACACCGCGCCGCGGCGGCCGAGGGTGCGCGACACCACGCCCTGGTAGCCGTCGGAACTGCGCTTGAAGAACCGGTTGAACGGCCGGAACAGCCAACCGAACAGGCGGTCGATCAGCCGCGTCGGCGCATCCTTGGCCGCGTCGTGCGGCTTGAGCAGGCGCGCGGCCAGCGCCGGCGACAGGGTCAGCGAGTTGATCGCCGAGATCACCGTCGAGATCGCGATGGTCACCGCGAACTGCTTGTAGAACTGGCCGGTCACGCCCGACAGGAACGCCATCGGCACGAACACCGCGCACAGCACCAGCGCGATCGCGATGATCGGACCGGACACCTCGCGCATCGCCTGGTGGGCGGCGGCGAGCGGGGTAAGGCCTTCCTCGATGTTGCGCTCGACGTTCTCCACCACCACGATCGCGTCGTCGACCACGATTCCGATCGCCAGCACGAGGCCGAACAGGCTCAGCGTGTTGATCGAGAAGCCCAGCAGGTAGAGCGCCGCGAACGTGCCGACGATCGACACCGGCACCGCGATCAGCGGGATGATCGACGCGCGCCAGGTCTGCAGGAACAGGATCACCACCAGCACCACCAGCACCACCGCCTCGAGCAGGGTGGTCACCACGGCCTTGATCGAGTCGCGCACGAAGATCGTGGTGTCGTAGACCGCCTCGTACTTGATGCCGTCGGGGAAGCGCGAGGACATGTCGTCCATCGTCGCGATCACCGCGTCGCGGATCTCGAGCGCGTTGGCACCCGGCGCCTGGAAAATGCCGATGCCCACGGCGTTCTTGCCGTCGAGCTTGGAGCGCAGGGTGTAGTCGCCGGCGCCCAGTTCCAGCCGCGCGACGTCGGACAGGCGCACCACCTCGCCATCGCTGCCTGCCTTGAGCACGATGTTGCCGAACTCCTGCTCGGTGTGCAGGCGCCCTTGCGCGTTGATAAGGGTGAGGAAGTCGCTGCTGGGCATCGGCTCGGCGCCGAGCTGGCCGGCCGAGACCTGCACGTTCTGCTCGCGCATCGCGCGCACCACGTCGCCTGCCGTGAGGCCGCGCGAGGCGATCTTGTCCGGGTCGAGCCAGGCGCGCATCGCGTAGTCGCCGCCGCCGAACACCTGCGCGTCGCCGACGCCGGTGATGCGCGACAGCGCGTCCTTGACGTGCAGGCGCGCGTAGTTGCGCAGGTACAGGGTGTCGTACTTGCCGCTGGGCGAGGTCAGGTGCACCACCATCAGGAAGGTGGGCGACTGCTTCTGCGTGGTCACGCCCTGCCGGCGCACGTCCTCGGGCAATCGTGCCAGCGCCTGGCTGACGCGGTTCTGCACGCGCACGGTGGCGTCGTCGGCGTCCGTGCCGGGGCGGAAAGTCACCGTCATCTGCAGCACGCCATCGGAGCCGGCGACGGACTTGGTGTACATCATGTCCTCGACGCCGTTGATCGCTTCCTCCAGCGGCGTGGCCACGGTTTCGGCGATCACCTTCGGGTTGGCGCCCGGGTACACGGTGCGCACCACCACCGACGGCGGCACGACTTCGGGGTACTCGCCGATCGGCAGCAGCGGAATCGAGATCAGGCCGGCGGCGAAGATCACGATCGACAGCACCGCGGCGAAGATCGGCCGGTCGATGAAGAATCTGGAAAAGTCCATGGTCGGTTCCTTGCGCGCGCCGTCCGGCGCGCGGCGATGGGAATGGAGCGCCGTCCCCGCACGTGGCGAGGCAGGCATGAGTTGCATCAACGGCCTTGGCCGATCCTCCCCGGGGAGGGGGAGAGAGACGGGGAGGATCGGCGGCCAGTGCCGCGGCCGGCGTTGCCCGACGAGGGGGAGGGGGCGTCACCGGCGCAGGCGCGCCTTCGCGCCTGCGCGTCCGCGGCGTGAAGTCGCGACTACTTCATTGCGACCTGTTGCTCGGGTGCCGGCGCGTCGGCACCCATGGCGATGGTCTTCGGCGCCACCGGCATGCCCGGCATGAACACCTTCTGCACGCCGTGCACGATCACCTTGTCCTTCGCGCCGAGTCCGGATTCGACCACGCGCAGGCCATCGATCATCCGGCCCAGCTGCACGTCCTTGCGCACCGCCTTGTTGTCCGCGCCGAGCACGTAGACATACTTGCGGTCCTGGTCGGTGAGCACGGCCTTGTCGTCGATCAGCATCGCCTCGAACTCGCCGCTGCCCTGCACCTGCACGCGCGCGAACAGGCCGGGCGTCAGCACGCGGTCGGGGTTGGGCAGCACCGCGCGCGCGCGGATGGTGCCGGTGGCCGGGTCGACCTGGTTGTCGACGAAGTCGACCGTGCCCTCGTGCGGGAAGCCGGGCTCGTCGGCCAGGCCGACGCGCACCGGATTGCTCGAACGCGTGCGCTCGCCCTTGCGCGCCAGGTCGGCGTAGCGCAGATAGGTCTGCTCGTCGCTCTCGAAGTACACGTACATCGGATCCTGCGAGACCAGCGTGGTCAGCAGCGTCGCGTCGGCCTGGGCGAGGTTGCCCTCGGTGACCATGGCCCGGCCAATGCGGCCGCTGATCGGTGCGCGGACCTGGGTGAACTGCAGGTCGAGCGAGGCGGCTGCAACCGCGGCCTCGGCCGCGCGCACGCCTGCATCGCCCTGCGCGGTCGCGGCCTTGCGGGTCTCGAACTCCTCGCGCGAAATCGCCTTGGCTTCGATCAGGGTCTGCGCGCGCCTGTCCTGCGCCTGCGCCAGCTTGGCCTCGGCGCGGGCGCGCTGCAGCTGTGCGCTGGCCTGGTCGAGCGCGGCGCGGTAGGGGCGCGGGTCGATCACGAACAGCAGATCGCCCTTCTCCACTTCCTGGCCTTCCTTGAAGGCGACGCGCTGCACGTAGCCGCTCACGCGCGGGCGCAGTTCAACGCTTTCCACCGCGGTCACGCGGCCGTTGAAGGTGTCCCACTGGTGCACGGGCTTGCTCAGCACGGTGGCGACGCTGACTTCCGGTGGAGGCGGCATGCCGGCACCGGGTGCGGCCTCGCTGCTGCCGCAGGCGGAGACGGCGACGGCGATCATCGAGGCGAGCGCGAGCACCGCCAGCGAAGTGCGCACGGGTGCGCGATGGATGCGTTCGCTCGGGGCACCCGAACGGATCGCGACGGGGAACGAGGGGGAGGGGCGTGCGTTCATCGGGGGGAGGTTTCCTGGTTTGGATTCGGGTGGGGCGTGCCGAGCCGGTCGAGCAGCGTGCGCGCGTCCTGCAGACAGCGTGCTGGCAGCAGGCTGCGCTGGCGTTCCGGTTCTTGCGGTGGCACTGGCGGGGGACGGTCCTGCCGCGCCGTTGCATGCGTGGCTGGCGTGGGTGGTGAGCGATGCGACGCCGCGGGCGCCCGGAGGTCGAGGTCGTCGCTCCACGGATCGAAGCCCAGCGGCTGCGCGGCGGCGTAGTCGACCACCGCACGCGCCGGCTGGCGTTCGCGCGGATCGAGCATCTCCAGCGCGCGCCGCGCGATCGAATCCGCGCTCGGCCAGCGGCTGCAGGCATGGCGGGCGTTGGCGTCGGTGCGTGCCGGCGAGTCGACCGCCAGCAGTTGCACTTGCACCGGGAAGGCGCGCGCCTCGTCGTGCAGCACCCGCGCAAGCATCCGCAGTGCCGCGGCGCCGATCGAACGGTGGCCGTACCCGGCCCACGGCTGCTGCGCTCCCGGACCGCCGATCAGCACGTAGCCGGGCACGTGGCCGTCACCCTGTGCGGCCAGCAGCGGCAGCAGGTGGCGGGCCGCGAACAGGTGCGGCAGCAGGTCCTCGTCCAGGCGCTTGCGCAGGAACTCCGCCGGCTCGTCGAGCACGCGTCCGCGCCCGCAGTCGCCGCAGATCGCGGCGACCACGCCGGACAGCGGGCGGGCCAGAGCGCGCAGCCGCAGCGCCAGCGCCTCGGCCTCGCCATCGCTGCCGACCGACGCGGCGAGGACGGTGAGGTCGGCGGCGGGGTGGCGCTCGCGAAGCGTCGACAGCGCATCGCCGTCACGGGCGATGGCGACCACCGGCTGCCCGCGCTTCAGCGCGGCGTCCACCACCGCGCCACCGATGGCGCCCGTGGCGCCCAGCACGATCAGGCTGTGATGCGGAACAATGTTCATTGTCCCGCCCCCGGGATTTTGTCTCCCGAAAACGCCGTGTTCCTGCCGTCATCCGGGCCTGCGAGCAGGGTGTCAACCAGCGGCAGGAGCAGCATGGCCAGCGGCGTCGCCAGCAGTGCGGCAAGCCCCAGGGCTTGCCAGAACGAGGCATCAAACCATTGATTCAAAACAAAAGAAGCCAGCAACAGCGCGTCGATCAGGGCCAGGCTGATCAGGCTGGACTGCAGCAGGCGGCGGCGAATGGGGGCACGCATGACGGGGCTCGCTTGTCGGGATGCGGCACAAGATATGCCCCGGGCCGGCACTTGATTAGCGGGTGAATCGGGGAATAATTGTCCCTCGCTTGGGCCAATTCCCATCCCATCCCATTCTTGCCCTCCCCGCGGTTCAAGGAGGGAAGTCAGCAGGCACTCGCCCCGTCGAGCGCCGCATCCAGAACGGAGCATCGCCATGGCTCGTGATCTCAACGACACCCTCGTCTTCGTCAAGGTGGTGGAGCAGGGCAGTTTCATCGCCGCCGCCCGCACCCTGCGCCTGCCCAAGACCACGGTCAGCCGCAAGGTGCAGGAACTCGAAACGCGCCTGGGCGCGCAGCTGCTGCACCGGACCACGCGCAAGCTCGGCCTGACCGAAGCGGGCAACGTCTATTACGAGCACAGCCAGCGCATCGCGCGCGAACTCGACGAAGCCGAGAGCGCGGTCAGCCAGCTGCAGGGCGGCCCGCGCGGCTGGCTGCGCATCACCGCGCCGTACTCGCTGGGCATCGAGCGCATCGCCCCGCTGCTGGGCGAGTTCCACGCGCGCCATCCCGAGGTGCGCGTGGAGATGCTGTTGTCCAACGAGTCGCTGGACCTGATCGACAAGGAGCTCGATGTCGCGCTGCGCATCGGCGACCTGCCCGATTCCAACCTGATCGCGCGCAAGCTCACCGTGCTGCGCACCCAGGTCTACGCCAGCCCGGCGTACCTCGAACGCTTCGGCGAACCGCTGCATCCCGACGACCTGCAGCACCACCGCACCCTGGGCATGCAGAAGATGCATCGCAACAACCACTACTTCTGGCCGCTGAGCGACGGCGAGAACACGGTGGAGTACCCGATCGAGCCGATCATGGTCGCCAACGACCCGGCCGCGGTGCGCGGCGCGCTGCTGTGCGGCGAAGGCCTGATGCTGGCCAGCGACATCATGGTCAAGGCCTACGCCGAGCAGGGCTACATCCGCCGCGTGCTGGCCGGCTGGACCGGGCCGGAGTACGAGCTCAACGCGCTGTTCCCGCGTGGCCAGGTGACCTCGCCCAAGATCCGCGCCTTCGTCGATTTCCTGGTCGAGCGGCTGAGCTTCGATTCGGACTACATGCAGGTGCTGTGCCCCGACGCGCGTGCACGCTGCATGGCGGCCAAGCACGCCGCCGACAGCGCGAGCACGGTCAACGCCGAGCTGGCCCGCGCGGCGCAGCGCAGCGCAAAGGCCGAGGAAGCGCGCGACGACGAGGACGTCGAGCTGGCGTGATTCGCCGCAGGCCGGGGCCACGCCCCGGCGAGCGTGGAGGACGAGGCTACCCGCATGATCCGGCGCGCTACCGCGCCGAATGCCCGCTCGCGTCGTGCTCGCGGGTGAACAGGTCCGGCTTGATCAGGTCGACGAACGCGCGCGCCTGGGGTGACAGGTACTTGCCCTTGCGCATCACCACGCCGTAGCTGCGCATCGGGAACCAGCGCGCCAGCGAGCGCGCGGCGAGGCGCTCGCGGTCGGCGTCGGTCAGGCAGATCGCGGTGACGATGCTGATCCCCAGCCCCATCGCCACGTACTGCTTGATCACCTCCCAGCCGCCCACTTCCAGCGCCACCGTGTACGGCACCCGGTTGCGCTGGAACACCAGGTCGACCAGGCGATAGGTGGTCAGGCGCCGCGGCGGCAGGATCAGGCCGTAGGGCGAGAGGTCCTCCAGCGCCAGTTCGCGCCGCTTCGCCAGCGGATGGTCGGGCGGGGCGATCAGCATCGGGTCGAAGCGGTAGACCGGCGCGTAGTCGAGGTCGGCCGGCACGTCGAGCATCGAGCCCACGGCCAGGTCCACTTCATCGGAGCGCAGCAGGTCCAGACCGCCGGCGCCGGTGACGTTGTGCAGGATCAGGCGCACCTCGGGCTGCGCGGCGCGGAAGGCTTCGACGATCTTCGGCAGCAGGTACAGGATCGTGGAGCTGCCGGCGGCGACGTGCAGCTCGCCGGCGTCGAGGCCGCGCAGCTGCTCGCGGAACGCACCGCCGAGGCCATCGATGCCCTCCACCAGCGGCCGCGCCAGCTCGTACAGGGTCTCGCCCTCGCGGGTCGGCACCAGGCGCCGGCCGCTGCGCTCGAACAGGCGCACCCCCAGTTCGCGTTCCAGCGCCTGCAGCTGCTGGGTCACCGCCGGCTGGCTGACGAACAGCGCCTCGGCCGCGCGTGAAACCGAGCCCAGCCGGGCGGTCTGGCAGAAGGCGCGCAGCGGTTTGAGGCGGTCGCCCTTGTAGGCAAAACGCGGTGCCGGCGCGCGTGGTTCCGCCATTTCCACACCAAGTATCAGCAAAACTAATAGTTAGCATTGAAAAAACTGTGTTGTCAAATACAGTACCCAAGCGGATGGTCGGGTTCCCCACGATTCCCAGGAACCCGCCATGTCCGCAGTCCTCAGCCAATCCCAGCCCGACGCCGGCATCGAGGTCAGCGCCCGCGCCGAAGGCCAGGACGCGCTGCTGACCCCGCCCGCGCTGGCGTTCCTCGCCGACCTCCACGCCCGCTTCGACGCCCGCCGCCGCCGGCTGCTGGCCGCGCGCGTTGAACGCCAGGCGGTGTTCGACGGCGGCGGCCTGCCCGACTTCCGCGCCGACACCCGCGCCATCCGCGACGGTGACTGGCGCGTGGCGCCGATCCCGCGCGCCCTGCTCGACCGCCGCGTCGAGATCACCGGGCCGGTCGACCCGAAGATGGTGATCAACGCGCTCAACTCCGGCGCCAATTGCTACATGGCCGACTTCGAGGACTCGACCGCGCCGACCTGGCCCAACCTGGTCGAAGGCCAGCGCGCGCTGCGCGCGGCGGTCGCCGGCACGCTCGCGTTCAACGCCGGCAACGGCAAGGCCTACGCGCTCAAGCCGTTCGAGCAGCAGGCGGTGCTGATCGTGCGCCCGCGCGGCTGGCACCTGGACGAGAAGCACGTGCTGGTGGACGGCGAGCGCATGTCGGCGAGCCTGTTCGACCTCGGCCTGTTCGCGTTCCACAGCGCCGCCGCGCTGGCGCGCAAGCATCGCGGCCCGTACTTCTACCTGCCCAAGCTGCAGTCGATGGAAGAGGCCGCGCTCTGGGACGACGTGCTCGCCCACGTCGAGCGGCAACTCGGCCTGCCGCGCGGGCAGATGAAGGTGACGGTGCTGATCGAGACGCTGCCGGCGGCGTTCGAGATGGACGAGATCCTGCACGCGCTGCGCGGGCGCATCGCCGGCCTCAACTGCGGCCGCTGGGACTACATCTTTTCCTACATCAAGACCCTGCGCGCGCATCGCGACCGGGTGCTGCCCGAACGCGCGCAGGTGACGATGGCGCAGCCGTTCCTGAAGGCGTATTCGGAACTGCTGATCCGGACCTGCCACCGCCGCGGCGCACACGCGATGGGCGGCATGGCGGCGCAGATCCCGATCACGGGAGACAGCGCCGCCAACGACGCCGCGATGGCGAAGGTGCGCGCCGACAAGCTGCGCGAGGCACAGGCCGGCCACGACGGCACCTGGGTCGCGCATCCGGCGCTGATCCCGATCGCGCGCGAGGTGTTCGACGCGCACATGCCGGAGGCGCACCAGCACGACGTCGCCCGCGACGACGTGCAGGTGACGGCCACCGAACTGCTCGCGCCGCCGCGCGGCACGATCAGCCGCGCCGGATTCGACGGCAACGTCGAGGTCTGCGTGCGTTACCTGGCCGCCTGGCTCGACGGCAACGGCTGCGTGCCGATCCACCACCTGATGGAGGACGCGGCCACCGCCGAGATCGCGCGCACCCAGCTGTGGCAATGGCTGCACAGCGATGGCCTGCACCTGGACGACGGCACCGCCGTGGACTTCTCGCTGCTCGAGCGCGCGCTGCTCAACCTGCCGGCGCGGCTCGGCGACCTCGCCAGGCTTCCCGGCGGCAGCCGGGTCAGCGAGGCAATCGGCGTGCTCGACCGCCTGACCCATGCCGAGGCGCTGCAGGAGTTCCTGACGCTGCCTGCCTACGAGCGCCTGGCCTGACCCGTAGGAGCGCCCCATGGGCGCGATTGGCCTTGTCGGGACGGCCTTATCGCGCCCATGGGGCGCTCCTACAGAACCTGATCAACATCGCGACCACACCCGAGGAAACTGCCATGAAATCCACCCTGCAAACCGCCGAACAGCTCAACCTCGACTGGAGCAACAACCCGCGCTGGAACGGCATCACCCGCAGCTACTCCGCGCAGGACGTGGCGCGCCTGCGTGGCACCGTGCACATCGAGCATTCGCTGGCCAAGCTCGGTGCCGAGAAGCTGTGGAAGTCGCTGCACACCGAGGATTTCGTCAATGCGCTGGGCGCGCTCACCGGCAACCAGGCGATGCAGCAGGTGAAGGCCGGGCTGAAGGCGATCTACCTGTCCGGCTGGCAGGTGGCCGCCGACGCCAACCTCGCCGGGCAGATGTATCCCGACCAGTCGCTGTACCCGGCCGACTCGGTGCCGGCGGTGGTCAAGCGCATCAACAACACCCTGCTGCGCGCCGACCAGCTGCAGCATGCGGAGGGCAAGGACAATGGCATCGATTTCCTGCAGCCGATCGTCGCCGACGCCGAGGCCGGATTCGGCGGCGTGCTCAATGCGTTCGAGCTGATGAAGGCGATGATCGAGGCCGGCGCGGCCGGCGTGCACTTCGAGGACCAGCTGGCGAGCGTGAAGAAGTGCGGGCACATGGGCGGCAAGGTGCTGGTGCCCACCCGCGAGGCGGTCGAGAAGCTCACCGCCGCGCGCCTGGCGGCCGACGTGATGGGCGTGCCGACGCTGATCGTCGCCCGCACCGACGCCGAGGCCGCCGACCTGCTGACTTCGGACGTCGACGACAACGACAAGCCGTTCTGCACCGGCGAGCGCACGCCCGAAGGCTTCTTCAAGACCCGCAACGGCCTGGACCAGGCAATCAGCCGTGGCCTGGCGTACGCGCCCTACGCCGACCTGGTGTGGTGCGAGACCGGCAAGCCGGACCTGGCGTTCGCGAAGAAGTTCGCCGAGGCGATCCACGCGAAGTATCCGGGCAAGCTGCTGGCCTACAACTGCTCGCCGAGCTTCAACTGGAAGGCCAACCTCGACGACGCCACGATCGCGAAGTTCCAGAAGGAAATCGCGTCCTACGGCTACAAGTTCCAGTTCATCACCCTGGCCGGCTTCCACGCGCTCAATTACTCGATGTTCAACCTCGCCCACGGCTATGCGCGGCGGCAGATGAGCGCGTTCGTGGAGCTGCAGGAAGCCGAGTTCGCCGCCGCCGACAAGGGCTTCACCGCGGTCAAGCACCAGCGCGAAGTCGGCACCGGCTACTTCGACGCCGTCACCCAGGCCATCCAGGGCGCGCAGTCGTCGACGGTGGCGCTGAAGGGTTCGACCGAGGAAGCGCAGTTCGAGACGCGCGCGGCGTGAGGCGCGGCGCTCAGGCGGCCTGGCTGCGCGGCGTGCCTTCCATGCCGCGATAGCCCAGCGCCTCGGTCAGGTGCGCGGTGGCGATGCGTTCGCTGCCGGCCAGGTCGGCGATGGTGCGCGCCACGCGCAGGATCCGGTGCATGGCGCGCGCCGACAGCTGCAGCGCATCGACCGCGCGTTCCAGCAGCTGCTGGTCGCCGTCGCGCAGCCGGCACGCGGCCATGGTCTCGGCCTGGCCCAGGCGCGCATTGGGCTTGCCGGCGCGCTGCTCCTGCAGCGCGCGCGCGGCCTCGACCCGGGCGCGGATGTCGGCGCTGGATTCGCCTTCCGGCGCGTCGGGGCGCAGCTGCGCCGGCGGCAGGCGCGGCACCTCGACGTGCAGGTCGATGCGGTCCAGCAGCGGCCCGGAAATGCGCCCGCGGTAGCGGCGGATCGCGTCCGGGTTGCAGCGACAGCGCCCGGAGACGTCGCCGGCCCAGCCGCACGGGCAGGGGTTCATCGCCGCGACCAGCTGGAAGCGCGCCGGGAACTCGCTCTGCCGCGCCGCTCGCGAGATCGTCACCACGCCCGACTCCAGCGGCTCGCGCAGCACTTCCAGCGCGCGCCGGTCCCACTCGGGGAGTTCGTCCAGGAACAGGATGCCGTGGTGCGCGAGCGAGATTTCGCCCGGCCGCGGCTCCGCGCCGCCGCCCACCAGGGCCACCGCGCTGGCGGTGTGGTGCGGCGAGCGATACGGGCGCTCGCGCCAGCGCGCCGGATCCAGGCCGCGGCCGCTGACCGAGGCGATCGCGGCGGTTTCCAGCGCCTCGTCTTCGCCGGCCTCCGGCAGCAGGCCCGGCAGGCGCGAGGCCAGCAGGGTCTTGCCGCAGCCGGGAGGGCCGACGAGCAGCAGATGGTGGCCGCCCGCCGCGGCGATCTCCAGAGCGCGCCGCGCGTGCAGCTGGCCGCGCACGTCCTTCATGTCCGGGCCCTGGCTGCACACCGGCGCCGGTGCGATCGCCAGCGGCAGTTCGCGGGTGCCGCCGAGCATCGCGCAGACTTCCAGCAGGGTGCGCGCGGTGCGGACCTCGAGATCCTGCACCAGCGCCGCCTCGGCGCCGTTGGCCACCGGCACCACCAGCCGGCGACCGGCGCGCGCCGCGGCCAGCGCCGCGGGCAGCACGCCGTCCACCGCGCGCAGCTCGCCGGTCAGGGCGAGTTCGCCGAGAAACTCCCACTGCGCCAGCGCCTGCAGCGGCACCTGCCCGCTGGCGGCGAGGATGCCCAGCGCGATCGGCAGGTCGAAGCGGCCGCCGTCCTTGGGCAGGTCGGCCGGTGCCAGGTTGATGGTGATCGCGCGCTGCGGGAACTCGAACTGGGCGCAGCGGATCGCTGCGCGCACGCGGTCGCGCGATTCGCGCACCGCCGCTTCCGGCAGGCCGACCATGTTCATGCGCGGCAGTCCGCCGGCGAGGTAGACCTCGATCCGGACTTCCGGCGCATGGACTCCTGCGCGCGCACGTCCGTGCACGAGCGCAAGCGACACGGCGGCGGCCTAGTTGGCCTGCGGCGGGACGCGCGCGCCCGCCAGCTCGCCTTCGAGCTGCGCGACCTGGCCTTCCAGCGCGTCGAGCTTCTCGCGCGTGCGCAGCAGCACCGCGCGCTGCACGTCGAACTCCTCGCGCGTCACCAGATCCAGCCGCGCCAGGCCGGACTGCAGCACCGCCTTGAAGTTCTGCTGCAGCTCCTCGCGGCCCTCGCGCATGGACGGCGGCACCAGGCTGCTGAGGCGGCGGGCGAGGTCGTCGATGTGGGTCAGGTCGATCATGGGAATGGTTCCTCTTGGTGTCGGCCCAGCTTGTCGCGGGAACCGTGCCGGCGCCATCGGTGCGGGGCGCGACGTGGGGTAGGAAAAGCCTGACATAGCCACCGTCAACGCCGCCACCACGGTGTGCGCGGGCGCCGCGGAGATGCCCGGCGCGTGCCGCGCCCGCGCTATGCTGGCCGCATCCGCAGCGGGGAATGCAATCGATGAAGATGGTGATGGCGATCATCAAGCCGTTCAAGCTCGACGACGTGCGCGAGGCGCTGTCGGATGTCGGTATTGCCGGCATCACCGTCACCGAGGTCAAGGGCTTCGGGAGACAGAAGGGCCATACCGAGCTCTACCGCGGCGCCGAGTACGTGGTCGACTTCCTGCCCAAGATCAAGCTCGAGGTCGCCGTCACCGACGACCAGGCCGACGCCGTGGTCGAGGCGGTGATGAAGGCCGCCGGCACCGGCAAGATCGGCGACGGCAAGATCTTCGTCTGGGACCTGGAGCGGGTGGTGCGGATTCGCACCGGCGAACTGGACGGCGACGCGCTGTAGCGCGGCGCCCGGCCAGGCGCTGTCAGGTGCTGGCCGGCGAGCGGCGATACAGGCGCTTCCACGCGCCGCGGATCGCACGCACCCAGCGCGGTTCGGCCAGCACCTCGGCTTCGGCCGGCGAAGGCGGCGTGCCGGTCAGGCGCGACTGCAGCTTCACGACGTTGGCCAGGTCGCTGCGGCGCAGCTGGCGCCCGAACGTGCTGCGCGCGAGCCAGGCCGGCATCGGCAGCGCCGAGGCGAAGTCCACCACGCGCGGCATGCCGCCGCTGACCAGGATGTTCGAACCGTGCAGGTCGTTGTGGGCGATGCCGGCGGCGTGCAGCGCCGCGACCGCGCCCTTGAGGCGCCGGAACACTTCGTCCGACACCATCGCCACGTCGCGGCCGAGCACCTTGCCGTCGATGAATTCCATGCCCAGCACCAGGCCGCCGATCGTGCCGAGCAACGCGGGCGCGTAGCCCCAGCCGGACAGGCGCTCCAGGATCCTGGCCTCGCGCCGGACCAGCAGGCGCGCCAGCGGCGACAGCGGGGTGCGGCGGTAGCGCCGGTAGTCCTTGAACACGGCCTGCTGCGCGCCCAGCCGGGCGACGTAGACGTCGGGTTCCAGGAAGCGGGTACCGCGTTTGAGGATGCGCGCGCCGGCGCCGGGCTCGGACGCAGTGCACAGGGAGCAGGTCGTCATGGAGGGATCCGTGCAACGCCGTCGTCGGGGGGAGGGCGCGCTGCACGTCGCGGGCAGGAGTGAAGGGGCCCCGTCCGGACATACTGCACCAGACGGTTCAGTAATAATAACGCCATTCCGACATGTTTCCGACAGTCTTCGGGTCCCCGTGCGGAGACACAGCGTTCAGCTGGGCGCACCAATCGCGCCGGCGGCCGCACGCCGCCGCGGTCTCGGCGGGGGGGATCCGGCGCGAAGCGCGCGGCCGCGCAGAACCGGCCGGGCGGGTCCGGTGCATTTTTCGATCAGCGGGGGATCGCCGATCCGGGCGGCCGACGGGGGCCCGGAGCGGTTCCGGGATCCGCCAGCGCTGGTGGGCTTGTCCGGCGAGCCGTTCCCTGAAATTGCGGCGGCAAGCGCCGCCCAGGCACGCGTTGCGTACCGGGGTGGTCATGTCACCTGGCGACCGGGGCTAGCTCGCGCCCGGGCCGCGAACGCGGACTATTCGCCGAGGGCTTCGGCGACGAACGGCGGCAGCGTCGCCGCGCCCTTGTGGATGTCGGCGCTGTAGTACTTCGTCGCGAACGCCTTGCCGCGGGCGTCGGCCTCGCGGAAGCCGAAGCCGCCGTTCTCCGGGCCGGCATGCTTGCGCGCCAGCGTGCAACTCCACCAGCCGGTCGGGTAGCACGGCTGCGGGAACGGCAGGGTCTGGAACGCGCCGAACCCGGCCTTGCGCATCTCGCCGCGCATTTCCTGGATCAGTTCCAGCAGCACCAGCGGCGATTCGGACTGCTGCACCAGGATGCCGTCGTCGCGCAGCGCGCGGAAGCAGCTTTCGTAGAAGGCCCTGTTGAACAGGCCCTCGGCCGGGCCGACCGGGTCGGTGGAATCGACGATCACGATGTCGACGCTGCCCGGCGCGCAGTTGGCCATGTAGGCGATGCCGTCGTCGAACAGCAACTGCGCGCGCGGGTCGGCGTTGGACTCGCACAGCTCGGGGAAATACTTCTCCGACATGCGCGTGACCTGCTCGTCGATGTCGCACTGCACCGCGCGTTCCACGCCCGGGTGGCGCAGCACCTCGCGCAGGGTGCCGCAGTCGCCGCCGCCGATGATCACCACCTGCTTCGGGTCGGCGTGGGTGAACAGCGCCGGGTGCGACATCATCTCGTGGTACAGGAAGTTGTCGCGCGTGGTCAGCATCATCGCGCCGTCGATCAGCATCAGGTTGCCCCAGTCGGTCGACTCGTAGATCTCGATCTTCTGGAACGGCGACTGCACCTCGTCGAGCTTGTGGGTCACGCGGTAACCGATCGCCGAGCCGGCGGGCTCGAAGTTCTCGTACATCCAGGTGGGCTCGGCCATGGCGGATCGCTCGCTCGACATCGTGGGGGCGTGGATTGTAGCGAAGACCGATCACGGCCCTTCGGCCGGCGGACGCTAGAATGCGCGTCCCGCTGGATTTCCCGGATTGCTGCCATGACCGCGTGGTCACCCGACCAGGCCCGCAAGACCTATTCGATCCCGCACTGGGCCGCAGGCTACTTCGACGTCGGCAGCGGCGGCCGGGTCGTCGTGCGGCCGCGCGGCGCGGACGGCCCGACGATCGTCCTGCCCGAAGTGATCGACGCCGCCCTGGCGCAGGGCGCCAACCTGCCGCTGCTGGTGCGCTTCCCGGACGTGCTCGGCGACCGCCTGCGGATGCTGCAGGAGGCGTTTGCGCAGGCGAAGGCCGACTGGGACTACGCCGGCGGCTACACCGCGGTGTACCCGATCAAGGTCAACCAGCATCGCGGCGTGGCCGGCACGCTGGCCTCGCACGCCGGCGAGGGCTTCGGCCTGGAGGCCGGGAGCAAGCCTGAATTGATGGCGGTGCTGGCGCTGTCGCGCCCGGGCGGGCTGATCATCTGCAACGGCTACAAGGACCGCGAGTACATCCGACTGGCGCTGATCGGCCGCAAGCTGGGGATGAACACCTTCATCGTGGTCGAGAAACCGTCCGAGCTGCGGCTGGTGATGGAAGAAGCCGAGGCGCTGGGCGTGGAGCCGGTGCTGGGCGTGCGCATGCGGCTGGCCTCGCTGGGCGCGGGCAAGTGGCAGAACTCCGGCGGCGACAAGGCCAAGTTCGGGCTCAGCCCGCGCCAGCTGCTGGACCTGTGGAAGTCGCTGCGCGATGCCGGCATGGGCGGCGCGCTCAAGCTGCTGCATTTCCACATGGGCTCGCAGATCTCCAACGTGCGCGACATCGCCCGCGGCATGCGCGAGGCCACGCGCTATTTCGTCGAGCTGTCGCAGCTGGGCGCGGTGATCGACTACGTCGACGTCGGCGGCGGCCTCGGGATCGACTACGAGGGCACGCGCTCGCGCAGCTACAACTCGGTCAACTACGGCATCGCCCAGTACGCTTCCAACATCGTCCAGCCGCTGGCCGACGCCTGCGCCGCCAACGACCTGCCGGCGCCGCGCATCGTCACCGAATGCGGGCGCGCGATGACCGCGCACCACGCGGTGCTGGTGGCCAACGTCTCGGAAGTCGAGGCCGCGCCGGAAGGCCGCGTGCCCGACGAGCACGACGACGAGCCGATGGTGATCCGCCATCTGCGCGGAATCCACGCCGAGCTCGATGAACGGCCTGCCGTGGAGCTGTACCAGGAAGCGCAGCACTTCCACGCCGAGGGCCTGTCGCTGTACGCGCTCGGCCAGCTCGACCTGGTCCATCGCGCGCGCATCGACGACCTGTTCTACGCCATCGCCCACGCGGTGAATGCGCGCCTGACCTACCGCGAGAAAAGCCACCGGCCGCTGCTCGACGAGCTCAGCGAACGGCTGGTCGACAAGTACTTCGTCAACTTCAGCGTGTTCGAATCGATGCCGGACGTGTGGGCGATCGACCAGGTGTTCCCGATCGTGCCGATCGAGCGCCTCGACGAGGCGCCGACGCGCCGCGGCATCATCGCCGACCTGACCTGCGATTCGGACGGCAAGATCGACACCTATGTCGAGAACGAGGACCTCGACACCTCGCTGCCGCTGCACGAACTGCGCCACGGTGAGAGCTATCGCCTCGGTTTCTTCCTGGTCGGCGCCTACCAGGAGATCCTCGGCGACATCCACAACCTGTTCGGCGACACCGACGCGATCGAGGTCAAGGTCGACGGCGACGGCGACGGCTACACGATCGCCCAGCAGCGTCGCGGCGACACCACCGACGTGATGCTCGACTACGTCGGCTACCAGGTCGACGACCTGCGCCGCACGTATCGCGAGAAGGTCGCAGCCGCGAACCTGCCGGCCGACGAGGCGCAGCGCCTGGACGATGCGCTGGAAGCCGGGCTGACCGGTTACACCTACCTGGACGACACGCCGCTGGCGTAGCCGCCTTGCGCATGTAGGAGCGGCTTCAGCCGCGAGCTCCTGCTCCCTTTCGTGCGAAGGCAGGGGAGGGCTGGGGAGGGGTGCTTTCAGTAGAACCGCGAACCATGGCCACCCCCTCTCAACCTCCCCTGCCTTCGCAGGGAGAGGGGGCAAGAGCCAAAGCTCGCGGCTGAAGCCGCTCCTACAGGAGGTGGTGGATTCTTCGCGCCTGGCTTACGCGCCGCGGTGGATCTGCAGCCCCGCCAGCGACTGGCTCACCGGCATCACCTCGAAGCGGTTGATGTTCAGGTGCGGCGGCAGGTTGGCGATCCACCACACCGATTCGGCGATGTCGCCGGCGGTGATCGGCTGCGTGCCCGCATACAGCGCGTCGGAGGCCGACTGGTCGCCGCCGGTGCGCACTAGGGTGAACTCGGTTTCGGCCAAGCCCGGTTCGATCGAGGTCACGCGCACGCCGGTGCCGTGCAGGTCCGAGCGCAGGTTGAGCGAGAACTGGGTGACGAAGGCCTTGGTCGCGCCGTAGACGTTGCCGCCCGGATACGGGTACGAGCCGGCGATCGAGCTGATGTTGAAGATCGCGCCGCGGCGCGCGACCAGCGTCGGCAGCAGGGCGTGGGTCATCGTCGCCAGCGCGGTGACGTTGGTGTCGATCATCTGCCGCCACTGCGCCAGGTCCGCGCGCTGCGCCGGCGCGGTGCCCAGCGCGAGTCCGGCGTTGTTGACCAGCACGTCGATGTCGCGGAACGGCGCGGGGATCGCGTCGAGCGCGGCCTGCATCGCGTCGGCGTCGCGGATGTCGAACGCGGCCGGATGCACGACGTCGGCGCCGAAGCGTTCGACCACCCCTTGCAGGCGCTCGGCACGGCGGCCGGTGGCGACGATGCGCCAGCCGGCGCTCGCGAAACGTTCGACGATGGCGGCGCCGAAGCCGGCGGTGGCGCCGGTGACGAGGAGGGTCTTGGTCATGCGGCAATTCTAGGCGCGTTGCATGCCGGCGGCATCCGCGCCGCGCGCGGGGTGTCGGCGCGCGGGGGTCAGGACTTGCCGGGCGCCTTCTTCGCGGCGGTCTTCGCGGCCTTCTTCGCAGCGGGCTTCGGTGCGGTCTTCGCGGCCTTCTTCGCAGGCGCGGACTGCTCGGTCTTCGCGGCCGCGGGCTTGCGCTTGCGCCCGGTCGCCGCCTTGCCGCTGGTGCGCGCCTTGGTGGCGCGGTGCTTCTTCAGCATGTCCTCGGCCAGCACCACGTCCTCGGACAGGATGCCGGCGGCCTTGGCGATGGCGATGCGCGCCTCGGCCTTGTTGTCGTCCGGGCTGGCGAGCAGCAGCTCGCGGATCGCCTCGCGCAGCGCGGCCTCGGCGTTGTGCTTCAGGCGCAGGTTGTCGCCCTGCCTGAACAGCCCCATCAGGGCGTCGACGACGGGCTTGATCAGTGCGGCTTCAATTGGCATGGCGGCGCTCTCCCTATGGGCACGCATCATGCCGCAGCGGCTTCTCAGCGGTCGCGACCGGGTCCTGACGGCGGTCGCGGATCGCCCGGAAGGCGCCCTCGGGCGCTGGACAACGTCATCCTTGATCGCGACCCGCGTTCCTGCCAGGGCGGCTGCGCCCCGGCCTGCATTCCCGGCAAGCAAAGGCCTTGCGCGAACGCGGCAGGCGGCTTTGCCCCCGAATCCCGAATCCCGAATCCGAATCCCGAATCCCGGACTACTTCACCTTGATCGCCATCGCCGGCAGGCCGCCGTTGGCCAGCTTGCCCTTGGCCGCGGCCAGCTCGGTAGCGGTGCCGTAGGGGCCCATGCGCACGCGGTAGATGGTCTTGCCGTCGATCGACGCCGACTCGACGCGGGCATTCAGGCCGAGCAGGGCGATCCGGGCCTTGACCGCTTCGGCGTCGCCGGATGCACCGAAGGCGCCGGCCTGCAGGATGTAGGGCGCCTGCGTGTCCGTGTTCGTGGCCACCGGCGCCGCCGGGGCCGAAGGCGCGGGTGCTGCCGGCGTCGTCGCGATCGGTGCCGGCATGGCCGCGTCATCGGACGCGGCGGCGGCCGCCTGCTGTTGCTGCGCGAGCTGCTGCTTGCGCGCCGCCTCGGCGCGGGCGCTGGCGGCGAGCTCGGCGTCGGACATCGCCACTTCCTGGCCGGGCAGCACGGTGTAGAAGTCGTACTGCCGCTCCTGGTCGTCCGCGCCCTTCGCGCCGGGCTTCGGCGCGGCGGCGACCGGCGCCGGCAGGTCGGCATCGTCGTCGCTGGACGACGACGGCTGCGCGTCCGGGTTCGCGCGCGGCAGGATGAAGCCGTCGTTGCCGTCGGACTTCAGCAGCCGCGGCAGCGTCAGCACCGCCAACAGCGCGATCACGATGCCGAGGACCAGCCAGGCCCAGCCCGGCAGGCCGCCGCTGTTGCCCGAGTTGCGTCGCGCCTGCGACTTGCCGCGTCTTGCTGCCATAGAGCCTGTTCCGAGCCGTTATCTGGGTCGCGCTGGGGCCAAGTGCCCGCAGCGCAAGGAAGAGAGAGGGCGCGCATGTCGATGCGCAACCGAACGATGACACAGCGCTGCGGGCACTTGGCCCCAGCCCGAAGGGTTGCCCTGCCGTGGCCGCCATGCGGTCGCCCGCGGCTTGACCTGACGGCCAGTCAGGCACTGCGCCGCGCGCGACCGCATGGCGGCCACGGCAGGGCAACGCGGCCCGGATAACGGCTCGGAACAGGCTCTCACATTTTCTCCGGTGCGTGTACGCCGACGAGGTCCAGTCCGTTGGCCAGCACCTGGCGTACCGCCAGGGCCAGTGCCAGGCGCGCGTCGCGCACGCTGGCGTCATCGACCAGGAACTGGTGGTCGTTGTAGTACGTCTGGAACGCCTGCGCCAGTTCGAGCAGGTAGGTCGTCACCAGGTGCGGTTCGAGCTGTTCGCCCGCGGCGGCCACCACTTCCGGCCAGCGCGCCAGGTCGGTGAGCAGGCCGTGGCACGCGGCGTCACCCGGATCGAGCGGCTGCGCCAGGCCGTTGTCGAGGTCGAACGCCAGCCCGCGCTCCTCCACCTGCCGCAGCAGCCCGCAGATGCGCGCATGCGACAGCTGCACGTAGTAGACCGGGTTGTCGAGCGACTGCGAGCGCGCCAGGTCGATGTCGAACACCAGCTGCGAATCCGGCTTGCGGGCCAGCAGGAACCAGCGCGTCGCGTCGCGCCCGGCTTCGTCGATCAGGTCGCGCAGGGTCAGGTAGCTGCCGGCGCGCTTGGAGAGCTTCACTTCCTCGCCGCCGCGCATCACCGTGACCATCTGGTGCAGCACGTATTCCGGCCAGCCGTGCGGGATGCCCGCGTCGAGCGCCTGCAGGCCGGCCTTCACCCGCGCCAGCGAACCGTGGTGGTCGGCGCCAAGTTCGGTGATCGCGCGCTGGTAGCCGCGCTGCCACTTGGACAGGTGATAGGCGACGTCCGGCACGAAGTAGGTGTAGGTGCCGTCGGACTTGCGCATCACGCGGTCCTTGTCGTCGCCGAAATCGGTGGTGCGCAGCCACAGCGCGCCGCCGTCCTCGTAGGTGTGGCCGTGGGCAACGAGCTCGCGCACGGTTTCCTCGACCTTGCCGTCCGCATACAGCGACGACTCGAGGAAGTACACGTCGAACGACACGCCGAACGCGGCGAGGTCGCCGTTCTGCTCGTTGCGCAGCCAGGCCACGGCGAAGCGCCGGATCGCGTCAAGGTCGTCGGCATCGCCGTTGCCGGACACGACCTGGCCCTCGACCTCGACGCTGGCGCGGTCGAGGAAGGCGCGGGCGACGTCGGCGATGTAGTCGCCGCGGTAGCCGTCTTCCGGCCAGCCGGCGTCGTCGGGCGTCAGGCCCTTCGCCCGCGCCTGCACCGAGCGGGCGAGGTTCTCGATCTGCACGCCGGCGTCGTTGTAGTAGAACTCGCGCTTCACCGCCCAGCCGTTGGCGTCGAGCACGCGCGCGATGCAGTCGCCGATCACCGCGGCGCGGCCGTGGCCGACGTGCAGCGGGCCGGTCGGGTTGGCCGAGACGTATTCGACGCCCGCGGTGCGGCCGTCGCCGCTGTCGTTGCGCCCGTAGGTCGCGCCCTGCGCATGCACCGCGCGCAGCTGGCGCTGCCAGGCGTCGGCGGCGAGGCGGAAGTTGAGGAAGCCCGGACCGGCGATCTCGACCGCTGCGATGTCGCCGCTGGCCGGCAGCGCGTCGACCAGCGCCTGCGCCAGCGCGCGCGGATTGCTGCGGGCCGGCCTGGCCAGCAGCATCGCGGCGTTGGTCGAGAAGTCGCCGTGGCTGCGGTCCTTCGGGCGCTCGACCACGAAGTCGGGCACGGCGAGGTCGGCGGGCAGGGTTCCGGCGGCGCGGAGGGCATCGATGCCCTGTGCAATCAGGGCGCGGAGCTGGGATTTCACGGGGACGGGGTGTCGCGGATCAACGGCCCCGCATTGTACGTGAGCGCGGCACCAGCCCGCGTGGCGCCGCCGGGCCCATGCAACGGACCCGTGGTGCGAACCCGGTAGAAACAGAGGGTGGCACATCCTTGTGCCGCACGTTTCCGTGCTCCATCCATGAACCAGTCGGTTGCGCCGCGCGCCGTTCAGACCCAGCCGCGCGCCGCCAGCGAGACCGGCGCGCCGTCGCCGATCACGAAGTGGTCCAGCAGCCGCACGTCCACCAGCGCCAGCGACTGCTTGAGCCGGGCGGTGACGGCGCGATCGGCGGCGCTGGGTTCGGCGCTACCGCTGGGATGGTTGTGGCCGACGATGATCGCCGCGGCGTTGTGCGCCAGCGCCCGGCGCACGACCTCGCGCGGATGTACCTCGGCGCCGTCGACGGTGCCGCGGAACAGCTCCTCGAACGCCAGCGCGCGATGCCGGGTATCGAGGAACAGCGCCGCGAAGATCTCGCTGGGATGGCCGCGCAGGCGCTGGGCGAAGTAGCGGCCGGCGGCGGCCGGGTCGGTCAGCGCGTCGCCGCGCTCCAACCCGGCAGCGAGGAAGCGGTTGCACAGTTCCAGCGCCGCCGACAGCTGGCAGGCGCGCGCCGGGCCCAGGCCGGGCAGCTTCGCCAGTTCCGGTGGGCTGCATTCGAGCAGCCGGCGCAGCGGGCCGTGTTCGGCCAGCAGCTGGCGGGCGGTGGCCACCGCATCCAGCCCCCGCAGGCCGGAGCCGAGGAAGATCGCCAGCAGTTCGGCGTCCGACAGCACCACCGCGCCGCGCTTGAGCAGCTTCTCGCGGGGGCGTTCGCCGGCGGGCCAGTCGCGGATGTGCATGGAAGGTCCAGTGGGAAGGAGGTTCGCCGACGGCTGCCCACCCGGGGCGATGCAGAAGGAATGGCCACATGCCTTTCAAAAGCAGCCGCCGGCGATGGGGACATTGGAGCGCGTCGCGCGGCCCGGCGCAGTCGGGCCGCGTGGGCGGTTCGGGTAAGCTGGCGCCCTGTCTGCAGGTAGGGATTTCCTGACATGGCCGAGGCCAGCGACAAGCTCCAGGGACGCCGCATCCTGCTGTGCGTGTGCGGCGGCATCGCCGCCTACAAGGCGGCCGAGCTGGTGCGGCGCCTGCGCGACGCCGGCGCCACGGTGCAGGTGGCGATGACCGACGGCGCGCAGCATTTCGTCGGCACCGCGACCTTCCAGGCCGTGTCCGGCCTGCCGGTGCGCACCAGCCTGTGGGACGCCGCGGCCGAGGCCGCGATGGGCCACATCGAACTCGCGCGCTGGGCCGACCGCATCGTCATCGCGCCGGCCACGGCCGACACCCTGGCGAAGCTGGCACACGGCTTCGCCGACGACCTGGTCACCACGTTGTGCCTGGCCACCACCGCGCCGGTTTCGGTCGCCCCGGCGATGAACCACCGCATGTGGCTGCATCCGGCCACCCAGGCCAACATCGCGACCCTGCGCGAACGCGGGGTGCAGGTGATCGGCCCCGACGACGGCCCGCTGGCCGAGGGCGAGTCCGGCCCCGGCCGCCTGCGCGAACCCGACGCGATCGTGGCCGAACTGATCCAGGCGCTGCGCTGATGGCCGCCGCCGATGCGCTCGCGGGGCTGCGCATCGTGGTCAGCGCCGGGCCGACGTACGAGGACCTCGATCCGGTCCGCTTCATCGGCAACCGCAGCAGCGGCAAGATGGGATTCGCGATCGCCGCCGCCGCCGCGCGCCGCGGCGCGCAGGTGCTGCTGGTGGCCGGTCCGGTGGCGCTGGCCACGCCCGCAGGCGTGCAGCGCGTCGACGTGCGTTCGGCGGCGCAGATGCACGACGCCGTGCTTGCCGGGCTTCCGGCCGACGTCTACGTCGGCGCCGCCGCGGTCGCCGACTTCACCCCGCGCCAGGTGGCCGCCGGCAAGATCAAGAAGCGCGACGGTGAAGACGGGCTGACGCTTGAACTGGTGCGCACGCGCGACATCCTCGCCGACGTCGCCGGCCACGCGCGGCGGCCGCGGCTGGTGGTCGGCTTCGCGGCCGAGACCGACAGCGTCGACAGCAATGCGCGCGCCAAGCTGGTGAAGAAGAAGGTGGACCTGATCGCCGCCAACCGGGTCGGGGTGGAAGGCAGCGGCTTCGAGAGCGACGACAACGCGCTGGTCGTGTACTGGAACGGTGGCGAGCAGGCGCTCGGCCCGGCGCCGAAGACCGAGCTGGCCGATCGCCTGCTGGACCTGGTCGCCGAACGGCTGTAGGAGCGCCCCACGGGCGCGATGGCGTTCCCGGCGCGACGCGATTGCGCCCATGGGGCGCTCCTGCGGGCGTCGACGCGACTTGCGTTACGCTCGCGGGCCACGATCCACCGCGCAACAGGCCTTCCATGCACCACACCCTGCAACTGAAGATCCTCGATCCACGCATGGGCCGCGACTGGCCGCTGCCGGACTACGCCACGCAGGCCAGCGCCGGGCTCGACCTGCGCGCCGCGCTCGACGCCGCGCTGGTGCTGCAGCCCGGCGACGCCGCGCTGGTGCCGTCGGGACTGGCGATCCACATCGACGATCCGGGCCTGTGCGCGGTGGTGCTGCCGCGCTCCGGGCTGGGCCACAAGCACGGCATCGTGCTGGGCAACGGCACCGGCCTGATCGATGCGGATTACCAGGGGCCGCTGATGATCAGCGTCTTCAACCGCGGCCGCCAGGCCTACACGATCGAACCCGGCGACCGCATCGCGCAGCTGGTTGTGACGCCGATCGTGCGGGCAACGCTGCAAGTAGTGGATACTTTCGAGCACAGCGCGCGTGGGGCGGGTGGCTTCGGCCATACCGGCGTGCGTTGAAAATGGCAGTCGGGGGGCAGGCCATGCATGACGAACACGAACCGGGAAAGCTGCACGTGGCACTGGCCCACGCGCGGCCGTACCTGCCGATCATTGCCGCGATCCTTGCGCTGCTGGCGCTGTGGCTGGCCTGGAGCGGCTGGCGCCAGATCCAGGACGACAGCCGGCGCGCGGCGCTGGAGCAAGGCCGGGACATGGCCGCGCAATCCACCCAGCGGGTGCTCCAGGGCGATCTCGACAAGCTCGCGCAGCGGCTGGCGTCGACCGAAGTGCTGTCGGCACTCAAGGCCGGCGACCTGGCCGCCGCCGGGACCGCGCTCGGCGAGGGCTGGAATGGCATCGAGGATGCGGCAGTGCTGCAGCCCGACCTGCAGGACGCGTATGCCGGCCTGCCGAAAACCGGCTTCGGCCGCATCGCGGCCGCCGAGGCGGCGATCACCGAAGGCAAGCCGGTGCTGTGGGCGGTCCGCCACGGCGGCAAGCCGGCGATCGCGCTGGCGGCGCCGGCGCAAGTGGACGGCAAGGTGGTCGGCATCGCCGTCGTCCGCATGCCGCTGGCGCGCGCCACGCTCGGGCTGCAGAACGCCAGCCTGTCCGATGACAGCTACCTGGCCCTGCGCCAGGGCAGCTTCACCCTGTTCGAGCGCGGCGATGCGGCCCTGTCGCAGGGCGCCGAACGTCGCGCGATCCCGATCATCGGCACCAGCCTGCGCATCGCCGCGGCGGTGCCGACGGCGGTGATCAGCCCGTTCGGGCTGGGCGTGCTCGGGTCCTTCATCGCCGCCCTGGTGCTGGCGCTGCTGGCCTACGTATGTTGGCGCCTGCCCAGCCGGATCGGCGGCCTGCAGCACGCCGATGACGGCAGCGCGCCGACCCTGTCGCAGGTGCTGGTCGACGGTCCGCCGGAAGACCAGGTGCAGGCGCCCGTTGCCGTGCGCGACGCTCCCCGGCCCGCGCCGGTGCGCATCGACCGCGGCATCTTCCGCGCCTACGACATCCGCGGCGTGGTCGGGCAGACGCTCGACAAGGGCGTGGCGGAGCTGATCGGGCAGTCGATCGGTTCGCTGATGCAGGAGAAGGGCCTGGAGGACATCGTCGTCGGCCGCGATGGCCGGCTGTCCGGGCCGGACCTGGTCGAGGGCCTCGCGCGCGGCCTGCGCAAGGCCGGCCGCAACGTCATCGACATCGGCATGGCGCCGACGCCGGTGGTGTACTTCGGTGCCTACCACCTCAATACCGGCTGCTGCATCTCGGTGACCGGCAGCCACAATCCGCCCGACTACAACGGCTTCAAGGTCGTGGTCGGCGGCGAAACCCTGCATGGCGACGCCATCGCCGACCTGCACGCGCGCATCGCCGACAACCGCCTGCACGAGGCGCTGTCGCCGGGCGGCCACAGCGAGCGCGACATCTCCGAGGACTACGTGCGGCGGATCGCCGAGGACGTGCAGGTCGCGCGCCCGCTCAAGGTCGTCGTCGACGCCGGCAACGGCGTGGCCGGAGAGGTGGGCCCGCGCGTGCTGGAGGCGATCGGCGCGGAAGTCATTCCGCTGTTCTGCGAGATCGACGGCAGCTTCCCCAACCACCATCCCGATCCCAGCGAGCAGCAGAACCTCAAGGACCTGATTGACACGGTCGCGCGCTTCGACGCCGACTTGGGCATCGCCTTCGACGGCGACGGCGACCGCCTCGGCGTGGTGACGCGCGACGGCCAGAACATCTTCGCCGACCGCCTGCTGATGCTGTTCGCAGCCGACGTGCTGGAGCGCAACCCGGGCGCGGTGATCCTGTTCGACGTCAAGTGCACCGGGCGCCTGCCCGGCCACATCCTGCGCCACGGCGGCAGCCCGCTGATGTGGAAGACCGGGCATTCGCTGATCAAGGCCAAGATGCGCGAAACCGAAGCCGAGCTGGCCGGCGAGATGAGCGGCCACTTCTTCTTCGGCGAGCGCTGGTACGGCTTCGACGACGGCATCTACGCCGCCGCGCGGCTGCTGGAGATCCTCGCCACCGATCCGCAGGCGCCCGGCGAGGTGCTCAATGCGCTGCCCAACGGTGTGTCGACGCCGGAGATCAAGGTCGACGCGCCCAACGGCGATCCGCACCATTTCGTCGAGCGCTTCGTCGCCCAGTCGCACTTCGACGGCGCACGGCTGTCGACCATCGACGGCCTGCGCGTCGACTGGCCCGACGGCTGGGGCCTGGTGCGCGCCTCCAACACCACGCCGGTGCTGGTGCTGCGTTTCGACGGTGATTCGGCCGAGGCGCTCGAACGCATCCAGCAGGCCTTCCGCGAGCAGCTGCTGGCGCTGGATCCGGAGCTGCGGCTGCCGTTCTGACGCCGCGCACGGCTCCACTTTGGAGGCGGCCTCACTGGCGCGCCGCTGCGCTCGACCGGCGTGTAGTGCCGCGGGGGCGTGGTCGCGCCGTCCTTCGTGCGCGCGCGGCGTCCATGCCGGGCAAGGACCGTCACCATCGACCGCAAGCCCGGTCGCGCCGGGGTAGCATTGCCCGCAAAGGCGCGCCATACGCGGGATGCGCCACAGTCGATACGGGGACGGGATTGCATGCATTCGATGGCCGGAAGCGGCGCGCGCGGCGCGCGGACGATGGTGGCGGTGGCCTGGACGGCCGTCGGGCTGATGGCGGCGACCGCCGCGTTCGCGCAGGCGCCGGTGGTGGATGCCGCCGATTACGCGCGCGCGGAAAAGTTCCTGCCGCACAACACCGCGCCGCTGGTGGACCACGTGCCGTCGCAACTCGCTTGGCTCGATGACGGCCAGTTCGTCTATCGCGATCATGACGCCGAAGGCGACCGCTTCCTGCGCGTCGATGCGGCCAGCGGCGGCGTGGTGCCGGCGTTCGACCACGTCAAGCTCGCGCGCGCGCTGTCCAAGGCCACCGGCAAGCCGGTCAAGGCAGAACAACTGCCGCTGCAGCGCTGGTCGATCGACGACGGCGGTCGCATCACTGCGTCGGTCTCCGGCAAGGATTGGCGCTGCGACCTGTCGGGCAAGGGTGAATGCGTCGCGAAGGCAGGCAAGGAACCGGGCGTGCGTTCGCCGGACGGCAAGCGCGAGGCCTTCGTCCGCGACTGGAACCTGTGGGTCCGCGATGTGGCCAGCGGCGCGGAGACGCAGCTGACCACCGACGGCGCCACCGACTACGGCTATGCCACCGACAACGCCGGCTGGAAGCACACCGACAACGCAATCGTGGTGTGGTCGCCCGACTCGCTGAAGCTCGCGACGTTCCGCCAGGACCAGCGCAGGACCAGCGAGATGGTGCTGGTGCACACCAACGTCGGCGCGCCGAAGGTGGAGCGCTGGAAGTATCCGTTCGTCGGCGACGAGCACGTCACCATGATCGAGCGGGTGGTCATCGACGTGCCCGCGCGCAAGGTCGTGCGCCTGCAGATGCCGCCGGACCAGCATCGCTCCACGCTGTGCGACGACGTCAGTTGCAACGGAGGCTGGGAGGACGTGCAGTGGGCACCGGACGGCCGCACGCTGGCGTTCGCCTCCACGTCGCGCAACCACCGGCAGGCCTGGCTGCGCATCGCCGACGCGGAAAACGGTGCGGTACGCACCGTGTTCGACGAGAAGGTGAAGACGTACTTCGAGAGCGGCAATGGCGCGGTCAACTGGCGCTACCTGCCGGCGTCGAACGAAATCCTGTGGTTCAGCGAGCGCAACAACTGGGGCAACCTGTACCTGTACGACGCCGGCAGCGGCAAGCTCAAGCATGCAGTCACGACCGGCGAGGGCAACGTCACCGAGGTGCTGCGCGTGGATCCGGAAACGCGCACCGCGTGGTTCCGCGGCGTCGGCCGCGAGGCCGGTCGCAATCCGTACTACCAGCACTTCTACAAGGTCTCGCTCGACGGCGGCGCGCCGGCGCTGCTCACGCCCGAGGACGCCGATCACAAGGTCGAACTCTCGCCGGGCGGCACGTACTTCGTCGACACGTACTCGACCACCGACACCGCACCGGTCACGGTGCTGCGCAGCGCCGCCGACGGCGCGCTGGTGCGCGAAGTCGCGCGCGGCGACATCTCGCGCCTGCAGGCGGCCGGCTGGGTGGCGCCGGAGCCGTTCACGGTCAAGGCGCGCGACGGCAAGACCGATCTCTACGGACTGATGTTCAAGCCGACGGACTTCGACCCGGCGAAGAAGTATCCGATCGTCAACTACATCTATCCCGGCCCGCAGACGGGCTCGGTGCGCAGCCGCAGCTTCCTTGCCTCGCACGGCGACAACCAGGCGCTGGCCGAACTTGGCTTCGTCGTCGTCGCCATCGACGGCATGGGCACGCCGTGGCGCTCGAAGGCCTTCCACGACGCATATTTCGGCAACATCGGCGACAACACGCTGCCCGACCAGGTTACGGGGATGCGGCAGCTGGCCAGGCGTTTCCCGTGGATCGACCTCGACCGCGCCGGCATTTGGGGCCATTCGGGAGGCGGCAACGCCACCGCCGGCGCGATGTTCCGCTACCCGGATTTCTTCAAGGTCGGCATCGCCGAAAGCGGCAACCACGACAACCGCAGCTACGAGGACGACTGGGCCGAGAAGTGGCAGGGTCTTCCGGTCATCGCGAAGGACGGCAGCAGCAACTACGACGACCAGGCCAACCAGAACCATGCCGGCAAGCTCGCGGGCCACCTGCTGCTGATCCACGGCATGCTCGACGACAACGTGCCGCCCGCCAACACCCTGCTGGTGGTGCAGGCGCTGGTCGAAGCCAACAAGGACTTCGACCTGCTGCTGCTGCCAGAAGCGCGCCACGGCTACGGCAGCGGTGAGGTGGGCATGTACGTCACCCGCAAGCGCTGGGACTACTTCGTGCGCCACCTGCTGGGTGCGCAGCCGCCGGCGGGGTACCGAATCTCACCGGCTAGGGAGTAGCTGGCCCTCGATGGAGCGTCCTCGTCCCATCGTCATTCTGGCGATATCGATTGCGATGTTGGCAGTCCTTGCGTTCATTGGCCACATTATCGGCTCCAAGAAACAGCAAGATCAGGAATATCTGGACAGCGCCGCGGAGCTGGACAAGATTGCCAGTTTCCGATTCGAGAATGACAGAGGGCTTTCGCCTTGCGACGCCCATGAAAGGAAATTTTTCTGGGCGGCGCAAAGCAAGCTCATCGCGATAGGTGAGTCAAACGCGGATCTCTGGGTGCTGGTCGAAGCTGCTTTCTCCGAGCCCGAGCTTGTGGTCTTTGGTGCTGACTACATAAGAACTTATCGAATTTTTGGGCAGATCGATTTCCGGTCCCCGGAAAGCAGCTTGTTGTCGGCAACCCAACAAAGAATCTCAGCTGTGTCGCTTACGAGATTCGAGCAATTCGAGATTGTTAATCCGATTGTTCGTCATACCCGCTACGCGATGACAGCCAGAGAGTATGGATACGACGGCGTTAACCTGTATTTCGGGAGTGGAGAAGACAGTTGCGCTTTCGCATGGACGCCGCGGGGGGCGGGGCCAGGCGGCCTGATCGCGGAGATGGTCGCAGAGGCTTCAAATACAGCACCATCGACGGAGAAACTACTCGAGCTGGCACGGTCTATAGATCGTTTGGACAGTGCGCGCCAAGCTGGCCAATAGGCTTCGGGGCCGGCGAGAACCCTGCTGAACCCTTAGCGTCAGGGAATGCCATTGGTTTGCCGGTGTGCGTCGATGGCGATGGTAACCTTCGCCCCCTTTCCCCGATCCCAAGCCCCGCATGTCCCAGGTCCGCTCGACCCGCCTCAGCCCCCTGTCCGCCCTGATCTTCAGCTCGCGCTGGCTGCAGCTGCCGCTGTACCTGGGCCTGATCGTCGCCCAGGCGATCTATGTCTGGCAGTTCGGTGTCGAACTGGTGCACCTGGTCGACCAGGTGTTCTTCGACGGCCACGCGCAGCCCGGCGCCGTCGGCGCCGAACAGACCGCGGAAGTGGCGATCATGCTGATCGTGCTCGGCCTGATCGACGTGGTGATGATCTCCAACCTGCTGGTGATGGTGATCGTCGGCGGCTACGAAACCTTCGTCTCGCGGCTGGGCCTGCAGGGCCATCCCGACCAGCCTGAGTGGCTCTCCCACGTCAACGCCAGCGTGCTGAAGGTGAAGCTGGCGATGGCGATCATCGGCATCAGCTCGATCCACCTGCTCAAGACCTTCATCGAGATCGGCACGCTCGGCACGCCGGGCAGCCGCTTCACCGAGGCCGGGGTGATGTGGCAGACGATCATCCACTGCGTGTTCATCCTCTCGGCGATCGGCATCGCCTGGACCGACAAGCTGATGACCGGCACGTCGAGCAAGCGCGAACAGATCGCGGCGCACTGACGCGGCGCGGCTGGCGGGCTTCTCGTAGGAGCGGCTTCAGCCGCGAGCTTGTCCCGATGGCGAAACGACGGCCGCAAAGCTCGCGGCTGAAGCCGCTCCTACAGGTTGCGCGGGTGGCGTCGCCGGGACTGCGACGCACCCTCGCGTAGAATGCCGCGATGGATGTTTCCCACCTGCTCGACGGGCTCAACGACGCCCAGCGCGAGGCCATTTCCGCGCCGCCGGGCCACTATCTCGTGCTTGCCGGCGCCGGGTCCGGCAAGACGCGCGTGCTCACCCATCGCATCGCCTGGTTGAACGAAGTGTTCGGCGTGCCGGTGCACGGCATTTTCGCCGTCACCTTCACCAACAAGGCCGCCGGCGAGATGCGCCATCGCGCCGATGCGCTGCTGCGCAACGGTTCGCGCGGGCTGTGGATCGGCACCTTCCACGGCCTCGCGCACCGGCTGCTGCGCCTGCACTGGCAAGATGCGAGGCTGCCCGAAGGCTTCCAGATCCTCGACAGCGACGACCAGCTGCGCCTGGTCAAGCGCGTGGTGCGACAGCTGGAACTCGACGAGGCGCGCTTCCCGCCCAGGCAGATCGCGTGGTGGATCAACGGGCAGAAGGACGAGGGCCGGCGCCCGCAGCACATCCAAGCGGATCGCGACGAATGGTCCGACGTGATGCTGAAAAGTTACGCGCTGTACCAGGAGCGCTGCGACCGCGCCGGGCTGGTCGATTTCGCCGAGATCCTGCTGCGCGCGCACGAGCTGCTGCGCGACACTCCGGCGCTGCTGGCGCACTACCGCCAGCGCTTCGGCCAGCTGCTGGTGGACGAGTTCCAGGACACCAACGCCATCCAGTACGGCTTCGTGCGCCTGCTCGCCGGAGATACGGGCCAGGTGTTCGTGGTCGGCGACGACGACCAGGCGATCTATGGCTGGCGTGGGGCGAAAGTCGAGAACGTGCAGCGCTTCCTGCACGACTTCCCGGGCGCGCAGACAATCCGGCTGGAGCAGAACTACCGCTCGAGCGCCAACATCCTCAATGCCGCCAATGCGGTGATCGCGCACAACCCGGCGCGCATGGGCAAGCAGCTGTGGACCGACAGCGGCGAGGGCGAGCCGGTCGACCTATACGCGGCCTACAACGAGATCGACGAGGCGCGCTTCGTGGTCGAGCGCATCGGCCAGTGGGTGCGCGACGGGGGCAGCCACGGCGACTGCGCGATCCTGTATCGCAGCAACGCGCAGTCGCGCGCGTTCGAAGAGACGCTGCTGGCCGAGCAGATCCCGTACCGGGTCTACGGTGGCGTGCGCTTCTTCGAGCGCGCCGAGATCAAGGACACGCTGGCCTACCTGCGGCTGGTCAGCAATCGCAGCGACGATGCGGCGTTCGAGCGCGCGGTCAACACGCCCACGCGCGGGATCGGCGAGCGCACGCTCGACGAGGTGCGCCAGCGCGCGCGCGCCGACAGCGTGTCGCTGTGGGAGGCGTCGATCCGCGTGTCGCACGGGAACGGACTGGCCGCACGCGCGCGCAACGCGCTGGCCGGCTTCCACGGGCTGGTCGACGCGCTCGACGGCGAGGTCTCCGAGCTGCCGCTCAAGGACAAGATCGACCACGTACTGGTGCGCTCCGGCCTGCGCGAGCACTACACCAACGAATCCAAGGGCGCCGCCGATTCACGCGTCGACAACCTCGACGAACTGGTGTCTGTGGCGTCGCGCTTCGTCCGCGGCGACGAGGACGAGAGCGCGGGCCTGAGCGAGCTGGTCGCGTTCCTCGCCTACGCCGCGCTGGAGGCCGGCGAAGGCCAGGCGCAGGCGGGCGAGGACGGCGTGCAGCTGATGACCCTGCACAGTGCCAAGGGACTGGAGTTCCCGCTGGTGTTCCTGGGCGGCATGGAGGAAGGCCTGTTCCCGAATGCGCGTTCGGTGGAAGAGAGCGGGCGGCTGGAGGAGGAACGCCGGCTGGCCTACGTCGGCATTACCCGTGCGCGGCAGAAGCTGGTGCTCAGCTACGCCGAATCACGGCGCCTGCACGGCCAGGACATGTACGGCATCCCGTCGCGCTTCCTGCGCGAGATCCCGGCACCGCTGCTCAACGAGGTGCGGCCGAAGGTGCAGGTGTCGCGGCCGATGTATGCCAATGCGCCGCGACGCGACTTCGGCCACGCGGTGGTCGACGAGAACCCGGGCATCCGGCTCGGCCAGAACGTCACCCACGCCAAGTTCGGCAGCGGCATCATCACCGACATCGAAGGCGCCGGCGCGCACGCGCGCGTGCAGGTGAACTTCGACGACGCCGGCAGCAAGTGGCTGGTGCTGGCGTACGCGAACCTGCAGCCCGCGCGCTGAGGCGCGCAGAGGGATACGGGATTGCGGAATGGGGATCAGGAATTCGGCTGGAAGCCGAGACACGACGCGGGAGCCGCTTCTCCAATCCCGAATCCCGAATCCCCAATCCCGGCCTCCAGCTATTTTGCGTGCCAGTCGCCGTCGTCGCCTTTCTCGTACTTCTCCTTCACCGCTGACCACGCCACCTTGTGCGCGGTTTCCTCGCGCGAGGCGTCGCCGCGGCGGTCATCCGGATCCTTGTATTCGTTCCAGGCGTTGTTGAACGCTTCCTTGTAGATCTCCTGCGCATGCTTCGGCACGTGGTCGCGCACCGATCCGGGCAGTTCGCTGATGCGGTCGTATGGCATGGCGGCCTCCTGCTTCAATCGCTTCGATGCTGCGGCGAAGATGCCGCCGGCGGGGTTAAGTCGAAGGCAAGCCCGCGTGATGGCGCAGGGCAAGCCGGCTTCCGCGCGCCGGGGAAATGGCGGCCGCGGCCGTTCCCGCAGGCAGGCCACCTAGTTGCGGATCACCAGGTCCGGGGCTTCATCCAGCGTGCCATCGGCCTGCAGCACCACGAAGCGCTTGCCGTCGCGGGCGAACAGCACCGGGACCGGATCGCGGAACATCGGCCTGCGCACGAAGCGCAGCGTCCAGCCGAAGTGTTCCAGTGTCTCCAGCGCATTCAGTTGTGCGGGGCTCAGTCCCGCACGCAGCGTCTCGTCGTCCAGATCCCCGGATTGGCGTCGTTCGCGGCCGTACATGTCGTGTCCTGTCGGTGGTCGCAGCGCGGATTCTCGTGCATGGGCTTTGCATGCGATGTGAACTGCAGCGCTTCACCGGGATCTCACCGCGGCCGCCGTAGGGTCTGGGGCCCGTCGCAAGCGAGAGTCGCCAGTGGCCAAATTCCACGCTATCGCAAGGGCCGCAGGGCGGCGATCGTCGCGGCAGGATCGCTGACGTGGCACGCCCGATCTGGACCGGTACCCTGTCGTTCGGCCTGCTCAACGTGCCGGTGTCGTTGATGTCCGGCGAGCGCAAGGTCGACCTGAGCTTCCGGATGCTCGATTCGCGCGACCGGAAGCCGATCCGCTATGAACGCGTCAATGCCGAGACCGGAGAGGAAGTGCCGTGGAAGGACGTCGTCAAGGCGTTCGAGTACGACAAGGGCAGCTATGTCGTGATCGAGGAGCAGGACATCAAGTCGGCCGCTCCGGAGAGTCATGAAACCGTCGAAGTCGAGACCTTCGTCGATGCCGGCATGATCCCGCCGCAGTTCTTCGAGAAGCCCTATGTGCTGGTGCCGGCGAAGAAGGCCGAAAAGGGCTACGTGCTGCTGCGCGAGACGCTGAAGGCGACGAAACAGGTTGGCATCGCGCGGGTGGTGATCCGAACCCGCGAGTACCTTGCCGCAGTGATGCCGCAGGACGATGCGTTGCTGCTGATGCTGCTGCGCTATCCCCAGGAACTGGTCGACCCGGCCGATTACAAGCTGCCGGAAGGCAAGCCTTCGACTTATCGCATCACCGCGAAGGAAATGGACATGGCCAAACAACTGATCGGCTCCATGTCGGGGAAGTGGGTGCCGGACGACTACCATGATGAATTCCGCGCGCGCCTGGAAGCGGTGATCAAGAAGAAGATGAAATCGAAGGGTGCGCTCGCCAAGGCCGAGGACAACGAGCCGGAGGCCGCAGAGGACACCGCCACCAACGTGGTCGACTTCATGTCGCTGCTGCAGAAGTCCATCGCCAGCAACAAGCGCACGCCGGCGAAAAAGGGCGCGGCGAAGAAGACCGCCCGGAAGACCGCGAAGAAGAAGGCGCCGGTGAAGAAGGCCCCGGTTAAGAAGAAGACTGCCACCGCGGCCGGGAAATCCGCGAAGCGCAGGACCGGCTAGGGCGGTCGACGCCGTGCCGGCCATGGGTCACCGGTCATGAGCCTGCGCGACTACGCGCGCAAGCGTCGCTTCGACCAGACCCCGGAACCGGCTGCCAATGCCGGCCGCACCCCGGGTCATCGCCCGGTCTTCGTGGTGCAACTGCACGATGCGCGATCGCGCCATTACGATTTCCGCCTTGAAATGGACGGCGTGTTGAAGAGCTGGGCCGTGCCGAAGGGCCCCTCGCTGCGGGTGGGCGAGAAGCGGCTCGCGGTGGAAGTCGAGGACCATCCGCTTGACTACGCCACCTTCGAGGGCGACATCCCCGCGGGCAACTACGGCGCCGGCCACGTCGATGTATTCGACCACGGCCACTGGGCCTGCGACGGCGATCCGCTCGAGGCACTCGCGGCCGGCAAGCTCGATTTCACCCTCAGCGGCGGCAGGTTGCAGGGCGGCTGGAAACTGGTGCGCACGAACATGCGCGGCAAGCAGAGGCAGTGGTTGCTGATAAAGCGCGACGACGCGCACGCCGCCGACCGCGAGGCCGATGACCTGGTCGCAACCCCGGCCCAGTCGACGAAGGCGGGAAAGCGCGGGACGGCGGGCGCGAAGAATGCCGCAGTCGCCAGGAAGGCCGCAAAGAAGGACGCGGTCTGGCGCAAGCGTGCGCTGGCGCTCGATGGCGCACGCGACGGCCACATGCCGGTGGGCTTCGCCCCCGAGCTCACCTTGCTGCGCGCCACGCCTCCTGCCGGCGACGACTGGCTGCACGAGATCAAGTGGGACGGCTACCGGCTGATGACCGACGTCGTCGACGGCGTTGCGAAACTGCGTTCGCGCGGCGGCCTGGATTGGGACGAAACCTTTCCGGACGTGGCCAAGGCGGTCGCGGCGCTGCCTGTTGCCGACGCCTGCCTCGACGGCGAACTGGTGGTGCTGGCCGAGGATGGCCGCAGCGATTTCTCCGAACTGCAGCGCGTGATCGACGGAACCTCGAAAGCGCCGCTGCGATACCTGGTGTTCGACCTGCCCGGGCTCGCCGGCGTCGACCTGCGCAAGGCGCCGTTGCAGGCACGCAAGGCGCTGCTCAAGCAGTTGCTCGGCCGCAGCACCGGCGTGCTGGCGTTCAGCGACCACGTCGTCGGCCACGGTGCGGACGTGTTTGCACAGACCGGGCAGCAGCGCATCGAAGGCGTGGTCAGCAAGCGCATCGACAGCGGTTACCGGTCCGGTCGCAGCGGCGACTGGATCAAGGCCAAGCACGAGGAAAGCGACGAGTTCATCATCGTTGGCTATACCGCGCCGAAGGGTTCGCGCAGCGGATTCGGGTCGTTGCTGCTGGCGACGCGCGAGCGCGCCGGGCTGCGTTACGTCGGCCGGGTCGGCACCGGGTTCGATGCCGCGGCCCTGCGCACGATCCACCAGCGCCTGCAGGCGATCGAACGCAAGACCGCGACGGTCGAACTGCCGGGCCACGTGTCGTTCCCGACACGCGGCGTGCACTGGGTGGCGCCGAAACTGGTGGCCGAGGTCGCGTTCCGCGGATGGGCCAAGGAAGGGTTGCTGCGCCAATCCAGCTTCAAGCGCCTGCGAGCCGACAAGCGGCCGCGCGACGTCGGGCCGCAGGTCGCGGGATCGAAAAGCCAGGCCGGGAAAACGCCGATGACACGCAAGCCAGCGAAGGACAATGCGCGGATCACCCACCCCGAACGCGTCGTGTTCGAGGGTGCGGACTACACCAAGGGCGATGTCGCCGACTACTACCGCGGCGTAGCGCGGTGGCTGCTGCCGGAGCTGGTCGACCGGCCGCTTTCGCTGCTGCGCTGTCCCGACGGCAGCCAGGGCGAATGCTTCTTCCAGAAGCACCATGCCGGCAGCCTCGGCGACCACGTGCATGCCATCGCGCTGAAGCAGAAGAGCGGCAGCGAGCAGTACCTGTACGTGGATTCGATCGAGGGCGTGATCGACCTGGTGCAGATGAACACGCTGGAGTTCCACCCGTGGGGTGCGCGCATCGACGATCCGGAGCAGCCCGACCGGCTGGTGTTCGACCTCGATCCCGGCGAAGGCGTGCGCTGGCCGGCGGTGGTCGCCGCTGCGCGCGACTTGCGCGGCAAGCTGGAGCAGGCCGGTCTGCAAAGCTTCGTGCGCCTGTCCGGCGGCAAGGGACTGCACGTCGTCGTGCCGATCGCGCGCGGACCGTCGTGGGATGTCGTGCACGGGTTCTGCGAGGCGTTTTCGAGCGCGATGGCCGCACACGCGCCGGAGCGCTACGTGGCCACGATGTCGAAGGCGAAGCGCCCGGGGAAGATCTTCATCGACTGGTTGCGCAACACGCGCGGCGCCACCAGCGTGGCGTCATGGTCGCTGCGCGCGCGCAGGGGCGCGCCGGTGGCGGTGCCATTGCGATGGGAAGAGCTGGGCAGCATCAAGCGCCCGGATGCGTTCGACCTGGCCAGCGCGAAGCAGCGCGCCGCGCGGCTGCGCAAGGATCCGTGGGCCGGGTTCGACGGGCTCGGGCAGGCGCTGCCGGATATCACGGAATGAATCGCCCGGGGGCCCGTCGTCCGCGAGTGCTGCGTGGGCCGGTGCGCGACTGGCCGCGCCAGCGCACACCGGCGCGGAGCCGCGGCGCTCGACCCGTTCCGCGGAGCGCTTCCGCTAGTTCCAGTCGAACAGCTTGAAATACGTCTGCGGCGGGTTGTCGCCTGCCTTGTCCGGCAGGCCGTCGCCGTTGCGGTCGTAGAGGTAATAGACCGGGCCGCGCGACGGCTCGACCTTCACCACCCGCAGCTGGCCGGCGACGCGGTACTCGGTGACGACGTCGCCGTTGGCTTCGGTGCGCGTGGTCGGCACGGCATCGGGCGGAATGTCGGTGGCAGGGTCGCTGGCGGGCATCGTCGCGCAGGCAGCCAGGGCCAGGAGGGCGGATGAGAGTGCGATGCGCAGCGGAACGGAGCGGATCGGGGCCATGGCGCGACTCCTCGGGGGACTGCGGGGAAGTATGCACCGTGGCGGGAAGGCACACGATGAGCGCGATCAAGCCCACTGCCGGTGCGTTGTGCCAGTGGCGTGCATGCCAGGCTGGCGAATCCGCAGGCCTCGATGGAGCAGGCCTGCCGTCAAGGCGCGCCGGCCGGTGCATCGCCAAGGCACGCCTGCCGGGGCACGCCGTAGAATCGGCGCATGACACGACTGGTCCTGATCGACGGCTCTTCCTACCTGTACCGCGCCTTCCACGCGCTGCCGCCCCTGAGCAACGCGGCCGGCGAGCCGACCGGAGCGCTGTTCGGCGTGGTCAACATGCTGCGCGCGCACCTGAAGGAGCAGCCCGAGTACATCGCCTTCGTGGTCGATGCGCCGGGCAAGACCTTCCGCGACGCCATGTACCCCGAGTACAAGGCCAATCGTGCGCCGATGCCCGACGACCTGCGCGCGCAGGTCGAACCGATGATGGAAATCGTCGAGGCGCTGGGCATCCCGATCCTGCGCGTGCCGGGCGTGGAGGCGGACGACGTGATCGGCACGCTGGCACTGCAGGGCGCCGATGCCGGGATCGACGTCACCATCTCCACCGGCGACAAGGATTTCGCCCAGCTGGTGCGTCCGCGCGTGGCGCTGGTCAACACCATGAGCGGCAGCCGCATGGATTCGGACGACGCGGTGATGGCCAAGTTCGGCGTGCGCGCCGACCAGATCGTCGACCTGCTGGCGCTCATGGGCGATGCGATCGACAACGTGCCCGGAGTGGACAAGTGCGGGCCGAAGACCGCGGCCAAGTGGCTGGCCGAGCATGACAGCCTCGACGGCGTGATCGCGGCCGCGCCCGGCATCAAGGGCAAGATCGGCGACAACCTGCGGGGCGCGCTCGATCGCCTGCCGCTGAACCGCGACCTGGTGACGATCAAGACCGACGTCGCGCTCGATGGCGGCCCGGCGACGCTGTCGCTGCGCGAACGCGACGCCGAAGCGCTGCGTGGGCTGTTCACCCGCTACGGCATGAACCAGGCGCTGCGCGAGCTTGACGGCGATGCAGCTGCGCCCGCGCCGGCGCCCTCGGCGCGGGCGGGCAAGCCGGGACGCGGCCCCTCGTTCGTCACCGCGCCGCAGCCGGAGGCGGCGCCTGATCCGGCCCTGTCGGCGCCGGGCGAGTACGACGTGGTGCTGGAGCAGGCGCAGCTCGATGCCTGGATCGAACGCCTGCGCGCGGCCGACGAGTTCGCCTTCGACACCGAAACCGATTCGCTCGACGCGATGCGCGCCAATCTGGTCGGCATGAGTTTCTGCATCGAACCCGGCGCCGCCTGCTACATCCCGCTGGCGCACGACTATCCCGGCATGCCGGCGCAGCTCGATCGCGCGCAGGTGCTGGCCGCGCTCGCGCCGCTGCTCGCGGACGCATCCAGGAAAAAGCTCGGCCAGCACGGCAAGTACGACCTGCACGTGCTGCGCCGGCATGGCGTGGAAGTGGCCGGCTACGCCGACGACACCCTGCTCGAGAGCTTCGTGCTCGATTCCGGGCGCACCCGCCACGACATGGACTCGCTGGCCACGCGCTACCTCGGCTACACCACCACCAAGTACGCGGACGTGGCGGGCAAGGGCAGCAAGCAGATCCTGTTTTCGCAGGTCGCGATCGACGATGCCGCGCGTTACGCCGGCGAGGACGCCGACGTGACGATGCGCCTGCACCGCGTGCTGGCGCCGAAGCTGGCGGCTGAACCTGCGCTGGAGTCGGTGTACCGCGACATCGAGATGCCGCTGGTGCCGGTGCTGGCGCGGGTCGAAGCCAACGGCGTGATGGTCGATGCCGACGAACTGCGCCGCCAGAGCGCCGATTTGTCCAGGCGCATGCTGGCCGCGCAGCAGCGCGCCACCGAGCTGGCCGGGCGCACGTTCAACCTCGATTCGCCCAAGCAGCTGCAGGGGCTGCTGTTCGACGAACTGAAACTGCCCGCCGTGCTGAAAACGCCCAAGGGCCAGCCGTCGACGAACGAGGAAGCGCTGGAGGCGATCGCCGACCAGCACGAGCTGCCGCGGGTGATCCTCGACTACCGCGGCCTGGCCAAGCTGCGCAGCACCTACACCGACAAGCTGCCGGAGATGATCAATCCGGACACCGGCCGCGTGCACACCAGCTACCACCAGGCCGGCGCCGCGACCGGGCGACTGGCGTCCAGCGATCCGAACCTGCAGAACATCCCGATCCGCAGCGACGACGGTCGCCGCATCCGCAAGGCCTTCGTCGCCCCGCCCGGGCGCAAGCTGCTGGCCTGCGACTACTCGCAGATCGAGCTGCGGATCATGGCCCACCTGTCGGAAGATCCCGGGCTGCTGTCGGCGTTCGCCTCCGGCGCCGACATCCACCGCGCCACCGCGGCGGAAGTGTTCGGCCGCAAGCTCGACGAGGTGACTCCCAACGAGCGCCGCGCCGCCAAGGCGATCAACTTCGGCCTGATGTACGGCATGAGTGCATTCGGCCTGGCCCGCAATCTGGGCATCGGCCGCGGCGAGGCGCAGGACTACATCGCGCTTTATTTCTCGCGCTACCCGGGTGTTCGCGACTTCATGGAGCGCACCCGCAATGAAGCGCGCGAGCGCGGCTACGTCGAAACCGTGTTCGGCCGCCGCCTGTACCTCGAGTACATCCAGAAGGGCACCCAGGGCCAGCGCGCCGGGGCCGAGCGCGCCGCGATCAACGCGCCGATGCAGGGCACCGCGGCCGACATCATCAAGCGCGCGATGGTGGCCATCGACGCCTGGCTGGCGCCGCACGCCGAGCGGGCGAAGATGATCCTGCAGGTGCACGACGAGCTGGTCTTCGAGGCAGACGAGGACTTCATCGACGCCCTGCTGGCGCAGGCGCCGCGGCTGATGTCGGCAGCGGCGGAACTGCGTGTTCCACTGGTGGTCGACAGCGGCGTCGGAAACAATTGGGACGAGGCCCATTGAGCCCTGAAAACCGCAGGAAATTCGATGAATGCGGTGGTTTCCTGAACCGGGTAAACGCCGGCTGAATCCAACAAAAACTTAACCCCGTGCTTCACGAACTATCCATGCGGCGGGTGGTCATATAGCCCGTGACAGATGCAACGTCTGTCACTGATCTCTCCCTCCCCTGGAGTGATCCCGGGAACGAAGGCCACTCCCCAGGTCCCGTTCCCACGAGCCCCGCCGGCCCCCCCTGCCTGCGGGGCTTTTTTTGCGTTTTCGTTTTCATGGGTTGGCGGTCTCCAAGCTCAAGTGCATCACTGGAGCGGGAGACTAGCGATGGGACAGCAGTACGCGCATTTGAGCACCGAAGAGAGCGGCACGATCATGGCGATGCGGGCTGGCGGCAGCAGTGGCCGTGAGATCGCGCGAGTGCTGGGTGGCCAACAGCACCATTACCCGCGATCTATGCCGCAATGCACCGCCAGCTCAGCAAACTGACTGGCCTGGCGATCTGCTTTGCCGATCCGCACAGCCCGTGGCTGCGTGGGGTCTGCGAGAACACCAAAGGATTGCTGCGCCAGTACTCCCCGAGGGCACGGACCTCTCCGTGCACTCCCAACGCCCACTTGACGCCATTGCCTCGGAGATGAACACCCGACCGCGCAAGACGCTGGGGCGGCGCTCACCGGCTGAAGTGTTCTTCGAGCATTAGATCAAGACGTGCGATGGGCCTGCACCGGCTGATGCACTTGGGGCTTGAATCCGGCGTCTTCGTCCGATCCGGGAAGGCAATTAACTGATCGCACGCTTTGTCGCGAACTGACGGGGCCCGGTACGGCCGACAGGCCTCCGCCGAATGTCCCCCGGCATCCGCCTGCGGCGGACGCCTCCTCCCTGATTTGGCCGCGGGGCCTGCCGGCCGCGCCGGGCTGCGGATCGCGGGCTTGCCGAGATTCTGGTCCCTGCACTTCGATGAGGTTGCGGCGCAAGTCGGCACGCCGCGTGCGAGTGCCGTTGGCGCGAAATCAGGGAAGGGGTGCCGGCCAAAGGCCGGCGCCGGCGGACAATCACACCAAGGGCGCCCGCACCCGGCACCACTCGTTCGCAGACGCGCTTTTCCCTCGTCGCAAGAAGGGCGCGACATGCCAATTCCCGGGGCGTGACGCGCCCTTCCGGCCGCCGCGAGTACGTTGCGGCATCTACCGGAGGGAATGCCATGTCGGACCTGCTCGAACTTTCGATTCCGTGGTGGGAGATCGTGCTGCGCGGCACGGTCGTGTACTTCGTGCTGCTGTTGCTGCTGCGCCTGTCGGGCAAGCGCACCGTCGGCCAGTTCACACCGTTCGACCTGCTGGTGCTGGTGCTGCTGGGCGACGCCATGCAGGGCTCGATGATCGCCGGCGACGGGTCGCTGCCCGGCGGCGTCATCCTCGTCGTCACGCTGCTGGCCTGGAACAAGATCGTTGGCTGGCTCACCTCGCGTAGCCGCACGCTGGAGCGGGTGGTGGAGGGCAGGCCGGTCGTGATCGCTCGCAACGGCCACGTCTACGGCGAGGCGCTCGAACGCTGCAACCTCAGCATCGACGACCTGCAGGAAGCGATGCGCAATGCCGACTGCGGCTCGATCTCCCTCATCCGCATGGCGATGCTGGAGAAGGACGGCAAGATCAGCGTGGTGACGAAGTCGGCGTGAGCGGTGGCGTGCGCTTGTCGAAGCGCGACTGCCGGGCCACGCGAATGACCAGCTCTTGTGGGGGAGGCTTCAGCCGCGAGCTTTTACGCATGACTGCAGTGCGACCGCTTTTTCCCGGGCGCCGTAACGCACGGAAGCGACATCAGTCGGAAAGCTCGCCCAGCCAGTCCCGCGGACGCAGATAGTCCTGCAGGCGGGCTTCCGGGCTGTCGGCATCCGGCGCGAACCCGTACTCCCAGCGCACCAGCGGCGGCAGGCTCATCAGGATCGACTCGCTGCGCCCGCCCGACTGGATGCCGAACAGGGTGCCACGATCCCAGAGCAGGTTGAATTCGACGTAGCGGCCGCGCCGGTACAGCTGGAACGCGCGCTCTTGCTCCCCGTACGCGTCGTCGCGGCGGCGCGCGACGATCGGCAGGTAGGCATCGAGGAAACAGTCGCCGACCGCGCGCAGGTAGTCGAAGTCGCGTTCGAAATCCGTATGCAGGTCGTCGAAGAACAGCCCACCCACGCCGCGCGTCTCGCCGCGGTGCTTCAGGAAGAAGTACTCGTCGCACCAGCGCTTGTGCGCGGCATAGCGGTCGTCGCCGAACGGCGCGCACAGGTCGCGCGCGGTGCGGTGCCAGTGCAGCACGTCGGCGTCGACCGGATAGAAGGGCGTGAGGTCGAAGCCGCCGCCGAACCACCAGGCCACCGTTTCGCCATCGCGCACCGCGCGGAAGTGGCGCACGTTGGCGTGGGTGGTCGGTACGTGCGGGTTGCGCGGATGGAACACCAGCGACACGCCCACCGCGCGCCACGAGGCGCCGGCCAGCTCCGGCCGCGCCGCGGTGGCCGAGGGCGGCAGCTTCGTGCCGGAGACGTCGGAGAAGCCGATTCCGGCCTGCTCGAACACGTGGCCCTCGCGCAGGATGCGCGTGCGGCCGCCGCCGCCCTCTTCACGAGCCCAGCTGTCATCGGCGAAGCGGGCGCTGCCGTCGGCGGTTTCTATGGCGGCGCAGATGCGGTCCTGCAGGCCGGTGAGGTAGTCTCGGACGCGGTCGATGTCTCCCATGCGGCGCATTGTAGGCGGGCGCAGCGTGGTGCCGGTTGATCCGGGTCAGGCGCCCGCCGGGAAGGAGGCGCCGCAGGTCGGGGCCACGCCCCCGGCGCGCTTTTCGCTTTGCCGCTGCGGGCCATCGTAGGGCGGGTCTTGACTCGCCTGCTGTTCGGTGGAGGTCAAAGACAAAAGCTTTCGCGCCGTGACGGCGCGAGCCACCTTTCTTTGCTTGTGCAAAGAAACCTGGCGCAAAGAAACACACCCCGCCTGCGCGCCCGGTGCGTTGCACCGGGTCCGCGGAGCCGGCGGGATTTTCCGAGCGTGCATCCTGCCCGCGCGGAAAACGCCGCACATCCTTGTGCGGCGCCCCTGCGGGGTCTCGTCCGCCGGCTCAGCCGCTATGGAGGGGCCCCGACGTCAAGATCAAGGTCAAAGGCAAAGGCAGCCGCGCATTCTTGGGTCACGATGCGGCCTGCGAGGACGTTGAGGCAGCGAGCCGTAACGGCAAATCGACGCGTCGTTTACATGTGGTCCGCCAGATTCGACGGAGGACGCAGCTGCAACGGGAGATCGCCATGTCCTTTCGCCGATTCGCGCCGATGGTGCTGGCTCTCGTGGTCGCGTTTGGCCAGGCCCAGGCGTCGTGCAGCGGCTCCGGCGGCGAACTTGAGCGTGAGCCCGTCGGGCCGATGTTCTACGGCATCGAGGTGAGCGACGCGGTGGTCGCCCAGCTTGCCGAGTCCGCGCCGGTCGCGGCCTCGACGCTGCTGGCTTTCCGCGCTCAACCGAAGATGGATCCCGTGGACATGCGCCAGAACGTCAGCTACTTCTCCGCGAAACCGAATGCGCGCTCCGTGCGGGCGCTGCTCGGCGGCGACGAGGACGGCATGCGGCTCGCCGACCCGCTCGTCGATGGCGAGCGGCTGCGTGCGATCTTCCGCACGATCGACGATGCAAGCGCGCAAGACGGGCGGATGACGCTTTCCATTGAAGCCATCGGCGACAACACGGCGGAGCGGACCACGCTTGTCGAGCTCGAGAAGGTGGAAGGTGCCGAGGTTTCCGTAGACATCGCGGATCGGCCGGCGCCCGTCTATCGGGTGGCCGGCATCAGCTTCGTGGATTGAGCTGCGGACGCGGGTGAGCTGTCCCACGGCTTCGCCGTCGCCGTAGGATGGGTGGAGCGCAGCGAAACCCGTCACCGGTCGAACGCTGCGAACCCGTCACCGGTGCGCCCCGGGAACGATGGGTTTCGCCGTCGGTTCCACCCATCCTGCGGTCGCATCGCCCTACTTCAGGGTGTGCTCGAACAGCTCGTGGATACGCCGGTACTCGTCATACCAAGCGTCCGGGTGGACGAAGCCGTGGCGCTCCATCGGGTACGGTGCGATTTCCCACTTGTCCTTGCGCAGTTCGATCAGCCGCTGCGTCATCATCACCGAGTCCTTGAAGAACACGTTGTCGTCGATCATGCCGTGCGCGATCAGCAGGCTGTCCTGCAGGCCGTCGGCGTACCCGATCGGCGACGAGCGCTTGTAGGCCTCGGGGTCGATGTCGGGCGTGTTGAGGATGTTGGATGTGTACTCGTGGTTGTACTGCGACCAGTCGCTGACCGGGCGCAGCGCGGCGCCGGCCTTGAACACGCCGGGCTGCTTGAACAGCGCCATGAACGCCATGAAGCCGCCGTAGCTGCCGCCGTAGATGCCGGCGCGGTCGCGGTCGCCCTGCCTGTTGGCGACGATCCAGTCGAGGCCGTCGAGGTAGTCCTCCAGTTCCGGCGTGCCCATGTTGCGGTAGATCGCGGTGCGCCAGCCGCGGCCGTAGCCTTCGCTGGCGCGGTAGTCGAGGTCGAGCACGAGATAGCCCTGCTGCACCAGCAGGTTGTGGAACATCTGCTCGCGGAAGTAGTTCGGGTAGCGCGCACTGACGTTCTGCAGGTAGCCGGCGCCGTGCACGAACATCACGACCGGGTACTCGCGGCCGGGCTCGAGCTGCTTCGGCCCGTAGTACTTGCCCCAGATGGTGCCGGCGCCGTGCTTCGACGGCACCTGCACGTACTCGGGCTCGATCCAGTCGATCGCCTTGAACCCGGGCTTGCGGGTGTCGGTGAGTTCGCGCAGGCCGCTGCCGTCGGCGTTGGCAACGGCGAGCTGGATCGGCACGTAGCTGGTCGAATGCGCGACCAGCAGGCGGTCGCCGCGCGGCGAGAGCTGGAAACCTTCGACGCCGTCGAGCGCAGTGACCTCGCGTACCTCGCCGCCCGTTGCCGGCACCGCGCAGACCTCGTAGTCGCCCGGCCAGTTGCGGTTGCAGGTGAAGTAGAACGTGCGCCCGTCCGGCGACAGCGCCGGCTGCGAGACTTCCCACTTGCCCGACGTCAGCGCGCTCGCCTTGCCGCCGTCGCCGGCCAGGTACAGGTGCGAGTAGCCGCTCTGCTCCGACAGCAGCCACAGCGTGCGGTTGTCGGGCATCCAGCCGAAGTCGTTGTAGTTCCAGTTGATCCAGGCGTCGTCATGCAGGCGGTGGCGCGACTGCAGCTCCGCGCTCGCCAGGTCGACGGTGGCGATCCAGCGGTCCTTGTTGTCGACCGCGCGCACCAGCAGCGCGACGTTGCGGCCATCGCTGCTCCAGTGGATCGCCGGCCCGCTGCCGTCGCCGTCGGTTTCGATGCGCACGTCGCGGTTGCCTTTCAGCGCGTCCTTGCCGGCGGCCTTGCGCAGCGCCGCGAGCGGATCGTCGGCGATGCCGGGCAGCGTGTCGTACTTCAGCTCGCGCACGCCGGCGTTGGCGACGTCGACCAGCCACACCTTCTGTGGCAGCGGCGCGTCGTGGCCGACGCGGGTGCGCACTTCCTCGAACTCCTCGTAGCCCGAGTCGGTGACGTACTTCGGCATCTTGCCGGCCTGGCCGCCGTCGGCGTCCTTGGCCTGCGTCACCGCGACGAGCCAGCGGCCGTCGGGCGAGAGCGCGCTGTCGACGATCTCGACGTCCTTGCCCAGGTAGGCCGGCGCCGGTGCGCGCGTGGGATCGGCGCGGCGCCACTGCTCGTCCTGCTCGCGCACCGCGTCGCGGCGCGCGCGGTCGTCGCGCAGCGTGCGCAGCATGTCGAACTGGCGGTCGCGCAGGTCGTCGGCCTTCGGCTTCTTGTCGGGACTGTCCTCGGCCTTGAGCAGCGAGGCCTGCGCGGCGCCGCCGGCAGCGGTCCAGCGGAACCAGTCGTTGCCGGCGCGCCACACCAGCGCGCCTTCGCTGCTCCACTGCGGGCGCGATTCGGCCGCGTCGGTGCGGGTGAGCTGCTGCAGCGCGCCGGTCGACAGGTCACGCACGAAGATGTCGCCGTTGCGCACGAACGCCATGCGCGCGCGCTGCGGATCGAGCACCTGTCGCGCGCCGTCGATGCCGGCCAGCGCGGCACCGTCCAGGCGCGTCGCCGCGCCCGCATCCACGGCCTGCGAAAAGGTGTCGCGGATGTTGCCGCCGTCGCGCTTGAGCGTGTAGTAGGCGTGCTTGCCGTCCCACGACCACCATGCGTTCTCGACGCCGGCGCCAATCCAGTCGGGATCGGCCATGACCTGCGCCAGCGTTAGCGGCTGCGGCGATTGCGCGTGGACGTTGCCGGCGAATGCGGCGGTGAACGGGAGCAGGGCAAGGCAGGGCAGTAGACGGCGCATCGTGGGCGGTTTCCGCGGGAAAAATCCCGCGAAGGGTAGCAGGCGGCGCCGGTTGTGCATGGGCCGCTGGTCATTGGTGCGCCGACAAAGTCGCATTTGCGGGGCTATTTTCCGGCCTCTATCCATCTGTTCGAGATGCGAACGGTTTGTGCGCGGACTTCGGAGGCAGCGGCGTCCCGACCGGCGCATGCTCCCCGGCTCGGTCAGGCATCGCTGCCTGACCGAGCCGCCGCAGGTCATCCATGGCCTGCTGTCCGCATACCCCGGTCGAGATGCCGCGCCGGCGATTCATTGGCGCGGCGCTTTCGCAGCCGAAGCGACGAAGGCGAGACCAAGGTGAGCCGTGTCCTGGCGGCCGGGCGTCGCGACAAGCGCGCCATGGATGGCGTGCGCCCGAACCAGGACAGGATGCCCTGACCGAGGGAATCGCGGCTTCCGGCCACCAGGACATGGCAACGGGCCCGAGCCTGCACGAGCTTCATCCTTCCGCTGACTGCGGAAGGACAGCCTGCGTTTTGCGAACTTCACGCACGCAGGCGCACAATGTTGCGCGGCGGCGAGCCCCCTGCGCCGCGGAGTCTTGCCACGTGGATCCCGACCTGCTGACACCGCTGTTCCTTTCGCGCGTCCAGTTCGGCTTCGTCATCTCGTTCCACATCCTGTTCCCCGCCTTCACCATCGGCCTGGCGCACTGGCTGGCCTTCCTCGAATGGCGCTGGCTGCGCACCCGCGAGTCGCTGTGGCGCGACCTGTACTTCTTCTGGCTGAAGATCTTTGCGGTGTCCTTCGGCATGGGCGTGGTGTCGGGCATCGTGATGAGCTTCCAGTTCGGCACCAACTGGGCGGTGCTCAGCGAGCGCGCCGGCAACATCCTCGGGCCGCTGCTGAGCTACGAGGTGCTGACCGCGTTCTTCCTCGAGGCCACTTTCCTGGGCGTGATGCTGTTCGGCTGGAAGCGCGTCTCGCACGGGGTGCATTTCCTCGCCACCTGCATGGTCGCGCTGGGCACGCTGCTCTCCACGTTCTGGATCATCTCGGCCAACAGCTGGATGCAGACGCCGCAGGGCTACGCGATCGTCGACGGCATGTTCGAACCGACCAGCTGGTGGGCGGTGATCTTCAATCCGTCGTTCCCGTACCGGCTCGCGCACATGGTGCTGGCGGCGTTCATCACCACCTGCTTCGTGATCGGTGGCGTGAGCGCGTGGTATCTGGTGCGCGGCGACCATTTCGCGGCCGGCAGGCGCGGCCTGAAGCTGGCGGTGGCGTTCGCGGCGATCGCGGTGCCGCTGCAGATTTTCGTCGGCGACCTGCACGGCCTGAACGTGGGCGAGCACCAGCCGGTGAAGCTGGCAGCGATGGAAGGGCACTGGCACGAGGGCGCGCCGGGCGAAGGCGTGCCGCTGGTGCTGTTCGCGCTGCCCGACCAGGCCGGCGAGCGCAACCGCTACGAGGTCGCGGTGCCGCGGCTGGGCAGCGTGATCCTGACCCACAGCTGGGACGGCACGATCCAGCCGCTGAGCGCGGTGCCCGCCGACGAACGCCCGCCGGTGGCGCCGGTGTTCTGGTCGTTCCGGGTGATGGTGGGCCTGGGCGTGCTGATGCTGCTGCTGGTGCTCGCCTCGCTGTGGGCGTGGTGGCGTGGCTGGATGTTCGACCAATCCGGGCGCGCGCGCTGGCTGTGGCAGGGTTGGCGGCTGCTCAGTCCGGCCGGCTTCGTGGCCCTGCTGGCCGGCTGGTACGTGGTCGAGATCGGCCGCCAGCCGTACGTGGTCTATGGCCTGCTGCGCACCAGCGAAGCGGTCAGCCCCAACATCACCGCCGCGGCGGTGATGTCCTCGCTGATCACCTACGCCTGTGCCTACGCGGTGATCTTCGGCGCAGGCATCTGGTACCTGCTGAAGATGATCCGCCGCGGCCCGCATCCGGACGAGACGCCGCCGGAGCACGACGGCGGCGAGAAGACCCCGGCGCGGCCGCTGTCGGTGGGCGACGACCAGGCCGACGGCGCGGCGCCTGCGTCGCAGGGAGGTGCGCCATGACGCTCGAGTTCGTGCTGCCGGTCATCTGGTTCGGCGTGATCGGCTTCGGCGTGCTGATGTACGTGCTGCTCGACGGCTTCGTGCTCGGACTGGGGATCTTGGCCCCGTTCGCCGAGGACGAGGCCCAGCTCGACCACATGATGAACACGGCGGCGCCGATCTGGGACGGCAACGAGACCTGGCTGGTGCTCGGCGGTGCCGGCCTGCTGGCCGCCTTCCCCAAGGCCTACGCGCTGGTGCTGTCGGCGCTGTACCTGCCGGTGCTGCTGATGCTGATCGCGCTGATCTTCCGCGGCGTGGCGTTCGAGTTCCGCTTCAAGGCCACGCGCGCGAAGCGGTTCTGGGGCGCGGCGTTCGCGCTGGGCTCGATCCTGGCCGCGTTCGCGCAGGGCCTGATTCTCGGTGCGCTGGTCGAGGGCATGCCGTTGACCGAAGGCAAGTACCTGGGCGGCGCGTTCGCCTGGTTCAGCCCCTTCTCGATGCTGACCGGCGTGGCGGTGGTGTTCGGCTACGCGCTGCTGGGCTCGTGCTGGCTGATCCTGAAGACGGAAGGGCCGACGCAGCGCACCGCGCGCACGCTGACCCGGCCGCTGGTGCTGGTGGTGGTCGCGTTCATGGGCCTGGTCAGTGCGTGGCTGCCGTTCCTGGATTCGCACATCATGGCGCGCTGGTTCGAGAGCGGGAATTTCTGGTGGCTGGCGCCGGTGCCCCTGCTGGCGCTGGCCAACGCATTCGCGCTGTGGCGCGCGGCGATGCGCGAGGGCCGCGACGCATCGCCGTTCGTGCTGACGCTGTGCTTCTTCGTGCTCGGCTTCGCCGGGCTGGTGCTGGGCATCTGGCCCAACATCGTGCCGCCGTCGCTGTCGATCTGGGATGCCGCCTCGCCGCCGTCGTCGCAGGTGTTCCTGCTGGTCGGCATCGCGGTCCTGCTGCCGGCGATCCTGGGCTACACGTACTGGTCGTACTCGGTATTCCGCGGCAAGGTCGCGGCGGATTCGGGATATCACTGAATAGCCGGGATTCGGGATTGGGGATTCGGGATTGGGAAAATCCCGGGGCGCGGTGCCTTATGCTTCACGGGAATGCGGAAACCGTGCTTTCGCCGTTCCGGTGTTCAACAGCCGAACGGCTGGTCATCCCCAATCCGAATCCCGAATCCCGAATCCCCGCCCAACCCATGCACGCCTACGTCTACAAGAGCCTGCGCAAGGCCGACACCTATGTCTACCTGGCCGCACGCGATGATTTCGAACGCATCCCCGGGCAGCTGCGCGAGCAGCTGGGCCCGCTGGAGTTCGTGCTCGACGTGGCGCTGACGCCGCAGCGCAAGCTGGCGCGGGAGGACGCGGCGGCCGTGCGCGAAAGCTTGGTCGTGCGCGGGTTCCACCTGCAGCTGCCACCGAAGCTGGATCTCGACCCGATGACCCAGGACTGGGGCACCGATGCCTGAGTCCTGGCTGCAGCGGCGACGCTGGATGGTCGCGCTGGCGATCGGCATCGTGCTGGCGGCGGTCGGCGGCTTCGGCAGCGTGCTCGCGGCGCTGGCCGGCTGGCTGGCGCAGCCGGCGCTCGCGCTCGCGCTGCGTTGGCGCGGTGGCGCGCAGGCGCCCGGCCGGGCGGTGCTGCGAGGCGACGCACTGGCGCTGGCCGGCCTGTGGGGCGGCGCACTGGTGGTCGCGGCGCTGCTGGTCGCCTGGCCGCTGTCGGCGCTGCTCGAAAGCGGCGCGCTGGGCGCGGCGCTGGCGCTGAGCACGGTGGCCGGCATCTGCGTGATCGGGCTGTGGCGGACCTGGCCGCTGTGGCGGGCAGTCGAACGCGAGGGCGGCGCGCTGCCCGGGCACTGGCAGGCGCTGGGCGATGCCGACACCAGCGGCTGGCGCGGCGTGGCCGCGGCCGCGTGCGTGGCCGCGCTGCTGGCGATGGTGCTGCTGCAGGCGTGGCCGGGGCTGCTGTCGCCGGCGATGCACTGGATGCTGGCCGCGCTGTCGGTGGCGTCGTGGCCGCTGCTGCACGCGGCCCTGCAGCGGATGCCGGCGCCCGAGCAACTGCCGGCGTCGATGCCGATCGTGGAGATGGCCGGCACGGATCCGGCGCAGCCGCTCGAATTCGAAGGCGACCTGCAGGCGATGCTCTACGACGCCGCGCGTCGCGGCCGCGTCGACCGCGCGCTGGAACTGCTCGACGCCGGCGCCGATCCACGCGCGCTGCCGGCGCCCGACGAGCGCGACCAGCGTGCCCTGCCGGTGCTGGCCGCGGTGCTGCCGGACCTGCGCCTGCTGCGCGCGCTGATCGCCAGCGGCGTGGACGTCAATGCCGCGCACCACGGCATGACCCCGCTGCTGGCCGCCACCCGCGACAGCTGGCACGGCCGCCCGGAAGCGGTGATGACGCTGCTGGCCAACGGTGCCGATCCGCGCGCCGCCGATGCCGAAGGCAATACCCCGCTGCACCACGCCGCGCGCAGCTCCGACCCGGGCGTGGCCGCGCTGCTGCGCGATGCGGCGGCGGAGATGACCGCGCTCAACCACGATGGCCTGACTCCGCTGGGCGTCGCCTGCGCCGCCGGCAACTGGCGGCTGGCGCGCTTCCTGCTCGAACGCGGCGCCTATCCCGAACCCGCCGACGCCACGCCCGCGCTGCTGGCCGCGGCCGGCGGCGACGAAGACGATCCGGCCGGCGTCGCCCTGCTGCTCAAGCACAAGGCCAGGGCCGACGCGCGCGATCGCGACGGCCGCAGTGCGCTGCACCAGGCCGCGTTCGCGGGCCACGCCGAAATCGTGGTCGCGCTGGCCGATGCCGGCGCGGACGTGAACGCCCGCGACGCCGCCGGCCGCACGCCGCTGCTGGAGGCTGCACGCGGCGGCCACCTGGCCACGCTTGAAGCGCTGGTCGGCGCGCGCGCCGACGCCGGCGCCGTCGACGGCGAAGGCCGCGATGCGCTGCTGCTGGCCAGCCGCGCCGAACTGGTCTCGTCGGCGCTGGTGCGGCGGCTGCTCGAACTCGGCGCCGATCCCGGTCGCGGCGACGCCGACGGCAAGCGCGCGATCGACCACGCCGCCGCCGCCGGGCGCTGGTCGCTGGTCGCGGTGCTCGATCCGGATTACCCGCTGCCGTCGACGGTCGCCGCGGACGCCGGCGACACCCCGCCGCCGGACCGCGCGCCGCTGGCGCTGCTGCGCGACGCGCTGCGCGAAGACCGCTTCGACGGCCATGAGCGGCTGCTGTCGCTGCTCTCGCCGCGGGAACTGGGCAGCCTGCTGCTCGACGACGAAGCGCCGCTCTCGCCGGCGCGGATCGAGTGGCTGCTGGACCACGGCGCCGACCCGGAAGTGCGCGCGGGCGAAGGCGACACGCCGGTCTTCACCCTGCTCGCGCGCGGCCACGAAGCGTTGCCCGCGCTGCAGCTGCTGCTGCGCCGCGGCGCGTCCCCGGCCGGCGCGGGCGGGCTGGCGCGCTTCCTGGATGCCTGCGCCGGCGGCGACCAGGCCGGGCGCGCGCTGGAGCAGTGCGCGCTGGACCTGCTCGAAGCCGGCGCCGATCCGTTCGCATCGTCGCCGGCCGGCGATCCGCCGCTGGCCCTGGCGGTGCGGCTGGGCTGGATGCGACTGCTGGAACGGCTGGTCGACTGCGGCGTCGACCTGAACGCGCGCGACGCCCACGGCATGACCGCGCTGCACCTGTGCGCGGCGCTGTCGCGCGAGGCGGCGCTGAAGCTGCTGGTCAGCCGCGGCGCCTCGCCGGCGGTGCGCGCCGCCGACGGCCAGACGCCGCTGGGCGTGGCGCTGTCCGGCGGCCGTCGCGACCTCGCCGACTGGTTCGACTGGCGCGGCTGGCCGTTGCCCGGGCGCGCGCTGCGCGACACCGACCTGCCGGCGGCCGCGATCGTCGGCGACACCGACGCGGTGCGTCGCCTGCTCGGCCTTGGCCTGCCGGTGGATGCGGTCGACGTGCAGGGCTGCACCGCGCTGCTGCGCGCGGCCGGCGGCGGCCATCGCGACACGGTCGAATGGCTGCTCGAACACGGCGCCGACCCGCAGTGCGCCGCGCACACCGGCGCCACGCCGCTGTCGGCGGCGGTGAGCATGCATCAGGGCGAGATCGTCGAGCGACTGCTCGCCGCTGGCGCCACGCTCGAACAGCGGCTGCCCGGCGACGTCACCGTGCTGATGCTGGCCGCCGCGCTCGGCCTGCCCGATTTGTGCGCGCGCCTGCTCACCGCCGGTGCCAACGTGCAGGCTGCCGACGCGCAGGGCCTGACGCCGCTGCATTGCGCCGCGCTCTACGGCTTCACCAGCCGCGACCGCGCGCGCCTGCTGGCCCTGTTCGACACCCTGCTGCTGGCCGGCGCCGACGCCGACACCCAGGCGGCCAGCGGCGTGACCCCGCTGCTGCTGCTGCTCGGTGCGCGCGCCGAGCCGGGCACCGCCTGCGACGAGGACGTGGTGATGGCCGGGCTCGACCACCTGCTCGACGAAGACGTCGGCCTCGACGCCCAGGACCCGCGCGGCTTCGGTCCGCTGCACCTGACCGCACTGCACGGCCAGCTGCGCATGACCCAGCGCCTGCTGCGCGCCGGCTGCGACCCGGACCTGCGCGACGCCCTCAACCGCACCCCGCGCGAGATCGCGGTGATGCGCGGCTTCGTCGACGTCGCCGCCGAATTCGCGCCGCTGCAGTCGGGCGTGTCGATGGCAAGGTTCCTGCGCGACCGCGGCTAGCACATGTCCTTGTAGGAGCGGCGGAAGCCGCGGGCCCCTGATCTTGCGGGTGCTCGCGGGGTAAGCTCGCGGCTGAAACCGCTCCTGCAGGTACGACATGCCGTCGGCGTGTCAGCCGACCGGCTTCGGCGGCTCCGGCAGCGGCACCTGCGCCGGGTCGTCCGAGCCGCTGGAATCGGCCGCGAACAGCTGCATCAACTCCGCGCGCGATTCGCGCGAGGTCTGTCGCAGTGCCACGTCGTCGTCGTACACCAGGTGCTGCGCGGCCAGCAGCTTGTTGTCGTGCTCGCGGAAGCGCCTGGCGTGGTCGGCGGCCATGTCCGGGGACATCCCCAGCGCCACCAGCACCTCCTCGCCCATCGTCAGGCTGGAGCCGAACAACTCCCGGAACACCTTCGCGCCCATGTCCATCAGCCGCCAGGCGTGCTGGCGGTCGCGTGCGCGCACGAACACCTTGGCATCCGGGTACATGCGCCGTACCAGCCGCACCGCCCTGGTGTTGGTGTCGGGGTTGTCCATCGCCATCACGAACACCTTGATCCGCTCGCCGCCGGCGGCGCGCAACAGGTCGGGGCGGGTCGGATCTCCGTAGTACAGCTCGTTGCCGAGCCGGCGCAGGCCTTCGACGGTATCGAGGTTGCTCTCCAGCGCGACGAAGGGGATGCGCTGCGCCACCAGCAGGCGCGCGACGATCTGGCCGAAGCGGCCCATGCCCGCGACCAGCACCTTGGGACGATGGTCCTCGATGTCGTCGAAGTCGGGACCGGGCCCGGCGCCGGGGGCGACCGGGATCTGCCGCAGCAGCCGGCTGATGCCGATCAGCAGCAGCGGCGTCAGCGCCATCGAGATGCCGACCATCGCCACCAGCCGGTCGTGCACCACGGAGTCGATCAGGCGCACGCGCGTGGCTTCGTTGAACACCACGAAGGCGAACTCGCCGCCCAGCCACAGCACGCCGCCCAGCGCCAGCGCCTCGCGCGGCGGCAGCCGCCCGGGCCACATCCGCCCGACCGCGAACAGGATCGAGAACTTCACCAGCAGCAGCGCCAGCACCCCGCCGGCGATCAGCAGCGGCTCGGCGGCCACGCGGTCCAGGTCGATGCCCATGCCCACGGCGATGAAGAACAGGCCCAGCAGCAGGCCCTCGAACGGCTGGATCTGCGATTCGAGCTCGTGGCGGAATTCCGAATCGGCCAGCAGCACGCCGGCGATGAATGCGCCAAGGCCCGCGCTCAGGCCCGCCTCCTGCATGAACCACGCCGACCCCAGCACCGCGAACAGCGCGGTGGCGGTGAACACCTCCGGCATCTTGGTGCGCGCCACCACCCGGAACACGTAGCGCAGCAGGTAGCGACCGCCAATCACGACCAGCGCCACCGCGCCCACCGCCTGCATCGCGACCGTCCAGGTCAGGGTCTGCTCCTTGGCGCCCCCGAGCAGCGGGATCGCGGCCAGCAGCGGGATCGCGACCAGGTCCTGGAACAGCAGGATCGCGAACGCCATGCGGCCGTAGTCGGTGTTGAGTTCCTTGCGCTCGCCCAGCAGCTGCAGGCCGACCGCGGTGGAGGACAGCGCCAGGCCCAGGCCGACCACGATCGCGCTCTTCCAGTGCAGGTGCGCGGCGTACGCGATCGCGCCCAGCGCCAGCGCGCTGAGCAGCACCTGCAGCCCGCCGGACACGAACACCGGCCGGCGCATCACCCGCAGCCGCGCCGGCGACAGTTCCAGCCCGATCACGAACAGCAGCATCACCACGCCGATCTCGGCGGCGTTGAGGATCCGGTCGGTGTCGCGGACCAGCCCGAACCCGTCCGGCCCCAGCACCACGCCCGCCGCCAGGTACGCCAGCACCGCGCCGAGGCCGAGCTTCTTGAACACCGGCACCGCGATCACCGCGGCCAGCAGGAACACCAGCGCCAGTTCGAGACCACTTCCGTGCATGCGCACCTCCCCGCCGATTATGCCCGCTCACGTTGTCGCGACGCGTGAGATGGCGCCATGTCGATTTACCCGGTTGGTGAAGAGACATGGATCTCAAGAGCGGCTATCCGTGGTGGGCGATCCGCAACGGGCTGCTGCGCGCGTTCCCGCCGCTGCAGCGTGACCTGCGCTGCGACGTCGCGATCCTTGGCGGCGGCATCACCGGCGCGCTGGTCGCCGACGAGTTCGCGCGCCACGGCCACGATGTGGCAGTGCTCGAACAGCGCGACATCGCCTGGGGCAGCACCGCGGCGAGCACGGCGCTGCTGCAATACGAGATCGACACGCCGATGGTCGAGCTGGCGAAACGTCATGGCGAGGCGGCGGCCGTGCTGGCCTATCGTGCGTGCGCCGAGGCGATCCCGATGCTCGGGCAATTGGCAGGCCAGCTGCGCGGCACGGGATTCGCACGGATGGGCAGCCTGTACTTCGCCAGTCGACGCCGCGATGTCGGTGACCTGCAGGAGGAGTTCGCGCTGCGCCTGCGCCACGGGCTGGACGTCGAATGGCTGCCGGCCGACGCGGTGCAGGCGCGCTACGGCTTCGAAGCGCCTGCGGCCATCCTCAGCCGCCTGGCGGCCACCGTCGATCCCTACCGGATGGCCCATGGCCTGTTCGCGCGATTGGTGAAGCAGGGCGCGGGCGTGTTCGACCGCACCCGCGTCGAAGCCATCGAAGCCGCGCCGCGCGGCGTGCGGCTGCGGACCACCGAAGGCCATGTCCTGCGCGCGAAGCACCTGGTGCTCGCTGCCGGCTATGCCAACCAGCAATGGCTGCGCAAGCCGGTGGCGCGCAACCGCAGCAGCTACGCGTTCGTCACCGATCCGATCGACGCGGGCGTGCTCGGGCCGCTGCGCGAGACGATGCTCTGGGAAACCGCGCGTCCCTATCTCTACATGCGCGCCACCGATGACGGCCGTCTGCTGGTCGGCGGCGAGGACGACGCGATCGACATCCCGGCGCGCCGTGATGCGCGGGTGGACCGCAAGGCCCACGCGCTGATGAAGAAAGTGCAGAAGATGTTTCCGGAGCTGCCGCTGCAGCCGACGTTCGCCTGGGCCGGCACCTTCGCCGAAACCGCGGACGGCCTGCCGTTCTTTGGCCCGCACCCGCAGCACGGCCCGCGGGTGCAGTTCGCGATGGCCTACGGTGGTAACGGCATCACCTACAGCATGCTCGGTGCGGGGCTGCTGCGGGCGCTGGTCGAGCGCCGCCGGCATCCGCTGGCGGAACTGTTCTCGTTCGACCGGATCGCGTGACGCCCGCGGCGATTGCCCCACGCGCTTTGCTAGAGTGCGGGCCGGCGGCGTCGCGCCCGCGAGATGGCGCGGGATGCCGCCGCGAATGACCAGGAACATTGTGCCGGGCAAGCCGGCAGGGAGAGGGGACCGATGAACCGACATTGTTTCCGCGCTTCGACCCGCGCAGCGTTGGCCGGCCTCGGCCTGGCGCTGCTGGTGGCCGGGCTCGCCGTCGCCGCCACGCCCAAGCAGGTGCGCCAGCAGACCGAGGCCAGCATGCTGCTGACCGGCTCGATCGAGATCGAGGCCGACGGCACGGTCAGTGGCTACGGCATCGACCACAAGGACAAGGTCCCGGACTACGTGCTGGCGAACATCGACAAATGGGTGCCGACGTGGCGCTTCAGCCCGGTGCTGGTGGACGGCAAGGCGACGCCTGCGCGGGCGAAGATGAGCCTGCGCATGGCGGCCGAGCCCACCGGCGACGACAAGTTCGCGATCTACATCGCCGGCGCGAACTTCGGCGATGACAGCGAGTCGGGATCGACCGATTCGGTCGCCAGCCGGAAACTGAAGCCGCCGGTGTTTCCGCGCGACGTCATCAACATGGGCGGCAAGGGCACGGTCTACCTGGTGCTGAAAGTCGGCCGGCAGGGGACGGTCGAGGACGTGGCCGTCGAACAGGTCAACCTCACCGTCTATTCAAGCGAGCAGGAAATGAAGCGCATCCGTCGCCGCCTGGCCGCGGCCTCGGTCCAGCGGGCCTGGGAATGGACGTTCAGCGCCCCGAGTACGGGCGTGCTGGCCGGCGAGGAGTTCTGGTCGGTCCGGGTGCCGGTCGATTTCGCGTATGTCGGCGACAGGTCCGTCGCCTACGGCCAGTGGGAGGGTTATCTGCCGGGGCCGCACACGCGCGCCCCGTGGCTGGCCGATGAGGCCGCCGACAAGAACAGCGACGCACTCGTGAGCGGCGCCGTGCACATGGTCGGGACCGGCCCGAGGCTGCTGACGCCGCTGCAGGAGGGTTGAGCCGGCGCGAAAAAAAAGCCCCGCGATCGCGGGGCTCTTTCTGGCGGATCGTTGCGGCGGACGCGGCGTCAGCGTTTCATCGAAGCGAAGAATTCGTCGTTGGATTTCGTGCTCTTCATCTTGTCGAGCAGGAACTCCATCGCCGCGATCTCGTCCATCGGGTGCAGCAGCTTGCGCAGGATCCAGATCTTCTGCAGCAGCTCCGGCTCGATCAGCAAATCCTCGCGGCGGGTGCCGGACTGGTTGACGTTGATCGCCGGGTAGACGCGCTTCTCGGTGATCCGGCGGTCGAGGTGGATTTCCGAGTTGCCGGTGCCCTTGAACTCCTCGTAGATCACCTTGTCCATCGCACTGCCGGTGTCGACCAGCGCAGTGGCGATGATGGTCAGCGAGCCGCCTTCCTCGACGTTGCGCGCCGCGCCGAAGAAGCGCTTCGGGCGGTGCATCGCGTTGGCGTCGACGCCGCCGGTCAGTACCTTGCCGGAGCTGGGGACGACGTTGTTGTAGGCGCGGGCGAGGCGGGTGATCGAGTCGAGCAGGATGACCACGTCGCGCTTGTGCTCGACCAGGCGCTTGGCGCGCTCGATCACCATTTCGGCGACCTGCACGTGGCGCGCGGCCGGCTCGTCGAACGTGGACGAGATCACCTCGCCGCGCACGGTGCGCTGCATCTCGGTGACTTCCTCGGGCCGCTCGTCGATGAGCAGCACGATCATGTGCACGTCGGGATGGTTGGTGGTGATGGCGGTCGCGATCTGCTGCATCATGATCGTCTTGCCGGCCTTGGGCGGCGACACGATCAGCGCGCGCTGGCCCTTGCCCTGCGGCGCCATCAAATCAAGGATGCGGCCGGCGATGTCCTCGGACGAGCCGTCGCCGCGCTCGAGCTTGAAGCGCTTGCGCGGGAACAGCGGCGTCAGGTTCTCGAACAGTACCTTGTTCTTCGACGCTTCCAGCGGCTCGCCGTTGATGGTGTCGACCACGTTCAGCGCGAAGTAGCGCTCGCCGTCCTTGGGCCAGCGGATGCGGCCACTGAGATGGTCGCCGGTGCGCAGGTTGAAGCGACGGATCTGGCTGGGCGAGATGTAGGTGTCGTCCGGGCCGGCGAGGTAGCTGGCTTCGGCCGCGCGCAGGAAGCCGAAGCCGTCGGGCAGGATTTCCAGCACGCCGTCGGCCTGCACGCCTTCGCCGGTGCGGGTAAGCACCTTGAGCAGGGCGAAGATCACGTCCTGCTTGCGGGCGCGGGCGACGCCGTCGGAAATGTTGAGCTGTTCGGCGATGTCGAGCAGCTTCTGCGCCGGCATCCGCTTCAGGTCGCCGAGCGAGTACTGCGGGAAGCCCTCGGGGATGTTGGGCGGCGGCAGGCGCTGGCCCTGGTCGCCGTTGTCGTCGCGCGGCAGGCCGTCGTCGCGGTGGCGGCCACCGCCGCCGCCGCGCTCGCGGTCGCGGCGGTTGCGGAAGCGGTCGCGGCGGTTGTTGTTCTGGCCGCCGCCCTGGTTGTGCGGCTGGCCCTGCTGCTGGCGCGGCTCGCCGCCGTCGTGCGACTGGTGGCCGCCGGTTTCGGCGGATGCGGAAGGCGACGCAGCTGCGGCAGGCGTGGATGCCGGCGGCGGCGTGCGTTCGGCGGCGGGCGCAGGCGCGGGAGGCGGTGGCGGGCTGGAAGGCGGCGGAGTCGGCGCGGCAGGCGCAGCCGGTGCATCGGCGGCCTTGGCGGCCTTGGTGGCGCGCGGCTTGCGCACGCGCTTCTCGGCGACGTCGCCGGAATCGGGGGTGTTGTCGGACAAGTGCGAATTCCTCGCTAGCTGCGAGCGCCCACGGACTGCGGGCGGGATGGGTAAGAGGGAGTCTTCAGAAGGGTGCGGCGGGCCTGAAGCAGGCAAACAAACACGCCGGGTGGAGGGAAAGCTAGCACTGTGGAGCCGGTCACGGCAAGCGGGGCGTTCGTGCCGTGGCTTGCCGGTCAGCTTCGGCGGAGCGCCGGGGAGTCGGGAGCGGTGCCGGGGCATGGCGCCCGGTTCCGGGCCGCGAGCCTCGAGGCCTCCCCGCGGGGAGGCAGGGAAATCAGAGTGCCTTGTCGATCATCTGGGCCAGCTGCGCCTTGCCCACGGCGCCGATCTGGGTCGCCTGGACCTGGCCGTCCTTGAACAGCAGCAGCATCGGGATCGAGCGCACGTGGTACTTCATCGCCGTGCTGCGGTTGTGGTCGACGTTCACCTTCGCGATCTTGACCTTGCCGTCGTAGGTCTCGGCCAACTCGTCCAGCGCAGGGGCGATCATCTTGCAGGGGCCGCACCATTCGGCCCAGAAATCGACCAGCACGGGTTCGGACGACTGCAGGACGGTGCTGTCGAAATCGGCGTCGGTGGCATGGATGACCTTTTCGCTCACGGGAATCTCCTGATGGACCTGATATGCGGGCCTGAATGCCCGGCGGCGCCGTGATGGCGCCGGTTAGCTGATAAACTGGGGCGATTCGCGGTCGATTCAAGGACACGCCCATGGCCCGCACGGGGACCGTTCGGGGCCGCGACCGCACTCCCTTCCGGTGCCGGCAGTCTGCTCGGCCACCGCATCCCACGCAAGCGCGCATTGCCGCGCGGACCCTATCTGACGCATGAGCGACAAGCCCCTTACCGACATCACCTTCTCCTCGTTCGAGCTGCATCCGGCGCTGCAGGCCGGCCTCGAATCCGCAGGATTCACCCGCTGCACGCCGATCCAGGCGCTGACCCTGCCGATCACCCTGGCCGGGCGCGACGTCGCCGGCCAGGCGCAGACCGGCACCGGCAAGACGCTGGCGTTCCTGGTCACGGTGGTCAACCGGCTGCTGACCAGCCCGGCGCTGGCCGACCGCAAGCCCGAGGACCCGCGCGCGCTGATCCTGGCGCCGACCCGGGAGCTCGCGATCCAGATCCACAAGGACGCGGTGAAGCTCGGCTCCGAGCTGGGCCTGAAGTTCGCCCTGGTCTACGGCGGCGTCGACTACGACAAACAGCGCCAGATCCTGCAGGAAGGCGCCGACGTCATCATCGCAACGCCCGGTCGCCTGATCGACTACGTCAAGCAGCACAAGGTCGTGTCGCTGCACGCCTGCGAGGTGTGCGTTCTGGACGAGGCCGACCGCATGTTCGACCTGGGCTTCATCAAGGACATCCGCTTCCTGCTGCGGCGCATGCCCGCGCGCACCGCGCGCCAGACGATGCTGTTCTCGGCCACCCTCAGCCACCGCGTGCTGGAACTGGCCTACGAGCACATGAACGAACCGGAGAAGATCGTCGTCGAGTCCGAGACGATCACCGCCGCGCGCGTGCGACAGAAGCTCTACTACCCGTCCGACGAGGAGAAGCTGCCGCTGCTGCTCGGCCTGCTGTCGCGCAGCGAAGGCGCGCGGACGATGATCTTCGTCAACACCAAGGTCTTCGTCGAGCGCGTTGCGCGCGCGCTGGAGCGGGCCGGCTACCGCGTCGGCGTGCTCAGCGGTGACGTGCCGCAGAAGAAGCGCGAGTCGCTGCTGAAGAAGTTCCAGGCCGGGCAGCTCGAGATCCTGGTCGCCACCGACGTGGCCGCGCGCGGCCTGCACATCGACGGCGTGGCGTACGTCTACAACTATGACCTGCCGTTCGACGCCGAGGACTACGTGCACCGCATCGGCCGCACCGCGCGGCTGGGCGCCGAGGGCGACGCGATCAGCTTCGCCTGCGAGCGCTACGCGATGGGGCTGCCGGACATCGAGGCCTACATCGAGCAGAAGATCCCGTCCGAGCCGGTCACCGAAGACCTGCTGGTCGCGCTGCCGCGCAAGCCGCGCGAAGGCGTCGAGGCCCAGGCCGCCGAGGGCGAGAGCGTCGGCGAGATCTTCCGCGAGGCGCGCGAGCAGCGCGCGGCCGAGGACGCGCGCCGCGGGATCAAGCCGCGCGGCCGCAGCAGTGGCCGCAGCGGCGCCGGCGAAGGCCAGCGCGAACGCGGTCCGCGGCCGCCGCGCCGCGCCGAGGCCGGCCAGGGTGCCGCGAGCGAACCGGCAGCCGACGCGCCAGCGGTTGTGCGGAGCGGCAGCGCGCCGGCTGCGTCCAATAGCGCTGCCGATCCCGCGCAGGCGCCGCGCAAGCGTCGTCGCCGTCGCGGCGGCCGCCGTGTCGAGGGTGGCGAGGCGACCCAGCCTGCGAGCAACGGCAACCAGGCCTCCACGCCCGCAGCGCCGGCCGGCCCGCGCCAGGTCAAGGCCACGCCTGCGCGTACGCCGGGCAAACCCGCGCAGCCGTCGCCCGACGCAAGGGATGCGCAACCGTCGTCGCTGATCTCGCGCATTGGCCGCGGCCTGCGCAAGCTGGTCACGCGGACGCCGCACACGCAGCAGTGAAGCGCCGGGATCCGGGGATTCGAGAGCACGGGGCGCGCATGCCGGCGTTCCTTGCCGGATAGGGTGATAGTGCATGTTGGCCGGGTCATAATCGGCCGGGGAGTCACTGCACTTCCGAATCCCCGTTCCCCGACCCCCATTCCCGGCTTCCCATGAGCGTCCTGCGCTTCGACAACGTCAGCAAGCAGTATCCGGGCGGCCACGCCGCGCTTTCGGACGTGAGTTTCGAGGTTGCCGACGGCGAGATGCTGTTCGTCACCGGCCATTCGGGCGCCGGCAAGAGCACGCTGCTCAAGCTGATCCACCTGTCCGAGCGGCCCAGCCGCGGCGCGGTGCTGCTCGCCGAGCGCAACCTGGCGAAGGTGCGCGGCCGTCGTGTCGCGCTGCACCGGCGCGATGTCGGCGTGGTGTTCCAGGACCATCGCCTGCTCACCGACCGCAGCGTGTTCGACAACATCGCGCTGCCGCTGATCCTGCGCGGGATGAAGCGCGGCGAGATCGGCCGGCGCGTGCGCTCGATGCTCGAGCGGCTCGGCCTGGGCGAACGCGAGCGCGCGCTGCCCACGCAGCTGTCCGCCGGCGAACAGCAGCGCGTCGGCATCGCCCGCGCGGTGGTGTCGGAGCCGCGCCTGCTGGTGGCCGACGAGCCGACCGGCAACCTCGACCCGACGCTGTCGGCGGAGATCATGGCGCTGTTCGCCTCGCTGCCCGAGCGCGGCACCAGCGTGCTGGTCGCCAGCCACGACCTTGGCCTGGTCAAGCGCATGAAGAAGCGCGTGTTGGTGCTCGACCACGGCGTGCTCGCCGACGACATCCCGCCGGAGGACCTGGCCGATGAATGAGCGCGCCGAAATCGCCAGCGCGCGGCCGCAGCCGCAGTCGCGTCGGTCCGGGCTGGGCACGTGGTTCGACCACCACGTCTACAGCTTCGTCGCCAGCCTCGGCCGGGTGCTGCGCAAGCCGTGGGCGACCGCGCTCACCGTCGGGGTGATGGCGGTGGCGCTGGCGCTGCCGCTGGGCCTGTGGCTGGTGCTGGGCAACGTCGAGCGCTTCTCCGGCAGCGTGCAGCAGTCGCGCGAGATCAGCGTATTCCTGGAGCAGGATGTCGACGCCGCGCGCGCCAATGCGCTGGTCGAATTGCTGCGCGCGCGTCGCAATGTCGGCAAGGTGGAACTGCGCACGCCGGAGCAGGGCCTGCAGTCGCTGCGCGACAAGGGCGTGCCGGCAGCCGCGCTCGACGCCGCCGGCGGCAATCCGCTGCCCTACGTGCTGGTGGTGACTCCCGCGGGCGACGAAGCCCTGCTCGTCGCGGGCCTGGAGCAGTTGCCGGAGGCCGAACTGGTGCAGCACGACAACCAGTGGCGCGAGCGCCTCGACGGCTGGCTGCGCTTCGGCGGCCGCGTGGCCTGGGTGCTCGCGTTCCTGCTCGGCCTCGGCGCACTGCTGGTGGTGGGCAACACGGTGCGGCTCGACATCCAGTCGCGGCGCGAGGAGATCGGCGTGCTGCAGCTGCTCGGTGCCACCGACGGCTTCATCCGCCGGCCATTCCTGTATCTCGGCGCGTGGTACGGCATCGCCGCCGGTGCGATCGCGCTGGGGCTGCTGGCCGCCGCAGCACATGCGCTGCGCGCACCGCTCGCGGAACTGGCCGCCAGCTACGGCAGCCACTTCGAACTCAGCGGTTTCACGCCGCCGCTCGCGCTGGCGGTCCTGGCCGGCGCCACGGTGCTCGGCTGGCTCGGCGCCGGCGTCGTCACCGGCCACTACCTGCGGCAGACGCGGCCGACCGAGACATGAGCGGACCCGGCGACAACGTGCCGCGGGAGAAAAAGAGCCACGACCTGCGCCATGTCGCCAGCGCCGCGCCGCGGGTGATGGTGGTCGACGGTTCGAAGCTGGTGCGCAGGCTGATCGGCGACGTGCTGCACAAGGAACTGGCCGACGTCGAGGTCGTCGGCTGCAGCGGGCTCGAAGAGGCGCGCGCCGCGCTGGATGCCGCGCCGGTGGACCTGGTGACCACTGCACTGGTGCTGCCAGACGGCGATGGCCTGCAGCTGGCGCAATCGGTGCGCCAGGCCACCGGCCAGCGCTACGTGCCGGTGATCGTGGTGTCGGGCGACGCGCAGGCGCACCTGGAAGCGCGCCGCTTCACCGAGGACGTCACCGATTATTTCGACAAGGCACACGGCCACCAGGCGCTGGCCGCGTTCATCCGTGGATACGTGCAGCCCGAATCCATTCCCGGAGCGCACGTCCTGTACGTCGAGGACAGCCGCACCGTGGCGATCGCCACCACGCGCATGCTGCAGGCCCAGCAGCTGCGGGTGACGCACGTGCCCAGCGTGGAGGACGCGCTGGAGTTCCTGCATGCGCACGCCGCCACGGACGATGCGCCGGGTGCCGACCTGGTGCTGACCGACGTCTACCTGAAGGGCGAGCTGAGCGGGCATGACCTGCTGGCCGCGATCCGCAATGAATTCGGGTACGGCAAGCGCCGTTTGCCGGTGCTGGTGATGACCGGCGACTTCAACCGCGTCAACCAGTCCACCCTGCTGCGCGAGGGCGCCAACGACCTGGTGCTCAAGCCGATCGAAGAGCGGCTGCTGGTGACCAAGACGCTGTTCCAGCTGCGGTTGGCGGGACTGCATGACGGAAATCGGGAAGCGGGAAGCGGGAGCCGCTAGGGCGCCGCGACTTCGTTGCCGCCACGCGGCCGGCCGCTTCCACCGGGCCTTCGACCACGCGAAGCGGAGGCGGGAGCCAACGGGTCGCCGCAGTCGCCGTGCAAAAGGTGGCAGGCGCATTGCCGTGGGCCTGCCTCCCCACAGTCGGGAGAAGAACCGCAAGCGTTCCGCGCCGCGCCGGGGATGACATGAAAGAGCAGGGGCCGCATGCTCTTCCCGATTCCCGATTCCCGATTCCCGATTCCCGATTCCCGATTCCCATGCCCGACGACCACATCAAGCTCGAAGCCTCCTGGAAGGCGCGCGTCGGCGAGTACCTGCAGCGCGACGACATGCAGGCGCTGTCGCGGTTCCTGCGCGAGCGGCATGCCGCCGGCGCGCGGATCTTCCCGCCGGCGCGGCAGATCTTCGCCGCGTTCGATGCCACGCCGTTCGACGCAGTGGATGTCGTGATCCTCGGCCAGGACCCTTACCACGGCGCCGGCCAGGCGCACGGGCTGTGCTTCTCGGTGCTGCCCGGCGTGCCGGTGCCGCCGTCGCTGGACAACATGTTCAAGGAAATCCAGCGCGACCTTGGCATTGCCCGCCCCGACCACGGCTACCTGGTGCCCTGGGCGCGGCGCGGCGTGCTGCTGCTCAACTCGGTGCTCACGGTCGAGGAAGGCCGCGCCGGTTCGCACCAGGGCAAGGGCTGGGAAGGATTCACCGACCACGTCGTCGACAGCCTCAACCGCGAACGCGAAGGCCTGGTGTTCCTGCTCTGGGGCGCCTACGCTCAGGCCAAGGGCAAGGTGATCGACACGCGTCGCCATCGTGTGCTCAGGACCACGCATCCCTCGCCGCTGTCGGCGCATCGCGGCTTCCTCGGCAGCGGGCATTTTTCCGCCGCCAACGACTACCTGTCGCGCAACGGCAAGACGCCGATCGACTGGTCGCTGCCGCCGCGCGCGCAGCTGGATGCCGCATGAGGACGGTCGCTGCCACCCGCTACGTCACCCCGCTGCGCGAGGGCGGCTCGCTGCCGGCGGTGGTGGAGGCCGACGACGACGGCATGTACGTGATGAAGTTCCGTGGTGCCGGGCAGGGCGCGAAGGCGCTGGTCGCGGAAGTGATCGCCGGGGAACTCGCGCGCCTGCTCGGCCTGCCGATCCCGGAAATCGTGCTGCTCGATCTCGACCCCGACCTCGCCCGCACCGAGCCCGACCCCGAGATCCAGGACCTGATCCGCGCCAGCGGCGGGCTCAACGTCGGCCTCGACTACCTGCCCGGTGCGATCAACTTCGATCCGCTGGTCGAGCAGCCCGATGCGCTGCTCGCCTCGTCGATCGTGTGGTTCGACGCCTTCACCAGCAACGTCGACCGCACCGCGCGCAACACCAACCTGCTGATGTGGCACCGCAAGCTGCACCTGATCGACCACGGCGCCGCGCTGTACTTCCACCACGACTGGGCCAGCGCCGCGCAGGCGGCCGCGTCGCCGTTCACCCACATCGCCCAGCACGTGCTGCTGCCGCTGGCCAGCCGCCTGCGCGAGGCCGATGCCGCGCTGTCGACGCGCATCGGCGACGACGACATCGAACGCATCGTCGCGCTGGTGCCCGACGCATGGCTGGCCGGCGAGCCCGCGTTCGCCGACGCCGGTGCGCATCGCCGCGCCTACGTCGAACACTTCTGCGCGCGGCTGCGGCAGCGCGAGGCATTCCTCGGGGAGGCGCTGCGTGCCCACGGCCATCTATGACTATGCGGTGATCCGCGTGGTGCCGCGGGTCGAGCGCGAGGAGTTCGTCAACGTCGGCGTGGTGGTGTCGTGCCAGACGACCGGCCTGCTCGAAGCCGGGATCGAACTGGACGCCGCACGGGTGCGCGCACTCGACCCGCGCATCGACCTCGACACCCTGCGCGCCCACCTCGAAGCGATCGCCATCATCTGCCGCGGCGGCCCCGGCAGCGGCCCGATCGGCGCGCTGCCGCCGCGCGCGCGCTTCCACTGGCTCACTGCACGGCGCAGTTCGATCATCCAGATGTCGCCCGTGCACACCGGGCGCAGCGCCGATCCGGCGGCGGTCCTCGACGGGCTGCTCGATCGAATGGTGCGGGTGGCCGGAAACGGAACAGGAAACCCCTGAGCAACGCCGGCCCGTGAGGCCGGACACCGCGGCGCACGCCGGCATGGCCGGCTGCATGGAACAGTCAGTTCCGCCGTCGGGAAGAGCGCATCGCCGTGCTCGAAACGAGCGCTGTCCCGGCTGTTCCCGGCCGGTGTGCGCGAACACCGGCGAATCCCGCCGCCCGCGCGACGGACGGAACCCCGGGCAGGCCGATTCCACGCCCGGCGCCGGCTCCTGCATGATGTCCGGCCCATGCGCGCGCTGGCCAGATCCCGCATCCTGATCCCATGACGAACGTGCGTTATCGCTTCGGCCGCCACGTGCTGGACCTGGCCAAGCGCGAGTTGCTGCACGACGATGCCGCGGTGGCGCTGCCGGCGCGGGTGTTCGAGTGCCTGGTGCACCTGATCGAGCACCGCGAGCGCGCCGTCGATCGCGACGAGCTCGCCGGCGCGGTGTTCTCGCGCAGCGATGTGTCCGATGCGCAGCTCGCCCAGATCATCCTGCGCAGCCGGCGCGCGATCGGCGACGACGGCCACGAACAGCGGATGATCCGCACGGTGCCGCGCTTCGGCTTCCGCTGGGTCGCGCAGACCACGGTCGAGCACGCGCCGGCAGTGCCCGCCGCGCCGGAGGCGGATTCCCCGTCGGTCCCCACGATGCCGGTCGTCGATGCCGCCGCGATCCAGGGGCAACCCGCGGCGCCGGCAACGCCGATGCCGTCGTCCACGTCGCCGCTGGCCGCTGCGCCGCAGGGCGCGCACGTCGCGCCGGCCGCTTCCTTCGCCGCGCCCGCGCCGCGCCTGGCCCGCCACCGGTCGTTCGCGATGCTGGCCGTCGCGGCGCTGGTGCTAACGGCCGTGGTCGCGACGTTCGCCTGGCAGCGGCGCACGCTGCCCGCGCCCGCCCCGGCGGTGGCCGGCGCGACGGCGCAGCGCGCGATCATGGTGTTGCCCACGCGCGTCGAAGGGCCGGGCAACGTGGCCTGGGCGCGGCTCGGGCTGATGGACTACCTCGCCGACCGGATCCGCCGTGGCGGCCTGCCGGCGCTGTCGAGCGACACCACGCTCAGCCTCCTGCGCGACGCCGGTGACGCCGCGCAGGCGCCCGACGTGCAGCAGCTGCGCCGCGCCGCGCGCGTGGACTGGATCGTCGAAAGCCGGGCCAGCGGCGACGACGGCCGCTGGACCGTGCGCCTGCTCGCGACCGATCGCCACGGCCTGGTGCAGCGCGGCCAGGCGCAGGCCGGCGACCTGCTCGAAGCCACCCGCGTTGCCGGTGACCGGCTGCTGGCGGCGCTCGGCGGCGATGCGGTCGTCGCCGCGGGTGAGCCCGAACCCGGCCTGGACGAACGCCTGCAGCGCGCCCAGTCGGCGATGCTGGCCAACGAACTCGACACCGCGCGCAGGATCCTCAACGACGCGCCGGAACTGCAGCGCGCGCGCCCGCAGCTGCGTTACCGGCTGGCGCAGGTGGACTTCCGCGCTGGCGAGTACCAGCGCGGGCTGGCCACTTTGGACGAACTGCTCGGCAGCCAGGCCGCGCGTGCCGACCCGATGTTCCGCGCGCGCCTGCTCAGTTCGCACGGCGCGATGCTGATCCGCCTCGACCGCTACGCCGAGGCCGAGCGCAGCTACGACCAAGCGATCGCCCTGCTCGAACGCGCCGCCGCGCCGGCCGAACTGGGCCGCGCGCTCAACGGCCGCGGAGTGACGCGTTCCTCGCAGGGGCGCTTCGAGCAGGCGCTGGCCGACCTCGGCCGCGCGCGGGTGCAACTGCTGCGCGCGGGTGATGCGCTCGCGGTGGCGCGGGTGGACGCCAATCTCGGCAACCTGGAAATGGACCGCGAGCGCCCGGTGCAGGCGGTGGGCTACTTCGAGAAGGCCGCGCGCGATTTCGAATCGATGGGCGCGGTCAACGAGCTGGCCGGGATCAGCGGCATGCTGCTCACCGCGCGGCTGCAGCTGCTCAAGCCCGAGGCCGCGCTGGCCGAAAGCGACCGCGCCTGGGCGCTGCTGCCGCGGGTCCGCGACCCGGCCCAGCGCGCCAACATCCTGCTCGGCCGCGCCGAGGCGCTGCTGGCCGTCGGCCGGCTGGCCGAGGCCGGCAAGCTGCTGGCGATGCCCGAGGCCGCGCGCGTGGTCCCCGGCGACTACAAGCGCCGCGACTACCTGCGCATGGAGCTGGCGCGCCAGGCCGGCGACCCGCGCGCGGTGGTGCGGATCGCCGATGCCGCGCTCGCCGACTGGCCGCCGGCCCGCCGCCCGCACCTGCGCGCCTGGATGCAACTGCGGCGCGCGCAGTCCGCGCAGGCGCTCGACCTGCGACTCGTCGACGCGATGCCCGCCGACGCGCTGCCGGCCGATGCCGCGCGGGCCGGCGCCGTCGTTCCGCTGCGGCTGCTGCGCGCGCTGCAGGCCGGCGCTGCCGGCGAACCGGACTATCGGGCCGCGCTCGCACTGGCCGAGCAGCGCGCAATCCCGGTGGAGATCGCCGCGGCCGTCGAGGCGTACGCCCGCTGGCGGCTGGCACGCGGCCAGATCGCGGAGGCCGGCGGCCTCGCCGGACGCGCCACGCCCTGGGCCGAGCAGGACTTCGGGCTGGCGCTGCTGCAGGTGGCGCTGTACGCCCAACTCGGCCAGCACGGGCAGTGGGAGGCGGCCGTGGCGCGTGCACGGACGCTGGCCGGCGAGCGGCCGATCCCGCCCGAACTGCTCGCGCCGCTGCCGCCCGACCCGGCCGCTGCCCTGTAAGCAGCTGATCGAGCTGAGGAAATCTCCCGGAAACAGGATCGTCAAACAACTGGAATGACAGCGCGCCAGGCGCCGCCCAGCCTCCGCTGGCTGTCATGCATTTCCAGCCCGCCTGCCCCCGCAGGCCCCTGACGTTCCACTTCGAGGGAAGACACGATGATCCGTACGCCGCTGTACGCCGCACTGCTGTTGGTCCTGTCGCAGCCTGTCCTGGCCCAATCCCCCGCGTCGCAGGCAACCCGCGCGACACCGCCTTCGCTGCCCGCTGCGCCCGCGCCCGCCGAAGACGCCTGCCGCGCGGCGCAAGCCGACAACCGCCAGGAGATTCGCCGGGACGCCAGCCAGCCGGCCCGCGACGACTGCGCCACGGCGACGATCGAACCGCTCCCGGATCGCGGCAGCAAGCTGCCGCCGCGCCGTGCCGCCGGCGATGCCGACCATTTCTTCGCAGCCAACGTCGATGACGTCATCGGCGAGGACGCGCAGGCGACCGCCGGCGGCGCCGTGGCGATCGGCTCGGACAGCGTCGCCGCCGGTTCGCGCGCGCTCGCCGCCGGCGTGCAGGCCGCCGCGAGCGGCGAGTGGGGCGTCGCGATCGGCCAGCAGAGCATCGCCTCGGACTTCGCCGCGGTCGCGGTGGGCGGCATGGCCGAAGCCACCGGCAGCAGCAGCGTTGCCATCGGCGGCGCCTACAACGGGTTCGCGCGGTTCGAAAAGACCGTCGCCTCCGGGACCCAGGCCGTTGCGGTCGGCGCCGGCGCCAAGGGCAGCGGCGAGTTCGCCACCGCGGTCGGCCCCACCGCACGCGCCACCGCCTCCGATGCCACCGCGATCGGCAATCTGTCGCTGGCCTCCGGCAGCGGCGGCACCGCGCTCGGAACCAGCGCCGCTGCCGTCGGCACCAACACACTGGCCGGCGGGATCGGCGCCACCGCCAGCGGCGAATTGGCGGTCGCGCTGGGCTTCATCAGCGAAGCGGCCGGCATCGAGAGCGTCGCCATCGGCGACCAGTCGGCGGCACTTGCCGATTACGCCATCGCGATCGGCACCAATGCCGGCGCGGCCGCGCGGGGAGCCACTGCGCTGGGTGCGGGCAGCCAGGTCAACGGTGCCAACGGCACCGCGCTCGGCGGCGCCTACTTCCTAGACCCGGCGACAAACGAACTGGTCAGGACCGTGGCGGACGGCGAGGGCGCCACCGCCGTGGGTGCCGGCACGCAGGCCAACGGCGAGCACGCCACCGCCAGCGGCGCGCTGAGCGTCGCCGACGGCGCGGGCAGCACCGCCAGCGGCTTCCAGAGCGCGGCCCTGGGCGAGGACAGCACGTCGCTGGGCTCGGACGCGCTCGCCGAAGGCGACTACACCACCGCCATCGGCGCCAGCAGCAGCGCGCTGGGCATGGGCGCCTCGGCGCTGGGCAGCGGCGCGGTCGCGGTTGGCGAATTCGCCACCGCCAGCGGCTACGGCGCCGTGGCCAGTGGCGTCGATGCGTCCGCCTACGGCAGCAGTGCCGAGGCCAGCGGCGAATCGAGCGTGGCCCTGGGGGGCACGCGCAGCGCCGACGACGGGAACGGCAACGTCGTCGAAAGCCGCACGCTCGCTTCCGGCGAGGACGCCACCGCCGTGGGCGCCGGCGCCAGCGCGACCGGCACCTGGACCATCGCCGCCGGCGCAGGCGCGTCGGCGAGCGGCGAGTACGCCAGCGCGTTCGGCGTCGAATCCGCCGCTACCGGCGTGCAAGCCACGGCGGCGGGCTACCGCAGCAGCGCCGGCGACCTGGGCACCGCCAGCGGCGGCTATGCGCAGGCCGCGGGCGTGGGTTCATCCGCCTACGGCTACGGCAGCAACACCAGCGGCGACTATTCGGTCGCAGTCGGCAGTCCCGGCGACATCGTGCTGTTCCAGAGCGGCGGCGCATTCCCGAGCGGTTATCTCACCGGCACCACGGCGGCGGGCCTGGGCGCGAGCGCCTTCGGCCCGGCTGCCTACGCCAACGGCGCGCTGACCACCGCGCTGGGCGCGGGCGCGGCCGTGGAAGGCCACATGGCGATGGCGCTGGGGGCGATCAGCGTGGTTGGCGCGGACTACGCAACCGCGATCGGCAGCCGCAGCGTGGTCGACGGCGACTACGGCGTTGCGCTCGGCTACGCGACCAGCGTGACCGCCACTCACGGCGTCGCCATCGGCACCGGTTCGGCCGTCGTCGGCAACAGCGGAGTCGCGCTCGGCGTGGGCAGCCGGGTGGAAGCCGAAGACAGCATCGCCCTCGGCGCGGGCTCCCTGGCTGATCGCGCCAATAGCGTCTCGATTGGCGGTGCAGGCCGCGAACGCCAGATCACCCACGTCGCGGCGGGCACCGAGGACACCGACGCGGTGAACCTCGCGCAGCTGCAGGAGGTCGCGAAGACGGCGGACAACACCGATCACTTCTTCAAGGCCAGCGACGACCCGGACAGCGACGGCGCGGGCGCCTATGTCGAAGGAATCAACGCCACCGCGGCCGGCGAGGCGGCCAGCGCGATCGGCAGCGGCGCCTCGGCGCTGGGCAGCAGCGCCATGGCACTTGCCGACATGGCGACCGCCGGCGGCTACGGCAGCCTCGCCAGCGCGCAGTGGGCCACGGCCTACGGCGTCGGCAGCCAGGCCACCGGCCAGAGTGCGACCGCGATCGGCGGGCAGATGATCGTGTACGACGGCCAGACCGGTGAAGAGCAGGTCTGGTCGACCGAAGCCTCGGGGCAGGAGTCGACTGCGATCGGCGTGGCCGCGCGCGCGACCAGCTATGGCTCGGTCGCGGTGGGCGCGGTGTCCGAGGCCAGCGGCGAAAGCTCGGTGGCGATCGGTGCGGCCAGCACCGCGCGCGGCGACTGGAGCGTGGCGATCGGCCAGCAGGCGCGGGCACGCGGTGTGTTCAGCACCGTGATCGGCACCTGGGCCGAGGCCGACGGCGCGCGCAGCGTCTCGGTGGGTGGCATCGCCTACGGCGACGAGAACACCGCGGTCGGGCAGATGTCCGGCACCGCCGGCTGGGGCGCGAGCGCGTTCGGCCGCCAGGCGCGCGCCCGCGTCGACTACGCCACCGGCCTTGGCTACGAGAGCGACGCGCTCGCCGAGAACAGCGTCGCGCTCGGCGCCTGGTCGGTGGCCGACCGCGCCAACACGGTCTCGGTCGGCAGCTCGGTCGTCGACCCGACCAGCGGCGTGGCGCCGTTCGACCGCCAGATCACCAACGTCGCCGCCGGCACCGAGGACACCGACGCGGTGAACCTCGCGCAGCTGCAGGAGGTGGCCAAGACCGCGGACAATACCGACTACTTCTTCAAGGCCAGCGACGACCCGGACGCCGACAGCGTCGGAGCGTATGTCGAAGGCGCCAACGCCACGGCGGCCGGCGAAGCGGCCAGCGCGATCGGCTACGGCGCGTCGGCCTTCGGCAGCGGTGCCAACGCACTCGCCGAGTACACCACGGCGACCGGCCTGGACAGCCTCGCGAGCGCCGCCGACGCAACCGCGTACGGTGCCGGCAGCCAGGCGACGGGCGCGGGCTCGACCGCGCTGGGCGGCTACGCCTACGTGTGGAACGGCAATACCGGCGAGCTGGAGCGGTTCGCCACCATCGCCGCCGGGCAGGAGAGCACTGCGATCGGCAACGGCGCCAACGCGCTCGAATACGCCTCGGTGGCGGTGGGCAGCAGCGCCTACGCCGGTGGCGAGATGGCGGTGTCGGTGGGCGGCAATGCCCTTGGCGACAGCGCCACCGCGGTCGGCCGCAACACCTTCGCCGGCAGTTACGGCACCGCGATCGGCAAGGGCGCGGAGGCGTCCGGGCAGACCGCGACCGCGATCGGCGCCGGCGCCAAGGCGCAGGGTGCCTACGCGATCGCGGTCGGCGGTGGCTTCGCGATCGGCGACCACGCGGTCGCGCTCGGCACGCTGAGCTTCGCCACCGGCGCATCGAGCCTGGCGCTCGGGCCGGAAGCGTCCGCGGCGGCGGACAATTCGGTCGCGCTGGGCGCGCTGTCCGACGCCACCCGCGCCAACGCGGTGTCGGTGGGATCGGCGCAACGCGGCCTCACGCGCCAGATCACCAACGTCGCCGCGGGCACCGAGGGCACGGATGCCGTGAACCTGGACCAGCTCAACGCGGTGGCCGAAGCGGCCGGCGCGACCGCGCAGTCGTTCAAGGCCAGCGGTTCGGGCGCGGCCACGGTCGGTGATCTCCGGGCGGTGGCGGCCGGCGCGGGCGCAACGGCCAGCGGGGCCAATGCGGTCGCGCTCGGCGCGGGCAGTCTGGCCAGCGGCGTATCGGGGACGGCGACCGGCTACAGCGCCCAAGCCACCGGCACCCGTGGCACGGCAACCGGCGCCAAGAGCGTGGCCAGCGGTGACTACGCAACTGCGGCCGGCTTCAGCAGCCGGGCCTCCGGCGCGGCATCCACCGCGATCGGCTACGGCGCCTACGCCTCGGCCGGGAACAGCATCGCCATCGGTGCACAGTCGTTGGCCGACCGGGACAACAGCGTCTCGGTGGGCGCGGCGGGGGCCGAGCGCCAGATCGTCAACGTGGCGGCTGGCACGCAGGCGACCGATGTGGCGAACATGGGCCAGCTCGGCGCCGCGGCCTCCGCGCTCGGCGGCGGGGCCGGTTTCTCTGGTGGCGTGTTCACCGCACCGACCTACGTCATCCAGGGCGGCAGCTATGGCGACGTCGGCTCGGCGCTCAGCGCGCTGGACGCCAAAGTGACCGAGATCGATGGCCGTGTCGGGTCGCTGGAAGGCGATGCGGGAACGGGGTCGGCCCCGGCCACCGCCTCCAGCGGCAGCGCCCGGCAGGTCGACGACCGCGTTGCAGGCAATGACGCCGGCAATGACGCACATACCGGCCCGGCCGGCGACGCCGAACCCACCGGCACCCCGTCGCGGTCCACCGGCGGTCCGTCCACCGGCGGCCAGGCGGCGCCCGTGGCCCAGGCGCCCAACCCGGCGGCGCTTGACCAGGAGACGCTCGATTCGGCCAACGCCTACACCGACACCACCGCGACCAGGACGCTGGCGTCGGCCAATGCCTACACCGACAGCAAGTTCACCGCGCTGGACGACCAGTTCCAGCAGCTCAGCGACAACCTGGGCAACCGGCTGAACCAGCAGGACAAGCGGATCGACCGGATGGGGGCGATGAGCTCGGCGATGATGAACATGGCGATGAACGCCGCCGGTGGCCGCAGCGAACGCGGCCGGGTGGCGGTGGGCGCTGGCTGGCAGAACGGCGAGAGCGCGCTGTCGGTGGGGTACTCGAAGCAGATCGGCGAACGCGCGTCGTTCTCGATCGGCGGTGCATTCAGCAGCGATGACACCTCGGCCGGCATCGGCTTCGGCATCGACCTGTAGCGCCTGCGTGGCCCGCGTCGCCTTCCGGCGGCGCGACGCACGCTGCCGGTCCGGCCAGCCCTCTCCCGGCATGGCCACCGGCGACGCGGGCCACGTTCCGTTTTCCTTCGCCCCGGGTCCGCCCGGGGTTCTTTTTGCCGGCGGGGCGGGGAACCTTGTGCCCGGCTGCAGGTCGAATGCGGCTTCGGAGCGGACCTCTCGGGCCCTGCGCTCACAGGTCCGGGACGCTCGTTCTGGCAGATTCCCGTCCCGAAGCGGCCTGAATCCGCGTTTCACCGATCCAGAACCACGGCAACCCGCGTTCGTGTTCCATGAATGGAATGCTGGGAACTTCCCCGCGAGTTAGCAGTCACATATGGACACTGCTAAAATGACGACCATGACCGCAACCACACTCAACCAGGCCCTCGTCCCCAACAATCTGCCCGTGCCCAGCGCGATCGGCTCGCTGGATGCCTATATCGGCGCGGTGCACCAGATCCCGGTGCTCTCCGTCGAGGACGAACAGGCGTTGGCGCACCGCTTCCGCAACGAAGACGATCTCGACGCGGCCCGCGAACTGGTGCACTCGCACTTGCGCTTCGTCGTGCACGTCGCGCGCGGCTACAACGGCTACGGCCTGCCGCTCGGCGACCTGATCCAGGAAGGCAACATCGGCTTGATGAAGGCGGTGAAGCGCTTCGACCCCGAAGTGGGCGTGCGCCTGGTGAGCTTTGCCGTGCACTGGATCCGCGCCGAGATGCACGAGTACATCCTCAAGAACTGGCGCATCGTCAAGGTCGCCACCACCAAGGCGCAGCGTAAGCTGTTCTTCAACCTGCGCAAGAGCAAGACCCGCCTGGGCTGGTTGAACGCCGCCGAAGTCACCGCCGTGGCCAACGACCTCAATGTTTCCGAGCGTGAAGTGCTGGAGATGGAGTCGCGCCTGTCCGGCCGCGACATCGGTTTCGACGCTCCCGCCGACGAGGACGACGACCACGCCCCGCCGTCGCCGGCCGCGTACCTGATGACCAGCGAGGAAGACCCCTCGCAGGCCTACGAGCGCATGGACAGCGAAGACCACCAGCTACAGCTGCTGCGCGAAGGGCTGGGCCAGCTGGACGAACGCTCGCGCGACATCATCAAGCGCCGCTGGCTGGACGACGAGAACAAGATCACCCTGCAGGAACTGGCCGACGAGTACGGCGTGTCCGCCGAACGCATCCGCCAGGTCGAGGCCAACGCGCTGAAGAAGATGAAGGCGCTGTTTGCCGCCTGAGTGCACTGGCTGGTGACTGCTGATTCGAAACGGCCCGGGCAACCGGGCCGCTTCTTTTGTAATCGATCCTGCCCAGGCGCGCTGTCCCGCAGGAGCGGCCCATGGCCGCGTGCTCCTGGTGTTCGTCGCGAAAGCACGCGGCCATGGGCCGCTCCTACGGGATCGATGTATCCCTCAATCCGCGTCGCGGCCCAGGATGATCCGCGCCGCGCGCTGGTAGCTCCAGTACGCCCAGGTCCAGTTGAGCATCACCACCAGCCGGTTGCGGAATCCGATCAGGAAGAAGATGTGCGCGGTGAGCCAGAACCACCACGCCAGCGCGCCGGAAATTTTCAGTTTTCCCAGATGCACCACCGCGGCCATGCGGCCGATGGTGGCGAGGTTGCCGTAGTCGCGATAGCGGAACGGCGGTGCCGGCTTGCCTTCGATGCGCGCGCGGATCGCGGCGGCGACGTGGCGGCCCATCTGCTTGGCCGCGGGCGCAACGCCGGGCACCGGCTTGCCGCCTTGTTGCACCGAAGCGAGGTCGCCGGCGACGAACACGTCCGGCAGGCCCGGCACGGACAGATCCGCTTCCACCGGCACGCGGCCGGCGCGGTCGAGCGGTACGCCGAGCGCGCGCGCCAGCGGCGATGCGGCCACGCCCGCGGCCCACAGCACGGTGCGCGCGGCGATGCGCTCGTCGCCGAGCAGCACGCCATCGGCATCGATCGCGTTCACGGGTACGCCGGTGCGGACTTCCACGCCAAGCTGCTGCAGTTGCCGGCGCGCCTTCTCCGACAGTGATTCGGGGAACGTCGACAGCACCCGCGGCCCGGCTTCGAGCAGCATCACGCGCGCGTCGCGCGGTTCGATGTTGCGGAACTCGCGCTTCAGCGTGTGCCGCGCGATCTCCGCGAGCGTGCCGGCCAGCTCCACGCCGGTCGGTCCGCCGCCGACGATGGCGAAGGTCAGCAGCGCGCGCTTCGCCGCCGGGTCGGTTTCCGCTTCCGCGCGCTCGAACGCCGACAGGATGCGGCGACGGATGTGCAGCGCGTCGTCGAGCGTCTTCAGTCCCGGCGCGTGCGCGGCCCACTCGTCGTGGCCGAAATAGGCGTGGGTGGCGCCGCTGGCCAGCAGCAGGATGTCATAGCGCAGCGGTTCGCCGCGTTCGAGCCGCACCTCGCGCGCACCGGTGTCGATGCCGGCCACCGTTTCCATCAGTACGGTGACGTTGCGCTGCCACTGCAGGATGTGGCGCAGCGGCGCGGCGATGTCCGGCGCCGACAGCCCGGCGGTGGCGACCTGGTACAGCAGCGGCTGGAACAGGTGGTGGTTGCCGCGGTCGACCAGGGTGATGCGCACCGGCGCCTTCGCCAGCGCGCGGGTGGCCCACAGGCCGGCGAAGCCGCCGCCGATGACGACGACGTGCGGGCGCGCGTCGCCGCCCGGGCTCCGGGAACTGTCCATGTGGCCTCGTGGTCGCGGGAAACATGCGAATGATGACGCTTCGTGCGTCACGGTGCATGCAGTGGCGGCGGCGCGCGCGTTCCGCCCGCCGCGAGCGGGCGCCGTCGATCACCTGCCATGCCGTCGACGCCTGTGCGGCATCTTCGCGATACCGCAGGGCCGGTTGCGCTAGGCTTTGGCGCATCGCCGCCCGCTGGAACCAGGCCATGCCCGACAACGAGAAACGCATCGCGCTGCTGATCGACGCCGACAACGCGCCGGCGTCGAAGATCGACGTCATCCTCGCCGAAGTCGCGCGCCACGGCGTGGCCAACGTGCGCCGCGCCTACGGCAACTGGAAGAGCCAGCACTTGAACGGCTGGGAGAAGGTGCTGCACACCTACGCGATCCGGCCGATCCAGCAGTTCGCGTACTCCACCGGCAAGAACGCGTCGGACATGGCGATGGTGATCGACGCGATGGACCTGCTGTACGCGCGCAACCTGGACGGTTTCGCGATCGTCTCCAGCGACGCCGACTTCACCCCGCTGGTGATGCGCCTGCGCAACGACGGCGTGGCCGTCTACGGTTTCGGCGAGGAAAAGACGCCCGAGCCCTTCGTCAAGGCGTGCTCGGTGTTCCTGTACCTGGAGAAACTCGGCGCGCCGGAAGGAACGCGCGATGCCAGCGCCGCCAATCCACGCGCGCGCAGCACGCGCGAGCTGCAAGGCGACGCCGCATTGGCGCGCATCCTGCGCAACGCGGTCGACGCCGCGCAGGGCGACGACGGCTGGTCGCACCTGGGCGCGGTCGGCAGCCACATCAGCAACCAGGGCTCGTTCGATTCGCGCAACTACGGCTACCGCAAGCTCAGCGACCTGATCGAGGCGACCGGGCTGTTCGAGGTGCAGAAGAACGGGCAGTCGCTGTCGGTGCGGGCGAAGAAGACGGCGCCACCGCGCAAGCGGGCGGGCAAGAAGGCGGCCGGCTGAAGGAAACGCAGCGTTCGCGGCTAATACAGATCCACCGGATCCACGTCCAGCGACCAGCGCACCTTGCGTGCGTCGGGCAGGGCGTGCAGCGCAGGCACCACCGCATCGAGCGCGCCATGCAGCGCGCGACGGTTCGCGGCCGACACCAGCAGCTGCGCGCGATGCATGCCTGCGCGCCGCGGCATTGGTGCGGACAGCGGGCCGTGCAGTTCCAGCAACGTCTCCCTGCTGTTGTCGGGTGAGGGCTGCGCGTCGTCCGGTGCCGCGCGGGAGGCAAGCCTTTCCCGTGCTGCCGCAAAAGGCAGCAGCAGGTTCTTCGCCGCTTGCAGGAACTGCATCGGCGCGTCGGCGTGCTTGGCCTCCGCGCGCAGCAGCGCCAGGTGCGCGAACGGCGGAAAGCCTGCGGCCTCGCGCTGGGCGAGCTCTTCTTCCGCAAACGCGTGGTAGCCGCCGGCGATCAGCGTCTGCAGCAGCGGATGCCCGGGGTGGTGGGTCTGCAGCAGGACCTCGCCGGGTTTGTCGGCGCGGCCGGCGCGACCGGCGACCTGGATCAGCAGCTGCGCGAGTTTCTCGCCGGCGCGGAAATCAGCCGAGAACAGGCCTTCGTCGATCCCCACCACGCACACCAGCGTGAGGTTCGGCAGGTCGTGGCCCTTGGCCAGCATCTGGGTGCCGATCAGCACGCCGGCGCGTGCGCCGAAGGCGTCGAGGTGCTTGCCCAGCGCGTCCTTGCCGCGCGTGCTGCCGCGGTCGATGCGCAGCACCGGCACCGCATTGAAGCGCTGCGCCAGCAGTTCCTCGATGCGCTCAGTGCCGATGCCCTGCGGCTGCAGCGCCAGGCTCGCGCAGTCGGGGCAGGCCAGCGGCACCGGTTGGCGCGCACCGCAGTGGTGGCACTGCAGGCGGCGGCCGCCGGCATGCACCGTCATCGGCGTGCCCTGCAGCGGCGTGCTGCAGCGCCTGCACTGCGCGCTCCAGCCGCAGTCGTGGCACAGCAGCACCGGCGCGTAGCCGCGGCGGTTCTTGAACACCAGCACCTGGCCGCCGGCATCGAGCGCCTTGCCGGCCGCGTCGAGCAGTTCCGCCGATAGGCCGGCGTCGAGCGGTCGCTTGCGCACGTCCAGCACCCGCACCCGCGGCGGCTTCGCCTCGCCCGCGCGGCGGCTCAGGCGCAGGTGCGCGTAGCGGCCGGCGCGTGCGTTGTGCAGCGATTCGAGCGACGGCGTGGCGCTGCCCAGCAGCACCGGCACGCCCAGCGCCTTGCCGCGCACCAGGGCGAAGTCGCGCGCGTGGTAGCGGATGCCGTCCTGCTGCTTGTAGCTGCCGTCGTGTTCTTCGTCGATCACGATCAGGCCGGCCTCGGGCAGCGGCGTGAACACCGCCGAGCGCGTGCCGACCACCACCCGCGCCTCGCCGCGCAGCGCCGCGGCCCAAGTGCGCGCGCGTTCGCCGTCGTTCAAGCCCGAGTGCGTTGCGTGCACCGGTACGCCCAGGCGCGCGCGGAAGCGTGACAGCAGCTGGGGGGTCAGGCCGATCTCAGGCACCAGCACCAGCGCCTGCCTGCCGCGCGCCAGGCAATCGGCGATGGCCTGCAGGTAGACCTCGGTCTTGCCGCTGCCGGTGACGCCGTCGAGCAGCAACGCGGCGAAGCCCTCGGTATCGCGGAGCGTCGCGATGGCTTCGGCCTGTTCGTCGTTGGGCTCGGGGCCGGGCTGCGGCGCGGGTGCCAGCTGCGAGGCGGGGATGGCGATGCGTTCGGCCAGCGCGCGCTTGGCCAGCGCGCGCGCCGCGGCGCGCCAGTCGTCCATCAGGCCGTCGAGCGCATCTTCGTCGCGCGCGGCTTCGTGCAGCAGCTCGGCCAGCCGCCGCGGCCGGCTGCCGGCGCGCAGGCCAGGCAGGCTGGTGGCGCCGGCTTCGGTCAGCCGCCACGCCCAGGCGTGGGTGTCGGGCAGCGGCTCGCCTCGGCGCAGGGAGGCGGGCAGGGCAGTGGCCAGCACTTCGCCCAGCGGCGCATGGGTGTAGCGCGCCAGCCAGCGCAGTGAATCGAACAGTTCGCCGCGCAGCAGCGGCTCGGCGTCGAGGCAGGCGAGCGCCTCGCGCAGTTCAGGCATGCCACCGGCGGCCCCGTCACCGGCCGGCGCGGCCACGCCGGCCACCACGCCGACCAGCTCGCGCGGCCCGAACGGCACCCGCACGCGGCATCCGGCCAGCGCCGGCGTGGCCGCCACCCCCTCTGGCGAGCGGTAGTCGAACAGGCGCGGCAGCGGCAGCGGCAGGGCGACCTGCAGGGCGGAAACATCGGCGGGCATCGTGGAAGTCTAGCGGTCGCCGCTGCCCGCCACTTCCCGATGCGCGTTTGCGTGCGATAGCTCGGTTCGTTCCCACCAATGCCCTGCAAGTTGCCGCGGGACATAGGGTTTTCCCCTTATCCACATCGCGTGTGGATAAGTCTGTGCATCGCGTTCCGGTTGGGGGCAAACGGCACGGTAAAACAAGCCGGATCGGCGACTTGGTCAAAAAAGTGCCAAACCGAAGTCCTTTAGTAAAATCAATGACTTGCCCGTGAAACAACCGATGCATGCGGGAACGGGTTGCGGCGCCGTCAAGCTTTGTGACGAGTCCATGACCGCTGTGCACAACCGATTTCGCCGATAGCCGTGCCCTTGGCGATTTTTCCCGTTTCGTCAAGGGGCAGGTGCGCCGGCGCGGCGGCTATGATGCGGGGCGATCACACCGAGCCCATGATGCCGCGCACTGTCCACGAAGCCGCTTCGGCACCGGCCGCCCTGACGGCTTTCCTGCGTGGCGTCGAGCGCCGCGGCGCGGTCTTCGCCCAGCTCCAGGTCGGCGACGCCGCGACCGGCGACCGCGCCCTGGTCGCCGCGATGCGGGCGTTCCGGCTGCCCGCGGCGAGGATCCCGCTGTCGGACTGGCCGCGCCAGTTCTGGACCCTGCTGCTGGCCACGCCGGAGCTGCGCGAACAGCCGGCGGCACCCGCCTGGGGCAGCGGTTTCGGCCATCTCGCCGGGATCGGCCGCGGCCCGCGCGCCGCGCTGCTGCTGCGGCTGGTGGCCGGCCTGCCCGAGGCCGAGGCCGCGACGGTGCTCGGCGTGGCCCGGCCGACGTACCGGCTGGCACTGCAGCGCGCGCTCCCGCACGGCGACGACGGCCAGCCCGACATGCCGGGCTGGCGGATGCTGGGCGAAGCGGCGCGGCACGCGGTGCGCGACCTGTCGGCCGAACGCATGGCACAGCTGGCGCGGATGCGCGAGGCCGCGGCGCACGGCCGCCGCCTCGACCTGCCGGCGGCCGCCGCACGCAAGCGCGATCCCGACGCACCCGCGCCGTGGCGGGGGCCGGCGATGGTCGCGGCTGCCGCGGCCTGCCTGCTGGCGTTCGCGGCCACCTTCCTGCCGATGTTCGACGGCCAGGCCGATGGCTCACCGACGTCGCGGATCGAGATCGTCCCGCTGCCGCCCGCGCAGGCGCCCGAATCCACCTTCGACGCCCGTGCCGCCCTGCTCACCCATCCGGATTTCGACCTGCTCGCCGATGCGACCGACGAAGCGGCCGCACGCGATCCCGGCTTCTACGCATGGCTTGCCGCGGGCGCCAAGGGGCCCACGGCGACGGAAGGCGCCGACTACGACGCGACCCCGGCGCCGGACGCGCCGGTGGACGCCGAGGCACCCACGGAAACCGAAGATGTGTTCTGACTTCCTCCGCAGCGCATGCCTTGCGCTGGCACTGGTGTTGGCGCCCGGCGCGGTCGCCCAGTCGTTGCCGCCGGCCCTGCTTGAAAAAGCACAGGCGCTGCCGGCGCCGACCGGCGATGAACTCAGGCGGCATGCCGCGGTGCTGGCGGCGATGACGCCGGCGCAGCGCGCGGCGTTCGAACAGCGGGTCGCGCAGTGGGACGCCCAGGTTCCGGCCGCGCAGCGCGAGCGGCGGGAAGCCTGGCAGGCGTGGCGCGCGCTGCCCGAGGCCGAACGCCAGCAGTTGCGCGCCGCCGCGGCGGCATTTTCGGCGATGCCGCCGGACCAGCAGCAGACGCTGCGGACGCAGTACGACGCGCTGGACGGCAGCGAGCGCCGCGGCTGGCTGCTCGGGCCGGTCCTGGGAACCATCTACCCGAAGCTGCACGCGCTGGTCGCGCAGGTACCGCCCGCGCAGCGCGAGGCGCTGCTCGAAGCGCTGCGCGCGCTGTCGCCGGAAGGTCGCGCGGACCTGGCGGTGCTGGCGCAGCGCACGCCGCCGCAGGCGCGCGACGCCCTGCGCACGGAGCTTCTGGCGCAGCCTGCGCCGCAGCGCGATGCCTGGCTGCGCGCCCGCTTGCGCCAGTAGGTCGGCGCCTGCGGTTACCCGGAGCGCAGGCCCGGTTGCGCCGCGCGCGCACTGCATCGTCCATGCCGCCGCAGGCGCGGTCTCGGCCGCGAGCTTGTCCCGGGATGCCGCCCGCGTCGCCGGGAGAACGCGCGGGCGAAGCTGCGCACGCGATGACGCCTGCGCGTCAAGCGCAGGGCATTGCCGCGGCTACCCGTAGACCACGGCGAACATCGCGGTGAACGCGGCGCCGAAGCCCAGCAGCATCACGTAGCAGAAGCCGAGCACCGAGTATTTCAGCAGCGTCATCGTCCAGCCCTGTCCGTAGATTCGCTTCTGCATCAGCAGCAGGTACAGCGGCATCCACGCCCACAGCAAGCCTTCGATCCAGCTGAACAGGCCGTGCAGTACGCCCGGATCCGGTGCCAGCCAGCGCTGCAGTGCCATCGTCGCGAAGATCAGCAGCACCGCCAGGCACATGAAGGCGTGGCTGTGCAGCGCCACCAGCAGGTGTTCCATGTACAGCCGTCGCTTGAACACGTAGGCGACCTTCAGCATCAGCGCGAACAGCGGCAGCAGGATGAACAGCGTCGACGGCACCGCGCCGAGGAAGCTGTCCTTGAGGAACTCCTGGTCGGTGCGCAGGCGGATGATGTTGGTCCTCGCGCGCCCGACCTGGGCATTGAGCCAGTCGTTGGCGAAGTCCGGCCACCAGGACACGGTGAGCGGGTTGGTCTTCGGGTCCCACTCCCTGCCGTTGAAGGACAGGGTGGTTTCGTTGTCGGCGCCAGCCCCGGTGTTTGCACCGGCGCCAGCATCTGCACCCGCGGCTGGGGCCGAGGCGGCATCGGCGGCGGCGGGAGGCGGCGTCGAGGCGTCGTCGCGCTGCGCCGATCCGCTGGCCGCTGCGGCCGCATCCGGCGACGGGGAAACCGGCGAGGTGGAGGCCGGCGCCTGCGTCGCCGCTTTCCGCGCGGCCTTCTCGGCTGCCTTCGCCGCGCGGCGTTCGAGCTTGCGGATGCGCGCCTCGGCGCTGTTGCGGATCGCCTTCTCGGCGATCCCGAATCCGACATCGACCCCCGGAACGCCTTCGGCATCCGGGTTGCGCGCCTGCGCCAGTTCGGCAAGCGCCTTGTCGCGCTGGCGGATGACTTCGTCGACCGTCTGCACCTGCGAGAAGCTTGCGTCGGTCGGGCCCTTGTCATCGTCCAGGTTGATGTCGCCGAAGCTCAGCATCAGCTGCGCGACGAAGAAGGTGACGATCGCCAGGGTCACGAACAGCCGCACCGGACTGACATAGCGCACCCGGCGGCCGGAGAAGTACTCGCGGGTGAGGAAGGCCGGCCGCAGCAGCAGCGGCCCCAGCGTGCGCGGCAGCCGCGCATCCCAGTTGAGCACGGTGTCGGCGAAATCGCCGGCGATGCTGGAGAAGTGGCGCACCAGGCCCTTGATCGGCTGGCCGCAGGCATAGCAGTACTCGCCCAGCAGCGGCGAGCCGCAATTGCCGCAGTTGCCGCGTCCCTGCGAAGCGGGCAGCGGCGGTGGTGCCGGCGTCGACGTCGGCGTCGGCGTCGCAGCGCCGGGCGTGTGGTCGTTCTCGTGCATGTGATGATCCTTTGGCGCTGCCATCGCGGCGCGCAGGTCTTCCCCCGAAGCCCGGTAACATAGCCGCCTGCCGCAACCCGGCGCCAGCGTCCGACAGCTGATCGGCGCGCGGCCGCAGTCGCGCGACACGCACGTTTCCCCCATGTCCCTGCTCATCGACAGTCCCGCGCGCTTCCGTGGCGAGGTGCGCACCACCGCGGTGCTCGCCGCGCCGCTGGTCGTCGGCCACGTCTCCACCGGCCTGATCGGGTTCGTCGACGCCGTGCTCGCCGGCCACCACGGCACCACCACGCTGGCCGCGGTGTCGGTCGGCACGGCGCTGTTCTGGCTGCCGATGATGATCCCGATGGGCACGCTGATGGCGCTGCCGCCATCGGTGTCGCAGCTCGCCGGCGCCGGGCGACATGGCGAGATCGGGCCGCTGTTCCGGCAGTCGCTGTGGCTGGGCGCCGGGCTGGGCCTGCTGCTGTTCGCGTTCATGAGCCTGGCGGTGTTCGCGCTGGAGCCGATGGGCATCGCGCCCGAGATCCGCCCCGGCGCCGCCGACTTCCTGCGCGGCATCCGCTGGGGCGTGCCGGCGCTGACCCTGTACTACTGCATGCGCTACCTCAGCGACGGCATGCACTGGACGCTGCCGACGATGGTGCTCGGCTTCGGCGGGCTGCTGGTGCTGCTGCCGCTGGGCTGGGTACTGACGTTCGGCGAGTTCGGGTTTCCCGAGATGGGCGCCGGCGGCCTCGGCATCGCCTCGGCGATCATGCTGTGGGCACAGATGCTGGCGTTCGCCGCGTATCTCGCGCGGTCGAAGCGTTTCGCGTCGCTGGGGTTGTTCGTGCGCTTCTTCACCCTGTCCAACCGGCCGCGCTGGGCGCCGATCCGCGGCCTGCTCGCCACCGGCCTGCCGATCGGGGTGACGGTGCTGATGGAAGGCGGGTTGTTCATCGTCACCGCGCTGCTGATCGGCCGACTGGGCGACGTGCCCGCGGCCGCGCACCAGATCGCGATCAACGTCGCCAGCCTGTGCTTCATGGTCCCGTTCGGCCTGGCCGAGGCGACCACGGTGCGGGTCGGGCATGCGGTGGGGCAGGGCCGCGGCAGCCACGGCGTGCGCCAGGCGGCGTTCGCCGGCGGCGTGCTGGTCCTGGCCACCCAGCTCACCGGCGGCACGATCCTGCTGCTCGGCCACGACCACATCGTCGCGCTGTACACCCGCGACGCGGTGGTGGCGGCGCTGGCGTCGTCGCTGCTGCTGTACGCCGCGGCGTTCCAGTTTCCCGACGGCATCCAGGTGCTGTCGGCCGGCGCGCTGCGCGGGCTCAAGGACACGCGGGTGCCGATGCTGCTGGCGGCCTGCGCCTACTGGGGCGTCGGCATGCCGCTGGGCGCCGGGCTCGGACTGGGCCTGGGCTGGGGGCCGCGCGGGATGTGGATCGGCCTGATCGCCGGGCTTGTCGTTGCCTCGATCCTGCTGGGCACGCGGTTCCTGCGGTCGTCGCGCGATACGCACGTGGTCACGGTGACCGATGGCGCATGAAACCGTGATCGCCGGCAGGCTATCCTGCCGCATCGGCCGGCATTCCACCCGGTAGGAGCGCCCCATGGGCGCGATGGCATGACCGGGAAAGCCATCGCGCCCATGGGGCGCTCCTGCGGGAACATCGGCCTTCGGAACCACCTGGAGTCTTGAGCATGAACCAGCCCCCCCAGGGCAACCGCCACGGCCCCGTCGCCGCGTTCTTCGTCTTCGTCTGGGACGCGATGAACTTCGTCCGGCGGCTGGCGTTCAACATCCTCTTCTTCGGCCTGCTGCTGGTGCTGCTGTTCGCGATGGCGGCGGCCGGGCGTATCGCGCCGCTGCAGGACAAGACCACCCTGGTGATCGCGCCGGAAGGCGCGCTGGTCGAGCAGTACAGCATCGATCCGGGCATGCGCGCGTTCAACGCGATCAGCGGCAACGGCGCGCGCGAGGTGCAGCTGCGCGACCTGCTGCGCGCGATCGACGCGGCGCGCACCGACAAGCACATCGAGCGCGTGCTGCTGCGGGTGGACCGCCTGGCGTTCTCCGGCTACGCCTCGATCCGCGAGGTCGCCGCGGCGCTGGCGAAGTTGCGCGCGTCGGGCAAGCAGGTGGTCGCGTTCGGCGAGAACCTCGACCAGATGCAGTACCTGCTGGCCGCGCAGGCCGACGAGGTGTACCTCGACCCGATGGGCGGGCTGCTGCTCGAAGGCCTCGGCCGCTACCACCAGTTTTATCGCGAGGGCCTGCAGGACAAGCTCGGCGTCGACGTGCACGTGTTCAAGGTGGGCGAATACAAGTCGGCGGTCGAGCCGTACATCCTCGACGCCGCGTCGCCGGAGGCCAAGGAAGCCGACCTGTACTGGATGAACGACGTCTGGCAGCGCTACCTGGGCGACATCGCCAAGGCGCGCAAGCTCACGCCCGCGCAGCTGGCGGCCGACATCGACAGCCTGCCGGCCCGGATCGAGGGCGTCGGTGGCGACCTGGCGAAGTACGCGCTGCAGCAGAAGCTGGTCGACGGCCTAAAGACGCGCGAGGAAGTGGAAGATCTGCTGGTCGAGCGCGGCGTCGCCGACGCCGATGCCGACGGTGGCTTCCGCCAGGTCTCGCTCGATGGCTACCTGCAGCACCTGGACCGCACCCTGTCGCCGGTGGACGAACGCCCGCAGGTGGCGGTGGTGGTCGCCGAGGGCGCGATTGCCGGCGGCGAGCAGCCCGCGGGCAGCATCGGTGGCGAGTCCACCGCCGCGCTGCTGCGCGGCGCGCGCGACGACGATGACGTCAAGGCGGTGGTCCTGCGCGTCGACTCGCCCGGCGGCGAGGTCTACGCCTCGGAGCAGATCCGCCGCGAAGTGGTGGCGCTGCAGAAGGCCGGCAAGCCCGTGGTGGTGTCGATGGGCGACCTGGCCGCGTCCGGCGGCTACTGGATCAGCATGAACGCCGACCGCATCTACGCCGACCCGTCGACGATCACCGGCTCGATCGGCATCTTCGGCATGATCCCGACCATCCCGCGCACGCTGGAGAAGATCGGCGTGCATACCGATGGCGTCGGCACCACCAGGTTCGCCGGGGCGTTCGACATCACCCGGCCGCTGGATCCGGAAGTCGGGCGGGTGGTGCAGTCGGTGATCGACAAGGGTTATCGCGATTTCACCGGCCGCGTCGCACAGGCGCGCAAGCGCACGGTGGAACAGGTCGACGAGGTGGCGCGCGGCCGCGTGTGGAGCGGGGCGCAGGCGAAGGAGCGCGGCCTGGTCGATGCCTTCGGCGGCCTGCGCGACGCGATCGACGATGCCGCCGCGCGCGCCAAGCTCGGCAAGGAAGGCGATTACCGCGTGCGCTACATCGAAAAGATGGCCACACCCTTCCAGCGCTTGTTCAGCGGCTTCGCCGGCAGTCGCATCGGCGGCGCATGGCTGCGGCATTCGGAGTTCGCGCGCGAGATGGCCGGCGTGGCGGTGCTCGCCAACGCGGTGCCGCAGGCGCGGCGCGACCTGCAGTTCCTCGACGCGGCGATCGCCCGTCCCGGGCAGCCGGTCAAGGCGCTGGCGTATTGCCTCTGCGGGTTCTGAGGTCACGCCTGCGCTCACGGCTTGAAGCCCTCCCCTCCAAGGGGAGGGTTGGGTGGGCATGGGTTTCCCCGCCGCCGCCGCGCATCGATCCTTCACGCTTGATGGGTCGCGGGGTGCCGGGGGCGTTGCCCCGACCTACGTGATCTGGATGGCGAACAACGCCCCGACTCCGCGCCTCAGCCGCCGGCGGCCGCGTCGATCGCCGCCTTCTGCGTGTCCGCCGCGTCCTGCACCGCGCCCTCGACCGCCTTCGCTTTCTCGATCGGCGCCTGGATCGCGTTGCGCAGCCGCGTGTCCGCCTGCGGTTCGGGCCGCTTTTCCGGCGGCGGTGGCGGCGGCCGCGTGCACGCCGCGCACGACAGCGCCAGCAGCAGCGCGCACGCGAGCGTCGTGCCGGGTGCGGATGGAATCGACATGGCGGCTTCCTCGAGGGGCCCGGCGCTATGCTACCCCCACCCCATCCCGGAACGCGTACATGGATCCGCATCGCTGGCGACTCGACGGGCAACTGGCGCTGGTAACCGGCGGCAGCGCCGGCATCGGCCGCGCGATCGCGCGCGAGCTGCTCGGCTTCGGCGCCAGCGTGCTGATGACCGCGCGCAACGGCGACCTGCTCGAAACCGCGCGCGACGAACTGGCCGACGAATTCCCCGACGGCGACGTGCGCGCGCTGATCGCCGACGTCGCCGACGACGAGCAGCGCCGCGAGCTGCTCGACTGGGTCGAGGACCAGGGCAACGGCCTCAACATCCTGGTCAACAACGCCGGCGGCAACCTCAGCAAGGGCGCGGTGGACTACACCGAGGACGAGTGGCGCGAGATCTTCGAGATCAACCTGTTCAGCGCCTTCGAACTGACCCGTTACGCCTATCCGCTGCTGACCAGGCATGCCGTGTCGAGCGTGGTGAATGTCGGCAGCGTCTCCGGCGAGACCCACGTGCGCAGCGGCGCGCCCTACGGCATGACCAAGGCGGCGATGCACCAGATGACCCGCAACCTCGCGGTCGAATGGGCCGAGGACGGCGTGCGCGTCAACGCCGTCGCGCCGTGGTACATCCGCACCCGCCGCACCTCGGAAAAACTCTCCGACCCGGACTATCTCGACGAAGTCCTGCTGCGCACGCCGATGGGCCGCGTCGGCGAACCCGAGGAAGTCGCCGCGGCGGTGGCGTTCCTGTGCCTGCCCGCGGCCGCCTACATCACCGGTGAATGCATCGCGGTGGACGGCGGGTTCCTGCGTTACGGATTCTGAGCGCCCCGCACATGGCATGAGCGATCGGACCCGCCACGCACCCGAACTGCTGCGCCGCCTGCTGCGCGCGAAAGACCGGATGGACGCCGCTTCGCACGAGGCCTGGCCTGTGCAGCGGCTGGCGCGCGTGAGCCACGTGTCCCCGGCCCACTTCGCGCGCGCGTTCAAGGATGCCTTCGGCATGCCGCCGCACCGCTACCTGCTCACGCGCCGGATCGAACGCGCCAGCGCGCTGCTGCGCGACACCGACCAGCCGATCCTCGACATCGCCCTGCAGACCGGATGGAACAGCCTGGGCACGTTCGGCCGCACCTTTCGCGACGTCACCGGCGAGAGCCCGCGCGAACTGCGCGCGCGCGCGCAATCCGCCGCGCATGCACTCGACCAGGTCCCCGGCTGCTTCGTCAGTGCCGCGCAACGGCCCGGCCTCACCATCGCAGTTTCGGAGAAGCGGCGGCGGGAGGCGGGCGATACGGTGGTCGCCCCCAACAAGAAGGAAAGCCCATGAACCACAGCGCACTGGCAAACGACATCGCGGTCACCGGCCTGGTCATCGGCCTGTACGTGCACGACCAGGATGAAGCCCACGACTTCTACGTCGGCAAGCTCGGCTTCCGCGTCCATACGGACGCCCGCAACGGCGACTACCGCTGGCTGACCGTGCAGCACCCGGACCAGCCCGCGTTCCAGCTCGGCCTGTTTGCCCCGCAGCCGCCGACCGTGGACGAGTACACCGCCAAAACCCTGCGCGAAGCCGTCGCCAAGGGCGCGATGCCGCCGCTGGTCCTGGTCGTCGACGACTGCCGGGCCGCGTATGAGCGCCTGCGCGCGCGGGGGGTGGAATTCACCCAGGAGCCGACCGAACGCTACGGCAGCGTGGATGCGAATTTCCGCGATCCCTCTGGCAACGGGTGGAAAATGATCGAGGCGCGGAAAGCGTCCGCCTGAGCTGCGGGTGCCAGTCCCGGCGCGGTGCGGTGGCCTGCAGTGTCGTCGCACTTCGCGGAAGTTCGCCGCGCCGCGGTTGCGCGCGGAGCATCGCGGGAAGAGCCGTTCGTAAAGCCGCCGGCGTTCGTCGCGGGCGGCCGCCGCTTGCCATGCGGCCGGGAGGGTATTCTGGCCGCGCGTGGGGCACGGCGCGGCAGGACCCGTGTTTCCCACGCCCTCGGAATCTCCCGGCGGCCGCCCACTTCCCCAGGAAACCGCGATGCACAAGACACTTCCTTCGTCCGAATATCTCGTACTCTCGCGAGGCCAGTGGGACGAACACCTGTCGCCTGAGGAGATCCAGGCTGCGATCGACGCGTTCTACGCCTGGCACGGGCGGCTCGTGGACGAAGGCCGGATGCGGGCCGGGCAGCGGCTGGCGCGCGAGGGCCGGCGGGTGTCGAGGCAAGCGGTGACCGACGGGCCGTTCGGCGAGAGCAAGGAGCTCATCGGCGGCTACTGGCACGTCCTCGCCCGCAGCCTAGACGAGGCCGCGGCGCTCATGGCGCAGAATCCGACGCTGGCCTGCGGGCTGTCGTTCGAAGTCCGGCCGATCGATCCGGAGCGCGCCAGCGCCTGGGTGGCGAGCAACGAGACGCCGCCGGCGCGCAGCTGATCGAATTCAACCGCAAGACCCGGATATCGGCCGCGCGCCGGCATCCCCAGACTGGCTTCCTGCACACGAACGGGAGCGCACAATGCACGCCATCATGGACAAGACCGGTTTCGCCAGCGACACCGAGCGCGACCCGCGCTGGGCCGCGGTGCTGGCCCGTGACTCGCGCGCCGACGGCCGCTTCTGGTACTCGGTGGCGTCCACCGGCGTGTACTGCCGCCCGTCCTGCGCGTCGCGCCGCGCGCGGCCGGAGAACGTGCGCTTCCACGCCAGTTGCGCCGACGCCGAGCGCGCCGGCTTCCGGCCCTGCAAGCGCTGTCGCCCGGACCAGCCCGGCCTGCACGCGCGGCAGGCGGCGATGGTGGCCGACGCCTGCCGCCTGATCGAGAGCGCCGAACAGGCGCCCGGCCTGGCCACGCTGGCGGCGCTCGCGGGACTGAGTCAGTTCCACTTCCATCGCGTCTTCAAGGCGGTCACCGGCGTGACGCCGAAGGCCTATGCGTCCGCACATCGCGCCCGTCGCGTCCGCAGTGAACTGGCGCGCAGCGATTCGGTGACCGCCGCGGTGTACGACGCCGGCTACAACGCCAGCGGCCGCTTCTACGCGCAGGCCGGCGCGATGCTGGGCATGCGCCCGGGCGAGTTTCGCGCTGGCGGGGCCAACACCGCGATCCGCTTCGCGATCGGGGAATGCTCGCTGGGCGCGATCCTGGTCGCGGCCAGCGGGCGCGGCATCTGCGCGATCACGATCGGCGACGACCCGGATGCGCTTGCGCGCGAGCTGCAGGACCAGTTCGGCGAGGCCGAACTGATCGGCGGCGACGCGGGCTTCGAACGGCTGGTCGCGCAGGTGGTGGGGTTCGTCGAGGCGCCGCGGATCGGCCTCGACCTGCCGCTGGACGTGCGCGGCACCGCGTTCCAGCAGCGCGTGTGGCAGGCACTGCGCGCGATCCCGGCCGGTGCAACGGCGAGTTACAGCGAGATCGCGCGCGCGATCGGCGCGCCGAAGGCCACCCGCGCGGTGGCCGGTGCCTGTGCATCGAACCCGATCGCGGTGGCGATCCCCTGCCACCGCGTGGTGCGCAACGACGGCGGCCTGTCGGGTTATCGCTGGGGCGTGGAACGCAAGCGCGCGCTGCTCGAACGCGAGGCGCGCAAGTGAACGCGCGGACCGCGGGGAAAGTGGTGTCCGCGCATCCCGCGCAGCCCGGGGACAGCTGCGGACGCATCGCCGGACGCGTCGAGGGGTTCGACTGGAGCGACATCGCGACGCAACTCGATGCCCATGGCAACGCGCGCCTGCCGGGCCTGCTGTCGCGCGACCAGTGCGACGCGCTGGCCGCGCTGTACGACGACGAGGCGCGGCACCGCAGCCGCGTGGTGATGGCGCGGCACGGGTTCGGCCGCGGCGAGTACCGGTACTTCCGCTACCCGCTGCCTGCGCCCGTGCAGGCGCTGCGCGAATCGCTGTACCCGTGCCTGGTGCCGGTGGCCAACCGCTGGAACCTGGCGATGAAGGTCCACGTGGCGTATCCCGGCGCGCACGCGGATTTCATCGACCGCTGCCACGCCGCGGGCCAGTCGCGACCGACGCCGCTGCTGCTCAGGTATGGCGAGGGCGACTACAACTGCCTGCACCAGGACCTGTACGGCGAACACGTGTTCCCGCTGCAGGTCGCGGTGCTGCTGTCGCAGCCGGGGCGCGAATGCGACGGCGGCGATTTCGAAGGCGGCGAGTTCGTGCTCACCGAGCAGCGGCCGCGGATGCAGTCGCGCACGGAAGTGGTGCCGCTGCAGCAGGGCGACGCGGTGGTGTTCGCCGTCCGCCAGCGGCCGTTGCCGGGCGCGCGCGGCAACTACCGGGTGAACATGCGCCATGGCGTCAGCCGGCTGCGGCGCGGGCGACGGCACGCGCTCGGCGTGATCTTCCACGACGCGGCCTGAGGCCGCCGGCACCGACATGCACGCGCCGATGCACGACCTGTTCGACGCCGCCGGAGCGGATGCGGGCAGCGCGACGCAGTTCGCCGAAGATGCGTGGCTGCTGCGCGGCTTCGCCCTGGATCGCGCGGCGGCGCTGCTGGAGGCGATCGATGCGATCACCGCGCAGGCGCCGTTCCGGCACATGGAAACGCGGCGCGGGCTGCGCATGTCGGTGGCGATGAGCAACTGCGGTGCGCTCGGCTGGGTCAGCGACCGTCGCGGCTATCGCTATGCGGCCCGTGACCCGCTCGATGGGCAACCGTGGCCGCCGATGCCGGCGGTGTTCGCGCGACTGGCGGCACAGGCCGCGCGTGCGGCGGGATTCGACGGCTTCAAGCCGGATGCGTGCCTGGTCAACCGTTACGAACCCGGCACGCGGCTGTCGCTGCACCAGGATCGCGACGAACGCGATTTCGCGGCGCCGATCGTGTCGGTGTCGCTGGGCCTGCCGGCGACGTTCGTGTTCGGCGGCGCGGCGCGTGGCGACCGCGTGCAGCGGCTGTCATTGCGCCACGGCGACGTGGTGGCCTGGGGCGGCGCATCGCGCCTGTTCCACCACGGCGTGCTGCCGCTGGCCGAAGGCAGCCATCCGCTGCTCGGTGCGCGGCGGATCAACCTGACGTTCCGGCGCGCGGGTTGACGCCGGTTTCACGCAGGAGCGCCCCATGGGCGCGATCGGCATTCCCGCTGAAGTCCGAGCGCGCCCGTGGGGCGCTCCTGCGGGCGCGGACATCAACGCGTCAGGGTGCGCCGCAGGTGGTGTCGTTGAGGATCTTCGTGACCCGTGCGAACTCGTCCTGCAGCCGCGGCTTGTCGGCGCCGGGCGCGTAGCGCCAGGTCGATTCGATCTCGCGCTGGCGCTGTTTCCAGCCCTCGCACGCCGCGCCGTCCGGCACGCGCGCGCACAGGTCGTATTTCATCTCGCAGGCCTGGCCGCCGGCGCGGTTCGGATCGCCGGCCAGGCCGGTGGTCTGCAGCGCCACGCAGCGCGGCTTGGGTTCCGGGTCTTCGCTGAGGTACCGGTCGTTGTCCCAAGTGCTGCACTGGTACAGCGGTGGCGGCGGCAGGCGTTGCGCATCGGCCAGTTTGGCCGGCGGCGGCGCCTGCGGGCGCTCGGGTTCCGCGGGCGCGGGCACCGGCTCGGGTTCCGGGGCCGCGGTGACGACCGGCGGCGGCGCCTCGAAGCGCGGGATCACCATCGGGGATTCGACCACCTGCACTTCCTGCCTGCTGCCCTTCGGGCACGGCGTACCGTTCTGGATGGTCAGTGCGCCGAGCGCATCGGTGCAGCGGTAAATGGTGTCCTGGCGTGTTTCCTGCGCAGGAGCCAGCGTGGCCGCTGCCAGCAGCACGGCCGAAAACACCACACGACGCATCAGGTTCCTCCGCAATCTTCCGACAGGCGCGCGTTGATGCCGCGCTCTTCTTCGGCCAGTGTCGCACGCTCGTTGGCCTGGGCATTGAACCTGCGCGTGCGGATGGTTTCGCGCCGGTCGCGCAGGCGGGCGCAGGTTTCGGCCTGCGGCAAGGCATGGCAGGTATCGCGCACCCAGCGGCCGCCGCCGTAGCCGATGCCATGGCCGTGGTGGTGGCCGTGGCCATGCCCATGCCCATGCCCGTGGTCGGGCGGAGGCGGCGGAGGTGGAGGAGCCGTGGAATCGGTGGTGCGGAAGCGCGGCCTTGGCTGCCCGTCGCCGCCGCTCTGGGGGCCGCTCGCGCTGGCAAGCCATATCGGCCGGGCCGGCGCGGCCTGTCCGCGGCTGGGGACAATGCCCGGTGCGAGCAGCGGCGCGGCGTCGTGGTACGACCAGTCATCGTAGGGAATCCAGCGCGGGTTGCCCTCGTCGTCGTCGCTGGTGTAGCGGCTGCCGTCGTCGCGCACGCATTCGTACATCACCCGCGGCGCGTGCCGCGCGACCACCGCTGGCGTCGACGGTTCCGGCGCGGGCTGCAGAACCGCCGGCGCGGCGGATCCCGCGCGCGGCGGCGGGTCGGCGGGCTGGATCATCTTCCGCACCCGCTGCGACTGGTCGCGTGCGCACGGCGAATCCTGCACGGTCAGGTGGCCGCCGGCATCGGTGCAGCGATAGATGGTGATGTCGCCGTCCTGCGCGATCGCGCTGGCGGCGAACAACGGCGCCGACAGCAGCACCAGCAGGCAGGGCAGGCGAGTGGCCATCGCCCGATAGTGCGCGCAGATCCTGCGCAGGGAAAGGGCAGGCGTCGCCGATCCCGGCTCCCGCGCGGGCGGGTTCATGCCGCGCTCATCCACGCGGCATGCGCTGGTGGCGCGATCCACTTCTCGTTCGCGTATTCGATCCGCATGGCGCGGATTGCCCTGCCGTCGCGTGATTCGAACGTCTCCGTCGCGCGGTGGTCGGCATCGACGACGCGCAGGGTTTCACGGCCGGGTATCCGCGCGCCGCTGGCCGTCGGGTCGGCCGTCTCCGCCGGTGATGGTGCAAGCCTTCGTCGCCGGGGCGTAGGCGCCGTCGAGACTGGACCCGTCCGCGGGGCGGCACATGTCGCGACGCGGCAGCGATTCAGGCGCGGATTTCGGCGCCGCTGCGGGCGTCGCGGATCGGGGTCGGGCGGGCCAGGTCGCCGGTGTCGCCGGACACGCAGCCGTCGATGGCGGCGAGCAGGGCGGGGTCGATCGACGCGCGCGTGCGCGGCGGCGCGGCGCCGGCCGGATTGGCGCTGGTGGAGACCAGCACGCCGCCGAAGGCTTCGCACAGCGCAACCACGACAGGATGCGCGCTGACCCGCATCGCGACGCCGGCATGGGCGCCGGTGATCCAGCGCGGCACGCGCGCGGTGGCCGGCATGATCCACGTGTGCGGGCCGGGCCATGACGCAAGCACTTCGTCGCGGCGTTCGCGCGGCAGGGCGTCCCAGTCGACCAGGCCGTCGAGCTGCGCGGTCGATGCGGCGATCAGGATCAGGCCCTTGTCGACCGGACGCTGCTTGATCGCCAGCAGGCGCAGCACGGCGGCCTCGTCGAAGGGATCGCAGCCCAGGCCCCACACCGCTTCGGTGGGATAGGCGATGACGCCGCTCGTGCGCAGGGCGGCGGCGGCTTCGGCGGCGGACAGCTGGGACATGGCGTGATTGTAGGCCGTAGGTCGGGGCTACGCCCCCGACCTGCGACAGGGTGTGTCAGAACGGAGCGTCGTCGTCCGTGATCGCGGAGGCCTTCTTCGCCACGGTTTTCTTCGTTGCCTTCTTCGTTGCAGCTTTCTTGGCCGGTGCCTTCTTCGCTGCCGCCTTCTTCGTCGCGGCTTTCTTCGTTGCGGCTTTCTTGGCCGGTGCCTTCTTCGTTGCCGCCTTCTTCGCGGGGGCCTTCTTTGCCGGCGCCTTCTTCGCCGCCGCCTTCTTGCCGAAGCGGCCACGCATCGGCTTGCCGGTTTCCTCCATCAGCTGCACCACTTCGGCCAGCGTCAGCGATGCCGGTTCGCGGTCCTTGGGGATGCGGCCGTTGAGCTTGCCATCGCTGATGTACGGGCCGTAGCGACCGTTCAACACCTGGATGTCGCTGCCGTCGAACTCCTTGATGATCCGGTTGCGGGCGATCTCTTCCTTTTCCTCGATCAGGAACACCGCGCGCGCCAGGTCGATGGTGTATGGATCGTCCTCCTTCTTCAGCGACGCGTACACGCTCCCTCTTTTGGCAAAGGGACCGAAGCGGCCGATGCCGACGCTGACTTCCTCGCCGTTGCTCTCGCCCAGCTTGCGCGGCAGCCGGAACAGGTCGATAGCCTCTTCCAGCGAGATCGTGTGCATGCTCTGGCCGGGGCGCAGCGAGGCGAAGCGCGGCTTTTCCTCCTCGTCTTCGGCGGTGCTGCCGATCGCCGCGTACGGCCCGTAGCGGCCGAGCCGCACGCTGACCGGCTTGCCGGATTTCGGATCGATGCCCAGCTCGCGCGCGCCGGTGGCCTGGCTGCGGTCGACGCTCTCGGTCTTCTCGTCCACCAGTTCCTTGAACGGGCCCCAGAACTTCTCCATCAGCGGCACCCACTCTTCCTCGCCGCGCGACACCGCGTCGAGTTCGTCCTCGAGTCTCGCGGTGAAGTCGTAGTCGACGTACTGGGTGAAGTGCCCGGACAGGAAGTTGGACACCGCGCGGCCGACGTCGCTCGGGCGGAACGCGCGGCCTTCCATCTCCACGTACTTGCGGAACAGCAGCGTCTGGATGATCGAGGCGTAGGTGGACGGGCGGCCGATGCCGTATTCCTCCAGCGTCTTGACCAGCGAGGCTTCGGTGAAGCGCGGCGGCGGCTGGGTGAAGTGCTGGTCGGCGTGGATGCGGTCGAGCGGCACGCGGTCGCCGGTCTTCATCGCCGGCAGCTTGCGGCCTTCGTCCTCGTCGTCCTTGCCCTTGGCGTCCTTGCCTTCCTCGTAGACGGCGAGGAAGCCCGGGTCGACCACGGTGGTGCCGCTGGCGCGGAAGCTGTGCTCGCTGCCGGCGGCGAGGTCGACGGACACGGTGTTGAGCGTGGCCGGCACCATCTGCGAAGCGACGGCGCGCTTCCAGATCAGCTCGTACAGGCGGCGCTCGTCGTCGGACAGGAAGCGCGCCACCTGCGCCGGCGTGCGCAGGGCGGAGGTCGGGCGCACCGCCTCGTGCGCTTCCTGCGCGTTCTTGCTCTTGGTGGTGTAGAAGTTCGGCTTGTCGGGCAGCGCGCCGGTGCCGTAGTCGCGCGCGATCACGTCGCGGATCTCGCCAAGCGCTTCGGCCGACAGGTTCACCGAGTCGGTACGCATGTAACTGATCAGGCCGACCGTGCCTTCCTCGCCGATCGCCACGCCCTCGTACAGCTTCTGCGCGACCTGCATGGTGCGGCGGGTGGTGAAGCCGAGCTTGCGCGAGGCCTCCTGCTGCAGGGTCGAGGTGGTGAACGGCGCCGCCGGGCGGCGCTTGCGCTCCTTGCTGGCGACGTCGGTGACGTGCAGCGCGCCGCTGGCGGCCGACACGATGCGCCGGCGCGCCTCTTCGGCGGTGTCGCCGTCAGTGACGGTGAACTGCTCGAACTTCTTCCCGTCGAGCCGGGTGAGCTTGGCGGTGAAGGCCTGCGCGGGATGCGCGCACTCGGCCTCGATGGTCCAGTACTCGCGCGCGACGAAGGCCTCGATCTCCTCCTCGCGCTCGACGATCATGCGCAGCGCCGGCGACTGCACGCGCCCGGCCGACAGCCCGCGCTGCACCTTGCGCCACAGCACCGGCGAGAGGTTGAAGCCGACCAGGTAGTCCAGCGCGCGCCGCGCCTGCTGGGCGTCGACGAGGTCCGAGGCGATGTCGCGCGGATTGGCCATGGCCTCGCGGATCGCGCGCGGGGTGATCTCGGTGAACACCACCCGCTGCACCGTCTTGTCCTTGAGCAGGCCGCGTTCGCGCAGGATCTCGGCGATGTGCCAGCTGATCGCCTCGCCCTCGCGGTCCGGGTCGGTGGCCAGGTAGATGCCGTCGGCGGCCTTGGCGGCCTTGGCGATGGCGGCGACGTGCTTCTCGTTCTTTTCGATCAGGTCGTAGCGCATCCGGAAGCCGTGCTCCGGATCCACCGCGCCCTCCTTCGGTACCAGGTCGCGCACATGGCCGTACGAGGCCAGGACGGTGAAGTCCTTGCCCAGGTACTTGTTGATCGTCTTGGCCTTGGCAGGCGATTCGACGATGAGGAGGTTCTTGGCCATGGGTGGTGGAGCCTGTCCTTGCGGTGCGTGGCGTGGGGCCGCGGCAATATAGGGGTTTGGAGAAGACGACGCCCGCAGCCTTGGCCACGGGCGTTCAGGTTTGCACCTATTTATAGTGGAATCACGCCATGGCAGGCGTTGTCAAGCGCCCGGGCCTGCCCGGCGGGTCAACGGCCGGCCCCGGCCATTGCGGCCAGGCCCGCCACCACCATGATCAGCCCCACGAACAGCAACCCGCCGAGCACCAGCACCACCACGGCCAGGGTGCCCAGTTCCTCGCGCTGCTGGTCCGGATAGGCGGTGAACGCCCATTTGTCGACCACCACGGTATCGCAGATCATGTCGTGCAGGCACTGCTTGCGGGCGGTGAAGGCCGCCATCAGGAAGCCGATGCCGAGGACCAGGCCGCTCAGGATCATGGCGAAATAGCGCGCGAAACCGCGCCAGAAACCGCAGCCCTCGCCGTCGCCGCGGACCACCTTGATGCCGATCGCCATCTTGCCCGGGGTGGCCTGCTGCACGGAGGCGTAGAACCAGCCGTAATAGCAGGCGGTCAGCACCAGCGAGACCAGCTGCACGACGCCCTGGATGGCGAGCGCGCCGCCGTTGTCGAGGCCGCCGCCCAGGCCAAAGGCCGCGCCCATCAGGCCACCGATCGCGGCGCCGACCACCATCGCGATCACGCCGATGATCACGCTGTCGATCAGGTAGGCCGCGACCCGTTTCCAGAACCCCGCATAGACCACCTGGCCGTCCAGGTACACGTCTTCCACGCGCTGCACCGGCGCCCGCGGCGGGGCGTAGGGCGAGCGTGGTTCGGCCATCGTGTAGGGGCTGGAGAAGGCGTCCTCGGGTGCGTCGGCCGCGGCCGTCGCAAAGCTCGCCCGGGCCGGTGCGGGCGCCGCCGGGGTGGCGGCGACCACTTCGTCGATCATGCTGTGCCACGGCTGCCACTGGGCCAGGCCTTCGCGCCAGACCAGGGTGTCGCCTGCCAGCTGGCCGTTGGCGTGCAGCATCGCCAGGTCGGCGGCGCTCACCGGGCCGTGGCGGTTGCGCTCGTAATCGCTGTAGTACCACTGGGCCATGGCCGGGGTTCCGTGCTTGGGTCGTCGGGAGATCGGGCGCGCGCCGGTCAGCCGGCGCGGCAGTGCTGCGGGCGATAGCGGGCGGGCAGGTCGCCGCCCGTGCAGTCCCAGCCGCCCAGGTCGCCGTCGTCGTGGGCTTCGAACACCCAGGTCTTGCCCTCGATGGCGCTGTTGCCGTGCAGGGTGAACTCGAATGCGCAGTTGCCGCTGGCCAGCGCGCCGAAGCGCAGCGTGGTGGTCTTCTCGATCGCCGAGAACTGCCGCAGCAGCGGCGCGAAGTCGTCGTTGCCGGGGCAGCGGTCGTGGGCGTCGCGAAACTCCTCGACCGCGCGCTGCATCGCCGGGGCAGCGCCGATGAGGCCGGCGGTGGCCTGCGCGCGGATCGTGTAGTCCTGGTAGGCGGGGATCGCGATGGCGGCCAGGATCGCCAGCACCGGCACTGCCAGCACCGCGCCCACGATCGCCACGATCGCGCAGCCCGACAGGCCCCGCTTCGGCGTTGGCATCGCGCCGCGCTGCAACGGCCGTCCCATCGGCGTGCGCGCCGTGGCCGGCGCTGGCTGGACCGGCGATGCCGCGGGCGGCAGCGGCGGCGGCAACGACGCGTCCGGGATGACCGTGTCGAGCTGCAGTTCCTCGGAGAAGCGGTCCAGCGGCTGCCATTCGCGCGCACCGGCGTGCCAGGCGAGGGTGTCGCGCTGGATGCGGCGGTCGACGTAGCGCGCCCGCAGTTGCTCCGCCGACAGCGGGCCGACGCGGCCCTGGGCCGGGTCGTGGTAGTACCAATCGGTCATCTGATCCCCTGTGTCCCCGTCGCGCCCGGCGTGGCCGGATGCCATCCCTGGAACGGTCCGCGCCTCCCCGGCGCGGCCGTCGAAATCAAGTGGTTGCTAGTGCACCGGTTCCGGCTCGTCGACGAACATCTGCGTTTCCATCCACGCATACGCGGCCTCGGAGCCGGGCTGGTTGAACAGCACCATCAGCACGACCCACTTCAGGTCGTCGAGGTCGAGCTCGTCCTGGTCCAACGCCATCGCGCGGTCGAGCACCAGCTCGCGCTGGTCGGCGTCGAGGATGCCGTGCTGCTCGAGGAACAGCAGGAAGCCGCGGCATTCGACGTCGAGCTTGTCGAGCTCCGGGCCGAAGTACACGCGGGTCGGGCCGTCGGTGCGCGGGATCGCCGCGCTCGGGCGCTGTTCGGCCAGGGCATCGAGCCAGTCGAAGGCCTTGCTGATCTCGGCGGGGCTGAATCCGGCCTGGAGCAGGCCTGCCTGGAGGGAGTCGCGGTCGCGGACGAGGTCCGCGTCTTCGGTGAAGTAGTGCTCGAACAGATAGAGCAGGACGTCCAGGATGCTCTCTTTCATTTCCCCCGGCCTGCGCCTGGAGGCGCGGTGTTCGCGGTGTCATGGCGCCTTCGGGCGTAGCGGCCGTGAGCCACGGCGACGCGTCCCTCCAGTTCCATGACAAGCAGCATGGATGACAGTTCGGCGGTCGTCAATCCGGTGCGTTCGACCAGCCGATCCATACCGGTTGGGTCATGCCCGAGGGCCTGCCACAAGCGGTTGTAGTCGGGATCGTCCATCACATCGGCGCGTGTGGCACCGGCGGAAGGCGTCCCGGGCCCTGAGCTGGGGGCGGCCAGGCGCTGGCGCAAGGCGTCGCCGAGTTCGGCCGCCAGCGGCGCGACGGCGGCCGTCACTTCGCTGGCGGCCTCGACCAGTCCGGCGCCGTCGCGGATCAGGCGGTGGCAGCCGCGCGCCATCGGGTTGTGGATCGAACCGGGCACGGCGAACACGTCGCGCCCGGCGTCGCTGGCCAGGCGCGCGGTGATCAGCGCGCCGGAGCGCTCGGCCGCCTCGACCACCAGGACGCCCAGTGCCAGCCCGGCGATGATCCGGTTGCGGGCGGGGAAGAAGCCGCGCTGGGACGGGGTGCCGGGCGGGTATTCGCTGACCACCGCGCCACGCTCGGCGATGCGCGCATGTAGGCCGGCGTTGGCGCGCGGGTAGGGCACGTCGATGCCGCTGCCCAGCACCGCCACGGTGATGCCGCCAACGGCGAGCGCGGCCTCGTGCGCGGCGGTGTCGATGCCGGCGGCCAGGCCGCTGGTGACGCCCAGGCCGGTCGCGGCGATGGCGCGGGCGAAGTCGCGGGCGTTGTCGCGCCCGCCGGCGGTGGGCGAGCGGCTGCCGACGACGGCGACGGCCGGATGCCAGAGCAGCCCCGGGTCGCCGGCCACGAACAGCGCCAGCGGCGGATTGGCGGCGCGGCGCAGCAGCGCGGGATAGTCGGGGTCGTGCCAGCCGAGCAGGTGGTGGCCGGGTTCGGCCAGCCACGCGTGGGCGAGGTCGCGATTCGCCGAAGGCCTGGCGGTGTCGGCGATCGCCCGGACCTGCACCTCGTCGCAGCCGGCTTCGCGCCATGCCCGCGGTCCCGCGGCCAAGACCGCGACCGGGTCGCGGTGGGCGTCGAGCAGGGTGCGGCGCGCAGCGGAACTGCCGCCGGCCTCGATCAGGCGCAGCAGCGCGTCGTGTCTGGTTTCGGTCATTGCGCCAGCGTAATGCGGAAACGACGACGGCGCCCTCGGGCGCCGTCGCGTTGCTGGGTCAGGAAACCCTGATTTCCAGCCCGAACCTCAGTACGGCGCGTCCGGATGCTTGAGGTGGTAGCCGATCGCGGTCGGCTTGACGCCGTCCATGATCAGGCCGTAGCTGACCTTGTCGTAAGTGCGGAACACGATCACGTGGCCGCTGTACTCGTCGGGCAGGCGCACCTTGTCGTTGAAGCTGACCGCGCCGGCCGGATAGTCGGCGCTGTGCTCGACGCGATCGACGACGTTGCTGCCTTCGCGCCAGACCGAGAACACGGTGCCGTTGTCGACGCCGTCCTGGCGGCCGACCGACAGCGCCACCACGTCGCGCGGACCGCCGTAGGACAGGTTGTCGGTGACCGCAAGCACGCGGGCCCGGCCGTATTCCATCTGCTGCTTCGGCGGATGCGGGAAGAACTGCAGGTCGTAAGGCTGCGCGTCGACCGCGATCAGGCGGTCGCCGATGCGCACTTCGCGGCCGGCCTCGTCGAGCAGCACGGTGCTGGCCTCGATGCCGCCGACTTCGCCGCGGGTCACGGTGCCGATGTTCACGCGCATCAGCTCGTAGCCCAGCGTCTCGCCGCCCTTGTCCGGGAACACGACGTGGTTCCAGTACTTGCCGAAGTCGACGTCGCGACGGCCGCGATAGTCGAGGTCGTCCTTCTCGAGCAGGTCGCAGCACATGCCGGCGCGCTCGAGGCGGGTGTAGCGCACGGTCGGGCGCACCACCAGGTAGCGCTGGCCGGGCGTGGCGGCGGACAGCCCGCGCACGTACACCACCTGGTCCTTGCTGCCGCGCAGGCGGTCTTCCTCGAGGCCGACCACGTAGGGCAGCTGCTCGAACTGGTCGACCACGCGCAGGTCCTTGAGGAACGGCTCGATCTCCGACAGCGGGATCGCGTTGATCGGCTGCGCATCGGTCCGCGGGCCCTGCTGCAGGGTGACCCGGTCGAGGTAGGCGAGGCTGATCACGTCGCCCGGATAGATCAGGTGCGGATTGCGGATCTGCGGGTTGGCCTGCCAGATCTCCGGCCACAGCCAGGGATGCTGCAGGAACTTGCCTGCGATGTCCCACAGGGTGTCGCCGCGCACGACGACATAGGTGTCGGGATGATCGCCACGGACGCCCTGCGCCATGGCGTAGCCCGCCACCATCAGCAGTGCGGTTGCAAGACCCGTGCGGAGCCCCTGAGTGAAGCGCTGCTTGAAGCAACGCTGAAGGATGCCGGCCATCTACTTGCTCCCCTTGGAAATTTCCGGAATTTCCCCATTCCAGCCGGGGCACTATAGCCTACAAAACCCGGCCCCACGCAAGCCTGCGAGGGCTACAATTCAAGCTCTGGCTCGCGGTTGTGACCGATGCCACCCTTTGGGCTTCGATGATCGGCGTCGGACTCGTTCCGCCGGTCCCGGACCCGACCGAACCCACCGTACACACCTCCAGAACGCCACCCAATGCCCCTGCTTCCGATCCTCGAACTGCCGCATCCGCGCCTGCGCAACGTCGCCGGCGCCCTGGATGTCGAGCGCATCGCCACTCCCCAGTTCCAGCGCCTGCTCGACGACATGTTCGAGACCATGTACATCGCGCCCGGCATCGGCCTGGCCGCGACCCAGGTCGACGTGCACGAGCGCTTCATGGTCATCGACGTCAGCGAAGGCCGCGACCAGCCGCTGGTGTTCATCAACCCGGTGATCCGCCGCCGCACCGAGCAGCTGCGCGAGCACCAGGAAGGCTGCCTGTCGATCCCCGGCATCTATGCCGACGTGACCCGCGCCGACGGCATCGAGGTCGAGGCGCTGGACCGCCACGGCAAGACGTTCGTGCTCGAAGTCGACGACCTGCTGGCGACCTGCGTGCAGCACGAGGTCGACCATCTCGACGGCAAGCTGTTCATCGACTACCTGTCGCCGCTCAAGCGCGACCGGGCGTTGAAGAAGTACGACAAGCTGCGGAAAAGCCGGGATTAGGAATTAGGGATTGGGGATTCGGAAGAGCGCCCGCGCGATGCGATGCCTGCCGCGCCCGGGAGTGTCGTTTGCGCGGATTGCCCGTTCGAGAACCCCGTTCGTCGCCAGTGACGCCAATGGCGTGAGTCCCACCCGCTTTTCCGAATCCCCAATCCCCAATCCCTGATCCCGACACCCATGAGACTCGTCTTCGCCGGTACGCCCGAATTCGCCGTACCTTCGCTGATCGCCGCCGCCAGCCGCCAGGAAGTGGTGGCCGTCTATACCCAGCCCGACCGCCCCGCCGGCCGCGGCCGGGTGCTGGCGCCGTCGCCGGTCAAGCGCGCCGCAATCGAACGGGGCATCCCGGTGCTGCAACCCGAATCGCTGAAGTCGCAGATCTCCCGCGACGCGCTGGCCGCGCTGCAGCCGGACCTGCTGGTGGTGGTCGCCTACGGTTTGATCCTGCCGCCGAAGATCCTCGCGATCCCGAAGTTCGGCTGCTGGAACGTGCACGCATCCCTGCTGCCGCGCTGGCGCGGCGCGGCGCCGATCCAGCGCGCGATCGAAGCCGGCGATGCGCAGACCGGTGTGTGCCTGATGCAGATGGAAGCCGGCCTGGACACCGGGCCGGTGCTGCTGTCGCAGTCGCTGGCCATCGGCGCCGATGAAAACGGCGGCCAGCTCCATGACCGCCTCGCCGCGCTCGGCGCGCAGACGCTGGCCGACGGCCTCGGCCTGCTGCGCGCGGGCATGCGCCCGGTGCCGCGGCCGCAGCCCGCCGAGGGCGTGACCTATGCGCACAAGCTCGACAAGGCCGAAGCAAAGCTGGACTGGTCGCAGCCGGCAGCAGTGCTGGCGAACAAGGTGCGCGCCTTCAACCCGTGGCCGATGGCCGAGGCGATGGTGGCAGGCGAGCGCCTGCGCATCCATGCCGCGACCGCGCTGGCGCTTGACCACGGCGCCGCGCCCGGGAGCCTGCTGGCCGCCGGCCGCGATGGCCTGGATGTCGCCTGCGGCCAAGGCGCGCTGCGCATCCGCACGCTGCAGCGCGAGGGCGGCAAGGCGATTACCGCCGCGGATTTCCTCAACGCGCGGCGCGACTTGCAGCGGTCCTAGGCCGGCCCGCGCCCGGCCCGAATGCGGGGATGGTGGTGCTGGTTCCTGCAAGCCGCGATTTTCCGCGGATCGCCACGATTGCGACCAAAGCCGGTTGCGGCGTCAGCGCGGCTTGGACGGCAGCGGGAAGGGGGTCACCACGCGCTCGCCGGATTCGGCGTCGCGGATCGCCGACTGCCCTTTCTTCTCGACTTCCTCCACGCGCACGATGCTCTGCAGCGGCAGGTGCAGCACGCGGGTGTTGCCGAACTCGGCCTGCAGCCGCTCCTCGGTAGGGTCGACCACCACGCCGCCGTGCACGTCGAACACCAGCTCGCCGACTTCGGTGAAACCCCAGATCCCGCTCGCGGCCACGTGCCGTGCATACAGCTCGTAGACCTTGCCGTGGTTGTGGAAGACGATTTTGTACAGGGACCTGGACATAGCGGGATTATAAGGCGCCGGTATTCGGGATTCGGGATTCGCAAGAACGGTTCGTCGCACAACTCGGTCCGATTGCGACTTTTCCCAATCCCCAATCCCCAATCCCCAATCCCGACTCTTCCTCAATACCCCTTCAGCTTCCGCAGCCGCCGCGCGATGCCCCTGCGCGCCAGCAGCGCGAACACGATGCCGAACGCGAAGCCGGAGATGTGCGCCGCCCAGGCCACGGCGCCGAAGGCCGGGCCGATGTAGGCGAAGACCACCTGCAGCAGCGCCCAGATCCCGATCAGCAGCGAGGCCGGCGCGCGCACGAACTCGAGGAACAATCCCAGCGGCAGCACCACGCCCAGGCGCGCATTGGGGAACAGCGCCAGGTACGCGCCGATCACCGCCGAGACCGCGCCGCTGGCGCCGATGATCAGGCGATCCGGGCTGCCGATCGCCAGCACCGCGACGAAATTGGCCAGGCAGCCGCCGACCAGGAACAGCAGCAGGAACCGCCACGGCCCCATTACCCGCTCGGCGGGCAGGCCGAAGATCAGCAGGAACACCAGGTTGCCCAGCAGGTGGGCCCAGTCGGCGTGCAGGAACAGGGCCGTGAACAGGCGCAGCCAGTGCTCGCCATCCGCCCACGAGCGCAGGATGTCCGCCGGCAGCTGGCCGCCGCTCAGCGCCCCCCATTCGAGCAGCAGGGCCCGCTGTTGCCCGCCCGGCCGGGTGCTGGCCCACAGGAAGGCCAGCCACAGCATGGCCACCAGGGTCGGCGTGGCCCAGCGCAACTGCTGGCGCTGGCGGGTGGGAATGGAGACGAACATCTGCAGGTTCGGTAGCGGCAGCCGGGGCCAAGATACCCGGTTGGCCGGAGTGCGCCACACTTGACGTGGACGCTTGCGCACGCGTCCACACGCCACGGTATAGTGCCCCCGCGTCGTCGGTCGGGAGGGGGCTTCCGGCAGGGCTGGCCAGGGCGGGGGACATCGCCCATGCCACGCGGCGTACCCGAAACCTGTCTACGGAGAGAGACCCAGCAATGCAGACCCATCCCCGCCTCATCCAGATCACCGCCCTTGCGCTCGGCATTGCCGGCGCCATGGCCTTCACCCAGGCCCACGCCGCCGCCTTCCTGCTGAAGGAAAACAGCGTCAAGGCCCAGGGCCGCTCGATGGCCGGCGCCGCGTCCGCGAAGGGCGATGCCTCGGTGGTCGCCAACAACCCGGCGGTCATGTCGACGTTCGACAAGAACACCTTCCAGGCCGACATGACCGCGATCGACCTGTCGTTCAAGTTCACCGGTGGTGGCCAGGCCGCGGCGGGTTCGCCGCTTGCGCAGCCGCTGACCGGTGGCAACGGCGGCGACGCCGGCGGCCTCAACGCGGTTCCGGCCATGTCGTTCATCATGCCGCTCAGCGGCCAGTTCGAATACGTGACCCTCGGCGCCATGATCAGCGCGCCGTTCGGCCTGAAGACCGAGTACGACGACAACTGGGTCGGCCGCTACCACGCGATCAAGTCGGACGTGAAGATCATCGACCTGACCCTGGCCGCCTCGCTCGACCTGAGCGACCGCTTCTCGGTCGGCGCCGGGCTGATCTACGAGCACTCCGACGTGACCCTGTCCAACGCCATCGACTTCGGCAGCGGCATCTGCGCCAATCCGCAGACCCAGCCGCTGTGCTTCATGCCCAACCCGGTGACCGGCCCGTACGGCCCGCAGAAGCAGGACGGCAAGGTGTCGGTGAACGGTACCGACAACACCTTCGGCTGGATCCTCGGCATGAACTGGCGTCCGACCGACAGCCTGTCGTTCGGCTATTCGCACCGTTCCGAGGTCGACCATGAAGTCCGTGGCACCGCGACCTTCACCGTGCCCGGCACCGCCGCGTTCATCACCGCCGGCGGCGCGTACACCAGCGGACCGGCAGGCGCCAAGCTCACGCTGCCCAGCACCGACACCTTCAGTGCCACCTGGGATGCCACCGACAAGCTGACCCTGATGGCCGAAGCCACCTTGGCCGGCTGGGATTCGCTGAAGGAAATCCGCATCGAGTTCGACAACCCGGTGCAGCCCGACGCGGCCGAGGACTACAGCTGGAAGGACAGCTGGTTCTACTCGGTCGGCGCCGAGTACAAGTTGAACGAGCGCTGGACCGTGCGCGGCGGCGTCGCCCGCGACGACTCGCCGGTCAGCCTGCCGCACCGCACCCCGCGCATGCCCGACCAGGACCGCATGTGGTACTCGCTGGGCGCAACCTGGGCGGTGAGCGACAGCTTGGACATCACCGCCAGCTACTCGCGGATCCAGCTGGCCGATACCCCGGTCATCGGCATCGCCTCGTCGAGCGGCTCGTACATCAGCGGCAAGTACGACGGCGGCGCGGACAACTACGGCATCTCGGCGCAGTACCGCTTCTGATCCGCGCTTCACGCAACAACAAAAAGCCCCGCTTCGGCGGGGTTTTTTTGTGGCTTGCCGCAGGTCGGGGCTACGCCCCCGACGGCTTTACGCCATATGGGGCCAAGGCGTCGGGGGCGTAGCCCCGACCTGCGCCGTCGCCATCGGGATCAAACCCGCCCCGCGGTAGGAGCGCCCATGGGCGCGATCGCTTTTCGGAACATCTGTCGCGCCCATGGGGCGCTCCTGCGGGCCCGCTGCAGCGTGGCGGGCGTCCGTCCGCATGCGACGACGTGATGCGTCGCGAGCCGCTTACTCGCCGAGCGTGAGCAGCGAGGCGTTGCCGCCGGCGGCGGTGGTGTTGACCGACACGGTCTTCTCGGTGGCGAAGCGCGGCAGGTAGTGCGGGCCGCCGGCCTTGGGGCCGGTGCCGGACAGCTTCTGGCCGCCGAACGGCTGCACCCCGACCACCGCGCCGATCTGGTTGCGGTTGACGTAGACGTTGCCGACGTTGGCGCGCGCGACGATGCGTTCGATGGTCTCGTCGATGCGCGAGTGGATGCCCAGGGTCAGCCCGTAGCCGGTGGCGTTGATCGCATCGACGACCTGGTCGATCTCGTCGGCCTTCCAGCGGATCACGTGCAGCGCCGGGCCGAAGTTCTCGCGGGTCAGCTGCGACAGCGACTGCAGCTCCCATGCGCGCGGGGCGAAGAAGGTGCCGTGGGCGACGGCGTCGCCGCTGCCGTCACCGGGCATGGCCGCGGTCGCGATCGGCCTGGCGACGCCTTCCATCTTCGCCGCGTGCGCCTCGAGCAGCTTGAGTGCGTCGGTGTCGATCACCGGGCCGACGTCGGTCGACAGCAGGCCGGGATCGCCGACGGTCAGTTCGGCCATCGCGCCGGCGAGCATGCCGATCACCTTGTCGGCGATGTCGTCCTGCACGAACAGCACGCGCGCGGCGGAGCAGCGCTGGCCGGCGGAGGTGAAGGCCGAGGCCAGCGCATCCTTGACCAGCTGTTCCGGCAGCGCCGAGGAGTCGGCGATCAGCGCGTTCTGGCCGCCGGTTTCGGCGATCAGCACGCCGATCGCGGCGTCGCGCGCGGCCAGCGCGCGGTTGATCGCGCGCGCGGTGTCGGTGGAGCCGGTGAAGGCGACGCCGGCCACGCGCGGGTCGGCGGTCAGCGCGGCGCCGACGGTGGCGCCGTCGCCGGGGACGAACTGCAGCACGGCTTCCGGCACGCCGGCCTCGTGCAGCAGCTTCACCGCGTAATAGCCGACGAGGTTGGTCTGCTCGGCCGGCTTGGCGACCACCGCGTTGCCGGCGGCGAGCGCGGCGGCGATCTGGCCGCTGAAGATCGCCAGCGGGAAGTTCCACGGGCTGATGCAGACGAACACGCCGCGCCCGGCGAGCTGCAGGGTGTTGGATTCGCCGGTCGGGCCCGGCAGCGCGTCGACCGTGAACTGCTGGCGCGCCTGCCCGGCGTAGTAGCGCAGGAAGTCGACCGCCTCGCGCACCTCGGCGACGCCGTCGGGAATGGTCTTGCCGGCTTCCTTCGTGCACAGCGCGATGTACTGCGGCATGCGCTGTTCCATGAGGTCGGCGGCGTGTTCGAGGATCGCCGCGCGCGAGGCCGCGGGCGTGCGGTCCCAGGCCGGCTGCGCGGCGACCGCGTTGGCCAGCGCCTTCTCCACGGTGGCCGCGTCGGCGGCCTGCCACTGGCCGACGGTCTGGCGACGGTCGGCAGGATTGGTCACCGCGATGTCGGGTCCGGACACGCTGGCGCCGGGCACCAGCGGCGTGGCGCGCCACGCGGTGGCGGCGGCGGCGTTGACCTGCTCGGCCAGCGCGCGCAGTTGATCGTCGTTGGCAAGGTTGGCGCCCATGGAATTGGTCCTTTCGAAGCCTGCGCTGCGGTACAGCTCGGCCGGCAGCGGAATGCGGGGGTGCGGGATTTCGTCGAACGCGGCCACGGTCTCGACCGGGTCGCGGATCAGGTCGTCGATGGCGACGTCCTCGTCGGTGATGCGGTTGACGAAGCTGGAGTTGGCGCCGTTCTCCAGCAGGCGCCGGACCAGGTACGGCAACAGGTCCTCGTGCGAGCCGACCGGTGCGTAGACCCGGCAGGGCACGTCGAGGCGGTCGGCCGGGATGACCTCGGCATACAGGTCGTCGCCCATGCCGTGCAGCTTCTGGAACTCGTAGCGGAAGCCGTCGCCGTCGCGCGCGCCGCCGAGCATCACCCGCGCCAGGCGGTGGATCGCGGCGATGGTCTGCGCGTTGTGGGTGGCGAACATCGGGTAGATCGCGTCGGTGGCCGCGAGCATGCGGCGCGCGTTGGCCTGGTAGGACACGTCGGTGTTGGGCTTGCGGGTGAACACCGGGTAGCCGCCCACGCCGTCGACCTGGGCGCGCTTGATCTCGCTGTCCCAGTACGCGCCCTTGACCAGCCGCACCGGGATCCGGCGGCCGTGGCGGCGGGCGAGGTCGGCGATCCAGTCGATCACGTACGGCGCGCGCTTCTGGTAGGCCTGCACGACGATGCCGAAACCGTTCCAGCCTGCCAGCGAGGGATCCGACCACGCCGCCTCGATCACGTCCAGCGACAGTTCCAGGCGGTCGGCTTCCTCGGCGTCGATGGTCATGCCGATGCGGTAGCGCTTCGCGCGCTGGGCCAGGCCGAGCAGGCGCGGCGCGAGTTCGGCCAGCACCCGCGCGCGCTTGGCGTGCTCGTAGCGCGGATGCAGCGCGGACAGCTTGACCGAGATCGACGGCGCGGTGATCTCGTCGGCGAACTGCCCGCTCTGGCCGATCGCGTCGATCGCGCTGCCGTAGGCCTCGAGGTAGCGGTCGGCGTCGTGCTGGGTCAGCGCGGCTTCGCCGAGCATGTCGTACGAATAGCGATACGCGGCGTTGGCGCCCTTGCGCGCGCGCGCCAGCGCCTCGGCGATGCTGCGGCCCATCACGAACTGGTGGCCCATGATCTTCATCGCCTGCCGCACCGCGAGGCGGATCACCGGCTCGCCGACCCGCCCGACCAGCCGCTTGAAGGCGTTGTGGACGTCGCGGCGGGTGTCGTCGGCCAGGTCCACCAGGTGCCCGGTCAGCATCAGGCCCCAGGTGGAGGCGTTGACCAGCACCGAGTCGGACTGGCCCATGTGGCGCTTCCAGTCGGCCTCGCCGAGCTTGTCGCGGATCAGGCGGTCGGCCGTGCCCTGGTCCGGAATGCGCAGCAGCGCCTCGGCCACGCACATCAGCAGCACGCCTTCTTCGCTGCCCAGGTCGTACTGGCGCATGAAGGCCTCGATCGCCCCCTGGTCGGCGGCGCGGGCGCGGACCCGGCCGACCAGGTCGGCGGCGGTGGCCTGGATCGCCGCTCGGTCGGCGTCGCCCCATCCGGGATGCGGCTGGCGCGCCTGCGCCAGCATTTCGCGCACATGTTCAGCTTCATCGCGGCTCCAGGCCGCGGTGATGGCCGCGCGCAGCGGAGCCGGCGGCGGCGGAAGTTCTGGAGACAGGATGGCGGTCACGGGGCACCCGGGCACGTAAGGCCGGCGATTCTAGGCCTTGCGCGCGCGTGCGAACAGCCGGGACGCTGTGTGGACCGGCACGCCGCCGCGCGCCATTGCTTGCCCGCAAACGCCGGTCGCAGCTACCATTTGGAGGTTATCCGCAGCCCGCCACCGGCCCTGCGCACGTTTCCTGGCCCTCTCCGGGCCGCGTGCGGGATCGGTCGCGTACTCGCCAGCCATGACGCCAACGAGGCATTCGGGGTTCGATGTGATGCAAGCCGGTCAGCTGAAACAAATGCGCACCAAGCCGTGGGCCCTGTCCCGATACGCGATGGGCCTGGGCATGCTCGGATCGTCCGCCAGCGTGTTCGCGCAGTCCGCCGACCCGGTGGAATGGCAGCTCAACATGGGCCGCGGCGTGACCACGCTGTCCGGGCACGCCTACGACGCCCACATGCTGGCGCTGTGGATCTGCGTCGGCATCGGCGTGCTGGTGTTCGCGGCGATGGCCTACGCGATCTTCGCCTTCCGCAAGTCCAAGGGCGCGGTCGCCGCCACGTTCACCCACAACACCACCGCCGAGGTGATCTGGACGATCATCCCGGTGCTGCTGCTGATCGGGATGTCCTGGCCGGCCACCACCAAGCTGATCGAGATGTACGACACCCGCGATTCGGAGATGACGGTCAAGGTCACCGGTTTCCAGTGGATGTGGAAGTACGAATACCTGGGCGAGGACGTGGCCTTCACCAGCCGCCTTGCCCGCGACAGCGACCGCATCCGCCAGAGCGGCGCGCGCCCGACCATCGAGCAGTCCCCGCACTACCTGCTCGAAGTCGACAACATGCTGGTGCTGCCGGTCGACACCAAGGTCCGCTTCGTGATCACCGCCGACGACGTCATCCACTCCTGGTGGGTGCCGGCGCTGGGCTGGAAGCAGGACGCGATCCCCGGCATCGTCAACGAGGCCTGGGCCGACATCCAGAAGCCCGGCATCTACCGCGGCCAGTGCGCCGAGCTGTGCGGCAAGGACCACGGCTTCATGCCGATCGTGGTCAAGGCCGTGCCGAAGGCCGAATACCGGCAGTGGCTGGCAGCGCAGAAGGCGGGCAACGCCCCGGCGCCGGTCGCCGCGCCCGCGCCCGCGCCCGCGCCCGCCCCGGCCGAGGCTGCGCCCGAACAGGCCGAAGCCGCCCCCGCGACCGCGCAGGTGATCCCGCAGCCCGCCGCCGCCCCGGCAGGCTGACCGGCCGAACGCCAGCCGCAACCACACGCTGACAGACAAGCACACCCGAGGTAGGCAGCACATGTCCACGTATCCCGCAGCCGCAGACGGCTCCCAGGCCCACGACGACCACGGCCACAAGCAGAGTTTCGTCGACCGTTGGTTCTTCTCGACCAACCACAAGGACATCGGCACGCTCTACCTGCTCTTCAGCTTCACGATGGCCATCATCGGCGCGGCGTTCTCGGTGGTGATCCGCAGCGAGCTGGCGATCCCCGGCCTGCAGCTGGTCGATCCCGAGTTCTTCAACCAGATGACCACCATGCACGCGCTGGTGATGATCTTCGGCGCGATCATGCCGGCCTTCGTCGGCCTGGGTAACTGGATGATCCCGCTGCAGATCGGCGCGCCGGACATGGCGCTGCCGCGCATGAACAACTGGTCGTTCTGGATCCTGCCGTTCGCTTTCATCATGCTGCTGGGTACGTTGTTCCTGCCGGGCGGCGCGCCCGCCGGCGGCTGGACCATGTACCCGCCGCTGATGCTGCAGGGCGGCGCCAACGTCGCGTTCACCATCTTTGCGGTGCACATGATGGGCATCAGCTCGATCATGGGCGCGATCAACATCATCGCCACCGTGCTGAACATGCGCGCGCCGGGCATGGACCTGCTGAAGATGCCGCTGTTCACCTGGAGCTGGCTGATCACCGCGTTCCTGCTGATCGCGGTGATGCCGGTGCTGGCCGGCGCGGTGACGATGCTGCTCACCGACAAGTTCTTCGGCACCTCGTTCTTCAACGCGGCCGGCGGCGGCGACCCGGTGATGTACCAGCACATCTTCTGGTTCTTCGGGCACCCCGAGGTCTACATCATGATCCTGCCGGCGTTCGGCATCGTCAGCGAGATCATCCCGACGTTCTCGCGCAAGCCGCTGTTCGGCTACCAGGCGATGGTCTACGCGCTGGCCTGCATCGCGTTCCTGAGCTTCATCGTGTGGGCCCACCACATGTTCGCCGTGGGCATGCCGCTGGGCGGCGAGATCTACTTCATGTTCGCGACCATGCTGATCTCGGTGCCCACGGGCGTGAAGATCTTCAACTGGGTCAGCACCATGTGGAAGGGCTCGCTGACGTTCGAGACGCCGATGCTGTGGTCGCTGGCGTTCGTGGTGCTGTTCGCGATCGGCGGCTTCTCCGGCCTGATGCTGGCGATCGTGCCGGCCGACTTCCAGTACCACGACACCTACTTCGTGGTCGCGCACTTCCACTACGTGCTGGTCACCGGCGCGCTGTTCGCGATCATCGCCGCGATCTACTACTGGTGGCCGAAGTGGACCGGCCGCATGTACAACGAGTTCTGGGGCAAGTTCCACTTCTGGTGGACGCTGGTGTTCGTCAACCTGCTGTTCTTCCCGCAGCACTTCCTGGGCCTGGCCGGCATGCCGCGCCGCATCCCCGACTACAACGTGGTGTTCGCGGACTGGAACCTGGTCAGCTCGATCGGCGCGTTCGGCATGTTCATCACCCCGTTCCTGATGTTCGCGATCCTGTGGCACTCCAAGCGCCATGGCGCCAAGGCCACCGAGCGCGTCTGGGAAGGCGCCAAGGGCCTGGAGTGGACGGTGCCGTCGCCGGCCCCGCACCACACCTTCACCTTGCCGCCGGTGATCCGCGATGGCGACCTGGCGCACGGCGACATCACCCACTGAGTGACGTGACGAGCGACCTGGCCATGACGTCCCCCGACCACCGCAGCGAGGACAACGCGCGCCGCCACGGCGTGCGTCGCACCGCGCTGGTGGTGGCGGCGATCGCGGCGGTGATCTACATCGGCTTCATCCTCAGCGGGGTGCTGGCGACGTGAGCGCGGCGGACGACAAGCAGAAGCGCAACGGCCGCGGCACGGTCAAGATGGTGGGCGTGGCGTTCGCCGCGTTCGCCTTCACCTTCTCGCTGGTGCCGATGTACCGCATCGCCTGCGAGAAGGTGTTCGGCATCCGCGTGGAGCAGGGCGCGATCGGTGGCGAGCGTGCCGCCGCCCTCGAGGCGCGCAAGTCGGATCGCGTGATCACCGTGCAGTTCGACGGCGGGGTGAACTCGAAGCTGCCGTGGTCGTTCCGTCCCGAGCAGGCGACCATGCAGGTGCGCCCCGGGCAGCAGTACGACACGATGTTCTTTGCCCGCAACGACGGCCAGCGCGCCATCGTCGGCAACGCGGTGCCCTCGATCGCGCCGGCGCGCGCGTCGGGCTATTTCAGCAAGACCGAATGCTTCTGCTTCACCGCGCAGACGTTGGCCGCCGGCGAGGCGCGCGACATGCCGGTGCGCTTCATCGTCGCGCCGGACCTGCCCGACAACATCCACACCATCACCCTGTCCTACACGTTCTTCAAGAACAACGAGTTGACCGCGCAGCTCGAGGCGGCGCCGGCGGGTTCGGCCGTCGGCTCGCGCGCGGCACCCTGACACCACTGGTTCCAACGGAAGACCACCATGGCCCAAGCCCAGACCTACGATCCCAACGCCTACTTCGTGCCGCACCACAGCCGCTGGCCGGTGTTCGCGTCGGTGGCCCTGTTCGTCACGATGTACGGGCTGGCCAGCTGGTTCAATGAGGCCAGCTACGGCAAGACGATGTTCTTCGTCGGCATCGCCGGGTTGATCGCGATCCTGTTCAAGTGGTTTGCCGACGTGATCCTCGAGTCGGTGTCCGGCTACTACAACAAGCAGGTCGACGGCTCGTTCCGGATGGGGATGGTGTGGTTCATCTTCTCCGAGGTGATGTTCTTCGGCGCGTTCTTCGGCGCGCTGTTCTACGCCCGCCAGTACGCGCTGCCGTGGCTGGGCGGCGCCGGCGACGGCGTGATGACCAATGCGCTGCTCTGGGACGGCTTCAGCGCGGCATGGCCGAGCAGCGGCCCGGGGCAGGTCGGCGGCCACTTCCAGACCATCCCGGCCTGGGGCCTGCCACTGCTCAACACCCTGATCCTGCTGACGTCGGGCGTGACCGTGACCATCGCGCACCACGCGCTCAAGGCCGGCCATCGCAAGCAGCTGCTGGTGTTCCTGGGCCTGACCGTGCTGCTGGGCTGCACGTTCCTGTTCTTCCAGGTCGAGGAGTACATGCATGCCTATTCGGAGCTGAACCTGACCCTGGGTTCGGGCATCTACGGCTCGACGTTCTTCATGCTGACCGGCTTCCATGGCGCGCACGTGACCCTCGGCACGATCATGCTGGCGATCATCTGGCTGCGCTGCGCCAAGGGCCACTTCAGCAAGGACGACCACTTCGCGTTCGAAGCGGTGGCGTGGTACTGGCACTTCGTCGACGTGGTGTGGCTGGGCCTGTTCCTGTTCGTCTACGTGCTGTAAGGCGCGCGCGGCGTAGCCGCGTTCCGGTTCCCCTTCCTTTCACGGGGAGGGCGTGGGCGGGGATGGATTTCCCTGGATGCCCCGGCAAGACCCGATCCCATCCCGGCCTTTCCCTTGAAGGGGAAGGAGGGAACGCCAACCCGCCGGTGCGCCAGCGGCGACGCTGTCAGCCCTGGATGCCGTGCGGCGTGATCCAGCCCATCCAGATTGCCAGGACGACCAGCAGGATCAGTGCGACCGACAGCGCAATGCGCCTGGTCAGCGCGTTCACGGTGCGCTTGGTCTGTCCCTTGTCGACCAGCATGTAATACAGGCCCGCGCCGAGGTTCCACAGGATGACCAGCAGGAAGGCAACGATCAGCAGGGTTTTCAGCGAATCGTTCATGTCGGTCTCCGGGATCGGCGCGGCGGGCGCATGAACGGATTATCGCAGGCGCGGGGCCGGTGCGCGTGAGCGCCATGCGCAACATGGTCGGTTGGTGGCTGCTGGCCGTGCTGGTGGCGGGCGGGCTGTGTTCGCTCGGCGCCTGGCAGCTCGGGCGCATGCATGAGAAGCAGGCGATGCTCGACGCCGTCCAGCAGGTGCTGGACCTGCGCACGCCGCGCCCGCTGGCGGTCGCCGGCGATATCGCGCGCGAACGCGACTACGACTGGGCGGCCGGTGCCGGCCGTTTCGTCGATGCGCCGGCGGTACTGCTCGACAACCAGCAGCGCGACGACCGCCCCGGCGTGCGCGCCTACCGGGTGTTCCAGCCGTCGGCGCCGGGCGCCGCGCCGCTGCTGGTGGAGCTGGGGTGGCTGCCGCTGCCCGGCGACCGCAAGCTGCCGGTGGTGTCGCGCCCGCCCGGTGAGCTGCGTCTCGCCGGCCTGCTGGCGCCGCCGCCGTCGCACGGCATCCTTGCCGCCGTGGCCGTGCCGCAGTCCGGCGGGCAGGTGCTGGCCACCGGGCTTGATGCGGCTGGACTGCGTGACCAGCTGCACCAGCCCGGGCTGGCACCGCGCGTGCTCAAGCTCGACCCCGCCGCGCCGCTGGGCTACGCGCGCGACCTCGACGTGCTGCCCAACACGCTGCCGCCCGAACGCCACCTGGGCTACGCGGTGCAGTGGTTCGCACTGGCCGCTGCGGTGCTGGTGATCGCGCTGCTGCTCACTTTCCGCAAACGCAAGACGAACAAGGCCACGCCATGAGCAACGACGCAACCGCGGGCAAACGCAACCGGCTTACGTTCTTCGCGGTCATCGCGATCTTCCTCGGCGGCATGCTGGTTGCCGGCGCGCTGCGCTTCTCCGGCTGGCAGCCTTCGGGGATGAAGAACCACGGCGAGCTGCTGCAGCCGCCGACCGACCTGCGCGATTTCACGCCCCGGCTCGATGCCGGCGGCGAGTACGCATGGAAGCCGGCCGAGCGCCGCTGGCGCGTGCTGGTCGCGCCGCCGCCCGGCTGCGGCGATCCGTGCCGCGAGCTGGCGCGCGAACTCGACCTGGTCTGGCGCCTGTTCGGCAACAAGGCCGACGAACTCGACATCCTCTGGCTCGGCGCGCCGCCGGCCGACGCGACGCGCAACGCGGCCACGCGCGTGCTGCGCATGGACCCGGCACTGCGTGCGAAGCTGCCGCGGGTCGACGATCCTGCCGGCGTTCCGGTCTACGTGGTCGATCCGAACGGCTTCGTCATTCTGCGCTACGCTCCGGGCTTCGACCCGGGTGGACTGCGCGCTGACGTGGCGAAGCTGCTGAGACTGATGTGATCGCTTGCCGATGAACGCAGACGCGAAATCCCCGGGCACCGCGATCGGCCATGCCAGGCCGACGGTGTATCGGCACTTCCACCGCATCGCCTGGCTGGCGGTTGCGCTCGCGCTGGGCGTGATCGTGTTCGGCGCGTTCGTGCGCCTGTCCAACGCCGGCCTGAGCTGTCCCGACTGGCCGACCTGCTACGGCCGCGCCTCGTGGCCCACCGCAGCGAGCCAGGGCGTGGCCGACCACGCCGCGACCGCGATCCGTCCGGTCGAGATCCACAAGGCTTGGCGCGAACAGCTGCACCGCATGATCGCCGGTGCGCTTGGCGTGCTGGTGCTGGTGCTGGCGCTGCTGGCCGCGCGCAGGCGCCCGCACGGCGTGCTGCAGGTGGCCGCGGCCGCGGTGCTGGTGGCGCTGGCAATCCCGCTGTACATGCGCGGCATGCACGTTGCGGCCTCGGCGCTGGCGGTTGCGGGCGAGGCGATCCTGCTGGTCGCCGCGCTGCGCTGGTCGAACATCGACCTGGCGCGCACCGCCGTACTGACCCTGGCGGTGATCATCTTCCAGGCATTGCTGGGCATGTGGACGGTGACCTGGCTGCTCAAGCCGATCGTGGTGATGGGGCATCTGCTGGGCGGGCTGACCACGTTCGCGCTGCTGACGTGGATGGCGTGGCGGGCGACGCATTCGCCGATCCGGCTGGCCGACGCGCTGCTGCTGCGGCGCTGGGTGGTGGTGGTACTGGTGCTGCTGGCGGCGCAGATCGCGCTCGGCGGCTGGACCAGCGCCAACTACGCCGCGCTGGCCTGCGCCAACGACTTCCCCAAATGCGTGGGCCAGTGGTGGCCGCCGCATGATTTCCGCGAAGGCTTCGTGCTCTGGCGCGGGATCGGCGTGGACTACGAGGGCGGCGTGCTCGACGGCGCGTCGCGCATCGCGATCCAGATGGCGCACCGGATGATGGCGGTGGTGGCGTTCACCGCGCTGGTCGCGCTCGCCCTGCGGCTGCTGCGCACGCCGGGCCTGCGCGGCTGGGCGGTGTTGCTTGCGCTACTGGCCTGCACCCAGGTCGCGCTGGGCATCGCCAACGTCAAGCTGTCGCTGCCGCTGGACGTGGCGGTGGCGCACAACGCCGGCGCGGTGCTGCTGCTGTTCGTGCTGGTGTCGCTGCTGGCGCGGCTGCGGGCGATCGACTGATGAAGGGGATCGCCGGCCAGTACTGGGAGCTGACCAAGCCGCGGGTGGTGTCGCTGATCGTGTTCACCGCGGTGGTGGGGATGTTCCTCGCCCGGCCCGGGTTGCCGCCGCTGCGCGAGAGCGTGTTCGGGCTGCTCGGCATCTGGCTGGCCGCGGCGTCGGCCGCGGCGATCAACCACCTGATCGACCAGCGCATCGACAAGGTGATGGTGCGCACCGCCAACCGGCCGCTGGCCACCGGTACGCTGCAGCCGGCGCAGGTGCTGGCGTTCGCGGTGTTCCTCGGCGCGGCGTCGATGACGATCCTGATCGCGCTGGTCAACCCGCTGACCGCGGCGCTGACGTTTGCCTCGCTGATCGGCTACGCGATCATCTACACCGGTTTCCTCAAGCGCGCGACGCCACAGAACATCGTGATCGGCGGCATCGCCGGCGCCGCGCCGCCGCTGCTGGGATGGGCCGCGGTGACCAACATGCAGGGCCCGTGGGACTGGGCCTACGCCTGGCTGCTGGTGCTGATCGTGTTCGTGTGGACGCCGCCGCACTTCTGGGCGCTGGCGATCTTCCGCCGCGCCGACTACGCGCGCGCGCTGGTGCCGATGCTGCCGGTGACCCACGGCGTGCAGTACACGCGCTGGCAGATCCTGCTCTACACCGTGCTGCTGTTCGTGGTGACGATGCTGCCGACGATCGCCGGCATGAGCGGATGGTTCTACCTCGGTGGCGCGGTCGTGCTCGGGGTGATGTTCCTCTGGTACGCATGGAAGCTGATGGACCCGCCGGACGAGTTCTTCGCCATGCGCGTGTTCAACTATTCGGTGGTGTACCTGATGGCGCTGTTCGCGTTCCTGCTGGTCGACCACTGGCTGATGCCGTGGCTGCAGCCGGCGGCGGCGCTGCAGTTCGTGCCGGCCTGAACCACCGCGACCGCCGCGGCCCTTGCGGCTGCGGTTTCAGCCGCGGGCTGTTACCGCGAACAGGATCCAGCGCCCGCGAGTGAAGCCATGGCCTCCGGGCGGCACGGCCCGCACGCGCCGGTGCGGCGTCGCCTTCAGCGCATGCCCGCCGTCAGCAGCGAGCGCAGCTCGGCCTTGTCCGCTTCGTCGAGCCCGCCGTCGCGCTGTTTGGCCTGCAGCTCGTCGATGCGCTGCTGCAGGACCTGGCGATCGATCTGGGCCATGGTGTCGAGGAACTCGTCGCGCCAGCGCGCCTCGTCGCCGGGCATCGCGTGGCTGGCGAGCTTCTGCAGCGCGGCGGCTTCGTCGCGATCCGCGAAATGCTCGAGCAAGGCGCCGGTGGCGATGTCCGGGCGCGCGCTGACCAGCGCGACCAGCTCGGTGAGCAGGTCCACGCCGGGCTGGCGCAGGCCGACGAAGCGATACGGCGGCTGCAGTTCCAGCGCCAGCGCCGGCTTCTGCAGCAGCAGGGCGATCGCGCTGCGCACCAGGCTGCGCCTGGGCGCCGCTACCGTCGACGAACGCTGCACCCGCTGCACCACGTGCGTGCCCGGCGCGCTGTCGCGCGCACCCACGCCGGTGAGTTCAGTCAGCCGCTGCCGCATCAGGTCGCCGAACGCGCCGTCGGGGATCTGCGCCAGCATCGGCTTTGCCCGCTCGGCCAGCCGCGCCTTGCCGTCGAGCGTGGCCAGGTTAACGTCGACCGCCAGCGAGTCGAACAGGAACTGCGACAGCGGCGTGGCGTGCTGCAGGCGGGCGTCCAGCCCGGGCGCGCCTTCGCTGCGCACGAGCGTATCCGGGTCCTCGCCTTCGGGCAGGAACAGGAAGAACGCCTGGCGGCCGTCGCGCATGCGCGGCAGCACCGACTCCATCGCGCGCGTCGCGGCCTTGCGCCCGGCGTTGTCGCCGTCGAAGCAGAAGTACACGTCGGGCGCGTTGCGGAACAGCAGCTCGGCGTGGTCGGGCGTGGTCGCGGTGCCGAGCGTGGCGACCGCCTGGGTCACGCCGTGCTGGAACAGCGCGACCACGTCCATGTAACCCTCGACCACGATCAGCCGCTCGATCCTCGAATTGGCCTGGCGCACCTGCCACAGGCCGTACAGCTCGCGGCCCTTGTGGAACAGCGCGGTCTCGGGCGAGTTGAGGTACTTGGGCGACGCGTCGGCGTCGAGCACGCGCCCGCCGAAGGCGATCGGCCGGCCACGGCGATCGTGGATCGGGAACATCACCCGGTCGCGGAACTTGTCGTAGACGTGGCCCTTGTCGTTCTTCGAAAACAGGCCGGCGCGTTCGAGCAGGCCCATGCGCCGCGCGTCGGTGCCCAGCGCATCGCGCAGCACGGAGAAGCCGTCGGGCGCGTAGCCGATCGCGAACTGCGCGCGGATGTGTTCGTCGACGCCGCGCCGGTCGAGGTAGGCCTGCGCCTTGTCGCTGCCGGCCAGCTGCTTGCGGAAGAAATGCGCGGCGGCCTCGAGCGCGCCGAACAGATCCTTCGCATCCGGATTCTCGTTGTGCTGCCGGGTCTCGCGCGGCACCTCGATGCCGGCGCGGCGGGCGAGGTCGTCGACCGCGTCGAGGAACTCGAGCCGGTCGTAGTTCATCAGGAACGAGATCGCGGTGCCGTGCGCGCCGCAGCCGAAGCAGTGGTAGAACTGCTTGGTCGGCGACACCGTGAACGACGGCGAGCGCTCGTCGTGGAACGGGCAGCGCGCCGAGTATTCCTTGCCCTGGCGTTTCAACGGCACCCGCGCGTTGATCACCTCGACGATGTCCGTCCGCGCCAGGAGGTCGTCGATGAAGGCATCGGAGAGCCGCGCCATCTCAGCCGGCCTCCGATGGCGATGTCGTTGCGCCGGCCGCCCGGGCCCGCCTGCGCGCGGCGGTGCGTCCACCCGCACCGCGACGCGCGTTCGCGGGGGGGCGGTCGACGACAAGGGCGGCGGACAGGCGGGCCATGCCGCCATGATCGCATTTGCCGGCCGCATCCGGCCGGCCGGATCAGCCCGCCGGTGGCGCCGTCGGCGCTGCGTCGGCCCGGGACATGCGTTCGTCGATCACCGCAGTGATCAGCGCGCCGATGAAGAACACCGCGGCGGCGTAGTACATCCACACCAGCAGCAGCACCAGGGTGCCCATCGAGCCGTAGGCGCTGCCCGGCGCAGCCTCGGCCAGGTACAGGCCGATTGCCCAGCGGCCGAGCACGAACAGCGCGGCGGTGAGCACACCGCCCACGAACGCCTGGCGCCAGTGCACGCGGCGATCGGGGAGGAAGTGGTAGAGCAGGGCGAAGGCGAGCGAATACAGCGCCAGCGAAGTCACGTTGCCGATCACCGGCAGGATCGAAGGCAGCCGCGCGAACACCACCTGCATCACCGTGCTGAGGGTCATCGACACCAGCAGCAGGAAGCCCAGCGCCAGCACTACGCCGAACGACAGCACCCGCTTGCGCAGCCACGCCCACAGTCCGCCGGGCAGCTCGCGCGAGTCGCTGCGGAAGATCAGGTTGAGCGCGGTCTGCAGCCGGGCGAACACGATCGTCGCACTCACGAACAGCAGCGCCGTGCTCCAGATCCCGGCCAGCGAACCAATGTCGGGTTCTCGTTCGGCATTGGCGATCACGGTTTGCGCCACGTCCTGCGCCCCGCGGCCGGCGAGGTCGGCCATCTGTTCGACCAGGGCATCCTGCGCCGAGGGATACAGCGAGGCCGCCAGCCACAGCAGCAGCACCAGCAGCGGCGCCAGCGAGAGCAGGGTGTAGAACGACAGCGCCGCGGCGTGGGTCAGCAGGTCGGCGTCGCTGAACCGGCGCGCGAGCGCGACCGGGAGGCTTTGCTGCAGCCGCTCGACGAGCGGCTGGAATCGGGCAGGCATTCGCATGGGCCCGAGCATAGGGGTCGAGCGTGCAGGGAATGTCCAGCCGGCCCGCGCATGACAGGCATGATCGGGAAGAGTGCGCGGATCAAACCGGGAGGGGCGGAGATGGTGCGCGCCTTGCGCCAGCCGCTGCTGAACGACTTTCCGGTCTGCGGGCTGGCTCGGTCGCGGGCCTCGTGGGAGCGGCCATCGCCGCGATGAAGTCCGGTCGGGATCGCGGCCATGCTGCTCCCACGGACTTCGACGCGGGGCGGGGCGTCGCCGCGACGCCCGGCGTGCCAGCTCAGCCGGCGGTGAGCCGCTTCTTCACCAGTGCCGAGACCAGGCCCATGTCGGCCAGCCCGGCAAGCTTCGGCTTGAGCACGCCCATCAGCTTGCCCATGTCGGCCGGGCCGGTGGCGCCGGTCTGCGCGATGGCCGCCTCGATGGCCGCCTGGATCTCGGCGTCGCCCAGCTTTTCGGGCAGGTAGTGCTCGATCACCACGATTTCGGCGCGCTCGATTTCGGCCAGGTCCTCGCGCTGCGCGGTTTCGTACTGGCTCACCGAGTCCTTGCGCTGCTTGACCATCTTTTCCAGCACGGCGAGCACGGCGGCATCGTCGAGTTCGATGCGCTCGTCCACCTCGCGTTGCTTGATCGCGGCGTTGACCAGGCGGATCACGCCCAGGCGCTGCTTGTCGCCGGATTTCATCGCGGCCTTCATGTCGTCGACGAGTTGCTGCTTGAGGGTCATGGGGCTCTCCGTAGGGCAGTTGGGGTGGCGGCGCCAGGCTGCAGCCGGCACGCGCTCTGGGAAATCCGCAGGAGCGGCTTAAGCCGCGAGCCTTCGCGCTGGCGCATGCAGGGCCGGAAAGCTCCCGGCTGAAGCCGCTCCCACAAGGCGCGCTGATCACCGGGTCGCTGCAAGACAAAAAGCCGGCGACGCTTGCGCGTGCCGGCTTCGAGGATATCCTGCTGCGGCGCGCCGGGGCGCGCCTGCGGAAGGATCCGCGCCTGCCTCAGCACAGGCGCTGGCGCTTGGTGACGTCGCGCGAGGTGCGGCGCGCCTGGCGCTTCACGGCGGCGGCGGCCTTGCGCTTGCGCTCCTGGGTCGGCTTCTCGTAGTACTCGCGCTTGCGGGTTTCGGCGAGCACGCCGGCCTTCTCGCAGGTGCGCTTGAAGCGACGCAGGGCAAACTCGAAAGGCTCGTTTTCGCGGACTTTGACGCTGGGCATAGGAATCTCTGTGGGTTGGAAAGCCCGGCCTGTGCGGGCGCGGACTCGTGCGAGGAACTCGCAGGTCGCCAGAATCCCTCCGGCGAGCCGCGTATGATAACGGGAGCCCCCGCAGCGGTGCAACCGCGGGCGGGAGGATCGCGGATCGGCCCAGCCGGACCCGCTGGACCCCCAAGCCGCCCGCCATCCCGAGCCCCATGAAAATCCTCGGCATCGAATCCAGCTGCGATGAAACCGGCGTTGCTGTCTACGACACGGCGCTGCCCGGCGCCGAGGGCCTGCGGGCGCATGCCGTGTACAGCCAGATCGCCCTGCATGCCGAGTACGGCGGGGTGGTGCCGGAACTGGCCAGCCGCGACCACGTCCGCAAGTTGCTGCCGCTGGTCCGCCAGACCCTGGCCGAAGCCGGGCTGGGGGTAGGCGACCTCGACGGCGTGGCCTATACCGCCGGTCCGGGCCTGGTCGGGGCGCTGCTGGTCGGCGCCGGGGTGGCGCGCTCGCTGGCCTGGGCGCTGGACCTGCCGGCCGTGGGCGTCCACCACATGGAGGGCCACCTGCTGGCACCGCTGATGGAGGACGACCCACCGGAGCCCCCGTTCGTCGCCCTGCTGGTGTCCGGCGGCCACACCCAGCTGGTCGCCGTGGATGCGATCGGCAGTTACCGGCTGCTCGGCGAGACCCTGGACGACGCCGCCGGCGAGGCCTTCGACAAGACCGCCAAGATGATGGGCCTGCCGTACCCGGGCGGCCCGCAGCTGGCGCGGCTGGCCGAGGACGGCACGCCGGGACGCTACCGGTTCTCGCGGCCGATGACCGACCGGCCCGGGCTCGACTTCAGCTTCAGCGGCCTGAAGACCCAGGTGCTGCTGGCCTGGCAGAACAGCGACCGGGCCGACCAGACCCGCGCCGACATCGCGCGCGGCTTCGAGGACGCGGTGGTCGACACCCTGGCGATCAAGTGCGAACGCGCGCTGGATGCGGCCGGCTGCGACGTGCTGGTGGTGGCCGGTGGCGTCGGCGCCAACAAGCGCCTGCGCGCCAAACTGCAGGCGATGTGCGAACGCCGCGGCGGCCGCGCCTGCTTCCCGCGTCCGTCGCTGTGCACCGACAACGGCGCGATGATCGCCTTCGCCGGCGCACTGCGCATCGAAGCCGGGCAGCGCGACAACGCGCAGGTGCACGTGACCCCGCGCTGGGACATGGCGATCTTGCCGCCGCTGGCGGCTGCGCGGAGTTCGGGAGTGGGGAGCGGGGATTCGTAAAAGCAGGAACGGCGAGCGCGCTAAGCTGGCGTCGTTGCCGTTGCCTTCCCGAATCCCCAGTCCCGAATCCCCACTCCCCAATCCGGAATCCCGGCTCCAACCCATGGACACCGTCTTCATCGAAGCCCTCGAAGTCGAGGCACTCATCGGCATCTACGACTGGGAGCGGCGCATCCGCCAGCCGCTGCTGTTCGACATCGAGATGGACTTCGACAACCGCGTGCCCGCGGCCAGCGACGACATCGCCGACACGCTCAACTACAAGGCGGTGAGCAAGCGGGTGATCGAGTACGTGTCGCAGTCGGGCTTCGGACTGGTGGAAACGCTGGCCGAACGCGTGGCGGCGATCATCCTGGATGAGTTCGGCGTTTCGCGCGTGCGCCTGAAGCTGAGCAAGCCGGGCGCGGTACGCGGTGCGCGCGCGGTCGGGGTGGCCATCGAGCGCACAGCCGCTACCCTGTAGCGCATGCAGGACTTCATCGAATCCAACCTCGTGCGGCCGCTGGCCGGCGTTCCCTTCGCATCCACGCTGGCCGGCCTGCTGGCGCTGGCGCTGATCGCCTGGATCGCCAACTGGCTGACGCGGCGCGTGCTGCTGGCCGTGGTCGGTCGCCTCGCCAAGGCGTCGCCGAGCAAGTGGGACGACGCGATCATGGGCCGCCGGGTGCTGGCGCGGCTGGCCAACGTGGTGCCGGCGCTGGTGGTGCTCGGCGGCATCGCACTGGTGCCCGAGGTGCCGGAATGGCTGGACGTGGTGGTGCGCAACGTCGCCCTGGCCTATGTCGCGCTGACCGTGGCGATGGCGATCGGCAACCTGCTCAACGCGCTCAACGACATCTACGAGCAGACCAGCCGCCACGCGGTGCGGCGCCCGATCAAGGGTTACCTGCAGCTGCTGAAGATCGCGATCTACGTCATCGCCGGCGTGCTCATCATCGCCTCGCTGATCGGCCGTTCGCCGCTGGTGCTGCTGACCGGCCTGGGCGCGATGACCGCGGTGCTGATGCTGGTGTTCAAGGACACCATCCTGTCGCTGGTGGCTTCGGTGCAACTGTCGAGCAACGACATGCTGCGGGTGGGCGACTGGATCGAGATGCCCAGCCAGAACGCCGATGGCGACGTGATCGACATCAGCCTGCACACGGTCAAGGTGCAGAACTGGGACAAGACGATCAGCACCATCCCGACCTGGAAGCTGATCAACGAGAGTTATCGCAACTGGCGCGGGATGAGCGAATTCGGCGGCCGCCGGATAAAGCGCGCGCTGCTGATCGACCAGACGTCGGTGCGCTTCCTGCGGCCGGACGAGCGCGAGCACCTGCGCCGGATCGCGCTGATCGACGAGTACCTGGACAAGCAGAAGACCGAGCTGGCCGAGTACAACGCCAAGCTCGAGGCGGCCGGCAAGGATCCGGTCAACAACCGCCGCGCGACCAACCTGGGCACGTTCCGCGCCTACATGACCGCCTACCTGCGTTCGCATCCGGGCGTGGCGCACGACATGACCCTGATGGTGCGCCAGCTCGACCCCACGCCCACCGGGCTGCCGCTGCAGGTGTACTGCTTCTCGGCCGACGTGCGCTGGGTGCCGTACGAAAACCTGGCCGGCGACATCTTCGACCACCTGCTGGCGGTGCTGCCCGAGTTCGGGCTGCGGATCTTCCAGCAGCCCAGCGGCGCCGAGCTGAGCACCGCGCTGGCGGGCCTGCGCGCAGCGCCGGTCGCGGCGGAAGAGTGAGGGCGCGATGGCGCGCGCCTGCCTGAGCCTGGGCAGCAACCTCGAACCCGAGGCCCACCTGCGTTCGGCGATCGCCGCGCTGCGCGCACGCTTCGGACAGGTGCGGGTGTCGCAGGTCTACCGCACGCGCGCGGTGGGTTTCGACGGCGACGATTTCCTCAACGCCGCGGCGGTGGTGGAAACCGACCTCGAACCCGAAGCGCTCGACGCCTGGCTGCACGCGCTGGAGGACGCGCACGGCCGCGACCGCAGCGGGCCGCGCTTCGGCGACCGCACCCTCGACGTCGACCTGGTGCTGTACGACGAAGGCGTTGTCGAAGGCCCGGGCCACCTGCGCGTGCCGCGCGACGAACTGCGGCATGCCTTCGTGCTGCGGCCGCTGGCGGAGATCGCCCCGGACGCGGTCGAGCCACGCAGCGGGCGCACGCTGGCGCAGCTGTGGGCGACGTCGCAGGAGCGCGACGTGGCGATGGAGGCGGTGACGGGTTTCGACGCCGCGTAGGAGCGCCCCATGGGCGCGATGGGCTTTACCGGTAATGCATCGCGCCCATGGGGCGCTCCTACGGGTCACATCCACCGAGCCTGCCCGTCCTGGATTGGTCACTTCCACTGCTTGCGTGCGTGAGGCATGCATCGCAAGATCGTTCCGTCACCCGGGGAGGCAGGGCATGTTCGAGAAATTCTCGCGCAGCTGGGAGCTGGTCAAGGCGAGCGCCGCGGTGTTGCGCTCGGACAAGGAACTGATGCTGTTCCCGATCCTCTCCGGTGCCGCGACGCTGCTGGTCCTGGCGACGTTCGCGCTGCCGATGTTCGCGCTGCGGATCTTCGCCGACGGCTTCGGCGTGGGCGGGGCGGTGTTCGGCTTCCTGTTCTACTTCTGCCAGTACACGGTGATCATCTTCTTCAACTGCGCGCTGGTCGGCGCGGCGATGATCCGGCTCGACGGCGGCGACCCGACGCTGCGCGACGGCCTGGCCGCAGCCACCTCGCGCCTGCCGTCGATCCTGGGCTACGCCGCGATTTCCGCCACCGTCGGCGTGCTGCTGCAGGCGCTGAAGAACAAGGACAACTTCGTCATCCGCCTGCTCGGCAGCGGCCTGGGCGTGGCGTGGACGCTGGCGACCTTCCTCGTGGTCCCGGTGCTGGTGAGCCGCGACATCGGCCCCATCGACGCGCTCAGGCAGAGCATGGGCCTGCTCAAGCGCACCTGGGGCGAGAACGCGATCGGCAACGTCGGCATCGGTGCGGCCTTCGGCCTGATCACCTTCGCGGTGGTTCTGGTCGGCGTGGGCCTGGTGGTGCTGGCGGCGCAGGCGTCGATCGCGCTGGCGGTCGCGGTCGGCATCGTGTTCGCGATCGGCGTGCTGCTGCTCGGCATCTACCAGGCGGCGCTGACGGGAATCTATTCGGCGGCGCTGTATCGCTTTGCGGTATCGAACGAAACGCCGGAAGCGTTCCGCGGCGTCGCGCTGGCGCAGGCGTTCACGCCGAAGGCCTGACCACCCGCGCGTCATGCATGTTCCGCAGGAGCGCCCCATGGGCGCGATTGGTTTCGCGGAAAGTCAGGCCGATCGCGCCCATGGGGCGCTCCTACGCGCTCGACTGGTCCCATTGGCGTGGCGGCGGCATTCCATGGGGTCGCCGGAGACGGTGCGTTGGCGTCGGAAGGCGTAGCCCCAACCTGCGGCGGTATCGGTCAATCTTCCAGCAGCCGCCCGCCGTCGAGCCGCAGCACCTGCCCGGTGCAATAGGTCGCGTCGCGCAGCAGCCAGCGCACCGCTTCGGCGACCTCCTCCGGGGTGCCGGTGCGGGCCAGCGGGGTGCGCGCCAGCATCGCGGCCTTGCGCTGTTCCCCATCGTCGCCTTCGGCCCAGAGGATCGCGCCCGGCGCGATCGCGTTGACCCGCACCTCCGGGGCCAGCTCCAGCGCCAGCGACTTCGTCGCCATCGCCAGCGCGGCCTTGGCCATGCAGTACGCGCTGTACCCGCGCAGCGGGCGCTGGGCGTAGACGTCGACGAGGTTGACGATCGCGCCGCGGGCGGCGGCCAGGTGCGGCGCCGCGGCCTGCGCGAGGAAAAACGGCGCGCGCGCGTTGCTGGCAAACAGGGCGTCCCACTGCGCCGGGGTCACCGAGCCGAGCGGCGTGGGCTGGAAACCCGAAGCGTTGTTGACCAGCGCGTCGAGGCGCCCGAAACGGCCGATGGTCTTCGCCACCAGTTCGGGCAGGCGGTCGAACTGCGCCAGGTCTGCCTGCAGGGTGAGGACGCTGCCGCCGCGTTGCCCTTCCAGTTCGCCGGCCAATGCCTGCATTTCGGTGGCCGAACTGCGGTAGTGCAGTGCCAGGTCGTAACCGGCGGCGTGCAGGCCGCGGGCGATGGCCGCACCGAGGCGGCGGGCGGCACCGGTGACCAGGGCGACGGGGCGGGGCGATGCGTTCATGGCCGGCACGATAGCGCAGGCGTCGTTCCGAAGCCGAGGTGCGCGTCGTCGGAACGGCCATGGCCGCGATCCGGCCGGGCTGCCCATCGCCGCCATGGCGGCTCCCCCGCACCACACCTGCACCACACGCACGCCCCACGCGCGGGCGACGACGGTTCCGTATCCTGTTGCGCTGCCGAATCAGGAATTTCCATGCCTACTTCACTTCCGGACGCCGACGCCCTCGCGCACAGTGCGCATCTGCAGGCGTTGATCCGCGAACAGATCGCCGCGGCCGGCGGCGCGATCCCGTTCTCGCGTTTCATGGAGCTGGCGCTGTATGCGCCGGGCCTGGGCTACTACAGCGCAGGCGCCACCAAGTTCGGCCGCGCCGGCGACTTCGTGACCGCGCCGGAACTCGGTTCGCTGTTCGCCCAGTGCATCGCCGAGGCGGTGGCGCCGGTGCTGCGCCAGGTCGGGCCGACGGCGACCTTCCTCGAGATCGGCGGCGGCAGCGGCGTGTTCGCCGAACATGCGATCAAGCAGCTGATGGCGATCGATGCCATGCCCGCGCGCTACGCGGTCCTCGAACCCAGCGCCGACCTGCGCGAGCGCCAGCGCGAGCACCTCCGGCGCAAGCTCACGCCGCTGGTGTTCGAATGCGTCGAATGGCTCGACGGCCCGCTGTCAGAACCGTGGAACGGCGTGCTGTTCGCCAACGAGGTGATCGATGCGCTGCCGACGCCGCGCTTCAGCCTGCGCGACGGCGAGGTGTTCGAAGAGCACGTCGCGCTCACCGGCGACGGCGCATTCGTCCGCACCGACCGCCCGGCCGATCCGCTGCTCGCGGCCGCCGTGCGCCACGTCGAGCGCGAGCGTGGCGAACCTTTCCCCGACGACTATCGCTCGGAAGTGCTGCCGCAGCTGCCGTACTGGCTGCAGGCCGTGGCCGGCGGGCTCGAAACGGGGGCGATGCTGTTCGTCGACTACGGCTATCCGCGCCGCGAGTACTACTCGGCCCAGCGCCGCGACGGCACCTTGCGCGCGTTCCATCGCCATCGCGTCAGCAACGACGTGTTCGCGCTTCCGGGATTGCAGGACATCACCGCATCGGTGGACTTCACCGCGCTGGCCGAGGCCGGCACCGGCGCCGGGTTCGACTTCGCCGGCTACTGCTCGCAGGCCAGCCTGCTGATCGGCAACGGCCTGGAGCAGTGCCTGGCCGGACAGGAAAGCCGCGCCGCCGACGAGGCCGGCCGCTACGCGCTGCGCCAGCAGGCCAAGCAGCTGACCCTGCCCGGCGCGATGGGCGAGCGCTTCCAGGCGATGGGGTTCTCGCGCGGGGTCGAGTTCGGCGTGGCCTTCCTCGCCGGCGACCTGAGCTTCCGGCTGTGATGACGATGCGCGGACTCAAGCCGTTGCGGCATCCGCGCGCGTGGCTGGCGCTGTGGTGGCTGGCGGTGCTGGTGGTGCTCGCGGTCTGCCTGGTGCCGGCACCCGACCTGCCGTCGATGCCGCACGGTGTCGACAAGCTCGAACACTTCCTCGCCTTCTTCCTGCTCGCCGCCAGCGCGGTGCAGCTCTATCGCGGCCGCGCCGTGCTGTGGTGCGTCGCACTCGGCCTGGTGGGGCTGGGCGTGGTGATCGAACTGGCGCAATACGCGTTCACCGCGACCCGCTCGATGGACCCGCGCGACGTGCTGGCCGACACGCTGGGCGTGGCCGCCGGGTTTGCGATCGCGCTGACGCCGCTGCGCGACCTGCTGCTGCGCATCGATGGCGGGCGCAGCCGCGACATCCGTCCGCCGCCGCCGGCACAATCCCCGTAGCCCAGCCATGAGCGCCCGATGACACCAGCCACGACACCCGCCAGCGATTCTCCCGAGCCCGCTGATCCCCGCGCCGCCGCGCGCCTCGACTGGGCGCGTCGCGTGTCCGCCGGCCCGGTCGAAGACCTGCATCGCGCGTCCGCCGATGCGGGCTTCCGCAGCTACTGGCGCGGCGTTGCGGAGGGCATCGTGATGGACTCGCCGCCGGCGCTGGAGGACGTGCGCCCATGGCTGGAGATGCATGCCGTGCTCGAAGCCGGCGGAGTGCGCGTGCCGCGGATCCTCGCGCGCGATGCGGCGGCGGGATTCCTGCTGCTCGAAGACCTCGGCCCGTCCACCTGCCTGCAGGTGGCCGACGCCGGCAACGTCGACGCGATGGTCGATGCCGCCATCGGCCAGTTGCTGCGCCTGCAGGCCATCACCTGCCCGCCGGAACTGCCGGCCTACGACCGCGCGCTGCTGCAGCGGGAGCTGCGCCTGTTCGACGACTGGTTCCTGCAGCGCCACCTGGGCGTCGCCCTGGATGCCGGCGAGCGCGAGGCGCTGGCGGGCGTCGAGTCGCTGCTGGTCGAAGCGGCGCTGGCCCAGCCGCAGGTGCTGGTGCACCGCGACTTCATGCTGCGCAACCTGATGCCGGTGGCCGACGGGCCGGCGGTGCTCGATTTCCAGGACGCGGTGCGCGGGCCGATCGCCTATGACGTGCTGAGCCTGTGCAAGGACGCGTTCGCCAGCTGGCCCGGGGAGCAGGTCGAACGCTGGCGCGCGCACTACCGCGAACGCGCCGCCGCGGCCGGATTGCCGGTGCCCGACGCCGTGCGCTTCGCCCGTGACTTCGACCTCATCGGCGTGCAGCGCCATCTCAAGGTGCTGGGCATTTTCGCGCGGCTGCGGCACCGCGATGGCAAGCCGCGCTACCTCGCCGATGCGCCGCGCTTCATCGGCTATCTGGACGAGGTGCTGCCGCGTTACCCGGAACTGTCGCCGCTGCGCGCGCTGGTCGACCGCCACGCGCGCGACCTGCCGACCGGCTGAGTCAGGCGCTCGCGCGCGCCCGGGCGATGGCGGCGATTCGCGCCTTGCGCATCGCTTCGCCGATCTGCAGGCCGGTCAGGCCGTCGCTGGCGATGTCGCGGGTGCTGACGGCCATCGCCGCTGCGTGCAGGCGCAGCAGTTCGGCGCGCTGCGGATAGGGTGCGTCCTGCAGGCCGGCGCGGCCGCGCTTGTCGGCTTCGCAGGCGATCGCGAGCGCGGCGACGCGGTCGGGCTTGCGGAAGGCATCGCAGCGGGCGAACAGGTCGTGCACGCTGGCGTCGCGCAGCTCCAGCAGGCGGTGCACGTTGAGGTGTTCGCGGCAGGCCATCAGCGCCAGTTCGCGGTGCGCGGTCGGTACCTTCAGGCGCTCGCACAGCACACGCAGCGGGGCGAGGCCGCGCTGTTCGTGCATGACGTGGCGCGGCAGTTCGTCTTCCGGCGTGAGCGCCTTGCCGAGGTCGTGGGTGAGCGCGGCGAAGCCGATCGCCGTGTCGCCGGGTGCGAGCCGCGCGGCCATGTCGCAGACCAGTTCGACGTGGACACCGGTGTCGACTTCCGGATGGTATTCGGCGCGCTGCGGCACGCCGTACAGCGCCTCGACTTCCGGCAGCACCGCGACCAGCGCGCCGCAGTCGTGCAGGGTGCGGATGAAGGCCGACGGCTGCTTCGATGCGAGCGCTTTCGACAGTTCCTGCCACACGCGCTCGGGCACCAGCGCATCGAGTTCGCCGGAGGCCGACATCTCGCGCATCAGCGCCATCGTCTCCGGCGCGACGGTGAAACCCAGCGCCGCGAAGCGCGCCATGAAGCGCGCCGCGCGCAGCACCCGCAGCGGATCCTCGACAAACGCAGCGCCAACGTGGCGCAGCACGCGCGCCTCGATGTCGCGCGCGCCGTTGAACGGATCGACCAGCGCGCCGTCCTCGCCTTCGGCGATCGCGTTGATGGTGAAGTCGCGGCGACCGAGGTCTTCCTCCAGCGTCACCGACGGATCGCTGTCGACGACGAAGCCGCGATAACCACGCCCGGACTTGCGCTCGGTACGCGCCAGCGCGTACTCCTCGTTTGTTTCCGGATGCAGGAACACCGGGAAGTCGCGGCCCACCGGCCTGAATCCGGCGGCGAGCATCGCTTCGGGCGTCTGGCCGACGACGACGTGGTCGCGATCGCCGGGCTCGAGGCCCAGCAACCGGTCGCGCACCGCACCGCCGACGAGATAGATGTCCATGAACGGGATGATGCCTGATTCTTGCCCTTCTCCCTTGGAGAAGGGAGCGTGCATCAGCCCTTCGGCGCCGCCGCCAGCGGGCACGCGAACTTCTTCCGCGCGCCGCCGCTCTGCCCGCGCAGGCGCTGGCTCACCGGCAGCGCGTCGCCGTTCAAGCGCCAGTCGTAGATCACGCTGAAGGCGAGCACGCGGGCGACGTAGTCGCGGGTTTCCTTGTAGCTGATGGTCTCGATCCAGAAATCCGGATCCATCGCCGGGCGCTGCGACTGCCAGCGCGCCACCGGCGTCGGGCCGGCGTTGTAGGCGGCGATGGCGTAGTAGGTCTGGCCGTACTTGTCTTCCATCTGCCGCAGGTAGGCGCTGCCGATGGCGATGTTGGTGTCGGAGTCGTACAGGCTGGCGGCGCCCGCGTAGGGGATGCCGTTGCGCCTGGCGACCGCGGCGCCGGTCGACGGCAGCACCTGCATCAGGCCCATCGCGTTGGCCGACGAGCGCGCGCGCGGGTTGAAGATGCTTTCGGCGCGGATCTCGGCGGCGATCCAGGCCGGGTCGAGCCGGTGCTTCGCGGCCTCGCGGCGGATGGTGTCGCCGTGGTGCAGCGGGAAGCGCAGCTTGTACAGGCGCTTCTCCTCCGGGTACTTGGCGGTCTCCAGGCCGAACACGCCGCGGTCGAACCAGCCGTTGTCCTGCGCCACCTCGATCGCCAGCCGGCGCTGCCTGTCGTCGAAGCGCGATACAGCGTCGTTCCATTCGCGCTGCGCCCAGCCGACGCGGTCGATGCGCTGCAGTGCGATCGCGCGCACCAGCGCGGGGTCGCGCGCGACCGGCGCCTTGGCGGCGGCATCGTCGTTGGCGATCCAGGGACACAGTGCATAGGGCTCGTCGAGCCGGTCGGCGGCGAGGAAGCCGTGGAAATCCGATTCGCGCGCGGCGGCGCGGTACAGCGCCTGCGCGCCGGCCTTGTCGCCGGTGAGCTCCGACAGGCGCGCGGCGAAGTAGGTCCAGCGTGACTCGCCGCGCTGCGTTTCGCCCATCGCCTTGATCGCGGCCAGCGCGGCGCGCCAGTCCGAACGCGACAGCGCCTCGCGCGCCTGCCATTCGCGCAGGCGTTCGTCGTACGCCGACGCCGGCACCGCGGCGAGGCGGCGCGCGGATTCGGGTTCGTAGGACGCGGCCGTCCACAGCGCGATCTGGTACAGCACGCGGCCGCGGTCTTGTTCGGTGAAGCCCAGCGCGCTGGCGAAGCGCGGCAGCGCGTTCTCCGCGGCGACCGGGGTGGACTTGGCGAGCTTGGCCAGGCCGTGCGAGGCGACCAGGCGGCTGCGCGGCGTCTTCGGCCAGGCCAGCGCGCGGTCGTTGACGGCGTCGAAGAACGCCGCGTAGTCGTTGGCCTGCGCGAACTGGTCGGCGGGCAGGCCGCGAGCGGCGGCGCGCATCACCGCCGGCTGCCATTCGGCAGCGGCTTTCTCGATCCGCTCCCAGCGCAGCTCCGGCGGCAGTCCGCCCTTGCCCGCGAGGACCGCGAACGGCGCATCGCAGCCGTCGGGCAGCGACTTGCCGCTGCTGCGCCAGAGGTCCTGCGCGTCCTTCGTCCACTGCGCGTCGGCGCCGCCGGTGGCCTGGCGCGCGTCGAGCTCGGCGCAGCGCAGGGCGGTGTCCTTGATCGCCGGCGACCACGCGGTGCGGAACGCCGGCCAGTCCTTGCGCCGCGCGAGCGCGGCCAGCCAGATCGAGCGGAAGGCCTCGGCGACGGCCTGGCCCTTGTAGCGCGACAGGAAGGATTGCGCCTGGTCGGACGGCAGGGTGTCGATGTCGCGACGCAGGGCGGCGTACTCGAGCCAGCCGTACAGCGGATCGTTGGCGAAGCGCGCGGCGTCGACGGGCTGGCCGCGCTCGGCAGCGCTGATCGCATCGGCGATCGGGCTGGTTGCGGAGGAGGATTGCGCCTGCGCCGCGCCGATGGCGAGCAGGCAGGAGAACGCGCAGAGCAGGGTGCGGAGGCTGGAATTGGGCATCGCCGGACTATAGCGAACGCCGGGTGAACGAAGATTCGCGGATGAGCGCGGGCTGCCGGGAGCGTCATGCGGGGCGCGTACGCGCGACATGCGGCAGGTGACCCGCGACGCATCGGCCGGGCGCGATGGCCGACCTCGCCGCCGACGCCGGGAACTTGCCGTCGTGCGCGCGCAGGCGGATTGCCCGGGTGATCCAATCCCGGTTGTGTGCGGCGCAAGCGAACGCTTCACCGTGGTTCTTCGCATGACGCGGTACGCCCGATCGCCACGCCCGATGGCCGTGCGCAAGATCCCCGGTTCACGCCTTCGCTGAGGTTTACGCCTTCGCGGGCATGACGCCGCCGGGGCATGCGCACCTGCAGCGGGTAACCTTCACCGCTTCCGGGCATTGCTTCGCCACGCGCCCGCCCGACACCACGCAACCGGCAACGCCACATGCTCGACGAATTCTGGATCTTCCCCGTGCTCGGCGTGGTCGCCGGACTGCTGGCCGGACTGCTCGGCGTGGGCGGGGGACTGGTCCTGGTCGCGGCGCTGGTGTGGCTGCTGCCGCTGCACGGGATCAGCCACGATGCGGCGATGCATGCGGCGCTGGCCAGTTCGATGGCCAGCATCGTGCTCACCGCGGCGTCGTCCGCGTACGCGCACCATCGCCGCGGCGGCGTGCTGTGGCCGACGGTGGCGTGGATGGCGCCGGGCCTGGTGGCGGGCGGCTGGCTCGGCAGCCTGGTGGCGGTGGCGCTCGACGGCGCGGTGTTGAAGTGGGGCGTGATCGGCTACTGCCTGCTCGCCGCGGCGCAGATGGCGTTCGGCCGGGCGCGCAGCGGCGGCGGCGGCGTGGTGCCGGCCGGGCCGTGGATGAGCGCGGCCGGCGCGGGCATCGGCGCGGTCTCGGCGGTGGTCGGGATCGGCGGCGGCAGCATGACCGTGCCGCTGCTGGTCTGGCGCGGGGTGGCGGCGGTGCGCGCGGTGGGCACGTCGTCGGCCTGCGGGGTGGTGATCGGGGTCGCCAGCGCCACCGGGTACGCCTTCAACGCGCCGGCCGGGGCGCTGCCGCAGCATGCGGTGGGCTACGTCTACCTGCCGGCGGCGATCGGGGTGGCGGCGGCCTCTGTGCTGGCCGCGCCGCTGGGCTCGAAGCTCGCCCACGCGATCGGCGGACCGGCGCTGAAGCGGGTGTTCGCGGTGTTCCTGGTGGTGGTGGCGGGCAGCCTGCTGCTGCAGTAGCCCGAAACGTGCGGCCGGCATTTGTGCGGCGGCGGCGAATTCGTTACAAACGCGTTACCGCCGCGGATAGGGGGCCGGCGGGTCCATCACTCTTGGGAGAGAGATCGATGACACGCCTGCCCATTGCACGACTGGCCCTGGCCATCCAGGCATCGCTGTTGCTGTCGTTATCCGGCATTGCCGCCGCGCAGGACGCTCCTGCCGCCGCCGACCGGGCCAAGACCCTCGACACGGTCACCGTGACCGGCACCCGCATCAAGAAGGCCGAAATGGAAGGCCAGGTGCCGGTGCAGGTGCTGACCCGCGAGGACATCGACCGCAGCGGCTTCACCTCGGTCGCCGACATCGTCCAGAACCTCACCGCCAGCGGCGCGGCGCTCAACACCAAGTTCAACTCGAGCGGCAACTTCGGCTTCCCGCCCGACGGCGGCGGCGTCGGTGCCGGCGCGGCGACGGTCGACCTGCGGCACCTGGGCGCCAAGCGCGTGCTGGTGCTGGTCGACGGCGTGCGCTGGGTCAATGAATCCTCGGCCTCGGGCGTGGGTTCGTCGGTCGACCTCAACACGATCCCGCTGTCGATCATCGAGCGCATCGAAGTGCTGGAGGACGGCGCTTCGTCGATCTACGGCTCCGACGCGATCGCCGGCGTGGTCAACATCATCACCCGCCGCAGCATCGACGGCGTCAAGCTCGACTTCAACTACGGCGACTTCAACGACCTCAAGGGCGGCGAGACCTGGGGCGCCGACCTGGGCTGGGGCGGCAGCACCGACCGGATGCAGTGGTTCCTCGGCGCGTCGTACTACAAGCAGAAGCAGATCGTGTCGTCCGAATACGGCCCGGCGAGCGTGCCGGTGCCGGGCACGGGATTGTCCAACGGCAGTTCGGCGACGCCGCAGGGGCGCTTCGTGTTCCAGGATCCCAATACCGGGCAGGTCTACAGCATCACGCCCGATACCGGTGTTGCTGATCCGACCTACACCAGCGGCCAGCCTGATTGCCCGACCACGCGCAGCGACGACTTCCACTGCTTCACCACGGCGGACCGCTTCAACTTCGCGCCCTACAACCTGCTGCTGACGCCGTCCGAGCGCAAGAGCGTGTTCGGCCAGGTGCGCTTCGACTTCACCCCGACCTTCAGCGGCCACGCCAAGCTGCTGTACAACCAGCGCGAGTCGGCCAACCAGGCCGCGCCCGAGCCGATCTTCCTGGGCACCGACGCCGGCGTGTACAACGATTACGCGGAAAAGACGCTGGTGATCTCGGCGCTCAATCCGTACAACCCGTTCGGCTTCGACCTGACCACGGTCGGCCCCGACGCCAACCTGTTCCTGCTCGGCCGCCGCCCGGTCGAGGGTGGGCCGCGCCGCTACCAGCAGGAGGTCAGGACCTGGTACGCATCGGCGGGCCTGGAGGGCACGTTCGATGTCGCCACGCGGCCGTGGAGCTGGGACGTCGACGTCGCCTTCAGCCGCAGCCGCGCCGAGCAGGTCAACACCGGCAGCTACAACATCCGCCGCATCAACGAGGCGCTCGGCGACCCGGCCGCGTGCGCGGCGATCGCCGGCTGCGTGCCGCTGAACCTGTTCGGCGGCGAAGGCACGATCACGCCCGGGATGCTGGCCTTCATCCAGCCGATCGTGCGCGACCGCAGCGAGAACAAGCTGTCGCTGCTCACCGCCAACCTCACCGGCGACCTGTTCGAGATGTGGGCAGGCCCGCTGTCGTTTGCCGCCGGCTACGAGTACCGCAAGTACGAGGGCAGCTACACGCCGGACCCGATCACCATCGCCGGCGAGTACAACGGCGTGCCGTCGGGCGCGACCTCGGGCGACTACGACGTCAACGAGATGTACGTCGAGTTCAACGTGCCGCTGATGCGCGACGGCTGGTTCGGCAAGAGCCTGGACCTGAGCGTGGCCGAGCGTTATTCCGACTACTCGACCTTTGGCGGCGAGAGCACCGGCAAGCTCGGCCTGCGCTGGCAGGTGGCCGACGAGCTGCTGCTGCGCGGGTCGTTCGCGCAGGGGTTCCGCGCGCCGTCGATCGGCGAGCTGTACGGGACGCTGGCGCGGTTCGACGCCACCCTCACCGATCCGTGCAACAACGAAGCCTCGACCACGCCGCAGTGCGTCGCCGAAGGCGTGCCGGCCGGCTACGAGCAGTCCAACCCGCAGATTTCGGTGGTGACGTCGGGCAACGCCGACCTGCAGCCCGAGACCAGCCGCAGCCTGATGCTGGGCGGCGTCTGGAGCCCGTCGTTCGCCTCCGGCGTCGCGTGGTCGGACCGGCTCGACATCGGCCTGACGTTCTACCGGCACACGATCGAGGACGCGATCCAGGCGCGCGACGCGCAGACGATCCTCGAGCGCTGCATCAGCTCGCGTGACCCGGAGTCCTGCAGCTTCTACGACCGCAACCCGGTCAGCGGCCAGATCATCCGGTTCGACGACATCCTCGACAACCTCGGCACGATCAAGACCGACGGCTGGGATCTCAACGTCGGCTGGAGCCTGCCCGAACAGGACTGGGGCCGCCTGCGCTTCGACTGGAAGAACACCTGGGTCGGGCGCTACGAGCTGGTCAACGAGTCCGGGCAGGCGGAGCCGCGGCGCCCGGGCCGGGAGCTCAACAACAGCGCGATCCCGGAGTGGACCTCGACCCTGGTCACCGACTGGATGCGCGGCCCGTGGACGGTGGCGTGGACGGTGCGCCACATCGATGCGCTGACCGAGTCGTGCGCGGGTGCCAACGGCTTCGACATCTGCGATGACAGCGCCAACGACATCAACCGCCTGCCGGCCACGACGTACCACGACCTGCAGGTGTCGTGGCAGACCACCGCGTGGATGAAGGGGCTGCGGATCAGCGCGGGCGTCAACAACCTGACCGGCAAGGATCCGCCGATCTGCCTGAGCTGCACGCTCAACGGCTACGACGCGTCGACCTACGACCTGCCGGGCCGCTTCTGGTACGCGCGCGTGGGCCTGGATTTCTGATCGCAGGAAGGCCCTCTCCCGCTTGCGGGAGGGGGCTGCAAATCCAGGACGCCCGGGATGATCCGCTTTCGCCCGTCATTCGTGCCTGCGTGGGAATGACGGCTGCCGCTCGGGCCTTGCCTAGCGCCTGAGTGCCTGCTCCGGCACGTCGAGTTCCAGCGACAGCGCCAGGTGGTCGGATGCTGCCGCCGGCATTGCGCGCATCGCACGGCAGCCCAGGTCGCCGGTGACCAGGATGTGGTCGATCGCCCGCTGAGGTTTCCAGCTCGGGAAGGTATGCACCGCGCACGCAGGCGGTTGCAGCCGGGTGTGCTTGTACAGCACCTCCATCTCCGGCCGGTCCGAGGTGCAGTTGAAATCGCCCATCAGCACCGCGTGCGGATGGTCGGAGAGCAGTTCGGCGATGAACGACAGCTGCGCCAGCCGCGACTGCGCGCCCAGCGACAGGTGCGCCACGGCGATCGTCAGCCCGTCATCGCCTTCGCCGAATCGCGCCAGCAGCACGCCGCGACCGGAGATGCGGCCGGGCAGGGTGTGGTCGACCACCTCCAGTGGTTCAAGCTTGCTGAGCAGGCCGTTGGCGCTGGAGGCGACGCTGCCGACGCGGCGGTTGGGCTGGTGGCTCCAGTAATCGAAGCCACCGCGCTCGGCGAGGTAGTGGGTCTGGTTGGTGAAGCCCGAACGCCAGCTTCCCGGATCGCTTTCCTGCAGGCCGACGATGTCGTGGCCGCCGGCCAGCTCGGCGATCGCGTCAAGCGAGCCGCGCTTGTTGCCCGCCGGCAGCACGTGCGACCAGCTGCGCATCGCATAGTCGCTGTAGCGCCGGGTGCTGGATCCGGCCTGGATGTTGGCGCTGAGCAGCTTGAGCTTGCGGTGCGGCATCTTGCTTTCGACCTGTGGCGTTACTGCCCGGCCGCGCGCTCCTTCGCGATCAGCTGGTCGGCGTTGTCCAGCATGTTCTGGTAGCTGCTGCCCTTGACCAGGTACTTGCCGTCGATGACCAGCGACGGCGTGCCGCCGATCTGGCTGCGCATCGCGAACTGCTTGGCGCGGCTGACCTTGGCGTTGATGGCGAAGCTGGACATGGTGCTGGCGAACTGCTTCGGGTCGGCGCCGTGCTTGCCGTAGAACGCGGCGATGTCCTGCACCGAGTCGCGGCCGCGCTCGCCCTTCAGGGTCTGGTCGAGGTGGATCGCCTGGTACAGCGCGTCGTGGGTCTTGTCGACCAGGCCCATCGACTCGGCGGCATAGAAGGCGCGCGCGTAGTCGTCCCAGGTGCCACCGAAGATCGCCGGCACGTAGGTGAAGCGTACGTCGGCCGGGAGCTTGGCCTTCCACGACCGCACCAGCGGCTGGAAGTTGGCGCAGGCCGGGCAGACGTAGCCGAAGACCTCGACGACCTCGACCTTGCCGTTGCGCGGCTCGAACGGCTGGCCGTTGGGGATCTCGACGTAGTCGCGGCCTTCGACCAGCATCGCGCCGGCGTTGGGGTCGATCGGCGGTGCCGGCGGCGGGGCCGGCGCATCGGTGGCGGCCTCGGCGGCGTCACCGGCTGCGGCAGGCGTACCGGCGTCGGCACCGGCGTCGGCGTCCGCCACGGGGGCCGTTGCGTCGCTAGCGGCCTCGGCGGCCGGCGCATCGGCAGCCGGCGCCTGCGCGGCGGCGTCGACGGGGGCGGGTTCCTGGCGCGAGCAGGCCATCAGTGGCAGCAGCAGCAGGGAGAGGAGGGCAAGGCGCTGGTTCATGGTCGGGTCTCGCTTGGCAATCGGGAAAGGGGTGCGGTCAGGGCCGCTTGCGCGCCGCGCGTTCCATCGCGACCAGCTGGCCGGCAATGCGCAGCGCCTGTTCGTGGCTGGCGGCCTGCACGCGGTACTTGCCGTCGACCACCAGGGTCGGGGTGCCGCGCAGCCCGCTGGCGATCGCGAACTGGCGCGCGCGCTGCATCATCGCATCCACCGCCGGGCTGGCCATCGCGGCCTTGAACTTTGCCGTATCGATGCCTTCGCCCGCGGCAAAGGCGGCCAGCTCGTCGGCGCTGGCGTGGCTCATCGGCACCGTCTGCGCGGCGTGGATCGCGCGGAACAGCGGTGCGTGGAGCTTGTCGAGCACGCCGAGCTGCTGCGCCGCGAAGCAGGCGCGGGCGTAGTTGTCGCCGGGGCTGAAGGCGGCCGGCACCTGGCTCACGCGCACGTCGGCCGGCTGCTTCCGCTTCCAGGTGTCGAGCTGCGGCTGGAATTCGGCGCAGTGGTGGCAGGTGTAGGCAAAAATCTCGGCGACCTCGATCCGGTCGTCCGCCGACGACCAGCGCTGGCCATCGGGGATGACGACGTAGTCCTGGCCCTCCACCGGCCCGGAAGCCGGCTGCGCGCAGGCGATCAGCGGCAGCAGCAGGCACTGGAGCACGAGCAGCAGCAGGACGTGGTGTCGGGGCATGTGGCGTCGATGGGCGGGCGGCTGGGTCATGGCGATCTGGGAGCGGGAGGGCTGGAAGGCAAGCGGCCGGGCAATGCGGGTGGCGAGGGCAAAAAAACGCCGGCTCAGAAAAGTCTGGCCGGCGATCTGATTCAAGGGCTGTGACCGTCCGACCGCGGGTCGGGCAGGAAGTTCATCAGCCCTGCTCGGGCTGCGCGGCCTGTTCAGCTTCGGGCGCCGGGGCGGCTTCCGCCGGGGCGGGCGCCGGTGCCGGGGCGGCGGCCGGGGCCGGCTGCACCTTGGCCATCGCGGCCTGGGTCGCCGCGTCCGGGCGCTCGTGCAGGCCCTGCAGGTAGCTGCCCAGCGAGCCGATTTCCTCGTCGGTCAGCGATTTGGCGACCGCGGCCATCATGTTGAACAGGTGCGGATCGGTTTCGCTGGTGGTGCCGGCGCGGTACTCCTGCAGGCGCTGGACCACGTAGTCGGCCTGCTGGCCACCGATGTGCGGATAGGCCGGGCCGGGGTTGCCGGCGCCCGCGGGGCCGTGGCACGCCATGCAGGCCGGGATCCCGCGCGCGATGTCGCCGCTGCGGAACAGCTTCTGGCCGACCTGGTAGAACTTCATGCCCTGGTTCGGGCCGGATGCGATCACGGTGTCGTCGGCGATGCCGGCACCCGCCTTCTGGGTGGCGAAGTAGGCGCCGATGTCGCGCATGTCCTGGGCGCTGAGCGCGGTGGCGAACGGCACCATCACCGCGGCCATGCCGGTGTGGCGTTCGCCGCTCTTGAACAGCGCCAGCTGGTGCGAGATGTAGCGCTCGCTCTGCCCGGCCAGGCGCGGATACGACGGGATGGGCGGGTTGCCGTCGAGGCCGTGGCAGGCGGCGCAGGCGCCGGCCTTGGTGGCACCGGCCTGCGGGTCGCCCCAGTTGGCCTTGGCCAGCTCGGCGACCGCGGACGTGTCGAGCGAGGTCGTTTCGACCGGCGCGTTGTCGGGCAGCGGCGTCACGGTGGTCTGGGCGAAGGCGGCCGCGGCCACCGCGAGGGCGGCGAGGCCGGCAAAACCATAGGCACGGGCGTGGCGCATGAGCTGGGCTCCGGATTCCATGAAAACGCGCAGGCCCCCGGCCGGCGCGGCACTGCGGGGGCGAATCGCGCCCGCTTGAACCCGGAATTATCGTCGCGCGCCGCAAGTCCGGTCAAACCGTGCGCGGCGCCTGCGGGTCCGCGTTGCCATCGACGGCGCGGCAGCGTCGGCCCCGCGCCGCCCGGCCCGCGGCCGTGTGCGATCCTAGCGGCATGTCCAATCCGCTCGCCCGCGCGCGCTACCTGCTCGCCGCCCACACCCCGCGCCAGCTGCCGCCCGACGGCGGCTTCGAGGTCGCGTTCGCCGGCCGCTCCAACGCCGGCAAGTCCAGCGCCCTCAACGCCCTGTGCCAGCAGAACGCGCTGGCCCGCGTTTCCAAGACCCCCGGCCGCACCCAGCAGCTGGTGTTCTTCGACGTCACCGCCGGCAGCGGCGGCGCGGCCGACGTCGCGCCCGAAGAGGCCCGCTACCTGGTCGACCTGCCCGGTTATGGCTACGCCAAGGTCCCGCAGGACCTGCAGGCGCACTGGCAGGCCTTCCTCGATGGCTACTTCGGCAGCCGCATGGCGCTGCGCGGACTGGTGGTGGTGATGGACATCCGCCATCCGCTCAAGGATTACGACCGGCAGATGCTTGGTTACGCCGTGCAGCGCGGCCTGCCGGCGCATGCGCTGCTGACCAAGGCCGACAAGCTCGGCCGCGGCGCCGCCGGCAACACCCTGCAGGCGGTGCGGCGCGAGCTGTCGGGCGCGTACGGCGACACAGTCAGCGTGCAGACGTTCTCGGGCGAGTCGAAGCAGGGCGTCGAGGAGGCGCGCGGGGTCGTGGGGCGCTGGCTGGCGCTCTAGGGGCGATTCCTTCGAAGGCAAAGCCCGGACTCCCGCCCGCGTGGGCGTGGTGCGAACGCAGCGAGTTGCCTCTGCTTTCAACATCGAAAGCGTTTCGCGCCTTGACGGCGCGAGCGCCCATGCCCCGATTGTTGCGCGCAACGGGCCTGCTCCATCCCACGCATGGCAACACCGGGCCATGAGCGGGCCGCTATAGTGCCGGCACGGCGCCCGCACCCCGGGCATCGACCGCCTTTCCCCCCGAACGGGTGCGCATGTCCAGCCCAAGCCACGCCAGCGCGACGCCGATCACCGGCCGCGACCAGCTCGTCGACTACATTGCCTCCGGCGAGAAGCCGAAGGCCGACTGGCGCATCGGCACCGAGCACGAGAAGTTCGGCTTCCGCCTCGACGACCTGCGTCCGCCGGAGTTCGACGGCGAGCGCGGCATAGAGTCGCTGCTGCGGGGGCTGACGCGCTTCGGCTGGGAGCGGGTCGACGAGAACGGCCGCACCATCGCGCTGCTGCGCGACGGCGCCTCGGTCACGCTTGAGCCTGCCGGCCAGCTGGAGCTGTCGGGCGCGCCGCTGGAAAACATCCACCAGACCTGCAGCGAGGTCGACGGCCACCTGCGCGAGGTCAAGACCGTGGCCGACGAGCGCGGCCTCGGATTCCTCGGCATGGGCTTCCAGCCCAAGTGGCGGCGCCAGGACATGCCGTGGATGCCCAAGGGCCGCTACGCGATCATGCGTGCCTACATGCCGAAGGTCGGCGACCTCGGCCTCGACATGATGACCCGCACCTGCACGGTGCAGGTCAACCTCGATTTCGCCAGCGAAGCGGACATGGTGAAGAAGTTCCGCGTGTCGCTGGCGCTGCAGCCGGTCGCGACCGCGCTGTTCGCCGATTCGCCGTTCACCGAAGGCAGGCCCAACGGCTACCTCAGCTACCGCTCGCACATCTGGACCGACACCGACCCCGATCGCACCGGCATGCTCGACTTCGTGTTCGAGGACGGCTTCGGCTACGAACGCTACGTCGATTACCTGCTCGACGTGCCGATGTACTTCAGCTACCGCGACGGGACCTACCACGACGCCAGCGGGCAGAGCTTCCGCGACTTCATGCGCGGCAGGCTGCCCGTGCTGCCGGGCGCGCTGCCGACGCTGGTCGACTGGTCGGACCACATGACCACCGCCTTCCCCGAAGTGCGGATGAAGAAGTATCTGGAAATGCGCGGCGCCGACGGCGGCCCGTGGAACCGGCTGTGCGCGCTGCCGGCGTTCTGGGTCGGGCTGCTGTACGACGACGAGGCACTCGATGCGGCGTGGGACCTGGTGAAGGACTTCACCCTCGAAGAGCGCAATGCGCTGCGCGACGGCGTGCCGAAGCGGGCGTTGAAGCTGCCGTTCCGCGGCGCGACCGTGCGCGAACTGGCGCTGGAGGCGCTGAAGATTTCCGCCGCCGGCCTGCGCCGCCGCGCGCGGCTCAACGGCAATGGCGCCGACGAAAGCCTCTTCCTCGCGACCCTGGTCGAGGCCGCCGAAGCCAACGAGACCCCGGCCGAGCGCAAGCTGGCGCTGTTCCACGGCGAATGGAACGGCAGCGTGGATCCGGTGTTCCGCGAGTTCGCCTACTGATTGCCCGCGCCTGCGCCGGCCTTGCCGCGGCCGTCGCGCCGCGCCATGTAGGCTTCGGGGATGAGCACACCCGAATCGACCGCCGACGTTCCTGGCTCCCGCGACAACTCCGTGCCGCTGCGCGAAATCGAATTCGTCCCGACCGACGCGCTGCTGCGCGACGACGTGCGCCGGCTCGGCGCGATGGTCGGGCAGATGCTGGCCGAGCAGCAGTCGCCCGCCTTCCTCGAGCAGGTCGAGTCGGTACGGCGCATGGCCATCGCCCGGCGCGAGGACGGCGCGCCGGTCGACGCGCTGGCCCGGCGCCTTGCGGATGTCGCGCTGGAAGATGCCGACGCGCTGGTGCGTGCCTTCGCCGCCTACTTCGGCGCCACCAACCTCGCCGAGCGCGTGCATCGCATCCGCCGTCGCCGCGACCACCAGCGCAGCGGCGACGCGCCGCAGCCGGGCGGGCTCGAGGCGGTGTTGCGCGGGCTGCGCGATGCCGGGGTGACGTTCGACGAACTCGCCGCGTTCCTGCCGCGGCTGTCGGTCGAACCGGTGTTCACCGCGCACCCCACCGAGATCGTGCGCCGCGCGCTGCTCGACAAGGAGCGCACCATCGTCGAGCGGCTGGTCGCCGACATCGACCGCGGGCGCACGCCGCCCGAGCGTCGTTCCGACGAAGCCCGTATCCGCCTGGCGCTGACCTCGACCTGGCAGACCGCCGAAGCGCCATCGCTCAAGCCGACCGTGCAGGACGAGGTGGAGCACGTGGGGTTCTACCTCGCCCACGTGCTGTACCGCACGCTTCCGGTGTTCTACGAAACGTTCGCCGACGCGATCGAGGCGGTCTACGGCCAGCGCCTCGCGGTGCCGAAGCTGCTGCGCTTCGGGACCTGGGTGGGCGGCGACATGGACGGCAACCCGAACGTCAACGCCGGGACCATGCGCGCGGCGCTCGACGCGCAGCGCGCGCTGGCGCTGGCGCAGTACCGCGCCGACCTGCGCGCGCTGGGCGGCGTGCTGACCCAGTCGCTCGGGCAGGTCGGCGTCGACGATGCGCTGATCGCGCGCATCGATGCGTATGCCGCGCAGTGGCCCGGCGTGGCCGCGGCGATCGCGCCGCGCCGCGCCGACATGCCGTACCGGGTGCTGTTCGAGCTGATGGGCGCCAAGCTCGCGGCCACAGGGGCGCAGCAGGCGCACGGGTACGAGGGCATCGACGACTTCATCGCCGACCTGGAACTGGCCGACGCCAGCCTCGTCCACCATCGTGGCGAGCATGCCGGGCGCTTCGCGCTGCAGCGCGTGCTGCGGCGCGCGCGCGGCTTCGGTTTCCACCTCGCCGCGCTCGACCTGCGGCAGGATTCGGCGGTGCACGAGGAAGCGCTGGCGACGCTGCTCGACGATCCTGGCTGGGCGTCGAGGCCGCTGGATGCGCAGGTCAAGCGCCTGCACGAGGTGATCGCCGGCGCAGCGACCGGAAAGACGAATGCGCCGGCGGGTGCGGGCGGTGACGTTGCCGCATCGACGCTGGCCGTGTTCCGCGAAGCGCGCGAACTGCGCCGCACGCACGGCAACGACGCGATCGGGCTGTACATCATCAGCATGGCCCGCAACGCCGCCGACGCGCTGGCGGTGCTGGCGCTGGCGCGGATCGCCGGCTGCGTCGAAGGCAGTGCGGTGCCGCTGGACGTCGCGCCGCTGTTCGAGACCGTGGCCGACCTGGACGCCGCGCCGGCAGTGATGCGCGCGCTGTTCGACGATCCCGTCTACCGCGACCACCTGCGCACGCGCGGGGACCGGCAGACGGTGATGCTCGGCTACTCCGACAGCGCCAAGGACGGCGGCCTGCTGGCCTCGCGCTGGGCGTTGCAGCAGACCCAGGTGGCGTTGACCGCGCTGGCGCAGGCATCGGGCGTGCGCATCGTCTTCTTCCACGGCCGCGGCGGCTCGGTCAGCCGCGGCGGCGGCAAGACCAGCCGCGCGGTGATGGCCGCGCCGCGCGGCTCGGTCGACGGCAGCCTGCGCATGACCGAGCAGGGCGAGGTGATCCACCGCAAGTACGGCATCCGCGCGCTGGCGCTGCGCAACCTGGAGCAGGCCACCGCGGCGGTGATGCAGGCCAGCCTGCGCCCGCGCGCGCCGGACCCGCGCGAGGCACATTGGCGCGAGATCGCGTCCGGGCTGGCCGGCGTGGCGCGCGCGCATTACCGCGCGCTGGTCTACGACGAGCCGCGCTTCGACGACTACTTCCGCGCCGCCACCCCGATCGACGTGATCGAACGCCTGCACATCGGCTCGCGTCCCTCGCGGCGCCGCGACGCCGGCATCCGCGGGCTGCGCGCGATCCCGTGGGTGTTCGCATGGGCGCAGAACCGCTCCGGGCTGACCGCCTGGTACGGCGTTGGCCGCGCGCTGCAGCACGGCGTCGAGACGCACGGCCGCGACGCGATGGCGGAGATGGCGCGCGACTGGCCGTTCTTCGGCACCCTGCTCGACGACATGGAGATGACGCTGGCCAAGTCGGACCTGGCGATCTTCGAACGCTATTCGCGACTGGCCGGCGAACACGCGGCGCTGTTCCCGGGCATCGCCGACGAGTTCGCGCGCACCCGCGACACCCTGCTTGCGATCCGCGACGAGGACGCGCTGCTCAGCGGCGACCCGCGGCTGCGGCTGTCGATCCGGCTGCGCAATCCCTACGTCGACCCGATCAGCCTGCTGCAGGTCGAGCTGCTGCGCCGCTGGCGCGCCGACGGCCGCCAGGACGACGACACCCTGCGCGCGCTGCTGGCGACGGTGAACGGGATCGCGGCGGGGATCCAGAACACCGGTTGACATAGGCCACTTGCAGGAGCGGCTTCAGCCGCGAGCTTTTCGCGCGGCGACCGGAATGGCAAGAGTTCGCGGCTGAAGCCGCTCCTACATTGCAGCGGGGGGATTTAGACTCGGAAACCCCTTCGACTCGGAGTGCCGCCCATGGCCCACGACCGCGATGAACTCGCCTTCTACACCAACCCGCAGTCGCGCGGACGCATCGTGCGCTGGATGCTGGAGGAGGTCGGTCAGCCCTACCGGACGCAGGTGCTGGCGTTCGACGGTTCGCAGAAGTCGCCCGACTACCTGGCGATCAATCCGATGGGCAAGGTGCCCGCGATCGTGCACCGCGGCGTGGTGGTCACCGAGGGCGCGGCGATCTGCGCCTACCTCGCCGACGCCTTCCCCGAAGCCGGGCTGGCGCCGGCGCACGGCGACCCGCTGCGTGGCCCTTACTACCGCTGGATGTTCTTCGCTGCAGGACCGGTCGAGGCCGCGGTGTCGGCCAAGGCGATGGGCCTGCTGGCACCCGCCGAGCGCGCCGGCATGGTGGGTTACGGCAGCTTCGAACAGACTGTCGACACCTTGGAGATCGCAGTCGCGTCGGCGTCGCCGTGGCTGCTGGGCGAACAGTTCACCGCCGCCGATGTGTACGTCGGCAGCCAGGTCTCGTGGGGGCTGATGTTCAAGACCCTGCCCGAGCGGCCGGCGTTCGTCGAATACGCGACGCGCCTGCGCGCACGCGAGGCCGCGCAGCGCGCCGCGGCGCTGGACGACGCGCTGCTGCCGTAGGTCGGGTCTACGCCCCCGACCCTTGATCCGGGGACGACCCCGCGGTCGCTGCCCGCAGGAGCGCCCCATGGGCGCGATGGCTTTTGCCGGGAATGCGATCGCGCCCATGGGGCGCTCCTGCGGGAATGATGCTCTTCCCGCGGCGTTGCCATATACTGGGGGCCAGTATCCGCTGGCGCAGCCCGATGCCCCACAGCCCCGAGGAAAAGAAGCGCGTCCTGACGCGCGTGCGCCGTGTCCGCGGCCAGCTCGACGCGCTTGAACGCGCGCTCGAGGGCGGCAGCGACTGCGCGCCCGTGCTGCAGCAGATCGCGGCCATCCGCGGCGCGGTCAACGGGTTGATGTCCGGCGTGCTGGAAAGCCATTTGCGCGAGGAGCTTGCGCAGCCCGCTGCCACGCCCGAACAACGCCAGGCCAGCGTCGATGACGCCATCGCGCTGGTCCGCTCCTACCTCAGATAACCCGCACAACACCGGAGACATGCCATGAAATCCCGCGCCGCCGTTGCCTTCGAAGCCGGACAGCCCCTGCAGATCGTCGAGATCGACGTCGAGCCGCCGCGCAAGGGCGAGGTGCTGGTGAAGATCACCCACACCGCGCTGTGCCACACCGACGCGTTCACCCTGTCGGGCGCAGACCCCGAGGGCCTGTTCCCGGTGGTGCTGGGCCACGAGGGCGCGGGCGTGGTGGTGGAAGTGGGCGAGGGCGTCACCAGCGTCGCGCCCGGCGACCACGTGATCCCGCTGTATACCGCCGAATGCGGCCAGTGCGAGTTCTGCAGGTCCGGCAAGACCAACCTGTGCGTGGCGGTGCGCGCCACCCAGGGCAAGGGCGTGATGCCCGACGGCACCTCGCGCTTCTCCTACCAGGGCAAGCCGCTGTACCACTACATGGGCTGCTCGACGTTCAGCGAGTACACGGTGGTGGCCGAAGTCTCGCTGGCGAAGATCAACCCCGATGCGCCGGCGGAGAAGGTCTGCCTGCTCGGCTGCGGCGTCACCACCGGCATTGGCGCCGTCCACAACACGGCCAAGGTGCAGGAAGGCGACAGCGTCGCGGTCTTCGGTCTCGGCGCGCTGGGCCTGGCGGTGATCCAGGGCGCGGTGCAGGCCAAGGCCGGGCGGATCATCGCCATCGACACCAATCCCGGCAAGTTCGACAAGGCGCGCGCGATGGGTGCCACCGAGTTCGTCAACCCGAAGGACCACGACCAGCCGATCCAGCAGGTCATCATCGAGATGACCGGCTGGGGCGTGGACCACTCGTTCGAGTGCATCGGCAACGTCAACGTGATGCGCGCGGCGCTCGAATGCGCGCACCGCGGCTGGGGCCAGTCGGTGATCATCGGCGTGGCCGGCGCGGGGCAGGAGATCTCCACCCGCCCGTTCCAGCTGGTCACCGGCCGCAAGTGGCTGGGCACCGCGTTCGGCGGCGTCAAGGGCCGAACGCAGTTGCCGGGCATGGTCGAACAGGCGATGTCGGGCGAGCTCGACCTCGATCCGTACATCACTCACACGCTGCCGCTGGAGCGCATCAACGAGGCCTTCGACCTGATGCACGACGGCGAGTCGATCCGCACCGTCATCCACTACTGACCGATCCCTTCGCCCGCCCGCCGGGCGGGGAAGGACGCTGGCGAGCCACCGGCTCGCGCCACGATCAATGTCCTCGCGCGAGCGCGAGGCCGGTTTCGCACCGGATACCTGGAGGACACCGAATGGAACGCATCGAACATCGCGCCTGCTTCAACGGCTGGCAGGACGTTTATCGCCATCGCTCCGACGCGCTGGGCTGCGACATGACCGTGGGCGTGTACCTGCCGCCGCAGGCCGCGCACGGCCCGTGCCCGGTGCTGTACTGGCTGTCGGGGCTGACCTGCAACGAACAGAACTTCATCACCAAGGCCGGCGCGCAGCGCTACGCCGCCGAACACGGGATCATCCTGGTTGCCCCTGACACCAGCCCGCGCGGCGACGGCGTGGCCAACGATGACGCCTACGACCTCGGGCAGGGCGCCGGCTTCTACGTCAACGCCACGCAGCAGCCGTGGGCGACGCACTACCGGATGCACGACTACGTCGTCGACGAGCTGCCGGCGCTGGTTGAAGCAGACTTCCCGGCCACCGGCGCGCGTGCGATCAGCGGCCACTCGATGGGCGGCCACGGCGCGCTGGTGATCGCGCTGCGCAACCCCGGGCGCTATCGCAGCGTGTCCGCGTTCTCGCCGATCGTCGCGCCATCGCAGGTGCCGTGGGGCGAGAAGGCGTTCAGCGCCTATCTTGGCGACGACCGCGAGGCCTGGAAGCAGTACGACGCGGTCGAACTGGTGAAGTCCGCGCGCGAGAAACTGCCGCTGCTGGTCGAGCAGGGCGACGCCGACGAATTCCTCGACGGCCAGCTGCGGCCGCAGCTGCTGCAGGCCGCCTGCGAGGCGGCGGGCCACCCCCTGACGCTGCGCCTCCGGCCCGGCTACGATCACAGCTACTATTTCATCGCCAGTTTCATCGGCGAGCATATCGGGCACCACGCGCGCGCAATGCAGGGCTGACCGCGGCGCGTGGATTCCAGGCGCGTCTTTCGGGGGCATGGGCATGCGGGCAAAACACGGCGCATGGGTGCGCGTTGTCGTGCCGGCGGCGCTGCTGCTGGCTGCGGCCGGCGCCACGGCGGCGGATGAGGCAGGCGATGCGGCGCCGGACGGCGGACGCAGCGTCGCCAGTGCGCAGGCGTTCCTGCAGCAGATGCTGCCGGGCAACCGCTACGTGTCCACGCCGATGGCCGAAATAAGCGCCAGGGCGCGGAACGAGGGCGTGCGCGCCAGCTTCGACCCGCTGCCGGTGATCGTGGAGGCGGATCCCGTCGAGCCCTGCGTGTCGCGCCTGCGCGCCGACGCATCCGGGACGTGGCTGCTGCTGCGCAATCCGCAGGACTATGATGACGCGACCGACGCCCCGCTGGCGGACCTGCTGGGCGGGCCGCTGATCGGGGACCCGGAAGGCATGCACTTCGGGTCGGTCCGCGCGCTGCGTCGCGTCGGCGCCGAAGTCCGCATCCGCCTGGCCGGCAACAGCGACGACGCCGTGCTCCACCTGGATGCGGAGTCGACCGCGAAGCGCGTGCACGACGCACTGGAATACCTGCGCCTGCACTGCGACGCGACGCGCGCGACCGGGTTCTGACCCGCAGTTGCGAATGGCGCGCCCGCCGCGTGCCGCGCGTTACCGCGACGCGGCTGGCCCGAGCGCGAAATCGGTGCAGGCGAAACGGCTGTCACGCAGCACGGTGTCGCCGCGTTCGAGCGCCAGCGGCCGGGTGAACATCGGGCCGTCGGCAACGCAGGTGTGGAACTCGCCGTTTTCGCCGCACGGGTCGACGCCCGGCGGCAGGGCGTCGAGCAGGGCGTCGTCGAACGCGCGTCCGGCGAACCCGGCGTCGAGCTGGTGCGTGTCCACGCAGCACAGCGTGGCGCGCAGGCCGCCGGCGACCATCTCGCGCGCCAGTTGCGCCGTGTCGCTGCCGAACAGCGGCGTCATCACCTCCCAGCCGATCCGCGCGCACTGCGCCATGCGCCAGGCGCGGACGTCTTCCAGCAGCAGGTCGCCGAAGGCGGCGGTGTGCAATCCGGGCCAGCGCGCGCTTGCCTCGGCCAGCGCGTGCGCCATCGCCGCTTCGTAGACGGCGTTGTCGCAGCTGGTAGGAATCCCGGCTTCGAGCAGCGGCAACCCGCAAGCGGCGGCCTGTGCGTGCAGCACGTCGCGACGCACGCCCTGCATCGACGAGCGGCCGTACTCGGTGGTGATGCTGGACAGCAGCGCCACCACCTCCACGTCGTCGCGTTGGCGCAGCGCATGCAGCGTCCACGCCGCGTCCTTGCCGCCACTCCAGGCCAGCAGGACCGGCGTGCGCGGGGTGTCGGCGATCATCGGCCTGGCGGGTTCAGGCGAAGCGGCGGATATCGAAACCGATCGCGGCCACCGCCCTCAGGCGGCCGAGACATCGCGCAGTTCCCAGGCACTGCCGGCGAGCAGGCGCAGGCGCTGTTTGAAGACCGCGCCTGGAATCGACGTGACCACGACCAGGTCGATGTGCAGGTCGTCCTGCCGGCCTTCGACCGTCGCCGCGGGATCGGTGGCGCCGAGCGCCGGGTCGACCGCGTCCGGGTCGTCCTGCGTCGCGCGCCAGCGCTCGAACAGCGCGGTGCCGCGCAGTGCGTCCTGCAGCTCCTGCGCCATGCCGTCGGCGCCCTGCGAGCGGAATGCGAACTCGCCCGCGGCGCGGGCCTTCGATGTATCGGGGATGGCGATGTAGTAGCGCGTGGCCATGGGGTCTCCGTCACGTGGTTGGGTGGGAACGGCTTCGGCCGCGAGATTTCCGGAATCGACCTTCGTAGGAGCGGCGGCAGCCGCGATGGCCTTGGCGATAAAAGCATCGCGGCTTCCGCCGCTCCTGCAAGGCAAGATCAGGAAGCTCACGGATCAGGTCGACGTCGCGGTTGCATGCAGGCTATCAGGCGACCGTGAGCCGGACGTGGATCCGCTCCCGCAACGGCCCGCGGTCGGGCTTCCCGAAACGCCTGCTACCAATCGCCCATCACGCCTTGTCGAACTCGTGCGGCTCGGCCGCGAACCCGACCACCACCGCGCCCTTGCCGACGTTGACCATGCCGGTCAGGCTCATCACGCTTTCGAACACTTCGATGTTGTTCGCCCCGCAGGCGTCGCGCAGCGTGGCGTAGCCGGGCAGGGCGCGCATCTCGTCGAGTTCGCCGCCGTAGCACAGCGCCACGGTCGGGGTCAGCAGGCCGGCGTCCACGCGCCGCGCGGCGAACTCGAACATCTGCTGCGTGGCCGCATCGAAGCCCTTCACCTTGGCCACCGGCCCGGTATCGCCGCGGTAGCCGCGCAGTATCGGCTTGATGTCCAGCGCGGTGCCCAGTGCGGCGCTGAACAGGCTGACGCTGCGGTCACCCTTGGCGCGCGCGCGGTTGCGGATGTAGTACAGGTCGCGGGGGACCAGGTAGCCGTAAGTGTTCGCGGCCAGTTCCTCGAGCCGGCTGCGGATCCGCCCCGGCTCCTCGCCGGCCGCGCGCAGGCGCACCGCTTCGACCGGCAGGATCGCCTGCGCGCTGAACAGGTTCTGGCTGTCGATCACGCGCAGTGCGAACGGGGTGTTGTTGCCCGCCGCGGCGCGGATCGCGCGGTAGCCGTTGAGGATCGCGAAGCTGGCCTGCTGGGCGTTGTCGAAAATCGGGCTGCGCGTGCGCGTGATCGTCATGCAGAGCACGTAGTCGTAGTCGATCACCAGCTTCTTCAGGAACAGGTCGCGGATCTGTTCGACGGTGAACGGAAGGGTCTCGGCGTTGGCGCCGCGCTCGGCGATGTGGGCATGGAGGTAAGCGAGCGTGGCGGCCTGGTCGCGGTAGTCGACCTGCACGGCATCGTCGATCCGCACGGTGATCGGCAGGATCTCGATGCTGTGTTGTTCAATGAAGTCCTTCGGCAGGTCGCAGGCCGAGTCGACGACGAGTCCGATGCGCATGGTCCGCAGTCCTGCCGTTGATGATGGTCGCCACGATACAACAGGCGCGCCTGCGTCCGGGAGCGCGGGCAGCGGGTCCGCGGCACGGGGGGTCAGCGGCGCTGCACGCCTTCGGGCAACGCTGCCAGGTGGCGCATCCCGGCTTCGTCCAGCAGCGCGGGATCACACAGCACGGCGAGTGCGAATTCGTGCGCATCGTCGCCCCAGAACAGGGCGTCTCCGATCGCCAGCGTCGGCACGCCGAACACGCCCGCTGCGATGGCCGAGGCAGTGTTGTCGCGCAGCGCGGCCTTGGTCGCGTCTTCGGCCAGCGCTGTTGCCTGCACCCCCAGCTTCTCCGCCACCGGCGCCAGCGCTTCGGCGCTGTCACCGGCCTCGCCGCGGATCCAGATCCAGTCGAAGATCGCGTCGATTGCGGCGGGCGTGCTGCCTGCGGCGATGCACAGCCGCAGCGCGGCCAGCGGATTGAACGGGTGCGCCGGCGGGAACCGCAGTTCGATGCCGCGCTGCCGCGCCCGCCACAGGGCGTGCTGATAGGTGAACGTGCGTTTGCCGGGAATCTCGGCCGGGCCCTTCTGGCCGATCGCGCCGAGTACCGCGCCGAACACGATCGGCACCGGCACCACCGGGTCGGTTGCCATCAGCGCGCGGATCTTCGGCCACTGCAGGAAGGCGAACGGCGAGATGAAGTCGAAGTACCAGCGCAGCGGCAGCGTGCTCATGCGGACGTGCTCCAGGCAAGCGTGCCCCTGGCAAACGTGCTCATGGCGCGATCAGTGCCACAGGCCGATGATCAGCCCGTACGCGACGAACTGCAGCACGTGGTAGCCGCCGTCGATCAGCCACAGCTTCAGGCTGCGGCCGGCGAAGGCGTAGTTGATGCCGAAGCTCGTCGCCACCCAGGCCGCGCCGACCAGCAGCCCGTTGTGGGCCGCGTGCAGCGCATCGGGCGCGGGGTGGAAGAATGCGGCGAATGCGAACGCCGCCAGCAGGCTGCAGGCGAACGCGGTGCCGAACACCCGCGCCGGATGCCGCGGCGAGGCCTCGGGATCGATGCCGGCCTCGCGGCACCAGGCGGCCTTGAACAGCGGCCCGTACCAGATGCCGCCCAGGATGAACGCCGAAACCGCCGCGACCAGCACGGCCAGCCAGTTGATGTGGTCCACGGTCCTCTCCCATGCCCGGACGGGCAGCATACGCCGGCGCGCCGGCCGGCTTGCGCAGGCGATTCTGGTTGCGGTACCGCGAGGTACGGTGGACACTCGCGGTCACGCGCAGGGTGCTCGACGGGAGATGTCGATGCAGCGTATCGCAATGGCCATCATGTTGTGCCTGCTGGCCCTGCCCGGGCCGGCGAGTACGGCCGAAGTCGAACGCCTGCAGCACCTCCCCGATCTCCCCGCGTCGTCGATGCCCGCCCCCGCGGACGTGCTGGCGCTGCCGGACAGCGCCTTCGAGCCGGTCGGCAATGTCCACCGCCTTGCCGGCGACGCCGATGGCCGCGGCTGGTGGCGGCTGCAGCCCGGGCCGGCGTCGGGCACCGAGCCGCTGCTGCTCGTCTACCACTCCTACAGCGCGCGGGTCACGGTGATGGCGCCGCCGGACTACCGGCCGGTCACGCGGAGCCTGTTCGACCGCAGCCTCGACCCGCGCTTCTCGCGTCGCGCGCTGGTGTTTCCGCTGCCGGCCGCCGGCCCGGTCTTCATCGGCGTCGAAGGCGCGCGCTATCCGCTGCAGGTCGCGGTGCGCGATGCCGATGCGCAGCTGGCCGAGGACGTCGTGCACGTGCGCCTGATCTCGCTGGTGATCGGCGTGCTGGTCGGCATCTCGCTGGTGGTGCTGTTGTTCTGGCTGCTGCTGCGCGAGCGCGTCTACCTGCTGTACGCGGCGACGATGGCGCTGCAGCTGATGTACCTGCTGTGCGCCTACGGCGAGGCCTATGCGCTGCCGGGACTGCGCGTGCTCGCCCGGTTCGGGGTGGAAGGCATCTGGACCATCGCCACGCTGGCCACGGCGGCGGCGTCGTTCTTCCTGATCCGCCTAGCCGACCTCGACCAGCACGTGCCGTTGCCGAGCCGATTGCTGCGCTGGGTCGGCGGCTACGCATCGCTGGTGCTGGTGGCGGTGCTGTGGCTGCCGTGGCCGTCGGACAAGGACTGGTTCCCGGTGGCCGGCAACGCCACCCTGATGGCGGCCAACGTGCTGGCGCTGGTCGCGCTGGGCGCGGCGTCGTGGCGGCGGCACCTGCGCGCCGCCTACGCACTGCTTGCGTGGGTGCCGCTGGTGGCGCTGTCCACCGCGCGCGCCGTGCAGCTGAGCATCGGCGCGCCGCTGACGCCGGGCATCGAGTACGGCCTGCCGCTGATGCTGGCGTTCACGGCCATCGTCCTGGTCCTGATCCTGGCCGACCGCATGCTGACCATGCGCCGCGAGCGCGACAGCGCGCAGCTGCACGCCCAGCGCGACGCGCTGACCGGGGTGTTCAACCGCAGCGGCATCGAACAGCGCCTGGACTGGGCGATCGTGCGCGCGCGCGAACACGGCGGCGCGCTGTCGGCGATCTTCCTCGACCTGGACCACTTCAAGGAGATCAACGACAGCCACGGCCACGCTGTCGGCGACGCCTGCATGCGCGAACTGGTGCGCGTGGCCGGCGGCGAGCTCGCCTACGGCGACCACATCGGCCGCCTGGGCGGCGAGGAGTTCCTGCTGGTGCTGCCCGGCTCCGACCTGCACCAGGCCAGGCGCACCGGGGAGTGCATCCGGCGCAGCATCGAGGCCCGGTGCGCCCAGGTCGACGGCATCCCGGTGGCGCTCACCGTCAGCATCGGCGTGGCGACCTACCGGATGGGCGACAGCGTCGCCAGCCTGGTCGCGCGCAGCGACCTGGCGATGTACGCGGCCAAGCACGCCGGGCGCAACCGCGTGGAGGCCGCGCCGGCAGCGTGACAAAATGGCGCGAACAGGAGACGCGCCATGAAGGAAAAAGAACAGATCGTCGAGAACTGGCTGCCGCGCTACACCGGCGTGCCGCTGGAGGAGTTCGGCGAACACATCCTGCTGACCAATTTCGGCGGCTACCTCAACCACTTCAGTCGCCTGGCCGGCGCGCCGATCGTCGGCACCGACCGGCCGATGCCCAGCGCCACCGCCGACGGCATCACCATGATCAACTTCGGCATGGGCAGCCCGAACGCCGCGACCATGATGGACCTGCTGTCGGCGATCGCGCCCAAGGCGGTGCTGTTCCTCGGCAAGTGCGGCGGGCTCAAGCGCAAGAACCAGCTCGGCGACCTGATCCTGCCGATCGCCGCGATCCGCGGCGAGGGCACCAGCGATGACTACCTGCTGCCGGAGGTGCCGGCACTGCCGGCGTTCGCGCTGCAGCGCGCGGTCTCGACGATGATCCGCGACATGGGCCTGGACTACTGGACCGGCACCGTGTTCACCACCAACCGCCGGGTCTGGGAGCACGACGAGGCGTTCAAGGAGCGACTGCGGGTGATGCGCTGCATGGCCATCGACATGGAAACCGCGACGGTGTTCGCCGCCGGCTTCGCCAACCGCATCCCCTGCGGCGCGCTGCTGCTGGTGTCGGACCAGCCGATGGTGCCGGAGGGCGTCAAGACCGAAGCGTCGGACGCGAAGGTGAGCGCCGACTACGTCGAAAGCCACATCCAGGTCGGGATCGAGGCGCTGCGCCTGATCCGCCGCAACGGCAAATCGGTCAAGCACCTGCGGTTCTGAGCGTCCGCGCCCGGCCGCCCGTCGAAACAGGCACTATGTCCCGGATCCGCGCCGCCCCGGCGGCGCGTTCCCGTTGCGAATCCATGTCCCGGGCCCCATCCATGAAGCCGACCTTCCTCCTGCTCCTCGCCCTCCTGATGACCGACAACAGCCAAGCCGCACAAACGCCGACACCGCCGGATGTCGCACGCAAGCCGCACGTCGTCGAAGCCCCGTTCGGCGCCTCGCGCGACGACGCCTACTACTGGCTGCGCGACGACAGCCGCAAGGACAAGGAGATGCTGGCGTACCTCGAGGCCGAGAACGCCTACGCCGACGCGTTCATGGCGCCGCTCAAGCCGCTGCAGGACGCGCTGTACGCGGAGATCGTCAGCCGCATCAAGCAGGACGACAGCTCGGTGCCGTACCGCGAGCGCGGCTACTGGTACTACACGCGGTTCGAGACCGGCAAGGACTATCCGATCCACGCGCGCCGCAAGGGCACGATGGAAGGGCCCGAGGAGATCCTGTTCGACGTCAACGAGATGGCGGCGGGCAAGGACTACTTCAGCCTGGCCGAGTACGACGTGTCGCCGGACAACCGGATCGTCGCCTGGACCCAGGACGACGTCGGGCGCCGCCAGTACAGCCTGCATTTCAGGAACCTGGAGACCGGCGAGGTCTATCCCGAAGTCATCACCGGCGTGGCCTACGACACCGCCTGGGCCGACGACAACAAGACCCTGTTCTACGCCGAGAACGACCCGGAAACGCTGCTTACCGTGCGCGTGAAGAAGCACGTGCTCGGCACCCCGCCCAGCGAGGATCAACTGGTCTACGAAGAGGCCGACGACAGCTTCTACATGGGCATCAGCCGCAGCCGCGACGACAAGTACATCTGCATCGACCTCGGGGCGACCACGATGCGGGAAATACGCTGCGCGCCGGCCGCCGACCCGCGCGAGTTCACCGTGCTGGCGCCGCGCGAGCAGGGCAACGAGTACCACGCCGACCACCTCGGCGACCGCTGGGTGATCCTCACCAACGTCGATGGCGCCACCAACTTCAAGCTGGTCACCGCGCCCGACGGCAGCACCTCGCGCAAGGACTGGGTGGACCTGGTGCCGCACCGCGACGACGTCTTCATCGAGGACTTCGACCTGTTCGACGGCTTCACCGCGATCGCCGAGCGCTCCGGCGGGCTGGAGCGCATCCGCCTGCTGAAGGCCGACGGCTCGGAGGAATACGTCAAGGCCGACGAATCCGCCTACTCGATGGGCCTGGACATCAACTCCGAGCACGACACGCCGTGGCTGCGCTACGGCTACACCTCGATGACCACGCCGGAGACGACCTACGAGCTCAACGTCGAGACCGGCGAGCGACGCCAGCTCAAGCAGCAGCCCGTGCTCGGCTACGACGCGTCGAAGTACGCCACCGAACGCCTCTGGGCCACCGCGCGCGACGGCACCCGGGTGCCGGTGTCGGTGGTCTACCGGAAGGGCTTCGAGAAGAACGGCAAGGCCGCGCTGCTGCAGTACGCCTACGGCAGCTACGGCCATTCGATCGACCCGGCCTTCAGCGCGACCACGGTCAGCCTGCTCGACCGCGGCATGGTCTACGCCATCGCCCACGTCCGCGGTGGCCAGGAAATGGGCCGTCAGTGGTACGACGACGGCAAGCTGCTGCACAAGAAGAACACCTTCACCGACTTCATCGACGTGACCGATTTCCTGGTGGCCGAAGGCTACGCCGCGCCCGACCGCGTCGCGGCCTACGGCGGCAGTGCCGGCGGCCTGCTGATGGGCGTGATCACCAACATGGCACCGGACAAGTACCGCGTGATCCTGTCGCAGGTGCCGTTCGTGGACGTGGTCACCACGATGCTCGACGCGGGCATCCCGCTGACCACGCTGGAATACGACGAGTGGGGCAACCCGGAGCAGGAGCGGTTCTACGACTACATGCTGTCGTACTCGCCCTACGACAACCTCGAAGCACGCGCCTATCCGGCGATGTTCGTCGGCACCGGGCTGTGGGATTCACAGGTGCAGTACTGGGAACCGGTGAAGTACGTGGCGAAGCTGCGCGACGTGGACACCGGCCCGCTGCCGGTCCTGCTGCGCACCAACATGGATGCCGGCCACGGCGGCAAGTCCGGGCGCTTCCGCAAGTACCGCGAGCTGTCGGAGATGTATGCGTTCCTGCTCGACCAGCTGGGTGCGGACGATCGCTGACGCCTGCCTGCTTGCAGGAACGCCTTCAGCCGCAGGCTCTTTGCCCGACCTCATGCAAACGCAGGCAGTGGGGAAGACCGCCTGCGAGCCACTGGCTCGCGGCCTGGCGAACGCCATCGAACCGCGTTCGATGGCCGGACGGTCGGGGAGGATGCCTTCGGCAGTATCGGGAACCGCGCACGCTCCCTTCCAAGCCCCTGTCTTCGCAGGTGGGCGGCCGGACACAAGCTCGCGGCTGAAGCCGCTCCTGCAAGGGCAGGCAGCATGAAACCCGGCGTCGACCCGTGACCACGCATCGCTTCCGCTGGGCCTGGTGGCTGCTGGCCTATGCCAGCCTCGGCCTGGGCCTGGTCGGCATCGTGCTGCCGGGACTGCCCACCGTTCCCTTCGTGCTGCTGTCGGCGTTCGCCGCCGCGCGCGGGTCGGAGCGCCTGCACCGCTGGCTGCTCGCGCACCGAGTGTTCGGGCCGATGATCGTTGACTGGCAGGCATACGGCGCGGTGCGCCGGCGCGCCAAGTGGATGGCGACGCTGGCGATGGCCGCCTGCGGGCTGGTCCTGTGGTGGACGGCGCCGCGCGCGTGGATGGCCGCGATCGGCATCGGCTGCATGGCCGTGACGGCCGCATGGCTGTGGCGGCGGCCCGAACCACCGGCGCCGGGCCCGCGTTAGCCGGTCCGGCCACGCGACTGCAGCGCGGATTCAGCCACCGCCTTCGCGCCGCGCACCGGCACGGCTACACTGCGGGGCATGAACATCACGCGCCTGACCCTGCTCTCGATCGCCGCCGCGCTGGCCCTGTCCGGCTGCGGCAACAAGGGCCCGCTGGTCCTGCCCGACGCGCCCGACGAGGCCGAAGCACCGGTCGCCGCGGACGAAGGAACCGAGCCGGCGACAGGCGCCGGTACGCCGGCCGGAGACGCGGGATCCGCCACCGAGCCGGCGGATGATGGCGCCCCGGTCGAACCTGAGCCGCTGCCGCTGGACGACGGCGGCGACAGCGACTGAGCAATGATTGGTCGCCCGCATGTACCTGTGGCCGCGCTGCATTTCAGCAAGATGCACGGCGCCGGCAACGACTTCGTGGTCCTCGACCTGCGCACGGCCGCCAGCGCGCCGTCGCCGGCGCTGTGCCGCGCGCTGGCCGACCGCCACACCGGCGTCGGTTGCGACCAGATCCTGACCGTCGAGGCGCCACGCAGCGCGGCATCGGTCGCGTCCTACCGGATCTGGAACGCCGACGGCTCGTCTTCGCAGCAGTGCGGCAACGGCGCGCGCTGCGTCGCGGCATGGCTGGTGCGTGACGGCGCGACGGGCGGCGCGACGTTCGAACTCGACAGCCCGACCGGCACCCACGCGGTGGAAGCGCTGGGCAACGGCCGCTACCGCATCGCGATGGGTGTGCCCCGGTTCGCGCCGCAGGCGATCCCGCTGGCCGGCTTCAGCGACATGCAGGACGAGTACGAGATCGAGCTGGGCGACCAGCCGCTGCGCTTCGGCGCGGTCTCGACCGGCAACCCGCACGCGGTGGTCGAGGTGGCCGACGTCGATGCCGCGCCGGTGGCGACCGTCGGCCCGGCGCTGCAGCGCAACGGCGTATTCCCGCAGTCGGCCAACGTCGGCTTCGCCGAGGTGGTCGCGCGTGACCTGGTCCGCCTGCGCGTGTTCGAGCGCGGCGTCGGCGAAACGCTGGCCTGCGGCAGCGGCGCCTGCGCGGCGGTGGCGGTGCTGGTGCGGCGCGGGCGCATCGGCCGCGACGTGACCGTGTCGCTGCCCGGCGGCGACCTGCGCATCGCCTGGCCCGACGACGGCGCGCAGATCATGATGGCCGGGCCGACCGCATTCGTTTTCGAAGGGGAGTGGCTGCAATGAGCGAAACCGCCGACAGACTCGGTGCCCACGAAGTCGCCGCATGGCTGCGACTGCATCCGAAGTTCCTGCAGCAGTTCCCGGACCTGGCGATCAGCATGGTGGTGCCGCGCGAGGAAGGCCCGGCCGCGTCGCTGGCCAGCTACCAGCTCGAAGTGCTGCGCGACAAGAACCGCGAGCTGACCCGCCGCCTGCACGACCTGTACGCGATCGCGCAGGAGAACGAGCGCCTCGCGGTGCAGACACAGCAACTCACGCTCAACCTGCTGCGCCAGGACAGCGCGGCCGCCACGGTGCGCGCGATGGTGGCCAGGCTCAGCGAGGATTTCAACGGCGACCTGGTGCGGATCGTGCTGTTCGCGCCGGTCGCGGGGCTCGATGACGCCGAGTGGCTGCAGGTGATCCCGCGCGACGACGCGATGCTGGTGCCGTTCCGCGATTGCCTGGCCGAAGGCGAACCGCTGTGCGGCCGCCTGCATCCGGACAAGCAGGCGCTGCTGTACGGCCCGCGCGTGGACGAAGTGCAGTCGACCGCGCTGCTGCCGCTGGCTGGCGCCGGCCTGGTGGCGGTAGGCAGCCGCGATGCCAACCGCTTCTATCCCGGCATGGGCACGCTGTTCCTGCGCATGATGGGCGAGGCGTTCGCGACCGCGCTGCGCAGGTTCGATCCCTAGCGGATCGTCCTGCGCCATGCATCGCTCCACGTAGCCATGGCAAGCCCGGCCGACTTCCTCGCCCACCTCGAAGTCGAGCGCCGCATGTCGGCGCACACGCTCGATGCCTACCGGCGCGACCTTGCCGCGCTGTCGGACTGGGCGCAGGGGCAGGGCATCGCCGATCCCGGAACCCTGCAGGCCGAGCAGCTGCGTGCCTTCGTCGCCGCCGAGCACCGGCGCGGGCTGTCGCCCAAGAGCCTGCAGCGCCGCCTCTCGGCCTGCCGCAGCTGGTTCCAGTGGCTGCTGAAGAACGGCCATGTCGCGCTCAACCCCGCCGCCGCGATCCGTGCGCCCAAGGCGCCGCGCAAGCTGCCGCAGGTGCTCGACGCCGACGAGGCCACGCGCCTGGTCGAAGTGCCGACCGACGTGAAGCTCGGCCTGCGCGACCGCGCGCTGCTGGAACTGTTCTATTCCTCCGGCCTGCGATTGTCGGAGCTGTGTGCGTTGCGCTGGCGCGACCTGGACCTGGGCAACGGGCTGGTGACCGTGCTCGGCAAGGGCAGCAAGCAGCGCAGCGTGCCGGTCGGTTCGCACGCCCGCGCGGCGCTCGACGCCTGGCGCGACGAAACGAAGGCCGCCAGCGACGCCCCGGTGTTCCCCGGCCGCGGCGGCGCGCCTATCTCGCCGCGCGCGGTGCAGATCCGCATCCGCCAGCTCGCCCAGCGCCAGGGCATGTTCAAGCACGTGCACCCGCACATGCTGCGGCACAGCTTCGCCAGCCACGTGCTCGAGTCCTCCGGCGATTTGCGCGGCGTGCAGGAACTGCTCGGCCACGCCGACATCGCCACCACCCAGATCTACACCCACCTGGATTTCCAGCACCTGGCCAGGGTCTACGACGCCGCGCACCCGCGCGCCAAGCGCAAGAAAGGCGACTGAACCCCGTAGGAGCGGCCCATGGCCGCGAGCTTTTGATCTTGCGCTCGGTTGCCGGGAAAAAGCTCGCGGCCACGGGCCGCTCCTACGGGGCGCTTGCGGGGCTTGCGTCCCCGGCCACCGGCCCCCATCCAGAAGACTCGACCCCGGAGGCCGCATGGACCCCAGCCAGAACCCCAATGTCTTCCACGCCACCACCATCGTGTCGGTGCGCCGCAACGGCCACGTCGTCGTTGCCGGTGACGGCCAGGTGACGCTCGGCAACACGGTGATGAAGGCCAACGCGCGCAAGGTGCGCCGCCTGGGCAAGGACGGCCAAGTGCTGGCCGGATTCGCCGGCGCGGCCGCCGACGCGTTCACCCTGTTCGAGCTGTTTGAGTCGAAGCTGGAAAAGCACGGCCAGCTCACCCGCGCCGCGGTGGAACTGGCCAAGGACTGGCGCACCGAACGCCGCTTCGGGAAGCTCGAAGCGCTGCTCGCGGTGGCCGACAAGCAGACGTCGCTGATCATCAGCGGCACCGGCGACGTGATCGAGCCGGAGGACGGCCTGGTCGCGATCGGGTCCGGCGGCCCGTTCGCGCTGTCGGCGGCGCGCGCGCTGCTCGCGCACACCCAGCTCGACGCGAAAGCCGTCGCCACCGAGGCGCTCAACATCGCCGGCGATATCTGCATCTACACCAATCGCAACATCGTGGTCGAAGAACTCTGACAGCGGGGATTCGGGATTGGGGATTCGGGATTCGAAAGCCGATTCCCCCGCCGGATCCGACGCTCGTATGACAACCCTCGCCTTTCCGAATCCCGAATCCCCAATGCCTAATTCCAGCTCTTCAACCATGACCCCGCGCGAGATCGTGCAGGAGCTCGACCGCCACATCGTCGGCCAGCAGCAGGCCAAGCGAGCGGTCGCCATCGCGCTGCGCAACCGCTGGCGCCGCGCCCAGCTGGACGACGAGCTGCGCAACGAGGTGATGCCGAAAAACATCCTGATGATCGGCCCCACCGGCGTGGGCAAGACCGAGATCGCGCGCCGCCTGGCCACGCTCGCCAACGCGCCGTTCGTGAAGGTGGAAGCCACGCGCTTCACCGAGGTCGGCTACGTCGGCAAGGACGTCGAGCAGATCATCCGCGACCTCGCCGACACCGCGGTCAAGCTCTATCGCGAGCAGGCCAAGACCCGCGTGCGCACCCAGGCCGAGGAGCGCGCCGAGGATCGCATCCTCGACGCCCTGCTGCCGCGGCGGCAGGTGCCGGCCAGCGGCTTCGGTTTCGGCGCCAGCACCACGGTGGACATCGGTGCGGAACCTTCGGCGAAGGGCAACGACAACGAGACCCGGACCAAGCTGCGCAGGCAGCTGCGCGCAGGCGACCTGGACGAGCGCGAGATCGAACTCGAACTGTCCGCAAACGTCGGCGTCGACATCATGACCCCGCCCGGCATGGAGGAGATGGGCCAGCAGCTGCGGCAGATGTTCTCCAGCCTCGGCGGTGGCAAGACCCACAAGCGCACGCTGTCGATCCGCGCCGCGCGCCCGCAGCTGATCGAGGAAGAGGCGGCCAAGCTGGTCAACGAGGACGAGGTGCGCGAAGCCGCGATCGAGGCCTGCGAGCAGCACGGCATCGTGTTCATCGACGAGATCGACAAGGTTGCCAAGCGCAGCGAGGGCATGGGCGCCGACGTCAGCCGTGAAGGCGTGCAGCGCGACCTGCTGCCGCTGGTCGAAGGCTCCACCGTCAGCACCAAGTACGGCTCGGTCAAGACCGACCACATCCTGTTCATCGCGTCGGGCGCGTTCCACCTGGCCAAGCCCAGCGACCTGATCCCGGAGATGCAGGGCCGCTTCCCGATCCGCGTCGAATTGTCCGCGCTGAGCAAGGACGATTTCGTCCGCATCCTCACCGAGCCCAAGGCGTCGCTGACCCGCCAGTATGTCGAGCTGCTGAAGACCGAAGGCGTGGCGCTGACGTTCGCGCCCGACGCCGTGGAGCGTCTCGCCGAGATCGCCGCCCAGGTCAACGAGCGCCAGGAGAACATCGGCGCGCGCCGCCTGCACACCGTGCTCGAACGCCTGCTCGATTCCCTCAGCTTCGAGGCGCCCGACCGCAGCGACACCGTCGTGATCGACCGTGCCTACGTCGACCAGCACCTGGGCGAACTGGTGCAGGACCCCGACCTGAGCCGCTACATCCTCTGACGTCCCGCAGCTCCTGCAGGAGCGGCTTCAGCCGCGAGCCGTTGATTGGCTTTCGTAGGAGCGATGGAAGTCGCGAAGCATTCCCGGTAAAGCATCGCGACTCCCGTCGCTCCTACAGTGGCAGCATCAGAGGCTCGCGGCTGAAGCCGCTCCTACAACTGCCACATGGCGGCCGCGGCAAGGCTCCCGTGTTCGCGCCTGCCCGCAGGCCGCGTGGCCGACGCCGCGATCCCGGGGACGACAACGCCGCGCCACAGGAGGAGAATCCGGGTGCCGCCGGCCGGATGTCCGGAGCCACCGACCAGGCGCAGCCGGCGGCCTTGGCCGGCATCCGGATCAAAAGCCGCCGCGACCCGCTGCACCGGGGCGCGCACAAGTGATTGACGCTTCCCACCCCCACACTCCCCGGAGGAAGACATCCCATGACCACCAAAGCCTACGGTGCCTACGCCGCCGACAAGCCGCTCGAGGGGATCGACATCGAGCGCCGCGCGCCCGGCCCGCACGACGTGCAGATCGACATCGCCTACTGCGGCGTCTGCCACTCCGACCTGCACACTGTTCGCTCCGAATGGGGCGGCACGCTGTATCCCTGCGTGCCCGGACACGAGATCGTCGGCCACGTCAGCGCGGTGGGCGGCGACGTCACCGCATTCAAGGTCGGCGATACCGTCGGCGTCGGCTGCCTGGTCGGCAGCTGCCAGCACTGTGCGTCCTGCGCGGAAGGGCTGGAGCAATACTGCGAGAACGGTTTCACCGGCACCTACAACGGCCCGACGAAGGACGCGCCGGGTCACACCCTCGGCGGCTATTCGCAGCGCATCGTGGTCGACGACAAGTTCGTGCTGAAGATCCGCCACCCGCAGGAGCAGCTGGCCGCGGTCGCGCCGCTGTTGTGCGCCGGCATCACCACCTATTCGCCGCTGCGCCACTGGAACGTGGGTCCGGGGCAGAAGGTCGGCATCGTCGGCATCGGCGGGCTCGGCCACATGGGCGTGAAGATCGCGCACGCGATGGGCGCGCACGTCGTCGCGTTCACCACCTCGGAGAGCAAGCGCCAGGACGCGCTCGACCTGGGCGCGGACGAAGTGGTGGTGTCGCGCAACCGGGACGAGATGAAGGCGCACGCCGGGAGCTTCGACTTCATCCTCAACACCGTGGCCGCCAGCCACTCGCTGGACGACTACACCGCGCTGCTCAAGCGCGACGGCACCCTGGTGCTGGTCGGCGTGCCCGAACACCCGCATCCGTCGCCGAACATCGGCAACCTGATCTTCAAGCGCCGCGCCATCGCCGGCTCGCTGATCGGCGGCATCGCCGAGACCCAGGAGATGCTGGACTTCTGCGCCGAAAAGCGCATCGTGGCCGACATCGAGATGATCCCGGCGCAGGAGATCGACACCGCCTACGACCGGATGGCGCGCAGCGACGTGAAGTACCGGTTCGTGATCGACACCGCGTCGCTGGCCGCTTGAGAGGAGGATTCACGATGTCCAGGATTTTCCTGACTGCCGCCGCCGTGATGGCACTGTGCCTGGCCGCGGCGCCCGCGTCCGCCGGCGACGTGTCCTGCCGGCTCAGCTTCGACATGTCGGGCTGGTCGGTGCTCTACAAGACCGCTTCGGGCACCGGCCATGTGCGCTGCAGCAACGGCCAGTCGATGGCGGTGAGCATCAGCGCCAAGGGCGGCGGCCTGACCGTGGGCAAGTCGGAGATCCGCGGCGGCCGCGGCGACTTCTCCCCGGTCCGTGACATCCACGAGCTGCTCGGTACCTATGTCGCCGCCGAAGCCCACGCGGGTGCGGTCAAGTCGAGCAAGGCGCAGGCGATGACCAAGGGCGACGTCTCGCTGGCCCTGGCGGGCACCGGCGAAGGCTGGGACCTGGGCGTGGCCTTCGGCGCGTTCACCATCAAGGCGCGCTGAGCGCGATCAGCGCGCTGGCGCTGGCCGGCGTCGTCGCCGGGGGCCGGGAGCTGCCGGGCTTCGCTGCGGAGGCAAGGCCTTGCGGCTGGCGAAATGATCCGCGGCACTGGCATGCGGTGTCCATGGCGGCAGGGTCGGGAAGGCGTGACGGATCGGCTCGTGATCGACATTGCTGCGTTGCTGGGTCGCAAGGCGATGACCTTCGGAACGACCAGGAATCACCTCGTCGCCAAGCGCATGGTGTAGCGCCCCAGCCCGGCGATACTGCAGTCGCCGTGCCGATGTTCCATCAGTCCATGAAGCGGATCATGCAGGGCGAAGAGTGGACTGCAGGGTGACGCATCATCATTAGCCGGCGATTACCGCCAGCAACTGTTCGCGCACGTTGTGCCCGCGGCCGTCCGATTTCTGCGCCATGAAGTAGAGCCCCTTGCCGTTGCTGCGATTGGCCCACAGCTCGCCGACGAGGCGCTTTTCCTTTTCCTCGTCGCTGGTGAAGCGGTCGCCCCCCTTGTACTCGACGACGAACAGGCGGCCATCCTTCAGCTTCAGCACGAAGTCCGGGTAAGTGCGCTGGCGGGAGGTCGGCATCCAGAACTGTGTCGGATGGACGAGGTTGCGTACCCAGAACTCGACTTCGTCCAGCAGGTCGATGGCCCGGGCGCACTCGAACTCCTCGCCGATGCTCTTCAAGTCCGCGGGCATCGGGTAGTAGTGCTTCTTGAAGCGGTAGGTGCCCTGATAGTACGAGTGCGCCGGGTACCGCGTCATGTCCGCCGGATAGGTGAACGCGTGGTCGGGACCATCACTGGCCACGATCTCCAAGCCGTCCTGGAATAGGGCCTGCTGGAACCCGTCCCGATAGGCCAGTTCCTTCGCCAGCTGCAGTTGCTCGGTCAGCTTGCGGCGCAGGATGAATTGTCCCTTGAGCAATTGAGCCAGCGAGAACCCGCGTTCGTCCAGCAACCCGCGGACCGCCCGTCGCAGCCACTCCCGCAGGACCGGCTGTTTGACAAACGGTTCCCGCACCTCATGGTCGAGCCAGCCGATCAGGTCGGTTTCGCTGCGATCTTGCGCAAAGCCGGGCAGGTACGTGGCAACGTCGTCCTTGACCTGGTGGTAGTTCACCTTCCGGCCTTCAAGATCCACCTCGAAGGTCATGCTTTGGTCGTCGAAGCGGAAGGTCGACAGGTCGGGCGGGCTGGCAAGCAAGTCCCACGCGAAAGTGGCCGGGACCACGCCCCGGTCGACCAGTTCCAGTTCTCCCTGTTCGACCATGCACAGGCGCGGCACGGCGAAGACGGCACCGCGCTCGCTTGGCGCCTTGGCGGCAAGGGAAGCCAGCTGGTGGCGCTCGATTTGTGCAGCGAGTTCGTCACGCTTGCCTGGCGGCGCGGTGAGGACGATGGCGTCGACGGTGGTCGCGTCGATCTCGTCGGTGATCTCGACAGTGCCGCCCTTGCCACCTTCGTTCGCGACGAACCTGACCCGTTGCAGGTCGCGCTCCGGTACGTCGTCCAGCTTCGGTGCCTTGTTGACTTCGATGCGCGTCGTTGGTGGCGTGCAGGCTGCCAGTTCGCCGCCTTTGAGTGGCAGTTTCGGTGCGATGGCGTCGTCGTCGCGGATGGCTGCCGCCGCCTCCATCGGGTTGAAGCCGATGTTCACCAGCGACTGCGTCAGTTCTCCAGCGGCGCGGCCAAAGTCGTCGGTGACGACGTGGGCATAGGCCTTGTTCATGGCTTCCTGCCGGCGGCGGGTGGCATAGGGCATGCGCAGCACGCGGCCAAGGAGCTGCTGGATGTCCTTGTCGCTTTTGACCTGCGCCACCGAACAGAAGACATAGGCGAACGAGCAGTCCCAGCCCTCTTTCAGCGCCTGCTTGGTGATGATGATTTCGATGGGGCAATCCTTCGCGAACAGGTCGACGCCGTCGATCTCGCGCTGGTCACCGGTCGCGATCGCGATGGTCCTGTCGTCCACGCCGTCGGCTTGGATCAGGTGGCGCTTGACCTCCTCGACGGTGGCCACGCCACGCGCGTTCTCGGCTTGCACCAGCAGGATTGGCCGGATGTAGTCCGGTTCGCCCAACGCCGTCCGTGCCAGCGATTTTCGCCGTGCCACGGCGCTGCTCACCGCAACCTGCCAATCGCCGTCGTGTTCCTTCAGCACCACTGGGAACTTGATCATGTTCTCGGCCTTCAGCTCGAAGGCCGAAACGCTGACCAGCACGTTGGAACTGGCGGTATCCGGCGTTGCGGTCAGTTCAACCACGGCGCGCGGCCCGAGCCGTTCGTAAACCGTGTAGGACAGCGGCGTGGTGGCGTTGTGCGCCTCGTCCATGATCACCAGTGGGCCATGCAGCTTGAGCAGGTTGGCGAACGAGGCCAGCGCGTTGTCGTCTTCGCCCTTGTCCAGGTAGGCGAGGCCGCGCGTGCTACCGGCGAAATGTGGCTCCAGGTCCTCGTGGTGTTCGTAGACTTTTCGGCCTTCCTTGTCGGTCACCCGCAGTGCGGCCACGGTGGAGATGACGACACACACCCTGGTGCCCACGTCGGCGGGCCGGATCTGGGCGAAGTCGGCCACGTCGAACACTGTCACTTGTCCGTCGAAGGCGTTGTCGAGTTCCTGCCGGTAGGGATGCCGTGGATCGCGGAAGGCCTCCAGCGTTTGTGACTTGATCTGGGTGGTAGGCACCATCCACATCACCAGCGGAAACTCGCGTTCGAGCAATGCGCGGCCAGCCGACTGGATGATGTGCGCGCCCATCACCGTCTTGCCGCCGCCGGTGGGGATGCGCAGGCAGGCGTAGGGCACTGCGGGCAGGCCGGGCATGGGCTTGTACTGCTCGACAAGCCCCTTGTCGACGCAGGCCGCGAATGCGCTGGCCGTGTCGCCGAGCCGCGCGGCCTCGAAGAATCGCTCCAGGCTGTCGAGCGCGCGTTGCTGGTAGAGCTTGAGCGCGAGGGCCATGGTCAGCGCGCCTTGATGTCGTACGGGGTTTGCCGGAAGGCGATGTCGAGTTCGCGCAGCTGTTCTCCGGGAAGGTCGCAGGCTTCGCCGTAGATCACCTTCGGGCCGTCGAACTTCGGCAGCGATCGCAGCACGCGGCGGGTAAGCACGTTGCCGCCGGTCTTGCGTTCGTCGCCAAGGATGCCGTTGAACAGCAGGTAGTAGCCGGTGCCGCCGTGTTCGCCGAGGAAGGCCTGCTTCTTCGCACGAGTCGAACGCGCGGTGCCGGTTTCGGCGAACCAGACGTGTGCGGCCAGATGTTCGAACTTGATACCGGCACGGATATGGCCGTTCTCGTCGAACACCGGGACGCCGAGCTTGTAGAAGCGGAAACCGCCGCCGCCTTTCCACTTGACTGTTTCGGAAATGCCGCCCTGTTCTCCGTCCACAACCTTCTTGAGGCGTGGCTGGCAATGGCTCCGGGCGTGTTCGCCCATTTCGATGCCGATCCAGCGGCGCCCCATCTTGTGGGCGACGGCCGCGGTTGTGCCGGAGCCGAGGAAACTGTCGAGGACGAGATCGCCGGGGTTGGTGGCGATCAAATGGATGCGTTCGAGGAGGCGTTCTGGTTTAGGTGTATCGAAATCAACATCAAGTTTCTGCAGTTCCTTCGTGGCTTCGGTGGCGGTACCAACGTCGTCCCACCATGTCTTTACAGTGCTACCTTTCTTGGCGGCATCTCCGAGGAATCGTTTCTGCTGCGGCTTTGACCTTCCGGTTTTCCCGAAAACAATCTCATCGCTTTTCAAGAGGCGAAGGTATTCCGCTTCGGTAGTACGCCAGCATCGGCCTTTCGGGGGCCAATACTCTTCATCCGTGTTCGGGTTTCGAATTGCGTAAGTAAGGTTTGGCCTCACATTCGGTGCATCAAAAGGCGTTGCGGACCATGGTCCTCGGGGATCCTTGTCAGGATTTTCATACCTACTTTCATCGACGGAAAGTCGATTCAGCGCAACGTTCTTGCCGTCCTTTGCATACGCGATAACGTGGTTGTGGGAAAGACTGATGACAACGTCGTTCTGCACGCTCTTTCTATGATTCCAGACGATGTTGCCAATGAAGTTTCTTCGTCCAAAAGTCTCGTCGCAGATGACCTTGAGGTAGTGGGCTTCGTTGTCGTCCAGCGTGATCCAGATCGACCCGTCCTGTGACAAGAGTTCACGCAGCAATTCCAGCCGCGGGTACATAACCGACAGCCACTGCGAATGCTCGAGGTTGTCGTCGTAGTGCTCGAACGCGCTGCGCGTGTTGTAGGGCGGATCGATGAAGATGCATTTCACCTGCCCCGCGTAGTAGGGCAGCAGCGCCTTGAGCGCATCGAGGTTGTCTCCCTCGATCAGCATGTTCGGCGAATCAACTTCCCCATACGACAGGCTGGCCACTGGCTCCAGTAGCCGGTATGGCGTGCGAGCCGCGCGGGTCAGGTCCTCGTCGCGGTTGTGCCAGGACAGCAGCGGCATCTAGCGCGGCCCTGCCTGCCGATGGCCTTGGGCGACGCACTCCGGCAGTTTTTTGAGCAGGGTTGCGAGCACGGGGCCAAGCGTTATCAATCAACAATTGATCAGATCATAAATCAATAATTGATTGATGCGGCCGCCGGGCCGCCTACGTTCGCGGCATGAAGAGCGAGCAGGCTGGGTTTGGCGCGCGATTGCGCGAGGCGTTGCAGAAGGCGAAGTTGCCGGAGAGCGCGGCCGAACTGGCGCGGCTGGTGCCGCAGTACGGCGGCACCGCCGTGACCACGGCCGCCGCCCACCGCTGGATCAAGGGGCAGTCAATCCCGCGGCCGGAGAACATCCGGGCCTTGGCGACGCTGCTGCGCGTCCCGCTGGATTGGCTTTACGGGGAAGACCCCGGCGGGCGCAAGGTGCGCGAACCCAAGGGGGCCTGGGAGGCCAGCGCGGTCGACCGGCACGCGGTCGATGCGTTCCTGGCGCTGGAAGACCGCCACCGCAAGCTGGTGCGGGAATTGATCACGGCGCTGGCGGGGATCACGAAGCGCTGAGAGAGCAGGTCGCCGACCGGTGGGCGCTCGGACAGCCCAAGTCGGATGGACACCACCACGCGCCTGGTGAGGGGAATTTGTGTTGTCACTCCCGCGAATCCGGGGCTTTCAATGGACGAACGTCTGGTTATCCACGGGCTTTGATGGCCACTGACCGGATGCCCATCCCCGCCTTCGCGGGGATGACGAGCAGGCTCGGCAGGGATGGCGAGCCAGGGCGCTGTGCTTCCTCATGGTCGTGCCGGCCTTCAGTCCTTGCCGATCTCCTTTCGGGGTTGGCCGCGATCCAGTCGCCGAGCAACGTGATGCAGGATTCGTCCTTGAGGTCGACTACGCCCTACGCCCGCGCCGCCCACTCCCGCGGCGTCTGCCCGGCGCGGGCCTTGAACATGCGGGCGAAGGCGGCCGGGCTGGCGTAGCCCAGTTCGTCGGCCACCAGTGCCACCGGGCGACCGAGCGAGAGTTCGCGCTTGGCGACGAGGACGCGGTAGTCGGAGAGGTAATCGCCGACGCTGCGGGCCATGTGGCGGCGGAAGGCGGTGGTGAGGCCGGCGCGCGACATGCCGGCCTCGGCGGCCAGTTCGTCCAGCGTCCAGGCGTGCCCCGGCTGGCCGTGGATGGCGACGATGGCGCGCGCGAGCCGGCGGTCGGACAGGGCCTGGATCAGCCCGGGCGTGACCCGCGCCTGCGCGGCATGGTCGAACAGCCAGCGCAGCAGCTGGATCAGCACCACCTCGAACAAGCGGTCGGCCAGCAGGCGATGGCCGCAACGCACCTGGTCGGCTTCGTCGAACAGCAGGTCGAGCGACGCCTGCAGGCCGGCGACCGCGCGCACCGGCAGCACGACCAGCGGCGGCAGGCCGGCCACCAGCGGATGCTGCGGCCCGCCTTCGAAATGGACCGCCGCGCAGGTCAGCAGCGGTGCGGCCGCGTCGACGCGCGGCGCGAACCGGTGCGGCGCGCCGCCCGGATAGAACAGCAGCGTGGGTTCGGCGAGCGGCAGGCGGCGCGGATGCCCCGGCAGCGCCTGGTGCGCGTCCATCTCGCCGCCGCGCAGTACGTGCAGGAAGCCGCGGCCGGGCAGGGCGTCGAATGATTCGGTGCCGCACAGCGGGCCGGTGTGGAACAGCTCCACATTGACCTGGAAGCGGCGCAGCACGCCTTCAAGGCGGTCCAGCGACATGTCTTGTCCGATCTGCATGGAAACGTCGCCGAATCGTATCCAATCGAATAGCCCGGCGCCAGACACTGTCCTCCCCGGCGCATCCCGCGCCATCCAACGGAGAACTTCCATGTCCAGGCTTCCCCTCGTCGACCCCGCCGCGGCCACCACGGAGCGCAAGGCCGTGCTCGACCAGATCCACGGCGCCTTCGGCACGACCCCCAACATGTTCAAGGCCGTGGCCAACTCGACCGCCGCGCTGCAGATGATGTGGGGTGCGTTCGGTGCGCTCGGTGGTGGCACGCTGTCGCCGAAGCTGGGCGAACAGATCGCGGTGGCGATCGCCGACCGCAACCGCTGCGAGTACTGCCTGGCCGCGCACACGGCGCTGGGCCGCAAGGCCGGCGCGAGCGGCGAGGAGATGGCGCGCGCGCAGGCGGGCGAATCCGGCGATCCGGCCGTGGCCGCCGCGCTGGCGTTCGCGCTCAAGGTGGTGGAGACGCGTGGCCAGGCCACTGATGCGGACGTGCAGCGGCTGCGCGACAACGGCTACGGCGACGGGCAGATCATGGAGATCCTTGCCCACGTCGCGCTCAACATCTTCACCAACTACACCAACGTCGCGTTCGATGTGCCGGTGGATTTTCCCGCGGTCGCGCTTCGCCCACGGGCTTGAACGGGGACAGCAGGCGTGCGCTCCGAACGCGGCGCGCGCCTGCCCGTGGCGGGTTCAATCCTCGCCGATATCCTCGTTCCACACCTCGGGATTGGCCGCGATCCAGTCGCCCAGCATCGTGATGCAGCGTTCGTCGGCGAGGTCGACCACGTTGACGCCGTTCTCGCGCAGCCAGTCGAGGCCGCCGCCGAAGTTGACCGATTCGCCGACGACCACCGTGCCGATGTTGAACTGGCGCACCAGGCCGCTGCAGTACCAGCACGGGGCCAGGGTGGTGACCATGATCGTGTCGCGGTAGCGGCGCTGGCGGCCGGCCTTGCGGAAGGCGTCGGTTTCGCCGTGCACCGACGGGTCGCCTTCCTGCACGCGGCGGTTGTGGCCGCAGCCGAGCAGGCGGCCGTCGTCGCGGTAGAGCGCGGCGCCGATCGGGATGCCGCCTTCGGCAAGGCCGGTGCGGGCCTCTTCGATGGCGGTGTCGAGCAGGGCGCGGTAGTCGGGGGTGGCGATCATGTGGGTGGAGCCGTGGCGCTGTCGGGACGCACGATGGTGCCACGGGCTTGAGTGCGGTGGCGACTTGCGAAACGGGCCCGCGCATGGATAGTGCGAAGGTGCGGGCTGGCGGGGGGCGCCAGCCGGGACATCGACGGGAAGGGGGTCCACATGTCCGGATCAAGCCGGGGCGGCATCCGCCCATTCGCGCGCACATGGCTCGCGGGCCTGTTGCTGCTGGGCTGCGGCGCGGCGAGCGCGCAGGTCGTGCAGGGCCGGCTGGAACTGCAGTGGGGCGACCCGATGCCCGCGCCCGTCGAGCAGCGCCTGCCGACGCGGCTGCTTGCGACCCTCGTCACCGACGACGGCGCGCGCATCGCGCTCGACCCCGCGCAGGCGCGGCGCGCGGCGGGCGACCTGTATGCGCTGTCCAACCGGCGCGTGGCGGTGGCGTTCGCCACGCAAGGCCGCGGCGTGCTGCAGCGGAGGGTGGTGGAGGTGATCGTCCCGGCCGAGCGTTCGTGGCAGCGGGCGCCGGCACTCGATGCCGCCGGCCGCGTGGTTGCGGAGGCGGCGGTGTCGGGCACCACCCGCTGGGTGACGCTGGCCTGCAAGTTCAGCGACATCGCCACCGAGCAGAAGCCCACGAGCTTCTTCACCTCGCAGTACGGCTACATGCCCGGCCAGCTCGGGCATTACTGGATTGAAGTGTCGTACGGCAAGATCGACCTGGCCGGCAGCCAGGCGTACGGCTGGTTCACGCTGCCGTCGCCGCGCGACGCCTACGTGACGATGGTCGACGGCGAGGAAAAGGCCGACCTCGACAAGCTGTTCACCGACTGCGGCGCGGCGGCCGACCCTACGGTCGACTTCGCGGGCGTGCAGGGCATCAACATGATGTTCAACGGCGATCTCGACGGCTACGCCTGGGGCGGCGGTGCCTGCGCCACGCTCGACGGCGCGCGCCGCTGCCTCAGCACGACCTGGAACCCGCCGTGGTCGTTCGGCAACCTGGCGCCGCTCGCGCACGAAATGGGGCACGGCTACGGCCTGCCGCATTCGGACAACTCCGACGGCGACGACGACACCTACGACAATCCCTGGGACGTGATGAGCGATGCCTGGAGCAACGCCATGCACAACGTCACCTTCGGCGCGCTGCCCAAGCACATCAACATGCTGCAGCGCGAACGCCTGGGCTGGGTGGACGCGGCGCGCAAGCGCGTCATCCCGGCCGGCGACCTCGCCCCCACCCAGGTGGCGCTGGACTTCGCCGGCCTGAAGAACGCGACCAACCCGCAGATGATCGTGATCGCGATGTCGGCGCGGCCCGACCCCTACGCGACGGTGGTCTACACGCTCGAAGCACGCCAGCGCACCGGCACCTACGAGTCGGCGCTGGCCGGCGACGCGGTGATCGTCCACAGGATGGAAAACTACGGCACCGCCTACAGCGTGGATGCGGACGTGCCGCCGGCGGACGTGTCCAACAACGAGGGCTCGATGTTCAAGCCGGGCGAAAGCTGGCTGTCGCCCGACCACTCGCGCTGGTTCCGGGTGGACGCGATGACGGCCACCGGCTTCCTGGTCACGGTGGGGCCGATGCCGCGTATCACCGGCGGCCGGCTGCCGGCGCTGCGCAGGAAGGCTGCGCCGGTGGCGCCGCAACGGCCGCAGCCGGCGCGGTCCGCGCGGGCTGCGCGCGATTCCGGGCCGGGGCGCATCGAAAGCGGGCAAGCGGTACGTTGAATTGCCGATGTGCCGGGCAAGCACCGCGCCTGCGGGTGCGATAATCGCCGCATGAACGAATCCACGGACAAGCCCGGCACCACCCACTTCGGTTTCCGCGACGTGCCGGTGGCGGAGAAGCAGAAGCTGGTCGGCGAGGTGTTCTCGTCGGTGGCCGGCAACTACGACCTGATGAACGACCTGATGAGCCTCGGCATCCATCGGGTCTGGAAGCGCTATTTCGTCGCCACCGCGCAGGTGGGCAAGGGCGACCGCGTGCTTGACCTGGCCGGCGGCACCGGCGACATCGCCGCGCTGCTCAAGGACCGCGTCGGTCCCGAGGGCGAGCTGGTGCTCGGCGACATCAACGGCGACATGCTGCGCGTCGGCCGCGACCGCATGACCGATCGCGGCAATGTGCGCGGCTTCGAGTACGTGCAGTGCAACGCGCAGGCGCTGCCGTTCCCGGACGCCAGCTTCGACCTGGTCACCATCGCCTTCGGCCTGCGCAACGTCACCGACAAGGACGCGGCGCTGGCCGAGATGCTGCGGGTGCTGAAGGTGGGCGGGCAGGCGCGGGTGCTGGAATTCTCGGAAGTGAAGGCGGACTGGTTCAAGCCGCTGTACGACTTCCATTCGTTCAAGGTGCTGCCGCGGCTGGGCAGGCTGTTCGCGCACGATGCCGACAGCTACCAGTATCTGGCCGAGTCGATCCGCAAGCACCCGCCGCAGGACGAGCTGAAGGCGATGATGGAAGCGGCCGGGTTTGAGCGCTGCGACTACAGGAACCTGTCCGGCGGGATCGTCGCGATCCACACCGGCTACAAGGTCTGACGCCCGCACTGCCCGGATCCGCGGGAGCGGCCATCGCCGCGCTACGCCCCCGACGTGCCGACGCGCCGGCAACACCCTCGCATTTCCGACCACCGCGCGCGTCGGGCGCGTAGCCCCGACCTGCGGCCATGATTTGGGCACGCGCAAGCGGGGCGCTAGACTTGGCGACCCTGCCCGCTTCCCCCGGATCCCAATGCGCGCCCTGTTGATTTCCCTCGGTTTTGCCGTTGCCCTGGCCGGCTGCCAACGCGACGCGGCCGATACCGCGACTTCCACGCCCACCGCGAAACCCGCCGCGGCCGCTCCGGCCAGCGTCGACGAGCACTCCTACGCAGAGCCCGGCAAGGTCGCCATCGACGACCTGGCGCTGGACCTGAAGATCGATTTCGACGCCAGGACCATTTCCGGCACCGCGACCTACACGCTCGACTGGAAGGACAAGGACGCCAGGCAGCTGGTCCTCGATACCCGCGACCTGTCGATCGACAAGGTCGAGGGCGAAAGCAAGGACGGCCAGTGGCAGCCGCTGCAGTACGGCCTGGCCGAGCGCGACGCGATCTTCGGCAGCAAGTTCACGATCGAGGCGCCGGAGCGCAACGCGCACATCCGCGTGACCTACGCCACCTCGCCCGAGGCGTCGGGCCTGCAGTGGCTGGAGCCGGCGATGACCGAGGGCAAGCAGCTGCCCTTCATGTTCAGCCAGTCGCAGCAGATCCACGCGCGCAGCTGGGTGCCGCTGCAGGACACGCCCAGCGTGCGCTACACCTACAGCGCGCATGTCACATCGCGCCCGGACGTGATGGTGCTGATGAGCGCCGACAACGACCCCAAGGCCGCGCGCGACGGCGACTACACGTTCAAGATGCCGCAGAAGATCCCGTCCTACCTGATGGCGATCGCCGCCGGCGACCTGGTGTTCAAGCCGATCTCCGAGCGCTCCGGCGTGTGGGCCGAGCCGGCCATGGTCGACAAGGCGCAGGCCGAGTTCGCCGACACCGAGAAGATGATCGAGACGGCCGAGGCGCTGTACGGCCCGTACCGCTGGGGCCGCTACGACATCCTCGTGCTGCCGCCGTCGTTCCCGTACGGCGGCATGGAAAACCCGCGCCTGACGTTCGCCACGCCGACGGTGATCGTGGGCGACAAGTCGCTGGTGTCGCTGGTGGCGCATGAACTCGCGCACAGCTGGTCTGGCAATCTCGTGACCTTCTCCAGCGCCAAGGATGCGTGGCTCAACGAAGGCGTCACCAGCTACGTCGAGAACCGCATCATCGAGGCCCTGTACGGCAAGGACCAGGCCGACATGGAGAGCGTGATCGCGCGCAACGAGCTGGCCGAGGAGTTCAAGACCGTCGATCCGAAGCTGCAGGTGCTGGCCGAGAAGCCGGGCGACCTCAAGGATCCGGACAACAGCTCGGGCGCGACGGTCTACACCAAGGGCGCGTGGTTCCTGCAGTTCCTCGAGCAGCGCTTCGGGCGCGCCGACTTCGACGCGTTCCTGCGCGGCTACTTTGACCACTTCGCGTTCCAGTCGATCTCCAGCGAGCAGTTCGCCGATTACGCCGAGGCCAACCTGCTGCGCAAGTACCCGGGCAAGGTGAGCCAGGAAGAGTTCGACGAATGGCTGTACCAGCCGGGCGTGCCGGCCACCGCACCCAAGGTGCTGGCGCGCAAGTTCGGCGTGGTCGATTCGGCGCGGCTGGCGTGGCTGGGCAGCGGCGAACTGCCGCCGCCGGTGATTACCGGCGCGTGGAGCACGCAGGAATGGGTGCACTTCATCGAGGCCATGCCCGAAACGCTGGGCGTCGAGCAGCTGGCCCAGCTCGACGGCGCCTACCACTTCACCGGCACGCCCAACGGCGAGATCGCGCAGCGCTGGTATCCGCTGGCGGTGCGCAGCGGCTACACCCAGGCCAACGACGCGATCGCCGCGTTCCTGGAGAAGATCGGCCGGCGCAAGCTGATCATGCCGACCTACAAGGCGCTGGTGCAGACCGAAGACGGCCTTGCGCTGGCCAAGGCGGTGTTCGCCAAGGCCAAGCCGGGCTACCACCCGATCACCACCGGCTCGGTGCAGGAGATGATCGACGGCGCGAAGCCCAAGGCGGCGCCTGCGAAGCCAGCCGATGCCGGCGACGCAGCCGCGGCCGCCCCGGCCGAAAGCGAGAAGCCCGCGATCGCCGGCGACGCCACCGCGCCTGCGCCGGACCCGGCGCCGCCCGCCAACTGACGCGATGCCCGGCTGGCAGACCGTCCTGATCGTGGCCGCCCTCGTGGCGGCCGCGTTCGTTCTGGCGGCCGCGTGGCGGCTGTGGCGCGATCCGTATGCGCTGATCCGCGCCGAGTTCGCGCGCGAACGGATGGCGGCGGGGCTCGCCCGCCGCGTTGTCGACGTCGACGGCCTGCGCTGGGTCTACGCCGAAGGCCAGGCGCGCGACGCCGATGCGCCGGTGCTGGTGATGCTGCACGGCTTCACCGGCAGCAAGGAAAACTGGTACCCGGTGGCCAGGCGCCTGCGCGGCCGTTACCGGCTGCTGCTCCCCGACCTGCCCGGTTGGGGCGAAAGTACGCGCGAGGGCGTCGCCGGCCACGGCTTCGCCGCGCAGGCCGCGCGCGTGGCCGCCTTCATCCGCGCCACCTGCGACCGGCCCGTGGTGCTGCTGGGGCATTCGATGGGCGGCGGCATCGCCGCGGTGCTGGCCGCGCGCGAGCCGGGGCTGGTCGCCCGCGTGGGCCTGTTCAACGCCGCCGGCGTGCGCTTCGCCGACAACCAGTTCGGGCTCGACGTGCTGGCCGGCGGCAATCCGTTCGGCGTGCACGACCACGCCTCGCTCGCGCACTACCTCGACATCCTCTTCCATGACCGCCGCGCGCTGCCGGCGCTGCCGTGGCCGGCGCCGGCGATCCTCATCGCCCAGCGCCGCCGCGACGCGGCCTTCGAGCAAACCGTGCTCGACGAGATCGGCCGCGGGCCCGAGCAGTTCCTGCCCGGCGACGAGGCCGCGCGCATCCGCCAGCCGGCGCTGCTGGCCTGGGGCGCGCACGACAAGGTGATCGACCCCAGTGCGATGGACCTTTACGCAGCCGCGATCCCGCAGGCGGTTAAAGTGCTGCTGGACGGCAGCGGCCACATGACGGTGATGGAGCAGCCCGACGCCATCGTCGACGCCATCGAAGGCCTGCTCGCCGCCGCACCGTTCGAACAGGGAGCCCACGCATGAACCATCGCACCATCCTGTGCGCCGCGCTGCTGGCGCTGGCCGCCACCGCTGTTTCGGGCTGCGGCGACCGCTCGGCCCAGGAAGCTGCGCGCGCCGCCGCGCAAACCGCGGCCGACGAAAAGGCGGCCAGGGAGTACGCCGATGGCTTCGATGCCGCCGTGGCCGCGGAAAACTGGACGCTGGCGAAGGCCCAGGGCGACGTGCTGTTCGCGCGCTTCCCGGACACGCAGCAGGCCGCGCGCATCCGCCCGCACTACGAGGACGCCAAGGCCAAGGCCGACGCCTTGCGCGAAGCCGCGCGCGTCGCCGCGCTGTGGAGCTACCAGGCCGAGAACGTGAAGGGCGGCCAGCAGCTGTCGGCGGCGATCTACTCGAAGGAGGCCGTCGACACCGACGGTAGCGGCGCCAATCCGGTGCGGCTGATCTTCCGCGACCACCCCACCTGGGGCACCAGCAGTTACCTGGTGCTGCAGGCCGGCGACTTCGCCTGCTACGGCGGCTGCAAGGTCAAGGTCAAGATCGACGACGCGGCGCCGAAATCGATGCCGGCGCTGCGCCCGGACACCGACGATGCGATCGCCATGTTCATCAACGACGAGAAGGCGCTGTGGCGGATGCTGAAGGGCGCCACGCAGGTGTCGGTCGAGTTCCCGGTCAAGGCCGGCGGCACGCGCACGGCGGTGTTCGAGGTCGCGGGGCTGGACCGGAAGAAGCTGCCCGGCTGGGACTGACCGCCGGCCTGCGGCCGGATGACACAGCGCGTAGGAGCGCCCCACGGGCGCGATGCCTTTCGTGACGCAACTTGGCGGCTGCGGCAATCGCGCCCATGGGGCGCTCCTACACGTTGCTGAAGCCTTCGCGGAGTAGAGTCGGCGCCACGGCACGCAGTGCACGGAGCGCGCTGCGCCGCACCGAGGCGCCGCCCGGACGCGCGCGCCAGGCTTACCAGCCGGATCCGCGCCGGAGTGGCGGCGGAGCCGAAGCAGGAGACGACCATGCTCGCTCCCCGCCTGCACCACTTCCTCGACGAGCGCCACGCGCCGTACACCACGCTCAGCCACGACCGCACCATCACCGCGCAGGAAACCGCCAACAGCGCGCACGTCGGCAACCGCCACTTCGCCAAGACCGTGATGCTCAAGGTCGACGGCGACCTGGTGATGATGGTGATGCCCGCCGCCTACCGAATCGACCTGACCCGCCTGTCGCGCGCACTGGGCGGGCGCGAGGTGGAGCTGGCGCAGGAATCGGAGTTCCGAGATGCATTCCCCGACTGCGAACTCGGTGCGATGCCGCCGTTCGGCAACCTCTACGACCTGCCGGTCTGCGTCGACGCGAGGCTGTCGGAACACCCGGAAATCGTCTTCAACGCAGGCACGCACACCGAGCTGGTGCGGATGCCGTATGCGCAGTTCGAGCAGTTGGTGAAACCCGAGCCGCTGTGGCTGGCGCAGGTGATGTGACGGGCCGGGAACAATCCCGCGCGTTCCTCAGAGCGCGTACCCGAACTGCTGCTTGAACTGCTCGTTGAACTCGTCGAAGTCGAAGCGCTGGTTCTGGGTGCCTGGGTGTTCGACCTTGAGCGCGCCCATCAGGTTGCCGATGCGGCCGATGGTCAGCCAGTCGCAGCCGCGCTGGATGCCGAAGATCAGGCCGGCGCGGAAGGCGTCGCCGCAGCCGGTGGGGTCGGTGATGCGGCGCTCGTGCGCCGGCGGCACGTCGAAGATCTTGCCGTCGGCAAAGATCATCGCGCCCTTCGGCCCGCGGGTGGCGATATAGGCCTTGACCTTGCCGGCGATGGTCTTCTCGTCCCAGCCGGTGCGTTCCTGCAGCAGGTTGGACTCGTAGTCGTTGACGGTGACGTAGTCGGCCTGCTCGATGAAGGCGCGCAGCTCGGCGCCGTTGAACAGCGGCATGGCCTGGCCGGGGTCGAAGATGAAGGGGATGCCGGCCTCGGCGAATTCCTTCGCGTTCTGGATCATGCCCTCGTAGCCGTCCGGGCTGACGATGCCGATGCTGATGCCGGGCACGTCGCGCACGTGGTTCTCGTACGAACGCATCATCGCGCCGGGATGGAAGGCGGTGATCTGGTTGTTGTCGTGGTCGGTGGTGATGAAGGCCTGCGGCGTGAACAGCTCCGGGATTTCCTTCACCTGCGACAGGTTGATCTCCAGCTCCTCGAAGTATTCCCGGTACGGGCCGAAATCCTGGCCGACGGTGGCCATCGGGACCGGGTCGCCGCCGAGCAGCTTGAGGTTGTAGGCGATGTTGCCGGCGCAGCCGCCGAACTCGCGCCGCATCCGCGGCACCAGGAACGAGACGTTGAGGATGTGCACCTTGTCCGGGAGGATGTGGTTCTTGAACTGGTCGGGGAACACCATGATGGTGTCGTAGGCCAGGGAGCCACAGATCAGGGCAGACATCAGGCAAGCGCTCGTTCGGGGCGGGAATGGGCGGCTAGGTTAGCCGGCCGGGTGCGGCGAGGCCAGCGAAGCGGGCACCGGCGCGGGCCCCGGCGCGGGCCCCGGATGGGCGCCGTGCGGATGTGGCCGTGGGTCACGCTTGGGCGTTCGGGCGCCGCATCGCGGCCCTGGCAGCGCCCGCGGGCGCTGCTCCCGCCGCGGAAAACCGCGTCCGCCAAGCATCCACGGCCCGCTTTTTTGCTAGGCTAGCCGACTCTTTTCACCCATTCCTCACGGACATTCTCCCCCGATGTTCAAGAAGTTCCGCGGCCTGTTCTCCAACGACCTGTCGATCGACCTCGGCACGGCCAACACCCTCATCTTCGTCCGCGGGCAGGGCATCGTGCTCAACGAGCCGTCCGTGGTCGCGGTGCGCCAGGACCGCTCCGGCTCCGGCAACCGCACGGTCGCGGCCGTCGGCACCGAGGCCAAGCAGATGCTCGGCCGCACCCCGGGCGGGATCACCACGATCCGGCCGATGAAGGACGGCGTCATCGCCGACTTCACCTACACCGAGGAAATGCTCAAGTACTTCATCCGCAAGGTGCACAAGTCGCGCTTCCTGCGGCCGAGCCCGCGGGTGCTGATCTGCGTGCCCTGCGGCTCGACCCAGGTCGAGCAGCGCGCGATCAAGGAATCGGCGCTGGAAGCCGGCGCCCGCGACGTGTCGCTGATCGAGGAGCCGATGGCCGCGGCGATCGGCGCCGGCATGCCGGTGACCGAGGCGCGCGGCTCGATGGTGGTGGACATCGGCGGCGGCACCACCGAGGTGGCGGTGATCGCGCTGTCGGGCATCGTCTATTCGCAGTCCGCGCGGATCGGCGGCGACCGCTTCGACGAATCGATCATCAACTACGTGCGCCGCAACCACGGCATGCTCATCGGCGACAGCACCGCCGAGAAGATCAAGCTCGAGATCGGCAACGCCTGGCCGCAGGACCGGGTGATCGAGATGGAGGTCTACGGCCGCCACCTCGCCGAAGGGGTGCCGAAGATGATCACGATCACTTCGAGCGAAGTGCTCGAGGCGCTGCGCGAACCGCTGGCCGGGATCGTCAGCGCGGTCAAGCAGGCGCTGGAGCAGACCCCGCCGGAGCTTTCCGCCGACGTGGCCGAGTTGGGCATCGTGCTCACCGGCGGCGGCGCGCTGCTGCGCGACATGGACCGCCTGCTCTCCGAGGAAACCGGGCTGCACGTGCAGGTGGCGGAGGATCCGCTGACCTGCGTGGCGCGTGGCGGCGGCCGCGCGCTGGAGCTGCTGGACACGCACGGCAACGAGTTTTTCGCCTACGACTGAAGAAGCCGGGATCCGGGATCCGGGATTCGGGATTCGCAAAAGCGGGTGCACTTTCCTATCCTGAGAACGCGGATGCAGGGGGTGTCCGCGGCACTGCATGGATGCCCGTGCCCTCATCCGTCCTCGAGTGGTCCGTGACTTGCGCCGGGGCCGCGCTGTTCCACATCCCCAATCCCGAATCCCCAATCCCGGCCCCCACGTGCCCGCCTACACCAGCCCCACGCCTCCACGCACCGGTGATGTCGCGGGCACGCTGCGCCTGCTGACCTACCTTGCGCTGGCGGTGGCGCTGCTGGTGCTCGACCATCGCGGCGGCTGGCTGACCCGGATCCGCGCCCAGGCCAACGTCGCGGTGCAGCCGCTGTGGTGGCTGGCCGGGCTGCCGGCGCGGCTGGGCGACAGCGTGCGCGACGACGCGGTGACCCGTTCGATGCTGGCCGAGGACAATCGCCGGCTGCGCAACGCGCTGCTCGTCAGCGGCGCGCGCCAGGCGCGGCTGCAGGTGGCGGCGGCGGAAAACGCACGCCTGCGCGGCCTGCTCGGCGCAGCCGAGCGTGGCGGCCTCGATGTGCAACTGGCGCCGATCCTGGACATCGACCTCGACCCCACCCGCCAGCGCCTGATCCTCGACGCCGGCAGCCGCGACGGCGTGCGCCAGGGCCAGAGCGTGATCGATGCCGGTGGCCTGGTCGGGCAGATCATCGAAGTCACCCCGACCACCGCCACCGTGCTGCTGCTCACCGATCCGGACCACGCGGTGCCGGTGCTGGTCGGCCGCAACGGCGTGCGCCTGGTGGCCTACGGCAAGGGCCGAAGCGACGAGCTGGAGCTGCCCAACATCCCGCTGTCGGCCGACGTCAAGGTCGGCGACGCGATCATCACGTCCGGACTCGGCGGACGGTTCCCGCCGGGGTTCCCGGTCGGCACGATCGATTCGCTGCGTCCCGACGACAGCCGCGCCTTCCTGCTCGGGGCGCTCAAGCCCGCTGCCCGTCTCGACCGCGGCCGCGACGTGCTGCTGCTGCAGCAGAGCAGGGACCTGGGGCTGGGGGCTGGGGGTTTGGGACAGCAACAGCAACAGCAACCGGCGGTGATGCCGGGGGAGGCCGCGAAGGCATCTCCAGGCGCCCCCGGAAAGGCGCAGGAGACCAGTTCTTTCTCAGCCGGCCCGCAGCCCCCAGCCCCCAGCCCCCAGCCCCGGCCTCGACAGGAGGCCCAGCCATGAGCCGCCCGCGCCGCCTCTGGCTGCTGCCGGTGAGCATCATCGCCGCGCTGCTGCTCGGCCTGCTGCCGCTGCCGCCGCTGGTGCAGCCCTTGCGCCCGTACTGGCTGGCGCTGGTGGTGGCGTTCTGGGTGATCGAGGACCCGGATCGCGCGGGCCTGGGGTTTGCCTTCCTGATTGGGCTGCTGGGCGACCTCGCCTTCGGCGGCATCCTTGGCGAGCAGGCGCTGCGGCTGACGGTGATGGCCTTCATCCTGCAGCGCTTCCGCTCGCAGGTGCGCTTCTTCCCGATGGCGCAGCAGGCGCTGGTGATGGGGGCGCTGCTGTTCAACGACCGCGTGGTCAGCGCCGCGGTGCACCTGATGCTCGACGAGCCGCAGCTGCCATGGTCGTACTGGTGGGCGCCGCTGCTGGGCATGGTGCTGTGGGCGCCGCTGTTCGTGCTGCTCGATGCGCTGCGCATCGGCAGGCGCAAAAGCTAGAGGACCTGTGGGTGCCATGAAAACAACCCGCGTTGCCATCCAACCCCAAGGGCCGCGCCCGCGGACGCGCGCTGCTGCGTCATCGCGCGGTCGCGCATCGACAGACGCTCACTTGCTCTTCCTTGCAGCGCACGCCGGCGGACCCGGCGCGGGTCGCTTTCACGGCATCCACAGGTCCTGATGCGCCAGGGACGCCGCCGGCTGAAGAACCACGTGCGCGAAACCGCGCAGTTCCGCGTCCGTGCGCTGCTGGGCTTCGCCATCGTGGTGCTGGCGCTGGGCGGACTGGCCGGCTGGTACTTCAAGCTGCAGGTGCTCGACCACGCCGACTACGCCCGGCGCTCGGAGGCCAACCGGATCAAGCCGCAGCCGGTGGTGCCGGCGCGCGGGATCATCTACGACCGCAAGGGCCGGATCCTGGCCGACAACGTGCCGGCGTTCCGCCTCGACGTAGTGCCCGAGGACGCAGGCGATCCGAAGGCACTGGTCGCAGGCCTGTCGAAGATCATCACGCTCACGGCCGAGGACGTCGCGCGCTTCGAGCGCGAGCGCAAGGCCAACCGCAGCTTCCGCGCGGTGACCCTGAAGCTGCGCCTGAGCGAGGAGGAGATGGCGCGCTTCGCGGTGGACCAGTGGCGTTTTCCCGGAGTGAGCGTCGAGCCCTACCTGACCCGCCGCTATCCGTACGGCGCGCTGATGGCGCACATCGTCGGCTACGTCGGGCGCACCGACGAGAAGGACATCGAGGAATACGGTCCCGGGCAGGCGCTGTTCACCCACACCGGCCGCGCCGGCATCGAGCGCTATTACGACGAGGCGCTGCGCGGCAAGGTCGGCTACGAGGAAGTGAAGACCAACGTCGAGGGCCGTGCGCTCGGCCGCGTCGGCCGGATCCCGGCGACCGCCGGCGCCGACCTGCGGCTGGCGGTGGACGTGGACCTGCAGCGGACCATGGTCGAGGCCTTCGGCGACCACGACGGCTCGGCGGTGGCGATCGACCCGAAGACCGGCGAGATCCTGGCAATGGCCAGCCTGCCCAGCTACGACCCCAACCTGTTCGTCAACGGCATCTCCAGCGCCGACTACCGCGCGCTGATGGACAACCCGTCGCGGCCGCTGTTCAACCGCAACGTGCTCGGCGGCGGTCCGCCGGGGTCGACGGTCAAGCCGTTCATGGCGCTGGCGGGGCTGGAAAGCGGTCTGCGCCGGCCCGGCGACCGGGTGTTCACCACCGGCGAGTTCCACATCCCCGGGCAGAAGCGCGGCTATCGCGACGCCCACGGCGGCAGCGGCTGGGTCGACCTGCACAAGTCGATCGCCGCGTCGGTGAACTACTACTACTACAAGCTCGCCTACGACATGGGCATCGCGCGCCTGTCGACGTACATGCACCGCTACGGCTTCGGCGAACCGACCGGGATCGACCTGGCCGGCGAGAACGGCGGCGTGGTGCCGTCACCGGAATGGAAGGCAAAGAACAGCCGCGAACCCTGGTATCCGGGGGAAACGGTGATCGCCGGCATCGGCCAGGGCTACTGGATCGCCACCACCCTGCAGCTCGCGCGCGGCACCGCGGCGCTGGCCGCCGATGGGGTCCTGCGCCGCCCGCACCTGGCCCGCGACCGGCGCGACGGGTTCCGCAGCCCGTGGACGCCGGTGCCGCAGCCAGCACCCAGGCGCCTGTCCGACAACATCGGCTACATCCGCGCGGTGCAGGGCGGGATGGAAGGCACGATCTACGATCCGGGCGGCACCGGGCGGGCGATGGCGGTCGGTGCCAGCTACCGCATGGCCGGCAAGACCGGCACCGCGCAGCGGGTCAGCCGCAAGGGCAACATCAGCACCAACCCGCATTCACTGCCGCTGCACCTGCGCCACCAGGCGTGGTTCATCGGCTATGCGCCGACCGAGGATCCGCGGATCGCGGTGGCGGTGATGGTCGAACACGGCGGCTACGGCGGCTCCACCGCCGCGCCGATCGCGCGCAAGCTGTTCGACGGCTGGCTGCTGGGCAAGTATCCGGAGGCCGATCCCGATGCGATCCCGGTGACCGCGATCGGCGCCCGCGCGGTGGTGGCACAGGCGTCGCCGACGCCGGCGAGCGCGGCCCGCGCGGCCATTCCCGATCTCGACGCGGCCACGGTCGAACTGTTCCGCGGCGGTCCGGGAGCTGCGCGGTGAACGTGATCCTGCAATGGCTGCTGGATCTCCTGCAGCGGTTCGTGCGCACCCTGGACTGGTCGCTGTGCGCCGCCCTGTTCGCGCTGATGGCGATCGCGCTGGCGGTGCTGTACAGCGCCGGGGGCCAGAACGGCATGAACCTGGTGGTCGCGCAGGGCGCGCGCTATGCCGTGGGGCTGGCGGCGATGTGGGGGCTGTCGCGGATGACCCCGCTGCGGCTGCGTGAAGTCACGCCGCTGGTCTACGGCGCCACGCTGGTGCCGCTGCTGCTGGTCCTGGCGATCGGCACCGGCAGGCACGGCAAGCACTGGATCGACCTGCAGCTGTTCTACTTCCAGCCCTCGGAGCTGCTCAAGCTGAGCCTGCCGATGATGGCGGCGTGGTACCTCGACCGCCAGCTGCTGCCGCCGCGCATCGGCGCGGTGCTGGCCACCGCGGTGATCATCGCCGTGCCGACCGCGCTGGTGCTGCTGCAGCCGGACTTCGGCACCGCGATGCTGGTGGCGATCAGCGGCTGCTTCGTGCTGTTCCTGGCGGGCCTGCCGTGGTGGTGGTTCGCGATCGCCTTCGGCGGCGTCGCGGGCGCCGCGCCGGCGGCGTGGTTCTGGCTGCTCAAGCCGTACCAGAAGGACCGCATCCTGACTTTCCTCGATCCGGAGTCCGACCCGCTCGGCGCGGGCTGGAACATCATCCAGTCGAAGATCGCGATCGGCTCGGGCGGGATGACCGGGCAGGGCTGGATGCAGGGCTCGCAGTCGCACCTGAACTACCTGCCCGAACACACCACCGACTTCATTTTCGCGGTCCTGTCCGAGGAATTCGGCTGGATCGGCGTGGCCACCGTGCTGGCGCTGTACCTGTTCGTGGTCGGGCGCTGCCTGTGGATCGCGGCCGAAGCGCGCGACGGTTACGCGCGACTGCTGGCCGGCAGCCTCGGGCTGGCGTTCTTCGTCTACGTGATCGTCAACGGCGGCATGATCTCCGGCCTGCTGCCGGTGGTCGGCGTGCCGATGCCGCTGCTGAGCTACGGCGGCACCGCGGCGGTCTCGCTGCTGGCCGGGCTGGGCGTGGTGATGTCGGTGCGCAACCATCGCCCGATCCACGGCTGAGTGCGCGGCGATGGCGGCGGCCCGGCCGGACGGGGCATGTCAGGCACTCGGGCCACATCCCGCAAGTCGCCCCGCGGACGAACGGCAGGGATTCCGGAATCGCTCGGCTGCCGCGGCTTTGGTCCGGCTTGCGCACCCCCGGTTGCTGAACGCCTTGCACGGAATGCCGCGTCGCGGCGCCGACCTGATGTTGGCTGCATGTTAACCTCGCGATGATGATCCGACGCTCCTTGCCCATGCGCCTGTACGTCATCCTGGTTCCGCTCGCACTCGCCCTGGCCGCCTGCGCAACCGGGGCGACGCCGCCCCCGCCGGCCGCCGCGAACCCGCCGCCGTCGCCCGCCGTTCCCGCGCCGCCGGCCACGTCCGCCGAGACGCTGCTGCCGAAGATTCCGCAGCCGCCCGAGCGCCCGGTCGCGCCGCCGTCGGTGACCGACCCGGCGATCCCGCTGGCGCAGCGCATCGATGCCTTCGTCGACTACACCGCGCAGGCCTACGGCGTCGACCCGAAGGTCATCCGCGCCACCCTCGCCCAGGCCGAATACAAGCAGAGCATCATCGACGCGATCTCTCGCCCGGCCGAGAAGGTGCGGCCATGGCGTGACTACCGCCCGATCTTCATGAACGACGCGCGCATCGCCGGCGGCAAGGCGTTCTACGCCGACAACCGCGCCGCGCTCGATCGCATCACCGCTTCGACCGGCGTGCCGGCCGAATACATCGTGGCGATCATCGGCGTCGAAACCAGTTACGGGAAGATCACCGGCAACTACCGCGTGCTCGACGCGCTGTACACGCTGGCGTTCTGGCATCCCAAGCGCGCGCCGTTCTTCGCCGGCGAACTGGCGCAGCTGTTCGCGCTGGCGAAGGAAGAACCGCAGCTCGACGTGCTCGCGCTCAAGGGCAGCTACGCCGGCGCGATGGGCATGGGCCAGTTCATGCCGTCGAGCTACCGCAACTGGGCGAAGGACGGCGACGGCGATGGCCGCCGCGATCTGCTCGACCACAAGCCGGACGTGTTCGCCTCCATCGCCAACTACTTCGTCGTCCACGGCTGGCAGCGCGGCGGCCCGGTGGTGGCGCGCGCGGCGCGCGACGCGGGTGCCGCAGACTTCGCGCCCGCCGACCTCGATCCGGTCTACCCGCTGCCGCTGCTGGCGCAGAAGGGTTATCGCCCGATGGCCGGCGAGCCGACCGCCGATGGCGCCACGCTGCTCTCGCTCGACGGCGAGGCCGGCAGGGAATACTGGCTCGGCTACCGCAACTTCTACGTCATCACCCGTTACAACCGCTCGCCGATGTACGCGCTCGCCGTGCACCAGCTGGCGCAGGCGATCGGCGGCAACGGCGCGCCGTGATGCCGCGCTCGAACGCCCCGCTGCGACTCCTGCCCGCGCTGGCGGTGATCGCAACGCTGGCACTGGCCGGCTGCGCCAGCGGGCCGAAGAAATCGGCGTCCGAGGCGTCCGCGCTGCCCGATGGCGAGGCCGTGCAGCGTGGCGAACTGTCGTCGTCCGGCAAGCGTTCGCCGTACGCACCGGCGCAGGAGGACATGTCCAAGCGCGGCCACTACACCGCCGGCGGCCTGTACGCGCCGCACATCAAGGACAGCGTGCCCGACGACCTGCCGGACGTGGACGCGATCCCCGAGCCCGACGTCGTCGACGAGCCGCGCTCGCGCTACGGCAACCGCTCGCCCTACAAGGTGCTGGGCAAGAGCTACAAGGTGCGCGACAGCGCCGAGGGCTACGACGAGAGGGGCCTGGCCTCGTACTACGGCAACAAGTTCCACGGCCGCCGCACGTCCAATCTCGAGGTGTACGACATGTACGCCTTCACCGCGGCGCACAAGACGCTGCCGCTGCCGAGCTTCGCGCGGGTCACCAACCTCGACAACGGCAAGTCGGTGGTGGTGCGGGTCAACGACCGCGGCCCGTTCCACGATGGTCGCATCATCGACCTGAGCTACGCCGCCGCGGTCAAGATCGGCATCCGCGCCGCCGGCACCGGGCGGGTCGAGGTCGTCGGCCTGAGCCCCGGCGAGAACGCGCGCCACGACTACGACGCGGTCGCCGCGCGTGACAGGCCCGCGGCGCCGGTGGCGACCACCGCCGGCAACGGCGCGCTGCAGCTGCCGCCAGGCGTGCGCATCGCCACCGGCAAGCCGCAGCCGGCCAGCGCGATGGACAAGCTGATCGAGGGCGTGCTGCCGATCGGCGCGGCCAATGCGAGCGAGCGCGTGGCCGACGAACGCGTGCCGGCAGCAGCGGTGGCCGCCGCCGCGCCGCCGCCGTCGACCCGCGCGACAGGCGCCACGGCCGCCGCCGCACCGGCGCCGTCGGGCGACCTCGACTGGCGCTTCGACATGCGCCAGGACGGCAAGGCGATGACGGCCGACGAATTCGATGCCTGGATGAAGGCGCGCCGCGCGCGCGTGGCCACCGGCAAGGCCGGCAAGCCCGACCCCTACGGCGCGGCCGCGCCGGGCGCCCGCACGCCGGACAGGTCGATGGCGCGCGTGCCGGCGCCCGCACCGGAAACGGTTGCCGCCGCCCGCGGCGCCGACGCCGCGGTGTCGCCACAGCCGGCTGTCAGCGGCAGCGACGTGACCCTGCAGGTGGCCGCCTTCGGCGCGCGCGCCAACGCCGAACGCGCGCTGGCGATGCTGCGCGGTGCCGGCGTGCCGGGCGCGCGCCTGCTCGACGGCCTGTCGGCCGGCAAGCAGGTCTGGCGCCTGCGCGTGGGCCCGGTTGACCGCGCGAAAATCCACGAACTGTCGGCCCGCGTCGCCGGTCTGGGGTTCGGCCGGCCACAGCTCGTGCGCGACTAGAGATCCCTTCCATTCCACCCGTCTTCTTTCCATCTCGCTTGCACCGGGCGCGCTTTCACCAGGCGTGCTTTCACCAGGCGATTCTCCCGGAGTCACGTTGTCGATGAATGTCACCCAGACCGCGCGCCGCGCCTTGCTCGCCGCCCTGTTCACCTCCGCAGTCGGCTTCGCCGCGGCCCAGGCGCCCGCGCCGCAGCCCGCCGCGCCGGCCGCGTCGCTCAGCGACAGCCTGCCGGTTCCGGCGGCGCCCGCGCCCAAGCAGTCCAAGTCGTGGGTGCTGCTCGATGCCGCCAACGGCCAGGTGCTGGCCGGCGACAACGTCGACCTGCGGGTGGAGCCGGCCAGCATCACCAAGGTGATGACGTCGTACGTGCTGGCGGCCGAGATGAAGGCTGGCAAGATCGGTCGCGATGACCAGGTGCTGATGAGCGAGAACGCGTGGCGCACCGGCGGTGCGGGCACCGACGGCAGCTACAGCGGCTTCGAGGTCAACAAGACCGCGAAGCTGGTCGACATGGAAAAGGGCATGGTGGTGCAGTCGGGCAACGACGCGGCGATCGCGCTGGCCGAGCACGCCGCCGGCAGCGAGGCCGCGTTCGCGCAGCTGATGAACGCCTACGCCAAGAAGCTCGGCCTGAAGAACACCCATTTCGCTAACGCCACCGGCCTGACCGCCGAGAACCACTATTCGAGCGCGCACGACCTGGCCCTGCTCGGCCGCGCGCTGGCCCGCGATTTCCCCGAGGCGTACGGCTACAACAAGATCAAGGAATTCACCGTCGGCCCGATCACCCAGCGCAACCGCAACCTGCTGCTGTGGCGTGATTCGACCGTCGACGGCATCAAGACCGGCCACACGTCCGCGGCCGGCTACTGCCTGATGGCCTCGGCCAAGCGCGGCGACCAGCGCCTGGTCGCGGTGGTGATGGGCGACACCAGCGAGAACCAGCGCGCGGTGGACGCGCAGGCGCTGCTCAACTGGGGCTTCCGCTTCTACGAGTCGCACAAGCTCTACGATGCCGGCAAGCCGGTGGCCACGCAGAAGGTGTGGAAGGGCAAGGCCGACGAGATCCGCCTCGGCGTCGTCCAGCCGCTGCTGGTCAGCACGCCGCGCGGCAAGTACGCGCAGCTCAAGCCGACAATGGACGTGCCCAAGACCCTGGTCGCGCCGATCGAGAAGGGCCAGAAGATCGGCACGGTGAAGGTGACGCTGGACGGAAAGACGATCGCCTCCGCGCCGCTGGTCGCGCTCGACGACGTCGAGGAAGCCGGTTTCTTCGGCCGCCTGTGGGACGCGTTCTGGATGTGGTGGGAGTCGGCCTGAGCGCCGCGTTCCATCATCGCGAATGAAAAAGGGCCTGCCCGAGCAGGCCCTTTGCGTTGGCGCGCCCCGCGTAGGAGCGACCCATGGCCGCGAGCTTCATGGGCCGATTGCGCCGCGAGGAAACCTCGCGGCCATGCGGGTGTCCGGCGACCCTCAGATCCGCACCACCCACGGCAACGCCACCAGCACGGCGCCCACCAGCACCATGGCCCACGCGTTCGACACGAAGTACGGAAACGCGATCAGCGCGATCCCGGACACCAGCGGTACCGGCGCGCGCTGGCGCCGGGCGTAGGCCAGGTAGCCCAGTCCGATTGCGCTGAACAGGACGCCCCACCACAGCGTTGCTTCGCCCATCGCCTGCTCCTGTCCGGCGGATGCCGGAACCCTGGCGCTTGCAGGAGCGGCTTCAGCCGCGAGCGCTTTCGGCCGACACGAGGGAATCAAAGGCTCGCCGGCCGAGGCTGCTCCTGCAAGGCACATTGTGCGCTGCACGTGGCGCGCAGGATCCTGCCTGCAGGGCAGCCAGGTAGGTGGGCTGAAAGCCAGCGGTCGGCAGGGGCCGACCTCTGGCCCGGGAAGGGCGCGCGTGCGCCGATCAGCGCGACAGTCCGAACAGGGTCGAGTTCACCCAGCCGCGGTTGCCCAGTTCGTCGTCGACCTCCCACATCAGCCCGTCCTTGTTGCCGGTGGGGTACAGCATCATCCCGACGTCGAGGTCGCGCACCGCACCGCCCTTGCCGTCGGCCTGTTTCAGCAGTCGCGCCGGCTTGCTCACCGTCACCGCCTGCTGCGCGTTGGCGGCCGACGCGTTCGACGGCAATCCGCCGAGCTGCCCGACCAGGTCGGTGTAGGCCTGCAGGTAGGCGAGCGTGAGCACCTGGCCGATTTCGGTGTTGGCATAGCCGGTGGCGCCGCCGCCCAGCGCCGCGCCGCGGAACACGCCGGCGCCGGCGCTCCAGCCCAGGTCGGTCTTGGAGGCGTGGCCTTCGGACATCGCCACCTGCTCCGAGGAGCGGGCGTCGGTCACGGTCAGCACCACGTCGGCGGTCTTGCGCTTGATGTTGATCCCGCCGACCACCGCCGCCGCCGTGCGATCGCCGATCAGGCCGCCGAGCAGGCCGCCGATCTTGTTGCCCGAGGCGTCGTCGTTCTGCGACACCACGTCCGGGACCATCACGTAATCGGCCGCCTTGATCTGGCCCTTGCCGATGTTGGAACCGCCGCGCAGCTCGCCATCCGCGGCAAGCCCGCGTTCGGCCTGCATCGCCTTCAGGCCGGTGCCGCGATCGACGAGCGTGAAGCACCGGGAGCGGCTGACGAACACCTTGATCAGCGCCGCGGGCGAGGCCAGGCGCTGGCCGGTCCACCAGTTGGTGCCCTGCGGCTCGATCACGGCCAGCGTGCCCAGCGACTTGCTGCACACCGGGATCTCGGCGGTCTTCTGCGCGCGCTCCTGCTGCGCGGTGGCGGCGTGCGCCGTGCTGGTGCCCATCGCGGCCAGGGCGCATGCCACGCTCCAGGCCAGTCCCTTGCGGATGTCCATAGGTACCTCTCCCAAATGGTTGTCGGTCAGGCCTTCGTGGGGCCGTTGGTCTTCATGACACGCAAAAACCGGCCGGGAACAGCCACTTGGTGCAACGACCGCCGCATGTGGCTTGGGTTGGGCGCCGGGCGGACCCATAATCGGGCGATGGAAATCAAGTCCGACAACCCCGAACACGGCTTCCAGTTCCCCGGCACCTTCGAGATCACCGCGATGGGGCCGGCCACGGCCGGACTGGAAACCGAAATCCCGAAGCTGCTGGCCGCCAGCGGCATCGACGTGCTGCACGAGACGATCTCGTGGCGCGAATCGAGCGGCGGCAAGTTCGTTTCGGTGAAGCTGAACTTCCGCGCCGACGACCGCGCCCAGTACGAGGCCGCGCACGAAGCCCTGCGCGCGCACCCGGAAGTGAAGTGGACGCTGTGACCGCGGGGGCTGGGGACTTGGGGCTGGGGGCGTCGGAAAAACATGCCAGTCTCCAGTCCCTGGTCCCCAGGTCCTGCCTGCTGCGCGACCTCGGCCGCCAGCCCTACGAGCCGGTCTGGCGCGCGATGCAGCGCTTCACCGACCTGCGCGACGACGATTCCAGCGACGAGATCTGGGTGGTCGAACACGACCCCGTCTTCACCCTCGGCCAGGCCGGCAAGCCGGAGCACGTGCTGATGCCCGGCGACATCCCGGTGCTGCACGTCGACCGCGGCGGCCAGGTGACCTACCACGGCCCGGGCCAGATCGTGGTCTACCCGCTGCTCGACCTCAGGCGCCTGAAGATCGGCGTGCGCGAGTACGTGTGCCGGATCGAGCAGGCGGTGATCGACACCCTGGCCGAATGGAACATCCATGCCGCGCGTCGCGAGGGCGCACCGGGCGTCTACGTCAACGGCGCCAAGGTCGCCGCGCTCGGCATCCGCGTGCGCCGCGGCTGCACCTTCCACGGCCTGGCCTTCAACGCGGCGATGGACCTGGAGCCGTTCGGCCGCATCAATCCCTGCGGCTACGCCGGGCTGCGGGTGACCTCGGTGCTAGACTTGGGCGGCCCGTCGAGCCCGGATGCGATGAAGCCGGTGCTGCTCGACGCGATGGCGGCGCAGTTCGGCCTTGCGTTGCAGGCGGCCCCGCCGCCGGACCTCGCGGACCCGCGCCCCGTCGCCGCGCCTACTTCTTCCACGCAAGCCGCCTGAGCCGTCGCCATGCCCGATTCCCCGTCGCGTTCGATCCCCCTGCAGGTCGTGGCCAACCCGGCGCCGGCGCTGGAGGCGGGGGCGAAGCAGGTCGCCGGCGACAAGATCGCGCGCTCGCCGGTGCAGTTCGCCGATGCGCCGGTGCTGCGCAAGCCCTCGTGGATCCGCGTGCGCATCCCGACCGGCAACGCGGTCCAGCAACTGAAGGCCAAGCTGCGCGCGAACCGCCTGGTCACCGTTTGCGAGGAGGCCAGCTGCCCGAACATCCACGAATGCTTCGGCCACGGCACCGCCACCTTCATGATCCTCGGCGAAGTCTGCACCCGCCGCTGCAGCTTCTGCGACGTCGCCCACGGCCGTCCCAAGCCGCCGGATGCCGCCGAGCCGCTGCACCTGGCGCAGACGGTCAAGGACATGGGCCTGAAGTACGTGGTGGTCACCAGCGTCGACCGCGACGACCTGCGCGACGGCGGCGCGGCGCACTTCGTTGACTGCATCGCGGCGATCCGCGAGTTCAGCCCGGGCACGAAGATCGAGATCCTCACCCCCGACTTCCGCGGCAAGGGCCGGATGGAGCGGGCGCTGGAGATCCTCGCGGCCAATCCGCCGGACGTGTTCAACCACAACGTCGAGACCGTGCCGGACCTGTACCGCAACGTCCGCCCCGGCGCCGACTACCAGTGGTCGCTCACCCTGCTGCAGAAGTTCAAGCAGCAGCATCCGCACGTCCCCACCAAGTCCGGGATCATGCTCGGCCTGGGCGAAACCATGGAGCAGGTGCAGGCGACCCTGCGCGACCTGCGCGCGCACGACGTGGAGATGGTCACCATCGGCCAGTACCTGCAGCCCAGCGCCCACCACCACCCGGTGCTGCGCTACTGGACGCCGGAGGAATTCAAGGCGCTGGAAGTCTTCGGCATGGAGCTGGGGTTCACCCATGTCGCCTCCGGCCCGCTGGTGCGCTCCTCGTACCACGCCGATCGCCAGGCCGCCGAGGCCGGCGTCGCCGCCGCCTGAGCGCCGCCCGGGCTTCCTGCGGGGCGCTTCCCGCCTGACGTTCTGTTCACATCCGCGGCTCGCGGCGCGGTTAGAGTGATTTCGCGCGATCGTGCAACTTTCAGCACTGTCGTGCCGTCCATCGAGGACGCCAGACTCCCTCCATTCCGAACAGCGGCCGTGGCGCGGCCCGAGTGAACGCATGAACCTGTCCCGCACCCTGTCCGTTTCCGTGATCGCCCTGGCCCTGTCGGTACCGCTGGCCTTGATGGCGCGCGCCGACGGCAGCGCCATCCCGTCCACCGCCAGCGTCGACCAGGCCACCACCTCGAAGATGGTCTACGGACTGCTGTCCGACAGCCGCTACGCCTACCGGCCGCGACCGCTCGACAGCACCCTGTCGGCGGACATCTTCAAGCGCTACCTCGAGTCGCTCGACGCCGGCAAGATGTTCTTCACCGCGCAGGACGTGGCGAAGTTCGCGCCGTACAAGTCGACGATGGGCCGCGCGGTCAAGGCCGGCGAGCTCGACCCCGCGTTCGCGATCTTCTCGCTGTTCAAGCAGCGCGTCGGGCAGCGCATGGACTACGCGCGCAGCCTGCTCAAGCAGGACATCTTCGACTTCAGCGGCGACGACCGCTGGTACTACGACCGCAAGGATGCGCCCTGGGCGGCCAGCGATGCCGAGGTCGAGCAGTTGTGGAAGCAGTCGGTGCGCAACGACTGGCTGCGCCTGAAGCTGGCCGGCAAGAAGCCCGACGACATCCGCAAGACGCTCGACAAGCGCTACGCCAACCTCGACAAGACGCTGCAGCAGCTCGACGGTACCGACGCGTTCGGCAGCTTCCTCAACGCCTACACCGCGTCGATCGATCCGCACACCGATTACTTCGATCCGCGCAGCGCCGACCGCTTCAACCAGAGCATGTCGTTGTCGCTCGAAGGCATCGGCGCGCAGCTGCAGAAGCAGGACGACGTGGTGGTGATCCGCGAACTGATCGCCGGCGGCCCGGCGGTCACCAGCGGCAAGTTCACCCCCGGCGACCGCATCGTCGGTGTCGGCCAGGGCGCGAGCGGCCCGATGGAAGACGTGATCGGCTGGCGCATCGACGACGTGGTCGAGAAGATCAAGGGCCCCAAGGGCACCCAGGTGCGCCTGGACGTGATCCCCGCCGCGATGGGCATGGATGCCAAGCCCAACCGCATCCTGCTGACCCGCGCGAGGATCAGGCTCGAGGAGCAGGCCGCCAAGTCCGAGATCATCAAGCTGCCGGCCGCAGCCGGCGCGCCCGAACGCCGCATCGGCGTGGTCAAGCTGCCCGCGTTCTACCAGGATTTCGAAGGACGCCGGAAGAACAGCGACGACTACGCCTCCGCTACCCGTGACGTGGCGCGGCTGCTCAAGCAGTTCAAGGCGAAGGGACTCGACGGCGTGGTGATGGACCTGCGCAACAACGGCGGCGGTTCGCTCAACGAGGCGATCGAACTCACCGGCCTGTTCATCGACAAGGGTCCGGTGGTGCAGGTGCGTGAATCCGGCGGCCGCGTCAACGTCCAGGGCGATCGCGATGCCGGCGTCGCCTGGGACGGCCCGCTGGCGGTGCTGACCAACCGTGGTTCGGCGTCGGCGTCGGAGATCTTCGCCGGTGCGATCCAGGACTACGGCCGCGGATTGGTGATCGGCGAGACCACGTTCGGCAAGGGCACGGTGCAGAACCTGGTCGACCTCGATCGCTGGCCGGGCAACGAAGGCAAGCGCTACGGCCAGGTCAAGCTGACCGTCGCCCAGTTCTTCCTGCCCGACGGCAGCAGCACGCAGAACAAGGGCGTGGTGCCGGACATCTCGTTCCCGGTGATGGTCGACGCTTCGCAGTTCGGCGAGAGCACCTACGACAACGCGCTGCCTTGGACGCGGATCGCAGCGGTGCCGCATACGCAGTACGGCAACTTCGCGCCGCTGCTGCCGAAGCTGCAGGCGCGGCACGTTGCGCGGATCGCGCAGGACAAGGAATTCCAGTGGTTCGAGGAAGACGTCAAGGAGTTCCGCGCCGAGCAGGCGAAGAAGTACGTCTCGCTCAACGAAGCCGAGCGCCGCGCCGACCGCGACCGCCAGGATGCCAAGCGCAAGGCGCGCCAGGAGCAGCGCGTGGCGCTGGGCCTGCCGCTGGACCCGCTGGCGGCCGATGCCGCGGACGACGGCCTGCAAGCCAACGAGCGCAACGTCGCAAAGGACGCCGCGCGCGAGAAGGCGGCCGAGGATGCGCCCGATCCGCTGCTGCGCGAGTCCGCCGCGATCCTCGCCGACGCAGTGCAGTTGCTCGGCGACGACGAGGTGCTGTCGGCGCAGGTGCTGCCCGAGGCCAAGGTGCAGGGGCACTGGGCGGACTGATCACGCGCCGCTTGTGCAACCGCAACGTCGCGTAGCGGATGCAGCTGGAACATGGAACGGGCGCTTCGGCGCCCGTTCCTGTTCGCGGGCCGGGACACCCCACGCCCTTCCCGCGCGCCGGGACACCCCGCGCCCTCGCAGGAGCGGCCCATGGCCGCGAGCTTTTCCGGCGCCCGATGCGGAAAGAAGAGATCGCGGCCATGGGCCGCTCCTACGGGTATCGGGGCGTGTGATGCCGGTCCCGATAGCTTGTCGCTGAAGCATCGCCGACGAGATTCCGGCACGGCGCCGATTGGACCACCTGCGGGAGACAGCGTTGCGCGGAGCGGTCGCGCGGCAGGCGTAGAATCGCCCGCTCGGGGCCGCGACCCCGCACCCCACGCCCCCGATCCGGATCCCTTCCATGAGTGCCTCGCCGCCGCTCGTGCCGCCGCCCGTTTCCGCATTCGCCGTCGCCATGGCGCTGGCAGTGGTGTACGTGATCTGGGGTTCGACCTATCTCGGCATCCGCTTTGCGCTTGAAGGCGGCTGGCCGCCGCTGCTGATGGCGGGCACGCGTTTCCTCGCCGCCGGCGGCATCCTGTTCGCGGTGCTGCGCCTGCGCGGCGTGTCGATGCCGACACCGGTGCAATGGCGCAACAGCGCCTTCATGGGCGTGTTGCTGCTCGGCATGGGCAATGGGCTGGTGTGCATCGCCGAGCAGTCGGTGTCCTCGGGCCTGGCCGCGGTGGCCGTGGCGTCGGTGCCGCTGTGGATCGGCCTGTTCGCGACGCTGCGCGGGCAGCGCTCCAACCGGCTCGAATGGCTGGGCCTGGGCATCGGTTTCATCGGCGTGCTGTGGCTCAACGCAGGCAGCTCGCTGGGCGCGTCGCCGACCGGGCTGGTGGCGCTGCTGGTCGCGCCGATCGCGTGGGCGTTCGGCTCGGTCTGGAGCAAGGGCCGCGACCTGCCGTCGCCGTTCATGGGCGCGGCGGCGCAGATGCTGTGCGGTGGAGCGGTGATGCTGGTGGCCGGGTTCGCGCTGGGCGAGGGCTTCGACGTGGCACCGTCGGCCAAGGGCTCGTTCGCAGTCGCCTACCTCGCCGGCTTCGGTTCGATCATCGCGTTCTCCGCCTACATCTGGCTGCTGCACAACGTGCGCGCCACGCTTGCCGGCAGCTACGCCTACGTCAACCCGGTGATCGCGGTGGTGCTGGGCGCGTGGCTGGCCGCCGAGCGCTTCAGCGCGCATGACATCGGCGCGATGGCGGTGATCCTGCTGGGCGTGGTCGCGATCACGCTGTCGAAGGCGCGCGCGCCGAAGATCGCGGAGGCGTCCGCATGACGCGGGCAACGCTCGATCGCCGCGGCCTCTGGGTCGCGATCGGATCGTTCGTGCTGTGGGGCGTGATGCCGCTGTACTGGCACCTGCTCAAGGCAGTGCCGTCGCTGCAGATCATCATGCACCGCATCGTCTGGAGCACGGTGCTGGTTGCCGGCTGGCTGTTCTGGAAGTACGGCCGCGGCTGGCTTCGCGAGACCCTCGCGATGCCGCGCGCGGCGTGGATGCTCGCGCTCAGCGGCGCCTTGATCGCATTCAACTGGGGGCTGTACATCTGGGCTGTCAACGCCGGGCACGTGGTCGAGACGAGCCTTGGCTATTTCATCAACCCGTTGCTCAACGTGGTGCTGGGCGTGGTGGTGCTGCACGAACGCCTGAACCGCACGCAATGGGTGTCGGTGGCGATCGCGACCGGCGGCGTGCTGTGGCTGACGCTGCACTACGGCAGCTTCCCATGGATCGCGCTGACGCTGGCCGCATCGTTCGGCGCCTACGGATTGATCCGCAAGCTTGTCGGCGTGCCGCCGGTGCGCGGACTTGGCGTCGAGAGCCTGTACCTGTTCCTGCCTGCGCTGGCGGTGCTGCTGTGGGGCGAGTTCCATGGTTCGGGTGGCTTCATTGCCCATGGCGACGCGAGCGCATGGGGGTGGGGCATCGCCGCGCTGCTGGTGCTCGGTGGCGCACTGACCGCGCTGCCGCTGATCGGCTTTGCCGACGCAGTGCGGCGGATCCCCTTCTCGCTGGTCGGCCTGTTGCAGTACATCGCGCCCACCCTGCAGCTGCTGTGCGGCGTGCTGCTGCTGGGCGAGGATTTCGGTTCCGAACGCGCGATCGGCTTCGTGCTGATCTGGATCGCGCTGGCGGTATACGCCGGTGACGGCTTGCGCCGCGCGCGGCGGCCACTGCCGGCCTGAGGAACTCGCAGAGCGCACTGTGGCGCGACCGATGTCGCGGGCAGGCTGGTCACGTCGCAGTGCGCTCCTACGACATCTGGACGCCCCGGGCCAGCGACCACCATGCGATCGCCACGATGCCCGCGATGGCAACCGCAATGGCCGCATTCCGCCACGCCCGCGCGCGCTTCCGCAACCTTCGCACGCGCTCCTCGTTGAGCGCCCTGGCCCGCGCGATCAGCGGCGCGGCTTCGATTTCCGCCTGCGCGTAGGCCACTTCGGCTTGGGCCGGATTGGCCTCGGCGCGCAGCGCGGCGTCCTCATAGGCATCGAACGCGCGCTTCTGCAAGTCGTGCAGCAAGGCATCGAGTTGCGCGTGGCTCATGTCAGCGGGGGACGGCGCTTGCATCCGTGGCGGCTTCCGTGGAACGGGACGGCGCCGCAACGGCGCTGGAATGGATGTCGGGCCTGGCTTGGGCATCCGCGACAGGAGTGGCTCCATCGTTGGCGGCGAATCGCGACGGGCCACCGTCGACAAGCGGATCAGGCGGAAGCCGCAGCGGCTCGCATTTGCCTCTCGCTGCCTGCGCGAGCCAAGCAGCAACAGGCCTCGCGAGCCAGTCGATGCGCAGTGGCAGGCTGAGGTGGTTCTCGTCCGGGAGTTCGCGATAGTGCACGAGCGGCGACGCATCGGCCAACGAATGCGCTGCGGCGGCCGGAACGTAGCGGTCATCAGCGCCGTGCAGCAGCAGTGTGCAGGTCGTGGTCGTGGCGAGCACCGCGCGGACGTCAACGGCGTCCATGTCGAGTCCCAGCCGATGGCCGGCGTCGCGCAGGCCACGCTCGACGGCCAGGGAGTCGTAACGCCAGCGCGCATACGCGCGCATCCACGATGCGTGCACGCCTTCGTCGCGATCGGCCTGTGCTCCTGCAATGAAACTGCGTATGCCATCGTTGGCATTTGCGTAACTTTCCATGGCCACGACGCCGGAAATCCGATCCCGCAGAAGGGGTTCGGCGAACAGCGCGGTAGCTGCACCGTACGACACCCCGAAAAGGTAGACCGGCGGAGGCAGACGACCATCCGACTGCAGGTGTTCGACGAGGGCCGCGATATCGCGCGCCTCGCGAGTGCCGAATCCGGCCGGTGCGCGGGACGAACTGCCATGGTTGCGCAGGTCGACGGCGATGCCCCGGTAGCCGAGCTCCGACAGCGCCAGTGCCCATGGCAGCATGCTGGAGGCATCCAGTCCCCAGCCATGCAGGAAAACGATGGTGCCCGCAGCCGGAACTGCGCCCGCTGCCTCACCGAAGCGGAACGCCGTCTTCATGCTGCCGCTGTCACGTGAAACCGTGTACGTCATGCCGCGCGCCGCGGGCGCGACCATGTTGTAGGCGAGGGTGACACCGTCGGGTGTGCGGAAGCGTCCGGGCTCGACACCGGCCGTCGATTCCATTTGCGCAAGGACGTCGGCATCGATCAGCTTGATGCTGTGCGGTTGCGCGATGCGCTCGCCCAGCGACGTGCAGCCGCCTGCGAGGCAGGCGGCAAGGGCCAGGCAAACGGCGCGGGCGTCGTGCCGCGACACCATCACGCGTCGCGCAACGCCGTGGTCACCGGCAGCCGCGCCGCGCGCAATGCCGGGAACAGGCCGCCGACCAGGCCAATCCCAAGCGCCCACTTCAGGCCCGTCCACAGCAGCTCCGGGGAGACCTTGAACTGGAACACCACCTGGCTGAAGTTGTTGCCCAAAGTGCTGACGCTGTAACCATTGAAGATCGCCCACGCCACCAGCCCGCCGAGCACGCCGCCGACCAGCGCCAGCAGCATCGTTTCCAGCATCACCGCCAGCACCACCGGCAGGCCGCGGAAGCCGATCGCGCGCATTGTCGCGATCTCGCGCGCACGCCCGGCGACGGCGGCGTACATGGTGTTGAGCGCACCGAATACGGCGCCGATCGCCATGATCGCGCCGATCACGGTACCCAGGATGGTGATCAGCTTGTTCAGTCCGCCGCCCTGCTTTGCGTAGTAGTCGTGGGTGGTTTCCACGTCCAGCTTCAGCCGCGGATCGGCGGCCATCGCGGCCTTGAACGCGGCCACGCCGGCCTTGCCGTCGTTGCGCACGCTGATCGACTGGTAGGCGCTGCGGTTGTAGGTCGATCCCAGCGTCTCGGCGTCGGTCCACAGCTCCGAATCGTGCGCATCGCCGGAGACGAAGGCGCCGACCACGGTCCAGTCCTGGTTGCCCAGGCGCAGCGTCTTGCCCACGTCCAGGCCGCGGAACTGGCCGCGCGCGCCCTGGCCGACCACGATCTCGCGCAGGCCGGGCTTGAACTTGCGGCCTTCGGTGATCCGGATCTTGTCGTGCACCGTCCACGCCTGCTCGCCGACGCCGCGGAACTGCGCGTTGACGTCGGTGCCGTCCGACTTCGACGGCAGGTTCACCACCTGCGACAGCTCCGGGGAAACCAGCGGCCGCCCGTCGGCACCCTTGGCGATGCCAGGCAGCGCGCTGACCAGCGGCACCTGGTCGCGGGTGACCACCGAATTGGTCTCGGCCTGCGAGCCGCCGCGCAGCACGATCGTGGACACCTCGTCACCGGTGCTGTTGAGGGTGGCCTGGAAGCCTTCGCCCATCGCCAGCATCGCCACCAGCACCCCGACCACGCCGGCGATGCCGACCACGATCACCGACGATGCGCCCCAGCGCTGCGGCAGGCTGGCGATGCCGATGCGTGCGGCCGCGAGCGCAAGCCGGCCGCTGCGGGTGAGCAGCAGCCACAGTGCGAGCAGCACCGCGACCGCGAGCACGCCGTACCACGGCAACTTGATCCAGATCGCCAGGCCGACGAGCAGCGCCAGGATCGAGAGCGCGTTCCACAGCCATTGCTTGTTCATGGGTGCCACCTCGTGTTCGTTTGGCCGCCCGGCGCGCGCCGTGCGACGGTCCTGTGTAGCGCGGTCGCGCCGCGCTGCGGGTTGCATGCCATGCTCAGCGCCCCGCCAACGCGTCGACGATCTTCAGGCGCTTGGCGCGCAGCGCGGGCAGCAGGCCCACCACCACGCCGATCGCCAGCATCAGCCCCAGGCCGACCAGCCATGTCTGGGTCGGTACTTTCGGCAGCGCGATCATGCCGCCGCTGGCCGCGGCCACGCCGGGCATGATCACCGCGGCCAGCCCCAGCCCGACCAGACCGCCCAGCGTCACCAGCAGCATCGACTCCACCATCACCAGCACCAGCACGGTGCCGTCGCCGAAGCCGAGCGTCTTGAGCACGGCCAGCTCCGGCACCCGTTCGCGCACCGCCTGGGCCATGGTGTTGCCGGTGAGCAGCAGCAGGGTGAAGAACACCGCGCCCATGATCGAGGTGACGATCAGGCCGATGTCGGCGAACTGCTTGGCGAACGCCTGCTGGAACGCCGACTCGCTCTGGCTCTTGGTCTCGTGGTCGGAGTTGGCCGAGAGCGCGTCGATCGCGCGTGCCACCCGCGAGGCCTGGCTGGCGTCGGCCAGCTGCACCGTGTACCAGCTCACCTGGCTCTTGATGTAGTCGTTGGACTCGTCGAAATACTTCCAGTTCATCATCAGCTGGTTTTCGGCGCCGACGTTGTTGCGGTCCTTGGCGCGGAAGATCGCCTTGAGTTGCAGCGGCCAGTCGTTGCTGCCGCCGCGCGGGAAGATCGTCGCCTGCAGCGGAATCGTGTCGCCAAGTTTCCAGCCGAACTTCTTCGCCAGCGCCTCGCCGACGGCGGCGCCGGTGCGGGTGTCCTGGAAGGCCTTGAGCTGCTCGGGCGGCACCTCGTACTCGCTGTACACGTCGAAGAAGTTCGGCGCGACCGAGAAGTTGGGGAAGAAGTTCTTCGGGTCCTGGTAGATGCCGCCGAACCACATCGCATAGGTCACCTTGCGCACGCCCGGGATCGACTGGATCTGCGGCAGCAGGTTGACGGGCAGCGACTGGGTGATCGACAGCCGCGAGGCGACCACCAGGCGGTTGGCGCCCTCGACGCTGCCGCCGGAGTTGAACGCCACGCGCACCGAATCGAGCATCCCGAACAGCAGGAATGCCGCCACCACCGACAGCAGCGTCAGCGCGGTGCGGGTCTTGCTGCGGAACAGCTGGGCCCAGATCAGCGAGAGATATTTCATGTCGGTCTCCTAGGCTCCCTCCCTGCGGAGGCAGGGGAGGGTTGGGGAGGGGGTGCGCCGGTGCCGGCGGATTTCTCCGGAGAGATCAGCAGCGCCTGCGGCAACCCCTCCCAGCCTCCCCCTGCCTTCGCAGGGGGAGAAGTGGAAAGTCAGTGCGCCATCGCCGGCGCGTCGACCAGTTCGCCCTTGTCCAGGTGCACCGTGTGGGTCGCGTACTCGGCGGCCTTCGGGTCGTGGGTGACCATGATGATGGTCTTGCCGTGGTCGCGGTTGAGCACCTGCAGCAGCTGCAGGATCTCCTCGGCCGAATGGCGGTCGAGGTCGCCGGTGGGCTCGTCGCAGATCAGGAAGGTGGGGTCGGAGACGATCGCGCGCGCGATCGCCACGCGTTGCTGCTGGCCGCCGGACAGCTCGTTGGGCTTGTGCTTGCCGCGGTCGGCCAGGCCCACCAGCTGCAGCGCGATCTCGGCGTTGCGCTTGCGCTGCGCGCCACCGAGGCTGGTCAGCAGCAGCGGCAGCTCGACGTTCTTCTGCGCGGTCAGCATCGGCATCAGGTTGTAGAACTGGAACACGAAGCCGACGTGGCGGCTGCGCCAGTTCGACAGCTGCCCCGCGCCCATGCGGTCGATGCGCTCGCCCTCGATTTCGATCTCGCCCGAGGTCGGCGTGTCGAGCCCGCCGATCAGGTTGAGCAGCGTCGTCTTGCCCGAGCCCGACGGCCCCATCAGCGCGACGAAGTCGCCCTTGGGGATGTCGAGGTCGATGCCGTGCAGCACCTCGATCTTCTCGGGTCCGCGCTGGTAGGTCTTGGTGAGTCCGCGGGTGGTGACCAGTGTCGACATGGTGCGTGCCTCGCTGTGGACCGGGCGGCGCCCGGTAACGGTTCCGTGGGTCGGGGCGACGTCCCCGACGGCTTGTTTGTGGCTTCCGCGATGCCGGGGCGTCGCCCCGACCTACTCGGTTTCCTTCGGCATGCGGATCTTCGCGCCGTCTTCCAGTTCGTCCGGTGGATCCAGCACCACCGCATCGCCGGCCACCAAGCCCGACAGCACCTGGCGGTCGTCGCCCATGGCCATGCCCGTCTTCAGCACGCGCTGCTCGACGCGGCTGCCTGCGTCATCCAGCGCGAACGCCACGTCGCGCCCGTCGCGCTCGACGATCGCCGCTGCAGGCACGCGCACGCCCTGCGGCTGGTTCGCCGATTCCGGCTTTGCGGCTTCGAGGAAACTCACGCGCACGCCCATGTCCGGCACGATCCGCGGGTCCTTCTGCTTGAGCGCGATGCGCACCTTGACCGTGGCCTTGCCGCGATCGGCCGCCGGGATGATCGCGATGACCTCGGCCGGGATCTTCCAGTCCGGATAGGCGTTGAGGGTCGCTTCCACCGGCATCTTCGGCTGCACGCGGCCGATGAAGGCCTCGCCGACATCGACCTCGACCTCCAGCGAATCCATGTCGACGATGGTGCCGATGCCGGTGCGGGTGAAGCCGCCGCCGGCCGACAGCGGCGAGACGATTTCGCCCGGCTGCGCGGCCTTGGCCGTGACCACGCCGGCGAACGGCGCACGCACGATGGTGTTGTCGACGCCGTTGTCGGCAATGGCCAGGCGGTCGGACGCGACCTTGGCGTTGCGCTGCGCGGTGGCCAGCTGCGCGCGCAGGGCATCGCGCTGGGCCACGGCCTGGTCGTACTGCGACTTCGACACCAGCTGCCGGCCGACCAGCTTGCCCAGGCGGCTGGCGTCGAGTTCGGCTTCATGCAGCTGCGCCTGCACGCCACCGATCTGGCTGCGCGCGGCGGCGAGCTGCGAAGCGGCGAGCGTGCGGTCGGCGTCGGCGTCGACCGGGTCGAGCGTGGCCATCACCTCGCCTTCCTCGACGCGCTGGCCTTCCTCGATCATGACCTCGCGCACCTTGCCGGTGATCTTGGCCGACACCGTGGCCATGCGCCGCGCCACCACGTAGCCGGTGGCGTCGAGCACCGAGGCCGAGCCGCTGCCGCTGCCGATCGCCTGCACGGTCGCGGTGCGTACCTCGATGCCGCGGTCGCGGCCGAAGATCGTCCACGCCGCGCCGGCAGCGAGCAGCAGCGCCACCACGATGCCGAGCGCGATCCACGGCCCGCGTCGCGACGGCGGCGGCGCGGCCTTGCGGTCGATGCGGAGTTCCTTCAGCAGTTCTGCGTTCGTGTTCATCGTGGACAGGGACGGAGGAAGGCCTGGAGTGTGACGTTAGCGGTGGCGCGGGCCAAATGGCCGGAAGTCACTCATCCATGGTTCGCGACGGCGTGGCGCTTGTCACGGCATGGATGTCGTTGCATTGGATGTGGCGGCGGGACAATCCGGCAAAACGTAATCGATGTTTCCTCATCGCCCGGCCGGGCCACGATTGCGACGTGCGACCGCGACCTGCGACGGCAACCTACGACAGCAACCTACGACAGCAACGGGCACAGCCTATGCCTGCGGCGGCGCCGAGTCACCTGACGGCTGTCATGCGATCGGCGTGACCGTCGCGACTGCCGCGCGCCGGACCGCACGCCTATCGTCGCTGCCATCACGCAACCCCGGAGACGTGGATGGAAGGCAAGGTGCTCGAACTCGCAAGCCTGCGCGGCGTGCGCAAGCAGTACGGCAAGGTGGTCGCGCTTGACGGCGTGGACCTGTCCATCGCGCCCGGCCAGGTGCTGGCGCTGCTCGGCGCCAACGGCGCGGGCAAGAGCACCGCGATCGCGCTGCTGCTCGGGCTGGTGCAGGCCGATGCCGGGCAGGTGCTGCTCTTCGGGCAGTCGCCGCAGCAGCTTGCCGCGCGCCGCAACATCGGCGTGATGCTGCAGTCGGCGGGGATCGCCGACAACAGCAAGGTGCGCGAGCTGCTCGAACTCACCCGCAGCTACTACCCGCAGCCGCGCAGCATCGACGACTGCGTTGCGCTGGCCGGCCTCGACGGCCTGCTCGGGCGCCAGTACGGCAAGCTGTCCGGCGGCCAGCAGCGGCGCGTGCAGTTCGCGCTGGCGCTGTGCGGCAACCCGCGCCTGCTGTTCCTCGACGAGCCCACCACCGGCATGGACATCGAGGCGCGGCAGGCGCTGTGGCGCGCGATCGGCCAGCTGTCCGCGCAGGGCTGCGCGGTGCTGCTCACCACGCACTACCTGGAAGAAGCCGAGGCGCTGGCCGATCGCGTGGTGGTGCTGGCGCGCGGCCGCGTGGTGGCCGCAGGCAGCATGGACGAGGTGCGCCGGCACGTCGCGCAGCGGCGCATCCGCTGCCTGTCGGCGCTGGACGCGGCCGGCATCGCGGCCTGGCCGCAGGTGCGCAGCGCGCATCGCGACGCCGCGCGGCTCGAGATCGTCACCGATGCCGCGGAGGACGTCGTGCGGCGCCTGCTGGCCGAGGACGGCGCACTGTCCGAACTCGAGGTGCAGCGCGCCGGCCTGGCCGAAGCGTTCCTCGAGATCACCCGCGACGACGCCGATGTCGCATCCGCCGATGAACGCGAGGCCGCCTGATGAACACGATTGCCAACGTTGCCAGCCCGGCCCCGCCTTCGTCGCTGCGCATCTACCTGCTGGAGGCCAGGCACGAATTCGTGCGCATGCTGCGCACGCCCTCGTTCGCGCTGCCGGTGCTGTTGTTCCCGGCGCTGTTCTACACCCTGTTCGGGCTGGTGCTGAACCGTGCCGACGGCGGCATGGCCGCGCGCTACCTGCTCGCCACCTACGGCGTGTTCGGGATCATGGGCGCCGGCATGTTCGGCTTCGGCGTGGTGGTGGCGATGGAGCGCGAACGCGGCTTCCTCGCCTACAAGCGCGCGCTGCCGATGCCGCCGGGCGCCTATCTGTTCGCGAAGATGGCGATGGCGATGCTGTTCTCGATGTTGATCAGTGCGCTGCTGGCGGTGCTGGCCGGCGCGCTCGGCGGCGTGTCGCTGGCACCTTGGCAATGGCTGTCGCTGCTGGCGATCAACGTGGCCGGGGTGGCGCCGTTCTGCGCGATGGGCCTGTTCGTCGGGACGCTCGTCGGTGGCCAGGGCGCACCTGCGGTGCTCAACCTGCTGTACCTGCCGATGGCCTTCCTGTCGGGGCTGTGGCTGCCGCTGAAGATGCTGCCGCCGGTGTTCGCGGCGATGGCGCCGGCGTGGCCGCCGTACCACTTGTCGCAGCTGGCGCTGCGCGTGGTGAAGATGGATGGCGGCGGCTCGATGGCGGTGCACGTCGCCGTCCTGGTCGCGGTGACCGCGCTGTTCTTCGCGCTGGCGCGGCGGCGCCTGCAGCGGACCGGCTGAGGCCGGGGTTGCCGTGTGCTCGACAGGCGGTACAGTGCCGATGGCCGGGCCGTTTGCCCCTGACGACGCCAGATGATGCTTCCATCGCTTCCAAAATGGCTGAGGCCGGCTCCGGATTCCGCGGTGGCGATCGACCTGCGCATCGGCAAGTCGCCGTGGGTGGAGGCAGTGCACCTGGTGTGGTCGGTGTGGGTGTTCATCACGCCGACGTTCGTACCCGGTGGCTACTCGCTGCGCTGGGCGCTGCTGACGCTGGTGTCGTACCCGCTGTTCATCCTGCTCTACGCACTGTGCCTGCTGCTGCCAAGGCGCATCGCGTCGCGGCCGGCGTACGGGCTGATCGCGCTGTGCCTGGTGCTGCTGCCCTGGTATCCGTCGGGCATCAGCTATTTCATTTTCGGCTGCGTGATGCTGCGGATGCACTTCCCGCAGTCGGTGTTCGTCTACCTCGGGCAGCTTCTGCTGGCCAATGCCGCCTTCCTCGGCGCGGCGCTGTGGATCGGCTATCCGTGGCAGAGCATCGCGTGGACGCCGATCATGACGCTGGTGATCGGGCTGGTGGTCAACGTCGAGCGGGCCACCAAGGAGAAGGATGCGGAGATCCGGCTCTCGCACGACGAAGTCCGCCGGCTCGCCGCAACCGCCGAGCGCGAGCGCATCGGCCGCGACCTGCACGACCTGCTCGGACACACGCTGTCGCTGATCACGCTGAAGCTCGAGCTGTCGCGCAAGCTGTTCGACCGCGACCCGGCCGCGGCAAGGCGCGAGCTGGAGGACGCCGAGGCCGTCGCCCGCCACGCGCTGGCCGAAGTGCGCAGCGCGGTCACCGGCATCCGCGCCACGGATCTTGCCGCGGAGCTGGCATCGGCGCGGCTGATGCTCGAGTCCTCGGGCGTGCACCTGGACTACGACCTGCCCCCGCCGGGCCTGGCGGAAGACACCGAGCGCGGGTTGGCGCTGGTGCTGCGCGAGGCGGCCACCAACATCACCCGGCACGCGCGCGCGGGGGCGGCGCGGATCGGTTTCACCCGCGACGGACAACACCTGCAGGTGCTGGTGGCCGACGACGGCGTGGGCGGCGTCGATCGTGACGGCAACGGCCTGGGCGGGATGCGCGAACGCGTCGCGCGGCTGGGCGGAACGCTGTCCATCGAATCGCCGCGCGGGCAGGGCACGCGGCTGCATCTTCGATTGCCGTTGGCGGCGCCAAACGCGACGGCCGCCGCGCCCGATCCTGCAGCAGCAACCTGCGGCGCGCGCCTTGCGGAGTTCGCGGCCGTGGCGGGCGAAGCCGCGCCGTGACCGCGCCGCCGCCGCTGATGCCGCCAAACGCGAGTCGTGCCGCATGATCCGCATCCTGCTCGCCGAGGACCAGGCGATGGTGCGCGGCGCGCTGTCGGCGCTGCTGGGCCTGGAATCCGACATCGAGGTGCTCGGCGCCGCCGCCGACGGCGAAGCGGCGTGGCGCGAGCTGCAGCGCCTGCAGCCCGACGTGCTGGTCACCGACATCGAGATGCCCGGCCTGAGCGGACTGGAGCTCGCCCAGCGCGTGCAGCGCCACGGACTGGCGACGAAGGTGGTCATCGTCACCACCTTCGCGCGGGCCGGCTTCCTGCGCCGCGCGCTGGACGCCGGCGTGTCTGGCTACCTGCTCAAGGACGCGCCGGCCGAAAACCTCGCCGAAGCGCTGCGCAAGGTGCATCGCGGCGGCCGGGCGATCGATCCGCAGCTGGCGCTCGACGCCTGGAGCGACGCCGATCCGCTCAACGACCGCGAGCGCCAGGTGCTGCGGCTGGCCGGCGAGGGCCGCTCGGCAAGCGACATTGCCGCGCAGCTCAATCTTTCGCACGGCACCGTGCGCAACTACCTGTCCGAGGCGATCGGCAAGCTCGGCGTCGGCAATCGCATCGAGGCCTACCGGATGGCCCGGCAGAAGGGCTGGCTGTAGCGCGGCTGCGAACTGAATGCACGCCTCCGGATTTCATGCGCTTGTCGCGGCGCGCTCGCCATCCTAGGCTGCTACCTGTCACTGGACGCCCGGCTGGACATGCAGACGGTCAAGGAAAGAACCCGGTTCGGACTGTTGTTCGCCGCCCTGATCTTCATCGGGATCGGGGCCGGCATCCTGTACGGCGCGCAGCGGCTGATCGGCGATGCGCGTTCGGTTGCGCACAGCAACGAGGTGATGGGCCGACTCGACGAGCTGGAGGCGCGGCTTCGCGATGCCGAATCCGCGCAGCGCGGCTACATCCTCAGCGGGCGGGCCGACTACCTCGCCGATTACCACAACTCGCGCGAGCGCGTCCCCGTGCTTGTCGACGGGATCGATGCCCTGGTCGTCGACAACCAGGCGCAGGTGCGCCGCGCCAGGCAGCTGCGCGCGAAGATCGAAACGCGGTTGCACCAGATCACCAACACCCTGCTGCGCTACGAAAGCGACGGCATTCCCGGCGCGCGCGCGGCGATGGACAGCGACGTGTTCGAGACGTCCAGCGCGATCCGCAGGCTCAAGGCGCAGATGGTCGACGCCGAGCGCGCACTGCTCGAACAGCGCGCCGCGTCCACCCGCGGCAGCGCCAACGTGCTGCGCGCGATCGCCTTGCTCGGCATCCCGCTCGGGCTGGCGGTGACCCTCGGGGTCTATCTGTTGCTGGTACGCGAGATCCGCCGGCGTTCCGACGCCGAGGCCGCGGCGCGCGAGGTGCAGGGGCAGCTGCGCGAGGGCAACGCCGAGCTGCAGCACAAGAGCGCCGACCTGCGCGCGCTCAGTCGCTACGGCGGCATGCTGCAGGGCTGCCTCGACGCGGACGAGGCGCTGCAGCTGACCGCGCGCATGCTCTCGACCCTGCGCCCGGGCACCGCCGGCACCATCTACCGGATGCGCAACTCGCAGGACCACGCAGAGGCCGCCATCCACTGGGGCCGGCATCGCGCCGCCAGCGCGGAATCGCTGCTGCCCGACGCCTGCTGGGGGCTGCGGCGCAACCAGCCGCACCTGGTGTCCGACGTATCCGCGTCGCGCTGTTCGCACGTGTCGGCCGTCGACCACGACGGCGTCGCCATCGCCTGCATCCCGCTGATGGCGCAGGGCGCGCAGATCGGCCTGCTGTACCTGTCGGACGACGACGACGGCTTCCTGTCGAGGATCGACATCATCGAGGCGGTCGCCGAACAGCTGTCGATGGCGCTTTCGAACCTGTCATTGCGCGAGCGCCTGCGCCTGCAGTCGATCCGCGACCCGCTGACCGGGCTGTTCAACCGCCGCTACCTCGAGGAGTCGGCGACGCGGGAACTGGCCCGCTGCGCGCGGCGCGAGCTGCCGCTGTCGCTGATGATGCTGGACATCGACCACTTCAAGGCCTTCAACGACGTGCACGGCCATACCGGCGGCGATGCGCTGCTGGCGGCCTTCGGCACGCTGCTTGCCGAGCACAGCCGCGGCGAGGATATCGCCTGCCGCTACGGCGGCGAGGAGTTCACCCTGATCCTGCCCGAAGCGCCCGTCGATGCGGCATTGCAGCGCGCCGAGGCGATCCGCGCGGCGGTGGAAACGATGCGCGTGCAGCACATGGGCCGCGAGTTGCCCAGGGTGACGGTGTCGATCGGCGTCGCCGCGTTCCCCGCCCACGGCGACAGCCCGGAATCATTGCTGCGGGTCGCCGACGAGGCGCTGTACCGCGCCAAGCACAACGGCCGCAACCGCGTCGAATGCGCGTAGGTCGGGGCTACGCCCCCGACGGCTCTTGATCGAACGACGCGAGCGGGGCCGGTGATTGCGGCCTCTTCAAAAAAGCCGTCGGGGGCGTGGCCCCGACCTACGCGCAGCGCTGCTTCAGCATCTCGTATGCCGCGCGCAGGCCCTGTGCCTCGCCGCCGGCGGGGCGGCCGGGGCGGTCGCTGTCGTTCCAGGCGTACACGTCGACGTGCGCCCACTTCTGCCCCGCGGGCACGAAGCGCTCCAGGTACAGCGCCGCGGTGATGCTGCCGGCCATGCGCGTGGAGCTGCCGTTGGCGATGTCGGCGACGTGGCTGGTCAGGTAGCGCAGGTATGGGCGCCACAGCGGCATCCGCCACATCGGGTCGCGCACGCGCGCGGCAGCGGCGAGCCACGCATCGGCGACGGCGTCGTCGTTGCTGTACAGCGCCGGCAGGTCCGGGCCCAGCGCGATGCGCGCCGCGCCGGTCAGCGTCGCGAAGTCGAGCAGCAGCGCCGGCTCCAGTTCGCCGGCCAGCACCAGCGCATCGGCCAGGATCACCCGCCCTTCGGCGTCGGTGTTGTCGATTTCCACGCTCACGCCCTTGCGCGTGGCGACCACCTCGCCGGGGCGGAACGCGTCGGGGCCGATCGCGTTCTCCACCGCCGGGACCAGCAGCGTCAGCCGCAGCGGCAGCCTGCGCGCCATCACCAGCTCGGCCAGCGCCAGCGCGTGCGCGGCGCCGCCCATGTCCTTCTTCATGTTGCGCATGCCGTCGGCGCCCTTGATGTCGAGGCCGCCGGTGTCGAAGCACACGCCCTTGCCAACCAGCACCACGTGTTCGTGTGCGTCGCTGCCCCAGTCCAGCCGGATCAGTCGCGGCGCGCGGTGCGAGGCGCGGCCGACGGCGTGGATCGAGGGGAAGTCCTGTTCCAGCAGTTCGTCGCCGACGATGCTGTCGAACCTCGCGCCGTGCCGTTGCGCAATCCCGCGCGCGACGTCCTCCAGCTCCTGCGGACCCATGTCCTGGGTCGGCGTGTTGACCAGGTCGCGCACGCGCAGGCAGGCGGCGAGGATGTCGGCGATCTCGGGATCGAGTTCGCCGGAAACCAGGTGCGCCGGCGCGCGGGTCGCGTCGCGGTAGCGGGTGAAGCGGTAGGCGCCCAGGCCCCAGCCCAGCTGCAGTGCGCGCCGGGCGTCGGCGTCGAGTTCGCTGCTGGGCTCCCAGTGGCCGCCGGGCAGCGACTGCGGCCCGTGCGCGTAGGAAAACGGATCGAGCGCATCGCCAATGCCGAGCACCGCGCCGGCCAGCGTGCCCTCGCCGCCGGGCAGGGTGAGCTGCGAACCCGACGCGGCGTCGAAGCCGTGCGCCAGCATCCACTGCACCAGCGCCTGCGGCTGGCGCGTGCGCCAGACATCGAAGCCGTCGCGGTTGACGAAGTACAGCGGACGCAGCGCCAGGGCCGGGTCACGTTCGGCGAAACCATTGGGCAGGGTCATGCGGTCACGGCCTTGGGAAGTCGGGGCGAAGTCGCGTCGAGCCAGTCGGCCAGCGCGGCAAGGGTGTCGAAGTGCAGGTCCGGGCGGATGTCGTCGTGTGGCCACTCGCGCGCTTCGCGGTCGATCCAGCAGCTGCGCAGCCCGGCGCGGGCCGCGCCGAGCACATCCATCTCGATGTGGTCGCCGACGTGCAGCACTTCGCCCGGCGCGCAGCCCAGGCGTTCGCAGGCGGCGTGGAAGATGCTCGCGTCGGGCTTGGCCGCGCCGTGTTCGCGCGGGCAGAGATTGAAGCGGAAGTGATGGCCCAGGCCGATGCGGTCGAGGTCGGCGTTGCCGTTGGTCACCGCCGCGACCGGCACGTGCGCGGCGATGCGGGCGAGGGCGTCGATCGCGTCGGGATAGCACTCGACCTGGTTGCGGGCCTCGAAGAACGCTTCGTAGGCGGCCCCGGCCAGCGCCGGGTCGCTGCCGCTCTCGCGCAGCGCGCGCTCCAGCGTCATCCGCCGCACCGCGCCGAGGTCGTGGGCGAACCGCGGATTCTCCTCGGCCACGCGTTCGCGCAGCGCGCGCATCTCCGCCGCCGGGAAGCGCATCGCGGTCGCCGGGCTGTGTTCGCGCATCCACGCATCGAGCACGCGCTCGATCCGCGCGCCGATCGGCGCGAACGGCCAGAGGGTGTCGTCGAGGTCGAGGGTGATGGCGCGGACGGCGAATTTCACAAGGCTATTCTACGACGCCGGCTGGCGAGGGGCCGGGGCGGCCCCGGACCGGCTTGCGGGTGCGCGGGTGGGAGCCGTGTCAGCGTTGCCGTTGCCGTTGCCGTTGCCGTTGCCGTTGCCGCCGACTTTGACCTTGACTTTGAATTCTCAAGGTCGATCCGCAATATCGATATTTGCAGACCCGGAGGGCGGCGCACATGGATGTGCGGCGTTTTTCTATGAGGCAGGATGCCGACTAGAAAAATCCCTGCGTCAACGAATCGCCCGGTTAGCTCTGTACGGGGAAGCGCTTTTCTTTGCTTCCGTTTCTTTTGACGCTTATCAAAAGAAATGAAGTCGCCGAAGGCGAAAGCTTCTGACTTTGGCTATTGATCTTCGCTCGGTTTTTGCCCATGAAAATTGCCAAACAAGCCAAGGATCAAGAGCGTTTCGCCCGCTGCGCGGCCGAGTTCATTTCTTTGATAAGCGTCAAAGAAACGAACCAAAGAAAACGCTTTCCCGTACACATCTCCCGCAGCAGCGTTGGGTTGCGCAGGGATTTTTCTAATCGGCCTCCTGCCTCGTAGAAAAACGGCGCACATCCATGTGCGCCGCCCTCCGGGTTTGCAAATATCGATACTGCGGATCGACCTTGAGAAGTCAAAATCGACTGCAACGGCAACGGCAACGGCAACAGCAACGGCCGGCCGCCGCGCGGATGCGGCTACTCAAGCAGCCGCGCCCACCCCTCCATGCCCTCGATCTTCGCCAGCACCAGCTTCACGCACACCAGCAGCGGCACCGCGAGCAGCAGGCCGATGATGCCCCACAGCCAGCCGAACAGCATCAGCGCCAGGATCAGGACCAGCGGCGACAGCGCCATGCGGCGGCCGAGGACGATCGGGGTGATGATCTGGCCCTCGAGCGTGTGCAGGCCGAGGTAGATCGCCGCCGGCAGCAGCGACGGGCCGATCTCGTCGTAGGTGATGAAGCCCATCAGCAGCATCAGCAATACGCCCACCAGCGGGCCGACGTAGGGGGCGAAGTTCAGCAGCGCGGCCAGCGTGCCCCACAGCAGCGCCTCGGGCAGCTCCACGCCCAGCCAGTGCAGCGCGCCGGCCAGGACCATGCCCAGCGCGACGTTGATCAGGGTGATGGTCAGCACGTAGCGCGAGATCTCGCGTTCGATCGCCTGCAGGATGTCGACGGTGATCTTCTTGCGCTGGCGCGTGGGCAGCAGCGCGATCGCGTTGCGCTGCAGGTTCTCGCCGAAGACCATGAAAAAATAGGTCAGCAGGACCACCGCGAGGAACGAGGCGAGCATCTTCGGCGTCGCGGTCAGCGACTTCCACGGATCGTCGTCCTGGATCGTGACCACCTGCACCTTGCCCGGCTTGCCGTCGCTGTTGGTGGCCTGGGCGATCGTCTGCGCGGCCTGGTTGGCCTGCTGCATCGGCTCGGTCATGCGCTTGATCTTGGGCGTGAGCAGGCGCAGTTCGCGCGGGGCCTGCTGCACCCAGTCGCTGGCCGGCACGACCAGCTGCCGGCCCAGCATCATGGTCGCCGCAAGGCCCGCCACCAGCAGCAGCAGCGCGCCGAGGAAGCGCGGGATCCAGAGCTTCCGCAGGCCGCGCAGGATCGGGTTGCCGACCAGGGCGAAGAACATCGCCAGCGCGATCGGCAGCAGCACTGCCTGCGCCGCCCACAGCGTGTAGCCGACCGCCAGCGTGGCGAGTACCACCAGCGCGGTCGATGCGCGCGGGCGCGGCGGGGGCGCGGGCGGGGCGGCGTTGTCGCCGCTGGGTATCGGTTCCTGGGCGCTCACTGCGGTGGCCTCGGTGGACGGGGAAGTGCAAACGCGGGCGGATCAGCGCTCGGAGATTTCGGTGGCCGCTTCCGCGGGTGCAGGCGGCGTGGTCCAGCTCTGGTCGGGTCGCCGCCGGTCGGCGCGCGGTCGCGGTCCGGCATTGGCGGAGTCGTCGCCGGCAACGGCCGCGGCGTCGTCGGCGACGGCCTGCGCCGCCACCGCCGCGTCCGCGGCCTGGTCGGCGGCTTCGTCGGCATGGTCCACCGCTTTGCCGGCGCTGGCCGTGGCCACGCTGGCCTGCAGCGATGCGAGCAGCCCCGACAGCGTGCCGACCAGCTGCAGCCAGCGGCCGCCACCGGCGAGTCGCTGCATCGCCTTGGCCGGATCCGAGCGACCGACCAGGAAGCCGGCCGCGAGCCCGGCCAGGATGATCCGCGTCGGCGTCCAGCTTTCGCGCCACGTGGCCTTGAGCGCGGACATCCGCGTGCCGGTCTGCAGCGCGCGGCCTTCTAGCAGTTGTTCGCTGCGCTCGACGCGGCGGCGGATCGCGTCGAACTTCACGTCCCGCCCGCCTGCGCGGCGGGCGCGGTGGCGGCTTCGGCGTCCGCCTCGTCATCGCTCTCGTCGCCGATCCCGAAGCGCGCCAGCTGCCGGCGCGTGGCGTGCATGCCGGCGTGGTCGAAGAACACCGAAACCCGCCACGCCGCAAGGCCGGTGACGCCCAGGCTCAGCGCCGCGCAGATCGCGAACGACGCCAGCCACGACAGCCCCAGCGCATGCAGCAGCGCGGTCAGCACGCCCATCGCCAGCAGCAACGCCGAGGCGCCGAACACGATCGCCACCGCCACCCAGGCCAGCGCGCGGCCCAGCGCGCTGCGCGCCAGCGCCAGGTCGGCCGACACCAGCTTGCGCAGCGCGCGGCCGGTGTCGAACGCGGAGTCGATCGTTGCCCGGCCGGCGGCGCCGATCCGGCGCACGCTCTCGTCCAGGTGCGGCGGCTTGCCGGTATCGTCGTGCGGTTCGTGCCCGCTGGCGTCGCGATCGGTCACGTCGTTCCCCCTCGTGACCGGACTTTACTTGTCTCCGCCACCGCTGCGGGCGAGCTTGGCGATGATCCAGCCGGCGGCGAAGGCGACGCCGAACGAGGCCAGCGGGCGCTCGCGGATCAGGTCCGCGGCGCTGTCGACCAGGTCGCGGCCCTTGTCCATCAGCTGGTCGACCTGCTCGCGCGCGGCGCCCGCGCCTTCTTCCAGCGCGGCGATGCCCGACAGCGCGCCGTCGGCCAGGTCGGACTTCACCTGCGCCTTGCCCAGCCGCACTTCGCCGCTGGCGACGCTGGCGGCGCCGCGGATCGCATCGCTGGCGTGGCTGGCAGCCTGCTTGAGGTGGTCGCCGGCTTCGCCGAGGTTGCTCTTGAGGTTGTCGGTGTGGGTGGGATTCATCGCGGGAACTCCGTGGGTGGGCGGACAGTTCCACGGATGATGGCCGATTCCGGGTCGGCGAGGCGTGAGCATCCACCTCGCCCCGCCGCCTTACCGCATCGGCAACGTGCCCTGGGCGCCGCCGCGCGCGATGCGCAGCACCAGCTGCTGCGGCTGCTTGCCGAGGCTGGCGCGGAAGCTGGGCAGGTCGCTGAAGTTTCCGCTGCTGGCGGCGAGCACCACGTCGCCCTCGCGCAGGCCGTTGCGTTCGGCGCGGCTGCCGCCAGCCACCTGTTCCACCAGCACACCGCTGACGCCGCTGCGGCGCGCGGTTTCGGGCAGCTCGGCGAAGCGGGCGCCGGACAGGCGTGGATCGATGCTGGCGCCTTCCAGCGCGCGCGGCTGTTCGCGCAGCGTCGCCGACAGCGTGAGCGGCTTGCCGGCGCGGCGCACGTCCAGCGCCACCTGTGCGTCAGGCGCCTGCAGGCCCTGGAAATTGCGCAGCGTCTCGCTGTCGTCGATGCGCTGGCCGTTGGCCGCGACGATCACGTCGCCCGGCTCCAGCCCCGCCTTTTCGCCGGCCGAACCTGCGTACACGCGTGTCACCGCCGCGCCGCGGGCCACGTCCAGGCCCAGCGACCTGGCGATCCGCTCGTCCACGTCCTGGGTCTCGACGCCCAGCGTGCCGCGGCGCACCACGCCGCCGGCCAGCAGCTGCTGCATCACGTTGTGCGCCAGGTCCGACGGGATCGCGAAGCCCAGGCCGATGTTGCCGGCCATCGAGCCGCGCGGATTGAAGCTGGCGGTGTTGATGCCCACCAGCTCGCCGTTGAGGTTGACCAGCGCGCCGCCGGAGTTGCCCGGGTTGATCGAGGCGTCGGTCTGGATGAAGTTCTGGAAGCCCACGCCCGGCACGTTGCTGCGGCCCACCGCGGAGACGATGCCCGAGGTCACGGTCTGCCCGACCGCGAACGGATTGCCGACCGCGACCACGAAATCACCGACCCGCAAGCGGTCGCTGTCGGCCAGCCGGATCGCCGTGAGGTTGTCGGCCTGGATCCGCATCAGCGCCACGTCGGTGTCGGGGTCGGAACCGACGAATTCCGCCTTCACCGTGCGCCCGTCGGACAGCGTGACCGTGACGTCGTCGGCGCCCTCGATCACGTGGTGGTTGGTCAGCACGTAGCCCTTCTTCGCATCGACGATCACGCCCGAACCCAGCGACTGGTTGAGCTGCTGCTGGGAGAGCTCGGGGAACATGCGGCGGAAGAACGGGTCGTTGCCGAACGGACTCACCCGCACCACCTGCCGCGTGCGCACGCTGACCACCGCCGGCGTCACCTTTTCCAGCATCGGTGCCAGCGACGGCAGCGGCTGGCCGGCAACCGCAGTGGGCAGGGCCGAGATCGCCGGCAGCATGGCCGGCGTTGCCGGCTGGGCGTTGGCCGGCCGGTCGAGGCCGTCGCGCAGCGCGGTGGCTGCGAAACCGCCGAAAGCAGCGGCGAGGGTCAAGGCGAGCAGGGTCCGGGTGGCGTTGGACATCGGGCGCATGGGATTCCTTCGAAAACTTCCGAAACTTGATTGGGCGTTCGGCCTGGCGCGTACTAACGTGCGGGCGACGGCGCACAGGCCCAAGCCCGTGATGCCGCGCGGCGCCGTTCAGTTTCTCCATGGACCGTTGAATCGGCGGTGAAGTTCGCCATCGCCATCGTTCCCGCACACATCTCAGGCGGCCGCTGCGGGCGCCTGGGCGCGAGGGCGTCGACGTCCGGCTGACGCCCCCCATGCCGGTGGCGCGCCGGCCACGCAGGGGGTTTGCGTCGCCATCCGGGGCCATTTCCGGGCGTCCGGAGGCGCTCCGGCGGCAGCGGAACTGGGTCACGGAATGGCCGCCGATGGCAGTTGACTTCGATCAGGGTGCCGGGTAGCTTGAATGCCCGTCCGGCCACAACATGTTGGGGTCTGGCGGGAAGACAGGGCCCAAGCATTGGGGGTCGTCTGGGTTTTCATGTGAACACGACGCCATGGGGGATGGTGCGCGATGGGAGCAGGATCCACCAGCAGAAACCACGATATTTCCAGCGCGACGCACATCCGCGGCGCGGCGTTGCCGTCGCCGCAACCGGGCCAGCCGGGTGCGCGGCGAAATGACCAGAACTCGCACCAGAACAACCACAAGAACACGTCCCGGCGCGAACCGGGCCAGAGATAGGCAAGGAGATCCAACCAGCATGAGCAGCGTGCGCCTCGAGGCCGTGAAGAACCAGACCGCCAGGGACATCCCGATGCAACCGGCGTCACAGGACATCTGGGACAAGAAATACCGTCTCAAGACCAAGACCGGCGAAGCCGTGGATGCCGACATCGACGGCACCTACCAGCGCGTGGCCAAGGCCCTGGCCGAAGCCGAGCCGACCGCCGAGAAGCAGAAGTACTGGAACGAACGCTTCCTCTGGGCGCTGCGCCGCGGCGCGATCCCCGCCGGCCGCATCACCTCCAACGCCGGCGCCCTGGACCACAAGCCCGCCACCAGCACCATCAACTGCACCGTGTCGGGCACCATCACCGACTCGATGGACGGCATCCTCGAGAAGGTCCACGAAGCCGGGCTGACGCTCAAGGCCGGCTGCGGCATCGGCTACGAGTTCAGCACCCTGCGCCCGCGCGGCGCGTTCGTCGCCGGCGCCGGCGCCTACACCTCCGGGCCGATGTCGTTCATGGATATCTACGACAAGATGTGCTTCACCGTCTCGTCGGCCGGCGGCCGCCGCGGCGCGCAGATGGGCACCTTCGACGTCAGCCACCCCGACGTGCGCGACTTCATCCGCGCCAAGCGCGAGGACGGCCGCCTGCGCCAGTTCAACCTGTCGCTGCTGATCACCGACGGCTTCATGGACGCGGTGAAGAACGACGCGGACTGGCCGCTGGTGTTCCCGATCAACGAGAAGGAAGCCGGCGGCATCGACCTGTCCAACGCGTCCCAGGTGGCCTGGCGCGACTGGCCGCAGCACGAGAACTACATCGTCCGCGACGACGGCCTGGTGGCCTGCAAGGTCTACGGCCACATCAAGGCCCGGCACCTGTGGGACATGATCATGGTGTCCACCTACGACTACGCCGAGCCGGGCTTCATCCTGATCGACCGCGTCAACGAGATGAACAACAACTGGTGGTGCGAGAACATCCGCGCCACCAACCCCTGCGGCGAGCAGCCGCTGCCGCCCTACGGCGCCTGCCTGCTGGGCTCGGTCAACCTCACCAAGTTCGTGCGCGACCCGTTCACCGACCAGGCGCAGTTCGACTGGGAGGAATACAAGGAAGTGGTGCGCGTGTTCACCCGCATGCTCGACAACGTGGTCGAGGTCAACGGCCTGCCGCTGGAGCAGCAGCGCAACGAGATCATGCGCAAGCGCCGCCACGGCATGGGCTTCCTCGGCCTGGGCAGCACCATGACCATGCTGAAGATGAAGTACGGCAGCAAGGAGAGCTGCGAGTTCACCGAGCGCATCGCCCGCGACATGGCCGTGGCCGGCTGGGAAACCGGCCTGTCGCTGGCCCAGGAAAAGGGCCCGGCGCCGATCATGGGCGAGCAGTTCGAAGTCACCGCCGAGATGCTGCGCAAGCGCCCGGAAATGGCGAAGGACGGCTGGCGGGTGGGCCAGAAGATCGAAGGCAAGCAGCTGCACGCCCGCTACAGCCGCTACATGCAGCAGGTCGCCAGCGTCGCCCCGGAGCTGGTCGACGAACTGGCCGAGACCGGCGCCCGCTTCACCCACCACAGCTCGATCGCGCCCACCGGCACCATCTCGCTGTCGCTGGCCAACAACGCCTCCAACGGCATCGAGCCCTCGTTCGCGCACCACTACAGCCGCAACGTGATCCGCGAGGGCAAGAAGTCGAAGGAAAAGGTCGACGTGTTCTCGTTCGAGCTGCTCGCCTACCGCGAGCTGGTCAACCCCGGGGCGATGCCCTTCAGCGACGACGCGGCCACCCGGCTGCCCGACTACTTCATCTCCGCCGACGACATCACGCCGACCGAGCACGTCGACGTCCAGGCGGCGGCGCAGAAGTGGGTGGACTCCTCGATCTCCAAGACCGCCAACGTCCCCACCGACTACCCGTACGAGGACTTCAAGGACATCTATCGCTACGCCCACGAAAAGGGCCTGAAGGGTTGCACCACCTTCCGCTTCAACCCCGCCGCCTTCCAGGGCGTGCTGGTGAAGGAGGCCGACCTGGCCAATACCACTTACCGCTTCGAGCTCGACGACGGCAGCGTGGTCGAGGTCCCGGGCAACGAGCAGATCGAATACGACGGCGAGCTGCACACCGCCGCCAACCTGTTCGACGCACTCAAGGAAGGCTATTACGGCAAGTTTTGATGGCCCGGGACACAGATAGCGCAGCCGTCCATGGCGATACGGCGCGGGCTTCGGATCCCCCGGCCCGGCCATCCCTGGCCGGGCGTTCGCGACCGCGGCCGATGCCGATAGGGCATCGGCCAAGCGCGGCCACTCACCCTGCATACACGCTCCGAACTTCGCGCTACATTTCGCTCGCGGGCGCCCCGCCCGCAACAGACCTGACGAGGGAAACACAATGAGCAACGGCAACGGGGTCACCGCGACCCTCAGCAATGCCGCCGAAGCCGTCGCCGACAAGGCGAAGGAAATCGGCAGCGCCGTGACCAAGCGCGCGAGCAAGGCAGTGAAGTCGGCGAAGAAGACCGCGAAGCAGGCCGAGAAGGCCGTCAGCCAGACCGCCGGCAAGGCCAAGAAGGCGGTGGCCAAGCGCGTCACCAAGGCCAAGAAGACGCTCGCCTCGGCCAGCGCCTCGGCCAAGGCCGAAGTCGCCGCGCTGAAGAAGAAGGGTGCCGGCAAGAAGACCGCCAGGAAGGCGGCGAAGAAGGCCGCCCCGAAGAAGGCCGCGAAGAAGGCTCCGGCCAGGAAGGCCCCGGCGAAGAAGGCCGGCGCCAGGAAGGCCGTCCGCAAGGCTGCGCCGAAAAAGGCAGTGAAGAAGGCCGCCCCGAAGAAGGCCGCGAAGAAGGCCCCGGCAAAGAAGGCCGGCGCCAAGAAGGCCGTCCGCAAGGTCGCCAAGAAGAAGTAATGCTCCAGAGCCCCTCTCCCGCCTTGCGGGAGAGGGGTTGGGGTGAGGGCCCCGCTTTCGCCCTGTTCCCCGCCCGCAACACGCCCCACACATAACAAGCACAGCAATCAGGAACCGCGTCATGGCCGTCAAGATCGAAAAGAAAATCACCGGATACGCCGTCGTCAGCGCCGAGGACAAGGACAAGGCCGTCGCCGGCGCGTCCATCGCGCGCGACACCGCCGAAGCCGAACTGCCCGTCGCCGACGTGATCCAGATGCACGAGCGCATCGAGCGCCCCGAAGTGCTGATCGGCAGCACCTACAAGATCAAGTCGCCGCTGGTCGAGCACGCCATGTACGTGACCATCAACGACATCGTCCTCAACGCGGGCTCCGAGCACGAGCAGCGCCGCCCGTTCGAGATCTTCGTCAACTCCAAGTCGATGGAACACTTCCAGTGGATCGTCGCGCTCACCCGCATCATGAGCGCCGTGTTCCGCAAGGGCGGCGACGTCACCTTCCTGGTCGACGAGATGAAGGCCGTGTTCGACCCCAAGGGCGGCTACTTCAAGGCCGGCGGCGTGTACATGCCGTCGCTGGTCGCCGAGCTCGGCAGCATCATCGAGGACCACCTCAAGTCCATCGGCATGATCCACGACCCCGAGATGAGCGCCGCCCAGAAGGCCCTGATCGCCGAAAAGCGCGCTGCCTACGAACAGCGCTCAAAAAAAAACCCTGACGTAAGCGGCCAGGCCGAAAAGCCCGAGCCGATCGACTACACCGCCAACATGGAAGACCCCGCCGAGGACATCGCCGTCACCGGCGACGGCGCCACCTTCCCGCCCTCCGCGTCCATGTGCCACAAGTGCAGCACCAAGGCCGTGGTGATCATGGATGGGTGTGCGACTTGTTTGAATTGTGGGTATTCGAAGTGTGGGTGAGTAATCGCATCCACGGAGAAGAAAGGGGTCCAAGAGGCCCCTTTTTGCTTTAGCTGATTCAAGAGCCATGCTTAGCATGGTTAGTGTAATGCAAGGGGGCGGGATGATTGGCAGATTGACTGTACCGCTCGATGCAGTGCCCGACGCCTTGGAGCGGACGGGATTTGTTCTAGAGCACGAAGTCGCTGAAGCGTTTAAATCAGCCAATTGGTCTGTCATCGGTGGCCGCTACTACGCGGATGATGTCGATGGTCGCGCTAGAGAGCTCGATCTGATTGCATATAAGAGCTTCAAGCACAACGATCTGACGGTTGTGTACTCGGTTCTCGTCAGTTGTAAGAAGGACGCCGATAACACTTGGGCCTTTTTGACTCGAGACAAGCCGGCCTATGATCCAAACTTTGATTGGAATCCGATTCACTACTGGACTGATATCAATCCACTTGAGAGATATCTGCAATCCGAAAAGTGGAAAGCCGATTTTCTTTCGCGTGCCCACGGTGCTTGGAGCGAAGTAGCAGCAGCCCGCGACATTTTTGCGTTCCAGCAGATCGATTCCAAGAGAGCGGTTCCGAAAAATGATGTCGCTATCTTTAATTCGATAACAACTCTCATGAAAGGGTTGGACTACGAGCTCGTAGTTCTTCCAAAGAGGCAGGAGAACAAAGGAAGAATCTATTTCTTCTCTCTGCTTTCTGTAGTTGATGCTCCGCTCATAGAGGTGAAGTATTCAGGCAACAACGCCGAGGCGTCGGAGGTTGATGCAATCACCTATTTCGCACGATACTTGGTTCGGAAGCGTGAGCTGTCCGCACTCTTGCGATTTGTTCGGAGGGACGTGCTTCCTGTTGAGATTGAGCGGTTAGATAGTCTTGCCATGAGTGCTTTTCAGTATGCGAAGTCCGCCGTTGCGTCATCGTTTGAAGCAATTAGGACCAATGAGCTTGTTCGAGACTATTTTGCAGCCCGACTGCACTCGCGGCTAGGGTGGTGGCTTGCATTTCAGTTGACGAAGTATCGTGTTGACCATGACTCGGTCAAGATCTCCTCTCTTAACTTCAAGAATGGGGTTTTGGTGCTTGAATTGAGCGGCATTGATGATGATGCAATTGCATTCTTGAATTCAGATGATGAAACTCTGCAAAAAGTTGGATCGGCACTTGAGCAGCTTGCGAAGTTTAATGGAAGTTTCAAGTTCGACTGGGATATTCCCTTCTGACCAACGGTGAATTCATAGGCGGAATCCGCGCAGCGGGGGCCGCCGCATGTTTTTTAGTGCCCCATATTGTCTTGACCCGCCTGTAGGAGATGTTTCATGCGTGTAATAGACGGCTTTACCGTTGATGCCACCACAGAACCTAAAACTCCGGGTGCTCCCTTCTACGAGCCGGCACTTCACGTTACGAAGGCGGGAACGGATTTTGATGAGACTACGTGTGCGACTACTCAAAACCTGGAGCATCAAACACAAGCCGAGGCACTTGCTGTTGCGGAGCGTTGGCTGGAAAGCATTGAGCGCGTCACATACAACGGCACACTAAACTTCCTGTAGACCATCATAGGAGAACTAAAGGGGACGGAGGTAATTAAGCAGGCGGGGAATGTGTCAGGGGTAGTTTTCGGTTGTTCGGAAGTCCGGACTGTCCTTCGCCGGAGTTGTCTCTGGGTTCTACGGCCGGCCGGGGTTCGCGCCAGCGTCGGGTTCGGCCGCCCGCATCAGCGTCTTGCGAAAGAAGGCCAGCGCGTCGGCATTGATGCGCGCGTGCGCCGCCGCCCCGAAAACGGGGTCAGGTGTACTTCCGCAGTACCCAGTAGTGGGGCCACCGCTATGTCAACTGCCTACACAAGCCGCGTTCTGTATCACCTCGTTGGACGCAAGTCTCCAAATAGCGACGAGCAGAATTTTGACGAAACAGGGGTCAGAGTCGACTTTCTTGAGCTGCTGAGATGCAAGGCGAGAAGTAGCGAGGCCAGGCGTCCTTCTGAAATAGTGCCAAGGGCAATTTCCAACGATCAAACCTCCCCCGGGCCTCTCTCGGGGAAAATTCGGAGCATTAAGGAGTTCTTTCCGCATGAGGACAATTGCGATCCAGGCCATTAGTGCAATGGTGCTGTGCGCGGGAATCGGCGGCTGCTCCTTGATGCACAGCGCCGACATTCGTCAATCACGGCCGCTGGTAGTGAGCTTGGATGTGGAGCCGGGATACGGCAACGGAATGTTCCTGGACGCATCTGACGGACCAATTGACTTCTTGGTGCAGCGCAAGAAGTCCAGCCCAACAGCAAAATGGGCCCCGACATTCTTCGTTTCCTATCATTCGGACAAATCTGGCCTCGGCTACTACTTGCATCTGTCGGTCGATCCCCGACTGGACCAGATGTATGCGGAGACTCGACTAGTCGAAGAAGAAACCCAAGACGTAATTCACAAAACCAGACTTCCACATCCGTATCCATTGAGCCACGAGTTCCGGGCGCGGGCTGACCTGTCGGGAAAGAGGGTTCGCTTTTACGTTGACGGACAACTCGTGGGGGATCAGGAACTCACAGAAGTGCCAAGATTTCTCGAATTTGGCGCTTCGTCCGGCAAATTCAACGTTCGCCTGGATTGGCCGGAGACACCGGCAGCCCCCGATTAGTGCCGCCAGGAGCCGAGAAGGCAAGAAGGGGGTCGGGTTCACTTCTTATCGGAAACAGGAAGTGAACCTGACCCCGTTCTTGGAAACAGGAAGTGAACCTGACCCCGTTCTTGTTTGAATTGTGGGTATTCGAAGTGCGGGTGAGCAGAACTGAGGGCTGAGAACTCCCGTCCTAGCAATTCGCTTCCGCCCCGGCCACGTTCAAAACAAGCATTTCGTCAAGGATGGGCCTTCGGGCGAGTTCGTCGTTCTTGAGGCTATCAAGTGTCGTGAGAGGGCAGTCCTCTAGGAATTTTTCGGGCTTGCCCTGCGTTCTCTACCCTTCCAGCATCGGTTCGCGCGCTTACGCGTCTGGGGAGGCGCGGATGGATGGGGTGCTTCAGATCCATAACCGGCATGGTTTCTCTTCGTCTAGAGACGTCGCTGAAGTTTCGTCTCAGCACAGATCGCAAGCCAGTGGGTGTGCGGCGTCAAGCCGGTACTTGATAAGGGAGAGGATGCGTCATGTTCTGCACGAAATGTGGCACGGGACTACCAGATGGGGCCAGCTTCTGCGGTAGCTGCGGCACCAGCACGAAGATGAGCGGTGATCTGATGCCGCCGCGCTCTCCGCAAGTACCAATGCAAGTGGCGCAATCCGCTCCAGCGGAGCGGCACCTGCCGCCGCAGATCGTATTCGCGGCGGAACCCCGCTATACGAGTGAAAGGCACCGGAAGAAATCTAGCAGTGCTTCGGTTGCCTCGTGGATCCTTCTGGTGTTCGCCTGCGCCGGCGCCATGCTTCCGGTCGCCGGCTTCGGCATGTGGCTGATTATCGGCCCTATCCTGCTGATCACCTTGGTGCTGGGGATCGTCGCCATCACGCAAGGTAATACGGTGAGCGGTGTGATGATCATTCTCGCTTCGCTCATTGTCGTGCCACTGTTCGTCCTCCTGGCCCCCTTTTTCATGACTGGGCTTGCCTTGGGCGCTGCGGGCGCATCTGGCTCCGCTTTCGATGGCGGTCATCGAACCACATCTCAAGAGAGTGTTGTCGCTGCGCCCGTCGAACAAGTAGCTTGGCAGGAAGAGGAGACAGAGCCGTCACTGCCCGCAATGGATGTCGCTCCCCAGGGCCGCCCTCTCGAATCGACCAATCACGACAGTTCGAGCCAGCCATTCGAAGCGAGCCGACCTGAGAACAGAGAAGTCCGATCCAACTCTGCTCCACAAGCATACGGTGATGAGTTCACACACAAGGCAATCCTTGTTGATTCAAGAGGAACGATCGTTCTGCAATCAGGGCCTTCCATCCTTTCGGCGAACGTCGACAAGCTTCAATCCGGTGACTCGGTCTTTACTGCTGGACGGGATGGGAAGTGGATCAAAGTGCGGACAAACAATGGCCTGGTTGGGTATGTGAGACAGAAGCAATTGCAGTTTCAGTTTCAGCCGGGGCAGTAGATGGCCTCGCCAAAACAGGCTGGTAGGCTGTACAAGAACGGGGTCAAGAACGGGGTCAGGTTCACCTCCATTCGTGCGCAAGACCTCGTAGGGCGGAACCCGCGCAGCGGATTCCGCCGCATGTCTTTCTGGCCGTCGTTCGATCCGCATTCGGCGGAATCGCGTTTAGCGGTTCCGCCCTACGTCATCCGGCGCTATGTGTCGCCGCAATAACGGGATCAGGTTCACTTCTTGCTTTGGGAGAGGTCGGCAAGAAGTCAGCCTCGCCTGTCTTGTAGGAGAACGGCTTGAAGTCCATCGGCACTCAATTGTTCTCGGTCAGCGCGGGCAAACATGCCGCGCCCATGCCACGATTCGAACGCGTCCTGGCGCGTGAACTGGGGTTGCAGGAAACCTGGTTCCGGGACGCCATTTTCGATAATCCGCAGTTGGTCATCGCGCCCTGCCAGGAAGCCGGACGCATCACAGCCGAAGAAGTTTGGCTGCCATGGCGCGTCGAGGCCAATTTTGGTTCCGGCCCGATCGACGTCCTGCTCGTCTCGTCGTACGGCCGCATCGGCATCGTCGAAACCAAGCTCTCCTACAACCCGCAGAAGCGTCGCGAAGTCGTGGCGCAGGTACTGGACTATGCGCTTTCGCTGCAGGACGCCGACCGTGAAGACCTGCCCCCGTTGCCTGCTTCCCCGCATGCGCCGGAAGAGTCAGACGTGGCGGACGCACTGCAATCCGGGAAATTCCTGCTGATCATTGCGGGCGATGCCCTGGACCCGCGTGCATTGCGGCTTTCGCAGGCGTTGCTGGCCCGCCATCTCACCAGCGAGTGGGATCTCGCCATGATCGACCTGAACGTCTACAGGGAGAACGATACGGGCGACTTGCTTGTCGTGCCGGAACTGCTGGGCACGGTGCTGGCCGAAGTGCGGCAGGTCGTGCGGGTGAAGGTTGAAGGCCAGAATCCGAAAGCCAAGGTTGAGGTGGAGCACATCAACGAGACCGCAGCGGCGGTCCGCCGTGGTTCGAGCCTGGCGTCGGCCGCTGACTTCATGAGTGAGGTCGAGCGCAGGGCGCCGGCTGTGATCGATGAGGTAAAGCGCATTGTTTCCTTGTTTGGAGCAGAGTCTGAAGCGGCAAACATCCGGCTGGGGTTCAAGACGAGTACAGCAAATCTCTATTGGATCGCACCGTCAGGCAACGAACGTCGTTTCCTCAGTATCAACGTCGAAGGTCGTGTCCGTGTTCACTTCGACTATCTCGAGGGAGAAGACCGGGCGGATCTGGCCTCGCAGCTTGAAGCTCTGTGCAGTGCGTCCTTCAATCCGCGTGGAAACGGGCAATCCGCTGAACGGAAGGTCGATCGAAACAACATCGAGAGCCTGCTGTCGTTCATCCGCGAGGCCTGCAACCTGATGAGAGCTGGCTGACTCGTAAGGCGGAACCCGCGCAGCGGATTCCGCCGCATGTCTTCCGGGTCGCATCGTTCGATCCGCAGCCGGCGGAATCGCCTTCGGCGGTTCCGCCCTACGTGACCTCGCCAAGCAGTTCGACCAGCCGCGACTCGCATGGGGACAGGTCGTGGCCCCGGCGCTGCGAGGTCATGAACGTCAGCGGGCCGAGGTGCCAGGCGCGGCGTTCGAGTTCGACGAGTCGTCCGCTCGCCAGATCCTCGCCGACGAGGTGCCGTGGCAGGTGTCCCCAGCCGAGACCGGCCTTGAGCAGATCACGCTTGGCGCCGAGGTCGTTGACCAGCCACTGGCGCTTGCCGGCGATGCCCTGCTGGGTCTTTTCCGCGCCGGGCTGGTTGTCCGTCACGACGATCTGGATGTGCCGGCCAAACTCGTCCATGGGGATGGGATTCGGTGTCGAAGCCAGTGGATGGGATGGCGCACAGGCCGTCACCATCTCCGCCTCGCATAGCCAGCGCCGTTCCACGGCGTCCGGGTTCACCTCCGGCACGTTCGCGATCGTGACGGCCAGGGCACACACCCGTTCGAGCACCAGATGCTCGCCGCCCTGCATGGTCGTGATCCGCAGGTTGATCGCTGCGGTGGGGAACTCTTCCTGCAGCGCCCGCAAGCAGTCGATCAGGTGGGCGCGCGGGAAGTAGGCATCGATCGCCACCGACACCTGCGGCACTCCGGCCCTGGCGATCGCATTGGCCCGGTTCTTCATTTCTTCCGTGCGTGAAATCACCGCCCGCGCGTCCGGCAGGAGGCTGCGGCCCGCCGCGGTGAGCTGCGCCTTGCGCGTGTTGCGCTCGAACAGTTCGACGTCGAACGCGCTTTCCAGCGCCTTGATCGCATGGCTGACGGCGGACTGCGCACGCCTGAGCGTCCGCGCCGCGCCCGAGAAGCTTCCCTGGTCGCAGACCGCAACGAACGCGCGCAGCTGGTTGATGGTGACGCTGTCGAGCATCGGCATCTAAAGAATAGATCGTACTCAGCGATGTTTCGCCAATTGGATTGATGCGTCAAGGGCGCCAGATGGGTTGGGCAGCCGGCCCCGATCGGGACGGACCGCACCCAATCCAGACACTGAAGTGGAGAACGACATGAACTACGCAATCATCGGTTTTGGCTCCGTGGGCCAGGCCCTCGCCCGTGCCTTTGCCCGGAACAACCTCGAAGTCGCGGTCGCCAGCCGGCGGCCGCCCGAAGCCCTGGCGCCGCAGGCGAAGGCGATCGGGTCCACGGTCGTCCCCGCGACGATGCAGGACGCCATCCAGGCGGACATCATTTTCCTGGCCGTTCCCTTCGAGCAGCATCGCGAGGTCGCCAGGAGCCTGGCGAGCTGGCAGGGCAAGACGATCATCGACGCGATGAACGGATTTGGCGTCTCCTCCGCGGTCGTCGCCAAGGCCTTCCCGGGCGCCCGGTTGGTGAAGGGCTTCAATCATCTCTTCGCCCGCACCCTGGCCTCCGACCCGAGTGTCCAGGGGGGCCGGCGGGTCGTGTTCCTGTCGAGCGACGACGAAGCTGCCGCAGCGCCGGTCGCGGCGCTGGCCGAACAACTCGGTTTCGCGCCCGTCCATCTCGGCAAGTTCGAAGAGGGCGGCGCGCTGGTGCAGGCGCGTGCGGACAAGAGCTGGGGGCCTTTGATCTTCCAGGACCTCTTCAAGCAGGAGGCGTGAGCGATGGACTGACTGGCCACGAAAACGGGGCCAGGTTCACTTCCATTCGCGTGCAAGGGTAGATCCCGCAGGCCCGGCAGGGCGGAACCCGCATAGCGATTTCCGCCGCATGCCTTTCGGGCTGCATCGTCCCGCTTTGTCCGGCGGAATCGCCTGCGGCGGTTCCACCCTGCGTTGCAACGGGAATGGGTGTCAGGGACGATATCCAATGCCCGGGATCATTCGCGGCACCTGTCCTGCGAAAGAACCTGCGGACCAGGTTTCATGGCGCCAACCAAGGGGTGATGTGTGTTCAAGGCAGTCAGTCTGGCGCTCCTGCTTGCAGGTGCCCCGGTCATCGATACGCCCGTCGTTGACGGCGTGGAGATCACGCAGGTGCTGGAGCACTACCCGGTCACCGGCAACAACGCGCAAGAAGGGGGTGGGGTTCACTTCTTATCGGAAACAGGAAGTGAACCTGACCCCGTTCTTCAGTCAGACCCCGTTCTTCAGTCCGTCACCGAGGGAGGCTACGACATGACGCGCATACTTTTCGTCGGTCAGGAACCGGAGACCGTGGATCTTTCCGATCCCGCTATTCCGCCGGGCCTCGATGCGGCCAAGATCAACGCGGGTATCGAGATCGCGGTGGCCTCCATCGCGGAACGGGGCTGGAAGGTGGACGTTTGCATGATTCCGCCCGACGAGCGCGCCGACCCATGCTGGAGAAGCAACTGGCCGGCGCACGCTACGACTGCGTGGTGATCGGCGCCGGGCTCAGGCTCCCTTCCAGGAGCCTGTCGCTTTTCGAGCGCGTCCTCAACGTTGTCCACAAAGCCGTGCCCGACGCGGCCATCGCTTTCAATACGCATCCGGAGGACACGGCCGAAGCCGCAGGCCGCTGGTTGCAAGCCGCAGATTGAATGCAACGGGAACATGGTGTCAGGGCCAACTTTTTTTGCTCCGGAAGCCCGGGCACGGCTCCGGGAAGCAAAGGCAATAGTCAGCTATCGCCCGCGTCATTGCCGGACTTCCAAACGCCCTTGATGGAGGGGTTAGCAATAAGCCTCTCACATCTCGCGTAATGGGATTCGACGTTTGAACCATCGATCTCCAGCTTCCCTGTCTTGTCAGGGAAGTACAGGGATCTATTCGCGGCGATGTACCCCAGCACGGTAGGCCCGTACCGGTCGAACAGGCGCCTGGCTTCAGCCAGGTCGGGCAGGGACTTTGCGAAGACAGTCATGCTCATTTTCGGATCATGCCTCATTCGCCACAGCTTCCAGCACTCGCCGGCCGCATATGCCGATGCTTCTTCTGCAATCAACCCGGTCGTGCCGGGCTTCTTTCCGCGCGTGCCATTCCGGAAATGCACCAGCTCATGTGGAATGACCTCAAGGCCGTCCAGGACCTGCGCCGTAATCGACTCATTGCTTCCTTCCAGGGCAAGGGGGAGCCAGAATCGAAGTCTCGGCTTGGAAACGTAATAGTCCAGAAACGACGCCCTTGCGGGGAGGTCGGCATCGACGAGGATCACGTCGATCTGGATATCCAGGGGCGGAGCGAGGCTGAACTCCGTGATGTATTCGGTAACGTCAGTGAGTAATGGCGCTGCCATATCGATGAACTCGCTACCGAAAGCCTCGCTGGCATGAATCCGCCAAACAACTGAACGACTCTTCTCCCCCGCCTCCATCTCGAACAGCTGGCGTGTCTTCATCGCTCGTATTTTGCCTTCCGACGGTTTGTTGACGTAGCCGGATCGCACCCACTTGACGACAGGGAAGAACGGTAGGCGGCCCTCCCTGATGAAGTGCCTTCTCGCAACGAAGTCGTCTTGGTGTTCAACGAGCTTGTCATCCAGACTTGCACAGCCCGACAAGAAGACGGCCACCAGAAAGCCAACCAGAAGGGCGGGTACAGGCGTAGCCCGTACCCCCCGCGAGAAGAGCGCTCTGGCTATCGCCCTGAGCAAGATCTACTTCGGATCGGTCGGGGGCTTTGGACCGCCCGGTCCATCCACCGTTCGAGATGCCGTTGCGCTTGCGATCGTCTGGCCATCAATGACCATTGTGTTGGTGGCGGAGTAGGTGCCTTCATGCGGGGGCGTGATCTCGATGTTCGAGGCGGAGATCTTCAATGCCCCCTCGTCAGGAACGTCGATGTTGTTGACCCAGTTCTCCACTTGCGCGGGGTTGGCAAACCTGCCCATGCCCGATTGTACGGAGGCGGCAAACGTGTGAGCCTCAACTACGTTTCCTGATGAATCCAGTACGGAAAGCGTAGCCAGCGTTGTCTGATCCGGAATCTCCGCATTCGTTGTGCTCAGCCTGACGGAGCTTTGTGCAACTATGGCGGCCGCGCTCATCTCGAAAAGATGCAGTTTCTCCTGCTTCTTTCCGTACTTGATCGTATTCTCCAGCTCCAACAGCCCGGGTATCGTCAGCTTGACGTGTGCCGTCCCCTCCTTGACTTCTTGATCGCAACCCGACGTAAGCATGAGAGCCATGCTGAGGGCTACAGCCTTTATCGCGATTGAGTTCTTCATTCCATTTCTCCTTTATTGACGCTGCCGAAGTTGAGTGCTTCAGCTCCTTGAAACGCGACCTCATGTCGCGTCGGGTTTTTCTATCACAGTCACCTCTTTGAGTTCGAGAACGGAGTCCGGAAATCCGTACTCCCGGCCGTCACGCCTTTCATGGCTGGCTACCGCCGATTCAACGGTCCTTCTTCTTGGCCTGGAACTCGGCTTGGCTGATGTTGCGGTTGCCATCGGTGTCGGGCGCGAGCGGAGGCCATTCGGAAGAAGTGAACGGCATGACCCGCGAAGAAATTCTGGAACGCGGAGACGTGCTCTTCGATGAGCTGATGAAACGAGCGCGTTTGAGACAGGGAAGAACAGCGTCACCTGTCGGCGTCACGACGCACTAGCGGATCAAGACCCGCCCTGGGCGGGTTGGCCTTGCGCCCTGGTCCGTGGATGTCGATCGTCTCTCCCACGACGATCACCATGAGGTCTTCGGCAATCTGCACGGGACCACGGTATCTAGTCCTCGTCGGTGCCAGGATTTCCAGGTCCTTCGCATCGGCCCGGACGATGTGCGAGTACACGGCCAGCCGGGGGAGGAAAACGGGGCTGAGGAAAACGGGGCCAGGTTCACTTCCATTCGCGTGCAAGGGTAGATCCGGCAGGCCCGGCAGGGCGGAACCGCATAGCGATATCCGCCGCATGCCTTTCGGGCCGCATCGTCCGGTCCTCGCCCGGCGGAATCGCCTGCGGCGGTTCCGCCCTGCGTTGCAACGGGAATGGGTGTCAGGGACGATATCCAATGCCCGGGATCATTCGCGGCACCTGTCCTGCGAAAAAACCTGCGGACCAGGTTTCATGGCGCCGACCAAGGGGTGATGTGTGTTCAAGGCAGTCAGTCTGGCGCTCCTGCTTGCGGGTGCCCCCGTCATCGATACGCCCGTCGTTGACGGCGTGGAGATCACGCAGGCGCTGGAGCACTACCCGGTCACCGGCAACAACGCGCGCCAGATCCTCGACGCGCTGTTCGCCTCGGCGCCGGTCGCTTCGAGCGAGGGCAGGCAGAGCCTGGGCCATACGTACACGGACCTGGCGTGGCGCTACGAGATGGCGTCGGTCGGCGAAGGGCGCTGCCGGATCGAGGACGTCAGCGTCTCGCTCGATATCCGCATCAGGCTTCCCGAGTGGCAGCCGGCGCGCAAGCCGGGCAAGCGGCTCGCGGAGCAGTGGCAGGCGTTCATCGAAGGGTTGACCGGCCACGAACTCCAGCACCGCGCGCTGGCCCTGGACGCCGCGAGCGCGGTTCGCAGCGTGCTCCTGGACCTGCCCGAGATGCCCTGCAAGGACGCCAGGTCCGCAACCGACCGCGCCACCCGCCCGATCATGCAGCGTCTCGCGGCGGACAACCGCGCCTACGATGCGCGCACCCAGCACGGCCGCACCGAGGGCGCCTACTGGCTTGCAAGGTAGGGAACAGCAGGACCAGCCCAACGGGCCTCGCGGTCCCGCAGGGCGCAACCCGCGCAGCGGTTCCGCCGCCTGTCTTCTGGGCCGCATCGCTCGGTTCTCGTCAGGCGGAATCGCCTGCGGCGGCTCCGCCGAACGTTGCCGCGTCCTTCGACTCGCATCGTTCGACCTGAGAAGATCGCGGCCAGGCTCACTTCATGGCCGGGAAAACGTAGCCAGGCCCACTGCGTACCGACGAACGTGGCGAGCGATGGGCCTGCGTCTGCTCAAGGGCCTGTTTCCACATCGGCCTCGATCGGTTCGCCCTCGCGCCCGGCATTGGCTCGCAACGTCAACAGCAGGTCGGCGAAGGACGAGGTGCTCGTGCCGGTCAGGCCCAGTGCGAGATCGGTCGTGCTGTCGAATGCGCCGGCATCGCCGTCGCCTTCGGAGAGCATGTTGACGTCGCCGCCGCCGGGCACCTGCTTCACGTCGCCTTCCAGGTCGGCCACCGTGGCGTGGCTCAGGGTAACGACGGTGGTTTCTCCGGCCTGGAATGGCCCGCGCCGCGGATCGTATCCGAACAGTACGTTGAGCTGCGCCGCCTCGGTGGCGTCCGCGGGCGTCAGTGTGTACGTATAGGTGCGGTCCTCGACGATCTCGTTGCCGGTGTTGTCGTGGGTGCGCGAGATGTCGAGTATTGCGACGCCACGTTCGTACACGACTGTCCGGCTCGACACCGGCAAACCGGTTTCACCGTAGTAGGTGGTCGTGGTCATGCTTTGCGCCGCGCTGTTCGGCGGCAGCCCGGTTGTCGAGACGCGGGTGACGCCGACCATGTCAGCGGGCAGCTGCCCGGTGATGAGGAACTCGCGCTTTGCCGCGTGCCCCTGCGGCGTGTCGGCGAAAGTGACCACCGTTTGTCCTGCGTCGGCGGCCGACAGGCCATCGGCGTTCTGCGGCGGCTCGACCACCGTGACGGTCATCCCCTCGATCGAGATGACTGGCCGTGTGCCCGCGAACATCCCGCCTTCGACGGTATCCATCATGTGCCCGGTCAGCAGCAGGTTGGCGACGCCATTGAGCAGGTTCGTGCCTGGATCGCCGCCGAGTTCATGCATCGGCGACCACGCGGGGTCGGCGATCTCGATGGGGTGCCCGATGGCTGCAGGCAAGTCGCCGGGCAATACCGGGGAGTCGTTGTCCTGGACGGTGGTCAGGATGTCGTTTTCAGTGTGGTAGGCGCGGACGCCTCCGGACTCGGACTCGGCGATGTAGTCGTCCGCTTCGCGCTGTTCGCCCTCGCGCTCGTTGCGCTGTTGCGTGGCGCTGTCGATCGTGCCCTTGCTCAGGCCCGCGGCATTGAACGTCACGGCGGGCGCGCCGGTCGCCAGGGCCGCTGCGGAGGCAAGTCCGCCACCGAGTGAATGGCCCGCGAAAATGACTTGGCCCGGATAGGCATCGACCATCGATCCGCCCAGTGCCATCGCGAAGTGGTGCTGCGCGGGACAGAAGCCGGCGGCTTGAGCCGCATCGGTCTGCACGTCGTTGTAGATGCCGACGACGCGACCGGGGATCGTGACCGGCACCAACTCGCCGTTGGCGCCCACGATATAGACGGTGACCGGTTGGTCGCCGGGGCCGGTGACACCGGTTCCGGCAAAAACCAGCACATAGTCATCCCCGCGCTGGTAGATCGCGCATTGCAGGCCGCCGGGGCCGTGGATCACGCCGTTGCCGTCGATCCACCCGCCCTCGGGCATTGTGACGCCGGGCGGCAGCTCGGTGATGCGCGCCCATCCGTTGAGTTCGCCCGGGCCTGCGCTCTCCGGGTTGCCGACGTCGAGCGACAGCAGCGCAAGGTCATAGTCGAGCGGCAGCGGTTCGGTGCCCCTGGCCAGTTCCACGAACGGGACTTCCGTGACGCCAGTGGTTTGGTCACGGCTGTCGGCCGGGCTGGTGGTCTGTTGCGACGCTGGCGGCTGGAGATCGTTGGAAGCTCCGCGCAGGACCGTTTCCAGGGAACGGCCGAAGGCTGAAAAGTCGATCGACATGGCGCAGCGTCCTCATCCCCACGAGACTGCAGGCTGCGCACGCATGCGTGCTGTTTCAATCTGGTGTGCATCCCAGCTGGGGCAAACCCGAGACAGTCAACAAAGTGCATCGCGCAGGGAGCAACGTGGCCGGTTCGCTTCCCGAAAGATCTCGCAGACCGCACAGGGCGGAACCCGCGCAGCGGTTTCCGCCGCATGCTTCGGGTCGCGGTGCTCAATCGGCATCCGGCGGAATCCCCCGTGGCGGCTCCGCGCTGCATGGCATGGCCGGCAATCGTCCGGGACGGAACGTCGGGATCGGCATTGCGGAGGCGACCGCAGCGCGCGCAGTGCCGCCCTGCGCCCGGAAACGTCCCGATCGCAAGCCGCAATGCCTTGCGCGCAAGCGCCGCCGGGCCAGACGCCGGCTGGAAAGTGCCGGGCGCCGATGGAAATGCCTTGCGCGCAAGCAAGGGAGCCTTGCGCGCAAGCCGGATTGCCTCGCGTTCCACCCCGCCGGCCTTGCGCCCAGGCCCTCCCGCACCCCGATCGCAACGCTGTTCACCCCGATCGCAAGCCGGAAAGCCTTGCGCGCAAGTACGCGCGCCTTGCGACCGGCCCGGTATGCATCGCGCGCCGGCCGGATTTGCCCTGCGCGCAAGCCTCCCGCGTCCAGGCACGGCACTTTTTGCTTCGCGCGCAAGCCGGAACCGCTCGCGCGCAAGCCTGAAACCCTTGCGCGCAAGCTCGACACCCTTGCGCGCGCGCCCGGCCGGCGTGCCAGGCCCTGTGGAGGACGTTTCGCGACAGGCCCGGTCGATCCGGAACCCGGACTGCGCTCCGCTGGCATCGACCATGCCGCCGACCTGCACTTCAGCGCGGATCCCGTCGCATCCGCGGCGCCGGACGCGGGTCACCCGCGGGTATGCCCGACTTGACCGGTGCCGGAAACGCTGGCTCATTACACATTGTTCAACAGCACGCTGGTCAACCGCACGTTGATCAACAGCGCGCCCATCAACAGCGCGCCGATCACCGGCACGCTCGACAACAGCATGCTCATCGACAGGGAGGGAGTCCCATGCGCATTTCGACGATCCTGGCGTTGTTCTTCCTGCTGGCCGCCTGCCCGACGCCGGGCCAGGCGCGGGACGCGGCCGCCGTCGGGCAGGCCTACCAGTTCAAGTTCGTCAATCAGGGCGGCGACGATGTCGACGGCATCGCCATGCTCGAGCAGAAGATGAAGCGGCGGCTTTCCGCGGCCGGCCTGCTCGATGCCGGCGCTGCCGGCGTCATCGACGTGACGCTTCAGCATTACTACATGCGCTCCGGCGGCGCGCGGGCGTGGACCGGCATCATGTCCGGGCGCGACAAGATCGTGAGCCAGGTGCGCGTGCTCGGGGCCGATGGCGCGGAGCTTTCGTCGTTCACCGTCAAGTCCACCAACATCACCGCGTTCGGGAGCGCCGAGCGCCTGATGGACAAGCACGTCGACGAGCTGCTGTCGCATTTCGACAAGTAGCGGGCACGCCGGGGCGCAGCCGGGACAGCGGCATCGGGGACGGCTGCAGGGAAGACGCCGGGAACGGCGTCGACCGCGCAGCGCGGAACCCGAACGGCGGATCCCGCTCCCTGCCTGTCCGGCGCGTCCCGCCCGGAGGTTTGCGCGCGCAACCGCCGCCAGTCGCGGCGCCGGCGCGTGGCGTCAGCCGCCCCGGATCGCCGCCTCGATCGCGGCGACGTCGATCTTGCGCATCGTCATCATCGCGTCGAACGCGCGCTTGGCCGCCGCGGGGTCCGTGCCGGTGTAGGCCTCGGTCAGCACGCGCGGCGTGATCTGCCACGACAGGCCCCACTTGTCCTTGCACCAGCCGCAGTCGCTTTCCTGCCCGCCGTTGCCGACGATCGCATTCCACAGGCGGTCGGTCTCGGCCTGGTCGTCGGTCGCGACCTGGAACGAAAACGCTTCGCTGTGCTTGAAGTGGGGGCCGCCGTTGAGGCCGATGCAGGGGATGCCCAGCACCGTGAACGCGACCGTGAGCACGTCGCCCTGCTTGCCGTCGGGATAGTCGCCGGGCGCGCGATGCACGCCGGTCACCGCACTGTCGGGGAAGGTCTGCGCGTAGAAGGTCGCGGCGTCCAGGGCGTCGCGGTCGTACCAGAGGCAGATGGTGTTCCTGGCGGGGGTGGTCATGGCGTTCTCCGGCGGTGGGTGGTGTCGTGGTGGAAGGCGGCAACGGCCGCCCGTGTCTGTTCGACGAACGGGCGCGGCGGATTTCGACATCCCAACCTGGCGCGAAGGCGTGCGGCGCGCACGCGGAGCCGGCGTCCGGGCGGGAAGCACAGGACGATACGCGGCGGCACCGCGTGGCGACGGTCGGCCCTGTTCGGTGAAGCATTCCCGGTGTCGCAGGCCGCCGCGATGGCACCGGCTTCAGGGCCGCTTGGAATACCAGCGGAAACCGGCCGGGCCGGGCGACGGGAGGGTGCAAGGACGTGCCATGCTGCGCTTCGCACGGGCGCGACAGGGCTGCGGTACACGCCGCGCCCGCAACGACAACGCTGCCTTCGCGGCGGGTGCCCGGAGGAGGGCCCTGATCCCATGAGAATCCTGCACGTCGGCGCAACCGGCCTGGTCGGGCAGCTGGTGCTCACGCGCCTGCTGGAGTCGCCGCAGGTGACGCAGGTGGTGGCGCCCGCGCGGCGGCCGCTGGCACTGCGGCACCCGAAGCTCGAGAACCCGGTCGTGGATTTCGACGCGCTGCCGGCGGATGCGCCGTGGTGGGCGGTGGACGCGGTGGTCTGCACCCTTGGCACCACGCTGGCGGCGGCCGGCTCGCGCGGGGCGTTCAGGCGGGTCGACCACGACTATCCGCTGGCGGTGGCGCGGCTCGCGCGTGCGCACGGAGCGCAGGCCTTCGCGCTGACGTCGGCGATGGGCGCCAACGCGCGTTCGCCGGTGTTCTACAACCGGGTGAAGGGCGAACTGGAGCAGGCGCTTGCCGCGCTGGATTACCCGGCGCTGGTGCTGGTGCGGCCAGGCCTGATCGACGGCGAGCGCAGCGAGCGCCGGTCGGGTGAAGCGATTGCGCTGGCGGCATCGCACGCATTGCGACCGCTGCTGCCGCGCAAGTGGCGGCCCAGCCGCGCGTCGCGCATCGCCGATGCGCTGGTGGCCGCGGCACTCGCAGCCGCACCGGGATGCAGCGTCATCACATCCAGCGAGCTCGGCTGAGCCGGCCAGAAACTTCAGCGGGAAAGAGGGCCGTGGCGCGCGGCGCGCGCGCAACGCCAGTTCGCCGGGTGGCGTGAGGGAATGGGCGCGGGAATGCTGCCGGCCCGGCGCGCCTCGTTCGCCGACACGGGTGTGCTTCCATGCAATGCCCGGAAGCCCATCCCGCGTGAACGAAGGATGCGGCATTCGAAACCTCTGGTTGCCACCGATGGCATGCGCTGGCGCCGCCTGCCGATCCGTGAGTGCGAACTGCAACCGGGGTCCCAGTCGCCATCCCCGGCCAAGGTATGCTGCGGGACGAACAAGCACCGACCCAAGGAGGGCTTTCAATGGCAGGACCGCCGACCGTTCGACTCCCCAGCGATCCGCTCCACCCCGATCACGAGATGTACCAGCGCATCCTCGCTGGCGTCCAGGACCTGCAGCGCTGGAGTCCTGAGCACAATGCCAATCTCGCGGCCGCGCTGTATGCGGAGATCCGCAGCCGGCAGCCGCACATGGCGGCGCGGGACATCGGCCAGGTGGTGGCCGGTGATGCCGACGCGCCGCGGCCGTCGATCTTCGCGCTGCCGCGCGCTGGCTATCACGTGCACGATCCCGATCCTGCCGCGCTGCGGTTCGGCGTTGCGGTCGAGGCGGCCTCGCGACCGGCGCACGCGACGCTGGCTCCGTTTGGCAGGGAAACGACGATCGGACGGGATGGTTTCCTGACCGATCCGGGCGTCGTGCCGTCGGCCATCGCCAGGATCGCGCACGGGGTCATGCCGCACGTGAACGGCATCGTCCTGCATCGTACCGAGTCGAGCACCGCCGCCAGCACGCTGCACACCTGGAAAAGCCGCGAGGCCGGGACGGGCGCGCACTTCCTGATCGACACCGACGGCACGATCCACCAGACGGTCAGCGTCGATCGCCAGGCCTGGCACGTCGGCGCGGTGCGCTCGCGCGGCGAGGTGGAGGGCACGATCACGCCCGATGACCAGCGCGAACTCGATGCCGCCAGGGGAACCACCCCGGAGTGGCGGGCAAGCGCGGTGCGCGCCGTCAGCCGCATCGAATCCACGCGGCCGTATCCGGAGCGCTACCCGACCAACGGCGACAGCGTCGGTATCGAAGTGGTCGGTCGCTACAACGCGGCGACCAGGACCTGGGACCCACCGACCGAGGCGCAGCGGGCGTCGATCCAGCGACTGGTGGGCACGTTGCAGAACAATTTCGGGTTGACCGACCATGACGTATACGAACATGACATCATCTCGCGCAAGACTCCCGGCGAAGGCGCGGGACTGTATGCGCCTGCCGTGCCTGCTGTTGTTGCCGATGCTCCTGGCATGTCACCCGCAGGCCCGTCCCGATAACGCGGCACCTGATATCTCCGTCCTCGAAGTCTCGGGGTCCGTCTACGCGCCTGCGCAGGGCGCGCGCGCGCCGGCCGCGGAAGAGGCGATGTGCAAGGCATGGTCGCTCGATGCAGGCCAGGCGACGGCATTCTTCCGGCTGAGCAAGCCGCTCGGCGAGGGTGAGCTGCACGACTTCGCGTGGCTGCCCTGCACCATCGAAGGGCGCGTGCAGGCCAGCGGGCGCGTCTGGAATTTCGAGATCAATGCCGCCGGCACCAGCATCTGGCGCGATGGCGACGAGGCGCTGCTGCTGGGTTGCGCGCAGGCGGCGTGCGAACCGTTCGTGGTCCTGATGCCCGACGCCGGAGGGCAATAGCGCCCTTCCGCTCGCGATATGATCCGCAGGGAACACCATTGCGGGGGAGCGGACATGCGAATCATGCGTCTGGCCGTCATCATGCTGGCGGCGGTATGCAGTCTTGCAACGGCGGGATCGAAGCCGCCGGAAACTTTCGATGTCTGGCTCCGCGCGGGCGTGGACATTGACGCAGCCGGCCACGTGCAGGATCTGCAGTGGGAGGAGCAGTCCAAGGTGCACGCGCTGATCGCCGAGCGCCTGGCGCCGATCGTGCGGCGTTGGGAGTTCGAGCCGGCGACCGTCGACGGGCGGCCCGCGTCGACGCAGACCGGCCTGCTGATCCATGTCCTGGGCGACGAACTCGCCGACGGCTCGGTGGTGCTGCGCCTGTCCGATGCGCAGACCGGACCGACGGCGCTGAGCCTGGCACCTCCCTCGTATCCCGCGGACGCGGTGCGAAGCGGCGTCACCGCGCTGGTGGTGGTGACGGTTGAAGTCGATGCCGATGGCTCGCCGGCGATCGGCGAGATCACCTACGAGGGCGATCCGGCGAGTCGCTCTTCCTATCACCGCAAGGCGTTCATCGCCTCGGCCACCGAAGCGGTCAAGCACTGGAAATTCCGCCCCGAGCTGGTCGCGGGCGAGGTCGTGCCGGGGTCGTCTGTCAGGATCCCGATCAACTACTGCCTGTCACAAACGACGTCGGTCGTCTGCGACGACAGGAAGACCGCGCGCGACGTGGAGCGCAAGCTGCCGGCAGGCCTGCACGTCGGCGACTCGAGCGCGGTTGCGCTGAAGACCGACATCCGCGAACAGGCCATCTGAGCGGCGGCCGTCGAAACGGCCAGCGGGGCAGGCTGCAACGAAAAAGGGACCGCCGGCATGGAGACCGGCGGCCCGTCGTGCGCTTGGCGTGATCAGAAATCGAAGCGCACCTGCAGCTGCGCGAGGTCGGCGTCGACGTCTTCGATCTCGAAGCGGCTGTACTCGCCGCGCAGCGCGACGCTGTCGTTGAAGCGGTACTGCAGGCCGACGCCGTAGGTCGGGTCGGTGCCGCTGTCGTCGCGGGTGCCGACCAGGCCGGGGATCGCGGTATCGAGATCCCAGCGCTGCATGCCGGCCTTGGCGTAGCCGGAGAACTTTTCGGTGAACGGCAGCGTGCCGACGGCGGTGAAGTAGACCGAGCTGGCTTCCAGCGCGTTGCCCACGGCGTCGGGTTCCAGCTTGCCCAGGTCGGCGTAGCCCGCCTCGAGGCCGAAGTAACGATTGAACTGGTAGCCGCCGAACGCGGAAAACGCGGTGTCCTCGTCGTCGTAGGCGCCTTCGTCGACGAACGACTGGCCGGCGCCGACACCGGCGTAGAAGCCGGGGGCGTCGGCCGCCTGCGCACCGAAAGCGGCGGCGCCGGACAGGACGGCAAACAGGGCACGGGACAGCATCTTGTTCCTGGTCATTGCATTGGACTCCTGCAGCGGAGATCGCGCATGGGGGAGGGAGGCGATTTCCGTGCGACGGGCCCCGGCGGTGTGCCTGGGCAGCCATCGCTGCAGGAAGGAAGTGGGTGCGTGGCCGCGGCGCGAAAGGGCGGAAACAGGGATGGATCGTCCCGTTGGCGGGCCGTGCAATCGTGCGGTGCGGGCACAATGCCGTTTCGCGCGACGATGCGTTCGACGCGGGAGGTTTCCATGGGATCGAGAGCAACCATCGGGCTGGTGCTGGTGCTGGTGCTGGCGCTGCGCTCGCTGCTTGCGATGGTGCTGGCGGCGGTGGCGTTCTGCGTGGCCAACCTGGCCGGCTCCGAACTGGCGATGCTGGCCGGATTTCCCGGCGGTGGCGAACGCAGGCTGGCGTGGGACCTGGGCTGGGTGATCGTCGCCGGGGTGCTGGCTGCGTGGGTGGCGGCGGTGCTGGCGCCGCGCGCGCCGCGTGCGCACGTGCTGGTGCTGTTCGCGATGCTGCTGGCGATCGCGGTGTTTGCAGTGCTGCGGCTGGGTGGCGACTGGCCGTGGTGGTTCAGCGTCGGCGCGGTGGCGACGCTGCCGCTGCAGGCGTGGCTGGGCGCGCGCTGGGCGCTGCGTGCGAAGGCACGGCGCGCAGTGCCGGGAGCGGGATAAAAGACGCTTGCGCGCACAGGCCCGCGGGACGAAACGCTGCGTGCAGGGCGTTCCACGCCGGTCACGCGCAGGCGCTGCCGGAGCGATGCCGGCTTCTGCGCGACCGGGAGTCCGGCAGGCCTGTGGCGCAGCGGTTTCAGCAGGCGATCAGCGCTTCCAGCGGCACGTCCGCGTCCCAGCGCGCGCGGCCGCCAAGCGCGGCGATTTCCAGCAGCACCGACGCGCCGACGACGGTCGCGCCCTGCTGCCGCGCCAGTGCGAGCGACGCGCACAGGGTGCCGCCGGTGGCGAGCACGTCGTCGACCAGCAGCACACGCGCACCCGGCGGCACGGCGTCGGCGTGGATCTCGAGCCGGTCGCTGCCGTACTCCAGGGCGTAGTCGCGCGCGTGGGTGCGCGCCGGCAGCTTGCCGGGCTTGCGCACCGGCACGAAGCCGGTGCCCAGCGCGCGCGCCAGCGCCGCGCCGAGGATGAAGCCGCGCGATTCGACGCCGAGCACCGCATCCAGCGCAACGCCGCGCCACGGCATTGCCAGCGCATCGACCATGGCGGCATAGCCGTCGGCGTCTGCCAGCAGCGGGGTGATGTCCTTGAACACCACGCCAGGCTTCGGGAAGCCGGGAACATCGCGGATCAGCGCGTGCCAGTCGGGCATCGGGTCGCTCGATTCATGGAGGTGGCGACGATGCTAGCGAAACGCCTGCCCGGGCGGGGCGGTGGCGCGTTCAGGGCACCTGAACGCGCGGGTCGCTAGACTTCGTTTCCCCATGCTGCCGCCCGTTGCCATGTCCCGCCCTGCCGTTGCTCCCCTGGGTCTTGTCATTGCCGCGCTGCTGGCCGGCTGCGCATCGAATCCGAAGGATGTGGCGCCGTCGGGCGAGACCTTCGACGCCGACGACACCTATTCGCGGGTCCTCGAGTCGCCGCCGCCGCAGGCTTGCGAAGCGGCGCAGCGCGCGCTGCTCGGCCAGGGCTACGTGGTGAGCCGCGCCAGCGGCGAGGGCGTGGAGGCCTCGAAGAACTTCCAGCTCGATGCCGACACCCATACCCAGCTGGTGGTGCGCGTGACCTGCATGCAGCAGCACGACGGCCGCGCGCTGGTGTTCGTCAACGCGGTACAGGACCGCTACGCGCTGAAGAAGACCTCGAGCTCGGCCAGCCTCGGCGTCGGCGTGCTGGGCTCGGTGTCGCTGCCGGTGGGCAGCAGCGAGGACTCGCTGGTGAAGGTCGCCAGCAACACCGTGCAGAACCAGGACTTCTATCGCCGCTTCTTCGAACGCGTGAAGTACTACTTGCCGACCGAGCCCGACCGGGCCGCTGCACCGCCGCCGCCGGAGCCGGCCGCGCCACCGGACCCGCCGTCGCCCGCGCAGCCATGACCTTGCAGGAGCGCACCCGGGCGCGACCCGGCGGTCGCGGGGAAGCGGTCGCGCCCGAGTGCGCTCCTGCAGGTGGTGCGACGGGCATCGCCGCGCGAATGCCGGCGCATCACGCTTGACCCGCTACCCTGCCGCAGGCCAGGGAGCCATCGATGCCACGCATTCCTTCGTCCAAGCTGGTGGTGTACGCCGCGCTCGCCGGCAACCTGGCGATCGCGGTCACCAAGTTCGTGGCCGCGTCGATCACCGGCAGTTCGGCGATGCTGAGCGAAGGGGTGCATTCGATGGTCGACTCGATCAACGAGGTGCTGCTGCTGTACGGCACTGCGCGGGCGGCGAAGCCGGCCGACGCCAGCCATCCGTTCGGCTACGGCCGCGAACTCTACTTCTGGGCCTTCATCGTCGCCCTGCTGGTGCTGGCGCTGGGCGCGGGCGTATCGGTGTACGAAGGCATCGCCCACCTGCGCCATCCCGAACCGATGGCGCGGCCGCTGGTGAACTACATCGTGCTCGCCGCGTCGCTGGTGTTCGAGGGCACGACATGGTTCATCGCGCTGCGCGCATTCCGCGCTGCCAAGGGCAAGCTCGGTTATTTCGAGGCATTCCGCCGCAGCAAGAATCCGACGACCTTCACGGTGCTGTTCGAGGACAGCGCGGCGCTGGTCGGCCTGTTCATCGCGCTCGCCGGCGTCACTGCCAGCCATGTGCTGCAGCGGCCGGAGTTCGACGGCATCGCCTCGATCCTGATCGGCGGAGTGCTGGCGGCGTCCTCGCTGCTGCTGGCGCGGGAGACCAAGGCGTTGCTGCTGGGAGAAGCGGCGCATCCGCACGTGCGCGACGACATCCTGCGCATCGCGTCCGAGGATCCGGCGATCCGCACCGCCAACGGCGTGCTCACCGTGCAGCTCGGCCCGGACCAGGTGGTCGCGGTGCTCAGCGCGGAGTTCGAGGACGCACTCGACACGACCCGCATCGAAGCGTGCGTGAGTCGGGTTGAACACGCCGCCAAGGCCGCGCATCCCGAGCTTTCGGCGCTGTTCGTCAAGCCGCAGACGCCAGCGACGTGGCGGCAGCGGATGGCGGGACTGTCGGACGCGGAGACGCCGGGACCCTGAGGTTGTCGCGCCCCTGCTGCCGCCGGCAGCGATGCGCGCGCGCCCGGCTTTACGGCCGCGGCTCGGGCGGCGGCTCCGGCCGTACGGGATGGCCGGGCGTGCCGGGATCGTGGATCGGAGGAATCACCGGATCCACCGGGCGCCCCGGCACTGGATCGCGGACCGGATTCGGCACCTGGCCGGGGACATCCGGATCCGGGCCGGGATCGGGCTGGTCCGGGCGGGGGCCGGGATGCGGATCTTGCGGATTCATCGACATGCTCCGGAACGGGCGTGGGACGAGCGTGCCGTTTGCCCGGGTGCGGCCGCGTGAACCGGTCGCAATGTGCGCAGCATGCGTTCAGTCGCGCGGAACCGCCCTGCGCGCGCGTTCGAGCGCGACGTCCAGCGCCTTGTCCGGGGCTGCGGGGACGTCCGGCTGCACGCCGACGCCTTCCCAGTTGCGGTGGCTGAAGGGATTGACCGGCGAGCCGGTCGGCACGAACACGTCCAGCCCTTCGCGCGTCGTGATCGGGCCGCCGGGGTTGGCCGCCCCGCCGCTGGTTTCGCCGACGATCGTCGCGCGCCCCGCCTGCTGCAGCGTGTAGGCGAACGATTCGGCGGCAGAGCCGGTGTCCCCGTCGATCACCACGTACAGCGGCAGCTGCGTTCGCGGCGCCGGGTGCCACTGTGCGGGCGCTTCGCTCTGCGTGCCTGCACGGCTGTGGAACGTGTTGAAGATGTCCGCGCCCGGGGCGACGAAGGCGCTGGCCAGGTAGCCGACCATGGCCGGCGAGCCGCCGCGGTTGCCGCGCAGGTCGACCACCATCGCATCGGTCTGCGCCAGGCGCTGCAGCGCGGCGTCGATCGCCTGCCGCGCGGGCGCGTCGCTGCGGCCGAAGTCGAAGTCGGCGAACCCGCGCAGGCCGAGCACGCCGATGTTGCCCGGCAGGATCTCCACGCGCTCGATGCCGTCGCCCATGTCCGGGCGCGGTGCGCGTCGTTCCCGCGTTTCCGCCGACTGCGCGACGCGCACGTGGAAGTGCCTGTCCAGCGGCTTGAGTCGCGTGGTCAGTGCGTGGGCAAGCGCTTGCGGCGCGGCCAGCGCATCGAACGCACCGTCGGCGGCGGCCGCGCGCAGTCCGTCGGCAATCGTGCGGCCGCGGTCGGCGTCGAAGTAGTGGTCCTCGATGGCCTGCGCCACGCCTGCGACGCGCGTGCGCGGCGTTTCTGCGGCATGGCCGGTGGCGTGAATGGCGCAGGCCGCGGCAAGCAGCAGCAGGAGCGCAGGCAGGGCGGTGCGACGGCGGGACGATGTCATGGTGGGCGCGCTGGCGGGTCGTATCCGGAATGGATGCTGCAGGGCGCGATTCAGTCGCAGCGGCACCGGCGTCGATGCGACCATGGGCCAACACGCATCGCACCGGAGTCGGCATGAAGGTCACGCGCATCGTCGCCAACCTCGCCACCGACAATGTCGCCGCCGCGGCCGCGTTCTATCGTGACCTGTTGGGGCCCTTCGTCCGGTCCGGACGCCAGGTTGCTAGCATGCGCGTCCGAACTTCAAGGAGTCGACCATGGAAATCGCGCCCGCCCTGCGGCACGCCGCCGCACTGCTCGCGCTGTGCCTGGCCGCATGCGCCGCCACCACCCGGGCGGCCGAGCCGGTCGTCGCACCGTCCAGCCGCGCCGAGGCGACGAAGATCATCGCCGACATGCGCCGCATCGTCACCGACGAAGGCGTCGAGCGACTGGAGAAGGTGCGCATCGGCGGCATCGACCAGTGGGTGTCGATCCGCGGCAACGACCGCCGCAACCCGGTGCTGTTGATGCTGCACGGCGGTCCGGGCTGGGTGGCGATGCCGAGCAGCTGGTACTTCCAGCGTGGCTGGGAGGAATACTTCACCGTCGTGCAGTGGGACCAGCGTGGGGCGGGCAAGACCTACGTGGAGAACGATCCGGCGAAGATCGCGCCGACGATGACGCGCGAGCGCATGGTCGAGGACGCGGTCGAGATGGTGGCGTGGCTGCGCAGCGAGTTCGGCAAGGACAAGGTGTTCGTCCTCGGCCACTCCTGGGGCAGTTATCTGGGGCTGGAGCTAGCACGGCGGAAGCCGCAGTGGCTGCATGCCTACATCGGCATGGGGCAAGTGTCCGATGCGCCGGAAAGCGAGCGCCGCGGCTGGGCATGGACGTTGCAGCAGGCCAGGCGCGCCGGCAACGCCGAGGCGATCGCCGACCTCGAGTCGCTCGCGCCCTACGCGCAAGGCGATGCGCCGGTGCCGCTGGCCGACCTGATGAAGCAGCGCAAGTGGCTGAACTTCTACGGCGGCATGGTCCACAACCGCCGCGGCGGCGAGGCTGAGGGCGCGGCGATCGCGCTGTCGCCCGAATACCGCGACGCGGACGTGGCCGGCATCTGGGTGGCCAATGATTTCTCGGTCAGCCGCCTGCTGTCCGAAGCACTGACGCTGGACATGGGCCGCGTGCAGCGGCTGGACTGCCCGCTGCTGCTGTTGCTCGGCCGCTACGACTACAACGTGTCGTCGAGCCTGGCCGCAGAATGGTTCGAGCGCGTGCAGGCACCTTCGAAGCAGCTGGTGTGGTTCGAGCACTCCGCGCACGAAGTGATGAACGAGGAGCCCGGCAAGACCCTGCTGTCGCTGGTGCAGTACGCGCGCCCGATTGCCGAGCGCGCCGGCGACGTGCCGCCGCGGTGATCCACCGGCCGTTGCGGGACAGGCGTCCCGCAATGGCCTGGAGAGCCGCCATCGTTTCCGCACGGGCAGGGATGGCCTGGAAACCGCCATCGTTCCCGCGCGTGCGGGAATGCATGGACGCCAGGCTTTGAAGCAGCGGGCAAGGCCCCGGATCCCCGCATGCGCGGGGATGGAGAGCACGGTCGAGCTGTCCGGGTTTTCCCTACGCCTTGCGCCGGAACGTGAACACGATCGCACCGAGCACCAGCGCCACCGCGCCGGCCAGCAGGTTCCACGCGGTGGCGCTGGCCAGCAGGCCGATCGACAGCAGCGTCGCGGCGACCGGGATCAGCGGCCCGCCGGGCAGGTGCAGCGCGCCTTCGCGGTGGCCATGGCGGCGGCGCAGCACCAGCACCGCCACCGACGTGCCGATGTAGGTGCACAGCCGCGCCACCACCGACAGCAGCGCCAGCTGCACGAACGAACCCGACAGTGCCAGCAGCAGCGACAGCACGCCGACGGTGACGATCGCTACCGCGGGCGTGCGGAAGCGCGGATGGATGCGCGCCAGCGCGCGCGGGCCGTAGCCGTCCATCGCAAGCGCATGCAGGTAGCGCGGCCCGAGCATGATGGTGTTGCTGTTGGTGCCCAGGATCGACACCGCCGCGCCCACCGTCAGCGCCAGCGCCAGCCAGGCGCCGCCGAAGCGTGCCGAAGCATCCGCCAGCGGCGTCTGCGACAGCGCCAGGCCCGGCAGGGTGCCGAGCGCCACCCATTGCACGGCGAAATAGAGCAGCGTCACCGTGGCGATCATCAGCAGCATCGCGAACGGCACGTCGCGCTGCGGGTTGCGGTACTCGCCGGCCGCTGCCGGCAGGTTCTCGAAGCCGGCATAGGCGAACAGCAGCAGCAGCGCCGCTTCGCCCAGGTCGCGCAGGGGAATCGGGCCGGCCAGCGGCGTGGCCAGCGACATGTCGACGTACATCGCGCCGATGCCGATGAACATCAGCAGCGGCAGCACCTTGGCGATTGCCAGGAACACGCCGGTGCGCGCGGCGGCGCGCACGCCGATCACGTTGACCGCGACGAGGAACGCCAGCGATCCGGTGACGATCGCCACCCGCACCCCGCCGCTGGCCGCGTGCGGCCAGAAGTGCGTCACCGCCTCGGCCAGGCCATTGGACAGCGCGGCCGCGCTCGCCACGCGGGTGATCAGCAGCATCCAGCCCACCTCGAAGCCGACGAACGGCCCGAACGCCTCGCGTGCATACAGGTAGCCGCCGCCGGGCTGGTCGAAGTAGCTCGCCGCCTGCGCGTAGCACAGCACCAGCAGCGCCACCGCGGCGCCGGCCAGCAGCACCGCCCACAGGCTCGCCGGCCCCAGCAGCGCGGCGGCGGCGGCAGGCAGCAGGTAGATGCCGCTGCCGATGACGTCGTTGATCGACAGCCCGTACAGCTGCCAGCGACCGACCGCGCGGCGCATGGCCGGCTCATCGTGCGGTGGCGTCAGGGGCGTGGCCTGCGGGCTGGGCATCGGGCGGTTCCAAGGCGTGGCAGTCGCGGAAACCTATCATGTCGCGCCGTTGCCCGTGCCACCTGGCGGCGCGCCTGCGCCTGCGATGCGCTGGCATCGGCTGCCGCGTCGGCTGGTGACCGCGGCGTCCCGTCGTGCATCGGCAGCAGTCATCGGCAGCGCTCTTCGGCGACGCGGCACTGCCGTTTCCGCGTTGCCGGGAAGCGGGGCAAGCGCGCCGCGGCGGCGGCAAAAGGTGCTTGTGCCGGCCGGCGTGTCCGTTGACACTGTGCGCCGCGTCTTGATTCGTGGCGGAGTCCCCACCGCCACGCTCGCGGGAGGCGTGAATGACAGGAATGGGGGTCAACTGAGCATGGAGATTTCAGGTATGTCGAAGAAGAATGTATTGCTTGCGGTCGCGCTGTCGGCGCTGGTGGCTGCCGCGCCGATGTCGGCGCTGGCCAAGAAGAAGCAGTCCGGCGTCGGCCCGGGCATGAACGAGGCGGGTGAAGTCGTCAATTCCTCCCAGGTCGAGGCCGGCTGGGGCGAGGAAGTGGTCGGCATCAACGACTACGAAGGCGAGATCACCGGCAAGCCGGCGCCCGGCAGCAAATTCACCCAGCTCAAGATCGGCATGCCGATGAAGCAGGTCACCGACCTGATCGGCGAGCCCACCGATCAGGGCGCGTATGTCACCGGCAAGGCGTTCATCCCGTTCTTCTTCGGCGGCGACCAGTACCGCTACGAGATGGCCTACAAGGGCCAGGGCCGGCTGGTGTTCGCCGGCAAGTCGATGGGTACCGGCGGCAACCTGATCTGGATCATCCACAACAGCAACGACAGCGGCTATCGCGACTAGGCGATCGCGTGTCGCAAGGAAAAGCCCCGCCTGCGCGGGGCTTTTTTTTGTCCTGCCGGGACGGTCGGTCGGCGGGAGCGTGCCGACGTGATCAGCCTTGCGATGCCAGGCAATCGGGCGCGGACGGCGCGCGGTCGTGGCTGACGCACTGCTTCAGCTTCGGCGGCAGGTTGGCCAGCTGCCGGGAGGTGCCCGCATCGAGGGTGAAGGCCTGCACGGTGCGGATGCCGCAGCGCGTGCCGGCGGCGGCAGCCTTGTCGTTGCCGCATTCGCGCACGAACAGCAGGTAGTGGCAGTGGCCGCTGATGCTCTTGATGCACTCGAAGTCGCCGGCACCGCCGTTGACGTAGGAGCGCATCACGTTCTGCGCCTTGCCGTCGATCGACACGTTGGTGATCGTGGTGGTGCCGGCTTCGATCTTGCAGCCGGCCAGCAGCAACAGCGACGTGGCGAGCAGGGTGGCGATGGCGGTGCGCATGGGGTTCTCCTTGCGGATGTCGCGACAGCGTGGAAGGCACGGTCGAGTGGTTCGTCCGGAGGGCGTGCGTGTCACAGGGTGCGTGTCACATGTTGCGGAACAGCGCCATGAACGGCTGGCTGACCGCCAGCGTTTCGGGCCGCTGCTTGAGCCGGATCGCGCCGCGGCCGCTGTCGTCGCGGCTGATCGAGGCGATCGCCTTGAGGTTGACGATGGTCGAGCGGTGCACCTGCTTGAACATCGCCGGGTCGAGCAGGCCCAGCAGTTCGCGGATCGGCGTGCGCAGCAGCGACTCGCCTTCGGCGGTCATCACCGTCGTGTACTTGTTGTCGGCGCGGAAGTAGGCCACGTCCTCGACCAGGATCAGGCGCGTGTCCTTGCCGGCGCTGGCGGTGATCCACGACAGCGGCGTGGTCGCCGGCGTGCGGGTGGCATCGAGCCGCCGGATCAGCGCGGCCAGTGTGGCGGCATCGGGATGCGCGCCTGCCGCGCGCGCGCGCAGCCGCTGCACCGTCGCGTCGAGGCGTTCGCGCGAGACCGGCTTGAGCAGGTAGTCGACCGCGCCGTTGTCGAAGGCGTCGATCGCGTACTGGTCGTAGGCGGTCACGAACACGACCTGCGTCAGCGGGCTGGCCTCGGCCGCAGTCGACGCGACCTCCAGGCCGGTCAGGCCGGGCATGCGGATGTCGAGGAAGGCGACGTCGGGCTGGTGTTCGGCGATCGCCTCGACCGCGCTGCCGCCGTCGTCGCAGGAGGCGACGATCGACAGCTCCGGCCACGCCTCGCGCAGCAGCGACTCCAGCGCGGTGCGCAGGATCTCCTCGTCCTCGGCGATGACGCAGGTCGGGTTCGAAGCCGCGACGGTGTCAGGCGACATGGCCGTGCTCCTGTGCGTTGCCGGCCGGCAGGGTGATGGTGGCGGCCACGCCGTTGGGGAAGTTGGCGGCGATGCTGAAGCGCGCGGCGCTGCCGTAGGCCAGGCGCAGGCGTTCGCGTACGTTCTTCAGGCCGATGCCGGTGCCGCTGCTCTCGGCGTTGAAGCCGCGGCCGTCGTCGGCGACGGTGACCGAGACTTCCTGGCCGCTGCTGGCCGCGCGGATCCAGACGGTGCCGCCGCCGGGCTTGGACTCCAGGCCGTGCTTGATCGCATTCTCGACCAGCGTCTGCAGCATCATCGACGGGAACGGCAGCGCGTGCAGCGCCTCGGGTACGTCGACCTGGGTCGACAGCCGCGCGCCCATGCGGATCTTGAGGATCTCCAGGTAGGCATTGGCGCGTTCGAGCTCCTCGCCCAGCGTCGACTGGCCGTCGAGGTTGCGCGGCAGCGAGCGGCGCAGGTAGGCGATCAGGTGGCCGAGCATCGCGTCGGCGCGCGCCGGGTCGCTGCGCGTCAACAACTGCGCGCTGGCCAGGGTGTTGTAGAGGAAGTGCGGCTCGACCTGCGCGTTGAGCAGGCTCAGCTTCGCCTCGCTCAGCTCCCTGGCGCTGGCGGTGTCGCGCACCACGGCCTTCTCGCCGCGACGGTGCTCGGCGATGCGACGGGTGATGGCGCGGGTGATCGCCTCGGTGGTTTCCAGGTTGCGGCCGTGGTCGACGCGCAGCCAGTCGGTCCAGGCCGCGCTTTCCGGCTCGCAGGCCAGGGTGACGCTGGACGTGTCGCCGCCGGGCGCCACGGTGGCGACGACCACGTCGTAACGGCCGCCGAGCTTGCGGTCGAGCCAGTGCATCGGGTCGAAGCGGTTGTGCGTGCCGTACGGATCGGGGCGTTCGACCCCGGCGCGCACGCGCAGGCTGCCGGGCGCGGATTCGATGTCGACCGCGCGCGGCAGTTCGCGCAGCGCGGCGTCGAGCAGGCCGAAGGCCTCGTCGGCGGGGAAGGGCACCTCGATCTGCCGGCGCTGCCGGTTGCGCAGCTGCTCGGGCGTCGGCTTGCGCCCGACGATCATGCCCACGCGGTGGATGTGCGAGATCACGTCGGGGATCACGAAGGCGAGCGTGATCATCCACAGCAGCACGATCGGAAATTCCGGCAGGCCGAAGTTCGACCACAGGATCAGCGCCACCAGGTAGAACACGCACCAGGCCAGGACGTGGCGGGCGACGAAGGAGAAGGCGGTCATGGCGATGCCGGCAGGGAGGTCATGGGGCGAGGATAGCGATGCCCCCGGGCCAGTGGCAGCGGGATGCGACGAACGCGGGGAAACGGCGACCGGAACGCCGGATCAAGGCATGGAGCATGCGGACAGGCACCGCTGCGCGCGCCGAATTGCCATACATGCGGCTGGTTGTTCGCGAACCGTAGGCGCGCGACGCCCGGCAATGGCGACGCACGGAGCAACGGCGTTCGCAGGGACGCCGCCTGCGGCGATGCCCGGGCCCGGGTGCCGGCGGGCCAGTCGGTGCAGTGCGCTTGCCTCGACGCAGCGGCGCCAGGCCGGCACGGACGCATCCGTTGCCGCCTGCGAAGCCTGTCGCTGCGGTTCGGCTTCGATCTTCAGTCCTTCATCGCCGCGGCCGACGGTGGTGGCGGCGATGCGGTGGCGCATGCCGGTGCGTCGCGTGGCCGGCGCGTACTCGCCGGTGCTGGAAATGCACGACGAACGGCGCGGCCCCGCGGGACGTGTTCCCGGGGCGCCGCGCCGTCGTCGAATGCCCTTCGGCCGATCCGGTGTCCCGGCCCGGGTCAGAGCGTCTTCAGGTACTCGACCAGTTCACCCTTCTGTCTGGCCGTCAGCTGCAGCTTCTGCTTGGTGTTGTAGGTGTCCACGACGTCGGCAAGCGTCGCGGCGGAGCCATCGTGGAAGTACGGCGCGTGCTGCCACAGGCCGCGCAGCGGCGTGGTGCGGTACATCCCGGTTGCCGAGCGCGTCACGTAGAGCGTGTCCGTTGCGACGGAGGCCGACGGCGGATGCAGCCGCTTGTTGGCATCGGTGAAATGCGCGCCGCTGTGGCAGCTCGCGCAGCCCGCGGTCTTGAACACGGTCTTGCCGCGCTGTGCCTGGGCGATATCGATGCTTGCAGCCGGCGGGCGCGGCGCGGGAAGCGACAGCTGGTAGGCCTGCAACGCGGCCAGCAGGCCGCTCACCTTGTCGTCCGTGCCGTTCGCAACCACCATGCCGGGGCGCCAGTCGGATGACAGCCCGGGGGTCGCTGGATCCAGGTGGGTGCCGACGCGCGGGTCGGAGAAAACGCCTTCCCCGCCCATCTGGGTGACCGCGACGTAGCGGTTCCAGTACGACAGGTTGGGCCCGTCGCCGGTGAAGACGACGCTGTTCACCCCGGCCAGGCCGTAGGCCGGCGGGATCACGACGGGATTGCTCAGGCCGTCCACGTTCCAGCGCGGATCGTACTTGCCGGCCCCCCACGAATTCGCCTGCGCCTTCTGCGCGTCCGAAAGCGCCGGCGACAGCGCGATGATCGCGCCGGGGTTGAGGTCCAGGTTGGGCCAGCCATCGCGCCGGTGGCCAATGCCCGGTGCAAACGAGTCGTCGACGGTCGAGTGGCACAGCGCGCAGGTGGTGCCGACCCGGGTCAGGGTGTCGACGCCATCCACGTTCTCGACGGTGCCCTTGAGGCCGACGACCGCATTGAGCTTCAACAGGGCAACCGTCACGGCCGGGTCGCCCAGGTCGATGGTCCCGTCCACGATGCCCTGTTGCACCGAATCGGGGAGCGCCTCGATATCGAGCTTCAGGCCGACCGCCAACGCCGTGATCGGACTGACTTGCGTGCGGATGACCTCGTGCATGCGCAGCTGGTCGGTCCACTTGATCTCGTCGCCGAACGTGTCGTAGCGGAACACCTGCTGGCCTTGCTTGACCAGAGCCGGGGCGTCCAGTGGCTGGCCCGGCTGGGACGCCGCGTAGATCGCGCCGACTGAAGCGACCGACAGCGACACGCTGCCGGCGATCAGCACCGAGAGAACCTTCGTTTTCCGCTTCATCACCTTACCCTCCGAAGTGTGTGGCGCCGCGACGGTCCAATCCTCGCGTCGACGGCGTTCGAATCCGATCGCGCAGCCGGCGCGCAGGCGCAGGCTCGCGAACATGCAGGCCGCCGGTCACGCATGCCTCGCCATGCCTGCCTTATTGGCGGCGCAGCGGGAACGCGGTGATCCGGCCGCGAAAGTTCTGCAGGAAAACCGGCTGGTCGCCGTAGCCGACATCAAGAGGCCCGCTGTTGCTGCCCTGCATGAAGGAGCCGCCGCCGAAATTGACCAGCGAACCCACCGGCGTGCCGAAGCCGGGATAGGTGGCCGGCGATCGCAGGGTCGTGAACTGGATCTGCACCTGCTCGCCTTTCGCGTTGCGCAGGGTGACGTCGTACTTGAGCGGCGTGATGCCGCTGATCTCGGGGCCTTGCGTGAGGATCGCGCTGAAGGGCGGGACGCCGGACAGAAGCGGAAAGCTCACCGTGATCGAAGCCACGCGCCCCACCGGACCGAAGGAAGGGTCCGTGAAGCCGGGGTCGACGCGCATCTGGCCGATGAAGGGCGTGGCGAGCTGCAGGCGGCTCCCGGGGAACGGGGTGGACGATGCGTGGCCCTCGAGGACCTGTGCCTGTCCGTAGATGTAGAACGTTTGCGCCGGCGTTGCCGCAACGGCCAGACCCGGAACCAGTCCGCCGATCATCAGGATCCATGGCAGGAGGGGTTTCCGGGATTTCGGGCTGATCGTATTCATTGCGCTGTCTCCCAGTGGTTCGCGATGCGTTGTTCGGGCGGCCGTCCCGTGGCCGTGTGCCGGTTTTCCGTCGAGTCGATCGTCCGTGCTTCCCGCAGGCACGCGAACTGTCCATGTGTAAAGACGGCGGCATCTGGAAGTCCGCTGGCCGGCGTCGTCGTGCGAGCTGTCGCGTGGGGCGCGTTCGAGCGATCTGTCGCCACGGTGCGTGCTTCCGCCTTCCGGGCATCCGATGAAGAGGGGTCGCAGAAGTTCCCGCCGGCCCGGTGGACTGTTCCGCCACGGGCGGGCGCGGAGCAACGCTTCGGCAGGCCGCGGCCCTGCATCGCACTGCGGCTGTTCCGCAAGACCATCGCCGCAGTGGACGGCCGTCATCCCGACACGAGTGGCCGCGCGTTCCATCGCAGTCGTCCTGGCGCGGACTGCGTCACCGCCCGCACCGCTTCGGTTACCGGCGCGTGCCGCAGGGCGTGCCGTTCCGGTCGCGTTGCCGACATCGGCATACACTGCGCGGCATGCGCTCGATGGCCTGGTTCCTGCTGCTTCCGCTGCTTGCCGGCCTGCCGTCCGCGGCGCAGGCGCGCACGGTCTACCGCTGCGTGCGCGATGGCACCGTCAGCCTGGCCACCGCGCCTGAGCCGGGTTCGAAATGCGTGGCGAAACAGATCGATGACAACGCGGTGCAGGCGCCCAACCTGTGGGGCGAGATGGGCGTGTTCAGCGGCACCCTCTACGAGCGCGAGCAGGACGGCAGGCTGGTGTACTCGACCCGCAACCTGCCCGGTTCGCGCGTGTACCTGAAGTTCACCATGCACACGCCGCCGGGCGAGCCGGCGCACGCTGGCCTGGGCAAGGTCGGCAAGCCGCGGCTGGACCGGCACGCCAAGCTGTTCAAGGCCGCGGCGAAGGCGACCGGCGTCGACGATGCGTGGCTGCGCGCGATCGCCCACGCCGAGAGCGGTTTCGACGCCAGCGCCGTTTCGCCCAAGGGCGCGCAGGGCGTGATGCAGCTGATGCCCGAGGTCGCGACCGAATACGGCGTCACCGATCCGTTCGTGCCGGCGCAGTCGATTAATGCCGGCGCGCGCTACATGAAGTCGCTGCTGCGCCGCTACCACGGCGACCGCACGCTGGCCGCCGCGGCCTACAACGCCGGCATCGGCACCGTGACCCGCTACAAGGGCGTGCCGCCGTACGACGAAACCCGCCTCTACATCGACAAGGTGCTCACGCTGTACGAGCGCTATCGCGAGGCGATGGGTTTCAAGCGCGAACGCCCCGCCCTGTAGGAGCGCCCCATGGGCGCGATCGCGTTACCCGCGCAACGCGAACGTGCCCGCGGACATGCCTGCAACGTCAGTTCGGGGTGAGCTTGAGCAGGCGCCCGTCCTTGCCGTCCCCGAGCAGCCAGATCGCGCCGTCCGGCCCCTGTTCCACCGCGCGGATGCGCTGGCCCATGTTGAACCGCTGCGCCTCGCGCGCGCTGTCGCCGTCGAACTCGACCCGCACCAGCGACTGCGACGACAGCCCGCCGATGAAGCCGTCGCCCTGCCAGTCCGGGAACATCGCGCCCGAATAGATCATCAGGCTCGACGGCGAGATCACCGGCGTCCACCACGCCTTGGGCGCGTTGAATTCCGGGCGCGTGTCGTGGTCGGGGATGACGCGGCCGTCGTAGTGGTCGCCGTTGGAGACGATCGGATAGCCGTAGTTGCCGCCGCGCACGACGAGGTTGAGTTCGTCGCCGCCCATCGGCCCCATCTCCACTTCCCACAGCCGCCCCTGGGCGTCGAAGTCGATGCCCAGCAGGTTGCGATGGCCGAGCGACCACACCTGCGCGGCCACGCCGCCCTGGCCGGCGAAGGGATTGTCGGCCGGCACGCTGCCGTCGTCGTCAAGCCGGATCATCTTGCCCAGGTTGGACTGCATGTCCTGCGCCGGGTCGAACTTCTGCCGCTCGCTGGAACTGATCCACAGCTTGCCGTCCTTGCCGAACAGCAGGCGGTGGCCGTAGTGGCCGCGGCCGTCGACCTTCGGTACCTGACGCCAGATCACCTTCATGTCCTGCAGCGTGCCGCCGCCGCTGTCGTCCAGCGCCAGCGTGCCGCGCGCGACCGCCGCGCCGCGGGTGTCGCCGTCGCCGGCTTCGGCATAGCTCACGTAGACAAGGTGGTTGCTGGCGAACTGCGGATGCAGGGCGACGTCGCCGAAACCGCCCTGGCCGCCGTAGTCGACTTCGGGCACGCCCTTGATGTTGCCGGTCTTGCCGGTCGCAAGGTCGACCAGCTTCAGCGCGCCTTTCTTCTCGGTCACCAGCAGGCGGCCGTCGGGCAGGAAGGCCATCGCCCAGGGCTCGTTGAACTTCGCGATTTCGGTCGCGTTGAAGGGGCGCGCGTCGCGGTCCGCGGGCGCGGCCGTGGCAGCTGCGGAAGCGACGCCAGCCATCGGCGTGGCGGTGTCGGACTGCCCCGCGTGGTTGCAGGCGACGAGGCCGAGGCTGGCGACGCAGGCGAGGGCAAGCAGGCGAGGCGTCTTGAGGCGGAGAGTCATGGGGCGAAGGGGCATGGCGGCGCTCCGGTTCACGTGTCGGGACGAGTGGGGTGCACACTAGCACCACGCCCGGGCATTGCGACCAGCGCGTCGTGGCCAATGCATCGTGGCCCGAACCAGAGGACATCCGGATGCTGCCTGCCATCGATATCGACTGCCCGTACTGCGGCGAAACCATCGTGCTGTTCGTCGACGATTCGGCGGGCGACCAGCAGTACATCGAGGACTGCCAGGTCTGCTGCCGGCCGATCCAGGTGTCCGTGACGCTGGACGCCGACGGCGTGCCCGGCGTCGTCGTGCGTGCGGAAGACGACGCCTGACCGCAAGGCAGCCCGGACGGCGATGACCTCCGGCACCTGCGCCAGCGGCGCGCGGCGGCATACTGGCCTTGCCGGAGGATCACGCCATGCCCGTTCCCGCGATCATGCCGCTGCTTGCCACCGCCGGTGTTGGCTGGCTGTATTACCGGCGTATCCGCCGCCAGTTCGGGCACCAGGTCTATCGGCCGCAACGCGCGGCGCTGCGCATCGCGCTGCTGTCGCTGCTCGCATGCGGGCTGCTGGTGGCTGGTGGATCGGCGCATCGGCTTCTGCCCGCGTTGGCGATCGGCGGCATGGCCGGCGCCGGGCTGGGATGGCTGGCGCTGCGGCACATGCGCGTCTGGGTCGTCGACGGCGTGCGCAGGTACGTTTCCAATCCCTGGATCGGCGGGGTAGTCACGCTGCTGCTGGTCGCGCGACTGGGCTGGCGTGCGTATCGCTTCGAGGTGCCTGCCGCCGGGACGCAGCCGCTCATGGCCAGCCCGTTGACGTACGGGCTGGTCGTCTTGCTGGTGGCGTACTACCTCGTCAGCGGCATCGGGCTGGTGCGGCGCATGCGCGCATTGCCGACTGGCTGAGCGCTTGCGCGGATGGTCGCGGCGCATGCGCGCGCGTGAAGGTTGTGTTGTGTTCAGTCGCTCGCAGCGCGTGGCGGCGTCACGGCGGTGGCATCGGGCGCCGGAGAATCCACGCCCTGGCCCGGGGAGGTGCCAATGCATGACCGCCATCGCATCGTCGACTAACCGCATTCGCGCGAGCAGTGGTTAAGGTCGTGTAAGCCTTCGCGGCGAGGCGCTGGAAACGTTCATCGAGCCAACGGCAAGGTCGGTGCCAGGGTGGTGTCGTGCAATCGCATCGGCGGCGTCCCCGAACATCCAACCTCGAACACACAATCCATGGAGAACACGATGAAGCACGCAACCAAGATGTCCGGCCTGATCGCGATCGTCGCCGCTGCCGCCATGCCGCTGGCATTCGCACAGACCGCGCCGACGACGGACGATGGTGCCGCACAGGACGCCGCGCCGAGCGCCGCGCCGACCGCCGAGCCCAAGCAGGTCACCTGGGCCGACCTGGACGTGGACAAGGACGGCAGCCTGAGCAAGGCCGAAGTCGCCACCGTGCCGGCGCTGGCGCAGGTGTTCGACGCGGCTGACGCCGACGCCGACGGCAAGCTCACCGCCGACGAGTACAAGGCCCATGCGGCCGCCGGCGATGCCGGCGCCGGCGCCGACGACGGCGGCGAGTAACCGCGAGAACGCGACGCGGGCGGGGATCTTCCCGCGCCGCATGCAAGGGCGGCCTTCGGGTCGCCCTTTTTGCTGGCCGTACGCATCGCCGCGCTCCGGCGGCCGCGACATGGCCGAAGGCTGGACACCCGGGTGGCCGGGCCAGGCATCGGCCGGGATCCGCGCCGCGGCATAATGCGCCGATGGGCAATGGCATCCGCATGGTCGCCTTCGATGGCGACGATACGCTCTGGCGCAGCCAGGATTATTTCGACGCTGCGCAGCTCGAGTTCGAGCAGATCGTCGGCGGTTATGTCGACGTCACCGACGCGCGCGTGTCCGAGCGTCTGTACGCGTTCGAGAAGGCCAACCTGGCGTGGTTCGGCTACGGCGTGAAGGGCATGGCGCTGTCGATGATCGAGGCCGCGGTGGAGATCACCGGCCAGCGCGTCAGCGCCGCGGACGTGAGCCGCATCGTCGGCCTGGCCAAGGACCTGCTGCGACACCCGGTGGAACTGTTGCCGGGCATCCGCGATGCCGTCGCCGCGGTTGCCGCGCGGCACGACGTGGTGCTGATCACCAAGGGCGACCTGTTCCACCAGGAAGCAAAGGTGCGCGACTCCGGGCTTGCCGACCTGTTCCGGCGCATCGAGATCGTCAGCGAAAAGGATCCGGCGACCTACGCGCGACTGCTGGAGGAGTTCGGCATCGCCGCCGGGCAGTTCGTGATGGTTGGCAACTCGCTACGATCGGACATCGCGCCGGTGCTTTCGCTCGGCGGCTGGGGCGTGCACATGCCGTACCACACCACCTGGAGCCACGAGAACGAGGCCAGCATCGACGCCGGCAGCGAGCGCATGCGCAGCGTGCATTCTCCGGCCGGATTGCCCGAAGCGGTGGCCGCGATATCTGCCCTGGCCGATGCCTGAAGCAGCGCTGGAATGAGCCTGCCTTCACCCCGGCTGCGCCATGGTGCAAGGGTGCCAACGCCTGGGAACATGTCGAAGGGAACGCAGCCGCGCTGGCTCGCGGGCGCCGCGCTTGCGGGAACGCTCGCGCTGTCGGCGTGCGCAGCTGCGGGTCACAGGGATGGCGACGGGCCGGTGCCGCGGTTCGCGTCGCCGGCGCAGGCCAGCGGACATGCCGGCGGCGATGCGCCTGCGCGCGTGCGCCGCGATGCCCATGGCCGGGCGGTGTACTTTCGCGAGCAGCGCATGAATCGCCATGGCGCCATGCGCGACGTGGCGCGTGGCGATGCCGATGCGGAAGACGGCGCGCTGCAACGGCACGCCGGCGGCGCGGATTGCGATGGGCGCCGTCGCTGCCGGAGCGGCGACGATCGCGACCACAGCCGGCGCGAAGGCGAGCCCTGAACAACGCGTCCGCCGATTCACGCGTCCGGCAACGCGAGTGCGCGGCTGCGGCGGTCTACTCGTCGGGATTCCGCAGCGACGGCCTGGCCGCCGGTGGGTGGATGCTCGCTTCGACGCCGGACTCGACCCGAAGCGTCACCCAGCGCAGGGCAATCGCGTAGGCGCCCAGCAGCACCACGATCACGACCAGCCAGGCCAGCCACCGCCGCGATCGCGGCGCGCGCGCGCGTCTCGAGCCGGCCATGGGCGTCCTCCTGAACGGATCTTCGCTGCGCTCCACCATGGTCCGCACGCTACCCCGGCGCGCGTCACGGACGCGTGCAAATGGCGTGCATCACCGGCCCGGCTTGCGCACAATCCCCGGCATGCGCCTGCGCCTGCTGATCGTGCCGTTGCTGTGCATCGCCGCCGGCTGCGCGCCCGGGGCGGCGCCGCTGCCCGGACTCGGGCAAGGCGACGGCCGGGCCGAATGGCATGGCAGCCGCCCCTGCGCCGATTGCGGAGGCATCGATGTGGTCCTGGCGCTGGAGCGCACGGGTGACGACCGCCGCTACCTGCTGGTCGAAACCTACCGCGCCGGCCCTGCCGGCATGCGCTTCGTCGAGCGCGGCCAATGGCGCCAGCAAGCGGACCTGCTGCGATTGCAGGGCGAGCAGGGCGGGCAGCGAACCTTCGTGCTGACGCCGGATGGGCGCCTGCAGTCGCGAGATTCGCGCGGCCGGCCGCTGCCGGGACGGGATGACGCGATGCTGTCGCCGCGCGTACCCTGATGCCCGTGAGGATCGACATGCCCGCTTCCCGCGTTTCCATCACTGCCGCCGCGCGTCGTGCGCTCGTGCTGGCCGCGTGCCTGCTGCTGTCCGGCACCGGCTTGGCGCAGGAGCACGCATTCGACTGGAATCCTCGCAGCGGCGACGCCTGGATCGACAGCCAGCTGGCCGACATCAACGTTTACGGCGCGCGCTACCGCGGCGCGTTCATCGACGAGCTGGTGCGCTACCACGCCGCGCCGCGCGCGCTGGTCACCGAGCTGGTCGACCAGCGCAACTGGGCGCCGGGTGACGTCTACTACGCCTGCGCGCTGGCGCAGGTGCTCGGGCGTCCTTGCCGGGCGCTGGTCGAGGCGTGGGGGCGGTCGCGCGAGGAAGGCTGGGCCGCGGTCGCTGCACAGGCCGGCATCGCCGCGCGCCCGGACGCCGTGCAGCGCCTGAAGCAGGACATCACCGCAAGCTACGCGCGCTGGGGGCGCCCGCCCGCCGAAGTGGCAGCGCCGGCGCAGGACGAATCGCCGGGTGCGGACGGCCAGGCGAAGGCGAAACGCCAGTCGAAAGCCGGCGGCTGACGCCGCCGCTCAACCGCCGGCGAACGTGTCGAACAGCAGCTTCACGTTCAACGCCACGATGATCGCCGCGATCACCCAGGCCAGCGACGCCAGCCACGGCTTGACCACGAAACGCCCCATCTTTTCGCGGTCGGTGACGAAGCGCACCAGCGGGATCACCGCGAACGGAAGCTGCATCGACAGCAGCACCTGGCTGAAGACCAGCAGCTTGGCCGTGCCTTCGGAGCCGTACAGCGCGGTGATCACCACGACCGGGACGATCGCGATGCCGCGCGTGACCAAGCGCCGCGCCCACGTGGGCATGCGCAGGTGCAGGAAGCCCTCCATCACGATCTGCCCGGCAAGCGTGGCGGTGACCGTGGAATTGACGCCCGAGGCCAGCAGTGCGACCGCGAACAGGGTCGACGCAATGCCCACGCCGAGCATCGGCGACAGCAGCGCGTAGGCCTGCTCGATCTCCTGCACGTCGGTATGTCCCGCCTTGTGGAACACGGTCGCGGCCATGACCAGGATCGCCGCGTTGATGAACAGCGCCAGCATCAGCGCGATGGTGCTGTCGGTTACCGCCCAGCGGATCGCCATGCGCTTGCCGGCGTCGTCGCGCGGGTAGTCGCGGGTCTGCACGATCGACGAGTGCAGGTACAGGTTGTGCGGCATCACCGTGGCGCCGATGATGCCGATCGCGATGTACAGCGCGGCCGGGTTGGTCACCACTTCGGCGCGCGGGATGAAGCCGCCCAGCACCTCGGCCACCGGCGGCGCGGCCAGTGCGATCTGGATCCCGAAGCAGGCGAAGATCACCAGCAGCATCGCGATGATGAAGGCCTCAAGCGCGCGGAAGCCGTGGCGCATCAGGTACAGCACCAGGAACACGTCGACCGCGGTGATGATCGCGCCCGCCACCAGCGGGATCCCGAACAGCAGGTTGAGCGCGATCGCGGTGCCGATCACCTCGGCCAGGTCGCAGGCGATGATCGCGACCTCGCACACCACCCACAGCACGAAGGCGACCGGCCGCGGGTAGTGGTCGCGGCAGGCCTGGGCGAGGTCGCGCCCGGTGGCGATGCCCAGCCGCGCGGCCAGCGCCTGCAGCACGATCGCCATCAGGTTCGACAGCAGGATCACGCTCAGCAGGGTGTAGCCGAACTGCGAGCCGCCGGCCAGGTCGGTCGCCCAGTTGCCCGGGTCCATGTAGCCGACCGAGACCATGTAGCCCGGCCCGAGGAACGCGAGGAAGCGGCGCAGCCACTGGCCCTGCGTCGGCACCCGCACGCTGGCGTTCATCGCGCCGAGGCTGGCGCCGGTGCGCGCGTCGCGGCTGAAGCGCCAGCCGGAGTCGGTGGCGCGGGGCGGGGGAGCGACTTCGCGATCCACGGAGCGGGCGCCATCCGTGCGGGGAAAACGTGTTTATAGCCTCTGCTATGTTGCGAAGCAAGCACTATCCCGGCTGCGGTAACCTAGCGTTCCCCGCGGCCCATCCGGCGCCGCGGGCGTCCGCGCAACCCGACGCGAGCCGGCATGCCGAAGCCCAAGCCATCCCCGCCGCCGCTGATCGACGCCGACCTGCACGCCGAAAGCTTCCGCCAGGTGCGCGAGGCGCACCGCCTCGAACTGGTCGAGGACTACGTCGAACTGATCTCGGACCTGATCCGCGACGGCGGCGAGGCGCGCCAGGTCGACATCGCCGCGCGCTTGGGCGTCGCCCAGCCGACCGTGGCGAAGATGCTCAAGCGCCTGGTGAAGGCCGGCTTTGTTGTGCAGAAGCCGTACCGCGGCGCATTCCTGACCCCGGAAGGCGAGGCCCTCGCCCAGGCCAGTCGCGAACGCCACCAGGTGGTCGAAGCCTTCCTGCTCGCGCTCGGCATCGACCCCGACACCGCGCGCCGCGACGCGGAGGGCATCGAGCACCACGTCAGCGCGGAAACGGTGGCCGCGTTCGCGCGGTTCGTCGAGAAGCGCCGCTAGCCGAAGTGCTGGGCCGCTCCCAGTCGTCATTCCCGCGAAGGCGGGAATCCATGGACTTTGCTTTCAACCGGCACCGTCCATGGGGACTCGTTGCGCCCGCCCACTCGCAGCCGTCCTGCGGCCGTTCCGCGCGCTTCGCGTTTACCGCCTTCGCGGGGATGAAGCTTTGTTCAGGCCTTCGCCGGCGCCCGCCGCAGCAGCTCCAGGGCGTTGCCGGCGCGGATCTTCGCCTTCTCCTCATCGGTCAGGTCGAGCTTCTCCAGCGCGTCCACCGCGTCGTCGAGCCCCATCTGCGGATAGTCCGAGCCGAGCAGCACGTGGTCGATGCCGACGTTGCGCAGCGTCCACACGAACTCCGCCTCGATCGGTGAATCGGCCGCCAGCAGCACCGGCCCGGAGATGTCGAAGTACAGGTTGTCCATCGCGAAACCGTCGGCCGTGCGGGCCAGCGCGAGGATGTTCCAGAACCGGAAGTTCAACCCGCCGATGTGGGCGAGGATGAACTTCGTTTCCGGCACCCGCACCACGAGGTTGAACAGCTTCTCGCTGTCCCCGGGCAGGATGTTGGCGTTGTCGGTCAGTACGACCATCCCGAGCTTGCCCGCGTGCCGCACCAGGGTTTCCACCCGCGGATCGGACACGTCGAAACGCTGCGTGTGGGCGTGGATCTTCAGGACACCGATCCCGGCCGCGGCAACGCGCTCGAGTTCGTCCAGCGCCGCCTGTCCGTCGTAGGGATGCACGGTGGCGATCGGCACCACCTCCGGGTGCTTCGCCGCCAGGGCGATCACGCTGTCGTTGCCGGCGCGAATCTCGTCGAGGTCGCCCTGCAGCGCCTGGTGCGGCCCGCCGAACCACATCGCGCCGAGTCCCGACAGTTCGATGCCGGCCGCCTCGGCCTCGGCCTCGTAGGCAAGCAGCGACTTCTCGCCGTCATGCAGGTGCACGTGCACGTCGAACACCGGCCCGGCCGCGGCGGCGGCTCCGGCCCACAGGAACGGCAGGATGGCCAGAATTCGCAACATGGTCGTCTCCGGAGGCGCGGGCGGCGAGTCTAGCAGCGCCGGGCGGCGGCCCGTCCCCGAGGCCGTCTCCACGCTGGAGACGCCGTGCCGGTCACGGTGAAGTGCCGCCTCGGCGTCGACGACGACCATCGCCATAGCGCGGAGACCGTCGCCGCGTTCGCGCGATTCGTCGAACAGCGCCCGCCGCGCGCGGAATGATCGAGGGCGGGAGCCCGCGCTGCCTCTGGGTCGACATGCGGCGACCGTTGCTGGATCCCGGAAGCCGTGCGGACGCCTTCGCGGGGCGATTCGTGCCTACGGCTCGCGCTGCCCGTCAACGATGGATATCTGCCGCAGGCCGTCGCCATCGTGCAGCACGAACAAGGCATTCATGCCGTGCCGCTGCGCCAGTTCCACGCCCGCGGTTTCACCCAGCACCAGCAACGCGGTGGCCCAGGCATCGGCCAGCATGCAGCTTGGCATCACCACCGTGACCGACGCGAGCCGGTTGCTTGCAGGCTGGCCGTCCAATGGGTTCATGGTATGGGCATGCTGCGTGCCGGCCAATTCGACCCGGTGTCGATAGTTGCCCGAGGTGGCGATGGCGGCATCTGCCAGCTCCATCACGCCCATGGCTTCGCGCACGCCGGCCACCGGCTTCTCGATGGCAATGGCCCAGGCCCGCCCGTCGGGCTTGTGGCCCCTCGCACGCATTTCCCCGTCGATGCCGACCAGGTAGCGGGTGATTCCAAGACCGTCCAGGCAGCTGGCCAGCGCATCCACGCCGTAGCCCTTGGCAATGCCCGAAAGATCCAGCGCGATCGGCGCGGATTTGCGGGCCCGCTTTTGAACCTGATCGATCTCCAGGATGTCGGATGCGGAGCGACGCACGCGCTGCTTCAGCGCGCCTATCCGGCTTTCATCCGGCACCGGCCCCGCGGGACCGAAACCCCAGGCATCGACGAGATCACCGACGCCGATGTCGAACGCGCCGTGCGACTGCACGCCAACGCGCAGGGCGGCGTCCAGGACCGCCATGAGTTCCCCGGGCAGGGCGATCCATTGTTGCGCGGGCGCCGCATTGAGGCGGCTCAGGTCCGAATCGGATTTCCAGGTGGACATCTGCCGGTCGACCTTGTCCACGGCCGCAAACAAGGCGGCGCCGACGGCGGATGCATCGATTCCGGCCCCGGCGAAGAAAACCGCGCTGTAGCGGGTGCCCATCGTCTCGCCGCTGAGGGCGTGGCGCTGCAGGGAGGGGAGGGATGGTTGCGGGGTTTCAGAAAACGTCTTCACGATAGCGTCCCTGCTTCTTCAGCGTCTGCACGTCGAGGCCCACGGTGGCGAGGATTTCATCCAGCGCCTGGGCGATGCCCTTTGCCATGCCGCGGCTGCCGCAGACCAGCACCTGGGCGCCGGCCGCAATCAGCTCGCGCATCTGCGGGGCGTCGCCGAGCACCTTGTCCTGCACGTAGGCGCCGTCCTTGACCCGGGAAAAGGCCGCGTGCAGCGCGGTGAGCCGGCCATCGGCCAGGTACGCGCCGAGTTCGGGCTCATAGAGGAAATCGGAGGCCGGGTCGCGCCCGCCCCAGTACAGGTACATCGGGTGTTTGCCGGTGTTGTTGCGGATGAAGCCGGCCAATGGCCCGATCCCGGTGCCGGAACCGATGAGGATGACGGCGGCCTTGCCCGACGCCGGGCGGAAGTCCGGGTGCAACTGGATGAATGCATCGATGCGCCCGCCAACGTCCAGGCCATGCAGGAACTGCGAACACACGCCATCGGGCAGCTTGCGCACGCAGATCTCCAGGAAGCCGTCACCCGACTTGCTGGCCAGCGAATAGAACCGCGGTATGGCGCTGCCGGGCGGCAGGATGCCGACCAGGTCGCCGACTTCGAAACGCGGCAGGCCATTGCCCCCGAGCAGGCGCGTCAGCCGGCCTGCAACGCCTTCGCGGGCGACCGCCCTGAAGCGCAGGATGCTGGTGGGGGCCTGTACCTCCTGGCCATAGTCGACGCGCTCGATCAGCTCGAAGCTGCGCGTCCGCGGGCGCACGGGCGTATGCAGCAAGCTCAGGTCGCGACCGAGTAGCTTGCCCACGGCGTTGCCCCAGCGGGTGAATGCCTGGCCCGATTGCCGGTCGATGGTCTCCAGGTCCAGCGACCGGTGCCAGCCCTGCGCGTGCAGGGCGGCGTCCGCGTCCCGGGCAAACCCGCAGAACTGCGGGAACTGGCGGTCGCCAAAACCCAGCACGGCAAAGCCGGTGTCGGGATTCACCTTGAGCCTCGGCAGGCGCGCCAGGAACCGCTGCGCCGAACTGGGCGGGTCGCCGTCACCGTAGGTGGCGGTGAGGACGAACAGCCACTTTGCCTGGCGATACTCGCTTGCCAGCTGGTTCATCGCGGCCGTATGCACGCGCAGGCCCGCCTGGGTCAGCGCGTCATGCAGGGTGGCGGCGAACCCCCACGTGCTGTTGTTTTCGCTTCCGACCAGGATGATGGCGTCGGCCGCTTGTGCGCCGCTGTTTCCGGCAATCCGCGGCATCGATCGCCGCCGCTGCCACCAGGTCAAGGTACCGGTCACGCTCATCAGGGGCACGCTGAGCGCGCACAGGCCCAGCAGCAGGCCAAGCCACCACAGGCCTTCGCCGGTGTGCAGCCGATGGATCCACTCGTGGGTGCTGCCGATGCCGTCATGCGGCAGGTAGGACAGGAGGGCGCCATTGACCGGATCGACGTACCCGTCGCCCTGGGTGGTCGACAGCGAATAGACGGCTGACGCGTCGCCCGGATAGGGGTAGACCAGTTCGCGGAAGTCACTCAGGTCGACTGCCTGCAGGGCCGGCAGTGCCGTGACCGCCGCCGCCGGACCGGTGGCCACGACGGATGGGAAGTCCGGATCGTTCTGCGCGCCATCGGGCATGAATTCGAAAGTGACCGCCGACATGTAGATGCCGGTCAGTGCCGAGAGCAGCAGCCCCAACACCACGATCCGCCCGACGTATGCGTGCCAGCGCTGCACCAGGGTGCCTCGCAATGGACCGGCAACGTGCCGCCAGCCGCCAAGCCGTTTCACCAGCAACACGATCCCGGAGATCGCCAGCATCAGCATGATCAGCGCCAGGATGCCCGCGGCCGCACGCCCGGGCGTGTCCAGCAGGAACGACCGGTGGAGGTTCTTCAGCCAGCGCGAGAATGCCGAGGGCACATGGGGTCCGATGCCCTGTCCGGTCAGCGGGTCGACCCGATCGACGCCAACCTGGCCGTCCCGGTCGTAGTACACCAGGATCGTGCCCGAGGGCGTGCGCTGGATCTGCTCCGCCCCGGGATAGTGCTGCGCAACCCGGCCGGCCAGCGTCGCCACGCTGAACTGGCCTCTGGCGGGCACCGTGGCGCCGAGTCGATCCAGCGCTGGATCGAGCGACAGGATGGCACCGCTGATCGCCAGCACCACGAGCAGCACGGCCGCAACCAGGCCAACCAGCGAATGCAGTTGACGCATCATCGCAGGGGGATGTCTTGCGGCCGGTTCGCGGTCACATGGTGTAGGTAAGGGACTTGACGTAACCGCGCCCGGCCACCGGCTTGCCGGCGCCTGCGGTGGTCAGCGGCGCACGCACTTCGCCGGGGTGGTCGCGCATGTCTTCGACCGCACTGTCCACGCGTATTTCGTAGCCCGCATCGATCAGCGCATCCGCCACTTCAACGGTTACCTTCAATGTGCGCCCACTGCCGACGCTGGCGCCGCTCACGCCATCGAACTCGCTGGCCTTCATGCCACTGCCGCGTGCCCAGTCGCGCAAATTCTTGTAGTACTTGGCCTTCTTGCCGGACACCCAGAGCGTCTTCTTGTACTGCCCCTTGGCGTCGGTCACGTAAATCGCCAGGTACGCGCCGTCGCCACCGTAATCCTTCATCTGGGTGGTCAAGGTCACCGGGCGCGCATCCGCCAGCGCTGGCAGTGCAAGGGCGCCAACCAGCAAAAGCGAAGCAGCTGTCTTGTTCATGGTGGATCTCCGGGTGGATGCAATGGCTGGTCGGTATTGCGAGCCGAAAGGGCGCGCTCGAGGCGGGTTTGAAGGCGATTCCATGGCGTTGGATGCAAGTGGCCCTGGCGCGGTTGCAGGCGTTCGCCAGGTTTGAATCGTCATTTGACTTTCCAGCTGCGGTCGAGATAGTCGGACGCTTCGCCGCCATCGCTGAAGTGGATTTCCAGCTCGCGGATCTGCAACGAGTCAGGCGCGTATCTGGCCTTGAACCTGTTGCCGAGGCGGTCCGTGCCCCTGACCTCGTAACAACCGTCATCCACCTTGATGCGCCGGACCGTCCAGCCGTGTTGCTCGACCTGTTGCCGTAGCACCTCTCGCGACTGCCACTCGCCGGCCGGAGCGACACAATCGCTGTCCGCCCAGGCGGCGCCGCTGACGAAGAGGCACGCCGTCACGATGGCTGCCAGAATTCGAGATTGCATGGTCATCTCCCGCCTTGAGTTTCCCCGCCGGATCCCTGCGCGTGCCGTCGATTCCCCTAATACATGGTGCCGACTGCAACGTCCACAAGCGCTGGCCTTCTCGATGAGAATGGAACCTGTTCAGCGATCCGAGGATGGCCGGGTTCACTGCCCGGCACGAATGGACCCGCCAATCGCGACCGGCGAGAATGGCGCCTTCCGCCCGCACGGCCCTGTTTTGAGATGACCGTCCCCGGCCAGCCGCCATCCAACCCGCAGCCCGACGGGGCCTGGCTGCGCCTGTCCGTTGCGCCGATGATGGACTGGACCGACACCCACTGCCGCGTGTTCCACCGGCTGCTGGCGCCGCATGCGCGGCTGTACACGGAGATGGTGCATGCGAACGCGGTGATCCACGGCGATCGCGACCGGCTGCTGGCGCTGGATCCGCTCGAGCATCCGGTGGCGCTGCAGCTCGGCGGCAGCGAGCCGGTGCTGCTGGCGCAGGCGGCGGTGATCGGGGCGGAGGCGGGTTTCGACGAGATCAACCTCAACTGTGGCTGCCCGTCCGACCGGGTGCAGGCCGGGCGCTTCGGCGCCTGCCTGATGCGTGAACCCGGGCTGGTGGCCGAATCGGTGGCGGCGATGATCGAAGCGGTGTCGGCGCTTGAGAAACCGGTGCCGGTGACCGTGAAGTGCCGGCTCGGCGTCGACGACGACCATCGCTACGAGGTGTTCCGCGATTTCGTCGACCGGGTCGCCGCGGCCGGCTGCCGCATGTTCGTGGTCCACGCGCGCAACGCCTGGCTCAAGGGCCTGAGCCCGAAGGAGAACCGCGAGGTGCCGCCGCTGCGCTACGACTGGGCCTACGCGCTCAAGCGCGAGCGGCCGGAGCTGGCGGTGGTCGTCAACGGCGGAATCGCCACGCAGGAAGAAGCCACCGCGCACCTCGACCACGCCGACGGCGCGATGCTCGGCCGTGCCGCGTACCACGACCCTTACCTGCTGCACCGGCTCGACGTGGCCTGGTTCGGCGGGCAACTGCGCACGCGCGGCGAGCTGCTGCGCGCGCTGCGGCCGTACGTGGAGGCTCAGCTGGCCCGGGGCGTGTTCCTCAAGCACATCACGCGCCACCTGCTCGGCCTGTTCCACGGCGAGCGCGGCGGGCGCGCGTTCCGGCAGGTGCTCAGCGAAGGCGCGCACCGGCCGGGCGCCGACTGGTCGCTGGTCGAGGCGGCGCTCGCGCTGACCGAACACAGTGAGCAGGCGGCGGCATGATCACCCGCGACGCGCGTGCGTTCCTCGACTTCGCCCGCGGCTGCGCGCCGGACTTCGGCCCGGTCACCGCGAAGGCCGCGTTCCTGGTGTCGCCCGACGGCTTCGCCCGCGCCGACGAGTCGGCCAGCGACAACCGCTACATGGCCGACGCCGGCGGTTTCGACGCGGCGCGCGCCGGGGCCCAGCACCGAGGCCTGCAGGCGGCGCTGTCATCGGTGCTGCCGACGCTGTGCTTCGCTGGCAATCCGGCGGCGCCCGACGGACTGTTCCCGAACAACGTCTTTGCCACCGCGCCGGGCCGGCTGGTGGTCGGGCGGATGCGCCATCCCGTGCGCCAGCGCGAAGCCGGGCGCAATGACATCCGCGGCTTTTTCCGCGACACGCTGGGCTACGTGGAAGCCGACCTGTCGACCCAGCCGCACCCCTGCGAGCTGACCGGCGCGCTGGTGATCGACCGCGCCCGCGGCCTGGGCTTCTGCGGCCTGTCCGAGCGCTGCGACGAGGCCGGCGCGCGGCTGATGCACGCCGCCTTCGGCCTGCGTGCGACCTTGATGTTCGACCTGGCGCCGGGCGAGTACCACACCAACGTGGTGCTGGCGGTGCTGGCGGGGCGGGCGGCGCTGGTGTGCCCGGGCGGATTTGCCGAGCCGGCCGCGGTGGAGGCAATCGCCGCGCTGTACGCGCCGCACGCAGCGATGCTGGCGCCAGCCGAGCACGCCGCGTTCGCGGGCAATGCCATTTCCGCCTCGTCCGGCACCGCCTGGATGAGCGCCGGCGCGGCGGCAGCGCTGTCGGCGGCCAGCCGCGATGTGCTGGACGGTGCCGGTTTCGACCTGCGCCCGGTGCCGCTGGACGCCATCGAAGCGGCCGGCGGATCGTTGCGCTGCTGCGTGGCCGAGATCTACTGAGGTGCGACCGCGACTGAATGCCCCTGCCTGGAAAAACGAAAAGTTAAGGCCTGTTCACCGCATCCTTTCGAGAATCATCGTCCCCATTGTCCCGTCAGGCACCACGCCCGGAGTCTTGCAGATCATGTCCATCCGTCCGTTCCTCCTGCCATTGATCGCTGCCGGCATGCTGTCGCTGGCCAGCGCGGGTGCGTGGGCGCAGGACTCGGGGCGCGGCCATGACCGCGGCCAGACCGGCCAGGGCGACCGCGGTGGAAGGGGTGACGCCGTGCGCGACGCACCCCGGCAGAGGCCGATGATGGGCGAAGCCCGGCCACCCGAGCCCCGGCAGCAGGAAGCGCGGCGGCAGCGCCGCGACGACGAGATGGCCGATTCGGTGCGCAGGATCGAGCGCAGCACCCGCGGCCGGGTCATCAACGCCGAGCGCGTGCAGTCCGATGGCCGCGACGTCAACCGCATCAAGGTGATGGACGAGCGTGGCCGCATCCGCGTCTACATGGACGACCCGCAGCAGCGCAATCGCCCCCCTACACGCGATGACGACAACTGAGCTTCCAAGCTTCCACAAAGCAAGACACATCGACCGGGCACGGTTGCCCTCGAACCATCACCTCTGGAGTAGCCGATGCGAATCCTCCTCGTCGAAGACGAAGCCCCGTTGCGTGAGACCCTCGCCGCGCGCCTGAAGCGCGAGGGCTTTGCGGTGGATGCCGCGCAGGATGGCGAGGAAGGCCTGTACATGGGCCGCGAGGTGCCGTTCGACGTCGGCATCATCGACCTCGGCCTGCCGAAGATGTCGGGCATGGAGCTGGTCAAGCAGCTGCGCGAGGAAGGCAAGCAGTTCCCGGTGCTGATCCTCACCGCGCGGTCGAGCTGGCAGGACAAGGTCGACGGCCTCAAGCAGGGCGCCGATGATTACCTGGTCAAGCCGTTCCACGTCGAGGAGTTGCTGGCGCGCGTCAACGCGCTGGTGCGCCGTGCCGCCGGCTGGAGCAAGCCGACGCTCGAATGCGGCGCGGTGGTGCTCGACCTTGCCGCGCAGACGGTCACGGTCAACGGCAGCAACGTCGACCTGACCAGCTACGAGTACAAGGTGCTCGAGTACCTGATGATGCATGCCGGCGAGCTGGTCTCGAAGGCCGACCTGACCGAGCACATCTACCAGCAGGACTTCGACCGCGACTCCAACGTGCTCGAGGTCTTCATCGGCCGGTTGCGCAAGAAGCTCGATCCGGACGGCGTGCTCAAGCCGATCGAGACCGTGCGCGGCCGCGGCTACCGCTTCGCCATCCCGCGCAGCAACGAAGGCTGAAACCCCGCCGCGTCGCGGCCATAATCCACCCAGGCCCACGCCGCCGCGACCATCGCCGGCGGCGTGGCACGCGACATCCGCAACCACCGCGAGGCGCCGTTGCCTGGACGATCCGACAAGCACGACACCGGGCAGCGCAAGCCGTTGCTGCCGTGGCGGCCGCGTTCGCTGCAGGCGCGCCAGCTCATGGCCGCGAGTCTGGGCCTGGTCGCCTTCCTCGCGCTTGCCGGGTATGCGCTCGACCGCGCCTTCGTCGACGTCGCCGGCCAGGTGCAGCGCGATCGCCTCAAGGCCTACGCCTACAATTACGTCGGCGGCGTCGAGTTCTTCCGCAATGGCGACATCTTCGTGCCCGAAGTGCCGCCGGACCCGCGCTTCGACCAGCCCGGCAGCGGGCTGTACGCGGTGATCGTGCTGGCCGACGGCCAGCAGTCGTGGCAGTCGATGTCCACCCGCGGCCCGCAGTTGCCCGACGCGGAACTGCTGGCGCCGAACCAGGAGGAGTTCCGCGGCCCGCTGCCGATCGTCAAGACCAACGGCGAGCCGGGCGAGGTGTTCCGCTACGGCATCGGCGCCGCGGCGGTGCAGGACAGCAGCAGCGAGGTCGAGATCGAACGCCCCTACACGGTCTACGTGATGGAGGACGAAGGCACGCTGGCGCGCCAGGTGCGCGTGTACCGCACGGCGCTGTGGGGCTACCTCGGGGTTGCCGGCGTGGTGCTGCTGTTGCTGCAGACGTTCGTGCTGCGCTGGAGCCTGTGGCCGCTGCGCAACGTGGTCAGCGAACTCAAGCGCGTGCAGCGCGGCCAGGCCAACCGCATGAGCGAGCATCATCCGCGTGAGCTGCAGCCGCTGACCGACAGCATCAACGCGCTGGTCGAGAGCGAGCGCGAGAACCTAGACCACCAGCGCAACACGATGTCCGACCTGGCCCACAGCCTGAAGACGCCGCTGGCGGTGCTGCGCACGCGCCTGGACAACGGCGCCAGCGAAGCCGAACTGCGCGAAGAGGTCGACATCCAGGTGCGGCGCATGAACGACCTGGTGGGTTACCAGCTCGGGCGCGCGGCGTCCGCCGGCCACAAGCTGTTCGCCGCGCCGGTGGCGATCGAGCCACACGCCGAGCAGATCGTGCGCGGGCTGGAGAAGATCTACGCCGGCAAGGGCGTGATCTGCGAATTCGAGATCGACGAGGGCGTGCAGTTCTACGGCGAGCTCGGCGACCTGCAGGAACTGCTCGGCAACCTGCTCGAGAACGCCTTCAAGTGGGCGAAGTCGCGGGTGCTGCTGACCGCGGGCCCGGGCGCCAGCCAGCCCAACCGGCGGCCGGGCCTGGTGCTGGTCGTCGACGACGACGGCCCGGGCATTCCCGAGGACCGGATCGCGTATGTCCTGCAACGCGGCGTCCGCGGCGACGAGCGGGTGCAGGGCCACGGCATCGGCCTGTCGATCGTGCAGGACCTGGTGCGCAGCTATCGCGGCGAACTGAGCGTCGGGCCCTCGCAGGAACTGGGTGGCGCACGCTTCCAGGTGACGCTGCCGCCGGGACTGTAGGTTCGTTAGTCCCGCGTAGGAGCGCCCGATGGGCGCGATGCGTTGCCCGCAAACGACAATCGCGCCCATGGGGCGCTCCTACGCCAGCGGTGGTTTTCCGTACAGACGCGCGAGGTGGTCGGCCACCCGCGGCATCGCGCGCCGCAGCGTCGCAGGATCGCTGAAGTGATACTCGCTGCACACCGCGAAGAACTCCTCCGGCGCCTCGGCCGCGTATGCGTCGATGGCGGTGCGTCGGCCGCGGTCGACCTGGGCGACGAAGCCGTCGAACGCGGCCTGGAAATCCCGCGCCCATTCGCGCTGCCACGGGCGCGGCAGCGGCGGTGTGCCGTCGAGCGCGCCGTCGAGCGCGTCGAGCTTGTGCGCCATCTCGTGCACCGCGACGCAAAAGCCCGCGTCCGGTTCGTCGAGGTCGGCCTGCACGTCGGCCCACGACAGGATCAGCGGGCCACTGTCCCAGGCTTCGCCGATCAGCTCGTCCTCCCACTCGTGCAGTACGCCGGCCGCGTCGACGTGGCTGCGGTTCACGCGGAAGGCGTCGGGATAGACGATCAGCTGCGACCAGCCGCGCAGGCCCTGTTCGCCGAACTCCAGCAGCGGCAGGCAGCACACGGCGGCCAGCGTCATGCGCGCGGCGTCGTCGAGTTCGAGCCCGCCGACCGGCGTGATCGCCTTGTCGCGCAGGAAGCGCGCGGCCAGTGCCTGCAGGCGTGCGTCGCGTGCGTCGTCGAGTGCACCGATCCAGCGTGCGCGACGGCGCACGCCGGCCCACAGGGTCGGGTCGGGCGGGGAAGGCGGGTTGCCTGCGAACAGGCGGCGGATCAACGCACGCAAATGCAGGGCAGGCGCACGGTCAGCGGAACATGCCAGGCAGGAAGCTGTGCCAGCGCGGCGGCCGGATGTCGCCGATGGTGTCGCTTGCGCGCTGCACGCCCGGCTTGGCCTTGGCCGGCTTGACCGCGTGGGTCGCGGGCTTGGCGCTGGCGGGACGGACGCTGTTGTTGTCGTCCTGCGTCGTTGCGTCGTCCTGGCAGGTGCCGCCGCCGTCGCCGTTCGCGCTCAGCATGCGGATGTCGTGCGCGGCCAGCGGCAGGCTGGCGCACAGCAGCAACAGGGAGAGGGCGAGTCGGATGGACATGGGGGGATCCTTGGCCGGAGCCGCGATCAGGGGCGGACTATACCTTGGATGCCGCCGCCATGCAGACGGTTGCATGCTGCGTCGCAGCAGGCGCGGACGCCATTCGCCGGCGCGGCGAGCAGGGGCCGACCGGGTCACCGATAATCGCCCGATGCCGGACTGCGAACGCCTCCCCAGCCCTCATGCCACGTGCCCGTCGGTGATGCCGCGGCCGCGACCATCCCTCACGCGCCGCCGCGCCGCCGATGAGCGGTGAGCGCGCGCTGCTGCAGCGCCTGATCGCCGGTCCCGTGTCCGGCGATACGCTGGCGCGCGAGAACGGCGAGACCCGCGCCGCGGTGTGGAAACGCATCGAGGGCCTGCGCGAAGCCGGGGTTGCGATCGAGGCGCGCGCCGGCCGCGGCTACGCGCTGGCGCAGCCGCTGGACCTGCTCGATGCCGATGCCATCGTGCTGGCGATGCCGGACGCCGCGCGCGCACGGCTCGCCCGGCTGGAAGTGGCCTGGTCGATCGATTCCACCAATGCCGAACTGCTGCGCCGCGAAACTCCGCGCGACGGCGTGGCGGTGCTGCTGGCCGAACGCCAGACCGACGGCCGCGGCCGCCGCGGCCGCCACTGGGCCTCGCCGCTGGCGGCCAATCTCTACCTGTCGCTGGCGCGCGGTTTCGACGGTGGCCTGGCGCGGCTGGGCGGGCTGAGCCTGGTGGCCGGCGTCGCTGCGGCCGAGGCGCTGCGCGCGCTGGGGCTGGGCGACGTGCGGTTGAAGTGGCCCAACGACCTGGTGGTTGTCGAAGATGATCGCGCCAGGTCGGGGCAGGCGCTGCGCAAGCTCGGTGGATTGCTGGTGGAGGGCGGCGGCGAACACGCCGGGCCGGTGCGCGCGGTGATCGGCCTCGGCCTCAACGTGCGCATGCCGGCCACGCACGGCCGCGCCATCGGCCAGCCGTGGATCGACCTGGCCGCGCTGGCGCCCGGGCGGCTGCCGTCGCGCAACGCCATCGCCGCTGCGCTGCTGGCGGCGCTGCTGCCGGCGCTGGAACAATTCGACCGCGACGGCCTGCCGGGCTTCCTGCCGCGCCATGGCGAACTCGATGCGCTCGCCGGCCGCGCCATCGTGCTGCACGGCGGCGACGGCGATCGCGCCGGCACCGCGCTCGGCCTCGCCGCGGACGGCGCGCTGCGGGTGCGCCTCGATGACGGCCAGGTGCGCGCCTTCCACGCCGGCGAAGTCAGCGTGAGGCCGCGATGAACCGCTGGCTGTTCGATCTGGGCAACACCCGGCTCAAGTGCGCGCCGGTGGACGCCGCCGGCCGCATCGGCACGGTGCGCGCGCTCGCGCACGACGGTGTTCGGTTCGACGAGGGATTGGCGGCCGCGCTGCCTGCGCGCTTCACGGACGCCTGCGTGGCGAGCGTTGCATCGGAGAGTTTGCGCGCCGAGCTGCTCGACGCACTGGCGCAGCGCTGCGGGCGAATTTCGCTGGCCTGCACGCAGCGCCGGTTCGGCGACGTGGCGATCGCCTACGCGCAGCCCGCGCGGCTCGGCGTCGATCGTTTCCTCGCCCTGCTCGGCGCGCGCGCGCGCGGCGCCGAAGCGGCGCTGGTCGTGGGCGTGGGTACCGCACTCACCATCGACTGGCTGGACGCCGACGGCCGCCATCGCGGCGGGCGCATCGCGCCGTCGCCGATGCTGATGCGCGAGGCCTTGCACGCACGCGCTGCGCACCTGCCGGTCGACGGCGGCGATTACGCCGAGTTCGCCGATGACACCGACGATGCGCTCGATTCTGGTTGCACCGGTGCCGCGCTGGCGCTGGTCGAGCGCAGCCTGCAGGTCGCGCAGGCGCAAGCCGGGGCAGTGCCGCGGCTGTTGCTGCACGGCGGCGGCAGCGACGCGCTGCGCCCGCGGCTGCCGCACGCGATCGATGCGCCTGCGCTCGTGCTTGAAGGCCTCGCGCAGTGGGCGAAGGCAGCCGACGCGCCTGCGTGACGCGTGCGATCGCGGCGACCGGCCTCTAGAATCGCGGCATGCTCGCACGCGCCCTGATCGTCCTGCTGGTGGTATTGAACCTTGGCGTTGCCGCCTGGTGGATGGCGCGCGACGAAACCGCGCCCGCGGCGGTCGCGGTCGAACCACCGGCCGGTGTCGCGCGCCTGCAATTGCTGCGCGAGCGCACGCCTGCAGCGGCCGCATCGCGACCCTCGGTCGTGCCGGCGCCGGACGCGCCGGCGCCCACGGCACAACCGGCTGCGCCAACTGCCGAAGCCCCGGCGCATGGAATGCCTGCCACCGCGCCGCCCGCTGCCGCCACGGACGTCGATGTCGCCACGCACTGCTACGCGCTCGGGCCGTTCTCCGATGCCGGCAAGGTGGCTGCGGCACAGCGCCAGCTGCAGCCGCGCATGGCGCGCCTGCACGTGCGTGAGGTGGTCTCGGCCAAGCGCCGCGACTGGCGCGTGTGGCTGCCGCAGCAGGCCGACCGCGCGGCCGCGCAGGCGCTGGTCGAGCGGATCAGCGCCGCCGGCTTCAGCGACTATTACATCGTCGCCTCGGGCGACGAGGCCAACAGCATTTCGCTGGGCCGCTACGGCAGCGAGGAATCGGCCCGGCGCCGCCAGGCCGCGCTGCAGGCGGCCGGATTCCCCGACGTGCGCGCCGACGCACTGGGGGACGCGCCGGCCTCGGCCACCTGGATCGACGTCGCCAGCAGCGCGCCGCTGGCCGAGGCCGACGGCAAGGCGCTCGGCGCGCAGCGGGTCGAGCCGATCGACTGCGATACCGTGCCGGCCGCGCCCGTGGCCGCGTCGCGCTAGGCTAGAATGCCGCCCGCGTCGCGGTGATCCCTGCCGCGCCGATTGCACCGGAACCATGCCGGCATAGCTCAGTTGGTAGAGCAACCGCCTTGTAAGCGGTAGGTCCCCAGTTCGAACCCGGGTGCCGGCACCATTCCGCCAGAACGGATGGCGAGCATCGCCTCTCCCTGGCTCGCCTGCCCGGCTGCCGCGCATCCGTCATCCCTGCCTGCCGGGAGCGACAGGCAAAACCAGAACGGAGTCCGACATGAGCCGCAGCTATCCCCCCGTTTCGATCTTCGGCGCACCGACCGACATCGGCGCCGGTACCCGCGGCACCCGCATGGGCCCGGAGGCGCTGCGCGTGGCCGGGCTGGTGGAGGCACTTGCCGCGCGCGGCATCGACGTGCTCGACCGCGGCAACGTCGAGGGGCCGCGCAACCCGTGGCTGCCGCCGGTCGACGGCTATCGCCATCTCGACGAAGTCGTGGCGTGGAACCGCGCGGTGCTGGAGGCCTCGACGCGCGAACTCGACGCCGGTCGCCTGCCGATCCTGCTCGGCGGCGACCATTGCCTGGCGGTGGGTTCGATCGCCGCGGTTGCCGCGCACTGCCGCAAGCAGGGAAAGAAGCTGCGGATCCTGTGGCTGGACGCGCATACCGATTTCAACACCCATGACATCACCCCTTCGGGCAATGTCCACGGCATGCCGGTGGCCTGCCTGTGCGGCATCGGCCCGAAGGCGCTGACCGCGCTGGGCGGACACGTGCCGGAGATCGAGCCGGCGCAGATCCGCCAGATCGGCATCCGCTCGGTCGACCAGGAGGAGAAGCGCCTGGTCAAGCAGCACGCGCTCGACATCTACGACATGCGCTACATCGACGAAGTCGGCATGAAGCGGGTGATGGAAGAAGCGCTGGCGGGCGTAGACGCCGACACCCACCTGCACGTGAGCTTCGACGTCGACATGCTCGATCCTTCCATTGCACCGGGCACCGGCACCAAGGTCCCCGGCGGGGTCAACTACCGCGAGGCGCAGCTGATCATGGAAATGATCGCCGACAGCGGGCGCATGGGATCGTTGGACATCGTCGAGGTCAACCCCATCCTGGACGACGGCAACGCCACCGCGGAACTGGCCGTGGACCTGGTCGAGAGCCTGTTCGGCAAGTCGACCTTGATGCGCGACTAGCGCTTCGGGTCGACCCGCGGAAGCGGCGATCCGCGGAACGAATGCGCGGCCGGCCGCGGGCGATGCGGTTCGCGTCCCGGCGTGCGCAGCGATGCGGATGACCATGCGATGAAGGCGCTTTTTCACCCGGTTCGGGCATGCCTGCGACGCGGAACATGATGCCCGCCTGACCGGGATTGTCCGATTGCGCAGCCCGGTGCCCGATTGCACGCGGCATTCACACCCGGATGGGGTTTCATTCACGACGGGGGCCGCACACTTGCCCCGTGGTCCATCCCCTTCGTACAGGAGAGATCCATGAAGCGCATCGTTTCCCTTGCTTTGCTCGCACTGTTTTCCATGAACTTCCTCGTGGCCTGCAACACCGTGAAGGGTGCGGGCAAGGACGTGGAGAAGGTTGGCGAGAAGGTCCAGCAGTCGGCCGACGATACCGGTGCGACCGATCCGCGCTGATCGCGCGAACAGATGGAAGGAACGGGCCGGCATTGCCGGCCCGTTCTGTTTCCGCCCCGGCGTTTCAGCCTTGCGGGAGCGGCCTGCGCCGCGGGCATTTCGTCCGGCATGTCATCGTCCAGGTGCGCGGCCGAGGCCGTCGATCTGCAAGTGCATCCAGTGCATCCATGCGGATCCGCGAAACTGAAGCGTTCAATGAATTGAAATCACGCGTAACGACTTGCGCACATGCCATGAAGGCGCTGCCTGCGAAGCTGGCGCCGTCACCAACGACGCAAGGAGTACGCAATGAACAACGACATCATCGCCGGCAAGTGGAAGCAGCTGAAGGGCAAGGCCCAGGCCAAGTGGGGCGACCTGACCGACGACGTGTTCGATGTGGCCGCAGGCGACAGCAAGTACCTGAGCGGCAAGCTGCAGGAACGCTACGGGTGGGATCGCGATCGCGCCGAGCGCGAAGTCGACGAGTTCGGCAAGACGCTCAGCTGAGTGTTCCACATGCGGGAATGAACGACGGGCCGGCGCAAGCCGGCCCTTTTTTCGTAGAAGCGGCCCATGGCCGCGAGCTTTTCCCGACAATCCATGCGACCCGAAAAGCTCGCGGCCATCGGCCGCTCCTGCCAAGTGCATGTGGTCAGGCCATCATGGATCGGGCACGAATCCGCGCGGGAACGCGCGCGGTACCTGCACGACCGGCCGGTGCTGCCAGTCGCGGCGCGGCAGGATGCCGAGCGCGAGCAGGCGCCGGGGCGCGTCGTAGCGCAGTTCGGATAGCTGCGACGGCCGCGCGCCGTCGCGAACGAAGCCGGTGCGCGACGCCGGCGCCCATTCGCGCGCGCCGTGGCCGGTGCCGATCTGCTGGCGGGCCGCGCTTGCGGTGGGTGGCGCGCGTGAGGGGAGCACGTCGTTCGCGGCTCCCGATTCCGCCACGCCCGCTTCGTCGCGGGCTTCGTACGGTGACTGCGGGGATGCGGCGCGCGGATAGGGAGGCGGAAAGTCCGGCGATACCAGCACCTCGGCCGGCCGTCGCTCACGGAACACCGCGATGCCGATCACGCCGACGTTGCCGGGCCGTCCGGTGCGCGCGGCATAGCTGTCGGCGAGATCGGTGAAGCGGAACTGCGCGACTTCCTGCAGCGACTTGCGCCAGCCACCGATCTCGGCGCTCTGCCACGGCTCCAGCACGTAGCCGCCCTGCGACGGATCCGCATCTTCGCCGGTGACTGCGTTGACGCCGTCGACCGACAGCACCACCAGCACCCGTTCGCCGCTGGTGTTGGCCAGGCGGATGGCATAGCGGTGGCCGGGCACGCCGGCCAGCCAGCGCTCGCCGCGGTGGTGATACTGCGGCAGCACGGTGCCGTCGTCGCGGTCGACGAGGGATATGTCCACCAGCGTGCGCGCCGACGCGGGCAGGCAGGCGAGGGCGGCGAGCAACACCGCGCAGCAGGACTGCAGGATTGGCGACATCGGGACTTGCGACATGGCCGGTCTCCGTGGGTGGGGACCGTGGAAACGCGCCGGGGCGGGCCGTGGGGTTGCCCGGGCCGCGGACCCCGTGAACGGCGCCGGGCTAAAATGACCGCCACGCAAGCCCCGGCCCCGACATGACTCCCCGCAAGACCCGCATCCTCACTGGCATCACCACGTCCGGCACGCCGCATCTTGGCAACTACACCGGGGCGATCCGCCCGGCGGTGGCCGCCTCGCGCGCGCCCGACGCGGAGAGCTTCTACTTCCTCGCCGACCTGCACGCACTGGTGAAGGTGCAGGATCCGGCGCGCGTGCAGCGTTCGACCCTGGAAATCGCCGCGACCTGGCTGGCCTGTGGACTCGATCCGGGCGAGGTGTGGTTCTACCGCCAGTCCGACATCCCCGAAATCACCGAACTGACCTGGATGCTGACCTGCGTGGCGGGCAAGGGCATCCTCAACCGCGCGCATGCCTACAAGGCCGCGGTCGACCGCAACCGCGCCGACGGCGAGGACGACGATGCCGGGATCAACGCCGGGTTGTTCATGTACCCGGTGCTGATGTCGGCCGACATCCTGCTGTTCAACGCCGACAAGGTGCCGGTGGGCCGCGACCAGATCCAGCACATCGAGATGGCGCGCGACTTCGGCCAGCGCTTCAACCACCTGTACGGCGGACCGGCGGGGAAACAGTATTTCCGGCTGCCGGAGGTGGTGATCGAGGAGAACGTGGCCACGCTACCGGGCCTCGATGGCCGCAAGATGTCGAAGAGCTACGACAACACCATCCCGCTGTTCGCGCCGCGCGCGACGCTGCGCAAGCTGATCGCATCGATCGTCACCGATTCGCGCGCGCCGGGCGAACCCAAGGATGCGGACGCCTCCAACGTGTTCCAGCTGTACCGCGCGTTTGCCGGCGTCGATGAAACCGCGGCGATGCGGCGCGAGTTCGAGCAGGGGATTGGCTGGGGCGATGCCAAGCAGCAGCTGTTCGAGCGCATCGACTCGGAAGTCGCGCCGCTGCGCGAGCGCTACGAAACGCTGATGGCCGAGCCGCACAAGATCGAACGCCTGCTGCGCGACGGTGCGCAGCGCCTGCGTGAACGCCACGCCACGCCGCTGCTGCGCGAACTGCGCGCGGCGGTGGGCCTGCGCGACCTGTCGCAGGCGGCCGGTGGCAAGCGCAAGGCGGCGGCCAAGGCGGCGACGCCGCAGTTCAAGCAGTACCGCGAGGGCGACGGCCGCTTCCATTTCAAGCTGGTCGATGCCGACGGCGCGTTGCTGCTGCAGGGCCCGGGATTCGAATCGGCGCGCGAAGCCGGTCAGCTGGTCGCGCGGCTCAGGCAGGGTGCCGGCGCGGGGCTGCGCGCGGAGTCCGGCGCGGTCTGGCTCGACGACGAGGCAGTCGGTGAACTGGCCGACGGCGTTGCGCTTGAGGATGTCACCGCCGCGCTGTCCGGCTTTGCGGACGGCGACGCGTGAGCCCGCAGGTCGACCTCAACCTTGGCCTGATCCTGTTCCTGCCCTGGTTCCTGATCCTGGGCGTGCTGTTCTGGATGTTCCCGCGCCAGCCGCGCCACGCACTGCGGCGGCTGTTCGACCTCGGCAGCCTGGCGCTGGCGACGGCTGCGTTCATGGCCTCGCTGCACTGGGCGCACGGGTACGCCAATCCTCAGCACGGCCACATGTGGCGGCAGATCCTGGCCACGTCGGTCGGCTACGGGGTGTTCCTCGGCGTGCTGCTGCTGGCCATCGTGGTGCGCTGGCGGCTGTGGCGTCGACGCGTCGACGCCTGAGGCCGCACACGATGCGCTGAGCTGAGATCGGTCAGGGCCCGTGCCCCGGCCCGGGCGCCGCTTCGCTGGCCGCCGGTCCCGTTTCAACGGCAACGCGCCGATACAGTTCGTATTCGTCGCGGTCGAGCGGAAAGGCCTGCAGCGCGAACACCGCTGCCGCGCGCTGGTCGCGCTCGATGGCGTCGTTGCCGGCCATCTCCAGCAGGGCGGCCTTCAATCGTGGCGAATGCGCCAGCGTGGCATTCACCCCGGCGATGGCCGCCTGCTGCACCTGCGGTTCCGGGTCGAGCATCGCCGCGTACAGCACCGGCTCCATGTCGGCCTGCCGGTCCCACTGGGTGGACTGCAGCACGCTGCTGGCGCGCACGCCGGGATCGGCGTGGCTGCGCAGGCGCGCCAGGCGCCCGGCGATCGGTGCCGCGTCCTCCACCGGCAGCACCGCCGGCGTAAGCGCGTCGACCAGCTGCCGGAGCATCTGCGGGTCGCGCTCGGCGTCGATCTGGCGCAACAGCAGTTCGCGGACCGGCGCGCGGTCGAGCGGGAACGCCTGCAGCAGCTGCAGGCCATCGCGGCGCGACCGCGGATCCGGATCGTCGGCCAGGCGCAGCGCGAAACCCATGACCTCGTCGTTGGCGGCGCTCTGCAGCACGGCCAGCAGCGCGCCGCGGCGGTCCGGGTCGGTTTCGCCCGCATGGCGGGCCATCAGTTCGCGCAGGTAGTCCGGGTCGCGCAGCGCGCGGGTGCTTTCGCTGCCGAGGTCGTCGCCGACCGGGGCTGCCGTGGCCGCGCGGAGCGCGCGCGTGGATCGCAATGGAGGCGCGGCAAGTGGAACCGCCGCCTCCGGCGACGCCGCCGCGTCGACGCCAGCCGATGCCCGGTGCCCGGCGAACCGGCTGCCGACCAGCGCGCCGCCGAGCGCCGCGGCGAGCAGGGCGACCAGCATCGCAGGCGGCCGCAGCGCGCGGGGGCGCTGCGCAGGCGCGGCATCGGCATGCGCGACGGGCATGTCAGCAGTCTGGCGCGACGCGCCCGTCCGAGCCCGTGTACGTGTAGGCATCGGGGATGTAGCGGCCGCTGCCGATCCGGTTCCACAGCTTGCTGGTGCCGTAGGTGCCGGTGATCGACTGGCCGTACTTCTGGCAGTAGATGGTCACGCGTGCGCCGTCGGCGAGGCTGCCCACGATGGCGTAACTGGTGCTGGCGCCGGCGCGGACGTTGAGGTTGGCGCCGCTGGTGTTGACCGTGCCGGACGCCGCGCCGCCGCTGCCGCCGCAGTTCTTGCTGGTGTAGGTCTTCTTCGCGTAATACGGGATCTGCGCGCCGTTCCATCGGATCTTCTGCACCGAGCCGTTGTAGCGCTCCTCGAAGTGCAGGTGCGGGGCGAGGTTGTACTTGGCGCTGGAGCGGCCCACCGTGCCGATCTTCTGGCCGCGCTTGACGGTCGCGCCCTTCGATACCGAACGCGAGTTGAGGTGTGCGTACAGCGTTTGCCAGCCGCCGCCGTGGTTGATGACGATGTAGTTGCCGTAGCCGGTGGTCGTCGAATAGGCCGACGTGGACACGGTCCCGCCATACGCGGCGACCACGGTGTCGCCGAGGTCGGAGTCGGGATTCGGGCCGCGGTTGAGGTCGACGGCGTAGGCGGGGCTGTGGCCGCTCCACGTACTGCCGACCCAGGCCTGGCCGCAGGGAAACGGCATCTGGAACGCGGGTGCGGCCTGCGCAGCCACGGCGGCGGAGGCGAGGATGGCGCAGGCGGCAAGCCGGGCCAGGAAACGATGATGTCGGTCCACGGTGAGTTCCCCTTGCTGGTGTGGCGCGGGCGCGCGCCTGTGGGTTCGCACTCCCCGATGTGCGCCTTCGACGCTAGTCGGCGACCCGGGCACGCGGTAGCTGGGGTGCACCCTTGGTCGCATGGCCGTCCTTCATGCGCAGTCCTAGACTGGCGGGCCCTGACTCGCTGCGTGCAGACCATCGGCATGGATTCCCGCTCCCACGGCATCACCACCATCGACACCGGCTACGGCGACCGGCCGCGGTTCTGCGCGGCCTATCTGGTCGTGCAGGACGGGCGCGCGGCATTCATCGACTGCGGCAGCAACGACAGCGTGCCGCGGATGCTGGCTGCGCTCGAAGCGCAGGGGCTGGCGCGCGACGCGGTGGACTGGCTGATCCTCACCCACGTCCACCTCGACCACGCCGGCGGCGCCGGCGCGCTGATGCGCGAGCTGCGCAACGCGCGGCTGGTGGTGCATCCACGCGGTGCACCGCACATGATCGATCCGTCGAAGCTGGTGGCCGGCGCAACGGCGGTCTACGGCGAGGCGGCGTTCGCGCGCCACTACGGCACGCTGCTGCCGGTCCCGAGCGAGCGCGTGGTCGAGGCCACCGACGGCCACGTCGTCAAACTCGCCGAACGGCCGCTGCTGTGCGTGGACACGCCGGGGCACGCGCGCCACCACATCGCGGTGTGGGACGCCGCCAGTCGCGGCTGGTTCAGCGGCGATATCTTCGGCCTGTCGTACCGCGAGTTCGACACCGCGCAGGGCGCGTTCATCGTGCCGACGACGTCGCCGGTGCAGTTCGATCCCGGCGAGATGCGCGCATCGTTGCGGCGGATGCTGGCGGCCGAACCGGCCGCGGTGTACCTGACCCACTACGGCCGCGTCGACGAAGTGCAGCGGCTCGGCGCGGACCTGCTGGAGCAGGTCGACGCGATGGTCGCGCTGGCGCGCGAATGCGACGCCGATCCGGCGCGGCACGCGCGGCTGGTCGCGGCGTTGACCGCGCTGTACGTCGAACGCGCGCGCCGCCACGGCGTGGCCGGCGCGCAGGTGCGCGTGCCCCAACTGCTGGCGATGGACATCGACCTCAACGCGCAGGGGCTGGAAGTCTGGCTGGACCACGCGAAACGCTGATCCTGCCTATCCCCGAGGCGGGTCAACCGTGCGGCGGGAACGTGGTCCGGGCGGCGTGGCCCCCGGCCTGGCTGCGGCCAGGGGCCCTGGGCGAGGCGTCGCGAGTTGCGCCTAGTCCCAGCGGTTGAGGTGCGGGCCGAACGGTTCGCGCTGCTGGCGCACCACGCAGAAGCGGTGCCCGCTGGGCGCTTCCATCACCCACCAGCGTTTGCAGAACTTGATCCGCTTCGCGCCGAGCTTCTCCAGGCGGGCGGCTTCGGCTTCGATGTCGTCGGTCTCGATGTCGAGGTGGATGCGGCTGTCGTGATCGACCTTCTGCAGCAGGATCATCGGCTCGTCGGCCTCGGTGCGCAGTTCGGCGTACTTGCCGTCGCCGTCCTGGTCGACGGTGACGATCGGCTTGCCGAGCGCCTTGCTCCAGAATTCCGCGTGCGGGGCGAGGTCGTCGACCTTGCAGTCGATCATCAGGTTGGACAGGCGGCTGTGGTGCGGCATGGCGGGAGTCCCCGGTTCGGGTTCGAGGGAAGGGGCCGGCGCGGCAGTCCGTGCAGCCTGCGCGGCGGACCGGGCGATCGCAGGCGCGATGCCCGGCCCCGCGCGCGGGTCACTGCGCCAGCGAGAGATCGTCCAGCATCGCCTTCAGGAAGCGCGCCGCCTCGCCGCCGGTGCAGGCGCGGTGGTCGAAGGTCAGCGACAGCGGGATCACCTTGTGCGATTCGAAGCCGCCGATCACCGGGGTGATCTGGTGGCGGCCACGGCCTGCGCCGACGATCGCCACGGTCGGCGGCACCACGATCGGCGTCGCGTAGCGGCCGGCGAACATGCCGAAGTTCGACAGCGAGATCGTGTGCCCGGACAGCTCCGACGCCGGGATGCTGCGGTCCATCACCTGCGCGCGCAGGCGGTTGACGCCCTCGCGCACGCCGCCGGCGTCGAGCACGTCGGCGTTGCGCAGCGCCGGCACGAACAGGCCGTCATCGGTGTCCACCGCGATGCCGATGTCGACGTGCGGGTGCAGGGTGCGCACCAGCTTGTCGCCGTCGAACCAGGCGTTGAGCGCGGGCACGGCCTTCGCGGCGGCGCAGATCGCGCGGACCAGGCGCACTGTGACGTCGTTGCCCGGCGCCCAGGCATGGATGTCGGCGTCGTCGCTGAGCGTGGTCGCCACGACCTTGGCGTGCGCGTCGGCCATCACCCGGGCCATGTTGCGGCGCACGCCCTTGAGCTGCTCGGGCTGGCCCGTGGCGGAGACCGACGGCGGCTGGGTGCGCATCGGCTTGCCGCTGGCGGACAGCTGGGTGCGCTGCGCGGCGTCGCGCGACGCGGCTGGCGCGGCGGCCGCCGTTGTCGCCGGTTTCACAGCCGGAGCCGCAACCGCCGCGGCCGCGCCGGCCTTTGCCGAACCGCTCGCGGCAGCCTGCTTGACGTCGGCCATCGTGACCACGCCGTCGGCGCCGCTGCCGCGCACGCGCGACAGGTCGACGCCGAGCTTGCGCGCCGTCGCGCGCACCGCAGGCATCGCCTTGACGCCGCCCACCGCGACTGCCTGCTCGCTGCGCACCGCGTCGGAACTCTGCATCGCGCCGACCACGGTGCCGCTGTCCTCGCGCAGCGTCTCGGTGCGGGTGGTGTCGGTTTCGGTGATCTCGCCGCCTTCGTCGGAGGCGATCACCTGGTCGCCATCGCCGGGCGCCTGGGTGCCGGCGCCGCCGTGGTGGTGGCCGGTGTCCTGGCCCTCGGCGCGCTGCGGCGCGTTGGGGTCGAGTTCGAACTCGGCCAGCATCGTGCCGGTCACGATCACGTCGCCGGCGCCGCCGGCCAGCTTGAGCACCTTGCCGGACACGGGCGAGGGCACGTCGACCACCGCCTTGGCGGTTTCCATCGAGACCAGGTTGTCGTCGAGGCGGATGGTGTCGCCTTCCTTGACGTACCACTCGACGATGGTCGCGTCCGGCAGGCCTTCGCCGAGGTCGGGGAGCAGGAATTTCTTGGTGGTCATGGTGTTTCCTGTAACCGTCCGGGACGCGTCATCCCGGACGTGGTGAGGGATCTGGTTGTACCGGCGCCGCGGAAGCGATGCGCCGCGGCGTCCGGGATGACGGCAGCGGCCGCGTTACGAAGCCGCGACCGCCCGCTTCGCCGCCGCCACGATCTTGTCCACGTTCGGCAGGTACTTCATCTCCAGCCGGAACAGCGGGATGTGGGTGTCGTAGCCGGTGACGCGTTCGACCGGGGCCACCAGGTCGTACATCGACTCCTCGGCCAGGCGTGCGGCGATCTCGGCGCCGAAGCCGGCGGTCTTGGGTGCTTCGTGGACGATCACGCAGCGGCCGGTCTTCGACACCGACTCGGCGATCGTGGCGAAGTCCAGCGGACGCAGCGTCGCCACGTCGATGACTTCGGCGCTGATGCCTTCGCCGGCGAGCTTGTCGGCCGCTTCCAGCGCTTCCTTGACCTGCGAACCCCAGGTGACGAGGGTGACGTCGCTGCCGTCGCGCAGCACGTAGCACACGTCCAGCGGCAGCGCCTCGCCGTCGTCGGCGACCACTTCCTTGTACTGGCGGTAGATGCGCTTGGGCTCCATGAAGATCACCGGATCCGGATCGCGGATCGCCGCCAGCAGCAGGCCGTAGGCGCGCGCCGGCGACGACGGCAGCACCACGCGCAGGCCGGGCACGTTGGTGAAGATCGACTCGTTGGCTTCGGAGTGGTGCTCGGGCGCGCGGATGCCGCCGCCCCACGGCACGCGCAGCACCATCGGGCAGTGCAGGCGGCCGCGGGTGCGGTAGCGGAAGCGCGCGGCGTGGCAGATGATGTGGTCGACCATCGGGTAGACGAAGCCGTCGAACTGCGCTTCGGCCACCGGCTTCATGCCCTGGGTGGCCATGCCGACGGTGAGGCCGGCGATGGTGGTTTCGTCCAGGGGCGTGTCGATCACCCGCTGCGATCCGAACTGCGCCTGCAGGCCCGCGGTGGCGCGGAACACGCCGCCGTTGACGCCGACGTCCTCGCCCAGCACCACGACGGCGTCATCGACGCGCATCTCGTAGGCCAGCGCCTGGGTGATCGCCTCGATCAGGGTGATCGCGGCCGGTTCGCCGGTTGCCGCCGCTGCGGCCTGCTTCTTTGCCGCGCTCATGCCCGGTTCTCCAGTGCGACGGCCGCGGCCCGCTGTTCAAGCAATTCCGGCGGTGGATCGGCGTAGAGGTAGTCGAACATCGCCTCCACCGGCTGCACCGGCGTTTCCAGGTAGGCGTTGAGTTCGATGTCGACGGCCTTGGCGCATTCCTCGGCCCAGGCCTTTTCCTGCTCCTCGTCCCACAGCTTCTGCGCGGTGAGGTAGGTGCGCAGGCGGGTCATCGGCTCGCGCGTCCAGGCGTCCTTGACCTCGTCCTCGCCGCGGTAGCGGCGCGCGTCGTCGGCGGTGGTGTGGTCGTGCAGGCGATAGGTCATGAACTCGATCACGCTGCCGCCTTCGCCATTGCGCGCGCGCTCCATGGCGCGGCGCATGCCTTCGAGCACCGCGATCAGGTCGTTGCCGTCCACCTGCAGGCAGTGCAAGCCGCCTGCGATGCCCTTCTGCGCCAGCGTCTTGGCGCCGGTCTGCGAGCTGCGCGGCACCGAGATCGCCCAGCCGTTGTTGATGATGCACTGCACGAACGGCAGCGCGTAGGCGCCGGCCGAGTTGATCGCGGCGTAGGTGTCGGTCTTCGACGAACCGCCGTCGCCGCAGCAGGTCACCGCGACGCGCTTTTCGCCGCGCAGCTTGAACGCCAGCGCCGCGCCGGCGGCGTGCAGGCACTGGGTGGCGATCGGCACGCACCAGGAGTAGTCGTGCTTCGGGCCTGAGAAGTCGTTGCCGCGCTCGTCGCCGCCCCAGTACAGCAGCACCTCGCGCGGCTTGACCCCGCGCATGAACTGCGCGCCGTACTCGCGGTAGCTGGGCGCGAACACGTCTTCGGGCTTCATCGACGCGCCGATGCCGACGTGGGTGGCCTCGTGGCCCAGGCAGGCGGCATAGGTGCCGAGCTTGCCGGTGCGCTGCAGCGCGATGGCCTTGGTGTCGAAGACGCGCACGTACAGCATCTGCTTGAACAGCGGCAGCAGCGCCTTGGCGTCCTTCACCGCTGGCGGCAGCTTGCCGGTCAGCTTGCCGTTGGCGTCGAGGTACTGCAGGTATTCGATTTCGAAAGTTGCGGCGATGGTCATCGCATCGGGGTCCTGTTCATATGGGGCGGGCCCGGGCCGCGCGCGCCCGCGGGGCGTGCGATGGGAGTCCGGACGGGCGGGCCGGGGCCGGGGCCGCCGGCACTGGCTCGGCGTCGCGGGGCGCGTGGCCACGCGACAGTCCGCAGATGATACCCGGTGCGGGGAAAAGCCCCGTTGCGCGCTGCGGCAGGCCACGGCACCGACGGGGGCGTATGGGACGGCGGGGCAAGGGCGCCGCTGCAGGTTGTGCAGACGCGAACTCCTGCTTCTCCCCAGCAAGGGCAGGGCAGAGGCTGGGAGGGGGTGGCCATGGTTCGTGGTGCTGCCCGGAACGCACTCTTCCCCAGCCGCCCCCCCTTCGCTGGGAAGGGGCTCAAGCTCGCGGCCGGGGCTTGCCCCGGCAAACAGGTCTCGCGATCGGCCGCGCGAAAAAAGAAGCGCGGCCGGGGCCGCGCTTCTCCGTCTTCCATGGCGGCCGTTGGCGCTACGGCACGCTGGTGCCGAACGAGGCCTGGTTGTCGGCCGGGTTGGCGTCCGGCGTCGGCGAGGTGGCCGCGCCCTGCACGGTGATCACGTGGCCGGACGGCGTCGGCCGGGCGTTGACCTTGACCGCGAAGTCGACGCTGGCGCCCGCGGCCAGCGACGCGGCGGTGCAAGTGAACGTGGCCGAGCGCGGGCCGCCGTTGTTGGCCTTGCTGCAGCGCCAGCCGGCGGGCGCCGCCACCGATGCGGTCGTGGTCAGCGTGTTGCCGCCGATCACCAGCATCGGCTGCGCCGCGGCCACGCTGCCGTTGTTGGCCAGCGTGAACACGTACTGCGCGTTGAACGCGGTGCGCGGCAGCGTGGCCGGGCCGTCGATCGACAGCGACAGGTCGGCCGCCGGTGGCGCGGTGATCTGCAGCGCCGCTTCGCTGCCGTTGTTGCCGGTGACGGGGTCGGGCGTCTGCGACTGCACCGCGGCCGCCAGCCCCAGCGTGCTGCCGGCCTGGGCGGCGGTGGCGGTCACGGCGAGCGAGAACGCCTGGGTGGCGCCCGCGGCGAGCGAGTCGATCGTGCAGCTCACCACAGTGGTGGTCGTGGTGTCGGCCGGGCCGCAGGTCCAGCCGGCCGGTGCGCTGACCGCAGGGTCGACCGCCTGGTCGAACACGAACGCGACCGCCGCGAACGCCGCCGCATCCGGGCCGGCGTTGCCGACGTCGACGGTGAACGTCGCGGTTTCGCCCGGCAGCACGCTGCCCGGCGACACGCTCGCGGCCACGTGCAGGTCGGCCGACTGCGCCGCCTTGAGCCGCAGCAGCAGCAGGGTCGGGTCGTGGTCGGACAGCCGCGTCGGCGAGTCGGTGGCATTGCGCGCCACGGCCGGGAAATCGGCGTTGATGCGCGCGTGGCTGAGCGACAGCGTGTCCACGTCGGCCGCGTTCATCAGCGCGGCGTTGGCGACGATGTGGTCGAGCGACTGCACGTTGCCATCGAACGCGTACGAATAGCTCACGTCCGGGGTGTTGAGGAACGTCAGGTCGTACAGGTCCGGGTCCACCAGGTCGGCGCCGTCGCCCGGCACCACGGTGGCGTCGTCCGCGCTGGGCAGGCCGGTGACCGTGCCCATCGAATCGCCGTAGCCGTCGTTGAACTCGAAGGCGTTGAAGTCGCCCAGCACCACGATGCGCTCGGCGGGATCGGCAACCTGGCGCGCCTGGACCAGCTCGGCCAGGAATTCGGCCTGCTTCTGGCGCTTGGCGCGCACGCGCACGCCGCTGGCGCTGTCTTCCTCGGCGCTGTTGAGCGAGCGCTGGTGGACCACGATCGCGGTCAGCGGGACGCTGCGGCCGTCGGCGAAGTGCACCCGCGCCTGCAGCACCAGCGGCGGGCGGTCGTTGAGCAGGCTGATGCCGCCGCCCGGCTCGGTCCACGTGGTGGCCTTGCCGACTTGGGTCACCGCCAGCACCTCGACCCGCGCGATCCCGGCGCCGACCTCGGCGGTCTTGACCAGGAAGCCCACGTCGATGCCGCCGACGTCGTTGCCTTCCTCGAGGTAGGCGACGTACTGCGGGTCCGGCTGGCCGGCAGCGACCGCGTCGGCGTTGACGCGCTGGGCGATGGCCTGCAGCACCGACAGGTTCTCGATCTCCTCGGTAGCGAGGATGTCGGGCGCATGCAGGTAGTCGCGGATCGCCAGCGAGGCCTTGTTGAGCCGCGTCTGGTAGGCGGTCGGGGTGAGCACCGGTTCGCCGATCGACGGATCGTTGGTGTCGTCGAAGAAACGTTCCATGTTGAACGAGGCGACGCTGGCATCGTCGGCGCCCGGCGCCAGCGCCGGCGCCGGCAGGTCGACGCCGCTGCAGTCGACCTGCACCGAGGTTTCCGGATAGATCGTGTAGCGGCGGAAGCTGTAGTCGAGCGGGCCGGTCGCGCCGGTGACCAGGCAGCCGGACATCACGTCGGCTGTGGCGCCGCCCAGCGCGCGGCTGCTGACCGCGACGACCTGCGGATTGGTGTTCCAGCGCGGCACGTTGGCCGGGCTGCCGGCGGGCAGCGGGTCGGGCTCCTGCACGCCGGGCTTGCGGTACGCGCGCGGCACGCCGGTGACCACGGCGTGGAAGACGCCGTTGCTGGACGCGGTGGCGCTGGTCTCGCTGACCGAGCCCAGGGTGGGCGTGTTGACGGTCAGGCTGGCCGCCGTGACGCGCATGCCTTCGAGCCGTTCGAGCTGGTCGTAGGCGCCGTCCGGGTCGGGGAACGTGGTGGTCAGCGCGACCGGTGCCGGCAGCGGATGGCCGGTGGACACCAGGGTCACGACCGGCGAGCCGCCCAGTTCGGTCAGCGGCGGCTGGGTCGGGTCCTGCGACGGCACGTATTCCTGCACCTCGCCGCGCACCTGCACGCGGTTGCCGACCGCGGCAGCGGCCGGTGGCGCGGCGCTGGTGAACACGAACACGCCCTCGGACGTCAGCGGGTTGGCGTCGGCCTCGGCATCGGGCATCTGGATGAAGAAGCCGTTGTTGCGCACCGCGGTGACGATGGCGCTGGTGATGACGGTCTGGCCCAGCAGCGGCGAACTCGCGCCCGCGCCCTGGATGGCGTGCACCGGGACCACGTTGAAGTCGTCGCTGAGGATGGTGCCGGTGGCCCGCAGCGAGGCAGGCAGCGCGCCGGTGACGTTGCTGACGTCAAGGAAGAAGGTTTCGTCGGCCTCGTTGTCGGTGTCGCCGATCACCTGCACGGTGACGCTGGCGCTGTCCTCGCCTTCGGCGATCGACATCGCGGTGGCCGCAAGCGCGGTGTAGTCGCTGCCCGCGGTGGCGGTGCCGTCGCTGGTGGCGACATCGAATGCCACGCCGCCTGCGCCGGCCGGCTCGCTCAGCGCCAGGGTGAAGGTGAACGCGGTGGCGCCGCTGTTGCCTTCCGCCAGGCCGACGTCGGCCACCGTCATTACCGGCTGGCCACCGCCCGCGCACAGGTTCGGCGGTGCAGAACTGTTGCGCGGCGTCGGCGCGCCGGTGGCGAAGTCGTCGCCGTTGACGTTGGTGTCGGTGCAGCCGCCGCCCGCGCGCAGCACCGCGAGCGTGTTGCTCGGTGCCGGGGTCGGTGCCGAACCTTCGGCGCAGCTGGCGTTGCTGCCGAAGCCGACGAAGTCGACGTTGCCGTTCGGGCAGGTGCCGCTGAGCGCGGTGATCGAATTGACCAGCGCCACCTTGCCGGCGGTGCCGCTCATCGCGATGCCGCCGGACGCATCCGGCGTGGGCAGGTCCTGGGTGCCGCCGCTGCCGTCGGCTTGCTTGACCAGGTAGTAGCCGCCGGGCCCGATGCTTCCCGACAGCGTCGTGACCTGCCAGCTGGAGCCCGCGGCCGAGGCGTACTGCACCGACCAGCCGTCCACGCTGACGGCGCTGGTGCCGTTGTTGTGCAGCTCGATGAAGTCGCTCTTCCAGGTTGCGCCGGAGTTGCCCCCGCCGCCGTACACCTGGCTGATCACGACCTGCGCATGCGCGGCGCCCACGCCGCAGGACAACAGCAATGCCAGCGCCATCCGGCGCGCGAACCTGTTCATCGAGACTCCCCTTGTGCGAATGGTCCTGCCTGTCGGGCGGCCCCCCTGGCCGCCGCCGCCCGATTGTGCCGCAGGCAGATGGCAGCCGCATGACGCAGCGCGGCGCAGCCGCATTGCCGCTAAACTGAACCGATGGCCATCGACAACAATGAACGCGCGCTCGAGGAAGGCATCCACACCGACCTGTCCGGGCGCATGACCTACGCCGGATACCTGCAGCTGGACCGCCTGCTGTCCGCGCAGAACCCGCTGTCCAGCCCGCCGCACCACGACGAGATGCTCTTCATCGTCCAGCACCAGACCTCGGAGCTGTGGCTGAAGCTGCTGATCCACGAGCTCTCGGCGGCGGTGGACCACCTGCGCGGCGACCGGGTCTGGCAGTTCGGCAAGGTGGTCGCGCGCTGCAAGCGGGTGCTCGACCAGCTCACCGCGCAGTGGTCGGTGCTCGAGACGCTGACGCCATCGGAATACATGGAATTCCGCGACATCCTCGGGCCGTCGTCGGGGTTCCAGTCGCTGCAGTACCGCACCGTCGAGTTCCTGATGGGCAACAAGAACGCGGCGATGCTGAAGGTGTTCGCGCACGAGCCGGCCGCCGCCGCGGGGCTGCGCGCGGTGCTCGAGGCGCCGACGCTGTACGACGAATTCCTGCGCTACCTGGCGCGCTGGGGCCATGCGATCCCGCAGCGCCACCTGGAGCGCGACTGGTCCAGGCCGCACGTCTCCGACCCGGCGCTGGTGCAGGTGTTCGAGCGCATCTACGAGGACACCGCGACCCACTGGCGCGAGTACGCGCTGTGCGAGGACCTGGTGGACCTGGAAACCCAGTTCCAGCTGTGGCGCTTCCGCCACATGCGCACGGTGATGCGGATCATCGGTTTCAAGCGTGGCACCGGCGGCTCCAGCGGCGTGGGATTCCTCAAGCAGGCGCTGGAGCTGACGTTCTTCCCGGAGCTGTTTGAGGTGCGCACGGAGATCGGGCGGCCCGCGGACGCGGCCGTCTGAGCCCGGCGCCGCCGCGCCCGCCTGTCGCGGGCGCGATTCCACCGGGGTGGTCCAGGGCTCCCACGCGCGATCGGCGCGTGTTGCGATGCAGCATGAACAGTTCCGGGTTTGACGCGGCGCGTCGCCGTCGGTAATCCTCGCCAGTCCCGTGCGTCGCGCGGGCAATGACATTCCGCATCCACAGGGGCAGCTGCATGAGCGCAAACAATCCCGGCATCGCCGAGCCGATGGGAACGCCGATCGGGGGGCCCGTCGGGGGCAACGGCCACGGCGGCGAGCCGCCGGAATTCGGCCAGATGATGGGGCATCCGCGACCGCTGTGGATGCTGTTCATGACCGAATTCTGGGAACGCTTCGCGTTCTACGGCATCCGCTGGGCGCTGGTGCTGTACATCGTCGCCCAGTTCCACGGCGGGGATGCCTCGGGGCAGGCGTCGGCCAGCCATACCTACGGTGCCTACCTGGCGCTGGTCTACGCCGGCGCGATCTTCGGCGGCTACGCGGCCGACCGGATCATCGGTTACCAGCGTTCGATCCTGACCGGCGCGGTGATCATGGCCGCGGGCCTGTTCATGATCGCGCTGCCGAACCAGCAGGTCTTCAACTTCGGCCTGGCGACGATCATCGTCGGCAACGGCCTGTTCAAGCCCAACATCTCGACCATGGTCGGCAAGCTCTACGGCCTGAAGGACGAGCGCCGCGATTCGGGCTTCACCATCTTCTACATGGGCATCAACATGGGCGCGATGATCTCTCCGATCATCACCCAGGTCCTTGCGCAGAAGATCTTCGGCACCGATGCGATGCCGGCCTACAAGGTGGTGTTCATCGCCGCCGGCGTCGGCATGCTGATCAGCCTGCTGTGGTTCTGGTTCGGCCGCGCCAAGCTCCAGGGCATCGGTGCGCCGCTGCCGGGCAACGAAAGCATGGGCGCGGTGGTGAAGGTGCTGGTCGCCTGCGCGGTGGCCATCCCGCTGATGTACCTGCTGCTGGCGATGGGGGCCAAGACCCTGCAGGTGATCCTCACCCTGATGTTCATCGGCCTGGGGGTGATGCTGCTGGTGGAAGGCATCCGCGAAGGCGCGGTGGCGCGCGACAAGGTGGTCGCGATGCTGATCATCTTCGCCTTCAACGTGCTGTTCTGGTGCTTCTTCGAACAGGCGGGCAGCTCGTTCACCTTCCTCGCCGACGAGATCGTCGACCGCGGCTTCGGCAGCTGGACCTTCCCGACCGCGTGGTTCCAGTCGGTCAATTCGGTGGCGATCATCACCCTCGCGCCGATCCTGGCGTGGCTGTGGGTGAAGCTGGGGCGCGCGAACCCGTCGATCCCGCGCAAGTTCGGCCTCGGCCTGATCTTCAACGGGCTGGCGTTCCTGCTGCTGATGATCGCGCTGGCCAGCATGGTCGACCCGGCCACCAACAAGATCCCGTTCTGGACGCTGTTCATGGTCTACGTCATCCAGTCCGTCGGCGAGCTGTGCCTGTCGCCGATCGGCCTGTCGATGGTGACCAAGCTGGCACCGGTGCGCCTGGTCGGCTTCGCGATGGGCGGCTGGTTCCTGTCCACCGGCATCGGCAACAACCTGTCGGGCCTGTTCGCCGGCATGGTCAGCGGCGAGGAAGGCATGACCGTGCAGTCGGCGCAGGCCGGCTACACGATGGGCTTCTGGATCCTGATCGGCGCCGGCGTGCTGCTGTTCCTGATCGCGCCGCTGATCCAGAAGCTGATGCACGGGGTGAAGTAGCGCGCGCACCGTACCCGCGCTCGTCGCGCAAGATGGAAGGCGGCCTCCGGGCCGCCTTTCTTCGTTCAAGGGATGCGGCGGAAGCTGGAATGGAGGGAGCGGCCACGGCCACGGCCGCGATTGCCTTCCCCGGACCGGCATCGCGGCCGTGGCCGCTCCCGCACGCTTCCGGGGGCGACTTGATCCAGGCTTACGTGCCGGCTTCCAGGTGCGGCAGGCCTTCTTCCATCAGGCGATCGATCAGGACGTCGAGCAGGGCGCGCTCGCCCGGATCGAGGTGCGCCAGCAGGCGCCGCTCGCACTCCAGCGCAAGCGGCGCGACTTCGTCGTAGATGCGATAGCCGGCCTCGCTCAGCGCCAGCACCGAGCGCCGGCGATCGTCGCCATGCACGTCGCGTTCCAGCAGTCCGCGCTCCAGCAGCCGGGCCACCGCGCGACTCACGGCCACCTTGTCCATCGCCGTGCGCTCGGCCACGCCGTTGGCCGACAGGCCGGGGAAGCGCCCCAGCACCGCGATCACCCGCCACTCGGTCACCGCAAGTCCGAAGCGTTCGACGTAGGTGTCGGCGATGGCCTGGCTGACGCGGTTGGACAGCACGCTCAGGCGATAGGGCAGGAAGCGCTCGAGCGCCAGCAGGGCGTGGTCCGGCGTCGACGGCGGGTTGGCTGCGGCGGGGTTGCTGGACATTGCTGCATCGCGCCTTGCAAATGGTTTCATATGAAACTATAACGGCAGGCCATCCGAAGCAAGCCGCACCGCCGCATCCAGGCGATGCACCACGTCACGAGGAGCCCCCCATGAGCGCGCAGCCGCAGACCCCGCACCAGGGCCCGAACCTGGGCATGACCGTCACCACGTTCGAGAACCCGATGGGGATCGACGGCTTCGAGTTCGTCGAGTTCGCGGCGCCCGAAGGCCAGGGCGAGATGCTGCACGACTACTTCGGCAAGATGGGCTTCACCGCGGTGCTGCGCCACCGGACGCGCCCGATCACCGTGTACCGCCAGGGCGGCGTGAACTTCCTGGTCAACGAGGACCCGGATTCGTTCGCGGCGGATTTCGCCAAGGCCCACGGCCCGAGCGCCTGCGGGTTCGCGATCCGCTTCAGGAAGCCCGGCGATGAAGTGCTCAAGACCGTGCTCGGCAACGGCGGCGAGGCGATCGACCACAAGGCCGCAAGCAAGGCGGTCGACGCGCCGGTGGTCAAGGGCATCGGCGACTGCATGCTGTACCTGGTCGACCGCTACGGCGACAACGGCAGCATGTACGAGGACTACCTGCCGATCCAGGGCGCCGACCAGGACCCGAAGGGGTTCGGCCTGACCTTCATCGACCACCTGACCCACAACCTGTACTTCGGCAACATGCAGAAGTGGTCGGACTACTACGAGCGCCTGTTCAACTTCCGCGAGATCCGCTACTTCGACATCAAGGGCGCCAAGACCGGCCTGGTGTCGAAGGCGATGACCGCGCCGGACGGCATCGTGCGCATCCCGCTCAACGAGTCCAACGACCCGAAGAGCCAGATCAACGAATACCTCGACGCCTACAAGGGCGAGGGCATCCAGCACATCGCCTGCTTCACCGACGACATCTACGAAACGGTGGAGAAGATGCGCGCCGAGGGCGTGGAATTCCTCGATACCCCGGACACCTATTTCGACGTGATCGACCAGCGCATCCCCAACCACGGCGAGGACGTGCCGCGGCTGGCGAAGAACAAGATCCTGATCGACGCCGACCCGGAGACCAAGCAGCGCAAGCTGCTGCAGATCTTCACCCAGAACTGCATCGGCCCGATCTTCTTCGAAATCATCCAGCGCAAGGGCAACGAGGGCTTCGGCGAGGGCAACTTCCAGGCCCTGTTCGAGAGCATCGAGCGCGACCAGATCAGGCGCGGCGTGCTGTAAGGCGGGACGCAACACGCGGCCAGCATTCTCCGCTTGCGGGAGAAGGTGGCGCGAAGCGCCGGATGAGGGGCCGTACGTGGCGCGGCTGCTTCCACGGCCAGCCCATGCACCCTCACCCCAACCCCTCTCCCGCAGGCGGGAGAGGGGCTCCAAGCGGAGCAGATCCATGAGCATCGCAAGCAACGGCTACCAGTCCGGTTTCGGCAACGAGTTCGCCACCGAGGCCGTGCCCGGCGCGCTGCCGGTGGGGCGCAACTCGCCGCAGAAGGTCGCGCATGGGCTTTATGCCGAACAGCTGTCGGGGACCGCCTTTACCGCGCCGCGCGGATACAACCGGCGCAGCTGGCTGTACCGCATCCGCCCGGCGGCGATGCACGGCGAGTTCGCGCCGTTCGAGCAGCCACGCTTCCACAACCTGTTCGGGCATGAGCCGGTTACCCCCGACCAGCTGCGCTGGAACCCGCTGCCGCTGCCCGGCGCCGATGGAAATGCCGCGCCGGTCGATTTCGTCGACGGCCTGTTCACCATGGCGGGCAACGGCTACCCGGCCGCGCACAGCGGCGTGGCGATCCACCTGTACGCGGCCAATGCGTCGATGCAGGGGCGTTACTTCTACGACGCAGACGGCGAGCTGCTGATCGTGCCGCAGCAGGGTCGGTTGGTGATCGCGACCGAGCTGGGCGTGCTCGAAGTCGAGCCGCAAGAAATCGCGGTGATCCCGCGCGGCGTGCGCTTCCGCGTCGACCTGCCCGATGGCCCGTCGCGCGGCTACGTGTGCGAGAACTTCGGCGGCCTGCTGCGCCTGCCGGACCTCGGCCCGATCGGCTCCAACGGCCTGGCCAATCCGCGCGATTTCCTCACCCCGCATGCGGCGTATGAAGACCTGGAAGGCGACTTCGAACTGATCGCCAAGTTCCAGGGCCACCTGTGGCGCGCGCCGATCGGCCATTCACCGCTCGATGTCGTCGCCTGGCATGGCAACCATGCGCCGTACAAGTACGACCTGCGCCGTTTCAACACCATCGGTTCGATCAGCTTCGACCACCCCGATCCGAGCATCTTCCTGGTGCTGCACTCGCCCAGCGACACGCCCGGCACCAGCAACATGGACTTCGCGATCTTCCCGCCGCGCTGGCTGGTGGCGCAGGACACGTTCCGGCCGCCGTGGTTCCACCGCAACGTGGCCAGCGAGTTCATGGGCCTGGTGCACGGCGCCTACGACGCCAAGGCCGAGGGCTTCGCGCCCGGCGGCTGCTCGCTGCACAACTGCATGACCGGGCACGGCCCCGACGCGGCCACGTTCGACAAGGCGTCCAGCGCGGACCTGTCGAAGCCGGACGTGATCACCGACACCATGGCCTTCATGTTCGAAACCCGCTCGGTGATCGCGCCCACCCGGCAGGCGATGGATGCCGGTCACCGGCAGCGTGACTACCAGGCCTGCTGGGCCGGGCTGCAGAAGCACTTCACGCCGCCGGGCTGAGGCGACCGTTGCTGTCCCGCGGCGGCACCGGCATCGGCATCGGCAAGAGCGATGTTCGCAATGCGTTAACGCCGCATCGCCAAGGCTGTGCGCTGTTTTGTCTGCACGGAGTCCGATGCCATGAAGCCGATGATGCCCACGATTGCGCTGCTCGCGCTCGCACTCGCCGCCTGCCAGGCGGATCGCGCGCCAGCCGATGCCGGTGATCCGGCGACTGCAGGATCCGCCGTGCCCATGGCCGACGACCCAGCGGCGCCACCGCCGCTCGACCAGCCGCCGCAGGACGTCCCGCCAGCGACCGCGCCGGCGTCCGGCGACGTCAATCGCGCGCCGGACCTCGGTCTCGTGCGCATGGACGGCTACGGCGACATGCGCTTCGGCATGGGCACCGATGAAGCCAGGCAGGCCTGGGGCGGCGAGCTCAAGGACGTGGGTGCCGAAGGCGCCGCCTGCCATTACCTCACGCCGAAGTGGGTCGACATCCCATCCGATTTCGCCTTCATGTTCGAGAACGGCAAGTTCGTGCGCTACGACGTGGGCACCGGCCGCGAGATCGCACCGGGCGGTGGCAAGGTGGGGATGGGGGCCGACGAGATTCTGAGCCTGTACGCCGGCCGCGTGACGGAGGCGCCGCACAAGTACGTCGAGGGCGGCAAGTCGCTGCGCGTCGACGATAGCAACGGCGGCGAGGGCAAGCTGGTGTTCGAGACCGGCAAGGACGGCAGGGTGACTTCGTGGCGGGTCGGCGTGCCGCCGCAGGTGGATTACGTGGAAGGATGCAGCTGAGGCAGCGTCGGCGCCGATCGGTGGATCGAGAGGTCGTGTTCGCGAAGACGCGGTTTGCTGGGCAGGCATGCGGTTGTCCGGCGGGCATGCCGTCTGCCGCGCCCGTGCGGGCCCGGGCGTCGGCTCATCGGGTTCCCGCCGTTGCGGAAATGACGGCTGCGGCAACGACGACCAGGGGCGCGATGGTGGTTCCAGCGCTGCAGTGCGCGCCCGCGTCCGCTGGCCAGGCCGCCCGTTTCCCGTCCCGGTCCCCGCCTCGCGCTTCCGCCCGCTAGAATTCCACCACGATCAGGATTGGAGGTGGCGCCATGTTCGAGGCAGTCGGGTTGTTCGTGCTCGGCCTGGTGCTGCTTGCGCTCGGCGGCGACTCCATCGTCAAGGGATCGGCCGGCCTGGCGCAGCGCCTGAGCGTGTCGCCGTTCGTGGCCGGGCTGCTGCTGGTCGCCTTCGGCACGTCGTTGCCGGAGCTGGCGGTCAACGCGCGCGCGGTGTTCACCGGCAACCAAGCGCTGGCGCTGGGCAACGCAGTGGGCAGCAACATCGTCAACGTCGGCCTGACCCTGGGCGCTGCCGCGCTGGCCGCGCCGCTGCTGGTGCGCTGGCGCGCGCTGGCACCGCTGCTGCTGTGCCTGATGCTCGCCACCGTGGCGGTGATGGGCATGGGCTGGGACGGCGCGATCACCCGGATCGAAGGCGTGCTGCTGCTGGTCGCCTTCGTCGCCGTGCTGGCCGCCTGCATCGGCCGCAGCCGCAAGGAGAAGCCGGAACTGCAGGACGCCATCGCCGGATTCGTTCGCACCGGGACCGACCTGTGGTTGAACCTGCTGCGCTTCGCGATCGCGATCGCGCTGCTCTACTTCGGCGCACGCTGGGTGGTGCAGACGGCGCCGGTGATCGGGCTGGCGCTGGGCATGGCGCCGCTCGTGAGCGGCCTGCTGGTGGTGGCGATCGGCACCGCGCTGCCCGAGGTCGCAGCGGCCATTGCCGCGGCGCGGCGCGGGCAGGGCGACATGGTGGCCGGGCACGTGATCGGTTCGAGCGTGTTCAACCTGCTGGTCGTCCTGGGCGGCATGGCCGTGGTGCGCGACGTGCCGGTGCCGGCCTCGTTCGTGCGCTTCGAACTGCCCGCCGCGCTGGTGTTCGCGGCGATGCTCTACCCGATGCTGCGCGGCGACCTGCGCGTGAGCCGGGCCGAGGGCGGCATCCTGCTGGCGGCGTTCGTGGCGTGGGTCGCGTTCGAGCTGTTCCTCGTCCACGCAGGCTGAGCAGCGGATGGGGCTTGGCACGTTCCGCGTTGGAGCACTGCAGCGACTGACCGACTTCTTCCGGCTGGAGGCGGCCAGCGGCATCGTGCTGATCGCCGCGGCGCTGGTCGCACTGGCCTGCGCCAACACGCCGCTGCACGATCTGTACCAGGGCTTGCGCGAGTTGCCCGTGCAAGTGCGCATCGGCGCGGCCGGGATCGACAAGCCGCTGCTGCTGTGGATCAACGACGGGCTGATGGCGCTGTTCTTCCTGGTGGTCGCGCTGGAGATCAAGCGCGAGACCCTGAGCGGACAGTTGTCGAGCCGCGACCAGCTGGTGCTGCCGCTGGTGTGCGCGGCGGCCGGCGTGATCGTGCCGGCGCTGATCTTCTGGTGGTCGAACCGGGGCGACGCCACCGCGCTGCGCGGCTGGGCGATCCCGACCGCCACCGACATCGCCTTCGCGCTGGGGATCCTCGCACTGCTCGGCTCGCGGGTGCCGCTGGGGATGAAGCTGCTGCTGTCGACGATCGCGGTGGTCGACGACCTGATCGCGATCGTGATCATCGCGGTGTTCTACACCGAGGGCGTGTCGTTCACGGCATTGGGCTGGGCCGCGGCCGCCATTGCGGCGATGGCGATCCTCAACCGGCGCGGCGTCACCGCGCTGGCGCCGTACCTGCTGCTCGGCGTGGTGCTGTGGACGTGCGTGCTGAAATCGGGCGTGCACGCGACCCTGGCCGGAGTGGTGACCGGCCTGATGATCCCGCACGTCAACCGCCACAACGAGCTTGACGACGCAACCGAGCACTCGCCGCTAGAGACGCTCGAGCACGCGCTGCATCCCTGGGTGGCCTACGGCATCCTGCCGCTGTTCGCATTCGCCAACGCCGGCCTGGCACTCGGCGGCCTGGGCATGGACGAGCTGCTGTCGCCGCTGCCGCTGGGCATCGCGCTGGGCCTGTTGCTGGGCAAGCCGGTGGGCATCGTTTCGGCGGCGGTATTGATGCGCGTGGCGGGGTTCGCGCGCTATCCGCGCGGCATGGATTTCAAGGCGATGCTCGGGCTCGGCCTGCTGTGCGGGATCGGCTTCACCATGAGCCTGTTCATCGGATCGCTGGCATTCGCGCAGGACGCGTTGCGCTACACCGAGGGCGTGATCGGCGTGCTGGTGGCGTCGACGCTGTCGGCGGTGCTGGGCTACGCCTGGCTGCGGGTGGTGCTCAAGCCGCGCCCGACGGCGGGCTGAGATGCGCGACGCACTGGTCTTCGGCGGGAGCGGGCAGATCGGCCACCGGCTGCTGGTGCGACTGCATCGTCGCGGCTGGCAAGCGCATGCCGTGTCGCGCCGCGCGCAGCCGAAGATGCCCGGCGTGGAATGGCTGCGTGGCGACCTGGATGGGTTCGAAGGCGCGCCCATGCGCGTCGATGCCGTTTTCAGCTGCGGGCCGCTGGACCGGTTCGCGCGCTGGTATGCGCAGTCGACCATCCCCTGCACGCGGGTGGTCGCGTTCGGTTCGACCAGCGTCGACGTGAAGCGCGACTCCGCCGATGCCGGAGAGCGCGACGTGGCTGCGAGGCTGCGCGCGGGCGAGGCGGGCGTGCTGGCGGCCGCCGCAGTGCGCGGCGCGGCCGCGACCCTGCTGCGCCCGACCCTGGTCTATGGCGCCGGCGGCGACCGTACCCTGACCCGCATCGCCGCCCTTGCCAGCCGCTGGCACCGCTTCGCGCTGCCGCGCGATGCGGTCGGGCTGCGCCAGCCGGTGCACGTCGAGGATCTCGCGCAGGCTGCGTTCGCAGTGCTCGATGCGCCGGCGACGCATGGCCTGGCCTATGCCCTGCCCGGCGGCGAGACGCTGCCCTACCGCGAAATGGTGGCGCGCGTGCTGGCAACGTTACAGCCACCGGCAAGACTGCACCTGCTGCCACCGGCCGCGTTCCGTGCGTTGCTGTCGCTGGCGCAAACCGCCGGCGTGGCGCGCGATTTCGGCGACGCCGCGCTCGCGCGAATGCGCCAGGACCTGGTGTTCGACATCGAACCCGCGCGCCGGGACTTCGGCTACGCGCCGCGTGCGTTCCAGCCGGCGGTGGGAACGTTCGGCTAAGGGAGGCCTGAGTACCGGCGTCACCTCCGCGCAGGGGGAATCCAGGGACTTGGGGTCCTTGAGGAACAGGGCCGTGGATAACCAGGAGTTCGTCTGTCGAAGGACCGGCCTGCGCGGGAATGAAGAGCAAAGGCGAAATGCCCGGGGCTTTCCTAGACAGGTTCGGGCGACGGCGCCGGGCGCTGGCGCGTCAACGCGCGCAGGGCGATCACCAGCACGCCGCCCAGCACCATCGCCCCGCCGATCCACAGCGCCGGGCCGGGACGATCGCCCCAGAACACGATGCCCAGCAGCACCGCCATCACCGGGGACAGCAGCATGTACGGCGTGACCTGCGCGACCGGGTGGCGCTGCACCAGCACGTAGAACAGGCCGTAGCCGAACAGCGACGACACCAGCGCCGAGTACGCCACGCCGCTCCACGCCACCCAGCTGGCCGCGCGCATCGCGGCCATCGCGTCGGGTTCGAACAGCGCGCTGGCCAGCAGCAGCGGCGCGACGCCGATCACCGCCGTCCAGCCCTGCGCATTGAGCGCGCCCACGCCCTGCAGCCGCCGCATCGCGATGGTGCCCAGCGCGATGGCGCACGCCGAGGCCAGCATCAGCACCAGCGCCAGCGGCGCCTGCAGCACGGCCGGATCGAAGCCGAGCACCAGCACGCCGGCGAAGCTCAATGCGATCCCGCCGCCGGTGCGCCAGCCGAAGCGTTCGCCGAGCAGCCACCAGGCCAGCAGCGCCGCGATCGGCACGTAGCACTGCTGCGCGATCACCGGCGCCGACAGGCCGGCGGAGAGCTTCAGCGACGCCATGCTCAGGCCGAAGTTGAGCGCGCCGTTGAACGCGCCCAGCGCCAGCAGCGCACGCCACTGCCCGCGCGCCGGCAAGCGGATCCACGGCGCCACCGCCACCGCGAGCAGCGCCAGCCGCAGCCCGGCGAACAGCAGCGGCGGCAGTTCGCGCAGGGCGAAGGCGGCGAACAGGAAACTGCCGGCCCAGGCCAGGCAGACGACCAGCGCCAGCGCGAGGTCGCGCGGGCCGAGTCCGCGCGCCGCCGCCGTCTCACCCACCGGGTTGGCGGCCTAGTACTTCCAGCCGAACTTGCGGTACAGCTTGGCCAGCACCCACGCCGGACCGATCAGCAGGTAGCGCAGGTCGGTGAAGAAGCTCGGCTTGCGGCCCTCGAACAGCTTGCTGTGGCCGACGAACTGCGCGATCCAGGCGACCACGAACACCGCGATGGCGGCGTACAGCAGGGTCCCCACGCCGTAGGTTCCGTGCATCCATCGCGTGAGCCACGCCATCGCGACGAACACCAGCAGCATGCCGAAGCCGAGCGGGCGCGAGGCGCGCCAGTAGAACATCCACGCCGCGAACATCGCCAGTGCCGCCCACAGGCCGGCCGTGAACAAGGTGATCGGTACCGGGATGCACCACAGCAGCGCGATCACGCTCCACAGGATTGCCGGGACCGCGAACACGTGGATCCACTGGTTGGCGTCGTTGCGGTGGTCGCCGGAATAGCTGGCGAACCAGCGGTCGATCGGGCGTTCGCCGGTGGCAGGACTCGAGGCGCTCATGTTTCCTCCGGAGCCGTGGTGTCGTCGGCTGCAGTTTCGCACGTTGCCACTGCGTTTGCGGGGCGGCGCGTGGCTGCTGCCGATCCACCCGACATGGAGCCGGCGCCCCGGGGCCAGTCCACCGGCAATGGCGTCAGTGGCCGGGCATCAACGGCTGCCGCGAGGGCGTTTCCTGCGATGCGTGCGTTGCGCGCAGTCGTGCGTCGACCTGTTCCATGGCGGGTACCGGTTGGGCCAGGTCGAGCCTTGCGCGGAATCCAGGGGTGGTGCCGAGCAGGAACGCCGAATCGCCCTGCACGGTGACGCTGTGCAACTTGCCGGCGCTGTCGATGCCGTTCTGCTTGGCCAGCAGGGTTGCCTGGGCGACCATCACGTCCGTGAAGTGGGCGGGCAATCCGCCGCGGATCGCCTTGAACAGCGGATTGTCGGGGTGCGTTGAGTGGGTGACGCCGACAAGGCCCGCATCGGCCGTAACCGACGCGCGTTGCCGTGCCAGGCTGCCGAGGGTCTCGCGACCTGCCACCCCATCGACCTGCAGGCCGTGGGCGCGCTGGTAGGCCAGGACTGCCTCGCGGGTGCGCTCGCCGAAGGCGCCGTCCTCGCGGAGCGCCCGCCCGCGGGTGTCGCGAACCCCCAGCCGGTTGAGCTCGCGCTGCAGGCCGAGCACGTCGTCGCCATGCTCGCCGCGTCGCAGCAGCCGGTCGGAGATCGTTGCGCCGGGCCGCGGCGCGCGGGATGGATCCAGCTGCGCGTGCTGGCCGTCCTGCAGCAGCGGGCGGGCGCGGGCAAGCGGATCGGTTGCATACAGCTGCACGCCACGGGCGAGCTTGTGCTCGAGGTACTTGTCGAGCGGGCTGAGTTCCACGCCTTCGCCGCCGCGCGACTGGCTGATCATCAACGCGCCGGTGCCGGGATCGCGCACGACCATGGTGATGTGGTCGATGCCCTTGTAGCGGCCGCGGTCCCAGCTTCTGGCGCCGTTGTCCTCGCCGATGATCATGCCTTCGCGCAGCACGGCGGCGGTGATGTCGCGGCCCTCGATCATCGTGCCCGAGCGCGCCCGGGCCTTCTCCACGATCATCGCCGCGCCGTCGTAGCCGAGGCTGAACATGTCTTTGGTGCCGAAGACATCGCGGCCGGCCTTGGCATTGATCTCGGCCATGGTGGCGTTCTGCAGCGTCGCGACCCAGCCCGAGCAGTCGACCACGCCGCGCTCCGGATGCTTGCCCCCCATCCTGTACCGGACATCGTCGTACTTGACGCTCAGCGCATACCCGGCCTGCAGCACGATGTCGTGCGGCTGCGGCTGCGGCTGCGGCTGCGGCTGTGGCGTCGACTGGTCCGGCTGCGTTGCCTGCGCGACCGGTTCGATGCCCTTCTCCGGGATGCGGACGCGGTCGAACTTCACCTCCCAGTAGTGGGCGAAGGTGGTGGCCATGTCGCGGTCCGACATCCGCGAGAACTCGGCGTACCGTTGCCCGGTGACCGCCTCCAGGTCGCGCGCGCTGACGTTGTTGAGGATGTTCGCGCGGGTGTCGTCGCGGCCGAACTGGCCGGTCGCGATCGCGGTCTGGATCGAACGGTAGCCCGCGCCGCCCTGCTGGTGGGCGATGTACATGTCCAGGCCGTCGGGTTCCGGCTTGCCGGACAGGTAGGGACGGCCGTCGCGCTCGTGGCGGTTGACCAGCGCCTGGCGGTTGTCCAGGTACAGGCGCGCCGCGGCGTCGGTGTTCGCCACCGGGTCCAGCTCGCGGCCGCGGATGCCATAGGCGCCGGCGGTCGAGGGGACGAACTGGAACAGGCCCTTCGCGCCACGCGGTCCGCGCGACGCCTGTTCGTCGAACGTGCCGCCGGTCTCGATGTAGGCGAACCGCATGAAGTCGTCGCGTGGGATCCCGCGCTCGTTCGCCTCGCGCTCGATGATGTCGAGCACTTCCGTCTTGCTGTAATCGCGTGCCATCGGTTCATTCCCTTGGATTGAGGTGCGTCGGGTTGAGGGACGGCATTGCTGCCGTGCGTGGTCAACCGGGCCCGTCCTTGGGCCTTCCTTGATCGGTCAACCGATCTGGCTTACTGCGGCTGGTACTGTTTCCGGGCGGCGTCGTAGCGATAGTCGAGGGCTTCGCCGTCGAGCGTGCGGAGCTTGCCGTCGTTGCCGATGCTGGCGCCGTGCATCGCGACGCGGATCAGCGGCAGGTCGTTGCCGTCGTCGGCAACGAATTCGAGCGTGCCGGTGCTCCTGGCGCATGGCAGGGGGCCTGCGTCGTCATCGCAGGCCGCGCTGTTGTCTTCGCCGGCGCCGATGTTGCCCAGGTACGTCCAGTGCGTGTCGTCGACCTGCTGCAGCTCGCCGGGGTTGAACACGAGCACATCGAAGGACGCCAGCCGCGTTCCGGATTCGAGCGACCAGGTCGGAACCGCCAGCAGCCGCTTGCCGCCGGGGGTGGTGTAGCTGTGCGGCTTGCGAGTCTCATCGACGGAATTGGCTTTCTCGTAGCCGCCGAATTCGCCGACATGGCGCTCGGCACCCTCGAACACCCAGGGCTTCGCGGCATCCGCGGGAGCGAACACGTAGGTCGCCTGCGCGATCGTGACCTTTGCGTCCGGCCCCGGATACTGCGTTTCGTCCGGATTCCCGTATTTGGCGGGCGTCTGGTAGGCAAAGCCGGTGAAGTACCGCTTGCCCCCCAATTCGAACGGGTAGCCATACCAGTAGTGTGCCCAGCTGCCGTTCTCCACCTCGTACGCCAGGGCGCCATCGCCGTCCTTCTGGAAGATGAAGTACAGCACGCTGTCGGGCGCCGGCGGCGTGATCGCGGGCGTGGTGTGCAGGTCGTCGGGCATGCTCGGAACATCCTGTCGTGTCGAAGGCGCGGGCGCGCCGGCCGTTCGCGATGGCGCGGCCGTGTCGTTTGGCGGTGTGGTGGCACTCGAAGCGTCGGGCGCGCCGGCGGTGCAGGCGCCGACGAGGAAGAGCGTCAATGCCAGGAGTGCGAACTTTCCATGGGTCATGCCTGCTGTCCTTGTCCGGCTGGAGATGGACACCGGCCCGGTGCGCTTATCCGCGCAGCCCTGGAGCATCGGTGTCGTACAGGCGGCGGGGCTGGTCCATGCCCTGCGGAAAGATGCGCCTGCCGGGGCATCTTAGGCTGGCGCCGCCGGGCCAACAATCGGTTGCGCGTGCCAGCGAGGGGATTCGTGTCACGTTTCGCGACATCGATCGCGACAACGGACGCGTCCGGCAGTCGTGGCCGTGCGTCGACAATCGCCGCGCGGGTTGCCCCAGGCGGTGCGGACGGGTCCGGCAGCAGCAGGGTCAGTCGATCGAGATGCCCGCCAGCTTCTGCAGCGCCTCGGCGTACTTGGCGCGGGTGCGGTCGATGACCTCGGCCGGCAGCCGCGGCCCTGGCGCGGTCTTGTTCCAGTCCAGCGTTTCCAGGTAGTCGCGCACGAACTGCTTGTCGTAGCTCGGCGGACTGGTGCCGACTTCGTACTCGTCGGCCGGCCAGTAGCGCGACGAGTCGGGCGTGAGCATTTCGTCCATCACGTACAGGCGGCCGTCGGCGTCGGTGCCGAATTCGAACTTGGTGTCGGCCAGGATGATCCCGCGCTGCGCGGCGTGGTCGGCGGCGAACGCGTACAGCCGCAGCGTCGCGTCGCGCACCTGCTCGGCGAGTTCGGCGCCGATGCCGCGGACCATGGTGTCGAAGTCGATGTTCTCGTCGTGGTCGCCGACCGCGGCCTTGGTCGAGGGCGTGAACACCGCCTGCGGCAGTTGCTGGGCCTGGCGCAGGCCGTCGGGCAGGGTGATGCCGCTGACGCGGCCGGTGCGCTGGTAGTCCTTCCAGCCGCTGCCGATCAGGTAGCCGCGCGCGATGGCTTCCACCGGCACCGGCTTGAGCCGGCGGGTGACGACGGAACGCCGTGCGTACAGCGCCGGGTCGACGCCGGCCGGCAATACGGATGCGACATCGATGCCGGTCAGGTGGTTGGCGACGATGTGCGCGGTCTTGTCGAACCAGAAGTTGCTGATCTGGCACAGCATCTCGCCCTTGCCCGGGATCGGGTCGGGCAGCACCACGTCGAAGGCGCTGAGGCGGTCGCTGGCGACCATCAACAGCCTCGGGTCGCCGCCGTCGTCGGGCAGGTCGAACACGTCGCGGACCTTGCCGCGATGGCGCAGGTGGAGGCCGGGGAGGTCCGCTTCAAGCAGGGTCGTTGCCATCGATGATCGTTCGGCAGCCGTCGGACCGGCATTGTAGCGATGCACGGCAGGGCGCGCGTTCGCCGCGCTTCACCCCGTGAAAGAGCGGGCGGGCCGGCGCCTGGCGTGCATCGCGCCACGCGGGCCCTCCGTCAGCCGGGCGCCGTCTCCCGGCGTTCGAAAAAGGCGGAAGCCGAGCGCGCGCAGGCGCCCGTTTCCAACTGAGGCTGCGGACTTCGGCGCGAAACCGCTTGCAGCCCGATGCATGCCCTAGAATTCGCCCATGAATCGCTGGTACGGAAAATTGCTGGGCTTCATCGCGGGCTGGCTGCTGCTGCGCCACCCGGCCGGTGGCCTGATCGGCCTGCTGCTGGGCCACGCGTTCGACGCGGACTGGTTCCGCGGCCCGCGCGAGAATCCCTGGCGCGTGCTCGGCCTGACCGACGAGGCCAGCGACGCCGAGGTCGACCTCGCCTATCGCCGCCTGATCACCCAGTACCACCCCGACAAGCTCAGCGGCGTCGCCGACGAACTGCGCCGCCAGGCCGAGGCCAGGGCGCGCGAGATCAACGCCGCCTACGACCGCATCAAGACCCTGCGCAAGCGCTGAGCGCGCGCATCGACCCGGAGCCGGCATGCAACCCACCGTCATCGCACCCTCGATCCTGTCCGCCGATTTCGCGCGCCTCGGCGAGGAGGTCGACAACGTCCTCAAGGCCGGCGCCGACTGGGTGCATTTCGACGTGATGGACAACCATTACGTGCCCAACCTGACCATCGGCCCGCTGGTCTGCGAAGCGCTGCGCAAGCATGGCGTGGCCGCGCCGATCGACGTGCACCTGATGGTCGAACCGGTCGACCGGATCATTCCCGACTTCGCGAAGGCAGGCGCCACCGACATCAGCTTCCATCCCGAAGCCAGCCGCCACGTGCACCGCACGATCCAGCTGATCAAGTCGGAAGGCTGCCGCGCCGGGCTGGTGCTCAACCCGGCCACGTCGCTGGACGTGCTCGACTACGTGATCGAAGACCTCGACATGGTGCTGCTGATGTCGGTCAACCCCGGCTTCGGCGGACAAAGCTTCATCGACTCCACGCTGCGCAAGATCGAACAGGTGCGCGGGCGCATCGACGCGACGGGCAAGGCGATCCGGCTGGAGGTCGACGGCGGGGTCAAGCCGGACAACATCGCCGCCATCGCGAAAGCCGGCGCTGACACCTTCGTCGCCGGCTCGGCGATCTTCGGCCATGCCGATTACCGCAAGGTGATCATGCAGATGCGCGACGCGGTGTCGTCGGTCCGCTGAGCCCTGGCCGCCGCTGTCGCCTGGCAGCGGCACCGAGTGGGGAAGACCGATACGCACCTGGCATGCCGCTGCCCTGGGAGGAAGGAGGCAATCCCGCCTCCGCCGCCCATCCTTGCCGTGGCCTTCCATGCCCGACACCTGCAGCGGCACGGGCGGTTCACGTGCCGCAGACCCTGCGCTGCTAGCGTGTGCGTCCCGACAGATCCGGCCGCACGATGACGCCACCACGCTGGTGCCTGATCCTCAACGGCAAGTCCGCGGGCGACGACGCCGTGCGCAACGCCGTGGACGTGATGCGCGGACGCGACGTGGTGCTGGACGTGCGTGTGACCTGGGAGGCCGGCGATGCCGATCGCTACGTGGCCGAGGCGATCGGGCGCGGCACCGACGGCGTCATCGCCGCGGGCGGCGACGGCACCCTGAGCGAGGTGGCCGCCGCGCTCGCGCATCGCGACAAAGCCGCCGATGCGCTGCCCGCCCTCGGGCTGCTGCCGCTGGGCACGGCCAATGATTTCGCCACTGCGGCCGGCATCCCCGTGGAGGCGCTTGCCGCGCTGGAACTCGTCCACGGGCAGGCCGCGCGCCCGATCGACCTGCTGCGGCTGCAAGCCAACGGCGCCACGCACTGGGCCGCGAACCTCGCCAGCGGTGGTTTCGGCACCCAGGTCACGGTCGAAACCCACGACGGATTGAAGAAGCTGCTCGGTGGGCTCGCCTACCTGGTCACCGGCATGGCCCGGCTCGGGCGCATCGAGCCGATCGACGCGCGGATGCGCGGACCCGGCTTCGAGTGGCGCGGCGGTTTCATCGCCCTGGGCGTCGGCAACGGACGCCAGGCCGGCGGCGGGCAGGCGCTGTGCCCGGAGGCCGTGATCGACGACGGCCTGCTCGACGTCACCATCGTGCCGGAGCTGTCGGGAGAGATCGGCAGCACCCTGGCGACCCTGCTCAAGGACGGCAGGCACGTGGCGCTCGACCAGGTCGCGGTCCGCGCGCGCCTGCCGTGGCTGGAGATCGAGGCCGATGCGCCGCTGGTGCTCAACCTCGACGGCGAGCCGGTGGAGTCGAACCGTTTCCACATCGAATGCGTGCCCGGCCGCGTGCGCATGCACCTGCCGGCGGACAGCCCGCTGCTGGCGCCGCTGGCATGATGGCGCACGAACCGGCTACAGTGGCGGCCATGGACTTCCGGGCACACCCGCACCGCGTTTCCGCCGACCACGGTTGGCGATGGTGGCTTGCAGCCGCCGTCGACCCCACCCGCCTGTCCGCCGAGGAAACGCCGCGTGACCACGCCCGCATCGCCAGCAACACCACGCCAGCAAGCCGCTGACGCCTGCCGCCCCGGCAAACACACCCGCGTGCCGGTGGTGCGCGAGGTGTTGTCCGACCTCGACACGCCGCTGTCGGTCTACCTCAAGCTCGCCGACGGGCCGCACACCTACCTGTTCGAATCGGTCGAGGGCGGCGAACGCTTCGGCCGCCATTCGATCATCGGCCTGCCGGCGCGGCGCGTGTACGCCTTCCATGGCAACACGCTCACGGTCCGCGAATACGGCGAAGTGGTCGAAACCCGCGAAGTGGCCGATCCGCTGGCCGAGGTCGAACGGCTGCGTTCGATGCATTCGGTACCGCAGGTCGACGGCCTGCCCGGGTTCACCGGCGGACTGGTCGGCTGGTTCGGCTTCGAAAGCATCCAGTACATCGAGCCGCGTTTCGCGGTCACGCATGCGCGCGACGAACTGGGCACGCCCGACATCCTGCTGATGCTCAGCGAGGAAGTCGCGGTGTTCGACAACCTCAAGGGCCGGCTGTACCTGGTCGTGCACGCCGATCCGCACGAGCCGCAGGCGATGGCGCGCGCCAGCCGGCGCCTGGACGAACTGGTGCACCGCCTGCGCCAGGGTGGCGCGGGCTACCCGGAGATGCTGCAGCCGGCGGCGCTGGACGAGGCCGACTTCGTGTCCGGATTCACCCGCGAGGGCTTCATCGCCGCGGTGGAGAAGTGCAAGGCGTACATCCGCGCCGGCGACGTGTTCCAGGTGGTGCCGTCGCAGCGGCTGAGCGTGCCGTTCCATGCGCGTCCGGTCGATGTCTACCGCGCGCTGCGGGCGCTCAATCCCTCGCCGTACATGTACTTCCTCGACGTCGGCGACACCCAGGTGGTGGGCGCGTCGCCGGAGATCCTCGCGCGCCTGCAGTACGACGCTGCGGGACGCGGCACCGTCACCGTACGTCCGCTCGCCGGCACCCGCCCGCGCGGCAGGACGCCGGAGGAAGACGCCGCGCTGGAAGCCGAACTGCTCGCCGACCCCAAGGAGCGCGCCGAGCACCTGATGCTGATCGACCTGGGCCGCAACGACGTCGGCCGCGTCGCCGAGCCGGGCAGCGTGCGGGTCGGCGAGCAGTTCGTGGTCGAGCGCTACAGCCACGTCATGCACATCGTCAGCGAAGTCACCGGCACGCTGCGCGAGGGTCTGGGCTACGTCGACGTGCTGCGCGCCGCGTTTCCCGCCGGCACGGTGAGTGGCGCGCCGAAGATCCGCGCGCTTGAGATCATCCGCGAGCTCGAACCGGTGAAACGCAACGTGTACTCGGGCGCGGTCGGTTACCTGGGCTGGCACGGCGACGCCGACATGGCGATCGCCATCCGCACCGCGGTGATCCAGGGCGGCCGCCTGCACGTGCAGGCCGGCGCCGGCATCGTCCATGACTCGGATCCAGAGAAGGAGTGGGAAGAAACGATGAACAAGGGCCGCGCGCTGTTCCGCGCCGTGGCGCAGGCCGCGGGTGGTCTATGAGTGCCCAGCGTTCGCTCGCCCACGCGCCAGGCATTGGCCGCGCCCCGGGGCTTCTTCGTGCATGCCGCATGGGCGACTGCACGCCGTCGTTGGCATGGGCGCGACGCGTGTGCCGTTGCCTCCGTTCAGGCCTTGACCACGAAATCGATGACGATCGCGCCCGGCTCACGTTGGCGGTAGATGATTTCAAGATGGTCCCCGAAGCGGTTGCGCAGCTGGTCGAGCAGCGGCAGCGGGTCGTGATCGTTGACGAAGCGCATGGCTTCACCCGGCTCAAGCGCACCGAGTGCACCGAAGATGGCCGAGTGGCGGAAGCGGCGTGCGATTCCGCGAGCGTCGAAGGGATGCGGGGTGTAGGCGGAGGCGGTGGATGTCGTGGCAGGGTCGGCCATGGTGGTTTCCCGATAGACGGTGGGATCCCCAGCCTGCGACCCTGCCCGCGCTCTCGCCCTGATCCAGGTCAGGGCACCGCGCGATTGCCATGCCGCCCGTCGGCCCGCATCACGGTTGCCGAAGCGACCGGAAACCGGAGGCAGGCGCCGCCATGCTGCTGATGATCGACAACTATGACAGCTTCACCTTCAACCTCGTGCAGTACCTGCAGGCGCTGGGGGCTGAAGTGAGGGTGGTGCGAAACGATGCGCTGACCGTGGCGCAGGTCGAGGCGCTGCGGCCCGAGCGGATCGTGATTTCGCCGGGGCCGTGCACGCCGAACGAGGCGGGCATCTCGCTGGAAGTGATCGGCGCGCTGGGCGCGCGCGTGCCGGTCCTTGGCGTATGCCTGGGCCACCAGGCGATCGGGCAGGCGTACGGCGGCCGCGTGGTGCGCGCCGGGCAGATCATGCACGGCAAGACGTCGCCGATCCGCCACCGCGGGCAGGGCGTGTTCGCCGGACTGCCGGACGGGTACGAGGCGACGCGCTATCACTCGCTGGTCGTCGAAAAGGCCTCGTTGCCCGATTGCCTGGAAGTGACCGCGTGGACCGAGAACGAGGATGGGTCGGTCGAGGAAATCATGGGCCTGCGCCATCGCGGGCATCCGGTGGAAGGCGTGCAGTTCCATCCCGAGTCGATCCTGACCGAGCATGGGCATGCGCTGCTGAAGAATTTCCTGGAACGGTGAACAGGCCGGCCCCTCATCCCGCGAAGTTGCGAGGCGCTCCATGACATCCCGAAAGGCCGTTCATCCACTGGCTTTGATCCGGCCTTCCATGCATGTCGACGGAAAGTTGCCTAGCTCCAGCATCCATGGAAATCAGCAGAAAGCGCGATAGCCTTTCCCGAATCCCGAATCCCGAATCCCGAATCCCGAATCCCGAATCCCGAATCCCGAATCCCGAATCCCGAATCCCGAATCCCGAATCCCGAATCCCGGCCATGCCCATCACTCCACAAGAAGCCCTGCAGCGCACCATCGAACACCGCGAGATCTTCCACGACGAGATGGTCGACCTGATGCGCCAGGTCATGCGCGGCGAAGTGTCGCCGGTGATGACCGCGGCGATCTTCACCGGCCTGCGTGTGAAGAAGGAGACGATCGACGAGATCGCGGGTGCGGCGAAAGTGCTGCGCGAGTTCGCGCTGCCGGTGCCGGTCGCCGACAAGGCGCGGCTGGTCGATATTGTCGGAACCGGCGGCGATGGCGCGCACACCTTCAACATCTCCACCGCGTCGATCTTCGTGGTCGCGGCCGCTGGCGCGCGCGTGGCCAAGCACGGCAACCGCAGCGTGTCGTCAAAGTCGGGCAGCGCCGACGTGCTCGAATCGCTGGGCGCGGCGATCGAACTGCAGCCGGCGCGGGTGGCGCAGTGCCTCGACGCCTGCGGGATCGGCTTCATGTTCGCGCCGATCCATCATCCGGCGATGAAGGTGGTGGCGCCGGTGCGCAGGGAGATGGGCGTGCGCACGCTGTTCAACATCCTGGGTCCGCTGACCAATCCCGCAGGTGCGCCGAACATCCTGATGGGCGTGTTCCATCCGGACCTGGTCGGCATCCAGGTGCGCGTCCTGCAGGCGCTCGGTGCGCAGCGTGCACTGGTTGTGTGGGGGCGCGATGGCATGGACGAACTCTCGCTGGGCGCGGCGACCCTCGTTGGCGAACTGCGCGACGGCGTGGTGCGCGAGTACGAGCTGCACCCGGAGGACTTCGGCATCGCGATGGCCGCCAGCCGCAACCTGCGGGTCAACGATGCGGCCGGATCGAAGGCGATGCTGCTCGATGCGCTGGGCAACAAGGCCGGGCTGCCGCTCGAGATCGTCGCGCTCAACGCCGGCGCGGCGCTGTACGTGGCCGGCGTGGCGGGCTCGGTTGCCGATGGCATCGTGCGGGCGCGGGAGGTGATCGCATCGGGCGCGGCGATGGCCAGGCTGCGCGAGTTCGTCGAAACCACGCAGCGACTGGCCGCCGTCCAGTAAAGGGCCGGCCCGTGCCCAGGCCCGTGCTTTTGCAGGAACGGCCCATGGCCGCGAGCTTTCAATCTCCCGACCTCCCCAACAAGCTGGCGGCCATGGGCCGCTCAACGCCCGCGAGCTCCCGGCAGGCGCCATTCCGGTGGCGGTCATTTTCGCGAATGATGCTATTTTGACCGCCTGATCCGCCGCCGCCCGCGAGGCCGCGGTGCCAATCCGCAAGCAACAGGTCGCGTGCAGGCGCGGCACAAGGAGCCAGCGCCACAATGTGTCCAAGCAGGGTCGCCGAGGGCGAAGAACGCGGCTGGATCGTCCCGATCGGCGGGGCCGAGGACAAGGAGATGCGGCGCCGCATCCTCAAGCGCTTCGTGCAGCTGTGCGGCGGGCGTGATGCCGACATCGCCATCATCCCCACGGCAAGCCGCCTGCCGGACACCGGCCAGCGCTACGAAGAACTGTTCGACCGGCTCGAGGCCGGGCGCGCCCGCTCGATCGGCTTCGCCAGCCGCGAGGACGGACAGCGCGACGACTACCTTCGCCAGCTCGAGACCGCCACCGGTGTTTTTTTCACCGGCGGCAACCAGCTGCGCATCTCCACCATCATCGGCGGCACGCCCGCGGCCAAGCTGATCCGCGAACGCAACGCACGCGGCGTGCACGTGGGCGGGACCAGCGCAGGCGCCAGCATCCTGAGCGACCACATGATCGCCTTCGGCAAGGAAGGCTCGTCGCCGCGCGCGGGCAGCGTGCGGCTGGCGCCGGGGCTGGGCCTGACCAACCGCTTCATCATCGACCAGCATTTCCGCCAGCGCGACCGCCTCGGCCGCCTGGTCGCCGCGCTGGCCTTCAACCCGTTCCCGATCGGCATCGGCCTGGACGAGGACACTGCCGCGTTCATCCGTCCCGACAACGTGCTGGAAGTGGAGGGCAGCGGCACGATCACCGTGGTCGACGCCGACGGCCTGGAATTCTCGTCCATGGCGGAGGTCGCCCAGGACCAGCCGGTCTGCCTGCTGGGCCTGAAGGTGCACATCCTGGTCGCGGGCGCGACGTTCGACCTCCACACGCGCTGCGCGTCGCCGGGTACATTGGTCGACGACAAGAACTGAAACAAGAAGGGGAGTGCCGATGCGTGTCCTGAACCGTTCCGTCTACGTCGGCCCGTCGCTGTACGCGCACTTCCCCGTCATCCGGCTGGAACTCGACCTGGGCGCGCTGGAAGCCTGGCCGACGGCGAAACTGGGCCCCGCCTTTGTCGACGCACTGCTCGCTGCGCTGCCGGGCCTGGCCGAGCATGGCTGCTCGTATCGCGAGCCGGGGGGGTTCATCCGCCGCATGCGCGAAGGGGAAGGCACATGGCTGGGCCACGTGCTCGAACACGTGGCGATCGAACTGCAGAACGCTGCCGGCGAGGACGTCACCTTCGGCAAGACCCGCAGCGTGTCCGATGGCCGCCCCGGCGTTTACACCGTGGTCTACGAATACGAGCAGAAGGAAATCGGCATCGGCGCCGGCGAACTCGCGCTGCGCCTGCTCGACTCGCTGTTGCCCGAGGACCTGCGCACGCCCGGCAGCCTGCCCGAAGGCTGGGACTGGGAGACCGAGCGCGATGATTTCATCCGCTATGCGCAGCGCCGCGCGCTGGGGCCGTCGACAGCCTCGCTGGTGCGCGCCGCCGAGGAGCGCGACATCCCGTGGCTGCGACTGAACCAGCAGTCGCTGGTGCAATTCGGCCACGGCAAGTACCAGCAGCGCATCCAGGCCACGGTGACCGGCAAGACGCCGCACATCGCGGTCGAACTGGCCAGCGACAAGGAGGAGACCAACAAGATCCTCGCCTCGCTCGGGTTACCGGTGCCGCGGCAGATGCTGGTCACCAGCCAGACCGACGCGCTGAAGGCCGCGCGCAAGCTCGGCGGCTCGGTGGTGCTCAAGCCCTACAACGGCAACCACGGCCGCGGCATCACCATCGACATCAGCGGCGACGACGAGATCCGCGAGGCCTTCAACGCCGCGCGCGAGCATTCGCGCTCGGTGATCGTCGAAACCTTCCAGCCTGGCGACGACCATCGCCTGCTGGTCATCAACGGCGAGCTGGTCGCGGCGACGAAACGCACGCCCGGCCACGTGGTCGGCGACGGCGCCAGCAGCATCGCGCAGCTGGTGGAGATGGTGAACCAGGATCCGCGCCGCGGCGTCGGCCACGAGAAGGTGCTCACCCGGCTGGAACTCGACGCGCCCGCGGCGCTGATGATGGAACGGGCCGGCTACAACGCCGATTCCGTGCCCGCGGCCGGCGAAATCGTCTACCTGCGCTCCACCGCCAACCTGTCCACCGGCGGTACCGCCACCGACGTCACCGACATCATCCACCCCGACAATCGCGACATGGCGGTGCGCGCGGTCCGCGCGATCGGGCTGGATGTGGGTGGCGTCGACTTCATCACGCCCAACATCGCCGAAAGCTACAAGGACATCGGCGGCGCGATCTGCGAGGTCAACGCCGCGCCCGGCTTCCGCATGCACGTCGCGCCCAGCGAAGGCACGCCGCGCGACGCCGCCGGGCCGGTGATCGACATGCTGTTCCCGCCGGGCTCGCCGACACGGGTGCCGATCGCCGCGGTCACCGGCACCAACGGCAAGACCACCACCGCGCGCATGCTCGCGCACATCACCAAGATGGCCGGCTACACGCCGGGCCTGACCACCACCGACGGCGTCTACATCGACGGCCAGCGCACGGTGGAGGGCGACATGACCGGCCCGGTGTCGGCGCGCATGGTGCTGTCCGATCCACAGATCGACATGGCGGTGCTGGAAACCGCGCGCGGCGGCCTGCTGCGCGCCGGCATGGGCGTGCGCCACATCAACGTCGGCGCGGTGCTCAACGTCGCGTCCGACCACCTCGGCCTGAAGGGGATCGACACCCTGGAACAGCTCGCCGAGATCAAGCGCGTGGTGGTGGAGATCGCGCGCGACTGCGCGGTGCTCAACGCCGACGACGCCAACGTGCTGCGCATGTCCGGCTACACCGACGCGAAGACCATCTGCTACGTGACCATGAACCCGTCGCACTCGCTGGTGCGCGAGCACATCCGCGCCGGCGGCCGCGCCTGCGCGCTGGAAGCCGGCGTCAACGGACACATGATCACGCTGTACGACAAGGGCAGCCACATCCCGCTGATGTGGACGCACCTGATCCCGGCCACGCTGGAGGGGCGCGCGCTGCACAACGTGCAGAACGCGATGTTCGCCGCGGCGATGGCGTATTCGCTGGGGATCAAGCTCGACGCGATCCGCCAGGGCCTGCGCACCTTCGACACCACGTTCTTCCAGGCGCCGGGACGGATGAACGTGTTCTCCGAGCACCCGTTCAAGGTGCTGATGGACTACGGCCACAACGCGCACGCGGTCGGGATGATGGCCGACCTGGCGCAGCGGCTCGACGTCACCGGCCGCCGCATCGTGGTGCTGGCCGGGCCCGGCGACCGTCGCGACGAGGACCTGCACGCGATCGCCCGGGCGGTCGCGGGCAAGTTCGACCACTACATCGCCCGCCGCGACGATGCCCTGCGCGGCCGTGCCGGCGACGAGGTGCCGCGGATCATCTCCGAGGCGTTGCAGGGCCTCGGCGTGGCCGCGGACGCGATCTCGATCATCCCCGACGAGCAGCAGGCCGTGGACGCGGCGCTGCGGATGGGCAGGCCGGGCGACCTCATCCTGGTGTTCGCCGACGCGCTGACGCGCTCGTGGAAGCAGATCATCAAGTTCGCGCCCGACGGCGAGATGCCGAAGCCCGCGACGAAGGCCGAACTGCCGTCGCTGGAACAGACGCTGGACGAGCGCGCGGTGGCCGCGATGGGCGGCGTGGTCCGCGAGGAGCGCGGGCTGGTGTTCGAGCGCGAGGAAAGCGACTAGGGCCTGCCAATGCCAAGGGCATTTGCCGCGCCGGGCCTGAGGGTGCGCGCGGCAAGGAAGAGTGAGGGAATGTATGTCAGTACACGACCGAGTGATGACGCCGTCGCGCGCGCCCTCAGGCCCGGCCCTTCGGGTGGTGCCTGAGTGGCGCCCAGGCGCCGCCGCGCGACTTGACCAGACGGCCAGTCTGCCGGGCGTCGCGCAGCACCGCCTGGAGGCGGCTCAGGCACAACGCGACTCATGCCCATGGCATTGGCAGGCCCCGCCGGGATGACGACTGCGTTCGATCCCGCGGCCGAACCGTTCGAGGATTCGCGTCGGCTGACCGGCTGCAATTTCCATTTCGCCGGGACCGGCGCCGTGCTGGAGGCGGCACCCGGCGTGCCGTTCGACGACGCCACGCTGGCCCGCTGGCGCGACAACGTCGCGGCCGCGCGCGCGGCGCTCGGCTGGCCGGAGGGCGAAGTGGCCGTGCGCCGGCATCGCAGCGGCGTGTCGCTCGCCTTCGCCGCGCCGCCGGACCAGCTGTACGCCGCCACCGAAGTCAACGAGTGGGCGTGGTGGAATGCCGTTTCCTTCTCCCCCGGGGAGAAGGTGCCCGAGGGGCCCATGAGGGAAGGGAGTCGGCCAGCCGACGCAAGCCCCCGAAAGAAGCTCCCCTTCGACGACGAAGCCAAGGCCTTCATTCGCAACTTGCGCCGCAACGCCACGGACGCCGAGCACCTCGTCTGGTCGTATGTCAGGAGTCGTCGATTGCACGGACAGAAGTTCCGGCGCCAGCAGGCGATGGGCCCGTACGTGCTGGATTTCTACTGTCACGACCTGAGGCTGGCAATCGAACTCGACGGCGGCCAGCACAACGAGGCAGAACAGGCTGCGCGCGACCAGCGCCGCGATGCGTTCATGGCCGCACGGGGCGTACGGACCCTGCGGTACTGGAACGACGAGGTCATGTCGCGCACGGACGAGGTGCTTGCGGATGTCTGGTCGACGGTGGACGCGCTTGTGGGCGTGGGGTCGGGTGACGCGGCGAGCGGGGACGTCCTTCCCTCATCCGCCCTTCGGGCACCTTCTCCCGGAGGGAGAAGGGGAGAGCAAGAGCCGCGGCTTTACCATACCCCCGGCCACGCGGCAGCTTGGGACATCGAGTCGGCGATGCATACGCTGCAGGCCCTGGCCGCCGCCGAAGCCAACCCCGCGCTGGTCGCGCTGCAGTCCGCCGCCACCGCGCACGGGCTGCCTTGCCTGCCGGACGATGACGAAGTTTCAGTCGGCGCCGGCACGGGCGGTCGCACCTGGGCGATCGGCGCGCTGCCCGATCCGGCCGACGTCGACTGGGCCGCGCTGCACGTCATTCCCACCGCGCTGGTCACCGGTTCCAACGGCAAGACCACCACCGTGCGGCTGGTCGCCGCGATGGCGCGTGCGCACGGCTGGCACACCGCGCACAGCTGCACGGACGGGGTGTTCCTCGACGGCCGGGCGCTGGAGTCGGGCGACTACTCCGGCCCCACCGGCGCGCGCACCGCGCTGCGGCAACCGTCGGCGCAGGCAGCGGTGCTGGAAACCGCGCGCGGCGGCATGCTGCGGCGCGGACTGGCGGTGTGCCACGCCGACGTGGCGGTGGTCACCAACGTCAGCGCCGACCACTTCGGCGAGTACGGCATCCACGACCTCGACGACCTGGCCGCGGCCAAGCTCACCGTCGCCCGCGCGATCGGCGACGACGGACTGCTGGTGCTCAACGGCGACGACGCAACGCTGCGCCGGCAGGCCGAAGCGATCGCGTGCCCGAAAGGCTGGTTTGCGCGCGAGTTCGACGCGCCGCTGGCAGCCGCGCATCGCGCGCGCGGTGGCGCCACCTGCGGCGTGCGCGACGGACGCCTGCGGCTGTCGCTTGCCGGCGTCGAGCACGATCTCGGCGCGATCGATGCCATGCCGCTCACGCTCGGCGGGCGTGCCGGCTACAACGTCGCCAACGCCGCCGGCGCTGCACTCGCGGCCGCCGCGATGGGAATCCCCCCACCGGTGATCGCCGCAACCCTCGCCCGCTTCGGCAGCGGCCACGGCGACAACCCCGGTCGCCTGCAGCGCTGGCGCTTCGGTGCGCTCGAGGTGTACGTCGATTACGCGCACAACCCGGACGGACTGCTGGGCCTGCTGCACGCGGTCGGCGCCGGCCGGCGCGACGGCCGGCTTGCGGTGATCCTCGGGCACGCCGGCAACCGCGAAGACGCCGACCTGCGCGCGGTCGCCGCCACCGCGGCCGGTTTCGCGCCAGAACTGGTGGTGCTCAAGGACATCGGCGGCTATGAACGCGGGCGTGCGTCCGGCGACATCGCGCGGATCATGCGCGCGGCGCTGCGTGACGCGGGCATCGCCGACGCCGCGATCGAAACCAGGCTCGACGAGGTCGAAGCCGCGCGGCGTCCGCTGGAATGGGCGCGCGACGGCGACCTGGTGGTCCTGCCGGTGCACGAACTCGGCGCCCGCGCCAAAGTCGTCGCGTTGCTCGATACACTGCGCGCCTCCGATTGGCGGCCGGGCATGCCGCTGCCGAAGGACCAGGAAGAAGCGGAATGACACAGCCAGCGGGCGCGCGCCCGGACGTGCTGCAGGCGATCCTGCGGCGCAAGCACGAGGAAATCGCGCAACGCGCCGCGCGCCTGCCGCTGCGCGAGCTGTCGGCGCGCGCGGCGGACGCGTCGCCGGCGCGCGGATTCGCCGCCGCACTCGAGGCGAAGATCGCGGCGGGCGGCCCGGCGGTCATCGCCGAGATCAAGAAGGCCAGCCCGTCGAAGGGCGTGATCCGCGCCGACTTCGACCCGGCCGCGATTGCCCGCAGCTACGAAGCCGGCGGTGCGGCCTGCCTGTCGGTGCTGACCGACGTCGACTTCTTCCACGGCGCCGATGCCCACCTGCAGCAGGCGCGCGCGGCCTGCGCGCTGCCGGTGCTGCGCAAGGATTTCATCGTCGATGCCTACCAGGTGGTCGAGGCGCGCGCGCTGGGCGCGGACTGTATCCTGCTGATCGCCGCCGCGCTCGACGACTCGCGCCTGGCCGCGCTGTCGGCGCAGGCGCTGGACCTGGACATGGACGTGCTGGTGGAAGTGCACGACCTGGCCGAACTGGAGCGCGCGCTGCAAGTGCCCGCACCGCTGCTCGGCATCAACAACCGCAACCTGCGCACGTTCGAGGTCTCGCTCGACACCACGCTGGCGCTGAAAGGCGCGGTGCCGGGCGACCGTCGGCTGGTGACCGAAAGCGGCATCCTCGACCCTGGCGACGTGCGCCGGATGCGTGCAGCCGGCGTCGATGCGTTCCTGGTCGGCGAGGCGTTCATGCGCGAAACCGACCCCGGCGCCGCGCTGCGACGCCTGTTCTTCGCGGAGGCATGATCGTGGGTGCGTTCGAGGAAGTCGCGGTGCCGTACCGGCCGCTGGTGGTGTTCGATTTCGACCACACGCTCTACGACGGCGATTCGGGCAGCCACCTGGTGATGTGGCTGCTCCGCCGCCACTGGTGGCGCAAGCTGGCGGCGCTGCTGGCCGCGCCGGTGCTGCTGCCGATGGTGGCGTGGCTGCCGACCCGGCGCCGCGGCATTTCCGGCTTCCTGTGGATCGCCACCTTCGGTACCCGCGGGCGCGCGGCGATGGACGCGCTGATCGACCGCTACGTGGAAGCCAATGCCGACGGCATCCGCGCGCGACTGCTGCCGGCGGCGCTGAAGGTGCTGCACCGCCACCGCGGCGACGGCGATCGCGTGCTGATCGCCACCGGCGCGCCGCCGGAACTGGCGCGCGCGATCCTCGACTTCGTCGCCCACGAAGGCCTGCCGGTGATCGGCAGCCTCGGCAAGCCGTTCCTCGGCGGCTTCATCACCGACCAGCACTGCCACGCGGAGAACAAGATGCGGATGATCTGGGACGCCGGATACGATCGCATCGCAATTGCCTACAGCGACAGCCGCGCCGACCTGCCGCTGCTGCGCGCGGCGAGCGCGCCGGTGGTGGTCAACCCGAAGGCCAGTGCGGTAGCGGAGTTTCGCCGGACATTGCCGCCCGGGACGCCGATCCTCAACTGGGGCTGCGTGGGTCGTGCGGGAGAGCCCGACCCGGGCGATCGCCGCTGAGTCGCCGCGCGCGAGGGCCGGCGGAAGCGGCGTGCCGGCAAGCGCGGCGGCCCTCGTTGCCGATCCGGCGGGAGGGCTGCGTTGCCTACGCCGTGCCGAGGCGCTTGATGAACCGCACCGTCCCGTCCTCGTAACCGCAGGCCTTGTAGAACGCGTGCGCGTCGGTGCGCTGCGAGCCGCTGGTCAGCTCCAGCCGCGCGGCGCCGCCGGCGCGGGCGCGACGCTCGGCTTCGCGCAGCAGTTGCCGGCCCAGGCCGCGACCCTGCGCGTCGGATGTCACCACCAGCGCGGTGATCCGGCAGGTGGTGGTGCCCAGCGGCAGGTAATACATGAAATCCAGGGCCACCAGGCCGCAGACGCGGCCTTCGCAGCGGGCGACCACCAGTGCCTGGCGGTCGTTGTCGATGATCGTGGCGATGCGCTCCGCGGCTTCCCGGATGTCGCAGGGATAGCCCAGTTCGCCCAGCAGGCCGGCGACGTCGTCGGCGTCGATCAGCGAAGCGCTGCGCAGGTCGGCGTCAGCGAGCGGGCCGCGCGGTGCGAAGTGGCTCGACATCGTGCCGTGCGACGCGCGGGCGGTGGCCCGTCAGCGCGTCCCGTACAGCACGACGGTCTTGCCACGTGCGTGCAGTTTGCCGTCGGCCTGCAGCTTCTTCAGCACCCGCCCGGCCATTTCGCGCGAGCAGCCCACGAGCCGCGCCAGCTCTTGCCGCGACACCCGCAGCTGGGTGCCGTCGGGATGGCTCATCGCCTCCGGCTCGCGGGTCAGGTCGTGCAGGGTGCGGGTGATGCGGTCGGTGACGTCGAGGAAGGCCAGGCGCCCGGCCTTGCGGCTGGTGTCGAGCAGCCTGCGCGACAGCTGTGCGCCGATCGCGTAGACGATCTGCGTCGCATCGCCGATCAGCGAGCCCTCGAACAGCTGGTACAGCCGTTCGTAACTGATCTCGGCCAGTTCGCACTGCACGCGCGTGCGCAGGATCACCTCGCGCACGTCGGACTGGATGAACAGGCCCATCTCGCCGACGAACTCGCCGGGGCCGAAATAACCCAGCACCAGTTCGCGGCCGTCGTCTTCCTCGGTGATGATGCTGACCGAGCCGCTGATGATGTAGTACAGCGTGCCGGCCGGGTCGCCGGGGCGGAACACGTCGGTGCGCGTCGGATAGCGACGGCGGTGGCAGTGGGCCAGCAGGCGCTCGATGGTGGCCGGCGAGGGTGCCAGTGGATTCGAGCTGCTTCGGTAATAGGGATTGATGAGAGCCACGGATGTCGGATTCATGGGCGGCGTCAACGGGGGAATGACCAAGAGTAGGCGGTCTCCGTTCATCCGGCAAACCGGGGTCTATACCAGCTCGGGGCGGATGGGCGCATAATTCGCCTTTCGTCCATCGAATCCGAGAGGAATGACCGCCGTGGTCAAGCCGCTGCCGCGCCTGAAGCTCCAGGGTTTCAACAACCTTACCAAGGCGCTGAGCTTCAACATCTACGACGTGTGCTACGCGGTGTCCGAGGACGAGCGCCAGCGCTACATCGAGTACATCGACGAGGAATACAACGCCGATCGGCTCACCCAGATCCTCACGGACGTGGCCGAGATCATCGGCGCCAACATCCTCAACATCGCGCGCCAGGACTACGACCCGCAGGGCGCGTCGGTGACGATCCTGATCTCCGAGCAGCCGGTGATCGACAAGGCCGACGCCAAGGGCGTGATCTCCGACGCGGTGGTCGCGCACCTGGACAAGAGCCACATCACCGTCCACACGTACCCGGAAACGCATCCGCAGGCGGGCATCGCGACCTTCCGCGCCGACATCGACGTGGCGACCTGCGGCGTGATCTCGCCGCTGAAGGCCCTGAACTACCTGATCGAGAGCTTCGAGTCGGACATCGTCATCGCCGACTACCGGGTGCGCGGCTTCACCCGCGACATCAAGGGCAAGAAGCACTACATCGACCACAAGATCAACTCGATCCAGGACTTCCTGGCCAAGAACATCAAGGCCCGCTACGAGATGTTCGACGTCAACGTCTACCAGGAGAACATCTTCCACACCAAGATGCACCTGAAGGACTTCGACCTGGACCAGTACCTGTTCGAGGAAAAGGCGCGCAACCTGTCGTTCAAGGAGCGGATGAAGATCGAGGCGCTGCTCAAGCGCGAGATCGAAGAGCTGTTCCACGGCCGCAACCTGGTCGAGTAGGGCGGCGGTTACATCGGGTTCGGGTGCGCGGTGCCAGACTGCGTGCCACGAGATCCGGCGGGACGACCCGCGCGGCGGATGCCCTCCGAAGTGATGCAGACCGACGACGGTCCGGCGCGAAAGCCCGGGCCGTTTTTCTTTGAATCGAGACAAGGGAGGCTCCGATGGCCTGGATCTACCTGGTGCTGGCCGGCGTGTTCGAGATCGGATTCGCGATCGGCCTGAAGTACACCGAGGGCTTCACCCGGCTGTGGCCGAGCCTGGTGACCGCCGCGGCCGCCGCGACCAGCCTGTGGTTGTTGACCCAGGCGCTGCGCACGATCCCGGTGGGCACCGCCTACGCGGTCTGGACCGGAATCGGCGCGATCGGCGTGGCGACGCTGGGCATCGTGCTGTTTTCCGAAAGCGCCTCGCCGGCGCGGCTGGCCTGCATCGCGCTGATCATCGCCGGGGTGGTGGGGCTGAAGCTGGTGTCGGCGAACTGATTCGAACTGCTTTGCTGGGCGCGGTTTCCGCAGAGAGTCCTGCGGGCCGGGGCTGGCGGTAATCCACCCGTAGGAGCGCCCCATGGGCGCGATGCTTTCAATGGGGCCAGCCTTGGCGAAGGCTTCGCGCCCATGGGGCGCTCCTACAGGCAAACGGTCGCCGTTACACGCGATGGGCCGCCTTATATGCGATAGGCGACGGTCTTCATGAGCTTCGACGCCGCGGCCATGATCGACGGGATCGGCTGCGGCAGGATCCGCGCACCGGCGGCCTGCGCGTTGTCGGCGTGGCGGGCCTCGTCGGCCTTCATCGTCGTCAGGATCGCGCGGCTGCGCAGGTCGGCTCCGGGCAGGGTCTGCAGGTGTTCGTCGAGGTGGGCTTCGACCTGACGTTCGGTCTCGACCACGAAGCCGAGGTTCCAGCCGTCGCCGCGCAGGCCGGCCAGGACGCCGATGGCGTAGCTGCCGGCGTACCAGACCGGATTGAACAGGCTGGGGCGGCTGTCGAGCTCGCGCAGGCGGTCGGCGCACCAGGCGAGATGGTCGGTCTCCTCCTGGGCCGCTTCCATCAGGTGGTCGCGGGTGGCCGGGTCGCGGGCGACCGCCGCCTGGCCCACGTACAGGGCCTGCGCGCAGACCTCGCCAACGTGGTTGATCCGCATCAGCCCGGCGGCGTGGCGGCGCTCGCCGTCGTCGAGTTCGACGTCGGGCGTGTCGCCGGCAGGGTTGTCGCGGGCGGCGGGCGGGTTGCCGAAGACGGTTTCCAGCGCGCGCTGGGTGTCGTCCAGGAAGCGGTCGAGGGGGTGCTGCAGGCGGGGCGTGGGCATGACGTGGTTCGGGGCCGGCGAAGGGGGCGTCCGGGCGCTGCATGGCCGGGGAGGCCGGGCGGATGCGGCCGACGGCGCCATTCTCGCCGCCGCCCGCCCGCGGCGCCAGCAATGCGCGGCCGCCCTGAGGAAGGCATGGTAGCGGCTTGCGGCTGCCGGACCTGGCCTGTATCATTTCGCCTCTTTCGTCCCGCAATGACATCGCGAGGCAAAATTCCAGCGCGCCAGCGCGCTGGAATCAGCCCGACCAACGACCGAGAGCAATATTTTCGCCATGAAGACCTTTACCGCCAAGAACGAGACCGTCCAGCGCGACTGGTACGTCGTCGACGCCGCCGGCAAGACCCTCGGTCGCCTCAGCGCCGAACTCGCGCACCGCCTGCGCGGCAAGCACAAGCCGGTCTATACCCCGCACGTCGACACCGGCGACTACATCGTCGTGATCAACGCGGAGAAGATCCACGTCACCGGCAACAAGCTGGCCGACAAGATGTACCACCGGTTCACCGGTTACATCGGCAACCTCAAGAGCGAAACCCTCGCCCAGGCGCTGCAGCGCCACCCGGAGCGCGTCATCGAAACCGCCGTCAAGGGCATGCTGCCGAAGAACCCGCTCGGCCGCGCGATGTACAAGAAGCTCAAGGTCTACAAGGGTTCCGAACACCCGCACGCCGCCCAGCAGCCGCAAGTCCTGGATATCTAACTCATGGCCATCTCTCAGAATTACGGCACCGGCCGTCGCAAGTCCTCCACCGCCCGCGTGTTCCTGCGCCGCGGCACCGGCAAGATCACCGTCAACGACCGTCCGCTCGACGAGTTCTTCGGCCGCGAGACCGCGCGCATGATCGTGCGCCAGCCGCTCGAGCTGACCTGGAACACCGAGAGCTTCGACATCCTCGTCACCGCCAGCGGCGGCGGCACCACCGGCCAGGCCGGTGCGATCCGCCTCGGCATCGCCCGCGCGCTGGTCGAGTACGACGAGACGCTCAAGGTCGAGCTGCGCAAGGCGGGCTTCATGACCCGCGACGCGCGCGAAGTCGAGCGCAAGAAGGTCGGCCTGCACAAGGCACGCCGCGCCACCCAGTTCTCGAAGCGTTAAGGACAGTCGCCGCGAAGGCCCGCTGGTTGCGCTGGCGGGTTCTCGAGGTTGGCCTGATGCCGGGACCTCGCCTGGTTCCGGCGTTACAATCCGCTCCATAGCCCCGTCGCCAAGCGGTAAGGCACCTGACTCTGACTCAGGCATTCGGAGGTTCGAATCCTTCCGGGGCTGCCAAATCCACCGGTCCTGCCGCGATTGCGCGGCCTGCACCGGCAACGCAACACACCGCAAGCCCGCCCCGAGCGGGCTTGCGCGTTTCCAAGGTTCCAGGCCGCCGACCTGCGCCGGCGATCGCATCCCGGGTTTTCGCGAGGCTGTCCCATGATCGCCATCTTTCCAGCGCCGTCCACGCCCGCCGAAGCGCTGGTGCCGGCGATGCGCGAACACGGTTACGCGGTGCTCGCCCCGGATGCGGTGGCCGCGCTGTGCGGGGTGCAACTGCCCGCGCTCGACGCGCTCAAGCGCAGCTGGGAAGACCTGCCGCTCGACCAGTACCTGCTCGACGGCGGCAGCTACCGACACCGGCGCCACGCCTGTTTCGTCGTCAATGGCGATCGCATCGCGCGCGCGCCGCATCGCGCGCACTGGCAGTCGAAGGACTACAACGCGCTGCATGGCGGGTTGCGTCGCTGGTTTGAACCGGTCAGCGATGCGGTGGCGAACAGTGAAGCGTGGTCGCGATTGCTGGAGGGGCTGACGGCGCAGGTCTCGCGGCTGTCGGACGCGCAGCCGTGGTACGTCGAGGCGCACCAGTTCCGGATCGACACCGGCGACGGCATCGGCCGGCCGACGCCGGAGGGCGCGCATCGCGACGGCGTCGATTTCGTTGCCGTGCTGATGGTCGACCGCTGCGGCATCCGCGGCGGCGAAACGCGCGTATTCGACGCCGACGGCCCGGATGGGCAGCGCTTCACCCTGGAGCAGCCGTGGTCGCTGCTGCTGCTCGACGACGCACGGGTGATCCACGAATCCACGCCGATCCAGCCCGATGGCGAGGGCGGCGGCCATCGCGACACGCTGGTCCTGACCTGGCGCGCGGGAGGTTTCCAGGGCGACGATTCGTAGGCCGGTGCCCGACGAGCGGGCCAACGCGAGGCAGGGGGCGTCCTCGGCGCCGGGGGAATCAAGGCTGTCGGGATGTAACCACGACCTACGGCGCGGTTCGCGCCGATCCGCGTTGATTCGCAACCAGCTCCCGCGCACCGCCGCCATCGCAGCTCAAATCGCCGCGGCAAAAGTTACAATTGAAACGGTTTCCCGAACCTGATCCGCGGAGTCCCGATGAAACTTGGTTCCCTGAAGGAAGGCGGCCGCGACGGCACGCTGGTCGTTGTCTCGCGCGACCTGTCGCAGGCGGTGCGCGCCACCGGTATCGCATCGACCCTGCAGCAGGCGCTGGAGGACTGGTCGAACCTTGCCCCGCGGCTGGTCGCGCTGTCCGATGCGCTCAACGGCGGGACCGCCGATGGCGCCTTCGACCTTGACGTCGCCGCGCTGGCCGCCCCGCTGCCGCGCGCCTACGAATTCGTCGACGGCAGCGCCTACCTGCCGCACGTCGAGCGCGTGCGCCGCGCGCGCGGCGCGCAGGTGCCGGAAAGTTTCTACACCGACCCGCTGATGTACCAGGCCACGAGCGCCGGTTTCCACGGACCTCGCGACACCGTCAAGGTGGTGGATGAAAGTTACGGCATCGACCTGGAGGCCGAGATCGTGGTCGTCACCGACGACGTGCCGATGGCGGTCACGCCGGAACAGGCCGCGGCGCACATCCAGCTGGTCGGGCTGGTCAACGACGTCTCGCTGCGCAACCTGATCCCCGGCGAACTGGCCAAGGGCTTCGGCTTCCTGCAGTCCAAGCCGCGCTCGACGCTGTCGCCGGTGTTCGTCACCCCCGATGAGCTGGGCGACGCGTGGCGCGGGAACAAGCTGCACCTGCCGATGCTGACCCACGTCAATGGCGAGTGGTTTGGCGCCCCCGAAGCCGGCGTGGACATGCAGTTCGACTTCTCGCAGCTGGTCGCGCACGTGGCGAAGACGCGCCCGCTGGTCGCTGGCACCATCGTCGGCTCCGGCACCATCGCCAACGAGGACACCAGCCTCGGCGCGTCGTGCTTCGCCGAGAAGCGCACGGTCGAAACCCTGGAACAGGGCAAGCCGGTGACGCCCTTCATGTCGTTCGGCGACACGGTGCGCATCGAGATGCTCGATCGCGAGGGTCGCTCGATCTTCGGTGCCATCGAACAGCGCATCGAACGCCAGCCGGCACCGGACGCCTGAAGCGGAAGCCTTGAACCAGCGCTTGGCGGCCGAATGGGCCGCCTGCCGCGACGGGCGGTCTTCCGGCAGCGCGGCGTGCAGGCTAAGGTGTCCTTTTCCGCGCCGATGCGCGGGCATACCGGGGGGAATGACGCGATGACGCCAGATCGGCTGTGCCTGCATTCGTACTGGCGTTCGAGTGCGGCGTATCGCGTGCGCATCGGCCTGAACCTCAAGGGCCTGCCCTACGACATCGCACCGGTGCACCTGGTGCGCGACGGCGGCGAGCAGCATCGGCCGGAATACGCGCAGATCAATCCGCAGCAACTGGTGCCGGTGCTGCAGCATGGCCAGCGCATGCTGCGGCAGTCGCTGGCGATTCTCGAATACCTCGATGAAATGTGGCCGGCGCCGGCGCTGCTGCCGGCCACCGCGCGCGACCGCGCGCGGGTGCGCGCGCTGGCGCAACTTATCGCCTGCGACATCCACCCGCTCAACAACCTTCGCGTGATGCAGTACCTGGAGCGCGACTGGGGCGTGCCGCAGCCCGAGCGCGACGTGTGGACGCGGCACTGGATGCAGGAAGGATTCGCGGCGTTCGAGGCGCTGCTACAGCACCATCCCTCCACGGGCGAGTTCTGCGACGGCGTTGCCCCGGGGATTGCCGACTGCTGCCTGATCCCGCAGGTCTACAACGCGCGCCGTTTTGGCGTCGACCTCTCGCCGTATCCCACGATCGTGCGCATCGAACAGGCCTGCCTGGCGCTGCCTGCGTTCGATGCCGCTCGCCCGGAACGCCAGCCGGACGCGCCATAGGGCGGTCGTCCCCGATGCCATGCGCTGCAGGATTGCAGCAGCGCGTCGAAGCAGTCCCCGTATGGCACGAGCGCTCCTCCTTGGCTTGCGGAGGAAGATGAGCCGCGGGTCGTCTCCCAACTGGGGCGGAGGCGCTGTACCTGCCGGAGTGCAGTGCGCGGATGCGAGTGCCCTTGTTACGAATGTTCAGGCGCCAAGCCGTCGCCTGCGCTTTCGCACCCAAGGGCTCTGCCCCTGCGTTCCGACCTGCACGGTGGCTGCCCGGGCGCGAGGCAAAAGCCCGCCTTGTCGGCAGGCCTGCGATCGAATCACCGCACCGGGCCGCCATGTCGCGGCGAAGACGCATGCCGGGCGACGGCAGCCCGGGTGCTCGGGCGATCAGGCAAGAATTCCTTCCCGGGACCGGAGAAGAACCAGAAGGAAGGACGCCGGTCTTCGTCCGCCGTCCTCTTCAGCTGACCGGACGCCTCGCGAAAAGCGATGGGCCGGCCCCCGCCCTACGCGGAGGCTCCGCCTTCGAACACGTCGGCATACGGGTCGTGCTCGCCGCTGCCGCCCTCGGAGAAGCGGAACTTCAATGCCAGCCCGTCGCGCGAGTCGGCGGCGCGCAGCGCGGTTTCGCGCTCGATCCTGCCTTCCTTGTAGAGCCGGAACAGGCACTGGTCGAACGACTCCATGCCCTCTTCGAGCGACTCTTCCATCGCCTGCTTGATCTCGTGCACGTGGCCGCGGCGCAGCAGGTCGCGGATCACCGGGGTGTTGATCATCACCTCGGTGGCCGGCATGCGGCGGCCGTCGGTGCCCACCACCAGCCGCTGCGACACCACCGCGCGCAGGTTGAGCGCGAGATTCATCAGCACGTTCTTGTGCGCGGCCTCGGGGAAGAAGTTGAGGATGCGCTCGATGGTCTGGTCGGCGTTGTTGGAGTGCAGCGTGGCCAGGCAGATGTGGCCCGTCTCGGCGAACGCGATCGCCGCCTCCATCGTGGTCGCGTCGAGGATCTCGCCGATCAGGATCACGTCCGGCGCCTCGCGCATCGCGTTCTTCAGCGCGTTGTGGAAGGCGTGGGTGTCGAGGCCGACCTCGCGCTGGTTGACGATCGATTTCTTGTGCCGGTGCAGGTACTCGATCGGGTCCTCGATGGTGAGGATGTGGCCCGAGGTGCTGGAGTTGCGGTAGTCGATCATCGAGGCCAGCGTGGTCGACTTGCCCGAGCCGGTGGAGCCGACGATCAGCACCAGCCCGCGCGGGGCCATGATGATCTCCTTCAACACCTGCGGCAGCTGCAGCTCCTCGATGCTGGGGATGGTGCTGCGGATCGAGCGGATCACCATGCCAACCTCGCCGCGCTGCTTGAACACGTTGACGCGGAAGCGCCCCGAGTCCTGCAGCGACAGCGCCATGTTCAACTCCAGGTCGCGTTCGAACTGCGGCACCTGGCCCTCGTCCATCAGCGAGTAGGCGATCTTCTTGACCATGCCGGTGGGCAGGCCGGTGTTGCCGAGCGGGTAGAGCTTGCCCTCGACCTTGATGTACACGGGCGCGCCGGTCGTCAGGAACATGTCCGACGCGTTCTTTTCCGTCATCAGCTTCAGGAAATAGCCGATGTCCATGAGCGAACCCCCACTGCCGGGAGAGGAATCGTTGCGATTCCGCCGGATGCTGATGACAATGGCCGCGGATCCCCGGGAGCGCGACCCCCCAATGGCCACAAGCTTCGCACAAATCAGATCGGCCCTGCAGGTGTCGATGTTCGCAATCGTGCTGGCGCTCACGGCCTGCGCGAGCCTGCCGCCCCCGACCGCCGAGCTGGCCACCGCCCAGCAGGCAGTGACCCGTGCCGGCGATGCCGACGCGGACCAGTACGCAGCCGACGAGATTTCCCAGGCGCGCCGCGCGCTGGGACTCGCCCAGGCCGCCATGGCGCAGGGGCAGCAGGACGACGCGCGCCAGCTGGCGGTGCAGGCCGCCGCCGTTGCCGACCTGGCCCATGCGCGCAGCCGCAAGGCCGTCGCCGATACCGAACTGGCGCAGCGCCGCGCCGAGATCAGCCAGCTCAAGGACCGCCTGGGCATGGAGGACGGACAATGAGGCTCCTGATCGGACTGGCCGCGCTGCTGCTCGCCGCGCCGCTCGCGCATGCGGCCGACAACCCGGATGTCCTGCGCCTGTCGCAGCGCCTGCAGGCGCTGGATGCCGACCCGGGCACGACCGGCGTGGCCGCGTACGAACGACTGCAGGCCAGGCAGGCCGTGCAGGTGCTGGGCGAAGCAAACAAGGCGCGCCGTCCCGTCGCGCTCAAGGTGGCCCAGGCAAGGGTGGAAACCGCCGAAGTCGCCGCACAGACTGCGGTGGTCCAGCGCGAAATCGACCGCCTCGATCGCGAGCGCAGCGAACTGCTGGTCGAAGCCAGCCGTCGCGACGCCGCCCGCGCCCGCCAGGAGGCCGAACGCCTGCGCATCCAGGCCCAGATCCAGGCCGAAGAGGCCGCGCGCCTGCGCGAGCAGGCCGACGCCGACGCCACCGCGCGGGCCGACGCCGAAGGGGCGCTCGACAGCGTCGCCAGCGGACAGGCGGCGAAGCTGCGCGCGGCGCGCCAGCGCGCTGCCGAACTGGCCCGGCAGGAGGCCGAGCTGATGGGGGAGGCGCCGCCGAAGCCGGCGCCAAAGGGAAGCGGCAAGCCCTAAGTCCCGGTTTGTCGGAGCCTGGTAAATATTCGTTAAAATTCAGTTGCTTGCGCGCAAGCGGGATACTTCCGAGCGCGATCCGGTGCGCAGTTTCCGGCATTGAACCCAGGGTCGGCCCCAGGGGAATCAGATGTTTGCGCCATACGCTTGCCGCCCCCGGATTCGGGGAGTAGGGTCGAGTACCCAAGGGGCCGATCACTCCGATCAAGGCCGCTTGGCTGACCCAGAGCCGCGACGAAATGATCCAGCCGCACCATCCAGGGGAACCCGACGCCGGAAGTGGTCTCCGGCCCGGTGCCCCAAAGAAGGTGCCCGCGCCTTTCGCCCTGCTCGATGATCCCCGGAACGCCCCGTGCCAGAAGCCCGGGGCGTTCGTTTTTCGTGCTGAAGGAGGCTTCCATGTTTGAAGGGCAACCGCAATCCGAACTCGACGCTCTGTTCAAGGCGAATCCGGAATTCCGCCAGCTCTATCACCACCACAAGGAACTCGACAAGAAGGTCCTCGACGCCGAACTCGGCGTGCTTCCCATGGATGACAGCACCTTGTTGCAGATGAAGCGGGAGAAGCTGGCCGCCAAGGATCGCCTTTCGCGCCTGTTCGAGTCCCTGCAGAACTGACGTAGACACGCCTCATTCGCGGGCGGCGGCGGCCATCCTCGTCGGTCGTCGTCGTCCGCGAGCTCCCGGGCCTTCCGGCCACCGGCCCTGACAGGTCCCGGGACGATGCAATAATCGCGCTCCGTGCCTTTTCCGCGAGCGCAACATGTCGATCCACGCTTCCGTCCTCGAACTCATCGCCGACACGCCCATCGTCAAGGCCCAGCGCCTGAACACCGGCGTGTGCGAGCTGTACCTGAAGCTCGAGAACCAGAACCCCGGCGGTTCGATCAAGGACCGCATCGGCATGAGCATGATCGAGGCCGCCGAGAAGCGCGGCGACATCAAGCCCGGCGACACGCTGGTGGAGGGCACGGCGGGCAACACCGGCATCGGCTTGGCGCTGGTGGCGCAGCAGAAGGGCTACCGGCTGATCCTCGTGGTGCCGGACAAGATGAGCCGCGAGAAGATCTTCAACCTCAAGGCGATGGGCGCCGAGGTGGTACTGACCCGCTCGGACGTCGCCAAGGGCCATCCGGACTACTACCAGGACCTGGCCGAGCGCATCGCGCGCGAAACCCCCGGCGCCTATTTCATCAACCAGTTCGGCAATCCCGACAACCCGGCTGCGCACGAGCACGGCACTGGCCCGGAAATCCTGCGGCAGATGGCGGAAGTTGGCGGCGTGGACGCGGTGGTGTTCGGTTGCGGCAGTTCCGGCACCATGACCGGGCTGTCGCGCTGCTTCGCGCAGCACGCGCCAGGCGTGGAGATGATCCTTGCCGACCCGGTCGGCTCGATCCTGGCCGAATACATCAACGAGGGCACGCTGAGCGACAAGTCCGCGAGCTGGATGGTGGAGGGCATCGGCGAGGACTTCCTGCCGACGATCTCGGATTTCTCGCGGGTGAAAAAGGCTTACGCGATCAGCGACAAGGAGAGCTTCCTCGCCGCCCGCGAACTGCTGCAGGCCGAGGGCATCCTCGGCGGTTCCTCCACCGGCACCCTGCTGGCCGCGGCGCTCAAGTACTGCCGCGAGCAGGCGACGCCGAAGAAGGTGCTGCTGTTCGTCTGCGACACCGGCAACAAGTACCTGTCGAAGCTCTACAACGACTACTGGATGCTCGACAACGGCTTCCTCGAGCGCCAGCCCACTGGCGACCTGCGCGACCTGATCCTGCGCCCGTACTCGCAGCGCGACACCGTGGTGGTCGGCCCGGGCGACCTGCTGGTCACCGCCTACCAGCGGATGAAGCTGTACGAGATCTCGCAGCTGCCGGTGATGGACGGCGACCGCATCGTCGGCATCCTCGACGAATCCGACGTGCTGCTGCACGTCTACGGCGACGAGGCCCGGTTCCGCGACACCGTGGGCACCGCGATGGTCAGCAAGCTGGAAGTCATCGACGTGAAATCGCCGATCGAGGCCCTGCTGCCCGTGTTCGACCGCGGCCAGGTGGCGATCGTGATGGATGGCGACCGTTTCCTTGGCCTGATCACCCGGATCGACCTGCTGAACTACCTGCGCCGGCGCGTTCAGTAAGCCGGGCCGGCGGGCCCGCCGCAGGGGGAGGGCCTGCCCCTGCCGATGCTAGAATGACCGGCTGCATCGGCTGAACTGGCGGCTTTCATGAACAACGAACACGGCGCGGCCCCGGCCGGCTCACCCGACTGGGGCCTGGGTACCAAGGCCATCCACGCCGGACAGGCGCCGGACCCGAGCACCGGCGCGGTGATGCCGCCAATCTACGCCACTTCCACCTACGCCCAGTCCAGTCCGGGCGTGCACCAGGGCTTCGAGTACTCGCGCACCCACAACCCCACCCGCTTCGCCTATGAGCGCTGCGTGGCCGGGCTGGAAGGCGGCAGCCGCGGCTTCGCCTTCGCCTCGGGCATGGCTGCGACCGCGACCGCGCTGGAACTGCTCGACAGCGGCGACCACGTCATTGCCATGGACGACCTCTACGGCGGCACCTACCGCCTGTTCGAGCGCGTGCGCCGGCGCAGCGCCGGCCTGGACTTCAGTTTCGTCGACCTGACCGACCCGGCGGCGTTCGAGGCCGCGATCGGCCCGAAGACGAAGCTGGTCTGGGTGGAAACCCCGACCAACCCGTTGCTCAAGATCGTCGACCTCAAGGCGATCTCCGCGATCGCCAGGAAGCACGGCGTGCTGATGGTGGCCGACAACACCTTCGCCTCGCCGATCCTGCAGCGCCCGCTGGAACACGGCGCCGACATCGTCATGCATTCGGCCACCAAGTACATCAACGGCCATTCCGACATGGTCGGCGGCATGCTGGTGGTCGGCGACAACGCCGAGCTGGCCGAGAAGCTTGCGTTCCTGCAGAACTCGGCCGGCGCGGTGCAGGGGCCGTTCGACAGCTTCCTGGCGCTGCGCGGCCTGAAGACCCTGCACCTGCGGATGAAGGCGCACTGCGAGAACACGCAGGCGCTGGCGGAGTACCTGGCATCGCATCCGGCCGTCGCGGACGTGATCTACCCGGGCCTGGCCTCGCACCCCCACCACGCGCTGGCCAAGCGGCAGATGGACGGCTTCGGCGGCATGCTGTCGATCCGCCTGAAGGGCGGTTTCGAGGCTGCCAGGCGCTTCTGCGAGCGCACCGAACTGTTCACCCTGGCCGAATCGCTGGGCGGCGTCGAAAGCCTGGTCAACCACCCGGCGGTGATGACCCACGCCAGCGTGCCGGTCGAAAACCGCGCGCGACTGGGGATCGGCGACGAACTGGTGCGGTTGAGCGTGGGGGTGGAGTCGCTGGACGACCTGCGCGCTGACCTGGATGCCGCGCTGTCGTGAGCGGGGCCGCGTTGGATGCGCCGACCAGGGCAAGCACGCGTGCGAATGCTGCTCCCGGTGCATTCTGGCGCGAACTGCGGGAAAGTTTCCGATACCCCGAATTCTGGGCGCTGTCGAGCTGGCTCGACATCATCGTGCGTGCGCGCAAGTCGCGTTTCGGCATCGTCTGGCTGCTTGCGCCTTCCATCGTCTACGTTTTTGGCCTTGGAACATTCTTTCGCGGCATGCAGTCCGATGCGGATTCGGGGGATTTTTTCGTCCACGTCGCGCTTGGTGCAATGATCTTCCGTACGTTGATGTCCTCGGTGATCGGCAGCGCGAATGTTTTCCATAGCAGCGTCTCGTTCATCATGGACGGGCACATGCGATTGACGGATTACCTGCTGCAGTCGCTGGCGAAGTCGTTCTTTGACATGTGCATGTACCTGCCGGTGGTCGCCGTTGCGCTGATTCTCTTCGGCGACATATCGCTCCAGGGGCTGCTTGTGTCGATCCCGGTGATGGTGCTGATCTACATCAATGCGCTGTGGATCGCCGCCATTTTTGCGCTGGCGGGGGCGAGATTCCCTGATTTCGGCCAGTTGCTCAACACGGTCTCGATTTTCCTGTTCCTGCTGACGCCGATCATCTGGTACCCGGAAATGATGCCGGCCGGCAGCATGCGCGCGCAGCTGATGCGGTTCAATCCGTTCTATCATTTCGTCGAAATTTTCCGGTCACCGATCATGGGGCAACCGGTCGAGATGACTTCGATCTGGTATGTAGGTGTCATGACCGTGGTCGGGTTGGCCGTGGCGACGGTGGCATACCGCCGCTACGCCCGCTACGTGCCCTTGTGGATCTGACGATGACCGCACACGTACTGGTCGACGGTCTCAGCCTGGATGTCCCCGCGTTCCTCCAACGCGAGCGGACTTCATCGGGCTGGGGTGGACTGTTCTTCGGCGCGGCATTCGATCCACCCAAGCGCCAGTTGCTTCGTCTGCTCGACAACATCAGCTTCGAACTCCGGGAGGGAGATCGGCTGGCCATCCTCGGACGCAATGGCGCCGGCAAGTCCACCCTGCTGCGCGTGCTGAACCGGGTCTACCAGCCCAGTGAAGGCCGGCTGGTGGTCGATGGAAGCTGCCAGGCGCTGCTGAACATCTCGCTAGGCTTCAACGGCGAAGCGACGGTGCGGGAGAACGTCTACCTGCGAGGTATCGCGATGGGGCTCAGCGCGGCATTCCTCAGAGGCCAGATCGACCAGATCCTCGAGTTCTCCGGGTTGCGTGAAAAGGTCAACCATCGCCTACGCACGCTGTCGTCCGGGCAGAAGATGCGCTTGGGATTTGCGATCTCCACGTCCGTGCAGCACGACATCATCATGATGGACGAATGGGTCGGTGCGGGCGATGCCGATTTCATGCGCAAGGCCAAGGAGCGGATGCAGAGCCGCGTGGGCGGCAGCAAGATCGTCGTGCTGGCCAGCCACAGCACCGGTTTGCTGCGCGACATCTGCAACCGCGGCATCGTCCTGGAGCGCGGCCGGCTCATGTTCTCCGGGGATATCACAGCGTCGCTCAAGTACTATCACGAGCTGCTGGCCAAGCTGCGCTCTGACGGGGAAGCGTCGCTGGATATGCCCGAATCGCGCGGGGCGCAGATCTTCGGTGCCGTCGAGGCGATTGCCGTGGAGCGTGATGCGTGCGTGATCCGTGGATGGTTTGTTGATACCGAAGGAGCGGTTCCTTCAGGCTTGGCGCTGCAGCTGAATGGGCAGCGGCACGCGGCATCGACGATCGAACGGATCCGGCGCCCGGACGTGAAGCGCCATTTCGGCTTGAGCAATGACGAGTGCGGATTCCTGGCGACCGTCCCGCTGCCGGCCAGCTTCATCACCGTGGCTGAACTCGGTGCTGCGGAGGCCCGCATTCTCGCTGGCGCAACCGCCGAGTACACCCACACACCGCTGCGGATCGCGGCTTCCGTGGCCAACCAGCTCAAGCCAGCCTCGTAGAGTATTTCACCGCCGCCTTCGGGTGGAGTCCAAGGAAATCCACAGCAGCATGGCCCAGTACCAGTCCTTTCCCGATGCCAGCGGTGACTCGCGTACGCTTGAGAAGCTCAAGGCGCTCAAGCTACCGGACCTTGCAGGGCGCAGTTTCCTCGACGTGGGCTGCAACGAGGGGTTCTTTTGCGGCTTCGCCAAGTTTGCGGGAGCCAGCCGATCGGTTGGCCTCGACCGCTCCGCGGCGTTCCTTGCGCGGGCGCGGCACCGGTTTCCTGACTGCGAGTTCCACCTGCGTGACTGGAGCGAGTTGCCCGAAGGGCCGTTTGACGTGGTGCTGCTGGCGTCCGCGCTGCATTACGCCGAGGATCAAGCCGCACTACTGCACCGATTGGCCGGCGCATTGACCGAGGACGGCGTGTTGATCCTGGAACTGGGCATCGCATCTTCTCCAAGAGCGGAGTGGGTCAAGGTCAAGCGCGGCATTGATGAGCGCTACTTTCCCAGCATGGCGCAACTCACGCAGACCTTGGCCGGATATGCGTGGAAGTGGATGGGACCCAGTGTTGATCAGGCGGGCGATCCCGTGCCGCGGCACGTCATCCATGTGTCGCGGAGGCGGCCGATCGCCTATTTGCTCATGCAGCCACCAGGTTACGGCAAGAGCAGCATTGCATCTAACCTGTTCCTGCCCGCCAAGGTGCCGGTTGTTTCGGGTGACGGCGTCATCCAGCGCATAGCCAAGGGCCAGTTGAACGCGTCTCCAAGGCTGAAGAAACTGGTGGCGCGAGACTATTCGCCGTTCACGATCGACAAGACGATCCAGCGAGTTTTCGACGAGAAGGCCGGTCCTGACCTCGTGCGGTTGTGGCATGCGGAGAATGGTCGCGGCGATTTTGCCCTTGATGGATTTGTGCCGTTGAAGTACCACGAACAAGTAAAAGAGCAGTTCTTGCTGGCGGATTACATGCCCGTGGTCCTGCAGTGGGAACGGTTGACCCCTTCAATGGCTCCGATGGCCGGGATGGATGAGTACGCCGAATCGTTCAATCAAAGCATCCTGGAGGTCGACGGCTACGGTCGTATACCCGCGGCTTCGAAGAAGATGTCGCCTCCTGCAGGGTATGTGGACGAAGTACAAGCGCACGCTGGGCGAGTGATCCTGCGCGGATGGGCCGTCGACGAGAATGGCGACATCCCGGCGCAACTGGTGGTTGGCATAGGAGCAGAGCGGAACTTCGTTGATCTCGGTGAGCCCGTTGAGCGCAAGGATGTGCAGCGCCATCTCAAGCTGGCGCATGCAAGGCTTGGTTACGTCATCGACTTCCCGGTTCCAGGAATCAACAGTTTGGCCGAGCTCGGCAAGAAGGGGCTGTCGCTAAGCACCCCCTCCGGACGGCCCCTGCGACTGGCGCAACGCGTCATCAAGTCCATGGTGAGCGTAGCGGAACCGACGAAGCCGGAATGATGGGGCGCCGCGACGGCAGTTCCACAAGGCCGCATGACAATTGGCCGGAGAACCAGGTGCAATCTATGGAGACACAAAGCGACACCCACAAGCTCTCGGAAGCCTTGCTGGTTTGCCGGCGTGAACTCGCGCAGGTACGCGCGGAGCAGGAGCCGCTTGCTGAGCAGGTTGCGCACTGGCAGGCGAGGGGCAGCAATGCCGAAGCGATTTCGACATATCTTGCCGAATGCCTCGCCAGGGAGCTCTCGCGTGCATATTGGGAGGTGCGCGAGCCCGGCTCCCCGATCACGTGGCGTCGATTCCTGGTCTCCCGCTGGCCGTGGCTGCGCTTCCTCGCCAGGCATTGGCAGTCGACGGCGAGCCGTATCGAGGCGGAGCACACCCGGCTGATTGAAATGTCGCAGGTTTTCCAGCCAGCCTGGTACCTGCAACACTATCCCGACGTGGCTTTGGCTGGAGTCAGCCCAGCGGCCCACTACCTGCGCTGCGGAGCCGCCGAAGGTCGCGATCCAGGCCCGAACTTCAGTACGGAAGACTATCTTGCGCAGAACCCGGAATGTCGCCGTTCCGGCATCAATCCGGTTGTGCACAGCCAGCAGTCGCGGACTGCGCTGGAATGAGCGCCGAGGTGTCCGACGAAGTGCACGCCGTTGCGAACGGGCCTGAATCCCAGGAAGGAGGGGATGACGTCGCCGCATGCATGGAGTTCCTGTGCAGGTCCGGTTGGTTCGACTGCGACTGGTATCTGGGCAGATGCCCTGAAGCAGCTGCCAGCTGCCTGGATCCACTGCGTCACTACCTTGTCCATGGCCGGCAACTCGGCATCGGCCCCAATGCCGCCCTGGACGGATTGGGCAAGACGCTCGCCGGATCCGTCGGCGCAGTTGAAAAAGCACCGGATGCAGATGATCCGCAACTGAAGGCCGAGATCGATCTGCTCGTCGCCAGCGGGCTCTTTGATGCGCCCTACTATCTGCAGAATAATCCGGACGTGGCCGCAGCGGGGCTGGATCCCCTGGTGCATTTCTGCCGGTACGGTTGGCGTGGCCTTCGCAAGCCAATGCCGGAGTTCGACGTCTGGTGGTACTGGTCCAGCCATCTGGATCCCTCCCGGGAGGCAATCAACCCGTTGCTGCATTACGCACTGGTCGGCAAGGCCGCTGGCTATCCCACCCGACCGGAGCCATATCGTCCCGGCAGCGGCCACGCCTACGCGGCCGGCGCAAGCGTCCGACGCATCTGCCTGTTTGCAGGTTACGACGCGGACGGCGTTGTCGATGATTGCGTTATTGCTTTCGTGCGCGAACTGAGCCGGTTTGCCGACGTCTACTACCTGGCCGACTGCGTCATGCAGGACGGGGAGCTCGAGAAACTTCGGCCGTTCACCCGCGCGTGCTGGGCCTATCGCCATGGCGCCTACGATTTTGGCTCATGGTCGGCGCTAGCCAGGGATCATGTGGGTTGGAGCACCGTCGGACAGTACGATGAGTTGATTCTTGCCAACGACAGCAGCTACCTGCTTCGGGAGTTGGCCCCGATGTTCGCCAAGATGGATGCCAGGGCTTGCGATTGGTGGGGCGTCCAGGCCACGAAGGGGCTCGCCCGGACCCGTGAAGCCGCCAGCAACGGCTTCCGCGATCCTATTCCGATGGAAGAGGTGCGATCCTCGCTGGTGGACGCCTATGAGCGCGACTATCTGTACGACTTCCATGTCGGGTCCTATTTCCTGGCTTACCGCAAGCCGGTTATCCAGGACCCCGGCTTCCGGCGACGGCTCGATGCGGTTGGCCCGCAGAGCGCCAAGTTGCGTGTCATCCAGAAGTACGAAATCGGGCTGACCCACTATCTCATTGGCAGGCAGTACCTGTTCGATACCTTCATCGACCACCTTTATCCATTCCATCCGATCTATACCCGCTATCACTTCGATCTGATCAGGAATGGGTATCCGTTCCTGAAGCGCTATTTCCTGTCGGAGAACCACTACGACACCCCGGGGTTGGCTGGCTGGAAGGAAACGGTGCGGACGCTTGTACCCGAGGCGCCGGTCGACATGATCGAGCGCAACCTGTTGCGCGTGTCGGATCACGGGAAGTTGCATCGCAGTTTCAGCATTATCGAAGATGCCGACGGGCGGACCATCGTGCCGGTCGTGCTTCGCGGCGATGATTTCAGGAAGGCGGACCGGGAAACGCCAAAGTTCGATCACTGGTGGGCATTTCCGGCGTGCGCATTCAACAACACGTTCGCCGGGAACGAGCGCGCACTCTTCGAGGAGGTGCGATTCGACCCGTCGATCAAGAAGATCGTCCTGACCCGCGGCAAGCCCGTCGCCGTCGATGGTGCGAACGTCGTGGTGGCGCCGCTGGAAAGCCCGGAAGGCCAGTATCACCTCCTGCGGGCGAAGCAGATCTTCATCAAGCACAGTCCTGCGCGCAACCTGGTGTTTCCAGTAAATCCCAGGCTGCACAACCTGATCAATCTCTGGCACGGCATCCCATTGAAGCGCATTGGCTATGCCTCCCTCGACATGAAGGGGAATTTGAAGGGGATTGCAAACGAACATTCGAAGTGCAAGGCCGTGATCAGTTCGTCCAAGGTCGACACCCTGGCCATGGCCACGGCATTCCACCCGCTGAGCTATCACCAGGTCTGGTGCACTGGATTGCCACGCCATGATTTCATCACGCGCAGCTTCGAACGCTTGCCGCCGGACTTGCGCGCGCAGGGCAATCGCATCGTCGAACTCTGCGCGGGGCGTCGCCTGGTCCTGTTCGTGCCGACGTTCAAAGCCGGCCAGCAGGATGCGTATTACCGCTTCACGAGCGACGAGGTTGATTCGCTGCATGGCTGGTTGCGCAGGAACAACGCAGTCCTGGGGGTCCGGGAGCACATGGCGGACAAGGCCCGTACCTACTTCAGCATGCTTCGAGGTCCGGACACCCTGGACCTGTCGGACCGGCTTTTTCCGGATGTCGAGGTTATTTACCGGGAGGCCGCGGCCCTGGTTACCGACTACTCCAGTTGCTTCATCGATTTTATGCTGACAGGCCGACCAATGGTCAGCTTCGCTTACGACTACGACGATTATGCGAACTCGGAGCGTGGTCTCTTCTATGACATGGAGCATGTTTTCCCGGGACCCGTCTGCCGAGACTTCATCGGATTCATGTCTGCATTGGAAAGAGTCTTCGAACCAGTCGGGGAACTGGCAGAGTGCAGTTATCAGTGGAAGCGCCAGTTATTCTTCGATCATGCAGATGACAGCAATTCATGGCGCGTCGCCATGAAGGTCAGGCAGCTTTACGTGCGCGAGGACTCAGGGGTTGAATCGGCCGGCTTCCTTGATGCAATAGCCGGACCCGGAGGTATCGAATGAAGACGGTGATTACCTATGGAACATTCGATATCCTCCACGTGGGGCACGTCAACCTGCTCAGGCGCGCCCGCGCACTGGGCGACAGACTTGTGGTTGGACTCTCAACCGATGAATTCAACCGCGGCAAGCACAAGTCATCGTTGCTGAACTACGAGAACAGGAAGGCCGTGCTGGAGTCCATCCGCTACGTGGACGAGGTGTTCCCCGAACGGGACTGGGACCAGAAGGCGGGTGACATCATGCGCTACGGTGCGGATGTCTTCGTGATGGGGGCCGATTGGTCTGGAAGGTTCGATGCACTGTCGCAGTATTGCGAAGTGGTGTACTTGCCAAGAACGGCGGAAATATCGACGACCGAGATCAAGATGTCGCTGGATTCGTCGAGCTGATGTCATGCGAATGAGAAGGAGGCGGCAATTGTTCCCCGGTAAACGAGAGTACCCAAGCCCGCCCCAACTTCTTGCGCACCCGGGGATGGTATGCAGCTGATCGTGCTAGGCATGCACCGATCGGGCACGTCAGTGCTTGCGAGGTTGCTGAACCTGATGGGCGTCTATTTCGGCGCCGAAGGGATCGGCACGGGTGCGAACAGCGAGAATCCAAAGGGGTTCTGGGAGCGCAGGGACGTCAGGGCGCTGAATGATTTCGTGCTCCATTCGGCTGGCTGCGACTGGAATCGCATCTCGGGTTTCGAAATCAGCGAACTGCCGGGCGACGTGGTCGAGGAGTTCCTCCTTCGTGCCGGCAACATCGTTCTGGAGATGGATGCCCACCGACCATGGTTCATCAAGGAACCGCGGTTGTGCCTGCTGCTGCCCCTGTGGCGGAGGGTGTTGGAAACCCCGGTCTGCATCCATATCCATCGATCCCCGGTGGAAGTCGCTGCAAGCCTGCAAACCAGAAACCAGATTCCGATCGAGGTCGGACTGGCACTGTGGCAGCGCTATGTGATGTCTGCTCACCTCGCCAGCGAAGGCCTTGCGGGCATCACCGTCGCGCATCGCGACCTCATGACGCGGCCGGGCGACGTGGTTTCTCGCCTCGGTCGGGAGCTGGAAGATCTGGGGGTGGCCGGTCTCCGGCAACCACTGGAAAACGAGATCTCGAAATTTGTCGACGAGCGGCTCTATCGTGAGCGCGAGATGCGTGAGGACCTGCGAGAGTTCTCGACCGCGCCGCAGAATGCGCTCTACCAGGCGGTGTCCAATGGCAAGGCATCCCCAGCCCGGTTCGCTTCCATGAACAAGCAGCTGCACGAGGTTCTTGCTGGCTACGAGTCCACGCTGCCATCAGTCGTGACGCCTCAGGAGAGGCGTTGCGCGGATGCGGAGCGCAAGCAAAAGGAGCTTGAGCGCAACCGCGCCGTCGCGGCCATGTTGCCGGCAGTCGACAGGATGCAAAAGGGGCTGGGACAGCAGCGGGTCGCCTTGGCGGCGATTTCCGATGGAGTGCAAAAGGGGATCAACGAGATTGGCGCGCTGGCGAAGGGAAGCGCTCATTTCGCGCTGGCGTTGGAGGAGATGGCTGCGCGGCTTTCCGAGTATGCGGCTGTCAACGAGGAACAACGCAAGCAGGTCGCATCGTTGGGCGAACAGAACGCCAAGATGCAGGACGTGATCGCCACCCAGGCGAAGGATTCTGAAACTCTTCGCAGTGCATTGGCGGCGCGGGAGCGCGACCTTGCTGCGAGCCGGGAGCAACTGAGGGTTGCTGCCGAAAAAAAAGCAATGGCGGATAAAAGTGCTGGCCGCATGATTAGCGAGACGGTACTGCTGACACGCCTGCTGGCGGAAGCGGAGGCGGCGCTGGCCGCCTCGCAGGCGTCAGGCCGCGAACTGGATGCGAAGCTCGCGGAGGCTGCTCGATTGGAGGGAAAGCGGCGGACCGAAGTCGCGGGCATGCACGCGGAGCTGGCGGATCGGCGTGAGGCAAGCGAGCTGGTGCGCAGGAGGTTGGCTGATCAGAATCGCGCGAACGCCATGTTGAAGGCGCGGGTTCGGGCTGCGCGGCGCCTCCATGATGCCGTGTGGCGCGAGGTCGAGGGGATGAAGGCCAGCCGTTCCTGGCGCGCCACCATGCCCGTGAGATGGTTGGCTGGAAGGTTCAGGCGGGACGACGCGCGAGCGCAGGATCCCGCGGTGCGAAGGGACGCCGAGCTCATTCGCGCGTCGGGTCTGTTCGATGATGCCTGGTACCTTGTGATGAATCCCGACGTCCTTGCGAGCGGTGCCGATCCGATCGAACACTATCTGTTGCATGGTGCAATCGAAGGGCGGGACCCAAGCGAAGAGTTCAAGACCGTCGCCTATCGCGACTCATGTCCGGGCATGGCCGCATCTGGGTGCAATCCGCTGGTTCACTACATCCGACAGCGATTGGATAATGAGCGCGAAGCGAAGCCGGCGGAACATCCTTGAGATCGGTAGTCAGGCATCCAGGGGCGAGCGTGAGTGAAGCGCTGCAATGGTTGTTCTCCGAACACTGGGCCGAGCGTTCGGGAAGCACGGACGCGCGTGGTGCCTTCGTGCGGCCCTGGATGCAAGCGGGCAGGGGTGCGATCGGGATGGTTGCCAAAGACGCGTGCCGTCGCCGTCGCCTGAATCCCCTGCACGACGTTGCCACGAACTGAGACAGGATCCCCATGCCAACACAGTCGACTTCCATGAGCAACGAGCCGGTGACGGCGGACACCATCAGTGTCCGGAAGCAGGTCGCGCTGGTCCGTGGTTCCGAGATCTTCGACGAGTCGTGGTATCTGGAGCAGTACCCCGATGTCGGCCTGCTGGACATGGACCCGGCGGAGCACTACGTCCGGTTTGGCGGTCGCCTCGGCCGATCGCCGGGCCCGTCGTTCGATGCCGCTGCCCATAGCACGACCGACACGCACGCCTCGGTCTCCGGTTTTGTCGGTTACCTGCTCGCACGCGAGCGAGACCGCGTCCGTTTCGACGGTTACGTCGATCGCATGGAGCGGGGGAAAATCTCGGGCTGGGTGGTGGATACGTTGCGTCCCGGCAGCGCGGTTGAACTGGAGTTGTATGCCGACGGCGAGTTGGTCATGCCGTTCTCCAGCAATCGTCCCCGCGTCGATGTGGGACGGCTCGGATACGACGGTGAAAACGCCGGCTTCGAGATGTCGTGGACATCCAATGTCTTCCCCGAGGGGACGGAACTGGACGTCAGGGTCAAGCTGACGGGGAATTCGCTCAAGCGCAGCCCCCGCACGGTCGCGCTGAAGCATCCACCCATGGCCGCCGCAGCGGCAAGGTACCTGTCGGCCGTCCGGGGGGGGCTGGTGCAGCCTGTCACGGTGCTGGTGCCTGTTTACAATGCGCTCGATGCCGTGTCCGAGTGCCTGGCATCGCTGGCCGAGCATTTGCCCCCTTGGTCGCGCGTACTCGTCATCGACGACTGCAGCACGCAGCCTGGTATGCGGACTCTTCTCGACCGCTATGGCGACCGGCCGCGCTTCGTGGTCGAAAGGAATGCCGAGAACCTCGGTTACACCCGGACCGTCAACAAGGGGATCGCGGCGCTCCCGGGGAACGATGTCGTGCTGCTGAATAGCGACACGGTGGTCACCGAGCGATGGCTGCACAACCTCAGATATGCCGTGTATGCACTAGATCGCGTGGCGACGGTGACTGCGCTATCCAACAATGCCGGCGCGTTCTCCGTTCCCGTGATTGGCGAGGAGAACCTTGTCCCACAAGGCATGGACAACGCAGGCTTCGCCCGCGCCGTCACGTTCGCGACGACAGGCGCGCTGCTGGAGGTCCCGACCGGCAACGGATTCTGCATGTATATGCGCAGGTCCGCGCTCGATTACCTGGGAGCCTTTGACGAGCGCAAGTACCCCCGCGGCTACGGGGAGGAAAATGACTTCTGCATGCGCGCAGTGCGCGCGGGCTGGCGCAACGTGGTCTGCGACAAGGCGCTTGTCTTCCATAAGCGGTCGCAAAGCTTTCGCGAGGAGAAGACCGCGCTTCTCCAGGCGGGCGCAAGCCAGCTGGCGCAGGATTTCCCCGAGTACAAGGCGCTGACCAGACGATTCCGGGACATGGAGTTCAATGCGCTGCGCGCCCGGATCGGCAAGGCGGTTCGTGCCGCGGAAACGGTGCCTGCCAGGCGTCGCATGCTGTTCGTGATCTCGACGCAGACCGGCGGGACGCCGCAGACAAACATGGACCTGATGCGCGCGCTGGACGATGCCTACGACTGCTTCCTCCTGCAGTGCGACGGCGGGCTGATCAGCCTGTATGAACTCGTTGGCGACGAGTTGCGCCCGCGCGAGAAAGTCGAACTCGCCGTCCGGGTAGAACCGACGGCCCATGCCTCGGACCAGTACGACCAGACCGTGGCGGACTTCCTCTATCGATACTCGATACAGTTGCTGCACATCCGCCATATCGCATGGCACAGCATGAATCTTGCCGAGATCGCGCAGGCCATTGGCATCCCGGTCGTCTATTCGCTCCATGACTTCTATTCCATCTGTGCATCGCACAACCTCCTTGACCATGACTTGCGGTATTGCGGAGGGCGCTGCACGCCGGGCGAGGGCAATTGCACCAGCGCACTCTGGCCTGCAAGCCCGGTGCCCGAGCTCAAGCACAAATTCATTCATCATTGGCGTGCGCGCTTCGAGCGTTTTTTCTCGAGTTGCAATGCCTTCATCACGACCGCATCGTCTGCTGCCGCCCTGATAGAATCGAACTACCCGATGCTCGCTGGCCGGGTTCGCGTGATTCCGCACGGCCGCGATTTCGCCGGCTACACGGCGACGGCCGAGCCCCCCAATTCCGCGAGCCCCTCGCGCGTCCTGATTCCCGGCAACATCGGCCCCGCAAAGGGGAGTGAGCTGATCCGCCAGATGGCGAAATCCGATAACGGGAAGCGATTCGAGTTCCACCTGCTCGGTGCGGTTGCGCAGGGCTTGCAAGGTGTGGGCGTCCAGCATGGCCGATACGACAGGGCTTCCTTCTCCGAACGCGTCGCGAAGATCCGGCCGACGCTGGGCATGATCCTGTCGATCTGGCCGGAGACGTACTGCCACACGCTGACTGAAATGTGGTCCTGCGGAATCCCCGTGCTTGCGATGGACATCGGCGCAGTCGGCGACCGGATACGTGCTTCCGGGGCAGGGTGGCTGATTCCGCCGGACAGCCAGCCTGACGATATCCTGCTGGCACTGGAAACGGCGTTGGCCGATACTGCGGGCTACGCCCGCCGCGTGCAGGCGGTCCTGGACTGGCAGGCGGCAGAAGGACAGCACAACACCACCGCTGCGATGTCGTTGCACTATCGCGACGTCTACCAGGGGTTGCTGGATCGTCGTTCGGAAGACTTGCCCGTCATCCGCGCTCAATAAACGACGTCACGGAGCGGGCTGGAGATTTTCGGGCGCGAAGTAGCCGACTGGGATCGGCGTGCAGGCGGGGAAGGGGGGCCCTGGTTGGCCGGCAACGGGCAGGGGAGGCTTTCGTCAGCGCGCCCCTGCGTTCGCCGGCGATACCGGACCACGGATGGCCCCCACGGCTTCGCTATCATACCGGCAGTATGGCGGACGGATCGCTCATGCAGCCCGGAGCATCTCTCCTAGAGAATCACTGACCGAATCGCGCCCGGAATGGAGCCTGAATGGAAACACCAAGTTACAGCGTGGTCATTCCGGTCTACAACAGCGAGGCGGTTGTCGCTGACACCGTGCTTCGGACAGTCAAGTTCTTCGAGCAGTTCGACGAGTTGTTCGAGATCATTCTGGTAAACGATGCCAGCCCGGACAACAGTTGGAACGTGATCGCGGACATCGCGCGCCGCGACCCGCGCGTGATCGCAATCAACCTGTTGCGCAACAGTGGACAACACGCAGCCAACCTTTGCGGGTTCCGGGCTTCCCGCGGCCGCTGGCTGGTAACGATGGATGACGATCTCCAGAATCCGCCAGAAGAGATCGCAAGGCTCGTCGAGAAGGCCGAGGCAGGCCACGACCTTGTCATCGGCAGGTTCCGGCAGAAGCAGCATGCGGGCTATCGCAAACTGGGGAGCAGGGTGATCCGCGAGCTGAATCGCAGGATATTCGGCCAGCCGCGGGACCTTACGCTAAGCAATTTCAGGCTAATCAGGCGCGATGTGGTAGATCGCATCAACGCCTATCGGGGGCCGTATCCCTACATCCCCGGCTTATGCCTGCTGTATGCTGCCCGGGCCGCCAACGCCGACGTGGAGCATCATTCGCGCAAGGTGGGGAGCAGCAACTACAACTGGCGCAAGATTGCCTTTCTGGTAAGTGCCATTCTCTTCAATTACTCCTCATTTCCGTTGCGGGTGGTTGCCGCCGTAGGAATGGGGGTTGCAACGATAGCCTTTGCGCTCGGCATCTTCTACCTGGTCGATGGCATGTTCTCTAAGAGCCAAGTGCCCGGTTGGACGACGCTGGTGGTGCTGCTGGCCTTCCTCAACGGCGTGCTCATGGTGATGGTGGCAATTCTCGGCGAGTACGTCGTTCGCATCCTCAACCAGATCAGCGTTGCCGATCCCTACATGGTGGCCGAGCGAGTGGATGCCGATGCGTGATCACGCGATCATCGTGGGGGCGCAGCGATCGGGGACGACGTTCCTGTACCAGGCGCTGGACTGCCATCCGGACGCCTGCATGGCCAGGCCGCTGCGACCGGAGCCAAAGTTCTTCCTTCGCGGCGATTTGGGCCCGGAGCGCTACGAAGAATACTTGTCGATCCACTTCGGACATCTCGGCAACGAGCGCTTGCTCGTGGAAAAGAGCACGTCCTACATCGAGCATGAGTCTTCTGCGGTGCGGATCAAGGCCATGCTGCCGCAGGCGTGCATCATCGTGATCCTGCGGGACCCCGTCCAGCGCGCGTACTCCAACTGGCGTTTCAGCAGGGACAATGGGATTGAGGACCTCGATTTCGCGCGCGCGCTTGATGCTGAGCAGGATCGCTGCGCACGTTGGGATCGGGACCTCTACTCGGTATGCCCGTTCGCCTATGCGGCGCGCGGGGACTACGTCCGCCACCTCGAGGTATGGGCGCGACACTTTCCCCGCGAGCAGCTTCTCGTGGTCACCAGCGAGGCGCTGTTCGAGCAGGGCACCGGCGCATTGGCGCGATTGCTGGCCCGGCTCGGCCTGTGCCCGGATGCGATTGAACCGGGCCGGTCCCGGATCAATGCCGCGGGCGACGCCGAGGGTATCGACCCGGAATCGCTGCTCCGCCTCTCCCGCCGTTACCGCGAAAGCAACCGGCGCCTGGCGGATGAATGGCAGGTGGACACGTCCTCATGGACGGGGTGAGGCAAGCATGGCGCGGCCGGTTGCTGCCGTTGGGGCTGGTGCTGTTGACCGTTGCCATCCAGCTGGTGGCGGCATGGATCTTGGACGTTGCGGCCAAGCGCGAGTTGCGATGGGACCTGTTGGCCGCAGGGGCAGTCGCCGCCGCCGTGGTGCTGAACGGATTGCGTTTCCTCGTCTGGGGTTTTGCGCACCGCCGATTCCCGCTGAGCCTTACCTATCCGTTCACCGCCTTGTTCTTCCCGTTGGTGCTGATGCTTTCCTATTGGCGCGGCGAAGCGATCGCGTGGGCGCAGATCGGCGGCACGATGCTGATCACGCTGGGGGTGGCGCTGATGGCATTCGGTCCGCACAAGGGCAAGGCGCGATGACCGCGCTTCCGACCTCCCTGCGCTCGAAGCGTGCCATCAATGGCTTGTATGCCTGGGCGATCCACTGGGGGCATGCCGTTCTCGAGGTGTTTCCGGGTCCGCTCCGGACCCTGGCATGGCGCGTGTTCCTTGCCCGGTGCGGCCGGGGCGTACTGATTGACCACGGCGTTTACTTCAAGTATCCATGGCTGGTCGAGATTGGCGATGATGTCAGCATCAACCGGGGCGCCGAGTTCTATCCGGGGATGGTAGCCCGGGCACGGATTCGCATCGGTTCAGGCGTCAGGATTGCGCCCAATGTCCGCTTCCATTCCGCGGGGCACGACCCGATGAAGGGCGAACTGGACGAAGTCGCGGGCGATATCGACGTGGAGGACGGGGTGTGGCTGGGCGCGGCCTGCGTCGTGCTCCAGGGCGTGCGTATCGGCGCTGGAGCCGTCGTTGCTGCAGGTGCCGTCGTAAATCGGGACGTGCCTGCACAAGCCATCGTCGCCGGGGTGCCCGCCAGGGTGGTGCGGATGAGGGATGTCGTGACGTGAGTGGCTGGGCTTGGCTTGCGCTTGCGTTGGCCGCGACCGCGGCGGGGCAGGTGGTCTTCAAGCTTGCGTCCGAACGGCGTTCGCGGCCAATGACCGGGGGCGCGATCGCCATGTTCTGCGTTGCGCCGGCGGCTTCGTTCCTGGCCCTTCACGAGCTGAGCCTCGCGACGGTCTACAGCAGCACCGCAATCACGCAGTTGCTAGTCGTGTTCGCCGCGATGTCATTGTTCGGCGAACGATACTCGGCCCGGCAGTGGGCGGGCTTGGGGTTCATCCTGGCCGGCGTTTTCGTCTTCAATCTGTACGGAACATAGTGGTACGAGACACAGTGAACAACATCAAATTTAATCGCCCGTACATGACGGGGCATGAGCTGGAATTCATTGCCCAAGCGCATGCCAATGGCCATCTCTCCGGCGATGGCGAGTTCACCAAGCGTTGCCATCGGTGGCTGGAGCAAAGCACGGGGTGCCAGATGGCCCTGTTGACGCACTCATGCACCGCGGCCCTGGAGATGGCGGCGTTGCTGCTGGACCTGAAGCCGGGGGACGAGGTGATCATGCCCTCGTTCACGTTCGTTTCCACCGCCAATGCGTTCGTCCTGCGTGGTGCCACGCCGGTGTTCGTCGATATCCGCGTTGATACGTTGAACATCGACGAAACCCTGATCGAAGCCGCGATCACAGCCCGGACCCGTGCCATCTGCGTGGTGCATTACGCGGGGGTGGCTTGCGAGATGGATCCGATCATGGCCATCGCTGCCGCGCACGGGCTCAAGGTGGTGGAGGATGCGGCCCAGGGCATCTTCTCGACGTACCGGGGCAGGCCGCTGGGCAGCATTGGCGCGTTCGGCGCGCTGAGCTTCCATGAAACCAAGAATATCATCTCCGGTGAAGGCGGGGCGCTGCTCATCAATGACAAGGCGGACGGCCGGCGCGCAGAGATCATCCGCGAGAAGGGCACCAATCGAAGCCAGTTCTTCCGAGGGCATGTCGACAAGTACACATGGGTCGACGTAGGTTCGTCCTACTTGCCGGGGGAGATCACCGCGGCATTCCTCGCCGCCCAGCTCGAGCAGGGGGAGGCGATCACGCGCCAGAGGCTGGAGATCTGGGCCCGCTACCACGCATGGGCGGCCAGTCACGAACTCGAAGGCCGCGCGCGCCGTCCCATCATCCCCGCGCATTGCGTACACAATGCGCACATGTACTACCTGCTGCTTCCGGGCCTCGAGGCGCGCACGGTCTTCATCGAGGGACTGAAATCCGCTGGGGTTGGATCGGTTTTCCACTACGTGCCACTGCACTCGTCTCCCGCGGGGAAGCGCCTGTGTCGCGCGCATGGCGACCTTTCCATCACGGACTCGGTGAGCGACAGGATCGTCAGGTTGCCGCTGTGGATAGGAATGCAGGACCGGCTCGACGAGGTTCTCGAGGTGTGCGATGAAGTGCTTGCAGGCCTGTAACTCCCCCAATACAAAGGATCGATAAGAATGTCCTCCTGGAAGCCGGCGATGCCGACCATGCCGAATTGGCCGAAATTCTGGCGCATTGCGTCCTGGCTGTTGCTGGCCGCCGGTGTCGCGCTGATGCTGTGCACAAGCGCCTTCTTCTACGGGGGCCAGAAGGTCGACGAGTCGGAGATCGTCATGAATGCCGTCGCGATCGCGGGCGGCGGCTGGCAGCCGCAGTGGTCCGGCTACGGGCATCTGGGCATGTACATCGCCGCCGCGGCCCTGGCGTTGTCATCGCTGGCCCTGCAGGCAGTGGGCGTGGTGTCGAGCTACGCGGATGGCATCTACCTGTTGTTTCAGGACGAGGGCGCGTACCGGGTCACGCGCTTCGTCTATGCGCTTGCCGATGTCCTGACTGCGCTGTTGCTGGCCAAGGTCATCATCAAGATCACGGGGCAGCGCCTGGTGGCGGTCCTGTTCGTCCTTGGATTCCTGTTTTCGGCCGATACGTGGCGCTACGCCAACTACATCCGCGCCGATTCGCTGGTGTCGCTGTTCGTCGCGGTCGCCATCTACGCCTTGGCCGTGGGACGCACGCGCTCCACGCCCTACGTCGTAGGCCTGGCGATCGGCGCGGCAATCGCGTGCAAGTACTCGGCGCTGGTGTACTTCGCGCTGGTCGTTGCTCTGGCCATCGACGAGCCGGACAGGCCCCGAAGCTGGAAGCAGCGGGGCTCCATGATGGCCGTCGCGACGGTCGTGGCCATAGCCGCTGCCTTCGCGCTGCAGCCGCGGTACAACTTCGCGGGCATCCTCTCGGCCGCCGGCAACCACCTGAGCGGTTCGCACTTCACCAGCGAGGCCAATTCCCTCGGCGACCGAATCGCCATGCTCGGGAAGCTGGCATTGAGCATCGAGTCGCTCGCGTGGCTCTTCATGCTGTTCATGTGGCTTGCTGTCTTGCGCTGGCGCAGAAGCGCGGGATTGCTGCTTGCCACCCTGGTCGGGATACTCCCGTTCGCCGTATCCAACTTCCCCCGCGAGTACTGGCTGCTTCCATTCGCTGATGCGGTCAGGGCGGCGGGATGGCTTGGCATCGCCTGCCTGGTGGAGTGGATACGTGGCCGGGTCGGGCCACGCGAGCAGCGATGGGTGACGGTCGGGCTCCTGGTCTTGGCGGCGGGCATCCTCTGGGTCGATGCCCGCGCGCTCGCACAGCAGCGCAAGGGGCATACGCAGGTCACCAATCGAGAAACCGCGCGCCGATGGCTATATGTCAACGCCGCGAACCGCGTCCCATTGACCTATTCCTACGAGAAGAACTACATCCTTCCCCGGGCATACTCCTTTGGTGATTATCGGAGTGCCGCTCGCTTCTCGCGCGTGTTCATCTTCAAGCGCGAGAAATTCGACTCCCTGCATGCACTGTTCGAGCGCCGCCTGTACGAAGGCGAGTACCGGGACTTCAGCGAATCGACGAAGGTTCCACAGTTGCGCATCAGCCTGGGTTCTGGGACGGCCGCGCGCGTGAACGGGAAGCTGCGGCTTTGCAACGGAAAGAGCTGTTACAAGCCCAAGCGATCGCCCTGCAATGCGGGCCAGGCCGGCGTGATGGGGCGATGCTTCACCTACACCTGGGACATGGACAAGCCGGCGCTCAAGTCGAATCTGCAGGACCTCAAGCTGCACGTTGGCGCCCAGATTCCCGCCTATGCCATGTGCTGGTACACCTGCGGCAAGCAGGGAACGCCGCTGACCCGTGCCCGGCTTTCGGGCGAGATCGAGCTGGTTTCGCTGGCGCCGCAGCTTTTTGCCCCGACGCGAATGGTGTCGCTGGACAAGATCGCAGAATCCGGGAGGCTGGCGCCGGGCGAGTACCTGGTCACGAGCCCGACCGCCTACGTACCGTGGCTCAGGAAGGTCGGGGCGCTGGGTCGGGGCGGGAAACAGGCTCCGTCGAAAGTGCTGGCGCAACGCCTGCACCTGGAACCGGTGCAAAGGTTCCATCGCGACGGCGGCCCGGCGATCGAGGTCTACCGCAACAAGGTGGCGCGCAAACAGGCGATGCCCAAGCCATCGCCTGTGCCGACCACCACGACGGGCAAGCAAGTCGAGGCTGTTCCCTCACCGTGACGCGCGGGTGGGCTCGCCGCGCGAGCCCACCCGTTGCGGGCGAACGCGGGACGAACGCCTAGCCCAGGAGGTCGATGACGTGCCCGGCCAACTGCTCGGCGCTTTCGTCCGCGGTTTGCAGCACGACCTCGGCCGAGAGCGGCGGCTCGTAGGGTGAATCGATTCCCGTGAAGTTGCGAAGCTGGCCCGCGCGCGCCTTCGCGTAGAGGCCTTTCACGTCGCGTCGTTCGGCAACTTCGAGCGGCGTATCCACGAATACTTCCAGGAACTCGCCTTCGTCGAACAGGCTGCGGGCCATCTGGCGCTCGGCGCGGAACGGCGAGATGAAGCTCACCAGCACGATCAACCCCGCATCGACCATCAGTTTCGCGACTTCGGCCACGCGGCGGATGTTCTCCACGCGATCCTCGTCGGTGAATCCGAGGTCCTTGTTGAGTCCGTGCCGGACGTTGTCCCCGTCGAGCAGGTAGGTATGTCGCGCCCTGGAGAGGAGTTGCTTCTCGACGAGGTTGGCGATGGTCGACTTCCCAGATCCGGACAGGCCGGTGAACCAGAGGCAGCGCGGTTTCTGGGCCTTGATGAGCGCGCGCGCGCCCTTGTCGACGTCCACATGCTGCCAATGGATGTTACCGGCGCGCCGCAGCGCGAAGGACAGGGTACCCGCGGCGACCGTGGCGTTGCTCTGCCGGTCGATCAGGATGAAGGCGCCGAGTTCGCGGCTGTGGTCATAGGATTCGAACGGAACCAACTGGTCGAGGTACAAGTTGCAGAAGGCGACTTCATTGAGTTCCAAATGCTTGGCCGCCAGTTCTTCCTGTGTATTGACGTCGATCTTGTGCTTGATTTCGGTGATCGTGGCGCCGACGGTACGAGAGCCCATCTTGAGCCAGTACGGCCGGCCAGGGAGCAAGCGTTGGTCGTCCAGCCACAACAGGTGCGCGGCGAATTGGTCCGAGACCTCGCAGGGGGTCGAGGCCGCGGCAAGGGTGTCGCCACGGCTCGCATCGATCTCATCGGCCAGGGTCAGAGTAACGGCCTGTCCGGCACTGGCCTCCGCGAGGTCGCCGTCGGCCGTCACGATCCGCGCGATCGCCGAACGCCGCCCGGACGGCAACGCCATGACCTGCGAGCCCGGAGTGATTGAACCCGAGGAAATGGTTCCGGCGAATCCCCGGAAGTTCTGGTCTGGCCGGCTGACCCACTGCACGGGCATGCGGAAGCCGATGTCCTTGCCGGCGCGATCGATCTCCACGCCCTCGAGGTGCTCCAGCACGGTGGCGCCGGCATACCAGGGCATTGCAGTGGAATGGGCGAGGATGTTGTCGCCTTGGAGGGCCGATACAGGGATGCAGGTCACGTTGTCGATGCCGAGTTGCGCGGCAAGAGCGCGATATCCTTCGGCGATCTCCTCGAACCTTGGCTGCGCATAGCCGGCGAGGTCCATCTTGTTGACCGCCAGCAGGACATGGCGGATGCCCAGCAACGAAACGATGTAGCTGTGGCGCCGGGTCTGCGTCAGCAAGCCCTTTCGCGCATCGACGAGGACCACCGCGAGATCCGCCGTGGACGCTCCCGTTGCCATGTTGCGCGTGTACTGCTCGTGCCCGGGGCAATCGGCGACGATGAACTTGCGCTTGTCGGTGTCGAAGAACCGATAGGCGACGTCGATGGTAATGCCCTGCTCGCGCTCGGCAGCCAAACCATCCACCAGCAGGGCGAAGTCGATCTCGCCGTGCTGGGTGCCATGGCGCTTGCTGTCGGCTTCCAGGGTCGCGATCTGGTCGTCCAGCAACAGTTTCGTGTCATGCAGCAGGCGACCGATCAGGGTGCTCTTGCCATCGTCGACGCTGCCGCAGGTGATGAAACGCAGCAGGTCCTTGGTTTCGTGCTGCTGCAGGTAGGCGGCGACCTGCGCTTGGGCGTCGCGCGTACGACTCAGGTTCATCAGAAGTAGCCCTCTTGCTTCTTCTTCTCCATCGAGGCGGACGGATCCTGGTCGATGACACGCCCCTGGCGCTCCGAAGTGGTGGAGACCAGCATCTCGGCGATGATCTTTTCCAGGGTGTCGGCCTCGGACTCGATTGCCCCGGTCAGCGGGTAGCATCCCAAGGTGCGGAAGCGGACCTTCCTCGTCGCCGGCTGTTCCCCATCGCGCATGGGCAGGCGATCGTCGTCGACCATTATCAGCGCGCCGTCGCGTTCGACCACAGGGCGCTCCTTCGCGAGGTACAGCGAAGGCACCGGAATGTTCTCGCGGAAGATGTACAACCACACGTCCAACTCGGTCCAGTTGGAGATCGGGAACACGCGCACCGACTCGCCCTTCTGGATCCGGGTGTTGTAGATGTTCCACAGTTCCGGGCGCTGGTTCTTGGGGTCCCAGCGATGGGTCGAACTGCGAAACGAGAAAATGCGCTCCTTGGCACGCGACTTCTCCTCGTCACGGCGCGCTCCGCCGATCGCGGCGTCGAATCCCCACTTGTCCAGCGCCTGCTTGAGCGCCTGGGTCTTCATCACGTCGGTGTGGACGGTCGCGCCATGGCTGATCGGGCCGATGCCCTGCGCCAAGCCGTCCGGGTTGGTCCAGGTACGCAGCTCCAGCCCGGTTTCGGCGGCGCGGCGGTCGCGGAACGCGATCATCTCGCGGAACTTCCAGCCCGTATCCACGTGCAGTAGCGGGATCGGCGGGCGGGCCGGGTGGAAGGCCTTCAGCAGCAGGTGCAGCAGGACCGAGCTGTCCTTGCCCACCGAATACAACATCACCGGGTTGCGAAACTCGGCCGCGACCTCGCGCAGGATGTGGATGCTTTCCGCCTCGAGTCGATCGAGGTGGCTCATGGGCTGGGCAGGGGACATGCTCGGCGGGCTGGGTAATGGGACAGTGATTCTAGCGGTTCGCACCGCTCCGGGGGCTGTCAACGGACGGACGTGCCCACGTTTGCGGCAACTCGCGTTGACAACGGCGATTGTCGGTGGTGCACACGGTGTGGGGAATCCGGCATCCACCTCTTTATACTGGGAATATGCGACGCTGTGGGTTGCCCATCGGACGCATTCGACCGCTCCAAGCTCCGTTCCGGCGCGGTGCGATCCGGCATGCGGATGTTGCGCTTCCACCGAGGTCGCCGCATGCATGCATGACAGCCCGATTGATGCGGAGACCCTCAATGCCCCACCTGCCCGAGCACGACCCCGCATCATGAAGTGGACGATTTCGCCCGCAGTAGGCCTCCCGGATCGCGAAGCCGTGCTGATACCGGACGCGAACCTGCACGCACCCGGCGAAATTGCCGGGGGGGCCTGGAGGGCGAGCAGTGAACTGGCCTGCTTCACGGTTGCACTTGGCGATTTGGGGCAAACGCTGCCGGGCGGCTGGTACCGACTGGTCGGGCACCTGTCCGTCACTGACGTGACGGCCGGTACGCCATGCCTGTATCCGACCTATGTCGATGGATGCGAGGGTGACGCGCAGATCGTGCTGCCCGACCCTGATGCCGACGGCCGCATGGATGCACTCGTACTGTTCAAGCATGACGTCGTCGGCCTGCGCTTCTGCCCTGCCCAGGGACCGGTGCGTTTCGAGTTGCAGGGATTTTCCCTGCGCCGCGTCGAGCGCCTGGCCGCGCTGTGGCGAATGCTCCGTCCGACTGCGCGCGCACCGGGCGGCATGCCGGCACGCGTGCTCCGGTTCCTTGGCCATGTCGGCGGGCGCGGCTTGTCGCGCGCGGTGGATGCGTTGTACCGGGACTACCTACGGCGACTGCTTCCCGAAGACATCGGCGACTACGCCACTTGGGTGGCGCGTTACGACACCCTCACCACCGAGCGCATGCAGGAGCTGCGCATGCGCGCGGCCCGTTTCGGATCGGATGCACCGCTGATCTCGATCCTGGTGCCGACCTACATGACGCCGGAGCGGTGGCTGCGGCGTTGCATCGAGAGCGTCATCGGGCAGGCCTATCCGCATTGGCAACTGTGCATCGCCGACGATGCGTCGGCCGATGCCCGCGTCATGGAAGTGTTGCACGAGTATGCGGCTGCGGACCGGCGCATCGAGGTCATGCGTCGCGATGCGAACGGCCATATCGCCGAGGCTTCCAACAGCGCGCTTTCGATGGCGCGGGGCAGCTATGTGGGGCTGCTGGACCATGATGACGAACTGCGCCCGCATGCATTGCTGGAAATGGCCGAGGCCATCGTCGCCGACCCCGGGCTTGCCCTGCTTTATTCCGACGAGGACAAGCTGGATGAAGACGGCCAGCGCATCGATCCGTACTTCAAGCCGGACTGGAACCCGGACCTGCTGCTGTCGCAGAATTACGTGTGCCATTTCACCGTAATCCGCACGGACCTGGTGCGCGAGGTGGGCGGCTTTCGAAAGGGCTTCGAAGGCAGCCAGGATCATGACCTGTTTCTGCGCTGCACCGAGAGGTTGCCGGCGTCCCGGATCCATCACGTGCCACGGGTGCTGTACCACTGGCGCGCCATCGAGGGATCGACTGCGCTGACCCGGGATGCGAAGGACTATGCCGCCGATGCCGGCGTACGCGCGGTGGCGGGGCACCTAGAGCGGATGCATCCGGGGGCGCGCGCCGAAACGCTTTCACATGGGCATTACCGGGTGCGCTGGCCGCTGCCCGCACTGCTACCGAAGGCAAGCCTGGTCATTCCCACCCGCGACAGGGTGGAGCTGCTGCGGACCTGCGTGGACAGCATCCTGGCCAAGACGCGCTATCCGGACTACGACGTGGTGATCGTCGACAACCAGTCCTCAGACCCGGCCACGCTCGATTACCTGGCGCGGATCGCCCTCGACCCCCGGGTGCGCGTGCTTCGCTACGACGCGCCGTTCAACTATTCGGCGATCAACAACTGGGCGGTCGATCAGTGCGATGGATCGGTTATCGGGCTGGTCAACAACGATATTGAAGTGATCTCGAACGACTGGCTCGACGAGATGGTGTCGCAGGCAATCCGGCCGGAAGTGGGTGCCGTCGGCGCGATGCTCTACTATCCGAACGACACCATCCAGCACGCCGGTGTCGTGCTGGGCGTGCACGGTGTCGCCGCGCACCTGTATGCCGGCATGCCGCGCGGTTATCCCGGCCATGGTGGCCGCGCGCGCGTTGCGCAGTCGCTCTCGGCGGTGACCGGCGCTTGCCTGCTGGTGCGCCGCCAAGTGTTTGGTGAAGTCCGCGGGCTTGACGAATCGCTGCAGGTCGCTTTCAACGACATCGACTTCTGCCTGCGCCTGCATGAGGCGGGCTATCGAAACATCTGGACGCCGTTCGCCGAGCTCTACCACCACGAGTCCGCGTCGCGTGGCAGCGAAGACACTGAAGCAAAGAAGCAGCGATTCGCCCGTGAAGTGGATCTGATGCAGCAGCGTTGGGGCAGGACCCTTCCATTGGATCCGGCCTACAACGTCAACTTGTCACTGGCAAGCCTGTGTTGCGGACTGTCGAGTCCACCGCGGGGAGCCAGTGCGGAGGTGGCGCAGCAGGGTTCCGATCGCAGAGAGGTGCCTGTGTCTCGATCGCCCGCGTGAGGCGGCGGGATGGGCTAGGGCATTTGCGCGCCGGCGCCTTCCGGACAGGGCAGCGTGCCAACCGCGGCGCGGGCAAGCTCGGCGCCGCTCCCGGCGTCGCGCACGACGAATTCACGTCCAGCGCGGATCCATTTGCCCGTGCGCTTCACGTCCTTGGGGCTCGCGCGACCGGCGAACACTGCTTCTTCGCCGTTCTCGCGAACCGTAAGAACCTTTACGGCCTTCACAGCCTTGTCCGCGCTGACGTCCCAATAGACCCTGACCAAGGCTGCGGTTTCGCAGGAGCTGATGGCTTCAGGTTTGAACCAAAGGCCTGATTTCGCATCGGGAGTGGCCGCTGCAGCAGCAGGCTCGCTGCCGGCGACCGGCGTGCTTGCATTGTCGCTCCCGGCCCGATCGCACCCGGAAACAAACAGGGTGAGGAAAGCCAGTGCGAGTACGAAAGGTATGCGCATTTCGGATTACCTGATCGGGAAGTGGGGCCGCATATCATACCGACACATCGTGCAGGCCTTGCGAATATGCGTGGTGCAATCCGTGTCAGGCCCCCGGGTGCAGCACGGATCGGAGCAAGGGCCGCACTGACAACTACTGCGAGATTGCCCCTCGTGCCTGGTGGCTAGTGCAGGGGGCGCCCCGTTGCCCTCATGCCGGCCAGCTGGCGCCACAATGCCGACAACAACACGAGCGCGATCCCGAGGGAACACAGGCAGGCCACCAGGAATGCGCCACGCCCCACAGTGGCGATCTCGACAGGCTCGACCCGGTTCAGGTACACGAGCTGCAGCGCGAGGCTACGGTCCTCCGTGGACTCGCCCTGGATGGTGGCAGGTGCCAGCTGGGATTTCGTCAGCCAGGCCGTGGCGGCCTGCCCCTTCTCGCCGTCAACCCCTTGCATGGTGACCAGCGAAGACTTGTCCGTGTCCATTCCGCCAATCGGGCAGAAATCGACATAGGCATTGTCGACCAAGTCGGCAACGGGGACTTGCCAGGACTGGCGCGCGGCATCCTGTTGCCAGGTCAGCAGGATATGCCCGGAGTTGGGTCGCATGTATGTTGCAAACCGGACGGAAAAGCAGTTGGGCATGACTAGGCTGCGCAGGCTGTTCGGGCCGCGCCAGTGGATGCTCTTCTTGCCCGGCTTCCGGATCATGATGAGGCCAGGCGGGATGGCCTGGGTCACGTTGAACCCCTTGACGATCTCGCCAACCGGCTTGTTGCTGCGCCAGGGCGTCTGGTAGGTGGTAACGCGAACATCGAATGGACGCCACACCAGCGCCACTTCAAGCGCAAGGATCGCGGCGATCAGGAACAGGAAAAGTCGGCGCGGCGCAGGCATCAGAACAATCCGTACATCACGAAGGCATCGTGCAGGAAGAACGCGTCGGAAACAAAGAGTGACACGGCCGCGACGGCAACCGCCGCAACGGGAAGCAGCCCTTTCCTGAGCGGCCACAGCATCAGCAACGAGAGGAACGGCATGACGGTATAGAAGTAACGTCCATGCAATGCTTTCACGCGCCCGATCTGCGTGTAGTTCTCCCAGATGTGGTGGTAATACAGGACCGTGAAGAATGCGATGCAGATGCAGCCGGTCAGCATGAGCCATGGGCGCGCAGATGGGTTGAGCAACGTGGGGAGGCTGCGAAGCCCGATCCACGCCGTCATGATGAAGATGGCGATGCAGGTGATCGTCGCGTATCGATATGTGGAGATTGTCAATCCGAGCGCAATGCATGACACGGCGACGATGGCCAGGCATGCCAGCTGACGCCTGTCGTCCCTGAGTAGACGAGATGCATGCAGGATGGAAAACGAGCTACAGAAAAGCAGGATGCCGACGAACAGCTGTGCGATGAAACCATTCGCCTGCACCGTGACCACGCTGCCCGGCACCGTACCCATCCAGCCGATCAGTCCAATGAAGTTGAGAAGGACGACCTGCCAGATGGGATACTTTTGCATGTACTCCCAAAAGCCCATCTCAGTCGGGTTGTCGGGATAGACGTTCAGCAACCCAGCGTTCGGGAACATTTCGTGGAAATGCAGGAAATTGTGAATGCCCCAGATGACCACTGGCGCGAACATGACCAGCCATATGAGACCGATCCGCGCGAGGGTCGCCAGTGGCGTGGAGAGGCCGCGTGTCCTCAGCATCCACAAGGCCATCAGGAAGAACAGCGGGATCGCCATCGGTAGCGCCGTGATCTTCGTAACGCAGGAAAGCCCCGCGATGAAGGCGCACCACAGGGCATGGGAGAGACGGTTGCTGTCGAGCCAGCGCACTAACCAGTAACAGGCCCATGCGACCGTGCATGCGACCAGAGTGTCATGGGTAACGCCACTGCCCAACTGGGTGAACATCGGCGTGGCGCCGAGGAACACGCCGCCTGCGATGCCGAGCAGGCGGCGCCCAGTGGCAACGGTGAGGAACGCCATCATGCCGAGGATCGCCAACGCTCCGATCAGCGAGCTCACGAGCCTGGCAGCATGCACCTGCGCGCTGAAATCGCCACCCGATGCCCGCACGGCAGCGACTACCGGAGCGGCCAGGGAATAGAACAGGGGCGGATGCTGCGCGATCCAGTTGCGCCCCCGGCGCGCACCAGGACCGATCCACGAATCCGCCACGTCTTGCGACATGCGCGCTTCGCCGAGCACGGGCAGATGTCCGTGGCTCAGGTCTTCGACGTATGCATAGTGGCCAGACTCGTCGGGGATATCCCAAAACGGCGTCAGATACAGGGAAAATGCAGCGAATTTGATGAAGAACAGCGTGGCTATGACGATGCAGGTCCTGCGCGTGCCCCGCCATTCAAGCCACCCCGCGTCCGGAACACCCTCGCTTCGCCGCGCCTGGGTCACCGCCTTGGTTTCGCGGTTGGAGCCGGATGCCGAAACGGGGCCGCTTGTAATGCCGTCAACTTGTGCCATCGCGCTGGTCTTCCCTTACGCCGACGGGATACTGCCGAGCGCTCGAGCGCATCTCCAGGTGCCAGGTACGCAGGTTGATGCGTTCGAGCAACTTCCGGTTGGTCGCGACCAGGTCCGCGATCAGGCCCATCATGTACAGCAGGGTTCCCAGCGTGATGCACAGGGAAGCCAGCACGACCGACTGGATGTGGCCTTCACCCTCGCCGCTGAAGTAGTAGTAGAGGAAACGGCCACCTGCGATGACGCCAGGCAGCATGAAGGCGGTCCCGATGCAGAAAAAAAGCACCAGCGGCCGGTAGATGACGAAAACCCTGAAGATGGTGAGCAACGATCGCTTGACGTAGCTTGGAATGCTCTTGACCAGCCTGGAGGGACGCAGGTCTGCATTGGTGCGGATTGGAACCGAAAGCACGCGCAGGTTGCTCAAGCCCGCCTGGATGATCGTTTCAAGGGTATAGGTATAGGCATTGAACACGTTGAGCCGCATCGCGGTTTCGCGCGAGATGGCGCGGAAGCCGCTTGGCGCATCGGCAACCTGGGTCTTGCTTGCAGTCCTGACCGCCCAGCTGCCCAGTCGCTGCAGCTTCTTCTTGATCCACGAAAAATGATCTGTTTCATCGATGGGGCGCGCACCAATGACCATGTCAGCCTCTCCGTCGAGGATCGGCCTGGTCAGTTTCGGAATGTCGAGTGCCTGGTACTGATTGTCCGCATCGGTGTTGACGATCACATCCGCGCCCAGCCTGAGGCAGGCATCAAGCCCGGTCATGAATGCCGTCGCAAGGCCCCGGTTCACCGGGTGGCGGATGACATGATCGACGCCCAGATTCCTGGCGTGGGCTGCGGTGTCGTCTGTGGAGCCATCGTCGATGACCAGCCATTCGACCTTGTCGAAACCATCGATGGCGCGTGGCAAGTCCTGCAGGGCGACGGACAGGGTGCCGGCCTCGTTCAGGCATGGGATCTGGATGATCAGTTTCATCGGTCTGTAGGTCTGGCTGCGCCGCACGGGATAGGATGCCACACGCTGCCGCGAGGGAAGCGGCGGCTGCGTTCACGGAGTCGCAAGAACTACCAGGTTGAGCGACGGCGATAGATCCGGGCCGATGGTAATTGCGGACTCGTCGAAGTCGAATTCGAGCGGCTCGTGTGTCGAGGGCTTTCGTCCACGCAATGCATGAACCATGTTGAGCATTGCCACGCGGGCACGATCGGGGATGAACGGCAGCGTGAATGGAAGCGCCATCCACATCAGGCGCTTGCATCGTCGAAGTTCTATGTCGATAACCTCGCGCTGGCCGCTCATCCGTAGCACTTCCACGTTCCGGAAACTCCGCAGCACGCATTGCTCCAATGCGTGGGCGTCATATTCCTTCAGGTGCCAGCGGTTCCATGGCTTCTGCATCGGCAGCAGGCGCGTGCTTCGGTCCGGAGTGACCAGGACCAGTTGGCCGCCTGGCCGCAGTACCCGGCGGATTTCCGACAAGTAGTGGCTGGTGTCGGCAACATGTTCGAACACCTGAAACGAAAGCACGGTGTCGAACGATCTGTCGCCGAATGGCAGCGGCCGGAGCGGATCGACCGTGCGGAAGTCCAGGTTGTCGGCGGGGAACTGTGTCCTCGCATAGTCGATCGCGTCGTCGGCGACGTCCACCGCGGTGACGTGCCCGGCGGAACGTGCGATGCGCGCCGCACCATAGCCGCTGCCGCAACCGTAGTCGAGCACGCGCTTGCCGCGGGTGAACTGTTCGGCGAAATCATAGGTGGCGATATGGAGCAGGTAGATCACATAGTCTTCGGGCGAAGACTTGTAATGCTCCAGGATCATCCGCTCGCCTGTCGGTTCTAGCTTCATCGTGTCATCAGGTTGGGAAGTGGATCAGGGGCAATGGCCGGCCATGGCAGCCCGCGCGGGACGAAACGAGGCGTGTTGGGTGCCGGAAGGCCCGGCCAGCGGGAGTCCGTGGACCAGCGTGCTGCTTCCCCTATGGGTTCCCAGTGGGCGATCGAAGGCCTGTCCGGAGCCGGGCATCGCATCGATGGTCATTACTGTGGGTCCTGTTTGATTGGACCTTGTGGCATGGCGGATTCCTGCGGCGGGGCGCGCCTCAGGGCCCGTGCGCGCGGCATCACTGCCAATCCGAGGATGAAGCAGAGCATATCACCCAGGGTCGTGGCGATCCGCAGCGTGAGGATTAGCAGCGATGCGTTTGCAGCCCCCATGCCGTGTGCCAGCAGCAGCAGCAGCACGGCCTCGCGCACGCCCAGGCCGGCGGGTGCGCCCGGGGTCACGAAGCCGACGACCCAGGCGAGCGCAAACGCAGTGGTGAGTAGCGCAAAGTCGATGGGCGTGGCGGGAAACAGGCCGAGTGCCAGTACGGACAATCCCGCACCCATCAGCAGCATCGCCAGGATGTAGAGTGCGATGACCCGCAGCATCGTGCGGACAGGCAGGGCTACCGGAGCGACGTCGGTGCCGCCACGACGACGAATGACCAGCGTGGTCAACCACGGCAGCGAGCGTGACAACAATGGAATCGCAGCCAGGCCCAATACTGCGAGACAGGCCGCCACGACGACACCCGAACTGCCGTTCCCGATTTGCAGCAACACCCGGAGCCCGGGGGCGGAAAGACTGCCTGCTCCCAGCGCGGTGAACAGGTCGGCGAGCAGCAGCAGGCAGATCTCGTACGCCATGCTCGCCACCAGGATTGGAAGCGGGATTCCCTGTGCCAGCGACAACCCGACTCGGCCAACGTGGTGGCCGACGTTACCCGGCAGGTACTTGCCCGCCTGCGTCGTCGCGAAGATGGCCAGCAGCGGGAGCAGGCGTTCCCGGTGTCCCAATGCCGCCAGCATCCATTGCCATGCCAGCGCACCCAGCGGCACCAGAAATGCGTACAGCAACGCTGCCGCACCCAAAGCTGTAAGCGCGCGCATGGTCAGGTGCTCGCGCAAGCTTTCGATGTCCAGGGTCGACAGGACGTAGCCGACGAAAACAAGGCTGCCGGCGATGGCAAGCAACATGCCTGCCCTCTGGAGCCAGCGTTTCATGCACGGTGTCCCTGCAACACGTCGAGAAGTTGTGCGCCGATCGCGTGGGGAAGGATGCCCGCACGCAGTTTGTCACGTCGCGGATCAGGCATTGGCGGCTGGCGCTGCCAGCGCATGACGGCGTTGGCCAGCGCCCGGGCGTCACCAGGGGGAACCAGGGCGATGTCCAGCATGTCCTGTTCCACCAGTTCTCGGATTGCCGGCGAGTCGCGGGTAATCAGCGGCCGCCCTGCCGCGAGCACCTGGAAAACCTTGTTCGGAATGACGCTGGCAGCCTTGTCCGAAGCCCCGAAGATTCCGAGGCAGATGTCAGCGGCTGCGATTTCCTGGCGCAGGTCCGCGTAGTCGATCCAATCCACCCAGCGCAGGGTGGGCAAGGGGTCGGCATCCAGCATCACGCGGATCCTCGGCGCTTCCTGCCCCTTGCCGACCAGTGTCCAGGCGACGGGCGCGCCGCGCAGGATGCGTGCGGCTTCGATGATCGTCGCGATCCCGTGAAGGGGAATGAATTGCCCGTAGAACAGAACGTGCAACCTGCCGTCTTCACGTTCGTCCGCGCCTGGCTTGAAGGGGGCGACGGTCGCGAAGGCATCCTCCTCGACCCCGACCCAGACATGACCACAGCTGCCAGCAGCGAGGCCGAACATGCGCTCCATGCGTCGTGCATGCGCCCGCGTGTCCATGAATGGCGCATCGGCAAGGCGTACGCCCAACCATTCCGCGGAACGTATCATCCAGGCCAGCGGGTGTCGCGGGCCGACCAGCGCGCGGTCCATCACCACCGTATCGTAGGCCGACAGGAACCAGTCGAGAGCGATGCGCGCGCCGCGCAGCCGTGCGAACAGGCAGATCACGAATATGTCGGGTATGCAGGGGTACCCCAGCAGCACCCAATCGTGCCTGGGCAGGCGCAGGTAACGCGCCACGAGCATGGGATAAGTCCATGCAGCGCGCAGCGCGAGCCGCAGCCATGCGCCAGCGCCGCGGACTTGGCTCTTGTCCTCGATCCCGGACCACAGGTCGGCACGACACTCGATCACCTCGACCCCGCACTCGCGCAACCCCCGCAGCAGGATCCGCACCCGCGGCTTGCCTACGTCGCAGGTGCCCCACAGCACGATGCGCCCGACGCCGGGCGCGCCCGGCGTCGGCTGGCTCAAAGCGCGGCTTCCAGCTCCGGCAACACCTTGAACAGATCCCCCACCAGCCCGATGTCAGCGATCTCGAAGATCGGCGCCTCGGCGTCCTTGTTGATGGCGACGATCGTGCCGGCGTCCTTGATGCCGGTCAGGTGCTGGATCGCACCGCTGATGCCGATGGCCACGTACAGGTCCGGGGCGATGATCTTGCCGGTCTGGCCGACCTGCAGTTCGTTGGGCACGTAGCCGGCGTCGACCGCGGCGCGGGAGGCGCCGACGGCGGCGCCGAGCCTGTCGGCGAACTTGTAGATGATGTCGAAGTTTTCCTTCGAACCGACGCCCCGGCCGCCGGACACCACGCGACGGGCGCTCTGCAGGTCGGGGCGGTCGGACTTGCCGGCCGCGAGGCCGACGTAGCGGGTGTGCGTGGGCACGGCTGCTTCGACGCTGGCGGTTTCAACCGGTGCGTTGCCGCCCTTCGCCGCTTCCGGCCAGGACGCCGTGCGCACGGTGGCGACGACGACATGGTCGGCAGGTGCTTCGACGGTGACGATGGCGTTGCCGGCATAGATCGGGCGCTTGAACACGTGGCTGCCCTCGATGGCCATCACGTCAGAGACCTGCGCGGTGCCAAGCAGGGCGGCGACGCACGGCATCAGGTCCTTGCCGAACGTGGTGCTCGGGCCGAAGACGTGGCTGTAGCCGGCCGCCAGTTTCGCCACCTGCGGTGCCTGGACCTGGGCGATGGCGTGGGCATTGGCGGCGTTGGCCACGGCCAGCACCTTCGCCACGCCGGCGATCTGCGCGGCCTCGGCGGCAACCGCGGCCGGGTCGGCAGCCAGCACCACGATGTCGATGGATTCGGGCGACAGCGCCTGCGCGGCGGACACGCACTTGGCGGTGGCGGCGTTGAGCTTGCCGTCCAGGTGTTCGGCGACGATCAGGACCTTGGCCATTACAGCAACCCCTTGAGCTTGAGTGCGGCGACCAGTTCTGCGGCGTCCTTCACCATCACGCCGCGGCTGCGCTTGGGCGGCGGGGCGTAGAGGGTGGTCTTGAGCGTGTCGCCGGAGTCCACGCCGAGGTCGGCGAACGCAATGGTCTCCAGCGGCTTGGACTTGGCCTTCATGATGTCGGGCAGTTTGATGAAGCGCGGCTCGTTCAAGCGCAGGTCGGTGGTGACGACGGCCGGCAGGTCGACCTCAAGGGTCTCCAGGCCTGCGTCCACCTCGCGGGTCACGGTGGCCTTGCCGTCGGCGACCTCGAGCTTGCTGGCGAACGTGGCCTGCGGCCGGCCCCACAGCGTGGCCAACATCTGGCCGGTCTGGCTGGCGTCGTCGTCGATCGCCTGCTTGCCGAGGATCACCAGGTCGGGCTGCTCCTTTTCGACCAGCTTGAGCAGTGCGCGTGCGGCGGTAAGCGGCTGGATCGGCTGGTCGCTGACCACGTGGACGGCGCGATTGGCGCCCATCGCCAAGCCGTTGCGCAGGTGGGCCTGGGCGTCGGCGGGGGCAATGGTGGCGACCACCACCTCGGTGGCGATGCCCTTGTCGCGCAGCCGCAGGGCTTCTTCCAGTGCGATCTCGTCGAAGGGGTTGGCCGACAGCTTGACGCCGTCGGTGACCACGCCGGAGCCGTCCGGCTTGACCTGGATGCGGACGTTGTAGTCCACCACGCGCTTGTAGGCGACGAGGATCTTCATCTACGGGGAATCCTTGCGATGGGGAGGTGCGCCGACAAGTCCGGCTCAAGACGGCGATTTTAGCCTCTGGGGCCCTGCGGCGCGAGTCGCGGGCAGCGGCTTGGCCGCCGTCGCTTGTCCCGTATTGCCCGCTTGCAGGGCGTCATTGGCCGAAAGGCCGGTGCCGGGGCGCTGTCGCGCCAAGCTAGAATGATGCAATCACCTCGAGGAGCGGATTCATGGTCGAGAGCACCCGGAAGGGCAAGGTGTTTGCGGGCGCCAGCGAGGCGCTGCAGGGCGTCGTGGCCGATGGCCAGACCCTCGCGGTCGGCGGTTTCGGCCTGTGTGGCATCCCCGAGGCGTTGATCGCGGCGTTGCGGGATTCCGGGGTCAAGGGCCTGACGGTAATCTCCAACAACGCCGGCGTCGACGGTTTCGGCCTCGGCCAGCTGCTGGGTACGCGGCAGATCAAGAAGATGATTTCGTCCTACGTGGGCGAGAACAAGGAGTTCGAACGCCAGTTCCTGGCCGGCGAGCTTGAACTGGAGTTCAATCCGCAGGGCACTCTGGCCGAACGCCTGCGTGCGGGCGGAGCCGGGATCCCGGCGTTCTTCACCGCCACCGGCTACGGCACCGTGGTCGCAGAGGGCAAGGAGACGCGCGAGATCGACGGCCGCCATTACGTGCTGGAAACCGCGCTGGTCGCGGATGTCTCGCTGGTCAAGGCCTGGAAGGCCGATCGCTCCGGCAACCTGCTGTTCCGCAAGACCGCGCGCAACTTCAATCCGGCCTGCGCGATGGCGGGCAGGGTCTGCGTCGCCGAGGTCGAGGAGGTCGTCGAGATCGGCGCCATCGACCCCGACCACGTGCACCTGCCGGGTATCTACGTCGACCGCATCGTGCACAACCCGAATCCCGAGAAACGCATCGAGCAGCGCACCGTGCGCGGCGCAGGAGCGCAGTAATGGCCTGGACCCGTGAAGAAATGGCGCAGCGCGCCGCCCGCGAACTCACCGACGGCGCCTACGTCAACCTCGGCATCGGCTTGCCGACGCTGGTCGCCAACTACATTCCAGACGGCGTGGACGTCTGGCTGCAGTCGGAAAACGGCCTGCTCGGCATCGGCCCCTTCCCGACCGAGGACGAGATCGACGCCGACCTGATCAACGCCGGCAAGCAGACCGTCACTGCGCGTGCCGGCGCCAGCTATTTCGGCAGCCACGACTCGTTCGCGATGATCCGCGGCGGCCACATCGACCTGGCCATCCTTGGCGCGATGGAGGTCACCGACAAGGGCGACCTGGCCAACTGGATGGTGCCCGGCAAGATGGTCAAGGGGATGGGCGGCGCCATGGACCTGGTGGCAGGGGTCAAGCGGGTGGTAGTGCTGATGGAGCACACCACCAAGTCCGGCTCGCCCAAGATCCTGCCCGAATGCACGCTGCCCCTGACCGGGGTGCAGGTGGTGAGCCGGATCATCACCGACCTGGCGGTATTCGACGTGACGCCCGCCGGCCTGGTGCTGCGGGAACGCGCTCCGGGGGTCGGGCTGGACGAGGTGCGGCAGAAGACCGGGGTCCCGTTCACCGAGGCGTGAACGGCTGAACGGAGGCCGACGCCAGGCTCCGCAGGCGCCGAAATTGCGATCGGGTTGTCGGCATTGAAGTATTCTTCGGGCAAACTGGGGCACTGCGACCCCGTCTCCCCGAGGAACCCTTACATGCGTATCTACCTGACCGCGGGCATCCTGCTCGGTTTGCTGGCAGGCTGCTCCTCCGACCAGGCCCCCGTGGCCGACTTGGCCAAGGCCGCCGCAGGCAAGGCGGCGCCAGCCCAGGCGTTTGCCTTCCGATCGCCTTCGCTGAGCTTCGCATCACTTCCGGACCGCGGGGAACTGCTGGCGTACGAGAAAGGCCGCCAGACCAAGCGCAAGGGCGCCTATACCGCTTACCCGGTGGCGATCAGTGAAGCCCACGCGCTGCATGCAATGCAGAGCGGCGAAATGGTGGTCAACGCACCCAACGGCGAGCCGATCCGCCTGACGTACGAGCGCCACGAGGAAAACCAGGACGGCAACTGGACCTGGATCGGGCGCAACGCGGACGGTGCGGAAGCGATCCTGACCTTCGGCGAGAAGGCGGTGTTCGGCGTGATCCCGCAGGGGGCCACCGAAACGCTTCGCCTGACCATGAGCGCCGGGCAGTCCTGGCTGGTACAGACCGACCGCAGCAAGCTCGCCGGCCTTGACGGTGCTACGCGCCGGGAGGGTGGGGACCAGTTGATTCCGCCGAAGCTCGCCGGTGCCGGATCAGCAACCATGGCTTCGATGCAGGCTGAGCCCGTGACGGCTGGCGCGGGTGCCGCATCCGCGGTCGTCGACGTCCTGCTGGGCTACACCAACGGCTTCGCTTCGCAGCTGGGCGGCCAGTCGCAGGCGAATACCCGCCTGGTCAACATGATCGCGATCACCAACCAGGCCTACACCAGCAGCGGCGTCAACATGCGCGTGCGCCTGGTCAAGACGCTGCAGGTGAACTACGCCGACAACACCGACAACGGTGACGCGCTTGAGAAGCTGACCGGATACAAGGCCGGCACCGGCGGCGGCCCGATCACCCCGGACCCGGCATTCAATGCACTGCGCGCTGCCCGTGATGAAACCGGCGCCGACCTGGTGTCTCTGGTCCGCGCATTCCGCACGCCCGAGAACGCCGGGTGCGGTATCGCCTGGCTGATCGGTGGTGGCCAGACTGGTATCGTCAAGGAAGATGCGCCGTTCGGGTATTCGGTGGTCAGCGACGGCACCGATCTGGACGAAGGCGACAGCAATACCTATTTCTGCCGTGAAGAGACGCTGGCGCATGAAATGGGCCACAACATGGGGCAGGCGCACAACCAGGAAGACAGCGACAGCACGGGCGTGCACGCTTACTCCTACGGCTACCGTGAGGCCTCGTCGACCGGCTTCTATACCGTGATGGCCTATCCGCAGGCGGATAGCAGCCAGTTCTCGATCCGGTACTTCTCCAATCCCAACGTCAAGTACAGCGGCCGGGTTACCGGCGTGGCGAATCAGTCGGATAACGTTAGAAGCCTGAATCAATCGATGCCTGTCGTGGGGCAGTTCCGGGCGACCGTCGTACCGCTCGTCGGTGCCAGCCGTAACGACATCGATGCAGACGGAAAATCCGATCTTCTTTTTCACAATGCATCTGCAAGGCAGTTCAGCTATCGCATCATGGATGGAAGGAGCGTCGACCGTTCTTCCCTGACAGGAGGGGTCGGCCAGGGCTACTCAGTCGCGGCGACGGGTGACTTCAATGGCGACGGCAAGACCGACCTGGTCTGGACAAGCGCGGCCCGGGACATCTACTTCTGGACAGGCAATGGCACCGGTTTCTCATCGAAGAAGGTGGGAACATACCCGGCTGGATGGAAAATCGTCGGGGCAGGCGATGTGGATGGCGATGGCAAGTCGGACTTGCTGTTCCACAACGCTTCGACCCGCGAGTTCAGCTATCGCATCATGAACGGCACCACGACCACGCGTTCATCCTTGATTGGCGGCGTAGGCGCTGGTTACACGGTTGCCACGTCCGGCGACTTCAATGGCGACGGCAAGATCGATATCGTCTGGACGAGTTCCAAGAAGGACATCTATTTCTGGACAGGTAACGGGAAGACCTTCAGCTCGACCAAGGTGGGAATCTATCCGGCAGGCTGGAAGATCGTTGGTGCGTCGGATATCGATGGTGATGGAAGGGCGGACCTTCTGTTCCACAACGCTTCGACCCGCGAGTTCAGCTATCGCATCATGAATGGCACGACTACCGCGCGATCCAGGCTGATTGGTGGCGTCGGCAGTGGGTACAGCGTGGCAACCGCCGGCGATTTCAACGGTGATGGAAGGGCCGACGTGGCTTGGACCAGTTCCAAGCGTGACATCTACATCTGGCTGGGCAATGGCACGACCTTCAGTTCGCAGAAGGCGGGCACCTATCCAAGCGGCTGGAAGATCATTTATTGAGTTCTGAACCGATGGCGTCGGGCGAGCAGTCGCCCGGCGCCATCGGGGATCGAGGGAACGCCCTTACAGGTTCTGGTAATTCGGCCCCGCGCCGCCCTCCGGAGTCACCCAGGTGATGATCTCGTAGGGGTCCTTGATGTCGCAGGTCTTGCAGTGGACGCAGTTGGCGGCGTTGATCTGCAGGCGCTTGCCGTGTTCGGTGGCGGCGTCCTCGACGATCTCGTAGACGGCGGCGGGGCAGAAGCGGGTGCAGGGGTTGCCATACTCCTCCACGCAGCGGGTGACGCAGATGTCGGTGTCGGCCACCTTCAGGTGTACCGGCTGGTCTTCGTCGTGTTCGGTTGCCGCGAAGTACACGCCTGCCAGGCGGTCGCGCGGGGGCAGGGTGCGCTGCACGTAGTCGCGCCTGGGCGCTTCCTGCTCGCCGAGCCTGTGCAGCGACGACCAGTCCGGCTTGACCTTCAGCGTCCAGGGCGACAGCCCGGCGGTGATGGTCTCCCAGCCGGCGTTGAGCAGGCCGAGCCACAAGCCCTTCTTGAAGCCGGGCTTGACGTTGCGCACCTTGCGCAGTTCGGCCATGGCATCGGATGCGCGTAGTTTCGCGTCGAAACCATCCGCCGAGAGCGACGCGGCCAGGTGTTCGGCCGCCAGCATGCCGCTGCGGATCGCCTGGTGGGTGCCCTTGATCTTGGGCACGTTGAGCAGGCCGGCGGTGTCGCCGATCAGCAGCGCGCCGGGCATTTCCACCTTCGGCAGCGACTGCCAGCCGCCCGTGACGATCGCGCGCGCGCCGGCGGACAGGATGTTGCCGCCTTCGAGCAGCGGCGCGACCGTGGGATGGTTCTTCCACTGCTGGAAGGCCTCCCAAGGCTTGTATTCCGGGTCGCTGTAATCGAGGCCGCTGACGTAGCCGAGTGCGATGCGGTCGCCATCGAGGTGGTAGAGGAAGCTGCCGCCGTAGGTCCGCGTATCCGCGGGCCAGCCAAGCGAATGCACGACCTTGCCGGGCGAGACTCGGCCCGGCGGGACCTGCCACAGCTCCTTGATGCCGATCGAATAGCCCTGCGGATCGCAGTCGCGATCCAGGCCGAAGCGCCTGACCAGCCGCTTGGTCAGGTGTCCGCGCGCGCCTTCGGCCAGCACCGTGACCTTGGCGTGGATGTCGATGCCGGGGGTGTAGCCGGGCTTGTGCGAACCGTCCTTCGCCACGCCCATGTCGCCGATGCGCACGCCGATCACCTTGCCGGCGTCGTCGTGCAGGGTCTCGGCGGCGGCGAAGCCGGGGTAGATTTCCACGCCCAGCGCCTCGGCCTGCGGCGCCAGCCACGCGCACATCGCGCCCAGGCTGACGATGAAGTTGCCCTTGTTGTGCATTCCCGGTGGCACGATCGGGGACTTGTAGCCGCCGGTCTTCGTCAGAAACCAGAACTCGTCGCCGGTCACCGGCACGCAGATCGGCGGAGGGTTGTCGCGCCAGCCCGGCAGCAGGGCGTCGAGCGGTCCGGGCTCGATCACCGCGCCCGACAGGATGTGCGCGCCGATGGTGCTCGACTTCTCGATCACGCAGACCGACAGCGCCGGGTTGATCTGCTTGAGGCGGATGGCCAGCGAAAGGCCCGCGGGGCCGGCGCCCACGGTGACGACGTCGTACTCCATGACATCGCGTTCGATTTCGGGCGCATCGTTGCGCGGCTGCTCGTTGGGTTCGCTCATGTCGACGGCCTGGATTGCGTGCCGTGATTGTCGCGGGTTTGCAGCAGGGGCGGCAAATCGGCGGCGGTTGCGGCGCCATGGCGGGTCGCCGGCAGCATTTTGCGCCGCTCCGGTCAGGGCCGGCTTGCGGCCGCACAGGCAGTCAGTGTGGCTGTTGCTCGTGCTGCTGGCCGGTCACCAGCACCCATCCGTCGATTCGTTGCGCGATGTCGCCCAGCGCCGCATCGAACGACGCGGAGACGTCGCCAACCCCGGCGCTGGCGGCCGGCTGCTTGACGATGAAAGTGCGCGCCGCCACGACCTGCTGGTCGATCGGATGCAGCAGCTTGGCGTTGACCTCGATCACGGCCGCGGGAATCACCGCGCCGGCGTAGTCGGCCTCGAACCTGCGCAGGTCCATGACCAGCTTGTAGTCGCCGTCGATGCCGCTGCCCTGGCGGGCGACGGCGCCGATCCTGCCGGAATCCTCGAGCCCGCGGAGCACCGCGTCCTCCAGCATTTGCGTTGGGGTCTTCGCCCAGCTGGCGCCCTTGTAGACCTGCAGTTCGCCTGGCGTGGGGCGCACCGCGATGCGCAGGCTGTCGATCATGCGCGCGGCGGTCGCCGGGCTGATCGTCAGTTGCCACTGCACGGTCGGCCACGACGGTTCGGCAGTGATGCGCGGGTCCGGTGCGTAGATCGTGGTCTCCTCGCGCGTGCCGCCGCCGAGCAGCGAGCAGCCGCATAGCAGCGCGCAGGCCGCTGCCGTGGCGGCCAGGCGTGCACGGCCGGTCTGCGTTTGCCGCCGGGTGACGGCCGAAAGCCCCGTCCCGGGGTTATTCCATATCGGCATGGCTGGTTCTTCCGGCTTCATTTCGGTTCGAATTCCTTGGGCGCGTCGCGACCGAGCAGGAACCGCGAGGGATTGCCTTCGAGGCGGTCGCTGATGCGGCGCAGGTCACGGATCAGGTAACGCAGTTCGCCCAGCGTGGGCCCGAGCTGCGACAGGCCATCGTTGGCGAAGCTGTGGATCGCGCCGCGATTCTCGTTGAGGATGTCGTTGGCGCCGCCAGCCGCCGAGTCGAGCCTGGCCAGGGTGCTGTCGAGGCGGCTGACCAGGCCCGGCAGCTTCTGCACGAACTCGCGGTCGACATCGCTGATTGCGCGGTTGGTGCTGTCCAGGGTGGTGTTGAGCTGCGCGCTGGCCTGGCGCGCGTTGGCGATCAGCGCGGACAGGTCCTCGCGCTGGTCGGCGATCGAGCCGGTCAGCGATTCGATGTTCTCGAGCGTACCGGCGATACGCGCGACGTTCTCTTCGCTCAGCACTTTGTCGAGGCGCTCCACCAGCCGGTTGGCGGTGTCGGCGATGTTCTGCAGCGCAGAAGGTTCGGTCAGGATGATCGGCACCTCGTTGCCGGGGGTTTCAGTCAGGCGCGGGCTGTTCGGGTCGCCGCCGGTGAGCTGGATGATCGGGCTGCCGGTGAGGCTGGTCATCGACAGTTTGGCGCGGGTGTCGGTCTTGATCGGGGCATCGGCCTGCAGCTTGATCCGTGCGATCACCGCGCGCGGATCGTTGGGTGCCAGCTTCAGGCTCTCGATGGTGCCGATCGCGATGCCGTTGTATTGCACGCTGCTGCCGTTGGTCAGGCCGGTCACCGGCTCGCGGAAGACCACGTCGTACTCGCGCCAGCTCTTGTCGGACGAATACTTCGCCGCCCACAGGCCGAAGCCGAGCAGGAACAGCGTCACCAGGATGGTGAACGCACCGATCAGGACGTAGTTGGCCTTGGTTTCCATGTCAGGACGGGAATCGGGAATCGGGAATGGGGAATCGGAAGCTGCTGCTCATGATTTCGTTTTCCTCGCGCAGGTCAGGTGTCGGGCAAGGGCAGGAATGGAAGCTGGAAAGCCGCATTTCACCGATTCCCGACTCCAGATTCCCGGTTCCCGGCCTCTCGCGCCGCCCGCCCGCGCGGGCCGTTGAAATACTCGCGGACCCAGGGATGGTCGAGGTTCTCGATCTCCGGCAGCGGTCCGACCGCGACCACCTTCCTGTCCGCCAGCACCGCCACGCGGTCGCAGATAGCGTACAGGGTGTCGAGGTCGTGGGTGATGAGGAAGACGGTCAGCCCCAGCGCCTGCTGCAGGGTGCGGATCAGGTGGTCGAAGGCGTTGGCGCCGATCGGATCCAAACCCGCGGTGGGTTCGTCGAGGAACAGCAGCGGCGGGTCCAGCGCCAGCGCGCGCGCGAGCCCCGCGCGCTTGCGCATGCCGCCCGACAGCTGCGAGGGCAGCTTGTCGATCGCGTCGGCGGGCAGGCCGGCGAGCTTGACCTTCAGCAACGCCAGTTCGTAGCGCCAGCTGTCGGGCAGCTCCGGATTGTGTTCCTTCAGCGGCACCTGCACGTTCTCGCCGACGGTAAGCGAGGAGAACAGCGCGCCGTCCTGGAACAGCACGCCGGTATTGCGTTCGATATGCAGGCGGCTTTGCGCGTCCCCGGCACGGGCGTCGACGCCGAGCACTTCGATCCGGCCGGCGTCGGGCGTGCGCAGGCCGAGGATCGAACGCATCAGCACCGACTTGCCGGTGCCCGACCCGCCGACCACGCCGAGGATCTCGCCGCGGCGCACGTCGAGGTCGAGGCCGTCATGCACGACCTGTTCGCCGAAGCGGTTGACCAGGCCGCGCACGGAGATGATCGCCTCGCGGTCATCGCGATCGGGATCGGGAATTGGGGATCGGGGACCGGTCACGGCGAAGCATTCCCGGCGTTGTTGCCGATGCGAGGTGGGCTCGCCCTTGCGAGTCCCGAATCCCGGCTTTCAACAGCCGAACGGCTGGTCATTTCCAATCCTGGCTCCACGGTCACCATCCCATGTGCATGAACCAGATCGCCGCCAATGCATCGATGATGATCACCAGCGAAATGGTCTGCACCACGCTCGAGGTGGTGCGTTCGCCCACCGACTGCGCCGTGCCCTTCACCTGCAGGCCCTCCAGGCAGCCGATCAGGCCGATCACCACCGCGAAAATCGGTGCCTTCGACATGCCTACCAGGAAGTGTCGCAGTTCGATGGTGTCATGCATGCGTGCGTAGTAGGCCTGCGGCGGGATGTCGAGGCTGAACGCGCCCACCGACATGCCGCCGAGCAGGCCGGCGATCATCGCGATGAAGGTCAGCAGCGGCAGCATCACCAGCAGCGCCAGCACCCGCGGGATCACCAACAGGTCGATCGGGTCCAGGCCCAGCGTGCGGATCGCGTCGACCTCCTCGCGGCTGACCATCGCGCCGATCTGCGCGGTGAACGCGCTGGCGGTGCGGCCTGCGAGCAGGATCGCGGTCAGCAGCACGCCGAACTCGCGCAGGAAGGCGATGTTGACCAGTTCCACCACCAGGATGGTGGCGCCGAAGTCGGCCAGGATGGTGGAGCCCAGGAAGGCGATCACCGCGCCGACCAGGTACGACAGCAGCGCGACCAGCGGCACCGCGTCCAGGCCCACCTGTTCCATGTGGTACACGGTGGCGGTGATGCGCAGCCGCCGCGGCTGCACGATGGTACGCGCGAGCTTGACCAGGTTCTCGCCGAGGAAGCTGACCAGCGCGATGACTTCCTTCCAGTTGTCGGCGACCGCGAATCCCAGCCGGGCGAGCGCGGCCTGGAAGCCGTAATCGCGCTTGCGCTTCGGGCGTTCGTCGGCAACGTCCTCGATCGCCGCGACCAGCGCCTGGTGGTCGTCGCGGAACGAGAACACGTCGTAGCCGATGCCATGGCGCCGCGCGAAGCGCAGCAGCTGCAGTACGCCCGCCGAATCCAGCCGCTCCACGCCGGTGGCGTCGACCGACTTCACCTGCGCGATGTCGCCGCGCAGCGCCGAGCCGATCGAAAGCGCGTGCTCGAGCGTCCATTGCCCGCTCAGGCGCAGGTGGCCGCCGCCTTGCGGGTCGACTTCGATGGCCGGTGCGTTGCCGCGGGTGGCGCTCATGCGCGGTTGCGTCCTCGTGTGCAGCGGGGGGCCGCCCGCGATGGCGGGATGCGGCGAGCATACAGGCTAGCAAGGCGGCGTGATCCGCATGCATCGGTGCCGGCGAGTACCCGGTTGCGCGCGCGCATGCGATCCTTTGCCGATGTCACAGGTCTTCCCCCAAAGCATCGGTTACGCCGCCCGCATCGCCTTCGTGGTGGAGCTGGCCGAGCGCCTGCACGCCTATGGCACCACCGCGCAGCGGCTCGAGGGCGCGCTGGTCTCGGTATCGCAGAAGCTTGGCCTGGAGTGCGAGCCCATGGCCAACCCGACGGGCATGGTGCTGGCGTTCAGCGACCCCACGCGTCCGCCCGGCGACAGTGACACCACCCGCGTGATCCGGGTGCCGCCGGGCGACAACGACCTGGCCAAGCTGTGCGAAGCCGACCGCATCGCCGAGGAGGTCATGGCCGGGCATGTGGGGCTGGCCGAGGGCTACGCCGCGCTGCGCGCGCTCGACCGCCCGCCGGTGCTGCGCGAGCGGGTGCTGATGGTCCTGGCCTTCGGGCTGGCATCGGCGAGCGTGGCCGGGCTGCTGCGGTTGCCGTGGCTGGACATTGGTGCGGCCGGCCTGATCGGGCTGCTGGTCGGCATGGTCGACTGGATCTCCGCCGCGCGTCCGCGGCTGCGCGAAGCCGGCGAGGCGATCTCGGCGATGCTGGCGGCGACCGTGGCGATCATCGTGGCCAGTTTCATCGGGCCGTTGAACCTCAACACGGTGGTGATCGCGGCGCTGATCGTGCTGGTGCCCGGCATGACCCTGACCAACGCCGTCAACGAGCTCACCAGCCAGCACCTGATGTCGGGCACGGCGCGCTTCGCCGGGGCGATCAGCACCATGCTCAAGCTCACCGTCGGCACGATGATCGCGCTGACCGCGGCGCAGATCCTCGGCGTCGAGCCGCAGGTGCGCGCGCTGCGGCCGCAGCCGGACTGGGTGGAGTGGGGCGCGCTGTTCACCGGCGTGCTGGCGTTCGCGGTGCTGTTCCGCGCCGCGCGCCGCGACTATCCGCTGGTGATGCTGGCGGCGATGGCGGGGTATCTCATCCCGCGTCTGGTCGGGGATTCATGGGGCAGTACCGCGGGCATCTTCCTGTCGGCGCTGGTGCTCACCGCGGCCGGCAACGGCTACGCGCGCTGGGCGCACCGCCCCGGGGCGTTGGTGCGCGTGCCGGGCATCATCCTGATGGTGCCCGGCAGCACCAGCGTGCGCAGCCTGCTGACCCTGATCCAGCAGCAGGATTTCGGCGCCGGGCAGGAGGCCGCGATGGCGGTGCTCAATATCCTGCTGGCACTGATTGCCGGGCTGCTGTTCGGCAACCTGCTGCTGCCGACGCGGCGGAATCTGTAAGAGCGCCCTATGGGCGCGATCAGATGCTCCGGCAGGACCATCGCGCCCATGGGGCGCTCCTACGGAAAACGCCGGGCGGGCCCGGCATTCCGATGCTTCGAGATGCGGCTCCGATCACTTCTTGATCAGGAAATCCTCGACCTTCTTGCCCTTCTTGGTCAGCGCCGCCATCCAGCGTGGCTGCTTGCCGCGGCCGGTCCAGGTTTCCTTGGGGTTGGCCGGGTTGCGGTACTTCGGCGCCACCTTGCCCAGCTTGCGACCCTTCTTCGCCACCTTGCGCGTCGCGGTCGCGGTCGACTTGGTGGCACGGCCGCCGAACAGTTCGGCGATGGTGTAACCCTCGGCCTCGGCCAGTTGGCGCAGCTTGCTGCGCACCGTGGCGACGGGCTTGCGCTTCTTGAGCGTGGTCTTGCGCGCCTTGGCCTTGGTGATCAGCAAGTCCAGTTCTTTGGGCGAGAGGCCGTTCAAGTCGATTGACATCAAATGCTCCGGATTATCTGGGGGGGAATGAAGCCAATCCATGGCAGTTTCCCGATGGTAATCGCAAAGCGGGATTATCCAAAGCCGCGGATTGCGGCGCGAAGCCCCGGCGCGCGACTCGAATCGCGGTTTCCAGCGGCGATCACACGGCATTCACGTTTCGGAAAGTCGCCGATTGCACGCGTGGCGTCAGGAGGAAACGCCGCTGCAGTTGTGGCATCCGCGCCGGGAAAGCAAGGGTGCTTTTGCAGGAGCGACTTCAGCCACGAGCTTTTCCCGGCGCCTTATCGAGGATACAAAGCTCGCGGCCATGGGCCGCTCCTGCGGAGATCGCGGGTTTGGATCAGCGAAGGCGCGCGAACAGCGCGTCGCGATCGAGATTCTCGGCGGCATCCGCGCTGCGCGCGCGATATTCGAACGTGCCTGCCGACAGGCCGCGATCGGACACCACCACGCGGTGCGGGATGCCGATCAGTTCGATGTCGGCGAACATCTGGCCGGGGCGCAGGCCGCGGTCGTCAAGCACGGTTTCGATGCCGGCTTCGCGCAGTTCGCGGTACAGCGTTTCGGCGGCCGCGGCCACGGCGTCGTCGCGCTTGGGATTGATCACGCACACCGCCACCCGCCACGGCGCCATCGCGTCGGGCCAGAGGATGCCGTTGTCGTCGTGGTTCTGCTCGATCGCGGCGGCGACGATGCGCGAGATGCCGATGCCGTAGCAGCCCATTTTCAGCACCCGCGGCTTGCCCTGTTCGTCGAGCACGGTGCAGCCCATCGCCTGCGCGTACTTGTCGCCGAGCTGGAACACGTGCCCGACCTCGATGCCGCGGACCATCCGCAGCTCGCCGCCGTCGGCCGCGCGGTCGCCCTCGACCACGTTGCGGATGTCGGCGACGGTATCGGGCTCGGGCAGGTCGCGGCCCCAGTTGACCCCGGCCAGGTGGAAACCGGCTTCGTTGGCACCGACGACGAAGTCGGCCATCGCCGCAACCTCGCGGTCGGCGACGACGCGGATCGGCTGCTTCGATGCCAGCGGGCCGAGGAAGCCCGGCTCGCTGCCCAGGTGCGCGAGGATCTCTGCCTCGCTCGCCATGCGATAGCCCGCCAGGCCTTCGACCTTGGCCAGCTTGATCTCGTTGGCGTCGTGGTCGCCGCGCACCAGCGCCAGCACGAACTGTTCGTTGCCGTCGGCGTCGGTACCGATGAGCGCGATCGACTTGGCCGTGCGCTGCAGCGCGATGCCCAGCAGCGCGGCCACGTCCTCGCAGGTCTTCTGGGTGGGAGTGTCGACCTTGCGCATCGCCTCGGCGGCGGCCGGGCGCGCGCCGGGCAGCGCGGCCTGCGCGGCCTCGACGTTGGCTGCGTAGTCGGAGCCGGTGGAGAAGGCGATCGCGTCCTCGCCCGAGTCGGCGAGCACGTGGAATTCCTGCGACGCATCGCCGCCGATCGCGCCGCTGTCGGCCTGGACCGCGCGGAAGCGCAGCCCCAGGCGGGTGAAGATGCGCACGTAGGCCGCGTGCATGGCCTCGTACGAGCGCTGCATGCCGGCGTCGTCGAGGTCGAACGAATAGGCGTCCTTCATCAGGAACTCGCGCGAACGCATCACCCCGAAGCGCGGGCGGATCTCGTCGCGGAACTTGGTCTGCACCTGGTAGAAGTTCAGCGGCAGTTGCTTGTAGCTGGCCAGTTCGTTGCGGGCGAAGTCGGTGATCACTTCCTCGGCCGTGGGCGCGTAGCAGTATTCGGCTTCCTTGCGGTCGCGGATCTTCAGCAGCTGGCCGCCGAATTTCTGCCAGCGTCCGGTTTCCTCCCAAAGCTCCCTGGGCTGGATGGTCGGCATCAGCAGTTCGATCGCGCCGGCGCGGTCCATCTCCTCGCGCACGATCGCCTCGACCTTGCGCAGCACGCGCAGGCCCAGTGGCGACCAGGTGTACAGGCCCGCGGCGAGCTTGCGCAGCATGCCGGCCTTGAGCATCAGCCGGTGGCTGGCGATCTCGGCTTCGGCCGGGGTTTCCTTGACGGTATGGAGATGGAACTGCGACAGGCGCATGGGCGTGGCGGTCGGGGAAAGGGCGTTCATTCTGCCATGCGGCACTGCAGCAGGGCCGCGGATGCCGATCCGCAGGAAAGTCGTTGCAACCGCTACTGGCGGTTGCCGTGGACCTCGATCGCCGGGTCCGGCTCGATCGGGACGCGCTCGTACCTGCGGCCCTTGGGCGCGGTGTCGGTGACGTGCAAGGCGTCGTTGTCGTCGCGCCAGCGGTACAGCACAGGGCGTGATTCCTCGAAGTTGGCGGCAGCGGCCGCTTCGGCGCGGGCCTGTTTCTCCTGCGCCACTTCGGGCGGGTCGCGCGACAGCCACCAGGCCAGCGCCACGCCGGCCATCGCGCCCAGCACGAGCGCCCAGCCCAGCCGCATCAGCAGCCCCTCGCGGCCATCGCCAGGTCGCTAGTTCGCCGCCGCGGCGCTTTGCGCGCAGTTGGCCTTGAGCAGGGCTCGCGCGAGCTCGAGCTGGTTGGCACGCTCGGTGTCGTCAAGGGTCTTGTCGGGCTTGCCGTCACCGTCGGAGTCTTGCTGCACGGCGCCCTTGCTTTCGAGCATGGCGATGTTCGCGCGGGCCGTGGTGCACTGCGCCGACTCGGCCGGCTTGGCGGTCGCCGTCTCGACCGGCCGGGCGCTGGCGCGGCCGCTTTCGGTGCGCTCGGTATAGCTGCCGCTGGCCGGCGGGGTCTGCGAATAGTGGGTGACGCCGTTGGCGTCCTTCCACTGGTAGAGATCGCCGGCGCAGGCGGTGGATGCCGCAAGCAGCAGGGACAAGCCGAACAGGGTGGCAAGCGCGAGACGGGGCATCGGGGGAATCCTGCGGGAAGCGGTTCTGCGGAGGATTGCAGCACCGCCGGCGCGCCGGCGCAAGCCGCGGCGCGCCGAAGCGTGACCGCGCCACGGCCTGCCGCCGCGTCGCCGGGGCGGATACACTCGCGGCCATGGACGACCAGCCCCTGCAACGCCCGCGCGGCCGCGGCATCTACCTGCTGCCCAACCTGTTCACCACCGGTGGCCTGTTCGGCGGCTTTTTCGCGATCATCGCCGCGTCCCAGGGCCGCTTCGAGGCCGCCTGCGTGGCGATTTTCATCGCCGCGATCCTCGACGGACTCGACGGCCGGGTCGCCCGGCTGACCAACACCCAGAGCGAGTTCGGCGTGCAGTACGACTCGCTGGCCGACCTGATCAGCTTCGGCATGGCACCGGCGCTGGTGATGTACCACTGGGCGCTGGTGTCGCTGAAGCTCGACGGCAGCACGCCCGGCAAGATCGGCTGGCTGGCGGCGTTCCTGTACGCCGCGTGCGCGGCGCTGCGGCTGGCGCGCTTCAACAGCCAGGTGGGGAAGGTCGACAAGCGCTGGTTCATCGGCCTGGCGAGCCCGGCGGCGGCGGGGCTGATGGCCAGCTTCGTCTGGACTTTCCACGGGCTGGACTGGAGCGGCGACGAGATGCGCTACGCCGCGCTGGCGATCACCATCGTCAGCGGCCTGCTGATGGTCAGCGGGCTGCGCTACAACAGCTTCAAGGGCGGGCGCGGGCCGAAGTCGGACAAGGTGCCGTTCTTCGCCCTGCTGATCGCGGTGGCGGTGATCATCGCGCTGGTGATCGAACCGGCCAAGACGCTGCTGGCCGCGTGCGTGCTGTACGCGCTGTCCGGCCCGGCGTTGTGGTTCAGGCGCCGCAGGCTGTCGCACGAGGACGAAGCGGAGCCGTCGCCGTGACCTGGGATCCGCTGCAGCGCGAGATCCTCGAAGCCCTCGGCCACACCGTGTATCGAGCCACCGCGCCCGCGCCTGCGGCCCTGCCCGACGACGCACTGCTGCATGCGCTGTTGCGCGCGGCCGGGCGCGACGCGGATGCCGCCGATGCGGCGGCGCTGTGCCGCCAGTGGATGCCGACCGCGCGGCTGCGCGACCCGGCCGCAAAGCGCGCGCTGTGGCCGACGCTGCGCGCGCTGCGGGCGTCGACGCCGTCGCGCTGAGGAGGCGTGGGGCCATGAGCGCGATCGCCTCCGACCGGGCCGACAACGCGAACGGCCGCCTGCGGCCGATGCGCGAGGACGACCTCGACACGGTGATGGAGATCGAGCGCCGCGCCTATCCGTTCCCGTGGACCCACGGCATCTTCCGCGACTGCCTGCGCGCCGGTTATCCGGCGTGGATCCTGCATGAAGGCGAACGCATCCTCGGCTACGGCGTGCTCAGCGTCGCGGCCGACGAGGCGCACGTGCTCAACCTGTGCATCGATCCGCGCGCGCAGGGCCACGGCCTCGGTCGCCGGCTGCTGCGCGCGCTGCTCAAGCTTGCGCACGGACATGGCGCGCGGCGGGTGTTCCTCGAGGTGCGGCCGTCGAACCCGCACGCGATCGCGCTGTACGACGACGAAGGGTTCAACGAGATCGGCCGTCGACCGCGCTATTACCCCGCGCACGTCGGGCGCGAGGACGCGATCGTGATGGCGATCGAGTTGCTGGACTAGGCGCGGCAATTCCGGCCGGTCGGTCCGTCCGAAGGCAAGCAAAAGCGTTTCGCGCCGTGACGGCGCGAGCCTGTGCAAAGAAACCTGGCGCAAGGAAAGCACGCCCCGCCTGCGCGCCCGATGCGGCGCATCGGGTTCGCGGAGCCGGCGGGAATTTTCCGAGAGGGCATCCTGCCCTCGCGGAGAACGCCGCATATCCCTGTGCGGCGCCCTGCGGGTTTGACCCGCCGTCTCCGCCGCTTCGGAGGGGTCCCGAAGTGCGAAAGGCGACAGCAACAGCGGCAGTAAAAGCGGCAGTAAAAGCGGCAGTAAAAGCAGGGGCAAGCGCGCAGGTTGATGAATATCTGGCAGCGCTGGCCGTAGCGCGGTCCAGAATGCCGGGTCGCGCCATGCGATGTCGCCAGCGCGCGCCCGTCAGTGCAGACCCGTCAGCCCAGTCGGCCCCGCTGGACCGACAGGGCCTCGAGCTTCGTGGTCCAGTCGGCCAGGCGCTGGCGCTCCTGCTCGACCACGGCGGCCGGCACGTTGCCACCGAACTTCGCCAGCTTGGCCTCGCTCTTGCCCTTTTCCGCGGAGACCTTGGCGATCTCCTTGTCCAGGCGCGTGCGTTCGGCGTCCAGGTCCACCAGACCTTCGAGCGGCACGAACAGCTGCATCTCGCCGACCACGGCGGGTGCGGCCGCAGGCGGTTCGCCGGCCAGCATCTCGATGCGTTCGAGCCTGCAGAGGAAGCGCAGTTGTGCGTCGAAGCGGGCGATCCGCGCGCGTCCGGTATCGTCGCCGCTGCGGACCAGCAAGGACACCTGCTTTGCCGGCGACACGCCCAGTTCGCTGCGGATGCGGCGCACGGCGGAAATGACGTCCTTCAGCCATTCGACGTCCGACTCGGCCGCCAGCAGCTCCTCGGTCGGGAATTCGTTGCCGTCGAACATCGTCGGGTAGGGCTGGACCATGATGCTGCCGGACTTGCGCAGCTTCGGCGCGACGGCCTGCCACAACTCTTCGGTCACGAAGGGGGCCAGCGGATGGAGCATGCGCAGCAGCGCGTCGAGCACGTAGACCAGCGTGTGGCGAGTGCTTTGTGCGGCTTCGGCGTCGCCGCCGTTGAGCGCCGGCTTGGCGAGTTCCACGAACCAGTCGCAGAACTGGTTCCATGCGAACTCGTACAGGCATTGCGCCAGCAGGTCGAAGCGGTAGCTGGCGAAATGCTCGCCGGCTTCGGCACTCGTGCGCGCCAGCTGCGAGAGGATCCACTTTTCCGCATCGGTCTTCGGCTGCGGCGCGCCTGCGAACACCGCATCGTCGCCGGTGTTCATCAGCACGAAGCGGGTGGCGTTCCACAGCTTGTTGCAGAAGTTCTTGTAGCCCTCGGCGCGCGCCAGGTCGAACTTGATGTCGCGGCCCGGGCCGGCCAGCGCGGCCATGGTGAAGCGCAGCGCGTCGGCACCGTGGGCATTGATGCCGTCCGGGAACTCCTTGCGCGTGGCTTTCTCGATCTTCGGTGCGTCCTGCGGTTTCATCAGGCCGGTGGTGCGCTTGGCGACCAGGTCGTCCGCGCTGATGCCGTCGATGATGTCGAGCGGGTCGAGCACGTTGCCTTTCGACTTGGACATCTTCTGCCCGTGCGAGTCGCGCACCAGGCCGGTGATGTAGACGTCGTTGAACGGCACCCGGCCGACCAGCCGGTCGGTCATCATGATCATCCGCGCGACCCAGAAGAAGATGATGTCGAAGCCGGTGACCAGCACGCTGGTCGGCAGCGCGATGTCGAACCCGAGCTCGCCCATCGCGTCTTCGTCGGGCCAGCCCTGGGTACTGAACGGGAACATCGCCGAGGAGAACCAGGTTTCCAGCACGTCCGGGTCCTGGCGCAGCGGCGCGTCGCCCAGGCCGTGTTTTTCGCGCACCTCGGCTTCGCTGCGGCCGACATGCACGTTGCCCGCCTCGTCGAACCACGCCGGGATGCGGTGGCCCCACCAGAGCTGGCGGCTGATCGTCCAGTCCTGGATGTTCTCCAGCCAGTGGCGATAGGTGTTGATCCAGTTGGGCGGGAAGAACTTCACCTCGCCCGGCTTGCCGTCGACGCCTTCGACCAGTTCGAGGCCGCGCCTGGCCAGCGCGTCCATCTGCACGAACCACTGGTCGGTCAGGAACGGCTCGATCACCTGGCCGCTGCGGTCGCCGAACGGCTGCATGATCGGCTTGGCATCGACCACCGGCGCGCCATCGGCGTCGGTCACGGCCAGGCCTTCGGCGGTGACCTGTGCAACGATGCGCGCGCGCGCTTCGTAGCGGTCGAGGCCGCGCAGTTCCGCGGGCACCAGGTTCACCGTGGACACGTCGCCGACATCCTCGCCGCGAGCTGCGCGGCCGGCGATGGCGACGCTGTCCTCGAACGACAGGCCGTCGGTGCGCATGTGCGCCGCGTCGTCCATCAGCGCGTAGAGCGGGATGCCGTGGCGTCGCGCAACCTGGTAGTCGTTGAAGTCGTGCGCGCCGGTGATCTTGACCGCGCCCGAGCCGAAGTCCGGGTCGGGGTATTCGTCGGTGATGATCGGGACCAGGCGCCGATGCGCCTTCGGCCCCACCGGGATCTCGCACAGCTTGCCCACGATCGGCGCGTAGCGCGCATCCGCCGGATGCACCGCCACGGCGCCGTCGCCGAGCATGGTTTCCGGCCGCGTGGTGGCGATGGCGATGTAGTCGCGCGTCTCGCGCAGGGTGACGTTGCCGTCGGCGTCGCGCTCGATGTATTCGTAGGTCTCGCCGCCGGCGAGCGGATACTTGAAGTGCCACATGTGGCCGGGCGCTTCGCGGTTTTCGACCTCGAGGTCGGAGATCGCGGTCTTCAGCACCGGGTCCCAGTTGACCAGGCGCTTGCCGCGGTAGATCAGCCCCTGTTCGAACAGGCGCACGAAGGCCTCGGTGACCGCGTTCGACGCCATCGGATCCATCGTGAACACGCTGCGCGACCAGTCGCCGCTGGCGCCGAGGCGGCGCATCTGGCGTTCGATGGTGTCGCCGGAGTGCTGCTTCCACTCCCACACCTTCTCGATGAACTTCTCGCGCCCGAGCGAGTCGCGGGTCTCGCCGTTGCCCTCCAGCGCGAGGTTGCGGCCGACCACCATCTCGGTGGCGATGCCGGCGTGGTCGGTGCCCATCTGCCACAGCGTGCGGAAGCCGCGCATGCGGTGATAGCGCACCAGTGCGTCCATCAGCGTGTGCTGGAACGCGTGGCCCATGTGCAGGGTGCCGGTGACGTTCGGCGGCGGCAGCAGGATGGTGTAGGCCGGGCCGTTGCCCTGCGGGGCGAACACGCCGCTGGCCTCCCACTGCGCGTACAGCCGCGATTCGAAGGTCCTGGGGTCGTAGCCGGTGGCGAGGGTGGTCATGGCGGGTCGTGATTCGAAGGAATGGGTTGATTGTAGGAGCGCCCCATGGGCGCGATGGGCTTCCGCGGGAAGCCATCGCGCCCACGGGGCGCTCCTACATGTCGTGCTTGCTGACGTCCAGGCCGCGCGCCTTGTACTGCTTCCAGCGCTCGCGCAGCGGCTCGCGCGCCGAATCGTCGGCGGGCACCACTTCCAGCACCCGTTCGAAGCTGCCTTCCACCGCCGCGTCGCGCAGGTTGATCACCAGCGGGCGCAGCGGCGTGTCGACCTCGGGCGGCGCGATCAGCACCGGCGTGACGTCGTCCTCCTCGTCGCCGGCGACCTGGTGCGCGATGTAGGCGTCGTCGCCCATGTCCCACAGCATTTCATCCAGCGCTTCGGCCTGCGCCGCGTCGCGCGCCAGCACCAGCGTCCACAGGCCTGCATCGTGGGCCTTGCGCGCCAGCTCGCACACCAGCCGCAGCGGCTCGGCGCGGAAGCGCGGCTTGGCGATGAGGTAGAAGTCGGCGCGCATGTGAAGCCGGGAATGGGGAATGGTAAGGGCGGGCTTCGGCTTTTACCGATTCCCGATTCCCGATTCCCGATTCCCGGCCCTGTCCAGCAGCCACTGCGCCAGCAGCCCCACCGGGCGGCCGGTCGCCATGCCGCGCTTGCCTTCGCCGCTGGCGGTGCCGGCGACGTCAAGGTGCGCCCAGCGCTGGCCTTCGGTGAAGCGCGACAGGAAGCAGCCGGCGGTGACGGCGCCGGCCCAGCGGCCGCCGATGTTGTAGACGTCGGCGAAGCTCGAATCGAGCATGCCCTGGTACTCGTCCCACAGCGGCAGGCGCCAGGCGCGGTCGAAGACGTTCTCGCCGGCGTCGAGCAGTTCGGCGCCGAGGTCGTCGTGCTTGGTCATCAGGCCCGAGGCGAAGCGGCCCAGCGCGACCATGCAGGCGCCGGTGAGCGTGGCGACGTCGACGGTGGCCTGCGGCTCGTACTTCTGCACGTAGGTCAGCGCGTCGCACAGGATCAGGCGGCCCTCGGCGTCGGTGTTGCCGACTTCGATGGTCTTGCCGGACATGCTGGTGATCACGTCGGACGGGCGATAGGCGTTGCCGTCGATTGCGTTCTCGACCGCCGGCACCACCACGACCAGGTTGATCGGCAGTTTCATCTTCACCGCCGCGACGAAAGTGCCGATGACCGTGGCGCCGCCGCACATGTCGTACTTCATCTCCTCGATGCCGCCCTGGGTCTTGAGGTTGACGCCGCCGGTGTCGAAGGTGATGCCCTTGCCGACCAGCGCGAACGGCTTGGCGTCGCCGCCGCCATTCCATTTCAGCACCACGAGGTGCGGACGGTTGGCCGAGCCGCGTGCAACCGCCAGCAGCGAGCCCATGCCGAGCGCTTCCATTTGCTTCTCGTCGAGGATCTCGGACTCGGCGCCGTTGTCGGCGGCGAACTTGCGCGCCTGCCCGGCGATGTACGCCGGGTTGCAGATGTTGGGCGGCAGGTTGCCCAGGTTGCGCGCGAACTCGACGCCTTCGGCGATCGCGATGCCCTGCGCCAGCGCGGTGGCGTCGTCGCCGGCGATCGCCAGCGACTTCAGGCCGCTGTCGTCGTTCCTGGCCTTGTTCTTGTCGCCCAGCGTGGCGGTGTAGCGGTAGCTGGCATGCGCGGCGGCGATGACCGCCTGGCGGATGTTCCAGGCGGCGTCGCGACCGGGAACCGCGAGTTCGGACAGCGTGAACAGCGCGCTGGCGCAGGCACCGCCCTTGAGCGCGCGCGCCGCGTCGGCCACCGACTTGAGGTATTGCGGAACCGCGAACTTGGCCTTCTCGCCCAGGCCGACCACCAGCACGCGCGCGGCGGTGATGCCGGACAGGTCGTGCAGCAGCGCGGTGCGGCCGGTCTTGCCGGACACGTCGCCGCGCTCGGCCAGCGCCTTCAGGCGGCCGCCGCTGGCAGCGTCGAGGGCTTCGCCGGCCGGGGACAGCGACTTGTCGGCGAACATGCCGACGATGACGCAATCGGTGGCGGCGGAGGCGGGGGCGGACTGGTTCAGTGCGAATTCGAGGGTCATGGGGTCTTCTTGTGTCTTCGTAATGCGAATGGCCGCGTCGGCAGCGGTGGACGGGCGGGGCTTCGGCGGGATCCCGGGGGCGTCCATGGCCGGCATGAACGCTTCCTCACGAAACCCGCGGCGTGTTCCTTACAATTGGCCGTTCAGCAACGCAGCACGACGCTGCCGGCGCTGCGGCCGAGATGACGCGGTTGGACTCCCAATTCTAAGGCAAGCCCCGCCTGATGCTGAAAAAGCTCGATTCCTACCTGTTCCGCGAATTCGCGCAGGCCACGTTCGCCACCCTGGTGGTGCTGATGATCGTCAGCCTCGGCGGCGTGTTCGCCGACGTGCTGGGCGACGTCGCCCGCGGCCGGGTGCCGGCCGGGATGATGCTGGCCCAGCTTGGCCTGCAGATCCTCAACTACCTGCCGCTGATCCTGCCGCTGGGGCTGATGCTGGGCCTGCTGCTGGCGGTGGGGCGGCTGTACCGCGATTCGGAGATGCCGGTGCTGACCGCGATCGGGGTGGGCCCGCGGCGCCTGCTGCGGCCGCTGCTGATGCTGGCGCTGCCGGTGGTGGGGCTGATCGCGCTGTGCTCGCTGTGGCTGGGGCCGTGGGCGCGGGATTATTCGCAGAAGATGATCGAGGCCGGCAACCGCAGCCTGCTGGTGGCCGGGCTGGAGCCCGGGCGCTTCATCGAGCTGCCCGGCGGCGGCGGGGTGGTCTACGTCGGCTCGATGTCCGATGACGGCACCGGCCTGACCCGCGTGTTCGTCTACCGCCAGGACGGCGACCGCCTCGATGTCACCACCGCGCGCACCGGCAAGCTCAACGTCGACGGTGAGGATCGCTTCCTCACCCTGGGCCAGGGCTTCGAGGTCGAGGGGCCGCTGGGCGCGGGGCGCGACTATCGCCTGATGCGCTACGCCAGCAACGACCTGCAGCTGCCGGACGCCGAGGGCGACTCCGACGAGAACGACCCCGAGCGCCTGCCCACCCGCGCGTTGCTCGACGATCCGCGCCCCGAGGCCACGGCGCAGCTGCATTTCCGGCTGGGGCCGCCGCTGCTGGCGCTGGCGTTCGCGCTGCTGGCGGTGCCGCTGGGCCGCAGTTCGCCGCGGCAGACCCGCTACGGCCGGGTGATGCTGGGCTTCCTCGCCTACATGGTCGGCATGAACCTGGTCTACCTGGGCAGCGACTGGCTGGCCAAGGGCAAGCTGCCGCTGGCGGCCGGGCTGTGGTGGCTGCTGCTGCCGCTGCTGGCGTTTGCCACCTGGGCCTACCTGCGCGACGGGCGGATGCGCAGCGCGCGTTTGCCGCGGCTGGCGGCCGGGAGGCAGCGATGACGCCGTTCCCTAAAATCCACGACCTCTACGTCAGCCGCACGGTGGTGACCACGGTGCTGCTGACTTGGACGGTGCTGGTGGGCCTGGACGTGGTCAACGCGATGGTCGGCGAGTTCAGCGACATCGGGAAGGGCAATTACGGCTTCTTCGAGGCGCTGACCTACATCGCCTACACCGTGCCGCGGCGCGCCTACACGATGTTCCCCACGGTCGCGGTGATCGGCGCGCTGATGGCGCTGGGCCAGCTGGCCGCGAGTTCCGAGCTGACCGCGCTGCGCGCGGTCGGGCTGTCGCGGCGCCGGCTCAGCCTGTCGGTGGCTGCGCCGCTGCTGGTGCTGACCGCGCTGATGGTGGTCAACGGCGAAAGCCTGGCGCCCTGGGCGCAGCGCAGCGGCGACACCCTCAAGGCGGCGGCCCGGTCGAAGGACATGACCGTCGCCCAGTATTCCGGGCTCTGGGCGCGCGAGGGCGACACCTTCCTCAACGCACAGAACGGACAGGAGCACGCCGAAGGCAAGGACACCTGGCTGGAGCTCAACGACGTGCGCCTGTTCGAGTTCGCCAAGGACGGGCGGCTGGAATCGATCGCCCGAGTCGCCTCCGCCGAGCATCGCAAGAGCGGCTGGCTGCTGCGCGACGTCAAGCGCACCTATTTCGAGGACAACGCGGTCACCCAGACCGAGGTGATGGAAGAGCGCTGGGCCTCGCAGCTTGACGCCTCGGCGCTGGCCGCCAGCGCCAGCAACATCTGGCGCCCGCGCTTCATGTCCGCGCACGACCTGCGCAGCGGTATCAGCTATCGCAAGCGCAACAGCCTCGATGCCAGCGAGTTCGAGGAGTATTACTGGGGCCGCTGGTTCTACCCGCTCAACGTGCTGGCGCTGTGCCTGGCGGCGATTCCGTTCGCGTTCGGCACGCTGCGCAGCGGCGGTGCCGGCAAGCGGCTGTTCATCGGCATCGTGTTCGCACTGGGGTTCTGGCTGCTGCAGCTGCAGTTCGTGAAGCTGGCCGGTGTGTACCGCTTCGATTACCGCATCGCCTACCTGATGCCGCCGCTGGTGATGCTGGGCGTCTCGGCCTGGCTGTTCCGGCGCAGGAGCGGGTAGGAGCGCCCCATGGGCGCGATGGGCAACCGTGAACCGTGAAAGCCCATCGCGCCCATGGGGCGCTCCTACGGAGCCTTGCGCGCCACTCGCACCATGCGCGTTCCGCTGGCCCGGTCGTGCCACGCCAGCCGGTCGCGGTCGAGCCACGCCCACCAGAACCCGAGCCCCGCCGCCAGCAGCGACGCCGTGCCTACGAGATAGCGCAGGCACAGCGCCCGCCACGAAGGCACGCCGCCATCGGCAGCGACCACGCGCAGCCGCCACGGCCGCATCCCCAGCGTCTGCCCGCCGCGCCGCCAGCTGAGCACCGCATACAGCCCGCCGAGCAGCCAGCACACCAGCCACAGCAGCCACTGCAGGCCGCTGAGCGGCGCGATGTTGTCGTGCGGGTCGTGGTGGCCGGCAATCGTGTAGCCCAGGGTGAAGCACAGCGACGCCAGCATCCACAGCGCCAGCGCCGGCCAGAAGTCGTAGAACAGCGCCAGCAGGCGCAGGCCGACCAGCGGGCGTGGCGGGGCGGGCGTGGCGGCTTCGGGGGCGGTGTCGGGCATGCGCGACAGGATACCGGGCGCCCGATTGAAAGCCCTTTCCGACGCCGGGGGTCGTCCAGCGGCAGCGGCTTCGGTGGCGAGCTGTCCCGTGGCAGCCGGCAACGACCAGGAGCACGCGGCTGGAACCGCTTCCGCACGGCTGTGCTCGTTCGCTCGAAGGCTTGCGTGCCGGCGTCCGCGCTACGCTTCCACTGGCTTCCACCGATCGCCGCCCCATGTCCACGCCCGCCGACCGCCGCGCACTCACCGGAAGCCTGCCGCCGCTGCAGGAGGCCGACGCGCGCGCGATCGAGGCCTTCATCGACGCGATCTGGGCCGAAAGCGGGCTGGCCAGGCAGTCGCTGGACAGCTATCGCCGCGACCTCGAAGGCTTCGCGCGCTGGCGCAACGGTGCCTGGGGCGGGCTGGCCGGCGCGGATCGCGCGGCGCTGTTCGAGTACCTCGCCTGGCGGACGCGGCACGCCTGGTCGCCGCGCAGCAACGCGCGCCTGCTCTCGGCGCTGCGGGCGTTCTTCGGCCACCAGGTGCGGCAGGGTCGGCGCCAGGACGATCCGACCGCCTTGCTCGAACCGCCCAGGCTGCCGCGTTCGCTGCCCAAGGCGCTGGCCGAGAGCCAGATCGACGCCATGCTCGCCGCGCCGGACGTCGCCACGCCGCTGGGCCTGCGCGACCGCGCGATGCTGGAGCTGATGTACGCCGCCGGCCTGCGCGTGAGTGAGCTGGTCGGCCTGCCGGCCACCGCGGTGAACCTGCGCCAGGGCGTGCTGCGGGTCACCGGCAAGGGCAGCAAGGAGCGGCTGGTGCCGCTGGGCGAGGAGTCGCAGCACTGGCTGGAGCGTTACCTTGCCGAATCCCGCCCGCAGCTGGCCGGCAAGCGCAGCCTGCCGGCGCTGTTCCTCGGCAGCCGCGGCGAGCCGCCGAGCCGGCAGCAGTTCTGGATCCTGGTCAAGCGCTACGCCGCCGCCGCAGGGATCGATCCGGCCAAGGTCAGCCCGCACGGCCTGCGCCACAGCTTCGCCACCCACCTGCTCAACCACGGCGCCGACCTGCGCGCGCTGCAGATGCTGCTGGGGCACAGCTCGCTGTCGACCACCCAGATCTACACCCTGGTCGCGCGCGAGCACCTCAAGCAGCTGCACGCGAAGCACCATCCGCGCGGCTGAACCGGCTGCCCGGCGCCTGAACGCGGAGCCCAGCCCCGGCCGCCGCGGCGGGGCGCATGCGACAATGCCGGGCTTCGAGCCTTCCCCCGGAAAATCCATGAAACAGTACCTCCTCGCCGCGCTCGGCGCCTTCAGCCTGACTGCGTGCGCGCAGACGGACAGCCCGCAGGTTGCTGCCGGGAAGGCGCCGGCCCCGGCGGTCGCCCCGGCTGCGGTCGCCAGCGCCCCGAAGGTCGAGCCCGGCTCGGCTGATGCGCGGGCCGTGGAGGCGATCCGCAAGCTCAACAGGCAGCTGCAGGTCGACCACGTCGGCGCGGCGCCGATCCCGGGCTTCCGCGAGGCCATCGTTGGCGGACAGACCCTGTACGTCAGCGATGACGGCCGCTACATGCTGCAGGGCAGCCTGTACGACCTCGATGCCCGGCGCGACCTCAGCGAAGCCAGCCTGGCCAAGCTGCGTCGCGACCTGCTCAAGACGATCCCGGTCAGCGACCGGATCGTGTTCGCGCCCGCCAACCCGAAGTACACGGTGGCGGTGTTCACCGACGTGGAGTGCGGCTTCTGCCGCAAGCTGCATTCGCAGATCGACGAGTACAACGCCGAGGGCATCGAAGTGCAGTACCTGGCGTTCCCGCGCATGGGACTGGGCAGCCCGGACTTCCAGAAGATGGTCAACGTCTGGTGCGCGACCGATCGCAAGCAGGCCCTGACCGACGCCAAGAGCGACCGCGCGGTGCCGCTGCGCAACTGCAAGAACCCCGTGACGATGGAATACGACGTGGGCCAGCGCATCGGCCTGGCCGGCACGCCGCTGATCGTTGCCGCCGACGGCTCCGCGATGCCCGGCTACATGCCGCCGAAGGAGCTGCGCGCCGCGCTCGACAAGCTGGCGGCCGCGGCCACCGGCAGCGCGGGCAGCCGGTAGGCGAAGCGGCATCGGGCGGCCGCGCCGCGTCCGGCGGGCGGTCGTCCCGGTTCCCGCGCCGCGGTTCCTGCGGACTTGCCCCCGGCTCCGGCTACAATGACGCCCCCCGCAGCTCCCGACCGCCTCCGGACATGATCGTCCTCGAGGGCCAGCCGGCCCTGTCGCAGTTCCGCCGCGAACGCCTCGAAACCCGCCTCCAGGCACTGTCGCCGGACGTCCGCGTGGCCGGTGCCTGGCACGTGTACTGGATCGAGCCGGAAGCCGCCGCGCAGGCGGTCGACAGCGCCGCGCTGCATCGCATCCTGCAGGCCGGCGACAGCCCCGCCGCGCGCGAAGGCGATGCAACCTCGCGCTACGTCGCCCCGCGCCTGGGCACGATTTCACCGTGGGCCAGCAAGGCCACCGAACTGCTGCGCGGCGCCGGCCTTGCGGTGAAGCGCGTCGAACGCGGCCTGCGGATCGACATCGCGGGCTGGCCAAGGGCGGCGGCGGACAGCGACGCGCTGGCCAACCTGCTGCACGACCCGATGACGCAGTCGCTGCTCGCCTCGCACGACCAGGCCGCCGCGCTGTTCCACGCGCCCGCGCGCGGCAAGCTCGAGCGCATCGCGCTGGCCGATCTCGAAGCGGCCAACGCGCGCCTCGGCCTGGCGCTGGCCGACGACGAGATCGACTACCTGCGCCAGCGCTTCGGCGAGCTGGGCCGCGACCCCAGCGACGTCGAGCTGATGATGTTCGCGCAGGCCAACTCAGAGCATTGCCGGCACAAGATCTTCAACGCCACCTGGACGATCGACGGGCAGGACATGCGGCTCGACGACGGCTCGCACGACGTCGGCGCGCCTGCGTCGCTGTTCAAGATGATCAAGCACACCCACGCGCGCACGCCGCAGTACACGCTGTCGGCGTACAGCGACAACGCCGCGGTGGTCGAAGGCTATCCGGCGCGGCGTTTCCGCCCGGACCCGCGGACGCACGCTTACCGGGCCGAGCCGCAGCGCGACAGCGCGTTCTGCATCAAGGTCGAGACCCACAACCACCCGACCGCGATCTCCCCGTTCGCGGGCGCGGCCACCGGCGCCGGCGGCGAGATCCGCGACGAGGGCGCGACCGGCCGCGGCGGCAAGCCCAAGGCCGGGCTGTGCGGTTTCTCGGTGTCGCACCTGCGCATCCCGACGCTGCCGCAGCCGTGGGAACATCCGCGCGCGCTGAATCCGCGCATGGCGCCGGCGCTGGAGATCATGCTCGACGGCCCGCTCGGCGCGGCCGCGTTCAACAACGAATTCGGCCGACCGAATCTCACCGGCTACTTCCGCTCGTTCGAACTCGAGCAGCCCGCGCACGGCGACGATCCCGCGCTGGTCCGCGCCTACGACAAGCCGATCATGCTCGCCGGCGGGCTGGGCGCGATCGACCGGGCGATGGTCGAAAAGACATTGCTGTCGCCCGGCGACGCGGTGATCGTGCTTGGCGGCCCGGCGATGCTGATCGGCCTGGGCGGCGGCGCGGCCAGTTCGGTGGCATCGGGCGAGAGCGCCGAGGACCTCGATTTTGCGTCCGTGCAGCGCGACAACCCGGAGATGGAGCGTCGCTGCCAGGAAGTGCTCGACCGCTGCGTCGCGCTCGGCGACGACAACCCGATCCTGTGGTGCCACGATGTCGGTGCCGGCGGCCTGTCGAACGCGATCCCGGAGCTGCTGCACGACTCCGGCGTGGGCGGCGTGATCGACCTCGACAAGGTGCCCAGCGACGATCCTTCACTGTCGCCGCTGCAGCTGTGGTGCAACGAATCGCAGGAACGCTACGTGCTCGGCGTGGCGCAATCACAGCTGGCCGAGTTCGCGGCGCTGTGCGAGCGCGAACGCTGCCCGTTCGCGGTGGTAGGCACGGCGACGGCGGAAGAGCGGCTGGTGGTCGGCCACGGCGTTTCCCTTCTCCCTCCGGGAGAAGGTGCCCGAAGGGCGGATGAGGGAACGCAGCCACAAGTTGCATCGAGGGGTAATCGCAGCGGAGAGTCCACGCCCTCATCCGTCGCTGCGCGCCACCTTCCCGCGGAGGGAGAAGGAACGACGGCGCACCCGATCGACCTGCCCATGGACGTGCTGTTCGGCAAGCCGCCGAAGATGCACCGCGATGCGCGCCGCCCGCGCCACTCGCGCTGGACGTCGCTGTCGACCGACACGCTCGACCTGCACGAAGCCGGGCTGCGCGTGCTCGCGCACCCGACCGTGGCCTCGAAGAGTTTCCTGGTCACCATCGGCGACCGCAGCGTCGGCGGGCTCACCGCGCGCGACCAGATGGTCGGGCCGTGGCAGCTGCCGGTTGCGGACTGCGCGATCACGCTGTCGGATTTCGAAGGCCACGCCGGCGAGGCGATGGCGATCGGCGAACGCGCGCCGGTTGCGCTGATCGATTCGGCCGCCGCCGCGCGCATGGCCGTGGGCGAAGCGATCACCAACCTGTGCGCCGCGCCGGTCGAAGCGCTCGACCGGATTAAGCTGTCGGCCAACTGGATGGCCGCCGCCGGCCATCCGGGCGAGGACGCGCGCCTGTTCGACGCGGTTGAAGCGGTGGGCATGGCGCTGTGCCCGGAGATCGAACTGAGCATCCCGGTCGGCAAGGATTCGCTGTCGATGCAGGCGCAGTGGCACGCGCCCGATGAAAGCGGCGACCGCGTCGCCCAAAAATCAGTGTCGCCGGTGTCGCTGGTGGTCACCGCATTCGCGCCGGTGCCCGACGTGCGCGGCCAGCTGACGCCGCTGCTGTCGCGCGACGCCGATACCGAGGTCTGGCTGATCGGCCTGGGTGCCGGCCGCCAGCGCCTCGGCGGCTCGATCCTGTCGCAGTGCTTCGACGCGTTTGGCGGCGCGGCGCCCGACCTCGACGATCCGCAGCGCCTGCGCAGCCTGTTCGAACTGGTCCGCGACGCGCGCGAAGCCGGCCTGCTGCTGGCGTACCACGACCGCTCCGACGGTGGCGCCTTCGCCGCGCTGTGCGAGATGGCGTTCTGCTCGCACCTCGGGCTCGACATCTCGCTCGAAGGCTGGGGCGGCGACCGCGCCGACGACGTCTGCCGCACGCTGTTCAACGAAGAGCTTGGCGCGATCGTGCAGATCCACGGCGCCGACCGCGCCGAGTTCGCGGATCTCGTCGCACGCCATGGACTGATCGAATGCGCCCAGCGCATCGCCCGGCCCAGCACCGCGCCGTCGATTCGCGTCATCGACGACGGCAAGACCCTGGTGGAGTGGCACTGGGAAGCGCTGTTCGGCGCCTGGTGGGCGACCAGCCACGCGATGCAGCGGCTGCGCGACGATCCCGAATGTGCCGACGAGGAGCGCGCCGCGGTGTGCCGCTTCGACGCACCGGGGCTGCACCCGACGCTCACGTTCGACCCTTCCGAGGACGTTGCCGCGCCGTACGTCAATGCCGGCGCCGCGCCGCGCGTGGCGATCCTGCGCGAGCAGGGCGTCAATGGCCAGATCGAGATGGCCTCGGCCTTCGTGCGCAGCGGTTTCGAAGCCGTCGACGTGCACATGAGCGACTTGATCGCAGGCCGCGCCGACCTGTCGACGTTCGCCGGCCTGGTGGCCTGCGGCGGCTTCAGCTACGGCGACGTGCTCGGCGCCGGCCGCGGCTGGGCCACCTCGATCCTCGAGCGCGAAGCGCTGCGCGAGGCGTTCGAACGCTTCTTCGCGCGTGGCGACACCTTCTCGCTGGGCGTATGCAACGGCTGCCAGATGATGTCGCAGCTCAAGGCCATCATTCCCGGCGCCGATCACTGGCCGCAGTTCCTGCGCAACCGCAGCGAACAGTTCGAGGCCCGCTTCGGCATGCTGGAAGTGGTCGAGTCGCCATCGCTGTTCTTCGGTGGCATGTCCGGCTCGCGGCTGCCGGTCGCCATCGCCCACGGCGAAGGCCGCGCGACGTTCGCCGATCCCGCGGAGCGAGCCGCCGCCCGCGTCGCGCTGCGCTACGTGCAGGGCGACGGCAGTCCGGCGACGCATTTCCCGGCGAATCCGAACGGTTCAACCGGCGCCATCGCAGGCCTGTGCAGCGACGATGGCCGCGCCACCATCCTGATGCCGCACCCCGAACGCACGCCGCGCATCGCCAACCTCAGCTGGGCGCCGCGCGACTGGTCGGGGGATTCGCCGTGGCTGCGCATGTTCCGCAACGTGCGCACGATCATGGAGTGAAGGCGAGGCGATCCGCGGATGTCATCAGGGCAGGTTTCCAATGCTCGAGCCGCATGTGCCGTAGGACGTCGCAAAGTTGCCAACCGTATTGCCGACACAGAATTGCATGGATCTGATGCCGGTGCCGACGACCGATTGACCCACTGCGCCCGCGAGAACCTGATTGCGGACCGCGCTGGTCAAGTTGGAGAAGCCGGCAATGCCCGTTGCGTAGCCACTTCCGTTGCTAACGTTCGGTTCGACCCCGACCACCCGGTTTTCACTGACTACGGGGCCGAGTGCCTGGATCCCGAACGGCCATGAGGGTGTCACCGAGGAGAAGACACCCTGGACATCGTTGTCGACGATACTCGCATAGGCAACGATGCCCGTTGGAGAGTGCGCTATTCCGCCAACCGCGCCGCCGGTGTCGTACACCGCATTTTGCCGGACACGGTTGTTGTCGCCGGAGACGAAGATGCCGACATCCAGGTTGTTGTCCAAGCGGTTGTCCTCCACAAGGTGGCCGGCTCCGCCCTGAAGGTGGATGCCGCTGCGGAACCCGCGCACGTTGCAGTGGCGCACGGTCGCGTTCTGCCGGTTGACGGCGTGGATTCCGATGGTTTGCGAGGTATTCCCGGCCGCCAGCCCACCGACCTTGAAATCGTTGCAGTCGATGGTGACGTTGTTGGCGTTGATCGTGATCGCGTCGCCGCTGGTATTGGCCGTGCTCAGGTCCTTGCGCAGGCACCACACGCCCTGCTTGCCGATCGTGGCCGGCAGCGAGTCGATGAAGCCGGTGCAGTTGTCATAGCTTTGCGCGGCCAGCGCCGGCTGGGCGCATGCGCCTGCCAGCAGGAGGGCGAGGGCATGGACGGAGGAACGCGGCATGGTGTCTCCTTTCGGCGGTTGCGGGACGGAAACGAGCAGCAAGGCAACAGCAGCCAGGCAATACCTGGTACGGACGGGAAATGGTGGTGGCTGCGGCCATCTTCGACGATCGGCAAGGACCGCCGGTCAACCGGGCCGCGGCATGTCCCTGCCCGCGCGATGGCACAATCCATCAGCGGCGACGTGGTGTCGTCCGGGGAGTCGTTGGTGCAGCCGCTGCTATCGATCGTCGTGATCTGCCACAACATGGTGCGCGAGGCGCCGCGCACGCTGCATTCGCTGAGTCGTCGCTACCAGCGCGGCATAGAGGACCTGGAGTACGAGGTGATCGTCGTCGACAACGGCTCGTCGCGACCGCTCGCCGAAGCGCAGGTCCGGGAATTCGGGCCGGAATTCCGGTACGTCTTCTTCCCGACGGCGTCTCCCTCGCCGGTGGCCGCCATCAATGCGGCCGTGGATGCGAGCACTGGGAGCCACGTCGTCATCTGCATTGATGGCGCGCGCATTCTCTCGCCGGGCATGCTGCGCTTCATCGCGCTTGCGATCCGGCTGTCACCGAGGCCGGTGATTGGATCGCTTGCATGGCACTTGGGAAGCAAGGTGCAGAAGGTCTCCATGCTTGAAGGCTACAACCAGGAAGCGGAGGACCGATTGCTGGCCGATTCCGGCTGGTTGGAGGACGGGTATCGGCTGTTCTCGGTAGCCTGCCTGGCCAACTCGTCCGGCAAGGGATGGTTTCGTTCGATCTCCGAGTGCAACTGCATTTGCCTGTCCAGGGGCATGTATGACGAGCTCGGCGGGTTCGACGAGCGGTTCGTCCTGGCCGGAGGCGGGTACGCCAACCTCGACTTCTACAAGCGCGCTTGCGAACTGCCGGGCGCGCAGCTGATCACCCTGCTGGGCGAAGGAACGTTCCACCAGTTCCATGGTGGTGCGGCGACGAATGCGCGGCCGGAATCGCATCCGGGTAAACGTTTCGCGGACGAATACCGCGGTCTGCGCGGGATGCCGTATGCCAAGCCGGAACAACTGCCGATCTACCTGGGCTCGTTGCCGAAGCAGGCAGTTCCCTTCCTGAGGCAATCCGCAGAGCAAGCCTAGTCCATGAGTGGCGGTGACCTCGCTGTTCTCACGGCGTCGACACCCGCGGCGCTGCGGATGAAGCCGCGCAGGTCCGTCTTGATCGAATCGACGCTTTGGCGGCATCGGGGTGATCCAGTCGCTGCTTCGTTTCAGGCTGGCCGTCGGTTGCCGGCGTAGCGGCAGCGCGCTCATGGGGAACATGCCAGGGGCACGCTTTGTAGAAGCGGCCGGGGTGATCGGCGTTGTTTCCCTGCCATGGAGGCATTGCGCTCGGCATGAAGGCCATCGCGGGCAATTGCACGCAGGACAGAGACCCATTGGTTCTTCAGGCGATTGCCGGCTCTGTACCGGCGGGCGCGGTCGTGTCGTATCCAAGCGAGTGCACGAAGGCGATATCGGCCGGGTCGAAGGCGTCCGTGCCATCCAGCTCAACCCACCGGGAGCGTGGAGGCTGGATCATGTCGCACTGCGCGCCTGTCGGTCTGGACGAATAGTCCAGGAAGCGGTACAGCGCGGAAAGTTCGGCTTCAGGGTCACGGCACAGCGCATCGTAATCCAGCCAGTACATCCGGTCCGGATTCTTCGCCAGCAGGCCTTGCATGCGCTTGTGCACCTTGCACCAGTAGGCGAGCGACCGCGCCGGGGTCGCTTCGCCCCCGGTGCCAAGCACGGAAGGTCCCCACAAGTGCAACTGGTTCTGGTTGCTGCTGTAGGCCATGTCCAGTCCGTGGCGGACGACGTGGATGTACCGAAGCGTTGGCAGACGCTGCCACAGTCGTTCGATGACAAAGTGGGTGTTGGGTTCCTTCCAGCCCCAATTGCCGTGGAAGCGTGGCTGGCGGGCGGCATCGCGCAGGGAAACGGCGCGGCTTCGCAGCCACGATGCCGGATGCTGCGCACGACCCCGTGCGGACAAGTCCTGCAGCAATGCACAGGTAGCCCGATCCAGCGGTTGCCCGCCCCGCAGGCCTGACACCAATGCCTGCGTCAGCAGGTCGAACTCGGCGTCGTCGCAGTCCAGGATCTCCTCGCGCTTGAACAGCAAGGTGAACCACAACAGGTCGTTGGCCTGGTTGAGATCGCCGCCGATATGCACACCTGCTTCTCGCAGCAGTTGCGCGACGAGGCGTGTCCCGCTTCCGCCAACGCCGCCAATGGCAACCGGCGGTCGGCTCGCGCAAGCGTCGGTCGCGGTCACTGGACGTCGAAAGCGACCGTGCGCAGGGTCTTCCCGTTGATCGCGAGTTCGATGTTGTTCCTGCCCGCAGGCCAGCCGTCCGGCTTGCTCAGGCTGATCACGGTCCGCTTCGGGCCAGCTTCGTTGACCCTGATGCCGTAGTCGGCAAGGACCTCGCCATCGGCGCCGGTCCACTTCGCGTAGATCGTGTAGGCGCTCGCCGTGCCGTTGCTGCGGATTTCCGCGTAAACCGAGTCCTTCGGGCCGAAATGGGTCTTGGGGGGGCCCAGCGTGTTCTGCTCGGTGTCGCCTTCGGCACTGAGCGTCACCGCGTCGATCACCGTGTCCACGGGCGTCGTGTCGCGTTCCGGCAGTGCCGATGACGGGTCGCGCATCGAATCGGCGTCGACTGCACTGGCTGGCGGCAGCTTGGCTGCCGGTGCCTGCTCCTGGGCCGGAGTCGTACTGGCATCCGAAGTATCGGCTACCGGTTGCGATGGTTGGCAAGCCAGCAGGAAGCCAGTGACCAGCACAAGGCCCGTAAGACGGAGTTTGGCGCGTCGACCCATATCGTTCCCCTAGCGTGGTGGCACCGTCTTCGACATATGCCGGCGGATATCCAGTTGTACATCGTAATGTCAAAGCGGGCCGGTTTGGGCGGCCGTGCGCATGGCCGCCCTGGGATCCCGTTGTTTCCGACGACCCTGATTGCCTGCTGCGCCGCCATGCAATCGATCCGAAACGACTGGCGGGAGGAGCGCGGCCGTCGTCCGCGTATGCCAAGTGCGCACCTGCCGCGGCACGGAAGCGTCCGCAGGGCCCCGGGGGAGCGTCGGGGTCACGGCATCGCGTGGGTTTCTTCGCGTGCGCGCAAAAAGCGAGTCAGGTGGGGACGGGTCGCATCCCGTCCGGACCGCCGTTGTGCGCAGTTTGCCCTCCATGCGCATGCGGATGGAAGGGTGTTTCGCGACAGTCAGAAAAGTTCTCACAGCGTCGAAGTTCTGCGGAGTGCGCGAGTTCAGCTTGCCGGGCGTACGCAAGAATGGCTCATGTTCTTTGCATCTATCTATTTGAAATATATAGAAAACTATCGTGACGCTTTTGCTCTAGTTAAATGTTTGTTCCAGCGTGCTGAGCTCCGTGAGCATGACTTGACGCACAAAATTCGAACGGTAAGTATCGGACAGCGTCGCCGATTCCGGATGTGTTCATGTCCGTGTCGAAGGCCAATGAACCGCGACGGGGCCAGGGCCTTGGCTGCGCGTCCATGACTGAAGCGGGAAGGGGTAAGCCAATTCAATTCGATCGTCAGGCTGCAAGCCTGGCGGTCACTGTCAACTTCGCCATCAATTTCAAAGGGGTATGGAGTCAATGAACCGCATTTATCGCAAGGTCTGGAGCGTCCAGCGTGGTGTTGTCGTGGCGTCTGAAATGGCGAAGGCGAAAGGCAAGGGCAAGGGCGCCCGGCTGCTGCAGGCCGTCGTCTTGGCTGGGGCAGTGGTCTCCGGATCGGCAATGGCGGGCGAAGTCTGTGTCCTTGAGGATGGGGGTGTACCCGCGACGGCAACGGGCAGCAACGCCCTGGCGTGCGGCTCGGGCAGCATTGCCGATGGCAATGGTGCGACCGCAATCGGGGTCAAGAGCTACGCCTCGGGCAACATGACGTTCGCGGCCGGCTATTCGAGTCAGGCATTGACCCCCAATGCCGTGGCAATCGGCGCATATAGCGAAGCGAGTGGAGTGTCATCCACGGCAATCGGCTATCGCAGCGAGGCGTCGGGCGGCCGGTCGACCGCAATGGGCGTGAAGAGCACGGCAAGCGGCAACTATTCCACAGCTTTCGGCTTCCAGAGTGTCGCCTCAGGCGCGTACTCCATCGCGTTGGGCTACCAAAGCGCTGCCTCGTACTACAACGCGGTGGCGATCGGGTCGATGAGCGATGCGAGCGGATTGACGGCGGTCGCCCTGGGATATCGGAGCATTGCCACCGGAAAGCGCTCGGTAGCGCTGGGCGGCAAGAGCGAGGCGACCGGTGAACTCTCCAGTGCTGTGGGTTTCGGCAGTCTGGCGAGCGGGGCGAACTCGACCGCACTGGGTGCACACAGCGTGGCATCGGCGGACGACGCTACGGCCGTCGGCGTTGATGCGACGGCGACCGAAGTTGGCGCGAGCGCCTTCGGCGTGGGGTCGGACGCCAGCGGGTTTTACAGCACCGCGAGCGGGTTCGAATCCACGGCTTCCGGCCTGCAGGCCACTGCAAACGGTTTTCGCAGCGATGCCTTCGGCGATGGCAGTACGGCGCTAGGTAGCTACAGCAGCGCGGTCGGCACGCTGTCGACCGCAATCGGTTATTCCTCGGATGCCAGCGCGGATTCGGCCACGGCCATGGGCGCGGGCGCGACCGCGTCCGGCCTGGAAAGCACCGCCGTCGGTGGCACCGCGTACATTTTCTCGGCAGAGGCGACCGGGATGAACTCGTCGGCGTTTGGCGCCGGCGCCGGCGCGACCGCCGACTACAGCACTGCGATCGGCAGTCTGTCGTGGGCTGACGGCGAAGGGTCTTCGGCCTTCGGCTACAACGCGTATGCGGCGGGCGAGAACTCGGTGGCATTGGGCGCCGAATCGCTGGCGCTGCGCGACAACACGGTTTCGGTCGGCGTCGAAGGGTTCGAGCGCCAGATCACCAACGTGGCGGCCGGCACCGAGGGCACCGATGCGGTGAACCTGGACCAGTTGCAGGAAGTGGCGAAGACGGCCGACAACACGGACCACTTCTTCAAGGCCACGGACGACCCGGACAACCCGGGCGTGGGTGCCTATGTGGAAGGCATCAACGCGACCGCGGCCGGCGAAGCGACCAACGCCATCGGCGACGGCGCGTCGGCCTACGGCAGCGGCGCCAACGCGATCGGTGCGAACACCGTTGCCGTGGGTCAGAACAGCATCTCCGACGGAGATGGCAGCGTCGCCGTCGGTGGCATGGGCCAGGCCTACGACCAGTACAACTCTCCGATCTACGATGAGGATGGCAATCCGGTCCTGACAGGCACCAGTGCAGTGGCAGGATCCACAGCTCTCGGTGCGGGCGCTCAGGCCACAGGCGAGGTCAGCACCGCCTTAGGCTACGGCGCGCAGGCACTGGGCAACAATTCGTTCGCGGGAGGCTACAAGTCGCGCGCCACGGGCGATTACAGCGTCGCGATCGGACAGGATTCGCTGGCCAGCGGATATTTGTCCACCGCGGTCGGCTGGTTGGCCTGGGCCACGCAAGAAGGTGCCACCGCGTTCGGCTCGAACGCCTGGGCGACCGGTGCCGACTCTTCAGCATTCGGTGAAGCCGCATGGGCCAGCGGGTCCGGCGCCACATCCATCGGCTACAACAGCTGGGCGCCGGGACGGAGCTCGACAGCCGTAGGCCGCGGCGCCTTCGCTTATCAGGACTACAGTGTTGCCATGGGCTACCAGGCGCTGGGCAACCAGATCAATGCCATCGCCATCGGTACCAACTCACTGGCCGATGCCGAGAGCGCGATCGCGATCGGAGCGGGAAGCGAGGCGACCGGCAACAACGCAGTCGCGCTGGGTGCCGGATCCATTGCGGATCGCGATTACAGCGTGTCTGTGGGCGATGTCGGCAGTGAGCGCCAGATCACCAACGTGGCGGCGGGTACCGAGGGCACCGATGCAGTGAATCTGGACCAGCTCACTGCGGTGGCCGAGGTTGCCGAGAATACCGACAAGTACTTCAAGGCCACCGGCAGCGACGACAGCGACGCCGGTGCATACGTGGAAGGCGACAACGCAACTGCCGCCGGTGAGGCGGCCAATGCGATTGGCAACGGCGCGTCGGCGTTCGGCAGCGGTGCAACTGCATTTGCCGATGGCGCTACGGCCGTGGGCTTCAACGCCCTGGCCGTGGGCCAGAACAGCGTGGCGTTCGGCCAGAACGCGCAGGCGACCGGCCCGGCCGCAGTGGCCGTGGGCGGCAATGCGGTGGACGAGGACGGCAATCCGCTGATCACGGTCGGCGGCGTGCCGGTGGACACCGGTGCGACCAGTGCCGGCGTGGGCGGCACGGCGCTGGGTGCGAGCGCGAACGCGGACGGCTTTGCGTCAACGGCCGTGGGCGTGGGCGCGCAGTCGGTGGGCTCGCAGTCCTCGGCGTTCGGTGCGGTGGCCAATGCCCTGGGTGATTACAGCACCGCTGTGGGTACGCAGAGCGAGGCCAGCGGAACCAGCAGCACGGCAGTGGGTGAATCCAGCATTGCCTCGGGCGAGGAGAGCACGTCGGTAGGCGGCGCGACCTTCTTCGGCCTGATCGCGACCGAAGCCAGCGGTACGGGTTCGTCGGCGTTCGGCAACGGCGCCTGGGCGACGGGCGAGTACGCCACGGCGATCGGCTGGAACAGCTGGTCAAGCGGCGACAGCAGCACGTCGCTGGGCGAGAGCGCGTTTGCGACGGCGGACGGCGCGACCGCGCTGGGTGCGGGCGCCAATGCCGATGCGCTGAACAGCGTGGCGCTGGGCGCAGGCTCTGAAGCTGACCGCGACAACAGCGTGTCGGTGGGCAGCGCAGGCGAAGAGCGCCAGATCACCAACGTGGCGGCCGGTACCGAGGACACCGATGCGGTGAACCTGGCGCAGCTGCAGGAAGTGGCGAAGACGGCGGACAACACCGATCACTTCTTCAAGGCCAGCGACGATCCGGACAACCCGGGCGTAGGCGCCTACGTGGAAGGCATCAACGCGACCGCCGCCGGCGAGGCGACCAATGCCGTCGGCGACGGCGCGTCGGCCTATGGCAGCGGCGCGATGGCAATGGAACTCAACGCCACCGCGATCGGCTTCAACGCAACGGCCATTGGTGCCAACAGCGTGGCCTTGGGCGCAGCGGCACAGGCTGCCTCCGAATACGCGACGGCGGTGGGCGCGGAGAGCGCCGCGCTGGGCGAGCAGAGCACGGCAACGGGCGCGGCGGCCTATGCGGTTGGCGACGGCAGCGTGGCAATGGGCGCGCTGAGCGAGGCCGACGGCATCGAGTCGACCGCGGTGGGTTACTTCAGCACGGCGGCGGGAGACGCGTCGACCGCCCTGGGCGCGGAAAGCATTGCCGAAGGCGTGGAGTCCTCTGCAGTCGGCTACCAGGCCACGGCGACGGGCCTGGGTGCATCCGCCCTTGGTGCGGAAAGCCTGGCTAGCGGCGACTTCTCCACGGCGGTTGGCGTGGTGGCCGAAGCCTCCGGCGCGAGCAGCACGGCGGTGGGCGAGTTCAGCGTCGCCTCGGGCGCGGAGTCCACCGTGGTCGGCGGCACCGCGTTCGGCTTCATCAGCGCAGAGGCGACCGGAGATGGCGCATCCGCGTTCGGCAACGGTGCCTGGGCCACCGGGGACCAGAGCACGTCGATCGGCTGGATGAGCAGTGCCGATGGCCTGAACTCGACTGCGCTTGGCGCGGGGTCGTGGGCGGAAGTGGATGATGCGACGGCACTTGGCTATGGCTCGTATGCAAGCGCCGACAACAGCGTGGCGCTGGGTGCCGGTTCGGTTGCTGATCGCGCCGATAGCGTGTCCGTCGGCGAGATCGGCGGCGAGCGCCAGATCACCAACGTCGCGGCGGGCACCGAGGACACCGACGCGGTGAACCTGGCGCAGCTCAACGACGTGGCCGATGCTTCCGCTGCGGCGACCCGCTACTTCAAGGCGGCCGGTGCAAACGACGGTACCGACGATGCGGCGGTCAACGGGACGCTGGGCGTGGCGGTGGGCTCCAATGCCGAGTCCAACGGCGCCTATGCGATCGCGATCGGCAACAACGCCAGCACCCAGGGCAACTACGGCGGCACGGCGATCGGCGGCGGCTTTGCCAACGATCCGACCAGGCAGAACATCGCCGGGCAGTTCGGCACCTCGGTGGGCTTCGGTACGCAGGCCAAGGGCGTGGGCGACACGGCGATGGGCACGTACGCCAACACCGGCGACACGGTCGATCCGACCAGCGACGCGACCAACTCCTACCGCACCGCGATTGGTTACAAGTCGTTCGCTTCGGGTGATGCAGCAGTGGCACTGGGTACGTTCAACACCGCCATCGGCCAGCGCAGCACCGCGCTCGGCTACGAAGCCGACTCGAACGGTGATGACAGCGTCGCGGTGGGCTCCAGGTCGTCGGCCAACGGCATGTCCTCCATCGCAATCGGTGACAGCGCCAGCGTGCAGAACGACCTGGGCGTGGCGATTGGTTCCAACGCGCAGTCCAATGGCGTGTACGCGATCGCGATCGGCAACAACGCCAGCACCCAGGGCAACTACGGCGGCACGGCGATCGGCGGCGGCTTTGCCGACGATCCGACCAGGCAGAACATCGCCGGGCAGTTCGGTACCTCGGTGGGCTTCGGTACGCAGGCCAAGGGCGTGGGCGACACGGCGATGGGCACGTACGCCAACACCGGCGACACGGTCAACCCGACCGATGACACGACAAACTCGTACCGTACGGCGATCGGCTACAAGGCCTTCGCTTCGGGTGATGCCGCGATCGCGGTAGGTACGTTCAACAGTGCCACGGGAGCCCGTAGCGCCGCGTTGGGCTACGAAGCACACGCCAATGCAGATGACAGCGTTGCTTTGGGCTCGAACTCGGTTGCCGACGAGGCCAACACCGTATCGGTGGGCAGCCTTGGCAACGAGCGCAGGATCGTCAATGTCGCCGATGGCAACGTCAACGCGAGCAGCACGGATGCGGTCAACGGCCGCCAGCTGTTTGGCGCGATGGATGCGGCTGCGGCGGCACTGGGAGGCGGTGCCACCGCCTTCACGGCTCCGACGTACGTGATCCAGGGATCGAGCTACAACAACGTCGGCTCGGCACTCGATGCGCTCAATGCGAAGGTGACGGAGATCGATGGAAGGGTGGATACCCTGGAGGCGAACAACGTCGTGGCCAACAACGCACGGGCACCGACGCCGCCACGCCGCCGACCGCATCCAGCAAGGGTGAGCTGACGGGCAAGGGTGACCTTGCCGGCCCTGGGCGCGATGGCCAGGAAGACGCGCAGACGGCCAGCACCACGGACGATGCAGGCACCGGCAAGCCGGGCGACCGGATGGACAAGAACGGCCGTCCGTCGACCGGCGGTGGCATCAACACCGGTGGCGATGGCAACCAGCAGGTCGCGAGCGTTGGTACGTCCAACGCCCCGGATCCCGAAACGCTTGCGGAGGCCAAGACCTATACCGACACCACCGCAACCAAGACGCTGGCCGACGCGAAGTCCTACACCGACGCCAAGTTCGCCGCATGGGACGATACGTTCACCGCGTTCCAGGGCGAGGTCGACCACCGCTTCCGCGAGCAGGATCGTCGCATCGACCGCCAGGGCGCGATGGGGGCCGCCATGCTCAACATGGCCACCAGCGCCGCCGGCATCCGGACGCAGAACCGCGTCGGCGTCGGTGTCGGCTTCCAGAACGGCGAGAGCGCGCTGTCGATCGGTTACCAGCGTGCGATCAGCGATCGCGCGGTGATCACCGTCGGTGGTGCGTTCAGCGGCGACGAGACCTCGGTGGGCCTCGGCGCGGGCTTCGGCTGGTAATGGCAGACCCGGTCGCGGGCTCGGTGCCCGCGACCGGGGTTTGATCGAAGGGCCATGGAACGCCCCCCGCATGCGCAAGGGAGGTGCGCGAACCCGCTAAACCTGATTGCTCCCACTCCGTACCGGGCGGGGACGCGGCCAGCATGCGAGCACTGGCCGGCTACGGAAAAACAAGTTCAACCATCCGCATCAACCACAAATTATCCGGGGTCCATTCGATGAAGAAGAAAAAGCTCGCAGTTACGGTTCTCGCCACGGTCGTGGCAGGCATCCTGGCCAGCACTTCGGCCGTAGCTGCGCAGAAGAACAAGCTGGGGATGGGCGAGGCGCCCAAGGTCAATGCAAGCGGTGTGGGTGAATCCGAGACATTCAGCCGCTTCATCGTGCGCTATCACGATGGGGCGACGGCCAGGAACAACAAGGCGGCGGTGGTGAAGAACGCCACCACGGCCCTGAGCCGCGCAGGCCTGTCACGGGCGCGCGCCGCCAGCGGCGCGACCGCTGCGGTTGGCGTGACCTACATGCGCAAGCTTGCCACCGGCTCGGACCTGATCCGCCTGTCGAGCAAGCTTGACCGCGCTTCGGCCGAGGCCTTCGCGCGCCAGCTCGCCGCGGACCCGAATGTCGCCAAGGTGACGATCGACAGGATGCGTCATGCGACGGCGCAGCCCGCCTACGTTCCGAATGACCCCTACTTTGCCGAAGACCACTGGCACTTCATGGCCCCGAACGGCACGCCGACGTACAACGGGGTCGCCAACTACGGCGGCGCCAACGTAAGCGCCGCCTGGGATGTCGCCGATGGCACCGGCATCGTGATCGCGGTGCTCGACACGGGCATCACCGCCCACCCGGACGTGGATACCTCCCTCGGCGACGCCGGCTACGACTTCATCACCGACAGCTATGTGTCGGGCCGTGCGACCGACGGTCGTGCCGCCGGCGGCTGGGACCTGGGCAGCTGGACCAACACCGCGCCGTGGAACACCGATCCGCAGTGCGTCAGCGCCTCGCGGCCGCCGGCCAACAGCAGCTGGCATGGCACGCATGTCTCCAGCACCGCCGGTGCCGAGCTGACCGACAACGGCGTTGGCGAGTCGGGCATTGCCCACGGCGCCAAGATCCTGCCGGTGCGCGTCCTGGGGCATTGCGGTGGCTACGACAGTGACATCAACGACGCCATCGTGTGGTCGGCAGGCGGTCACGTGGACGGCGTTCCGGACAACCAGAACCCGGCGCAGGTGATCAACCTCAGCCTCGGCGGCAGCGGTGCCTGCGCCGCGGATGACGATGCCGCCCTGGCAATCGCGCAGGCCAGGTCGCTGGGCGCGGTGGTGGTGGTGTCGGCCGGCAACAGCGGCGCCGATGCCGGCAACTACTCGCCGGCCAGCTGCCCGGGCGTGATCACGGTCGCATCGAACGGCGTGACCAGCAGGCGCGCCTACTACTCCAACTACGGCAGCGCGGTGGAGATCTCGGCGCCGGGCGGCGGCGTGTACGCCAATGACGGCAGCTCGGGCAGCCAGGCGTACGACGGTTTCGTCTGGCAGGCGAAGAATCCCGGCGCTACCACGCCGGTCCCGGTTGGCGAGATAAATGCGGCAACCGCATACGGCGGCATGGCCGGTACTTCGCAGGCGGCTCCCCATGTCAGCGGCATCGTTGCGCTGATGCAGGGCGCGCGCCTCGACGCCGACCTGCCGCTGCTGACGCCGGATGAGGTGCTGTCGATCCTGCAGTCGACCGCCAGGACGCCGCAGATCGCCCCGGACCGTCCGATCGGTGCGGGCATCGTCGATGCCGCGGCTGCGGTCGCTGCGGCGGTCAACGTCGAAGAGCCGTGCGATCCGGAAACCGAGGAGTGTGATCCGCCGGGCTCGGTGGCTACGCCGCTGACCAACAAGGTGCCGGTGGGCGGCCTGGCGGGCAACGCGGGCGAAGTGCTCTACAGCTTCGAGGCCCAGGCAGGTGCGGTGCTGAGCATCATGACCTACGGCGGCAGCGGCAACGTGTCGATGTACGTCAGCCTCGGCGAGGAGCCGACCACGGACGCCTACGACAGCAAGTCGACCCGCGCCGGCAACAGCGAGACCGTGCGTTTCACTGCCCCGACGGCAGGGACGTACTACATCAAGCTGACAGGTACCTACAGCGGCCTGACACTGGTCGCACGCCAGTAAACGATCGGTGCCCGGGCCGGTGACATCCGGCCCGGGCGAGCTCAGTTCATTCTTTCAAAGGGAGAGACCAGCGATGCAGAAGAAACTGATGGGGGCGGTGGCCGTTGCGGCCGTTGCCACGCTCGCCGCAAGCGGCGCCGCCATGGCGGCACAGCCGTTGTCCAAGGCCAAGCCGGCGGCCGTTGCGCAGCAGGGCGTGCAGGCAGCGATCGACCCGGCCACCGGGCGCCTGCGCGCACCCACTGCCGCCGAGCGCAAGGCGCTCGCCAACACCTCGCAGAGCCTGCAGGCGACGCGCCCGGTGGCGGGCCAGCGGCCGCGTACCGAGGCCGAAGCGCTTTCCACGCTCAAGGTCAACAGGAGGGGCAGGATCGGCATGTCGATGCAGGTCCCGGACAGCCAGTTCAACTACCTCACCGCGCATCGCAATGCCGACGGCACCATCAGCATCGGCCACGAAGGTGACGGCGAAAGCCGTGCCCAGGCGCAGGAGGTGACGCAATGAACCGCACCTTGTTGTATACCGCGCTGCTCGCCGCCGGCCTGATGCAGGCCACCGTCGCCCACGCCGACTCCACGATCACCGTCGTCAACCTCGATGCGGGCACCGGCCAGGGTCTCGACGACCCGACGCCGGCCACCCCGATCGGCGGCAATGCGGGCACCACCCGCGGCGAGCAGGCGCGCATCGTGTTCCAGTTCGCGGCCGACCTGTGGGGCTCGGTGCTCGACAGCGACGTCGAGATCCTCAATACCGTCACTTTCCAGCCGCTCAGCTGCAGCGAGACATCGGGCGTGCTGGGGTCTTCCGGCACCAACTACATCTTCGCCTTCAACGACCCGGCGCCGGCCGGCGCGCTCGCCAACACCTGGTACCACTCGGCGCTGACCGATGCGCTGCTGGGTACGGATGCCGGGGCTGAGAACGACCTGCCGCCCAACACGCCCGACATCATCAGCCGGTTCAACGGCAAGCTGGGCCAGCCCGGCTGCATGAGCGCGTCGGGCTGGTACTTCGGCATCGACGGCAATGCGCCGGACAGCCAGATCAGCCTGCTCGACGTGGTGATGCACGAGATGTCGCATGGCCTGGGCTTCTCCGGGTTCAACAACCTGGCCACGGGCGCGATGAACCAGGGCCGGCAGGACATCTACTCGGTCTTCGTCAAGAGCAACCGATCCGGGAAGGCGTGGACGGCAATGACCAATGCCGAGCGCCAGGCAGCTGCGGTTGACGACACCCGGCTGGTCTTCACCGGCGACAACGTCAAGAGCGAAGCACCGTTGGTGCTCAGCCCGGAGATCGCGTTCTCGGTGAGTGCGCCGGCGGCGATTGTCGGTGATTACGCCTACAACGCGGCCCAGTTCGGCGCCGCGCCGACCCCGGCGAACTTCTCCGGCGACGTGGCCGTCTCCAGCGGGGCCAACAACCTGGGCTGCGGTGTCGGTGCGCCGGTGCCGGGCGTGTCCGGCAAGCTGGCGTTGCTCGATCGCGGCACCTGCGCGTTCACCGAGAAGGCAGCGAACGCCCAGGCAGGCGGCGCCACCGGCCTGATCATCGCCAACAACGTCGAGGAGGGCATCATCCCGGCGGGCGAGGACGCGTCGATCACCATCCCGGTGATCGGAGTGCCCATGTCGGTCGGTACGACCTTCAAGGCCAACCTGCCGGTGACCGCAGGCCTGGTGCAAAAGCCGGGCATGAGCGGTACCGACGCCGAGGGCAACGTGTTGCTGTACGCGCCGACGGTGCTTGCACAGGGTTCGTCGTTCTCGCACTACGACACGAGGCTGACGGCGAACGCGCTGATGGAGCCGTTCATCAACGACTCGCTGTCGGCCGACGTCATGGTCGACCTGACGCCCGCGCTGTTCAAGGACATTGGCTGGGGCGTCAATGGCGGCAACCAGATGTTGCTCACCTGCGACACCGGCGTGCCTGCCAGCGTGCAGGGTGGCCTGATTGCGGGCGCCAACATCTACGCCAGCGCCAGGGCATTCGCCGGCAAGGCGGCCGATGTCGCGGTCTATCGCGACGAGATCCGCGGCCACGTCGACGTGCTTGCCGACGCCGAGGTGATCACCGACGCGCAGCACACTTCGGTCATGGCGTGCCTCACGGACGAAGCCACTTCCGCTCAGTTCGCGGAGTGGGGCAATGGTGAAGAACCGCCGTGCGACCCGGAAACCGAGCAGTGCGGCCCGGTGGCCACGCCGCTGACCAACAAGGTGCCGGTGGGTGGCCTGACGGGGACGGCCGGCAGCGAAGTGCTTTACAGCTTCGAGGCCCAGGCAGGTGCGGTGCTGAGCATCATGACCTACGGCGGCAGCGGCAACGTGTCGATGTACGTCAGCCTCGGCGAGGAGCCGACCGCGGACGTCCATGACAGCAAGTCGACCCGTGTCGGCAACAGCGAGACCGTGCGCTTCACCGCCCCGACGGCGGGGACGTACTACATCAAGCTGACGGGCGCCTACAGCGGCCTGACGCTGGTCGCGCGCCAGTAACGACCGGAGTCCCGGTCGGCGTTACCCGGGACCCCGGCTTCGGCCGGGGTCCTTTTTTGTGCGTGAACCGCAGCCGGGCCAAGCCGCCGCGAACGGCGGCCGGCGCGTTTCGCAAGCTGTTAAAGTCGACTCCCCATGCCGGAGCGGAACGTGAACGCGGCAGCAGACACCATGGCAAGCCAACAGGGCCTCGACGCCGGGATCGACGAACGCATCGTCGCCGCCCTGCTCGCGAAAGGCCGCCTGAAGGACGCGGACCTGGCGCGCGCCAGGCGCCTGCAGGAGGAAACCGGCAACGACCTGCTGTCGCTGCTCGGCCGGCTCGGGCTGGTCTCCGAGCGTGACCATGCCGAGACCTGCGCCGAGGTCATGCAGCTGCCGCTGCTGGCCGGCAGGGAAGCCCCCGAAACGCCGCCGGAGCTGCTGTCCGATGCACAGCCGCTGTCGCTGCGTTTCCTCAAGCAGTTCCACCTGTGCCCGTTGGGCGAGGACGAAGGCCGGCTGCTGCTGTGGATGGCCGATCCCTACGACCGCTACGCCATCGACGCGGTGCGGCTCGCGACCGGCCGCGATGTCGCGCTGTGCGTTGGCCTGCGTTCGGAGATCGATGACCTGGTCGAGCGCTGGCACGGCCAGGGCCGAAGCGCGATGGGCACCATCGTCGAGACCGCCGACGGCGAAACCTCGGGCGACATGGATGACGTCGAGCACCTGCGCGACCTCGCCTCCGAGGCGCCGGTCATCCGCCTGGTCAACCTGGTCATCCAGCGTGCGGTCGAGATGCGCGCGTCCGATATCCACATCGAACCGTTCGAGAACCGCCTGAAGGTGCGCTACCGCATCGACGGCGTGCTCGAGGAAGGCGAAAGCCCGCCCACCAACCTCACCGCCGCGGTGATCAGCCGCATCAAGATCATGGCGCGGCTCAACATCGCCGAGCGCCGGCTGCCGCAGGACGGCCGGATCATGCTGCGCGTGCAGGGCAAGGAGCTCGACCTGCGCGTGAGCACCGTGCCCACCGCGCACGGCGAGAGCGTGGTGATGCGCCTGCTCGACCGCGAGACGGTGGTGTTCGACTTCCACCGGCTCGGCTTCACCGACCACTTCCTGCCGCAGTTCCAGAAGGTGCTGGAGCAGCCGCACGGGATCCTGCTGGTCACCGGCCCCACCGGTTCGGGCAAGACCACCACGCTGTACACCGCGCTGAGCAAGCTCAACACCAGCGACGTCAAGATCATCACAGTCGAGGATCCGGTCGAGTACCAGATCGAGGGCATCAACCAGATCCAGGCCAAGCCGCAGATCGGGCTGGACTTCGCCAACGCGCTGCGCAGCATCGTCCGCCAGGATCCCGACATCATCATGATCGGCGAAATGCGCGACCTCGAGACCGCGCGCATCGCGATCCAGTCCGCGCTCACCGGCCACCTGGTGCTCAGCACGCTGCACACCAACAACGCCGCCGGCGGCATCACCCGCATGCTCGACATGGGCGTCGAGGACTACCTGCTCACGTCCACCATCAACGGCATCCTCGCCCAGCGCCTGGTGCGCCGGCTGGAGCGTACCCACGCCGAGCGCTACCCGGCCTCGCCGGAGGAAATCGAGAAATTCGGCCTGCGCCGCTACCAGCCCGAGGGCGAGATCTTCCTGTATCGCCCGGTCGGCTCGGCGATCGCGCCCACGGGGTACCTGGGCCGCACCACGATCATGGAATTCCTGGTGATGAACGACGAGCTGCGCCGCGCGGTGATGCGCCACGCCGGCATGGGCGAACTCGAGCAGATCGCTCGCCAGGCCGGCATGCGCACGATGTACGAGGATGGCATCGCCAAGGCGCTGGCGGGCGAGACGACGATCGAGGAGGTGCTGCGGGTGACGGAGGACGCGTGATGCGCGCCATCCAGCAATCCGCGAGGGCTCTGTTGCTCCGCCATTCCCGCCAAGGCGCAGGCTTCGCTGTCATCCCCGCGTGACCAGACTGTCGTCTGTTGAACGCCGCGGGGCTGACCACCAGGAGCGATAGCCTTTCCCGATTCCCGATTCCCGATTCCCGATTCCCGATTCCCGATTCCCGATTCCCGATTCCCGATTCCCGATTCCCGATTCCCGATTCCCGATTCCCGATCCCCAATCCCCAATCCCCAATCCCCAATCCCCAATCCCCAATCCCCAATCCCCATTCCATGCCCCTCTACCACTACAAGGCGCTCAACACCCGCGGCGAGGCGCTCAACGGCCAGATGGAAGCCGCCAGCGACGCCGAGGTGGTCCTGCGGCTGCAGGAACAGGGGCATCTGCCGATCGAGGCCAGGCTGGCCAGCGAAGGCGGCGGCGAGCCGGCGTGGCGGGCGCTGTTCAAGCCGAAGTCGTTCGCAGGCCAGCGACTGGTGCAGTTCACCCAGCAGCTGGCGACCCTGCTCGGCGCAGGCCAGCCGCTGGATCGCGCGCTGACGATCCTGCTCGAACTGCCGGAAGACGAAACCGCGCGGCGCACCGTGACCGACATCCGCGACGCGGTGCGCGGAGGCGCGTCGCTGTCCACCGCGCTGGAACGCCAGCACGGCGCGTTCTCGCGCCTGTACATCAACATGGTACGCGCCGGCGAGGCCGGCGGCAGCCTGCACGACACTCTGCAGCGGCTGGCAGACTACTACGAGCGCAGCAACGCGCTGCGCGGGCGCGTGGTCAACGCGCTGATCTATCCGGCGATCCTGCTGGTGATGGTGGGCGGCTCGCTGCTGTTCCTGCTCGGCTATGTGGTGCCGCAGTTCGCCGCGATGTACGAGAGCCTGGACGCGCCGATGCCGTGGTTCACCAGGCTCGTGCTCGGCCTGGGCCTGTTCGTGCGCGACTGGTGGATCGTGGTGCTGGCGGTGCCTGCGCTGCTGCTGTGGTGGTTCGACCGCAAGCGCCGCGATCCCGCCTTCCGCGCGCGACTGGACGAATGGATCCTCGGCCGCAAGCTCGCCGGCTCGCTGGTCGCCAAGCTCGATACCGCCCGCTTGATGCGCACGCTGGGGACGCTGCTGAAGAACGGCGTGCCATTGCTGACCGCGATCGGCATCGGCCGGAACGTGCTGCTCAACCGCTCGCTGGCCAGCGACGTCGCCGCCGCGGCCGAGGACGTGAAGAACGGCGTTGGCCTGTCGACCGCGCTGGCCAAGGGCAAGCGCTTCCCGCGCCTGGCGCTGCAGATGATCCAGGTGGGCGAGGAGTCGGGCGCGCTCGACACCATGCTGCTCAAGACCGCCGATACCTTCGAACAGGAAACCGGGCAGGCGCTGGACCGCATGCTCGCCGCGCTGGTGCCGGTGATCACGCTGCTGCTGGCCGGGATCGTGGGCGCGGTGATCCTGGCGGTGCTGATCCCGATCTACGACCTGACCAATTCGATTTCCTGATGGACGCAAGCCCCGCTCCCGCGGGACCACCGGACCGCGGGACATCCGCGCGGTCGTCCAGAATGACCTGCAGGCACATCCGCAAAAGAGGAGGAATCCCCACCATGCGCAACAAGCGTTCCATCACCCGCTCCCCGCGCCCCGCCGCGCAGGCGGGCTTCAGCCTGATCGAGATCATCATCGTCACCGTGCTGATCGGCGGCATCGTCGCCTTCGCGGCCACCAAGATTCTCGGCGGCGGCGATCGCGCCAACCACAACCTGGCAAGGGCGCAGGTGCAAACGCTGGCGCAGCAGGTCGAGTCCTACCAGATGGACACCGGCAGCCTGCCGAATTCGCTGGAGGACCTGGTCAGGCAACCGGCGAACGTCAGCGGCTGGCTTGGCCCGTACGCGAAGGAGGCGGCGCTCAAGGATCCATGGGGCACGCCTTACCTGTACCGGGTGCCGGGCGACAATCGCGGCTTCGACCTGATCAGCCTGGGCGCCGACCGCAAGGATGGCGGCACCAGCGTCGACGCCGACATCAAGTACGAGTGATGTGCAGGCGTTGCGCGAACAAGGTGCGTTGAATCAGCGATGACGCGTCCGTTTCGCGCCGAGCCTTCGACTGCCGGTCGGCCTCCCGGAACCTGGCGATTCATTCGCGCAAGCCGTTCCGACGGGATTGTTTCCGCAACCTCGGAAGGCAACAGGGCGCGAGGCATCATTGCTGCCGCGCCGGTGCGTTCAGCGCAGTGCGGTTTCACCCTGCTGGAAATGGTGGTGGTGATGGTGATCATTGCCGCCGCGGTGCTGCTCGGCGCGATGGCCACCACCGGCGGCACCCAGCGCATGCAGCTGCAGTCGAGCAGCAAGCAGATCGCCGCCAACCTGCGCTACACCCGCGCGCAGGCGATCGCGAGCGGGGTACCGCAGCGTTTCACGATCGACCCGCGCGGACACGCCTGGCAGGCGCCGAACGGACGCCACGGCAAGATTCCCGCCGCGCTCGATGTCAACTTCACCGGCGCGCGCCAGGTGCAGCCGGAGGCGGGCGTGGGCGCGATCGTGTTCTTCGACGACGGCGCGTCCACCGGCGGCCGCGTGCAGTTGGGCAGCGGCAGCACGGCGTGGAACGTCGACGTGGCCTGGCTGACCGGAGAGGTGACGCTGAAGCGCGCGGAGCGTGGGCCGTGAGTGGGGGCTGGAAACCGGGGACTGGCGCAAGACGCGTCTTGGCCCGTCATCGGCTCGCAATGATTCAACCAGACGGACCGACGTCAACCCTGCGACATTGTTGGCGGCACGGTGCGGAAAAGCCCAGGCGATTCATTGGCGCAAGCCGTTCCGACGGCATCATTGCGGCCATACCGGCCGGCTCGCGGGGGCGGGGCATCATTGATGTCGTACCGGTTGGTTCGCGGGGGCAGGGCATCATTGGTGCCAGGTCGGTGCGTTCGCGGGAGCGGGGCTTCACCCTGCTCGAAGTCATCATCGCCTTCGCGGTGCTGGCGCTGGCGCTGACGCTGCTGCTGGGCACGCTGTCGGGGTCGACGCGCGAGGTGCGTGCGTCCGCCGATGCCGGACGAGCGGCGATGCATGCGCAGTCGCTGCTCGACCAGGTGGGCGTCGGCGAGGCGCTGCGGCCGGGCGATCGCGACGGCGAGTTCGAAGGCGGCCGCTATCGCTGGCACCTGAGCATCGATCCCTACGTCGACCCTACCCGGCGCGCGCGCGACACGATCGAGCCGGGTGCGCCGCGGCTGATGCTGCTGGAGCTGCGCGTGGAATGGGGCGACGGCGGCCCGCGCCAGCGCCTTGACCTGCAGTCGCTGCGGCTGGCGCAGCCGGAGGCGTTATGACGACGCGGACCGGCGGGCGGGAATCGCGAGCTTTGCGGGAGCAGTCCCCGTGGGAGCGGCTACAGGACGCAAGGCCCCGGCGATTTTTTGGTGCAAGCGGTTCCGACGGCATCATTGATGTCGTGTCGGTCAGCTCGCGGGGACGGGGCATCATCGGTGCCAGGTCGGTGCGTTCGCGGGGGCGGGGCTTCACACTGGTCGAAGTGCTGTTGGCGACCGCGCTGCTCGCCGCGGGGCTCGCGCTCGCCTTCGCCACCGTGCGCGCGGCCACCGCCACCGCGCAGCGCGGCGAAGAGCTGTCGCAGCGCAGCGAGCGGATGCGCGCCGTCGAGGGGTTCCTGCGCCGACGCATCGCCTCGGCGCTGCCGATCGGCTTCGAAACCCTGCCCGACACCGGCGAGCAGATCCGCTTCATCGGCGAGCCCACGCGCATGCGCTTCGTTGCCGACCTGCCCGACTACCTCGGCCGCGGCGGCCCGCACCTGCACGACGTGGAGCTGTTCGACGATGGCGCCAGCCATCGGCTGGCGGTGTCGTTCACCATGGTCGCCGGTGCGCAGCTGCTGCCCGAGCGCCGGCCGCGGCCGCCGGAAACACTGGCCGCCGGACTGTCCGAGGTGCGTTTCCGCTACCGCGGGCTCGACCAGGACAACGCGCTGGGCGAATGGCGGGACCAGTGGGAATCGCCCGGCCAGCTGCCGCTGCAGGTTTCGATCGACATCGTCGACGCCGACGGCCGCAGCTGGCCGTCGCTGGTGGTGGCGCTGCCGCAGGCCGGCGCGGGCAGCGGAGGACTGTTCCAGTGAGGCGCCAGCGGGGCATCGCATTGTTGCTGGTGACGTGGCTGACAATGCTGCTGGCCGCGGTGGTGGGCGCGTTCGCGCTGACCGCGCAGATGGAGAAGCTGCAGGGCCGCACGCTCAGCCGCGGCGTGGTCGCCGAGCAGGCCGCGCGCGCGGGCGTGGAGTACGCGCTGACCCGGCTGGCCGAATCGGATCCGAAACAGCGCTGGCAACCCGATGGCCGGCCCTATGACTGGGCGTTCGGCGGCGCGCACGTGCGGATCGAGGTGGTAGACGAATCCGGCAAGGTCGACCTCAACGCGGCGGATGTCGACCTGCTGGGGCGATTGTTCACGGTGCTCGGCGTCAACCAGGCCGATGCGGGCGCGATCGCCGCGGCGATCGCCGACTGGCGCGACAGCGACGACCTCACCCAGCCGCAGGGCGGCGCCGAGGACCCGGCCTACGCCAGCGCCGGGTTGCCGTGGGGTGCCAAGGATGCGCCGTTCGACACCGTGGCCGAAGTCGAGCAGGTGCTTGGGATGACCCCGGAAATCTACGCGAAGGTGGCGCCGTTGCTGACCGTCTACAGCGGCCAGGGGCGTCCGGATCCGCAGTTCGCCGCGGCGCCGGTGCTGCAGGCGATGGGCGAGGATCCGGCTCCGATCCTTGCCAGGCGCAATGCCCGCGCACCATCGCCGGAAGACGCGTTCTTGGGTGGCGGCAGCGGCACGTATAGTATCGACAGCCGCGCGCGGCTCCCGAATGGCCGTCAGGCAATCTTGAGGGTCGTCGTGCGCGCGGGGATCGGAACCGTACCCGGTTCGACATACACCGCTTTGCGATGGGAACAGGGAGCCACGGCACCACGATGACGGCGGCAGTCGACAACCAGTCTGCGACCCTTTCGCTCCGGCAGCGCCTCGGGCGGGCGGGCGGCCGCCTGCGCCCGGGCCTCGGCGGATTCTGGACCTGGTGGACCCAGGCGCTCGCCAGCTGGCTGCCGCCGCGCTTGCGCACGCTGCTCGGGCTCGCCCACGAGCGCGTGCTGCTGCAGCTGGCCGGCAGCGAGCTGCGGCTGGCGCTGGAGCGCGGCGACGGCGTGCAGGACATCGCGGCATTGCCGTGGACCGGGCACGAAGCCGCGCAGGGCGACGAACTGCTTGCCTCGCTGCTGGCGCCGCGCGTGGCCGACAAGCCGCGCTGGCTGCTGCTGCCCGCCGGTGCCGGGCTGCGCCGCCGGCTCGCGTTTCCCGCCGCCGCTGCCGAACGCCTGCGCGACGTGGTCGCGTTCGAGATCGACCGGCAGACGCCGTTCGCCGCCGCCGACGTGCATTTCGATGCGGGCGTGGTGTCGCGCAGCGGCGACCAGATCGAAGCCGAACTCGTCGCCGTGCCGCGGGCTACGCTCGACGCCGCGCTGGCATCGCTGGGCAGCCTGGACGGCACCATCGCCGGCGTCGACATGGCCGGCGACGACGGCAGGCCGCTGAACATCAACCTGCTGGCCAGCGCCCGCCGACACCGTCGCGCTGACCCGTGGCGCGTGTGGAACTGGGCGTTCGCCGCGCTGGCGGTGGCCGCCGTCGCAATGGCGATGTGGCAGGTGCTCGCCAACCGCCGCGCCGTGGCCGACGCCCTTGCCGATCAGGCAGACGCGCGCGCGCGGCAGGCGCGCCAGGTGGCCACCGAAAAGCGCCAGCTGGTCGACCTGGTCGAAGGCATGGCGTTCCTGCAGCGCACCCGCGCGGCGCGGCCGACGACGGTGGAGGTGCTCGACGAACTCGGCCGCCGGCTGCCCGATTCGACGTATCTCGAGAAGCTCTCGATCGAGGGCGACCAGATCCTGCTGATCGGCCAGAGCAGCCAGGCCTCGGCGCTGGTCGGGCAGCTGGAAACCTCGAAGCTGTGGCGCTCGCCGGCGCTGACCGGCGCGCTGCAGCCCGACCCGCGCACCCACCGCGACCGCTTCACCATGACCGCGCAGCTCGCCATCGAGCCCGCGCCTGCCACTGACGGAGGCAAGGCCGATGCGCGCCGCCAACCCTGACCGCGACCGCTGGCTGGCGCTGGGCATCCTCGCCGCGCTGCTCGGCCTGGCCTACCTGGTGCTCGTGCATCCGTGGTGGACGCTGCCGATGCTGGAAGTCGACGGCCGCATCGGCGACCTCCAGCAGCGCGACCTGCGCGCGCGCATGGAACTGCGCCAGGCGCCGGAAGTGAGCAAGCGCCTGCAGGCCCTGCGGGCGGAATCGGCGCGGATGCCGGGGTTCATGCCCCAGCGCAGCCCCGAACTGGCCACCTCGGCGCTGGTGCAGCGGCTCGAGACCGCGGTGCTCGAAGCCAGCCCCGGCAACCGCAGCTGCGCGATCATCAACCGCTCGCCGCTGACCGAGGCACGCCAGCAGCGCTTCCCGCGCGTCGCCGTGCAGGTGCGGCTGCGCTGCGGCAATCCCGAACTGGCCGCGGTGCTGCATTCGCTGGAAGGCGGTTCGCCGCGGCTGTTCGTCGACAACCTCAACATACTGACCCTGGGCAGTTTCCGTTCGCGCGCCAACGGCGACGGGCAGGGCAGCGGTGGGCTCGACGCCAGCTTCGATCTTTACGGCTACCTGCAGCCGCCGCCGGGAGCGCCCGCCGATGCGCGCTGACAGCGCCAGCGCCAAGACCTGGCTGCTCGGCGCAACCGCGGCCTGGGCGCTGTGCGCCTGGCTGCTGGCGTTGCTGGGCATGGGCGGCAGCGTGGCGTCGCTGCCCGAGGATCCGGCCCTGCTGCAGCCGCTGCCGCAGGCCGGCAAGCCGCCGCCCGAACGCCTAGGCCCGCTGCCGCAGTACGCCGAGATCGGACGCCGCCCGCTGTTCTCCGAGAACCGTCGCCCGCAGCCGTTCGTGATCAATCCCGACGGCGAGGACGACGGCAAGCGCGGCTTCGACTACGTGCTCACCAGCGTGCTGATCGCGCCCGGTTTCCGCATGGCCATCCTGCAGCCCGCCGAGGGCGGCGACCCGGTGCGGGTGCGGGTGGGCAACGCGCCCGAATCCGCGCCGGGCTGGCGGCTGGTCTCGCTGGAACCACGCAAGGCCGTGTTCGAGGGCCCCGAGGGCGAACGAAAGCTCGACCTGCGGGTCTTCAACGGCGAGGGCGGCGCGCCGCCGACGGTGATGTCGACACCGACGCCGGCGTCGGCAATGGATGCCGACGCCGCGTCGCCCGCGGCCGAAGCGCCGCCGATGGTCGACGACGCGGGCATGGGGACACCGATGCCCGTCGCGAGCGGCACGGCCGGCACCGGCACGCAGCGCCCGGGCACGCCCCCCGACAAGGCCGGGCAACCGGACAACCGCGCGTCGTCCGACCAGATCGAAGCCATCCGCAAGCGCATCGAAGCCCGGCGCGCCAAGCTGCGGCAGGACGAGATGAAATCGTCCTCGCCCGGCAACAAACCGTAGAGTGCACGCATGAATCAACCTTCCCTGATCAAGGCGTTCGCCGCCGCCCTCTTCGCCACCCTGCTGGCGGGCTGCTCCACGATGCCCGCCCCCGAGCTGAGCCGGCAGGGCGACCGTGCTGCCGTGGCCGGTGCCGGCCACGCGAGTGCGGCAGGCCCCGTGGTGGCCGAGGAACTGGCCGCGGCCGACGCCGGACTGCCGCAGGCGCAGATCCGCCGCGGCAGCGGGCAGACGATCAACAGCGCGGTGGCCGCTTCGACGCCGCCCAACCTCGTCGGCACCACCGGCGAAACCACCTTCAACTTCGAAGGTGAATCGCTGCAGGCGGTGATCAAGGCGATCCTCGGCGACATGCTGGGCCAGAACTACGTCATCGCGCCGGGCGTGCAGGGCACGGTGACCTACGTGACCTCCAAGCCGGTCAGCCCGGCCGAGGCGCTGAGCCTGCTGGAGATGGTGCTGGGCTGGAACAACGCCCGCATGATCTACAGCGACGGCCGCTACAACATCGTGCCGGCCGACACCGCGATGGCCACCGGCGCGGTGGCGCCGCGCACCGGTTCGCCGGTCAATGCGCGCGGGTTCGAGTCGCGGGTGGTGCAGCTGCAGTACATCTCGGCTACCGAGATGGAGAAGATCCTCAAGCCCTACGCGCGTCCGAATTCCATCGTCAACGTCGATCCGGGCCGCAACGTCATCACCGTCGCCGGCAGCCGCACCGAACTCGAGAACTACCTGCGCACGATCCGGATCTTCGACGTCGACTGGATGTCGAGCATGTCGGTGGGCGTGTTCCCGCTGCAGAACGGCAAGGCCAGCAAGGTGGTGCAGGATCTGGAGAAGGTGTTCGGCGAGCAGAGCAAGACGCCGGTCGCCGGCATGTTCCGCTTCATGCCGCTGGAAGGCGCCAATGCGGTGCTGGTGATCACCCCGCAGGCCAGCTACCTCGACCAGATCCAGCAGTGGCTCGAGCGCATCGACGGCGCCGGCGCCGGGGTGCAGCTGTTCTCGTATGAGCTCAAGTACATCAAGGCCAAGGACTTGGCCGACCGCCTGTCCGAGGTGTTCGGCGGCGGCAGCAGTGGTGGCGGCCGGAGCACCGGTGGCGACGGCAATGTTTCGCTGATGCCCGGTTCCGACGCCTACTCCATCAGCGGTTCGGGCAGCGGCGACAGGAACGGCGATTCGCTGGGCGCAGGCGACGTTGGCAGCATGGGGGGCGACAGCGGGGGCGCGGGCGGTGGCCTGGGCGAAGGTTCGCTGCGCCTCAATCCGCGCCAGGGTGGCAACGGCAGCGTGACGCTGGAAGTCGAGGGCGACCGCGTCGGCGTGTCGGCGGTCGACGAGACCAACACCCTGCTGGTGCGCACGACGTCGCGCGCGTGGAAGTCGATCCGCGACGTGGTCGAGCGTCTCGACGTGATGCCGATGCAGGTGCACATCGAAGCGCAGATCGCCGAGGTCACGCTCACCGGAGATCTCAAGTACGGCGTCAACTGGTACTTCGAACGGGCGGTGACCGACGCCGGCCTGCCCAATGCCGTGGGTCGTGACACCTGGAGCACCATTGCCGGCAGCGTGTTGCCCGCCACCACCACGGGAGGCGGACTGAGCTGGACCTTCCTTGGCCGCAATGCAGCCGCGGTGATCAATGCGCTTGACGAGGTGACCGACGTGCAGATCCTGCAGTCGCCTTCGGTGATGGTGCGGAACAACGCCGAGGCCACGTTCAATGTGGGCAGCAAGATCCCGATTTCCTCGGTTTCATTCGATCCCGGCACCGGCAGCACCGGCGTCTACAACAACGTGCAGTACATGGAAACGGGCACCATCCTCAACGTGCGCCCCCGCGTGACCAAGGACGGCATGGTGTTCCTCGACATCGTGCAGGAGGTCAGCACGCCGGGCAACGTGCCGGACAAGAACGGCAACGTGCGCGTCGACACCCGCAAGCTCAAGACGGAGGCCGCGGTACGCAGCGGCGACACCGTGATGCTCGCGGGCCTGATTCGCGACGAAGTAGGGCGCGGCTCCAGTGGTTTCCCCGGCCTCAGCCGGATCCCGATCATTGGTGGCCTGTTCGGCCAGCAGAAGTCGAGTACGGGCCGAAGCGAGGTCATCATCCTGCTGACGCCCGTCATCATCCGCAGCGCAGAGGAAGCCGCCGACCTGACCGACGAATACAGCCGTCGCTTCCGCGCCATGGAACCGTTGAACCCGAAACGGAAGAAGTGATGCACGCGCGGGGCGCCGCATGACGGAACTGCCGGTCGTGCTGCTCCCGGTCGGCGTCGACGACGACGCCCTCGATGCCTGCCTGGCCGCGCTGGATGCCGGCACGCCCGCGGGCACGCGGGTGTGGCTGGCCGACGATGGGCAGTCGGGGCCGCGCGGCTACGCGATCATCGAGCGCTGGATCGCGCGCACGCCGCTGCGCGCCGACTACACGCGGCGCCCGCGGTCGATCGGCCAGGTCGCGCACCTGGACGAGATGCTCCAGGCCTGCGGCGACGCCGACGTGATCGTGCTGGCACCCGATGCGATCCCCGCACCGGGCTGGGCGGTGCAGCTGGCCGCCTGCTTCGCGAGGGATGCCGCCATCGCCACCGCCACGCCCTGGTGCAATGCCGGCGAAGCCGCCGCGTGGCCGCGCTGCGGCGAGGTCATGGCGATTCCCGCCGACCTCGGGCGCGTGGCGCGGGCGGCGGCGTCGATGCCGCCGCGGCACCCGGAGCTGCCGGCTGCGGTCGACCACGCGGTGATCCTGCGCGGCAGCGCGCGGCGAAAGGCCGGCGGACTCGACGCCGCGAGCTACGCGTCGTGGTACGCGGCGCTGATCGACCTGTCGCTGCGGCTGTCGGGCCTGGGCTGGCGCAACGCGCTGTGTGAAACCGCCTTCGTCGCGCGCGGCGGCGAAGGCGGTCCCGCCGACGGCGACCTCGACGTGCTGGCCGCGCGCTGGCCGGCGTGGCATGCGCGGCTGGCGAACTTCCTGATGCACGATCCGCTGGCCGCGATGCGCGAAGCGCTGTCGCAGCGCGAGCGGGAAGTGGATGCGCCGGCGGCACAGCGCGACCTGTTCTCCGCGCAGGACGAGGACGATGACGCGGGTGGTGCGGATGGCGTCGAAACCGGCGTCGAGCCGTCGGCCGGCGACGAAGGAAGTCCCGGCGAGGCTCCAACCGATGAACCGCCGGCATCGGACGAAGCGGGCGCAGTCGAAGCCTCGCAGCGCGCCGGAGGCCGCTAGCATGGGCGCGTCGAGCATGACCGGCGAGCCGATGGCGGAATCGATCGAAGGACTGACGGGCGACGGCACCGCCGCGGTCGTCGTCACCCACGAGAGTGCCGCCACGATCGATGACTGCCTGTCGCGCCTGCGCGCGGCGGCCGGTGTCTCGCAGGTCCGCGTCGTCGACAACGGTTCGCGTGACGACACGCTGGCGATCGTGCAGCGCCACGCCGCCGCCGATCCGCGCGTGCATTTCATCGGCAACCCCGACAACCCCGGTTTTGCCGTTGCCTGCAACCAGGGCGCACGCGACAGCGACGCGCCGTGGCTGGCCTTCGTCAACCCCGACTGCCTGGTGGAACCGGACGCGCTTGCGCGCCTGCTCGCGCATGCCCGGGCATGCGAAGGCGAGGTGCTGCTCGGTGCCGATCTGGTCGATCCGTCAGGCGTGCGCGACGGTGCCGCGCGGCGCAACGATCCCGACTTCGGCGCGATGCTGCGCGGCCCGCTGCGCTCCGGCAGCGGCCGGCCGCTCGACGTGGCGGCGGACGACACGCGTGCGCTGCAGGAAGTCGAGGCGATCTCCGGCGCGCTGATGCTGCTGCCGCGCGTGCTGTTCGAGCGGATCGATGGTTTCGACGAAGGCTACCGCCTGCACGTCGAGGACCTCGACCTGTGCCGGCGTGCGCGGATCGCGGGCGCGACCGTCGCCGTGGCCAACGACGTGCGCGTGGTGCACGTGCGCGGCGTGTCCAGCCGATCGCGGCCAGGATTTTCGGAGTGGCACAAGCATCGCGGGCTTTGGCGCTACTTCCGCAGGTTCGAGGCGCCGCGCCGCAACGTTGCCGTTCGCGCTGGCGTCTGGCTGGCGATCTGGCTGCATTGGACGTCGCGGTTTCCGGCTATCCTGGCCGCGAACCTCCGGACCGGTGCGTCGTGATCGTTCAGTCTTTGCTCGACACCGACCTGTACAAGTTCACGATGATGCAGGCGGTGCTGCACCAGCACCCGGCGGCGCACGCGAAGTACCGCTTCAGATGCCGCACGCCGGGCATCGACCTGGCAAGGCACGTCGACGAGATCCGCGCGGAGATCGACGCGTTGTGCACGCTGCGCCTGCAAGCCGGCGAACTCGCCTGGCTGCGCGGGCTGCGCTACTTCAAGCCGGACTTCGTGGACTTCCTCGGCCTGTTCCATCTCGATGCGAAGCGTGTCGTACTCCAGCCGTCGAACGAGATGCCGGGCGAGATCGTGCTGGAGGTCGAGGGGCCGTGGCTGCACACGATCCTGTTCGAGGTACCGTTGCTGGCGATCGTCAACGAAGTCTGGTTCCGCCACCAGTCGCCCGCCGACGAAGCCGAGGGATTGCGCCGGCTCGACGCCAAGATCGCGCGGCTGCGCGCCGAGCCCGCCTGCACGATCAGTGACTTCGGCACCCGGCGGCGCTATTCGCGCGACTGGCAGGCGCGGATCCTGCCGTTGCTGCGCGATGCGCTCGGTCCGCAATTCGCCGGGACCAGCAACGTCTTGTTCGCGCGCGAGTTCGACCTTGTCCCGCATGGGACGATGGCGCACGAGTTCCTGCAGGCTTTCCAGGCGCTGGGGCCACGGCTGGTGGATTCGCAGAAGGCCGCATTCGAGGCGTGGGCGCAGGAGTACCGCGGCGATCTCGGCGTGGCGCTGTCGGACGTGGTCGGGATCGAGGCCTTCCTGCGTGATTTCGACCTGTACTTCTGCAAGCTGTTCGACGGCATCCGCCATGATTCCGGCGATCCGTTCGCCTGGGGCGAGCGGGTGATCGCGCACCTGCAGTCGCTGCGGATCGACCCGCGTGCCAAGACCCTGGTGTTCAGCGACAGCCTGGACATCGACAAGGTACTGCTCCTGCATGCGCATTTCCGCAATCGCTGCAAGGTCGCCTTCGGCATCGGGACCAACCTGACCAACGACCTTGGCCCGACGCCGCTGAACATCGTGATGAAGATGGTCCGCTGCAACGGCCAGCCGGTGGCCAAAGTGAGCGATTCGCCGGGGAAGGGAATGTGCGACGACCCCGGTTATCTGGCATACCTGCGACAGGTGTTCGGGCTGCCGGTCGAAGGCGGCTAGGACGCGGGAAGGCGGGCCTGCAGGAGCGGCTTTGGCCGCGAGTTCCCGGGCGAGGGTCCGGGTGAACCGGGAAGCGCTTCATTCTGGGGAAGCAACTTCAGTCGCGGTTTTCGACTGGCCGAGGTTCCTGACGGAAGCTCGCGGCTGAAGCCGCCGCCAGCAAAGGCCTGGTGATCAACGGTGGCGGTTGATCTCGTCGCGCAGCGACTTCGCAGCTGACATTGCGGCTTCGGCGTAATCGTCGCCCGATGAGGCATACAGGATCGCGCGCGAGGAACTGACCAGCAGGCCGGCGCCGTCCGCGGCAAGGCCGTTGTTCACCACGGCCGCGACGTCGCCGCCCTGGGTGCCGACGCCGGGGATCAGCAGCGGCATGTCGCCGACGATCGCGCGTACTTCGCGCAACTGCTCCGGCCATGTCGCGCCGACGACCAGCGCGCAGTTGCCGTGGCCGTTCCAGTCGCGGGCGACGCGTTCGGCAACGTGCTGGTAGAGCGGACGGCCGTCGACCAGCAGGTCCTGGAAGTCGCCTGCACCGGGATTGGAGGTGTGGCACAGGATCACCACGCCCCTGTCGGTGCGGTCGAGGAAGGGCTGCACCGAGTCGCGGCCAAGGTATGGATTGGCGGTGACGGCGTCGGCGCGGAAGCGGTCGAACGCTTCGGCGGCGTAGCGCTGCGCGGTGCTGCCGATGTCGCCGCGCTTGGCGTCGAGGATCACCGGAATGTCGGGATGCGCCGCATGGATATGTGCGACCAGCCGATCGAGCGCGTCCTCGGCGCCGCGCGCGGCGAAGTGCGCAATCTGCGGCTTGAACGCACAGGCGTACTGCGCCGTCGCATCCACGATGTCCCGGCAGAACGCGAACACCGCGTCGGTGTCGCCCGCGAACCGGGCCGGGAACTTCGCCGGCTCCGGATCCAGGCCCACGCACACCAGCGACCCGGATGTCGCCCATCGCTGCCTGAGTGAGTGTATGAAGCTCATCGTGGGGTCTTGTTCCGGGTCGGTGACGGACGCGCCGGTCGCGGTTACTTCAGCGCCTTGAAGCGCAGGCGCTTCGGGCCGGCATCGTCGCCCATGCGACGCTTCTTGTCTTCCTCGTACTCGCGGTAGTTGCCCTGGAAGAACTCCACGTGCGAGTCGCCCTCGAAGGCGAGGATGTGGGTGGCGATGCGGTCCAGGAACCAGCGGTCATGCGAGATCACGAACGTGTTGCCCGGGAACTCCAGCAGCGCGTCCTCGAGCGCGCGCAGGGTTTCGATGTCGAGGTCGTTGGACGGTTCGTCGAGCAGCAGCACGTTGCCGCCCTGCAGCAGGGTCTTGGCCAGGTGCAGGCGGCCGCGCTCGCCGCCGGACAGCGTGCCGACCATCTTCTGCTGGTCCTGGCCCTTGAAGTTGAAGCGGCCAATGTAGGCGCGCGACTGGATCTCGATGCCGTTGATGTTGAGGATGTCCGCGCCGCCGCTGACTTCCTGGAAGACGTTGTGGTTGCCTTCCAGCTTGTCGCGGCTCTGGTCGACGTAGGCAATGTTGACCGTCGGGCCCATCTCGATCGTGCCCGAGTCCGGCTTTTCCTGGCCGGTGATCATCTTGAACAGGGTCGACTTGCCGGCGCCGTTGGGGCCGATGATGCCGATGATCGCGCCCGGCGGCACGATGAAGCTCAGGTCATCGATCAGCAGGCGGTCGCCGAAGCTCTTGGAGACGTTCTTGAACTCCATCACCTTGCTGCCCAGGCGCTCGCCCGGCGGGATGAAAATCTCGTTGGTTTCCTGGCGCTTCTGGTAGTCGACCGACTGCAGTTCCTCGATCCGCGCCAGTCGCGCCTTGCCCTTGGAGCGGCCGCCCTTGGCGTTGCTGCGGGCCCACTCGAGTTCCTTCTGGATCGCCTTCTGGCGCGCCTTCTCGGACGACTCTTCCTGCTTCAGGCGCGCATCCTTCTGCATCAGCCACTCGGTGTAGTTGCCCTTCCACGGGATGCCGCGGCCGCGGTCGAGCTCGAGGATCCACTCGGCGGCGTTGTCGAGGAAGTAGCGGTCATGGGTAACGGCCACCACGGTGCCGGTGTAGCGGGCGAGGAACTGCTCCAGCCACTCGACCGATTCGGCGTCCAGGTGGTTGGTCGGCTCGTCGAGCAGCAGCATGTCCGGCTTCTGCAGCAGCAGGCGGCACAGCGCGACGCGGCGCTTCTCGCCGCCGGAGAGCTTGCCGATCACCGCGTCCCACGGCGGCAGGCGCAGGGCGTCGGCGGCCACTTCCAGCTGGTTCTCAAGCGTATGCGCGTCGCCGGCGGCGAGGATCGCCTCCAGCCGCTCCTGCTCCTTGGCCAGCTTGTCGAAATCGGCGCCTTCCTCGGCGTAGGCGGCGTAGACCTGTTCCAGCGCGGCCTGGGCCTGCAGCACTTCGCCCACGCCTTCCTCCACCGCCTCGCGCACGGTTTTTTCCGGGTCCAGCTGCGGCTCCTGGGCCAGATAGCCGACCTTGATCCCGGCCTGCGGCCGCGCCTCGCCCGAGAAATCGGTGTCCACGCCGGCCATGATCTTGAGCACCGTCGACTTGCCCGCGCCGTTCAGGCCCAGCAGGCCGATCTTGGCGCCCGGGAAGAACGACAGCGAGATGTCCTTGATGATCTGGCGCTTCGGCGGCACGGTCTTGCTGACGCCGTTCATGGTGTAGATGTATTGCGACATGGGGGCTCCGGGTGAGACAGGCCGCACCCGCGCGGTTCGCGCTGGCGGGAAGAAAATCGGGGATACCGGGAATTATACCGGGCTGGTGCCGCCGCCGGGCTGGTGAGCCCGGCTTGCCGGTCGCTGAACACGGACCCCGCGCAACCGCTGCGGGTAGACGGGATTCAGCCTCGGTCGTCCATGCTCACGCCATGCAAACAACCGTGGAGGATCGCCGCATGCATGCCCCGCTGAAACTCGCAGCCCTGCTGCTCGCCCTGGCCGCCATCGCGATGCCTGCATCCGCGGCAGGCCGTGACCACGACCGTGGCCACCGCGACCGCGACCACCACGGCCAGTACGACCGCTACCGTGGCGATCGGCACGACCGCGACCGCTACGACCGCCGCGCCGATCGCCGTGGTTACCGACATGACCGCCGCCACGATCGTCGCGTCGTCTATTACCCGGCGCCACGCGTGATCCATCGCGACCGCTACTACGCTCCGCGACCGGTCGTCGTCCACCGCGGCCCGCCGCGCTGGGCGCGCGGCCACCGCTATTACGACCCCGGCTACGGCCGCACCTACGTGGTCAACGACTACTACGGCTATGGCCTGCGCCAGCCACCGCGGGGACACTACTGGCGTCGCAGCGATGCCGGCGACTTCCTGCTGGTGGCGGTGGCCACCGGGATCATCACCGACCTGATCCTGCACCGCTGAGGGTGGTGGGTCCGACCCGAGGGCGCGCCGACTGGCGCGCCCTTTTTCGTCGGAAGCCCTTCCCGGGAAGGGCTTTGCGGGAACGACCACGCACGGTCGCGATCGGAGGCTGGGCGCTCCACGGCCACCATGGCCGCACCCGCGGGGGCGCGGGCTACAATTGGCAGGTTCCCGCCCCCATCCGGAGTGACGATGTTTCCGCGCGATGCCCGTATCGAAGGCTACGATCCCGAACTGGCCGCGGCGATCGCGTCCGAGAACCGCCGCCAGGAAGACCACGTCGAGCTGATTGCGTCTGAAAACTACGCCAGCCCGCGGGTGATGGAGGCCCAGGGCAGCCAGCTGACCAACAAGTACGCCGAAGGCTATCCGGGCAAGCGCTACTACGGCGGTTGCGAATACGTCGACGTCGCCGAGCAGTTGGCGATCGACCGTGTCAAGCAGCTGTTCGGCGCCGACTACGCCAACGTGCAGCCGCACTCCGGCTCGCAGGCCAACCAGGCCGTCTACTTGGCGCTGCTGCAGCCGGGCGACACGATCCTGGGCATGTCGCTGGCACACGGCGGGCATCTCACCCACGGCGCGAAGCCCAACGTCAGCGGCAAGCTGTTCAATGCCGTGCAGTACGGCGTGAACGACCAGGGCCTGATCGACTATGACGAAGTCGAGCGCCTCGCACTCGAGCACAAGCCGAAGATGGTCGTGGCCGGCTTCTCGGCCTATTCGCAGGTGGTCGACTGGGCGCGCTTCCGCGCCATCGCCGACAAGATCGGCGCGTACCTGTTCGTCGACATGGCCCACGTCGCCGGGCTGGTGGCTGCGGGCGTCTATCCCAACCCGGTGCCGCACGCGCACGTGGTGACCTCCACCACCCACAAGACACTGCGCGGCCCGCGTGGCGGCATCATCGTCGCCAGCCGAGCGGCGATGGGCGATGCGGCCGACGAGATCGAGAAGAAGCTGCAGTCGATCGTGTTCCCCGGCATCCAGGGCGGCCCGCTGATGCATGTGATCGCGGCCAAGGCGGTCGCGTTCAAGGAAGCGCTGGAACCGGAGTTCAAGGCCTACCAGGCGCAGGTGGTGAAAAACGCCCAGGCGATGGCGAAGGTGATCATCGACCGCGGTTACCGGATCGTCTCCGGCGGCACCGAAAACCACCTGATGCTGGTCGACATGATCGGCAAGGGCATCACCGGCAAGGACGCGGAAGCCGCGCTGGGCGAGGCGCACATCACTGTCAACAAGAACGCGGTGCCCAACGACCCGCAGAAGCCCTTCGTCACCTCGGGCCTGCGCATCGGCACCCCGGCGGTGACCACGCGCGGTTACAAGGAGCCCGACTGCGTCGCGCTGGCCCACTGGATCTGCGACGTGCTGGACAACCCGAAGGACGACAAGGTCATCGCCGGCGTGCGCGAAAACGTGACCAGACAGTGCGCGCAGTTCCCGGTGTATGGCTGAGAAGCCGGGATTGGGAATTGGGGATTGGGGATTCGCAAGAGCCCTGGCCGCCGCATCTCCGAATCCCGAATCCCCAATCCCCAATCCCGTCACCTGATGCACTGCCCCTTCTGCCAGCACTCGGATACCCGCGTCATCGACTCGCGCGTCAGCGAGGACGGTGCGACGATCCGGCGCCGGCGCGAGTGCGAGGCCTGCGGCGAGCGCTTCAGCACGCTTGAAACCATCGAGCTGAAGCTGCCGGCGATCATCAAGTCCGACGGCCGCCGCGACGGCTTCGACGCACGCAAGCTGCGCCAGAGCTTCGACCGCGCGCTGCACAAGCGCCCGGTGTCGGAGGAGCAGATCGAGGCCGCGGTGCGCGCGGTGATCCACCAGCTGCGCATGACCACCGAACGCGAGCTGGGATCGCGCCGCGTCGGCGAATTCGTGATGGCCGAACTGCGCAAGCTCGACCACGTCGGCTACGTGCGCTTCGCCTCGGTGTACCGCTCGTTCGAGGATGTGGCCGATTTCCGCGAAGAGCTCGACCGGCTTGAGCGCGACCTGCCGGGCGAAGGCCAGCTGCCGCTGCTCGGCGCCGAGGTGGTGCCGTTCGACAAGCACGCGGACAAGGGCAAGAAGCGCTGAGCGTGCGAGCCGGGTTCTTGCCACGGATCAACGCGGATGAGCGCGGATCGGGAAGCAGCGAAGCGGTTGTGAAGCGCGGCGAGGATCGCAGGGCTGGATGGTCCCTTCTGCAACCGGTTGTCGTTGATTCGCGCCAACGCGCTCGCCGGTCCCCGCGAGGCGACGGCTGGCAGCCGCCCGTCCACCGTCGGGTCCGTGTCCACACCGATTCGCTCGCGTTGATCCGCGGCAAGGGATCCTGCCCGCGCTACCCACCATCACCATTGGAGCGGCAATGAGCGATTTCACTGCAACCGACCACGCCATGATGGCCATCGCGCTGCGGCTGGCCGAGCGCGGCGCCTACACCACCCGTCCGAATCCGATGGTCGGCTGCGTGATCGCGCAAGGCGACCAGGTGGTGGGCGAGGGCTGGCACCAGCGCAAGGGCGGGCCGCATGCGGAGGTGTTCGCGCTGCAGCAGGCCGGCGAGCGTGCGAAAGGCGCGACCGCCTATGTCACCCTGGAACCCTGCGCACATACCGGCAGCACCGGGCCTTGCGCCGATGCGCTGGTGGCCGCCGGCGTGACGCGCGTGGTGGCGGCGATGCGCGATCCGTTTGAGGCGGTCGACGGCAAGGGTTTCGAGCGCCTGCGCGCGGCCGGGATCGCGGTCGAGTCCGGGCTGATGGAAACGCAGGCGCGCGCGCTCAACCGCGGCTTCCTGTCGCGACTGCAGCGCGGCCGGCCGTGGCTGCGCATCAAGTTCGGCAGCAGCCTCGACGGCCGCACCGCGATGGCCAACGGCGATTCGAAGTGGATCACCGGACCCGCTGCGCGCGCCGACGTGATGCGCTGGCGTGCGCGCAGCGGGGCGATCCTGACCGGCTCGGGCACGGTGCTCGCGGACGATCCGCAGCTCACCGTGCGCTTCCACGACGACACCGAATTCGCCGCGCCGCTGCGCGTGGTGCTGGACACCGGGCTGGCCACCATCGCCCGCGGCAAGGTCCGCGAGGGCGATGCGCCGACGCTGTACCTGCACGCGCCGGACGCCAAGCCGCCGCGCGAGTTCTCCGCGGAGCGCGCATCGGTGCCGCTGCGCGATGGCGAACTGGACCTGCAGGCGGTGCTGGCGCTGCTGGCTGCGCGCGGGATCAACGAAGTGCAGGTCGAAACCGGCGCGACGCTGGCGGGTGCGTTCGTCAAGGCGGGGCTGGTCGACGAACTGCTGGTCTACATGGCCCCGGTGCTGCTGGGCGAACGCGCGCGCCCGCTGTTCGACGGACTGCGCATCGACCAGATGGCGCAGCGGCTGCAGCTGCAACTGGTGGAAACCCGCCACGTCGGCGACGACCTGCGCCTGCTGTTGCGGCCGCAGCAGCTTCTGTAGGAGCGGCTTCAGCCGCGAGCTTCTGCCCCTCCCTTGCGAAGGCAGGGCGGGGTAAAAGTCCAGGAGCTCGCGGCTTCCGCCGTTCCTGCGGAAAGCCGTATGTATCGATGGACCTTAGGGGCTGCGCCCCCGGCGGCTCTCCGATCCGCACACGGCGCCAATAACAGACGCCCCGCAGGAGCGCCCCATGGGCGCGATGGCTTTCCCGACGAAGCCCATCGCGCCCATGGGGCGCTCCTGCGGGCAGGATGCTGCGTTCGGCGGGCTGCCCGCATCCCGATGCTAGAATCGCCACGCCGGATTTCCCGGCGATGCACCAGAACCAGACGTCTTCAGGGCGGGGCGAAATTCCCCACCGGCGGTAGGCGCGGCGCTTCCCAGGAGGCCACGCGCGAGCCCGCGAGCGCTTCGATGGCATGCGAGTTCCTCGCGGAGGCCAGCACCTCACGTTGGTGGTGCAGGCTTCGATGCCCTCGAAGGCCAGCAGATCCGGTCCGATGCCGGAGCCGACGGTTGGAGGCCGCAAGCTTCCTCACAGTCCGGATGAAAGAAGACAGCGGCGCGCGGCCCCGGGGCCGCGTGCTGCCGCATGCCCCGGGACGTTTTTCATTGCCCAGCGCGAGGAAAACGTTTCATGTTCACAGGACTCATCGAAGGTGTCGGCCGGTTGGCCTCGCGCGAACCGCGCGGCGGCGACGCGCGGCTGCGGATCGACGTCGGCACGCTGCCGTTCACCGGCGTCGCACTGGGTGAAAGCATCAGCGTCAACGGCTGCTGCCTGACCGTGATTGCGTTCGACGAGGCGCATTTCGATGTCGACGCATCGACCGAAACGCTGGCACTGACGACGCTCGGCGCCCTGCCGGTCGGCGCGCCATTGAACCTGGAGCGCGCGATGCGCCCGGATGACCGCCTGGGCGGGCACCTCGTCAGCGGCCACGTCGACGGCATGGGGCGCGTGCGCAGCATCGCCATTGATGCGCGCGCGCAGCGCTGGGCCCTTGATGCGCCGGCGCCGCTGCGCAGGTACATCGCGCAGAAGGGTTCGATCTGCGTCGACGGCGTCAGCCTCACCGTCAACGCGGTCGACGACGCGGGTTTCGAAGTCGCGCTGATCCCGCACACCGTCGCGCACACCGCCTTCGCGCAGACGAAGGTCGGTGACGCGGTCAACCTGGAGATCGACCTGGTCGCACGCTACGTCGAGCGGCTGCTGTCGTCGGGCCTGCCGTCATCGGGCATGCCGTCGTCGACGACATCTTCAACCGGAGCAGGCGCATGAGCTTCGCCCCGATCCCGGAACTGCTGGAAGAACTGCGCGCCGGGCGCATGGTGGTCGTGGTCGACGACGAGGACCGCGAGAACGAGGGCGACCTGATCATGGCCGCCGAGCTGGTCAAGCCGTCGGATATCAATTTCATGGTCACCCACGCGCGCGGACTGGTGTGCCTGTCGCTGACCCGCGAGCGCTGCGCCCAGCTCGGGCTGCCGCCGATGGTGCGCGACAACACCTCGTCGCACCACACCAACTTCACCGTCAGCATCGAGGCCGCCGAGGGCGTCACCACCGGCATCTCGGCATACGACCGCGCGCACACCATCCGCACCGCGGTGCGCCCGGACGCGCAGCCGCGCGACCTTGCCCAGCCCGGCCACATCTTTCCGCTTGCCGCGCAGCCCGGCGGCGTGCTCAGCCGCGCCGGCCACACCGAGGCGGCCGCGGACCTGGCGATGCTCGCCGGGCTGGAACCGGCCGGCGTGCTGGTCGAGATCCTCAACGCCGACGGCAGCATGGCGCGGCGGCCGCAGCTTGAAACGTTTGCGCGCGAGCACGGCCTGAAGATCGGCTCGATCGAGGACCTGATCCGCCATCGCCTCGAAACCGAGCACACGGTCGAGCGCGTCGATGCGCGCGAGATCGACACCGAGCACGGCGCGTTCCGGCTGCACACCTATCGCGACCGGCTGAGCCACACGCTGCACTTCGCCCTGCTGCGTGGCGAGCCGGACCCGGCCACGCCGACCCTGGTCCGCGTGCACATGCACAACCGGCTCGCCGACGGGCTGCACTGGCGGCGCGCGGACTTCGGTCCGCTGGTCGGCGACGTGCTGGCGATGATCGATCGCGAAGGGCGCGGCGCGCTGGTGTTGCTCGGCGAACCGCATCGCAGCGAAGCCGAGCAGACCGAAGCGCTGCTGGCGCGCATCCGCGAGCAGCCGCAGGCGCAGCCCGCGCGCGCCGGCGCGCTCGCCGAATGGCGCCGCAACGGTGCCGGCAGCCAGATCCTCGCCGACCTCGGCCTGGGCAAGCTGCGCGTGCTGGGCACGCCACGCAAGCAGGTCGGCCTGGCCGGCTACGGCCTGGAAGTCGTCGAATACGTCGATACGTAGGCCAGGGCTGCGCGCCCGACGCACGTCCTCTCCGGACGCGGTGCCCCCACCCGCAGGCGGCGGGGTAAACTGTCGCCCCTTCATCGCAAGCGCCCCACATGACCCACTACGAAGGCGACCTGCGCGCGCCCGACGGCGCGCGTTTCGCGATCATCGCCAGCCGCTGGAACCCTCGCATCAGCGACACGCTGGTCGCCGGCGCGCGCGCGACCTTCGCCGCCCACGGCATCGCCGAGGACGCGGTCGACGTGGTGCGCGTGCCGGGCGCGTGGGAGATCCCCGCGGTCGCCGCGCGCATTGCCGCCGGCGGCGCGCATGCCGGCATCATCGCGCTGGGCTGCGTGATCCGCGGCGACACCCGCCACTTCGAGCACGTCGCCGACCGCTGCGCCGACGGCCTGATGCGCGCGGCGCTGGACCACGGCGTGCCGGTCGCCAACGGCGTGCTCGCGGTCGACGACCAGCAAGACGCCGAGCGCCGCGCCGGCGGCAGCCACGGCAACAAGGGCGAGGAATGCGCGCTGGTCGCGATCGAGATGGCGAGCCTGATGGAGAAGCTGCCGTGAGCGGCCATCCGCATCGCCGCCGCGACGGCATCGATCCGGTTGCCCGCTCGCGCTCGCGCCGGCGCGCGCTGCAGGCGGTGTACGCCATGCAGCTGTCGGGCGCGAACGCGAAGAACGCGATCGCCCAGTTCGCGCACGAACAGGCGCACGAAGTCGCCGACCTCGAGTATTTCGAGGACCTGGTGAGCGGGGTCGAGAAGCATCGGCGGGAGCTCGACGCCGCGCTGCAGCCGTTCCTGGACCGCGGCATCGAGGAAGTGGACCCGATCGAGCGCGCCATGCTGCGGATCTCGGCCTACGAACTGCTGCACCGCCTCGATGTGCCGTACCGCGTGATCATCGACGAGGCGCTCAAGGCGGTGAAGCGCTTCGGCTCCGAGCACGGGCACACCTACGTCAACGGCGTGCTCGACCACGCCGCCGCGGACTGGCGCGCGCTGGAAATGCAGGCCGCGCGGGACCGGTGAGCGGTGACCGCGCGCTGCCGCGAATGCAAGCAGCGTGAGGCGGTCCCCGGCGCCGCCCATCCGCTGCTGATGCTGCCGCTGCGCCTGTTCGGCCTGCGAGCCGACCGCGACGCCTGGTGCTGCGGCTGCGCACACGTCGTCAATGGCTCCGGCATCATGGTCTGGACGGTGCTGGTGGCCGCGACGCTGTGGCTCCTGCATCGGCTCGCCTGACACGCATGCCCAGCGAATTCGCCCTGATCGATGCCATCGCCCGCCGCGCCGCCGCGCGCGCCGACGTGGTGCTGGGCATCGGCGACGACGCCGCGATCCTCGCCATGCCCGAGGGCCGGCAATTGGTCGTGGCGATGGACACGCTCAATGCCGGCGTGCATTTTCCCGACGACACCGCGCCGGCCGACATCGGCTGGAAGGCATTGGCGGTGAACCTGTCCGATCTCGCGGCGATGGGCGCGCAGCCGGCGTGGTGCACCTTGTCGCTGTCGCTGCCGGACTCCGATGCGGGCTGGGTCGACGGCTTCCTCAACGGTTTCCTCGCGCTCGCCGCGCTGCACGACGTCGCCCTGGTCGGCGGCGACACCACGCGCGGGCCGCTGTCGGTCTGCGTGACCGCGCACGGCTTCGTCGCGCCCGACGGCGCGTTGCGGCGCGACGGTGCGCGTGTCGGCGACGACGTCTGGGTGACCGGCGCGCTGGGCGATGCCGCGGCCGCGCTGGTGCAGTGGCGCCGCGGCGGCGATCGCGACCCGGCGCTGCGCGCGCGGCTCGAGCGCCCGGCGCCGCGGGTTGCCGCCGGCGTCGCGCTGGCACCGCTCGCGAACGCGGCGATCGACGTGTCCGACGGTCTGTTGGCCGACATCGGCCACGTCTGTGCGGCCAGCGGCGTGGGTGCGCAGGTCGAACTCGACGCGCTGCCGACGTCGCCCGCGCTGGCCGCTGCGTTCGACCACGTCCGGCGCCGCGCCCTGCAGTGCAGCGGCGGCGACGATTACGAGCTGTGCTTCACCGCTGCGCGCCGGCATCGCGAGGCGCTGCTGGCCATCGTCGGCAACGGCGACTTGGAGATGACGCGCATCGGCCGCATCGTGCCTGGCAGCGGGGTGGTCGCGTTCGACGGCGACGGCAATCCGTGGCAGCCGCCGCAGCGCGGCTTCGATCATTTCGCGGGCTGATGGATTTCAGCGAAACCGTCATCCACGCGCAGTTGGAAGGCGCTATTTCCTGCAGGAGCGGCTTCAGCCGCGAGCTTTCGGTATTGCTCTTGCAGGAGCAGCGAAAGCCGCGATGCCCTGCCGGCGAACGCGTCGCGGCTTCCGCCGCTTCTACGCCCGTGGTGCCCCTGCAAGCACCTCGCGCACCCGCTCGCGCAGCGTCGGCAGCACTTCGCCTTCGAACCACGGGTTGGCCTTGAACCAGCCGACGTTGCGCGGGCTGGGATGCGGCAGCGGCAGCAGCGTCGGCATGAACTCGTGCCATGCGCGCACCGTTTCGGTGAGGCTGGGCTTGCGCCGCTTGCCGAGGAAGTACGCCTGCGCGTACTGGCCGACCAGCAGCGTCAGCCGCACCTCCGGCAGCAGCGGCAGCAGGCGCGGATGCCAGGTGGCGCGGCACTCGGGGCGCGGCGGCGCGTCGCCGGAACCGGCCTTGCCCGGATAGCAGAAGCCCATCGGCACGATGGCGACCTTGCTCGCGTCGTAGAAGGTGGCGTCGTCCATCCGCAGCCAGTCGCGCAGGCGCCGGCCGCTGGGGTCGTTCCACGGGATGCCGGTTTCGTGCACGCGCACGCCGGGCGCCTGCGAGGCGATCAGGATGCGCGCCGTGGCGCCGGCCTGCAGAACGGGGCGCGGTCCCAGCGGCAGGTGCGCCTCGCAGATGCGGCAGGCGCGGATGTCGCGCAGCAGCCCGTCCAGCCCGCTGCTCACGGCGGCAGCACTTTCCCGGGGTTGAGGATGCCGTCGGGATCGAACGCGGCCTTCACCGCGCGCATCGCCGCCAGCGTCGGCGCGTCGAACGCCTCGACCATGAAATCGCGCTTGGCCACACCGATGCCGTGCTCGCCCGACAGCGTGCCGCCGAGTGACAGCGTCAGCGCGAACAGCCGCGGCAGCGCGGCATGCACGCGCGCGGACTGCGCCGGATCATCCGGGTCGAACAGGATGTTGGCGTGCAGGTTGCCGTTGCCGGCGTGGCCGAAGGCGACGATGGGCAGCGTGAACTCTTGCGCCAGCGCTTCGATGCCTGCGACCAGCGCCGGGATGCGCGAGACCGGCACCACCACGTCTTCGTTGATCTTGCCCGCGGCGATCGTGCGCAGCGCGGGCGACAGCGCCTTGCGCGCGGCCCAGAGCGCCTCGTTCGCGGCCGGGTCGGTGGCCGTGGCGAGGTCGCGCAGGCCGTCGCCGCGCGCGGCGCGCTCCAGCGCGGCGACGACGTGCGGCAGGGTTTCATGGTCGCCGTCGGCCTCGATCATCAGCAGCGCACCGGCGTCGGCGATGTCGGCGCCGCCGACCTCGCGGACCAGCGCGATGCAGGCCGCATCCATGAATTCGAGCATCGATGGCGTCGCCGGCTGCGCCATGATCCGCGCCACCGCGGCGCCGGCGCTGGCGACGTCCGCGTACGACGCGCGCAAGCTGGCGCGCTGCGTCGGAAGCGGCGCGAGTTTCAGCGTCGCCTCGACGACCAGCGCCAGCGTGCCTTCGCTGCCGACCAGCAGCTGCGCGAGGTTGTAACCGGTCGCGTCCTTGGTGGTGTTGCTGCCGACGCGGATCACCTCGCCGCGGCCGGTGACGGCCACCAGGCCGAGCACGTTGTCGCGCGTGGCGCCGTACTTCACCGCGTGCGGGCCGCCGGCGTTGCAGGCGAGGTTGCCGCCGACCGTGCACTGGTCGGCGCTGGCCGGGTCGGGCGGCCAGAACAGGCCGTGCGGGGCCAGTGCGCGCTGCAGGTCGCCGTTGAGTACGCCTGGCTCGACCTGGGCCTGCCGGTCGTCGGGACGGATCTCGAGCACGCGCGCCATGCGTTCGAACGACACCACCACGCCGCCGGCGTACGGAATCGCCGCGCCGGTGCTGCTGGTGCCGGCGCCGCGGGCGACGATCGGCACGCGGTGCTCGCGGCAGGCGCGGACGATGGCGACCACGTCGTCGACGCTGCGCGGCCGCGCCACCGCGGCCGGCATGGCCCAGCGTTTCGAGCTGTCCTCGCCGTAACCGCGCAGGTCCCCACCCACCTGCCAGCCGTCGCCCAGCCGCGCGCGCAGCGCGGCGTCGAGCGGGGCGGGAAGCGGGGCATCCATGCGCGTCATTGTAGGCGCCGGCGCACGGGATTCCTTCGCCGTGGATACTCGCCGCGCGCCTCGAAACCCGCTCGCGGACGCCGCACCCGCTCAGTCGTCGGCGCGGAAGGCGTCGCGCAGCCAGTTGAACGCCGGCTGCGCGGGATCGCCGTTGGCATCGACCACATCAAACCGGCACGGCGCATCCGAAAATGCGCGGTGCGCGGCGAGGAACGCCTGCGCCGCCTTCACCAGCTTGCGGCGCTTGCCGGCGTCCACCGACGCCGCGCCGCCGCCGAAGCTCGCATCGCGGCGATAGCGCACCTCGACGAACACCAAGGTGTCGCGGTCGAGCATCACCAGGTCGAGCTCGCCGAAGCGGTAGTTGGCGTTGGCCGCCACCGCGCGCAGCCCCTGGTCGAGCAGGAATTCGCGCGCCTTGGCTTCGACGCCCGCGCCGCGCGCGCGGGTATCCGTCAACCGCCGCTGCCCAGCGAGACCACGTAGCCGTTGCTGAAGGTCGACCACAGCGGCGTGCGCAACACGTTGCCCTCGGGGCTGATGCGCAGCACGCCGGTCGCGCCCTGCACGCTGCCGTCGGCGGTCAGTGCGAGGTGTTCGAGGTAGGCGGTCAGCAGCCAGGCATCGAAGCCGAAGGCGAACAGCTTCGCCGCCGGGCCGCGCGCGCTGGGCAGCGACTTCTGGGTCTCGGCCGCGTTCGGCAGGCCGTTCACCTGCACCAGTCCCCAGCGCTCGGCGGGGAACTTGATCCCGTCGAGGACGCGGTCCTCCTCGGCCTTGCCGGTGCCCGACAGCAGTTGCGACGTGGCCACGCGCGGCCTGGCAGACAGCCCGGCAGCGGCCAGCTGCGGCGCGATCGAGCGCGCCTGGTTGCCGCGCAGGGCGATGAAGACCGCATCGACGCCCGGGCCGGTCGCCGCCGACTGCAGCAGCGGCAGCAGGTCGGGGCGTTCGCCGGTCACCGCCAGCACCTGCATCTCGCCACCGCGGGCCGCCAGCTGGCGGCCGAATGCCTCGGTGCTGCGCCGCGCGTGGTCGTCGCCGGCGCTGAGCACCAGCACCCGCTTCGCGCCGATCGAGGCGATGTAATCGGCGGCGCTGCTGCCCTCGTCCTCCGGGGCCAGCGAGAAGCTGGCGCTGTTGACCGGCGGTGCGACAACGCCGTGGTTCAGTGCCAGCACCGGCACGCCGGGCTGCACGCTGCGGAACACCGCGTCGACGCCGTCGCGGCCGAGTGGCCCGAGCACCTGGTCGGCGCCGTCGGCCACGGCCTTGTTGTATGCGGCGATCGCGCCGCCGCTGCTGTTGGCGGTGTCGTAGAAGCGGATTTCCGGACGCCGCCGATGCTCGCCGTAGTAGCCGGCGAGCAATCCGTCGCGCACCGACGCGGCGGCGGTGGCCAGCTCGCCGCTCAGCGGCAGCAGCACGGCCAGCTTCGTCGGTGGCCGGTAGCCGTCGCGCTCGGCGGGCGGCCGGCTGGCGGCGTCGAACTGCCAGTGCGCGTTGCGCTGGCTGGTGTCCTGGGGCACTTCGGCCGACGGCACTCCGGAGGGCGTGACCTGCACCGTCGAGCAGCCGGCGACGAACGCCGCGAGCAGCGCGGTGGCGAAGATCCATTTCGATGAACGACGCATATGCCGACCTGGAAGCGGGAACGGCTAGGATTCTACCGTTCCGTGCGTGTTGCCGGGGCCGGGCGCCGGTGCGGCGTTCGTCGATGGCCGGCGTGGCCTCCGGCCGCCGCGACAGCCGAGGAGAGCGATGTCCACCCGCGATCACGTTCAGGTTTCGGTCCCTTCCAGCGGTGGCGCCAGCGGCACGCTGCACGTCGTCGCCACCCCGATCGGCAACCTCGCCGACCTGTCCCCGCGCGCGCTGGAGACCCTGCGCGCGGTGGCGGCGATCTGCGCCGAGGACACCCGCCACACCCGCCAGTTGCTGGCGCACTTCGGGATCGAGCGGCCGCTGGTCGCGCTGCATGAACACAACGAAGACGAAGTCGCCGGCGGATTGGTGGCGCGGCTGCTGGGCGGGGAATCGCTGGCGCTGGTGTCGGATGCGGGCACGCCGCTGGTCAGCGATCCCGGCTTCCGCCTGGTGCGCGCGGCGCGCGCAGCCGGCGTGCGGGTCAGCCCGGTGCCGGGCGCCAGCGCGCTGGTGACGGCGCTGAGCGTGGCGGGGCTGCCGAGCGACCGGTTCGTGTTCGAAGGCTTCCTGCCGGCGAAGGCGGGCGCCCGCCGCGCGCGGCTGGCCGCGCTGGCCGGCGAACCGCGCACGCTGCTGTTCTATGAGTCCTCGCACCGCATCGAGGACACGCTGGCGGACTGCGTCGTCGCGTTTGGCGGCGACCGGCCCGCAGTGGTCGCACGCGAGCTGACCAAGCTGTTCGAGACCGTGCTCGACGGCACGCTGGCCGACCTCCACGCCCGCGTCGCGGCCGACGCCAACCAGCGCAAGGGCGAGTTCGTGCTGCTGGTGCAGGGGGCAGGCGAGGATGCGGATGCGCGCATCGCCGAGGGCCGGCGCATGTACGCGAAGCTGTGTGAACACCTGCCGCCGTCGACCGCGGCGAAGCTGGCCGCCGAGATCACCGGCGCGCCGCGGAAGGCCTTGTACGGGCATTAGGGTGCCGATGATTCGGTCGGCAACGTCAAAAGCGCTTTGCGCCGTGACGGCGCGAAGCCACCTTTCTTTGCTTGTGCAAAGAAACCCGGCGCAAAGAAAGCACACTCTGCCTGCGCGCCCGACGCTGCGCGTCGGGTTCGCGGAGCCGGCGGGAATTTTCGGAAGGGGCATCCTGCCCCGTCCGGAAACGCCGCACATCCCTGTGCGGCGCCCTGCGGTTTTACCCGCCGTCTCCGCCGCTACGGATGGGCCCCGGAAGGGCCGAGGGCAACCGCACGGGCGCCTGGCACGCTGTCTGGATCGGCATGCCTCGATTTGACTGGCCATGCGGCCGCCCAACTCCTGTCGCGGGCCGCGCCGCACAACACCATGTGATGCCATGGGAAAACAACGCTGCTGCGGGCGGGATCCGAAGGGCATGGCGATCGCGACCGGTATCGGGGCGCGCGGCGTGCGACAATCCGCATCGGCGGAGTCGGCCAGGCAGTCGCGTCATTCGAAAGAATGCCGAGGAAAGTCCGGGCTCCACAGGGCACGGTGCCAGGTAACGCCTGGGCGGCGCGAGCCGACGGAAAGTGCAACAGAAAGATACCGCCGAACGCTCCTGCCGCTCCGGGGCACTTGCCGGACGAATGTCCGGCAAAGTGTTCCCGGACCGCCGAAAGGCGGAGGCAGGAGGCGTGGCAAGGGTGAAATGGTGCGGTAAGAGCGCACCGCGAGCCTGGTAACAGGCCGGCACGGCAAACCCCACCGGGAGCAAGGCCAAATAGGGACCTCATGACGTTGCCCGCGTCGGGTCCGGGTAGGCTGCTTGAGCGTAACGGTGACGTTGCGCCTAGAGGAATGACTGTCCAAGACAGGACCCGGCTTATCGGCCGGCTCCGCCCCCAGAAAATCGAAATGCCCGAAGCCCGTGAATCATCGGATCGCGTCGTGGCCTTCGAGGCGTTTCCCGCACAGCACGAACGCTCCTCCCCCGCTTGCGGGGGGGGGGGGGTGGGGGCGACGCAGCGACACGGCATCCGAAGCCAACGCCACGACAGCCAGAACTCCCCTGGCGTCTCCCGCACGACACAAGCGGGACTCCCGCTCCGCGCACCCTTGTAGGCGGCTTCGGCCGTGAGCTTTCCTCCCAAGGCGAACGGCAGGCGCGGGGTGGCGGGGGCATAGTCGCGACCCACGACACCGCGCCGCCCCCGGCTCTTGTACGAGCGGCTTCAGCCGCGAGCTTCTTACATTGATTCCCGTAGGAGCGGCGGAAGCCGCGATGCTTCACCGGGAAAGTCATCGCGGCTTCCGCCGCTCCTACGACAGCGGAAAGCGAAAGCTCGCGGCTCAAGCCGCTCCTACAGGAGTTGATGCGCATGCCGAGCAGTCGCAGTGGAACAACCAGGCCTTGCAGGTAATTTTTCTATAAAAAATAGAACAATGCGCACTCGGCCGTCCCCAGCGACGATCCGACGCCTGCGCCCTTCAGCAATGTCGAGACCACGTTCAGATTGAGACCAAACGCCCAATTCTCAAAATTTGAGACGAATCAGCCGCTTGTGGATAAAGCTTGAACAAGTCTCTCAAGTGTCACGCAAGTCATTGACGGCATTGGCGAAAAAGCGCGCGCGGCCTGTTGACAACCCTGTGGGGCGCCCATAAGGTGGCGACTCGTGGGATAACCGGGAAATTAGTGGTTATCCTGTGCTGAAGTCCGCCCAAAGACGGACATGACGGGTCGGGGTTGTTGTGTTCCAGGGTGAGACTGCCATCACGATCGACGACAAGGGCCGGCTGGCGATCCCGACCGGTTACCGCGATGTCGTCGCGCGTGAGTGCGGCAACCATCTTGTCATCACCTACAACCCCTTCGAATCCGGCTGCCTGTACCTGTATCCGCAGTCGGTCTGGGAGGGCGTTCGCGACCAGGTCAACAAGCTGCCGCGGACCAAGAAGAACAGTCGCCTGCTGCAGCTGAAGCTGGTCGGCGCGGCGACCTTCGTCGAGCCCGACGGCAGTGGCCGCATCAGCATCCCGGCCAGCCAGCGCAATGCGATCGGCATCGAAAAAAAAGCCGTGCTGGTGGGCATGGGCGACAAGTTCGAATTGTGGAGCGAGCAGGCGCACCTCGCGCAGATCAGGCAAACGCTGGGCGATGCCGATCTGGGTGAAGAGCTGCTCGATTTGCAGTTGTGACCGGCGGTGGCGCGGACGCCCGGTCCGCCCACCTCCCTGTGTTGTTCACGCAGGTCATGGAAGGGCTGCGGGTACTCGAGGACGGAACGTATCTGGATGGCACGTTCGGTCGCGGCGGGCATGCGCGCGGCGTGCTGCAACGGTTGGGGCCGGGAGGTCGGCTGCTGCTGATGGACAAGGATCCCGAAGCGATCGCGGTCGCCGGACAGGAGTTCGGCGCGGACCCGCGCGTGGCGATCCATCGCGGCAGCTTCACCGACCTTGCACAGTGGGATGCCGCCAGCGAAGGCCTCGATGGCGTGTTGTTCGACCTTGGCGTGTCCTCGCCGCAGCTCGATGTCGCCGGGCGCGGCTTCAGCTTCGGCAAGGACGGCCCGCTCGACATGCGCATGGATCCCGACAGCGGCGAGAGCGCAGCGCAGTGGCTGGCGCGCGCCGACGAAGCGGCGATTGCCGACGTGCTGTGGAACTACGGCGAGGAACGCATGAGCCGGCGCATCGCCCGCGCCATCGTCGCGCGCCGCGCCGAGCAGCCGCTGCTGCGCACCGCGCAGCTGGCCGAGCTGATCGCCTCGGTGATGCCGCGCGGCAAGCCCGGGCAGAAGGAAATCCACCCGGCCACGCGCTCGTTCCAGGCGATCCGCATCCACGTCAACCGCGAGTTGTCCGACCTCAAGGCCGGGCTCGACGCCGCGCATGCCGCGCTCAAGCCCGGCGGCCGGCTGGCGGTGATCAGCTTCCACTCGCTGGAAGACCGCATCGTCAAGCGCTTCATCGCCCGCCACGCGAAGGCGCCGGCGGGCAACCGCCGCCTGCCGGCGGTGGAGGAATTCGTGCCGACGCTGCGCGCGATCGGTGATGCGCGGAAAGCCGATTCCGCCGAGCTCGCCGGCAACCCGCGCGCGCGCAGCGCGGTGCTGCGGGTGGCCGAGAAGCTGGGATTGGGGATTGGGGATTCGGAATTGGAAGAGCGGCAGGCGCGTCGTGAAGGCGGCAGCGAAGACGGTGTCACGCTTTCGCCTTTCCCAATCCCCAATCCCCAATCCCCAATCGCCGCTGCAGCGGAGCTGCAGCCATGACCCGCTTCATCGTCGCCGTCCTGGTGCTGGCCAACATCGTCACGGCGATCGGCGTGGTGAACGCGCGCCACCAGCATCGCCAGCTGTTCGTGCAGCTCACGAAGCTGGAGCACGCGCGCGATGAGCTCAACATCGACTTCGGCCGCCTGCAGCTCGAGCAGGCGACCTGGGCCGAGGCCAACCGCATCGACCAGATCGCGCGCACGCGGCTGGGGATGAAGTTCCCCGAGACCGCCGACATCGTGGTGATCAGGCCATGAGGCGCCGCGACTCGCGCACCGGGGGACGGGATCGGCAGGGGCGCGAGGGCGTGCTCGCGCGCCTGCGTTCGCTGTTTGCGTCGCGATCCGGCCAGCACGACGCACCGCCTCCGCGACGCAACCGCGCGCAGTTCAACCTGCGCGGGCGGCTCAAGCTGGTGGTCGGCACGCTCGGCCTGTGCGCGGTGGCGCTGGTCGGCCGCGCGGTCGACCTGCAGCTGATCGACAACGCCTTCTACCAGAAGAAGGCCGACGCGCGGATCCTGCGCGAGATCCCGATCCCGACCTCGCGCGGCATGATCACCGATCGCAACGGCGAGCCGCTGGCGGTGTCGACGCCGGTCGCGTCGCTGTGGGCCAACCCGCAGGAACTGAGCAAGTATCCCGACCGCCTGCCGGAACTGGCCAAGGCCACCGACCTGCCGCTGGATTACCTGACGCGCTACGTGTCGCAGCGCGCCGACAAGGAGTTCATGTACATCCCGCGCCATCGCCGGATCAGCCCCGGCGCCGCGCGCAGGATCCTGGCGCTCAACATCCCCGGCGTGTTCTCGCAGCGCGAATACCGCCGCTTCTACCCGCAGGGCGAAGCGATGGCGCACATCCTCGGCTTCACCAACATCGACGACGAGGGCCAGGAAGGCGTCGAGCTGGCCTTTGACACCTGGCTGCGCGGCAAGCCCGGCGCCGAGAAGGTGATCCGCGACCGGCGCGGCCGCATCGTCGAGAACGTCGACCTGGTGCGCGCGGCCGAGCCGGGCAAGGACCTGACGCTCAGCATCGATCGCCGCATCCAGTACCTGACCTATCGCGAACTCAAGCATGCGCTGCTCGAAAGCGGAGCAAGCAGTGCGTCGGCGGTGGTGCTCGACATCAACACCGGCGAAGTGCTGGCGATGGCCAACCTGCCGTCGTTCAACCCCAACGCGGTTGAATCCGGGCAGCGCGAGTCGCACCGCAACCGTGCGGTCACCGACCTGATCGAGCCCGGCTCGACGATGAAACCGCTGACCGTGGCCGCCGCGCTGGAAGCCGGCGTGGTGACGCCCAACACCCTGATCGACACCAATCCGGGCTGGATGCCCAACGGCCGCTATCGCACCACCGACACCAGCAACCACGGCGTGCTCACGGTCACCGGCGTGATCACCAAGAGCTCGAACGTGGGCGTGTCGAAGATCGTCGCCAAGCTCGGCGACCAGGACTTCTACGAGTTCCTGCGCCGGTTCGGCTACGGGCAAAGCACCGAAAGCGGGTTCCCCGGCGAAGCCGCGGGCCTGTTCCCGCCGCCGTCGCGCTGGAGCGGCACCACCAAGCAGACGATGTCGTACGGCTATGGCATTTCGGTCACGCCGCTGCAGATCGCCCACGCCTACGCCGCGCTGGCCAACGGCGGCAAGCTGATCGAGCCGACCTTCGTCAAGGGCCAGCCGCAGGAAACGCGCCAGGTGCTCGATCCGAAGATCGCGCACGAAGTGATGAAGATGATGCAGACGGTGACCGAGCCCGGCGGCACCGCCAAGGACGCCGCCATCCTGGGCTACCACGTCGCCGGCAAGACCGGCACCGCGCGCATCGCCAGCGGCGGCGGCTACTCGCGCCGCTACGCCGCGTTCTTCGCCGGCGTCGTGCCGGTCGACAACCCGCGCTTCTCGATGGCGGTGGTGGTGATGGACCCGGACCCCAGCCGCCGCGGCTACTACGGCGGCCGCGTCGCTGGCCCCGTGTTCCACAACGTCATGGAGGGCTCGCTGCGGCTGATGGACGTGCCGCCGGACGACATCGAGACCTGGCTGGCGGCGCAGGCCAAGGCGCAGGCAAAGAAGGGATTGGGGATGGGGGATTCGGGATTGGGGAAGGCCAAGCCTGCGCTCCATCCAGTCCCCAATCCCCAATCCCCGGTCCCGGCGACTCCGCAAGGAGGCGCTCCATGACCCGCGCCATGCTCCTGTCCGAGCTGCTGCCCGACGTGGCCGCCGTGCCACCGACGCTGGCGATCACCGGCCTGGTCCTCGACAGCCGCGTGATCGCGCCGGGTGACGCTTTCGTTGCGATCGGCGGGTTCGGCACCCACGGCCTGCATTTCATCGAACAGGCGCGCGCGGCCAACGCCGGTGCGATCCTGTTCGAACCGCCCGTGCCCGACGACGTGCCGGCGCCGCCGGACGACGCCATCGCCGTTCCCGGCCTGCGCGCGCGCATGGGCGCGATGGCCGATGCCTTCCACGGCCATCCCTCGCGCGCGATGGAGATGGTCGGCGTCACCGGCACCAGCGGCAAGACGTCGACCGTGCAGCTGCTGGCGCAGGCATGGACGCTTCTGGGCACGCCCAGCGGCACCGTCGGCACGCTCGGCGCGGGCCTGTACGGCGAAGCGGTCGCGACCGGCTTCACCACGCCGCTGGTGCTGCAGATGCACGCGCTGCTGGCCGACCTGCGCGATGCCGGCGCCAAGTCGGTGGCGATGGAAGTCAGTTCGCACGCGCTCGACCAGGGGCGCGTGGACGCCGTGCACTTCGATGTCGCGGTGTTCACCAACCTCAGCCGCGACCATCTCGATTACCACGGCGACATGGCCACCTACGGCGCGGCCAAGGCGCGGCTGTTCTCGCGCGATGGCCTGCGCGCGGCGGTGGTCAACCTCGACGACGACTATGGCCGCGGGCTGTTCGAACGCATCCCCGCGGGCGTGCAGCGGATCGGCACCAGCGCGCGCGGCGACTCGGCTGCGCAGGTGGGCGCCGACAACCTTTCCCTCGATGCTTCGGGCATTGCGTTCGACCTGCACGTCGAAGGAACCCGCCTGCCGGTGCGGTCGCCGCTGCTGGGCCGCTTCAACGTCGCCAACCTGCTGGTCGTGGCCGGGGTGCTGTCGTTCCAGGGCGTCGAGCCGCGGGCGATTGCCGACGTGCTGTCGCGGCTGCAGCCGATCCCGGGCCGCATGAACCGCCTCGGCGGCGACGGCATGCTGCCGCTGGTGGTGATCGACTACTCGCACAAGCCCGATCCGCTGGAACAGGCGCTGGCCTCGCTGCGCGGCCACCTGCGCGGACGGCTGGTGTGCGTGTTCGGCTGCGGCGGCGAGCGCGACCGCGGCAAGCGGCCGCAGATGGCGGCGATTGCCGAGGCCAACGCGGACCTGGTGATCGTCACCGACGACAACCCGCGCGGCGAGGACGGCGACGCAATCGTGGCCGACATCGTGGCCGGATTCTCCAATCCGCAGGCGGTCGTGGTCGAACGCGACCGCCGCAAGGCGATCGCGCGCGCGCTCGGCGAGGCCGGCGCGGATGACATCGTGTTGATCGCGGGCAAGGGCCACGAGACCTACCAGGAAGTCGCCGGCGTCAAGCATCCGTTCGACGACGGCCAGGTTGCACGCGAAATGCTGGAGGGCAAGGCATGAACCCGCTGCCGCTCGCGCGCATCGCCCAGTGGTCCGGCGGCCACCTGCAGGGCGCCGACATGCCGATCGACGCGATCGTCACCGACACCCGGGCGATCGGGGCCGACGATGGCCGCGCGGCGCTGTTCGTCGCGATCAAGGGCGAGCGCTTCGATGGCCACGACCATGTCGCCCGGGCGGGCGAACTGGGCGTGCGCGCCGCGCTCGTGTCCCGCCTCGTCGACTGCCCGCTGCCGCAGGTGCTGGTGGCCGACACGCAGCGCGCGCTGGCCTCGCTGGCCGCGGCGATGCAGCACGCGCGCCGCGGCAAGGTCGTCGGCGTCACCGGCAGCAACGGCAAGACCAGCGTCAAGACGCTGCTGCTGTCGATCCTCCGGCGCGCCGGCAACGCCTACGCCAACCCGGGCAACCGCAACAACGAGATCGGCCTGCCGCTGGCGGTGATCGACGCGCCGGACGACGCGGAGTTCGCGATCTACGAAATGGGCGCCGGCAAGCCCGGCGACATCGCCTACCTCACCGCCGTAGTGCGGCCGGATGTCGCGCTGGTCAACAACGTCGCCCCCGCGCACCTGGAGCGCATGGGCAGCCTGCTTGGCGTGGCGGACACCAAGGCCGCGATCTACGACGCATTGCCCGCCGACGGCGTCGCGGTGATCAACGCCGACGACGCCTTCGCGCCGTTCTTCGCCGAACGCGCGCACGGCCGGCGCCTGCTGCGCTTTGGCCTGGATGCGGAGGCCGACGTCGGCGCGCGGGACCTGCGCCCTGCCGACGACGGCATGCGCTTCGTCCTCGTCGCGCCCGGCGGCGAACGCGAGGCGGTGGTGCCGATGCCTGGCCGTCACAGCGTCGCCAACGCGCTGGCCGCAGCCAGCCTGGCGCTGGCCTGCGGCGTCGGCCTGGACGACATCGTCGCCGGCCTGCGCGACGCGCAGCCGGTGGCTGGGCGGCTGGTGCGGCACGGCCTCGGCGGCGGCGTGCTGCTGGTCGACGACAGCTACAACGCCAACCCCGGCTCGCTCAACGCCGCGATCGATACGTTGGCGGCGGCGCCCGGCGAGGCCTGGCTGGTGCTGGGCGACATGCGCGAACTGGGCGCCGATGCGCAGTCGTTGCACGAGGAGGCGGGCCGCCGGGCGAAGGAGGCGGGCATCACGCGGCTGTACGCGCTGGGTGCGCTGAGCGCCGCCGCCGCGGCAGCCTTCGGCGAAGGCGGGCGGGCGTTCGATTCGCACGCCGCGCTTGCAGAAGCGCTGCGCGCCGACATCGCCGCCTTTGCAGGCGCGTCTCCTGCAGGAGCTGATGCGCCTGCGAGGCTGCAGGTGCTGGTGAAAGGTTCGCGCGGCAGCGCGATGGATCGCGTCGCCAAGGCGCTGCTCAACGGGGAGGCCGCGCATGCTGCTTGAACTCACACGCTGGCTGCAGCAGCTCGACGGCCTGTTCGGACTGTTCGGCTACCTGACCTTCCGCGGCATCCTCAGCGCGCTGACCGCGCTTGCCCTGTCGCTGTGGTGGGGTCCGGCGATGATCCGCAAGCTCGCGCAGTACAAGGGCGGACAGCCGATCCGCCAGGACGGGCCGCAAACGCACTTCTCCAAGGCCGGCACGCCGACCATGGGCGGCGCGCTGATCCTGATGACGGTGCTGGCCTCGGTGCTGCTGTGGGGAGACCTGCGCAACCGCTACGTGTGGCTGGTGCTGGCGGTGATGCTCGCCTTCGGCGCGATCGGCTGGTACGACGACTGGATCAAGATCGTGCGCCGCGACCCGAACGGCCTGAAGTCGCGCTGGAAGTACCTGCTGCAGTCGCTGTTCGGCCTCGCCGCCGGCCTGTTCCTGTACTTCACCGCCGACCCGACGGTGACCGCGTCGACCACGTTCTTCGTGCCGCTGCTCAAGAGCGTCGCGATCCCGCTGGGCGCGTTCTTCGTCGTGGTCGCCTACTTCTGGATCGTCGGCTTCTCCAACGCGGTCAACCTCACCGACGGCCTCGACGGGCTGGCGATCATGCCCACGGTGCTGGTCGCCTGCGCGCTGGGCGTGTTCGCCTACGCCTCGGGCAACGCGGTGTTCTCGGCGTACCTGCAGATCCCGCAGATCCCCGGCGCCGGCGAGCTGGTGATCATCTGCGCGGCGATCGCCGGCGCGGGGCTGGGCTTCCTGTGGTTCAACACCTATCCGGCGATGGTGTTCATGGGCGACATCGGCGCGCTGGCACTGGGCGCGGTGCTCGGCACCATCGCGGTGATCGTGCGCCAGGAGCTGGTGCTGGTGGTGATGGGCGGCGTGTTCGTGGTCGAAACGCTGTCGGTGATGATCCAGGTGGCGTCGTTCAAGCTCACCGGCAAGCGCGTGTTCCGGATGGCGCCGATCCACCACCACTTCGAACTCAAGGGCTGGCCCGAGCCGCGCGTGATCGTGCGCTTCTGGATCATCTCGGTGGTGCTGGTACTCGTTGGCCTCGCAACGTTGAAGGTGCGCTGATGGACATGCACGCCAGCAACCCTCGCCAGGCGACCCGCCTCGATGCCATCACCGGCCGCTACGACGGCTGGCTGCTCGGCGCGTGCGTGGCGCTGGCGAGCCTCGGCGTGGTGATGGTCGCGTCCAGCTCCATCGCCATCGGCGAGGGGCTCGACGTCGGCCCGTTCTACTTCCTCAACCGCCACCTGATGTTCCTGGCGATGGGCATCGGCCTGGCAATCTGGGCGATGCGCACCGAGCTCAAGACGATCGAACAGTACAACCAGCTGTTCCTGCTGGGCTGCGTGGTGCTGCTGCTGGCGGTGTTCGTGCCGGGCCTGGGCGATTCGGTGAACGGCGCGCGGCGCTGGATCAACCTGGGCGTGTCGAACTTCCAGGCGGTCGAGGCGGTGAAACTCCTCTACATCGTCTGGCTGTCGAGCTACCTGGTGCGCTTCCGCGACGAGGTCAACGCGACATGGCCGGCGATGCTCAAGCCGCTGGGCGTGGCGGTGCTGCTGGTCGGCCTGCTGCTGCTGCAGCCGGACTTCGGCTCGTCGTCGCTGCTGCTGGCGATCACCGCGGGCATGCTGGTGCTGGGCGGGGTCAACCTGCCGCGGATGTCGATGCCGATCGTGTTCGGCCTGCCGATCTTCGCCTTCGTCGCCATCCTCGAGCCGTACCGCGTGCGCCGCCTGACCTCCTTCCTCGATCCGTGGGCGGACCAGCTCGGCTCCGGCTACCAGCTCAGCAACGCGCTGATGGCGGTGGGCCGCGGCGAGTGGTTCGGCGTTGGCCTGGGTGCATCGGTGCAGAAGCTGTCCTACCTGCCCGAGGCGCACACCGACTTCATCTTCTCGGTGATCGCCGAAGAGCTTGGCTTCGCCGGCGTGTGCCTGGTGATCGGCCTGTACGCGCTGCTGGTCGGGCGCGCGTTCTGGATCGGCTATCGCTGCGTCGGCATGCGCCGTCATTTCGCCGGCTACTGCGCGTTCGGCGTGGCGCTGGCGATCAGCCTGCAGGCGTTCGTCTCGATCGGCGTCAACCTCGGCATCCTGCCGACCAAGGGGCTGACGCTGCCGTTGATTTCGTCCGGTGGCTCCAGCGTGCTGATGACCTGCGCCGCACTCGGACTGCTGCTGCGGGTGTCGTACGAACTCGACCGCGCCGAGCGGCAGGTCGCGCGCCTGCGTGGCGAGGGCGCGACGCCCGCGCCGGAACCCTCGTCGCTGCCGTCGCGCGACAAGCCCGCGCGCGCGAAGACGCCCGCGGCCGCGCAGCCCGTCCCCACCAACGCCAACCCCGCGGTGGCGCGCGGCACCAGCCGCCTGCGCCAGCGCATCGAACCAACGTGGCGTGACAAACAGACCCCGGGACGCCTCGCATGATCCGCAGGATGCTCGATACCCGTGACGCGGCGGCCCCCGGCGATTTCGCCCGGCGCTACTCGCGCGTGCACTTCGTCGGCATCGGCGGCGTCGGCATGAGCGGCATCGCCGAAGTGCTGTGCACGCTGGGCTACCACGTGTCCGGCTCGGACACCGCCGACAACGCGGTTACGCGCCGGTTGCAGCAGCTTGGCGCCAGCGTGCATCGCGGCCACGCCGCGGCCAACGTCCTGGGCACCGACTGCGTGGTGGTGTCCAGCGCGATCAAGCCCGACAACCCGGAGCTGCTGGAAGCGCGCGCGCAGCGCATCCCGGTGGTGCCGCGCGCGGAGATGCTGGCCGAACTGATGCGCTTCCGCCGCGGCATCGCGGTCGCCGGCACCCACGGCAAGACCACCACCACCTCGCTGCTGGCCAGCGTGCTGGCCGAGGGCGGGCTCGACCCCACCTTCGTGATCGGCGGCCAGCTGCTCGCCGCCGGCGCCAACGCGCGCCTCGGCGGCGGCGACTGGCTGGTGGCCGAAGCCGACGAGAGCGACGGCAGCTTCCTGCGCCTGAACCCGCTGGTCGCGATCGTCACCAACATCGACGCCGACCACCTCGAGAACTATGGCGGCGACTTCGCCCGGGTGAAGGCCGCGTTCCTCGAATTCCTGCACCGGCTGCCGTTCTACGGCGTCGCGGTGCTGTGCATCGACGACCCGGAAGTCGCCGAGCTTGCGAACAACACGCCGCGCCACGTGATGACCTACGGCTTCGCCGACAGCGCCGAAGTGCGCGCCAACGCGGTGGTGCAGGAAGGCCCGCGCATGCGCTTCGAACTGTGCCTGCCCGACGGCACCTGCACGCCGATCACGCTGGCGCTGCCCGGCCGCCATAACGTGCAGAACGCGCTGGCGGCCGCCGCGGTGGCCTGGCAGCTCGGGATCCCGGCCGAGGCGATCGCAACGGCGCTGGAGAAGTTCCAGGGCATCGGCCGCCGCTTCAACCTGCTCGCGCAACTCACCACGGCGCAGGGTGCGACCGTGCAGCTGGTCGACGACTACGGCCACCATCCCAAGGAGCTGGCCGCGGTGTTCGCCGCCGCCCGCGGTGGCTGGCCGGAAAAGCGCCTCGTCGTCGCGTTCCAGCCGCATCGCTACAGCCGCACGCGCGACCTGTTCGACGACTTCGCCGGCGTGCTGTCCGACGTCGACGCGCTGGTGCTCACCGAGGTCTACCCGGCCGGCGAAGCGCCGATCGCAGGCGCCGACGCGCGCGCGCTTGCCCGGGCGATCCGCGCGCGCGGGCGCATCGACCCGGTGGTGGTCAACGGCGCGGGCGAACTGGCCTCGGTGCTGCCCGACGTGCTGCGCGACGGCGACCTGCTGCTGATGATGGGCGCCGGCGACATCGGCCACGCCGCGCAGCAGCTGGCGGCGAACGGGTTCGAAGGAGGCAGCCGATGAGCCGCACGCTACCACCGCCGCGCTTCGACGATCCCGCCGTGTTCGGCCGCGTCGCCGTGCTGATGGGCGGCACCACGTCCGAGCGCGAGGTGTCGCTGGACTCCGGCCGCAACGTGCTCGAGGCGCTGCGCGCGCGCGGCGTCGACGCCAACGGCGTGGATGGCATCCCCAACCTCGTGCGCGAGCTGCAGGACAAGCACTTCGACCGCGTGTTCAACATCCTCCACGGCGGCGACGGCGAGAGCGGCGTGCTGCAGGGCCTGCTCGAATCGCTGCGCGTGCCGTACACCGGCTCGGGCGTGCTCGGCAGCGCGCTGTCGCTCGACAAGATCCGCGCCAAGCAGGTGTGGATCGCCGACGGACTGCCGACGCCGCGCTGGATCCGGCTGGCCGGCTCCAGGACGGGCGGCAGCGATGACGTGCACGCCGCCGCGCGCGCGCTTGGCCTGCCGGTGATCGTCAAGCCGTCGCTGGAAGGTTCGAGCGTCGGCGTCAGCCGCGTCTTCAACGAGGCCGACCTCGATGCGGCGATCGAACTGGCCGCGCGCTATCCCGGCGAGCTGCTGATGGAGCAGCTGGTGGAAGGCGGCGAATACACCATCGGCGTGCTCGACGGCCGCGCGCTGGCCAGCATCCATATCGTCCCGGCCGGCGAGTACTACGACTACCACGCCAAGTACAAGGCCGAGGACACGCAGTACATCTGCCCCGGCCTGGACGAGGCCGGCGAAGCGGAAGCGCGCGACCAGGCCGAACGCGCTTTCGCCGCGCTCGGCCTGCGCGGCTGGGCGCGCGTGGACTTCATGCGCGACCGCGACGGCCGCAACTGGCTGCTCGAAGCCAACACCGCGCCGGGCATGACCAGCCACTCGCTGATGCCGAAGTCGGCTGCTGCGCTGGGCGTGTCGTTCGAGGAGCTGTGCTGGCGGATCCTGGAGACGGCGGTATGAAGCCGGGAATCGGGAATCGGGAATCGGGAATGGGAAGTGCGCCGGATCGGCCGCGTACTGGCCGTGCGCACACCTGTGCTGCCATCCCGAGTGGCGTGGCCTTTGGCCCCCAGGCAGGCGAGGGGAGGAATCGTGCTTTGCTGTTCTCCCGCGCACGCCAAGTTGGATCCAACGCTGCGTTCCGAGTGACGGCCAGGCCCGCTCTTCCGGTTCCCGATTCCCGATTCCCGATTCCCGGCTCCGAAGGAGCCAACCCATGAGCGCCTTCCTGCGCATCGCTGCATGGATCCTCGCCGTGGCGCTGGTGGTGTTGCCGGTGGTGGCCGTGCTCGAGGGCTGGATCGGCGCCGAGCGCTGGCCGCTGCGCACGCTGCGCATCGGTGGCGATCTGCATCGCGTCGACGAACAGAAGCTGCGCGCGGCGGTGCTGCCGTACGCGCGCAAGGGCTTCTTCGCGGTCCGCCTCGAGGATGCGCAGGCCGCGGTGGCGAAGTTGCCGTGGGTCGAACGCGCCGAAGTGCGCAAGCGCTGGCCGGACGTGGTCGAGGTGCGCATCGTCGAGCACCGGCCGTTCGCGCGCTGGGGCCAGGACCAGTTGCTGTCCGAGGACGGTGACCTGTTCCCGCTCGCCGGCGCGGAAGTCCCGCGCGGCCTGCCGCGCTTCGACGTCGATGCGCCGGCCGCGCGGACTGCCGATGTGGTGGCGCTCTACAACGAGGCCAGCGCCATGTTCGCGCCCGAAGGCGTGCGCGTGAGCGAGGTGTCGCTGGACCGCCGCGGCAGCTGGTCGCTGCTGCTGTCCAACGGCATCCAGGTGGTGGTCGGCAGCCAGGAAGCACGCCTGCGCCTGGCCCGTTTCGCGCGCCTGCTGCCGAACCTGCTGGCGCGCAACCCGCTGCCGCTGGCACGCGCGGACCTGCGCTACACCAACGGCTTTGCGCTGACGTGGGGCGAGGAGCCGGGATCGGGGATTCGGAATGACCAGCCTGCGGCTGTTGAAGAGCGCGCGGGACTCGGCGAGGGGCATGCGCGTCTGTCCGTTGCCGATCCAGCCCCGGTTCGCCGCATACCCTGGTTCCACGCCGCCTTCCCGAATCCCGAATCCCCAATCCCGAATCCCGGTACCACGACATGAACCGCAAAGGCGACAAGGCCCTGATCGTCGGCCTCGACATCGGCACCTCCAAGGTGGTGGCGCTGGTTGGCGAATACTCGCCCGGCAACCCGATCGAGGTGATCGGGATCGGCTCCCACGAATCGCGCGGGCTCAAGCGCGGCGTGGTCGTCGACATCGAGTCGACCGTGCAGTCGATCCAGCGCGCGGTGGAAGAGGCCGAGCTGATGGCCGGCTGCGAGATCCGCTCGGTCTACGCGTCGATCTCCGGCAACCACGTGCAGTGCCGCAACTCGCCGGGGATCGTGCCGATCCGCGACGGCGAGGTGACCTACGCCGACCTCGACCGCGTGCTGGAAGCAGCCAAGGCGGTCGCGATCCCCGCCGACCAGAAGATCCTGCACGCGATCCCGCGCGAGTACGTGCTCGACGATTCGCAGGAAGGCATCCGCAACCCGGTCGGCATGACCGGCGTGCGCCTGGAGGTGCACGCGCACCTGGTGGTGTGCGCGCAGTCCGCCGCGGCCAACATCAGCAAGTGCGTGCAGCGCTGCGGCCTGCAGATCGACGACCTGATCCTGTCGTCGCTGGCGTCGAGCACCGCGGTGCTCACCGGCGACGAGCGCGAACTGGGCGTGGTGCTGGTCGACATGGGCGCCGGTACCACCGACCTGGCAGTGTTCGTGCAGGGCGCGATCTGCCACACCGCCTCGCTGCCGATCGCCGGCGACAAGGTCACCGAGGACATCGCGCACATGCTGCGCACGCCCACGCCCGAGGCCGAGCAGATCAAGGTGCGATACGCCTGCGCGCTGGCGCAGCTGGCGACCTCGGAGGAATCGATCCAGGTGCCGAGCGTCGGCGATCGCGCCCCGCGCCGGCTGCCGCGGCAGTCGCTGGCGCAGGCGGTGCAGGCCCGCTACGAGGAAATCTTCGAGATGGTGCAGGCCGAACTGCGTCGCTCGGGCTTCGAGCAGCACGTGCGCGCCGGCATGGTGCTGACCGGCGGCGCCTCGAAGATGGAAGGCGTGGTCGAGCTGGCCGAAGAGATGCTGCAGATGCCGGTGCGCGTGGGCATCCCGCAGCACGTCACCGGCCTTGGCGAAGTGGTCAACAACCCGGTGCACGCCAGCGGCGTGGGCCTGCTGCTGATGGGCAGCCAGATCGAGCATCCGCGACGCCCGGTGATCCCCACCGGCCGCGCCGGGACGCTCTTCAACAAATTGAAGAACTGGTATCGCGGCGAATTCTGATGAATTCACCGCGCGGGATTCGGGATGACCAGCCGTTCGGCTGTTGAAAGCGGGAATTCGGGATTCGGAAGGGCAACGACAAGAGCGGTGGGGCGGACGGAGCGGGAACGGGGCGGTAAAGAGCGGCAGGCGAAGGGCAAACGATTGCAGTAACGCGACACGAAAAACCACATAAACGCCGGGCGGCAGGCCGCGGGCAAGGAAACGGAGCAGCTTCTCCGAATCCCCAGTCCCGAATCCCCAGTCCCGGCACTTAAAAACGAGGACACGGACATGGCGCATTTCGAACTGGTAGAGAAGATGGCACCCAATGCCAACATCAAGGTGGTGGGGGTCGGCGGCGGCGGCGGCAACGCGGTCGCGCACATGGTCAACAGCAGCGTGGACGGGGTGGAGTTCATCACCGCCAACACCGACTCGCAGGCGATCAAGAACTGCGGCGCCAAGCTGCAGCTGCAGCTTGGCCAGAATGTCACCAAGGGCCTGGGCGCGGGCGCGAACCCGGAGGTCGGCCGCCAGGCCGCGCTCGAGGACCGCGAGCAGATCATGGACGCGCTGCAGGGCGCGGACATGGTGTTCATCACCGCCGGCATGGGCGGCGGCACCGGCACGGGCGCCGCGCCCGTGGTCGCGCAGCTGGCCAAGGAGATGGGCATCCTGACCGTGGCCGTGGTCACCAAGCCGTTCCCGTTCGAGGGCCGCCGCCGCATGCAGGTGGCGCTCAAGGGCATCGACGAGCTCGGCCAGCACTGCGACTCGCTGATCACCATCCCCAACGAGAAGCTGATCACCGTGCTCGGTCGCAACGCGACCATGATCCAGGCGTTCCGCGCCGCCAACGACGTGCTGCTCGGCGCGGTGCAGGGCATCGCCGATTTGATCGTGCGCCCGGGCCTGATCAACGTCGACTTCGCCGACGTGCGCACCGTGATGAGCGAGATGGGCCTGGCGATGATGGGCACCGGCACCGCCCGCGGCGACGACCGTGCGCAGGCCGCCGCCGAAGCCGCGATCCAGAACCCTCTGCTCGACGACGTCAACCTGGCCGGTGCCAACGGCATCCTGGTCAACATCACCGCCGGCGCGGACTTTACCATGGCCGAATTCGACGAGGTCGGCCGCACGGTGGAGAACTTCGGCAGCGAGGACGCGACCATCGTCATCGGCACCGTGCTCGACCCGGACATGCAGGACGAGGTCCGCGTCACCGTCGTGGCCACCGGCCTGAACCGCAATGCCGGCCGCCAGGTCGGTCGCCACGAAGACCGCGGCTTCGGCCACGACATCGTGCGCAAGCCGCAGGTCGAACTGGTCCGCAGCCAGGGTCGTCGCGACGGCACCACCGGCATGCTGATCGAGGACGAGGCCACGGCGTTCAGCCCCGGCCACAGCATTGCCTCGAGCCTGCGCGGCCGCACCGGCGGCAGCGAACCGGCGGCAGCGCCGGCCCCGGCCACGGCTGATTTCGGCAGCGACAGCTACCTGGACATTCCGGCTTTCCTGCGCCGCCAGGCCGACTGATCGCGTGACGGTGGCCGGGGATTCCCGGCCGCCGCCCGCAGGAGCGCCCCATGGGCGCGAAACGTTGTGGGTAATGCTTCATCGCGCCCATGGGGCGCTCCTGCGGGAAATGTCCTCGTTCGACCCACCGGGCCTGCGCCGGCCCGGTGGTCTTTTCAACCACCAAGGCGCGACCCGAAGCGCGGCCAGGCAGGCGTGTGGCGCGAGCCGAGGGACGGCCCCGCTTTCGTTCAGGTTCAGTATCGCGCGTGCTAATCTTTCGCCGTTTTCCGCCCTTGCGGCGACACCCCGGATCCAACCCCCGCCCATGCAGCAGCGCACCATCAAGAATGTGATCCGCGCCACCGGCGTGGGGCTGCACAGTGGCGAGAAGGTCTATCTCACCCTGCGCCCGGCCGCGGTCGACACCGGCATCGTGTTCCGCCGCGTCGACGTCGAGCCGGCGGTGGAGATTCCCGCCGACGCCGAACTGGTCAGCGAAACCACCCTGTGCACCGGCCTGTCGCAGGGTGGCGCCAAGGTGCAGACCGTGGAACACCTGATGTCGGCGCTGGCCGGCCTCGGGCTCGACAACCTGTACGTCGACCTGTCGGCGGCCGAGGTGCCGATCATGGACGGCTCGGCCGGCCCGTTCGTGTTCCTGCTGCAGTCCGGCGGCATCGTCGAGCAGGCCGCGGCCAAGCGCTTCATCCGCATCAAGCGCCCGGTGGAAGTGCGCGACGGCGACAAGATCGCCCGGTTCGAGCCGCATGACGGCTTCCGCCTGGGCTTCACCATCGATTTCAAGCATCCGGCGATCCCCAGCACCCAGTCGCGTGCGGTGATCGACTTCTCCACCGAGAACTACATCCGCGAAGTCAGCCGCGCCCGCACCTTCGGCTTCATGCGCGACCTGGAGTACATGCGCGAGCGCAACCTCGGTCTCGGCGGCTCGATGGACAACGCGATCGTGCTCGACGAGTTCCGCGTGCTCAACGACGACGGCCTGCGCTACGGCGACGAGTTCGTCCGCCACAAGATCCTCGACGCCATCGGCGACCTGTATCTGGCCGGCCACGCCGTGATCGGCGCCTTCGAGGGCTACAAGTCCGGCCACGCGCTCAACAACAAGCTGGTGCGCGCGCTGCTGGCCGAACGCTCGGCATGGGAGGAAGTCACCTTCCCCGACAAGACCGGCGTCCCGCTCGCGTACGCCGAGCCGCTGCCGGCCTGAAGCGGGGTCCGGAACGCCGCCGATCGCATCGCGGGGCGGATCCTGCGCGATGGTCAACGCCTCGCGCATCGGGGGCGTAGCCCCGACCTACGAAGGCGGCGCTGCACGCCAGTCAATCTGCACGCTGGTCAAACCGTAGGTCGGGGCTACGCCCCCGACGCCCGCGCCATTGCGGGATGACTTTCCGTAGGAGCGCCCCATGGGCGCGATCGCTTTTCGGCGGTACGGTCTCGGTTCGCGCCCAAGGGGGGCTCTGCGGGACGCCGGGATTCGCCCGCCGCACGTGGAAGGATTTGCGCGCGTTGCCCCCGTCTCACGAGTCACCGAGGCGCGCCGTGTCGTGCTCACAGAAGTGAGCGCGAGGTGAATTTTAACTAAAAATTAACCTTAGATTTCTGAAAAATTATCGGCTGGTTAACGTGCCGACGGCCCATGGCCGTTAGGATGCCCCGTCCGCCCCCGCCAGGGCCGCGCAAAACGTGACCCGGCACCCCCTCCGGACAGTCAAGGATCGTCGGTCGTCGGCTTGTCTTCAGTGCCGCGAAGCGACGCCAGGGCATCGCGCACGGCGGCACGCGCGGTGGCCGATACAGGCAGGACTGCCGGCCCGGATTGCGCTTGCGCGCCAGGCACCAGCTTCGTCGTCCTGACGACGAAGCGCGTGACATCCAGCCCGAGGGAGCGGGCGGCGTCGATCAGTTCGCTGGAAGCCAGGCGCAGCCTGGCATGCCAGACGGGCGAGTCGACGAGGTAGACGAGCCTGTCGCCATCGACATTCGCCAGTCGCGCATGCGCGGCCAGCGAAGGCGGCAGGAGGGGGCTCAAGCGACGGTCCAGTTCGTCCAGCCACATGGCGCGGCGGATCGGATTGCCACCCACGGCATCGCCCAGCAGCGCATCGAGCGCCGCGCGCGGGACCGGGGGGGACGACCTGGATCTCGAATCAGACATTGGCAGAACATGACTCTACACAGCTTCCTGACATCGGCGCGTGATCTTTCCGCCAGCACCTGGCGATGGACGCGCCGGAACAGCCTTGCCCTGGCCGCCAACGTTTCGGCCCGCAGCCATGCCGGCGCTTCCCGCCTGCATGCGTACAGCGCAGGCCGCCCGGCCACCGCGATCGCGGTGCTGCTGGTCGGTGGCGTGGCGCTGGGCGCGGGTGCCACCCAGGGCATCAGCACCGCGCGCATGGCGCACCTGCAGGCCAGCAACGACGCCCAGCGGGCGCAGCTCGACAACACCCGCCGCGAGGCCCAGCGCGAGGTCAACGCGCTGGCCGCGCGCCTGGGCGAGCTGCAGGCCGAGACCAACCGGCTCAACGCGCTCGGCGAGCGCCTGACCCGCATCGGCCAGCTCGGCGACGGCGAGTTCGACTTCAACAAGCCGGTCGGCGTCGGTGGCGAAGGCCCGGTGCGCGACATGGCGGCCGGCGACCTGCGCGGCGGCATGGACAAGCTCGGCGCGCAGCTGGCCAGTTCTGGCAAGCAGCTGTCGGTGCTCGAATCGCTGCTGTTCAATCGCGAACTGGACCGCAGCGCGACCCCGTCGCGCATGCCGATCCTCAACACCTACATCACCTCCGGCTACGGCGGCCGAGCCGATCCGTTCGGCGGTGGCCGCGGCTTCCACAAGGGCATCGACTTCCACGCCAGCAAGGGCGACCCGGTGCTGGCCGTGGCCGATGGCGTGGTCAGTTTCTCCGGCCAGCGCTCGGGGTATGGCAACGTCGTCGAGGTCGACCATGGCAACGGCTATGTCACCCGCTACGCCCACAACTCGCGGCTGATCGTGCAGGTCGGCGACCTGGTGCGCAGCGGCCAGCAGATCGCGAAGGCGGGCTCGACCGGGCGCTCCACGGGCGCGCACGTGCATTTCGAAGTCTGGCAGGACGGCCGGGTGCTGAACCCGCGCAAGTTCCTCGGCGAGCAGGCCGCCACCAAGCGGATGTAGGCCGGGCAAAACCGGATGCGTGGGAGCGCCCCGAGGGTGCGATGCGTTTCGGTACCGCCGGATCGCGCCCACGGGGCGCTCCTACGAAACGATGACGAACTTTCCGCCCGCCTGGCGGTCGGAGAGGGACGCCTGAGGGGCTTGATACCCCCCGCTGGCGTCTCCACGTACAATGTCCCGTTGCCAAAAAAGGGCGCCCGGCGCCCTTTTTTCATTTGCGGGGATTGGCCAGGGTTCGCCGTGGCCCGGGGCCACCGGCTCCGTCCCGCGCTTCCATTCCAGTTCTCCCAACCGGTACACCCATGCTCAATCGCTTGCTCACCGGCGTCTTCGGCAGCCGCAACGAACGCCTGATCAAACAGCTCCAGCGCATCGTCGCCAAGATCAACGCGCTCGAACCCGGCATGCAGGCCCTCTCGGACGCCGAGCTGCAGGCCAAGACCCCGGAGTTCCGCGAACGCGTCGCCAAGGGCGAGTCGCTCGACAAGATCCTGCCGGAGGCCTTCGCGGTGTGCCGCGAGGCGTCGGTCCGGGTGTTCGGCATGCGCCACTTCGACGTCCAGCTGATCGGCGGCATGGTGCTGCACATGGGCAAGATCGCCGAGATGCGCACCGGCGAGGGCAAGACCCTGACCGCCACCCTGGCCGTGTACCTCAACGCGCTGGAAGGCAAGGGCGTGCACGTGGTCACGGTCAACGACTACCTGGCCCGCCGCGACGCCGCGCAGATGGGCAAGCTGTACGGCTGGCTCGGGCTGAAGACCGACGTGGTGTATCCCGGCATGCCGCACTCTGACAAGCACGCCGCCTACCGCGCCGACATCACCTACGCAACCAACAACGAGATCGGCTTCGACTACCTGCGCGACAACATGGCGTTGTCGAAGGACGATCGCTTCCAGCGCGGCCTCAACTTCGCGATCATCGACGAGGTCGACTCGATCCTGATCGACGAGGCGCGCACGCCACTGATCATCTCCGGCCCGGCCGACGAGTCGCCGGAGCTGTACATCAAGGTCAACCGCGTCGTGCCAAAGCTGGTGCGGCAGACCGAGGAAGAAGGCGAGGGCGACTACTGGGTCGACGAGAAGGCCAAGCAGGTGCACCTGTCCGAGGACGGCCAGGAACACGCCGAGGCGCTGCTGCGCGAGGCCGGCATCCTCGACGCCGACGAGAACCTGTACGCGCCGCAGAACATCCACGTCGTCCACCACCTCAACGCCGGCCTGCGCGCGCACGGCATCTACCAGCGCGACGTGGACTACATCGTCCGCGACGGCGAAGTGATCATCGTCGACGAGTTCACCGGGCGCACCCTGACCGGGCGCCGCTGGTCCGACGGCCTGCACCAGGCGGTCGAGGCCAAGGAAGGCGTGCCGGTGCAGCGCGAGAACCAGACGCTGGCCAGCATCACCTTCCAGAACCTGTTCCGCATGTACGGCAAGCTCGCCGGCATGACCGGTACCGCCGACACCGAGGCCTACGAGTTCCAGAGCATCTATGGCCTGGAAGTGGTGGTGATCCCCACCAACCGCCCGATGATCCGCATCGACCACCCCGACGCGGTGTTCCTCAACCGCGCCGGCAAGTACCGCGCGGTCGTCGCCGAGCTCAAGGAGGCGCACGCGCGCAACCAGCCGGTGCTGGTGGGCACGACCTCGATCGAAGTCTCGGAAATGCTCAGCGAACAGCTGCGCGAGGCCGGCATCCACCACGAGGTGCTCAACGCCAAGCAGCACGAGCGCGAGGCCACCATCGTCGCCCAGGCCGGCCGCCCCGGCTCGGTGACCATCGCCACCAACATGGCCGGCCGCGGCACCGACATCGTGCTCGGCGGCTCGCTGGACACCGAACTGGCGGATCTTGAAGCCGAGCGCGGCGAGCCGGTCGACGAAGTCACCCGCGCGCGCCTGAAGGCCGAATGGCAGAAGCGCCACGACGCGGTCAAGGAAGCCGGCGGCCTGCACATCGTCGGCACCGAGCGCCACGAGTCGCGCCGCATCGACAACCAGCTGCGCGGCCGTTCCGGGCGCCAGGGCGACCCGGGTTCGAGCCGCTTTTACCTGTCGCTCGAAGACAACCTGATGCGCATCTTCGCCGCCGACTGGGTGCAGCGGGTCATGGCCAGGATGGGGCTGAAGGAAGACGACATCATCGAAAGCCCGCTGGTGTCCAAGCAGATCGCCAACGCGCAGCGCAAGGTGGAAGCGCACAACTTCGACATCCGCAAGAACCTGCTCGAGTTCGACGACGTCAACAACGACCAGCGCAAGGTCGTGTACACGCAGCGCAACGAACTGCTCGAAGCCGAGAGCGTGCACGACAACATCGCCGGCATCCGCGCCGACGTGGTGGCCGACATCGTCGACCGCTTCGTGCCGCCGGACTCGATCGACGAGCAGTGGGACCTGCCGGGCCTGGAGGCCACGCTTGCCGAGGAGTTCGGCGTGCAGGTCGCGGTCGAGGAAATGGTCAAGGGCCGCGAGGAAGTCGACGTCGAGGTCATCCAGGCCTACGTGCAGGAGTCGCTCGACCGGCTGTTCGCCGACAAGGAGGCCTCGGTCGGGCCGGAGACGATGCGCATGCTGGAAAAGCACATCATGCTCAACGTCGTCGACCAGAACTGGAAGGAACACCTCGCGCGCATGGACTACCTCCGCCAGGGCATCCACCTGCGCAGTTACGCGCAGAAGCAGCCCAAGCAGGAGTACAAGCGCGAGGCGTTCGAACTGTTCAGCGAGATGCTGTCGAAGGTCAAGCGCGAGGTCGTCTCGCTGCTGGCGCGCGTGCACATCCGCACCGAGGAAGAAGTCGCCGCGCTGGAAGCACAGGAGCGCGCGCTGGCCGAGGCCGCGGCGCGGCAGATGCAGTTCCAGCACGCCGACTCCGGCGGCCTCGGTGCCGACGAGGAAGCCGAACAGGCGCGCCTCGCCCAGCAGGCCGCCGCGGCGCACGTCCCGATGACCCGCGAGGGGCCAAAGGTCGGCCGCAACGACCCGTGCCCCTGCGGCAGCGGCAAGAAGTACAAGCATTGCCATGGACAGCTGGCCTGAGGGCCTGCCCCTCGTAGGAGCGCCCCATGGGCGCGATTCGCTCTACGGGCAAGGCCAATCGTGCCCGCGGGGCGCTCCTACCGGAAAGGCCGATCGCCCGTGGGGCGTTCCTGCCGGAAAGGCCGATCGCGCCCATGGGGCGCTCCTACGGAACCAGGCGGCTGCTGGCTGATGCCTGACCGCGTCGAGGTCGTGGCCGCCGCCATCACCGACGCCCGCGGCCGCGTGCTGCTGGCGCGTCGCACCGAGGGCCGTGACCTCGCCGGCCTGTGGGAATTCCCCGGCGGCAAGCGCGAGCCCGGCGAATCGCCGGAGCAGGCGCTGGTCCGCGAGCTGCGCGAAGAACTCGGCATCGAAGCGGAAATCGGCGCGCCGCTGATCGCCGTCGCCCAGCAGTACCCGCACAAGCGGCTGCGCCTGGACGTCCGCCACGTCACCCGCTGGCGCGGCATCCCGCGCGGCCACGAAGGCCAGGCGCTGGCCTGGGCGCCGCCCGGCAAGCTGTCCGGCTACGCCATGCCGCCCGCCGACCGCCCCGTGGTCGCCGCCCTGCTGCAGCCGGACCGCTACCTGGTGACCCCGCAGCCTGCGTCGCCTGCGGAAGATGGCGCATGGCTCGACGCACTGGGCCGTGCCCTGGCCTCCGGAATCCGCCGCATCCAGGCGCGCCTGCCCGGCATGGACGCGTCGCGCCGTCGCGCCCTGGTCACCGAGGCCGCCGGCCAATGCGCGCTCGCCGGCGCCGAACTCCTGGTCAACGATGACCTGGCCCTCGCATGCGATCTCGGCATCGGCCTGCACCTGCCTGCCGCACGGCTGCGCCCACTCGCCACGCGTCCCGTTCCAGCCGACATCCGCCTGGCGGCCTCCTGCCACGACATCAAGGAGCTGCGCCTGGCCGAAGCCCTCGGCTGCGACCTGGCCGTCGTCGGCCCCGTCAACGCAACCACGACCCACCCTGGCGTTGCAGGCATCGGCTGGCCCGCCTTCGAAACCCTGCGCGAACACGCCTCGCTGCCGATCTACGCCATCGGCGGCCTCGGCCCGCGCGACATCGCCATCGCGCGACAACACGGCGCCCAGGGCATCGCCGCCATCCGCGGGCTGTGGCCCGCCTCCGCCTGATCCCGTAGGAGCGCCCCATGGGCGCGAAAAGCTTTCGCCGGCATGCCGATCGCGCCCATGGGGCGCTCCTACAGACATTCCGAAGGGATCGGTTTCCATCGCGCCCATGGGGCGCTCCTACGCGCATGCGCGGGGTTCGCCTACGCGTTTTGACGGGGTTCGCCGATACCGCGCGTTGCGTGTGGCCATCACGCTTGCCGGATGGAAAGCCAGCGCATCGTTTCATGTCCGGGCCACGCAGCACTGCGTCGTGGACGCGCATCGCTTCCGAACCACGCCTACCACCTGACGGTCACCACGCTGCACCGCGAGCCTGTTTTCCTGGGGTTCGAAGCGGCCTGCGAAGCGGCAAGGTGTTTCGAGGATCCGATGTTGCTGGGTGACGCGCGCATGCTTGCCTGGGTGCTGATGCCCGACCACGCCCATTGGCTGTTGCAGCTTGGCGAGTGCGACGAACTGGCAAGCATCGTGATGCGGCTCAAGTCCGCCAGCGCAAGGCGGGCGCATCGTGTCATCGGCAAAACGGGATCGCTATGGAGCAGGGCGTATCACGACCACGCAGTGCGCAAGGAAGAAGACCTGAGGGCGATCGCGCGCTACATCGTCTGCAACCCGATCCGCGCAGGCATTACCCGGCACATCGGCAACTACCCCTTCTGGAACGCCCACTGGCTGTAGGAGCGCCCCATGGGCGCGATTGGGCTTACCGGGAATGCCGATCGCGCCCATGGGGCGCTCCTACGGGTTGTGCCGCAGGCATCCGGCACATTGGCGGCAATCACGCCCTCAGTTGCCCGGCTCAACGTTCACACCACACCTCTCGCTGTAGGAGCGCCCCATGGGCGCGAAAAGCTTTCCCCGGCATGCCGATCGCGCCCACGGGGCGCTCCTACGGGGATTCCGGGCGGCTGGTGGCGGAATCGGTTTCCATTGCGCCCATGGGGTGCTCCTACCCGGCCAGGCTGCGGTAGCGCCTGTCCAGCGCGGCCACGTGGGCGTCCAGCGCATCGACGGGGCCGTCGTTGACGATGACGTCGTCGGCGATCGCCAGCCGCTGCTGGCGCGTGGCCTGGGCGGCGATCATGCGATCGGCGAGGGCGCCGTCGATGCCGTCACGCTGCAGCAGCCGCGCGTGCTGCACGGCTGCCGGCACGTCGATCACCAGGATGCGGTCCAGCCACGGGTAGGCGGCGCGGCCGCCGCCCTCGGCCAGCAGCGGAATCGCCGCGATCGCGTAGGGCCCGGTTGCGCTGATGCAGGCAGCCCGCAACGTGGCACGCACGCGCGGATGCACGATGGCCTCCAGTCGCCTGCGCGCGCTGTCGTCGGCGAACACCCGCTTGCGCATCGCCAACCGGTCGAGTTCGCCGCCTTCCGCCAGCACGCCGGTCCCGAATTCGGCGACCACCTCGGCAAGCCCCGCCGAACCCGCCGCCACGGCTTCGCGCGCGGCGATGTCCGCGTCGGCGACGGCGATGCCCAGCGCCTCGAAGCGGCGGGTGATCTCGCTCTTGCCGGAAGCCACGCCGCCAGTGAGCCCAACGATGAAATCGCTCATGGCCCGATTATGGCGTAGGTCGGGGCTACGTCCCCGACGGTTTTGCCCGCGCATGGGGTCGCGATGGATATCCGGTGATGAGAAGCGTCGGGCGCGTAGGCCCGACCTACGGCATCGGCGGGCCGCGCATCCTGCGTAGGTCGGGGCTACGTCCCCGACGGTTTTGCCCGCGCACGGGCCACGATGGATATCCGGTCACGTGCGGCGTCTCACGCCGGAGGCCCGTAGGAGCGTCCCATGGGCGCGAACGGCTTTACCGGGAACGCCAATCGCGCCCATGGGGCGCTCCTACACGGCCTGCGGTTTTGGGTCAGATGCCGGCGTACTGCCGGTACGCGCCGATGATCTGCTCGCCCCACATGAAGACGATCCAGCCGGCGATCGCCAGGTACGGGCCGAACGGGATCGGCGTCGCCCGGTCGCGGCCCTTTGCCGCCAGCCAGATCGAACCGACGATCGCGCCAACCAGCGACGACAGCAGGATCGTCGGCAAAATCCCCTGCAGCCCGATCCACGCGCCCAGCGCCGCCAGCAGCTTGAAGTCGCCGTGGCCCATGCCTTCCTTGCCGGTGAGCTGCTTGAACAGCCACCACACCGACCACAGGCTGAGGTAGCCGATCACCGCGCCCACCAGCGCGGGCTTGGCCGGCATGTACAGGTTGTCGACCGAGGCGATCAGCCCCAGCCACATCAGCGGCAAGGTCAGCTGGTCGGGCAGCAACTGGGTGCGCAGGTCGATGCCGGACAGTGCGATCAAAAAGCACGTCAGCACGATCGCGCCGAACCCCTGCCAGCCAAACCCGAACTGCCACACGCAGGCCAGCACCAGCAGCATCGTCAGCAGCTCCACCAGCGGGTACTGCGGCGAGATCGGCGCCTTGCAGCTGCGGCACTTGCCGCGCAGCGCCAGCCAGCTGAACACCGGGATGTTCTCGTACCAGCTCAACTGGTGCCCGCAGTGCGGGCAGTGCGATCGCTCCACCACGATGCCCGGCGGCGGCGGGTCGTACAGGTCCGGCTCGCCGAGGATCTCGCGGCTGTCGCGCTTCCACTCCCACTCCAGCCGGCGGGGCAGGCGCAGGATCACCACGTTGAGGAAGCTGCCGACCAGCAACCCCATCCCGGCGGCCAGCGGATAGCCGAGCTGCAGGTTCTGGTCGAGGAACGCCATCCGGCGCTCAGCCCATCACGGTCATGGCGATCTTGAAGATCGGCAGGTACATCGCGATCACGATCGACCCCACCAGTCCGCCGATGATCACCATGATGAAGGGCTCGATCAGGCTGGTGATCGCGTCCACCGAGTTGTTCACTTCCTGCTCGTAGAACTCGGCCACCTTGAACAGCATGGTGTCGAGCGCGCCGGCCTCCTCGCCGATCGCGGTCATCTGCACCACCATGTGCGGGAACAGGTTGGCCTGCTTCATCGCCACGTTGAGCGGGTAGCCCACGGCGACGTCATCGCGCATCTCGTGGACGGTGTTGGTGTAGACCCGGTTGCCGGTGGCGCCGGCCACGCTCTCCATTGCCTCCACCAGCGGCACGCCGGCCTTGAAGGTCACCGCCAGGGTGCGCGCGAAGCGCGCGATCGAGGAGTTGTGCAGCACCTGGCCGATGATCGGCACCTTCAGCAGCAGCCTGTCCATGGTGTATTGCAGCTTCTGCGAGCGCTTGTAGAAGTACATGAAGCTGAAGAAGGCGATCAGCGCGACGCCAAGGATCGCCCACCACCACCCGACCAGGATGTCCGAGATGCCGAACACCAGGGTGGTGAAGGCAGGCAGGTCGGCGCCGAAGCTCGCGAACTGCTCCTTGAAGATCGGCACCACGTACACCATCAGCACGCCGCAGACCAGGATCGCCACCGCGATGATCGCCAGCGGGTAGAACATCGCCTTCTTGATCTTGCCCTTGATCGCCTCGATGTTTTCCTTGTAGTCCGCGATGGTCTCCAGCACCGTTTCCAGCGAGCCCGAGGATTCGCCCGCGCGCACCAGGTTGCGGTACAGCTCGTCGAACTGCACCGGGTGCTTGCTCATGGCCTCGAAGATCGACGAGCCGCCCTCGATGTCCAGGCGCACGCTGTCCACCAGCTTTTTCATCCGCGGGTTCTTCTGGCCGTTGCCGATGATCTCCAGCGCCATCACGATCGGCACGCCGGACTTCATCATCGTCGCGATCTGGCGGCTGAAGATGGCGATGTCCTTCGGTGAGACCGGCTTGCCGGCGCTGCCGAACAGCGGCTTGGGCTTGAGCTTGACCACGCGCGGCTGGATGCCCTGCCGGCGCAGTTCGGCGCGCAGCATGTTGGCATTCCTCGACTGCTGCTCGCCCTTCATCTTCTTGCCGCGCTTGTCGGTGCCCTCCCAGACGAACATCTGCAAGGTCACGCCGTCGCGCACCGGCTTGGCGGCATCGCGGGCGGCGGCGGTCTTGGCGGCGGAACGTGTCACGGCCATGATGTGTTTCCCCTTGGTCCCCAGATTCCGGCATTGCCGGAGCCCCAGCCTGCGATGGTAGCCGGTTGCGGCCGCATGTGAAGCCGCGGCGTGTGACGGCGGGCAGCATTTCCGCATCGTAGGAGCGCCCCATGGGCGCGATTAGCCGTCGCCAGCAACCCATCGCGCCCATGGGGCGCTCCTACGGTCAGTCCTTGGTCACGCGGTTGATCTCGGCCAGGCTGGTCACGCCTGCCTTCACTTTTTGCAATGCCGACTGGCGCAGGTCGCGCACGCCCGAACGCTGCGCCGCCTCCGCAATCTGGAGCGCGTTGCCGCCCGCCAGCACGATGCTCGCGATCTCGTCGGTCATGGGCATCACTTGGTACAGGCCAGTGCGGCCCTTGTAGCCGGCCGTGCACTCGTCGCAGCCCGCCGCCTCGTAGACGGTGAAGCCCGCGTGCACCTCGTCGTCGGTGAAGCCCTCGGCCAGCAGCGCATGGTCCGGCAGCTCCACCGGCCGCTTGCAGCGCTCGCACAGCCGCCGCGCCAGGCGCTGGGCAATCACGATGGTCACCGAGCTGGTGATGTTGTACGGCGCGATGCCCATGTTCATCAGGCGTGCGATGGTCTGCGGCGCGTCGTTGGTATGCAGGGTGGACAGCACCATGTGGCCGGTCTGCGCGGCCTTGATCGCGATCTCGGCGGTCTCCAGGTCGCGGATTTCGCCCACCATGATCACGTCAGGGTCCTGGCGCAGGAAGCTGCGCAGCGCGGCGGCGAAGGTCATGCCGCGGCGTTCGTTCTGCTGCACCTGGTTCACGCCCGGCAGGCGGATTTCAACCGGGTCCTCCACGGTGGAGATGTTGCGGATCTCGTCGTTGAGGATGCCCAGCGCGGTGTACAGGCTCACCGTCTTGCCCGAGCCGGTGGGGCCGGTGACCAGCACCATGCCGTACGGCTTCTGGATCGCATCCAGGAACAGCTTCTGCTGGTCCGGCTCGTAGCCCAGCTTTTCGATGCCCAGTTTGGCCGCGCCGGCATCCAGGATGCGCAGCACCACCTTCTCGCCGAACAGCGTGGGCAGGGTGCTGACGCGGAAGTCGATCTGCTTGGTCTTGCTGATGTTGATCTTCATGCGCCCGTCCTGCGGCACCCGCTTCTCGGCGATGTCCAGCTGCGACATCACCTTCAGGCGCGCGCTGATGCGCTGGTTGAGCTTCACCGGCACCTTGGCAGTTTGCTTGAGGATGCCGTCGATGCGCAGGCGCACGCGGTAGTCGGTCTCGTAGGGTTCGAAGTGGATGTCCGAGGCGCCGCGCTTGATCGCGTCGATCAACACCTTGTTGACGAACTTGACGATGGGCGTGTCGTCCTGCTTGCCGTCCGTGCCGGTGTCGCGCTGCTCCTCTTCACCGGATTCGATGTCGAGGTTCTCGAGTCCCTCGCTGTCTTCCAGCGCATCGCCAAAGCTGTCGGCCGCCTGCAGCCACAGCTCCAGGGTGTGCCGGATCGCATCCTCGGCCACCAGGATCGGTTCCACCGCCAGGTTGGTATGGAACTTGATCTCGTCCAGCGCATGGGCATTGGTGGGGTCGGCCGTGCCCACGAACAGCTTGCCGCCGCGCTTGAACAGCGGCAGCACGTTGTGCTTCTGCAGCAGGTCCTCCTTCACCAGCTTGACCGCGCTCTGGGTGCCGTCCATCGCCGCCGGGTCGAACACCGGCATGCCGAACTCGGCAGAGTTGGCGGCGGCCATCTGCACCGAGGTCACCAGCTTGTGCTCGCGCAGGTACCCCGCGATGGGCTTGCGCCCGGCCGTGGCCTTGTCCAGCGCGTCGCGGGCGGTGGCTTCGTCCAGCGCGCCGTCCAGGACGAGGCGGCGGGCGATGCCGGTGATGCCGACCAGGTTGGCGGTTGAGGCTGCACTCATGTCTTTCTCCCTAATGCCCGGACTTTATCGCAAGCACGTCATATGCCAAAGGGACTTGCGCCACTTTCCGGAGACATCGCCTCCAGTCGGCGACCGTTTCGGGCTACTCTTGCCGCCAGAGGGGAATCCATGCGCCTATCCGTCATCCTGCCTGCCAAGAACGAGGCCGAAGGCCTGCGCCAGACCCTGCCGCGGCTGCGCGCCGCCCAGCCCGACGCCGAACTGATCGTCGTGGATGACGGCTCCACCGACGACACGGCCGACGTGGCCGCCGCCCACGGGGCCAGGGTGCTTTCGAGCCCGTACTCGATGGGCAACGGCGCGGCGATCAAGCGCGGCGCCCGGGCCGCCAGCGGCGAGATCCTCGTGTTCATGGATGCCGACGGGCAGCACGACCCTGCCGAGATCGCCAATCTGCTGGAACGGCTGGGGCAGGGCTACGACATGGTGGTGGGGGCGCGCGACGGCGCGGGCCAGGCCAGCGCCGGCCGCAGCCTGGCCAACCGCTTCTACAACCGCCTGGCCAGCTGGATGACAGGCCATCGCGTGGCCGACCTGACGTCGGGATTCCGCGCCACGCGCGCTGACCGGTTCCGGGAGTTCCTGCACCTGCTGCCGAATGGGTTCAGCTATCCCACCACCAGCACCATGGCGTTCTTTCGCAGCGCCTATCCAGTGGCATACGTGCCCATTCACGTGGCACGGCGAGTCGGCAACACCAGCCACATCCGTCCGCTTCGGGATGGCATCCGGTTTCTCTTGATCATCTTCAAGATCGCCACGCTTTACTCGCCGCTGAAGCTCTTCGCACCGGTCAGCGTCGGATTCGGGCTGATCGGTCTTGGCTACTACGCGTATACCTTCGTCACCCAACATCGATTCACCAACATGAGCATGCTGTTGCTGAGCGCGGCGGTAATCATCTTTCTGATCGGCTTGATCTCCGAGCAGATCACGAGCCTCACCTATCAAAAGCGATAGCGTCTTGGGCGAACTTCGTTCCTCGCTAGCGTGGCTCGCGCGTACACCGCTACATCCGCAGTGGTTGATGAGACGTCGATGCGCGCCAGTGAGCCTCCAAGGCACCGTGCTCGACATCGGCGCCGGAGATCGCTGGCTTTCGCACCACTTGCCGGACGGCGTTGACTACATCGCGCTTGACTACCCTCCAACCGGACGCGACCTCTACCACGCGCGCCCTGACGTGTTCGCTGATGCCGCCCGGCTTCCAATCGCCGACCAGACAATCGATGCCGTGGTTTGCCTGGAAGTATTGGAGCACGTGCGCCGTCCCCGCGAGGTTCTGGGCGAGATCGCCCGCGTGCTTCGGCCAGGGGGGCGGTTGTATCTGTCCATGCCATTCCTGTATCCGATTCATGATGCCCCCTTCGACTTCCAGCGCCTCACCGAACACGGGCTGAGGCGAGACATTGAGCAGGCTGGCTTGCAGGTCACGGCGATAGAAAAGAGCGGACATGCCGTGTGTGCTGCAGGTTTGCTGTTGTGCTTGGCGATCTCGGGCGGCGCCTACTACCGCAAGGGGCTCTTGAGCGTGCTGCTGATGCCGATTGCCGCCATGCTTGTAACGGTGATCAACCTGTCGACGGTCGCGCTCGGACGCTTGTGGCCGGACTGGAGCGGCATGGCCACTGGATACTCGCTGGAGGCAGTCAAGCCGTGACGCGGCAGGCCTTTGTCCTGGTGACCACGTCTTTCCCGATCGCCGGTGACGGGAGCGAGGCTGCCGGATCGTTCGTGTCTGACTTGGCCGAGCAATTGGCAATCGATGGCCCGGTCCATGTCGTCGCACCGGGTGGCGACAGCACGCGCGAGCATTGGTGTGGCGGCGTCGACGTCTTCCGCTACCCCGCGCCAGAGAAGCCGCTATCTACGCTCAGACCCTGGCGCTTGCCCGATGCCAAATGGATTGCCCGGGTCTTGCGAGGGGGCTTGCAGGCCACGCGGGCCGCCACTGCGGATGGCCCCAGCCACTTGCTTGCGCTGTGGGGCCTGCCTTGCGGTGAATGGGCGCGCAGGGTGGCGCGAGAGCGGCGCATCGGTTATTCGGTTTGGATGCTGGGAAGCGACGTGTGGTCGCTGGGAAAGATTCCTGGCCTGCGTGGCGCGCTGGCGCGTGTGATCAGGCAGGCCGAACACGCATATGCCGACGGTTACCGGCTCGCGGACGATGCCGGGCGTATTGCGGGCTCGCCGGTGACGTTCCTGCCAAGCACGCGCAGGATCGCTCTGTCCGCACCCGCCGGGCCGCGTTACAGTCCGCCATACCGGCTGATCTTTCTAGGGCGCTGGCATGCGAACAAAGGGGTCGATTTACTGCTGGATGCGCTGGATCGGCTTGGCGACGACGACTGGGAGCGAATCGAACGGATCGACATCCAAGGCGGCGGGCCACTCGACAAAATGGTTCGCTCCCGTGCGCTAGGATTGCAGCGCGCTGGCCGCCCGGTACACGCAGGGCAATATCTCGCCAAGGTAGAAGCCGAAGCCGCAATCGCGAGCGCGGATTGGGTGCTGATCCCCTCGCGCATCGAGAGCATTCCCGTGGTGTTTTCCGACGCCATGAAACTGGGGCGGCCAGTGGTCTCGATGCCGGTTGGTGACCTGCCACGGCTGGTGGCTGGCGCAGCGCCAACTGGCGTTCTGGCGGGCGCGCTGCGCGCCGACGCGTATGCCGACGCATTGCGAGTGGCTTTGGCTACATCACCGGATCAGTTTGCGGAAGACGTGTCTGCGATGGCGTCCAAGTTTGACTTGGCCACGCTCGCGGGGGCATTGCGATGACTCTCCACGCGTCTCCCGCTGCGTGGCATCGGGCGCTGTACGGACTCGGTGGTGTCATCCTGCGCGTCGGCCCGCTTGACTGGCTGGTGCTTCGACGAGGACCGTTCCGCATCGCCTACCCGTCATTTCCGGTAGGTTTCAGCATGGCCAACACTCCGATCCAGCAATGCTTGGCTGGCTCGCTCCCCGCATTGTGCCGCGCTCGCGTTGACCTGCTCAGGCTCAGCGCCCCCGAGGACGCGATGGCTGGAATCAACTGTGGAGTACTGGCTCGACTGCCAGAAAGTCGCATTGAAGGGCTTCAGGCATGGGACCGCAGCCGCCTTGCCGCGCCAGTGCGGCGCAAGCTGCGGAAGGCTGAGGGCGCCGGACTTCGGATGCGCGCGGCTGAGCCGGGTGACGGCAAGCTGTTGTATGCGCTTTATGAAAGGACCGTCAGGCGTCAGCGAGGCACCGTGCGCTACACACGCCGGTATTTCGAGGAACTGTGCCTGGGAAGCCCTGACTTGATGGTCGCCAAGGTGGTGTTGGATGACGCCGTGACAGGTTTCATCGCCGTTCTTCATCAGGGAATGGACAGCATCTACCTGCATGGCGGTTATGCAGACTCACATGCGTCTCTTCGCCCTGGCTACTTCGCAATGGCCTGGGCGATTGAAGCCAGCCGTGACCGCGGCAGCCGAACCTTCGACATGCTGGCATCGCCCTTGGGGCAGACAGCACTTCGAGAGTACAAGGAGTCGTTTGGTGCCGTGACCCACTGGCGCGTGTACTGGCAGCAGCCGCTTACGCTCCGGGGCAGGAGCGCTGTGGCCGTGCTGAGGCTTATCGGATCGGGCCGCGGGAGCGAAGCTCAAGCCTCGGCGCTGAACAACACGTCGGCGTAGTCCCAAGGCCACACGCCAGTGATCCGCGGAATGGCGCGTTCGGCCCGCATTAGTGCGCTCCATGCTCCTCTCGGCACAAGGCCATGGCGGATCAGGGGTGTCGTCGGAAAGCGGCCGTGCCGCAGGATTGCTTGACCGATCCGCTTGAAGCCGGCGCCCGCCAGAAGGCCGCGCCACTGATCGGTGGTTCGCTGGACCTTGAGCCCCTGTTCGCAAACGGTGCGGTGACGTCGCGCCTGCTCGATGATCAACAGCGGCGAACCGGGTATCAGTGTCTTGCGTATGCCTGCAAGCAATGCGGTTGCCTCTGCTTCGTCGGTGACATAGCAGAAGACACCGTAAGCTATCGCAGCGTCCATGCTGTGATCGCGAAGCGGGACTGACCGGCCATCCACCGCTACAAACAACGCGCGTTGATCGCCACATCGGTGCCGGGCATGTGATAGCAGGGAGGTGGACAGGTCCGCGCCGACTACGGAATAGCCAAGTCGCGTGAGTGCGATCGTCGCGCTACCTGTCCCGCATCCGTAGTCGAGCAGCGTGGCGCCCGGACTCACGCGAACGCCGAGCGCCTCGCGGAGAGTCGAGTCCCGCATCTGCGCGAGATAAGCGTTCTTGTAGCCGCGTTTGTCGCGCGGGTCGATGATGGAAGCGTCGGGATCCAGCGTTGCGAGCGAATCCCAGTACGCCTTCTGTCGATCGTAGAATTCATTCACGGGCTTGAACCCAATGAAAGACCGTGGATATCAGGGCGGCGAGCAATTCTGCCGCCAGCTGCATAAGTCGCAGCAATACCGCCGTGGTGGCGAGCAGGCCGATGGAAATCCCGGACGGTGCGGGTAGCGCCAAGAAGATTGCCTCGCGGACCGCTAGGCCTGCCGGGACAACGAATGCTGCCGTGGCCATCAGAGAGGAGCCCGCATAGGAAACGCCCATTTCCAGGGCTTGCGGCACGGAGCCATGGCGGGTCAGAAGCACAACGAACGAAAGCAGGTAGGTCACCCATTCGGCAACGAGCAATCCGGTTCCCAGCCACAGGAGGGGGCGCGGCCGGTGATCCGCCACGATCCCGAGCCGCGGCATGAAACGGGCTGCCAGGCGGAGCAGCCCAACTTCTGCGCCAGGATTGCGGTGCAGCCACTCCACGGCAATCAGGAGGGGCACGATTCCCCAGAGCCAAGTCGTGGACAACCAGATTACCGCGGCCGTAAGGGCCAGTACGCCCAGCGTGAGAAAGCTGTCCACGGCGAGCTGCAGTAGGTTCGCCAGTACCACGTAGGCCGGGGCGCGGACGTTTGCCATTCGCTGGGATTGATAGATAAGTCCCCAAACCTTCCCTGGCAGGTAGCGGATCAGCTGCATCTGCAGGTAGGCGGTGATGGCCAGCCCGAAGGGAAAGGGCGAGGATGCCAGCCTGTCGAGGATCAGCGCGTTGTAGATCGCCCTGAACAGCAGTGACAGCAATGTCAGTCCGATCGCCGCGAGGAATGGCCACATTCCGATCGAGGCGATGTTGCTGAGGGCGTCGCCGAACTCGCCGGACATGCGCCAGCCAATCCATGTGATGGCGAGGCCGAAAAGGACGACGACCAGCGCGCGGCGAAGCCAATTTCCCGGATTCTTCCCGGCGCGCATTGCAGAGGGCGACTCGGGTTCGGTCACGTCGCGCTCGACAGGCTTGCCCGTACTGTGCGTGAGACCCGTTCCACGTCATCGTTATCCAGCTTGGGCGACAGCGGCAAGCTTACGGTCTGTCGGCCGATTCGCATCGCATTGGGCCATTGCTCCGGACGCCAGCCAAAGCGCTCTTGGTAGTAGGGGTGCTCGGCCAGCGATAGGTAGTGCACGCCTGCACCGATGCGTGCGGCATTCATGCGGTCGAGGAAAGCGTCCCGAGTGACGCCATTCCGAGCCTCATCCACGAGGACCGTATACAGATGGTACGCATGGCGGGTGTCCAGATCGGGCTCGGTGGGAAGAGTGATCGGCAGATCGGCGAATGCCTGTTGATAGAGCGACCAAATCGCCTGCCGCCGGCGCCAGCTTGCTTCGACTCGTGCCAGCTGGTGGAGCCCGATCGCAGCTTGCAGGTCCATCATGTTGTACTTGAAACCGCATTCCACCACTTGGTAATGCTTGTAGCCCTCGTCCCCAAAGCGGTGCCAGGCATCCTTGCTCATGCCGTGCAAGGCGAGCACACGTGCGCGGGCGATGCGCGTCTCATCGCGACCGAGGATCATGCCGCCTTCGCCTGTGGTGATGTTCTTGGTGGCGTAGAAGCTGAAACAGCCGAAATCCCCGAAAGTGCCCGCCTTACGACCGTGGTACTCGGTTTCTATCGCGTGGGCGCAGTCTTCGATAACTATCAGGCCGTGCTTGTCCGCGATCTGCATGATGCTCTCCATTTCGCACGGACGGCCCGCAAAATGAACTGGCACTATGGCCCGGGTGCGCGGGGTGATCGCGGCCTCGATTGCGCCGGGCGAAATGCACAAGGTCTGGGGATCCACGTCGGCAAGCACGGGGGTTAGTCCGGCGTGGATGATGGCGTTGATACTTGCGCAGAACGTGAGAGGAGTGGTGATGACCTCCGCTTCTGGCTCCAATCCGGCCGCGACCATGCTGACATGCAACGCTGCCGTGCACGAGTTGACAGCGGCGACCTGCGCTGGCGATACGGCCTTGTAGTTTGCAAAGTCGGCCTCGAACCTGGCCACCCGTGGGCCAGTCCCGAGCCAACTGGAACGCAGGCAATCTATAACCTCATCAATCTCGGCTTCTTCGATCAGCGGGGAGCCGAACACCAAGAATTCATCAGTCATTATCTGCTCGCCTGGAAGTATGGATGGCGTTTCTTTTTGTCATCGGGGAAGACGCGACGGTTGCAGCCAATCGTCCGCTCATCGGGGCGTGGGGTCATGTGAGCGAATTGGAAGGCCATGGTTCTATGAATGATCAGGTCGCATCCATTCACGAGTAGTACTCCCGCAGACCGTCCGTCAGGGACGGCTGGATGCCGAGTGTAGTTATCAGGTCGTCTGACTGAACGCTGTCTGCATTTTGTCGAGTGCAAGCTGCCGGATTTTTTCGGCCAGGTCCGGCCTGCCCTTGGCGTGCAGTGCGCTGGCTAGTTGCATAGGGAACGGGTCGAGCGGTGGCAGCAGGGCAATGGCCTTGGTGAAATAGGGCATCGCAAGGTCCGGTTGGTCCATGTCGTTCATGATGAAATCGCCGATCGAGGCAAGCTCGCTCGGATGCAAACTGGTGGTTTCGTCCTGTGCCGCGAATACCTTGAGCAGTTCCTGTTGATCCAGCTTGACGCCGCGGCGGGCGTTGTATGTAAGCAGTGTCGGTGCGCGACGGTTGTCTCCGCTCCTGGGGGCGTTTTTCATGCGCTGCCGGAAGTCCTCCCAGTCCTGCGACGCGATGTCGCCACGCAGGGTCTTCAGGACGATCCGCAAAGCCGGGCTGTTGAGGGAACCGGGTGCAAGCGTGCTGCCGCTGTTGCAAGCCGCGATTGCGGAATCGAGCAGGGAGTTGTCCGGCCTCGGACCGCCTCCCAGCGCATAGTATTCCGCGCATAGCTGGATCCATGCCCGGGCCGAGTGCGGGGCTGCGACCGTGGCGGCTTGTGCGAACCGCAGGTTGCTGCTCCAGCTGTGCGCGCGGACCATGGTGGCGCCGCAAAGCGCCAGCAGCATCGCACTGCAGATGACCGCCTGTGTGGGGCGATCCAGGCGCAGGCGCCGGAAGGCGCCCGCCAGCACGCTGCCGACAGCCAGCAGCGCGCCGATCAGGGCGAAATGGTTGCGATGCTCGTAAGCCAGTTCCAGCCCGACCACATTACTGGTGATGAAGTGGGCGCTGAAGAACAGGAGGATGCCGAGCGCCAGAAGGGGTTGCTTCAGGCGCTGGTGCCAAGCAAGGGCGAGCAGGCCCAGGATCAGTCCAATCGATGCCAGCGTCGTCCAAGGCTGCAGGAAACCCCGTGAAGGGACGAGCCAGTCGTAGAAGAAGGGCATGTGCGAGGGGAGCGGCAACACGATCTGCCCCAGGTACATGGCCAGTACCCGCGCCTGGGTCAGCAACCGTTCGGGAGTGGAAAAGTCACGCCCCGGATACGCATCCCAGTGCCAGCGATTTGGGACAACCCAAAGGAAATACACGACCGCGGCCGCCACTGCCATCACCAGGTAGCCGCGTCGTAGCAGGCCGGCCAGTCGCGGATCCGCAGCTTTGAATCGAAGGACGGTCAACTCCAGTGCCAGGGTATAGGCAGGCAAGGCTGCGGCGTCTTCCTTGCAGCTTATCGCCGCGATCCACAATAGTGCCGTGCCGAGCAGGCCGGTACGACCGGGCCGGCCGGCGATCTGGGCACGTCGCGCCCGCAGATAGGCCAGCAGCGACAGCACCAGGAACAAGGTGCCCATCGTCTGCAACCGTTGCACCACGTACAGCACTGAAGACACCAGCAATGGGTGTGCTGCCCATGCCAGGGCCATGGCTGCAGCGGGCCAGTACGCGCGCGCCTTGTCGACGCCGGCTGCCAACAGCAGGCTGCGGAATAACCAGGCCAGTGCGAAGGCCGTTAGTGCATGGATCAGGATGTTAGTCGACTTGAACGTGGCTGGATCGGCGCCGCCGCGCCAGTAATCCAGCGCGAAGGTCAGGTTGGGCAGGTTGCGCGTGCTCCCCGATGGTTGCGGGGTGGTGATGACCCTCTTCAGTTCCCCGACACTGAGCTCCTGAAGCTGGATGGCCGGGTTATTGACGATATTCGGGTAATCGTCGAACACGAACTCACCCGGCAGGCCAGGCAGATAGAGCAAGCCTGCAAGCAGGGCGATCAGCAAGCTGGGTAGCAGGAAGCGACGAGTCGCTGCGGATGGGCTGGTCGACATGGCTGCGATGGGTGGTGAGGCGATGGGGGTGCGGAGGGAGGTGGGTCAAGGTCCCGCGCGCTGTCCGCGTGCGTGTTCTTGTTCGAGCAGTGCCAGCAGGCGTGCAGCGAATTCCGGCTGGCCCTCCTTGCGCAGGTCCGCGACCAGCGCCATCGGCAGCGTGCTGTTGCGGGGCGATGTTTCCGCGGCCTTCACGAAGTAGCGGAAAGCATCCTCGTCCAGCCCGTTCTTGGCGGCGTAGTAACCGAAGGCCACGTACTCCTCCGGCCTGAAGCCAGAGCGTGCTCCAACGATGTCGACGACGTGGATCACGTTGCGCGGATCGATGCGCTTGTCGCCATTGGAATAGCGCACCAGGTGCCAGGCGACGTCGGCGTTGCTGCGGGTCATGGTGACCTGGCCCATGCGCTCAAACAGCTGATCCCAATCACTTTGCCGCACGCTGCCGTCGATGGTCTTCAGCACGACGAGATTGGTCAGGTTGGTGGCGCCGTATGGGATTTGCGCGCCCTTGCCGCAGGTGTCGAGCGCCTTGGCGAAGTGTGGATCCCCGGGGCGATTGCCGCTCAGCTCGAAATGGATCTCGCAAAGGTTGATCCATGCCCTTTCCGAAGCGGGTGCGAGCCGCGTGCCGTACTCGGCAAAACCGACCGGTGAGCCCCACGCCTGCGCGCGCCACAGGGTTCCGCCGCCAAGCGCGACGAGGATGGCGACACAGGCAAGACCGGTGGCGCGGCTGGACAGCCGCAGGCGCGCAGCGGCGGCAACGAAGAGGTCGCTGAGCGCCAGTACCGCGCCGATCAGGGGGAAGTGGTTGCGATGCTCGAACGCCAGCTCCAGGCCGATGACGTTGCTTGAAATCGCGTGGCCGGCAAAGAACAGGAAGATGCCCAGTGCGAACAGCGGGCGCCGGGCGCGCAATCGCCAGGCCAGCGCCAGCAGTCCGAAGACCAGCAGCAGCGCTGGCAAGGTCGTCCAGGGGTGCAGCAGGCCGCGTGATGGCTGCAGGTCGTCGTAATAGAACGGCATGTGGCTGGGCAGGGGCCACAGGATCTGCCCCAGATACATGCACAACACCCGCGCCTGGGTCAAAAGCCGTTCGGACGAGGAGAAGTTGCGTCCCGCATAGGCATCCCACGACCAGTAGTGAGGCACGACGTAGAACAGGAAGATCGCGATCCCGAGCAGGCTGGTGGCCAGGTACAGCCGGCCAATGGCCTTGGCGAAATCTGGCCGTGCCGCGCGAAATCGCAGCACGGTCAGCTCAAGCGCCAGGGTGTAGGCGGGCAGCAGTGCGGAGTCTTCCTTGCACGCCAGCGCCAGGACCCAGCACAGTCCGGAGAGCACGCCGTACTGGCGGCTGCGCTCGCCGGCCATCTGCGCCTGCCGCATCTTCAGGTAGGCGTACAGCGCCAGCACCAGGAGAAGGGTGCCCATGGTCTGCATGCGCTGGACGACGTAGAGCACGGAAGACACTTGCAGTGGATGGATGGCCCAAGCGAGCGTCAGCGCGATCGCGCCGTAGCCGGCACGTCGGGCCGGCCAGCCCGCGAGCGTCAGCAGCAGGCGCAGGAGCCCGGCCAGTGCCAGCGTCGTCAATGCATGGATGGCAATGTTGGTCGACTTGAAAGCGGCGGGATCCAGCCCGGCGCGCCAGTAATCGATCGCGAAGGTGAGCATCGGCAGGGCGCGCGAACCGCCCCCGGCTGCGAAACTGTAGGCGGCCCGCTGCAGGGAGCCAGCATCCAGCGTGGCAACGTGCACCGCCGCGTTGTTGCCGATCGTCGGCGTGTCGTCCAGCAGGAAGCCGCCGCCCAGGCCGGGAAGCAGCAAGGCAGCGGCAAGCAGTGCGCACAGGACGGCGGCCGGAAAGTAGCGAAGCGAACGAAGCGGCATGCCGGAGAGTCGCGCTAGGGATTCACGGCATTGTATTCATGTTGGCCGCGAGCGCCCTCACAGTGGCGTTGCCGCTTTCCATGGCAGCTTGCGCTGGCCGACAGGCAGAACGCACAGCCGGCACTGCGCATTGGAAATTCCCCCGCAGAACGCAGGCGGAACATTGCCAGTGGCGAAGGAGTCTTCAGTTGTACCGGCAGCTGGCCTGCCCATGGCTGCCGGTGCTGTCCATCGCGCAGGTGATGGCCCTGCTACCCGGCGTGCGCGGCGTCGCCGCCACGTCGTCACCGATGGCCGAGCCGCCGCTCAGGGTGGCGCACGCGCCAAGCGTTGGCGCGGCGGGCGTTTCTTCCTGGTAGAGCTGGACGAGGGCGTCGTTGGCGTAGGCCTTCGCCTCGGACAGGCAGGCGGTCTCCGCGGCGCGGATCCGGTAGTTGCTGTAGGCCGGCAGCGCGATCGCGGCCAGGATGGCGATGATCGCTACCACGATCATCAGTTCGATGAGTGTAAAGCCGCGCGCTCTGCGGACCATGGCGTTTTCCCCCTGTTTGCAGCCATATGTCACGCAAGGAGCGCGCCAAGACTCGAGGCGTTGGCGCACTTCCTGCCGGTTGTGTGACCGCGTGCAGGGTTTCGTTGGCCTGCAGCGATGCGTCGGCTCCGAGGTCGCAAAGCTCAAAAAACAAACCCCGCCGAAGCGGGGTTTGCGGGCAATGCATGGGATCGACGATTACTGCCAGGTGCAGGTCGCGGTCTGCTCGGAGCAGCGCGGATCACGCACGCCAGGATCCTTGGTGGTGAACGTCGCGGCGTAGGTCACCGTGGTTGCCTCGGCGTTGGCAATAACAGGCGCGACATCGTTGGATACGCAGGCGCCGGCAGCGTAGGTGGGCACGGTGAAACCGCTCTTGGCGGCGGCAACCCACGAATTCATGAACGCCTTGGCCTCGCCCATGCAGGCATTTTCGGCCGACTTGATGCGGTAGTTGTTGTACGCCGGCAGCGCGATGGCGGCCAGGATGGCGATGATCGCGACAACGATCATCAGTTCGATCAGGGTGAAGCCTTGCTGGTTGTTCTTCATGGTGTATCCCCTAGGAGTGGTTTGATACTTCACGTGCCGTGTGGCCCCAACTGCTTCGGTCCTTCGGCAGCCGTGCGACACCGCACGTGCAGGGAAATATACGCACATCGCGTGCCAATGCGGCCCAGAGGAATTCCCATGCTCCGATCTGCAATCGGGCTCACGGATTGGCGCTGGCACGGCGCAGCAGAAGGTGACGCGGAGCGTCTGTTTTCGGAGATGTGGTGACGTTTGTTGTCACTTTTGTCTCGCTGCTTCGGCTGATCTGTGATTTCCATCGCAATGCGGTTTTTCTTTCGCTGCGACGAGGTGCGGCAGGCAAAGCCTGTCGCTGGGGGCGGTTCGTATCCGTGTCGGGGATTCGTGGACGCATCGCGTCATCCGGGGCAGGGCATATGTGGGCAGCGGTCATTGCGCCGACGGCGTACAGCACACGCGTGCGTTCCAGGTCACGGCTTTGGTGCGGGTTGACTGGCATGGTGGCTCGCCGTTGAGAGTTGCATCTGGTGTTTGATGCCGGGTTTGCGCGATTTGTGATTGGGCTTGCCGTGGGTCGGGGCGTGGCCCAGGCCTGCGCGGTAGGAGCGCCCCATGGGCGCGATGGGGCGTTACCGGTCAGGCTTCATCGCGCCCATGGGGCGCTCCTACGGGCGTCGTGTTGGTGGGGAGGGGCGTCGGGGGTGTAGCCCCGGCCTGCGGTGCGATGTGGTTGCGCCCTGGGGCGGCTCAGTCGATGCCGAGCTTCTTGAGCTTGTAGCGCAGCGCGCGGAAGGTGATGCCCAGGGCGGCGGCGGCCTTGGTCTTGTTGTAGCGGTTTTCCTGCAGGGCCTGCTGGATGGCGGCGCGTTCGATTTCCTCGATGTACGAGGGCAGGGCGCTGCTGGCGGTTTCGCGCGGGCCGAGGCTGCGCGGATCGGGCGGCGCGGCAGCGGCGCCGGGGTTGCTGGCGGCCGCGGCGTTGGCGCTTACGAAAGCGGACGCGACCGCGGCCGGGGTCACGCCCTGCTGCACCGGCAGGCGCAGGTCGTCGGCGTGGATGGCGTCGCCGTCGGCCAGGGCCAGGGCGCGTTCGAGGATGTTTTCCAGTTCGCGCACGTTGCCCGGGAAGGGGTAGGCGTCGAGCGCGGCCAGGGCATCGGCCGACAGCTTGGGCGTGGCGCGCTTCATCGCCTGGGCGAGGCGCTGGAGGATGGCGTCGGACAGCAGCGGCAGGTCGCCGGTGCGTTCGCGCAGCGGCGGCACGTCGAGTTCGATGACGTTGATGCGGTAGTACAGGTCGTGGCGGAAGCGGCCGTCGTTGACCAGCGTGGCCAGGTCCTTGTGGGTGGCCGAGAGGATGCGCACGTCCACCGGGACCTCGATCGAGGCGCCGACCGGGCGGATGTTCTTTTCCTGGATCGCGCGCAGCAGCTTGACCTGCATCGACAGCGGCAGCTCGGCCACCTCGTCGAGGAACAGGGTGCCGCCGTCTGCGGCCTGAAACAGGCCGGGCTTGTCGGCGTGGGCGCCGGTGAAGCTGCCCTTCTTGTGGCCGAAGAATTCGCTTTCCATCAGCTCCGACGGGATCGCGCCGCAGTTGACCGGCACGAACGGCCCGCCGGCGCGCGCGCCCTGGGCGTGGATGGTGCGGGCGACCAGTTCCTTGCCGGTGCCGGACTCGCCGCTGATGTGCACCGGCGCCTGGCTGCGGGCGACCTTGGCGATGGTGGCGCGCAGGCCCACCATCGGTTCGGAATTGCCGAGCAGGCGGCTGGCTTCCTCGGGCTGGGCCTGGCGCTTGGTGTTGAGTTCCAGCGCCTGCCGCACCAGGCCGCGCAGGACGTTGATGTCGAGCGGTTTTGCGACGAAGTCGAAGGCGCCGGCCTTGAGCGCTTCCACCGCGGCCTCGACGTTGCCGAAGGCGGTGATCATCGCCACCGGCGTGTTGGGGAAGCGAGTGGAGATGTCGCTGATCAGTTCCAGCCCGGAGCCGTCGGGCAGGCGCATGTCGGTGAGGCACAGGTCGTAGGAGACGGTGGCCAGCATCTCGCGCGCGGCGGCGAGCGTGGGCGCGGTGTCCGTGCGCAGGCCCATGCGGCCCAGGGTGAGGACCAGCAGCTCGCGGATATCGTGTTCGTCATCGACGATCAGGGCGCTGCGCGTCTCGCTCATGCACGGGAACCTTGCTGGGGGACTGGCCGGGTGACCAAGTGGGTCAATTTTAAGCCTTTTACGCGCATTGCAGGGAACTCAGGACACAAATGGAGCGTGCTGCAGTGCGGTTTCGGGTTTTTGCCGGTACGCGGGGTGGGCGTGGCTGCCGTGCGGCGAAGCGCTGGGGGCGAGGGCGAAGTGTCGTGTCGCGGATGCGGAACCAGGAAGGCATGCGAGGCGGGCGGAATGCCGGATGGGGCATTGTCACGGCTGGCGGGGCGGCTGGCGACGGGATTTTTTCTCGGGCGGGGAGCTGGGGTTCGCTTTGCGTACGAGGCGTGGCCATGCCGGACGCAGGGCAGGGGGGCCAGCCCTTCTCCCGTGTACGGGAGAAGGTGACCGGAGGGCGGATGAGGGGCGCGAGCGCAGCGAAGCGCGCGTTTGTTCCTCGCGCAAGGCGTTGATGCGGGCTCGCTGCGCTCGCGCCCTCATCCGGCGCTGCGCGCCACCTTCTCCCGCAAGCGGGAGAAGGGCTGGCTGGTCGGGAATTGCGGGATGGGCGTGGATCCGGTGGTGTCGGGCGCACAGGCCCGACCTGCGCCGGCGGCAGTGCATCCGGCCCGGGCAGGGTGGGCGGAATCCGCTGGAGCCGCTCCCCACGAAAGCCTGCCGCATCTGACGCGCGCCGTAGGTCGGGGCTACGCCCCCGACGTTCCGCTCCACATCGTGTGTCGTCGGGCGCACAGGCCCGACCTACGCTGGCGGCAGCGCATCCGGTCCCGGCAGGGTGAGGCGGAAGCAGGCGCCGCCGGCGGGGACGGCGATGTATTCGAGGTTGGCGCCGTTGGCGCGGGACAGTTCGCGGGCGATGTACAGGCCCAGGCCGGTGCCGTGCTCGGAAGTGGTGAAGAACGGGCGGAACAGCTGCGCCACCACCGCGTCGGGGATGCCGGGGCCGCGGTCGAGCACTTCGATCACCGGGCTGTCGCCGCGCTTTTCCACCCGCAGGATCACCCGCGCCGGCTGCCCGGGCATGCGGCCGTAGCGCAGCGAGTTCTGCAGCAGCACGGTGAGCACCTGCTGCAGGTGGCGCGGGTCGACCAGCACCGGCAGCGAGGCGATGCCGTGGCTGAACTTGATGTCGTCCAGGTCCGGCGGGATCGTCTCCAGGTATTCGTCGAGGAAGCGGCGCACGAAGGCCACCAGGTCGATGTTCTCGGGCTGGGCGCGCTCGCGCCGGGCCAGGCCGAGCACGCTTTCGACGATGCCGTTGGTGCGCATGCACTGCTGGTGGACGATCTGCAGCAGGCGGCGGTCGCCGTCGTCGAGGTTGTTCGATTCTTCCAGCAGCTGGGTGGCGTAGCTGATCGCCGCCAGCGGGTTGCGGATCTCGTGGGCGAGGCTGGCCGAGAAGCGGCCCATCGCGGCCAGGGTCAGCGACTCGGCGCGGCGCGAGACCAGCGAGGTGTCGTCGAGGAACACCAGCGTGGTCTCGCCGTCGACCAGCAGGCGGGCGAAGCGGGGCAGCACTTCGACCTGTTCCTCGGTGCCGAGCTGGATGGGGACGTCGCTGGTGACGTCGTTCTTGCGCCAGTCGTGCAGCCGGGTGGCGAGCTGGGGCGCGATGTCGCGCAGGTTGCGCGGCTTGCCTTCGACGGCGAGGTCGATGTCGCCCAGCAGCATCAGCGCGGCCTCGTTGGCCAGGCGCACGAAGCCGCCGCCGTCGACCAGCAGCACGCCGATGCGCATGCGGCGGATGATCAGGCCGTTGACCTCGTTGAGGTTGGCGGCTTCGGCGGTGCGCAGGTCGGCCACGGCGTGGGATTCGCGCATCTGCCGCCCGAGCAGGTTGCTGACCGTGGCCATGGCGAAGAAGCTCACCGAGAACATCAGCACTTCGGCGAGCGGGCGCTCGCTGGGCGCGCCGGCGAGGGAGTTCCACAGGTACTCGCCCACCACCGCGGCGGCGGCGGCGGCGGCCGTGGCCATCGCCAGCGGCAGCGGGACCAGCAGCGCCGCGGCGCCGACGTTGAACAGCAGCATCATCGCCACGCCCGGCGCGGCGCCCGGGATGGCGTGGGTGATCAGGGCGGCCACGAGGATGTCGACGCCGACACCGACGCAGGCCTGCCAGGCGAGCGAGGAATGGTCGCGGCGCGAAGCCAGCAGCAGGGCCAGCGCCATCGGCAGGTAGGCGATGGCGACCGTCACGGCCAGGAACCGGTCGCGCGGCTCGCTGACCAGGCCGCCGAAGGGGCTGAACACGATCAGCGCCAGCAGCGAGGCCTCGAGCGTGCGGTACAGCGCGAACAGGTACAGCTCGCGGCGCAGCGCGTCTTCGGCGGCATCGGGGCGGCGGGGCGTGCGCGTCAAGGCGGGTGGTCCATCCGGCGATTCCGGTCGAGTATAGGGGGCGTCCGCAGCAGCGCCGATTCCGCGCGACCTGTAGGAGCGCCCCATGGGCGCGATGGCCTTGCCGGGTAACGCCATCGCGCCCATGGGGCGCTCCTACGGAGCCTCCAGCCAAGGCCGGTTTTGCCCGCGGCGGCCGCATCGGCGAGAATGGCGGGCCCGCCTGCGCCCCGAGGCTGCCCATCCGGCAGCGACGGCCGCCCGCGGTCCGGCCACCGGCCGGCCTGTCTTCCCACGCATGGACCCCACATGAATTTCCACGAATACCAGGCGAAGCAGTTGTTTGCCGATTACGGCATTGCAGTCCCGGCCGGGCGCGTCGCGCGCACGCCGGAAGAGGCGGTCGACGCCGCGAAGGCGATCGGCGGCGATTTCTGGGTGGTCAAGGCGCAGATCCACGCCGGCGGCCGCGGCAAGGCCGGCGGCGTCAAGCTCGCCCGCACGCTGGACGAGGTGCGCGAGTACGCCAAGGGCATGCTCGGCCACAGGATGGAAACCTACCAGTCGGCCGGCGTCGCGCTGCCGATCGATTCGGTGCTGGTCACCCAGGCCACCGACATCGCCAAGGAGCTGTACCTGTCGGTGCTGGTCGACCGCGGCACCCAGTCGGTGACCTTCATCGCCTCCAGCGACGGCGGCGTCGAGATCGAGAAGACCGCCGAGGAGAACCCGGACGCGATCCAGACCCTCAACGTCAACTTCGTCCAGGGCCTGCAGCCCTACCAGACCCGCGACCTGGGCTTCGCCCTGGGCCTGACCGCCAAGCAGGTCGGCCAGCTCAGCAAGATCATGCTGGGCCTGTACAAGCTGTTCAACGAGAAGGACCTGGCGCTGGTGGAGCTCAACCCGCTGGCGATCCTGAAGTCCGGCGACCTCGCCGTGCTCGACGGCAAGGTCAATTCCGACGACAACGCCACCTTCCGCCACCCGGACCTGGCCGCGATGCGCGACATCCGCCAGGAAGACGAGACCGAGGTGAAGGCCAGCCAGTACGACCTGAACTACGTGACCATGGACGGCAACATCGGCTGCATGGTCAACGGCGCGGGCCTGGCGATGGCGACGATGGACGTGATCAAGCTGGAAGGCGGCGAGCCGGCCAACTTCCTCGACGTCGGCGGCGGCGCCACCAAGGAGCGCGTGACCGAGGCGTTCAAGCTGATCCTGTCGTCCGATGAAGTGAAGGCCATCTTCGTCAACATCTTCGGCGGCATCGTGCGCTGCGACATGATCGCCGAGGGCATCATCGCCGCTGTCAAGGAAGTGGACGTCAAGGTGCCGGTGATCGTGCGCCTGGAAGGCACCAACGTCGAGGAAGGCAAGGCGCTGCTGAAGTCCAGCGGCCTGGCGATCACGCCGGCCGACGACATCAACGACGGTGCGAAGAAGGCGGTGGCGGCGGCCAAGGCCGCCTGATCCTGTAGGAGCGCCCCATGGGCGCGATCCGCAGGGCGTCGAAACAACAAAGGCATCGCGCCCACGGGGCGCTCCTACGCAAGTCATCGAAGGATTTTCAATGAGCGTTCTGGTCAACAAGCACACCAAGGTCATCGTCCAGGGCTTCACCGGCACCCAGGGCACCTTCCACGCCGAGCAGATGCTCGACTACGGCACCAAGGTCGTCGGCGGCGTGACCCCCGGCAAGGGCGGCACCGAGCACCTCGGCCTGCCGGTGTTCAACACCGTTGCCGAAGCGGTTGCCGACACCGGCGCCAACGCCTCGGTGATCTACGTGCCGCCGCCGTTTGCCGCCGACGCGATCCTCGAGGCGGCCGACGCCGGCATCAAGGTCATCGTCTGCATCACCGAGGGCATCCCGGTGCTGGACATGCTGCGGGTCAAGAACACGCTGAAGGGCTACGACGACGTCGTGCTGGTCGGCCCCAACTGCCCGGGCATCATCACCCCCGGCGAGTGCAAGATCGGCATCATGCCGGGCCACATCCACAAGCCGGGCAAGATCGCGATCGTCTCGCGCTCGGGCACGCTGACCTACGAAGCGGTCAAGCAGACCACCGACGCCGGCCTGGGCCAGTCGACGGTCATCGGCATCGGCGGCGACCCGATCAACGGCCTGAACTTCATCGACTGCCTGAAGCTGTTCCAGGACGACGCCCAGACCGAAGGCATCATCATGGTCGGCGAGATCGGCGGCAGCGCCGAGGAAGAAGCGGCCGAGTTCATCGCCGAACACGTGACCAAGCCGGTGGTCGGCTTCATCGCCGGCGCCAGCGCGCCGAAGGGCAAGCGCATGGGCCACGCCGGCGCGATCGCCTCGGGCGGCGCGGGCACGGCCGAGGGCAAGTTCGCCGCGCTGGAGAAGGCGGGCGTGACCACGGTGAAGTCACCGGGCGACCTGGGCGCGGCGATTGCCAAGCGGCTGGCCGGCTGAGACATCGGTCAGCATGCAGCGCAAGAAAAAGGCCGCCTCCGGGCGGCCTTTTTCGTGGGCGAGCAAGACGCGGGAGCGGAAAAGCGGACCCTCTCCCGGCGCTTCGCGCGTCCCTCTCCCGCTGCGCAGGAGAGGGGCTGCCTGCGTAGGTGGGGAAGCTTGTGCGGCGTGCCTCTGCCGTAGCCCTCTCCTGCGCAGCGGGAGAGGGGTTGGGTTGAGGGCGCGGCTTTTCCCTGCAGACATCCCCGTCTCCCCGCGCGCCAGACTCGATCGGTCGAAAACCACAAGGAAGCGCAAGGATGCGCAACGGACACAGGACCGGCTTCGCCCGCCACCTCCGCCGGACCATGACCGATGCCGAGCGCGCGATCTGGCACCACCTGCGCAATCGCGCATTCATGGGCTGCAAGTTCCGGCGCCAGTATCCGATCGGCCCCTACATCGTCGATTTCGCCTGCCCGGCGTGCCGGCTCGTGGTGGAGCTTGATCGAGGGCAGCACCACGCGGCCAGGGACGCCGTGCGAACCCGCCGTCTCGAAATCGCCGGTTACCGCATCCTGCGTTTCTGGAACAATGATGTCTTCGTGCAACAGGACACGGTGCTCTCCGTGATCTTCGACGCGCTTGAAGGCCCGCCCTCACCCCAACCCCTCTCCCGCAGGCGGGAGAGGGGCTAACGGAACGACCAACACAATGACCGCCCGCCTCCGCATCGCCCTCGCCCAGTTCGACTTCCCGGTCGGCGCCATCGCCCGCAACGCCGAGCGCATCGCGGCGATGATCGTCGAGGCGCGCGACCTGCATCGGGCCGACGTGGTGCTGTTCCCGGAGCTTGCGCTCAGCGGCTATCCGCCGGAGGACCTGCTGGCGCGGCCGCAGTTCCTGGTCGACTGCGAGGCGGCGCTGCTGCGCATTGCGGCCGGCGTGGACGGGATCGTGGCGATGGTGGGCTGGCCGCAGTCGGCCGGCAGCGTGGTCTACAACGCGGTGAGCGTGCTGCGCGAGGGGGCGGTGGAAACCACCTGCCGCAAGCGCGAGCTGCCCAATTACGCGGTGTTCGACGAGCGTCGCCATTTCGATGTCGATCCCGATGGCGGCCCCTGCGTGGTCGACGTCGACGGCGTCGCCGTCGGGCTGCTGATCTGCGAGGACCTGTGGTTCCCGGAGCCGCTGGCGCAGACTGTCGCGGCTGGCGCGCGACTGGTGCTGGTGCCCAACGCATCGCCGTTCGAGCGCGACAAGCATGCCCAGCGCGATGCGCTGCTGGAGGCGCGCACGCGTGAAACGCAGGCGGGCGGGGGCGCGGTGGGGCTGGCCTACCTCAACGCCGTTGGCGGGCAGGACGGGCTGGTCTTCGACGGTGCCTCGCTGCTGGCCGACGCCAGCGGCCACGTGCATCCGGCCGCGCGCGCGTTCGAGGAGCACTGGCTGGTTGCGGATTTCGACGCCGCGACCGGTGCATTCACCCCGGTCGCCTGGCCGGTCGAGGAAGACGAGGGGCGCGAGGCGCTGGCGTGGCGCGCGATCGTGCTGGGCACCCGCGACTACTGCCGCAAGAACGGCTTCAACAAGGCCTGGCTGGGGCTGTCGGGCGGCATCGATTCCTCGCTGGTGCTGGCGATCGCGGTGGATGCGCTGGGCGCGGAGAACGTCACTGCGGTGCGGATGCCCTCGCGCTACACCGCCGGGCTGTCCAACGACCTGGCGCAGGAGCAGTGCGACGCGCTGGGCGTGGAACTGCTGGCACTGCCGATCGAGAAGCCGTTCCAGGGGTTCCTCGATGCGCTGGGCGACGTGTTCGCAGGCCGCCCGGTCGACACCACCGAGGAGAACCTGCAGTCGCGTATCCGCGGCGCGCTGATGATGGCGCTGTCCAACAAGTTCGGCGGGCTGCTGCTGACCACCGGCAACAAGAGCGAGTACGCGGTCGGCTACGCGACGATCTACGGCGACATGTGCGGCGGCTATGCGCCGATCAAGGACCTGTACAAGACCGAGGTGTTCGCGGTGTCGAAGTGGCGCAACGCGGTGGCCGGGGCGCCGGTGATCCCGCCGGCGGTGATCGCGCGGCCGCCGTCGGCGGAGCTGCGCGACAACCAGCTCGACCAGGATTCGCTGCCGCCCTACGACGTGCTCGACGCGATCCTGCTGCGCCACGTCGACCAGGAGCAGGCGCGCGACGAGATCGTGGCTGCCGGGTTCGACGCCGCCACCGTTGACCGCGTGCTGCGGCTGGTGCGCACCAGCGAGTGGAAGCGCCACCAGGCCGCACCCGGGCCGAAGGTCTCGCGGCGGGCGTTCGGGCGCGAACGGCGCTATCCGATCAGCAACGGATACGGTGGCTAACCCGCACGAGCGCCCCATGGGCGCGATGTTAGCGCGGCGCAGGCCATCGCGCCCGTGGGGCGCTCCTGCGAAAAAAGCCGCCCGGAGGCGGCTTTTTCCCGGCGGCGCGGCGGGCGCCTACTTCTTCTTGTCGTTGTCCAGCGCCGACTTCTCGCCCGCGAACGGGTTGAGCTTGCGGATCGTCCACGGGTAGTCCGGCCAGTGGCCGGTCAGGTATGGGTGCTGCGGGTCGTTCTGCTGCAGCACGCGTTTGGCGTCGGCGGCCAGCGTGTCGTTGCCCAGCCGGGTGTAGGCCTCGGCCAGCAGGGCGACGGCGTCGTTCTGGTACTCGCTCTGCGGATAGGTTTCGAGCAGGTACTTGGCGCGCTCCACCGCGCTGACGTTGGCGCCGCGGCGCAGGTAGTACAGCGCGACCTCCATGTCGTGGCGGGAGAACAGGTTGCGCAGCGCCACCATGCGCTGGCGCGCGTCGGCGGCGTAGCGGCTGTTGGGATAGCGGGTGGTGACGGTGTTGAAGTCGTTGTAGCCCTGCATCGGCGTGGCCAGGTCGCGACGGCTGGCGTCGAGCTTCCACACCTTCTGCAGGAACACCGTGTCGCGGTTGGAGTTCACCAGCCCGCGCAGGTAGTACATGTAGGCGATGTTGCGGTGGGTGGGGTAGGTGCGGATGAAGCGGTCGATCGACGAAATCGCTTCTTCGTTGTTGCCGCTCTTGTACTGGGCGTAGGCGGTTTCGATCAGCGCCTGCTCGGTGTAGGCGCCATACGGGTACTGCGCGACCAGCCGCTTGTAGGTGGCCACGGCGCCGTTCCAGTTGCCGCCATGCATCTGCTTCTGGCCCTTGGTGTAGATCTCCTCGACCGGCTGTCCCTCGAGGGCATCCTTGTCCTTCTTGAACAGGCCCTTCACGCGAGCGCAGCCCGAGGCCGTGAACAGCACCAGCAGCAACAGGAGCAAGACATTGCGGACGTGGCGCGAAGCGGGCTGGCGTGGGGTCATGGGAAACCGATTGGTCGCGGGAGGCACGAAGGGCGGATAATAACAGCCCGTGATGGCCATCGCGGTCCGCGCCTGAACCGATACCGTCCCCATGCCCAGTTCCCCAGCGCCCGAGCGCGCCCAGCCCGAACAGCGCAGCGCCCGCGTGCCGGAGGCCGACGCCGGCCGCCGCTTCGACGCCGTGCTCGCGGGCCTGTTCCCCGAATTCTCGCGCTCGCGCCTGGCCGAATGGATCAAGGCCGGCGACGCCCTGCTTGACGGCGCGCGCGTGCGCCCGCGCGATCCGGTCCGCGGCGGCGAGGAGGTAACCCTGGCGGTGGTGCTGGATACCCAGACCGAGGCCGAGCCGCAGGATCTCCCGCTCACGATCCTGCACGAGGACGCCGACGTCTTCGTGATCGACAAGCCGGCCGGGCTGGTGGTGCATCCCGGCGCGGGCAATCCCGACGGCACCCTGGTCAATGCGCTGCTGTTCCGCGACCCGGCGCTGGCGGCCCTGCCGCGCGCGGGCATCGTGCACCGGCTCGACAAGGACACCTCCGGGGTGATGGTGGTGGCGCGCACGCTGCAAGCGCACGCCGCGCTGGTCGAGCAGCTCTCGGCGCGCGCCGTGCACCGGCAGTACCTGGCGATCGTGGTCGGCGCACTGGTCAGCGGCGGCACGGCGCATGCGGCCATCGACCGCCATCCGCGCGACCGTCTGCGCATGGCGGTGCGCGACGACGGCCGCGATGCGGTCACCCATTACCGCCTGCGCGAGCGCTTCCGCGCGCACACCGCGCTGGAGTGCCGGCTGGAAACCGGCCGCACCCACCAGATCCGCGTGCACATGGCGCACCTGAAGCATCCGATCCTCGGCGATCCGCTGTACGGCGGGTCGCTTCGGCTGCCGCGCGGGGCCTCGGAAGAGCTGATCGCCGCGCTGCGCGGGTTCAGGCGCCAGGCGCTGCATGCCGAAACCCTGGAATTCATCCATCCGCTCGGCGGCGAGCCGCTGCGCTGCAGCGCGCCAGTGCCTGCGGACATGCTCGAACTGATGCGCCTGCTGCGCGAGGACAGCGCGGCGCAGGCGGGGACGGGGCGGCGTTGAGCGGGCGCGGGCACCCAAGCGACAGCGCGATATTCGCGCTGGACGCCGACTGGGATGCACCGCCCAGCGTGCACGCCTTCACCACGCAGCGATTCGGCGCCGGCCGCTCGCAGCCGCCGTTCGACAGTTTCAACCTCGGCAACGCGCGTGCCGCCGATGGTGACGATCCCGGCGTGGTCGCGCGCAACCGTGCCGAACTGGACGAGCGTGCCGGACTGCCGTCGCCGCCATGCTGGCTGCGGCAGGTGCACGGGACGCGGGTGCTGCGATTCGAAGCGTCGACGGCCGACGAGCCCGAGGCCGACGCCGCGGTGACTTCGACGCCGGGTGTCGTGCTCGCGATCCTCACAGCCGACTGCCTGCCGGTGGCGTTCGCCGCCCGCGACGGCAGCGAGCTGGGCGTGGCGCACGCCGGCTGGCGCGGTCTGGCTGCCGGCGTGCTCGAGGCAACGGTCACGGCGATGCGCACGGCACCCGCCGATCTCGTCGCCTGGCTCGGCCCGGCGGCCGGACCGGGCGCCTACGAAATCGGCGAAGAGGTATTCGAGGCGTTTACCTCGCGCGACCGGCGGGCCGAAGCCGCATTCGCGGCAACGCGTCCCGGCCACTGGCGCGTCGACCTGTACGCGCTGGCGCGCCTGCGGCTGGCCGATGCCGGCGTGGCCGCGGTCCACGGCGGCGGCCTGTGCACGATTTCCGAGCCGCGGCGCTTCTTCTCCCATCGCCGCGACGGCCGCAGCGGCCGCATCGCGACCCTGGCCTGGATGACATGACGCCGACCCTGTTCCAGGGGCTGCTCGGAGCTTCGTTCTACTCGCTGCCGCCGGCGGTGCGCGCGCTGCACGACGTCCGCGGCAGGGCCACCTATGCCGGCCGGGCGACGATCGTGCGCGGCCGCAATCCGCTGGGGCGGCTGTGCGCGAGGGTCGCCCGCCTGCCGGCGGCACGCGAGGATGTCGCCACCGCCGTCACCTTCGACGCGCGTCCTGCCAGCGAGACGTGGCACCGCGATTTCGGCGGCCAGCCGATGCAGTCGCGCCTGCACCGCGAGGGCAGGATGCTGGTCGAGCGGCTCGGCCCGCTGCGCTTCCGTTTCGCGCTGCACGTGCAGGACGACGCGCTCTGGTGGCGGGTTGGCGGGGTGCGCCTGCTGGGCGTGCTGCCGCTGCCGGCGTCGCTGTTCGACCGCGTGTATTGCCGCGAAGGCGAGCATGCAGGGCGTTACACCTTCCAGGTCGAGGCCGCGCTGCCGCTGTGCGGGCAACTGATCCACTACGAGGGCTGGCTTGAAGCCGTCGACCCCGCCTGAGCCGGCAGCCGGCGGCGCCATCGTGGTGTTCGACGGCGTCTGCGTGCTGTGCAGCGGCTGGGTCGGCTTCCTGCTGCGCCACGATCGCGCGCGGCAGTTCCGCTTCGCGGCGATGCAGGGCGAGGCGGGACGGGGGTTGCTCGATGCGCACGGGCTCGATCCGGACGATCCGATGTCGTTCCTGCTGCTCGACGCGTCCGGCGCGCGTACCGACAGCGACGCGATCATCGCGGTGCTGGCGCGGCTCGGCGGCGCCTGGCGCGGCGCGCGCCTGCTGCGCATGGTGCCGCGCCGGCTGCGCGATTCGTTGTATCGCCGGCTGGCGCGCAACCGCTATCGCTGGTTCGGCAGGCGCGACGCGTGCCACCTGCCATCGGCGACGGAACGCGACCGATTCCTGTAGGAGCGCCCCATGGGCGCGATGGGCTCTACCCGTGATGTCCCATCGCGCCCATGGGGCGCTCCTGCGTGGTCTTTGGGGTTCCGCGACATCCCCGTGACCCTCCCGCATCGACACTGGACCCTCGACCCACGAGATCCGCCATGACCATCCAGACCCGCGCCGGACTCGCCGATGTTCCCGGCGTCGCCCCGATCCGCGACGCCGCCACCGCCGGCTTCATCTTCAACCACACCATGCTGCGCGTGCGCGATCCTCGGGCATCGCTGGATTTCTACACCCGCGTGCTCGGCTTCGCGCTGGCGCGCAAGGTGGATTTCGAGCAGGCGAAGTTCTCGCTGTACTTCCTGGTGCTCGCCGAGCTCGACGACCTGCCCGACGGCGACGAAGCGCGGCGGCAGTGGCTGGCGCGCCAGCGCGGCGTGCTCGAACTGACCCACAACCACGGCACCGAATCGCAGCCTGGCCCGGTCTACCACGACGGCAACAGCGAGCCGCGCGGCTTCGGCCACATCTGCGTGAGCGTGCCGGACGTGCGCGCCGCCTGCGTGCGGCTGGAGGCGCTGGGCGTGCCGTTCCAGAAAAGGCTCGGCGACGGCAGCATGCGCGACATCGCCTTCATCCGGGATCCGGACGGCTACTGGATCGAGCTCATCCAGCCGACGCCGCTGGAGAACTGAGTCGCCATGGCATATCAGCCCATGATCGTGTAGGTCGGGGCAAAGCCCCCGACGGCTTCCAGCGATTGGACCGAACCTGATGCCTGGCGACGCGGGCGTCGGGCGCGTAGGCCCGACCTGCGTCCCGACGATCATTGAAAGCGTCGGGAGCGCGGCCCCGACCGACGTCTCACAAGATCTTGAAACCATCGCGGTCAACCCTATTTCATGGGCATTGCCGGCGCTGCCGGCCATCCTGATCCCGAGGGCCTTCCCAGATGCGCATGGACAAACTCACCTCGCGTTTCCAGCAGGCGCTGGCCGACGCGCAGTCGCTGGCCGTGGGCCGCGACCACAACCTGATCGAACCCGCCCACCTGCTGCTGGCGCTGCTCGACCAGTCCGGCGGCGGCACGCGCCCGCTGCTCGCACAGGCCGGCGTCAACGTGCCGGTGCTGCGCGAGCGGCTGGCCGAGGCGCTGGACAGGCTGCCGAAGGTGTCGGGACAGGACGGCAGCATTTCGGTCGGCAACGACCTGTCGCGCCTGCTCAACGTCACCGACAAGCTGGCCCAGCAGCGCGGCGACGCGTTCATCGCTTCGGAGCTGTTCGTGCTCGCCGCGCTCGACGACAGGGGCGAGGCGGGCCGTGCGCTCAAGGCCGCCGGTGCGGACAAGGCGAAGCTCGAAGCGGCGATCGACAACATGCGCGGCGGTGAGAAGGTCCAGGACGAGAACGCCGAAGACGCGCGCCAGGCGCTGGAGAAATACACCATCGACCTCACCGCGCGCAGCGAGAAGGGCAAGCTCGACCCGGTGATCGGCCGCGACGAGGAGATCCGCCGCACCATCCAGGTGCTGCAGCGCCGGACCAAGAACAATCCGGTGCTGATCGGCGAGCCGGGCGTGGGCAAGACCGCGATCGTCGAAGGCCTCGCCCAGCGCATCGTCAACAACGAGGTGCCCGAGGGCCTGCGCGGCAAGCGCGTGCTGTCGCTGGACATGGGCGCGCTGATCGCCGGGGCCAAGTTCCGCGGCGAGTTCGAGGAGCGCCTGAAGGCGGTGCTCAACGACCTGGCCAAGAACGAAGGCCAGATCATCCTGTTCATCGACGAGCTGCACACGATGGTCGGCGCCGGCAAGGCCGAAGGCTCGATGGACGCGGGCAACATGCTCAAGCCGGCACTGGCGCGCGGCGAGCTGCACTGCATCGGCGCGACCACGCTCGACGAATACCGCAAGTACGTCGAGAAGGACGCCGCGCTCGAGCGCCGCTTCCAGAAGGTGTTCGTGGGCGAGCCGAGCGTGGAGGACACCATCGCGATCCTGCGCGGATTGAAGGAGCGCTACGCGGTGCACCACGGCGTGGAGATCACCGACCCGGCGATCGTCGCCGCGGCCACGCTTTCGCACCGCTACATCGCCGACCGCCAGCTGCCGGACAAGGCCATCGACCTGATGGACGAGGCCGCCTCGCGCATCCGCATGGAGATCGACTCCAAGCCGGAGGAACTCGACCGCAAGGAGCGGCGGCTGATCCAGCTCAAGATCCAGCGCGAGGCGCTGAAGAAGGAGAAGGACGCCGAATCGAAACAGCGCCTGGCCGACCTTGAGGCCGAGATCGAAGTGCTCGAACGCGAGTACAACGACCTGGAGGAAGTGTGGAAGGCCGAGAAGGCCACCTTGCAGGGCGCAACGAAGGTCAAGGAGCAGATCGAGGCGGCCAAGCTCGAACTCGAATCCGCGCAGCGCCGCCAGGACTTTGCCGCGATGAGCGAGATCCAGTACGGCCGCCTGCCGGAGCTGGAGAAGCAGCTCAAGGCCGCGCAGGAGGCCGAGACCCAGGGCTTCACCCTGCTGCAGGACAAGGTCACCGCCGAGGAGATCGCCGAGGTCGTCGCGCGCTGGACCGGCATCCCGGTCAGCAAGATGCTCGAGGGCGAGCGCGAGAAGCTGCTGAAGATGGAAGAGGTGCTGCACGCACGCGTGGTCGGCCAGGACGAGGCGGTCAGGGTCGTGTCCGACGCCGTGCGCCGCTCGCGCGCGGGCCTGAGCGATCCCAACCGCCCGAGCGGTTCGTTCCTGTTCCTCGGCCCGACCGGCGTGGGCAAGACCGAGCTGTGCAAGGCACTGGCGGAGTTCCTGTTCGACAGCGCGGACGCGATGATCCGCATCGACATGAGCGAGTTCATGGAGAAGCATTCGGTGGCGCGGCTGATCGGCGCCCCCCCGGGCTACGTCGGTTACGAGGAAGGCGGCTACCTCACCGAGGCCGTGCGCCGGCGCCCGTACAGCGTGATCCTGCTCGACGAAGTGGAGAAGGCGCATGCGGACGTGTTCAACATCCTGCTGCAGGTGCTTGACGACGGCCGCCTGACCGACGGGCAGGGGCGCACCGTGGATTTCCGCAATACCGTGATCGTGATGACGTCCAACCTGGGCTCGCAGATGATCCAGGAGCTCAACGGCGACGACTCACCCGAGGCCTACGTGCAGATGAAGGCCGCGGTGATGGGCGTGGTGCAGTCGCACTTCCGCCCCGAGTTCATCAACCGCCTCGACGACATCGTCGTGTTCCATCCGCTGGACAAGGCGCAGATCAAGTCGATTGCGCGGATCCAGATGCGCGGCCTGGAAAAGCGCCTGGGCGAACGCGGGATCCGCATCGAGGTTTCAGACAAGGCGTTCGAACTTCTCGGCAACGTCGGTTTCGATCCGGTCTACGGCGCACGGCCGCTCAAGCGGGCGATCCAGCAGCAGCTGGAGAACCCGCTGGCGACGAAGATCCTCGCCGGCGAGTTCGGCAACGGCGACACGGTGAAGGTGGACGCGGAGGGCGGGGCGCTGGTGTTCGCGAAGGGCTGATGCGCGGCGGCCGCGCGGCCGGTCAGCCTGCCGCGCGCGCGGGCCGGTATGGCGGCGTGGACATCACCATTTCCGCAAGCGAATAGGCCAGCTCGCGCTCGGCCAGCAGCGCGCCGTCGGCGCCGCGTTCGAGCAGGTGCCTGACCTCGGCATCGCTGTGCGCGCGCGCCAGCACGGTGATCGCGGGGTTGAGTGCCTTGAGACGGGCGATCGCCTCGCCGGCCTCCAGCGCCTGCGCGATCGCGAACACCACCAGTTTCGCGCGTCCGGGCGCGGCTTCATGCATCACCCGCTCGGCGGCGATGTTGCCGCGCACCGCCGGAAAACCGGCGTCGCGCGCGTGCGCCACGCTGTCGGCATCGTCCTCGACCACCACCACCGGCACGCCGCGTGCCTGCAGCAGCGCGGCGAGCTGGCTGCCGACGCGGCCGTAGCCGACGACGATGGTGTGGTCGGTGATGCTGTCGGGCACGTGGTGGGCGGCCGCGTCCTCGGCCAGGATCGCGGCGGCATCGCGCGACTGCTGCTCCTGCTCTCGCGCATCCTGCCTGGCTTGCCAGCGGTCGAGCACGCCGAACAGCAGCGGGTTGAGCATGATCGAGATCAGCGCGCCGGCCAGCACCAGGTCCTGCGCGGCCTTCGGCATGATCCCAAGCGTCACGCCCAGGCCGGCGATGATGAAGGCGAACTCGCCGATCTGCGCCAGGCTCGCCGAGATCGTCAACGCGGTGCTGTTGGGATGCCCGAACGCGCGCACGATCACGTAGGCCGCCGCGGACTTGCCGAAGATGATGATGGACGCGGTGGCCAGCACCAGCAGCGGCTGTTCGACCAGGATGTGCGGGTCGAACAGCATGCCGACGGAGACGAAGAACAGCACCGCGAACGCGTCGCGCATCGGCAGTGAGTCCTGCGCGGCCTTGTGGCTGAGCTCGGACTCGTTGAGCAGCATGCCGGCGAAGAACGCGCCCAGCGCCAGCGAGACCCCGAACAGCTCGGCCGACCCGAATGCCACCCCCAGCGCGATCGACAGCACCGCCAGCGTGAACAGTTCGCGCGAACCGGTGCCCGCGGTGCGCTCGAGCAGCCACGGGATGACGCGGCGCCCGAACACCAGCATGACCGTGACGAACAGCGCCACCTGCACCAGCGTGGCCAGCACCTTCGCCAGGATCGTGCCGAAGGTGACCGCGTCGCCGCTGTTGGCCACGCTGGCGGCCACCGGCATCAGCACCAGTGCCAGCACGCAGGCCAAGTCCTCGACGATCAGCCAGCCCACGGCGATGCGCCCGCGCCGCGATTCGAGCAGGCGCCGCTCCTCCATCGCGCGCAGCAGCACCACGGTGCTGGCGGTGGCCAGCGAGAAGCCGAAGATGATGCCGTGCAGCGTCGGCCAGCCGAGCAGCGCCGACAACCCCCAGCCGAGCCCGGTGGCGACGGCGATCTGCACGATTGCGCCGGGGATGGCGATGTACCTGACCGCCATCAGGTCCTTGAGCGAGAAATGCAGGCCGACGCCGAACATCAGCAGGATCACGCCGATCTCGGCCAGCTGCGGCGCCAGCGACTGGTCGCCGACGAAGCCGGGGGTGAACGGGCCGGCGACGATCCCGGCGACCAGGTATCCCACCAGCGGTGACAGCCGCAGTCGCTGCGCAGCCATGCCCAGCACGAAGGCGAGCACGAAGCCGACGCACAGGATGGCGATCAGCGAAGTGTGATGCGGCATCGCGGATCCGGCGGGGAACGGGAAACGATAGTGACCGGCGGGCACGGTCGATGCAATGCGCTCCGGATGCGGGCGTCACGCAGGAGCGGCCCATGGCCGCGAGCTTTTCGTACCCCGGCATTTCGCGAAAAGCTCGCGGGGCGTGGGCCGCTCCTACGGGGTGTGGTGCCGCGACGGTGTTACCAGGTGTAGGCGACCCTGCCGTACACGTAGGCACCGTTGAACCCGCTCGGCGACTGGCTGCTGTACGGGAACTGGTTGTGGTTGGCGTTGGCCGCGATGGTGCGGTCGGGGTACTGGTCGAGCAGGTTGTCGGCGCCCAGGGTCAGCGTCCAGCGATCGCTGGGCTTGAAGCTGGCCGAGGCGTCGACCGTCCACATCGCGCCGTAGGTCTGGTCGAGGGCCGGGTTGCCGCTCTCGCTCACGCGGGTCGTGAAGTCGCCGTAGCGGGTCGCGCCCGCGTTGAAGCTCCAGCGATCGAGGTTCCAGTTCGCGCCCAGCGTGACCTTGTCGCGCGGGAAGCCTTCCTCGATCCGGCCCTGCTCGTCGCGGCCCACGCGCCAGAACGTGGCGCCCAACTGGTTGAGCACGGCCGGGTTGGGCGCGATGCGGGTGATGTCGGTCTTGTTGTAGTTGTAGCCGGCGGTCAAGGTGAGCTTGCTGCTCTCCAGTTCGACGTCGTAGCTGCCGACCACGTCGATGCCGCGGGTGCGGGTGTCGATGGCGTTGTTGAAGTAGCGCAGCGCGGTGACGCCCGTGATGCCGAGGTCCTGGAGCAGCTGTTGCGCGGCCGGGTTGGTACCGACCAGCAGGTTGGACGACAGCACGATTCGGTCGTCGACCTCGATCTGGTAGGCGTCGATCGTGACGTACAGCCGGTCGAGCGGCTGCAGCACCAGGCCCAGGCTGTAGGACAGCGAAGTCTCGGCCTGCAGCGGTTCGGCGCCCAGCGCGCGCGCGGCGGGACTGGTGGCGGGGAAGGTGCCCGAGTCGAAGAAGCGGTCCAGCGCGCCGTTGTAGTTCGAGGTCACTACCTGGTAGTGCTGCTGCGACAGCGACGGCGCGCGGAAGCCGCTGGCCACCGTGCCGCGCAGCGCCACCGCGTCGCTGAAGGCGTAGCGTGCCGACAGCTTGCCGGAGGTTTCACTGCCGAAATCGCTGTAGTCCTCGTAGCGCCCGGCGATGCCGGCGGAGAACTTGTCGGTGAAATCGGCCTCGAGTCCCGCGTAGACGGCGTAGCTGTCGCGGTCGAAGTGGCCCGAGTTGCTCGGCGTGAAGCCCTGGAAGCCCTGCGCGCCGCCGCCGTTGTAGGAGTCGGGCTCGCCGGGCGACTGGTTCCACTTCTCGCGCCGGTATTCGGCACCGAACGACAGCGTGGCCGGGTACGCCAGGCCCCAGTCCAGGGTCTTGGTCACGTCGGCGTTGACCACGTTCTGGGTGTACTCCAGCGCGCCGTCGTAGAAGCTGGTCGGGCTGGCGGTGCCGAGGCTGTAGTTGATCGTGTTCTGCGTCCGGAAGCCGATGTGGTTGTAGCCGTAGTTGTAGCTCACGTCCCAGGTCCAGCCGGCATCGTTGCCGCCCTTGAGGCCCGCGACGAGCGAGCGGTCCTGCGACAGCATCGCGATCTCCGGCACGTAGCCGTCCGGATAGAACTGCGCCAGCAGCGCGCCCTGGCCGCTGTGGTTTTTCGAGCGGTTGAAGGCGTACGAGATGATGTCGCGGTTGCTGGCGATCGCGGTGGCGTAGGCGCTGAGGTTGTCGCTGAAGTCGAATCCGGCATTGGCCGAGACCGCGGCCGAGTCCACCTGCGGGTCGCCGTAGATGTAGGCCACCTCGCCCAGGCCCGGATTGTTGCCCTGGTCGGGCAGGGTGGCGGGCGTGAACGGCTGGAACGGGCCGGCGCGGTTGGTCTCGTCCTGGCTGCCGGCCTGCCCGGCGACGTGGACGAAGCCGCGGTCGTCGGCGAAGCGCAATCCGGTGTTGCCGGAAAGCTGGTATTGCCTGCCGTCGCCGGCCGAATACTGGCCCGCGTCCACGGCGATGCTGCCGCCGGTCTCGCTGCCCTTGAGCACGACGTTGACCACGCCGGCGATGGCGTCGGAGCCGTACTGCGCCGAGGCGCCGTCGCGCAGCACTTCGACGCGCGCAATGGCCGCGACCGGGATCGCGTTGAGGTCCACCGCCGACGAACCGCGGCCGATGCTGCCGTTGACATTGAGCAGCGCCGAGACGTGGCGGCGCTTGCCGTTGACCAGCACCAGCACCTGGTCGGGCGACAGGCCGCGCAGCTGCGCCGGGCGGATCGCGCTGGTGCCGTCGGTCACCGCCGGGCGCGGGAAGTTCAGCGACGGCAGCACGCGCGCCAGCGCGGTGGCCAGCTCGGTGGTGCCGGTGGCCTGCAGCGCCTCGGGCGTGATGATGTCGATCGGCGACTGCGATTCGGCCACGGTGCGGTCGCTGACCCGGGTGCCGGTGACGATCACGGTGTCCAGCGTGCTGGCCTTGGCCTTCGATGGCGCGGCGGCGTCCGGCGCGGCGTCCTGGGCAAGCGCGGGAGCGCTGGCGATGGCGGCCAGCAGGGCGAGCGCGAGGGTGGTCGGAGCGGGGCGATGGGTCACGGGGGATTCCTTGCACGGCGTTCAGGGAAGTCCGGTGTAGCACGGCCGCCGCGCAGCTGCAATCGCTGCATCCGCATGAAGCGATATTTCCATCAGCGCAACGATGAAGCGCCCGCGCCGCCGCCATCGCCCGGGGCATCTGATGAACACCTGTGGCAGCAGGATCGGTCGCGAGCGTATCGGGCTCGCAGGAGTGCGATCGCGCCTTGCAAGGTTGCCAGCCGGGCGCAGCAATCCGGTTCCCTTGCAATGGAAGGCCGGTTCCCGTTTGCGCTTGGCGTGAGGCGGCCTGCGCCTGTCCGTCGGCGACGAAACGCTCGCGGCTGGACCCGCTCCCGTCGCCATGCGTGCGGTCGCGGGGCACTGCGCCTGTAGAATGCGCGCCCCATGATCGCCTTCAAGAATTTCGCGCTGCGGCGCGGCGAGCGCCTGCTGCTCTCCGACGTCGACCTCGCCCTGCACGCCGGCTGGCGCGTCGGCGTGGTCGGCCGCAACGGCACCGGCAAGTCGAGCCTGTTCGCGGCGATCCGCGGTGAGGTCGAGGCCGACCGCGGCGATATCGACGTGCCCAACCGGGTGCGCATCGCCAGCATCGCGCAGGAAATGCCGTCGCTGCCGGACGCCGCGCTCGACTTCGTGATCGGCGGCGATGCCGCGCTGGCGGCCGCGCTCAAGGCCGAGGCCGACGCGCTCGCGGCGGAAGACTGGGAAGCGGTGGCCAACGCCCACCACCGGCTGGAGGAAGTGAACGGCTACGACGGCGCCGCGCGCGCCGGCAAGCTGCTGCACGGGCTGGGCTTTTCGGCCGACCAGCAGCAGTGCGCGGTGGCGACGTTCTCCGGCGGCTGGCGCGTGCGCCTGAACCTGGCGCGCGCGCTGATGACGCCCAGCGACCTGCTGCTGCTCGACGAGCCCACCAACCACCTCGACCTCGACGCCGTGCTGTGGCTCGAGCAATGGCTGCTCAAGTATCCGGGCACGCTGCTGCTGATCAGCCACGACCGCGAGTTCCTCGACAACGTCAGTACCCACACCCTGCACCTGCAGGGCGGCGGGGCGAAGCTGTACGTCGGCGACTACACCGCGTTCGAGCGCCAGCGCGCCGAACAGCTGCGCCAGCAGCAGATCGCGCACGACAAGGAACAGGCCGAGCGCGCGCACCTGCAGAGCTTCATCGACCGGTTCAAGGCCAAGGCGAGCAAGGCCAAGCAGGCGCAATCGCGGATGAAGCGGCTGGCCAAGCTGGCCGGCACCGAAGCGGTGCGCGCCGAGCGCGAGATGCGGATCGAGTTCCCGGCGCCGCTGCGGTTGCCGCATGCGCTGTTGCGGTTGAACCACGCCGATTGCGGCTACGCATTCGAACCCTCCCCTTCAAGGGGAGGGCAGGGTGGGGATGGGGTTGCTCGCCGCGTGGGGGAAACCCATCCCCTCCCCAACCCTCCCCTTGAAGGGGAGGGAGCCAAGAGCACCACCATCCTCACCAACGTGGGCTTCGGCCTCGAAGCCGGCGACCGCATCGGCCTGCTCGGTGCCAACGGCGCGGGCAAGTCGACCCTGGTCAAGACGCTGGTGGGCGAACTCGAACCGATCGCGGGCGAGCGCTACGCGCACCCGGACCTGCGCATCGGCTACTTCGCCCAGCACACGGTGGAAGCGCTGCGCGCCGGCACCTCGCCGATCGACCACCTGCGCGAGCTGTCGCCGGACGCGTCCACGCAGGCCTTCCGCGATTTCCTCGGCAAGTGGAACTTCCCCGGCGACCGCGCCTTCGAAAGCATCGACGGGTTCTCCGGCGGCGAGCGCGCGCGCCTGGCGCTGGCGCTGATCGCGTGGAAGCAGCCCAACGTGCTGCTGCTCGACGAACCCACCAACCACCTCGACCTGGACATGCGCGAGGCGCTGGCCGAGGCGCTCTCCGACTTCGACGGCGCGATCGTGCTGGTCTCGCACGACCGCCATCTGATCGGACTGGTCAGCGACACTTTCTGGCGCGTGCACGACGGCGTGGTCGAACCTTTCGACGGCGACCTCGACGAGTACGCCGCGTGGCTGCGCTCGCGTTCGGGCGAGTCGCGCTCGTCGTCGAATGCCGGTGCCGCATCCGCGAAGCCCGGCGGCGCGATCTCCGCAGGCACGCCGGCAAAAACCACCAGGCCGGCGAAGGTCAATCCGCACAAGCTGGCCCAGGCCGAGTCGCGGGTCGAGGCGCTGGCGGCGCAGCTTGCCGAGGTTGAATCAAGCCTCGCCGACCCCGGCGCCTACGCCGACGGCGGCAAGCGCGTCGCCGAGCTGGGCGTGCGCCAGGCCGGGTTGCGCGCGCAGATGGAAGCCGCCGAAGCCGAGCTGCTGGCGCTCTACGACGCGGCGTGATCGCGCGCCGTCTTCTCGGTGCGCACACATCGCACCGCGATAATCGCCCGCTGGCCCGACGCGGCGGCGATACAGGCCGGCGCCCGCACACGGAAGGCGCATGAACCGCGAACTGATCTACCTGCTGTTGATCCTGGGCTTGCTGGTGATCCCGCGCGCGCTGCAGCGCTTCAATATTCCGGCACCGATCACCTGCCTGGTCTTCGGCATCGGCGCGATGCTGGCGTGGGGCGCGAAGACCCACGATCCGGTGGTGGCGCTGCTGTCGACGCTCGGGATCTCGTCGCTGTTCCTGTTCGCCGGGCTGGAGGTCGACCTGCGGGCGCTGCGCCGCGGGCTCTGGCCACTGCTCGCGCACCTGGCGATCCGCGTGGCGATGCTGTGCGGCGTGGCTTGGCTGGCGTGGCGCTATCTCGACCTGGGATGGCAGGCGGCGGGGCTGCTGGCGCTTGCCCTGCTGACGCCGTCCACCGGCTTCATCCTCGACACGCTCGAGCGGCTCGGGCTCGACGAGGAAGAGCGCTTCTGGGTGACCAGCAAGGCGATCGCCGGCGAACTGCTGGCGCTGGCGGCGCTGTTCGTGGTGCTGCAGGCAGGAGATCCGGCGCAGCTGGGGGTGTCGAGCGTGGCGATGGCGGCGATGCTGGTCGGCCTGCCGCTGGCGTTCATCGCGCTGGGGCGCTGGATCGTCCCGCATGCGCCGGGCTCGGAGTTCTCGCTGCTGGTCATGGTCGGCATGGTGGCCGCCTACATCACCTACAAGCTGGGCGTGTACTACCTGGTCGGCGCCTTCGTCGCCGGCCTGATCGCGCGCCTGCTGCGCATCCGCATGCCGCGGCTGGCGTCGAACGACAACATCCACGCGCTGCGGCTGTTCGCGACGTTCTTCGTGCCGTTCTACTTCTTCCACGCCGGCACCCTGGTCTCGCGCGAGGCGCTGAGCTGGGAGGCGCTGGGGATGGGACTGCTGATCACCGCGGTGATCGTTCCGCTGCGGGTGGCGACGGTCTGGCTGCAGCGGCGGGTGCTGTTCCGCGGCGAGCGCAGGCACAGCACCCTGCGGGTCTCGATCGCGCTCACGCCGACGCTGGTGTTCACCCTGGTGCTGGTGGAGATCCTGCACAGCCGCTTCGGTATTTCCGCCGCGCTGTCCGGCGCGCTGGTGCTCTACACGACCTTGAACACGCTGTTGCCGTCGCTGCTGCTGAGGATGCCGTTCGATGTCGATCCGGTCGACGGAGGCTACCTGCATCCCGAGGACAAGGCCGCCACGGCCAACCGGATCGTGGAGCAGGGCGGAAGCAGCCCGCGCGGTGCGGTCGAGGCGGACGCGCCGCAGGGCGCCTGAGAACGGCGGGAGATTGTGACCGGGGGCCGCGGTCGGTTAGCTTGGCTGCATGAGAATGCCGAACCGCCCGACGTTCACCGCACTTGCCGTCGCAGCCCTGCTGCCGTTCGCAGCGTGTTCCACCCAAGGCAAGCCCGAAGCCGCCGCGACGGCCGCGGCTGCCGAAGTGGAGGCCGCCCCGGCGGATGCCTTCCTCGCCGCGCTCGCCAGCCATTGCGGGCTGGCATTCGCCGGGCGCATCGTCGCCGACGAGCCGGCGTCGCCCGCGCCCGACGCGTTCGCCGGCAAGCCACTGGTGATGCATGTGCGCGGCTGCGAAGAACCGACGCGCGAGCTGCGCATTCCGTTCCACGTCGGCGACGACCGCTCCCGTACCTGGGTGGTCACGCGTACCGCCGGCGGCCTGCGCCTGAAGCACGACCATCGCCACGAGGACGGCAGCGACGACGTGCTGACGATGTACGGCGGCGACAGCGTTGCGCCCGGCACGGCGGCGCGGCAGGCGTTCCCGGTGGATGCCGAGTCGATTGCCCTGTTCGAGCGTGAAGGATCGGCGGCATCGGTGGCCAACACCTGGGCGATGGAAGTCGAGCCGGGCAAGCGCTTCCTCTACGAACTCTCGCGCCCCGGCGGGCGGCTGTTCCAGGTCGAGTTCGACCTCTCGCGTCCGGTCGAACCGCCGCCACCGCCTTGGGGCAGCGAAACGTAGGCCAGCGCGACGCGGGCGATCGAACCGGGGACGGCAGGGCGTGGCTTGACGGCGCACGGACCCGTAGAACGAGTGCCGACGACACGTCGCACGCTTGAAATCCGGCGCCCAGGCCCCAGACTGGCGCGCATCCAGACACGCGCCGTACGTCCACCATGCCGATCTACGCTTACCGCTGCGCCGCTTGCGGCCACGACTTCGACCGCCTGCAGAAGATGTCCGATCCCGACCCCGACACCTGCCCGTCGTGCGGAGCGGCCGGCGACGTGCATCGCCAGGTCACCGCGCCGGCGTTCCGCCTGGCGGGCAGCGGCTGGTACGAGACCGACTTCAAGAAGGGCAGCGACAAGAAGCGCAACCTGGTCGAAGGCGGGGAGGGCGCCGCCAAGGCCGAGCCGGCCAAGCCGGCGAAGGAGGCCGCGACGCCGGCCAGGCCCGAAGCGAAGCCGGCGGCCAGCGGCGGCTGAACGCCGCGGGCGCCTCGGTGCGTCCCGAACTACGCGCGGCAGCCGTCGCGCACCCAAACAGTGGGACGCGGCAACCGTTAAAATGGCGTATTCCGGCAAACCGCCGGCATGATCGCCGGCGGCGCCAGGTCGCCGGTTCGCCATTCCTGGAGCCCCCATGCGTACCCATTTTTGCGGCCTGATCGACGAGTCGCTGATCGGCCGGACCGTCACCCTGTGCGGCTGGGCCGACGTCGCCCGCGACCTCGGCGGCCTGTGCTTCATCGACCTGCGCGACCACGAGGGCATCGTGCAGGTGGTGGCCGAGCCGGGCGACGCCGCGGGCAACGCGGCCGTGATCGCGACCGCGGCGAAGGTGGGCTACGAGGACTGCCTGCGCGTGACCGGCACGGTGCGCCGTCGCGAGAGCGTCAACAACAAGATCCGCACCGGCCAGGTGGAAGTGGTCGCGACCGCGATCGAAGTGCTCAACAAGGCCGAGCCGCTGCCGTTCCACGCCCACGAGAACGCCGGCGAGGACATCCGCCTCAAGTACCGCTACCTCGACCTGCGCACGCCGAAGATGCAGCGGATGATGCGCACCCGCATCAGGCTGGTGCAGGCGCTGCGGCGCTGGCTCGACGCGCGCGGCTTCCAGGACATCGAAACCCCGATCCTGACCAAGGCCACGCCCGAGGGCGCGCGCGATTTCCTGGTGCCCGCGCGCATGCACCCGGGCGAGTTCTACGCGCTGCCGCAGTCGCCGCAGCTGTTCAAGCAGATCCTGATGGTGGCCGGCTTCGATCGCTATTATCAAATCGCGCGATGCTTCCGCGACGAGGCGCTGCGCGCCGACCGCCAGCTCGAGTTCACCCAGCTCGACATGGAATTCGCATGGGTCGACGAAAAGACCGTGCAGGACACCACCGAGGCGATGATCCGCGAGGTGTTCCGCGAGGTGATGGACGTGGAGCTGGGCGAGTTCCCGCGCATGACGTATGCCGAAGCGATGCGCCGCTACGGCTCGGACAAGCCGGACCTGCGCTTCGATCTGGAGCTGGTGGACGTCGCCGACCTGGTGAAGGACAGCCAGTTCAAGGTGTTCACCGACTGGGCCAGTGCCGACGGCGGCCGCGTCGCCGCGCTGCGCATCCCGGGCGGCGCGTCGCTGTCGCGCAAGCAGATCGACGAGTACGCCGCCCACGCCGCGAAATACGGGTCCAAGGGCCTGGCCTACGCGAAGATCGACGAGGCCGGGGCGGTCAGTTCGCCGATCGCCAAGTTCTTCGACGAGGCCGCGTTCGCCGCGCTGTTGCAGGCGGTCGTCGCCGGCAACGGCGACATGGTGTTCTTCGGCGCCGGCGTGTATCGCACGGTCAGCGAATTCATGGGCGCGGTGCGGCTCAAGGCAGGCAGGGACTTCGGCATGATCGCCGACACCTGGAAGCCGCTGTGGGTCACCGACTTCCCGATGTTCGAGTGGGACGACGAGGAAAACCGCTACGTCGCGCTGCACCATCCCTTCACCGCGCCGGCGGTCGACGACGAGGCCGACCTTCGTGCGAACGCGAAGAACGCGGTGAGCCGCGGCTACGACATGGTGCTCAACGGCAACGAGATCGGCGGCGGTTCGATCCGCATCCACCGTTCCTCGATGCAGAGCGCGGTGTTCGAACTGCTCGGCATCGGCGCCGAGGAGGCAGAGGCCAAGTTCGGCTTCCTGCTCGACGCGCTCAGGTACGGCGCGCCGCCGCACGGCGGCATCGCCTTCGGCATCGACCGCATCGCCGCGCTGATGGCCGGCACCGAGTCGATCCGCGACGTGATCGCCTTCCCCAAGACCACCACCGCGCAGTGCCTGATGACCGGCGCGCCGTCGCCGATCCCCGACCGGCAGCTGGCCGAGGTGCACGTGGCGGTGCGGCCGAAGGCAGCCGGCTGACACCCTCTCGTGTAGGAGCGGCGGAAGCCGCGAACTTTTCGGTGAACAAAGAGCAAAAGCTCGCGGCTTCCGCCGCTCCTACAATTCGTGCCATGCCGAGTTCCTCCACCATCCGCCGCGCCACGCCCGACGATGCGCCCACGCTGTCGCAACTGGCCGCCCGCACCTTCGTCGAAACCTTCGGCCACCTGTATCCGGCCGAGGACCTGCAGGCCTTCCTCGCCGATGCCTATGCGGTGGACAAGCAGCGCACGATCCTCGCGCATCCGGACTATGCGGTGTGGCTGCTCGAACGCGATGGCGTTGCGGTCGGCCATGCCGCCGCCGGCCCGTGCGGGCTGCCGCATCCGGACGTCGCGCCCGGCGACGGCGAACTCAAGCGCCTGTACGTGCTCAAGGCGCACCAGAACGGTGGCATGGGCGGGAAGCTGTTTGCCACCGCGCTCGACTGGCTGCTGCGCGATGGCCCGCGCACGCTTTGGATCGGCGTGTGGTCCGAGAACCTGGGCGCGCAGCGTTTCTATGCACGGCATGGATTCGTGAAGGCCGGCGAGTACGAGTTCCCGGTGGGGCGCGTGCGCGACCGCGAGTTCATCCTGCGCCGCGCCGCCGGCGCGCCGGCCCCGCGCTGCTAGACTGCGTTTCCCATGCAAACCGGCCTGCATTCCATGTCCTTCCGCATCCTGTCCGTCACCTGCCTGGGCCTGCTGCTGGTGGCCTGCGCACCGCCGCAATCGCTGCAACCGGCCAGTGGTGGCCCGGCCATCGCCGGTGATGGCACCTGCAAGGTCGAAGGCGTGGACTGGGCGATCGGGCAGGAAGCCACCGAGGCGGTCATGGCGCGGGTCTGGCGCGAGAGCGGCAGCGGCCTGATCCGGCCGATCGCACCCGGCCAGGCGGTGACGCGCGACTACCGGCGCGATCGCATCAACGTCCATATCGATGGCGACAACGCCATTACCGGAATCGACTGCGGCTGACCGCGGCGTGTCGTCTTCGCCGCATTCCGTGGACCCGGGCGCGCCTGTACGACGCGTGGTCCTGCTGCACGGCATCTGGATGGTCGGCGCGACCATGCAATGGCTTGGCACCCGCCTGCGCGCGGCGGGCCATGTGCCGGAAACCTTCGGCTACCACAGCATCGTCGGCGGGCCGGACGAGGCAGTGCCGCGACTGGTCGAGCAACTGCGGGCGGGCGAGGAAGCCGACATCGTCGCCCACAGCCTCGGCGGCCTGGTGGCGCTGCAGGCAATGGCGGCCGAGCCCGACCTGCCGGTACGCCGGATGGTGTGCCTGGGCGTGCCGCTGTGCGGCAGCAGCGCCGCGGCGAACCTGGCGCGCTGGCCGCTGGCGGCGCTTTGGCTGGGGCGCAGCGCCGACCTCCTGCGCAACGGCTGCATGACCTGGCCGCCCGGCCACGAGATCGGCATGGTCGCCGGCCGCCTGCCGCATGGGCTCGGCGGCCTGCTGGCGCAATTCGAGGGTGACAACGACGGCAGCGTATCGGTCGCCGAAACCCGCAGCCCGCAGCTGGCCGACCACGTGGTGGTTGCGGCCAGCCACAGTGGCCTGCTGTTCTCGGCCGAGGCGATCACGCAGACGGTCGCGTTCCTGCACGACGGCCACTTCCGCCACATCAACGAGCCCTCGTAGGAGCGGCGGAAGCCGCGAGCCCTTCGGCACGTCGCCAGGCCGCCATGAACGGCTCGCTGCTTCCGCCGCGCCTGTGGGTGATGAGGGCCCGATTCCAGTAAAATCGCCGGCTTTCCACGCAAGGCCGGGGGTTTGCCATGGGTCGCGGCCCATCCATCGAAGCACGCAAGAACGCCTCCGACGCCAAGCGCGGCAAGATCTTCACCAAGATCATCCGCGAGATCGGCGTGGCCGCCCGCGCCGGTGGCGGCGATCCGGCGACCAATCCGCGCCTGCGCACCGCGATCGACAAGGGCCTGTCGAACAACATGTCCAAGGACGTGATCGAGCGCGCGATCAAGAAGGCCACCGGCGAACTGGAAGGCGTGTCGTACGAGGAAATCCGCTACGAAGGCTATGCGCCCGGCGGGGTGGCGGTGATCGTCGACTGCCTCACCGACAACAAGGTGCGCACCGTGGCCGACGTGCGCCACGCGTTCGGCAAGTTCGGCGGCAACCTCGGCACCGAGGGTTCCGTGGCCTTCATGTTCAAGCGCATGGGCGTGCTGCGCTTCGCTGCCGGCGCGGACGAGGAAAAGATCACCGACGCCGCGATCGAGGCCGGCGCCGACGACGTGTTGGTGTATCCGGAAGACGGCGCGATCGACGTGCTGACCTCGGTGGAGTCGTTCGAAGCGGTGCGCGACGCGATGAACGCCGCGGGCGCCGCGCCGGACGACGCCGAAATCACGTACCGCGCGGACAACGACGTCGCCGTCGAAGGCGAGACCGCGCAGCAGGTTGTCAAGCTGCTCGACTGGATCGAGGACCTGGATGACGTGCAGAACGTCTACAGCAACGCCGAACTCGGCAAGGACGCGTACACGTGAACCCCGGGCCGGAAATGCGCGCGCGCCGCGGTTGCCGTCGTCGCCGTGCCGGCGCCCGGCGCCTGGCGCTGGCGCACGATCCGCGCGGAGGCTGCTGAGCCTTGTCGAATCCCGATTCCCGGTTCCCGGTCGCCGGCTCCACCCGCATCCTCGGCATCGACCCCGGCTCGCAGCGCACCGGCGTGGGCATCATCGACGTGGATGCGGCCGGTCGCGCCACGCACGTGTTCCACGCGCCGCTGGTGCTGCTGGGCGAGGGCGGTTTCGCGCAGCGGCTCAAGCGCCTGCTCGACGGCCTGGGCGCGATCATCGCCGAGTACCGGCCCGATGAAGCGGCCGTGGAACAGGTGTTCATGGCGCGCAACCCGGACTCGGCGCTCAAGCTCGGCCAGGCGCGCGGCGCGGCACTGTGCGCGGTAGTGATGCATGATCTGCCGGTGCACGAGTACGCGGCGCGCGAGATCAAGCTCGCGCTGGTCGGCAAGGGCGGCGCGGACAAGGTGCAGGTACAACACATGGTGGGGATCATGCTCAACCTCAAAGGCAAGCTGCAGGCCGACGCCGCCGATGCACTGGCGGTGGCCATCACCCATGCCCACGTGCGCGCCAGTGCGCAGCGCCTGGGCATGGGCACGCGCGAAGCGTGGAGCCGCAAGTGACGGGGGCCGGGATCCGGGATCCGGGAGTCGGGATTCGGAAAGGCAGTCAAGTCGGCAGCGCCAACGAACCCTGCTTTCCCCAGTCCCCGATCCCCGATCCCCATTCCGTGTACGCGGAGCGTGCGCGATGATCGGCCGCCTCAAGGGCATCCTCGTCCACAAGCAGCCGCCGTGGCTGGTGGTCGACGTGCACGGCGTGGGCTACGAGCTCGAAGCGCCGATGAGCACGTTCTACGACCTGCCCGCCGTGGGCAGCGAGGTGTCGCTGTTCACCCACTACGCGCAGAAGGAGGACAGCGTCTCGCTGTACGGCTTCCTGGGCGAGCCCGAACGGCGCCTGTTCCGCGACGTGCAGCGGGTCAGCGGCATCGGCGCGAAGATCGCGCTGGCGGTGCTGTCGGGTGCCGGGGTCGACGAATTCGCGCGCATGGTGCAGGCCGGCGACGTTGCCGCGCTGACCCGTATCCCGGGCATCGGCAAGAAGACCGCCGAGCGGATCATCGTGGAGCTGCGCGAGCGCATGGCGCAGATGTATCCGGTCGGCGTCGCGGGCGCGGGCATGGAAGGGGTGGGGCACGGCGCCGCCAACGATCCGCTTTCGGAAGCCACCGTCGCCCTGCAGCAGCTTGGCTACAAGCCGGCCGAGGCGCAGCGCATGGCCAAACAGGCATTCGCCGAGGGCGACGTTGCCGAAACCATCATCCGCAAGGCGCTACAGTCCGCGCTGCGTTGAACTGCGCCGCGATGAAATGAGGTCACGATGAGCTATCACCGGCGCCCCGGGAATCGTATCCCGGCAACCAGCCGCCATGATTCCGGCGCGGCCGCGGGTCGGGCCGTCCGTCCCGCGAACGCACCTGGGAAGATCAACAATGCGTGCTGACGCAGGCGCCGCGGCCAGCGGCGGACACGGCAAGGTCGGCCTGCCCGGACTTGTCGTCGGCGCGCTCGGCGTGGTCTTCGGCGACATCGGCACCAGCCCGCTGTACACGCTGAAGGAAGCGTTCTCGCCGCACTTCGGCCTGACCGGCAACCACGACACCATCCTGGGCATCCTGTCGCTGGTGTTCTGGGCGCTGATGATCGTGGTGACGCTCAAGTACGTCAGCATCATCATGCGCGCCGACAACGAGGGCGAGGGCGGGATCATGGCGCTGATGGCGCTTGCCCAGCGCACGCTGGCCAAGGGCGGGCGCTCGGCGTACATCGTCGGCATCCTCGGCATCTTCGGCGCGTCGCTGTTCTTCGGCGATGGCGTGATCACCCCTGCGATCACCGTGCTGGGCGCGGTCGAGGGCCTGGAGGTCGCAGCGCCCGCGCTGGATCGCTTCATCGTGCCCATCGCGGTGGTGATCCTGGTGCTGGTGTTCCTCGCCCAGCGCTTCGGCACCGCGAAAGTGGGGCGGGTGTTCGGGCCGATCACGATGCTCTGGTTCATCGCGCTGGCCGCGATCGGGATCCACAACATCATCGATGCCCCGGAAGTGCTCAAGGCGCTCAACCCGTGGTGGGCGGCGAAGTTCTTCATCACCCACGGCTGGCATTCGCTGTTCATCCTCGGCGCGGTGGTGCTCGCGGTCACCGGTGGCGAGGCGCTGTACGCCGACATGGGGCACTTCGGCGTGCGCCCGATCCGCTACGGGTGGTACGGGATGGTGCTGCCGGCGCTGATGCTCAACTACCTCGGGCAGGGCGCGTTCGTGCTCAGCCATCCAGCCGCGGTGGAGAATCCGTTCTACGAGGCCGTACCGCAGTGGGCGCTGTACCCGATGATCGCGCTGGCGACCATGGCGGCGATCATCGCGTCGCAGTCGGTCATCACCGGATCCTATTCGGTGGCGCGCCAGGCGATGCAGCTCGGCTACATCCCGCGGATGCAGGTCAAGCATACGTCCAGCGACACCATCGGCCAGATCTACATCCCCTACATCAACTGGACCCTGATGGTGGCGGTGCTGACGGTGGTGCTGATGTTCCAGAGTTCCACCGCGCTGGCATCGGCCTACGGCATCTCGGTGTCGGCCACGATGCTGATCGACACGCTGCTGCTGGCGCTGGTGGCGCGCGCCCTGTGGCCGCGCGGGCGCAAGTGGGTGCTGCCGCTGTGCGTGCTGTTCTTCGTGGTCGACGTGGGCTTCGTGATCGCAAACGGCGCGAAGTTCTTCGACGGCGCGTGGTTCCCGGTGGTGCTGGGCCTGTGCGTGTTCACCCTGCTGCGCACCTGGCGCCGGGGCCGCGAGCTGCTGCACGAAGAGGTGCGCAAGGAAGGCATCCAGCTCGACACCTTCCTGCCGGGCCTGATGCTTGCCCCGCCGGTGCGCGTGCCGGGCACCGCGATCTTCCTGACCGCGGACCCGGGCGTCGTCCCGCACGGCCTGCTGCACAACCTCAAGCACAACAAGGTGCTGCACGAGCGCAACGTCTTCCTGACCGTGGAGACGCTGACCGTGCCCTACGCGCCGGCGGGAACGAGGTTGCAGCTCGAATCGATCGGCGATGATTTCTACCGCGTGCTGATCCGCTTCGGCTTCATGGAGACCCCGGACGTGCCGCTGGCGCTGATGCGCTCGTGCGACCAGGGAGGCATCCATTTCGACCCGATGGAAACCACCTATTTCGCGAGCCACGAGACCGTCGTTGCCAGCCGCCGCCGCGGCATGCCGATCTGGCGCGACCGCCTGTTCGCCTTCATGCACCGCAACGCGGCGCCGGCGACGGGATTCTTCCGGATCCCGGGCAACCGGCTGGTGGAGCTGGGGGCGCAGGTCGAGATTTAGGGGCAGCCTCTGAACGGTTCGTCATCCCCGTGGCTTTCAACAGACGCATGTCTGGTCACGCGGGAATCCATGGACGTTGCTTTCCCGTGAGTTGAAAACGCAAGCCGCAAGAAGTGCGAAAGTCAGAAGCTTCCGCCTTCGGCGGCTTCATTTCTTTTGATAAGCGTCAAAAGAAACGGAAGCAAAGAAAAACGCTTCCCCGTACGGAGCTCTCCAGGCGATTCGTTGACGCAGGGATTTTTCTAATCGGCATCCTGCCTCATAGAAAAACGCCGCACATCCATGTGCGGCGCCCTTCGGGTTTGCCGACAAGGGTGAGACGGTGTGTTTCTCAGAAGGTCAAAGTCAAAACCTAAGACAAACGCTGATCAATTCGCTTTTGCTCTTCATTCCCGCGAAGGCGGGAATCCAGTGACCTTGCTATTCAAGAATCTGGAGTCACTGGATCCCCGCCTTCGTGGGGATGAGGACACTTACTCTGCGTTGCCCTAATACCAAGATCAGGATCAGGGCGGACACTGCGTGCGGGTCGCAGGCCGGCATAAGCGAAAGTCCATGTTCGCGGGGATGGCAAAACACCTCGGTCGTCCCGATATCGAGCACGTCCCCGCCGGAGCCCCGCGATGATTCCGTATTCGATCCTCGACCTCGCCCCCGTCACCGAAGGCAGCACGCCGCGCGAAGCGTTCGCCAACACGCTTGACCTCGCGCGCCACGCGGAAGCCCTCGGCTACCACCGCTACTGGCTGGCCGAACACCACAACATGCCCGGCATCGCCAGCGCGGCGACCGCGGTGCTGATCGGGCATGTCGCAGGTGGCACTTCGACGATCCGCGTGGGCGCGGGCGGGGTGATGCTGCCCAACCACGCACCGCTGCAGGTGGCCGAGCAGTTCGGCACGCTGGCATCGCTGTATCCCGATCGCATCGACCTGGGCCTCGGTCGTGCGCCGGGCACCGACCAGGCCACCACGCGCGCGCTGCGGCGCTACTTCGACGGCGCTGATGCGTTCCCGCAGGACGTGGCCGAGTTGCTGCGCTACTTCGAACCCGTGCGTCCGGGGCAGCCCGTGCAGGCCGTGCCCGGCGCCGGCATCGAGGTGCCGGTGTGGCTGCTCGGGTCGAGCCTGTTCAGCGCGCAGCTGGCCGCGGCGATGGGGCTGCCGTTCGCGTTCGCCTCGCACTTCGCGCCGGCGGCGATGGAGCAGGCGCTGGCGCTGTACCGGCAGGACTTCAGGCCGTCGAAGCGGCTGGCGAAGCCGCACGCGATGCTGGCGCTCAACGTGGTCGGTGCCGAAAGCGCGGCCGAGGCCAGGCGCCTGTTCACCACCCAGCAGCAGAGCTTCGTGCGCCTGCGCCGCGGCCAGCCCGGGCTGGTGCCGCCGCCGGTCGACGACATCGAGGCGTTCTGGAGCCCGGCGGAGAAGGCGATGGTCGAGCAGGCGCTGGCGTGCACCGTGCTGGGCAGCCAGTCCGAAGTGGGCGCCGGTATCGCCGCCTTCATCGAACGCCATCGCCCGGACGAACTGCTGCTGACCGCCAACATTTTCGACCACGCCGCGCGCAAGCACTCGTTCGCGGTGGCCGCGGACGCCTGCAGGGGTATCTCCGCCTGACCGGGTAGGAGCGCCCCATGGGCGCGATGGGCATTGCCGTGAAGGCCCGTCGCGCCCATGGGGCACTCCTGCATGGAGGCGCCCGGCCTGCGCGGCATGCGAATATAGGCGCATGACCGAAGACCGCATCATCGCCGCCGACGCCACGCGCGAGGACGAGGCCATCGAGGCCAGCATCCGGCCCAGGCGGCTGGACGAGTACCTCGGCCAGCAGCCGGTGCGCGAACAGCTGTCGATCTACATCGAGGCCGCGAAGCATCGCGGCGAATCGCTGGACCACGTGCTGATCTTCGGGCCGCCCGGGCTGGGCAAGACCACGCTCAGCCACGTCATCGCCAACGAGCTGGGCGTCAACCTGCGCGTGACTTCCGGCCCGGTGATCGAGAAGGCCGGCGACCTGGCCGCGCTGCTGACCAACCTGCAGCCGCACGACGTGCTGTTCATCGACGAGATCCATCGCCTTTCGCCGGTCGTGGAGGAAGTGCTGTACCCGGCGATGGAGGATTTCCAGCTCGACATCATGATCGGCGAAGGCCCGGCCGCGCGTTCGATCAAGATCGACCTGCCGCCGTTCACCCTGATCGGCGCCACCACCCGCGCCGGCCTGCTGACCGCGCCGCTGCGCGACCGCTTCGGCATCGTCCAGCGGCTGGAGTTCTACAGCGCGCAGGAACTGACCCGGATCGTGAAGCGCTCGGCGCAGATCCTCGGGATCGACTGCGTCGCCGAGGGTGCCGGCGAGATCGCGCGCCGTTCGCGCGGCACCCCGCGCATCGCCAACCGCCTGCTGCGCCGCGTGCGTGACTATGCCCAGGTGCGCGCGGGCGGGCGCATCGACCATGACGTGGCCAACGCGGCGATGCAGATGCTGAAGGTGGATCCCGAAGGTTTCGACGACCTCGACCGGCGCCTGCTCAACCTGATCATCGAGAACTTCGACGGCGGCCCGGTCGGCGTGGAGTCGCTGGCCGCGGCGCTGAGCGAGGAGCGTGGCACGCTCGAGGACGTGATCGAGCCGTACCTGATCCAGCAGGGGTTCCTGGTGCGCACCGCGCGCGGGCGGATGGCCTCGCACAAGGCCTACCGGCACTTCGGCCTGCGGCCGAGGGGGGATTCGGGACTGGGGATCGGGGATTCGCAACCGCTCTTCGAAGCCGACGATCCCGAGAGCGGGCGCCCTTGATTTCCGAATCCCGAATCCCGACTCCCCAATCCCGACTCCCGTTCAGTTGGCCGACACGGGTCTATTGGGAAGATACCGACGCCGGTGGCGTGGTCTACCACGCGCAGTACCTGGCGTTCCTCGAGCGCGCGCGGACCGAATGGCTGCGCGCGCGCGGTTACGGGCAGGAATTGCTGCGGGTCGAGCATGGCCTGGTGTTCGCGGTGCGGTCGATGCGGATCGATTTCCGCGCGCCGGCGCGGCTCGACGACGCGCTGGACGTGTCGGTCGTGCTGCGCCAGCGCCGCCACGCGAGCCTGGTGATCGCGCAGGGCATCCGCTGCGACGGCAGGCTGCTGCTGGACGCGGAAGTGAAGGTCGCGGCGCTGGACGCCGACGGCTTCCGCCCGCGCGGCATCCCCGAAACGCTGTACGAAGAACTCGGATCCATCGAACAAGGCGCGCAGTGACCAGTCCACGTTCGACCCGTCGCACGCCGTGCGGCATGCGAGGCACCGGCTGCGCCACCGCGGTGGCCGCCATCGCCGAAGCGCGCACCAAAGCCATCGCCAGACCTTATCCAGACACCGGAGCCCATCCATGACGCCCCTATCCGCACTGCTGCAGGCGACCTCGGTCGAACCCTTGCCGGAAGAAGCCGCGACCACCGCGGCGGAACTGGCGGCCGATCCGGGCGTGGCCGGCGGAGCGGCCGCGGCGGCGGGCAACCACCTCGACATCGTGCAGCTGATCCTGCACGCTTCGATTCCCGTTCAGTTCGTGATGGTCCTGCTGCTGGTTGCCTCGATCGCGTCGTGGGTGATCATCTTCCGCAAGCGCAGCCTGCTCAGCCGCGCCGAGGACGAGAGCGACCGCTTCGAGGAGCGCTTCTGGTCGGGCGCCGAGCTGTCCAAGCTGTATGCCGGCGCGCAGGGCCGCGGTCGCGACTCAGGCGGGCTGGAGGCGATCTTCGAAAGCGGCTTCCGCGAGTTCAACCGCATCCGTGAGCGCCGCGGCGTCGACAGCCGGATCCAGCTCGAAGGCGCGCAGCGCGCAATGCGCGTGACCACCTCGCGCGAGCTCGACGGGCTGGAGCGCAACCTCGAGTTCCTCGCCAACGTCGGTTCGATCAGTCCCTACGTCGGCCTGTTCGGCACGGTGTGGGGCATCATGATTTCGTTCCAGGGGCTGGCCAACGTCAAGGAAGCGACCATCGCCAGTGTCGCGCCCGGCATCTCCGAGGCGCTGATCGCCACCGCGATGGGCCTGTTCGCGGCGATCCCGGCGGTGTGGGCCTACAACCGCTTCGCCACCAAGGTCGAGCGCATCGCCACCCGCTACGACGCCTTCGCCGAGGAGTTCTCCTCGATCCTGCAGCGCCAGTCCCATCTCGACGAGTGAGCGGCCCAACCCCGTCGCCGGCCGTCGCGCGTTCGTGCATGCCGGCCCGCATCGCACATGACATCGAGGTGAACCCCACATGGCCATGACCGCCAACGGCCGCCGCATCCGCAAGCACAAGCTCAAGGCCGACATCAACGTCGTGCCCTACATCGACGTGATGCTGGTACTGCTGATCATCTTCATGGTGACCGCGCCGCTGATGAACCTGGGCGTGGACGTCGAGTTGCCCGAGTCGAATGCGAAGTCGCTCGAGCAGGACAAGGATCCGATGGTGGTGCAGGTCGACGCAGCCGGTGCCTACGCGCTGGTCCTTCCCGGCAACGACCGCCCGCAGGCGATCGGCGCCGACGAGCTGGAGGCGCGGGTGCGCGGGATCGTCAACCAGAACCCGAAGCAGGCGATCTTCGTGGCCGGCGATGGCAGCGCCAACTACCAGAAAGTGATGGACGCGATGGTGCTGCTGCAGCGCGCAGGGGTCCAGAAGGTCGGGTTGATGAGCGACCCGCAGCACCAGAGCGCCAGGTAATGCGGGAAACGCGCGCCGACTCGACCCAGGCCGTGGTGCTGGCGATCGCGCTGCACGCGTTCCTGTTCGCGTTGATGTTCGTCGGCCTGTGGTGGACGCGCGACGCCGCGCCGATCGCAGCCGCCGGTTCGCCGATCAGTGCGGAGATGGTCGACACCAGCGAGCTGTCCACGCAGATGCGCCGCGCGCTGGCGCGGGAAGCCGAGCCGCTGCCGGCACCCGAGCCCGAACCCGTGCCGCCGCAGGAAGTCCAGGAAGACGCCGCGCCGCTGCCGCAGCCGCTTCCCGAACCGCAGCCGCAGGAATCGCCGGTGCCCAGGCAGCAGGAAGCGCAGGAGTTCGTGCCCGAGCCGGCCCCGGTCGAGCAGGAAAAGGTCGACCGCAACGCCATTTCCGCCGAGACCCGCGAACGCGAGCAGGAAGAAAAGCGCCGCCAGGAGCAGGTCGACCTGACCGAACGCAAGCAGCAGGAGGAGGCCGAACGCAAGTTCCGCCTCGCCGAGCAGCAGCGCGACCAGAAGCTGAAGAAAATCCAGGCCGAGCGAGCCAAGGCCGAGCGGGAGGCCAAGCTGGCCGAACAGAAGCTCAAGCAGATCGCCGATGCGCGGGCCAGGCAGGCCTCCGACGCCGCCGCCAGCGCGCCGCCGCCGCCCGGGAACAACGGCGTGGATGCAGGCTTGCAGGCACGGTATGCCGCAGCGATCCAGGAAGCGGTGCTGCGCAACTGGACCCGGCCCGAGAACGTGCCGCAGGGCCAGCGCTGCCGCATCTACATCACCCAGCTGCCCGGCGGCGACGTGATGAGCGCCAAGGTCGATCCGTCGTGCCCGTACGACGAACTCGGGCGCCGTTCGGTCGAGGCCGCGGTGCTCAAGGCCAAGCCATTGCCGTACGCCGGCTTTGAATCGGTGTTCCAGCGCAACCTGATTCTCAACTTCGAGGCGCAGGATCGGTAATTGGCGGAGAACAAAGGTTCCGCGCCTGCAAGATCAAAAGCCTTCGCGCCGTGTCGGCGCGAGTCACCTTTCTTTGCTTGTGCAAAGAAACGTGACCCAAAGAAACACACCCCGCCTGCGCGCCCGGCGCGATGCGCCGGGTTCGCGGAGCCGGGGGGAATTTTCGGATGGGGCCTCCTGCCCCAGCCGAAAACGCCGCACATCCATGTGCGGCGCCCCTGCGGGGTTTGGCCCGCCCCCTCCGCCGCTTCGGAGGGGCCCCGGAGATCAAGGTCAACAGCGCCAACACCGGTACGGCACCAACGCCGGGACAAGCACCAACACCAGCACCAGCGCCAGAACCAGAACCAGCACCAGCACCAGCACCAGCACCAGCACCAGCAACTGCGGGAGCGAATTCAATTGCGGGCTTTGCTGTCGCATTCGGGTGATGTTGACGCTTGTGGCCGATGGCGCTTGCAGAAGTTCCGGCTGCGTCGCGGGCAGGCTTTCGCACTGTGGTGGGCGCCGGTCGCACGCTTGGCGACGGCTTCGCCAACGGCAACAGACACGCAAATCCGCGTCGTCAAGACCATCCGAGCAAGCCCGCATTCAGCTTTGAGACGCCGTTCACACAGACCCTGCCAACATTCAGTTTTCCCGGACTCGGCCTGCCCATGAAAGCATCCCCGCGCCTTTTCGCCGCCTTCGTCGCGATGTTCGCCTTCCTGCTGCCGCTGGCGGCCTTGTCGCAGGAGCGGGGCCTGGAGATCGACATCGTCGGTGGCAACGCTTCGGCGCTGCCGATCACGGTGGTGCCGATGCCTTACCAGGGCGGCGGCGCTGCGCCGGAAACCGACGTGGCTGCGGTGGTCGGCGCAGACTTGGCCCGATCGGGCCAGTTCCGCACCCTGCCGGCGGCGGACATGGTGGAAAAGCCCACCCGCGGCAGCGAGATCCAGTTCCCGACCTGGCGCCTGCTCAAGCAGGACTTCATCGTGGTCGGCCACGTGCTCGATGCCGGCGCGGGCAGCTACCGGGTCGAGTACGAACTGTTCGACGTGGCCAAGCAGGAACGCCTGCTCGGCTTCGCGATGACCGCGCGCTCGAGCGCGCTGCGCGACGTCGCGCACCAGATGGCCGACGCCATCTACGAAAAGATCCTCGGCGTGCGCGGTGCGTTCTGGACCCGGATCGCCTACATCACCGTGACCGGCACCGGCAAGGGCGCGCGCTACGCGCTGATGGTCGCCGATTCGGACGGCTACAACCCGCAGACCGTGGTGCGCTCGCCCGAGCCGCTGCTGTCGCCGTCGTGGAGCCCGGACGGCCGCAAGCTGGCCTACGTGAGTTTCGAGCGGGGCAATTCCTCGATCTACATCCAGGACATCACCACCGGCAGCCGCGAGCTGATCGCCAGCTTCCGCGGCATCAACAGTTCGCCGGCGTTCTCGCCCGACGGCCGCCGGCTGGCGTTGACCCTGTCGCGCAGCGGCAACCCGGAAATCTACGTCATGGACCTGGGCAGCAAGGCGCTGACCCAGATCACCAACCAGTTCGGCATCGACACCGAACCGACCTGGAGCGCCGACGGCAGCAGTCTGTATTTCACTTCCGACCGCGGCGGCCAGCCGCAGATCTACCAGGTTCCGGCCAGCGGCGGCAGCGCCACGCGGGTGACGTTCCAGGGCCGTTACAACGCCAGCCCCACGGTTTCGTTCGACGACAAGAAGATCGCCGTGGCACAAGGCAGTGGCAACGTGTACCGTATTGCATTGCTGGATCGCAGCCTGGGGTCGCCGCGCTGGTCCACGCTGTCGCCGGGGTCACTTGACGAATCGCCGAGCTTCGCCCCGAACGCCAGCATGGTGCTCTATGCGGCCCGCGAGGGACGGCGGGGCGTGCTGTATGCCGTTTCGGCAGACGGCCGCGTCCGCCAGCGCCTGGTCCTCGCCGACGGCGACGTCCGCGAGCCGGCATGGGGCCCGTTCCGCGCCCAGCGCTGACGTGTCCTGCACCACCCTGACGCCCAAGCTTTTTCCGACGTTTCCGCAACACCCCTTCAACGCTAAGGATTCGACGAGATGAATACCATTACCCGCGTGTTGTTGACGGCCGTGCTTTGCACCGCAGCCGTTGCCTGCTCCAAGAAGGTCAAGGAAGTGCCGCCGGCCGACACCGGCCCGAGCACCGGTGTCGTCGACCAGACCGGGCCGACCACGCCGGGCGCCTACGGCCCGGGCGACCTCGACACCGATGCCTGCCTGCGCCAGCGCGTGGTGTACTTCGACCTGGACCAGGACGCGCTGCGTCCGGAATTCCAGGCCGCGATGGCCTGCCACGCCAAGTACCTGCGTGACCGTCCGTCCTCGCGCATGACCCTGGAAGGCAACGCCGACGAGCGCGGCAGCCGTGACTACAACCTCGGCCTCGGCGAGCGCCGTGCCAACTCGGTGTCGTCGGCGCTGCAGGCCAACGGCGGCTCCGGCGCCCAGATCACGGTGGTCAGCTACGGCGAAGAGCGCCCGACCTGCACCGACTCGAACGAGGATTGCTGGGCCAAGAACCGTCGCGTCGAGATCGTCTACACCGCGAAGTAAGCACCCTGCGTAACCGACGTCGGCAGCTGGCGGGAACCCCGTCAGCTGCCGATTGTCTTTACAGCACCAGAAGTTCACCGAACCAGAAGCATTCCGGCCATGACCATGCATTCGACCAGGACTCTCCGCAGTTTCGCCCTCGCTGCCGCAGTCGCGGCCATCGTTGCCGCGACGCCCGCATTCGCGCAGCGCGCCAGCCTCGCCGACCGGGTGGCTTCGCTCGAGCAGCAGGCGGCCAACAACCAGGGCAACGTGGACCTGCTCAACCAGGTCACCCAGATCAAGAGCGAGCTGCAGGCGATGCGCTCGCAGCTCGAAGAGCTGCAGCGCCAGAACGAGCAGCTCGAATCGACCAATCGCGCGCAGTACCTCGATCTCGACGGCCGCCTGAACCGGCTGGAAAGCGGGGCGCCCGCGCCGACGCTCGATCCCAGTTCCGTCCCCGCCGCCGCGGCGCCGGCCAAGTCCGCCAATGCACCGATCGCCGGCGCGGCGCCGGAAGCCGCGCCCGCGGTCTACGGCGACCCGGGCGCAATGGCGCGGACCGCCGACGAGCGCGGTGCCTACGCGGTGGCGTTCGACGCGCTCAAGTCCGGCCGCTACGCGGAATCGGCGCAGCTGTTCCACGATTTCCTGCAGGCCTACCCCAACGGCGCCTATGCGCCGAACGCTTACTACTGGCTCGGCGAGAGCTACTACGTCACCCAGAACTACGCCCTGGCGCAGCAGCAGTTCCAGGCGCTGATCGACCGTTATCCCACTCATGACAAGGCGCCGGGCGCGTTGCTGAAGGTGGGCCTGTCGCAGTACGGGCAGAAGCAGCTCGGCGACGCCGAAAGGACACTGTCCGAAGTGTCGACGCGCTATCCCGGCACCGACGCGGCGCGCACCGCCGATGACCGGCTGCGCGCGATCCAGCTGTCGCAGGTGCAGTAGGTCGGGGCTACGCCCGCGACGGTTCTTGAATCCACGGGTGCCGGGGATGCAGTCCCGGCCCGCGACCGCCCCGGATCGCGTCCGGGGCAGGCCCTACAATCCATCCATGAACGCCGCTTCCGCTGCCAATGACGCGGCCGCCGCCGCATCGGCGGACCGGCTGCGCATCACCGAGATCTTCCTGTCGCTGCAGGGCGAGGCCCGCGATGCCGGCTGGCCGACCGTGTTCGTGCGCCTGACCGGCTGCCCACTGCGCTGCCAGTATTGCGACACCGCCTACGCCTTCCACGGCGGGCAGTGGCGCGAGATCGACGCCATCCTCGCCGAGGTCGCGCGCCACGGCGTGCGCCACGTCTGCGTGACCGGCGGCGAACCGCTGTCGCAGAAGCGATGCATCGTCCTGCTGCGGCGGCTGTGTGACGCCGGCTACGTGGTGTCGCTGGAGACTTCGGGCGCGATCGACATTTCCGAAGTCGACCCGCGCGTGTCGCGCGTGCTGGACATCAAGACGCCGGGTTCGCGCGAGGTCGAGCGCAACCGCTGGGAGAACCTCCCGCTGCTGACCTCGCACGACCAGGTCAAGTTCGTGCTCTGCGGTCGCGCCGATTACGAATGGGCGCGCGACGTGGTCGCCGGGCAAGGCCTCGACAAGCGCTGCGACGTGCTGTTCTCGCCGAGCAAGTCCGAACTCGCCCCGCGCGAACTGGCCGACTGGATCGTCGCCGACCGCCTGCCGGTGAAGTTCCAGATGCAGTTGCACAAGCTGCTGTGGGATGACGAGCCCGGGCGCTGATTCGGCGGCGTGGGCGGGACAGCGCGCGACTGAATGGCCCGCCCTGCCCGAGCCCGGCGCGTCGAAGCGGGTGAAGCCACTCCAGGTTGTCGTCCCGGGTGCTGCGCGAGGTCGTTGCCGCAGGAGGGCCACGCATGGCCCCTCGCTCTGGCTGTGCCCGGAATGACAACGACCATCCGTCGCTGCATGCTCTTTCCCGATTCCCGATTCCCGATTCCCGATTCCCGATCTTCAATCCCCCATGAAAAAAGCAGTCGTCCTTGTGTCCGGTGGCATGGATTCCGCCGTCGTCGTTGCCATCGCACGCGAGCAGGGGTTCGCCGTGCATGCGCTCAGCGTTTCCTACGGCCAGCGCCACACTTCCGAGCTGGACGCCGCCGCCCGCGTGGCCGCCGCGCTCGGGGCGGTGGAGCACAAGACCGTCGGCGTCGACCTGCGCACGATCGGCGGCTCCGCGCTCACGGCCGACATCGACGTGCCGCTGGATGCGGACCAGGACGCCGATGCGCCCGCCATCCCGGTCACCTACGTGCCCGCGCGCAACACCATCATGCTGTCGGTGGCGCTGGGCTGGGCCGAAGTGCTGGGCGCGGCCGACATCTTCTGCGGCGTCAATGCGGTCGATTATTCGGGCTACCCGGATTGCCGGCCGGAATTCATCGAGGCGTTCGAGCGCCTGGCCAACCTCGCCACCAAGGCCGGCGTCGAAGGCGCGGGCATCCGCGTCCATGCACCGTTGCAGCGGATGAGCAAGGCCGACATCGTCCGCGAAGGCCTGCGCCTGGGCGTGGATTTCGCGCAGACCGTCTCCTGCTACCAGGCCGATGCACAAGGCCGCGCCTGCGGCCACTGCGATGCCTGCCGCCTGCGCGCCGAGGGCTTCTCAGCCGCGGGAACAGCCGATCCCACGCGCTACGCCGGGTAGGGCAGGGCGCCAGCGGTGCGGTAGAATTGCCGCCCCGCGCGACCTGCGCGGCCTCGTGGGCCGTTAGCTCAGTCGGTAGAGCATCGGACTTTTAATCCGCTGGTCGATGGTTCGAATCCATCACGGCCCACCACATGCGCCTCCCGTCCCCGCCCTGGAACAAGGCGACCCGCGAAGCGGATCGGCCTGGTTGATCGGCTGCATTGAACTGTCGGAGCGCGGACCAGAACCGGCCCGGGAGAGACGATACGACGGCCACCGACCGGGCGAAGCCCGGGCGGATGAGACTCTGGAACTCACCAGGCAGAAAAAGAGACTCATGAACGAGTCTCCAGGAGTCTCCGCTGGGCCAGCAAGTCTCGCGCATGAGGCTCCGGGACTCACGGATCAGCAAGCAAGCCTCGCGCATGAGGTTCCGGGACTCGCGAACGAGACAAAAAGCCTCACGCATGAGGTTCCGGGACTCACGAACGAAACAAAAACTCTCACCCACTAGACTCCGGGACTCGCCGATGAGCAGAAAAGTCTCGCGCATGAGGCTCGAGGACTAACGGTTGAATGAAAAAGTCTCACGGGTGAGGCAGCGCGCCTCGTTGACGAGACGAAAAGGCTGGCGCGTGAGGCTTCATTGCTCAAGGATGAAGCGAAAAGCCTGACGCATCAGGCTCCGTTGCTCACCACTGGAGCAGCACCAGTGGCGCAAGGAGCTGAAAGGCTGGAAGAGGCGGCTGGGACGCGGAATCGCCCCCAACCGCCCTGGCAATGAAGCAGTGGACGGTCATTGCCTGGAAATCGTCGTCCTCGGGGCGGAAGGCGCTGTCGGCCAGGCAGGTTTCGGGTCTGCCGCTGCTGGCAGTGGTGCCCGATTGCCAGGCGCTGGCGCGGGAATTCCGCTGCCGATCACCGCGGGCGTGGGTCTCATCGCGCTGTCGGGGCGTGGCGGTGCTCAACGGCCTGGTCATGATCGCCTTCATCCGCACGTTGCGCGAACAGGGTGCGCCGCTGGACGAGGCCATCGTGGAGGGCGCGCTTGGCCGCCTGCGTCCGGTGCTGATGACCGCGCTGGTGGCCTCGCTGGGCTTCCTGCCGATGGCGTTCAACGTCGGCACCGGCTCGGAAGTGCAGCGGCCGCTGGCGACGGTGGTGATTGGCGGCATCGTGTCATCGACCCTGCTCACGCTGCTGGTGTTGCCGGCGCTGTACCGCTGGCTGCATCGCGAGGACGCCACGACGGGGCAGGGAACGGCGGCGCGCTGATCCGCGCAAGGAAGGTCGGGCCGGTCCGCGGGCCATGCGGGCCGGTGACGCATCGGCACGAGTTCGCCGCACCGCAGCATTTTGCCGTGTAATGACAATTATCGTCTCGTTCTGACCTCGATTGTCATCGAAAAGTGCGCAACGTCCATGTCGGGCACCGCCGATCCCGCCGTCAGGAGCGGCTCATCCTGCGAACCGGGCCTCAGACGGGCGGCGCTGCTTCGCGTGGCGCGTGGAAGGCCGCGGCGCCACGGCATGTCCTGTTCGTGTGCGCGCTGCGCGTGCACCTCGTCTCGCGAGCCACGGCGGGCGCCGCCCGGATGCATGAGGGCTGGAATCCACATGCGCTCACGCAAGCCGCATGTTGGATGGGCAACAATTCGAGGGGCACCGGGTGGCCCGCGATGTCGGTGGTGGCATCGGCTCGCCGCAGATGCACGCGTCCAGCGCAATCTGCCGAAACGCGACATGCCCACGCAGCACGAGGAACAGGATATGAAAGCAACGGCACTTTCCACGGGATTCTTCAACCAGCTTGCGCAGAAGCGGCAGTTCGCGGCGTGCATCGCCGATCTCGCGGCTGCCATGGCCACGCAGGCAGGTGAGGCCGCGACCCGTCCGCTGTCGCGCGAGCAGCTTGAACGCGCATTCCAGGCCAACCTCGTCGAGACCGGGCTGGTCATGGACCTGGTCCTGGAATGGGCTGGCGAACAGCGCGCACAGGGGCTGGCGTCCGACAACGACGTCTTCTGCACGTAGCCGCCGCGTCGCGGCCCGGCCTGTCGCCGGTTTCAGGCGGCGACGGATCCGTGCAGGACCGCCAGCACTTCCTCGCCGTAACGGGCGAGCTTGGTGCCGCCGATGCCGCCGACCTGGGCCAGTTCGTCCAGCGACGACGGCCGCAGCCGGGTGATGTTGCGCAGGGTGGCGTCGTGGAAGATCACGTAGGGCGGCACGTTCTGCTCGCGCGCAAGGCGCGTGCGCAGGTCGCGCAAGGCTTCGAACAACGGCTGCTCGCCTGCTGAAAGCTCGATGGCCGCCGCCGAGCCCGTCGCGCGGCCGCGCTCGCGCTGCTTCCTGCGCGGCAACTCCTTGCGCAGCATCACCGTCTGCTCGCCGCGCAGCACCGCGCGGCTGGCGTCGGTCAGGCGCAGGCCGCCGTAGCCTTCGGTGTCGACGTCGAGCAGGCCGGCGGCGACCAGCTGCCGGAACACCCCGCGCCAGGTGCGCGCGTCGAGGTCGGCGCCGACGCCGAACGTCGACAGCTGCTCGTGCCCGAACTGGCGGATGCGTTCGCTGTCGGCGCCACGCAGGACGTCGACCAGGTGCGCGACGCCGAAGCGCTGGCCGCTGCGGTACACGCAGCTCAATGCTTTCTGCGCGGCCACGGTGGCATCCCAGGCCTCGGCCGGCGCCAGGCAGTTGTCGCAGTTGCCGCAGGGCTGGCCGGGCCCGCGCGCGGAATACTCCTCGCCGAAGCTGGCCAGCAGCACCTGGCGCCGGCAGCGCATGGTTTCGCAGTAGCCGATCAGCGCATCGAGCTTGCGCCGCTCCAGCCGCTTGCGCTCCTCGCCGGCCTCGGAGTTCTCGATCATCTGCCTGAGCAGCACCAGGTCGCCGAGGCCGTGGCACAGCCAGGCCTCGGCGGGTTCGCCATCGCGGCCGGCGCGGCCGGTTTCCTGGTAGTAGCCCTCGATCGACTTGGGCAGGTCGACGTGGGCGACGAAGCGTACGTCCGGCTTGTCGATGCCCATGCCGAAGGCGATGGTGGCCACGATCACCACGCCTTCCTCGCGCAGGAAGCGACGCTGGTTGGCGGCGCGCGTGGCCGCGTCGAGGCCGGCGTGGTAGGGCAGGGCGTCGAAGCCGAGTTCGACCAGCGCCGCCGCCGTCTTCTCGACTTTCTTCCGCGACAGGCAGTAGACGATGCCCGCCTCGCCGCGATGTGCGTCCAGGAAGTCGCGCAGCTGCGCGCTGCCGTTGTCCTTCTGGACCACGGTGTAGCGGATGTTGGGCCGGTCGAACGAGCTGACGAAGTGGCGCGCGTCCTCCAACTGCAGGCGCTCGGCGATCTCGCGCTGGGTCGGCGGATCCGCGGTGGCGGTGAGCGCGATCCGCGGGATGTCGGGCCAGCGCTCGTGCAGCAGGGTCAGCTCGCGGTACTCGCGGCGGAAATCATGGCCCCACTGCGAGACGCAGTGGGCCTCGTCGATGGCGAACAGGGCAATGCGGCTGCGTTCGAGCAGCGACAGGAAGCGCGGCGTCAGCAGGCGCTCCGGGGCGACGTAGAGCAGGTCGAGCTCGCCCGCGAGCAATTCGCGTTCGATGCGGGCGGCGTCCTCGCCGTCGAGCGTGGAATTGAGGTACTCGGCGCGCACGCCGAGCTGGCGCAGGGCCTCGACCTGGTCCTGCATCAGCGCGATCAGCGGCGACACCACGATGCCGCAGCCGTCGCGCAGCAGCGCCGGGATCTGGTAGCACAGTGACTTGCCGCCGCCGGTGGGCATCAGCACCAGCGCATCAAAGCCGGCGCTGACGTGGTCGACGATGGCGGCCTGCTCGCCGCGGAAGGCGGCGTGGCCAAAGGTCTTCCGGAGCGTTTCGAGTGCGGCGTTTCCCATGCATGCAAGGGTAGCAAGCCGGCGTCGCGGGTCAGTCGGGGATTGTCGCGCGGCGGCGTAGGGACTTGGCCCCCGCAAATGATCCCGTAGGAGCGGCCCATGGCCGCGAGCTTTTTGCTGGCCTGCCGGAAGCCGGAAACAAGAAGCTCGCGGCCATGGGCCGCTCCTACGGCGGGGAAAGGGCCGCGTTGCGGCGGCCCGTGCCGGCTACTGCAGCAGCGAGCGCAGCATCCAGGCGTACTTCTCGTGGGTATGCAGGCGCTGGGTCAGCAGGTCTTCGGTAGGCGCGTCGTCGGCGGCGTCGGCGATGTCCAGCACCTCGCGCGCGGTGCGGCAGACAGCCTCGTTGCCGACCACCAGCTGGCGTACCATCTCGCGCCAGTCGGGAGCCTCGGTCAGGCCCGGTTCTTCCTTGATCGTCGACAGGCGGATGAACTCGGCATACGAACCCGGCGCGTTGAAGCCCAGCGCGCGGATGCGCTCGGCGGTTTCGTCCAGCGCATTCCACTGCTCGGTGTACTGCTCTTCGAACATGTTGTGCAGGGCGTTGAACATCGGCCCGGTGATGTTCCAATGGAAGTTGTGGGTCTTCAGGTACAGGGTGAACGCGTCGGACAGGAACACCGACAGTCCCTGGGCGATCTTCTTGCGATCGGTCGCATCGATCCCGATGTCGATGGCCGGGCCGCGGTCGCCGGGACCTGGCGATGCGGCGGGTTTCGGGGCAGCCGGTCTGGATTTCTTGCTCGGGGTCTTGGCCATCGGGTTTCTCCTGGAAAGGGCATGACGCCACAATAGGGACGGGCGGCAGGCGCGTGGAATCGGATCGTGCCGTCTAATCAGACAGATGAAGCCTAAAGAGCCAAATGCAAGTGCCGCGTCAAGGCAGGCGCAGCGCGCCATCGACGGCGCCTGCAGCCGCGATGCCGCGCGCCTGAAGGGTTTGCTGCGCCGCTGGCAGGCCGCGCCGGCGGATGCCGGCGCGCGCGAGGCATTCGAGGTCGCGCTGGCGCAGTCGGTCGAACGCCGCGCCGCGCGTGCGGCGCGCCTGCCGCTGGCAGCCGTGGATCCGTCGCTGCCGATTGCCGCGCATGCCGACGACATCGTTGCGCTGGTCCGGGACCACCCGGTGGTGGTGGTCGCCGGCGAGACCGGTTCGGGCAAGACCACCCAGCTGCCGAAACTGTGCCTGGCCGCCGGCCGCGGCGCGGCGGGGATGATTGCCTGCACCCAGCCGCGCCGGATCGCCGCACGCGCGGTGGCGCGGCGCGTCGCCGAGGAGCTGCAGGTGCCGCTGGGCGGCGCGGTCGGCTTCCAGGTGCGTTTCTCCGACAACGTCTCGGCCGACACCGCGGTCAAGTTCATGACCGACGGCATCCTGCTGGCCGAGATCGCCTCGGACCGCTGGCTGTCGGCCTACGACACCATCATCATCGACGAGGCCCACGAGCGCAGCCTCAACATCGACTTCCTGCTCGGCTACCTGAAGCAGCTGCTGCAGCGGCGCCGCGACCTGAGGGTGATCGTGACCTCGGCCACCATCGACACCGAACGCTTCGCCGCGCACTTCGACGGCGCGCCGGTGGTCAACGTGGAGGGCCGCGGCTATCCGGTGGAAGTGCGCTACCGGCCGCTGGAAGGGGAGGGCGAGGACGAAGGCGAGCGCACCGTGCTCGACGGCGTCCTTGCCGCCTGCGACGAGATCGCGCGCGAAAGGCCGATGGGCGACACCCTGGTCTTCCTGCCCGGCGAGCGCGAGATCCGCGACGCGCACCAGGCGCTGGAACACCGGAAATACCGCCATACCGAAGTGCTGCCGCTGTACGCGCGGCTGTCGGCGCGCGACCAGGACCGGGTGTTCAACCCCGGCCCGCAGCGCCGCATCGTGCTGGCGACCAACGTCGCGGAAACATCGCTGACGGTGCCGCGCATCCACTACGTGGTCGATCCCGGCCTGGCGCGGGTCAAGCGCTACAGCCCGCGGCTGAAGCTCGACCGGCTGCACGCCGAGCCGGTCAGCCAGGCCAGCGCCGACCAGCGCAAGGGCCGCTGCGGCCGCATCGCGCCGGGCACCTGCTACCGGATCTATTCCGAGGCCGACTTCGAATCGCGCGCGGCGTACACCGACCCGGAGATCCGCCGTGCGGCGCTGGCCGGGGTGATCCTGCGGATGCTCTCCCTCGGCCTGGGTGGCGACGGCGATCGCGGCGGCAAGCGGCGACGCGGGCGGGGAGACGGGGAGAGGCGCAGCGATGCGAACCTCGTCGAGGATTTCCCCTTCATCGATCCGCCCGATCCGCGCGCGATTGCCGACGGCTGGCAGCAGCTGGCCGAACTCGGCGCGGTCGATGCGCAGCGCAGGCTCACGCCGATCGGCCGCACGATGGCGAAATTGCCGGTGGACGTGAAGCTCGCGCGCATGCTGGTCGCCGCGCAGGCGCACGGCTGCCTGCACGACATGCTGGCGATCGCCTCGTTCCTGGGCATCCAGGATCCGCGCGAACGGCCGGCCGACCAGCGCGCCGCCGCCGACAATGCGCACGCGCAGTTCCGCGATCCGAAATCGGAGTTCGTCGGCATCCTCAGGCTCTGGGAGGCCTATCGTCTCGTGCACGAGGCGTCGACCCAGTCACAGCTGCGCAAGTGGTGCGAGCGGCACTTCCTCGGCTTCCTGCGCATGCGCGAATGGCGCGAGCTGCACCGGCAGCTGAAGCTGCAGTGCGAGGAACTGGGCTGGAAGGAGCAAGCCGCGGGCAGCGGACTGGTGTTCGCGGACGACCTGCCCGAAGCGCAACCGATCCGGCCAGGCGCGCAGGCTGAAGACGCGGCTGCCAGCGCGCAAGCGCGAGAGACTGTCTCTCGACGCAGGCGCGGCCGGCGCGGGACCACGGGGTCGAATGCGGGGCCGGACGCCGGTCTCTCGCGCCTGCATGCCGGTGGCGACAAGGCAGCTGCGTCCGTTTCGACGCCACCCAACGAGTCGCGCACGGCTGCGTATGTCCGCTTGCATCGCGCGTTGATCGCCGGCCTGCCCACCCAGCTCGGGCACCGCACCGAGCGCGGCCAGTACGAAGGGCCGCGCGGGCGCAGGTTCCAGCTGTTCCTCGGTTCGCCGCTGGCATCGAAGCCGCCGCCGTGGGTGCTGTCGGCCACGCTGCTCGATACCGAGAAAGTGTGGTCGCTGACCAACGCGGCGATCGAGCCGGAATGGGCGATCGCCGAGCTGCCGCACCTGCTTGCGCGCCGGCATTTCGATCCGCGCTGGTCGCGCAGCCAGGGCCGGGTGGTCGGCAGCGAGCAGGTCTCGCTGTTCGGCCTGGTGCTGGCGCCGAAGCAGCCGATCCACTACGGCGGCCTGTACCCGGAGGAGTCGCGCGACATCTTCGTGCGCGACGGCCTGGTCACGGGCGAGATCAACACCCGCAGCGCCTTCGTCGCGCGCAACCGCAAGGTGCTGGCGCAGGCCGAAGAAGAGGAAGCCAAGCAGAGGCGCGCCGGGCTGGTGGTGGACGAAGAGTGGATGGCGCAGTGGTACCGCGACCGGATTCCCGCGGAGATCACCAGCGTGCAAGCGCTCGATGCCTGGTACGCGAAGCTGCCGGCCGCCGCGAAGCAGGCGCTGGAATGGAGCCGCGACGACCTGCTGGTGGCCGATGGCGCCGACGCGGACCTTTTCCCGGCGTTCATCGCGCTTGGCGACGCGCGGCTGGCGGTGCGCTATCGCTTCGAGCCCGGTGCGGTGGACGACGGCATGACCGTTGTCGTGCCGCTGCACCTGCTCAACGCGCTGGATGCCCCGCGACTGTCGTGGCTGGCGCCCGGCTTCGTCGCGGACAAGGCGGCGGCGATGATCCGCACCCTGCCGAAATCGCTGCGGCGCAACTTCGTGCCGGCGCCGGATTTCGCGCGCGCGTTCGCGCAGGCGCACGGCAGCGCCGATGCAGGCGCCGACGCGTTTGCCGGCACGCTGGCGCGGTTCCTCAAGCGGATGACCGGCGTGGAGGTCACGGGCGGCGATTTCGAGGAGGCCGCGCTCGAGCCGCACCTGCGTGCGAACCTGCGCCTGCTGGATACCGACGGCCGCAGCGTGCTGGCCGAATCACGCGACCTGGACGCGCTGCGCGCACGCTTCGGCGCACAGGCACGCGATGCGTTTGCCGCGCGTGCTTCGGAAGGCCTGGCGCAGGACGGGTTGGTGGAATTCCCGGCTGAGCCCATTCCGGAATCGGTACCGGGCGCCGGCGGCGTACCCGCCTATCCGGCGCTGCACGATGACGGCGACAGCGTCCGCCTCGACGTGCACGCCGACCGCGACGAAGCGCGCCGCCACCATCCGCGCGGCGTGCGCAGGCTGCTGGCGTTTGCCTTGGCCGATCGCGTGCGCCAGGCGCGCAAGCAGCTGCCGGTCCCGCCGAAGACGGCGCTGCTTTATGCGGCGATCGAGTCCGCAGCGCCGCGTGCCTCGTCCAGCGGCAGGCCCGCCGATCATTTGCGCGAGGATCTCGTCGATGGCGCGTTCGCCGCGCTTGCGGCGGGCGGGCTCGGCGACATCCGCGACGCGGCGGCGTTCGCCGCGCGCAGCGATGCGATCGGCAAGGCGCTGTTCGGTGAAGCGATGGCGCGGCTGCAGCAGGCCGAGACCATCCTCGGGCTGGTGGCCGAGGTGCGCGCGAAGCTCGATTCGAAACTGGTCGGCTGGGCGCGCGGCAACCTCGACGACATGCAGGCGCAGCTGGCCGCGCTGGTGCCGCCGGGTTTCCTGCGCGACGTGCCGGCGCAGGCGCTGGCCGAGTACCCGCGCTACCTGCGCGCGCTGGCCACGCGCGCGCAGCGCGCGCTCAACGACCCGCCGCGCGACCAGCAGCGCATGCTCGACCTCAAGCCGTTCACCCAGGCGTTGGCCGAAGCCGCCGCCGAAGGCCATGCCGACGATCCCGAGTGGCAGGCGCTGCGCTGGGACATCGAGGAACTGCGCGTTTCGCTGTTCGCCCAGGAACTGGGCGCGAAGGGCGGGGTGTCACCAAAGAAGCTCGCCGCGCGGATGGCGCGGCTGCGGTAGGTGACGCCATGGCAAGGGCACTCGCGTTGCGAATGCGTGGTTGCGTTACTTGACCCGCTCGACCTTGGCGCGGGTGTTGTAGCCCTCGATGCGCAGGTACCAGGTGTTGCCGATCAGGCTGGGCGTGATCTTGACGGCCGGGTTTTCGACGCGCACGCCGGCCAGCGAGGCGGTGTCGGTCTGGCGCCACTGCTGGCCGTTGTCGAGGGTGTAGGTGTTGCCCTTGCGGAAGCCCTTGAACTGCCCGGCGATGTGCGCATCGATCGGTTCGGACGAGCCGAAGTGGAAGAAGCCGCGGTTCTCCGTTTCCACCATCTCCTTCGCCTGCACCGCGGCCTGTTCGGCTGCCTTGGTGGTTTCGGTGGTGATGGTGCGGTTCAACCAGGCGTTGAGGTTGGCCAGTTCTTCGGCGCTGAGCTTGTCGAGGCCGGCGGCCTTGAACTGTTCCGGCGTCATCGCCTGCTCGATCGGCGGCTGCGCGGCCGGGGTCTGTGCGAACGCGGGAAACGCGCAGCCGAGCAGCAGGGTGAACGCGAGCAGGATCGACGAGCGCATGGTCTGTTCCTCGGGTCGGGAGGCCGCTAGTGTAGACCTTCCCCCCGGAGCAGGAACCGCGCGTGTCGTCGCCCGTCCACAACGTCGAGCAAGTCCTGGCCGCGCACCCGGCCGTCGCCGCCTTGCCGCGGCGTTTGCGGACGTTGCTCGACGAGGCGTTGGCCGGCGCGGGGGATGCCCCGGACGCGACGCTGGCCGAACTGGTCGACACCCTCGACTCGCTCGCGCTGCTCAATGCAGATGGCGAGGCGGTGCTGGCCGCGATCCTGCACGCACTGCCGGACGCCGCTGCGCGGCTGGGCGCAAGGCTGGACGACGCCGAACCGGCGGTCGCCGCGTTGCTCGACGGCCAGCGCGCCGCCAACCAGGTCTGGGCGCTGCACGCCGAACGATCCGGGCAGGGCAGCGCCGAAGGCCTGCGGCGCCTGCTGCTGGCGATCGTGCGCGACCTGCGAGTGGTGCCGATCCTGCTGGCGCGGCAGCTGGCGCAGCTGCGCACTGCCTCGCAGCGCCCGGACGACGAGCGCCGCGCGCTGGCGCAGCTCACCCGCGACATCCATGCACCGCTGGCCAACCGGCTGGGCATCTGGCAGCTCAAGTGGGAGCTGGAAGACCTCGCGTTCCGTTACCTCGAGCCGGAGACCTATCGCCGCATCGCGCGCCTGCTCGACGACAAGCGCGCCGGCCGCGAGCAGTACATCGACCAGGTCACCCGGACGCTGCGCGAGGCGCTGGCCGCACAGGGCATCGACGGCGAGGTCGCCGGCCGGCCCAAGCACATCTACAGCATCTGGAAGAAGATGCAGAAGAAGGACGTGCCGATCGGCGAGCTCTACGACCTGCGCGCGGTGCGGGTGCTGGTCGATGACATCCCCGCCTGCTATGCGGCGCTGGGCGTCGCGCACGCGCTGTGGATGCCGATTCCCAGCGAGTTCGACGACTACATCGCCCGGCCCAAGCACAACGACTACCGCTCGCTGCACACCGCCGTGGTCGGGCCCGAGGGCAAGACGCTGGAAGTGCAGATCCGCACCCGCGAGATGCACGCGCAGGCCGAGCTGGGCGTGGCCGCGCACTGGCGCTACAAGGAGCAGGGCTACGCGGGGCGCAGCGGGCCGCAGCGTTCGGCCGCGGGCAATGCCGCGCTCGACCGCAAGATCGAATGGATGCGGCGGCTGCTGGATGCCAGCGCCGATGGTGCGGGCGAACTCGCAGGCAGCCTCGACACTGAGCTGGTCGAGGACCGCATCTACGTGCTGACACCGCGCGGCGAAGTGGTCGACCTGCCGCGTGGCGCCACGCCGCTGGATTTCGCGTACCACGTGCACACCGACGTCGGCCACCGCTGCCGCGGCGCCAAGGTCGACGGCCGCATCGTGCCGCTCGACCACGTGCTGCGCAGCGGCGACCGGGTCGAGATCCTCACCGGCAAGGTGTCCGAGCCGCGCCGCGACTGGCTGCTGGCGTCCAACGGCTTCCTCGCCAGCGCGCGCTCGCGCGAGAAGGTGCGCAGCTGGTTCCACAAGCTCGACCGCGCGCGCAACCTGCAGGACGGCCGCGAGCTGCTCGACAGGGAGCTCAAGCGCCTGGGCCTGCAGCAGGCCGACCCGGCGCCCGCGCTGCAGAAGTTCAACGCGGCCACGCTTGACGACCTGCATGTGCTGGTTGCGCTGGGCGACGTCGGCCCGCACCAGGTCACGCGCGCGCTGCTCGAACACGAGCGCGGCCTGCGCGAACCGGCCGCTCCGGGCGATGGCGAACTGGCCGTGCGCGTGCCGCGCAAGCCGGCGAGGACGCCGGCTTCGGCGTTCACCGTGGTCGGCGTGGGCAACCTGCTGGTGCAGGTGGCGCGCTGCTGCCAGCCGGTGCCGGGCGAGGCCGTTGCCGGCTACCTCACCCGCAGCCGCGGCGTGAGCGTGCACCGCGCCGACTGCGCCGCGTTCCTGCGCCTGTCGGCCGCGAGCCCCGAGCGCGTGCTGCCGGTCGAGTGGGGCCGCGCCGGCGGCGGGCACGAGGCCGGCGTGGTGGTCGACGCGGTCGACCGCAAGTACCTGCTCAAGGACCTGACCAACCTGATCGCGCAGGAAGACGCGCACGTGCTGTCGATCCGCAGCGACAGCGGTCGCCACGGCCAGCAGCGGTTGCACATGCAAGTGCGGGTGCAGGATTTCGGCCAGCTCTCGCGCCTGCTCGGCAAGATCGAAAGCCTCCCGGGCGTGCAGCAGGCGCGACGCGCCTGAGCAACGCGGGCCAGCGGCACGACGGCGAGATCACTGTGGCCTCAGGCGGCATCTTCTATGCTGCGCCGGTGATCCACGTACGCGATACGCCAAACCATCCCGACGGGGGGCGCGGCGCCGACCTTGGCGATGGCCGGCGCGAGCCGGGCATGGGGCCGCTGGCGGGCCTCGACTTCGCGCGCCGCACGCCGCGCCGCGCGCCCGTCCCTGCGCGTCGGCGATGGTGGCCGTGGCTGCTGGCGTGCGCGCTGCTGGCGGCGGTGCTGGTCGTGGCATTCCGCAAGCCGCTGGCCGACTGGCTTTGGCCGCAGACGCGGGCGCAGGCGCTGCGCGTGCAGGCGGCGCAGGCGCTGGCGCAGGGCCGGCTGACCGCGGCCGACGGCAGCGGCGCGCGCGAGCTTTACGAAGCGGCGCTGGCGATGGACCCCGACCGTGACGAGGCGCGCGTGGGGCTGGGACAGGTGGCGGAAGCGGCGCTGGCGCAGGCGCGCGTCGCCACCGCGCAGGATCGCTTCGCCGACGCGCACGCGTCGCTGCGGCTGGCGCGCGCGCTGTCGGTGCCGCGCGCCGACGCCGATGCCGTGGCCGCGGCGCTGCGCAAGCGCGAGGCGGCCCATGCCGGCATTCCCCGGCTGCTCGCGCAGGCCGAGGCCGCGCGGGAAGCCGGGCGGCTGACCGGCGACGACAGCGCCGCGCTGCCGCTGTACCAGCGCATCCTCGCGCTGCAGCCGGAAGATACGCGCGCGCTCGAAGGCCGCGAGGACGCGCTGGGTGAACTGCTGCAGCAGGCCCGCGCGCAGTTGCGCGAAGGCAAGCTCGCCAAAGCCACGGCCGCGATTTCAGCCGCGCGCGACTTCGACCCGGGCCACGTCGACCTGCCCCACACCCAGGCGCGCTTGAACGAGGAACTCGACGACGTGCGCGGCCGCGCCGCCGCAGATCTGCGTGCCGGGCGCCTGGAGCGCGCCGAAGAGCGCTACCGGCTGCTGGGCGAGGCCGGGCAGCAGGCCGATGCGGACGCAGGATTGCAGCGCGTCGCGGCTGCCTGGGCGCATCGCGCCGAAACCCTGGCTGCCGATTTCCGCTTCGCCGCCGCCGACTCGGCGCTGGACAGGGCGCGCGCGCTGGCACCGGACGCCGCCGGAATCCCGGAAGCCGAGCACCGCATCGCCCGTGCCCGGCAGGCGCATGCACGCCTGGGCAGCCAGGTGCCGCCACGCGAGCGCGCGCGTCGGGTCGCGCGCCTGCTGGACGAGGCCAGGCAGGCCGAAGCGCGCGGCGACCTGCTCGACCCGCCCGGCGACAGCGCCTTCGACAAGCTGCGCGCCGCGCGCGCGATCGCGCCGGACGATCCCGCCGTGCGCAAGGCCAGCGCGCGCCTGCTGCCGGCCGCGAAGGAATGCTTCGAACGCGGCCTGCGCGCCAACAACCTCGGCCTTGCGCGCGCCTGTTTCGATGCGCGCGTGGTGCTGGAAACCGATGCCGCCGCGCTGGCATCGGCGCGCCGCCGGCTGGCCGGGCGCTGGCTGGCGATCGGCGACGAGCGTCTTGGCGCTGGTGAATTGCGCGGCGCCAGCGCGGCACTGGCCTCGGCGCGCGCGCTGGATCCGGCCACGCCGGGCCTCGATGATTTCGACCGCCGCATCCGCGCGGCTACCGCGCCGCAGCGCTGAGTCGCGCAGCGACCGGCGCAGCCGGGCGCGGGGACGCCGTCGGTCCGGGCCTGCCGGCAGTCCAGCTGCCGCGGCCCGTCGAGGCTTTCCGCCGATCGCGTACAGCCGGTAGCGGGGGCGGGATTCGAGCCTGTGCCCGTCAGGTCATGGGCCTCGCCAGTTGCCGGATTGCTTCACGGCGCCGCGACCATGGTCGCTCCCGAAGACCCCGCTCCCGCTGAGCCCGCTGCCGGCGGGCGCGGCGTGCCGTCAGTCGCGCGGTGCGAAGAACACCTGCCGCACCGTTTCGCGCGCGGCGTCGAGCGAGAAGTGGCGCGCCACGTTGTCCAGCCCGTTGCGGCTGAGCGTCGTCCACAGCGCTTCGTCCTCGTGCAGGCGCACCACCGCGTCGGCGAAGGCATCGGCGTCGTCGGCCACCAGCACGTCGTGGCCGTCGCGCGTGTGCATGCCTTCGATCGCGCATGAGGTCGCCACCACCGGCTGGCCGTGCGCCATGCTCAGGTTGACCTTGCCCTTGACGCCGGCGCCGTAGCGCAGCGGCGCCAGCGCGACCCGGCAGCCGTCCATGTACGGCGCGATGTCGGGCACGTGGCCGTGCACGGTGATGCCGTCGCGTTCGGCCAGCGCGCCGATCGCCTCGACCACGTCGCCGCCGATGCAGTGGAAGCGGACGTCGGGCAGGCGCAAGCGCACCCGCGGAAACACCGCGTCGGCGAACCAGCGCACCGCATCGACGTTCGGCGGATGGCGGAAGCCGCCGACGAACACCAGGTCCCGGCGCTGCGCGAACGGCGCGCCCGGACCGGCGATGCGGTGCAGGTTGGACAGCACTTCCACGCGCGCGGCGGGTGCGTCGGTCGCAAGCAGTGCGCGCTCGGCGTCGCTGACCACCAGGGTCAGGTCGCTGCGCGCGATCACGTCCAGTTCCAGCACGCGCGTGCGCTGCGCCGTCCGCGCCCGCGCGGCATCGCCGGCCACTTCGGCCGCGCGCTGCTCGCGCAGGTAGTGCAGGTCGATCGTGTCGAACACCAGTTGCGCCTGCGGCGCGTGCTTGCGCAGCAGCGGGAGGAATTCGCGCGCGACGTAGTGGCGGCAGGCGATGACGCTGTCGAAGCGCGGCCCGTGCTCGCGCATCCACGCCGGGACGCCGCCGACGAACGGGGCGAACCAGGTTTCCACGCCGAGCGCCTGCAGCGCTTCGGTGTACGCGCCGGCATGCTTCAGGTCGGCGGGCAGGAACACCACGTGGGCGCCTTCCGCTTGCAGCAGGCGCATGAGGTTGACCAGGCGCAGCGATCCGGAATCGCGATCGGGCATCGGCGACAGCGCGTCGATCACCAGCACCTGCCTTTGGCGGTGATGCAGCGTGGCGGGCGAGGGCACGACATCGGCAGCCAGCTGTTGCCGCAGCGCTTCGGCCCGATGCGCCGCGAAGCGTTCGCGGTTGCGGACCTGGCTGGCCTTGGCGCCGTGGCGGGTATCGGTGCCGGCGGTGGTGCCCTCGTCGTGGACCACGCGTGCGGCCGGCTGGTACAGCACGCGCCTGCCGGCGGCGCGGACCGCGAAGGCCAGGTCGGTGTCCTCGTAATACGCCGGTGCATAGCGCACGTCGAACATGCCCGCCTGCACGAACAGGGTGCGCGGAATGACAATGGCAGCGCCGCTTGCGTAGTCGGTATCGCGCAGGTAGCCGTAGCGCGGATCGACGGGGGACTGGTGGCGGCCGTAGTTCCATCCGCTGCCGTCGGCGAACACCACGCCGCCGGCCTCCTGCAGCCTGCCATCGGGATACAGCAGCTGCGCGCCGACCAGGCCCGCGCCGGGATGGTCGGTGAAGGTCTGCAGCAGCGCATCGAGCCAACCGGGCTGCGGCACGGTGTCGTTGTTGAGGAACACCAGGAACTCGCCGCGGGCCAGCGCGGCGCCGTCGTTGCATGCGGCGATGAAGCCGCCGTTCACGGCGCGGCGGTGATGGCGCAGGCCGGCAATCGTCGGCAGCACCTCGGCGCTGTCGTCCGGCGAGCCGTCGTCGACCACGATGACCTCGAACGCCGCCTGCGGCGGCTGTTCGACCAGCGCGCGCAGGCAGCGCAGGGTGTGTTCGAGCTGTCCGTAGACGGGGATGACGATGCTCGCCAGCGGTTCGGCGCTGGTGGCAAGCCGCGCCGGCACGCGCGGCGTCGCGGCGGGGAAGTACAGTGCAGCGCGCTGCGCCGCGGGGACCCGGCGCAGCTGCGCGCGTACGCGCTCCCAGCTTGCGCGCAGGCCGCGCGTGCGCAGGCTGAGCCAGCCGCGGCGGATCAGGCCGGTCGCGCGATCGAACAGGAAACGCGCATCGGCCAAGGAAATCGACAACTTGGAGCTCCGGCTGGCGGAATGGAGGGCGGTCGCGCGGGATCATCCCCGCTGCGGCCCGGCACCTGCGGGCGGCGCCCATTTTGCGCCATGGACGGCATCGCCCGGAGATGCCAACGCTGCAAGCCGGCGTTCAGCGGGGTCTGCGATAGACTCGTCGCTTCCGCGGCGCGCGCGCCATTGTCGCATCCCTCTTCCCGAACCGTACCGTGGCCCGAATCGATTACGACGAAGACGAGGACGCGCTCGACGGAAACGGCGCCGCGCCGGACTGGCGCCGGCGCCTGCTGACCTGGACGCTGGCGGCCGTGGGCCTGGGCCTGGGCTTCCTGATCCCGTACACGCTCTACCTCAACCACCAGGTCAGCGAACGCTTCGGCCAGCTGCGCTGGCAGGTGCCCACCCGCGTATACGCGCGCCCGCTGCAGCTGGCGCCCGGCGTGGCGATGGATGCGCAGACGCTCAAGACCGAGCTGGCCGCGGCGTCGTATCGCGAGGACGGCGGCAAGCGCCCCGGGACGTACGAACATGACGGCGCGCGCTGGGTAATCGCCAACCGCGGCTTCCGCGATGTCGACGGCGACGTCGCCCCGAGCCGGGTCGAAGTCACCCTGTCCGGCGGCCGCGTCGCCAGCCTGCGCGACGCCGGCAGCCGCAAGGCGGCCAAGTCGGTGCGGCTGGACCCGGCGCGCATCGCGACCCTCTACGGACAAACGCAGGAGGAGCGGCAGCTGGTCCGGATCGAGGACGTGCCCGAGCTGCTGGTGACCGGCCTGCAGGCGGTCGAGGACCGCGACTTCGCCCATCACCACGGCATCGACCTGGGCGGCATGCTGCGCGCGGCTTTCGTCAACCTCAAGTCCGGCGAAGCGAAGCAGGGCGGCAGCACGCTGACCCAGCAGCTGGCGCGCTCGGGCATCCTCGGCATCGGCCGCGAGCAGACCTTCAGCCGCAAGTTCAACGAGATCCTGTTTGCCCTGCTGATCGAGGCGCGCTACGACAAGCGCAGCATCCTCGAGGCCTACCTCAACCAGGTCTACCTCGGCCAGCGTGGTGCGCAGGAGATCCGCGGCGTCGCGGCCGGCGCCGAGTACTGGTTCGGCCGCGAACTGGGCGACCTGTCGACGGAACAGATTGCGCTGCTGATCGGCATGGTCAAGGGCCCGTCGGCCTACGATCCGCGCCGGCACCCGGACGCTGCGCGCGATCGCCGCGACTTCGTGCTGGCGAAGATGCACGAGTCCGATCCGCAGCTGATCGACGACGCGCAGTACGCGCGCGCCCGCAAGGCACCGCTGGGCGTGACCAACGCGCCGGGCAGCACTTCGGCCAATCCCTTCCCGGCGTATGTGGACCTCGTGCGCCGGCAGCTGGTGCGCGACTACCCGGCCGACGCGCTGCAGGGCGCCGGCCTGCGGGTGATGACCGGGATGTCGCCTGCGGCCCAGGCCTACGCCGAAGGCGCGGTGACGCGCACGCTCAAGTCGCTGGAAAACAACAAGCGGCCGCCGCTGCAGGCCGGCGTGGTGGTGACCGACGTCGACAACGGCGACGTGCTGGCCGTGGTCGGCAGCCGGGATTTCCGCCAGCCGGGCTTCAACCGCGCGATCGAGGCGCGACGCCCGGTCGGTTCGCTGCTCAAGCCCTTCGTCTACATGCTGGCGCTGGCATCGCCCGACCAATGGTCGCTGGCCAGCTGGGTGGACGATTCGCCGGTCACGGTGACGCTGGGCAACGGCAAGCGCTGGAGCCCGGGCAATTCCGACGGCCGCAGCCACGGCAGCGTGCGCCTGATCGATGCGCTCTCGCAGTCCTACAACCAGGCCACGGTGCGCGTGGGCATGGCGGTGCAGCCGCAGCGCGTGGCGATGCTGCTCGACAAGCTGGCGGGCATCAAGGCCGACCCCAATCCCTCGCTGATCCTGGGCGCGGTGGACCAGAGCCCGTATGCGATGGCGCAGCTGTACCAGTTCCTCGCGTCGGGCGGCGAGATCCAGCCCCTGCACCTGGTGCGCGGCGTGCTCGACGGCGACGGCAGGATGCTCAAGCGCTACGACAAGGAACCCAAGCCGGCGCAGCCGGGCGACGCGATCGCCGTGCGCCTGATTTCCACCGCGCTGCAGCGCACGGTGACCAACGGTACCGCGCACCAGCTCGTCCGCGACGGCCTTGGCCGCCTCGACGCCGCCGGCAAGACCGGCACCAGCAACGATGGCCGCGACAGCTGGTTTGCCGGCTGGACCGGCGATTACCTCGCCGTGGCCTGGGTCGGCAACGACCAGAACGAGATGACCGGCCTGTACGGCGCCACCGGTGCGATGCGGGTCTGGTCCGGCCTGTTCTCGCACCTGCCCAGCGCGCCGCTGAAAGTCGGCAGCGACGGGCTCGACTGGCAGTGGGTGGCGCAGTCCAACAGCACCGATGCGTCCTGTCCCGGCGCGCGGCAGTTCCCGTTTGCCAAGGGCTACGCGCCGCCCTACCAGGGCTGCGTGTTCGCCGAGCCCGACGGCGCCGCCGAGGAAGAGCAGGGCGGCGGCTGGCGCAGCTGGTTCGGACTCGACCGCAAGCCGCAGGACCCGGCCAAACAGCTGCCCGAGCAGTCCGCACCGTCCCAGTCGCAAGAGCAACCCTGATGTCGATTCGAATCCAAGTCGTCGCGCGCCGCTGCGCGCCCGCCGTCATTGCACTGGCGCTGGCCGCCTGCGCAACCTCCGAGCCCGCGCCGCCGCAGCCCGCGCCGCTGACTGCCGCCACCCCGCAGCAGCAGGTCGCCGCGATCCGCGCCGCCGCGGGCGACGGCGAGGGTGAACTGGCGATCCAGCCGCTGCGCGATCCCAAGGTCGAAGACCTGCGCGAACAGGCCTCGCGCCTGGAGGCGCAGGGGCACTACGCCGACGCCGCCAGCGCGCTCGACCAGGCGCTGGAGATCGTGCCGGACGATCCGGCCCTGCTGCAGGAGCGGGCCGAGGCCGCGCTGCTGCTCGGCGACCACGACCAGGCCGAGACGCTGGCCCGGCGTGCCTTCGAAACCGGTTCGAAGGTCGGCCCGCTGTGCCGCCGCCACTGGGCTACCGTCGAACAGGCGCGCCTGCTCGAAGGCGACGCGGCTGGCGCGTCGGCCGCGAAGGCGCAAGTCGGGCAGTGCGCCGTCGCCGGCGTCAACCGCTTCTGAGATGGAGGACGGAACCGGAGAGAGCCTGGCCGCACGCAGCCGCGCCGCCCTGGCCGAAGGCGGCATGCTGGCCGCGCAGATCCCGGCGTTCGCGCCGCGGCCTTCGCAGCAGGATCTCGCCGCCGCCGTCGCCGAGGCGCTGGACGCGCGCGGCGTGCTGCTGGCCGAGGCCGGCACCGGCACCGGCAAGACGTTTGCCTACCTGGTCCCGGCGCTGCTGTCGGGGCAGAAGACCATCATCTCCACCGGCACCCGCGCGCTGCAGGACCAGCTCTACCACCGCGACCTGCCGCGGGTGCGCGACGCGCTTGGCGTCGGCATCAAGACCGCGCTGCTCAAGGGCCGCGCCAACTACCTGTGCCGCTACCGGCTCGAGCGCGCTAGGGGCGAGCCGCGCTTTTCCGCGCGCGAGCAGATTGCGCAGTTCCAGCGCATCGTGTCGTGGAGCGGGCGCACGCGCATGGGCGACCTGGCCGAACTCGACGGCCTGCCCGACGACTCGCCGCTGCTGCCGATGGTCACTTCCACCGCCGAGAACTGCCTCGGCAGCGAATGCCCGTTCTGGGGCGACTGTTTCGTCGTGCAGGCGCGGCAGCGCGCGCAGAACGCGGACGTGGTGGTGGTCAACCACCACCTGCTGCTGGCGGATCTCGCGCTCAAGCAGGAGGGCTTCGGCGAGATCCTGCCCGGCGCGCAGGCCTTCGTCGTCGACGAGGCGCACCAGCTTCCGGAGCTGGCCGCGCAGTTCTTCGGCGAGTCGCTGAGCGCGCGGCCGCTGGCCGAGCTTGGCCGCGACGCGCTGGCCGAATGCAAGGAGGTGGACGGTTCGCTGGCGGTCGTGCAGCAGCCGGCCAGGGAACTCGAACACGCCACCCGCGCGCTGCGCGCGGCGATGGAAGTGCTGCCGCCGCGCGGCACCCGGCTGCGCGCGCTGCAGGACGCCGGCGTGCGCGAGGCGCTCGACGCGTTGTCGCGCGCGCTGGCGGATATCGCCGCCGCGATCGCACCGCTGCGCGAGGCCGCGCCCGGCTTCGAGGCCTGCCACGTGCGTGCGCAGGACCAGCTGGCGCGGGTTGCGCGCTGGCGAGAAGAAAGGGGGTCAGAGTCACTTTCCGACCAGGCTTTCGATTCGACTGACGATCTTCCGTCGGAAAGTGACTCTGACCCCCTTTCTTCTTCCGACGTGCGCTGGTACGAACTCTCGCCGCGCGGCTTCCGCCTGCAGCGCACGCCGCTGGACGTGTCCGCGCCGCTGCGCGCGCACCGCGAGAGTTCGCGCGCGGCGTGGATCTTCACTTCGGCCACGCTGGCGGTCGATGGGCGTTTCGACCACATCGCAACGCGGCTGGGGCTTTCAAAGGGGGCAGAGTCACTTTCCCCGGACCGGGCGTCTGCCCCCGGCGAAGTTCAGCGGGAAAGTGACTCCGACTCCTTTGAAACCCTGCTCGCGCCCAGCCCCTTCGACTGGGCCTCGCAGGCGCTGTGCTACCTGCCGCCGCGGCTGCCGCAGCCGTCGGCGCGCGACTACACCGCCGCGATCGCCGAGGCGCTGCTGCCGGTGCTGCACGCATCCGGCGGCCGCGCATTCGTGCTGTTCGCCTCGCACCGCGCGCTGCGCGAGGCGGCCGACATCCTGCAGGGCGGGCCGTGGCCGCTGTTCGTGCAGGGACAGGCGCCGCGCGCGCAGCTGCTGCAGCGCTTCCGCGAATCGGGCAACGGCGTGCTGCTGGGCGCGGCGAGTTTCCGCGAAGGCGTGGACGTGGCCGGCGACGCGCTGAGCGTGGTGGTGATCGACAAGCTGCCGTTCGCCGCGCCCGACGACCCGGTGTTCGAGGCGCGCCTGGACGCGATCCGCCGCGCCGGCGGCAATCCCTTCCGCGACGAACAGCTGCCGCAGGCGGTGATCGCGCTCAAGCAGGGCGTCGGCCGCCTGATCCGCACCGAGACCGACCGCGGCGTGCTGGTGCTGTGCGATCCGCGCCTGCTGGAGAAAAGCTACGGCCGGCTGTTCCTGGACTCGCTGCCGCCGTTCCCGAAGACCCGCGACGTCGCCGACGTGGAGGCGTTCTTCGCGTAGGTCGGGTCGGCGTCCCCGACGCCCATGGCTGTCCGGGTTCCGGATCGTCGGGGGCGTCGCCCCGACCTGCGGCTTGGGTTGGGTCCCCGGCGACTGGCCGAAAAGTCGGCTTCGGAGGAATCTTCGTCCCGTCGTGCCGATGGTCGGCGGTGGCGCCGCGATCGCGCGAGGCCTCTTCGGCTGATCCCCCAGCAGGTCGCGGTGCGACGACCGGGGCATTCTCCAGGTCGTCGCAGCGGCCGGGCCGCTGCTGTCATGCGTGGCGTTGCCGCCTGCTGGATAGATCTGCAGGACATCGCCTGCAGGTTCGCGTCCCGTGCCCCGGCACGCAGCCGGGGCACGGGATTGCAGGACCGGCTCAGGTGCCGGCGTTGCCGGAGACGTCGGTGCAGTATTCGAGCACCGTGGTGAATCCGCGCGACATGTTGCCCCTGCATTGGGAGCCGCTACTGCCCCCGTCAAAGCCCCAGCCGTTGGTCGGCGTGGAGTTTATTGCCGTGTTGTCGCGCAGCGAGGAACCCGAGCCGCCACCAACGGTGCCATAAGCTCCTCCCGCGCCGGCAGGGATGAGGTTGATGAGCTGGTTGCGCGCGATCTCGTGTCCTGTGCCGGTGAAGGAAATTCCATAAACGTAGCCGTTACCGCTGCTGCTTCCGGTCACAGTCACGTTGACCACCTGATTGTCGCTGATCGACGTGCCGGTACCTGAGAGGGAAATTCCGACGCTATAGGCGCTGTCGAGCCTCCCGCCGGTATCAATGATCCGGTTGCGGCGCGCGGTGATGGCATCGCCCCGGAGAACCATTCCAATGAGGGTGCTGTTGTCCACCCGGTTGTCTTCGATCAGATGTCCTGCGCCACCGCCGATGTCGATTCCGATGTGGAACCCGCGCACGCCGCAGTTGCGGATCGTGATGTTCTGGCGGTTC
>NZ_KE383816.1:0-174430 GCF_000422305.1 Luteimonas mephitis DSM 12574 | reverse complement strand
CAGGTCCTTGTGCAGGCAGTAGGCACCCTGGGTGGTGATCGTCGCCGGGAGGCTGGTGATCTCGGTGCAGCGCGTGGTTTCAGCCTTTGCCGGCGCGAGGGCGCACGCGCTGGCCAGGGCGAGAAGGGCAATGACATGCTTCATGTGACGCTCCTTTGTTCGGGAGAGGTATTCATGGCTTCAGATGCAGGAATCGCCGTATTCGGGCCATTCCGGCCATCGAAACCAAGTCCGCGAGTTCAAGCGGAGCGCGAAGATCCAAGGCATGAGGCTGCTCGCATCGAAATCGCCGCCGAAGCTGCCCGGCCGCGGTCTGGGGCGATGGCGCCGGGCGCGAGCGCTTCGAGGTCGCGCCGCGGCGCCACGCCGAGCTGGCGCTGCCGTGGGCGCAGCAGCTTCCGGCCGAGGCCGGCGTGGCGAAGGCGCAGCTCGGTGCCATCGCGGTGGGTCGCGGGCCGGGCGCGTTCACCGGCGTGCACCTGGCGATCGCGATCGCCCAAGGCGGGGCGCTGGCGCTCGACCGGCCGGTGGCGCCCGTCTCCACGCTCGCGGCGCTTGCGGCAGGTGCGCGCAGCGGTGCGTCGCGCGACGTCGCCGACGTGGAGGCGTTCTTCGCGCAGGTCGGGGCGGCGTCCCCGACGCCCATGGCCGTCCGGGTTCCGGATCGTCGGGGGCGTCGCCCCGACCTGCGGCTTGGGTTGGGTCCCCGGCCGACTGGCCGAAAAGTCGGCTTCGGAGAAATCTTCGTCCCGTCGTGCCGATGGTCGGCGGTCGCGCCGCGATCGCGCGAAGCCTCTTCGGCTGATCCCCCAGCAGGTCGCGGTGCGACGACCGGGGCATTCTCCAGGTCGTCGCAGCGGCCGGACCGCTGCTGTCATGCGTGGCGTTGCCGCCTGCTGGATACATCTGCAGGACATTGCCTGCAGGTTCGCGCACCGTGCCCCGGCACGCAGCCGGGGCACGGCGGCGCAGGGCTGGCTCAGGTGCCGGCGTTGCCGGAGACGTCGGTGCAGTAAGCAAGCGCCGTGGTGAATCCGCGCGACATGTTGCCCCTGCATTGGGAGACGCTATCGCCCCCGTCAATGCCCGTGCCGCTGGTCGGCGTGGGGTTCATTGCCGTGTTGTCGCGCAGCGAGACAGTGGTGCCGCCACCACCATAGGTGCCATAAGCTTTTCCCGTGCCGGCAGGGATGATGTTGATGAGCTGGTTGCGCGCGATCTCGTGTCCTGTGCCGGTGAATACAATTCCATAAACGTAGCCGTTACCGCTGCTGTCTCCGGTCACGGTCACGTTGACCACCTGATTGTCGCTGATCGACGTGCCGGTACCTGAGAGGTAAATTCCGTAGCTAGAGACGCTGCCGGGCTTCCCGCCGGTATCGATGATCCGGTTGCGGCGCATGGTGATGGCATCGCCCGAAAGCTGGATTCCAACCCCAGTGCTGTTGTCCACCCGGTTGTCTTCGATCAGATGTCCTGCGCCACCGCCGATGTAGATTCCGGTCCGGAACCCGCGCACGCCGCAGTTGCGGATCGTGATGTTCTGGCGGTTCGATGCGTAGATGCCTCGGGCATCGGTCGAAATCCCGGCGGACAGGCCGCCGACCTTCCAGCCGTTGCAGTCGAGCGTCACGTTGTTGGTCTTGATCTCGATTGCCGCGCCGCTGTTGACGTTGGTGCTCAGGTCCTTGTGCAGGCAGTAGGCACCCTGGGTGGTGATCGTCGCCGGGAGGCTGGTGATCTCGGTGCAGCGCGTGGTTTCAGCCTTTGCCGGCGTGAGCGCGCATGCGGTGGCGAGGGCGAGAAGGGAAACGACTTGCTTCATGTGACGCTCCTTGTGTTCGGGACCAGTCCCCGTGATATTCAAAGTCCAAACGCAAAAATCGCCCTGTTCCGGCCATTTCGGCCTGCAAGACGAGTACGCTAGTTCAAAAGACGCGCGAAGATCCAACGCATGAAACTGCTCGCATTCGAAACCGCCACCGAAGCCTGCTCGGTTGCCGTCTGGATTGACGGCGACGTGCGCGAGCGTTTCGAGGTCGCGCCGCGGCGCCATGCCGAGCTGGCCCTGCCGTGGGCGCAGCAGCTTCTGGCCGAGGCCGGCGTGGCGAAGGCGCAGCTCGATGCCATCGCGGTGGGGCGCGGGCCGGGCGCGTTCACCGGCGTGCGCCTGGCGATCGCGATCGCCCAGGGCATCGCGCTCGCGCTCGACCGGCCGGTGGTGTCCGTCTCCACGCTCGCGGCGCTTGCGGCAGGTGCGCGCAGCGACGCGACCCGCATCCTCGCCGCGATCGATGCGCGCATGGGCGAGGTGTATTCGGGCGCGTTCGAGCGGCGCGGGGACGACTTGGCTGCCGTGTCGAAGGAAACCGTTTCGGTGCCCGGAGCGGTCGAGCTGCCCGATGGCGCTGGCGACTGGCACGGTGTCGGTACCGGCTTCGCCGCCGTCGGGGCCGCGCTGCAGGCTGGCCTGGGTGCGCGATTGGCGAGCGTCGACGCCACCGCGCTGCCGCATGCCGCCGACGTGGCCCGGCTTGCGGCCGTCGCCTTCGCGCGCGGCGAGGCGCTGCCGCCCGAACGCATCGAGCCGGCCTACCTGCGCGACAACGTCGCCCTGACGCTGGCCGAGCAGCAGGCCCTGCGCGATTCGCGCTGAGCGGGGAACCATCGCGAGCCGGCGCCGGTCACTGCCTTGACCATCATCGGGGAGGAGGCGGCATGGCCAATTCCGGCGCGAGGGACGATCACGGGAAGCCGCGGGCACGCGGCTTGCGCGGCTGGCTGCTCGGCGAAGGCCGCCAGCTGCTGGTGATGCTGGTGCTGCTGGCGGTTGCGCGGACTTCGTTCGCCAACCACTACAGCGTGCCCAGCGGTTCGATGGAGTACACGCTGATGCCCGGCGACCACGTGATGGTCGACATGAGCGCGTACGGCGTGCGCCTGCCCTTCACCAACGTGACCCTGGTACCGCGCGATGCCCCGCGGCGCGGCGACGTCGCGGTGTTCAAGTCGCCGCGCGACGGCGTGCGGCTGATCAAGCGCGTGGTCGCGGTGGGCGGTGACCGCGTGGTGCTGGCGGACGGCCACCTGTCGATCAACGGCGAAGCGCTGGCCGATCCCGCAGTGCCCGGCGTGGAACACTTCGGCGCGCGCGCCGCACGCCTGAACCTCGACATGGGCGGCGGCCCGGACATCGAGGGCCTGGTCGTGCCGCCGGGCCAGGTGCTGGTGGTCGGCGACCATCGCGGCAACAGCATCGACGGCCGCTATTTCGGCCTGGTGCCGGCCTCGGCCCTGTATGCGCGCGCCCTCGGCGTGTTCTGGCGGCGCGGCGAGGGGCCTGTGTGGAAGTCGCTGTGACCGCTCAGCGTTCGTCGAGCAGTTCGCCGCCGGGCAGGAAGTTCCAGGTGCGCGTCACGTGCAGGACGTCGATGTTCTCGTCGGTCCTGGGCAGCGGCGGGTAGGGCTCGGCGAGCTTCGCGATCCGCAGCGCGGCGGCGTCGAGCAGCTTGATGCCGCTGGACTGGATCACGTCGGCGCGCTCCACCGACCCGTCGCGGCGGATCGCCACGCTGATCACCAGGGTGCCGGCGAGCTTCCGGCGCCGGGCCTCGTCGGGATAGTTGAGGTTGCCCACGCGCTCCACCCGGTCCACCCAGGCGCGCAGGTAGCCGGCCCAGGCGTATTCAGTGGTGCTGGCCGAGACGAACTTGCGCTTCGGGCGCTTGGCGTAGCGCTCCGAGCGCAGGTGGATCTCGGCCGCCAGCCGCGCCATCGCCAGGTCGTGGTCGATCTTCTCCTGCCCGCGCGGCAGCGGCGTTTCGTCGGCCTGCGGACGCGAATCCGGCGTCGGCATCGCCTCTTCGGCGCGCATGCTGCTGATGACGCGCGCCTCGGGCGGCGGCTGCACCGACGGCGACTGCGCGCGCATCGGCCGCGGCGCGACGCCGGATTCGGCCTGCGCGACCACGCCGGCCTGGGCGTCGCGCGGGCGGTTGGTCTTCTCGTCCTCGCCGCCGCCCTGGTTGTTGGCCTGGGCGAGGAAGTCGGCCTGCTTCGGGGTCAGTTCGGTGGAGGTCTGGGTCAGGATCACGTCCAGCGTCGGCAGCACCGGCGCCGCATCGTCCAGCGCGAAGCCGACGCCGAGGATCAGCATGCCGTGCAGCAGCAGCGACAGCACCATGGTCGCGCTCAGGCGCTGGCGGTCGCCGATGGCGGGCGTCGGAAGGATGGCGCTCATGGGATGGCGCAGACTCTGCCACGGACGGGCGCTGGCGAACACCGGCCAGGCGATGCGCGTCGTCCGGACCGGTTCCACGTGTTCGCGGCAGGCGGGGATGCGCTGTCCGCGCTCATCCGCGCAAATCCGTGGCCGGGAACGCGTTCGCCCGGATCGCGGCAACGCCCATGCGGCTCATGGGGCCGCGGGCGCTCCGGCTTCGATTGCGTCGAACAGCGTCCCGGCGATGTTCAGCCCGAACTGCGCATCCAGCTCGCGGATGCAGGTGGGACTGGTGACGTTGACCTCGGTCAGCCAGTCGCCGATCACGTCCAGGCCGACGAAGCGCATCCCGCGCTCGCGCATCCGCGGGCCGACCTGGGCGGCGATCCAGCGGTCGCGCTCGGTCAACGGGCGACCCTCGCCGCGGCCGCCGGCGGCCAGGTTGCCGCGGAACTCGTCGCCCTGCGGGATCCGCGCCAGGCAGTAGTCGACCGGTTCGCCGTCGACCAGCAGGATCCGCTTGTCGCCGTCGACGATCTCCGGCAGGTAGCGCTGCGCCATCGCCAGGTGGCGGCCGCCGTCGGTGAGCGTCTCGAGGATGACGTTGAGATTGGATTCGCCGGCGCGGACGCGGAAGATCGAGCGCCCGCCCATGCCGTCGAGCGGCTTGAGCACCGCGTCGCCGTGTTCGCCGACGAAGGCCTTGAGCGCGGCGGCGTCGCGGCTGACCAGGGTAGGCGGGCAGCACTGCGGGAACTCCAGCGCGGCGAGCTTCTCGTTGAAGTCGCGCAGGCCCTGCGGATCGTTGACCACCAGCGCGCCCTGGCGCTGCATGAAGCCCAGCAGCTGGGTGTCGTGGATGTAGTCGGCGTCGACCGGGGGGTCCTTGCGCATCAGCACCACGTCGCCCGGCCCCGGGATCCGGTGTGATGGTTGTCCCAGTTCGAACCAGCCTTGCGGATCGTCCCGCACCGCCAGCGGTGCAACCTGCGCCACGGCCTGCCCGCCCTGCATCGACAGCCCCCCGGGGATGACGTAGTGCAGGCGGTGGCCGCGCCGTTGCGCTTCCAGCAGCATGGCGAAGGTTGAATCCTTGGCGATCTTGATCGACCCGATCGGATCCATCACCACCATGACGTCGAGAGGCATTTCCAGCGTTCCGCGGCAGATTCTGACAAATGTTAACAGGCGTCCGGGAGCATGTTGCGCACTCCGTGGCATTTAGCCAGACCGCATTGGCGCGGATGCTTGACAGTGTGGCGTCCGACTGGGATATAAGACGGTCTGCAGCGGCGCCGGCATTCACGAAGCGCTGCGCACGAGGGGAATACGAAGATGACGCAAGACGACAGTCGCGCCGGCAGCCTCGGAGGCTTGCGGGTGATGGTGATCGACGACTCGAAAACCATCCGCCGGACCGCGGAAACCCTGCTCAAGCGCGAGGGTGCCGAGGTCACGACCGCGACCGATGGTTTCGAGGCGCTGGCCAAGATCGCCGACCAGAAGCCGCAGATCATCTTCGTCGACATCATGATGCCGCGCCTGGACGGCTACCAGACCTGCGCGCTGATCAAGAACAACCAGATGTTCAAGCACACGCCGGTGATCATGCTGTCGTCCAAGGACGGCCTGTTCGACAAGGCGCGCGGCCGCATCGTGGGCTCCGAGCAGTACGTCACCAAACCATTCACGCGCGAGGAACTCCTCGACGCCATCCGCAAGCACGTCAACGCCTGACCGGGGGGACAGGCACCACATGGCAAGAATCCTGTTGATCGAGGACTCACCGACCGATACGGCGGTGCTGACCCAGATGCTGCAACGCAACGGCCACGAGGTGCTGTCCTCGCACAGCGCCGAGGACGGCATCGAGACCTGCAAGCGCGAGCTGCCCGACCTGGTCCTGATGGACGTGGTGCTGCCGGGCATGAACGGCTTCCAGGCCACGCGCGCGCTGTCGCGCGATGGCGCCACCAGCCAGATTCCGGTGCTGATCGTGAGCACCAAGGGCATGGAGACCGACAAGGCCTGGGGCATGCGCCAGGGCGCGCGAGACTACATCGTCAAGCCGCCGGACGAAGGCGCGCTGATCGCCCGCATCAACGAGTTGCTCGGTAGCTGACGATGGGCCGTCGCCACCACGACCGCCACGCCGCGCCCGCCGTGCCCGCGCCGATGGATCCGTTCGCGATCCTGCTCGAGTACGAGCGCAAGAGCCTGGCCCACGTCGCCGGCCTGCCCGAGCAGCTCGACGCGCCGGGCCTGTGGCGCGGCGTCGGCTATCGCATCGGCCAGCGCAGGCTGGCGTCGGGCTTCGACGAGGTGGTCGAGATCCTGCCGATGCCGCAGGTCACCCCGGTGCCGGGTTCGCAGCCGTGGATGCTGGGCGTGGCCAATATCCGCGGCAACCTGTTGCCTACCGTCGACCTCAAGCAGTTCCTCGAAGGCGAGCGCACCGTGCTGCATGAAAGCCAGCGGGTACTGATCGTGCGCCAGCCCGGGGGCGACGTCGCGGTCACGATCGACGAACTGTTCGGGCAGCGTTCGTTCGTCGAGGAACAGGCGCTTGCGCCGGACGAACTGCCCGCAACCGCGCTCACCGATGGACGCTACGCGCACTTCGTCGACCGGGCCTATCGCCTGGCCGACCACGCGTGGGGGATCTTCAGCCTGGACCGGCTGGCCCGCACACCCGAATTCAGACAAGCCGCGGCCTGATCGCCGCACAGCACGCACCGCAGGACCAGGGGTCACATCATGAGCACTGTTATGGACACCGTTGCCGGCAAGGGCCGCAACATGGGTACCAACTTCTGGCTGATCGTGCTGGCGATCTCACTGGTCGTGTTCGGCGCGAACACCGGCTACGCCACGTGGAAGGCCGCCCGGCTCGGTGGCGCCAGTACCTCGGCGTCGAACCTGCAGCTCAACTCGCAGCGACTGGCCAACCAGGGCCGCGAAGCGGTTGAAGGCAACCGCGAGGCGTTCACCGCGTTCAAGGCCACCAAGGCCGAGGTCGATTCCGACATCAGTGGCCTCACCAGCAACTTCGGCGAGACCACCGGCGTGTCCGGCCCGATCGCCAAGGTCGCCCAGACCTGGGCGCCGCTGGCGAAGAACGCCGACGACGTGATCGCCAGCGAAGCCGCGGTGCTCGCGCTGGCCGGCAACGCCGACCGCTTCGGCCAGGGCATCCCGCAGCTGCAGGCGCAGCTCGACGAGGTGGTGCGCGCGATGTCCTCCAGCGGCTCGCCGTCGTCGCAGATCTACATCGCGCTGCGCCAGAACGTGCTGGCCGGCAACCTGGCCCGTCGCGTGACCGAAGTCCGCGCCGGCGGCCCCGGCGCCGCGGTCGCGGGGCAGGCGCTGGCGCGCGACGCCAACGTGTTCGAGCAGGTGCTGGCGGGCCTGAAGTCCGGCGACCAGGCGATGAACGTGCAGGCGCTGTCGAACTCCAGCGCCGTGGCCGCGCTCAACCAGGCCACCGCGCAGTGGGCGACGATGAAGAAGGACCTCGACGCGATCCTGGGCAGCTCGCAGAAGCTGTTCAGCGCGCAGAACGCGGCTGCTTCGCTCACCAGCGGCTCGGACAAGCTGCTGGCTGACAGCCGCGACCTGTTCCAGGCCTTCACCGCATTCGGCTCGCTGCGCGACAAGAGCCTGCTGGGCAACATCTGGATCAGCATCGTGTTCGGCCTGCTGGCGCTGCTGTCGATCGTCGGCTTGATCTTCAGCATCAACCGCGCGCAGCGGCAGCGCTACGAAACCACGATGGAACTCAACAACCGCAACCAGGAGGCGATCATGCGCCTGCTGGACGAAATGGGTTCGCTCGCCGAGGGCGACCTCACGGTGAAGGCGACCGTGACCGAGGACATGACCGGCGCGATCGCCGACTCGATCAACTTCGCCGTCGAGCAGCTGCGCAGCCTGGTGCAGACGATCAACGACACCTCGGTGCAGGTGGCGTCGAGCGCACAGGAAACGCAGGCCACCGCCATGCACCTGGCCGAGGCCGCCGAACACCAGGCGCAGGAGATCAACTCCGCGTCGGACCGCATCAACGAAATCGCCGCCAGCATCAACCAGGTGTCGAGGAACTCCGCCGAGTCGGCCGACGTGGCCCAGCGCTCGGTGCAGATCGCGACCAAGGGCGCGGGCGTGGTGCGCGAGACGATCGCCGGCATGGACTCGATCCGCGACCAGATCCAGGAAACCTCCAAGCGCATCAAGCGCCTGGGCGAGTCGTCGCAGGAAATCGGCTCGATCGTCGAACTGATCAACGACATCTCCGAACAGACCAACATCCTCGCGCTCAACGCGGCCATCCAGGCGGCGTCGGCGGGCGAGGCGGGCCGCGGGTTCGCGGTGGTGGCCGACGAAGTGCAGCGACTGGCCGAACGCTCGTCCAACGCGACCAAGCGCATCGAATCGCTGGTCCAGGCGATCCAGGCCGACACCAACGAGGCGGTCAGCTCGATGGAGCAGACGACGTCCGAGGTGGTGGCCGGTGCGCGCCTGGCCGAGGACGCGGGTACCGCGCTGGGCGAGATCGAAAACGTGTCGTCCAGCCTCGCCGCGCTGATTGAAGGCATCTCCAGTGCGTCGCAGCAGCAGTCGGCGGCGGCGACCAACATCACCGCGACGATGAACACCATCCAGTCGATCACCGCGCAGACCTCGCAGGGCGCCAACCAGACCGCCGAGTCGATCGGCAACCTGGCCCAGCTCGCCGCCGACCTGCGCCGTTCGGTCGCCGACTTCAAGCTGCCGGCCTGAGCGCGGGACGATCGATAGCATGACGGGCATCGCCAACCATCGCAGCAGCGCGTGCGCGGGCCTCCACGGAGGCGTGCGATGACTGCGCTGCGCGACGCGATCGATTACACCACGCTGGGCTGGGTGAAGCCGGAGCTCGACGAAACCCTGCGCCAGGCGCGGATCGAGATCGAGGGCTTCGTCGACGATCCCGCCGACACCAGCCGCATGCGCTTCTGCGCCAGCTACCTGCACCAGGTGCAGGGCACGCTGCGCATGGTCGAGCTGTACGCGCCGGCGATGGTCACCGAGGAAATGGAGCGCCTCGCCCAGGCGCTGCAGCTTGGCGAGGTCGGCGACCGCGACGGCGCCTGCGCAACGCTGATGCGCGGCGTGGTGCTGCTGCCCGATTACCTGGAGCGCCTGCAAAGCGGCCACAAGGACATCCCGATCGTCCTGTTGCCGCTGCTCAACGAACTGCGCGCGGCGCGCGGCGAAGCCGGCCTGAGCGAAAGCGTGCTGTTCGCGCCCGACCTCGCGCGGCCACTGCCGTCGGGCCTGCCGGCCGCCGCTTCGGGCCGTGCCCGCAACGCCGAAGTCCTGCCGCTGCTCGAACGCCTTTCCGCGGCGATCGCCCAATGGCCCGAGGACGGCGCGCCGAAGGATTCCGAGGAGATCGGCGCGGTCATCGACGCGCTGTTCGTGCGGACCGAGCAGGACGAGACGCGGCGCATGCTGTGGGTCGCCGGTTCCGTCGCCACGGCACTGCGCGACGGTGCGCTGAAGCCATCGGCAGGCCTGCGCCAGGCCTTCGCCAGCGTGCAGCGCGAGGCGCGGCGGCAGTTCGAGGACGACGGCTTCGGCATCCCGCGGCCGGAAACCACGCTCGAGCCGACCCGCCAGCTGCTCTACCACGTTGCCCATGCCGACGCCGGCCTGCCGGCCTCGGCGCGCCACCCGGCGCTGCAGGAGCTGCGCGAGACGTTCGACCTCGACGCCGCGCAGCCCACCGAAAGCGAGATCAGCCACGCCCAGGGCAGCCTGAGCGGGCGCAACCGCGCGCTGCTCGACACCGTGTCCGCGGCGGTGAAGGAGGACCTGCTGCGGGTCAAGGACGTGCTCGACCTGCACCTGCGCGCCAACGCCCCGGATGTCGCCGCCCTGCAGCCGCAGGTCGAAGCGCTCGGACGCGTCGCCGACACCCTGGGCATGCTCGGGCTTGGCGTGGCGCGCAACGTGGTGCAGCAGCAGCGCGACGCGATGGACGCGATCGTCCGCGGCGACCGTGTCGCCGACGAGGGCGCCTTGCTCGACGTCGCCGGCGCGCTGCTCTATGTCGACGCCACCCTCGACGACCAGGTCGCGCGCCTCGGCGACAGCGACGCCGGGGCCGGCGGCAACCAGGACGACCTGTTCTCGAACGAGTCGCGCAAGGTGCTCGAAGTCATCGCCCGCGAGGCGATCGCCAACTTCGCCGATGCGCGCCAGGCCTTCGTCGCCTTCGTCGAGACCAGCTGGGACCACTCGGAACTGATCGAGGTGCCGCGACTGCTGCAGGAAGTCGCCGGCGCCATGGCGATGCTCGAACTGCCGCAGGCCGCCGCGTACCTGGCCGGCGTGCGCATGTACACCGAGGTCGAACTGCTCGGCCGCAAGCGCGTGCCCAATGGACGCCAGCTCGACACCTTCGCGGACGCGCTGGCCAGCCTCGAGTACTACCTCGAGGCGCTGCGCGAAAACCGCCTCAACCGCGAAAGCATCCTCGAGATCGCGCGCGGCAGCCTTGAATCGCTCGGCTACTGGCCGTTGCCGGAGGCGCAGCCCGCGCCGGAGGCTTCCGCGCAAGTGGAGGAAACCAGCCATGACGCCGAACAGGCGCTGGCCGACGACATCGACCGCAACGTGGCCGCCTTCATCGACCGGGGCAGCGATCCGGTGCGCGCCACGCCTGCCGACGCGGCACCTGCGCCCGTGCCCGTGCCCGTGGTGGCGAGCGGGCAGGGCGGCGCAGGCGGTTTCGAAACCACCGGCGACGAGATCGACGACGAGATCCGCGAGGTGTTCCTCGAAGAGTTCGGGGAGGAGATCGACAACCTCGACCGGATGCTGCCGGTGTGGCGCGAGCGCCCGGACGACATGGAGCGCCTGCGCCCGATCCGCCGCGTGTTCCACACGCTCAAGGGCAGCGGGCGCCTGGTCGGCGCGCGTGCGCTGGGCGAGTTCAGCTGGAAGGTCGAGAACATGCTCAACCGCGTGCTCGACGGCACGCGCGCGGCCAGCCCGGCCGTGGTGGCCATGGTCGACCAGGCGTTCTACACCCTGCCGCAACTGCTTGCGGCGCTGCGCGGGACCGCCGCGGTCAGCGCCGACCTCGCGGGCATGCAGGCGCTCGCCGACCGGATCGCCGAAGGCGAGGAAGCCTTCCCGGTGCAGGAGGCCCCCGTTTCCTTGCCGGTTGCGGAGGCGATCGACACCACCGCTGCCGGCGACATCATCATTGCCTCGGCGGAGCCCGAAGCGCCTGCGTCCGAAGCGCCTGGCTCCGAGGCGCCTGCCTCCGAGGCCGTGCTGGGCGAGGGCACGGTGCCTGCTTCGGTGGATGCGCTGTTGCTGGAAATCCTCGACACCGAGGTGGCCGGCCACCTGTCCTCGGTAGACGCCTGGCTGGGGCAGGCGCAGTCCGCGCCAACCCCCGCGAACGATGCCTTGCTGCGCGCCGTGCACACGATGAACGGCGCCTTCGCGATGACCGAAGTGCCGGCGATCACCGACGCGCTGAGTCCGGCGGAGACCTACATCCGCCGCCTGCTCGCATCGCACGGGAACGCGAGCGACGAAGGCGTGGTGGCGCTTGGCGAACTGGCCGGCGTGATCCGCGCCACCGTGGCAGCACTGCATGCGCCCGCGCCGCAGGTGCCGGTCTGCGCCGCGCTGGCCGCGCGCCTGGCCGCGCTGCGCGACAGCCTGCCGGAAGCGACCGCGCCGATGGAGGCCGCGACGGTTCCCGAGCCGGTCGAACCCATCGGACTGGTCGATGCGGGCGCCGAACTGACCGTCAACGACCTCAGAGCTTATAGCGATCCTGGTGCGCTTGACGGCACGATTGCAGGCGAGGATGCGCGCGAAGCCGAGCGCATCGAAGCCGAGCGCGTTGAAGCCGAGCGCGCCGAAGCCGAACGCGCCGAAGCCGAGCGTATCGAAGCCGAACGCATCGAAGCCGAGCGCATCGAAGCCGAGCGCATCGAAGCCGAACGTATCGAGGCCGAACGTATCGAGGCCGAACGTATCGAGGCCGAACGTATCGAGGTCGAACGTATCGAGGCCGAGCGCGTCGAAGCCGAGCGCGCCGAAGCAGAGCGTATCGAAGCCGAACGCATCGAAGCCGAACGCGTCGAAGCCGAACGCGCCGAAGCCGAGCGTATCGAAGCCGAGCATGCCGAAGCCGAACGCGTCGAAGCCGAGCGCATCGAAGCGGAAATCGCGCAGCAGCAAGCAGGGGCTTCGGAGGAAGCGGAGGCTGCGCGTCTTGTCGCCGAGCGCGAGGAGATCGATCGCATCGAAACCGGGCGCCTCGAAGCCGAGCGCATCGCGGAAGAGTCCCGGCTGGCCGCCGAGCAGGCGGAGGCTGCGCGCCTCGCTGCCGAAGAAGAGGCGCAGGAATACGCGCGACTGGAAGCCGAGTACGCCGAGGCGGACCGTCTTGCCCGTGAACAGGCCGAAGCCGAGCGCCTTGCCGCGGAACAGGCAGAAGCGGAACGCGTCGAAGCAGAACGTCTCGAAGCCGAACAGGCCGAAGCCGCGCGCCTCGCCGCAGAACGGGCAGAAGCGGAGCGCCTCGAAGTAGAGCGCATCGAAGCCGAGCGTGCCGAAGTCGAACGTCTCGAAGCAGAACGTCTCGAAGCCGAGCGTGTCGAAGCGGACCGCCTCGAAGCGGAGCATCTCGAAACCGAGCGCCTGAACGCTGCGCGTGCGGCTGTCGAGAAAATCCCGGCGACCGAGTTGGCCGGGGACGCTGCCGAACCTGCCGTTGCGGCGATTCTCGCCGATGCACTCGCTGCCTCCGGCGACCCCGACGAAGCCTTCGATCTCGGCGACCTCGACCCGGAACTGGTCGACATCTTCGTCGAGGAGGCGGGCGACCTGCTCGACCATTCCGACGGACTGCTGGCGCAGCTGCGCGAGAATCCGACCGAGCGCGAACCGCTGGTGGGACTGCAGCGCGACCTGCACACCATCAAGGGCGGCGCGCGCATGGCCGGCATCATGGCCGTGGGCGAACTCGGCCACGCCATGGAGTCGCTGCTCGAGGCGGTAGTCGAACTGCGTGGCGAACTCGGCCACGACGGCATCCCGCTGCTCGAGCGCGGCTTCGACCGCCTGCACGCGATGATCACCCGGGTCGGCGCGCGCCGCGCGATCGATCCTTCCGAGGCGCTGATCGAGGAATTCAACGCCCGCGCGCTGGGCAAGCCCACGTCCCCGGCTGACGCGCCTGTGCCCGCTGCCACGTCTTCGCCGGCATCGCCGGCAGTGGAGACCGAGCTCAAGCCGCTGTCCGCGCCGATCGGCGACACCGTCCCCACGGACGACGACGACATCAGCGTGCGCGCGCCGCAGGAACAGGTGCGCATCCGCGCCGACCTGCTCGACCAGCTCGTCAACTACGCCGGCGAGGTCGCGATCTATCGCGCGCGCCTGGAGCAGCAGCTTGGCGCCTTCCGCAGCGCCATGGGCGAGATGGAGCAGACCAACATGCGTCTGCGCGACCAGCTGCGCCGGCTCGACATCGAGACCGAAGCGCAGATCATCGCCCGTTACCAGCGCGAGCACGAAACCGCCGACGCCACGTTCGATCCGCTCGAACTCGACCGCTTCTCCACCCTGCAGCAGCTGTCGCGCGCGCTGGGCGAGTCCGCGGCCGACATGTCGAGCCTGCAGGGCACCCTCGACGACCTGACCCGGCAGTACGAAACCCTGCTGCTGCAGCAGTCGCGCGTGAGCTCCGACCTGCAGCAGGGCCTGATGCGCACGCGGATGGTGCCGTTCGACGCGCTGGTGCCGCGCCTGCGCCGCGTGGTTCGGCAGGCCGCCGGCGAGACCGGCAAGCAAGTGCAGCTCAAGCTCGATGGCGCCCAGGGCGAGCTCGACCGCAGCGTGCTCGAGCACATGACCGCGCCGCTGGAACACATGCTGCGCAACGCGGTTGCGCACGGGCTGGAAACCCCGGAGCAGCGGCGCGGCGCGAAGAAGCCAGAGGAGGGCGTGGTGCGCATCGCGGTGCGCCGCGAGGGTTCGGAAGTCGTGCTCGAAGTCGGCGACGACGGGCGCGGCCTGGACCGGGCCGCGATCCGCCGCCGTGGCGAAGAGCGCGGGCTGGTCCGCGCCGACGCGGTGCTGGCCAACAGCGACCTCGACATGTTGATCTTCGAACCCGGCTTCTCCACCGTCGACGAGGTCAGCCGCCTGGCCGGTCGCGGCGTCGGCATGGACGTGGTGGCCAGCGAAGTACGCCAGCTCGGCGGCACGCTCGACATCGCATCGCGCCCGGGCGAGGGCACCACCTTCACCCTGCGCCTGCCGCAGACGCTGGCCGTCACGCAGGCGGTCTTCGTGCGCATCGGCGAAACCAGCTTCGCGGTGCCGATTGCCTCGGTGCGCGGCGTCGGCCGCATCGGCCGCGACGAGTTCGGCAAGGCCGATGCGAGCTACAGCTACGGCGGCGAGGAGTACCTGGTCCACGACCTCGGTGGACTGGTCGGGCACGGCGTGGCCAAGGCCGAAGGCCAGTTGCAGATGCCGCTGCTGCTGATCCGCTCCGGCGACCTGCGCGCTGCGGTGGCGGTCGACCAGATCGTCGGCAGCCGCGAAATCGTGGTCAAGCCGGTGGGGCCGCAGGTCGCCTCGATTCCGGGCATCTTCGGCGCCACGATCATGGGCGACGGCAGCGTCGTGGTGATCCTCGACGTCGCCCCGCTGGTACGCCGCCGCGCCGCGCAGCCGCGCGATGTCGAGCCGGCGGCCGCCACGGTGGTCCACCACGTGCCGCTGGTGATGGTGGTCGACGACTCGGTGACGATGCGCAAGGTCACCGGCCGCGTGCTCGAACGCCACAACTTCGAGGTCGCCAGCGCCCGCGACGGCATCGACGCGCTTGAGCGGATGGCCGATCGCGTGCCCGACCTGATGCTGCTCGACATCGAGATGCCGCGCATGGACGGCTACGAGCTGGCAACCGCGATGAAGGCCGATCCGCGCCTGCGCAGCGTGCCGATCGTGATGATCACCTCGCGTACCGGCGAGAAGCATCGCCAGCGCGCCTTCGAGATCGGCGTCGAGCGCTACCTCGGCAAGCCGTACCAGGAAAACGAGCTCGTGCGCAACGTCTACGAACTGCTCAAGCTGCAGCCGCGTGGCGATGACTGAGCGCAGCGCCCCCCGCGTGATACTGCTGGCGCGCCAGGGCGAGGCCCGCGATCGCCTCGGCGACGCGCTCGTGCAGGCCGGCGCGGAAATCGTGCTGGTCGCCGATCCGGCGTCCTCGGATCCCGCCGACGCAATCGCAAGCAGTCCGCAAGCGGTGCTGGTGGCGCTGGAGCCGGCGGTCGAGGACGCGCTGGAACGCTATGAGGCGCTGCTGTCCAGCCCCGGCATCACGGTGATCTTCGACGAGGCGGAAATGGCCGCGCAGCGCAGCGGCTGGGACGCGGCGCGCTGGGTTCGACACCTTGCCGCAAAGCTCCACCACCACGACGACGTGTTGCCGCCGGGCTGGGACGCCGATGGCGACCTGCAGCCCTCGCCAGGCCCGTTGCCGACGCCGACGGACACCGCCGGCCTGGACATCGCGCCGTTCGCGAACGAAGCGCAGCGACACGCGGGCGAAGTCCCCCGCGATGACGGGCTGGAACCGGCGGAGACCGAGGTCCGGCTGGAAGACGGGATCGCCGGCGAACTTGCGCTCGTGGACGAGGAAGTGGCTGATCCGCCGCCGGAACCGGACTATGCAATCGCCGACGAACCACTGCCGGAGGCAGCATCGGAACCGGAGGACGACCGCATCGACTTCGACGCGCTGTCCGTCGATGCGCTGACTTTCGAAGCCGTCGCCGACGACATGGACGAAGCCGTCGAATCCGGCGGGGATGCCGGCGGGTTCGTGATCGATGGTCTTGGCGACGCAGGCCTGGAGTTGGACACCGGCCCGGGGAGCCTCGATCTCGAGGGCGCGGAACCCGGAACCACGGCCGGCACCGACGGCATTGCGGCGACTCGCGGTACCACGCTGGAACTGGTGGACGTCGACGCGCTGCTGGCGTCGGTCGAATCGCTGGAAACCGGCGACCCCGGCGATGCCCTGGCGCCGGCGATGGAGACGGCTCCCGCGATCGACCTCGAGGCACTCGAACAGCGCGTGTCCGGATTGTCGCTGGCGGACGTCGACAGCTACGGCCACGGCCCCCAGCGCGGCGCGGTGGTGGTGGAAGGCGGGCTTGGCGGACCGGATGCGGTGCGCCAGCTGCTTGCCGCGATCCCCGAAGGATTCCCGCGCCCGGTGCTGGTGCGGCTGCACCTGGACGGCGGCCGCTACGATCGCCTGGTCAAGCAGATGGCGCGCGCGGCGCAGCTGCCGGTGGCGCTCGCGGAAGCCGGGCAGGCGGCGGATGCCGGCACCGTGTACTTCGTGCCGCCTGAACTGTCGCTCGAACGCGAGGGCGCGCGGCTGCTGTTCGTTGCCGACGACGCCGGCTCGCACCCGCTGCTGGGCGTGCTGCCCGCCGGAGACAGCGCGCTGCTGCTGCTCAGCGGCAGCAGCCTGGACAGCGTCGAGACGGCGATGGCGCACGTTCCGGCCGGGCTGTTGGTCGCCGGCCAGGCGCTGGACGGCTGCTACGACGCGACCGCATCGAATGCACTGATCGCGCGCGGCGCCACCGTCGCGGCACCGGCGGAACTCGCCGGGCAGCTGGCCGGGCGCTGGCCGTCCTGATACCGAGGCAACCATGAACACATCGAGCCAAGGCACACCCAGCCACGACAGTTCCGTCCAGGACATCCGCGGCGTGTTGATCCAGGTCGCGGGTGCGCGACTGCTGCTGCCCAACGCGACGATTTCCGAGGTGCTGTCCTACGCCGACCCGGAGCCGCTGGACAATGCGCCGGCGTGGCTGCTGGGCAGGATCCGCTGGCGCGGCTGGCAGTTGCCGCTGGTGTCGTTTGCGCGCCTCGCCGGGCTGGCCGAAGAACGCGGCGGCCTGGGCAGCAAGGTGGTGGTGCTCAAGGCGCTGGGCGGCGACGCCAGGCTGGCGCATTTCGCAATGCTGACGCAGGGGTTCCCGCGGCTGGTCACGGTGTCGCGCGACGCGCTGGTGGCCGATGCCGGCGATCGCGGCCCGCTGCCTCACGGCGTGCAGGCCCGCGTGCTGCTCAATGACGACGCGGCGCTGATCCCGGACATCGGCGTGGTCGAAACCTCGCTGCAGGAAGCATTGGCGGCGTAGGCCGGTATTGCGCCCGACACAAGCGAAAGCCCTTGTTCCGTAGGTCGGGGTGACATCGCCGACGCCCGCGTGCCGGAAGCCACAGGCAAGCCAGGACCGCCGGGGTTGTCACCCCAACTTACAGGTCGCCGAATCTTGCCTGGAGCGCGACGATCGCCGCCATGCCGGCGGTTTCGGTGCGCAGGATGCGCGGGCCGAGGCGCACGCCGCTGAAGCCCGCGTCGGCGAGGACCGAGCGGTCCCGCGGCGACCAGCCGCCTTCGGGGCCGATGGCGATGACGATGGGGCGTTCACCCGGCTCGGGCAGCGCTGCGATATTGCCTTCGGCTTCCGGATCCAGGGTCAGGCGCAGGCCGTCGTGCGGCAGCTGCGCCAGCGCAGCCGCCAGTGGCTGTGGCGGCGTCACTCCGGGCACAGCGGCGCGGCCGCTCTGCTCGCAGGCGGCGACAACCACGCTGCGCCAGTGCGCCAGGCGCCTGGCGGCGCGCTCGCCGTCGAGCCGGACTTCGCTGCGTTCCGAACTGACGGGGACGAAGCCGACGACGCCCAGTTCGGTCGCCTTCTGCAAGATCCAGTCCATCTTCTCGCCGCGGGCGATGCCCTGCACCAGGAGGATGCGCAGCGGCGACTCGCTGGCGACCGCGCGCACGCCGATGACCTCGACTTCGCCTCCGCGCTTGTCCGCGGCGACGATCCGCGCGTCGTAGTCGTGGCCGTCGCCGTTGAACAGCACGCAGGCGTCGCCAACGCCCAGCCGCAATACGCGCAGCAGATGCGCAGCGGCGCCGTCGGGCAGCGGCGCGCGCGTGGCGACCGCGAGCGGCGCGTCGATGTAGGCACGATTCATGCGCACCGGGGAGCTCCTTCCTTGCCACGGATGGACACGGACAAACACGAACAAACCGGGTGAAAAGAGAAAGGTGCGCCGCGCGTTCTTACAAGTGCTCTTGCTCCATCCGCGTTCATGAGTATCGATCCGTGGCCAGAAGCCTTGTCAGGCAACGTCAACGGCCGCCGCCTCGATCGCCGCGTCGGTGGCCTCGGCGAGCAGCGCGAGCTGCCCGTCGTCGATGCAGTAGGGCGGCATCCAGTACAGCACGTCGCCCAGCGGGCGCAGCAGCACGCCGCGTTCGAGCGCAGCGCGGTACATGCGCGGACCGCGGCGGTTGGCGATCTCCACGGCGTTGCCGTCCTCGGTGGCGCCGGGTTCGGGGTGCAGCTCGATCGCCAGGATCATCCCGGCCTGGCGCACGTCCGCCACCAGCGGGTGGCTGGCGAACGGCGCAGCCAGCTTCGCCATCTTCGCCGCGGTGTCGCGGTTGCGCACCAGCACGTCGTCGCTGTCGAAGATGTCCAGCGACGCGATCGCCGCGGCGCAGGCCAGCGGGTTGCCGCTGTAGCTGTGCGAATGCAGGAAGGCGCGCTCGCGCGAGTCGTCGAGGAAGCCGTCGTAGATCGCCTGCGTGGCCAGCACCGCGCACAGCGGCAGGAAGCCGCCGGTGAGGCCCTTCGACAGGCACAGCAGGTCGGGCTGGACACCGCCGTTCCCGCCAACGCAAGGGTCGGCGGGGGCCTGTTCGCAGGCGAACATGGTGCCGGTGCGGCCGAAGCCGACCGCGATCTCGTCGGCGATCAGCAACACGCCATGCACATCGCATAGCTCGCGCACGCGCCTGAGGTAGACCGGATCGTGCATGCGCATGCCGCCCGCGCACTGCACCCGCGGCTCCAGGATCATCGCGCAGACCTCGCCCGGGTGCTCGTCGAGCAGGCGGGCGAGCGCGTCCGCGGCGTCTTCCGCGCAGGCGGCGGCCGACTGGCCCTCGCGCGCGGCGTAGGCGTCGGGCGTGGGCGCGAACAGCGGCTCGAGCAGCAGCGGCGCGTAGACGCGGCGGTACAGCGGGATGTCGCCCACCGACAGCGCGCCGATGGTTTCGCCGTGGTAGCTGTTGCGCAGCGAAACAAACCGCGTGCGCCGCGGCTCGTCGCCGCGGTTGTGGAACCAGTGGAAGGCCATCTTCAGCGCGACCTCGACTCCGGCCGAACCGTTGTCGGCGTAGAACACCTTGGCCAGCGGCTCGCGCCCGGCCTGGCGCGGCGCGATCGCGAGCAGCCGCTCGGCCAGCTCCACCGCCGGCGGGTGCGAGCAGCCGGCCAGGATCACCTGCTCCAGCGTGCGCGCCTGGCGGGCGATGGCCTCGGCGATGCGCGGCTCGGCGTGGCCGAATAGGTTGGTCCACCAGCTGCTCACCGCGTCGAGCGTGCGGCTGCCGTCGTGGCCGACCAGCCAGGCGCCTTCGCCGCGCGCCACCGGCAGCAAGGGCAGCGTGTCCGGGTGTTCGCGCATCTGCGTGCACGGATGCCAGAGCACGGCCAGGTCGCGCGAGCGCCAGTCGGCGGCCGCGCGGGCGCCCGCGTCGTTTAGAATCGACGCATCGTGAGCCTTCTTATTCATCCCGCCATTATCGCCTGCCGCGTGCCGGCCGGCGCCGTCGCCCGGATGCGGCCGTGACGCGCCGCCTGCCGATCATCCACGGCATCACCGAGCACGATGCAGGGCCATACCGCATGGAGCGGCTGGACCTGGAGTTCGGCAACGGCGAGCGCCGCCGCTACGAGCGCCTGCATGGCCGCGGCCACGGCGCGGTGGCGGTGGTGCCGATGCTCGACGACGACACCGTGCTGCTGGTGCGCGAGTACGCCGCCGGCATGCACCGCTACGAACTGGGCCTGGTCAAGGGCCGGATCGATGCCGGTGAAACCCCCGAGCACGCCGCCAACCGCGAGCTGATGGAAGAAGCCGGCTATGGCGCGAACTCGGTGCAGGTGCTGCGTTCGCTGAGCCTGGCGCCCACCTACATGAGCCACCAGACGCACCTGGTGCTGGCGCGCGACCTGTACCCCAAGCGCCTGCCCGGCGACGAGCCCGAGGAGCTCGAAGTGGTGCCGTGGAAACTCGATGCCCTGCACGAGTTGATCCTGCGCGAGGAGTTCTCCGAGGGCCGCTCCATCGCCGCGCTGTTCATCGTGCGCGAATACCTGCGGCACCATGCCGGTCGCTGAGGCGCTGCGCGAGGCGGTCATTGCCACGGCGCGTGCGGCGGCGGCGGAGATCCTGCGCGTCTACGACACCGGCTTCGGCGTCGAGCACAAGGCCGACAACAGCCCGCTGACCGCCGCCGACCTGGCTGCGCACCGTTGCATCGTCGACCGCCTGGAGGCATTGACGCCGGACATCCCGGTACTGTCGGAAGAATCCGCGGACACCATCCCCACGTCGGTGCGCCGCACGTGGACGCGGCTGTGGGTGGTCGATCCGCTCGACGGCACGCGCGAATTCGTCAAGCGCAACGGCGAGTTCACCGTCAACATCGCCCTGGTCGAGGAAGGCGAAGTCGTGTTCGGCGTGATCCAGGCGCCGGTCACCGGCGCGCTGTGGCACGGCGCTCGCGGGCAGGGCGCGTTCCGCCGCGAGGGCGGCGACGACATCGCGCTGCGCACGCGCGAGCCGGCGGCAGCGCCGCTGCGCGTGGCCGCCAGCCGCTCGCATCGCAACGAGCGCACCGAGGCGCTGCTCGAACGCATCGCGGCCGCCACCGGCGCGGCGGGCGAGCCGGTGGCGCTGGGCTCTTCGCTCAAGTTCTGCCGGCTTGCCGAAGGCGGCATGGACGTCTACCCGCGCTTCGGGCCGACCAGCGAGTGGGACACCGCGGCCGGGCAGGCGATCGTCGAGGCCGCCGGCGGCGTCGTGCTCGATCCGCGCGGCCGCCCGCTGCGCTACAACCAGCGCGACACGCTGCTCAACGGCGACTTCATCGCGCTGGGCGATCCGGCGCTGCCGTGGCGGGATTGGGTGGCCGGGTCGTGACGATCCGCGGGCAAATGCGTTGCTGCCACGGGTGAACACGGATGAACGCGGACAGGACACTGCCGGGAGTATCCATCGCGATGGCTGACGGCTCCGCATCGGGTGATGCATTCCGGCTCCGCGCCAGCCACTCGGCGTGCACAGGTGTTGATCCGTGGCCAAAAGGGTTCGAGGCATGACCGAAGCCGATCATCCGATGCAGCGCCTGCTGGCGATCATGGCGAAGCTGCGCGATCCCGATGGCGGCTGTCCGTGGGATCTCGAACAGGATTTCTCCACCATCGCGCCATACACCATCGAGGAAGCCTACGAGGTCGCCGACGCGATCGACCGCAACGACATGCCGGCGCTGAAGGACGAACTGGGCGACCTGCTGCTGCAGGTGGTGTTCCACGCGCAGATGGCGGACGAGCAGGGCGCGTTCGGCTTTGCCGACGTGGCGGCGGCGATCAGCGACAAGATGGTGCGCCGGCATCCGCACGTGTTTGGCGATGACCGCCAGGGCACTGCAGAAGGCGTGCTGCGCAGCTGGGACGAGATCAAGCGCGCCGAGCGCGCCGGCGCGGGCGACACGGACACCTCGGCGCTGGCCGGCATCGCGCGAGGCCTGCCCGAGTGGCAGCGGGCGGTGAAGCTGCAGCAGCGCGCGGCGCGGGTCGGCTTCGACTGGCCGTCGCCGGCGCCGGTGGTCGCCAAGCTGCACGAGGAGATCGGCGAGATGCAGGAGGAATTCGCGGCCGTCGCTGCGAATCCCGGCGATGCGCGGGCGCGCGATCGGCTCGAGGATGAGCTCGGCGACGTGCTGTTCGTCTGCGCCAATCTTGCGCGCCATGCGAAGGTGGACGTCGGCAGCGCGCTACGGCGCGCGAACGCCAAGTTCGAACGCCGTTTCCGCACGATGGAACAGCTCGCCCAGGCCGATGGCGTGCGCCTGCAGGACATGCCGCTGGAGCTGCAGGAAGACTACTGGGTGCGTGCCAAGCGCGGGGAGCGCGCGGCGGCGGAGTGATCGATCCGCCGCGGCGGCAATGGATCTCCCGCGCGGAGGTGGCGGTCGTTGGCAGCGAGCTGCCGCTGATCCTGCAGGACGTCCCGCGTGCGCGGCGATGGTCCGGTGGAGCGTCCATCGTCGCGATGGTGGGGCCCTGCCGAGCGGTTGTCATGCCTGCCTTGCTGCCGCAGAGTTGAAGGCGGCACTCCGTCCGGCGCCGCACGCCTTCGTCCCACGGGAAAGGCAATCGATGAAAACCCTGCTGCTGTTCGTCGCCACCGCGCTGGCCGAGATCGTCGGCTGCTACCTGCCGTACCTGTGTCTGCGCAGGGCGGGGAGCGCGTGGCTGCTGCTGCCGGGCGCGATCGCGCTGACGGCGTTCGTCTGGCTGCTGACCCTGCATCCCACCGCGTCGGGCCGCGTGTACGCAGCCTACGGCGGTGTCTATGTCGCCGTCGCGATCGGCTGGCTGTGGGCGGTGGATGCGGTGCGGCCGACGCGCTGGGACCTGCTGGGCGTGCTGTTGTGCCTGTGCGGCATGGCAGTCATCATGTTTTCGCCAAGACCCCTGTGAACGGAGCAAGGCCGTGGACCGGTTCGCCAGCTTTCGCGAGTTCTATCCGTTTTACCTGAGCGAGCACGCCAACCGCACCTCGCGGCGACTGCATTTCGTTGGCAGCTGCGGCGTGCTGGTGCTGCTGGCGGTCGCGATCTGGACGCTCAATGCCTGGTGGCTGCTGGCGGCGTTGCTCTGCGGCTACGGTTTCGCCTGGGTCGGGCATTTCTTCTTCGAAAAGAACCGCCCGGCGACATTCAGGCATCCGTTCTACTCGTTCGCCGGCGACTGGGTGATGTTCAAGGACATCCTGAGCGGGCGCATCCGCTTCTGACGGGATATTGCGCAGAGAGTTTCCGCCAAGGGTTGCACGATCGATATGGATTGAGGCGGAATTCCGGTCGCCGCGCGTCCGCCCTGTCGGCCCGCATGGACCCGCTGTGGAAATCGCTTCTCCGGAGCAGGCCGGGGCTACGCCCCGACGCCGGGAATGACTGAAGACGCGGCCAGCGGATCGATCGCGTCGGGGGCGTAGTCCCGACCTGCGGCATTGCATGCGCCTATTCCAGGAAGATCAGCCAAGCCGCCACCGCGATCAGGGCGAAGCCGGCCCAGTGGTTCCACTTCAGCGACTGGCCCAGGTACAGCGCCGAGAACACGGCGAACACCACCAGCGTGATCACCTCCTGCATGCCCTTGAGCTGCGGTGCCGAGTACACCGCGCTGCCCCAGCGGTTGGCGGGCACCTGCAGCACGTACTCGAAGAACGCGATGCCCCAGCTGACCAGGATCACGACCAGCAGCGGCGAGGCCTTGTACTTGAGGTGCCCGTACCAGGCGAATGTCATGAAGATGTTGGAACCCAGCAGCAGGACGACGGGCAGGACGCGTTCGACGAGGGGCGACATGGGGCGGGGCCGGCAGTGGCGGGACGCCAGCCTAGCGCCCGCCACCCGCCCGTGTCGTGCCCGTCGCGCGGTCGGTCAGCGCATCTCCAGCCCGAGCGCGCCCGCGATCGCTTCCCAGGGCACGTACTTGTAGTTCTGGTTCTCCACCGGCATCACGTTGCGCCCGTCCTGAGCGATCATCGCGCCGTGTTCGAAGCCGGGGCCGAGGTTGCGGCTGGTGACTTCCAGCCCGTCGGTTTCGGAGATGCCGTCGATGCCGCGCACTGGGTCGGCGACCACGGCGAACGAGCCGACGTACGCCTGCTCCCCCTCCAACCGGTAGACCGCGTAGGTGTCGTTGCCCTGGCTCGACGCGACGATGTAGCCGCGGCCTTCGCCCAGGTGGTAGATGCCCACGCCCTCGAGGTCGTCGCGGATCGCCGGGTTGTCCTCGATGCGCTCGACCGCGACTTTGGCGTCGCCGCCGTCGGGTTCTGCGGACATCCGCCACATCGCCACGTCTTCCTCGTTGACGTACAGCGTGCCGGCGTCGTCGTCGACCACGCATCCCTCGGTCTGCGATTCGAAGCGCATCTCCCGGACCAGCTCAGCATGGACGCGGCCGTTGCCGGTGTCGGCCAGGCGCCACTGGCGCTTGCCGGTGTCGTCGCCGTTGATGAACACGTACATCGCCCCGTCGCGCGGGCTGCGGTACATGCACAGCCCGTAGGGATCGTCGAAGCCGGTCGGCTGCACGCCGTCGGCGACGTCGACCAGGCGGCGATTCTCGGTATCCAGGCGGTAGATCGCGATGCTGTCGTCGGTGCGGTTGCTGGCGGTGACCAGCACCACCTGCTCGCCGCCCAGTTCGAAGCCTTCGCGCAGGTCGACGTTGTTCATCTTGCCGTCGGGCAGGAACTGCACGACCTGGCCCTGCATGTCGTAAACGTACAGGCCGGCCTTCTTGTCGGTGGCGATCACCAGGCTGGCGGCCGGGTCGTCGGGGTTGGCCCAGATCGCCGGGTCGTCGGCGGCGTCGCCGAAGCTGGATACGGGCGTGGTTTCCACCAGCGCGGTGACGGCGGGGACGGTGGCCGGCGATGCCGCGGCGGCCGCGTTGCCCGGGTCGAGGCCGAGCGCACGGGCGATGTCGGCGATCGCCACCAGCTTGGTGTCGGCGGCGTCCTCGTCGACCACCAGCAGCGCGCCGTGCGGGAACGACTTGCCCAGCGGCAGGCCGGTGGCGGCAAGCAGGCCGGGTTCTTCAACCGCGCCGCCGTCCGGCGCCGCAACGACGAAGGCCCCCAGCCATGCATCGTCGCGGTCGCGGTCGTAGACGTTCACGTGCCCGGCGCTGGCGTCCCCGGCCAGCAGCCAGCGGCTGCCGTCGCCGCCGTCGTACAGCGCCACGCCGGAGACCTCCTCCTCGATATGGCCCAGCCGCGGGGCGTCGACTACCCGGGCTTCGGTGTCGGCCTCGGCGTCGGCGTTGAAGCGCCAGATGCCAACGGCTTCCTCGGACACGTAGACGTGCCCCGCCGCATCCGCGACGCATTGCGTGAGGGGCGAGGGCAGGTGGATGCGGCGCACCTGGCGCGCGTCGAGCCTGCCGCCGGCGGTGGCGTGGATGACCTGCTGGTCGATCTCGCCGCCGTCGCCGACGATGAACGCCTGCAGCGCGCCGTCCTGCGGGCTGCGGAACAGGCAGATGCCCTCCGCGGCGAAACCCAGCGGGATCGGCCGCGCGCCGGCCTCGGCCAGACGGTCGTTGTCGAAGGTGTACAGGCGCAGGAAATGACCGGTCTCGTCCACCGCCGCGACCACCGTCGTGCTGCGCTTGCCGATCGTCACGCCCGGCATGGCGTCCACCGCCGCGGCCTCGCCGGCCGGCACCGTGGCCAGCCGCTTGCCGGACAGGTCGCTGATTTCAAGGCCGTCGAGCGCGGCGGTGGCGATGATGCGGCTCGCGCCGGGCCGGGCGTCGTTGCGCACGATCGCCGCGTCGTTGTTCTCGCCGCTGGCGGTGCGCTGGGTGCTGGCGGTCGCCTGGACGGTCGGGACCTGGGCGTCCTGGGCGTCTGCCTGTCCGCCCGGCAGGGCGAGCGCCACGGCCACGGCCATGACGGTGATGGTCGATCGATGGCGGGAACTCAATTTGTCATCTCCGGTTGCTTGAATGTGCCGGCTAGCCGTGTGGGGACATTCACACAGGCCCTGCAATTTTGCAAGAGAAGTTCCAAGTCTGTTGCCTTTTGGAATTTTCATTCGTAATCTCCGGGCACGGCCACCCGATCCGGGCGCCCTTGCCTGGCCGGTGGCGGCTGTCCTCGGGAGGGACTGCACCGTGCGACAGATCCATCGCAATGCATTGACGGCAATCATTCTGAGCAACCTCGCACTCATGCCCGGGCAGCTGCTGGCCCAGGACAGTGCGGATCCACCGCCGGCGGGGCAGGCACCGCAAGTCACCGAGCTGGACCGGATCCAGGTCACCGGACGCCGCGCGGCCGACCGCGCGGCCATCGACGACAAGCGCTACGCGGACGGGCAGGTGGACGCGATCCGCTCCGACGACGTCGGCCGGCTGCCCGACCAGAACGTGGCCGAGGCGGTCCGCCGGCTGCCCGGCATTTCCACCGTCAACGACCAGGGCGAGGGGCGCTACCTCACGGTGCGCGGCATCTCGCCGGACCTGCTCAACGTCACCCTCAATGGCCAGACCTCGCCGGCGCCGGAACCGGACGGCCGCCAGGTCAAGCTGGACGATATTCCCTCGGGCCTGATCGGCGCGGTGGTCGTGTCCAAGACGCTGACGCCGGACATGGACGCCAACTCCATCGCCGGCATGGTCAACATCGAAACACTCAGCGCGTTCGACCGCCAGGGCACGTTCGGCACCGCCAGCGCGGCCTACGGCTACAACGACATCAACGGCGAGCATCCCTACGAGTTCGACGGCTCGTTCGGCGGGCGCTTCGGCCCCGACAAGCAGTTCGGCGCGGTGTTCGCGCTCAACCACTCGGACCGCAAGATCGGCAGCCAGAACATCCAGAACGCGGGCGACTGGATCGAGGTCGACGGCCAGTTCGTGCCCGAGGGGCTGGACATGCGCCAGTACAACACCCATCGCCAGCGCACCGGCGCGGTGGCCAACTTCGACTGGCGCCCCAACGACGACACCAGCCTGTTCCTGCGCCTGCTGTACTCCAAGTACGAGGACTCCGAGACGCGCGACCGCTTCGCGATCGAGTTCGACGAGGACGGGATCTCGCCCACCGACGCGCGCAGCGGCACCTTCAGCGACGCCGAGGCGCTGCGTGCACTGCGCACGCGGTCGGAGAACACCAGTACGCTGACCGCATCGGCCGGCGGCGAGTTCGAGTTCGAGGGCGACCGCAAGCTCAGCGCCGAGGTCACCTGGTCACGCGCCGACAAGCGCGATCCGCACCGCGACGAGTGGGGCTTCGTGCAGGGCGACATCACCGGCAGCTACCTGCTGGGCAGCGATACCTACACCGTCACCCCGGACGGCCCCGACGCGTACGATCCGTCGCTGTTCGAACCCGATTTCTGGGAGCCCGAATCGCGCCACGCGGTCGAGGACCTGTACCAGGCGCGGCTGGACTACCTGATGCCGCTGTCGATCGGCGACGGCTCCGACCTGCAGTTCGGCGTGAAATACCTGCACCGCAAGAAGACCAACGACGAGAACGGCCGCGCCTACGAGTACGACGACGGCCCGATGACGCTGGCCGACGTGCTCGGCAAGCCCATGGGCTCGATGTTCGGCGGCCGCTACTTCATCGGTCCGACGATCTCCAATCCGGCGGCGAAAGCCTACTTCGACGCGCACGGCGGCGAGTTCGAGGAAGACGAGGAGGGCACCCTCTCGGCCACGCTGGCCGCCGACTACCGCATCACCGAGAAGATCACCGCCGGCTACATCATGAGCCGCCTGCGCTTCGGCGACCTGACCGTGATCCCCGGCGTGCGCGTCGAGCACACCCAGGGCGACTACGCCGCCAACGCCTTCGACGTCGAGGAAGCCTCCCTCGACCAGGGCTTCAACACGTTCGGTTCGCGCAGCTACACCGACTGGTTCCCCGGCGTGAACTTCCGCTACGACGCCGGCGAGAACCTGGTGTTCCGCGCCGCCGCCACGCGCGCGATCGGCCGGCCCAACTACGAGTCGCTGGCGCCGTTCGTGCAGATCGAGAACGCCGGCGACGCCGAGCCCGAGGTGACGATGGGCAACCCGGACCTCGAGCCGCTGATGTCGACCAACCTGGACCTGTCGGTCGAGTACTACGTGGGCAATCGCGGCCTGCTGTCGGCGGCGGTGTTCCACAAGACGATCAAGAATCCGATCTACGAGGTCACCCGCGACGGCCAGGACGGCGTGTTCGGCGGCCTGCCGTTGACCAACGCGGAGGTCGGCACCTGGACCAACGCCGACAAGGCCACGGTGAAGGGCCTGGAACTCAACGCGCAGTACGAGCTGAGCTTCCTGCCGTCGCCGCTGGACGGGTTCAGCGTCGGCGCCAACATGACCTGGGTCGATTCCGAGGCCGAGGGCCTGCCCGGGCGTTCGGACAAGGTGCCGCTGCTCAACCAGTCCGATCGCGTCGCCTCGGCACAGATCAGCTACGAGAAATACGGGTTCGCCGCGCGCATCGCCTACACCTACCGGTCGGCGATGCTGCTGGAGGTCAACGAGGAGGAGCGCGAGGGGGACATCTACGTCGACGCGCTCAAGCAGTGGGACGCGCGCGTGAGCTATGCCTTCAATCCACTCGTGACCGTGTTCCTGGAAGGCAGCAACCTCAACGACGCGGCCCTGCTCAACTACATGGGCTACCGCAACCGCATGGCCGAGAAGGAGATCTACGGCTGGACCGCGCGCATGGGCATCCAGCTCAGGTTCTGACCCCGGCGTCGACACGATGGTGATCCCGATGCAGGAGCGCAACGCCATGCCCCCTCCGATCCGCTGCGCCCTGGGCGCCGGCCTGCTCGCGCTTTGCGGCCTGCTGGCCGCCTGCGCGGGCAGCCCGGAGCGGCCGGCCCCCGACGCGCAGTCCGCGCCGGTGCTCGAACGCGTGGTGATGCTGATGCGCCACGGCGTCCGCCCGCCGACCAAACCGCAAGTCGCGCCCGAAGGCATGGCAGACCGGGAATGGCCGACCTGGTCGACAGGATTCGGCGAGCTGACGCAGCACGGCTACGACGCGGTGCGCCTGGTCGGCGCCTGGGATCGCACGCATTGGGCGGCGCGTGGCCTGATCCCGACCGACGGCTGCCCGTCGCAGGACACCGTGGCGGTGGCGGCCAGCGCCAAGTCGCGCACCCAGGACACCGCGCGTGCGCTGCTCGAAGGGCTCGCGCCGGGCTGCGGCATCGCGGTCGCCTTCCCGGCCGGTGCCGACGAGGATTTCGAGTTCCATCCGCTGGAAACCGGCTACACGCGCGTGGAGCCCGACCAGGCCGTGCGCGCGGTGGCCGCGCTCGCCCCGCCAGGCGGGATGGATGCCGAGGTGCAGGCGCGCGCGGCGCTGTTCGCGCAGCTCAACCAGGCGCTGGGCTGCTGCGCACCGCCGCTGTGCGAAGCGTGGGGCGTACCGGCCGGGTGCGACCTCTCGCAGATGCCGACCGGGATCGTGCGCCACGAGGACGATCGTCCCGACGTCGGCGACCCCTTCGGGCTGGCATCGACGATCAGCCAGACCTTCCTGCTCCAGTACCTGGAAGGCATGCCGATGCAGGACGTGGCCTGGGGCCGCCTGGACCGCGACGGCATCGAGGCGCTGCTCGAGTTCCATTCGATCAAGTTCCGCTACGAAGGCCGCGCGCCGTACGTCGCCGCGCGCGCCGCCTCGCCGCTGGCCGCGCGCATGCTTGCGGCCGTCGAAGACGGCCCGCCGCTGACGGTGCTGGTGGGGCACGACACCAACATCGCCGACCTCGGCGGCCTGCTCGACCTGCACTGGACCGTGCCCGGCTACCCGCGCGACGATCCGCCGCCGGGTGGCGCGCTCGGCTTCGAGGTGCTGTCGGATGCGCGCGGTGAACGCTTCGTGCGCGCCTTCTACCGCTCGCAGACCATGGACCAGGTGCGCGAACTGCAGCCGCTGTCGGACGCCAACGCGCCCGCCTACGTGTCCCTGCCGATCCCCGGCTGCGCGCAGCCCTGCCGCCTGGACGACTTCGCCGCGCTGGTGCGCGGCAAGCTGGTCGCGCCCGTGGCCGCGGCCGCGCGCTGAGCCCGCGTCAGGGGGCGACCACCTGGCCGCTGCGCAGCGACTGCGCCGCAGCCTCCGCCAGCGCCAGCGCGGCGACGCCGTCGGCGTAGCCCACCGATGCGCTGCAGCTGCCGTCGAGCATGTCGGCGAAGTGATCCATCTCGCGCCGGTAGGCCTCGGCATAGCGGTCGAGGAAGAAATTCTGGAAGCGGTCCGCCGCGGCGCCGGCCTCGGTCCAGGCCTGCACCGTGGTCTCGGTGACATTGTCGGCGCGCAGCATGCCGGCCGAGGCGTAGGCCTCGATGCGCTGGTCGTAGCCGAAGCCGGAGCGGCGGCTGTTGGAGATCACGCACAGGCGGCCCGATGCCGTGCGCAGCAGGGTGCGCGCGGTATCGACGTCGCCGAGCCTGCCGATTTCCGGGTCCACCAGGCAGCTGCCGACGGCAAACACCGCCACCGGCTCTTCGCCCAGCAGCCAGCGCGCCATGTCGAAGTCGTGGATCGCCATGTCCTTGAACAGGCCGCCGGACACCGCGACGTAGGCCGGCGGCGGCGGGCCCGGGTCGTTGGAGGTGATCTGCAGGCTTTCCAGGGTGCCGACCTCGCCGCCGTCCAGCCGCGCCTTGAGCGCCTGGAAGTTGGGATCGAAGCGGCGGTTGAAGGCCAGCAGCAGGCGCGCGCCGGACAGTGCATCGGCCGCGGTGCGGGCGCGGGCCAGGTCCTGGTCGATGGGCTTCTCGCAGAACACCGCCTTGCCGGCGGCCGCGGCGCGCACGCTGTAGTCCAGGTGCGTATCGGTGGAACTGGCGATGACCACGCCGGCCACGTCCGGATCGGCCAGGACCTCGTCGAGCGTGGCGACCCGGCTTTGCCACTCGGCGGCCAGCGCGCGCGCTGCCTCCTCGACCGGGTCGACCACGGCGGCCAGTGCCAGCCGCGGATGGCGCGCGATGTTGCGCGCGTGGATGCGGCCGATGCGGCCGGCGCCGATCAATGCGACCTTGTGCATGTTCGATTCCTTCATGAGTGGACCGGCGCGGCGGCGCGCGCGGATTGTCCGCAGGCTTCGGCCAGCGCGAGGGCGGCGATGCCGTCGTCGTAGCCGATCGCCGGCGCCGCGCGGCCGTGCACGACGTCGGCGAAGTGCTCGATCTGCGCGCGGTAGGCGTCGCGGTAGCGCTCGGGGAAGCCGGGGTGGATCGGCGCGGCGAGGGCGCCTTGCGCGGTCGTCGCCACCAGCGTGCTGGTGTGGACGTTGTCCGCGGCGAGCCGCCCGCCCGAGCAGAACGCCTCGATGCGCTGGTCGTAGCCGCAGCCGCTGCGACGGGTGTTGGAGATCACGCACAGGCGGCCGGACGGCGTGCGCAGCAGCACGCGCGCGGTATCGACGTCGCCCAGCCGGCCGATCTCCGGATCCACCAGGCAGCTGGCCGAGGCGAACACCTCGCACGGCTCCTCGCCCAGCAGCCAGCGGGCCAGGTCCAGGTCGTGGATGGTGAAGTCCTTGAACAGCCCCCCGCTGGTGGGGATGAAGCCGGGCGGCGGCGCGGCCGGGTCGTGGTTGACGATGTGCAGGGCTTCCAGTCGGCCGACTTCGCCCGCGTCCAGCCGGCGCTTGAGCGCGAGGAAGTGCGGATCGAAGCGGCGGTTGAAGCCGAGCAGGAAGCGCGCGTCGCGGAACAGCGGCTGCGCCTGGCGCGCCTTGGCCACGTCCAGGTCGATGGGCTTCTCGCAGAACACCGCCTTGCCGGCGGCCACGGCCGCGCTGGCGTGCGCCAGGTGCAGGTCGGTGGTGCTGCACACCAGCACGCCGCCCACGGACGGGTCGGCCAGCGCCTGTTCCAGCCCCGCGACCCCCGCCTGCCACCGGCCCGCCATCGCCTCGGCCACGCCGGGGCGGGCATCGACGACGTACTTCAGGCGCAGCCCGGGATGCCGGGCCGCGTTCGGGCCGTGGACCTGGCCCATGCGGCCGGCCCCCACCAGTGCGACATCGATACGCTGCATCTGGACCCCACCCGCACCGGAATGCAGATAGAATATTTGTTCTGTTTGCGAATGCAATAGAATTCGACGCCGGCGTACATCGCCGTGGGCGAACATGTGCACCCGTCCCATCCCCCGAACCACGCAACCCGAAGGAGTGGCCGAATGACCGAACGGACCCAGGCACCTGCGGATGCGGACGAACTTCGCGCAGCGATCCTCGACGAGTACGAGACGCTGAGCAAGCGGCTCAAGCAGATCGCGCGCTACGTGCTCGACGAGCCCAGCGCCGTGGCCCTGGAAACCGTTGCGGTGCTGGCCGAGCGCACCGGCGTGCAGCCGTCGGCGATCGTGCGCTTCGCCAAGCACTTCGGTTTCGACGGCGCGAGCCAGATGCAGCGCCTGTTCGTCGACGGCCTGCTGGGCAGCACCACGCAGGGCTACGGTGAGCGCGTGCGCGAGTTCACCCAGACCGTGGACCGCAAGGCCGTGGGCGATCCGGGGCAGGTGCTGGCGGAGTTCGTCGAAGGCAACGTGCTGGCGCTGCAGAACCTGGGCCGGGCGGTGGACCGCGACCATCTCGCGCGCGCGGTGAAGCTCATCTCGCAGGCCGAAACGGTGTACGTCGCCGGGTTCCGGCGCTCGTTCCCGGTGGCCGCCTACCTCGCCTACTCGCTGCACCAGGCCGACAAGAAGACCGTCTTCATCGACAGCGTCGGCGGCATGGCGCTGCAACAGGTCCATGCCATCGGCCCGCGCGACCTGCTGGTGGCGGTCAGCTACCACCCCTACGCCGAGGAGGCCGTGCACCTGATCGACGCGGCCGCCATCCGCGGCTGCAAGGTGCTGTCGATCAGCGACAGCATGGTCAGTCCGGTGGCCAAGCCATCGACCCTGGTGCTGCAGGTGCGCGAGGCGGAGATCCGCAAGTTCCGCTCGCTCTCGGCCTCGATGTGCCTGGCGCAGGTGCTGGTCATTTCCTACGTGTTCGCGGCCGTGCCCCCGGCGCGCGGACGGCGCAGCGGCGGCGCTGGCGGGCGGCGCACGAAGAAATGAAACGTACGTTGCTTCATAATTCAAAATAGAATATATGTTACAAAAGCGGGGGCGATAGGCGCCCGGCACAGTGGGGCATGGCCTGCATGGCAGCGAAGGAGCGGCAACTCGACCTGGTCACGATCGGCCGGTCCTGCATCGACCTCTACGGCGAGCAGGTCGGCGGCCGTCTCGAGGACATGGGGTCGTTCGCCAAGTACATCGGCGGCAGTCCCACCAACACCGCCGTGGGCGCCGCGCGCCTGGGCTTGCGGTCGGCGCTGCTGACCCGCGTGGGCGCGGACCACTTCGGCCGTTTCATCACCGAGCAACTCGCGCGCGAAGGTGTCTCGACCCGCGGCGTGCTGGAGGATCCCGAGCGGCTGACCGCGCTGGTGTTCCTCGGCATCCGCGACGCGGACACCTTCCCGCTGGTGTTCTATCGCGAGAACTGCGCCGACATGGCGCTGCAGGCCTCGGACGTGGACGAGGGCCTGCTGCGCGACGCGGGCGCGGTGCTGATCAACGGCACCCACCTGTCGCGCGACAACGTCTTCGAGGCCTCGCTGCGCGCCTGCCAGATCGCGCGCGGCAACGGCGCGCGCGTGGTCTTCGACATCGACTACCGCCCGGTGCTGTGGGGCCTGACCCGCAAGGACATGGGCGAGAACCGCTTCGTCGCCCACGACGGCGTCACCGCGCGGCTGCAGCAGGTGCTGCCGCTGTGCGACCTGGTGGTCGGGACCGAGGAGGAGGTGCACATCCTCGGCGGCAGCACCGACACGCTCGCCGCGCTGCGCGCGATCCGCGAACGCACGCCAGCGCTGCTGGTGCTCAAGCGCGGCCCGCACGGCTGCGTCGCCTTTGCCGGCGCGATTCCCGACCGCCTCGACGACGGCCTGGTCGGGGAGGGCTTCCGGGTGGACGTGTTCAACGTGCTCGGCGCCGGCGACGCGTTCATGGCCGGCTTCCTGCGCGGCTGGCTGCGCGACGAACCGCTCGAGGCGTGCTGCCGGTACGCCAACGCCTGCGGCGCGATCGTCGTCTCGCGCCACGGCTGCTCGCCGGCGATGCCGACCTGGGAGGAACTGCAGGCGTTCCTGGCATCGGACGCGCGTCCGTTCCGGCTGCGCGACGATGCCGCGCTCGAACAGCTGCACTGGGCCACCACCCGCGTCGGGCGCTGGGACGACCTGATGGTGCTGGCGATGGATCATCGCAGCCAGTTCGAGGCGCTGTGCGCGCAGGTGGGCGCCGATCCGGCGCGCATCCCGGCGTTCAAGGCGCTGGCGCTGCGCGCGGTGGACCGGGTCGCGCATGGGCAACCCGGTTTCGGCCTGCTGCTCGACGGCCGTTACGGCATGCGCGCGCTGGAGGCGGCGGCCGATTATCCGTACTGGATTGGCCGGCCGATCGAGATGCCGGGGTCGCGCCCGCTGGACTTCGAAAGCAGCGCCGACGTGGCCACCGAACTGGCCACCTGGCCGGGCAACCACGTGGTGAAGTGCCTGGCGTTCTATCACCCCGACGATCCGGACGACCTGCGCGCGCGCCAGGAGCGCCAACTGCTGCGGTTGCAGGACGCCGCCCGCAAGACCGGCCACGAGCTGCTGGTGGAAATCATCGCCTCCAACAGCGGCGCCGTGGACGACGACACCGCGGCGCGCGCGATCCAGCGGCTCTACGACCTGGGCATGCGCCCGGACTGGTGGAAACTCGAACCCAGCGACAGCGCCGCGGCGTGGCGCAACATCGAACGCACCATCGTCGCCAACGACGCGCACTGCCGCGGGGTGGTGCTGCTGGGCCTGTCGGCGCCGCAGGAAGTCCTGGTCGCCTCGTTCCAGGTGGCCGCCGCGCAGCCGCTGGTGAAGGGGTTCGCGGTGGGACGCACCATCTTCGCCGAGGCCGCCGCGCGCTGGCTGGGCGGCGAGATCGACGACGAGACGGCGGTGGACGACCTGGCGGCCCGGTTCGGCGTACTCGTCGAGGCATGGCGCCAGGCCAGGAGTGCGAAGATCGGACATCCTGCCGTCGCGGACTGCGCCTGATGAGCGACATGGCCACGCCACGCACGATCCTGCTGACCGCCGCACAGGCCACGGTGCGCTGGCTGGCCGCGCAGCGGGTGGTCGTGGACGGCATGGAAGTCCCGTACTTCGCCGGCGCATGGGCAATCTTCGGCCATGGCAACGTCGCCGGCCTGGGCGAGGCGCTGCACGCGGCGGGTGACGCGCTGCCGACCTGGCGCGCGCACAACGAGCAGGCGATGGCGCACGCCGCGATCGCCTATGCCAAGCAGATGCGGCGCCGGCGCGCGATGGTCTGCACCAGTTCGATCGGGCCGGGCGCGACCAACATGGTCACCGCCGCGGCGCTGGCGCACGTCAACCGGCTGCCGGTGCTGTTCCTGCCCGGCGATGTCTACGCCGGGCGCCGGCCGGATCCGGTGCTGCAGCAGCTCGAGTCCGGCGCCGACGGCACGGCGTCGGTGAACGACTGCTTCCGCCCGGTGTCGCGCTACTTCGACCGCATCACGCGCCCGGAACAGATCCTCGATGCGCTGCCGCGCGCACTGGCGGTGCTGCGCGACCCGGCGCTGTGCGGGCCGGCCACGCTGGCGTTCTGCCAGGACGTGCAGGCCGAGGCGTTCGATTTCCCGGCATCGTTCTTCGAGCCCGTGCTGTGGCCCGAGCGGCGCCAGCCCGCGGACGAGGCGGCGTTGCAGGCGCTGCTCGAAGCGGTCCGCAGGTCGCAGCGCCCGCTGCTGGTCTGCGGCGGCGGCGTGGCCTACAGCGGCGCCGGGGCCGCGCTGTCCGCGCTGGCCACGGCCACGGGCCTGCCGGTCGCCGAAACGCAGGCGGGCAAGGGCACGCTGCCCTGGAACCATCCGCGCAACCTCGGCGCGATCGGCGTGACCGGCTCGACGGCGGCGAACGCCGCCGCGCAGGCGGCCGACCTGGTCGTGGGCATCGGCACGCGGCTGCAGGATTTCACCACCGGCTCGCGCAGCCTGTTCCCGCAGGCGCGGCTGTTCCAGGTCAACGTGCAGCCGCTGGACGCCCACAAGCACGGCGCCACCGCGGTGGTCGGCGACGCGCGGCTGGTGCTGGAAACCCTGCGCGAAGGGCTGGGCGACTGGCGCGTGGAGGAAGGCGTCGCACGGCGCAACGCCGCGGCCATCGCGGCCTGGAACGAACAGGTCGACGCCGCGACCGCGCCCGGCGCGGCGGGCGAGGCGCCCAGCGACGCGCAGGTGCTGGGTGCGGTGCAGGCCGCCGTGGACGACGACGCCATCGTCGTCTGCGCCGCCGGCGGGTTGCCGGGCGAACTGCACAAGCTCTGGCGCACCGCGTCGCCGCGCGGCTACCACGTCGAATACGGCTACTCGTGCATGGGCTACGAGATCGCCGGCGCGCTGGGCGTGAAGATGGCCGAGCCGGGCCGCCAGGTGGTGGTGCTGGTCGGCGACGGCAGCTATCTGATGATGAACTCCGAACTGGCGACCTCGGTCATGCTCGGCCTGAAGCTGGTGGTCGTGGTGCTCGACAACCGCGGCTTCGGCTGCATCGACCGCCTGCAGCGCGCCACTGGCGGCGCGGGCTTCAACAACCTGCTGGCCGACGCGCGCCACGCGCGGCTGGCGCCCGTGGATTTCGCCGCGCACGCACGCAGCCTCGGCGCGCTGGCCGAGCACGTGTCCGGCGTGGCGCAGCTGGGCGAGGCGCTGGCGCGCGCGCGCGCCGCCGACCGCAGCGCCGTGGTGGTGATCGACACCGATCCGCGCCGGACCACCGAGGCCGGTGGCTGGTGGTGGGACGTGGCCGTTCCCGAAGTGTCCGACCGCACCGAGGTCAACATCGCGCGCCAGGCCTACGAGGCCGGCGTGCCCCTCAAACGGAACCAGCCATGAGCATCCGCTTCGGCGTCAGCCCGATCGCGTGGTCCAACGACGACATGCCCGAACTCGGCGGCGACACGCCGCTGGACGACATCCTGCGCGAGATCGCGGCGCTGGGGTTCGAGGGCGTGGAGCTGGGCGGGCGCTTCCCGCGCGAGCCCGCCGAACTGGCGGCGCTGCTCGGCGGTCACGGCCTCGACCTGATCGGCGGCTGGTACAGCGGCGCGCTGCTGGCGCGCGACGCGGATGCGGAAATCCAGGCGCTGCAGCCGCACCTGTCGCTGCTCAAGGCGCTGGGCGCCACCGCGTTCGTGTTCGCCGAAACCAGCAATGCCGTGCACGGCGAACGCGGCACGCCGCTGGCCGATACGCCGCGGCTGCGGGACGACCAGTGGGCGCAGTTCGGCGAACGCATGACCCGCGTGGCCGACCACGTCCAGGCGCAGGGCATCCGCTTCGCCTACCACCACCACCTGGGCACGGTGGTCGAGCGCGCCGCCGACCTCGAGGCGCTGCTGCGCAACACCGGCCCGTCGGTGGGGCTGACGCTGGATACCGGGCACGCGGCGCTGGGCGGGATCGACCCGCTGGCGGTGATCGACGCGCACCCCGGACGCATCGCGCACGTGCACTGCAAGGACGTGCGCCGGGAGGTGTTCGCCGGCATCCACGAGCGCGGCGCGAGCTTCCTCGACGGCGTGCTCGCCGGCATGTTCACGGTGCCCGGCGACGGCGGGCTGGACTACGCCGCGGTCATGCGCGCGCTGGCGCGCATCGGTTACGCGGGCTGGATCGTCATCGAGGCCGAGCAGGATCCGGCGCTGGCCAACCCGCGCCAGTACGCCGCGCTCGGCCTGCAGACGCTGAAACAGGAGGCCGCGAAAGCGGGGCTGCAATGACCTCACCGCTGCTCGTTCGTCCCCACGCACCCGATGATTCGGGCACCGTGCTGGAAGTGACGCCCGAGAGCGCGGGCTGGAAGCACGTCGGCTTCCGCGTCGCGCGCCTGCTCGACGGCCAGGTGCATGCCGGCGAGGACGCCGCGCGCGAGACCTGCCTGGTGCTGGTCGCCGGCAGCGCCGACATCACCGCCGGCGGCCAGTCGTTCGAGGGCATCGGCGGGCGCGCCACGCCGTTCGAGGACAGGGCGCCCGGCGCGGTCTACGTGCCCGCGGGCGTGCCCTACGCGGTGGTCGCGCGCGGCGACGTCGAACTGGCCGTGTGCACCGCCCCTGGCCGCGGCGACGGCCAGGCGCGCAAGATCGACCCGGCGCGGATGAGCCGCGAGGTGCGCGGCAGCGGCACCAACACCCGCCACGTGCGCAACATCCTGCCGCAGACCGAGCCGGCCGACAGCCTGCTGGTGGTCGAGGTGATCACGCCGGGCGGGCACTGGTCCAGCTATCCGCCACACAAGCACGACACCGCCACCCCGGGCGAGGAAACGGCGCTGGAGGAAACCTACTACCACCGCCTGCAGCCCAGCCAGGGCTTCGCGGTCCAGCGCGTGTACACCGACGACCGCTCGCTGGACGAAACCGTTTCGGTCGCCGACGGCGACGTGGTGATGGTGCCGCGCGGCTACCACCCGGTCGGTGCGCCGCACGGCTACGACCTGTACTACCTCAACGTGATGGCCGGGCCCCAGCGGCGCTGGATCTTCCGCAACGACCCGGCGCACGAATGGATCGTGCAACCGGCGCCGACCCCGGCACCAGACAAAAGGTAAAGCGACATGCGCAACATCGAACATTTCATCGGCGGCCGCAGCGTTGCCGGCACGTCCGGCCGCCACGGCGATGTCTTCGACCCCAACGCCGGCCGCGTGCAGGCGCGCGTCGCGCTGGCCGACGCCGCCGAGCTCGACCGCGCGGTCGCCAGCGCCGTCGACGGGCAGCGGGTGTGGGCGCAGGTCAATCCGCAGCGGCGCGCACGGGTGCTGTTCGAGTTCAAGCGCCTGCTCGAACGCGACATGGACACGCTGGCCCGCCTGCTGTCGAGCGAACACGGCAAGGTGCTCTCCGATGCGCGCGGTGACCTGCAGCGCGGGCTCGAGGTGATCGAGTTTTCCTGCGGCATCCCGCATCTGCTCAAGGGCGAGTACACGCAGGGCGCAGGCCCGGGCATCGACGTGTTTTCGGCGCGCCAGCCGCTGGGCGTGGTGGCGGGCATCACGCCGTTCAATTTCCCGGCGATGATCCCGATGTGGATGTTCGGCCCGGCGATCGCCAGCGGCAACGCCTTCATCCTCAAGCCGTCCGAGCGCGATCCTTCGGTGCCGGTGCGGCTGGCCGAGCTGATGCTCGAGGCTGGGCTGCCCGAGGGCGTGCTCAACGTGGTGCACGGCGACAAGGACGTGGTCGAGGCGATCCTCGCCCATCCGCTGATCAAGGCGGTGAGCTTCGTCGGCTCCTCCGACATCGCACAGCAGGTCTACGCGCGCGGCGCGGCGCACGGCAAGCGCATGCAGTGCATGGGCGGGGCCAAGAACCACGGCATCGTGCTGCCGGACGCCGACATCGACCACGTCATCTCCGACCTGATGGGCGCGGCCTACGGCTCGGCCGGCGAGCGCTGCATGGCCCTGCCGGTGGTGGTGCCGGTGGGCGAGGAGACCGCAGAGCGGCTGCGCGCGCGCCTGGTCGAGGCAATCGGCGAGCTGCGCGTGGGGACGTCCTTCGACGCCGATGCGCACTACGGGCCGGTGGTGACTGCCGCGCACAAGGCGCGGATCGAGGGTTACATCCAGGCCGGCGTCGACGAGGGCGCCGAGCTGGTGGTCGACGGCCGCGGCTTCACGATGCCCGGGCACGAGCAAGGCTTCTTCCTCAAGCCGTGCCTGTTCGACCGCGTCACCCCGGAGATGCGCACCTATCGCGAGGAGATCTTCGGGCCGGTGCTGCAGATCGTGCGTGCCGACAGCTTCGAGCAGGCGCTGGAACTGCCCAGCCGCCACCAGTACGGCAACGGTGTCACCATCTTCACCCGCAACGGCGACGCCGCGCGCGAGTTCGCCGAGCGCGTCGAGGTCGGCATGGTCGGGATCAACGTGCCGATCCCGGTGCCGGTGGCCTACCACGGCTTCGGCGGCTGGAAGCGCTCGGGCTTCGGCGACCTCAACCAGTACGGGATGGACGGGGTGCGCTTCTACACCCGCACCAAGATCGTGACCCAGCGATGGCCGCGCGGCGGCGCGTCGGCGCATGACTTCACCATGCCGACGATGCAATGAGCGGCGGCGCCGGGGGAGGGACGGGCATGCGCAACGCGATGGCAAGGTTCTTCGCCACCGGCGCGGATCGCGCGCCGATCGGCGACCGCGGCGAGATCGACCGCCTGTTCCGTCGCCATCGCCTGCGCGTGATGCTGGCCATCACCCTGGGCTACGGATTGATCTACACGTGCCGGCTGGCGCTGGGCGTGGTCAAGAAGCCGCTGATCGATGCCGGCGTGTTCTCGCCCAACGACCTGGGCCTGATCGGCTCGGCGCTGTTCTATACCTACGCGCTGGGCAAGCTGACCAACGGCTTCCTCGCCGACCACGCCAACATGAAGCGCTTCCTCGCGTTCGCCTTCATGATGACCGCGCTGTGCAACCTGGCGATGGGCTTCGCCACGGCGCTGTGGCTGGCGGTCGTGCTGTGGGGATTGAACGGCTGGTTCCAGAGCTTCGGCGCGCCGGGCGGGGTAGTCGCGATGACCGGCTGGTTCTCCAACCGCGAGCGCGGCCGCATATACGGCGTGTGGAGTACCGCGCACTCGATCGGCGAGGGCCTGACGTTCCTGGGCGTGGGCCTGGTGGTGAGCGTGCTGGGCTGGCGCTGGGGATTCTGGGCGCCGGGGCTGGTCGGCATCGTCACCGCACTGGGCTGCTACCTGCTGATCCAGGACCGGCCGCGCACGCTCGGCCTGCCCGAGGTGGCCGACTGGAAGGACGACCATTACGACGCCGCGCCCAAGGCCGGCATGAAGTCCGTGCTGGCCCTGCAGCTGTCGATCCTGAAGATCCCGGCGATCTGGGTCCTGTGCCTGGCCAGCGCCACGACCTACGTCACCCGCTATGCGATCAACTCCTGGGGCATCCTCTACCTGCAGGAAGCGCGCGGCTTCTCGCTGCCGGCCGCCGGCACGCTGCTCATGACCAGCACGCTGGCGGGCATCGCCGGGGCGATCGCGTTCGGGTTCGTTTCCGACAAGTTCTTCAACGCGCGGCGCCCGCCGGCCAACCTGCTGTTCGGCCTGATCGAGCTGGCCGGCCTGGGCCTGTTTTTCTTCGGCCCGCAGACGATGCCCGTGCTGCTGCTGTCGATGGTGCTGTTCGGCATGGGCCTGACCGGCCTGGTCACCTCGCTGGGCGGGCTGTTCGCGGTCGACATCGCGCCCAAGCGCGTGGCTGGCGCGGCGATGGGCGTGATCGGCATCTTCAGCTACATCGGTGCGGCGATCCAGGAGCAGGTGTCGGGCGCGCTCATCCAGGGCGGGATGCGCATGGTCGACGGCGTGCGGGTGTACGACTTCGGCCCGGCGATCTGGTTCTGGATCGGATCGTCGGTGCTGTCGCTGCTGCTGGCCAGCAGTCTGTGGCGCACGCGCCTGCGCGATTGATTTCGATGGACAGGAGCCGGACGTGTTGAATGCTTCCCCAGACCTGGTGGTGATGATGCAGGCCGCGCGCGCGGCCGGCGACGGGCTGAAGGCGCATTTCGCCCGCCTGCCGGAGATCACCGTGCGCAGCAAGAGCGGACCGGCCGACCTGGTGTCGATCGCCGACGAGGAGGCCGAGCGCACCATCCGCGGGCTGCTGTCCGCGGCGCGGCCGGACTATGGCTTCCTCGGCGAGGAAAGCGGTGCGTTCGCAGGCAGCGACGACGGCCACACCTGGATCGTCGACCCGCTCGACGGCACCACCAACTTCCTGTTCGGCTGCCCGTTGTGGGGCGTCAACGTCGCGCTGGCCCGCAACGGCCGCATCGTGGCCGGCGTCACCCACCTGCCGATCCTCGACGAGTTCTACGTCGCCGAGCTCGGCGGCGGCGCCTGGTGCAACGGCCGGCGCATCCACGTCTCCACGCGCGGACGGCTGATCGAGGCGGTGCTCGCCTGCGGCATTCCGTTCGCCGGCAAGCCCGACCATCCGCTGTTCGCGCGCGAGATGGCCCTGCTCAGCGAAGCCACCGCCGGCATCCGCCGCACCGGCGCCTGTTCGGTGGACATGGCCTGGGTGGCCGCCGGGCGCTGGGATGCCTACTGGGAGCGCGCGCTGATGGCGTGGGACATGGCGCCGGGCGTGATCCTGGTGCAGGAGGCCGGCGGCGACGCCAGCGCCGTCGACGGCGGGCCGCTGGATCTGCACGGCGGCACCGTGTGCGTGTCGAATGGCGCGATTCGGGAGCCGCTGATGGACGTGCTCAACCGTGTGCTTGCAGAGGGAGGGGTTTGACCATGCGCAGGCGCGTCTTCCTCAGGACCGGCGGGTTGATGGCGCTGCTGGCCGCGATGCCGCGCGCGTTCGCGCGCGCGGTGGGTTATCCGCGCGCGCTGCAGGGGCCGATGATCGGCGCGCCCGGGCCCAACCACTTCACGGTCTGGACGCGCGCCAGCGGCCTGTTCGACGTGACCCTGGAATATTCCACCGACCGCGACTTCGCCACCGTGATCGAAGGGCCGACGGCAACGGCGACCGCGGACGATGAAGGCTGCGTGGTGCTGCGCGCCGAAGGCCTGCAGCCGGATACCGACTACTGGTACCGGCTGCGCTACGCCGGCGAGCACGACCGCCACCAGCCGCTGCCGCACCGCACCCGCACCGCGCCCGCGGGGCCGGCGGACTTCCGGGTCGCGTTCGGCTCCTGCTGCCGGATCCAGTTCGACCAGGAGCAGCGGATCTGGAACGCGGTGCGCGCGCTGGAGCCGGACATGTTCCTGTGGCTGGGCGACAACATCTACGCCGACAGCGACCAGGCGAACGCGCTGGTCGACCTGTACGCGCGCGGCCGCAGCGTCGAGCGGCTCGAGCCGCTGCTGCGCTCGGTGCCGCAGCTGGCCACCTGGGACGACCACGATTTCGGCTACAACGATTCGGACGGACGCAGCACGTCCAAGGCGCAGTCGCTGCGCGTGTTCCGCAGCTTCTGGGCCAATCCGGCGTATGGCGAGCGCGACAATCCCGGCGTCTATTTCCGCCAGCACTACGGCGGGGTCGATTTCTTCGTCCTCGACGGCCGCTACCACCGCGATCCCACCGACCAGGTCGACGATGCCGGCAAGACCATGCTCGGCGCCGCGCAGAAGGCCTGGCTCAAGCGCGAACTCAAGACCAGCACCGCGCCGTTCAAGGTGCTGGCGATCGGCGGCGGCTGGTCGTGCGCGGAGAACGAGGAAGGCGGCGATTCCTGGGCCGTGTACCTGACCGAGCGCACCGAGATCTTCGACTTCATCCGCGACGAGGGCATCGGCGGGGTGGTCTGCATCTCGGGCGACTCGCACATGGGCGAGCTCAACTGCATCCCGCGCTCGCAGCAGGGCGGCTACGACATCTACGACTTCTGCTCTTCGCCGCTGGCGCAGATGCCCGCTGCCAAGAACACCCGCCAGGCGCCCGAGGTGCGCGTGCGCGACACGTGGACGCGTTCGGTGAACGTCGGGCTGATGCGCTTCGACATGACCGGCGACACGCCGCAGCTGATCTACACCCTGCACGACGTGATGGGCGAACCGGTGTGGGATCCGCTGGTGCTCACCCCGGACGACCTGCGCAACGGCGCCCGCACCTGGGACAGCAAGTCGGATCCGGTGGAGCTGGAGCGGCTGGAGCGCTTCCGCGAGGGCGGCGGCTATTACGGGTTCGATCCGCCGCAGGGCTGGCCTAGCCACCCACACTACGACGGATCGTCAGACTGACCACGCCCGGCGTGCGCCGCCGGCGGATTTCGATCTGTTCGATCGCGCCGTCGGCGCGGGTGCCGTCGTAATTCTCGCGGCGCTCGGTGAAGTCGCGTCCGAACAGGTCGGTCGCTTCCGCCCGCAGCCGCCAGTGTTCGCCGATGCGGCGCTCGGCGAACAGCGTCCAGCCGGCGCCTTCGGATTCGCGGGTGACGCGGTCGTGGCGGTACTTGGTCTCGCGCTCGGCGATGTGTTCCACCAGCAGCCCCCAGCTTGCGCGCAGCGCGGGCAGCTCCTGGGAGAACTCGATCTCGCCCTCGAACGGCTTTTCCCCGGAGATGCCGCGACTGCGGCCGGTGACGGGGTCGGTCACGCGGCTGGTGCGCCACAGCGCCGTGGTGCGGATGCGGCCGCCGGGGATGCCCCAAGCGTCGAGCGGTGCGGCCAGGTCCAGCGACAGCGTGTCGCGTCGACCTGAACCGATGTTGCCCGGCGCGTCGAACACGTCGTCGTCGGTGACCACAAGCACGCGGTCCACCACGTCCTCGACGCGGTCGTGTGTCAAGCCAAGGGTCAGCGCCGCGTCTTCGCCGAAGCGGTGCTCCCAGGACAGCGTGCTGCGCCAGGTCTTGTCCGGCTCCAGTTCGGCGTTGCCGGCGCTCACGACGCCGCCGTCGAGCGAAGCCGAGGCGACGAAGTCCTTGAAGTCCAGCTGCCCGACCTCGCGCGAGAGCGCGAAGCGCCATTCGTCCGCGTCGCCCGCGTTCCAGCGCAGCGCGAGCCGCGGTTTGGCGTAGGTGAAGCCGCGCTGGCGCGGGCTGTCGCCGGACTGCGAGATGTCCGAGCGCTCGATCCGCAGGCCCGGTTCGATGGTCCAGCGGTCGGCCGGGCTCCAGGTGGCGCCGAGCGAGGCCTCGCTGCGGCGCTCGCGGATGCGCACGTCGGAACCGGGGAGGAGGACGTCGACGCCGTTCTCGCGCAATTGGCTCCCGCCGTCGAGCGAGTTGTACGCACCCTCCAGCGCAGCATTGAACGACAGCGCGTCCGAACGCGCGTGGGTCAAGCCGATGCGCGCGATCGACTCGCCGCTGTCGGTTTCGCCGGCGAAGCGCTCGTCGTCGTCGCCTTCGATCGAGTGCTCCAGTTCGTCGAGCTGGCCGCGCTGCACGCTGGCCATGGCCTCGAGCGTGGTGCGACCGCGGAACTGGCGCACGAAGCGCATTCCGACTTCGGCCTCGCGGTAGCGCTCCTGCTCGTCGATGTGCTCGGCATCGTCGACGTCCGATGCGCCGATGCGCGTGCTGGTGCGCACCCGCTCGCCGCGCAGCGCGCCGGTCAGCGACAGGCGTCCGGATGCGAACGCTTGGCGCCAGCCGGCGGTCGCTTCCCGGTTGCGTTCGATGGCACGCGTGTCCAGCGATTGGCGCGACGCGTCCGCACCTTCGCGCGTGACGATGCTGCCGCGACCGGTGTCGTCGTCGACCTCGCTGGCGGACTTCAACGACAGGTCCAGCGCGGTGTCGCCGCGGCGGCGACCGTACTCGAACTTCGCCAACGGTTCGCGTGTACCGCCGGTGGCGGCGGACAGCCCGGCCTCGACCGCCCACTCGGTGCTCGCGTCGTCGCGGCGCACCACGTTGGCCAGCACCGCGTACCCGCCCATGTCGATGCCCGGCGCGCCGGCGTGGATGAGTTCGATGCGTGCCACCGCCCGCGCCGGGATGCGCTTGAGCAGCGCGCTGGTGTCCTCGCGCTTGCTGGTCGGGCGCGCGCCGTCGAACAGCACGTTGCCGGCGGCGCCGGCGTAGCCGCGCACGTCGGCGTCGGATTCGACGATGGTGAATCCCGGTAGCCGCAGCACCATGTCGTAGGCGTTGGCAGGCGCAACGTCGTCGAAGTAGTCTGCGGCGTAGACCGTGCGCGAACGTGCATCGTCCCCGGACTGCGCGATGGCAGGGAGCGCGATGGCCGGATGCACGCTGGCGCAGGCGGCGAGCAGGCAGGCGTACAACAGAGCGTGGTGGTGATCCCGCCGCATGGCGTGTCTGGTTCCCCGGAAGTCGCTGCAAGGCTAGACTCGATACGCTGACGGCACGGACACGATCGATGTCAGGTTGCTGTCAGGAGGGGTTTCGCATGCTGCCCGCCATGAACATCCTGACCGGTCTTCCCCGCATCCGCCCGCTCGTGCTGGCGCTGTCCGTCGGCATTGCGGCCATCCTTCCCGTTCCCGTCGCGCTGGCGGACAAGAGCGACCACATCGAGGCGCGCGAGCTGCTGCGGCGCGGCGAGATCGTGCCGCTGGCGCAGATCCTCGAGGTCGTCGGCCATCGCGTGCCGGGCGACGTGATCGAGGTCGAGCTCGAGCGCGACGACGGCGTCTGGGAATACAAAGTCAAGGTCCTTACCGCCACGGGGCGCGTGCGCAAGCTCACCCTCGATGCGCGCAATGGCGCGGTGCTCAAGATCAAGGACGATTGATGCGTTGCCTGGTCGTCGAGGACGAGCCCGACATCCGCGCCGACCTGGCGCGCGCGCTCGAGGCGGCCGGATTCGTGGTGGACGCCGTCGCCGACGGCGAATCAGCCTGGTACCAGGGCGACGTCGAGGACTACGACGTGGTCATCCTCGACCTGGGCCTGCCGCAGCTCGACGGACTGACGGTGCTGCGGCGCTGGCGCGCGGCCGGGCGCACGTTCCCGGTGATCGTGGTCTCCGCGCGCGGCGACTGGACCGAGAAAGTCGAGGGCATCGAGGCTGGCGCGGACGACTACCTGTCCAAGCCGTTCCAGATGGGCGAGCTGGTCGCGCGCGTGCGCGGACTGGTGCGACGCGGCGCCGGCAAGCTTTCGCCGGTGATCGAGATCGGCCGGCTGCGCCTGGACACGGTGCGCATGAGCGCCGCGTTCGACGGCGCGCCTGCGCGGATCTCGCCGCTGGAATTCCGCCTGCTCGACTACCTGGCCCACCAGCCCGGGCGCGCGGTGCCGGCTGGCGAGCTGGCCGAACACCTGTACGGCGCCACAGAAAGCGGCGATGCGAACGCGATCGAGGCGATCGTGGCGCGTCTGCGGCGCAAGTTCGGCAGCGAGGTCATCGCCACCCGGCGCGGCTTCGGCTACCTCCTGGAACAGGGCGGGTGATCGCGCGGTCGCTGCGCTGGCGCCTGCTGCTGGCCGCGGCGGCGGCGATCCTGGTGGCGCTGGCGATCGCGTGGGCGTTCATGACGCTGCTGTTCGGGCGGCACCTGGAGCGACAGCTCGAAGTGGAGATGACGCGCGGCGCGCTGGTGCTGGTCGCGGGCCTGGAGTTGCCGCCGGCGGGTGCGCCGACGCTGGCCGCGCAGCCGGTGGACCCGCGCCTGGACAAGCCCGCCGGCGGCTACTACTGGCAGGTGTCCGCGCGCGAAGGTGCACTGCGTTCGCGCTCGCTCTGGGATGCGGCGCTGCCGGTGCCCGCCGACGTCCCCGCCGATGGCTGGCGGATGCGCCGCGCGCCCGGCCCCTTCGGGCAACCGGTGGCGGTGCTCGAACGCAGCCTGGTCATCGACTCCGACCACGCGCCGGTGGTGGTGCAGATGGCGCAGGACACCACGCCGCTGGCAACGGCGCGCGCGGGCTTCGCGCGTGAACTGGCGGTATTCCTCGCGATTCTCTGGGCAGTGCTGTCGGCGGCGGCATGGCTGCAGGTCAAGCTGGGACTGTTGCCGTTGGCGCGGATTCGCGGCGACCTGGTGAAACTGGAGGAAGATGCGGATGCGCGCCTGCCGCCGGCGCGCCTGCGCGAGATCCAGCCGCTGGTGCAGGCGATCAATTCACTGGCCGATGCGCGCGCCGGCGAACTCGAGTTTGCGCGCCACCGGGCCGCGGACCTGGCACACGGATTGAAGACACCGTTGGCGGCATTGGCCGCGCAGAGTCGCCGCGCGCGCGAGGCCGGCGCCGACTCCGCCGCGGAAGGCATGGACCGCGCCATCGCCGTGATCGGCCGCGTGGTCGAAGCAGAGCTGGCGCGGATGCGGTTGGCGCGGATGGGGCGCCTGCCCGGCGCCAGCGCGAACGTGCGCGCGGTGGTCGAGCGGCTGGTGAACGTGCTCGAGCACACCGAACAGGGTGGCCAGCTCGCCTTCGCCATCGACATCCCCGCCGCCCTGCAGCTGTCGATGCAGGACGAACACCTCTCCGAGATCGTCGGCGCGGTGCTCGAGAACGCGGTCAAGTACGCGCGGCGCCAGGTACGCATCATCGGCGCCGCCGGGCCGGAATGGACCAGCCTGTCCGTCGAGGACGACGGCGCCGGCATCCCTCCGCAACTGCTGGAACAGGCGTTGGTCCGCGGCAGCCGCCTGGACGAGGCGGGTGGCAGCGGCCTTGGCCTGTCGATCGCGCGCGAGATGGTCGAGGCCAGCCACGGCCGTATCCTCCTGGATGCCTCGCCGCTGGGCGGGCTGCGCGTGCGCTTTGCCTGGGGTGCGGGCGTCGCCGTTTGAGCGTGTCGTCTTCACGGCGTCTCCACCCCGGAAACGGCAGCCTTCACAAACCTGAAGACACCACCCCGATTCATAACTTTGCTGGAGCAGGCATGCGCGGATCAACGGAACCGGGCGGTCTCGTCCTCATCGTCGAGGACAACCGCAACATCTCGGAAATGGTGGGCGAATACCTGGAGGGTCGCGGGTTCGAAGTCGACTACGCCTCCGACGGCCTGGATGGCTATCGCCTCGCGGCCGAGAACACCTATGACGTCGTCGTGCTCGACCTGATGCTGCCGCGGCTCGACGGCATCGAGGTGTGCAAGCGGCTGCGCGAGGAAGCGCGCAAGTCGACGCCGGTACTGATGCTGACCGCCCGCGACACGCTTGACGAGAAGCTCACCGGCCTGGGCGCCGGCGCCGACGACTACCTGACCAAGCCGTTCGCGATCCAGGAACTCGAGGCCCGCCTGCGCGCGCTGATCCGGCGCGAGCGCCGGCAGGTCGGCTCGGAAGTGCTCAAGGTCGCCGACCTGGTGCTGGACCCGGCCTCGCTGCGCGCCACCCGCGGCGGCAACGAGCTGCAGCTCTCGCCGATCGGGCTGAAGCTGCTCACGATCCTGATGCGCGAGTCGCCGCGGGTGGTCAACCGGCAGGAGATCGAGCGCGAGATCTGGGGCAACAGCCTGCCCGACTCGGACACCCTGCGCAGCCACCTGTACAACCTGCGCAAGACCATCGACAAGCCGTTCGACAAGCCGCTGCTGCATACCGTGCAGAGCGCCGGCTACCGGATCGCCGACATCGAGCAGCCGCCGAGCTGACGCCGGCGCCTGCTCGCCATCATGCCCGAAGGCCTGCCTCGCAAGCTTCGCCACGCCTTCATCCTGCAGGTGATGCTGGCAAGCGTTGTCGTGATCGTCGGCGCCGTCGCTACCAGCAGCATCGTCAAGGAAGCGTTGACCGGGCAGCAGCTGCGCAGCGAAGCCCAGGAGTTCTGGAACGGCCGCGCGCGCGACCCGGCGTATCCGCTGCCCCGCACTTCGACCCTGCATGGCTACTTCGTCGCCAGCGGAGAGCAGCATGATCGCGTGCCCGCCGGGCTGCGCGGTTACGGCGCCGGCGTGTTCGACCTGCCAGGCCGCAATCGCAAGCTGATCGTCGAAGAACGACCGCAGGGACGGCTTTACCTGGTGATGTCGTTCGACCTGCTCGACGCGATCATCCGTCGCGCGGGGCTGGTGACGATGCTGCTGGCCCTGCTGGCCGTCTACCTGACCACGTGGCTGACCTACCGCACGTCGAAGCGGCTGGTGACCCCGGTAAGCTGGCTGGCAGGCCAGGTTGCCCGCTGGGATCCGGGCAGGCCGGACATGCACACCATTGCGCCCGGCCACGTGCCGGGTGACGGCGGCGACGAAGTCGGGCAGCTGACCAGCGCGCTGCGCAACCTGGCACGGCGTACCCGCGACCTGGTCGCCCGCGAGCGCGACTTCACCCGCGACGCCAGCCATGAACTGCGTACGCCGCTGACCGTGATCCGGGTGGCGACCGACATGATGCTGGCCGACGCGGACATTCCGTCGAGGGGGCATCGCACGCTGCTGCGGATGCGGCAGGCCGGGCGCGACATGGAGGCGATCATCGACGCTTTCCTGATCCTGGCCCGCGAGCGTGGAGAGGCCCCGCTGACCGAGGATTTCGACGTTGCCGCAATCGTCGACGAGGAGGTCGAGAAGGTGCGCCCGCTGCTCGCCGGAAAGCCCGTGGAGCTGGAAGTGGTTGCGGCGGCGTCGCCGCGCCTGCACGCGTCGCCGCGCGTGCTGGCTGTGATGCTCGGGCAGGTGCTGGACAACGCCTGCGTGTTCACCGAGCGTGGACGCATCGAGGTGCGCATCGAGCGCGGCAGCTTGGTCGTCGCCGACACCGGCATCGGGATGGCGCCCGAGGTGCTGGACCGCGCCTGGGACCCGTTCTATCGCGCCGACCTTGTCAACCCGACCGGCAAGGGCATGGGCCTGCCGATCGTGCGCCGGCTGGCCGAGCGCTTCGGCTGGACCGTGAACCTGGGCAGCACGCCGGGGGTCGGGACGGTCGTGACCATCGACTTCGCCCGCGATGTGCTTGCCTGAGATCCTTGCCGCGCGTGCAGACAGGGTTCCATCGCCGGCCGCCTGCTGCAGGCGGAGGCTGTCAACCCGTCACCTGCCTGCGCGTTGATTGACGTCGATATCCTTTCCCGTGAACGCGACGCATGAGCACACCCCGCAAGAAGCCGATCCCCTCCCGCGCGACGCGGCGCCTGCTGGTGGGCGCGGTCGTGGTTGCACTGGCGGTGCTGGCCGGGTGGTACTGGAAGGCCCATCGCGCCGCCGCCGATGAAGGCGCGTGGCGAACCACGACGGTCGAACGCGGCGACATCCGGGTGGCGATTTCCGCGACCGGCACGCTGAGCGCGATCTCGACCGTGACCGTCGGCAGCCAGGTCTCCGGCCAGGTCACCGATGTGCTGGTCGACTTCAACGACAAGGTCGCCAAGGGCCAGGTGATCGCGCGCATCGACCCGAGCACCTACGAAGCGCAGATCAACCAGGGCAACGCCCAGGTCGCCAGTGCGCAGGCGTCGCTGCGACAGGCGCAGGCCACGCTGGCCAACGCCGAGGCCGACTTCCGCCGCAAGTCCGAGCTGGGCGCGCAGCAGCTGGTGGCCAGGAGCGACATCGACCTCGCTCGCGCCGCGCGCGACCAGGCCCGGGCGCAGGTCAATTCGGCGCAGGCGCAGATCCGCCAGCAGGCCGCATCCACCGAGACCACCCGCATCAACCTCGGCCGCACCGTGATCCGTTCGCCGGTGGATGGCGTGGTGCTCACCCGCACCATCGAGCCGGGCCAGACCGTCGCCGCCTCCCTGCAGGCACCGGAGCTGTTCACCATCGCCGAAGACCTCGGCAAGATGAAGATCGAACTGGCGGTCGATGAATCCGACATCGGCCAGGTCAAGGCCGGGCAGGCGGTGTCGTTCACCGCCGACGCCTTCCCGGACCGCCAGTTCAAGGGTGTGGTCGAACAGGTGCGGCTGTCGGCGACGACCACCAACAACGTCGTCACCTATCCGGTCGTGGTCACCGTGGACAACACCGATGGCACCCTGCTGCCGGGCCTGACCGTGAACGCCGAGATCGAGGTCAGCAAGCGCGACGGCGTACTCAAGGTCGCCAATGCGGCGTTGCGCTACAAGCCGGCCGACGACGCCGCCGCGGCGGGACCGCAGGCGCGCGCCCCGCGCGGCAGCGGCGCCGGGGTTGCGGACGATCTCGCCCGCACCGCCGCAACGCTGAAGCTGGACGCCACGCAGCAGGCGGCGTTCGATGCCGCGATCGAAGCGATCAGGCAACGCCAGGCGGCGCGACAGGCCGCACCGCAACAGGGCGGTGGCAACAGCCTGTTCGGCGGGCGTGGCGGCGGTCCGCGGTCCGCGGGCGGTGGCGACGGATCGATGCAGGCGCAGATGCGCCAGCGCATGCTGGAGCGCTACCAGCAGGATTTCGCCGGTTTCCGCGCGTCGCTCGACGATGCCCGGCGCAAGCAGTGGGATGCCGCCGTCGCCGCGCTGGTCGGCGCGCGCCGCGCCCCGCTGTACAAGCTGGTCGGCGATCAACCGCAGATGACGATGGTGCGGATCGGCGCAAGCGACGGCACCAGCACCGAGGTGTCCGGCGACATCAAGGCCGGCGACGTGGTGGTCACCGGTGAGCGCGCGCGGCAATGAACGCGGCCGTCCAGCAGGCCGCGGTGATCGAGACGCGCGGCCTTGGCAAGGTCTACTCGCCGGGCACGCAGGCCGAGGTGGTCGCGCTCAGGGACGTGGACCTGCGCATCGGCCGCGGCGATTTCGTCGCGATCATGGGGCCGTCCGGCTCGGGCAAGTCCACGCTGATGAACCTGATCGGCTGCCTCGATACCGCGAGCAGCGGCCGCTACGCCTGCGACGGCGTCGACGTGTCGACCCTCGACGCCGAGGAGCTGGCGACCCTGCGCCGCGACAAGATCGGCTTCGTGTTCCAGGGCTTCAACCTGCTGCCGCGGATGACGGCGCTGGACAACGTGGCGATGCCGCTGGGCTACGCGCGCGTGCCCGTGGCCGAACGCCATGAGCGTGCGCGGCAGGCGCTGGCCGCGGTCGGCCTGGCCGAGCGCGCGGGCCACCTGCCCAGCGAGCTGTCCGGCGGCCAGCAGCAGCGCGTGGCGATCGCGCGCGCGCTGATCAACCAGCCGCCGATCCTGCTGGCCGACGAGCCCACCGGCGCGCTGGACAGCAAGACCGGCGAGGAGATCCTCGCGCTGTTCAAGCGGCTGCGCGATGCCGACCACACCGTGGTGCTGATCACCCACGATGCCGAAGTCGCCGCGCACGCGGACCGCACCTTCGTGATGCACGACGGCGAATTGCACGAGCAGGAACGCGGCTCGTGACACGCTCGCGGCCATGGCCGTTCCCATGGCCTCCCATGTCCCCGAATTCCTGACGTCGTTCCTCCAATTCCCAATCCCCAATCTCCAGTCCCCAGTCCCCAGCCCCCAGTCCCCAATCTCCAATCCCCAATCCCCAATCCCCAACCATGAACTTCACCGACATCCTGCGCACCGCCATCCACGCCCTGCGCGGCAACTGGATGCGCAGCGCGCTGACTTCGCTGGGCGTCATCATCGGCATCGCCGCGGTGATCGTGATGGTGTCCGTGGGGCAGGGCACGCAGCGCGAGATCGACAGCCTGGTGTCCGGCCTGGGCTCGCAGCGCCTGGACGTTTCGCCGGGTGCCGGCCGCGGCCCGGGCGGCGCGCGGCAGGGCGCAAGCAGTTTCTACACGCTGAGCGAAGGCGACGTGGATGCGATCCGCAGCGAGATCCCGGAGGTGCAGTACGTCGCCGGCGCGCTGCGCGGCAACACCCAGGTGGTGTTCGCCGAGAACAACGCCGCGACCAGCTGGCAGGGCGTGCAGCCGGACTGGTTCGCGATCAACGACTGGAAGATCGCCCAGGGCGACGGGTTCGAGGCGCAGGACTACAGCAGCGCCGCCAAGCACGTGATCATCGGCGAGACCGTGCGCCGTGAGTTGTTTGGCGACGACAGCGGCGTCGGCCAGACCATCCGCCTGGGCCGGGTGCCGTTCACCGTCGTCGGCACGCTGGCGCCGAAGGGACAGGGCGGCTTCGGGCAGGACCAGGACGACGTCCTGATGGTGCCGCTGGAAACCGGGCGCCGGCGCCTGCTCGGGATGATGGGCCTGCCGCCGAGCGCGGTGATGCAGATCGCGCTGACCGTCACCAGCGCCGACGACCTGGACTACGTGCAGGGCGAGGTCGAGGCGCTGCTGCGCCAGCGCCACAAGATCCGGCCCGGCGACGACGATGATTTCCGCGTGCGCAACATCAGCGAGATCGTTGCCACCCGCACCGCCACCACCAACCTGATGTCCAAGCTGCTGGGCGCTGTGGCGACGATCTGCCTGGTCATCGGCGGCATCGGCATCATGAACATCATGCTGGTGTCGGTGACCGAGCGCATCCGCGAGATCGGCCTGCGCATGGCGGTGGGCGCGGGTCCGTCCGACGTGCGCCGGCAGTTCCTCGCCGAGGCGATGCTGATCTCGCTGATCGGCGGGGTGATCGGCATCGCCATCGGCGTGGCCGGGGCGCTGCTGGTCGGCAAGTTCAGCGAACTGCCAGTGGCGCTGAACGGGCAGGTCGTGGCGCTGGCGGCGGTGTTCTCGATCAGCACCGGCCTGTTCTTCGGCTACTACCCGGCGCGCAAGGCCTCGCAGCTCGACCCGATCGAGGCGCTACGGCAGCAGTAGGCCGCGCGCTTCTGTCCGAAGATCGAGAGCTCGCGGCTGAAGCCGCTCCTGCAAAACCCGGGGCATCGCCGCCAATCGAATATCCTGTCGCGATGAACACGAAATCCCAACCTAGGCCCGTCGCGCTCGTCATCCATGGCGGGGCCGGCGTCATCGAACGCGACATGCTCGGCGCCGAGGACGAGCGCGCGATCCACGCCGATCTGGGCAAGGCGCTCGACGCCGGCCACGCCGTGCTCGACCGCGGCGGCAGCGCACTCGACGCGGTCGAGGCCGCGGTGCGCGCGCTGGAGGATTCGCCACGCTTCAACGCCGGCCACGGCGCGGTCTTCGATGCCGACGGCCGGCACGAACTGGACGCCTCGGTGATGGAAGGCCACACTCGCCGCGCCGGGGCGGTGGCGGGCGTCACCAGCATCCGCAATCCGGTCTCGCTGGCGCGCGCGGTAATGGAGCACTCGCCGCACGTGCTGCTGGTCGGTGCCGGCGCGAAGGATTTCGCCGATACGCGCAGCGATATCGAACAGGTTCCCAACGCGTACTTCGATACCCCGCACCGGCGACGCGAGCTGGAACAGGCGCAAGCGCGCGAATGTGCCGATGCCGATGCCGCGGAGAACCTCAAGGGCAAGTACTTCGGCACCGTCGGCGCGGTGGCGTTGGATGCGGACGGCCACATCGCCACCGCGACATCCACCGGCGGCATGACCAACAAGCGCTGGGGCCGGGTCGGCGACACGCCGCTGGTCGGCGCCGGTACATGGGCCGACGAACGCTGCGGGATCTCGGGCACCGGCTGGGGCGAATTTTTCATCCGCTGCGCCGTTGCGCACGACATCGCCGCGCGCGTGGCCTACCGCGGCGACACGCTGCAGGCTGCGACCGACGCGGTGATCCTTGGCGCGGTACCGGACCTGGGCGGCGACGGCGGCGCAATCGCGCTCGACCGCGACGGCAACATCGTCATGTCCTTCAACACCTCGGGCATGTACCGCGGCTGGGTGCGGCCGGACGGCACGCGCGGCACCGCGATCTTCCGCGAATAGGCCGGGCTGCACCGCGGCACTTTGCGGATCCTCCGGCCTCGCGCGCCGGCCATGCACCGACGCCCGCGAACCGCCGCAGGTCGGGGCTACGTACCCGACACCCCGCAGCGCTCCAATCCCGTGCGTCGTGGCTTAGCCCCGACCTGAGTGGAAGGCGATCAGCGCAGGTACGGCGCCACGATTCCCCGCCACAGTGCGTACCCCTCGCGGTTCATGTGCAGCCCGTCTTCGAGGAACAGCTCCGCGCGCGGCCTGCCGTCGGCATCGAGCATCGGCGTGGCGACGTCGATGAAGGCGACATCGCGCATCCGCGCCGCCTCGGCCTTCACCAGCGCGTTGGCGCGCTGCTGTGCCGGCAGCTGGTCGATGCGCGCCAGGCTCGGCTTGATCGCCAGCCAGGCGATCGGCACGCCGGGAAGGTCGCGGCGGATGCGGGCGACGAAGGCGCGGAAATCGTCGCGCACCTGCTCGGGCGTGCGCCCGGCATCGATGTCGTTGTCACCCGAATACAGCACCATCTGGCGCGGCTGGTAGTGGATCGCAACCTCGTCGGCATACCAGGTCGCATCGCGCAGCTGCGAGCCGCCGAAGCCGCGGTTGAGCACCGCACGGCCGGGGAAGTCCTCCGCCAGCGTCCGCCACATCCGCACCGAGGAGCTGCCGGTGAACACGATCGGATGCGCCGGCGGCGGATCGCGCGCGTCCTCGGCGGCGAAGCCGGCCATGTCGGTGGCCCACTTGGGTGAAGACACCGCTTCGGCGACAGGTGGCGTGGGCGCCCGGGCGGTCGTCTGTTCGACAGCGGTGCAGGCAACCAGGAGGGCGGCCAGCAGGATGGGCAGGAAGATCAGTCGCATGCGAGGCTCCCTGGGCCGGGGCCGCCAGTGGAACAGTGCCCGGAATCGATTGCAAATGCCGGGGTTCCAGCGCGGTCGGGCAGGCGTTGGACGCCGTCCATGTGGCAAAATTGCAGGATTCCAGCCTCCGGTCGCGGGACCCCGTCTTTTTCATGCAGCGGACTGCAGAATCTGCCCCATGCGGCCACGGCGCGACGGATCGATTCCGCCGGTGCGATGCCGGTTCCGCCATCGCTTCTCGTGGCGGGTGCTGAGGTGGCCGATGAAGTCGGGCACCTGCCGCGCGGACCGCGGCGGATCCTGAAGGCCACGATCTGGTCGCTGCAGGGCCTGCGTGCGGCGTGGCTGCACGAATCGTCGTTCCGGCTTGAAGTCTGCCTGTTCGTGCTGCTCGCGCCGCTGGCGGCGTGGCTTGGCGGCAGCGGCCTGGAGCGCGCGCTGCTGCTCGGGTCGATGCTGCTGGTGCTGGCCGCCGAGCTGCTCAACTCCGCGATCGAGGCGGTGATCGAACGTTACGGCGCCGAACACCATGAACTGGCCGGGCGCGCCAAGGACATGGGGTCAGCGGCGGTGTTCGTGCTGATGATGAATGTCTTGCTGTGCTGGGGATTGATCCTGGCGCCGCGCTGGACGTGAGGCCGGTGGCCATTGCCGCCGTGCCCTCCGCGCCCGAGGCCGCCGGGCCATTACTGAAGGAAACCGTTTGATGAGTTTGCAAATGCTGGCCGATCCGCAAGTCTGGATCCTGCTGTTGACGTTGAGTTCGATCGAGATCGTGCTGGGCATCGACAACCTCGTGTTCATTTCGATCGCGGTCAGCCGCCTGCCGGCGAGCCAGCGCGAGCGCGCGCGCAAGTTCGGCATCGCGGTGGCATGCCTGACGCGCATCGCGCTGCTGCTGACGCTGGCCTATCTGGCGCACATGAAGCAGGACCTGTTCACGCTGTTCGGCCAGGGCGTCTCGATCCGCGACCTGGTCCTGATCCTCGGCGGCGTGTTCCTGCTGGTGAAGGGCACGATGGAAATCCGCGACCTGGTCGCGGGTGAGGAAGAGTCCGAGGACATCAATACCAAGCCGGTCTCGTCCTTCGGCGCGGTGATCGCGCAGATCGCGGTGATCGACATCGTGTTCTCGCTCGACTCGGTGATCGCCGCGGTCGGCATGGCCGACCAGTACGTGCCGGTGATGGTGGCGGCGATCCTGCTGGCGGTGGCGGTGATGCTGCTGGCCGCGCGGCCGCTGGGCCAGTTCATCGACAACAACCCGACGATCAAGATGCTGGCGCTCGCGTTCATCGTGCTGATCGGTGCCTACCTGCTCGTCGACGGCCTCGGCATCCACCTGCCCAAGGGCTACATCTACGGCGCGATGGGCTTCTCTGCCGCGGTGGAATCGCTGAACCTGTGGGCCAAGCGCCGCGCGCGGCTGCGCGGCGAGGAGCCCTGAAGGAGCGCGCCCGGAAAGGCGTTGCGCCGGAGGGCGCGGGATGCTGCAATGCCGGCGTCTTCCCAACGGAGCCGGACCATGCGCTTGATCCTGTTGATGGTGCTCGCCGCGCTGCTCAGCGGCTGCGGATACAACCAGATCCAGCAGAAGGACGAAGCGGTCAAGGCCGGCTGGTCGGAGGTACTCAACCAGTACAAGCGCCGCGCCGACCTGATTCCCAACCTGGTCAGCACGGTGAAGGGCTACGCGGCGCACGAGCAGCAGGTGCTCACCCAGGTGACCGAGGCGCGCGCCAAGGTCGGGCAGATCAACGTCAATGCCGACGACGCGGCCTCGCTGCAGCAGTTCCAGCAGGCGCAGGGCGAACTGTCGGGCGCGCTGTCGCGGCTGATGGCGGTGGTGGAGAGCTATCCCAACCTCAAGGCCGACCAGGCCTTCCTGAACCTGCAGACCCAGCTCGAGGGCACCGAGAACCGGATCACCGTGGCGCGCGGCCGCTACATCCAGCTGGTGCAGGACTACAACACCTACATCCGCTCGTTCCCGCAGAACCTGGTGGCGATGATGTTCGGCTACAAGCAGAAGCCCAACTTCACGGTCGAGAACGAACGCGCGATCCAGGAAGCGCCCGCGGTCGACTTCGGGCAGGCGCCTGCAACGCCGCAGCAACCGCCGCCGCCGCAGCCGGCCAACTGAGCCGGCGCGGGCCGGGATGATGTCGCCGCGGCCGGGCTGGGCCGGCGCACTGCTGCTGGCGCTGGTGCTGGCGGTGCTGCCGTCGGCGCAGGTGCGCGCGCAGCAGCTCGCCGCGATCCCGCCGCTGGATTCGCCGGTGGTCGATGCCACCGGCACGATCGATGCCGCGGACAGGCAGCAGCTCGAACAGCAGGCGCTGGCGCTGCAGCGGCGCAAGGGCAGCCAGCTGCAGGTGCTGGTGGTGGCGAGCACGCAGCCCGAGTCGATCGAGCAGTACACGCAGCGCGTGTTCGACCAGTGGAAGCTCGGCCGCAAGGGCACCGATGACGCGGTGCTGGTGGTGGTGGCCAGGGACGACCGACGCGTGCGCATCCAGCCCGGCTATGGCCTGGAGGGCGCAATTCCCGACATCACCGCCGGGCGCATCATCCAGGAGTACATGGCGCCGAAGTTCCGCGCCGGCGACTACGGCGGCGGCATCGTCGACGCCACCGCGGTGCTGGTGAAGCTGATCGACGGCGAACCGCTGCCGGCGCCGATCGCCGACAACCGCGGCAGGCAGGAGAGTGGCGGCGACTGGCTGTTCGCGCTGTTCGCGGCGTTCATCGCCGCCAGCTTCGTGCGCGGCGTATTCGGCCGCACGCCGGCCGGCGTGCGCGGGGTGCTGACCGGCGGTGCCGCGGGCGGGGTGGCGTGGCTGCTGTCGTCGCTGCTCGGCCTCGGCGGCGTTGCGGCGCTGCTCGGATTCCTCTACGGCCTGGTTAAGGTGCCGGCCGGGAGCTATGCGCGCCACGGCGGCTGGGGCGGGTTCGGCGGTGGAGGCGGCTGGGGCGGAGGCGGCTTCGGCGGCGGTTCGGGCGGCGGCTTTGGCGGTGGCGGAGGCGGCTGGTCCGGCGGCGGTGGCATGAGCGGGGGCGGCGGCGCCTCGGGGAGCTGGTGATGGCGGAACGAATCGCGCGCCTGCTGCGACACGTGTTCGCCGGGCCGGCGGGCCGCCTGTTTCCCGCGGCCAGCCTGCAGCGCATCGCTGACGCCGTCAGCGCGGGCGAGGCACGCCATCGCGGCGAAATCTGCTTCGCGGTAGAGCCCGCGCTGCCGCTGCGGCAGTTGCTGCGCGGCGTGCAGGCCCGGGACCGCGCGCACGACGTGTTTGCGCAGCTGAGGGTCTGGGATACCCAGGCCAACAGCGGCGTGCTGGTCTACCTGCTGCTGGCCGATCGCCGCATCGAGGTCGTCGCCGACCGTGGCCTTGCCGGCCTGGTCAGCGCGGAGCAGTGGCGCGGGGCCTGCGCGCTGATGGAGGAACGCCTGCGTGCCGGCGAGCCGGAGGCGGCAATCGTGGCCGGCGTGGCGGCGATCTCGGACCTGCTTGCCGCGCATTTCCCGCGCACTCCCGGCGACGCCGACGAGAACGAACTGCCGGACCTGCCGCGCGTGCTCTGAAGCGCGGGGTGCGGGCACCCCGATGCGGCACGTTGCCATCGCGCGGGTGCGTGGCGAACGCGATCCGGGCAAGCGCGGCCTTCCACGGCACGGCACAATAGGCGCGGACGAAACCCGGAGCGCCGCGCCAGATGCTGCTACTGAACCAGATCGACCCGATCGCCCTGCAGGTCGGCCCGCTGGCCGTGCACTGGTACGGGATCATGTACCTGCTCGGGTTCGCGGCGGCCTGGTTCCTCGGCCAGCGCCGCGTGCGCGCGGGCCGGCTGCCGGGCGTGGACGCCAACGCGTTCGGCGACCTGATGTTCTACGGCATGCTCGGCGTGGTGCTGGGCGGGCGCATCGGCTACATCCTGTTCTACGACCTGTCCACCTACCTCGCCCATCCGCTGCAGGTGTTCAAGATCTGGGAAGGCGGGATGAGCTTCCACGGCGGGCTGCTCGGGGTGATGGTCGCCGCGTGGCTGTGGGCGCGGAAGCAGAAGCTGCATTTCTTCGACGTCGCCGATTTCGTCGCGCCGCTGGTGCCGCCCGGGCTCGGACTTGGCCGGCTGGGCAACTACATCAACGGCGAGCTGTGGGGCAAGTTCACCGAAGGCGGGTGGGGCGTGGTGTTTCCGCAGGCGCCGGAGATCGTGAAGCTCGGACTCGATCCCGCCGCGCTGCGCGCGCAGTTCGATGCCGGCGCGCTGGACGTGTTCGCGCGCCACCCCTCGCAGATCTACCAGGCCGGGCTCGAAGGCGTGGCGATGTTCTGCATCCTGTGGTGGTACTCGCGCAAGCCGCGGCCGCGCTACGCGGTGGCGGGCATGTTCGCGCTGCTGTACGGCGTGTTCCGGTTCGCGGTTGAATTCGTGCGCCTGCCCGACACGCAGATCGGCTACCTCGCCTTCGGCTGGCTCACGATGGGCCAGGTGCTGAGCCTGCCGCTGGTTGCGATCGGACTGGTCTGGCTGTGGATGTCGCGGCGCGCGCCGACGCTGCAACCGCAGCCGGCTGCGCAGGCAGGCGCCGCATGAGGCAATACCTCGACCTGCTGCGCCACGTGCTCGAACACGGCGCGGAGAAGTCGGACCGCACCGGCACCGGCACGCGCAGCGTGTTCGGCTGGCAGATGCGCTTCGACCTCGACGAAGGCTTCCCGCTGGTCACCACCAAGAAGTTGCACCTGCGCTCGATCGTGCACGAACTGCTGTGGTTCCTGCAGGGCGACACCAACGTCGCCTACCTGAAGGACAACAAGGTTTCGATCTGGGACGAGTGGGCCGACGCGGACGGCGAGCTCGGGCCGGTCTACGGGAAACAGTGGCGGCGCTGGGCGACCGCAGATGGCGGCGAGGTCGACCAGATCCAGTGGCTGGTCGACGAGATCCGGCGCAACCCGGATTCGCGCCGCCTGGTGATCAGCGCATGGAACGTCGCCGACCTGCCGAAGATGGCGCTGATGCCCTGCCACGCGCTGTTCCAGTTCTACGTGGTCGACGGCAGGCTCAGCTGCCAGCTCTACCAGCGCAGCGGCGACATCTTCCTCGGCGTGCCGTTCAACATCGCCAGCTACGCGCTGCTCACGCACATGGTGGCGCAGGTGACCGGCCTGGGCGTCGGCGACTTCGTGCATACGCTCGGCGACGCGCACCTGTACTCGAACCACTACGAACAGGCGCGCGAGCAGCTGTCGCGCACGCCGCGTGCGCTGCCGACGCTGAAGCTGAACCCCGCGGTGCGCGACATCTTCGGCTTCGGCTTCGATGACATCGCCATCGAGGGCTACGACCCGATGCCGGCGATCAAGGCGCCGGTGGCGGTGTGACCACGCGAGTGATCGGTGGGTCGTGATGGATGATTTGCCGGCACGACGGGCGCCGATGCCGCGGAGCAATGCAGGGGTGGGCGTTGCCCTGGTCGCCGCGCTCGACCGCAACCGCGCCATCGGCCGCGGCAACGCGATGCCGTGGCACCTGCCGGACGATTTCCGCCACTTCAAGGCGCTGACCCTGGGCAAGCCGATCCTGATGGGGCGCAAGACGGCCGAGTCGCTCGGCCGTGCGCTGCCGGGGCGGCGCAACCTGATGCTCACCCGCAGCGGGCGTGTGCCTTTTGGCGGCATGGAAGCGGTGGCGTCGATCGACGCCGCGCTGCGCATCGCCGCGGACGATGGCGCGACGGAGCTTTGCGTGATCGGCGGCGCGCAGGTCTATGCGCTGGCGCTGCCGTTGGCGACCGTGCTGCACCTGACCCATGTCGAGGCGGCAGTCGACGGTGCGGACGCGTTCTTCCCGGAGTTCGACCCGGAGGCCTGGCGCATTGTGGCGCGCGAGCGGCATGAAGCCGACGCGAAACACGCGTTCGCTTTCGAATTCGTCGATTACCGGCGGTAGGTCGCTACGCCCCGACAGATCTTGCCGGGTGATGCGGCCAGGCACACCCTGCGCGAGGCGTAATTCGTCGCGGTCGAGTTGCTGCGCGGTGAACCAGGAGCGGACGGGCGTAGCCCCGACCTACGTGATGCGGCCGGGCACCTGCACCACGCGCAGCTCGTCGCTGTCGAGCTGCAGCGCGGTGAGCTTGCCGCCCCAGACCGCGCCGGTGTCGATCGCGTGCACGCCGTGGCCGATGAACAGGCCCAGCGCGCTCCAGTGGCCGCAGACGATCTTCAGGTCGCGCGGCGCGTGGCCCGGCACTTCGTACCAGGGATACAGGCCGGGCTGCTGCGTACCGGGCGTGTTCTTCTCCTCGAACGCGATCCGCCCGCGCGGCGTGCAGTAGCGCATGCGGGTGAAGATGTTGATGATCGCGCGCTCGCGGTCCAGGCCCTTGAGCCCCGGCGACCATCCCGGGCGGTCGCCGTACATCTGCTTGAACAGCTTGCGGTAGCTGCCGTTGCGCAGCCGGTCCTCGACCTCGCGCGCGTATTTCTCGGCCAGCTGCGTCGTCCACTTCGGTGCAAGGCCGGCGTGGATCATCATCCAGCCAAGTTCGCGGTCGACATGCGCCAGCGGCTGCATGCGCAGCCAGTCGAGCAGCGCGTCGCGATCCGGCGCGAACAGCACCCGACGCAGGTCGGGATTGACCTTGCGCTGGTCCTGCTCGTTGCGCTCGGCGATGGCCAGCAGCGACAGGTCGTGGTTGCCCAGCACGCTGACGGCGTTGTCGCGCAGCGAGTGCACCAGCCGCAGCGTTTCCAGCGACTCGCCGCCGCGGTTGACCAGGTCGCCGCAGAACCACAGCGTGTCGCGCGACGGGTCGAAGGCGATCTTCTCGAGCAGGCGCTGGGTCGGTTCGAGGCAACCCTGCAGGTCGCCGATGGCCCACACGCTCATGCCGTCGCCACCTTCGCGCGCATCAGTGCAGGGTCCGCGGCATCGACAGCGTGAATGCCGGGATCGGCGCGTCGAAGTGGGTGCCGTCGTCGCCGATCATGCCGTAGCTGCCCTGCATGGTGCCGACCGCGGTTTCCAGCACCGCGCCGGAGGTGTAGGTGAACTGCTCGCCCGGTTCGATCCGCGGCTGTTCGCCGACCACGCCATCGCCGCGCACTTCCTCGACCTTGCCGTTGGCGTCGGTGATGACCCAGTGCCGCGCGAGCAGCTGCGCGGGCAGGCGGCCGAGGTTGCGGATGCGGATGGTGTAGGCAAACACGTAGCGATCGTCGTCGGGCGCCGATTCCTCGTCGAGGAAGCGGGTGGCGATCTGGATTTCGAGGGTGTAGTCCGCGGTTTCGTCCATGGCGACAGTGTAAGGGCTTGCGGTGAACGCTTGGACTACGCGGCGGCGATCCGGTTCGCCAGGCGCACGAAATCGGCGACTTCGAGCTGCTCGGCGCGCGCCTGCGGGTCGACGCCGGCATCGCGCATCGCGTCTTCGTCGCAGACCAGGCGCAGCGCGTTGCGCAGCGTCTTGCGGCGCTGCCCGAACGCGGCGCGGACGATTTCGGCAAAGCGTCTGCGGTCGTCGATGCCGATCCCGGCCGGATCGCGCGGCACCAGCCGCATCACCGCCGAGTCGACCTTCGGCGGCGGCCGGAACGCGCCGGGCCCGACGGTGAACAGCGAAGTGACCTCACAGAACGCCTGCAGCATCACGCTCAGCCGGCCGTAGATCTTGCTGCCGGGGCCGGCGGCGGCGCGTTCGACGACTTCCTTCTGGAGCATGAAGTGCATGTCGCGCACGGCGGCCGCGTGGTCGAGCGCGTGGAACAGGATCGGCGACGACAGGTTGTACGGCAGGTTGCCGACCAGGCGGATCGGCGTGCCGGCGGCCAATGCGGTGAAGTCGACGTCCAGCACGTCGGCGTGGACCAGGGTCAACTCGCCGTGCGCGCGCGCGGCGGCGGCGAGCGGCTGCAGCAGGTCGCGGTCGAATTCGATGGCGGTCAGCGCGCCGTGGCGGTCGAGCAGCGGGAAGGTCATCGCGCCCTGGCCGGGGCCGATCTCGACCAGCCGGTCGCCGGGTTTCGGATCGACGGCGTGGATGATCCGGTCGACCACGCCGCGTTCGTGCAGGAAGTGCTGGCCGAGCGACTTCTTCGGCGGCGCGCGGAACTGGTCGCCTGCGTGCGGGCTCATGCGGGGATCTTCACAGCAGCTTCGTCCCCAGCGGGACGTCGCGATCAGGCACGCACAGCGCCACGTGGCCGTCGGCGTCGTGGAAACCGGTGACCAGGCATTCGGACATCAGCGGGCCGATCTGCTTGGCCGGGAAGTTGACCACGCCCACCACCAGCCGCCCCACGAGTTCTTCCGGCCGGTAGTGCACGGTGACCTGGGCGCTGGACTTGCGCACCCCGACCTCCGGACCGAAGTCGACCTGCAGGATGTACGCCGGCTTGCGCGCCTGCGGGAACGGTTCGGCCGACAGCACACGGCCGACGCGCAGTTCCACCTTCGTGAAATCGTCCCAGCCGATCTGCTGCATGGCGCCGTCGCCACTCATGTCGTGCTCCCTTGCGTGCGTGCAATCGCGCGCGGCCGCGCCAGTCGCGCGCAGGTCTCGATGGCGGCCAGCAGGCTCGACGGATCGGCGGCGCCCTTGCCGGCCAGGTCGAGCGCGGTGCCGTGGTCGACCGCCACGCGCGGGTAGGGCAGGCCGAGGGTGAGGTTCACCGCGCGCTCGAAGCCGCTGTACTTGAGTACCGGCAGGCCCTGGTCGTGGTACATCGCCAGCACCGCGTCGAAACCGGCGAGCTTCGCCGGCAGGAAGGCCGTGTCGGCCGGCAGCGGGCCGTGCAGCACCATGCCTTCGCCGCGCAGGCGTTCGAGCAGCGGTTCGATCACGTCGAGTTCCTCGCGGCCCAGGTGCCCGGCTTCGCCCGCGTGCGGGTTGAGGCCGAGCACGGCGACGACGGGCGCGGCGATGCCGAAATCGTCGCGCAGCGCGGCGTGGAGGATGCGCAGGGTGCGTTCGAGCGCGGCGGGCGTGATCGCGTCGGCGACCTCGCGCAGCGGCAGGTGGGTGGTGGCCAGCGCCACGCGCACGATGTCGTTGGCCAGCATCATCACCACGTCGCAGCCGGCCTGTGCGGCGAGCAGCCCGGTGGTGCCGGTGTAGGGGATGCCGCCGGCGTTGATGTTGGCCTTGTGCACGGGGCCGGTGACGAGGCCATCGAACCGGCCCGCGAGGCAGCCCGCGGCCGCCTGCTCCAGCGCGGCGATCACCGCGGCGGCGTTGGCCGGTTCGGGCGTGCCGAAGCGCGCGGCAACGGCGTTGGGGAGGTCGACCAGGCGGATCGTGCCCGGCGCGTCGTCGTCCGCATCGGCGGCGGCGAAGGCAACCGGCAGGCCGAGGGTGCCTGCAGCGCGTGCGAGGGTGTCACGGTCGCCGAACACGACGATGTCGGCGGCGTGCGGCTGCTGCATCGCGCGGATGCACAACTCCGGCCCGACGCCGGCCGGTTCACCCGGGACCAGCGCGAGCCGCGGACGCATTCGATCAGCCGCCGCTGCCGTCCGCGGCAGCCGGGGTGCCGGTGCGGATGTCGACGTAGGCCTCGCCGCGCATTTCGCGCAGGTAGCGGTTCCACTCGTCCTCCAGCTTGCGCTGGCCGATGCGCTCGCGCATCTGCGCGCGGCGGTTGTCGTCGGTGACGTTGGCCTGGCGCGAGGCTTCGCGCAGGACGATGTGCCAGCCGGCCTGGGTCTTGAACGGCGCGGACACCTGGCCATCCTGGAGTCCCGCCACCGCGGCGCCGAATTCCGGCCCGAACTGGTCCTGGGTGAACCAGCCCAGTTCGCCGCCCTTGTCCTTGCTGAAGGTGTCGTCGGAATCTTCCTTCGCCACCTCGGCGAAGTCGGCGCCGCCGGCGACGCGCGCGCGCAGGGTGTCGATCCGGGCGCGGGCCTTGGCGTCGTCCGCGCCGTCGCTGCGGACCAGGATGTGGCGCGCCTGGTACTGGGTGACGCTCTGCGCAGCGCCCTGGTCGGCGGCGCGGGTGTCGACCAGCTGCAGCAGCTGGAAGCCGCTGGGGCCGCGGATCGGGCCGATCACCTGGCCTTTCTGCAGGCCGCGGATGGTGTTGGCGAACGCGGCCGGGATCTCGTCGAGGCTGCGCCAGCCCAGGTCGCCGCCTTCCAGCGCGTTGGGGCTGTCGGAGTAGCGCACGGCCGCGGCCGGGAAGGTCATCTCGCCCTTGTCGAGCAACGCCTTGATGCCGTCGACCTTCTGCTGGCCGGTCGCGATCTGCTCGGGGGTGGCACCGTCGGGGAGGGCGACCAGGATGTGCGCGAGGTGGTACTGCTCGCCGTCCTGGGACGCCAGCGCGGCCTCGACTTCGGCCTCGCTGACGCTGATCCGGGTCTGCGCGAAACGCTGCCGCAGGCGCTGGCTCAGCAGTTCGTCGCGCAGCGAGCGGCGGAAGTCGTCATAGGACATGCCGTCGCGGGCGAGCTGCTGGCGCATCTGGTCCGGGCTGAGCTTGTTCTGCGCGGCGATGTTGGAAATCGCGCTGTCGATCTCCTCGTCGCTGACCCGCACGCCGGTCTCGTTGGCCCGCGCCGACTGCAGGTGCACCAAAATCAGGCGCTCGAGCACCTGGCGCTGCAGGATGTCGCGCGGCGGCAGCTGGTCTTCGCGGCCTGCGTACTGGGCCAGCACGTTGTTGAGCGCGAGGTCGAGTTCGCTTTGCAGGATCACGTCCTCGTCGACGACCGCGGCGATGCGGTCGAGCGGCTGGACCTGCTGCGCATGCGCCGCCGTGCCGGACAGCAGGGCGACGGCAAGGAAAGAGGCAATGAGTGTCTTCATGGGGAGTCGTCGGGGGAGTCGTCGTCGCCACTGCGGACTTCGGGCGGCGGTACGAGGTAGAGGTCCTCGCGGTAGTAGCCGAGGATAGCACGGCGCAAACGGCTCTCCGTGTCCGGGCCGGCCGAGCCCAGGCCCTTGAGTTCGATCTCCAGCTGGATCGCGTCGTTCATGTCGCCGCTGCGGTTGCGCACGTAGCGGCGGGCGACCAGGCGGGCTGCCAGGCAGCAGCTGTCCCACTGCACGCCGGCGATGCCTTCGAGCAGCTGCTTGTCCAGCAGCGAGTAGTAGTAGCGGCCGACCAGGCTCCACGACGGCGAGACCGGGTACAGGAACGACAAATCGGCCTGCTCGAGCAGGTCCCGGCCGTTGCCGGCGTTGCGGCGATAGCGGTAGCTCAGGTTGACGATGCCGTCGTCGCCGATCAAATAGCGCGTGCGCACGCTGGCGAGGTCCTCGCGCCCGTACTTGGGGTCCCACTGGTAAGACGCGCCGATGTTCCAGCGGTCGTTGATCGCGTAGCTGGCGTCGGCGACCCACGCCGAACGGCCGCTTTCGAGCACCGGGCTGGTGGAGCGCAGCCCGACCCGGGAGTCCTCGAAATACTTGATCTGGCCGATGCTGGCCGACAGCTTCTCGCGCCCGTCGGACTCGCGGATCAGGCGGCTGGTCACCGCCATGGTCAGCTGGTTGGCGTCGGTCTGGCGGTCGGCGCCGGAGAAGCGGTTGTCGCGGAACAGCTGGCCCCAACTGAAGGTCATCGGGCCGGTGTCGAAAATCGGCAGGTTGTCCTGGTTGCGGTACGGCGCGTTGAGGTAGAACAGCCGCGGTTCGAGCGTGTTGACGTAGTCTTCGTCGCGGAAGCTGACATGGCGGTCGAAGTACAGGCCGGCATCGATCGAGCTGATCGGCAGGCTGCGGCTGGGCGAGGTCTCCGGGGTGCCGGTGCCGGCAAGGTTGTCGGCCAGGTCCTGGTCGAGCCGGTAGCCGGTGTAGCGCCATGCCAGGGTCGGGGTGATGAACCAGCTCGACCCGCCGAGCGGCATGCTGACGTAGGGTTTGAGGTCGACGCGGCTGCCGCCGGGACGGGCATCGCCGTCGATGTGCTGGAACCGCGCCGCCTCGGCGTTGACGCCGGCGGTGAACCAGCGGCCGAAGGACTGTTCCCAGTTGAAGTACGCGCGCGGCAGGCGGTAGTACGGCAGGCTGGTTTCCGACAGCGTGTAGTCGGCCAGCTGGTAATAGTCGGCCATCACGCCGGCGTCCCAGTGGCGGCCGCGACCGTAGACGCCGATGTCGCTGTTGACCCGGTAACTGGACAGCGAGCTGAGGTTGTTGCTGAAGTCCTCGAGGTAGCGCGGGTCGCTGATCCAGTTGAGGTTGGCGCGCGCCTGCCACGACCGGTCGAGGTTCTGCCTGCCGACGAATCCGAAGCGCCCGCGGTCGTCCTTGCGCCGGTTCTCCAGCGGGTACCTGTTGGCCGGGTCCAGGAATTCGGCCAGTTCCTGGTCGCGCTCGCGGCTGGTGAGGTCGTCCGACGGCAGGTAGCCGATGTCGAACTCGCCGCGGCCGCTGGGCGTGAGGTAGCGGAATTCGGTGTTCAGCATCAGGCCGCGCTTGGTCATGAGCCTGGGCTGCAGGGTCATGTCGTAGTTCGGCGCGAGGTTGAGGTAGATCGGCTGGCGCCAGTCGAAGCCGTTACGGCCGGACTGGCTGATGTTGGGATAGAGCAGGCCGGTCACGCGGCGGTCGTCGATCGGGAACCGGAACCAGGGCACGTACAGGATCGGCACCTTGCCGACGCGGATGCTTGCGTTGTGCGCGGTGCCGAAGCCGGAGTCGGTGTTGATGTCGATGCGGCTGGCGTGCAGTTCCCAGTGGCGGTCGTTGGGCGGGCAGGTCGAGTAGGTCGACCCCATCAGCGCGCCCTGGGTGCCCTTCATCCGGATGCTGTCGGCACCGCCGTTGCCGCGCCGCTCGATCAGCTGGTAGCGGACGTTGTCGATCTGGTGGGTGTCCTCGTCCTGGTCGCCGTGCGCGGACTGGGCGACCATGCGCATGCCCGAGTCCTGGTAGCGCACGTTGCCTTCGGCGGCGTACTGCGAACTTTCCTGGTCGAAACGCAGGTTGTCGGCGTGCAGGAACTGGTCGCCGCGCTGCAGGGTGACGTTGCCCTTGCAGACCACGGTCCCGCCCATCACGCCTTCGGTGCTGTCGCAGGCCAGGTCCGTGTCCTGCAGCGCGCGATCGTCCGGCGAGCCGGTCGGGGGCGGCGCATCGGCGAACACCGGGACCGCGTCTTCCACCGGGCACAGCGACCAGTTTTCCGGACGGTCATCGTCGGCATGGGCAGCCAGCGAGAAGGCGATGCACAGCGGCAATGGCAGCAGGCGGAAAACTGGGCGCACGCGGGCATCCGATCGGCGAAAAGCGGCGATTAGCTTGCCGCATCCCCCGTCAAGCGGCAATGCACGCGCGGTTTCCCCTTCAGCTTCGTCGCGGCCGGGGAAAATCCCGGCGGGGGCATGCGCCGCCCCGCAATGCCAGCTGAACGCAACCGCGTGCCGTGGCTTCAGACATCACGCAGCGCGCGCACGTGGGCAACGCTGCATTCGCGCAGCGCCTGCAGGTCGTAACCGCCCTCGAGCGTCGAGACCAGCCGCCCGCAGGCATGCCGGCGGGCGCGCTTGCGCAGCTCCCCGGTGATCCAGGCGAAATCGTCGGCGTCGAGCTGCAGTTGTGCCAACGGGTCGCGCCAGTGCGCGTCGAAGCCCGCCGACACCAGGACCAGCTGCGGCGCGAAGGCGTCGAGCGCCGGCAGCAGGTGTTCCCCCCACGCGGCGCGGAAGCCACGGCTGCCGGTGCCCGGCGGCAGCGGCGCGTTGAGGATGTTGCCGACGCCGCGCTCGTGCGCATGGCCGGTGTCGGGGTACAGCGGCAGCTGGTGCGAACTCAGGTATTGCACGCGCGGCTCGGCTTCGAAGATCGCCTGGGTGCCGTTGCCGTGGTGGACGTCGAAGTCGGCGATCGCCACCCGCGCCAGCCCGTGCCGATCCAGCGCGTGGGCCGCGGCAACGGCAACGTTGTTGAACAGGCAGAAACCCATGGCGGTTTGCGACGTGGCGTGGTGCCCCGGGGGCCGGACCGCGCAGAACGAGGTCGTCGCCTCGCCGGCCATCACCGCGTCCACGGCCGCGACGCCTGCGCCGGCCGCGCGCACCGCGGCTTCGGCCGACTGCGGCGACAGGACCGTGTCCGCGTCCAGTTCAAGCTGGTTCGCCGGCCGCGACTCGAGCACCGTTTCGAGCAGCGATGCCTCGTGCACGCGCAGCAGCTGGCCGCGGGTCGCGCGTGGCGCTTCGCGCCAGTCGAGGTCGTCGAACTCGCTGCGCAGCGCGCTGATCACCGCGCCCAGGCGCTGCGGCTTCTCGGCGTGGCCGGCACCGGTGTCGTGGCCGAGGCAGGCGGAGTGGGTGAAGACCGGCAGGCTCATGGGAATGGCGGGCGCCGGCGGCCGGTCACGACTGCGGCTTGCGGCGCTCGTGCTGCCAGATGACCTCGCCGTGGCCGCTGCCGCGGGCCAGCACGCGCGCGAGCACGAACAGCAGGTCGGACAGCCGGTTGAGGTAGCGGATCGGCTGCGGCCGCACCGGTTCGGCGCGTGCGAGTGCCACGGTCGCGCGCTCGGCGCGCCGCACCACGGTGCGGGCGATGTGGCAGCGCGCAGCGGCATCGCCGCCGCCGGGCAGGATGAATTCCTTCAGCGGCGGCAGCGCCTCGTTGTAGTGGTCAAGGTGCTGTTCGAGGCGATCGATGTCGGCGTCGTTGATCGCGGCGTGGCCGGGGATGCAAAGCTCGCCGCCGAGGTCGAACAGCTGGTGCTGGATCGTGGTCAGCAGGTCGCGGATGTCATCGGGCACATCCGCGGCCAGCAGCAGGCCGATGGTCGAATTGGCTTCGTCCACCGTGCCATAGGCCGTCACCCGCGCCGAATCCTTGCCCACGCGGCTGCCGTCGCCCAGCCCGGTGCTGCCGTCGTCGCCGGTGCGGGTGTAGATCTTCGACAGGCGGTTGCCCACGGCGAGTGACCGGTCAGCGCAGCGTCTTGCGGTCGTGCGCGAGCGGGCCGGCGTTCCTGGCCACCTGCTCGCCCACCGCCTGGGCGATCGCGGCCACGGCCACGAACATCGCCGCGCCCTGCAGGTAGGGCCCGAACCAGTCGCCGTAGTTCTTGGCCCAGCCGGCGAACGTCGGCTCGGCGACGGCGTTGCTCAGCCAGTAGAAGCCGCCCTGCGCGAACAGGTGGCACAGCGCCACGGTCGCGACGAGGCTGGCGGCCAGCCGGCCCAGCGCCGGGACGCTGGCGCCGGCGTAGTTGCGGCGCAGCCACAGGCCGCCCATCCACATCGCCAGGTGCGCAGGCACCAGCAGCCAGTAGCCCGGCGAGACGCAGTAATGGCTCCAGAAACCCTGGCCCTGGCCGGTGATCACCGCCCAGTCGATCCCCACCGCCAGCACCATCAGCAGCGGGAATGCCCAGCGCGACCAGCCGCGCAGGTAGAAGCCGCCGATGAAGAACACCGCCCAAGATGCGTCGGGTACCGGGGTGAAGTGGGAGAAGACGTGCGACCGCGTCGCCGCCATCAGCAACACCAGCAGGGACAGGACGATGGCGCGTTGCAGGTTGGTGTTCATGGGGTGGGCGGCTCCGGGCGCGGCGTGCGAATGGCGACCATTCTAGCGAACTGGCCGCGGCAGGGCCTTATCATGCCGGCATGACCCAGGCTCCCGGCAACAAGAGGCACGACGTGGTGGTCGTCGGTGGCGGCCTGGTCGGCGCCAGCCTGGCGATCGCGCTGGACCGGATCGGGCTGGACGTCGGCCTGGTCGAGGCCGCGCCCGCCGGCGCGCTGCCGGCGGTGTTCGACGAGCGCAACCTGAGTTTCGCCGACGCCACCGTCAACGCGCTCGAGGCGCTGGGGGTGATGGCGAAGCTGCGTGCGCCCACCGGCGCCATCGTCCGCATCCACATCAGCCGCCGCGGCGATTTCGGTCGTGCATGCCTGGCGGCGGCGGACTATGGGCGCGAGGCGTTCGGCCAGGTCGTGGTCGCGCGGGACTTCGGCGAGGCGCTGGAGGCGCGGCTCGGGGAACTGCAGCGGCTGACGCGCTACCGGCCGGCGCGCTTCATCGGCCTCGGCGAGGGCGACGAAGCCACCCGCGTGATCCGGATCGCCGGCGACGAGGGCGAGCGCGAACTGTACGCGCGGCTGCTGGTCGCCGCCGACGGCACCGGCAGCGGCGTGCGCCATGCGCTGGGCATCGAAGCCGACCGCCACGACTACCTGCAGACCCTGTTCGTCGCCCGCCTGCGCGCCGCGCGCGCGCCCGACGGCACCGCCTACGAGCGGCTGGGCGACCACGGCCCGACCGCGCTGCTGCCGCGCGGCGACCGCCACTTCGGCCTGGTGCACGGCGTCGCCCGTGATGAAGCCGCGGCGGTGCAGGCGCTGGACGACGCGGCGTTCCTCGAACGGATCCAGCGTGCATTCGGCTGGCGCGTCGGCCGCTTCGAATCGATCGGCGCGCGCAGCGTCTATCCGGCGATCCGCACGGTCGCGCGCAGCACGATCGCGCCGCGCGCGGTGCTGGTCGGCAATGCCGCGCAGACCCTGCACCCGATCGGCGCGCAGGGCTTCAACCTGGGCCTGCGCGACGCGCTGACGCTGGCCGAACTGATCGAGGCCCGCGGTGGCGGCCAGTCCGTCGATCCGGGCGACGCGGGCCTGCTCGCCGAGCATGCGCAGCGGCGCGGGGAGGATCGCGCCCGCACGCTGGCGATGAGCGATGGCCTGGCGCGGCTGACCGCGAACGACGCGCCGCTGCTGCGCCCGCTGCGCAGCCTCGGGCTGTTCGCGCTGGATCGGGTGCCCTCGGCGCAGGCCCTGCTGGTGGGCGGCGCGATGGGCTATCGCGGGCAGGTGCCGGCGCTGTGCAGGAAGGCCTCGTGAGTCGCGGCGCGCGCAACGACGCGGTGGTGGTGGGCGGCGGCGTGGTCGGTGCCGCGTGCGCGCTGGCGCTGGCCGGGCTCGGCCTCGAAACCACGCTCGTGGAAGCGGCGCAACCGCCGCGCTGGTCGCGCGAGCAGCCGGACCTGCGCGTGTTCGCCTTCGCCCCCGACAACGCCGCGCTGCTCGACACATTCGGCGCCTGGCGCGAGGTGCTCGATGCGCGCGCGCAGCCCTACCGGCGCATGCGCGTGTGGGACGCGGCGGGCGGCGGCGAACTCGCGTTCGATGCCGATGCGGTCGGCCGCGGGGAACTGGGCTGGATCGTCGAGAACGGGCTGCTGATCGACCGCCTGTGGGCCGCGCTGCCGCGTGCCGGAGTCGACGTGCGGGTGCCGGCGCGGGTGGAGGCGCTGGAGCAGGACGACGACGGCGTGCGCCTGCGCCTGGATGACGGCAGCCGCGTCGATGCGCGCGTGGCGGTCGCCGCCGACGGTGCCGAATCGACGCTGCGCCGGCTCGCCGGCGGTGAAGTCAGCCGCCACGATTACGGCCAGCGCGGCGTGGTGGGTTACATCGAGACGCAGCAGCCGCACGCGGACACCGCCTGGCAGCGTTTCCTGCCGACCGGTCCGCTGGCGGTGCTGCCGTTCGCACATGGCCGCAGCTCGATCGTGTGGACGCTGCCCGACGCGCGCGCAGCGCAGGTGCTGGCGCTCGACGACGAGGCGTTTTCGCGCGAGCTCACGCGCGCCTTCGATGCGCGGTTGGGCGGGATGCGCGTGGTGTCGAAGCGGGCGGCGTTCCCGCTGCGCCGGCAGCTGGCGCAATCGCAGCTGGTCGGGCGAGTGCTGGTAGTCGGCGACGCCGCGCACGTGGTGCATCCGCTGGCCGGGCAGGGCGTCAATCTTGGCCTGCGCGACGTGGCCGCGCTGCGCGACGTGATCGCCGCCGCGCAGGGGCGCCGCGCCGACTGGGCATCGCCGCACCGCCTCGCGCGCTGGGCGCGCACGCGCGCCAGCGACAACGCGCTGGCCGCGCACGCCTATGACGGCATCAACCGGCTGTTCTCCAGCGACGGCATGCACCGCACCCTGCTGCGCGGGCCGCTGCTCGGGCTGGCGGGCCGGCTGCCGCCGCTGACCGACGCACTGTGGCGGCGCGCGGCCGGGCTTTAGATTGCCGGTTCGATCGCGGCGTGCTTCGCAACCACCGGCGGTTGCGGAGAAGCCCGCGGCTGAAGTCCACGGATCCCGTGCAAGAAAAAGCCCCGCTTTCGCGGGGCTTTTCGTTGGCTGTGCCGGCAAGGCGCGGCTACATCCAGCCTTCCAGTTCCTGCTTGTCGAGCTTGCCGTCGTGGTTGTTGTCGACCGCGTCGAACTCGGCGCTCAGCGTGGCATTGGAGTTCGCCTCGCTGCGACTGATGCTGCCGTTGCCGTTGCTGTCCATCGCCGCAAAGTCGATCTTGTAGTCGCCGACAATCGAATTCGAAGGGCTTGAAGTGATGGTGACCTGCGGCTCCACCGGGCCGGTGGCGGCCGCCTGCACCGGTGCCGGCTGCGCCGGTGGGGCGTTGACTGCGTCGGTCGCGGCCTGCGCGGCGAGCGAGGCGCCGGTTGCGGCGGCGGTGGCCTGGCTGCTGGCGGCCTGCGCGGCGTTCGCGGCCTGGCGCGCCTGGTAGACGGCATTGTCGGGCTGGCGGGTGCCGCCGGCCGCGGCCGAGTACGCGGCGCCGGCCTGGTTCGCGGCCTGGGTGGCGTCGCGCGCCGCCTGCTCGGCCTGCACCGAAGACTGGTCGGCGACGTAGGCCTGGTACTCGGCATGCGCGGCACCGTCGCTGGTCTGGGCGCCGGCGCGCTTGCTCGCCGCGGCCTGCTGTGCAGCGTCGCGGGCGGCCTGCGCCTGGTTGCGGGCCACGTCGGCCTCGGCAGCCGCGGCCTGCGCCGCATCCCTTGTCGAGGCCTTCGCCGCACCTGAACTCACGGCGGTCTGCGCCTGGGCAGTGCCCGCGGCGAACGCGCCGAGCAGTGCCAGGGCCAGCAGCGAGGGGGTAAGTGAGTGCTTCATGTCGATCTCCGGGCTGGTATGTGTGGCCACGCCGGGATATGCGCAGTGGCGTGGAGGAAAGCGGGCGCTGCGTTCGATCGTGGAACCCGGCGCGGGACGGGACACGGCGGCCGGGTCTTGGCGATGCTGGGCGGGAACCCGGCCGGTCCGTCGGGACATTCCCGGCGAGCCGTCGTGCGGCGAACACTATGCCCGGGGCAATGAATCCGGCGTCAACTGCGCGAAACGGCGCCTGAACGTTCGAACCGCAGCGTGCGGCCGGTCGTCGGCGATCCAGTCGGGATCGCGCCGGCCGCCACGGTCAGGGCTTGGCCGCGGCGAAGACCGTGATCTCCTCGCGGTCGTGGTAGAGCTGGCGCGCGCGCACCACCAGCGGGCGCTGCGCCTGCGCGGCGAGCAGGTCCAGGCACAGCCGGGTTTCGTCCCAGCGCTTCTTCATCGGCAGCTTGAGGTTGAAGATTGCCTGCCTGCACCAGCCTTCGCGCAGCCAGGTGGCCATGCGTTCGGCGACGCGGCGCGGCTGCTCGACCATGTCGCAGACCATCCAGTCCAGCGGCCGCGGCGGCTGCCAGTGGAAACCGTCGGCGCGCAGGTGTTCGACCAGCCCGGTGTCGAGCACGTGCTGGCGCAGCGGACCGTTGTCGATCGCGCTCACGTGCAGGCCGTGGCGGACGAGGACCCAGGTCCAGCCACCGGGCGCGGCGCCCAGGTCGGCGGCACGCATGCCTTCGCGCAGGAACCTGGTGCGCTCGCCGTCGTCGAGCAGGGTCAGCAGCGCTTCTTCGAGCTTCAGCGCCGAGCGCGACGGCGCATCGGGGAGCAGGCGCAGGCGCGGGATGCCCAGAGGCCATGGCGCGCTGTCGGCGACATCGCCGCTGGCGACGAAGGCGTGGTCGCCGGCGGCGAAGCACACGTGCAGCCGCGGCAGCGCGACGTCGTCGCTGGCGGCGAGCAGCCCGGCCTTGCGCAGCGCCGGACGCAGCGCGTTGCCGAACGCGCGTGCCAGCCCGGACAGCGGCTTGCCGGCATCGCTGTCGGGGTGCTCGACCAGCAGCGTGCCGTACCGCAGCGGCCGGCTGGACAGCGCGTCGACGATGGGCGTGATGCGGTCGCGCGGGTCCAGCCCGTGCAGTTCCGCGAGCAGCTGCAGTTTCTGCCGTGCGAACACGAGGCTGCGCCACGGCAACGCGCGCGACAGCGCCTGGGCCTGGTCGCAGGCGAACACCACGAAGCCGCTGCCGCGTTCGGTGCGTGCGTAGCCGGCGAAGCCGGCCTCGGCGGCGCGCGCGGTGAGTTCCGCGGCGAGCTCGGGCTCGAAGCCGGCGCGGCAGTAGCAAAGAAGGCCGGTCATTGGATGCAGCTTACGTAGGAGCGGCGGAAGCCGCGAGGTTTTTGATCCTGGGGTGTTTCGAGAAGCTCGCGGCTTCCGCCGCTCCTACAAACAAAAGCCGTGGCGCTCAATACCGCCGGCCGCCGCGCTCGCCGTAGGCGCGCAGCACCGCGCGGGCGTCGTCGCGGTTGAGGTCGCGCGCGACTTCGATGCCGCGCTTCTCCAGTTCGCCGATCCAGTCCGCCGGCAGCGGGCCTTCGTCGAACTCGGTCAGCTCCATCACGTCCTGCGCGCGCGCGCCGATCAGCAGGCGGTCGATGCCCGCCCAGATCGTGGCGCCGTAGCACTGGCAGCACGGCTGTGCCGAGGTGGCCAGGGTGTAGCGGCCGTCGGGCTGGCCGGCGTCGTCGCGGTTGAGTCGTGCCCGCTGCAGCCGCTGCTGGGCGAGCATGTAGGCCATGGTTTCCGCGTGCCCCAGCGAGGTGTTCTGCGGCAGCACCACGTTGACGCCGACCGCGACGATGCGGTCGTCGGCGTTGAACACCGCGGCGCCGAACGGGCCGCCGGTGCCGGCCTCGAGGTTGCGGCGCGACAGTTCGATCGCCAGCGCGACCTTGTCGTCGTCGGAACCGTAGCTGCGCGCGCGATCGACCGCGTCGTGGACCCATGCGGGCAGGGTGAGGTGGACCTGTGCGTACAACATCAGTGCTTTGCCTCCGGGCGCGACAGTGACTGCGACGGCATGAAGGCCTCGGTCGGTTCGCAGCGCCCGGCGTTGCACGAGCAACTGCTGATCTCGCGGAAACCGCAGACGTCCATGCGGCCTTCCTTCGCGCATTGCGACTGCACGGCGGCGGGATCCGTGGGGCTGTCCTTGTTGACGCAGGCCGGCATCTCGCCGCAGCAGTTGCCGACGTTCTTGACCGCGCAGTCGGTGTCGGCCTTGCAGCTGTAGTCGATCAGCGGCGCCTCGCGCACCCGATTGGCCGGCAGCGGCCGCGACATCGGCGGCGGCGCCTTGGCCGCGGGATCCTGCGGCGCGGCGTCCGCGCTGGTCGCCGGCGCGGTGCAGGCGACCAGCATGGCGCACGCGCACAGGATGACGGCATGGAGGAATCTTGGCATCGTCAGTCTCCCTTCTGCATCCAGGTGTCGCGCAGGCCGACGCTGCGGTTGAAGACCGGCGCGCCTGCGCGGTGGTCGCGGCGGTCGGCGACAAAGTAGCCGGTGCGTTCGAACTGGAAGCAGGTTTCCGGTGCGGCCGCCGCGGCGGCGGGTTCGACATAACCCTGCACCACCCTGCGCGAATCCGGATTGAGGTGGTCGCGGTAGGTCTTGCCCTCGCTCTCGTCGTCCGGGTCGGCGACCGAGAACAGGCGGTCGTAGAGGCGGATCTCCGCGGCCACGGCGCGGGTCGCGTCGAGCCAGTGGATGGTGCCCTTGATCTTGCGGTTGGCGCCCTCCATGCCGGGGCGCGATTCGGGATCGAGCGTGCCGCGCAGTTCCACGACGTTGCCATCGGCGTCCTTGACCACTTCGTCGCAGCGCACGATGCCGGCGCCGCGCAGTCGCACTTCTCCGCCGGGCACCAGGCGCTTCCAGCCCTTGGGCGGGACTTCGGCGAAATCCTCGCGCTCGATCCACAGCTCGCGCGAGAACGGCACCTCGCGCGTGCCCAGCGATTCGTCCTTCGGGTGGTTGGAAAACACCAGCGTCTCGGCGTGGCCCTCGGGCAGGTTGGTGAGCACGAACTTCAGCGGCTCGACCACCGCCATGCGCCGCGGCGCGTGCGCGTCGAGGTCGTCGCGCAGGGCGCCTTCGAGCACCGAGAAGTCGATCACCGAGTTCTGCTTGCTGATGCCGACGCGGTCGACCAGCAGCCGCAGCGACGCGGGCGTGTAGCCGCGCCGGCGCAGGCCCTGCAGGGTCGGCATGCGCGGGTCGTCCCAGCCGTCGACGAGGTTGTCGTTCACCATCGCCACCAGCTTGCGCTTGCTCATCACCGTGTAGTTGATGTTCAGGCGCGAAAACTCGATCTGGCGCGGCTTTGCGGCCTCGTTGGGCAGGCCCCTGGCCAGCAGCGGCGCCAGCAGTTCCGGCGAGTTGGCCAGGTCCACCTTGTCCACGCACCAGTCGTACAGCGGGCGATGGTCCTCGAATTCCAGCGTGCACAGCGAGTGGGTGATGCCCTCGACCGCGTCGCCGAGCGAATGCGCGTAGTCGTACATCGGGTAGATCGGCCAGGCGTCGCCGGTGTTCTGGTGCGCGACCTTCTTGATCCGGTACAGGGCCGGGTCGCGCAGGTTGATGTTGCCGCTGGCCATGTCGATCTTCGCGCGCAGGGTGCGCGCGCCGTCCGGGAACTCGCCCGCGCGCATGCGCCGGAACAGGTCGAGGTTCTCCTCGACGCTGCGCTCGCGGTACGGCGAATTGCGGCCCGGTTCGGTCAGCGTGCCGCGGTACTCGCGCACCTGTTCGGCGGACAGGTCGCAGACGAAGGCGTCGCCCTGGACGATCAGCTTTTCGGCGGCGAGGTAGAACACCTCGAAGTAGTCGGAGGCGTGGCGCAGGCTGGCCCAGTCGAAGCCCAGCCAGCGCACGTCGTCCTGGATCGCCTGCACGAACTCGGGGTGCTCCTTCTCCGGGTTGGTGTCGTCGAAGCGCAGGTTGCACAGGCCGCCGAACTCGGCGGCGATGCCGAAGTCCAGGCAGATCGCCTTGGCGTGGCCGATGTGCAGGTAACCGTTGGGCTCGGGCGGGAAGCGGGTGCGGATCGCCACGTGCTTCCCGCTGGCGAGGTCCTGGCGGACGATCTGGCGGACGAAATCCTGCTTTTCGGCGGGCGCGGCGGGGGCGCCTGCGTCGGCGGCGATACTGTGGCTCATGTGCGGGGGTGCCGGGAAAAACAACAGTTTAGCCGAGCCCGCAGGCCCGCGAGTGCGGCCATCGTCGCCTTCGGATCGGCTCCGAAGTCGCCCTGGAACGCTTTTCTGCGCCTCTGGCATGCAATTTGCGTGCGCCGGGGTACGGAATCGGGGGTGGGTCTGGTGTCACGAGCAGCACCACTGGAACGAATGACCGCGATGGGACGTCCCGTCGGCAGCCGCATGCCCGGAGTTCCCGGGTGAGCCTGCATTCCCTGCGCCGCGTATCGCACCACGAATGGCTGGTCGCCGCCGGCCTGCTGCTGCTGTGCGGGCTGTTTGCCAGCGCCGTCGCCGGTGGCATGCAGGGAGCCGACGCAATGCCGGTGCAGCTGTCGGCGCCGCCCGGGCAGGACGGGAACCGGGCGTCGATCAGTGCCGACGGGCGGGGCATCGTGGTTGCGGGCAAGCCGGGCGAGGCCGTCGCGCGGATGCGGTTCACGCTGCCCCAGCGCAGCGACCGTGACGAGCCATGGGTGGTCTGGGTAGAACGCAAGCCGGTCGAGCGGATACAGCTGGTCCGGGACGGCTGGCGCAGCGAACAGCGAGGGTTCTTCAAACCGCATGCGAATGCCGGACCGCTGCCGACCGGCTACCTGTTCCAGCTGCCCTATGGCTGGGAGGGCGACATCGAGCTGGAGCTGCACGTGACCGGCGCGATGCCGGCGGTGCTGCGTCCGCGGGTGGTCGGCAATGCCGAGGCGTGGCGGGTGGAGCGCCAGGGCGTGGCGATCAGCGCGACGATCTACGCCAGCCTGTTCACCCTGGCACTGCTGGCGCTGGCGCTGTTTTCGGCGGCTCGCGACAGCCTGTTCCTGACCCTGTTCGGCTGCGCTGCGCTGACCCTGCTCACGCTGGCGGCGGTCAACGGCCATCTGTACCAGGTGCAGGGGCTGCGCTGGCTTGCCCTGTGGGGCGCGCAGGGACTGCTGGCGCTGCAGTTCCTGCTGTGCGCGTCGCTGCCGCAGTTGCTGATGCGCTACGCGGGAACGCGGCGGGCGCATCCGGGGGTTGCGCGCGGGGTGGACATCGCCTGCGTTGCGATGGCGTTGCTGGCCGCGACCTGCCTGCTCGACCTGCAACCGATGCTGCGCTGGCTGCAGCCGCTGGCGATGGTGGCGCGCGTCGCGTGCGCGCTGGCCTGCATGGGGCTGGTGCTCGATGCTGCGCGCCGTCGCCTGCCGATGGCATGGCCGCTGGCGATCCTGGCGCTGCTGACCATCGTCGCCGGGGTCGCCAGGCAGTTGATGCTGTGGGGATACCTGCAGGACGTTCCGTGGGTGCGTTCCGGCGACCAGGTCGCGCTTGCCGGCGCCATGGCGATCCTCGCCGTCGGAGTGATCAACCGCATCAGCGACTATCGGGACCAGCGCGACCGCGACCAGCTGGCGCGGCTGGATTCGGAGCGGCGGATGCAGCGCGAGGCCTCGCGGTCGGACCTCAATGCCGCGCTGCAGGTCAAGCTGCGCAGCTGCGCCGAGGGCGACATCGAATGGACCGCCTTCCACCAGCTGCTCGAACACCTCGTGCCGCTGGTGCGGGCGGGCAGGGCGATCGTGCTGGCCCGTGGTTACCACGGGCAGGACGTGCAGGTGGTGGTGCCGGCGGTGCGCAGGGGGGAAGCCGAGGCACTGCTGGGCAAGCGCGAGCTGTCGCTCAAGCGCCACGCAGCCAACGGCATCCCGCTGCAGCAGCCGCTGAGCGTGGGCGACGCCGGCGGGCTGGCGATGGAGGCGCTGGTACCGCTGCCGATACGCGCGCCGGCCTGGGGCATGCTGCTGCTCGAGCGCGCCGGCGGCGAGGGCTTCACCACCGAGGAGCTGGCGCTGGCCGGCGAGTTCGTGCGCCTGGCGCTGGTCCACGTCGACCAGGCGCTGACGGCGATCCAGCTGCGCCGTTCGGCCGAGCTCGACGCCCTGACCGGCACCTTCAACCGCCGCACCATCGACCAGTGGGTGGTGCGCAGCTTCGGCGAGGCCGAGCGCGACGGGCAGCCGATTTCGGTGCTGTTCGTCGACATGGACCATTTCAAGGCCATCAACGACAAATATGGTCATGCCTGCGGCGACCACTGCCTGCGCGAGGTGGCCCGGGCGCTGCGCAATGCGCTGGGCGAAGGCGACCTGCTTGGTCGCTACGGTGGCGAGGAGTTCATCGCGGTGCTGCCTGCGCGCGGCGGTGCGGCGGCGCGGATGGTCGGCGAACTGCTGCGCGGCGACGTCGAGCGGCTGATGCTGGAGTGGGAAGGGCAGCCGCTGCGGCTGACGGTCAGCGTCGGCGTGGCCACCCGGCTGCGCGACGAGCGGCCGCCCGAAACGATCGACCGCGCCGACAAGGCGCTGTACGCGGCCAAGCGCGGCGGCCGCAACTGCGTGCACGTGGCGCCTGCCGTGTTCAGCTGAGGGCCGCAGCGCCAGCGGGCGGGGCATTTCCGCGGGAGCAGCCCGGGGTGCCTTGGCTTGCGATGGAAGCGATCACGGCCACGGCCGGATCCGCCGGAGTCATTACCATGTGCGATCGCCGCTCCGGCGAGGCCATGCAGGCGCGTCGATGACCCATTCGAAGACCGAACCCCGGGCGCTGGCCTGGATGCTGGCCGGCGCCGCGATCATCGGCACCAACGGGATCATGGTGGAACTGGCCGGCACGCCGCCGACGGTGTCGGCGTTCTGGCGCATGGCGTTCGCCGGGACGATGCTGCTCGGCTGGGTGCTGGCGTCGGGCGGCTGGCACGCGCTGGCGCCGCGGACCTGGGGCTGGATCGCGGTCACCGGCGCGTTCTTCGCCGCCGACCTGTGGCTGTGGCATCGCAGCATCCTGCTGGTCGGCCCGGGCCTGGCGACGCTGCTGGGAAATGCGCAGGTGTTCTTCATGGCGCTGGCCGGCGTGCTGTTCTTCCACGAACGCCTCGGCCCGCGCTTCCTGGCCGGGCTGCTGCTGGCCTTCGCCGGGCTGTGGCTGATGCTCGGGTCGAACTGGTCCACCCTGCCGCCGCAATACCGCTGGGGCGTATGGCTGGGCCTGGGCACCGGCGTCTGCTACGCGGCCTACAACCTCACCCTGCGCCGCTCGCAGCGCGAAGCGCACGTCGACCAGGCGCGCTCGGCGCCGGTGGCGCAGGTGCTGGGGATCGCGGCGCTGGTCAGCGCGGCGTTCCTCGGCGGGGCCGGGCTGGCGGAAGGTGCGGCATTCGCGATCCCGTCGCTGAAGTCGCTGGTGGTGCTGCTGGCGCTGGCCGGCGTCGGACACTGCCTGAGCTGGGTACTGATCTCGCGCGCGATGTCGCACCTGCGGGTGGCGCTGGTGGGCCTGTTGTTGCTGCTGCAACCGGTGGTGGCGTTCGTGCTGGACGTCTGGCTGTTCGAGCGGGCCACGCAGCCGCGCGAATGGCTCGGCCTCGGCCTGAGCCTGGCGGGCATTTTCCTCGCCGGCCTGAAGGGCCGTTCGCGGCTGCCCGAACAGCCCGTCTGAGGGAACTCCGGGCAACGCCCTGGCGTTCATGCACATCGCCCGGCACGGGTCGGAAGATCGCGGCTCAGGCCGCGCCTGTCAGAGCGTGGAGGCGTTTGCCCCACGACGCCCGCGCATGCCGGAACCGCCTCGCGGCATCGCCGCCAGTGCCGGCGTGGATCGCGGACTCAGGCGCCCGAGATGCCCGGCGCGTGCGTGAACAGGCTCCCGGCTTCGGCGGTGGGAACCAGCAGGTCGGCGGGCAGCTGGCGGAACACGCCCGACAGCTGTTCCAGGAAACCGGCCATCGCCGAACTCCTGCGCCAGACCATCGCGATCCGCCGGCTTGGCGCGTTGTCGCGGAAGCGGACCAGGCGGATGTTGTCCGAGCGTGCGACCGGCGGCTTCACCGCGAGCGTCGGCAGCAGGGTCACGCCGACGTCCGCCGCGACCATCTGCCGCAGCGTCTCCAGGCTGGTGGCCTGGAACTCGGCCTTCTCGCTGGCACCCGACATGTGGCACACGTCGAGCGCCTGTTCGCGCAGGCAGTGGCCGTCGGCGAGCAGCAGCAGGCGTTCGTTGGCGAGGTCGCGCAGCGACAGCGAATCGTGCTGCGCCAGCGCATGGGCTTCCGGCACGGCAAGCACGAACGGCTCCTCGAACAGGAATTCGACGTGCAGCTGGTCGTCGTGTACCGGCAGCGCGAGCAACGCGGCGTCGAGCCGGCCCTCGTGCAGGCGCGAGAGCAGCACGTCGCTCTTTTCCTCGACCAGCAGCAGTTCAAGCTGCGGGAAACGCGCGCGGATGCCGGGCACCACGTGCGGCAGCAGGTATGGGCCGAGCGTCGGGAAGATGCCCAGGGTGACCGTGCCCGCCTCGGGGTCCTGGCTGCGCCGCGCGGCTTCGCGCATCTGCTCGATGTCGGCGACGACGCGGCGCGCGCGCGCGGCCACGTCGCGCCCGGCGGGAGTCAGCATCACCTTGCGCGGCGCGCGTTCGACCAGCGGCACGCCCAGTTCCTCCTCCAGCTTGCGGATCTGGGTGGACAGCGTGGGCTGGCTGACGAAGCAGGCGGCGGCGGCGCGGCCGAAGTGCAGGTGCTCGGCGAGGGCGACGAAGTACTTGAGGTCACGCAGGTTCATGGGAGGTCCTCTGCTTCATGTCGCCCTTGCCGGGACGGTGCCCGGATCCCCGGGCGCGTTCGTGTTTCACTCCCTCGCGGCGCGGGGGAGGGCAAAGCGCATCCCGGACCGGCAGGCCGCGTCAGGCGACTTCGGCCTCTGCCGCCACCTTCACCGCCGGGCTGCTGGTGCGGATCAGGTGGTCGAACGCGCTCAGCGCGGCCGTCGCGCCGGCGCCCATCGCGATGACGATCTGCTTGTAAGGCGTGGTGGTCGCATCGCCGGCGGCGAACACGCCCGGCAGCGAGGTGCGGCCGGCGTGGTCGACCTCGATCTCGCCGCGCGGCGAGAGCTTGACGGTGCCCTTGAGCCACTCGGTATTGGGCAGCAGGCCGATCTGCACGAACACGCCCTCCAGTTCGATGCGATGGCTGTCGCCGGCGACGCGGTCCCGGTACACCAGCCCGGTGACGCGATTGCCGTCGCCCAGCACTTCCAGGGTCTGGCCGGAGGTGATGACGTCGACGTTGCGCAGGCTGCGCAGCTTGCGCTGCAGCACTTCGTCGGCGCGCAGCTGGTGGTCGAACTCGATCAGGGTGACGTGGGCGACCAGGCCGGCCAGGTCGATCGCCGCCTCCACGCCCGAGTTGCCGCCGCCGATCACCGCCACCCGCTTGCCCTTGAACAGCGGGCCGTCGCAGTGCGGGCAGTAGGCCACGCCCTTGTTGCGGTACTGGTCCTCGCCGGGCACGCCCATCTGCCGCCAGCGGGCGCCGGTGGACAGGACCACGCTGCGCGCGCGCAGCGAGGCGCCGCTTTCGAGCTTCACCGTGGTGATGCCGTCGTCGTCCTGCTCCAGCGCGCTGGCGCGCTGCAGGTTCATGATGTCGACGTCGTACTGGCGCACGTGCTGTTCCATCTGCGCGGCCAGCTTCGGGCCTTCGGTCTCCTGCACGGAGATGAAGTTCTCGATCGCCATCGTGTCCAGCACCTGGCCGCCGAAGCGCTCGGCCACCACGCCGGTGCGGATGCCCTTGCGCGCGGCGTAGATCGCGGCCGCGGCACCGGCTGGGCCCCCGCCGACGACCAGCACGTCGAACGTGTCCTTGCCGTCGATGGCGGCGGCGTCGCGCGCGGCGGCACCGGTGTCGAGCTTCGCGACGATCTGCTCCAGGCTCATCCGGCCCTGGTCGAACGGCGCGCCGTTGAGGAACACCGACGGCACCGACATCACCTCGCGCGCCTCGACCTCGGCCTGGAACAGCGCGCCGTCGATCGCGACGTGGTGGATGTTCGGGTTCAGCACCGCGGCCAGGTTCAGCGCCTGGACCACGTCCGGGCAGCTCTGGCACGACAGCGAGAAATAGGTTTCGAAGCGATACTCGCCCTCAAGCGCGCGCACCCGTTCCAGCAGCTCCTGCGCGGCCTTGGACGGATGCCCGCCCACCTGCAGCAGGGCCAGCACCAGCGAGGTGAACTCGTGGCCGAGCGGGATGCCGGCGAAGCGCAGGCTGATGTCGTGTCCGGGGGAGGTGATCGCGAAGGAAGGCTTGCGCTCGCCGTCGTCGCGGCGCACCTCGACGCCGACCTTGTCCGACAGTGCGCGGATGTCTTCCAGCAGTGCCAGCAGTTCGCGCGACTTGTCGCCGTCATCGACCGAGGCGACCAGCACCACCGGGCGCACCAGGCGCTCCAGGTAGGCGGCGAGTTGGGTCTTCAGGTCATCGTCGAGCATGGCTTCGAGTCTCCGTGTTCAAGGCAAAGGCGTGACGTGCGCCCTGCGCGCGGCAGGTCGCTTCCGGCGTGGGGGTGGACCGCAAACCGCGCCGGCATGCACGGGTTCCGGTCCATCCCCACCCCCGCTCGCGCGGGGATGGAAATGGTGGTGGCGCTTAGATCTTGCCGACCAGGTCCAGCGACGGCTTCAGGGTCTTCTCGCCTTCCTTCCACTTGGCCGGGCACACTTCGCCGGGATGCGCGGCGACGTACTGCGCGGCCTTGACCTTGCGCAGCAGCTCCTTGGCGTCGCGGCCGATGCCCTCGGCGGTGATTTCGACAGCCTGGATCACGCCCTGCGGGTCGATGATGAAGGTGCCGCGGTCGGCCAGGCCAACGCCCGGGCGCATCACGTCGAAGTTGTTGGTGACGGTGCCGGTCGGGTCGCCGATCATCGCGTACTTGATCTTGCCGATCGCGTCAGAGGTGTCGTGCCACGCCTTGTGCGAAAAGTGGGTATCCGTGGACACGCTGAAGATCTGCACGCCGAGCTTCTCGAACTCGTCGTGGTTGAGGGCCAGGTCCTCGAGCTCGGTCGGGCAGACGAAGGTGAAGTCGGCCGGGTAGAACACCACCACGGACCACTTGCCCTTCAGGTCGGCGTCGGTGACTTCGATGAACTCGCCATTCTGGTAGGCGGTGGCGCGGAACGGCAGGATTTCGGTATTGATGACGGACATGCGGGTTCCTCGGTTGGTTGCAGGAAAAGGCCGGCGACTGCCGGCGTCGAAGCACAGGTTAGGGGTTGCCTATCGATATGTAAAATCGATTATATCGATACTATCGATAGATTTCAGCTATCGTGCCAAAGAGTCGCTGATCGCTTCTGTTGGCTTCCAGCAGCTTCCTTTTAATCATAAACCTTTGATTTTACATAAATAAATTAATGAATCATGGCAGTCCGAAGACGATTGACTCGCGCAGGCGCGCCATCGCCACTTCCGTGCCCGGCCGCATGAACGCCGTTCCGATAGGCATGTCGTGGCTCCGGCCGCGTTTCCGTCGACCCGGCGATGCAAAACGGCATGACTGACCAGGCCGGCCGGGAAGTGTCTGCCGACGCCTGCCTGCGCGCCGCGCAGGGCCGCGTCGCCGCCGGCGAGGCCGCGTTGCTGCTGGCGCACGTCCTGGATCGCAGCCGCAGCTGGCTGTATGCGCACGGCGAGGCACCGGTGCCGGAGCGGGACCTGGCCCGCTTCGAGCAGCTGGTCGCGCGCCGCGCCGCCGGGGAGCCGGTCGCCTACCTGCTGGGAACGCGCGGTTTCTGGCGCTTCGACCTGGCGGTGACGCCGGACACCCTGATCCCGCGCCCGGAGACCGAACTGCTGGTCGAACTCGCGCTGGCGCGGATTCCCGAGCAGGCGGCCGCGCGGGTGGCCGACCTCGGCACGGGCAGCGGCGCAATCGCGCTGGCGGTCGCGGGCGAACGGCCGCAGGCGCAGGTGGTCGCCGTCGATCTCAGCCTCGAGGCGCTGGACGTGGCCCGCGGCAATGCCGCGACGCTGGGCATCGGCAACGTGGAGTTCCGGTCCGGCGACTGGCTGGCGCCGCTGTCCGGCGAGCGCTTCGACCTGATCGCCAGCAATCCGCCGTACATCGCCGAAGGCGACGTGCACCTGGCGCAGGGCGACCTGCGCTTCGAGCCGCGCGGCGCACTGGCCTCGGGTACAGACGGACTCGATGCGATCCGCACCATCGTCGCCGCCGCGCCCGCGCACCTGCACGACGGCGGCTGGCTGCTGGTCGAACACGGCTGGGAGCAGGGCGCCGCCGTGCGCGCGCTGTTCGCGGGTGCCGGCTTCGTCGACGTCGCGACCGAGCGCGACCTGGAACAGCGGGATCGCGTCACGCTGGGCCGTCATCGCCTGTCCCGCTAGCGCCGCGAGCTTTCGCTCCATCTCCATGCGACGGCAGGGGGCGAAGCGCGTGCGAACCGTTGGCTCGCGGCCTGGCGAACGCCATCGGGCCGCGCCCGATGGCTGGGCGGGCCGGGAGGTTTGACCGGGGCACGGATGCGGTCCACGGAAGTCCGCCGGATGGCCCGGCGCGGCGAGCCCCGGCGCAACGCCGCCGACACGATGCACTTCGCCTCCGACCCGGCCATCGGAAAGGCGCGCGGACGCGACTGATAGACTCGGCGCACGCTTTTTTCGACGGATTCCACGCATGCGCACGCTCTATCCCGAGATCGAACCCTTCGACACCGGCAGGCTCGAAGTCGACAGCCGCCACACGCTGTACTACGAGCAGTGCGGCAATCCGGATGGCAAGCCGGTGGTGCTGCTGCACGGCGGCCCGGGCGGCGGCTGCAGCGCCAAGATGCGGCGTTTCCACGACCCGGCGAAGTACCGCATCGTGCTGTTCGACCAGCGTGGCAGCGGCCGTTCAACCCCGCATGCGGACCTGGTCGACAACACCACCTGGGACCTGGTCGAGGACATCGAGAAGCTGCGGGTGAAGCTCGGTGTCGACAGGTGGCAGGTGTTCGGCGGCTCCTGGGGCTCGACGCTGGCGCTGGCCTATGCGCAAACGCATCCGAAGCGCGTCACCGAACTCGTGCTGCGCGGCATCTTCATGCTGCGGCGCTGGGAGCTGGAGTGGTTCTACCAGGAGGGCGCGTCGCGCCTGTTCCCGGACGCCTGGGAGCACTACGTCAAGGCGATCCCGGAGGTCGAGCGCCACGACCTGATCTCGGCCTTCCACCGCCGCCTGACCAGCGACGACGAAGCCACGCGCCTGGCCGCCGCGCGCGCCTGGAGCGTGTGGGAAGGCGCGACCAGCTTCCTGCACATCGATCCCGACTTCGCCGACAGCCACGCCGACGCGCGCTTCGCGCTGGCGTTCGCGCGGATCGAGAACCACTACTTCGTCAACGGCGGCTTCTTCGAGGTCGATGACCAGCTGCTGCGCGACGCACCGAAGATCGCGGACATCCCCGGCATCATCGTCCACGGCCGCTACGACGTGGTCTGTCCGATCCAGAACGCCTGGGACCTGCACAAGGCGTGGCCGAAGGCTGAACTTTCGATCTCGCCGGCGTCCGGCCATTCGGCGTTCGAACCGGAGAACGTCGACGCGCTCGTGCGCGCGACCGACGGCTTCGCCTGATGCTCCCGGGCGAGATCAATCCGCAGGCGAGCCGTCCGGGTTGTGCTCGATCATCCACAGCCCGGCCCAGAGCTTGAGGTCGAGCTCATAGCCTTCCGCGTACTTGCGCATCAGCCAGGCCGGCGCCTGCGCGCGCGGGATGCTGTGGACGGTGATGTCCTCGTCGGCAACGCCGCCGCCTTCGCCCACCTTCGTCAGGTCGCGGGCGCGGGCGAAGGCGATGCGTTCGTTGCTCATGCCGGCGGTGGTGGGACCGACCAGCAGCACGTCGATGCGGCCGGCGTCCCAGCCGGTTTCCTCGATCAGTTCGCGGCGCGCGGCGCTTTCCAGGGTGTCGCCGGCGTCGTCGTCGCCGACCAGCCCGGCCGGCATCTCGATCGTCTTCGCGCCCAGCGGCACGCGGTACTGCTCGACGAACAGCACGTGGTCGTCGGGGGTCACCGCGATCACCAGCACCGCCAGGCCGTCCTTGCCGTGGGTGCGTTCGCAGGACTCCCACTGGCCGCGCTTGACCATGCGCAGCCATTCGCCCTGGTAAAGGAGTTCGGGGGTTTCTTTCGTGGTGTCGTTCATCCGCTGATCCTACCGCGGCGGGGTTGGGCCTGGGTTGCCATCACGGGCAGGGGCGAATGGTGCAATATCCCGCTTGCATGGTCGGCGTAGGTCGGGGACACGCCCCCGATGCGCCTCTCGTCGCCGGCTGCAGCGCGGGTCTTGACCCGCCTGCAGTTTGGCCGATATCGCCAGGATCAAGAGCTTTCGCGCCGTGACGGCGCGAGTCACCTTTCTTTGCTTGTGCAAAGAAACGTGACCCAAAGAAACACACCCCGCCTGCGCGCCCGGTGTTGCGCACCGGGTCCGCGGAGCCGGCGGGATTTTCCGAAGGGGCTTCCTGCCCCTGCGGAAAACGCCGCACATCCCTGTGCGGCGCCCTGCGGGTCTTGTCCGCCGGCTCCGCCGCTTCGGAGGGGGCCCGGAAGATCAAGATCAAGGTCAGCAGCAACTGCAACTGCAACGGCAACAGCAACAGCACGACTAAAAGTCGCCTTGTAGGAGCGGCTTCAGCCGCGAGCTTCTGTTCGTCGACGGGCCTTTCGAGAAGCTCGCGGCTGAGGCAGCTCCTGCAGGCCTGGCTCAGACGCCCGGCGAAAACTCGACGCCGGCCGCGGTTTGCAGCCGCCGTCTTGTCATCGGCCCGAAGCGCATCGCCTCGCACAGCGCGAGCAGGGTCGGGGCATCGGCCTTGCCGCGGGCGAACGGCGGCGCGGCGCCGGACAGCGGCGCATCCAGTGCGATCGTCGACAGCTGCCGGTACAGCAGCGCCTGCTCGCGGTGCAGGCGCAGTTTCGCGCCGGCCTGCGCGGCGCCGCGGAAACGCAGGAATTCGATCTCGTCGATGCGTTCAAGCAGCGCGTCGAGGCTGTCGAAGTGGGCCAGCAGCACCGCCGCGGTCTTCGCGCCGATGCCGGGCACGCCGGGGATGTTGTCGACCGCGTCGCCGCTCAGTGCGAGGTAGTCGGCGATCTGCCGCGCCTCCACGCCGTGGCGGGCCTTGACCCCGGCCATGCCCCAGCGCTGGTTGCGGCCGAAATCCCACTGCTCGTCGTGCTCGCCGAGCAGCTGCGACAGGTCCTTGTCGGCCGAGACGATTACGCCGCGGTGGCCGTGCGCGCGCGCTTCGTGCAGGGCAGTGCCGATCAGGTCATCGGCCTCGTAGTCCGAATGCGACAGCGACACCAGGCCGAGCGCGTCGCACAGCGCGCGGCAGTACGCGAACTGGCGCTTGAGCTCCGGTGGCGCCGGGTCGCGGTTGGCCTTGTAGGCGGGATAGATCGCATTGCGGAAACAGGTGTCGAGCGCCTCGTCGAAGGCGACCACGATGTGCTTCGGGCGTTCGCGCTCCAGCAGTTCGAGCAGGAAGCGGGCGAATCCGTGCACCGCGTTGGTCGGCCAGCCGTCGGCGTCCTGGAACTGGTCGGGCATCGAATGCCAGGCGCGGAACACGTAGAGGCTGGCGTCGACGAGATAGAGGGGTTTCATGGGGTCGATGTAACACAAGGCCGCCGCCGCCGCCGCAACCGTGCAGGCTTCGGAACGTTTGCCCAGCGTCGGACCGGGGGTTCCCTTGCGTTGCCAGCGCGAACAACGCGCCGGCTAGGCCGGTTCGCCCACCCAGTCCGAGAGCAGGGTGCTTGCGTCGGGTCGATCGCGTTCCGGAACCGCCACCGCCGGCGTGCCGATGTGGACGAAGCCGACCACGCGCTCGTGCGCGCCCATGCCGAGCAACGCATGCACGTCCGGGTCGTACGCCGGCCAGCCGGTCAGCCAGTTTGCGCCGAAGCCCAGCGCCTGCGCGGCCTGCAGCAACGCGAAACAGGCACAGCCGGCGCTGAGCAATCGCTCCTGTTCGGGGATCTTGGAATCGTCGGGATCGAGGACCGCCAGCACCGCGACCACCAGCGGCGCGTGGCTGAAACGCTGGCGGTCCTTGTCGACGGCCCCGGCGCCGGCCTGCGCGTCCCGTTCCAGAGTGATCGCGGCCAGCGCTTCGCCCAGCGCCAGGCGCGCGTCGCCGGCGATGCGCAGGAAGCGGAACGGCACGCGCCTGCCGTGGTCGGGGACGCGCGAAGCCGATTGCAGCAAACGCAGGAGAGTGTCATGGTCAGGGCCCGGCGCATGGAGCTGCCGGGCCGGAACCGAACGGCGCGCATCGAGCGGTTCGAGCGCAGAAAAAAGCCTGTTTTGGCTATTTGCGGGCTTGGTCACAGACATGAAGCTCCACTTAACGGATCGTATTCAGCTCGGGCATTCCGCCCGTGCGCATTGTCCCCCGAAATGACGCAACTCGACGACATCGACCCCCACGCCACACCGACGCGGCAGCGCGCAGGCAGCGATGCGGTGCGCGTCTACGAGACCTTCAAGCGCCACGCGCTGACCGAGATGGCGGGCGTCCTGTCGGGGTTCTGGGGCAGCATCGAAGAGCAGGTGCGGCTTGCGGCGCTGGCCGGGCACGACTACAGCGCCAACCAGGACGATCGCGTGGCGATCACCGCGCTGCACCAGCGCGCGCTGGAACTGGCGACGCGCTACCGCGACGCGATCGAGCGCGAGTTCACCCGCTGGCTGGATCCGAAACCGCCGCAAACGCTGGAAAAGTCCCTGAGCCTGATGTCCGAGGACGAGCTGGAGATCCATCTCGCCGGGCAGCAGACCACCGAGCTGCTCGACCACCAGTTCCTGCATCCGCTGGAAATGATGGACGAGCGCCTGCAGTCGCTGGCCAACGCCCTGGGCGTGCAGGGCAAGCGCGCCAACCCGCTGCGTCCGGAAGCGGCGGTGTCGGCGTTCACCAGCCTGTTCGAGCGCGATGACCTGACCCCCGGCTTGCGCACGATGGTGTTCCGGCTGCACGAAAAACGCCTGCCGCATGCCCTGGGCGCGATCTACGAACGCACCAACGCCGCGCTCGAGGCTGCCGGGTTCGGCGGGATGGGCGCCAATGGCCCGAAGCAGCAGCGCTACGCCGGCAGGGGAGTAACGGCATCGTCGCCTGCGGGCGGCCGCGCGAATGCGGGCGGCGCAGACGAACTGTGGGTGCCCGACGGCGGCGTGGTCGAGCATACTCAGGGCTTCGTGCAGCCAGGCGCGTTCATGCAGCCTGGCGTCGGCGGACAGCCGGGACAGGTCATGGCCGGGCCGATGGCGATGCAGATGCCCATGCAGCAGATGCCGATGATGCCCGTGGGCGCTTACGGCGCCGCCGGTCCGATGGTGGGGCAGCCCATTGGCGCTTCCCTCGCATCGCAGGTCGCCGCGGCGGGCGGGTCGATGTCGCAGCAGGCCCCCGATTTCGCCGGTCGCGCGCCGCGCTACCGCGACGTCGTCCGCGAGCAGCTGCGCACCTGGCGCACGCGCCAGGCCGAGGCGAACGAGCAGGCCGCGCGGCAGGCCGCCGAGCACGCCGCGGCCGACGCCGCGAACCACGTGCTGGGCACCGAGGACCTGCTGAACGTCGCACGCCTGCTGCAGGGCGACGACCCGGCGCCGTTCGTGCGCGCGCTTTCCGGCCAGAGCGACTATGCCCTGGCCGGCGCGCTGCGCGAGGAAATCCTCGACGGCATCCGCCAGCTCGGCTTCGATCCCGAGGCCACCGCGCTGAGCAATGACGAGCAGGATGCGATCGACCTGGTCGGCATCCTGTTCCAGTCGCTGGTCGAGGCCAATGAACTGATGCAGCGTGCCCGCGCCATGTACGGCAAGCTGGTGGTGCCTTACCTGAAGGTCGCGCTGACCGACGACTCGATGTTCAACCGCCGCAGCCACCCGGCGCGGCGCCTGCTCGATGCGCTCACCGAAGCCTGCGACGGCAATGCCGGCGACACACCGCAGGACCGCGAGACGCTCGATCGCGCCGAGCAGGCCGTCGACCGCGTGGTTGCCGAGTACGACGACGACCAGGCGATCTTCGAGCTGGCCGCCAGCGAACTGCGCGACCAGCTCGACCAGCAGCGCAAGCGCTCCGAACTGGCCGAAAAGCGTACCGCCGAGGCGATCCACGGACGCGAACGCCTGCAGCACGCGCGCCGCGCGGCCGAGGGCCTGGTGGCGTCGCGCGTGGCCGATCGGCCGCTGACCGAGGCAATCGCGAACTTCCTCGACGGCCAGTGGCGCCACTACCTCACCCAGACCTGGCTGCGCGACGGCGCCGACTCGGCGCGGCACCACGCCGCGATCGCGCTGGGCGACGCGATGGTGCAGGTCGATACCGATGCCGCGCACGCCCGCGGCGCAGTGGTGGCCGACCAGTTGCTCGCGCTGCAGGCGCCGCTGGTGGACTGCTACTCCAGCTGTGGACTCGATGCCGGCAGCGCGCGCGACTCGATGGCGCGCATCATCGCCGCGCTCGGACTGCCCGACACCCCGCGCAAGGTGCACGTGCCGCGCGCCGACGAGGGCGGGGCCGATGCCATCGATGACGAGCAGAAGCCGCCGATCCTGCGGGTGGTGGGCGGGCACGACGCACTCGAATTCGACCCGGCCATCGCCGCGCGCATGCGCCGCCTGCGTCCGGGCCAGGGACTGCGCCTGGTTGACGAGGAGGGGCGCGAAACCGCGGCACGCGTGGCCTGGATCAGCCCGCTGACATCGCGGCTGCTGATCGTCAACCGCCGCGGTGCACGCAAGATGGTGGTGTCGCCGGAAGAACTGGCAGTTTTGGTCGGCAACGGCCAGGCGATCGTGCGCTCGGTGGACGCGCCGTTCGACGAAGCGATGAAGCAGCTCTGGCAGCGCCTCAACGAGGTGCCGGCGGCACCGGCATCCGCGGCGAACTGACCCTGCCAATCCCGGTTGCCGGCGCACGCCGGCGTTCCCCGCTGCAGTGGCGCAATCGCGCCACCCCGGGCGATTCGCTACGATGGCGAATGAGCGGACCTCGGAGCCAGGCATGACAGTGACGATCGGAATCGCGCGCGAGACCGCGCCCGGTGAGCGGCGCGTCGCCGTCACCCCGGAAACCTGCAAGAAGCTGGTCGCCGCCGGCGCCACGGTGCGCGTCGAACGCGGGCTGGGCGATGGCGCGCACTTCCCGGATGCCGCCTATGCCGAAGCCGGCGCGCAGCTTGTCGACGGTATCGACGACGCATTGGCGCAGGCCGACGTGGCGCTATGCGTGCAGCCGCCCGAACCCGCTGCGATCGCGCGCCTGAAGCGCGGCGCGGTCCTGGTCGGCAGCCTGCAACCGGACGCCGACCCGGCGCGCGCCGAAGCGCTGCGCGCGAACGCGATCGTGGCTTTCCCGCTCGAACGCCTGCCGCGCACCACCCGTGCGCAGGCGATGGACATCCTCAGCTCCCAGGCCGGCATGGCCGGCTACAAGGCGGTGCTGATCGGCGCGCAGCTGGCGCCGCGGTTCTTCCCGATGCTGACCACCGCGGCCGGCACGATCCGGCCGTCGAAGGTGTTGATCGTCGGCGCCGGCGTCGCCGGCCTGCAGGCGGTGGCCACCGCCCGGCGCCTGGGCGCGCAGGTCGAGTGCTTCGACGTGCGCCCGGAAACCCGCGAGCAGATCGAATCGCTCGGCGGCAAGTTCCTCGACCTGGGCGTCAGCGCCGCGGGCGAGGGCGGCTATGCGCGCCAACTCACCGACGAGGAACGCGCCGAGCAGCAGCGCCGGCTGGGCGAACACCTCAAGGGCATCGACGTCATCGTCTGCACCGCGGCAGTGCCGGGGCGCCCGGCGCCGAAGATCATTTCCGCGACGATGGTGGCCGGGATGAAGCCGGGCAGCGTGATCGTCGACCTGGCTGCCGAAACCGGTGGCAACTGCGAGTTGACGCAACCCGGGCAGACCGTCGAACACGGCGGCGTGGTCATCGCCGGCCCCCTGAACCTGGCCAGCAGCGGCGCTCTGCACGCCAGCGAGATGTACGCGCGCAACGTCTTCAACTTCGTCTCGTTGCTGCTCAAGGACGGCGCGCTGGGTTTCGACTGGAACGACGAGCTGCTCGCGAAGACCGCCTGGCCGGGGCCGCCGGCCGCCTGACCGCTGCTTTATTTGTAGGAGCGGCTTCAGCCGCGAGCTTTTCGAACGGCGATGTCGCCCTGGAAGAGCTCGCGACTGAAGCTGCTCCTGCAGAAGCGAATAAAAGGCCGGCCGATTCGCGGACGCCGGCTCAGTCCTCTGGCGGCGGCGGGTTCTGCTCGACCCACTGGCGCCGCTGTTCGGGCGTCATCCCGTGCCAGCGATCGCGCAGTTCCTTGCGCTGTTCGGGCGACATGCCGCGCATCTGCTGGAACAGTGCGCGCGCCTGCTCCCGCTGTTCCGGATCCATGTGGCGCCAGCGCTTCATGCCGCGATGCGCGCGCTCGCGCTGTTCGGGCGTCATGTCCTGCCAGCGCCGGGCGTGTTCGTACATGCGCGCGCGTTTCTCCGGATTGTCGTTCCAGCGCGCGCGCATCGGTGCGATGAGCGTGTCGCGCTGCGATTGCGTGAGTTGTTCCCATGCCGGCATCGGCCTGGCGTCATCCTCGCCGGCTTGCGGTGGCGAGGCCAGCGCGCTGCATGGCAGCAGCAGGGCAAGGGCGAGTGTGGTGAAGGTTCGCATGGCTTACTCCATGGCCAGGGCGTAGGCATCGTTGGATGCCAGCCACAGGTAGAGGTCGGGATTCTCGTCGAGCACGGCATCGATGTCGTCGCTGTTGTCGGCAACGACGTTGGCGGCGGCGGGAGGTGCCGGCAACGGCGCCGGATCATGCCGCAGCTGCAGGCCGACCATCAGTGCCAGCGCGGCGGCGAACGAGGCCGCCAGCGGCCAGCCGAAGCGATGCGCTGCGGGCCGCACGGTCGAAGTCGTGCGCGCACGCTGCTGCAGCTGCAGCCGGGTGCGCCCGGAAATCCGCTCGGTGGCGACTCCGTGCAGCTGCCGCATCGCCGCGTCGAAGCGTGCGTCGCGGTTGTCTTGGTTCATGCGAAATCCTCCAGTTGCCGTTGCAGCGCCGCGCGTGCGCGCGACAGGTGGGTTTTCACCGAACCCTCGCTGCATTTCATGATCCGTGCCGTATCGGCGACATCGAACTCCTCCAGCACGCGCAGCGTGAACGCCTCGCGCTGGCGCCGCGGCAGTTCGCGCAGCGCCGCCAGCAGCCGGCCGTAGGCCTCGCGCCCGTCGTGCGCGCGCGACGGATCCGGCCCGTCGTCGGCCCAGTCGAGGCTGGCGTCCTCGCCGCCGGGGCCGCTGCTGCCCAGCCAGCCCAGCCGGAACGTGCGCCGTCGCTGTACGTCGATGATGCGGCTGCGCAGGATGCTCCAGAACAGCGGCGTCCATTCGTCCGCCGGGCGCTCGCGGTAGGCCAGCATCTTCATCATCGCTTCCTGCACCGCATCCATCGCGTCCTCGCGGTGGCGCAGGCCGGCCTCGGCGAAGCGGAAGGCGCGTGCGCCCACGCCGGCCAGGAAGCCGTCGAGGGTGACGGCCACCTGCGCGGCGGCGGCGCCCGCGGCGGCGGGATCGACGATGGCGTTGGCATCGGTACTCACCAGGCCGAGCTTAGCGGCAGGGCGGGCAACCGCGGCTGTCCCGGCCGCGGGCCGACGTGCCGCGCGGTGGGGCGCGGAGCGGGGCTGGCGGTCGTGGAGCGTGGCCTCGGGCATGTCATCGGGCATCGCGGCGTGGAAACTCCCATGGGAACGCCCCGCCGCCTGCCGGGTTGACAGCACCGGCCGGCAAGCTTCGACGGGAACCTGCGGCCCGCGGCCGGCCGGTTATGATGCGGGCAACTGGGATGGGGAGAGCGGCGATGGAAGACGGTTTCGTGGCGCTGTACATCTTCATGCTGGCGGCGATCGCCGGCAACGTGATCATCGCGCGGGTGCCGGTGATCCTGCACACGCCGCTGATGTCGGGCAGCAATTTCATCCACGGCATCGTCCTGATCGGCGCCATGGTCGTGCTCGGCCACGCCGACACGCCGCTGGAAAAGGTGATCGGATTCGTCGCGGTGCTGCTCGGAGCGGGCAACGCCGCGGGCGGCTACGTGGTCACCGAGCGGATGCTCGACATGTTCAAGTCCAGCAAGAAGCCGGCCGCGCAGCCGGAGGCAAACTCGTGAGCTGGACGCTGCCGGAAGTGCTGCTGCTGGTCGTCAAGGCCAGCTATCTGGTCGCCGCGACGCTGTTCCTGCTGGGCCTGCAGCGCATGGCCTCGCCGCTCACCGCGCGCAGCGGCATCCGCTGGGCCGGGCTGGGCATGGTGATCGCCACGGTGGCGACCCTGTTCGTGCCGGGCCTGCACAACCTCGGGTTGATCGTCGCCGCGACCGTGATCGGCATCGCGCTGACCTGGTTCTGGGGCAAGAAGGTGGCGATCACCGACATGCCGCAGATGGTGGCGCTGTTCAACGGCATGGGCGGCGGTTCGGCCGCTGCGATCGGCGCGGTCGAGCTGCTGCGCTTCGCCGGCGTCGGCGCGGCGCCGTCGAAGACCACGCTGGTGCTTGGCGTGCTCGGCGCGCTGATCGGCTCGGTGTCGCTGTCGGGTTCGGTCATCGCCTGGGCCAAGCTCGACGGGCGCATGGACAAGCGCTATACGTTCCCGGGGCAGCAGCTGTTCAACGCCGCGGTCGCGATCGCGACGGTGATACTGGGCGGCATCGTCGTGCATTCGCTCGGCGTGCCTGGCTCCGCACAGGCGTTCATCATCGCGTTCTTCATCGCCGCGCTCGCGCTGGGCGTGCTGATGACGCTGCCGATCGGCGGCGCCGACATGCCGGTGGTGATCTCGCTGTACAACGCGCTGACCGGCCTGGCGGTGGCGTTCGAAGGCTACGTGCTCGGCAACGAGGCGCTGATCATTGCCGGCATGATGGTCGGCGCGGCCGGCATGCTGCTCACGCGCCTGATGGCCAAGGCGATGAACCGCTCGATCAAGAGCGTGCTGTTCTCGAACTTCGGCGGTGGCGGCGAGGCGCAGGAGATCACGGGCTCGCAGAAGCCGATCGAGGCCGGGGACGTCGCCGCGATGATGGCGTTCGCCGAGCGCGTGGTGATCGTGCCCGGCTACGGCATGGCCGTGGCGCAGGCGCAGCACAAGATCTGGGAGCTGGCGAAGAAGCTGATGGATCGCGGGGTGAAGGTGAAGTTCGCGATCCATCCCGTCGCCGGGCGCATGCCCGGGCACATGAACGTGCTGCTCGCCGAAGCCGGCGTGCCCTACGACCTGATCGTCGACATGGAAGACATCAACCCCGAGTTCGCCAACACCGACGTGTCGCTGGTGATCGGCGCCAACGACGTGGTCAACCCGGTGGCGAAAACCGACCCGGCCTCGCCGATCTACGGCATGCCGATCCTCGACGTGGTGGATTCGAAGAACACCATCGTCATCAAGCGCGGCAAGGGCACGGGCTTCGCGGGGATCGAGAACGCGCTGTTCTACGCGGACAACACTCGCATGCTCTACGGCGACGGCGCCGAGATGGCCAACGCGCTGGTCAGCGAACTCAAGGCGCTCGACGGCGGGCACTGAGACGGCGGATCGGCCGACGCCCTGTCAACTTCGGCGGGGCGGCTGTGCCGGATTCGGGGTTTGGTTGCGTTCGGCGCGAACGCCGGGGCCGGGATCGAGCAGGCGCTGCACTGGTCGCGCGAGTCAGGACGCGGTGTTCCCGTGCTCAGCGCGAAGCGACCGCTGCGATCACCAGCGCCGCGCCCCACCAGGCGAACTCGACAGGGCCGTTCGCGAGCAGCGTCAGGGTCCAGATGAAGTCCGGGCCGAGCCGGAACATCGACTCCCACGGCAGCAGCGCCATCGACTTGCCGACCTGCCCCGCGACGATGCCCCAGTTGGCCAGTGCGATCGCAAGCGCGGTTCCGAGCACGGCGCAGGCAGCGCGCGGCCAGCCCGGCCGCATGCGCCCCAGGCGCAGCATCAGGGTGACGTCGAGCGCGGCGACCACCGCCAACCAGCCCAGCTGCCGGTCGCTGGCGAGGGCCAGCAGCACCCACGCCGCGGCAATGCCCAGGCTGCCCAGCAGCAGCAATGCGAGTGCGGGCACGGGGCCGCGGAATCCGGTACGTGGGGGCATGGGCCAGCCAGTGGGACGACAGCCCGACAGCATACCGTCGGCGCGGCGATACAATGGCGTCCTTGCGCGGCGGCTGGCCGCCACCGTCCTGGGCCTGTCACGCCTTCCCGGCGAAAGCGACCCTGCGGACCGCATTCCACACAGGCCCACGACCGACCATGTATTCCCGCAGCAGCGAACCCGTCCGTTTCGAACGCGACTGCACCGCCGTCCTGGTGCCGCAGGGCGATGTCGTGACCCTGCCGGCCGGCAGCGTCGGCTACATCACCCAGGCGCTCGGCGGCAGCTACACGGTGTTCGTCGAGGGCAACCTGTTCCGCATTGCCGGCCCGGACGGGGACGCGATCGGCAAGGAGCCGGCCGAGCCGCTGTCGCTGCCCGATGACGCCAGCGACGACGCGGTGGAAAAGCTGGTGTGGCAGCAGTTGCGCACGTGTTTCGACCCTGAAATCCCGATCAACGTGGTCGACCTGGGGCTGGTCTACGAGGCCAACGTCACCCAGGGCGACGACGGCAAGCGCCTGGTGGAAGTCAAGATGACGCTCACCGCGCCCGGCTGCGGCATGGGCGACATCCTGGTCGACGACGTGCGCAGCAAGCTGGAAATGATCCCGACCGTCACCGAGGCCGACGTCGAACTGGTGTTCGACCCGCCGTGGAACCGGGCGATGATGTCCGACGCCGCCAAGCTCGAAACCGGGATGCTGTAGCGCCGGTCCGGCGCCCGGGATTCCACCCGGGCGCTGGGTTGTTCGATTCTTCCGCCGGCCAATGCGCACCATCGGGCGCCGGCCACTGCCCGCGATCGCGGGAATCCGCGACTTGCGCAGTCCTGACGGGCTGCCCGCTCCCTTCGTGCCCGATGGCGCGCGTCCCTGCGCGCGACCCGGCCGCGCACGTCAATCCGCAGGCTCCGGGGCTGGCTGCGGGTTCGCCATCGAGCGTGAGGTTGGTCACAGATCAATCAATTCCTCGCTGCAATTTCAGTGTGAACGTCCGCTGAGTTGCCGTTTTTCGTCAGTATCAGGACGCACAGGGTCATGTTCCGGGGGATGTCCGGGGCGGTGTTCGATGGTGGCGGAACCCTCTTTTCGCGGCTGGCCGACGGCTTGCGGCTGAAGCGGCAGTCCGCGCATCGAAGCCGGATGCTGTGTCCATGGGGTATCGCGGGACTGTTCTCCAAACCGGTCCCGCGCTTGGTTCCACTTCTTCGATGAAGGAGGTTCGTGCGGCAAGAAGCTGCGGAAGAAGCGATGGGCATCCATCGCGCCACGGGGTCCACGAAGACGCCGGGGGCGTCCGGCACGCGCCGGATATCAGGACAGCAGCAGGGATGCGACGGCTGGAAGGGGGTGGCCGTGCGCAGTCGTTGGAAAGCAAGAGAGGGGCCGGCCAGGCGGCCGGTCGCGTGTCCAACCATCGGGAGATCCACTTACGTGATCCACTCAAAGAAGCGTTCCCTACAGCTCGTCACACTCACGCCGCTGGCGTTCGCCTGCATGGCGATGTCCGCCCAGGCCGCCACGCGGACCAACCTGCACCACGAGGATGTTTCCAGCATCAATGCGCGCTACGCGCAGGCCAGCGTGGCGATCGGCATCAGCAAGCAGGCCAGCATCCGCCACGCGGAGATGCTGGGCCTCGGCCAGGATTCCGCGCTGGCAGTGCTCAGTACCCGCACCACCCGCAACGGCGTGCGCAACACCCGTTACCAGCAGACCTTCCGCGGCGTGCCGATCTACGGCGAGCACGTGGTGGTCAGCGAGGACGCCAACGGCGCGATCCGTGCGCTGTTCGGCCGCAAGGTCGGCGGCCTCGAAAGCGAACTGCCGGCGGTGGCCGCGAAGGTCAGCGGCGCGCAGGCGCTTGCCGCCGCCAAGCGCGCCGCGCTCGGCAGCCGCCTGCTCGCCATGCGCGTGCAGGGCGAGCAGGCCCGCCAGGTCATTTTCGTCGACGACAACAACCGCGCCCACATGGCCTGGGAAGTGTCCTTCTTCGCGGATTCCGCGAAGGGCGGCTCGCCGACCAGCCCGAAGGTGATCGTCGACGCCGCCAGCGGCGCCATCCTCAAGCAGTTCGACAACCTGAAGAACGCCGAGATCGGCACCGGCCCCGGCGGCAACGAGAAGACCGGCCAGTACGAGTACGGCACCGACTTCGGTTTCCTCGACGTCGAGGAAAACGGCACCACGTGCACGATGAACAGCGCCAAGGTCACCACGATCAACCTCAACCATGGGGAGACCGGATCCACGCCGTGGAGCTATACCTGCCCGCGCAACACGGTCAAGGCGATCAACGGTGCGTTCTCGCCGCTCAACGACGCGCACTTCTTCGGCCACGTCGTGTTCGACATGTACAGCGACTACCTGCAGACCTCGCCGTTGACCGGCAAGGTGACGCTGAAGGTGCACTACAGCACCAACTACGAGAACGCGTTCTGGGAGCCGGCCACGCAGACGATGTACTTTGGCGACGGCGCCAGCATGTTCTATCCGCTGGTGGGCCTGGACGTGCTCGCGCACGAGGTCTCGCACGGCTTCACCGAGCAGAACTCGGGCCTGGAGTACTCCGGCCAGTCCGGCGGCATCAACGAATCGTTCTCCGACATCGCCGGTGAAGCCGCGGAGTTCTACTTCAAGGGCGGCAACGACTTCCTGGTCGGCGGCGAGATCTTCAAGGCGCCGGGCGAGGCGCTGCGCTACTTCGAGGATCCGACCCTGGACGGGATCTCGATCGGCAGCGCCAACGACTACTACGACGGCCTGAACGTGCATTACTCGTCGGGCGTGTTCAACAAGGCGTTCTACCTGCTCGCGCACACCGCCGGCTGGGACACGCAGAAGGCGTTCCTGGCCTTCGCCGGTGCCAACCGCGACTACTGGACCCCGGACGTGAATTTCTATGACGGCGCGTGCGGCGTCGAGACGGCCGCCGAGGACCTGGGCTACGCCAAGGCAGACGTGACCGCGGCCTTTGCCGGCGTCGACGTCGAATGCGGCGGCGGCCCGCCGCCCGACCCGGATCCGGTCGCGCTGGAGAAGGGCGTGCCGGTGACCGGCATGGAGATCGCCAAGGGACACGCGCTGCGCTACACGCTCGAAGTGCCGGCGGGCGCGGCGAACCTGTCGTTCACCATCTCGGGCGGCACCGGCGACGCCGACCTGTACGTGAAGTTCGGCGAAGAGGCCACCGACACGGTGTACGACTGCCGCCCGTACAAGGCCGGCAACAGCGAGGTGTGCGAGTTCGCGGCGCCGTCGGCGGGAACGTACTACGTCCGCGTCAAGGCGTATTCGTCGTACAGCGGCGTCTCCCTGGTCGCGAACTATGACGGCGATGGCGGCGGCGACCCGGGCGGCGGCGACGAGGTGCAGACCTACACCAACGGCGACGACTTCGTGATCTACGATCGCGGTTCGTTCCGCAGCCCGGTCACGGTGGCTGATCGCACGGGTTCCGGGCTGGCCGAAACCCAGGTGAAGGTGGACATCACGCACACCTACATCGGTGACCTGAACGTCGACCTGATCGCGCCGGACGGCAGCGTCTACAGGCTGCACAACCGCACCGGCGGCAGCAGCAACAACATCAACAAGACCTACACGGTCGATCTGTCCGGTGAAAGCCTCAATGGCGTGTGGAACCTGCGCGTCAAGGACAACGGCAAGGGCGACACCGGCGTGCTCAACAGCTGGAGCGTGACCTTCTGATCGCATCCGGTCCCGGCCAGGACGGCCGGGGCCGGCTTCGTCGAGGAGGCAGGGATGCCTGGGCGGGCGGGGACTTCCCCCGCCCGTTCGCATGTCCGGCCCCTGGAAACCGTGTCCGGTGGCCGCTCAGGACAGGCCGCTGCGTGCCAGCGCCGCGCGCAGCGGATCGAGCAGTTCGCGGTAGCGGCCGGTGCGGGCGGTATCGGATTGCAGCGGCTGCCGGACCTGGGTCGCGCTGGCGGTACGCACGCTGCGCCGTGCGTCCTTGAAGGCCAGGCAGGCCGGGTCGAAGGGCAGGCCGCACGCATCGAGCAGCTCGCGGATTGCCGCGTCCGGGTCGTGCAGCAGGGCCTCGTACGATTGCAGGTGCACGTGGCCGGGATCGCGTTCGCGCCAGGTGTCCATCGCACGCTGGCTGTCGCGCATGAAAGCTGCGATGTCGCCGAAGTCGCAGGAAAAATGCGGCAGCCGGTAGAAGTGCTGCCGGTAGCACGACCACGCGGTTTCGATCGGGTCGCGGCGGGTTTCGAGCACCGTTGCGCCGGGCAGCATCGCGCGCAGCACGCCCGCGTGCAGCCAGTTCTCCGGCATCTTGTCGGTGAAGCGCGGACGTCGCTCGCGCCAGCGCGCGGTGCGCTGCAGGTAGTCGCGGCCGAGCCGTTGCCAGTCGTCGGCATCGGCCTGCGCGATCCACTCCGGGAACGCCCGTTCGCGCCGGGCCGACTCCTCGTCCAGCACGTAACCAAGGTCGGGCAGTTCGCTCGCACCTTCGACCTGCGGATGGGCGGCGAGGATCTGTTCGAACAGCGTCGAGCCCGAGCGCGGCATGCCGGCGATGAAGATCACTTCGCTGCCGAGCGCCCGATCGATGGGCGCCGGCAACCGCGCGGTGGCGGCGATGATCGCGTCCACGCGCGCGCTGAAGGCGGCCGCATCCCACGGCGCTTCGCTGCGCAGGCGCGCGTTGGCCGACTGCAGTGCGGCGAATGCTTCGTCGTGGCGGCCATGGTCCTCGCAGACCTTGCCCAGCGCGTAGCCCATCGCGACGCGATCGGGTTCGCCGATGTCGGCGCGGCCGTGGTTGAGGGCGAGCTGCTCGCGGTCTTCGCCGGACAGCGGCCGGGTCTTCATGTTGGCCAGCCCGCGCCACGCATCGCCGCAGGCGGGGTTGCGCCACAGCGCCTCGCGATAGTGCGCGTCGGCCTCGTCGAAATGCCCGGCGTGCACCAGCGCGTCGCCGAGCAGGATGCGCGCGGGCATGAAATCCGGGGCCAGTTCCACCGCGCGCGACAGCATGGCGATCGCGTCGGTGGTGTGGCCTTCGAGCTGCAAGTCGCGGCCGAGGTTGTACCAGGGCATCGGGTGTCTCGGCGCCAGTTCGCATGCCTTGCGCCAGCTGGCGCGCGCGGCAGCCTGGTCGCCGCAGCGCTGCTGGGCGTTGCCCAGGTCGATCAGCACCAGGGCATCGTCGGGCCGCTGCTCATGCGAGCGCTGCAGCGCGTCGCGCGCGAGGTCGTGGCGGCCGCTGGCGTTGTGCGCGATGCCGGCCAGGCGCAGGGCTTCGGGGTGCTCCGGCGCAATGGCGAGGACCTCCCCGGTCAGTCGCAGCACCGCCATCGCATCGCCTTGCCGGATCGCCTGCATCGCCGCGTGCATCCGTTGCACCGCCTCTGGCGGAAGCGCCGCGAGGCGCGGGTCGATGGCGTGAGAGTTCGGTGGGGAATGCGGCATTGCAGCGCCGGGGATCGGGGAGCACCGATGATAAGTGGCCTCGACCGGCGATGCCCGGCTGCGGAATGATTGCTGCCGCTCGCTGGGCCGTGCCGGTCCGCGCCAGCGATCTTCGCGATCCGGCTGCTCGCTGTGCCAAGGCGCTTGCGGCAGCGCCCGCGCAGGACGCCGGCTGTGCCATGGCGGCTGGTGAAGCCGGCGGGTAGCGCCTCGCCGTGAATGCGCGTCCCGGATTAGTTCCGCATGTAACCGTCTACATTCCGGAATCGGGAGATCCATCACGATTAGCGCGCGGAAATTGCTGCACTTGCAGCGTGAATATTTTCCGGGCTGTCATTTATCGTCAATACAGGACGCATTGCGTCATGCGTCTGTTCCCGGTGGACGGGGTTCGACACGATCCACCGGTTCTCCGCCAGCGGCGGTCCTTCCAGCACGAGGCTACCCATGCGCGGCCTTTTCCGGAGCTTGGCTTCAAGCCGGCCACTGCCGGTAGTCCCGGCGCTCGAGGCGCCCGGCGTCGCGGCGCGGGAAGCGGGTCGTGCGTGCGGGGGAACGCGGCCGGGGGCAGCGCCGACGGAAGCGTGGGTGCGCATTGCGGGACATCTGTCGGACCCATCAACGATCGATATCTGAAGAAGCTGCGGGGACCTGGACCAGCGGGCGGGGGGCCGTCGCCGCTGGTGGCTCGGGTCCGGAGAAAAGCAGTGCTCAAGCCGGACGCGGGCGATGCAGGCCCGTGCCGGTGCAGTTGGAAAAGCGTCGAGAGAGGTCGCCATGCAGGCGATCGACATATCCAACCATTCGGGAGAAATGCAATCGTGACCCATTCCAGCAACCATCCGCTCGCTCTTTTCGTGGCGACGCCGCTCGCGCTCGCGCTCGCCGCGGTTTCGGCCCAGGCTGCAACCCGCGTCGACCTGCAGAAGCAGGACGTGGCAGCGATCAACAGCCAGTACGCCAACGCCAGCGTGGCGATCGGCGTCAGCAAGCAGGCCAGCCTGCGCCATGCCGAGATGCTCGCGCTCGACGCGCATTCGGCGCTGTCCGTGATCAAGGCCCGCACTGCAGAGAACGGCGTGCGCAACTATCGCTATGCGCAGACCTGGAACGGCATCCCGGTGTACGGCGAGCAGATCGTCGTCAGCGAGGACGCCAACGGCCAGGTGCGCGCAATGTTCGGCCGCAAGGTGACGGGCCTGGAGAGCGAACTCCCGGCGTCGGTCGCACCGAAGCTGACCAGCGCGCAGGCACTGGCCGCGGCCAAGCGCGCGACCCTGGGCAACCGCCTGCTGGCGATGCGCGTGGAGCGCGAGGAAAGCCGGCAGATGGTCTTCATCGACGACAACGACCGTGCGCACATGGCGTACGTGGTGTCGTTCTTCGCCGATGCCGCCAGGGGCGGCAGCCCGACGCGCCCGGTGGTGATCATCGACGCCAACAGCGGCCGCATCCTCAAGCAGTTCGACAACCTGCAGAACGCCGAGATCGGCACCGGCCCCGGCGGCAACCAGAAGACCGGCCAGTACGAATACGGCACCGACCACGGCTTCCTCGACGTCACCCAGAGCGGCAGCACCTGCACCATGGACAACGCCGTGGTGAAGACGGTGAACCTCAACGGCGGCACCAGCGGCAGCACCGCGTTCGGCTACACCTGCCCGCGCAACACGGTGAAGTCGATCAACGGCGCCTATTCGCCGCTCAACGACGCGCACTACTTCGGCAAGATTATCTTCGACATGTACGACGCCTACGTCGGTTCGGCGCCGTTGACCTTCAAGCTGACGATGAAGGTGCACTACAGCAGCAACTACGAGAACGCGTTCTGGGACGGCTCGTCGATGACCTTCGGCGATGGTGCCAGCACCTTCTATCCGCTGGTCAGCCTGGACGTGTCCGCGCATGAGGTCTCGCACGGTTACACCGAGCAGAACTCCGGCCTGCAGTACAGCGGCCAGCCCGGCGGCATGAACGAGGCGTTCTCCGACATGGCCGGCGAGGCCGCCGAGTACTTCTTCAACGGCGGCAGCAACGACTTCCTGGTGGGCGCGCAGATATTCAAGGGCAGCGGCGCGCTGCGCTACATGGCCAACCCGCCGCAGGACGGGCGTTCGATCGGCCACGCCGATGATTACTACAACGGGCTGGACGTGCACTACTCATCGGGCGTGTACAACAAGGCGTTCTACCTGCTGGCCAACAAGAGCGGCTGGAACACGCAGAAGGCGTTCCAGGCCTTCGCGCGCGCCAATCGCGACTACTGGACCGCGAGCAGCAACTTCAACCAGGGCGCCTGCGGCGTCGAGACCGCGGCCACCGACCTGGGCTTCACCAAGGCCGACGTGACTTCCGCATTCGCCAGCGTTGGCGTCAGCTGCGATGGCGGCACCGGCCCCGGCCCGAATCCGGACCCGGGCACCGTCGTGCTGAGCAAGGGCGTCCCGGCGACCGGCCAGTCCGGTTCGTCCGGCACGTCGCTGACCTACACGCTGGCCGTGCCGGCCGGCGCGTCGAACCTGGTGTTCACCATGTCCGGCGGCAGCGGCGATGCCGACCTGTACGTGAAGTTCGGCAGCGCGCCGACCGACAGCTCCTGGGACTGCCGTCCGTACAAGGCCGGCAACAACGAGAGCTGCACGTTCGCCGCGCCGTCGGCGGGCACCTACCACGTGCGGATCAAGGGCTACTCGGCGTTCTCGGGCGTGAGCCTGGTCGGTGACTACGCCACCGGCGGCGGCGGTGGCGGAACCCAGACCTACAGCAACTCGGCCGACTACGCGATCAGCGACTACGCCACGGTCAACAGCCCGATCACGGTGTCCGGCCGCAGCGGCAAGGCGTCGACGAGCAGTTCGGTGAGCGTGAACATCAAGCACACCTACATCGGTGACCTGAAGGTGGACCTGGTCGCGCCGGACGGCAGCGTGTACGGCATGCACAACCGCACCGGTGGCAGCGCCGACAACATCATCGCCACCTATACCGGCGACCTGTCGAGCGAAAACCTCAACGGCACGTGGAAGCTGCGCGTGACCGACTACGGTTGGGGCGACACCGGCAAGATCGACAGCTGGAGCATCACGTTCTGACCTGCAGTACAGGGGCCCCGGTCGGTCGACCGGGGTCTCTTTTCCGCGTAAGCGGGCCTAGCGGCCGGCGGGGCAGGATGCCTGCCGATCGGCATGGCCCGCTTTGCGTGCGTTCCGGCCCGGCCTTTCCGGCGGCCAGCCCCCTCTGCATCCCTGTCCCGAACAATCCGGTCTGCCGTTCCGCGCGGCGGGCCGCCAAGGAGCCATCCCGATGAAACCGTATTCCCTGCTCGCCGGCCTGCTTGCCGGCGCGTTGCTGTCCGGCGCGCCCGCCGTGCACGCCGGCGCATCCCCGCACGACCACCACGCGGACGAAACCGCCGCGCTGGCGCGGTCGGCCGATCCGTTCGCGCCGGTCTACATCGTTGCCTCGCACGAGACGTGGCGCGGCGGCCTGCAGGCGATCGCCCGCGACGGTGTCGAGCGCCGCGACAGCGTCGGCACGGCGCTGATGCTGGCCCGGATCCAGGCCAACCAGCTCGCCGAGGTCAGCCACCTGGTGCACACGCGCGAGAAGCGCTGCGGCGGCTACTTCGCGTTCCCGACCCGCGAGGAGGCGGAAGCCTTCCTCGCCGCCGACCGCTCCGCACTGGCGCGCAGCGCCGTATCCGTCGCCGACTACACGGTCGACAACCAGGCCACCGTCGGCCCGTGGCTGCCGCAGGTGAGCGAAGCGAACATCCGCGACACCATCGAGCACCTGTCCACCGCCTGGCCCAACCGCTACTACAGCAGCACCCACGGACAGGCCGCGGCGGAATGGATCCGCGACACCTGGCTGGCGCTGGCCGGTGGCCGCAGCGACGTGAGCGCCGAATTGTTCACCGGCTGCAGCGACTGTTCGACCCAGCCATCGGTGATCCTGACCGTGCAGGGCACCGAACTGCCCGGTGAAGTCGTGGTGCTCGGCGGGCACCTGGACTCGATTTCCTACGCCGGCAGCGGCGACAACATGGACGCACCCGGCGCCGACGACGACGCCTCGGGCATTGCGACCCTGACCGAAGTGATCCGCGTCGCGCTGGCCAGCGGCTGGCAGCCGAAACGGACGGTGAAGTTCATGGGCTACGCCGCCGAGGAAGTCGGCCTGCGCGGCTCCAACGCCATCGCGCAGTCGTTCCAGGACCAGGGCGTCAACGTGGTCGGCGTGCTGCAGCTGGACATGACCAACTATGCGATCGGCGCCAGCGACGACATGCAGCTGGTCACCGACTACAGCAACGCCGGGCTGCAGCAGTTCGTGCGCGACGTGTTCGACGCGTACCTGGCGCCGCTGGGCCTGACCCGCAGCACCTACACCTGCGGCTACGCGTGTTCGGACCATGCCTCGTGGACCAGCGCCGGCTTCCCGTCGGCGATGATGTTCGAGGCCGGCTTCAACAACGACATCCACACGCCCGACGACACCCTGGCGAACATGGGTGGAAATGCCTCGCCGAGCGTGCCGTTGGCCAAGCTCGGCCTGGGCTTCCTCGGCGAACTGGCCAAGACCGCGGGCGGCGGCGCCGAGAACGCCCCGCCGGTGGCGGACTTCAACGCGGCGGTCGATGGCCTGTCGGTCGCGTTCACCGACGCTTCGAGCGACAGCGACGGCAGCATCGTTTCACGCAGCTGGGACTTCGGCGACGGCGGTACTTCCACCGATGCGAACCCGGTCCACGCCTACGCGGCGGCCGGCACCTACGACGTGGCGCTGACCGTCACCGACGATTCTGGCGCCATCGGCAGCAGGACGCTGGCGGTGACCGTGGAAGCAGGCGGCGGCGGTGGCGCGCTGGAGAAGGGCGTGCCGGTGACGGGCCAGTCCGGCAGCGCGGGCCAGTCGCTCGCTTACACGCTTGAAGTGCCCGCCGGCGCCTCGAACCTGGTGTTCACGATGTCCGGCGGCAGCGGCGACGCCGACCTGTACGTGAAGTCCGGCAGTGCGCCCACCGACAGCACCTACGACTGCCGGCCATACAAATCGGGCAACAGCGAAGCGTGCACGTTTGCATCGCCTGCGGCCGGGACCTGGCACGTGCGGATCAAGGGCTACTCGGCGTTCTCGGGCGTGAGCCTGGTGGGCGACTACGGCGTCGACAGCGGCGGTGGAACGACGCAGGTCTACGCCAACACCGATGACGTCGCGATTGGCGACTACGCGACGGTGTACAGCGCGGTCACGGTATCCGGTCGCGGCGGCAAGGCGCCGGCGTCCGCGCAGGTCGATGTCGACATCCGGCACACCTACACCGGCGACCTGCGGGTCGACCTGGTGGCGCCGGACGGCAGCGTGTACCTGCTCCACAACCGCAGCGGCGGCAGCAGCGACAACATCATCCGCGCCTACACCGTCGACCTGTCGGCCGAGAGCCTCGACGGCACCTGGCGCCTGCGCGTCAGCGATCGCGGTCGGGGCGACACCGGCAGGATCGACAGCTGGAGCGTCACCTTCTGACGGGTAGCGCCTTTGGAGCAATGGAATCCCGGCAAGAGCCGGGATTCCTTTTTTCCTGTAGGAGCGGCTTCAGCCGCGAGCTTTTTGCGGCGTGCCGGCAAGCAATCGTGTCGCGCCGCGGGCATTGGCCACACGTGCCCTGACGCCCATTCAAGCGCCGATTGGCTGCTTGCCCGTCATCGCCATCAAAAGCTCGCGGCTGAAGCCGCTCCTACCAAAGGCAGTGTGCGGGGCGATCGGCCCTCAGATCGCCTCGAACCGGTTCGCGTCCACGTTCTTGCGCACCTTGAGCGGATCCCAGATGCGACCGTTCATGGCGATGTAGACCCCCGGCGCGAGTGACTGCACCGCGCCGACCGCGCAGCCGATGTTGAACTCGGCGTCCGAGCCGCGGAAGCGGGCCGGGTTCAGTGCGCCGGTCAAAACAATGGTCTTGTCGGCAATCGTGGCAAGCACCTTGGCGGTGTCGACCATGGTGTCGGTGCCGTGTGTCACCAGCACCTGCCGCGCCGGCTGCGCGGCGATGGTCGCGCGCAGCAGCTCGCGGTCTTCGGCGTTGATGTGCAGCGAGTCCTTGCGGATGATCGGGATCACCCGGAAGCGGAACGCGACGCCCAGCTCCTCGAGGATGCGGCCGATCTGCGGCTCGCCGACCTGGTAGTCGGACTTGTCGTCGAAGTACACCTTGTCGATGGTGCCGCCGGTGGTGACGACGAGAAGCTCGTCCATCCTGTTCATCCTGTACTGCAATGGGAACGTGGTTGCGGTTGTTTTGGAAGCGGCCCTGGCTGCTCCCACCGGCGTGGATTCTAGCGCCCGAAGCGAGCGCGCAGCCCGGGCCAGTTCGCCGCCGCGATGATCACCAGCGCCAGCACGATCTCTGCCCAGGCGTAAGCGCCGTCGGCAGGCCGGCTCCAGGCCACCATCACCCCGTGCGAAAACCAGAACAAGCCGAGGACGCCGGCCCAGAATCCGCCCTTCGACGCGGTCGTGCCGCCGCGCAGCACCGCGGCCAGGGCAAGCAGCGGCGGCAGCGTGAACACCAGCATCGCGGCGAGGCGGTGGCGGTCGTCGTGGAACCACAGCGCGAACAGCAGCGACAGCGCGAACAGCGCGGCCGCCAGCACGATGCGTGACGTATCGCGCCCGGTCATGCCAGCTTCGCCGCGATCGTGGCCACGCGCCGGCCCAGCGCGCGTGCCAGCTGCGCTTCGTCGTCGCTGGGCTGCGGATCGTCCTGCAGGCCGGAGACGTGGCTGGCGCCGTAGGGCGTGCCGCCGCTGCGGGTGGTGTTGAGCGCCGCCTCGGTGAACGGGATGCCGACGATCACGCAGCCGTGGTGCAGCAGCGGCACCATCATCGTCAGCAGCGTCGATTCCTGGCCGCCATGCATCGTCGCGGTGGAAGTGAACACCGCCGCCGGCTTGCCGACCAGCGTGCCGCTGGCCCACTGCGCGCCGAGGCCGTCGATGAAATGCTTGACTGGCGCGGCCATGTTGCCGAAGCGGGTGGGGCTGCCGAGGATCACGCCCGCGCATTCGTCCAGGTCGCTGGCCTGCACGTAGGGCGCGCCGTCCTCCGGCACCGGCGGCGCGGCGACCTGGGTGGCCGCTGCGACCGGCGGCACGGTGCGCAGCCGGGCGGACATGCCGTCGACTTCGCCGATGCCGCGCGCGACGTGGCGTGCGAGGCGGGCGACCGAGCCGCCGCGGCTGTAGTAGAGGACGAGGATGTCGGGCATGGCGTTCGCCGCGGTGCGGAAATGAACGCATTGTCGCAGGTCGGGGGAGGTGCGTGCCGCCCTTCGCCCTTTGCTACCCTTCGCCCGATGGAGCCGCTCGACACCCTCTACCGCTGGAGCGAACGCATGCACGACCGCGCGCGGACGGGGACGTTCCTGCGCTTCCTCTGGCGCCGGTTCCTCGACGACCGGCTGTTCGAATCGGCCGGCGCGCTGTCGTTCACGATGGTGTTCGCGCTGGTACCGCTGTCGATGGTGGTGTTCGGGGTGCTGTCGGCATTCCCGGTGTTCAACAAGTGGAGCGACCAGCTCAGCGACTACATCTTCTCCAACTTCGTGCCCGGCTCGGCGCGCGCGATCGAGGGCTACCTGCGCGAGTTCTCGCAGAACACCGGCCAGCTCACCACGGTCGGCGTGATCGCGCTGGTGGCGTCGCTGCTGATCACGCTGGTCAGCGTCGAGGCCACGTTCAACAAGATCTGGCGGGTGAAGACCGCGCGCCCCAAGTTCAGCCGCTTCCTCGTCTACTGGACGGTCTTGACCCTCGGCGCCCTCGTGGCCACCGCCAGCCTCGCGCTGTCCACGCGTTTCTTCGCGCTGGGCATCTTCAAGACCGCGTCCGGGCAGTGGCTCGAAAGCGTGATGCTGCAGCTGGCGCCGATGGTGATCGAATGGCTGGCCTTCACTGCAATCTACCGGGTGGTGCCGCATCGCACCGTGCAGTGGCGACACGCCATCGCCGGGGCGGCGCTGGCGGTGCTGCTGCTCGAATGCGTCAAATGGGGCATCGGCCTGTATCTGGGCAGCTTCGGTGCCTACGCGAAGATCTACCAGAAGCTCGCCTTCGTGCCGATCTTCCTGCTGTGGATCTACTTCGGCTGGGTCTCGATCCTGCTCGGCGCCTCGTTTGCGTCGTCGATCTCGGCCTTCCGCTACCAGCCGGCCTCGATGCGGCTGCCGATCGGGCACGAGTTGTACGGCCTGCTGCGCATGCTCGGGCGCTTCGCGATCGCGCGCCAGGCCGGCAAGGGCCTGCACAGCGACCAGATCCAGGGCATGGAGCCGATGCTCACCGACGCCCTGGTGCAGCAGATGCTGGCGCAGCTGAGCGAGATCGGCCTGGTCACCCGCGCCGAATCCGGCGAGTGGCTGCTCGCGCGCGACCTCGACGACCTGTCGCTGGCCGAGCTCTACGAGGCGTGCAACCTGCGCATCCCGATCAACGAAGCGCACCTGCCATGCCGCGACGATGCGCTGGGCATCAACGCCATCCGCACGCTCGACGAGTTGCGCATCCCCTTGCGTGAACTGCTCAAGCGCCGCGTCTCCAGCCTCTACGACCTCCCCCGGGAACCATCATGAACCACCGCCACCTGATCGCCCTGTGCCTGCTCGCCGCAGTGCTCGTTGCCTGCAAGCGGCCCGCGGACGACGCAACGGCGCCATCGCCCGAAGCGGCGCAGTCGCAGGCGCCCGTCGCGGATGCCGCGAAAACACCGGAAACACCGGAAACACCGGAAACACCGCCGGCGGCCGAAGCCGCCGGCAAGCCGGAGATCCCCACCCTGCGCACCACCACCCTCGACGGCAAGCCGTACGACCTGGCCCAGCATCGCGGCAACTGGGTGGTGGTGAATTTCTGGGCGACCTGGTGCGCGCCGTGCCGCAAGGAGATGCCGGAGCTGTCGGCGCTCGACGCCATGCGCCAGCACGTCGAGGTCATCGGCCTGGCCTACGAGGACATCGATCCCGCGGAGCTGCGTGCGTTCCTCGAGAAGCACCCGGTGGTCTACCCGATTGCGATCGTCGACGTCTACAACCCGCCGGCCGACTTCACCACGCCGCGCGGCTTGCCGATGACCTACCTGATCGCGCCCGACGGCAAGGTGGCCAGGCAGTTCCTCGGCCCGGTGAGCGCCAGCGAGATCGAGGGCGCGATCGCCGCCGCTGGCGGCCCAGCCGTGGAACCCGAGGCGGCAGCCAAGGGCTGAGAGCTGATGGCAGCCGCGCGTTTCCTGGTCGAAGGCAAGGTGCAGGGCGTGTTCTTCCGCGCCAGCACGCGCGAGCAGGCGCTACGGCTGGGGCTGCGCGGCATTGCCCGCAATCTTGCCGACGGTCGCGTCGAGGTGGTCGCGGCCGGCGCCGATGACGCCATCGAGGCATTGGCGCGATGGCTGCAGCACGGTCCGCCCGCCGCGCGCGTGGACACCGTGCAACGCGAGGATTTCGACGCCGCGGCGGTTGCGGCCGCCGGCTTCACCACCGGCTGAGCGCGCCGGCAGACGCATCGGCCGACCTGTCGCGGGACATGGACCGATATCTTCAGCGCGGCTGCGCGCCGGGCACCGGCGATGCCGGCTGCAATGCCTGCGAACGGTCCATCTGCGCATCGTCGAGCGGAGGCGGGCGGGCGATCGCAGGCTGCACCGGCTGCTTCCAGCCCGGCAAGGTGCGCGCGGCCGTTGTCATGCCGCGGATCATCTGCTGGCCCAGCCACGCCGGCACGCCGCCGTCCAACCCGAACTGCTCGGCACTGCGTGGCGGATGCCAGTTGCGCTGAAGGTGTTCGCGGAATTGCTGTTGCGCAGTCGGAGGCCGCTGCGCGGTGACGTGCAGCGTGTCCAGCGTCGCCGCGTCGTCTTGCGGCCGGTCGTCCCGCCCCGGCGACGTGCCGGGTGTCTGCGCAGGCGCAGGTTGGCTGCATGCCAGGACGGCGAGTAGCGCGATCGCGATGGCTTGCGTCGACGCGCGAACCCAAGGCATGGCCGGGCGACTCAATCGTCGAATGACCGGATCGGTTCCAGCACGCCGAAGCGTTCCTTGAGCGGCTTGCCCGGCAGCGGCGGGAGCTCGGCGTCCATGGGGGGCTCCCGGGTATCGGGCAGGCGGTCGAGCAGGTCGCGGATCAAGGTCAGGCGGCCGCGCTTCTGGTCGTTGAAATCCACCAGCGTCCATGGCGCATGCTTCGTGTGCGTGGCCTTGAGCATCGCCTCGCGCGCGCGGGTGTATTCGGCGTACGCGCTGCGGGCCTTGAGGTCGATCGGCGAGAGTTTCCAGCGCTTGAGCGGGTCGTCGAGGCGCTCGGCAAAGCGCTTTTCCTGCTGCGCCTGGTCGGTGCACAGCCAGTACTTGAACAGCACGATGCCGTCGTCGACCAGCAGTTTCTCGAATGCCGGCGCCTGCTGCATGAATGCCTTGACTTGCGCCGGGCTGGCGAAGCCCATGACCTTTTCGACGCCGGCGCGGTTGTACCAGCTGCGGTCGAACAGCACCAGTTCGCCGGCCGCGGGCAGGTGCGACACGTAGCGCTGGAAATACCACTGCGTGCTTTCGCGCTCGTTGGGCTTCGGCAGCGCGACGATGCGGCACTGGCGCGGATTGAAGTGGCTGGTGATGGCCTTGATGACGCCGCCCTTGCCCGCGGTATCGCGGCCTTCGAGCAGCACAACGATGCGCTTGCCGGAATGGGCGAGCCAGCGTGCCATCGCCACGAGTTCGAGCTGCATCGGCTCGAGCTGTTTTTCGTAGGCCTTGGACTTGAGTTTCTTCATGCGAAGCTCCTGGTCTGCGGCATGCGGCGCGCCTGCCGCGGGCGTCGCGGGGCGAACGCCGGCTACGCTTACTTGCGCGGCGCCTTGTGACCGGCCATGCCGCGGGCGACTTCCAGCAGCGCGCCCTGCTGGCGCGTGTTGAGGTCGCGGTAGGCGGCCAGCAGGTCGTGCTCGCCCTTGGTGCGCGCGGGGTCGAAGGTGCTGGCCAGCTCCGACAGCAGCGCGCCGGCGGGAACGCCAAACGTGCGGGCGAGGGCGTCGAGCTGGTCCTTGCCGGGCAGCTTGTCGCCGCGCATCCACGCCGACACGGTGGCCACGCCCGCGCGCGGGATCGCGGTGGCGATGTCGGTCACGCTCAGGCCGCGCGCCTTCGCCAGCAATCGCAGGGTCTGGTCGATGGACATGTTCACTCCTTCAGGCGCGGACGCAGGGTGGCGAGGTTGCACGGCCGCGTGCGCGCGTCGAGCTGCGCGCGGATGATCCGTTCCCACGCCGTGCGGCAGGCCGACGTGGAACCCGGCAGGCAGAACACGAACGTGCCGTTCGCCAGGCCGGCGAAGGCGCGCGACTGCAGCGACGAGGTGCCGATTTCCTCGAAGCTGATCGCGCGGAACAGCTCGCCGAAGCCTGGCATTTCCTTGTCGAGCAGCGGCAGCAGCGCCTCGGGCGTGGAATCGCGGCCGGTGAAGCCGGTGCCGCCGGTGACCAGCACGCCGTCGACGGCGTCGTCGGCGATCCACCGCGAGACCACGGCGCGCAGGCGGTAGCGGTCGTCGGGCAGCAGGGTGCGTTCGTGCAGGCGGTGGCCGTCGGCTTCGAGCGCGGCGACGAGGTAGTCGCCGGAGCTGTCCTGCGCCAGCGTGCGCGAGTCCGAAACGGTCAGCACGCACAGCTGCAGCGGGATCGGGTCTGTCGTGGCGGTCATGCGGGCAGGCTAGCGCAATCGATGGCGGGGTGCGCGATGCAGGCGGCGTGCGGTCACGCGAATGACAGCGAGTACCACCGGGTCGCGTCTTCGCGCCAGCCGGCGTCGCGGTACAGGGCGCGGGCTGCGGCATTGTCGCGGGTGGTTTCGAGGCTGATGCCGGCCGCGCCATCCTCGCGCGCGAAGGTGGCGGCGGCGTCGAGCAGGGCGCGGGCCACGCCCATGCGGCGCGTGGCGGCGTCCACGTAGAGGTCGTTGAGGATCCAGGTGCGGCTGGTTCGCACCGAGGAGAACATCGGGTACAGCTGGACGAAACCGGCAACTGCAGGGCCGTGCCGGGCCACCAGCACCACCGATTCGCCGAAGCGCAATCGTTCGCGCAGCCACTGTCGCGCGCGCGGCAGGTCCGGTGCCTGTCCGTAGAACTGCCGGTAGGCGTCGAACAGCGCGGCCAGTGCATCGAGATCGGCCGGGCCGGCGCGCGAGATCGTGGTGGCGGTCCTGGTGCCCACGGTCAGGCCTCCTGGGTCAGCCGCGCGAGTTCGTCGGCCTGGTGTTCGCGCGTCAGGCGTTCGACCAGCGGGTCCAGCGCGCCTTCCATCACGTTGGGCAGGTCGTACAGGGTCAGGCCTTCGACGCGGTGGTCGGTGATCCGGCCCTGCGGGTAGTTGTAGGTGCGGATGCGCTGGCTGCGGTCGCCGCTGCCGACCTGGAGCTTGCGCGAGGCGGCGGTCGCGGCGGCCTGCTTCTCGGCCTCGGCCTCGGCCAGCATCGCCTTGAGCCGCTTCATCGCCTTGTCGCGGTTGGCGTGCTGCGAGCGCTCGGTCTGCGACTCGACCACGATGCCGCTGGGCACGTGGGTGATGCGGATCGCCGACTCGGTCTTGTTGACGTGCTGGCCGCCGGCGCCGGAGGAGCGGAAGGTGTCCACCTTCAGGTCGGCCGGGTTGATCTCGATCGGCGGGCCGTCCTCTTCGACCGGGATGATCGCCACCGTCGCCGCCGAAGTGTGGATGCGGCCCTGTGATTCGGTTTCCGGCACGCGCTGCACGCGGTGGGTGCCGGACTCGAACTTCAGGTGCGCGTACGCGCCGCGGCCTTCGACGCGGGCGATCACCTCGCGGAAGCCGCCGTGCTCGCCGGGACTGGCCGATTCGATTTCCACCCGCCAGCCCTGGCGCTCGGCGTAACGCGAATACATGCGCAGCAGGTCGCCGGCGAAGATCGCCGCCTCGTCGCCGCCGGTGCCGGCGCGGACCTCCAGGTACAGGTCGCCTTCGTCGCGTGCGTCGCGCGGGACCAGCAGCGCCATCAGGGTGTCGTCGAGTTCGGCCAGCCGCGCGTTGGCGGCGGCGATCTCCTCGTCGGCCAGTTCGCGCAGTTCGGGATCCGCCTGCATCGCCTGCGCGGCGGCGAGGTCGTCGCGCGCCTGGCGTTCGTCGGCGAGCGCGGCGGCGACCGGTTCGAGCTGCGAGAACTCGCGCGAAAACGCTCGGAAGCGATCCTGGTCGGCCGCGACGCCGGGATCGGCGAGCAGGCGTTCGAGTTCGTCGCGTCGTTCGGCCAGGGCCTCGAGCTTACGGCGCAGAGTCGGCAGCATCGTCGTCCTTGTCGGCGGCCGCGCCATGCATCAGCCGGTCGACGGCGTGCATCAGGTCGGTGTCGCCGCTGATCGCGGCCTCGCGCAGCGCGATGGTCGGCGCGTGCAGGAGGCGGTTGGTGAGGGTGTGGGCGAGGAAGTCCAGCACCGCCTCCGGCGATTGCCCGGCGGCGAGTTGCTGCTTGGCCTTCGCCAGCACTTCGGCGCGGGCGCTCTCGCCGCGCGCGCGCAGGCGCTTGAGCGGCGCGTTGCGGGTGCCGGCGGCAAGGGCCTCGACGTAACGCGCGACCTGCAGGTCGACGATGGCTTCGGCCTCGTCGGCGGCCTCGCGGCGGCTGCGGCGGTTGTCCTCGATCGAGCGCTCAAGGTCATCGACGGTGTAGAGGAAGGCGTCCTTGAGCGTCGCTGTGTCCGGCGCGATGTCGCGCGGCACGGCCAGGTCGAGCAGCAGCATCGGCCGGTGGCGGCGCGTAGCCAGGGCCGCGGCGACCTGCGCCTTCGACAGGACCGGCTCGCGCGCGGCGGTGGCGGAAAACACGATGTCGGCGAGGAACAGGTGGCGGTCGAGTTCGTCCAGAGGCAGCGCCACGCCGCCGTGGCGCGCGGCCAGGTCCTGCGCATGCGCGTAGGTGCGATTGGCGACCAGCAGCTGCTTCACCCTGGCCTGGGCGAGGTGGCGCGCGGCCAGCTCGATGGTCTCGCCGGCGCCGATCAGCAGCACGGTCGAATCCGACGGCTGCGCGAACGACTCCTGCGCCAGCCGCACCGCCACCGACGCCACCGACACCGGGCTGTTGCCGATCCGCGTTTCGGTGCGTGCGCGCTTGGCGGTGACGAAGGCGTGCTGGAACAGGCGGTCGAGCTGTCCGCCCAGCGTGCCGGCGCCGCGCGCGGTGGCCCAGGCATGCTTGACCTGGCCGAGGATCTGCGGCTCGCCGAGGACCAGCGAATCGAGCCCGGTGGCGACCCGGAACAGGTGCCGCACCGCATCGCCATCCTGGTGGCGGTACAGGTAGGCGCGCAGGTCGCCGCTCTCGGACGGGTGCGTGGCCAGCCAGTCGACCAGCGCGCTGCCGTCGTCGTCGGTCACCGCATAGAGTTCGGTGCGGTTGCAGGTCGACAGCAGCGCCACCTCGCGCACCTGCGGCAGCGCATGCAGGCCCGCCAGCGCAGGCGCCACCGCGTCGTCATTGAAGGCGACGCGCTCGCGCAATGCGACCGGTGCGGTCTGGTGGTTGATGCCGAGTGCGAACAGGCTCATGGATGGCGGGCTGCCGTTCGGGGAGGGCGGCGGGGCCTCCTCCGTTCAGGCGCTTGCGATAAGCTCATTGGACTTGAGGCCCACATTTTACGGCCCGGCTGCTCCAGATGCCCGTGACACTGCGTTTTTCACTTCCGACCCTGCTCCCGACGCTGCTGTTCGCCGTGTGTTTCGCACCCGTGGCGGGGTTCGCCAGGCCGCCGGCGACCACCCCGCCCGACGCGCTGGCCGCCACCATGGCCGGCGAATACGCGCTGCGCGCGGGGCGCCTGGACGAGGCCGCCGACTGGTACCTGCAGGCCGCGCGCAGCGTCGAGGGCGACGCCGGCCTGGCCGAGCGCGCCACCCGGATCTCCCTGCTGGGCAACGACAACAAACGCAGCGGCGAGGCGTTGAAGCTGTGGCGCAAGCGCGCACCGCGTTCGCTGGCCATGGGCGCGGCCGAAGCCACCCTGGCGCTGCGAGACGACCGGCTGCAGGAAGCGCGCCGGGCGCTCGAGGCGCTCCTGCGCGACCCGGATCCGAAGGGCTGGCGCTACGCGGTGGAGGCCATGAGCAGCGGCGGCAAGGATCCCAAGGCTACCGCCCGGGTGCTGGGCGAACTGGTCGACTCCGGCGCCATTCCCGATGACCTGCAGCCCTGGCTGGTGCTGGGTGGCCTGGCGCAGCGGCTGGGCGATGCCGCCCTCACCGAGCGCATCGTTGCCGCGGTGATCCAGCATTTCCCCGACCAGCCGCGGGTGGCCCTGCTCCGGATCAGCCAGCTGCGCGAGGCCGACAAGCCCGACCAGGCGCGTGCGGTGCTGGAGAGCCTGGCCAGGACCGAACCCATGGCGCCGGACCTGCGCCTGTCGATTGCGGCCGAGTACGACGCTCTTGGCGACAGCGCCACGGCCGCCGCCGTGCTCGCCGGCGGGCCGCAGGACGACCAGCTTTACGGCCTGCGGGCCTCGCTGCTGGCCAAGGCCGGCGACAAGCCGGCGCTGGGCAAGCTGTACGAGGAACTGAAGCAGGGGTCGGCCAACCCCGACCCGTCGCGGCGCCTGCTGCTCGGCCAGGCCGCGGAGTTCCTCGATCGCCACGCCGAAGCGCTGGAGTGGTACCGCAGCGTCGCCGGCGGGCCGCAGCGGGCACAGGCGCGACTGCGCATCGCCAAGGTGCTGCACGACCTGGATCGCGATGATGAATCATGGACCGCCCTGCGCGAACTGCAGGCCGATGCCTCGGTCGACGACGACGCGCGCCGCGACGGCTACCTGCTGGAGGCAGAGCTGCGCAAGGATGACGGCGATGCCGAGGGCGAACTCGACGCCTACGCGCGTGGCCTGGCGGCGTATCCGGACGAACCCGAGCTGCTGTACTCGCGTGGCCTGATGTGGGAGCGCCGCGACGACATCGCGCGGGCGGAGGCCGACCTGCGCCGGATCCTGGTCGCCGATCCGGAGAACATCGCAGCGCTCAACGCGCTGGGCTACACGCTTGCCGACCGCACCGACCGTTTTGACGAGGCGTTGCAGCTGATCGACCGCGCCCGCGTCGCCGACCCCGACAACCCGGCGATCATCGACAGCCACGGCTGGGTGCTCTATCGCCTCGGCCGCAACGACGAGGCGCTGGCCGAGCTGCGGCGCGCGTTCGCACTGCAGAAGGATGCCGAAATCGGCGCCCACCTCGGCGAAGTGCTGTGGGTGACGGGCCACGAGGACGAAGCGCGCAGGTACTTCGAGGAAGCGCGCAAGCTCGACCCGGACAACCGCTCGCTCAAGCGCGCGCTGGAAAAGACCGGCGCATGAAGCCGTTGCAACGCGTTGGCGTGGCCGCCTGCCTGCTGCTGGCCGGTTGCGTCACCGTCCCGAACGAAAAAGGCGCGTCGATCGGCGAACTGTCGGCGAGTGCGGAAGCGGCCGCGATGGCGGCGCAGCAGGCGCGCGAACAGCGCCTGCAGGCGCTGCCGATGCTCGCCTTCAGCGGCCGCGTCGCGCTGTCCAATGGCCGCAGCGGCGGCAGCGGGCGGATCGAATGGCAGCAGTCCGGCGATCGTTACGAAGTGACCCTGAGCGCGCCGGTGAGCCGGCAGAGCTGGCGGCTCACCGGCGATGCCGCTTCCGCGCGGATCGATGGCATCGACGGTGGCCCGCGCAGCGACACCGACGTGGAACGCCTGCTGCGCGAAGCCACCGGCCTCGACATCCCGGTTGGCGCGATGGCAGCCTGGGCTGGCGGCGCGCGCGCCGATGCCGCGACGTTCGGTCCGGCGCGGCTGGCATTCACCGCCGACGGGCAGCTGGCGCGGATCGAGCAGGACGGCTGGACCGTCGACTACCTGGGCTGGCGCGAGGCGCATCCCGGCGATGGCGAGCCGGCGGGCGACGGGCCCGATGGCAGTGGCCCGCTGCTGCTGCCCGACCGCATCAACGCCACGCGCGGCGAGGCCCGGGTGCGACTGGCGATCGACGCCTGGTCGTGGGCGCCGGAGCTGCCGTGAATCCCGTGGCTGCCGACGCCGGCTGGTCGCGGTGGCCGGCGCCGGCCAAGCTCAACCTGTGCCTGCGCATCGTCGGCCGCCGCGCCGACGGCTACCACCGGCTGCAGACCGTGTTCCGGCTGCTGGACTGGGGCGACACGATTGCGCTGCGGCCCCGGCTCGACGGCATCGTGGCCCGCCATGGCGCATCAGCGAAGGGCGTCGAGGAGGCCAATGACCTGACGGTGCGTGCGGCAAAAATCCTTCAAAAGGAGACGAAAACGCCGCTGGGTGCCGACATCGTCGTTGAAAAAAACATCCCCGTGGGTGGCGGATTCGGCGGCGGCTCGTCCGATGCGGCCACCGTGCTGCGCGCCCTGGATCGCCTCTGGGGGCTGGACCTGGGCCTGGAGCGGCTGGCCGCGCTGGGCCTGCAGCTCGGCGCGGACGTGCCGGTGTTCGTCCGCGGCCACAACGCCTGGGCCGAGGAAGTCGGCGAGCGGCTGACCCCGCTGGACCTGCCGCCGGCCTGGTACGTGCTGGCCGATCCCGGCGTCCACGTCGCCACCGCTGAACTGTTCCAGAGCGCTGAATTGACGCGAAATGCCGCGCCCGCGACAATATCGGACTTCGTTTCAGGCAGATCGCTCGGCAACGCGTTCGAGCCCGTGCTGCGCCGCCGTGAACCCGCCGTCGAAGCGGTGTTCGCGATGCTGGCGCAGGTGGGGTCGCCGCGACTGACCGGGACCGGCAGCGGCTGCTTCGTCGAATTCCCCGACCGGGACTCCGCCGAAGCCGCGCTGGCGCGATTGCCCGCTGGCCTCCGGGCCTGGATGGTGCGGGGCGCGGCGCACTCGCCGCTGCTCGACGCGCTTGGAACGTGGCAACAGCGGCAGGCAGGCACGGCGGCGCAAACTTCATCTTGATTCTGCAGGGGCGTCGCCAAGAGGCCCAAGGCACCAGGTTTTGATCCTGGCATTCGCAGGTTCGAATCCTGCCGCCCCTGCCAATCCACGCGGATCGCTCCGCAAAACGCCTGCGCGCCTGCGCGCCGGTTTCCACGACACAACCCGTGCACGGATGCGCGAGTCCCGGTGTTGCAACGGTGGTTTTGCAACGGTCAGTTCGCAACGGTCAGGGCGCAGCGGAGCACGAGCATGAAGAACGAGGACGGCAACCTGCTGATCTTCTCCGGCAACGCGAACCGGCCGCTGGCCAAGGCGGTGTGCCGCGAACTCGGCGTGCGCCAGGGCAAGGCGCTGGTGTCGACGTTCTCCGACGGCGAGGTGCAGGTCGAGATCGAGGAAAACGTGCGCCGGCAGGACGTGTTCGTGCTGCAGTCCACGTGCGCGCCCACCGCCGAGCACATGATGGAGCTGCTGGCGCTGATCGACGCGCTCAAGCGCGCATCGGCGACCAGCGTCACCGCGGTTGTGCCGTACTTCGGCTACGCCCGGCAGGACCGTCGGATGCGCTCGTCGCGGGTGCCGATCACCGCCAAGGTGGCGGCGAAGATGTTCACCGCCGCCGGCGCCGACCAGATGCTGACCGTGGACCTGCACGCCGACCAGATCCAGGGCTTCTTCGACATCCCGGTCGACAACGTCTACGCCTCGCCGCTGCTGCTGGCCGACATCTGGCGCGCGCATGGCACCGACAACATGGTGGTGGTTTCGCCGGACGTCGGCGGCGTGGTGCGCGCGCGGGCGATCGCCAAGCGCCTGGACGACGCCGACCTGGCCATCATCGACAAGCGCCGGCCGAAGGCCAACGTGGCCACGGTGATGAACATCATCGGCGACGTCGCGGGCAAGACCTGCGTGCTGGTCGACGACATCGTCGACACCGCCGGCACCCTGTGCGCGGCGGCGGCGGCGCTCAAGGCGCAGGGCGCGACCAAGGTGGTCGCGTACTGCACGCACCCGGTGCTGTCGGGCGCGGCGATCGACAACGTGACCCGCTCCGAGCTCGACGAGCTGGTGGTCACCGACACGATCCCGCTGTCGGACGCGGCGAAGGCCTGCGGCAGGATCCGCCAGCTCAGCGTGGCCGAGCTGCTGGCCGAGACGATCCGCCGGATCGCGTTCGGCGAATCGGTCAGTTCGCTGTACGTGGATTGAGGAGCCGGGAATCGAGAATGGGGAATGGGGAATCGTAGAAGCGGGCTTCTGGTCTTTCGCCCTTCCGATTCCCGATTCCCGATTCCCGATTCCCGGGATCAACGGCTCACCTGGTCGCGGGTGAGCTTCACAACCGCCGCGAGGCGGTCAACGACAAGCAAAGCGAGTAAACAAAATGTCAGATCAGAAACTTTCGGCGACCGGCCGCAAGGACGAGGGGAAGGGTGCGAGCCGCCGCCTGCGTCGTGCGGGCCGCATCCCGGCCATCATCTACGGCGGTGGCGCAGAGCCCCAGAGCATCCAGCTGGAGCAGGAAAAGACCTGGGTCGCCAGCCAGAAGGACTGGTTCTATTCCTCGATCATCGAGCTCGACGTCGATGGCAAGGTCGAGAACGTGCTGCTGCGTGACATGCAGCGCCACCCGTTCAAGCAGATCATCATGCACCTGGACTTCCAGCGCGTGAACAAGAACGAGGCGATCCGCATGTCGGTGCCGCTGCACTTCATCAACGGCGACATCTCGCCGGCCGGCAAGATCGCCGACGTGGTGATCATGCATGAGTTGACCGAAGTGGCGATCAGCTGCCTGCCGGGCGACCTGCCGCTGAACATCGAAGTCGACCTGTCGGCGCTTGAAGTCGGCGACACGGTGCACCTGTCGAAGCTGGTGCTGCCCAAGGGCGTCGAGATCCCGCAGCTCAAGCTGGGCCCGGACCATGACGTGGCCGTGGTCGTGGCCCGCCATGGCCGCGTCGAGGCCGAAGAAACCGCCGAGGGCGGCGAAGCCGCTGCCGAAGCACCGAAGGCCGCCGAGGCCAAGGGCGAGCCGGAAGGCGACGAGAAGTAATCGCTTCGCCCGTTGCACCCGCCATGGGTGCAACGGGCGATTGCGCCTGGAATGGAAGGCTTGCGACTCATCGTCGGGCTGGGCAACCCCGGCCCGGAACACGCGCGGACCCGGCACAACGCCGGGTTCCGCTTTGTCGACGTGCTCGCGGACAAGGCGGGCGAGCGCTTCAAGGTCGACGCCAAGCTGTTCGGCGAGACGGCGAAGGTCGGCCTCGGTGGCCAGAATGTCTGGCTGCTCAAGCCCGCGACGTTCATGAACCTCAGCGGCAAGTCGGTGCTGGCGGCGATGCGGTTCTGGAAGATCGAGCCGGAGGAAACGCTGCTGGTGCACGACGAACTCGACCTGCCGCCCGGCGTGGCGCGGCTCAAGTTCGACGGCGGCCATGGCGGCCAGAACGGCCTGCGCGACACCATGCGCCTGCTCGGGCACGGCAGGTTCCATCGCCTGCGCATCGGCATCGGCCATCCCGGCCACAAGGATCGCGTCACCCCGTGGGTGCTCGGCCGCGCTTCGGAAGGCGACGACATCGAGATTGCAAGGGCGATCGACGATGCGCTCGACGTGCTGCCGCTGGCAGTGCAGGGCGACTTCAACGAAGCGATGAAGCGGTTGCACACAAGCAGGGATTAGGGATTGGGGATTCGGGATTTGGTGGAGCGCCTGCTTTTCCGAATCCCGAATCCCGAATTCCAAATCCCGGATCCACATGGGCATCAAATGCGGCATCGTCGGCCTGCCGAACGTCGGCAAGTCGACCCTCTTCAACGCACTGACCAAGGCCGGCATCGCCGCGGCCAACTTCCCGTTCTGCACGATCGAGCCGAACGTGGGCGTGGTGCCGGTGCCGGACCCGCGCCTGAACGCGCTGGCGGAAATCGTCAAACCGCAGAAGGTGCTGCCGACGGCGGTCGAGTTCGTCGACATCGCCGGACTGGTGGCCGGCGCGGCCAGCGGCGAGGGCCTGGGCAACAAGTTCCTCGCCCACATCCGCGAGGTCGACGCGATCACCCACGTGGTGCGCTGCTTCGAGAACGACGACGTCATCCACGTCAACAACAAGGTCGACCCGATCGCCGACATCGAGACGATCGACACCGAGCTGGCGCTCGCCGACCTCGATTCGGTCGAAAAGGCGCTGCAGCGCGCCGAACGTTCGGCCAAGACCGGCGACAAGGACGCCAGGGCGCGCGTGGAGGTGCTCGCCCGCGTGCGCGCCGGCCTCGATGCCGGCAAGCCCGCGCGCGCGCTGGACCTGTCCGACGAAGACCGCGAGCAGCTGCGCGACCTGTTCCTGCTGACGCTCAAGCCGGTGATGTACGTGGCCAACGTGCTGGAGGACGGTTTCGACGACAACCCGCACCTGGACGCGGTGCGCGCGCGCGCCGCCGGCGAGGGCGCGGAAGTGGTGCCGGTGTCGGCGGCGATCGAGGAAGAGTTCTCGCAGCTCGACGATGCCGACCGCGACGAGTTCCTCGCCAGCATCGGGCTCGAGGAGCCCGGCCTGAACCGGGTGATCCGCGCCGCCTACAAGCTGCTCGGCCTGCAGACCTACTTCACCGCGGGCGTGAAGGAAGTGCGCGCGTGGACGGTCAAGGGCGGTTCGACCGCGCCGCAGGCCGCCGGCGTGATCCACACCGACTTCGAGAAGGGCTTCATCCGCGCCGAGACGATCGGCTACGACGACTTCATCAGGTACAAGGGCGAAGCCGGCGCCCGCGACGCCGGCCGCCTGCGCCTGGAAGGCAAGGAATACCGCGTGCAGGAAGGCGACGTGCTGCACTTCCGCTTCAACGTCTGATCCTCGGACACGCGGGTGGCATCGCAAGGCCCCGCATCGCGGGGCCTTGTCGTAATCATTGGCGGACAGTCCATCTTGCGTTGCCTTGGCCCCCGGGGCACGTGCTGACTCTCGGGAACAGAGCAGGGGTTTGCGGGCAGGCGCAACGGCTGTCCGCGTGCCGATGGCGCGCTGGGAAAACGGCAAGGCCCGCCGATGGCGGGCCTTGCTGGTGTTGCCCGGAGGCGGTGCGGCTGGCTTACAGCGGCTTGCCGCCGAGCTTCCAGGTGACCTGCAGGTAGTAGCTGCGGCCCATGCTGTCGAACCACGAGGTGTCGTAGTACGGGTAGTTCGACCAGGTGGGGTCCCGCGGCGGCATCTTGTCGAGCAGGTTGTTGACCGACAGCGAGACGCGCAGGTGGTCGTTGACGTCGTAGCGCGCGCCGGCGTTGAAGCGCCAGGTGGCCTGGGTCCATGCGTCGTTGTCGTAGTTGGCGACGCGGCCGAGGTAGGTGCCGAACAGGCTCGCGCCCCAGGCATCCCGGTCCCAGTTCACGCCCAGGTTGCCCTTGGTGCGGGGCAGGGTGGTGGAGCTGAAGCTCACGTCCAGCATGTCCTCGGTCGGATCGCCCGGGTACTGCTGGCGGGTGTGGCGGTGGGCCCAGTTGTAGTTGCCGGTGAAGCGGAAATCGCCGGCGCTGGCGGTCTGCACGCGATAGTTCGCGGTCACGTCGATGCCAGAGGTCTGCTCGTTGGCGATGTTGATCGGGCTGAAGTGCACGCTGGTGATGACGCCGTCGGCATCCCGGATGACGCGGGCGAGCGCATCGGCGCAGGTTGCCGAGTTGACGTCGACCGAAGCGCCGGTGTCGGTCACCCCCAGCCGGCAGTTGGCCTCGTCGATCTTCAGGCGCTCGCGGCTCTGCGCCTGCACCTGGTTCTCCACGCGGATCTTGTAGTAGTCCATCGCCAGGTCGAAGTTGGCGGTCGGCGACCACACGAAGCCGGCGGTGAACGACTTGCTGGTCTCCACGTCCAGCCGCGGGTTGCCGTTGTAGACGTCGAAGGTGCTGACGTCGTAGCTGCCGTCGTCGAAGCAGTAACCGTCGCTGGCGCCCGGCTCCGCGGTCCGGCAGGTGTAGTAGTCGGTGGAGAAGCGCGTGCGGTAGTAGTCGTCGCCGGCGAACAGGTAATGCATGTCGGGCGCGCGGAAGCCGGTGCCGTAGGAGCCACGCAACAGCAGCGTGTCGACCGGGCGCCATTCCAGGCCTGCGCTGTAGGTGAACTTGCCCGGGTTGCTGTCGCCGTAGCTGTAGCGGTCGTAGCGGCCGGCAAGGCTCGCATCAAGGCTGGACAGCAGCGGCATGCGCAATTCGCCCGCCGCGCTCCAGCGGGTCCGGCTGCCGCCGCCGTCGCCGTAGCGCGGCCCGAAGTAGGCGTCGGCGGTCAGGGCGAGCGGGTCCGGGTTGATGCGGTAGGACTGGCGGCCGTACTCGACCGCGCCGGCAAAGCCGGCGTCGCCGGCCGGCATCGAGAACAGCGCCGGCGTGTCGGTGGTGAAGCTGACGTTGTCGTTCTTGGCGACCGGGTGCCAGTTGGACATCACGCCGAAGGTGGCGAACTGGGCGGGGGTCAGCGGGCTGAAGAAGCGCGTCGGATCGGCGTTGTAGATCGCGTAGCCGTCGGCGTCGTAGCCCAGTCGCTCGCCCAGGAAGAAGCGGTTGGCCGCATCGGCACTGATGCGCGGCATGCCCACGTCGGCCTTGTACTGCGAGTGGTTGTAGGCCGCTTCCCAGTTCCAGCTGTCGGCGAACATGCCCTTGAAGCCCGTGGTCACCGCGGCGGTCTTCTCGGTGGTGACGTTCATGCGGTTTTCCAGGCCGCCGATTTCCTCGGGCGAGAACTGCCGCACCCACATCTCGTAGCGGCCGGTGGCGGCGTTGTAGAAGACGCTGTTGCGGTAGTTGTCGGTCGACGCCGGGTCGTGGAACTCCCAGCCCATGTGGTCGCTGCTCACGTCGTTGCCGTTGGTGCCGGTCAGCAGCTTGACCTTCTGGTGCCCCAGCTGGACGTCCGCGAACCAGGCCAGCGCGTCGGAGAAACGGTACTCGAACGAGCCGTACGCGTTGACGCCCTTGCGCTCGTTCTGGATCGTGCGATACGCGATCGCGCGCTCGCTTCCGCAATAGGGATCGCCGTAGCGGTCTTCGGCCAGCACGGTGGTGCCTTCGTTCAGGCCCGCCATCGCGGCGCAGCCGCCGACCGGGTCGATGCCGACGTCGTCGTCCCAGTTGTAGGTCTGGGCGATCAGGCGGGGCAGTCGCCGGCGCGCCGTCGGCGCATCGAGGGTGGAGTCCTGGATGTTGCGGTCGGTGCCCCACAGCGGGCGCTTGTCGAGCAGTTCCAGGCCGACGATTCCGCTGAAGTTGCCGGTCTCGAAACCGCTGGTCAGCGACAGCCTGTGCGACTCGCCGCCGCCCTGGCTGGTATCACCGTAGCGGTAGTCGATGGTCGTGCCGTCGGCGGACTTCTTGAGGATGAAGTTGATCACGCCGGCCATCGCGTCCGAGCCGTAGACGGCCGAAGCGCTGCCGGTCAGGACCTCGATGCGGTCGATCATCCCCAGCGGGATGTTGCCGATGTCGGTGAAGTTGCTGCGGCTGTTGAGCGGCAGCGGGAAGTCGGCGATGCGGCGGCCGTTTACCAGCACCAGGGTGTGGTTGGGGCCCAGGCCGCGCAGGTCGACGGCCTGCGCGCCCGGCGTGGACTGGGCGTTGGTGGTGTTCTGCTGGCCCTGCACGCTGCCGCTGTTCTGGCTGAGCGAACGCAGCAGGTCCGGGACGTTGGTCAGGCCGGATGCCTGGATTTCCTGCGCGGTCATCACGGTGATCGGCGCCGGGCCTTCGATCTGCGCGCGCGGGATGCGCGAGCCGGTGACCTGCACCGTCTGCAGTTCGGTGGTTTCCGGCTCGACCTGTGCCGGTTCCGCCGCGGGCGGCGGCGGTGGCGGCGCGGCAGGACGCGGCGCCGCCTGGGCATGCTGCTCGCCCTTGACGATGATCACCGCGCCCGACGCGTCGCGCCTGGGCACGTAGCCGGTGTCCTTCAGCAAGCGGTCGAGCGCCGCGTCGGCTGGCAGGTTGCCCTGCACGCCGCGGGTGCGGGTGCCGCGAAGCTGGTCGGCACGATAGATCAGCTGCGTGCCCGACTGCTTGGCCAGGCTGTCGAGCGCGGCGGCCAGGTCGCTGGCGGGAATGTTGATCGGACGCGCGGGTTCGGCCTGCGCGTAGGCGGACATCGCAAGCAGGCAGGCTGCTGCGATTGGAAGCATGCGGATTCGACTGGACAACACGACCCCTCCCCAATGATGCGGACGATGCCCGCTCTCTCCCACAAGGTGACGAACGAACGACCCAAATCCCACCCGTCCCGCCCCGGTGCGCGGACGCGGGCTAGCGGTCGTGCAGGACGATCGCCGCCTCGCCGTACTCGGCACGCACCGGGAATCCCTGTTCCAGCAGCCGCACGAACGCCTCGGCGTTGGACCAGCGGAAGCTGCCGCCCACCCGCAGCGCAGCGACCGACGGGTCGGCGATGACGATCTTGCGGGCGTTGTAGCGATTGAACTCCGCGGCCGCGGTGGCCAGCGAGGTGTCGTGGAAGGCGAGGAAGCCGTCGCGCCAGCTCAGGACCTGCCTGGCCTGGTCGATGCTGCCCGACTGCACCACCACGCCGTGCGCATTGGCCAGCGCCACGCTGCCGGCCGGCAGCAGGGTGGTGGGCTGGCGCCGGCCGTCGGCGGCTGGCTCGGATTCCAGCCGCACCAGGCCCTCGGTGACCACCACCCGCATGCCGTCCGGGTCGCGGCGCACGGAAAAGCGGGTGCCGACCGCGACCGCCTGGTGCCCGGCCGCGGCGACCACGAACGGACGTGCCGGGTCCTTGGCGGCGTGGAAGAAGGCTTCGCCCCGCTGCAGTTCGATGTGGCGCTGGCGGCGCGACAGCGCGACGACGATGCGGCTGTCGCTGCTGAGGATCGCTTCGGAACCGTCGGCGAGCGAGGCCGTTTCCAGAGTGCCGACGGCGGTGCCGTAGGCCACCGGCTGCACGGCGGGCGAATGCAAGTGCCAGCCCAGGGCCAGCGAGGCCCCGATCGCCACTACAGTCGCGGCAGCGGCCACGCGACTGTGCAGGCGCGGCTCCGGCTCTCGCTGCCGGGGCGCGAACACCAGGGCCGCCGGATCCAGCGCCGCATGCCGCGCCGCGCCGGACGGCGCTCCATGAACGGGCTGCGGCTTGGCCATGCGCAGGGGCGGATGCGCCGGCTGGCCTTGCTGCGACGGCGGCGTCCAGCGCCCGGGTGCGGGAATCTGGCCCGCAGGCAGGCCGGCACCAAGCGCCTTGAGCCGACCGCTTTCGCGCCAGGCCGCCTGCAGCCGCAGCCATGCCACCTTGTGCGCGGTCGAGGCGGCCAGCCAGTCATCGAGTTCCGCCTGGTCATGGGCGGCCCAGCCGGCCGCATCGCGCCGGGCCAGCCAGGCCGCGGCGGCGCGCTCAATCCGGATGCTGCTGGCGATGTCCTGTTCCATCCTCGGCCTCCGGCCCGCCGGCCCGCGAGGCCCGTTGCGCCTGTCCATTGCCATAGAAGTGGCTGGCCAGCAGCCGGACTCCCTTGGCGACTTGCTTCTCCACCGTCTTCTCGCTGATGCCGAGCCGGGCGGCGACTTCCTTCTGCGGCAATTCCTCGACCCGGCGCAGCCACATCACCTCGCGGCAGCGCGGGGGCAGGCGGTCGAACGCCGCTGCCAGCCGGTGCAGCACCTGGTGCGCATGCAGCCGCCGTTCCGGGGATACCTCATCTATCAAGACGTTCAAGGTGTCCAAATCACCCATCGGCTCGATCGACACCACCCTCGCCCGGCGCGCGCGATCGGCCAGCAGGTGGCGCGCGCTGGCGAACAGGAAGGCCTTGGGCTGCGTCGGCAGCGCCTTGCCGGCGGCCTCGTAAACGCGGACGTAGACCTCCTGGCGCAGGTCGTGGATCTCGGCGCGGTGCGGCCAGCAGCGCTGCAGATAGCGCAGCAAGGCCTCCTCGTGGACGAGGATTTCCTCGGTGAACCAGATGTCCAGCGGCGATGCCATCGGGCGAAGATAGCCCAATCCTGGAGTGCGATGGCGATGCCGCCGGAGGGAAATGCCGCCGACGTTCGTCTACTCTCGGTATGCCTGAAGGCTTTGGCGCAATGGGGAAGACGATGAAGCAACGCATGTGGTGGCCGTTGATCCTTGCCGCGGTGATGGGCATGCATTGTTCGGGCGCGATGGCGGCCGACGTGGGTCATTACGTACTGGGCGATACCGCGGCCAAGGTGCCAGGCACGCCATCGCCGGGCCTGCTGCTGATGGGCGGCGGCGACCGCAATTACGATGCGATGCGCTGGTTCATGAAGAAGGCCGGCAATGGCCACATCGTGGTGCTGCGCGCCTCGCAGGCCGGCGAGATCGGCGAGGAGTTCTACAACGACGTCGGCGGGATCGCATCGGTCGAGACGTTCGTGTTCAACGACCGCGAGGCCGCCGACGACCCGAAGATTCTCGCCGCGCTGCAACGGGCGGACGGCATCTTCATTGCCGGCGGCGACCAGGCCCGCTACGTGCGGTACTGGCGCGGCACGCCGGTGGCGCGGGCGCTGGACGCGCACGTGCGCGCCGGCAAGCCGCTGGGCGGTACCAGCGCCGGGCTCGCCATGCTGGGCGAGTATGTATACGGAGCGATGGACGGCGGCAGCCAGGTCAGCCCGCGCGCGTTGGCCGACCCGCTGGGCGCGAACAACACCATCGAGACGAATTTCCTGCACATTGCCTTGCTCAAGGGCATCATCACCGACACCCACTTCAGCGAACGCAACCGGCTCGGCCGCCTGATCGCATTCGTGGCCAAGGCCGAATCGATGGCGGGCCATCCGATGGTCGGCCTGGGCGTGGATGAAGACGCCGCGGTCGCGGTGGAGGGCGATGGGAGTGCGCGCGTCTACGCCACGTCGCCCAACGCCGGCGCGACGGTGGTGAAGGGCGGGTTCGCCAAACAGGCCGAAGACCAGGCCATGCAGCTGGAGCGCGTGGACACCATCGGCGCCGGCGTGGACTCCGTGCTGCACCTGCCGGAGGCCCGCGTGGAGCGGCCGATGTTCCAGCGCCACTACGCGGTGCGCGACGGCGTGCTGGCCGCGATGGATGCCCCGCTGCTGGTGATCCATGGCGGCGCCGGCGTCGAGCGCGCCGGGACCGGTCCGGCCGAAGCCGCGGCCGCGCGGCAGGCGCTGGAAGCGGCGCTGCGCGCGGGCCACGCGCAGCTCAAGGCCGGCAAGCCGGCGGTGGACGCGGTGTCCGCTGCGATCCAGGTGCTGGAGGACGCGCCGCAGTTCAATGCCGGCCGCGGCGCGGTGTTCACCCACGACGGCCGCAATGAACTCGACTCCTCGATCATGGACGGCGCCAGCGGCAAGGCCGGCGCGGTGGCCGGCGTGCACCGGGTCAGGAACCCGATCACGCTGGCGCGCGCGGTGATGGAAAAGTCGCGCCACGTGATGATGGTCGGCGACGGCGCGGAGATCTTCGCCGAGCAGCAGGGCATCGAACTGGTCGACCCCTCGTACTTCCGCACCGAAAAGCGCTGGCAGCAGTTGCAGGAGGCGTTGAAGGAAGAGGCGCAGGCGCAGGCGAGCAACACGCCGCTGGTGCTGCCCGGCAAGGCCTATTTCGGCACGGTCGGCGCGCTGGCGCTGGATGCGCAGGGTCATCTCGCCGCCGGCACCTCGACCGGCGGCATGACCAACAAGCGCTACGGCCGGGTCGGCGATTCGCCGATCATCGGCGCCGGGACCTGGGCCGACCAGCGGTGCGCGGTTTCCGGCACGGGCTGGGGCGAGTACTACATCCGCGATGCCGCCGCGCACGAGATCTGCGCACGCGTGCGCCTGGCCGGGCAATCCATCGGCCGCGCAAGCGACGGCGTGATCAACGGGGACATCCCGAAGGCCGGCGGCGATGGCGGCGCGATCGCGCTCGATGCGCAGGGCGTGGCCGCGTTCCCCTTCAACACCGAAGGCATGTACCGGGGCTGGATCGGCGCGGACGGCGTGCCGCACGTGGCGGTCTACAGGGATGATCCGCTGCCGATGCCGGCGTACTGAGCGGGCTGGCGCTGCAGTTGCGGCAGCGCGCGCTGGAGAGTGGCGCCGCCGGGCAGGTCAGTCCCGGGTAGAAGGCTTTCGCCAGGCACGCCGGCAGCGCCGGCGGCCAGGTCCCGGGCGGGCAGGGATACCTGGCGGCCGGCATGGCCTCCGGCGCACGGCCGACCGCGGCTGCGGCCGGGTTGGCGCCGCAACTGCTTCAACCCCGGAGATGCAGTGGCCGGCACCAGGCGGAGAGTGGATCCCGCATTCGTGTCTCGGTGATTTGTGAGATTCTTTCAGGTAAGGTCGCCTGAAGGAAGAATCCCTGTCCGGCCGGTCTGGCGGGCGCGGCGATGATCGCGTGGGGAATCCCCCGATGCCGGGCGATGGCCAGGCCATCTTGCCGGGCGTCGGCGGCCAGGTTGCCACGCCGATCAGACTCGCCGATCAAGACAAAGGCGTGGCGCGGGACCGGATCGTTGCCGAGGCCCCGTCCGCGAGGGCTTGCGTCCGGGCGAATCGCTGTCGTTTCCGCGCGGGGGCGGCCGCACCTTTGGACGGGGTAGCCGCCCGCGGTAGGATTCCGGCCCCCGGGGACCGCGGAACAGCGCGCCCGGGAAAGAAAGATGATCCCCACCGTTGACATGAATTCCCGGCAGCGTCAAAATCGCGGGCTGTTTCATGGGTTTGCACAAATACCGGAGGGATACCCAAGCGGCCAACGGGGGCAGACTGTAAATCTGCTGGCTTACGCCTTCGGTGGTTCGAATCCACCTCCCTCCACCAACCGGTTCCGCATGTCGCGGGAGTAGTTCAACGGTAGAACCTCAGCCTTCCAAGCTGATGGTGCGGGTTCGATTCCCGTCTCCCGCTCCACCGCGGATCTTCCATTGACATTCCTGCGGCACGCATACATCTACATCGCTCACGTAGCTCAGTCGGTAGAGCACCTCCTTGGTAAGGAGGAGGTCGATGGTTCGATTCCATTCGTGAGCACCACTTCCAGCTCCAAAGCTCCATCCAACATTCCGATTCCAGTCATCCAACAGTTCAGCGAGAAGCACAGTCATGGCCAAGGGTAAGTTCGAGCGCACCAAGCCCCACGTGAACGTGGGCACGATCGGTCACGTGGACCACGGGAAGACGACGCTGACGGCGGCGCTGACGAAGATCGGCGCGGAGCGTTTCGGCGGCGAGTTCAAGGCCTACGACCAGATCGACATGGCGCCGGAAGAGAAGGCGCGCGGCATCACGATTTCGACCTCGCACGTGGAATACGAGTCCCCGACGCGCCACTACGCCCACGTCGACTGCCCGGGCCACGCCGACTACGTGAAGAACATGATCACCGGTGCGGCGCAGATGGACGGCGCGATCCTGGTGTGCTCGGCCGCGGACGGCCCGATGCCGCAGACGCGCGAGCACATCCTGCTGGCGCGCCAGGTGGGCGTGCCGTACATCGTGGTCTACCTGAACAAGGCGGACATGGTGGACGACGCCGAGCTGATGGAGCTGGTGGAGATGGAAGTGCGCGAGCTGCTCTCCAAGTACGAGTTCCCGGGCGACGACACCCCGATCATCAAGGGTTCGGCGCTCAAGGCGCTGGAAGGCGACCAGTCGGAGATCGGCGTGCCGTCGATCCTGCAGCTGGTGGACGCGCTGGACACCTGGATTCCGGAGCCGGAACGTGACATCGACAAGCCGTTCCTGATGCCGGTCGAGGACGTGTTCTCGATTTCGGGTCGCGGCACGGTGGTGACCGGCCGCATCGAGCGCGGCGTGATCAAGGTGGGCGAGGAAATCGAGATCGTCGGTATCCGCCCGACCCAGAAGACCACGGTCACGGGCGTGGAAATGTTCCGCAAGCTGCTGGACCAGGGCCAGGCGGGCGACAACGCGGGCCTGCTGCTGCGCGGCACGAAGCGTGACGACGTCGAGCGCGGCCAGGTGCTGGCCAAGCCGGGCAGCATCACCCCGCACACCGAGTTCGAAGCCGAGGTGTATGTCTTGAGCAAGGACGAAGGCGGCCGCCACACGCCGTTCTTCAAGGGCTACCGCCCGCAGTTCTACTTCCGGACCACGGACATCACCGGTGCGGTCACCCTGCCCGAGGGCGTGGAGATGGTGATGCCGGGCGACAACGTGAAGATGGTGGTGGCGCTGATCAACCCGGTGGCGATGGACGAAGGCCTGCGTTTCGCGATCCGCGAAGGCGGCCGCACGGTCGGCGCCGGCGTGGTGGCCAAGATCATCAAGTAAGCATCCGTCAGTCCGGCGCCCAGGCGCCGGGCTGGCAGCAGATCCTCGTCCCGGATGTTCCAGGCGGGACCTGTTTTGCTTGCGGGTTTCCGGGCAGGGCGAGCCTGCCCCGTCAAAAAATGATCCAAAACAGGCTTGCAATGGTTTTGGGCTGCCCGCTATAATGTTCGACTACTTCACGGATCGCCCGCGCGGCAAGTCGTGAAGACCGCGAAATGAGGTGCAGGACGCGCTTCGTTTTCGCCAGACAGGGAAATGTCGCGTGGCAGTGCTTCGCCCGCCCCGAAGTTCTTCGGGGCACATGGGGAGGAGCCAGCCGTCGCGTCTGCGATTCTCAGTCTGGCGGACCGGGTAACCGGTCCGTTTTCTTTGTCCAGGATACTGCCGAGGCGCGAAACACTGCTTCGGCAAGTCATTGTTTCCACGGGGTTTTGCGCATCAAGCCGCGGAACCTGTCGCTCTTTCAACGAAGGAATCTCCGTCATGGCGGACCAAAAGATCCGGATCCGGCTGAAAGCGTTCGATCATCGCCTGATCGACCGTTCGGCCAGCGAGATCGTCGAAACGGCCAAGCGGACCGGCGCCCAGGTGTGTGGCCCGATCCCGCTGCCGACCAAAATCGAGCGTTACACCATCCTGACGTCCCCGCACGTCGACAAGGATGCGCGTGACCAGTACGAAACCCGCACGCACAAGCGCGTGCTCGACATCATCGACCCCAACGACAAGACCGTGGACGCGCTGATGAAGCTCGAGCTCGCGGCTGGCGTCGACGTCCAGATCAAGCTGACCTGAGGGCCACGACCATGACCGCGAAGAAGTATTCGTTGGGCATCGTCGGCCGCAAGGCCGGCATGAGCCGCATCTTCACCGAGGATGGCGTGTCCATTCCGGTGACGCTGATCGAAGCAACCCCGAACCGCATCACCCAGGTGAAGACCCCCGAAACCGACGGCTACAGCGCCGTGCAGGTTGCCGTTGGCGTCAAGCGCGCCGCGCTGGTCAACAAGCCCGAGGCGGGCCACCTGGCCAAGGCCAAGGTCGAAGCGGGCCGCGGCCTGTGGGAGCTGCGCGTGGCCGACGACAAGATCGGCGATTTCAGCGTCGGTGGCGAGATCAAGGCCGACATCTTCGAGGCCGGCCAGATCGTCGACGTCGAGGGCGTGACCAAGGGCAAGGGCTTCCAGGGCACGATCAAGCGCTGGAACTTCAGCATGGGCGACGCGACGCACGGCAACTCGCTGTCGCACCGCTCGCCGGGCTCGATCGGCCAGCGCCAGACGCCCGGCCGCGTTTTCCCGGGCAAGAAAATGTCCGGCCACATGGGTGCCGTGCGCCAGAGCACGCAGCGCCTCGAAGTGGTCCGGGTCGACGCCGAGCGCGGCCTGATCGCGATCAAGGGCGCCGTGCCGGGCGCGCCGGGCGGCGACGTCATCGTCCGCCCGTCGAGCAAGGCATAAGGAGAGACGACGATGGAACTTGCCATCAGCAATAGCAAAGAGAAGCTGTCGGTTTCCGACGCCGTGTTCGGCCGCGAATTCAGCGAGGACCTGGTCCACCAGGTCGTCGTCGCCTATCGCAACGCCGGTCGCGCCGGTACCAAGGCGCAGAAGACGCGTTCGGAAGTCAACGGCACGACCAAGAAGTCGAAGAAGCAGAAGGGCGGCGGTGCGCGTCATGGCGCGCTGACGGCCCCGATCTTCGTCGGCGGCGGCGTGACGTTCGCGGCCAAGCCGCGCAGCTTCGAGCAGAAGGTCAACCGCAAGATGTACCGCGCCGCGATCGCCGCGATCCTGTCGGAGCTCAACCGCCAGGGCCGCCTGAAGGTCGTCGACGCATTCGACGTCGAGGCGAGCAAGACCAAGGCGCTGGTGTCGAAGCTGAAGGACCACGAGCTCGGCCGCCGGCCGCTGATCGTGACCGAAGAGGCTTCCGAGCACCTGTACCTCTCCGCTCGCAACCTGCCGTACGTCGAGGTTCGCGACGTGCAGGGCCTGGACCCGGTGGCGCTGGTCAGCGCCGACAGCGTGCTGGTCACCAGCGACGCGGTGAAGAAGATCGAGGAGTGGCTGGCATGAACGAGGCCAAGCTCTACAGCGTGATCCGCGCACCCCGCGTGTCCGAGAAGACCGCGCGCCTGCAGGAAGTTTCCAACCAGTACGCGTTCGAAGTCGCCAAGACCGCGACCAAGGCCGACATCAAGACGGCCGTCGAACAGCTTTTCAGCGTCAAGGTCGAAGCGGTCAACGTGGTGAACGTGAAAGGCAAGAACAAGGCCTTCCGCAACCGCCAGGGCAGCCGTGGCGACTGGCGCAAGGCGTACGTGACGCTGGTCGACGGCCAGTCGATCGACGTGATGACGGCCAAGGCCTGAGGACGGACCGATGCCATTGATGACATTCAAACCCACTTCCGCCGGCCGCCGCAGCGCGGTTCGCGTGGTCACGCCCGACCTGCACAAGGGTGCCCCGCATGCGCCGTTGCTCGAGAAGCAGAGCAACAGCGGCGGCCGCAACCACCACGGCCGGATCACCACCCGCCACATCGGTGGTGGCCACAAGCAGCATTACCGGATCATCGACTTCAAGCGCGACAAGGAAGGCATCCCGGCGCGCGTGGAGCGGATCGAATACGATCCCAACCGCACCGCGCACATCGCGCTGCTGTGCTACGTCGATGGCGAGCGCCGCTACATCATCGCGCCGAAGGGCCTGAAGGCCGGCGACCAGGTGATCGCGGGCAACGACGCGCCGATCAAGACCGGCAACACGCTGCCGCTGCGCAACATCCCGGTCGGTTCCACCGTGCATTGCATCGAGATGAAGCCCGGCAAGGGCGCGCAGATCGCGCGTGCCGCCGGTGCCGGCGTGCAGCTGGTCGCCCGCGAAGGCGTCTACGCAACGCTGCGCCTGCGTTCGGGCGAGATGCGCCGCGTGCCTTCCGAGTGCCGCGCGACCATCGGCGAAGTCGGCAACGTCGAACACAACCTCCAGAAGCTGGGCAAGGCCGGTGCCGCCCGCTGGCGCGGCATCAAGCCGACCGTCCGCGGTGCAGCGATGAACCCGGTCGACCATCCGCACGGCGGTGGCGAGGCCAAGGCCGGGCAGGGCAACCCGCATCCGGTCACCCCGTGGGGCGTGCCGACCAAGGGCTACAAGACCCGACACAACAAGCGGACGCAGCAGTTCATCGTGCGCGATCGCAGGAGCTAATCGACCATGGCACGTTCACTCAAGAAGGGTCCCTTCGTGGACCACCACCTCGTCAAGAAGGTGGAAGCGGCCGGCAACACCAAGCGCCCGATCAAGACCTGGTCGCGCCGCTCGATGATCCTGCCGGAAATGGTGGGTTACACCATCGCCGTGCACAACGGCAAGAACCATGTCCCGGTGCTGGTCAACGAGAACATGGTCGGCCACAAGCTCGGCGAGTTCGCCCTGACCAGGACCTTCAAGGGTCATGGCGGCGACAAGAAGTCGGGGAAGTAAGGGGATGAACATGGAAGCGAAGGCAATCCTGCGCACCGCGCGCATCTCCCCGCAGAAGGCACGCCTGGTCGCCGACCAGGTGCGCGGGCTCTCGGCCGAACGCGCCGTCAACCTGCTGAAGTTCTCGGACAAGAAAGCCGCCCACCTGATCAAGAAGGTGGTGGAGTCGGCGATCGCCAATGCCGAGAACAACCAGGGCGCCGACGTCGACGAGCTTAAGGTCAAGACCATCATGGTCGACGAGGGCCCGACGCTGAAGCGTTTCATGGCGCGCGCCAAGGGTCGCGGTACCCGCATCCTCAAGCGCACCAGCCACATCACCGTCGTCGTCGGCGAGGGGAAGTAACTCATGGGTCATAAAGTTCATCCGACCGGAATCCGCCTTGGCATTTCCAAGGACTGGAACTCGAAGTGGTACGCCGGCAAGAAGGAATACGCCGGTTATCTCGCCGCCGACCTCAAGGTCCGCGAGATGCTGCGCAAGAAGCTGGCCGCCGCCGGCATCAGCCGCATCATGATCGAGCGCCCGGCGAAGACCGCCCGCGTCACGATCCACACCGCCCGCCCGGGCGTGGTGATCGGCAAGCGTGGCGAGGACATCGAGAAGCTGCGCAAGGAAGTGTCCGACCTGATGGGCGTCCCGGCGCACATCAACGTCACCGAGGTCCGCAAGCCGGAACTCGACGCGCAGCTGGTCGCCGAGTCGATCGCGCAGCAGCTCGAGCGCCGCATCATGTTCCGCCGCGCGATGAAGCGCGCCGTCGGCAACGCGATGCGCCTGGGCGCGCTGGGCATCAAGGTCAACGTCGGTGGCCGCCTCAACGGCGCCGAGATCGCGCGTTCGGAGTGGTATCGCGAAGGCCGCGTGCCGCTGCATACGCTGCGCGCCGACGTCGACTACGGCTTCGCCGAAGCCAAGACCACCTACGGGATCATCGGCATCAAGACCTGGGTCTACAAGGGCGAGATCTTCGATTTCTCCCAGGTTGGCCAGGAAAAGCAGGACGACACGCCGCGTGGCGATCGCGGTGACCGCGAGCGCCCGCGTGGGCCGCGTCGTGAACGCGAGGCGAGGGACTGATCATGCTGCAACCCAAGCGAACCAAGTACCGCAAGATGCACAAGGGCCGCAATGACGGCCTGGCATGGAACGGCAACCTCGTCAGCTTTGGCGAGTACGGCCTGAAGGCCACCCAGACCGGGCAGATCACCGCGCGCCAGATCGAGGCCGCGCGCCGTTCGATCAGCCGCTACGTCAAGCGCGGCGGCAAGATGTGGATCCGCGTGTTCCCCGACAAGCCGATCACCAAGAAGCCGATCGAAGTCCGCATGGGCTCGGGCAAGGGCGCCGTGGAATTCTGGGTCGCGCAGATCCAGCCCGGCCGCATGATCTACGAGATCGAGGGCGTCGACGAGGCAACCGCGCGCGAGGCGTTCCGCCTGGCCGCCGCCAAGCTCTCGGTCACCACCACTTTCGTGACCCGGACGGTGCGCTGATGGAACTCAAACAACTCCGCGAGAAGTCGGCCGACGAGCTCAAGGCCCACCTGCTCGAGCTGCACAAGGAGCAGTTCTCCCTGCGCATGCAGAAGGCCACCGGCCAGCTCTCCAAGACCCACGACGTGCGTCGGGTCCGCCGCGAGATCGCCCGCGTCAACACGCTGCTCGGCACGAAGCAGTAAGGACCATGACCATGGACAACATTGATAAAAAGCAGCGCACGGTCGAAGGCCGCGTGGTCAGCAACAAGATGGACAAGACGGTGACGGTGCTCGTCGAGCGCCAGGTCAAGCACGCGCTGTACGGCAAGTACATCCGTCGCTCGACCAAGCTCCACGCCCACGACGCCGAGAATGCCTGCAACGAAGGCGACGTCGTCCGGGTGACGGAGATCGCACCGATGTCGAAGACCAAGAACTGGCGCGTCGTCGAGATCGTCTCGCGCGCGACCGAATAAGAGGAGGCTGAACCATGATCCAGATGCAAAGCCACCTCGACGTGGCCGACAACTCCGGCGCCAAGGAAGTGATGTGCATCAAGGTGCTCGGCGGCTCCAAGCGCCGTTACGCCGGCATCGGCGACATCATCAAGGTGTCGATCAAGGATGCGATCCCGCGCGGCAAGGTCAAGAAGGGCGAGGTCTACGACGCCGTCGTGGTGCGCACCCGCAAGGGCGTCCGCCGCGCCGATGGCTCGCTGATCCGTTTCGACGGCAACGCCGCCGTGTTGCTCAACAACAAGCACGAGCCGATCGGCACGCGCATCTTCGGGCCCGTGACCCGTGAACTGCGTTCCGAGAAGTTCATGAAGATCGTCTCGCTCGCGCCTGAAGTGCTCTGAGCGGAGGAAACAGACATGAACCGTATCAAGAAGGGTGACCGCGTGATCGTCACCGCCGGCAAGGACAAGGGCAAGCAGGGCGACGTGGTGCGCGTCATCGGCGACAAGGTCGTCGTGTCGAACATCAACATCGTCAAGCGCCATACCAAGCCGAACCCGCAGATCAACCAGCCCGGCGGCGTGATTGAGCGAGAAGCACCGATCCACGTGTCCAACGTGATGCTTTTCAACCCTGCTTCCGGCAAGGGCGAGCGCATCGGTACCAAGGTCCTCGAGGATGGACGGCGCCTGCGCGTTTTCCGCTCGAGTGGTGAGGCGATCGACGCCTGAGGAATGCAGAAATGACGACCCGTCTGGAAAAGTTCTACAAGGAAGAAGTGGTGCCGAAGCTCATGGAGAAGTTCGGCTACACCAACCCGATGCAGGTGCCCCGGCTGAACAAGATCACGCTCAACATGGGCGTGGGCGAAGCGGCGACCAACAAGAAGATCCTGGAGAACGCGGTTGCCGACATGGCGAAGATCGCGGGCCAGAAGCCGATCGTGACCAAGTCGCGCGTCTCGGTGGCCTCGTTCAAGATCCGCGATGGCTGGCCGATCGGCTGCAAGGTGACCCTGCGTCGCTCCAGGATGTACGAATTCCTGGATCGCCTGGTCAACGTGTCGCTGCCGCGCGTGCGCGACTTCCGCGGCGTGTCGGGCCGTTCGTTCGACGGCCGCGGCAACTTCAACATGGGCGTGAAGGAACAGATCATCTTCCCGGAAATCGATTTCGACCAGGTCGACGCGCTCCGCGGGATGGACATTGCCATCACCACCACCGCCAAGACCAACGAAGAAGCCAGGGCGCTGCTCGAAGCCTTCCGCTTCCCGTTCCGCTGATCCGAGGATAGAACCATGGCAAAGACTTCAATGGTCAACCGCGAAACCAAGCGGGAAAAGCTGGCGAAGAAGTTCGCTGCCAGGCGCGATGCCCTGAAGAAGGTCATCAGCAGCCAGGAAGCGAGCTACGAGGAGAAGATGGAGGCCGCGGTCAAGCTGCAGAAGCTGCCGCGCGACTCGTCGCCCTCGCGCCAGACCACGCGCTGCGCCCTGACCGGCCGCCCGCGCGCCGTGTACAGCAAGTTCGGCCTGGGCCGCAACAAGCTGCGCGAAGCCACCATGCGCGGCGACGTGCCGGGCCTGCGCAAGGCGTCCTGGTAAGCAACCGCAACCGTCCCCCATCCGGCGGGACTCCACGAAGACATTCGCGAAAGCGGATATCGGTGCACTCAAAGGTAATCATCAATGAGCATGACTGATCCCATCGCCGACATGCTGACCCGCATCAGGAATGCGGCAGCGGTTGGCAAGCCGACGGTGAAGATGCCGTCGTCCAGGACCAAGGTCGCCATCGCCAAGGTCCTGCAGGACGAGGGCTACATCGGCGGTTCGCGCGTGATCGAGAACGGCGCCAAGGCCGAGCTCGAGATCGAGCTGAAGTACTACGAAGGCCGCCCGGTGATCGAGCGCCTGCAGCGCGTGTCGCGCTCGGGCCTGCGCCAGTACCGCGGCAAGGACGCGCTGCCCAAGGTCCTCAACGGACTGGGCGTCGCGATCATCTCCACCTCCAAGGGCATCATGACCGATGCGCAGGCGCGCCAGCAGGGCGTCGGCGGTGAAGTCCTGTGCTTCGTGGCCTAAGGGAGTAACGAACATGTCCCGAGTAGCCAAGAAGCCGATCGTCCTGCCGAAGGGCGTCGAGTTGAACGTCCAGGCCGACAGCGTCAGCGTCAAGGGCCCGAAGGGCACCCTGTCGATCGCCAAGCCCGCCGGTATCGAGATCAAGATCGAGAACGGCCAGGCGCAGCTGTCCGCCGGCGATGCAGAGCAGATTGCCATCACCGGCACCCTGCGCTCGATCGTGGCCAACATGGTGCACGGCGTGTCCGAAGGCTTCGAGCGCAAGCTCGAGCTGGTCGGCGTCGGTTACCGCGCCGCGATGCAGGGCAAGGACCTGAACCTGTCGCTGGGCTTTTCTCATCCGGTGCTGTTCAAGGCCCCGGACGGCATTACCATTGCCACCCCGACCCAGACCGAGATCGTGGTGACCGGCGCCGACAAGCAGCGCGTCGGCGAGGTTGCAGCCAAGATCCGCGGCTTCCGTCCGCCGGAGCCGTACAAGGGCAAGGGCGTGAAGTACGCCGGCGAGAACATCATTCGTAAGGAAGCCAAGAAGGCCTGATCCCGCGAGGGATCCCAGGGTTTTCAGCTTCCGCCAGGAGCAAGAAGATGGACAAGAAAATCGCACGCCTGCGCCGCGCCAAGTCGACCCGCGCGCACATCCGCGAACTCGGCGTGCCGCGCCTGTCGGTGCTGCGCACCGGCCAGCACGTGTACGCGCAGCTGTTCAACGCCGACGGTTCGAAGGTGCTGGCCGCTGCCAGCACCACGCAGGCCGACATCCGCGAAGGACTCAAGAGCGCCAAGAACACCGAGGCCGCCGCCAAGGTGGGTCGTGCCATCGCCGAGAAGGCCAAGGCCGCGGGCATCGAGAAGATCGCCTTCGATCGTTCCGGTTACCGCTACCACGGCCGGATCAAGGCGCTGGCCGATGCCGCGCGCGAGGCTGGCCTGCAGTTCTGATGCTTGAACGCATGGGGCATCGTCCCCATGCACTGTCGTCCCTGCCGGCGCGGGTTGCGCCGGGCGCCGCGGCGGGTTTCCGCCACGACGATGCACCCGATCCATATCCCAACAATAAGCGGCAGCAGCCGTAATCAACCTTTCAAGACAGGAAACGACAATGGCAAACGAACGCGATTCGCGCGGGCGCAACAACCGCGAGGAAATCGACGACGGGATGATCGAAAAGCTCATCGCCGTCAACCGCGTCTCCAAGACCGTCAAGGGCGGTCGGCAGTTCACCTTCACCGCGCTGACGGTGGTGGGTGACGGCAACGGCAAGGTCGGCTTCGGCTACGGCAAGGCGCGCGAAGTGCCGGTCGCGATCCAGAAGTCGATGGAGTATGCGCGCAAGGGCATGTCCAACGTGGAGCTCAACAACGGCACCCTGTGGCACGCGGTGAAGTCGGGCCACGGCGCGGCGCATGTGTACATGCAGCCGGCGTCCGAGGGTACCGGCGTGATCGCCGGCGGCGCGATGCGCGCCGTGCTCGAAGCCGTGGGCGTCAAGGACGTGCTGGCCAAGGCAACCGGTTCGCGCAACCCGATCAACCTGGTGCGCGCCACGCTCAAGGGCCTGACCGAGATGCATTCGCCGGCCCGCATCGCGGCCAAGCGGGGCAAGAAGGTGGAGGATCTGCAGCATGGCTAAGAACGAAAGCAATGGCGGCACCGTCAAGGTGCGCCTGGTCAAGGGCCTGCGCGGCTCGCAGGCGAAGCATCGCCTGTCGGTCAAGGCGCTGGGCCTGAACAAGTTGAACGACGTCCGGGAACTCAAGGACAGTCCGCAGGTCCGTGGTCTGATAAACAAGGTCCACTACCTCGTCCGTGTGGAGGAATAAGACATGCGCATGAATACACTTTCGCCCGCAGACGGCGCCCGCCAGGAACGCAAGCGCGTCGGTCGTGGCATCGGTTCGGGCTTGGGCAAGACCGCGGGCCGCGGCCACAAGGGTTCGTTCGCGCGCTCGGGCAAGGGCAAGATCAAGGCCGGCTTCGAAGGCGGCCAGATGCCGATGCACATGCGCCTGCCGAAGATCGGCTTCCGCTCCAAGCTCAAGAACGACACCGCGCAGGTCATGCTTTACCAGCTCGACAAGCTCGAGGGCGACATCGATTTCGCCGCCCTGCGTGCCGCCAAGCTGGTCCCGGCAAAAGCCAAGCAGGCCAAGATCGTGAAGAAGGGCGAGGTTTCGAAGAAGCTCGTGCTCAAGGGCCTGCTGGCCACGGCGGGCGCCCGCGCGGCGATCATCGCTGCCGGCGGAAAGTTCGAGGAGTAAGCGGCGCATGGCACGGAGCGGCAACGCGGTGGGCGGGCTCGGCAAGTTCACGGAACTGCGCCAGCGGCTGCTGTTCGTGCTCGGCGCGCTGCTGGTCTATCGCATCGGTTCCTTCATCCCCGTGCCGGGCGTCAACCCGCAGGCGATGCTGGCGCTGATGGAGCAGCAGAAGGGCACCATCGTGGACATGTTCAACATGTTCTCCGGTGGTGCGCTGTCGCGCTTCAGCCTGTTCGCGCTGAACGTGATCCCGTACATCTCGGCCTCGATCGTGATCCAGCTGCTGGTGCAGATCATGCCCAGCCTCAAGGCGATCCAGAAGGAAGGCGAGTCGGGTCGCCGGCGCATCACCCAGTGGTCGCGCATCGGCGCGATCCCGCTGGCGATCTTCCAGGCCGCCGGCATCGCCACGGCGTTGCAGGGTGGCGGCGCGACGGGTGGCATCCAGGCGGTCTACAGCCCCGGCATCGGCTTCATCATGACCGCGGTGGTGGCACTGACCGCGGGCACGATGTTCCTGATGTGGGTGGGCGAGCAGGTGACCGAGCGCGGCGTCGGCAACGGCGTGTCGCTGATCATCTTCGCCGGCATCGTCGCGGGCCTGCCCGGCGCGGTCATCACCACGCTGGAGAGCTTCAGCAACGGCGACATGAGCGCCATCACGCTGATCCTGATCGTGCTGGTGGTGTTTGCGTTCACCTTCTTCGTGGTGTTCGTCGAAAGTGGCCAGCGCCGGATCACGGTGAACTACGCGCGGCGCCAGGGTGGTCGCGGCGCCTACATGAACCAGAGCTCGTTCCTGCCGCTCAAGCTCAACATGTCCGGCGTGATCCCGGCGATCTTTGCCTCGTCGATCATCATGTTTCCGGCCACGGTCACGACCTGGTTCGGCGGGCAGGGCGCCGGCGGCTTCCAGCTGACGCTGCAGAAGATCAGCCAGGCGCTGTCGCCGGGCGAGCCGCTGTACCTGATCCTGTTCGCGGCCCTGATCACCGGCTTCACCTTCTTCTACACCGCGCTGGTCTTCAATTCGCAGGAGACCGCCGACAACCTCAAGAAGTCGGGTGCGCTGATCCCGGGCATCCGCCCCGGCAAGGCGACGGCGGACTACGTGGATTCGGTGCTGACGCGGCTGACCGCTGCCGGCGCGGCCTACATGGTGCTGGTCTGCCTGCTCCCGGAATTCATGCGCAAGGACCTGGGCGCCTCGTTCTACTTCGGCGGCACTTCGCTGCTGATCGTGGTGGTGGTGGTGATGGACTTCATTGCCCAGATCCAGGCCCACCTGATGTCGCACCAGTACGAGAGCCTGCTCAAGAAGGCAAACCTGAAGGGCGGGGCCCGGGCACGCTAGGCCGGGTGGCCTCCAGGCCGGCGGCAACCACCCGCCCCGGCGGCTGGTGGTAAGAGTATGAAAGTCCACCCATGGAGAGGGCGGACGATGGCAAGCAGGCCCACCAGGGCCACGCCAGGACGGCGGCAATACCCCTCCCGAGAGGAGGGCTGATGGGCAACCCGGGCGGCGGTCTCGCGCACGGGTGGGCCAGTGCCGGTCCCCGCGCTTGAGTGGCGAGGGGCGGGCGGGGCGCCGGATTACGGCGCCGCGTCCAGCGCGGGTCCGTTGCCGGAGCATGGGCACACTCCCCATGCCGGAAAGGGGCATTGGCCGGTTGATCGGCCGGATGCAGGCAGGATGCCGGTCCCCCTTCCTAGCAACCCGAGACCCTGTTAGAATTTCGTGTTCACTCCGCCGGATTTCCCTGTCCGGCCGCCAAACAGTTGGAGATCTCGCGCATGGCGCGTATTGCAGGTGTCAACCTGCCTGCCCAGAAGCATGTCTGGGTCGGGCTGCAAAGCATCTACGGCATTGGCCGTACCCGTTCGAAGAAGCTTTGCGAATCGGCCGGCGTCAACTCGTCGACCAAGATCCGCGACCTGTCCGAGCCGGAAGTCGAGCGCCTGCGCATCGAAGTCGGCAAGTACGTGGTCGAGGGCGACCTTCGCCGCGAGATCGGCATGGCCATCAAGCGCTTGATGGACCTGGCCTGCTACCGCGGCCTGCGCCACCGTCGCGGCCTGCCGCTGCGCGGCCAGCGCACCCGGACCAATGCCCGCACCCGCAAGGGTCCGCGCAAGGCCATCAAGAAGTAAAGGACACAGACCATGGCCAAGCCAGCAGCAGCCAAACCGAAGAAGAAGATTAAGCGCGTCATTACCGACGGTATCGCGCACGTCCACGCTTCGTTCAACAACACCATCGTCACGATCACCGACCGCCAGGGCAACGCACTGTCGTGGGCGACTTCGGGCGGCGCGGGTTTCCGCGGTTCGCGCAAGTCCACCCCGTTCGCAGCCCAGGTCGCCGCGGAGAAGGCCGGCAAGGCCGCCCTCGACTACGGCGTGAAGTCGCTGGAAGTGCGCATCAAGGGTCCGGGTCCGGGCCGCGAGTCGGCCGTACGTTCGCTCAACAACGTCGGCTACAAGATCACCAACATCATCGACGTGACGCCAATCCCGCACAACGGGTGCCGTCCGCCGAAGAAGCGTCGCGTCTGAGGAGCTGAGAAGAGATGGCTCGTTATATCGGTCCCACCTGTAAGCTCGCCCGTCGCGAAGGCGCCGACCTGTCGCTCAAGAGCCCGACGCGTGCGTTGGATTCCAAGTGCAAGCTGGAGCAAAAGCCCGGCCAGCATGGCGCAACCAACACCCGTCGCGGCAAGCTGTCCGACTATGCCACCCAGTTGCGCGAGAAGCAGAAGGTCAAGCGCATCTACGGCCTGCTCGAACGCCAGTTCCGCAACTACTACAAGAAGGCCTCGACCCGGAAGGGCAACACCGGCGAGAACCTGCTGCAGTTGCTCGAGACCCGCCTGGACAACGTCGTCTACCGCATGGGCTTCGCCGTGACCCGCCCGGCCGCGCGCCAGCTGGTGTCGCACCGTGGCATCACGGTCAACGGCAAGTCGGTCAACCTGCCTTCGTACCAGGTCAAGGCCGGCGACGCGATCGCCCTGTCGGAAAAGGCGCAGAAGCAGCTTCGCGTGCAGGAAGCGCTGAACGTTTCCTCGACGATGGACCTGTCCCCGTCGTGGATCGAGGTCGACTCGAAGAAGTTCAGCGGCGTGTTCAAGGCGGTCCCGGACCGCGGCGACCTGCCTGCCGACATCAATGAAGCGCTGATCGTCGAGTTGTACTCGAAGTAAGCAAGCGCCCGCTTCAGCATTCCCGAAGCATTTGCATGGCATCGCCGGCCCCACCGGCGAGCCCCAGGAGACACCAGAACATGACGGCTAACGCCAACCAGGTCTTGCGCCCGCGTGGTCCCCAGATCGAACGCCTCGCCGGCAACCGCGCGAAGGTCGTGATCGAACCGCTGGAGCGCGGCTACGGCCACACCCTCGGCAACGCGCTGCGCCGCGTGCTGCTGTCGTCGATCCCCGGCTTCGCGATCACCGAGGTCGAGATCGACGGCGTGCTGCACGAGTACAGCACGATCGAGGGCCTGCAGGAGGACGTGCTCGAAGTCCTGCTCAACCTCAAGGACGTCGCCATCCGCATGGGCACCGGCGAGAGCTCCACGCTCACGCTCGCCAAGTCCGGCCCCGGCGTTGTCACCGCCGCCGACATCAAGACCGACCACAACGTCGAGATCCTCAACGGCGAACACGTGATCTGCCATCTGACCAAGGATGCGTCGATCAACATGCGCCTGAAGATCGAGCGCGGCTTCGGCTACCAGTCGGCCGCCTCGCGCCGCCGCCCGGACGAGGAAACCCGCACGATCGGCCGCCTGATGCTCGATGCCTCGTTCTCGCCGGTCCGCCGCGTGGCCTATGAAGTCGAGGCTGCGCGCGTCGAACAGCGCACCGACCTGGACAAGCTGGTCATCGACATCGAGACCAACGGCACGATCGACGCCGAGGAAGCCGTGCGCACCGCCGCCGACATCCTCACCGACCAGCTCAGCGTGTTCGGTGACTTCACCCACCGCGACCGCAGTGCGCCGAAGGCCGCGCCGACCGGCGTCGACCCGATCCTGCTGCGCCCGATCGACGACCTCGAGCTGACCGTGCGTTCGGCCAACTGCCTCAAGGCCGAGAGCATCTACTACATCGGCGACCTGATCCAGAAGACCGAGGTCGAACTGCTCAAGACGCCGAACCTCGGCAAGAAGTCGCTCACCGAGATCAAGGAAGTGCTCGCCCAGCGCGGCCTTTCGCTCGGCATGAAGCTCGAAAACTGGCCGCCGGCCGGTGTTTCCGCCCACGGCATGCTCGGCTAAGCCGGGAATCAACCAGGAACCAAGACCATGCGCCACCAGAAATCCGGACGCAAATTCAGCCGCACCAGCGCGCATCGCGATGCGATGTTCACCAACATGGCCGCCTCGCTGTTCAAGCACGGGCTGATCAAGACCACGCTGCCGAAGGCGAAGGAACTGCGTCGCGTCGCCGAGCCGTTGATCACGATGTCGAAGACCGACGGCGTTGCCAACCGCCGCCTCGCCTTCTCGCGCCTGCGCGACAAGGAAGCGGTGGGCAAGCTGTTCGTCGAGCTTGGCCCGCGCTACCAGAGCCGCCCGGGCGGCTACCTGCGGATCCTCAAGTGCGGCTTCCGCGACGGCGACAACGCGCCGATGGCCTACGTCGAACTCGTCGACCGGCCGCAGGCGGCCGAGTAAGCCGACCGGACCCAGGCGTGCCACCAGAAACCCCGGCCTCCGCGCCGGGGTTTTTGCTAACGTGGCGCCGGTGCGGCGGGCGACCACCGCAATCGATCCGAAGAACCCAAGGTGTGCCCGTGACCCTCAATCCATCCCGCTGGTCCTTCCGCAGCCAGTGCTTCGCCGGTTTCGTCGTCTGCGTGGCGCTGGTGGGCTTTGCGATCTTCTCGCAGTTCCAGTGGGGGCTCGAACCCTGCCCGCTGTGCATTTTCCAGCGCATCGCCTTCGCAGCGCTTGCGCTGGTGCTGCTGGTGGCCGGGCTGCATTCGCCGCGGGGCGCGACGGGGCGTCGCGCGTACGGCGTGCTTGCGCTGGTGCCCGTGCTGGCCGGCATCGCCATTGCCGCGCGCCATGTCTGGCTGACCCATCTGCCCGCCAACGAAGTGCCCGCCTGTGGCCCGCCGCTGTCGTTCATGATGGAAGCGAATCCGCTGACCGACGTGATCCGCCAGGTGCTGACCGGTTCGGGCGAGTGCGCAAGGGTCGACTGGACCTTCCTCGGGCTGTCGATGCCGGCCTGGAGCCTGCTGTGGTTCGTGCTGCTGGGCTTGCTGGTGCTGTCGGCGGCATTCCGGCGTCGCTGAACCCGATGCACATGATGGGTTGCAGCGAGGCGCCTTCGGGCAGATGATGGGTTTTCGCTGCGACGCAACATAAGCTGCCCGACGATGGCCCGTTCCGACCAGTCCGCCCTGCATTCCGTCAGCCTGCCCGAGGGCTGGACGCCGTCCAGCTGGCGCGCGCGCCCGGCGCTGCAGCTGCCCACCTACCCCGATCCCGACGTGCTGGCCGGCGTGCAGGAAGAACTGCGCGCGCTGCCGCCGCTGGTGACCTCTTGGGAAATCATGGCGCTGAAGCAGCAGCTGGCGGACGCGCAGGAAGGCAGGCGCTTCCTGCTGCAGGGCGGCGACTGTGCGGAGAACTTCTCCGACTGCAATTCCGACGTGATCTCCAACCGGCTCAAGGTGCTGCTGCAGATGAGCCTGGTGCTGGTGCACGGGCTGCGCCTGCCGGTGGTGCGCGTCGGCCGTTTCGCCGGGCAGTACGCCAAGCCGCGTTCTGCCGATACCGAGACCCGCGACGGCGTCACCCTGCCGAGTTATCGCGGCGACATCGTCAACTCCCCGGGGTTCACCGCGCAGGCGCGCACGCCGGACCCGCGGCGCATGGTCAAGGCGCACGCGCGTTCGGCGATGACGATGAACTTCGTGCGCTCGCTGATCGATGGCGGTTTCGCCGACCTGCATCACCCCGAGTACTGGGATCTGCGCTGGGTGGGACATTCGCCGCTGGCCGACGAGTACCACCGGATGGTGTCGGGCATCGGCGACGCGGTGCGCTTCATGGAAACGCTGTCCGGGACCTCGGTGAACAACCTCAACCGGGTCGATTTCTTCACTTCCCACGAGGCGCTGCTGCTGCCCTACGAGGAAGCGCAGACCCGGCAGGTGCCGCGGCAGTGGGGCTGGTTCGACCTGAGCACGCACTTCCCGTGGATCGGCATGCGCACCGCGGCGATCGATGGCGCGCACGTCGAGTACTTCCGCGGCATCCGCAACCCGGTGGCGGTGAAGGTCGGCCCGTCGGTGACGCCCGACCAGCTGCTGGCTCTGGTCGACGTGCTCAATCCCGACGACGAGCCCGGTCGGCTGAGCCTGATCCACCGGATGGGCGCGGCGCACGTTGCCGACAAACTGCCGCCGCTGCTCGATGCGCTCAAGCGCAATGGCCGCCGTGTGCTGTGGATCTGCGACCCCATGCACGGCAACACCGAAGCGACCAGCAACGGGTACAAGACCCGGCGTTTCCGCAACATCCGCAGCGAGATCGAACAGTCGTTCGACATCCACGCCGCCGCGGGCACGCGCCTGGGCGGCGTGCACCTGGAGCTGACCGGCGAGGACGTCACCGAATGCACCGGCGGCGCCCGCGACCTCAGCGACCTCGACCTCGAGCGTGCGTATCGCTCCAGCGTCGATCCGCGCCTGAACTACGAGCAGGCGCTGGAAACCGCGATGCTGATCGTGCGCAAGCAGGCGCAGCTGGCAGCGCCGGCTTCGGCCTGACGCTTCCGCCCGCATTGCTTCGGCCCATCGCGCGCCGGGCATGGGATGACATCGAGCGGGCCTCGGCCGCGGCTTGGCGCCACCGCCGCATCGGCCGGGCCGGCAGCGACGATCATCGCGCCGCGCGCATCGAGATCGTCAGTTGGTGACCAGCTTCGGCGCTGGAACCATGATCTCCGGCGTGACGCTCTGCAGGAACTGCGGCGGCTTGCGCGCGCGGGTCTTCTGCTCGAACGCGTAGGCCAGTTCCAGCAGTCGCGGCTCGCTCCAAGCCGGCCCCATGAACACGATGCCCAGCGGCAGCCCATGGCTGTCGCCCATCGGCACGGTGATGCTGGGCGTCCCGGCGACGGCAGCCACGCCGTAGCCGGCGCCGGTGAAGTGGTCGCCGTTGATCGGGTTGGTCAGCCAGGCGGGCGACATCGATGGCGCGACGAGCGCGTCGAGGTCTTGCGCGGCAAGCGCGGCATCGATCCCCTCCGGTCCCGCCAGGCGCCGCGCCTTCGCGCGCGCGGCAATGTATGCCGGTTCGGTGAGCGGTCCCTTGGCCTGGGCCTGCTCGAAGATGTCCTGGTCGAAGTACGGCATTTCGCGCGGGGCGTGGCGCCGGTTGAATTCGATCAAGCCGGCCAGGGTCCTGATCGGCGCGCCGCTCTTGCGCAGGTACGCTTCGACGCCGGCCTTGAACTCGTACTGGAACACTTCGAACTCGGCGTCGTTCCATTGCGCCAGCGTCGGAATCCGCGCGTCGACCACGGTTGCGCCGGCGGCCTTGATCGCCTCGATCGCGCGTGCCATCGCGGCGTCGACATCGGGGTGGTAGCCCATCAGCTCGCGTACCACGCCGATGCGCGCGCCCGCGAGTCCGTCGGCTTTCAGGTGCGGCGCGTAATCGGCGATCGCGTGGCCGGTGCCTGCCTGCGTGGCGGCGTCGGCGGCGTCCCGGCCCGAGATCGCCGCCAGCAAGGCCGCGGCATCGGCAACGCTGCGCGCCATCGGGCCGGCGGTGTCCTGGCTTTGCGAGATCGGGATGATGCCGTCGCGACTCACCAGCCCTACCGTCGGCTTGATGCCGACCAGCGCGGCGACCGCGGATGGGCAGATGATGCTGCCGTCGGTCTCGGTGCCGATCCCGACAACGGCGAGGTTGGCTGCGATCGCGCTGCCGGTGCCGGCGCTGGAGCCGCAGGGGCTGCGGTCGAGTGCGTAGGGGTTGCGGGTCTGGCCGCCGCGCGCACTCCAGCCCGACGTCGAGCGCGATGAACGGATGTTGGCCCACTCGCTGAGGTTGGTCTTGCCGAGGATCACCGCGCCGGCTTCGCGCAGGCGACGCACGAGGAAGGCGTCTGTCTTCGGATGATGGTTCGCGAGCGCGAGCGAGCCGGCCGAGTTCGCCATCGGCGTCGCGTCGATGTTGTCCTTCAGCAATACCGGGATGCCGTGCAGCGCGCCGCGCACCTGGCCCGCCTTGCGTTCGGCATCGCGCGCGTGCGCTTCGTCGAGCGCACGCGGATTGAGTTCGATCACCGCGTTGAGCGTCGGCCCGGCGTCGTCGATGGCGGCGATGCGGTCCAGGTAGGCCCGGGTCAGTGCGTGGCTGCTCAGTTCGCCACTGCCCATGCGCGCCTGCAGGTCGGCGATGTCGGCTTCCTCGAAGGCGAAGGAGCCAGGTGTGGTGGCGTTGTCCGGGGCGGTCGGCTGGCCGGCTGCGGCGGAGGGCACGGCGAGCGTGGTCGCCTGGGGTTGCCTGCCGCAGGCGGCGAGCAGCGTACAGGCGAGCAGCAGCGCGAACGGTGGTCGGTGCGGCATGATCGTGCTTCCCGCGATGGCAGCGTGCAGCATCGCGCGGCATGGCGGCGCGGGCAAGGAGCTTGCGGCTGGAGACGCTTCTGCAAGGGCGGTGAGGTTGCAGGACCGGCTTCAGCCGCGCGCTTTCAACGGGCCACGTGCGCGTGCCAGCGAATCAGCGCCGGCGGCGGAGCAGGTCGCGCGCCAGCACCCAGACCACGATGACATTGACCGCCACCACCGCCAGCGCGATCCAGCCCGGGTGCACGAACAGCGCATAGACATCGAACGGCAGATAGGCCGCCGCAGTCACGCAGCCCAGCCACGACGCCCATGACTTCGCCCGCCACAGGCCCCAGCCTTCGAGCAGGTGCAGCGCACCGTAGAAGAACACCGCGGCCGCGGCCAGATGCACGGAATCGGGGCTGATCGCATGGGCGAGCCACGCCATCGCGCCGTGGTCGGGGTCGAGCTGGAAGCGGGCGATCAGCACCTGCACGAAATGCTGCAGTGACGCCGGGCCCAGCAATTCCAGCCCGCTGGCCGCAAGCACGGCCAGCGCACCCTTGGTGGCTTCGACGATCGCGATGATGTGCAGTCCCGGATGCGCGTGTGGATCCGGGTTGTAGTGCGGATGCCCTGCCTGCGGGCCGGCGGCGTCGCCGGGACGCGTGACGCGCTCAGGCTGGCCGCTCGTGCCGATGGCGTCGGACTCAGGCGGCGCGCGAGGCGCGCTTGCGGTCGGTCTCGGTCAGGAACTTCTTGCGCAGGCGGATTTCCTTCGGCGTGACTTCCACCAGCTCGTCGTCCTCGATGAAGTCCAGCGCCTGCTCCAGCGTGTACTTGATCGCCGGGGTCAGCTGGATCGCATCATCCTTGCCCGAAGCGCGCATGTTGGTCAGCGGCTTGGTCTTGATGACGTTGACGGTGAGGTCGTTGTCCTTGCTGTGGATGCCGACCAGCTGGCCCTCATAGACCAGGTCGCCTTCGGCGGCGAACAGCTTGCCGCGTTCCTGCAGCGGGCCGAGCGAATAGGCGGGCGTCGCGCCGGGGGCGTTGGCGATCATCACGCCGTTCGGGCGCTTGGCGATCGCGCCCTGTTCCTTCGGCCCGTAGTGGTCGAAGACGTGGAACAGCAGGCCGGTGCCCTGGGTCAGGGTCTTGAACTCGTTCTGGAAGCCAATCAGGCCGCGGGCCGGGATCATGTAGTCCAGGCGCACGCGTCCCTTGCCGTCGGATTCCATGTTCTTCAGCTGGCCCTTGCGGATGCCGAGCTTTTCCATCACGCCGCCCTGGTGCACTTCCTCGATGTCGACCACCAGCTGTTCGATCGGTTCCATCAGCTGGCCGTCGACCTCCTTGATGATGACTTCCGGGCGCGACACCGCCAGCTCGAAGCCTTCGCGGCGCATGGTCTCGATCAGCACCGACAGGTGCAGTTCGCCGCGGCCGGAGACCAGGAATTTGTCCGGGTCCGAGCCTTCTTCGACCTTCAGCGCGACGTTGTGCAGGGTCTCGCGCTCGAGCCGCTCGCGCAGCTGGCGGCTGGTGATGAACTTGCCGCCGCTGCGGTCCTTGTTGCCGGCGAACGGCGAGTTGTTGACCTGGAAGGTCATGCTGATGGTCGGTTCGTCGACGGTCAGCGCCGGCAGCGCCTCGGGTGCGTCCAGCGCGCAGATCGTGTCGGAGATGCTCAGGTCGGCGACGCCGGACAGGGCGATGATGTCGCCGGCCTCGGCCTCTTCGACTTCAACGCGCTCCAGGCCCATGAAGCCGAGCACCTGCAGCACCTTGGCCTGGCGCTTCTTGCCGTGGCGGTCGACCACGCTCACCGGCATGTTGGTGCGCACCTTGCCGCGCTGGATGCGGCCGACGCCGATCAGGCCGACGAAGTTGTTGTAGTCCAGCTGGCTGATGCGCATCTGGAACGGGCCGTCGAGGTCGACCGTCGGCGGCGGCACGTGCTTCATGATCGCCTCGTACAGCGGGGTCATGTCGCCGTCGCGCGCGGTGTCCTCGAGGCTCGCGTAGCCGTGCAGCGCCGAGGCGTAGACGATCGGGAAGTCGAGCTGCTCGTTGGTGGCGCCAAGCTTGTCGAACAGGTCGAACACCTGGTCGATCACCCAGTCCGGGCGCGCGCCGGGGCGGTCGATCTTGTTGACCACCACGATCGGCTTGAAGCCCATCGCGAACGCCTTCTGGGTGACGAAGCGCGTCTGCGGCATCGGCCCGTCCATCGCGTCGACCAGGATCAGCACCGAGTCGACCATCGACAGCACGCGCTCGACTTCGCCGCCGAAGTCGGCGTGCCCGGGCGTGTCGACGATGTTGATGCGGTTGCCCTGCCAGGTGATGGCGGTGTTCTTGGACAGGATCGTGATGCCACGTTCCTTTTCCTGGTCGTTGCTGTCCATCACGCGCTCGGCGAGCACCGTGCGTTCGGAGAACGTGCCCGACTGCTTGAGCAGGCAGTCGACGAGGGTGGTCTTGCCATGGTCGACGTGGGCGACGATGGCGATGTTGCGGAGGCGTTCTATGGACATACGGGAACGGGCAAGGCGCACCGGGGCTGGAGGGCAGGGCGCGGCTATCAAAGTGGAGGGAGCCGATTAGTATACCTTGCCGCGGTGCCGCAAACGCATCCTCCGGGGGGCGATTGAATCCCCTCCTTCAGCCCGCATATCGGCCGGGCATTCCCACCCCAACGAGGCACCACCCATGTCCCTGAACGCCGTCTTCGACACCGACCGTGGCCCGATCAAGGTCGAGCTGTACCCCGACAAGGCCCCGCTGACCGTGGCCAACTTCGTCAACCTGGCCCGGCGCGGCTTCTACGACGGACTCAAGTTCCACCGGGTGATCCCTGACTTCATGATCCAGGGCGGCTGCCCGCAGGGCACCGGCACCGGCGGCCCGGGCTACAAGTTCGAGGACGAGACCGGCAACGGCGTGAAGCACGAGCGCGGGGTGCTGTCGATGGCCAACGCCGGCCCCAACACCAACGGCAGCCAGTTCTTCATCACCCACATCAAGACCGACTGGCTGGACGGCAAGCACACCGTGTTCGGCAAGGTGGTCGAAGGCCTCGAAGCGGTGGACGCGGTCAAGCAGGGCGACGCGATCAAGTCGGTGAAGATCGAAGGCGACGCCGACGCGGCGCTGGCCGCGAAGGCGGACCGCGTCGCCGAATGGAACAGGATCCTCGCCGCCTGACGCATCGGCGCCATCGTCTCCGGTGCCTGCCCGGCACCCGCCCGGCACGGCCGGCGCGGGTGCCGGGCGTGCTAAAATTCAGCCCTGCAGCAGCGCGCAAGAAGCTCCATGTCGCCGCGCCATCCCGCAGTCTCCGCTCCCCAAACTTCCGAGGTTCCCGCGATGCCCCAGCTCGCCAAGCGCATGGGCCGTGCCAAGCCCAGTGCGATCATGGTGGTGGCCGAAAAGGCCAAGCAGCTCAAGGCCGAAGGCCGCGACATCATCAGCTTCTCGATCGGCGTTCCCAACTTCCTGCCGGGCGAGCATGTCTACGCCGCCGCGCGCAACGCGCTGGAACACGACTCCGGCCAGTACGGCAGCAACCGCGGTTCCAACGAGCTGCTCGACGCCTTCCTCAAGCACATCGAACAGGTCGGCCTGACCGGTTACACGCGCGCCAACTGCGCGACCGGGATCGGCGCCAAGCACGTGCTGTACAACCTGTGCGAAGCCCTGCTCGACGAGGGTGACGGCTTCGCCTTCGCCACGCCGTACTGGACCAGCTACGTCGACATCGGCGAGATCCTCAATGCCGACATCCAGCTGCTGCCGTGCCCGGCGGAGCAGAACTACAAGCTCACGCCCGCACAGCTGGACGCCGCGCTGGCCAGGAAGCCCAAGGTCTTCCTGTTCAACAACCCGTCCAACCCGACCGGCATGGTCTACACGAAGGACGAGATCTCGGCGCTGGCCGACGTCATCGTGAAGCACCCCGACACCTGGGTGATCACCGACGACATCTACAACCGCATGGTGTTCGACGGCATCGGCTACCACAACTTCGTGCACGCGCGCCCCGAGCTGCGCGACCGCGTGGTGTTCATGGATTCGCTGTCCAAGACCTACGGCATGCCGGGCTGGCGCGCCGGCTTCATGGTCGGCCCGGAGGTGGTGGCGAAGGCCGTCGCCACGATGAATTCCAACCACATCACCAACATCCCCGAGATCGTGACCGCGGCTGCTGTCGCCGCGCTGTCCGGCCCGCAGGACGTGCCCACCGCGCGCTGCGTCGAGTTCCAGGCCAAGCGCGACCAGGTCGTTGCCGCGCTCAAGGCGATCCCGGGCGTAACCTGCCCGGTGCCCCAGGGCGCGTTCTACGCCTTCCCGGACATCAGCGTCGCGTTCGGCAAGTCGCACAACGGCAAGGTCATCGGCAACGACGTCGACCTGTGCAACGCGCTGCTCGAAGCCAAGGGCGTGGCCTGCGTGCCCGGTTCGGCCTTCGGCGAGCCGCGCGGCCTGCGCATCAGCTACACCTGCCCGACGCCGCAGCTGGCGCCGGGGCTGCAGCGCATCCAGGAGTTCTTTGCCGAGTTGCAGTGAGTGGTGATTGGCAAGTCGTGATTCGCATCAGCGGATCACGACGTCCGTCGCCTACTGCCTGTCCCAGCCACGAATTACCCATCACGAATCACGGAGTTTCCCCATGAAACAACCCGTCCGCGTCGCCGTCACCGGTGCAGCCGGCCAGATCGGCTACTCGCTGCTGTTCCGCATCGCCTCGGGCGAAATGCTCGGCAAGGACCAGCCGGTCATCCTGCAGCTGCTCGAGCTGCCGATGGAGAAGGCGCAGGCCGCGCTCAAGGGCGTGATGATGGAACTCGACGATTGCGCGTTCCCGCTGCTGGCCGGCATGGTCGGCACCGACGACGCCGAGGTCGCGTTCAAGGACGCCGACATCGCCCTGCTGGTCGGCGCGCGTCCGCGCGGCCCGGGCATGGAGCGCAAGGACCTGCTGCTGGAGAACGCCAAGATCTTCACCGCACAGGGCGCGGCGCTGAACAAGGTCGCCTCGCGCAACGTCAAGGTGCTGGTGGTCGGCAACCCGGCCAACACCAACGCCTACATCGCGATGAAGTCGGCGCCCGACCTGCCGGCGAAGAACTTCACCGCGATGCTGCGACTGGACCACAACCGCGCGCTGAGCCAGCTCGCCGCCAAGGCCGGCGTCGCCGTAGGCGACATCGAGAAGCTGGTGGTGTGGGGCAACCACAGCCCGACCATGTACCCGGACTACCGCTTCGCCACCGCCAACGGCGTGTCGCTGAAGGACAAGATCGGTGATGCCGCGTGGAATGCCGACACGTTCATCCCGACGGTGGGCAAGCGCGGCGCCGCGATCATCGAGGCGCGCGGGCTGTCCTCGGCCGCCTCGGCCGCGAACGCCGCCATCGACCACATCCATGACTGGGTGCTGGGCTCGAACGGCAAGTGGGTGACCATGGGCGTGCCGTCCGACGGCAGCTACGGCATCCCCGAAGGCGTGATGTACGGCGTGCCGGTGACCACGAAGGACGGCGAGTACGCCCGCGTCGAAGGCCTGGAGATCGACGACTTCAGCCGCGCGGCGATGGACAAGACCCTGGCCGAGCTGGAAGAGGAGCGCGCCGGCGTGGCGCACCTGCTGTAAACCGCGGATCCAGGTGATCCAGCGAAGGGCCGGCTCGATGCCGGCCCTTCCTTTTGGGCCAGTCCTGGACCTCGCGGTTCCTGCGTTGCAACCGGGTGGAGTCCGCGCGGCCGCGGCGGCCGCGGGAGCACGGGCGCGGCCGCCGGCCAGCCTGCCGGTGCGCCGCGAGCGCCGGCGCGGGCCACGGCAGGTGACGGCAGATGGCACGATCCAGGCTGATCCGCGAGCTGCGCCGCCGCCACGTGTTCCGCGTGGCGATCGCCTACGGCGTGGTCGCCTGGGTGCTGATCGAGGTCGCTTCGACCATCATCCCTGCGCTGCACCTGCCCGACGGCCTGACCACCGCGATCGTGGTGCTGCTGATGCTGGGCTTGCCGGTCGCGGTGGTGCTGGCCTGGGCGTACGAGCTGACGCCCGACGGCGTGCGCCGCACCGAGCCGGCGCATTCGCCGGATGCCCGGCCGCCCGGGCAGCATCGGCAGGTCGGCCGCCGGCTGGACTTCGTCATCATCGCGGTGCTGCTGCCGGCCGTGGCCGTGTTGGCGTGGCGACAGTTCGGCCAGCATCGCGATCGACACGCCACGACGCCGGCCGCGACCGCGGTGCCTGCACGCGCCGCAGCCGCTCCGCCGGCGGCGCCGGCGCGATCGATCGCAGTGCTGCGTTCGAGAACCTTTCCGCCGACAGGGACGACGAATACTTCGTCGCCTGCATGCAGGGCCTGATCCTGACCAAGCTGGCCGACATCGGCAACCTGAAAGTGATCTCGCGCGCCTCGACGCTGCGCTACGGCAGCCATCCGCGCGAGCTGGAGGCGATCGGCAGGCAGCTGGGCGTGGCGACGCTGCTGGAAGGCAGCGTGCAGAAGGCCGGCAACGAGGTGCTGGTCAGCGTGCAGCTGGTCGACGTGGCAACCAGCGCGCACCTCTGGGTCGGGAGCTACCAGCTGCGCGCGCTGAAGCGCGGCGCCGACGCGGGGGAGTGACGCGTTCGCCTCGGCCAGGGCGCCGCGGCCGGGCGAGGGCTCGCTGTTTCCGGCGCCGTCGCCACGGCATCGGCTAAAATCGCGTTTTTGCCGGAGTTCCCATGAGCGCATCCACATCCGCCGGCGCCCGCTTCCGCGCCGCGCTGGCCGAGGAATCCCCGCTGCAGGTCATGGGCGCGATCACCGCCTACGCCGGCCTGATGGCCAGGCGCACGGGTTACAAGGCGCTGTACCTGTCCGGCGGCGGCGTCGCCGCCAACTCGCTGGGCATGCCCGACCTGGGCATCTCGACGATGGAGGACGTGCTGATCGACGCGCGTCGCATCGTCGACGCCACCGGCATGCCGCTGCTGGTCGACATCGACACCGGCTGGGGCGGGGCGTTCAACATCGCGCGCACGATCCGGAACTTCGAGCGCGTCGGCGTGGCCGCGGTGCACATGGAGGACCAGGTGGGACAGAAGCGCTGCGGCCATCGCCCGGGCAAGGAAGTGGTGCCGAAGGCGGAGATGGCCGACCGGGTCAAGGCCGCGGTCGATGCGCGCACTGACGCCGGCTTCGTGATCATGGCGCGCACAGATGCGGCCGCCAGCGAAGGCATCGATTCGGCGATTGAACGCGCCGTGGCCTACGTCGAAGCCGGCGCCGACATGATCTTCCCCGAGGCGATGAAGACGCTCGACGACTACCGGCGCTTCAAGGCCGCGGTGAAGGTGCCGATCCTGGCCAACCTCACCGAGTTCGGTTCCACGCCGTTCTTCACCACCGACGAGTTGCGCGACGCCGGCGTCGACATCGCGCTGTACTGCTGCGGCGCCTATCGCGCGATGAACAAGGCCGCGCTCGGCTTCTACGAGGCCGTGCGCCGCGAAGGCACGCAGAAGAACATCATCGACCGCCTGCAAACGCGAGAAGAGCTGTACGACTTCCTCGGCTACCACGCCTACGAGCGCAAGCTCGACGAGCTGTTCTCGAAGGAATAGGCGGGCCGGCGGCGCGGGCGCCTTTCGCGGGTGGGTAGTCGGCCGGCGGGCCTGGAGAGAAGTCACTTGAGTCCGAGCCAGCCCCCTCTGGCCAGACCCCACCGGCGCGTTGGTTCGCGACGCGGACTCGATCCGCTGGTCGCGTGGCAGCGGTGCCGCACTGGCATCGCCCCCGTCGTCCCAGTCAACGCGGGCGGCACGGCGAAGCGGACAGGCCAGCGGCTGAAAGCCGTAAAATGCCCGCATCGCAAAGCAAACAAGACCGGAGCATGCCGATGAGCGACACCCCGAGCACCCTGCCGAAGCCGAAGAAGTCGGTGGCCTTGTCCGGCACCGCCGCCGGCAACACCGCGCTGTGCACGGTCGGCCGCAGCGGCAACGACCTCCACTACCGCGGCTACGACATCCACGACCTGGCGACGAAGTCCACTTTCGAGGAAGTGGCGCACCTGCTGGTGCACGGCGCGCTGCCCACGGCTTCGCAACTCAAGGCGTACAAGGCCAAGCTGGCGCGGCTGCGCGGCCTGCCCGCGATCGTCCAGGAGGCGCTGGAGCTGGTGCCCGCCAACGCGCATCCGATGGACGTGATGCGCACCGGCTGCTCGGTGCTGGGCACCGTGCTCCCCGAGCGCGATGGTCATCCGGCATCCGAGGCGCGCGACATCGCCGACCGCCTGATGGCGAGCTTCGGCTCGATGCTGCTGTACTGGTGGCACTTCACCCGCAACGGCCGTCGCATCGACGTCGAAACCGATGACGACTCGATCGCCGCGCACTTCCTGCACCTGCTGCACGGCCAGGCGCCTAGCGAGCTGCACGCCGATGCGATGGACAAGTCGCTGATCCTGTACGCGGAGCACGAGTTCAACGCCAGCACGTTCACCGCGCGGGTGATCGCCGGCACCGGCAGCGACATGCATTCGTGCATCACCGGAGCGATCGGCGCGCTGCGCGGCCCCAAGCACGGCGGCGCCAACGAAGTGGCGATGGACATCATCTCGCGCTACGGCAGTGCCGACGAGGCCGAGGCCGACATCCGCGCCCGGGTGGAGCGCAAGGAGATCGTGATCGGCTTCGGCCATCCGGTCTACACCATCGGCGACCCGCGCAACCCGATCATCAAGGACATCTCGCGCAGGCTGTGCCAGGACGGCGGCAACATGACCCTGTTCGACGTGTCCGAACGGATCGAGAACGTCATGATGGAGATGAAGAAGATGTTCCCGAACCTCGACTGGTTCAGTGCATCGAGCTACCACATGATGGGCGTGCCGACGCCGATGTTCACCCCGCTGTTCGTGATCGCGCGTACCGCGGGCTGGAGCGCGCACGTGATCGAGCAGCGCGAGGACGGCAAGATCATCCGCCCCAGCGCCAACTACACCGGGCCGGAAGACCGCGCCTACGTGCCGATCGGCAAGCGCTGACCATCGTCTTGTCCTGGAAGAAGGGGCCGCGCGTTGCGCGACCCCTTTTTTTTTGCCAGCGTTCTGCGCCGGCCAGGACGGGTGGGGCAGGGAAGTGCGATCTTCTACGCCGTTGCGCCCGGTCCGTGCCCATCGGCCCTGATCAGCGGCAGGACCTGCGCTTCGGCAGCCGGGAATCCGCGCCTCACGACGCGACGGCTTCCGCCTTCAGCACCCGCTGCACCGCGGCGTCGGATTCGATCCGTGCAATGAAGTTTTCGAGGTTGCCGAGCCCCGACAGGTCGATGTCGTTCCCCTTCGCCCAGCGCGTCACCACGTACAGGTAAGGGTCGGCGATGGAACGGCTGCCGGCGATCCAGTCGTTGCCTGCGAGCTGCGCGTCGATGCGTTCGAACATGCCGCGCAGCGTCTTGCGCGCCACGCCCTTGCCCTTCTCGATGGCTGCGTCGTCGCCGAGCCAGGCGAGCGTGCCGAACAGCGGCTTGAACGCCGGATGCATGTCGGAGTTGACGAACGCCAGCCAGCGGTTCACCTCGGCGCGGCCCTTCGGCGTGCCGTCGCCGCCGAGGCCGGCTTCGGGGAATGTGTCGGCGAGGAAATTGAGGATCGCGGCGTTCTGGGTCAGCGTCCAGTCGCCGTCCTGCAGCACCGGCACGGCGCCGGCGGGATTGAGCTTGAGGAAGCCCGGCAGCTTGCGCTCGTCACGCGAAACGCGGACGGCCTCGTAGGGCTTGCCGATCCATTCGAGCACGATGTGGTCGGCGAGCGAGCAGGCGCCGGGGGAGTAGTAGAGCTTCATGCGTCAGTTCCAGGCGGTTCGGGAAACCACCATGATGACGACATCGCCGTGAGGACGTGGTGGCGCCAGTGGAACGGACCGTCGCGCCGCGCGGATCGGTCAACCGTGGCGCGGTTTGAGGTTCTGCACCTTGAGGAAGGTGTGGCCGCCGATCGTCGCGACCTGGTAGGCGTTGCGCCAGCTCGGGCTGGCGATGTCGTGGGCCATGAAATGGCTGGCGCCGGGCACGATCTCCTTGCGCTCGCCGACGGGCAACGCCCAGTTGCGCTCGGATTCGATCGCGATCGTCACTGCCTGCGACCACGCCTCGACGTTGCCCAGGCGGGTATTGGGCGACACCAGCGACGGCGCGAACTGTTTGCGCGCGGTCACCACATCGCACATCGAGTCGCCCCACAGGCCGCTGTCCTGGCGACGCAGGGCCACCTCGGCCACGGCCTGCTGGCCGCGGTTGGACTGGTCGCGGGCCTCGAGGTACACCGTGGTGCTGAGGCAGAGCGAATCGGCGGCTTGCGGCGGCAGCACGGTGGCCAACCACAGGATCCATGCCAGTTTCATCGAACAACTCCTTGCTGCGTTGCGCCCGCCGGCATCACCAGGGCCAGGGGGCTCGGTGTTCCAACGGGCATGGCGTATTGGGGAGGGCAGCGGCTCTATGGCGCTTTCGCCCGGGCTCCGAAGACCGCAGAAGGGCGGTCCGGGCCGGTCCCGCCGGAATCGGGCGGCGGGAAAAGTTGGCGCACGGTAGCGGGCGGTTTCCCAACGCAACCTGAACGCCAATCGCGAAAAATGACTGACTGGATTGGAGTTTTTACTCCGGATTGCCGCGCGGAGCGCGCCTGCTCAGAGCGCGGCGGCGACCTGCGCCGCCTGCGCGATCGCGCGCTTGGCGTCGAGTTCGGCGGCGACGTCCGCACCGCCGATGACCTGCACCGCGATCGAAGCGGCCTGCAGCGGGGCCAGCAGGTCGCGCCGGGATTCCTGTCCGGCACAGATGACCACGTGGTCCACGGCGAGGCGCTGTTCGGTGCCGTCGATGCGCACGCGCAGGCCGTCGTCGTCCACGCCCAGGTACTCCACGCCACCGAGCATCCGCACGCCCTTGGCCTTCAGCGTGGCGCGGTGGATCCAGCCGGTGGTCTTGCCCAGCCGCGCGCCGGGCCGGCCGGGGCTGCGCTGCAGCAGCCACAGCTGGCGCGGCGACGGTTCGGGTCGCGCCGGGGCCAGGCCGCCGCGGGCGTCGAAGCGCGGATCCACGCCCCATTCGGCCATCCAGCGCCGTGGGTCGAGGCTGGGTGAGGGCGTGTCCTGGGCGAGGAACTCGGCCACGTCGAAACCGATCCCGCCGGCACCGATGATCGCCACCCGCGCGCCCGGCACGACGCGTCGCTGCAGCACGTCGAGGTAGCCGACCACCTTGGGATGGTCGTGGCCGGGGAAATCGACCTTGCGCGGGGTCACGCCGGTGGCGAGCACCACCTGGTCGAAGCCGGCCAGCAGCTCGGGCGTGGCTTTCGTCGACAGCCGCAGCTCCACCCCGGTCTCGTCGATGCGGTGGCGGAAGTAGCGCAGGGTTTCGTTGAACTCTTCCTTGCCCGGGATGATCTTGGCCAGGTTGAACTGTCCGCCGATCTCGTCCGCGGTGTCGAACAGGGTGACGCGATGCCCGCGCCCGGCGGCGATCGTGGCGCACGCAAGGCCCGCCGGGCCAGCGCCGACCACGGCCATGCGCCTGGGCGTGGCGGTCGGCGTGTAGTTGAGCTCGGTCTCGGCGCAGGCGCGCGGGTTGACCAGGCAGCTGGCCCTTTTGTTCTGGAACACGTGATCCAGGCAGGCCTGGTTGCACGCGATGCAGGTGTTGATCGCGTGCGCCTTGCCCGCGCGTGCCTTCGCCACCCAGCGTGGGTCGGCCAGCAGCGGCCGCGCCATCGATACCATGTCCGCGCCGCCCGAGGCGAGGATGCGCTCGGCCATGTCGGGCATGTTGATGCGATTGGTGGCCACCAGCGGCAGCGCCACGTGCGGTCGCAGCTTGGCGGTGACGCCGGCAAACGCGCCGCGTGGCACCGAGGTGGCGATGGTGGGCACGCGCGCCTCGTGCCAGCCGATGCCGGTGTTGATGATCGTCGCGCCCGCGGCTTCCACCGCCTTGGCCTGCGCGACGATCTCGTCCCAGTCGTTGCCGCCGTCGACCAGGTCGAGCATCGACAGCCGGTAGATGACGATGAAGTCCGGCCCGCAGGCCTCGCGCACGCGGCGCACGATCTCCACCGCGAAGCGCATGCGGTTCTCCGCGCTGCCGCCCCAGCGGTCATCGCGCTTGTTGGTGCGCGCAACCGTGAACTGGTTGAGCAGGTAGCCCTCCGAGCCCATGATCTCGACGCCGTCGTAGCCGCCGTCGCGCGCCAGTTTCGCCGCGGTGGCGAAGGCATCGACCTGGCGTTCGACGCCGCGCGCCGACAGCGCACGCGGGGTGAACGGGTTGATCGGCGCCTTGATCCGCGATGCCGACACCGACAGCGGATGGTAGGCGTAGCGGCCCGCGTGCAGCAGCTGCAGGCAGATCTTCGCGTCGTGCGCGTGCACCGCAGCGGTGACCTGGCGATGCTTGCGCGCTTCCCACGGCCAGCCGAGCTTGCCGGCGAAAGGCTTGAGCCAGCCGACCAGGTTCGGCGAGAAGCCGCCGGTGACCATCATCCCGACGCCGCCCTCGGCACGCTCGGCGAAGTACGCCGCCAGCTTCGGGAAGTCGCGGCGGTGGTCTTCGAGCCCGGTGTGCATCGATCCCATCAGCACGCGGTTGCGCAGGGTGGTGAAGCCGAGATCCAGCGGCGAGAACAGGTGCGGGTAGGGCGGGTGCGCTGCGTCGGGCATGGGGATACGTAGGCGTATGGATTGCCCACGATGCCGCCAAACGGTGTTTGCGGCAAGCCGGGCGGCGGTGGTGGTGCTGCGTCCCTCCAGTACAGTCGTCGCACGAAAGGAGCGACGCGCGGAGTGAAGGGATGGACGTATCGACACAGGCGAAGTTTCGCGGCCCGCCTATCGGGCGCTGGTTGTGGCTGACCCTTGCGCTGGCCATGTCCGCGGCCGGCGGTTGCCAGCCGGCCGACACGGCCGAGCCGGAGTCGCAGGCCGTTGCCGCACCCACGGTGGTCCATGCCGGCGCGCAGGTGCAGGACCGGATCGACGGGCTGGACCTGGCGACCGGTGCTGACGGCAGCGTGCATCTGGTCTGGCGCGAGCGGCCCGGCCTGCACGGCAAGACCAACCGCTCCGCACGACTGATGTACCAGCGCGGCCACGGCGACCCGCTGCGCTGGGGCGCACCGGTCCAGCTGGCCGATGGCATCGCCGGAACGCCACGGGTCGTCGCCGCCCGCGACGGCCTGCACGTGCTGGCGGGATCGCGGCTCGACCACTGGTGGCTGCCGGCCGGCGCCGACCGGTGGCAGCCGCAACCGGCGCTGCTTGGTGACCACGTGCCGCCCGCGACGACGTTCGATGCCGTGGGCATCGATGGAAGTCTGTTCATCGTCTATGCAACTGGGGGCGCTGCCGGCGACCAGGTGCTGAATACCCTGCGATGGCGTGGCGGACAGGCTGGGCCGGTGATGCCGCTGGCCAGCCTTCCCGCGGTACGCCGCACGCGGGTCGGCAGCATCGCGCAGCTGCACGATCCGGTGCTGGCGCAGCGCGACGGCCGCCTGCTGTTGCTGTGGGGGACACGGATCCCGACCGAAACCGGTCCGAATGTGCGACTGGAGTCCAGAGTGCAGGCCGCATGGAGTACCGATGGCGGGATGGGGTGGAGCGAGCCGGGACGCGTCACCAGCGATGGGGCGGATGACTACGTCAACGACCTGGCCGTCGACATCGGAGGTACCACGCCGCTGGCCCTGTTCGTTGCGCACGGGCTGTTCGCAAGTCACTGGGATGGCGATGCGTGGTCCCCGCCACGGCGCCTCGCCGGTTACGACATCGGCTCGCTGTCCGGCAGTGCCAAGGCGTTCCGCGTCGCCGCCGCCTCCTGTGCGGGCCGGCCGCTGGTGGCCTGGGTCGACGGCCGCCACCAGGGCAGCGACCGGCGTTGGTGGAATCCGCTGGGCGGGTTCCCGTGGTCGGACTCGCCCGAGTGGACCAACAACGACCTGTTCGTGCTGGCCGGTGACGCTCTGGCGGCAGAGCTGGATGGCCGCTCAGCCACGCCACGGCAGCAGACCGTAACGGGTGGCCAGGTCGAGGACGTCGCCGTCGTGGACCGTGGCGACCATGCACTGCTGGTGTGGTCGGGCCGCAAGCAAGTGCGCAAGTCGTCGACCGACATGGGGACACCACCGACGATCTGGCATCGGCGTATCGAGTGCGACTGAATGCCCGTGCCGCGTCGCCATGCCGGGCACCGGGCCGGATGCGATAATCACCGCCATCACGTTCCGCGGCCGGCCTTTCCATGCTCGTTCGAGCGAAGGGCGGTCCGCGTGCGCGTCGTCGCCCACGCTGGAGAGCCGATACCCGCATGAATACCGATTTCCGCAAGCCGCTGCCCGGCACCGATCTCGACTACTTCGACACCCGCGCCGCCGTCGAGGCGATCAAGCCGGGTGCCTACGACGCGCTGCCGTACACCTCGCGCGTGCATGCGGAAAACCTGGTGCGCCGCGCCGATCCGGCCCGGCTCAGCGACTACCTCACCCAGCTGGTCGAGCGCCGCCGCGACCTCGATTTCCCCTGGTTCCCGGCGCGGGTGGTCTGCCACGACATCCTCGGCCAGACCGCGCTGGTCGACCTGGCCGGCCTGCGCGACGCGATCGCGCGGCGCGGCGGCGACCCGGCGCAGGTCAACCCGGTGGTGCCGACCCAGCTGATCGTCGACCACTCGCTGGCGGTGGAGGCACCGGGCTTCGACAAGGACGCGTTCGGCAAGAACCGCGCGATCGAGGATCGCCGCAACGAGGACCGCTTCCACTTCATCGAGTGGACCCGGCATGCGTTCCGCAATGTCGACGTGATCCCGCCGGGCAACGGGATCATGCACCAGATCAACCTGGAGAAGATGTCGCCGGTGGTCTACGTGCAGGACGGCGTCGCGTTCCCCGACACCTGCGTGGGCACCGACAGCCACACCCCGCACGTCGATGCGCTGGGCGTGATCGCGGTCGGCGTCGGCGGGCTGGAAGCGGAGAGCGTGATGCTCGGCCGCGCCTCGTGGATGCGGCTGCCGGAGATCGTCGCCGTCGAGCTGGCGGGCCGGCCGCAGCCGGGCATCACCGCCACCGACATCGTGCTGGCGCTGACCGAGTTCCTGCGCCAGTCGAAGGTGGTCGGCGCGTACCTGGAATTCCGCGGCGAAGGCGCGTCCGCGCTGACCCTGGGCGACCGCGCGACGATCTCCAACATGGCGCCCGAGTACGGCGCGACCGCGGCGATGTTCTTCATCGACGACAACACCATCGACTACCTGCGCCTGACCGGCCGCGACGACGCGCAGGTGAAGTTGGTCGAGACCTACGCGAAGCACACCGGCCTGTGGGCCGACGCGCTGGCCACCGCGCAGTACGAGCGCACGCTGGCGTTCGACCTGTCGACCGTCACCCGCAACATGGCCGGCCCGTCCAACCCGCACCGGCGCCTGCCGACCAGCGCGCTGGCCGAGCGCGGCATCGCCGGCAACCTCGACGCCGCGCGCGCCGAGGAAGCAAAGGGCCTGATGCCCGACGGCGCGGTGATCATCGCCGCGATCACCAGCTGCACCAACACCTCCAACCCGCGCAACGTCGTCGCCGCCGGCCTGCTGGCGAAGAAGGCCAACGCGCTGGGGCTGGTGCGCAAGCCGTGGGTCAAGACCTCGCTGGCACCGGGCTCGAAGGCGGTGCAGCTGTACCTGGAGGATTCGAAGCTGCTGCCGGAACTGGAGCAGCTGGGCTTTGGCATCGTCGGTTTCGCCTGCACCACCTGCAACGGCATGAGCGGCGCGCTCGATCCGGCGATCCAGAAGGAGGTCATCGAGCGCGACCTCTACGTCACCGCCGTGCTGTCGGGCAACCGCAACTTCGACGGCCGCATCCACCCCTACGCCAAGCAGGCCTTCCTTGCCTCGCCGCCGCTGGTGGTCGCCTACGCGATCGCCGGCACCGTGCGTTTCGACATCGAGAAGGACGTGCTCGGCACCGACGCGCAGGGCAATCCGGTCACCCTCAAGGACCTGTGGCCGAGCGACGAGGAGATCGACGCGATCGTGCGCGCGCACGTCAAGCCCGAACAGTTCCGGCAGGTGTACGAACCGATGTTCAACGTCCGCGTCGCGCGCGACCAAAAGGCCGAGCCGCTGTACGACTGGCGCCCGCAGAGCACCTACATCCGCTGCCCGCCCTACTGGGAAGGCGCGCTGGCCGGCGAACGCACCCTGCGCGGCATGCGCCCGCTGGCGGTGCTGGGCGACAACATCACCACCGACCACCTGTCGCCGTCGAACGCGATCCTGCCGACCAGCGCCGCCGGCGAGTACCTGGCGAAGATGGGCTTGCCGGAAGAGGACTTCAATTCCTACGCCACCCACCGCGGCGACCACCTCACCGCGCAGCGCGCCACGTTCGCCAACCCGAAGCTGCTCAACGAGATGGTGCGCAACGCCGACGGCAGCGTGCGCCAGGGTTCGCTGGCGCGGATCGAGCCGGAAGGGCAGGTCACGCGCATGTGGGAGGCGATCGAAACCTACATGGACCGCAGGCAGCCGCTGATCATCATCGCCGGCGCCGACTACGGACAGGGCAGCTCGCGCGACTGGGCCGCCAAGGGCGTGCGCCTGGCCGGCGTGGAGGCGATTGCCGCCGAGGGTTTCGAGCGCATCCACCGCACCAACCTGATCGGCATGGGCGTGCTGCCGCTGGAGTTCCAGCCCGGCACCGACCGCAACACGCTCGGCATCGACGGCACCGAGACCTTCGATGTCGACGGCACGCCGGCGCCGGGGGCGACGCTGACGCTGGTGATCCACCGCAAGGACGGCGAGCGGCTGGACGTGCCGGTCACCTGCCGCCTCGATACCGCCGAGGAAGTGTCGATCTACGAGGCTGGCGGCGTGCTGCAACGCTTCGCCAACGACTTCTTCGAGGCGGCGCAGGAGGCGTAGGCGGTCCGCGCCCGCGCTCCAGATTCCACCGCGCCACAACACCCCACTTTCCGGAAATCGTCCATGCCCCATGTTCCGCAGCTCCGCATCCCCGCCACCTACATGCGCGGCGGCACCTCCAAGGGCGTGTTCTTCCGTCTTCAGGACCTGCCGCAGGCGGCGCAGGTGCCGGGGCCGGCGCGCGATGCGCTGCTGATGCGCGTGATCGGTTCGCCCGATCCCTACGCCAAGCACACCGACGGCATGGGCGGGGCGACGTCGAGCACCAGCAAGTGCGTGATCCTCTCGAAGGCGTCGGTGCCCGATCACGACGTCGACTATCTCTACGGCCAGGTCGCGATCGACAAGGCCTTCGTCGACTGGAGCGGCAATTGCGGCAACCTGTCGTCCGCGGTCGGTCCGTTCGCCATCGCCAATGGCCTGGTCGACCCGGCGCGCGTTCCCCGCGACGGCACCGCGGTGGTGCGCATCTGGCAGGCCAACATCGGCAAGACGATCATCGCGCACGTGCCGGTCGCGGATGGCCAGGTGCAGGAAACCGGCGATTTCGAGCTCGACGGCGTCACCTTCCCGGCGGCCGAAATCAGGCTGGAGTTCCTTGATCCGTCCGAGGAGGGCGAAGGCGATGGCGCGGCGGCGGGCATGTTCCCGACCGGCAACCTCGTCGACGAACTGGACGTGCCCGGCGTGGGCAGGTTCACCGCGACGCTGATCAACGCCGGCATCCCGGCGATCTTCCTCGATGCCGCCGAACTGGGTTACCGCGGCACCGAACTGCAGGCCGCGATCAACGACGACGCGGCGGCGCTGGCGCGGTTCGAGGCGATCCGCGCCGCCGGTGCCGTGCGCATGGGCCTGATCGCGACGGCCGCCGAGGCCGCCACGCGCCAGCACACGCCCAAGGTCGCCTTCGTCGCGCCGGCGCAGGACTACGTGTCCTCCAGCGGCAAGGCAATCGCCGCCGGCGAGATCGACCTGCACGTGCGCGCGCTGTCGATGGGCAAGCTGCACCACGCGATGATGGGCACCGCCGCGGTTGCCATCGGCACCGCGGCATCGATCCCCGGCACCCTGGTCAACCGCGCCGCCGGCGGCGGCGAGCGCGAGTCGGTGCGCTTCGGCCATCCGTCCGGCACGCTGCGGGTCGGCGCGCAGGCGCAATTGGCCGATGGCCGATGGACCGTCACCAAGGCGATCATGAGCCGCAGCGCGCGGGTGCTGATGGACGGTGCGGTGCGCGTTCCCGCAGGGACGCTGTGACGCGGGGAGGCCTGCCGCGCGGTACGAACGCGTCAGCGCAACGCCGTTGGAAGCCGCGGCTGCATGATTCGCTTGATGCGCCTGGCCGGGCGGCCACACTTGGCCGGCACGCCCGTCGGCGCACAATGCCCGCGTCCTTTTCCCGGAGGCCGGTCATGACCAGCACAGACATCCGTTCCGCCGCGCGCCCCGATCCCGACCAGTCGATGGTCGACATCGCCGACTACGTGATCGAGTACGAGGTCGATTCGCAGGAGGCCTTCGACACCGCGCGCTACATGCTGCTCGACTCGCTGGCCTGCGCGATGCTGGCGATGAAGTTCGAGGGCTGCGTGAAGCACCTCGGGCCGCTGGTCGCCGGCGGCGAGATCCCTGGCGGCGCACGCGTGCCGGGCACGGCGTTCGAACTCGATCCGGCCCAGGCCGCGTTCAACATCGGCACCCTCGTGCGCTGGCTCGATTTCAACGACACCTGGCTGGCGGCCGAGTGGGGCCATCCCTCGGACAACCTCGGCACCATCCTCGCGGTCGCCGACTGGCTGTCGCGCAAGGCCGAGCGGGCAGGCGGCAAGGGCATGACGGTGCGCGACGTGCTGGGCTGGGCGATCAAGGCGCACGAGATCCAGGGCGTGTACGCGCTGCGGAACTCGTTCAACCGCGTCGGCCTGGACCACGTGATCCTGGTGCGCCTGGCCTCGACCGCGGTCGCCACCGCGATGTTCGGCGGCGGCAAGCAGGAGGTGATCAACGCGGTGTCGCATTCGTGGATCGACAACGGCGTGCTGCGCACCTACCGCCACGCGCCCAACACCGGCCCGCGCAAGAGCTGGGCCGCGGGCGACGCCTGCCGCCGCGCGGTCATCCACGCGATCAACGCCGTCGACAAGAAGGTGGTCGGCTACCCGAGCGCGCTGAGCGCCAGGACCTGGGGCTTCCAGGACGTCGCCTTCGGCGGCAGGGCGTTCGAGTTCGAGCGCCCGTTCGGCAGCTACGTGATGGAGAACATCCTGTTCAAGATCAGCTTCCCGGCCGAATTCCACGCCCAGACGGCCGTGGAATGCGCGATGCAGCTGCACGGCCAGGCCAGGGAACGTCTCGACGACATCGAGCGCATCGAGATCCAGACCCAGGAAGCCGGCGCGCGCATCATCGACAAGACCGGGCCGCTGGCCAACTACGCCGACCGCGACCATTGCATCCAGTACATGGTCGCCGTCCCCCTGATCTTCGGCCGCCTGACCGCCGCCGACTACGAGGACGACGTCGCCGCAGATCCGCGCATCGACGCGCTGCGCGCGAAGATGACGGTGGTGGAGAACCCGCGGTTCACCCGCGACTATTTCGATCCCGACAAGCGGTATATCGGCAATTCGGTGCAGGTGTTCTTCAAGGACGGCAGTGCGACGCAGCAGGTCTCGATCGACTACCCGATCGGCCACCGCAAGCGCCGGGCCGAGGGCATTCCGGTGCTGATGGCCAAGTGCGAAAGCGCGCTGCGGGCGCATCTCGCGCCGGGCAGGGCGGAGCGGCTGATGGCGCTGGCCGCGGACCCCGCGGCGCTCGACGCGCTCCCTCTTTCCGACTTCATTCAGCTTTACCAACAATAATGGCCCGTTCAGCGGACCTGTTACGCCGGCGTTAACAGCGCCTTCACGGCCATCGCCCTAGGGTTGCGCCGGGCGTTCCCCGCGGTCCTCTTGAACGACATAAAGACAACCAAGAAGCGTCAACAAGCAAGCCTTCCCCTGAATCAAGGAGCTGAACCCGAATGAACAAGAAACTGCTCTGTGCCGCGCTCCTCGCCGGCATCGGCTTTGCGCAGGCCGCCAATGCGCAGGAGTTCGACGACCGCTGGTACCTGACCGGCAGCGTCGGTTACAACTTCCAGGACAG